>NZ_LNJZ01000004.1 GCF_002866065.1 Thiopseudomonas denitrificans | reverse complement strand
CCCTTTTGAAAATTTCTTTTCAGGCCGCTTCAGGGCGAACCGGCTCGTGAAGACAGGAGGGTCATAATACACAGCCTTGATTCAGCCTTCAAGCATTTTAATGCGTGCAAAGTTTTTCTTGCCCGCTTGGCATACATAGTCATGCCCTGGCTGGCACATGAAATCCTTGCCCACCACCTCACCATCCACCCTGACACTGCCGGCATCCAACATGTTGCGGGCAGCAGCTGCATTCTTGACCAGGCCAGCGCGATTCAACAGCGCACCGATGGGCAGGACTGCACCAGCAACGACCTCAATCTCGGGCAGATCATCCGGCAGCTCGCCTTCGGCAAGACGGTTGCCCGCAGATTTATGGGCATTGGCAGCGGCTTCCGCTCCATGGAAACGTGCAATCAGCTCATGCGCCAACTCAATCTTGATGTCGCGCGGATTGCGCCCTGCCTCCATCTCATGCTGCAAGCCCTCGATTTCAGTCATCGACCTGAAGCTTAGCAGCTCAAAGTAACGCCAGATCAACTCATCAGGCATGGACAGGATCTTGTTGTACATTACGCCCGGCGCTTCCTGAATACCGACGTAGTTGCCCAGAGATTTGGACATCTTCTTGACGCCATCCAGCCCCTCAAGCAACGGCACGGTCAAAATGCATTGCGGTGCCTGACCATAGGAACGCTGCAGCTCACGCCCCATCAGCAGGTTAAATGTCTGGTCGGTACCACCCAGCTCAATATCTGCCTCCAGCGCAACCGAGTCGTAGCCCTGAACCAGCGGATATAAAAACTCATGGATGGCAATCGGTTGCTGCGTGCTGTAACGATTATGAAAATCTTCGCGCTCCAGCATGCGGGCGACGGTATAGCTGGATGCCAGCCTGATGAAATCAGCCGGCGTCAGCAGATTGATCCATTCGGAGTTGAAAGCAATACGGGTTTTCTGCGGATCAAGAATCTTGAAAACCTGCTCCTTGTAGGTCTCCGCATTAGCCATGACCTGCTCACGGGTCAAAGGCGGGCGCGTTGCGCTCTTGCCACTAGGATCACCGATCATTCCGGTGAAATCACCAATCAAAAAGATCACTTCATGGCCCAGATCCTGAAACACTTTCAGCTTGTTGATCAGAACCGTGTGTCCAAGATGCAAGTCAGGTGCGGTCGGGTCGAATCCCGCCTTGACCCTCAAGGGCCGACCCTGCCTGAGCTTGGCCAGCAGTTCTTCCTCTACCAGCAGGCTTTCTGTGCCACGCCTGATCAGCGCAATTTGTTCCTCCGGGAGCATGTTGCTTGACATACATCATTTACCTAATCAAAGAATCCAACACAATAGGCGACCATAGTACGACAATTTTGAACGCATTTTTCAAAAAACGGCCATGGCAATTCAAGGGAAACCCGAATACCATAGCCAATCAGCCGCTTTGCTGCCTTTCGGGCAGTTTAGCTTAAAGTCGGGAAACCCGTCCGTGGCTGCATTGCATGCAATGATTGTCAGATCCCGGGGAACATAAACTCTCCGGTGCCATCCAAGATCAGCCTGCGCCACCCACGACGGCATCAGGCCTGTTGCCCGCCAACAGCTGTTTTCCCTTGTTCGCCAGAAAAAGATTATTATGACGACACAGCACGACTTCCCAAAGCAGCCGGTATATCCAAAGAAACACCTGATCGCCGCTAGCGGCGTAGCCGCCATGATCAGCATGGTCCTGGTGATCTACCCCTCCAAAGAAGTAGAAGCCAAAAAGGCTGTTCTGGAGTCTCCGGCAGCACTGCACAGCAAACAGCTGCTGCCTGCGCCCCGTCCTGTTGCACCAGGAGATACCATCAGCTCCGCCAAAGCTGGTGCCGCACCAGCTGCCAGTCAGCCGGAAACAACGGTAGCCGCACAAATTATCGAGGAACCCGACCTGTCGCGCAGCGTCAGCGTTGTGGTTGAAAACGGAAGTTCCCTGTCTGCCATTTTCGAACAACTGGATATTGGCCACAGCCTGCTCATGACCATACTGGAGCAGGACAAGAACTCCCGACGCTTCACCGACCTGAAAGTCGGCCAGGAACTGGTCTTCAACTTTGATCAGGAAGGCTCTTTCCAGTCGGTCACCAGCCAGCTAAGCCCGCTGGAAAGCATCGAAATTGCCCGCGACGACAGCACTGGCCGCTACAATTTCGCCAAGCACGTACAGGAAACCACCCAGACCGAAACCACGTCCAGCGGTGTAATTACCAGCAGCCTGCTGGCAGCCACCCAGTCAGCAGGCATGCCGTACAAGCTGGCACTGGACATGGCCAATGTCTTTGCCTACGACATCGACTTTGCCCGTGATCTGCGCAGCGGAGACAGCTTTGAGGTGGTGTACGAGCAGAAAATGCTTGATGACCAGGTGGTAGGCACCGGTAATATTCTTGCCGCGCGGTTCACCAACAAGGGCAAAATCCACACTGCCGTACGCTATACCGACAAAAGCGGCCAGACAGCCTATTACAACAGTGACGGCACCAGCAGCCGTCGGGCTTTCATCCGCACGCCGGTTGATTTCAGCCGCATCAGCTCTAAGTTCAACCCCGGCCGCAAGCACCCGGTCCTGAACAAGATCCGCGCCCACAAGGGTGTTGACTATGCGGCGCCGACCGGCACTCCGATCAAGGCAACCGGTAACGGAAAAATCGCTTTTGTCGGCAACAAGAACGGCTACGGAAAAACCATCATCATCCAGCATGGTGGCAAGTACCGCACACTGTATGCCCACATGAATAGCTACGCCAAAGGCATGCGCAGCGGCTCCACCGTAACCCAGGGACAGGTCATCGGTTACGTCGGCATGACCGGTCTGGCCACCGGCCCGCACCTGCATTACGAGTTCCACGTCAACGGCTCGCATGTTGATCCGCTCAGCCACAAGCTGCCAACCGCCGATCCCATTCCAAAAGCTGAAATGGCAAGCTTCAGGCAGGCTACCCAGGCATACGTGGCCATGCTCGACCAGGAAAAAGCCACACAGCTGGCCAAGGCTGATACCAGCGCCGAGTAACGATGCAATTTTATATCGGCATCATGTCCGGAACCAGCCTGGACGGACTGGACATCTGCCTGGTCGATATTGGCCAGAATATCCGGCTGCTTGACAGCCAGTTCATCGACTTCCCTTCCGCACTACGCACAGAATTGCTGGCTCTGTGCCAGCCCTGTGACAATGAACTGGTACGCCTCTCAGTGGCCGAGCAACGCTGGGCCCGTCTGGCAACAGATGGCGTCAAACAGCTCCTGCAACGCCAGTCCATCGCCGCTTCGGCCATCAGGGCCATTGGCAGCCACGGACAAACCATCCGCCATCATCCGGAGCTCGGCTTCAGCGTACAGATCGGCACACCTGCACTTCTGGCCGAGCTGAGCGGAATCAGCGTTGTCAGCCACTTTCGTCAGCGTGACCTGGCTGCCGGCGGCCAGGGCGCACCACTGGTACCCGCCTTTCACCAATGGCTGTTTTCCGCTTCGGGACAGTCCAGTGCGATCGTCAATATCGGTGGTTTCAGCAATGTCAGCTTTGTTCTACCCGGAGAACCGGTATCCGGTTTCGACTGCGGTCCGGGCAATGTCCTACTGGATGCCTGGATACAGAAAAACCTCGGCCGGCAGTACGACAGCAATGGCGACTGGGCGCGCAGCGGTACAATCAGCCAGGCACTGCTGGACGGCTTTCTGCAACAGCCTTATTTCAGCGTCAGCGGCCCGAAAAGTACCGGACGCGAACTGTTCAACCTGGCCTGGCTGGAACAGCAACTGGCTACACATCCGCCCTGTCCGCCGCAAGACATTCAGGCAACGCTGGTCGAACTCACCGCCACCAGCATCAGCCAGTCAATCAGCGCACAACAAACCGCGCTACAACAAGTGGCTGTCTGTGGTGGCGGGGCGCATAACGGGTATTTGCTCGAACGCTTGGGCTGCCTGCTGCCCGGTCTCGAAGTCACAACCACGGACAGCCTGGGTGTGCCTGCCGACTGGATGGAAGCCATGGCATTTGCCTGGCTGGCACACTGCTGTCTGGAAGGGATACCGGCAAACCGGCCTGAAGTCACCGGTGCCCGGGGCTTGAGAGTGCTGGGCGCGGTGTATCCGGCATAGTCTGCTATACCGAGAAAGAAGAACCGCAGCCGCAAGTCGTGCTGGCATTAGGGTTATTGATGATGAAGCGCGAGCCTTCCAAGCCTTCGGTGTAATCCACCTCGGCGCCTTCCAGATACTGGAAACTCATCGGGTCCACCACCAGCTTCACGCCATCGCGCTCAACTACGGTATCGTCCTCTTCCATGTCTTCATCGAAGGTGAAACCATACTGGAAGCCTGAGCAACCGCCACCGGTAATGAACACACGCAACATCAAACGGTCATTGCCCTCTTCCTCGATCAGTCCTTTCACCTTGTTCGCCGCTGTCTGGCTAAACTGCATTGCAGCAGGCTGAAATGATTCAACACTCATGTTTCACAGCTCCCGGCCTGTGGCCGTATCAGTTCATGCGCATATCCTAGCAAATCACTCAGGTATATGCAGTCTGTAATTCCTGTTTTCAAGTCCAGGATCAAGGTATCAGCGCCACCGTTTGCAGGCCTGCGTCTTCCGGAAAACCGAACATGATATTCATGTTCTGCACAGCCTGGCCCGAAGCGCCCTTGACCAGGTTGTCGATGACCGAAAGGATCACCACACGTTCACCAGCCTGTGGCCTGTGTACCGCAATACGGCACAGGTTGGAACCTTTCACACTGCGGGTTTCCGGAAAGCTGCCGGCCGGCATCACATCGACAAAGCGCTCGCCGGCGTACCGTTGTTCGTACAGCGCCTGCACGTCCACGGCCATGTCGATTTCTGCGGTATAAAGGGTAGCGTGGATGCCGCGGATCATGGGCACCAGATGCGGCACAAAGGTCAGTCCCAGTGGCTGACCGGCGGCACGGGCCAGACCTTGTTCGATCTCCGGCAGGTGCCGGTGGCCCTGAACGCCATAAGCCTTGACGCTTTCGGTCGCCTCACAAAACAGCGAGCCCAGCTTGGTGCCACGCCCCGCGCCACTGACGCCGGAAGCACAACTGGCAATCAGATGCTGGCCATTGAGCAGCCCCTGTTCGGCCAGTGGCAAAAAGCCTAATTGCACCGAAGTCGGATAACAGCCCGGCACGGCCAGCAGTCGTGCACCAGCAATCTGCTTGCGGTTGACTTCGGGCAGGCCATAGACGGCCTCGCCTACCAGCTCAGGTGCGCCATGGGACTGACCGTACCATTGCTCCCACAACGGAATATCCTGCAGACGAAAATCGGCCGACAGGTCGATGATGCGGGTGCCGGCAGCCAGTACCTCGGCGGCCAGACTGTGAGCAACGCCGTGCGGAGTGGCAAAAAATACCACATCGCACTCGCCCAGCTGTTGTGCCACCGGGTTGCTGAACACAAGATCCGGATAATGCTCGCGCAAGTTCGGGTACATGTCGGCCACACGCACGCCTTCTTCCGAGCGCGAAGTGATATACACCACTTCTGCCTGCGGGTGCAGTGCGAGAATACGTAACAGTTCAACACCCGTATAACCGGTGCCGCCGACAATTGCGACCTTGAGCATCGTCTTTCCCCTTCAGTTAAGAAATCTGCCAACTAAAAACCAAAAGTCGGGCGCTCCATGTAATATAAGCGCCGTTCACAACCAGATACAGGAGCACTCTGCATGAGTTACCTTTGGGTCAAGGCCCTGCACATCATTGCCATGGTTTGCTGGTTTGCAGGCTTATTCTACCTGCCACGCCTGTTTGTTTACCATGCTTCCAGTGAAGACAAAGTGAGCCGTGACCGTTTTTGCATCATGGAACGCAAGCTCTATCGCGGCATCATGCACCCTTCGCTGATCGCCACCCTCGGCCTGGGGCTGGCCATGCTGTGGATGAACCCGGCTTTGCTGAAGATGCCCTGGATGCATATCAAGCTGACGCTGATCGCTGTGCTGATTGCCTACCACTTTTCACTGGGGGTGTTTTTGCGCCGCTTTGCCAATGACATTGACCGCAAAAGTCACGTCTTCTATCGCTGGTACAACGAGGTGCCGGTGATTTTCCTGCTGGCGGTGGTTATTCTGGCAGTCGTGAAGCCTGTATTCTGAGCTACACATACCGCTGGTGCGAATACACAACAAACGCAGGTGCGAATTTATTCGCACTTCGGCTTATGCAAGCGCTTTGTGCGAATAAATTCGCACCTACAGATGGCTGCCATCAAAATGGACTCAGCCAGCCGCCACGGTGCGGGAGGTCGCCCAGCTGCGCAGGGCGGCCAGGTCTTCGGCCATCAGCACCGACAACGGCACCGTGCGCTGCAACATCTCCACCAACAGCGGCTGCTCTACATCCTGCTGGCGGGCCTGGGCGGTATACAGGGCCGACACCACGGCCTGCTCGATTTCAGCGCCGGAAAAGCCGTCCGTCAGCATTGCCAGCTCAGACAGGTTGAACGCTTGCGGCTCCAGTTCACGGCGCTGCAGGTGGATGCGAAAGATCTCTTCGCGTACCCGCAGATCCGGCAAATCGACAAAAAACACCTCGTCAAAACGCCCCTTGCGCAGCAGTTCCGGCGGCAATCGTTTGATCACGTTGGCGGTGGCCACCACGAATACCGATGACTTGCGCTCGGCCATCCAGGTCAGCAGCGTACCCAGAATCCGCTGGCTGACACCGCCATCCATTTCACCGGTGGCCAGCCCCTTCTCTATTTCATCCATCCACAACACGCAAGGCGACATACGTTCGGCCAGTGCCAGCGCCTCGCGCAGGTTGCGCTCGGTCTCGCCAAAATACTTGTTGTAGAGTGCGGCAAAATCCAGCCGCAACAGCGGCAAGCCCCACAAACCGGCCACCGCCTTGGCAGCCAGGCTTTTGCCACTGCCCTGCGCCCCCAGCAACAAAACGCCCTTGGGCATGTCCTGCAAACTGCCGGCCATGAACGCGGCCTGGCGCTCGGCTAACCAGCGTTTCAGGTTGACCAGACCACCAACATCGGCGAACCGGGCAGTATCGGCCTCGTAGCCAAGCACTCCGTCAAGGTCCAGCAACTGGAATTTGGCCTTGTTCAGCTCGGGCAGGTCTTCCTGGGTGATGGCACCGTCATCGCAAATCAGGCTGCGGGCCAGCAGACGGGCATCGGCATGACTGAGCCCACGCAGGTTGTTGACCACTTGCTGCAGGGTACGGTTGTCGGTGCGCACGCGAATGCCCCGGTTTTTCTGGCTCCAGCGCGCCGCCTCTTCGCGCACGATGCTCAAAAGCTCGTCTTCGCTGGGCAGTGACAGGTTGAAGCGGGCTGCATAACGCTGCACTTCCGCCGGCAACCTGAGGGCGTGGGATACCAGCACCAGCGTCGGACGCTGCCCACCTTCGGCAATGGCCACTTCCTTGATCAGGCGCACCGCCAGCGGATCGTCACGCAAAAAAGGATGCACATCAAAGAAGACATAAAGCCCGGGCTGCGGGTCCGCCTTGACGAAGCGCAGTGCTCCTTCCAGCGTATCGGTGCCTTCCACCATCGGCCCGCCAAAATCCATGCGGTGCAACCCTTCGCTGATCGACCACACCATCAGGTTGCTGCCACGGTGCACGGCAACCGAAGTCAGGGTTTCCAGCACCCGCAACTCGTCCCAGGACTCGATGGCCACCAGCCGTACCCGTGCATCCAGCACCAGCTGCAAGTCGCGAATATCGTTTTTCACCCTTTTTACCACCGTCCAGATTGCCGACTGACTAGCCCCCTGACGCACAGGGCGTTACACTCAGGCATCTTACACCAGCCAGGAGGTAATCCGGTGGACTGTTTGTTCTGCAAAATCGTAGCGGGCGATATTCCCGCCAAGAAAATCTACGAAGACGATCTGGTTGTCGCGTTCCATGATATTGCCCCGCAGGCACCCGTGCATTTTTTGGTCATCCCGAAAAAGCACATCAGCACCATGAACGACCTGCAAGAAGATGACCGCGAACTGGCCGGACACATTCTCTACACTGCCCAGCGTCTGGCTGGCGAGCAGGGTTGCGCGGACGGCTTTCGCGTCACCATGAACTGCAACGAGCTGGGCGGGCAAACCGTTTATCACATCCACTTGCACGTACTGGGGCAACGCCAGATGAGCTGGCCGCCGGGCTAGGCGGTACAACTCCGGCCGCTCCATGACTCATGCTTTCAACCCGTTTCAGCCCGGCTTTATCATTGCCACCAGGATTTCCGATGCAAAGACATTACTCACTGTTTGACCGGCTCACCATGCAGGCTGATGCCGCCCTGCGCACCCTGGTACCGGAGAGCTGCCAGGCATCACGCCCCTCACCTGCCACCTGCCAGCCGGAAAGCAGCCTGGACGAACAACAGCGCAAGCACGTTGCCGGACTGATGCGCATCAATCATACCGGCGAGGTCTGTGCACAGGCCCTTTACCAGGGCCAGGCACTCACCGCCCACCGTGAGGAGATCCGCACGGCCATGGAGCATGCCGCCGAGGAAGAGATCGATCATCTGGTCTGGTGCGAACAACGCATCAAGGAGCTGGGCGGACGCACCAGCCTGCTCAACCCGCTGTTTTATGGCCTGTCATTTGCCATTGGCGCCGGGGCGGGAGCCATCAGCGACAAGCTGAGCCTTGGTTTTGTCGCCGCAACCGAAGACCAGGTCTGCAAGCACCTGGATAATCACCTAGGCCAGCTGCCGGCCGCAGAACAGAAGTCCCGCGCCATTCTGGAGCAGATGTACCTTGACGAGCAGGAGCATTCCACCAGCGCCATTGCGGCGGGTGGCTATCGTTTTCCGGCACCGGTCAAGGCAGGCATGAGCTTGCTGGCCAAGATCATGACGGCCAGCACCTACCGCATCTGAGCCACCAGCCCTGCAAGGCGGGCTGATCACCTCCCGCAGGAGCCAGCAGCAACTTCGCATTTACTCGGCGGCGTCAGCCCCGACAATACTGAAGCTGTGCCCGATGGCCACGCCGGCACGTTCCAGCATGATGGAAGCGGAACAGTATTTCTCTGCCGACAACGCCACCGCCCGCTGCACTGCACTTTCTTTCAGGTTCTGCCCACTGACGACAAAGTGCAGATCAATCCGGGTGAACACCTTGGGTTCGGTATCGGCACGTTCGGCCCGAATCTCCACTTCGCAGGACTCAACCTGCTGACGTGATTTTTTCAGAATGCTGACCACATCAAAAGTACTGCAACCGCCCAGTCCCATCAGCAGCATTTCCATGGGCCGGGCCGCCAGATTGCGCCCGCCCACTTCTTCCGGCCCGTCCATCATGACAGTATGACCAGAGCCCGACTGCCCCATAAACAAAACCTCTTCGACCCACTTGACTCGTGCCTGCATTACATTTTCCTTACTGGTCAACAGTTGTATCCAACTTGATTCTTGTTTCTCAAGCCGCAAAAACGGCCAATAATACTCCGCGTCGCCTGGAAAGGGGACCTGAACATCAACTCTCGCGAACGGCACAAGACATCCTTTTGACGTCAATATATAGCCGCTACCCCCTCTATTTAGCCAATACTGGCATTTCATAACAACGACATATAATATCGCTATCAAGTCTCCAACTACGAATGGTTCAACTGCGGATTACAACCGTCAGCCCTTCACGTTCATTCTGAGGTTATCAAATGGTTGCTGTTGCCCTTTCACAAAAAATCAAGAACATCGAAAAAATCCTGCCGCACTGCTCACTGCGGCGCTACCCCGCAAAAAGCACCATCATCTATGCCGGCGACCCATGCGACTCCCTGTGCTTCATCACCAAGGGCTCGGTAACCATTCTGATCGAAGACGACGAAGGCAAGGAAATGATCATTGCCTACCTCAATGAAGGTGATGTGATCGGCGAACTTGGCCTGTTCAACAGCAAGAGCGAAACCGCCCGCAGCGCATGGGTTCGCGCGCGCACAGAATGCGAAGTTGCAGAGATAGCCTATTGCAAATACATGGAACTGGCCAAGGAAGACCCGGCATACATCTACCTGTTGGGCTGCCAGATGGCCGACCGCTTGCGCAACACTACGCGCAAGGTGGGTGACCTGGCATTTCTCGACGTCACCGGCCGCATCGCGCGCACACTGCTTGACCNAGATCAAGATCACCCGCCAGGAAATCGGCCGCATTGTCGGCTGCTCGCGCGAGATGGTCGGCCGGGTCCTCAAGGAGCTGGAAGAGCGCGAGCTGATCTATGTCAAGGGCAAAACCATCGTTGTGTTCGGTACCCGCTAACGCCGAACCGGACGCTTCTGCAGCTTGCGCTGCAAAGTACGCCGGTGCATACCGAGCGCCCGCGCCGTTGCCGAAACATTGCCATCATGTTCAGCCAGCACCCGCTGGATGTGCTCCCACTGCAAACGGTCAACGGAAATCGGATTTTCCGGTACCAGATTTTCTACCTCAGCCCGGTCTGACAGCAACGCCACCAGCACGTCATCGGCATCTGCCGGCTTACACAAATAGTTACGCGCACCCCGCTTGATCGCCTCGACCGCTGTTGCAATGCTCGAATAGCCGGTCAGAATCACCACCTGCATCTCCGCATCCAGCTCAAGCAGCTTCGGCAGCAGCACCAGCCCCGAATCCCCCTCCATCTTCAGGTCCAGCACCGCATAGTCCGGCACATCCTTGCGTGCCACCTCCAGCCCCTCCTCGGCAGAACCGGCCACCGATACTCGCAGCCCCCGGCGCGTCATGGCCCTGGCCATCACCCGGGTAAAGGTTTCATCATCATCCACCAGCAGGATGTGCGGTTGTTCTTCGGCACAAAACAGACTCTCTTCAGTCATTTCTCTCTCCTCGGGAAAAGCTCCGGCTGATACGGCAACCACAACTCAGTCAGGGTACCACCGCCCTCACGGTTATAAAGCTTCACACTACCACCGGCGCGCGTCACGCTGGCCTGACTCAAAAACAGCCCCAGACCAAGCCCCTTGCCCTTGGTGGTAATAAATGGTTTGCCCAGCTGTTCGGATATCTGCAACGGCACACCTGCCCCCTGGTCATGAATGCTGATGCACACCCCTTGCCGGTCCCAGTGCAACTGGATCTTCAGATCATCAGGGCAGGCATCCGTCGCGTTATTGAGCAGGTTAAGCAGTGCCTGTCCCAGATCAGTCGGGGCGGTGATCCGTGGCGGCTCCCCCAGTCCCGAACAGTCATAGTCATAGGTTGCTTCCGGGCGCATCAGATGCCAGCGGTTAACGCATGCCTCAAACCAGTCCACCAGAGCCAGCTCATGCACCGGCCGGGAGCGGTCAGCCTCGGCAGCACGCACCAGACTCTGCAGCGTGTCCTTGCACAAACGCACCTGCTCCTGCAGCAGCGCCAGATCCTCCTGCAACCCATACTCGCCGGGGTGTTCCTGGCGTAATTCGCCCAACAGCACACTCATGGTCGACAATGGCGTCCCCAGCTCGTGCGCCGCACCGGCCGCCTGTGTGGCAACCGCCATCAGCTGCTGGTCACGCAACACCTCTTCCCGGTGTTCCGCCTGCTGCTCTTCCTGATCACGCACCGCCTGGGCCATTTTCGAAACAAAGAAGGTAATGAAGGCCGCCGACAGGGCAAAATTCAGCCACATGCCAAACAGGTGCAACGTAATCAGCAGGGCATCATACGGCAAGCCGCTGATATGCAGCGGCTCGTACCAGATCAGCAGCGCGGTATAGCCGCTCAGCGCCAGCCCGCTCAATACCACCGGGTAAATCCACGGCAGTGTGGCCGCAGCAATGGTCAACGGAACCAGATAATAGGCCACAAAAGGGTTGGTCGAACCCCCGGTGTAATACAACAGCAAGCTGTGCAGCAGCAGATCAAAGCCCAGCTGCACGGCAAACTCGAATTCGGTCACCGGCCAACGCAAGCGCAAACGGATCGCGGTCATGATGTACAGGACTGCCGCCGCCAACACCACCACCAGCAACGGTCCCCAGGACAGGCTGATCAGCTCGCTCAGATAGACCGCACCCAGCGAGCCCGCCTGGGACAGCAATACCAGCATGCGAATCCACGACAAACGCCGCAGGTTCTGGCGGCTTGCCGATAAAAAACGGGAGGTTTCCAGCACGTTGCAACTCCAGTGTTTGCCGGAACATCCCGAGCGTGCCCAGTATATCGCAAGGACACAACCACACCGCAGGACATGCTGCGACAACATGTCACGCCGGCAGGAACCTTATCCGCACGCGGCTGTCACAGGCTGCATCAAAACCGCTCCGGAGCACGCCACGCCATGAAGAATGCCCTTGCCATTGCCACGCTGGCCACCACCAGTCTGTTTGCCACGGTCGTCATGGCCGACAACAACACCTACAACAGGGTTTCCCTCCAGGCCGAGGCCAGCACACAGATCCCCCACGACCTGATGTATGTCACCCTGTACACCGAAGACCGCAACAGCGATGCTGCCAGTCTGGCACAAGACATCACCCGCACCCTCAACCAGGCCATCAGCCAAAGCAAGAGTGCTCCCGAGGTCAAACTCTCCATGGGCAACCGCAATAGCAGCCCGGTTTATGACGACAAGGGCAAGAAAATCATCGCCTGGCGCGAACGTGCCGAACTGCGACTGGAAAGCACCAACTTCGCCCAGCTCTCCACCCTCACTGGTACCCTGCTGCAAAACATGAACATGGGCTCCATGCGTTTCGGCATTGCCGAAAGCACCCGCCAGCAACACGAAGACCAACTGCTGGAGCAGGCCATTGCCGCCTTCAACAACCGTGCACAACTGGCCACACAAAGCCTTGGCGGCAAGGACTACCGGCTGGTCAACCTCAACCTCGGCAGCCAGGGTGGCTACCAGCCCCCCATGTATGCCCGCGCCGTAATGGCGTCATCCGCCCCTATGGCTGAAAGTGCCCCAATGGTCGAGGCCGGCAACTCCGAACTGAAAATGATTGCCAACGGTGTCATCGAAATCCGCAAATAGGACAAACAGGCATAAAAAGCCAAACCGAATATAAACAAGAACAACTTGCATTCTCCTTTACATTGTAAAGGAGAACAAATACCATGCGCAGCATTCCAATAACAGGAGGCTGCCATGCGCCGCTCATTTACACCGTCCCTGATTACCCTTTCCATCCTCGGCGCAACTACCGCCATGGCCAACGAGTCCCCCGCCAACCTCGGGGCAACCGTGGTCAGTGCTGCCGGCTTCGAACAGAAAATCACCGAAGCCCCGGCCAGCATCTCCGTCATCAGCAATGAAGACCTGCAGAAAAAGCGCTACAACAATCTGGCACAGGCACTGGGTGATGTCGAAGGCATCGATATCGGCCAAGGCATTGGCAAAACCGGCGGCCTGAACATCAGCTTCCGCGGCATGCCCAGCGAATACACTCTGATCCTGATCGATGGTCGCCGTCAAAACCCATCAGGCGATGTCACCCCCAACGGGTTTGGTGAAACATCTACCAGTTTTATGCCGCCCATGTCGGCCATCGAACGCATCGAGGTGATTCGTGGCCCAATGTCCACCTTGTATGGCTCCGACGCCATGGGTGGCGTGATCAACATCATCACCAAGAAGGTCAACACCGAGTGGAGCGGCAGCATCAGTGCCGACTACACCCTGCAGGAGCACAGCCAGTATGGTGATACCGGCAGCACCAGCTTTTACAGCAGCGGTCCGCTGGTGGAAAACTTGGTGGGCCTGAGCGTACGCGGCAGCTTCTGGGATCGTGAGGAATCCAACCTGAAGTTCAGTGATGGCACGGTCATCAGCAAGCGCGGCCCATCCCCCGTATCCGGTCAAAAATTTAACCTGGGTGGCCGTCTGGACTTCACTCCAACCGATAACCACGACTTTGCTTTGGACTTCGAAAAAGGCCGTCAGCGTTACGATAACGATGAATGTCAGCTGGGCACCCTGGACGGCCTTAACCGTGCTTGTACTGCACCTGCGGCTACCACTGCCAATGGTTATGCTGACGAACTCAAGTTTGAACGTACCCAATATGCACTCAGCCATACCGGCCGTTTTGATATAGGTACACTGGAAAGCGCCATTACCTACAACACCACCGAAACCATCGGACGTACCATTCCCGGCACCATTGGTTCACCTTATGCCGGCTATCCGGGCATCATTGGTGGTGATCACCGCACCTTGGAAAACAAGGATCTGGTTGTAGATTCCAAACTGGTCAGTCAGTTTATTGAGAACAACATAACCACTCTCGGCGCACAATATCGCCACTCCAAGCTTGAAGATGGTATCGCTCCAAACAAATTCAAGCAGGAAGCTGCTGCTATCTTTGCCGAAAATGAATGGCGTTTCCACCCAGACTTTGCCTTAACTCTGGGTGGTCGCATGGACCGACACCAAGCCTTTGGTAGCCACTTTAGCCCTCGCGCTTACCTGGTCTGGAACACTACTGATAACTGGACCCTGAAAGGTGGCGTCAGCAAGGGTTACAAAACACCCAACCTAAATGCTTTGCATAGCGGTATTAACGGCGTCACTAACCAAGGCCTTGATTTGACCATTGGCAACCCTGATCTGAAACCAGAAAAAAGCACTAGCACTGAGTTAGCGGCTTACTATGACAATCTATCCGGCTTCAGCGCCAATGCCACCCTGTTCCATACCAAGTTCAAGGACAAGATTGAATCTAAAGACATCTTCGTCAGCGGACGCCCAGGCATCGCCGATGATACTTACAGTCAAGACCTCAATATAGGTGAAGCCGTCACCCGCGGTATTGAGCTTGCCACACGTTGGCAGTTCCTGGATAACTGGAGCATCGGCGGCAACTACACCTATACCGAAAGCGAACAGAAAAAAGGCGATGACAAAGGTGCTCAACTCACCAACACACCACGCCACGTGGCCAACGTAAGCTTGAACTGGAATACCACTGATCGCCTAAGCCTGTGGCTGAAAAACGAGTATCGCGGCAAACGTGTCCGCTTTACCTCCAAGTACAACAACCTAAGCTCTGGCGACAAAAACCTGTACAACGCGCTGGGCAGCAAAACCAAGGCTTACAGTCTGTTCCACCTGGGTGGTTCTTATCGCGCCACCGATACGCTGACCTTCAACGCTACCATTTACAACCTGTTGGACAAGAACTTTGCCAAAGCCAAGATCTACGACAACAACGGCACTCCAACCTACGCAACCGACTACAGCCAGACCGGTCGCTCCACTACTGGTGGTCTGGAAGAACGCCGCCGTCTGTGGGTTTCCGCCACCTACGAGTTCTAGTTCAGCCTGATTGCTCCAACCCCGAAGCCGCATCCATCCGATGCGGCTTTTTCATTCCGCAAAACAGCAGTGGCAGCCAGCACGGCAAGACTCTATAGTCACACCATCAATCAGAACAACATGCGAGACCACCATGATCATTTCCGCATCCACCGACTACCGTAAAGCCGCTAAACGCAAACTGCCGCCGTTCCTGTTTCATTACATCGACGGTGGTGCCTATGCCGAGCATACGCTGGCACGTAACGTGGCGGACCTGTCGGAGGTGGCGCTGCGTCAAAGGGTGCTCAAGGACATGTCGCAGCTGGACCTGTCCACAGAACTGTTTGGCGAGCAGTTACGCATGCCGCTGGCGCTATCGCCGGTCGGCTTGACCGGCATGTATGCCCGCCGCGGCGAGGTACAGGCAGCGCGGGCGGCCGACCGCTTCGGCATTCCCTTCACCCTGTCCACCGTATCGGTCTGCCCCATCGAGGAAGTGGTACCAGCCATCAAGCGCCCCATGTGGTTCCAGCTGTATGTGCTCAAGGACCGCGGCTTCATGCAGAACGTGCTGGAACGGGCCAAAGCCGCCGGCTGTTCTACACTGGTGTTCACTGTTGACATGCCCACGCCCGGCGCGCGCTATCGCGATGCCCATTCCGGCATGAGCGGCCCTTACGCCGCCATGCGCCGCTATGCGCAGGCGGTGCTGCATCCGTTCTGGGCCTGGGATGTCGGCCTGCACGGCAAGCCGCATGACCTGGGCAATATCTCCCGCTACAAAGGCGGTGCGGTAGGACTGGAAGACTACATCGGTTATCTGGCCGACAACTTTGACCCGTCCATTTCGTGGAAAGATCTGGAGTGGATTCGCGAGTTCTGGGACGGCCCCATGGTCATCAAGGGCATTCTGGATGCCGAAGACGCCAAGGATGCCGTGCGCTTTGGCGCTGATGGCATTGTTGTTTCCAACCACGGTGGCCGCCAGCTTGATGGCGTGCTGTCCACCGCCCGCGCCCTGCCAGCGATTGCCGACGCGGTCAAAGGCGACCTGAAGATTCTGGTCGACTCCGGCATTCGCAACGGGCTGGATATCGTACGCATGCTGGCACTAGGTGCCGACTGCTGCATGATCGGCCGCGCCTATATCTACGCGCTGGCCGCCGCCGGTGAGACTGGTGTCAGCCACCTGCTGGAACTGCTGGAAAAAGAAATGCGCGTCGCCATGACCTTGACCGCCAATGCCAAAATCAGCGATATAAACCGTAACACACTGGTGCAATAACCAGTGCCGGTTCGCGGACCACTCTACAAGCTGCGTAAAAATGCCTCAAGATCCTGCTTCTCGGCAGGTGTCAAACCTAGCGGTTTGATGAGTGACGAAGTTGCTGGAAACCGTGGATCGCCCTGCTGGTCAGCACGGGGTTTGGGCTGCGGCATACCTGCGTCATACATGTTAATGACGCCCCACAAGTACGGAAACAAGCCATTGTGCATCCATGGTCCGGTCTGACTGACCAGCCGCAGGGAAGGCGTGCGAAAACGGCCAACATCCTCGTCTGCTCCGCTGACCTCGTGACGCCCCAGGTCCTCGTACTTGCGGCCATAATAGGTCAGCCCCAGGTTGTGGAACTGATCATCGCTCAGTGCCACGCCATGGTGACAGTTCATACAGCGGGCTTTGGTACGAAACAGGTGCAGCCCTCGCAGCTGCCGATCATCAAGGGAATCCTGATCACCCAACATGAAGCGTTCGAAGTCGGTGTCATAGGGTAGTAACGAACGCTGATAGTCAGCCAGTACGTCGGCAATTCCGGCTGCAGTCACTGGGCTGTCGAGCACTTCAAAGAAACGCTGCCGATAGTGCTGCGACGCTGCCAGCCGTTCCACCAGTTCATCAACGGTAAAACCCATTTCTACCGGATCCTCCACCGGTTTGAGCGCCTGCTCTTCCAGGCTGTGCGTACGTCCATCCCAGAATGGCGAGCGGGTAAACGCGCTCATGACCACACTGGGTGCATTGCGACGTCCCTGGCGCTGCTCATGTCCGACAGACGTCCTTCGCCCATCGGAAAATCCCAGCTCGGGTGCATGACAACTGGCACAGGAAATATCACGGCTGCGCGACAAGGCCGGATCAAAAAACAGCTCCCGACCAAGTTTGATACGCTGCAGGACGGAAATATCCTGCACTTGCCGCGAAGGTAAGGCTGACAATTCCTGCCAGTCGATACCGGCATCAACCTGTGGTGCAGGCCAGTTTTTCGGTGGCTGCTGGTACAGGCTGCGCAGACAGTGTTCATCCACTGTCTCAGCCCCCTGCGCAAGCAGATCGCATGCAAGCGTTTGTTGCATCAGCGCCAGCGCGATGACCAACAGCAGTACCTGTCTACCCATGATTACTCCCCCTTGCCGTATCAGAACCGGTATCCAACTTCCAGCCAGAACTGCCGTCCGACTTCATAGGTTGGCACTGCCGTCTCGGCATTGGTGGTGGAAGCAGCGGACACGACCTGCTTGTCGAGTACGTTAAAAATATCAAGATTGACAAAAGCTGCCTGATTTTTTGCCACAGGCAGCTCCCAGCCCAGCCGCATATCCCAGGTCACAACTGCCTTATATTCCAGTTCATCCCAGACATTGACCAACTGCCCGTTATACTCGACTTTTTTGCCGGTATTGCCTGCCTTGGCATAACCTGAGCGGTAGCGGACAAAGTTGTCCACGGTCAGATTTATTGACTCGATTTTGGTGGTGGTATTCAGTCGTGCCGTCCAGGGTCGATGATAATTGTCGGCTGGACGATCCGCATAATGGATAAATCTACCCTTATACTGGATATAGTCATTATCGAAATAGGTATCACCTGTATCCGAATAAATCGGCGAAGATGCTTTGCTTTTGCTCCAGTCCAGCGCCAGCAAAGCACTGGTTTGAGTGCCGGCAAAATCCAGCGGTCGCAAGGGCTGTACCGTCAAGGTGTAAATATCGTTACGGCTGCGACCGGCATTGGTGTAAGTGGTATAGGTACTGGACAGCAGGTCCGGATTGTTGGATGGCTGCCCCAGTGTAGTGCCACGCACTTTGACCACCTGATCCTTGCCGGTACGGTTGACATACTTGAAAGCAAACTCCAGCTCAGCGAACTGTTGCTTGAAACCCAGCATCCACTCATCGTCGTAAGGCACATCCAGCTGGTTGAACGTACTGTTGTTCGCGGCATGGGCGGTTTGAGTCCACTCGGCGTTAATACCGCCGCTGGCCGCTGTACGCCGGTCTGTAAAGCGCAGGCGGTTGCGACCGTCTTGCAAACGCCAGGCATAGATGCTGCGCCCGTAATAACGGTTGGCACCAGCACTGAACACCGTACGCTGATTGCCCATCAGGTCATATTCCATGGCCAGCCGCGGTGCAATGGTGGTTTTCCCCATGTAGTTGTCGTTATCAATCCGCACACCCGGACGCAGTTTGAGGTTGCCCATGCGCATATCATTTTGCACATAAGCGGCCAGCTCACGGGTGGTAAAGTTGAAGCCGCCCTGAACATAGCGTGTGCGCGAGGTCATATACTGGCCGTTCCAGCCATTGATGGTCGGACTCATCAAACAAGCACCGGCCGCAGTACCATCGACCCGGACACAGGTGTTGGTAGAAGCCGGTGATACATATACATTAGCCTCGGTCAGGCGCTCATAGCTGACCTTGCTCCAACTGGCATCCAGGCCGGTACTGATATTGTGCGTCACTGCTCCCGTCACCCAGGGGTTTAAGTTGATGTCCAGCTTGTACTGCAAGGTCTTCTGCTCTTGCTCAATATCACCGTAACCACCTTCAAGACTGTTGGTAGTAGCCCTGCTGCCAACCCCCCAATCTTTGGCAGTGGATTTTCGCCAGGTGTAATAGTCGTCGTTGTCGGAGTCGCGGGACTGCTCCAGCACGCTGTAGGCCAGATTCTGCTCAACTCTGGCCCAGTCGGCGTCCCACTTGAGCTTCATCGCATATTGCTGGCCGCCACTTTTCAGGTTTACCCCAGAGTTCATGATGTTGGAGGCAAAGTAATAGTTGACTTCCGGGGCATGGGTCACCGAGCTTTCCAGCACCAGCCGGTCGTTGATACTCCATACCGACTTGAGGAAATAGTTATCAATTTTGCGCTTTTGCTTTTCTTCCTGGTAGCCCATTTGCGCCACATTATTGGCCGAATAAAAACTGAGCGGAATAGTGGAACGTTTCTGGCTGACGCTGGCCATCAGGCCAAAGTTGTCGGTGACATGACCTTCCAGATTGGCGCGCCGAGTCCACTTGGTAAACTTGGGCTGCATATTGGCATTACCGGAATTTTCGAAGTTCTCGCGATCACGCTTATCGATGTGGTAACGGGTCCAGGAATCTCGTGAAGTCTGGATTGAAACTTTACCGCTAAACGCTTTGGATGGCGCACGTGTATTGGCCTCGACCACCCCACCGGTAAAGCCACCAAAAGATGCCGGTACGTTGGAGTCATATACCTGGATATTTTCCAGCAGGTCAATGTCCAGTGCCAACCCCTGGCTACGACCTGGTGCCGAGTCCAGCAGCGCCGTGTTGTCATGAGCTGGGTCAATATCGTTATTAAAACCAATACCATCCACTACAAAGGCGTTTTGGTAAAAATGAGCGCCGTTAATACTGATATTCGCTGGTGCAATTTCACCTGGTGTCTTGCTGCTAAGCTGAGCATTATCAAACTGCACATTTGGATGGATTTTCAGCGCACTGGTCAAGTCCCCGTTCCCGGCAGGCATGCTCGCCAGCATATTGCGATCCAGCACCATCAGCCCGCTCGGCTCAACCTGCCCCAGTACCACTGTTTGTGGAAGCTGTACTACATCGGCTCTACGGCCCGGGGCGACAGGATAAATTCGCAGCACCCCATTCTGGATATCCCAGCTTGCTCCTGAACCTCCAAGCAACGAATTCAGTAACTCCTTTGACTCCCCCTCTATAGAGATACGCTGCTCCCCTGTCAGGTGCTCGATACCTTGCACCTGCAAACCAGACATCTGCGCCAGCCGCTGTATCGCCTGCTGCAGCTGTACGCCTTCCAGCTTCACTGGCTCAGCCAGTACCGGCAATGCCATCCCTACACAAAAAGCGGACGCCAACCAGCGCCCAGCTACCCTTACTCCTGCCATGCTGCCCTCCTGATGGTCAATATTGTAAGCGGCAGCATGCTACTCTAGCTGATAACCATTATCAACTAATAACCATTATCATTTCGAGCTATGTATTATCCACCCGTGAGCGGCAACCACACATAAAGCGCTAGCAGACTGCTCAGCAACACCGGCGGGGTCAGTAGCAAACCAACCTTCATGTATTGTCCCCAGCTAATACGGTAGTTTTTCCCAGCCAGCACATGTAGCCAGAGCAAAGTAGCCAAACTGCCAATCGGAGTGAATTTCGGCCCAAGGTCATTGCCGATCACGCTGGCGTAAATCATCAGCTCGCGTGTTTGTTCTGCCACCAGTGCCTGTTCAATCGCCAAAGCACTGACCAGCGTGGACGGCAAGTTGTTCATTACCGATGCCACCAATGCCGCCAGCACGCCACTTCCCACCGTGGCGACAAAGTCTCCTTGGCCAGCCAGCCATTGCAATGCATCCGCTCCCAGCCCGGTCAATCCTGCCTTGCCCAGCCCGTAAACGACCAGATACATACCAAGAGAAAACAGCACAATCTGCCAGGGCGCTCCCTGCAATGCCTTGCGTACTGACACCTGTGCGTCACGTCCGCCTTGCCACCAGCGTCCCGCCACAACCATCAGTAATACTGCGGCAGCTCCGGTAACTACAGAGACGGGAACCCCCAGTGGGGCTGTGACAAAGTAGGCCAACAGCAGTACCACCAGCAGCGGGAATGTCAGACGAAACACCAACGGGTCCTTCACTGCACTCTGCGGTGACTCCAGTCCTGCCAAGGCGTAGTCACGCGGTATGTCACGGGCAAACACCAGCCACACCACCAACAAGGTAGCCAACAGGGATACCAGGTTGACCGGTACCATAACCGCTGCGTAGCGACCAAAACTGATGTCAAAATAGTTGGCGGTGACAATATTGACCAGGTTGGAAATAATCAGCGGCAAGCTGGTGGTATCCGCAACGAAGCCCGTAGCAACAATGAACGCCAGGGTTGCCATCGGCGTAAAATGCAAACGCAGCAAAATGGCAATCACGATAGGCGTCAACAACAAGGCAGCACCGTCGTTGGCAAACAGCGCACTGACCAGTGCCCCCAGCACCACAATCAATGGCAGCAATCTGCGCCCACTACCACCACCGAGCCGCGCCACATGCAGTGCCGCCCAAGTGAAGATGCCCGCCTCGTCCAGGATTAACGAGATGATAATCAAAGCCACAAAGGTAAATGTGGCGTCCCAGACAATGCCCCAGACCAACGCCACATCTGCCCAATGCACCACGCCGACGGCCAGTGCGACAATCGCACCGGCCAGAGCGCTATAGCCAATGCCCAACCCTCTTGGCTGCCAAATGACAAATACCAGTGTGAGCAAAAATATCACCAGGGCTAGCAACATGATCAGTTACCTGCCTCTTTATCTTGCTCGGACGAACAATTCGATGTCGCCCGGAAATCCAGGCATAACTCGGGGTGACCAGCACAGCATTCATGGGTCAAAAAATTGATCAGCTCAAGCATCAGGGGGATATCAGCGCGATAGCGCAGATACCGTCCCTCTTGCTCCACGCTAAGCAAACCTGCCTGAGTCAAGTTCTTCAGGTGAAACGACAAGTTCGTGGCTGGTAAATTCAGCAGGCTGGCAATCTCGCCGGCTACCAGACCAGCAGGCCCCTGTTTAACCAACAGCTTGAATACATCCAGTCGCACCGGCGAGGCAAGGCACTCAAAAACCCGTGTTGCGGTTATGTTATCCATTTTGCTACTCTTCAAATATCGTTGAATTATTGTATCGTTGAATTCTAACTACTCTGAAAAGAAGGCGCAACATGAGCATAATCACCCTCTATCACAACCCGGCATGCGGCACATCACGCAATGTGCTGGACCTAATCCGCAACAGCGGAGCAGAACCTGCAATTATTGAATACCTGAACACCCCACCGGACCGGACAACACTGGAGTCACTGATTGCTGCAATGGGCATTCCAGTGCGAGCACTGCTGCGTGAGTCGGGCACGCCTTATGCCGAACTGGGTTTGCACGACCCTGGCTGGAGCGACGAACAGCTGGTCAGCTTCATGCTGGAACATCCCATCCTGATTAACCGCCCAATTGTGGTGACGCCACTGGGCACCCGCCTGTGTCGTCCGTCCGAGCAAGTGTTGGATATTCTGCCCAACCCGTCGAAAGGTGCATGCAATAAAGAAGAGGCAACCGTAGGGGGCCACCGATAAGCCAGGAGTTGGTGAAGAAGCGCATCAAAAGGCAATGACGCACGCCGCCCTTGCTCGGGTCAGCGACATGGATCGCAGAGCACTGGATTGCAGCGGCGCTGCGACGAATACGAACAGCTACGCTATCCGTGTCGGCAGCACCATCCACCGCGCCACGCACAGCACACAGACCGCTTTCTGACAGCCGCAGGCTGCACAACCAAATATCTTGACGAGGCGCTTAACGGCTGACCAGACGTCCAAACGGTTGTTTGGCAGCAGCTACTCCCTATGCCCCGCCGGCTCAGGCCGGCAACAGGCGCCTGCTACTCTTGGCAGCAGGCGCCTTGCGAGCTAGATGCAGAACGATTTGAGCGGCGGAAAGCCATTGAACTCCACCGCGCTGTAGCTGGTGGTATAGGCGCCGGTAGACAGCCAATACAGGCGGTCGCCACTGGCCAGGTTGAGCGGCAGGCCGTATTTGTAGTCTTCGTACATGATGTCGGCACTGTCGCAGGTGGGACCGGCGATGATGACGTTTTCCAGTTCACCCTGTTTTTCGGTCCAGATCGGGAACTTGATCGCCTCGTCCATGGTTTCGATCAGGCCCGAGAACTTGCCCACGTCGGTAAACACCCAGCGCTCAATGGCCATGCGTGATTTGCGCGACACCAGCACCACTTCGCTGACCACCACGCCGGCGTTGGCCACCAGTGAACGGCCCGGCTCCAGAATGATTTCGGGCAGCTCGTCGCCAAAATCATCATGCAGGAAGCGAATGATTTCCTCGGCATAGGTTTTCAGCGGATTGGTCTTGGTCAGGTAATTGGCCGGAAAGCCGCCGCCCAGGTTGATCATCTTGAGCTGAATGTCGTGGTCGTCACGCAGGCGCTGGAAGATGTTTTTCACCTTGCCGATGGCCGCATCCCAAACACCGATTTCTCGCTGCTGCGAGCCCACGTGGAACGACACACCGTACGGTACCAGGCCCAGCTCGCGCGCCAGCACCAGCAAGTCCATGGCCATGTCGGTCTGGCAGCCGAACTTGCGCGACAACGGCCAATCGGCGGAGCCGGAGCCCTCGGTCAGGATGCGTACATAGATTTTAGAGCCGGGCGCCGCCTTGGCAATATTGCGCAGATCCTGAGCCGAATCGGTGGCAAACATGCGCACGCCCTTCTCGTAGAAGTAGCGCACATCGCGGGCTTTTTTAATGGTGTTGCCGTAGCTGATCTGCTCTGGCTGGACGCCGCAGGACAGCACTTTGTCCAGCTCGTAGATGGAGGCGATGTCGAAGCTGGAGCCTTTTTTGTGCAGTAACTCGGTGATTTCGATGGCCGGATTGGCCTTCACCGCAAAGTAGATCTTGGCAAAGGGAAAGTTTTCCGCCAGATCATCATAGGCGCGACTGATGGTATCCAGATCCACCACTACAAAAGGGGTTTCCTGGCGGTCGGCAAATTTCTTGATTTTGCTGAAAGTGGCGGGTGCGAAGTAATCTTCCACGCGAATGGACATAGGTTTTCCTCCGTATGGGCATACGCAGGCACCTTGTATTGCAAGGTCCTGATCGCCCGGGCAAATCGAAAAAAGGATTAAGGAATACGGCGTGCCTTGTGCACGGCCGCCTTCCAGAACGCTTATCCGTTTCCCCACTTTGGTTCGCCTACTTCCCAAGGCATGTCGCCGAGGATCAGCAGCGGTAAAACCCGCCAACCTCTCGTCGTCAGTACTTGAGCCGCATGGATCGTTTCAGCATGGGCGTTCAGCCGCCCAATGTAGAGGCTTTACCGGTCGACTGCAAGCGTTTTACCGCTTCAATAGAAAATTTCATGTTGAGCCCGCGCAATGCTGACGCCAACCACATCTCGGCAGCTGGCCTTCTCGTTCTACACGCGCCACTACACCCTCCGGTCGGCCCAGTAGTTGTGCCCTGCTTGTCACACGGATGTAACAATACTAGCTGATACTGCGCCTGCATCTTCCGGGCATGCCCGGTTCTTCGCAACCAAGAGGATAGAAGCAATGACTATCAACAAACCGCTGACAACCCTGGGCATGGTCGCCGTGCTGGCTACCAGCATGCCTGCCATGGCGCGCGATACCATCCAGATTGCCGGTTCTTCGACAATCCTGCCATTTTCCAGCATTGCCGCCGAAGAATTCGGTCATGCCTTCAGCCAGTACCGCACCCCGGTGGTCGGCTCCGGCGGTACCGGTGGTGGCCTGCGCCAGTTCTGCCAGGGTCTGGGCATGAACACCCTGGACATTGCCAGCGCCTCGCGTCCGATCAAGGACAGCGAGATACAGGCCTGTAACGAACGTAACGTCAAACAGATCCTGGAAGTACGGCTGGGCTACGACGGCATTGTATTTGCCTCCCGCGCCGACCAGGCCGGCTTTGCCCTGAATGCCGGGCATGTCTTTGCCGCTACCGCCGCCCAGGTTGTTCGTGACGGCCAACCGGTGGACAACCCGTACACCAAGTGGTCACAGATTGATCCGGCACTGCCCGACCAGGACATCGTGCTGGTGATTCCGGCCGCCAACCACGGTACTCGCGAGGTGTTCGAGGAGACCCTGCTCAAGCGCGGTTGCCAGAGCGCCGGTGTCCCGCAAACGTTGAGCGCGGATGAGCAGGCCGGTTTCTGCACCAAGGTGCGCAACGATGGCCGGGTCATCGAAGTGGCCGGCGACTACACCGAAACCCTGACCCGCTTGCAGGTCCAGCCGGAAGCGGTCGGCGTATTCGGCCTGAATTTCTACGAGCAAAACCGTGACCGCCTGCAGGTGGCCAGCATTGACGGTGTGGTGCCCAGCCTGGACAGTGTCGGCGATGGCTCCTACCCGGTATCGCGTCCGCTGTTTTTCTACGTCAAGGGTGAGCACCTCGACGCCGTGCCCGGGCTGGCCGACTTTGTCGAGTACTTCCTGGCGGACAGCGTCTCCGGTTACGGCAGCCCGCTGGAAGAGGCTGGCCTGATCCCGCTGGGCGACGACGAGCGCGCGGAAATCCTGGACAGCTTCAAGCAGCGCAAGGCAGTTCGTTGATCCGTTAAATGTACAGGTTTTCGTTTAACAACATGAGTGTTTGCATCAACGGAAGGTAGGCACTGCAGGGACGCTGCAAGTACTTCCCTGTAAGCTCCAAGCCGCCATCCATGGCGGCTAAGGCCCTGCTGTACCCACCTTCCGTTGTTGCCACAAACCCCGTGCCATCATCTATATATTTGCTTCTTTCATGTTTGTAACTAACTGCCACTACCAGGTCACAGATAAAGCATTCATATCCTGCCACTTGCACGTAATCAGGAGCGGATGCGATGCACAGGTGGAGCAGGGCTGTGCCGCCATGGATGGCGGCACCAAGCTTACATGGACGTACTTGCAGCGACCCTGCGGAACCTGTGCAACGTACCCGCATGCACTTGGCCCTGAACGCCAAAAGAAAGGAAACCCCAAATGAATAGCACCATGCTGGCAATTATCCTGTTGGCAGTCACGGCGCTGGCTTACCAGTTCGGCCTGCTGCGCAGCACACGACAGGGCCGGACACTGGCGCGAGAGCAAGTTCACTCCAGACCGGTGTATCACGCAGCCTGGCTGGCAATTTGCTGCGGCACGCCCGGGCTGCTGGTGCTACTGCTGTGGTCCGCGCTGGAGCCGTTGCTGATCCGCAACTGGCTGTTGGCCAGCTGGCCCGAATTGCTTGGCGGCCCGGCAGAAACCGCCGGCACCATACTGATGCGCCGCCTGCAGGAACTGGCTGGCGGTGCTGACAACGCAACCGCCCTGGAACTGGCGGCAGCCCAACAACTCGGCCAGTTGCAAACCTGGGCCGCGCTGGGCAAAACCGCGCTCGTCGCGCTGGCCAGCGCCGGCGGGCTGATCTGGGCGGCTCGGCGCATGAACGCAACCTTCAAGGCGCGGCACCAGGTCGAACGCATGGTGCGCACCCTGTTGCTCGGCTGCTCGGCAGTGGCAGTACTGACCACCCTCGGCATCGTGTTGTCGATGGTCAGCGAGGCCTTCAACTTCTTCAGCTTCATCCGCCCGTCCGAGTTCTTTTTCGGTACCAAATGGAACCCGGCATTTAGCAGTACCGGCAACACCCATGGCGAATACGGCCTGCTACCGCTGCTGTGGGGCACACTGATGGTCAGCCTGATAGCCATGCTGGTGGCGATTCCGCTGGGGCTGATGACCGCCATCTACATGGCCGAATATGCTCCCGCCTGGTTTCGCGACATGGCCAAGCCGGTGATCGAGATTCTCGCCGGCATCCCGACCATCGTGTACGGCATTTTCGCCCTGATGGCGGTCGGGCCGTTCTTTGCCGCTGCCGGCGAACTGCTCGGCATCCAGGTACGCGCCACCAGCGCCCTGACTGCCGGCGTGGTGATGGGGCTGATGATCATCCCCTTTGTCTCGTCGTTGTCGGACGACATCATCACCCGCGTACCCCAGGCGCTGCGTGATGGTGCGCTGGGGCTGGGCGCAACCCGTTCGGAATGCATCCGTCAGGTGGTGCTGCCCGCCGCCCTGCCCGGAATTGTCGGCGCTTTCCTGCTCGCCTTCAGCCGCGCGATTGGCGAGACCATGATCGTGGTGCTGGCCGCCGGCAACAGCCCGCAACTGCACGCCAACCCGCTGGAAGCCATCTCCACCGTGACCGTCAGCATCATCAACCAGCTCACCGGCGATACCGACTTTGCCGGTCCACAGTCGCTGGTAGCCTTTGCGCTGGGCCTGACCCTGTTCGTCATCACCCTGGCACTGAACGTGATCGCCCTCTATGTGGTACGCAAGTACCGGGAGCACTATGAATAAGCAACCTCTGAGCAGCGGCCTGAGCGAGCGCGACATGGTACGCAGCCGGTTGGCCAAAACCCTGCGTCGCCGCCACGCCCGTGAACGCCGCTTTCGCCTGGCTGGCGTGGTCTCGGTCGGGCTGGCGCTGGCCTGCGTACTGCTGCTGTTTGGCAGCATTCTGCAGCGTGGCCTGCCGGCTTTCTGGCAATCCAGCATTCAGCTGCCGATTTATTTCGATCCTGAAATCATTCGCGTAGATGCCGCACCACAGCCCTTGCCGGACGAGCCCCCAGTCGAGTTTCAGCGCCGCCAACTGGAATGGCAAGGGCAACTGGCACGCAGCAACTGGCAGCGCCTGCTGACGCTGGGGGTGCAGCAATTGTATCCGGAGCAGCAAATCCAGCCGCGCCATGCCCAGGCACTGTTTACCCGTGCCGTGCAGCACCAGCTGCGAGAGATGTTTGCCGCCGATCCCGGCCTGCTTGGCCAAACCCTGGAGCTGAGCCTGCTGGCCGACGCCAATGTCGATGTCTGGCTGCGCGGCAAGATCGACCGCAGCCTGCCCGATGCCCAGCAGCAACTGGCCGCACCGGTACGGGCTCTGGCCGACCAGTTGCAAGCGGATGGTCATATCAAACTCAAATTTGCCAGCGCCCTGTTTGGCAATGCCGACTCGCGCAGTTCACCGGCCTCCGCCGGCCTGCTCGGGGCCTTTGTCGGCTCGCTGTACATGCTGGCGGTAGTGCTGCTGGTGGCGGTGCCGGTCGGTGTCGGCGCAGCGATCTATCTGGAGGAGTTCGCACCGAAAAGCCGCTGGATTGACCTGATCGAGGTCAACATCAACAACCTCGCCGCCGTACCTTCCATCGTGTTCGGCCTGCTTGGCGCAGCACTGTTCATCAACTGGTTCCGCCTGCCCATGTCTGCCCCTCTGGTGGGCGGTCTGGTGCTCAGCCTGATGGCCTTGCCAACCGTGATCATTGCCACCCGCGCCGCCCTGCAGGCGGTACCCGGTACCATCCGCCAGGCGGCGCTGGCCATGGGCGCATCCCGTACCCAGGCGGTATTTCATCATGTGTTGCCGCTGGCCCTGCCGGGGGTTTTGACCGGTGCTATTCTCGCCGTGGCACAATCACTGGGCGAAACCGCGCCACTGTTGCTGATCGGCATGAACGCTTTTGTCGCCAACGTGCCGGCCTCGCCGCTGGACCAGTCCAGCGCCCTGTCGGTGCAGATCTTCCTGTGGCAGGGACACGAGCTGCGCAATTTCTTCGAAGCACGCACGGCAGCGGCCATCATCGTGCTGTTGAGCCTGATGATCAGTCTGAATGCGGTTGCCATCTATCTGCGCAAACGCCTGGAAAACAAATGGAGCTAATCCGGTGAATACCACACAGAACACCCAACCGGCCGGGCTGCAAGCACCCCGCGCCAAAATGCAAGCACAGGACGTGCGCGTATTCTATGGCGAACACCAAGCTATCAAGGGCATCGATCTGGAATTGATGGAAAACGAGGTAATTGCCTTTATCGGCCCGTCCGGTTGCGGCAAGTCCACCTTTTTGCGCAGCTTCAACCGCATGAACGACACCATCGAAGGTTGCCGGCTGGAAGGCCGTATCCTGCTCGACGGAGAGGACATCCACGCCGCCGATATGGACGTGGTGATGCTGCGGGCGCGAGTCGGCATGGTGTTCCAGAAGCCCAACCCCTTTCCCAAGTCGATCTACGACAACGTGGCCTATGGCCCGCGCATTCACGGACTGGCACGCGGGCGAGGCGACCTGGATGACCGGGTCGAGGACAGCCTGCGCCGCGCCGGGCTCTGGGATGAGGTCAAGGACCGCCTGCACGCCCCCGGCACCGGCCTGTCGGGCGGCCAGCAGCAGCGGCTGTGCATCGCCCGCGCCATTGCCGTCAGCCCCGAGGTGATCCTGATGGACGAACCCTGCTCGGCGCTCGACCCGATCGCCACGGCCAAGGTCGAAGAACTGATCGCCGAGCTGTCGCAGCAATACACCATTGCCATTGTCACCCACTCGATGCAGCAGGCGGCGCGGGTATCCGACCGCACCGCCTATTTCCATCTCGGCGAGCTGATCGAGGTAAACGCCACTGACAAGGTATTTACCCACCCGCAAAATGCCCTGACCGAGGCCTACATAACCGGGCGCTTCGGTTAAGAACGTCTTTGCACTCCCTTTGACAACAGGAAGAACAACCATGGTATTCAATCTGGGCAAGCACAGCTCAAGCCAGTTCAACCAGGAAATGGAAGCCATTCGCAGCGATCTGCTGCGAATGGGCGGGCTGGTGGAACAACAGGTCAGCGATGCGCTGGAATCCTTTTTGCAGGCAGACAGCGCCCTGGCGCAGCAGGTGCAGCAGGTCGAACAGGAAGTCGACGAACTGGAAAAACATATCGATGAAGAATGCGCACGGGTGCTGGCACTGCGTCAGCCGGCCGCCATTGACCTGCGCACCATCATTGCCGTGTCCAAATGCGTGGCCGATCTGGAACGCATGGGCGACAAGGCAGCGAAAATCGCCAAGCTCGGCATTCAGCTCAACGAGGAAGGCAGCCTGACCACAGGTCAGGTCGAAGTACGCCATATCGGCGAACGGGTGAAAACCATGCTGCATGATGCGCTGGATGCCTTCGCCCGCTTTGACGCCCACAAGGCGGTCGCGGTAGCGGTAGCCGATAACGATGTCGATGCCGAATACCACAGTGCCATGCGCTCGCTGGTGACCTTCATGATGGAAGACCCGCGCTCAATCACCCGGGTGCTCAAGCTGATGTCGGTATTCCGTGCGCTGGAGCGCATCGGCGATCACAGCGGAAACCTGTGTGAGCAGGTGGTATATCTGGTCAGCGGCCAGGATGTGCGCCACCTGTCACCAGCCGACATGCAGGCCCTGCTGGAGCAGCGTTAGGCCAGGATAGCCGGGAGCTGAAGCGCCGCACTGCCAAACAGGCAAGCTATTCCATATACACTACGGCCCGCTCTCCCGGCCCCAACACCGCCTGCCAGGCCTCGGCCACATCCTGCAAGGCAAACTCCCGATAGCCGGCCACCAGTTCGCCACGGGCGGCCCGCTCCAGCATGGCAGTCAGGTGTTCGCGGTTGTACTGGCGCAATTGCTCAGCATTGATGCTGCCCAGCCCGGAGCCGAGGATGCTGACCGGCGTGCTGCGCAGGATGCCTGAAGCCAGGTTGATCTCGGCTCCGGCCATCTGGCCGATGGTGACCAACCGTACCGGATGCGGGCAGCATTTGGCAAAGGCGGCCAGCAGCCATTGCACCGGCTCACCCCAGAGATAGTCCAGCACCACATTGATCGGGGTTGTCTGCTGGATCTGTACCAGCTGTTCGATGATACCCTGCGGCTCGTCCAGCAGGGAGATGCACTGATCTGCACCCAATTCCTTTAAATAACCCAGGGATTCGGCATTGCGACCGGTAACGATAATGCGGGAGGCGCCACGCAGTCGGGCAGCCTGTACCGCCATGCGACCGGACACACCGGTGGCACCATTGACCAGTACCACCTCGCCTGGCTGAAAACCAGCACGGCAAACCAGTGCCGCATCCGAGCCCAGCAAAGCATTGGGCAATAAGGCGGCCAGCGCCGCCGGCAGTTCTTCCGGCACCGGCACGCAATCATCCAGCTGCACCAGCGCCTGCTGTGCCAGCATGCCGGTCACACCCATGGCATACACACGCTGGCCATCGGGCAGTCGTCCTACACCATCAACGCCCACCGCCACTGGAAACCGCGCATAGCGGGTGTAGTGCTTGCCGGCGGCCTTGAGTTTGTCCAGCTGCTTGATGGATGCCGCCTCCACCTGCAACAGGGCCTGGCCTTCACCAGCAACAGGCGTGGGCAGCTGGCCAGGCTGCGGAGTCTGGCCATAGTCGTGCAATACGGCGGCAAGCATGGTGCTCATTCGGTTTCTCCCAGAAAGCCGCCGGACTGGCGCTGCCAGAGGCGGGCATACAAACCATTGTGCTGCAGCAGCTCCTGATGGCTGCCGCTTTCGACGATGCGGCCCTGATCCATCACTACCAGACGGTCCATGGCGGCAATGGTGGACAACCGGTGGGCAATGGCAATCACCGTCTTGCCCTGCATCAGCTGATCGAGGCTGTCCTGAATGGCCACCTCCACCTCGGAATCCAGCGCACTGGTGGCTTCGTCCAGCAGCAGGATGGGCGCGTCCTTGAGCATTACCCGGGCAATGGCGATACGCTGGCGCTGGCCGCCGGACAGCTTGACACCCCGATCGCCGACATGGGCATCCAGCCCGGTGCGGCCACTGGCGTCACTCAGTGACGGAATGAATTCGGCCGCCTGCGCCTGCTCGATGGCCCGCTGCAGTTCGTCTTCGCTAGCTTGCGGACGGCCATAGAGCACGTTGTCGCGTACCGAGCGGTGCAGCAGCGAGGTATCCTGGGTGACCATGCCGATTTGCGCGCGCAGGGATTGCTGGCTGACCTTGCTGATGTCCTGGCCGTCAATAAGTACCTGTCCGCCCTGCACGTCATAAAAGCGCAGCAACAGGTTGACCAGAGTGGACTTGCCGGCACCGGAGCGGCCGACCAGACCGATTTTTTCGCCGGGATGGATCTGCAGGTTGAAGTCCTGCATGAAGGGACGGCCATCACGGTAACTGAACTGCACCTGCTTGAACTCGATGGCACCCTGGCTGACTTTCAGCTCGCCGGCATCCGGTGCATCCACCACCTGTACCGGCTGGCGCAGGGTTTGCAGACCGTCCTGTACCGTGCCCAGATTCTCGAACAGCATGGTGGCTTCCCACATGATCCAGTGCGACAGCCCAACCAAGCGCAAAGCCATGGCAATCGCCGCAGCGGCAGCACCCACGCCGATATGCCCGCCCTGCCACAGATAAAGCCCCAGCGCAGCGGTACCGCCCACCAGCAGCATGTTCAGGCTGTGGTTGACCAGCTCCAGCAGGGTGACCCAACGCATCTGCCCGTGTACGGTACCAAGAAACTCCTGCATCGCCTGCCGGGCATAGCGGGACTCGCGGCCACCATGGGAAAACAGCTTGACGGTACTGATGTTGGTATAGGCATCGGTGATACGGCCGGTCATCAGCGAGCGGGCATCAGCCTGGGTTTGCGCCAGTTGCGACAGGCGTGGAATGAACACCCGCAAACACACCAGAAACAGCACCAGCCAGCCGATGAAGGGCGCCAGCAGCCAGCCATCAAAGCTGGCCAGAATGACGCCAGTACTGATGAAGTAAACCAGCACATACACCAGCATTTCGGCGCAGATCATCACCGTATCGCGCACTGCCAGCGCTGTTTGCATCACCTTGGCGGAAATGCGCCCGGCAAACTCGTCCTGGTAGAACTGCAGGCTCTGGCTAAGCAGCAGCTGATGAAACTGCCAGCGCAGGCGCATCGGCAGCACGCCCTGCAGGGTCTGGAAACGCAGGTTGCTGGCCAGCAGCACCCACAACGGGCTGGCAGCAATCAGCGCCAGCATCAGCAACAGCTGGACCTTCTTTTCCGCCCACAGCTGGTCGGCACTGAACTGGTTCATCCAGTCGACCAGAAAACCCATCAGCTGGAACAGCACCGCCTCGAACACGCCCAGCGCGGCGTTGAACAGTACCAGCACCAGCAACCAGAAGCCGGAGCCCCGGGCGCAGGCACGGATGAAGGTCAGCGCACCCATGGCCGGCTGCACCGGCAATGGCGTTTCAGGAAAAGGCTCGATGCGACGCTCGAACCAGCCAAACCAGGACATGGATTCTCCAGAATTCGAAAGCTTGCTGACATGATACGCCAGCAGTTGATACTTGGTTAGTACGGTGGCAAATGTGTGGCTCTGCCGGGCGTGTTGTGCGAACTGTAGGTCCGGATTTATCCGGACAAAACCCGACAACGCCGGGCTACACGGGTGCCTGTGCGAATAAATTCGCGCCTACAGTTGAAGCACGGTCCTGTGTAATGCGAATAAATTCACACCCACGGTTGAAGCACGGTCCTGTAGGTACGAATTTATTCGTACAGCGGGCTACATTTAATCTGCACGGCAAAGCCGCTATAATTACGCCCCATTTTATCCAGCTACAGAGAATTCACCATGAGCAACCTTGCTGCCGAGGTGGCCAAGCGTCGTACCTTCGCCATCATTTCCCACCCGGACGCCGGTAAGACCACCATCACCGAGCGCCTGCTGCTCATGGGCCAGGCAATCAGCGTGGCCGGTACCGTCAAGTCGCGTAAATCCGACCGCCATGCCACCTCCGACTGGATGGAAATGGAGAAGCAGCGCGGTATCTCCATCACCACTTCGGTGATGCAGTTTCCCTACCGCGAACACATGATCAACCTGCTCGACACCCCCGGCCACGAAGACTTCTCGGAAGATACCTACCGCACCCTGACTGCGGTGGACAGCGCACTGATGATGATCGACGGCGGTAAAGGTGTCGAACCGCGTACCATTGCCCTGATGAACGTCTGTCGCCTGCGTGACACGCCAATCATCAGCTTCGTCAACAAACTGGACCGCGACATCCGTGACCCGATCGAGCTGCTGGACGAGATCGAGGAAGTGCTGGATATCCAGGCCGCTCCGATCACCTGGCCGATCGGCTGCTATCGCGAGTTCAAGGGCGTCTATCACCTGAAAAATGACTGCATCCATGTCTATACCCCCGGTCACGGTCACGAACGCACCGAAGAAAAGGTCATCCAGGGGCTGGACAGTGACGAAGCGCGCAAGCTGCTGGGCAGCATGTACGATGACTTTGTTGAAGAGCTGGAGCTGGTGCAGGGTGCCTGCCACGAGTTCGATCACGACGCCTATCTGGCCGGCAAGCTGACCCCTGTATTCTTTGGTACCGCACTGGGCAACTTTGGCGTGAACCATGTATTGGATGCCTTCGTCGACTGGTCGCCGGCTCCGCTGTCACGCATGACGCAGGAGCACGAGGTGCTGCCCACCGACGAGAACTTCTCCGGCTTCGTGTTCAAGATCCAGGCCAACATGGACCCGCGCCACCGCGACCGCATCGCCTTCATGCGCGTCTGTTCCGGCAAGTACGAACAGGGCATGAAAATGCGTCACGTGCGCATCAAGAAGGACATTCGCATCGCCGATGCGCTGACTTTCTTCTCCAGCGACCGCGAACGGCTGGAAGACGCCTACGCCGGCGACATCATCGGTTTGCACAACCACGGCACCATCCAGATCGGCGATACCTTCAGCGCCGGCGAGGACATGCAGTTCATCGGTATCCCGCACTTCGCGCCGGAGCTGTTCCGCCGTGTACGCCTGAAAGATCCGCTGAAATCGAAGCAGTTACGCCAGGGCTTGCAGCAACTGGCCGAAGAAGGCGCCACCCAGGTGTTCTTTCCGCAGCGCAGCAACGACATTATTCTTGGTGCCGTCGGTGTGCTGCAGTTTGACGTGGTCGCCAGCCGCCTGAAGGAAGAGTACAAGGTGGAATGCAGCTACGAAGCGATCAACGTCTGGTCGGCGCGCTGGGTGACATCCGACAACGCCAAGAAACTGGACGAGTTCAAGGACAAGGCTTACGAGCACCTGTCCGTGGATGGTGGCGGCCATCTGACCTATCTGGCCCCGACCCGCGTCAACCTGAGCCTAATGGAAGAGCGTTGGCCTGATATTCAGTTTCATGCCACGCGGGAACATCACTAGGGTTTGTTTTTACGGTGTGGACGGGGCTGGGTGTGACCTGCGCGGCAGCGACGCACCCGCACCGAAGCGAGCTTCGGCACGCGCGCTAATGCTTGGCGCAGGTCACACCCAGCCCCTGATGCACACCTTGCTTGTTGGAGAGTTGGCCCAGCGTTGCTGGGCTGCTGTCGCGGTGTTAGTGGTGAGTTTGCGGCTTGGTTGCAGTGTGAGTACTGGCAAAGAACGACGAAAGGTTCTTGCCAGAATCAATGCGTTATACTGAGCCCCCTCTCCCGGCACATCATGCTAACCACGCCCCACTTGTCATCCCAACATCACGTCCCTACTTGTTTCTCACTCTAATCACACCACCACTGTCAATGGCCATTAACAACCGCAACCGGTAGGTTCTTCCTGGATGACAGGTTCCATAGCTTTACGCCGCATTCAGCGGTTTGTCCGCTGCAATGCCTTGTTAAGTTCTTTTCCTCGCTCGGCGATTTTATATTGTAAATTCTTTACGTGCCTGTTTATTGAAACACCAGCGTCGAGCACTTTAGACATATTGGATTGCCAACCTTGCTCATTAGTTTTAATGTCAATTTTAATTACGCCCTCTTGGTAGCCCCAAAAACAGTTAGCTTGCCCGAATATCTCTCGAATTGGCTCTGACATATCTGGATAATACAAATCTGTTATAGCTAGTGCATCATGAAGTCGATCGCAATTTTCGATATACCGCTTTCGAAAGTCAGATAAATCGGTTTCTGATGATTGGATGTAACTCATCGTTTGCGAGTTTTCAAACGAGATGACAGAAAGAATCTTGTGTAGCTTTTCAAGCTTATCTCGCTCAAGTGCAATCTCATTCTTTAACCTTTCATCAGCTAAACGTTCTGATTGTAGCCTAATGTCTTTCTCCGAATTGTCTTTTGCGATCTGTAGCTGAACACCACTTGTAAATTTCGCCACTACAAGACCAATGAAAGCGGTAACTAAAGCACCTAAAAATATATAGGCCTCTTTGGGCATCTGAACCTCCAGGAGAACTTAACGCCCGCAGCACGCGCGGCTTTGTAGTGAAGGCGAAGCCGCAACGAAAAAGCCGTCGCCGTGCCTGCGATTGTTAGCTTTAGTTGACTCTGGCATTTATGTTAAGGCCTTTCTGAGCAAGTACCGCGTTCTGATCTGCATCACTAATAAATGGCGTATTGCACGGATTATGGATGTCTTTGACCGAATCTTGAGCATCGACCTGAGCAAGGTAGTCTTGAATTAACTGCACAGCCGCACTGAAATTATCTTGGGCAGACGCACTGGCCGGATTGGTCTTGTAAAGCCAGCTTCCTGGGTTGCTGGAAACACGATCCAAAACGGTAACTTCTGAATCAAAGCCACTATTATTTTTGTATATATCGATAGTGAAGCGGCGCCCCTTTGTTGTTGTGACCTCTATGTCGTGAACGTCACGAAATGGGCTTATCGAAAATACTGTTGTCGTCATACTTCTGAACTCCCTATTGAAAAGCTAACGTGAAAGGTAACCGGCGCGGAGCCGCAACGCGGCGGAGCGTCCGGTTCACCGCCGGGTTAGGCGCTCTTGGCTTTGCTGTATATCACGGTGCTTCTAGCGCCCGGGCACTTTAACGAACTGTTGGAGCTCCTCCTCGAATGCGCTCCCGTACTCTAGCCTGTCGATGTAGGCCATCAATTCCTCTCCCGGACGATACCACTCGTTTCTGACATGGAGGTCTCCGAAGCGCTTGTGAAGCTTTGCTTCGAGTGGTTTGCTGTCGATTTTCAGACCGATGATTTTCAGCTCTTGGCTGTTACCGCACGCCAGCGAACGAAGCCTTTTTTCTGGATGGCTGCTCGTGAACCCAATTTTGATATTGCGGAGTTCCGACTCCTGGATGAAGTAGATGAATCCACCTCTACGCTCATAGTCGAAGCTCATATGTTTTCCTTCGCCTAACGTTTGGTTAAGGGGCCGGCTTTAGCCGGTCCCGAGTGAGCGAAGCGAACGACTTAAACCAGTTGTTAAGCGCCAACACTCTGTTAGAAGTAATTTGAGTGAAATTATTGTGGCAATGGTTTCTGGCTGCCAATATGTAAAACCTCACCAAGCAATAAATAGGTGTTCAGAAATAGTGCTCTGGCTTCTTCGGCTGATACATCGTTATGTACGCCTGTTGAGACTCTGTCGTAGAGATTGGAAAGGTTTTGCCTGATTTTTGTTTTCCGCGATTTGCTTTCTATTTTTTGATGTATAAAAGCATTTATTCTATTTTGATGCTTGTTGGCGCCTAGAGTTACCTCGTTGCCTCCAATGTTAATTGTTTCATCTGTAGGGGGAAATATGGAGTCAGCGAAGGAATCTATGATTCTACGGGTTGTTGTGAGTGCCTGGCTTATAGATTCTGTATCACCATCAGCTAGCCGTGACATGACAGATGGAATTTGTTCGAGAACATTTCCGCAGTGAGCAGAAATTAGAGTATCTACATCTCTTTTATATTTTTCAAAAATTGACTCAGAAAGATTGTCAAATTCTTTTTCGTAGTAGATTTCAGATACGAAGTTGTGAATTTGTGCTAGCACTCTGCTTTTGATGCCGCTGAGTATTGAAATGTAGTTTGATGTTGCCATCAGTTGCTGTTCATGCATTTGCATGACACGAAATGCCCAGTCTCCACTAGTGTCTGGGGTAGTTATTGTTCGGAGTTTTATATTTTCTGCTTCAAGGGCTGCTTCATGTTGTGCTAGAGGGCCCCAATAACCTTTGTTAGCACTTTTATCAGTCCAGCGCCCAGTTATCCCCATATATTTCAAGGAGATTTCGTTAGAAGCGTTATACCCTTGCATCTCAAGCTTGATCCAATATTTGATTTCATCGGATCCAACCCAGCGTGCTAGTCGTGATGCTTTAAGCAATAAGGATTCTGCTGAAAGCCTGCTTAGCTCAATATCGTCAAGAAGCTCCTTCGCTAACTCCAAAATATGTTCGGATCTGCTTTGTTCCATGATATTTCCTTTGGGGCTTAACGCCTTTGCTAAGGGGCGGCTGCGTAGCAGCCGTCCCACGGAGGGCCGAAGGCCCGGAGTGTACTTGAGCAAATTGTTAGCTTGATACTTTTATGACACCACTTGCAAGAACAAAAAGCGCTATTGCTTGGACGATAAAAATACTTATATAAAATATATGTAGCTTTTTTGCTGCATTCATTTTTAGTGACTGATGGCTTTGTTCTCGTACTGAATGCGATAGCTCAATTTCAGGCACTGCAACTTTTAAAGAAGCTTCTATTTTTTGAGCATGATGAACTGCACCCTTCAATAGCTCATGATACCAATAGCGATCCATCAAATAGAAAGCAAGCCAAGCAATTATTGATATTGCAATAAAAATTGTTGCTGTTGGCACTTTATAAGATAAAAAATAAACATAGCCTGCAAACCGGTATGCAATAGCAGCAGCACCAAGCAAGACACCAAGTATTGACACAGCAAAACTTCTTATTTTTAAGCACAGATCATTGAAGTGCATTTGAACATCAATGACTTTTTCCCAAATGCTTATTTGAAGCTTTAGAATTTCATTGTTTTCTTGTTCTGACATTTTTCACCTGTAAAGCTAACGCCTTGCTCACCGGAAAATTAGGAGCGCAGCGAGTAATTTTTCCGTGTGCAGCAAATTGTTAGAGCATGACCCTATTTCCATGTATAACGAATAGGATTTGCTGTGCCGAAACGGTACTCATCTGGTATTCGTCGCCCAACATACATGCGCCATATCTCAGATGGCGCTTCACAACCGATGAACCCCAGTCTTCCGGGTCGATCAGGGCGACCCGGGAAATTATCACTTGTAGCATCCATCCATTTTTCGGGGATGTAGGCGCCGCGAATAACACCCTTTTCAGATGCGAGAACAACTTCTGTTTCTTTCGCTCGTTTTTGGCTGAGCTTCCATGCAAATCGTGTCGCTTCATAGAGCGGGCGCTCGGACGCACTCCTGTTTACGCTAATCAACAGCGCCCGATGCTCAAAAATTGCCGGCTCAGCCAGATACTCCCGAACAATCTCATCCGCATGCATTGCACCACGATCACCGCTCTCTTCCCCGCCCATCACATTAGTGAGCCCCGGATACGCGTCAATAAGTGCGGCTTCCACCTCTTTTGCCACAGATGGTTCCATTCCGTGCCGATGCACAACATGGGCAACCTCAAAGCCTGCAAGACGGATTTCCCTGATTCTTCTCAACTTATCGCTAACTTCGTCTGACTCTTTTCCAAGTTCGTCACGAATGTGGGAATAAAGACGGTTTCCAACACCCCGACCAACATAAAAAGTCTCGCCATTGCGAGGATCTATCAGCCGGTAGACGTAGTTCTTCAGCTTTTCAATTACTTCTGACGGAAATTTATCCAAAAGGACTCCTCATGTATTCGGTATGCAATAGCTCTAACGTTTGGTTAAGGGGCGGGC
>NZ_LNJZ01000001.1 GCF_002866065.1 Thiopseudomonas denitrificans | reverse complement strand
AGCGCACTGGGCGGTTCTGCAAGGGCCAACCCGGTACACAACAATAGCAGCAAGCCAAAAAAAACACCAAACCCGCGTCCCGCAAGGGCACGCATGCCGGAGAAATACAACATGGCAAATTGTCCTGGCTAAAATACGGCCCGATTATATGCGACATTTTTTCGCACCCGCCTTGATGCAAGTCACATCGGAGCAATTCTACATTTGGCAGAACTTTGCCTGTTTTTCCACTTTCCCCGGAGCCGAAACAAAAAAACCGGCCCGCTTGCGCGGACCGGTTTCGGGAAAGGCGTTCGCCTGCGCTACATCCCCAGCGCTCTTGGCAGGAACAGCGCGATCGACGGAATGTAGGTGATCAGGATCAGGAATACTACCAGGATGCTCAGCCATGGCATGGCCGCGCGGATCACGCTGGTTACCGGCATGCCCGTCACCGCCGAGGTGACGAACAGGTTGAGCCCGACCGGCGGCGTGATCATGCCGATCTCCATGTTCACCACCATCACCACACCCAGATGGATCGGGTCGATCCCCAGCTGCACGGCGATCGGGAACAGGATCGGCGCCAGGATCAGGATGATCGCTGACGGCTCCATGAAGGCACCGGCAATCAGCAGCACGATGTTCACCACCAGCAGGAACATCCAGGGTGACAGACCCGCTTCAACCACGGCAGCGGTAATTTGCTGCGGAATCTGCTCGGTGGTCAATACGTGAGCAAACAGCATGGCGTTGGCAATGATGAACATCAGCATGATGCTGAGCTTGGCCGACTCCAGAACCACCTTGTGACTGTCACGAAAACGCATGTCTTTGTAGACAAAAATCGCGATAAAGGCCGAATACACCGCCGCTACCGCTGCGGCTTCGGTCGGGGTAAACATGCCGGAGTAGATGCCGCCGAGGATGATCACCATCAGCAGCAAGCCCCAGACCGCCTTGCGGCCACTACTCAGCCACTGGCGCATGGTGGCGCGCGGCATGGCCGGCAGGTTCTTTTTCACCGCGATGATGTAAATCGCCACCATCAGCGCACCACCAAGCATCAGGCCCGGCACCACCCCTGCCATGAACAGGCTGCCGACCGAAGTTTCGGTGGCGGCGGCGTACACAACCATTACCACCGAGGGCGGGATCAGGATGCCCAGGGTACCGGCGTTGGCGACAATACCGGCAGCGAACGGCTGCGGATAACCGGAACGCACCATGCCGGCAATGGCAATGGAACCCACCGCAGCCACAGTCGCCGGGCTGGAGCCGGACAGTGCGGCAAACAGCATGCAGGCCAGTACCGCGCCGATCGCCAGGCCACCACGGATGTGGCCGACACAGGCGTTGGCAAAGTCGATCAGCCGGCGGGCCACGCCGCCGGTGGTCATGAAGGAACCGGCCAGCAGGAAGAACGGAATCGCCAGCAGGGTGTAGTGCTCACTGGTTTCAAACAGTTTGATGGCCAGCGAGCTGACCGAGTCGGGGCTGAACAGCAAAATGGTCAGCGAGCCGGCCAGGCCGAGGGATACGGCCACCGGCGTGCCGAGAAACATCAGCAGGAACAGCGCCAGGAACAGAAATGGAATGGTCATGTCGCGTTACTCCTTGGCGTCTGACAGTTTCATGGCATCGGCAGCTTCATCCGCCAGGCCCAGGCCGGTTTGTTCGTCACGCAGGATACGCACGAAAATTTCCAGAAAACGGATGAACACCAGGGCGAAGCTGACCGGAACGATCAGATTGATGTGCCACTGGGCAATGCCGAACTGACCCAGGTCGTCAGCACCGATGTGGTGCGTCATCAGGGTGTCGACCCAGCGATAGCTGGCAACAGTCATCAGGCCCGCGTATCCCAGACAAATGCTTACCGCAACGAAACCGATGACGCGCTGGATATGGCGCGGTGCCAACTTGACCAGCGCATCCACGCCAATGTGCGCCCCCACCCTGACACCATAGGCAATGCCGAAAAAGATCAACCAGGCAAACAGCGCCTTGGTCAGCGCATTACTCCAGGTCATGGCCTGGGCACCATCCATGATGAAATCACCAATGCTGTAAAACATTGCCTGCAGCTTCGAGTCCTCACCGAACCATTCAGCCATTGCATAAAACATGCCGTAGAGGTTGTTGAGCATGACGTAGACAAAGGCCACCAGGGTCATCGCCGCCAGCAGGAAGACAATGAATGCCTCCTCGAAGCGGTCCCATATCCTGAATAGGGCTTTCATGGGTTTCTCCAGTTTCTAGATGTGTATTTCAGGGATTTCTTGCAAAAGACCCGGATACATCTAGGTGTTTTGCAAGCCATGCCTGGCAGGCAATACGCCCGTCCTGGCTGGAACGGGCGTATTCGTTTCCGGTTCTGGCCTTGCCGCTGGGGCTGTTGCTGTGCGCAACGGCAAGGCCGTCAAACCTTATTGCTGGTTGGCTTCCTGGGCGGCCTTGATGCGTTCGACACCAATTTCACCTTCAAACTTCTTCCACACCGGGGCCATCGCATCACGCCACTTCTGGCGCTGTTCGGGAGTCAGGTACTGGATCTCGGTTTTGCCGGCAGCCAGGATGGACTGCTTGTCGCGCTCGTTCAGCTCGTTGGCATGCTTGTTCACGTCAACGGTGACTTCGTCCATGATGGCACGCAGCTCGGTGCGCACGTCTTCAGGCAGTCCGTTCCAGAACTTGGTGTTGGTGATCACCATGTAGTCGAGCAGGCCGTGGTTGGACTCGGTGATGTACTTCTGCACTTCGTGCATTTTCTGCGAGTAGATGTTGGAGTACGGGTTCTCGGCACCGTTGACCACACCGGTCTGCAGGCCCTGATAAACCTCGGCGAAGCTCATCTTGCGCGGCACCGCACGTATCGCCTTGAACTGCTCTTCCAGTACGGCAGACGCCTGTACGCGGAACTTCAGGCCACGGGCGTCTTTCGGCTCCAGCAGCGACTTGTTGGCCGACAGCTGCTTCAGGCCATTGTGCCAGTAGCCCAGGCCAGTAATGCCCTTGTCTTCCATGGTGGTCAGCAGCTCTTGGCCGACCGGGCCTTTCTGGAAGCGGTCAACGGCATCGATGTCGTCAAACAGGAACGGCAGATCGAAAATCTGGATGGCCTTGGAGTAGTGCTCGAACTTGGCCAGTGATGGCGCAATGATCTGCACGTCGTTCATCAGCAGGGCTTCCATTTCCTTGCCGTCACCAAACAGCGAGGAGTTGGGATAGACCTCGACCTTCACTTTGCCCGGCAGACGCTCTTCGGCCAGCTGCTTGAACATCAGCGCACCCTGCCCCTTCGGCGTGTGCTCGGCAACTACGTGGGAGAACTTGATGACAATGGGTTCAGCGGCGGTGGCCATGCCGGCCAGACCAATGGTCACAGCACAGGCCAGGGCCTTGACGGTGGTTTTCAACATGTTGGACTTCCTCTTGCTCAAACAGGGCGATGTTTCGCCGGATTTTGTTGTTACTGCAGAGCCTCGGCTCGCGAATGTTTCTCGATGCAAAAAACAAACCACCAGAGCAACAACCATACCAAGGTCGTACAGGGTGTTTTATGTCTTTCAAGACCGGAGCCGAAGAAAGCATGAGCGCGGCAAGCACAGTCATGCCAGCTGCAAGTCGCAGCCCCGGCGTCGCGTGGCTTGCGCAGGATGTAGAGCTCGAAGCGGTTGGCACAACTCCAGAACCGGCCGTCAACATGCTTGCCGGCATTGAATGACCGGAGCCAGGGTGGTTAAAAGGACGCCCAAAGCGGCGGATTTCCGCCAAATGCGGAATCAGCCAGGCGGGTTTCCGCCAACCGATGACTGATCCAGCCCGTATTTGCGGATTTTGTCATGCAGGGTCTTGCGCGGAATCTGCAAGGCTTCGGCAACTTCGCGCAACGAGGAGTGTTCACGTGCCAGTTCGGCGGCGATCAATGCGCGCTCAAACGCTTCCACCTGTTGTGGCAGCGGCAGACCTTCCTTGCCGGCCAGATCCTGCAAGGGAGTGCTGATGGCCAGATCCAGCCCGAGGGCAAAACGCTCGGCAGCATTTTGCAGTTCGCGCACGTTGCCCGGCCAGTCATGGCCCAGCAGCAGCACCCGCTTGACCGCCGGCAGCTCCGGCTCGGCAATCTGGTATTTCTGGCAGGCCTGGCCCATGAAATGGGTAAACAGGGGCAGAATATCGTCCTGGCGTTCACGCAAAGGCGGTATCTGTATCTGGGCGACATTCAGCCGGTAATACAGGTCGGCACGAAAACGGCCTTCGTCTGCGGCCAGCAGCAGATCTTCCTTGGTTGCTGCAATCACACGGATATCCAGCGGAATCAGCTGATTGGAGCCAACCCGCTCAACCACCCGCTCCTGCAGCAGGCGCAACAATTTGACCTGCACCTCGGGGTTCATGCTCTCGATTTCGTCGAGGAAAATGGTACCGCCCTGGGCATACTCGAATTTGCCGATGCGCTTTTTCTGTGCGCCGGTAAAGGCACCCGCCTCGTGGCCAAACAGTTCACTTTCAATCACCGACTCGGCCAATGCTCCGGCATTGATCGCCACAAAGGGCGCGTTGCATCTGGGCGACAGATCATGCAGGGTACGTGCCACAACCTCCTTGCCGCTACCGGTCTCGCCCAGAATCAGCACATCGGCCGGCAGCGGTGCCAGCGCCTGCACTTGTTGGCGCAAGCGCCGTGCAGCTACCGAATGGCCGAGCAGGCGCTCGCCCAGCTGCTGTTGCCCGGCCAGTGCCATGCGCAGCTGGCGGTTTTCCAGCACCAGACGGCGTACATCCAGCGCGCGGCGCACACTGTCCAGCAGCAGGTCGCTGGCAAAGGGTTTCTGTAAAAAATCATAGGCCCCGGCACGCATTGCCTGCACCGCCAGCGGAACATCGCCATGCCCGGTAATCAGCAACACCGGCAACTGCGCGTCTATCCCGGCCAGTTCGTCCAGCAACTGCAGGCCGTCCATGCCCGGCATGCGGATGTCACTCACCACCACACCCGGCCACTGCGCCGGCAGCGCATCAAGCAGGCCTTCGGCCGAGCCCTGGGCCTGCACGCGAATGCCGGCCAGCTCGAACGTCTGGCACAAGGCGGTACGCAAGTGCTCGTCATCATCCAGCAACAGGACCTCGGTATCAGGCGCAAATTTCAACATCAGACAATGTCCTCCCGGGCTTCCAGATTGACGCTGGAGACAATCGGTTTCAGATACAGCTCGACGCACGCACCACCGTCCGGGTTATTGGCAAACTCGAGCCGGCCACCCAGGGATTTGACGACTGCATCACAAATAGCCAGCCCCAAACCCAGGCCGCGGGCGCTGGTTTTGGTGGTAAAAAACGGTTCACGTGCCTGCTGCAATGCTTCACGGCTAAAGCCCGGGCCATTATCGCGAATCTGCAGGCAGACCCAACCATCAACAAACCGGGTACTCAGGCTGAGCGTGCGCGGCGCCTGCCGCTCGCCCAGGGCATCCAGGGCGTTGCTCAGCAAATTGCCCAGCACCTGCCGCAAGCGGGTTTCGCCTGCCTCCACCCACAGGGTGGCATCAGGGATATCACGCACGATATCCAGTTGCAAACCGTGGCTGCGGCTGGCCAGCAATGCCAGCGCATCCTCGATCGCCGGTTGCAGGGCAACATGCTCCGACGCCTGCGGGTCACGCCGGGCAAAGGCACGCAGATGTTCGATGATGGATGCCATGCGTTCGGTCAGTGTGGTGATCAGCACAAGGTTACCGGCCACTTCCGGCAGGCGCTGTTGTTGCAGGAAAATCCTGGCATTGTCGGCATAACTGCGTATCGCCGCCAGTGGCTGGTTCAACTCGTGGCTGATGCTGGCGGACATCACGCCCAGCGCGCTGAGCTTGCCGGCCTGGACCAGTTCGTCCTGGGTGCGCACCAGCGCCTGGCGGGTGTTTTCCCGCTCCAGCACCTCGTCACGCAGACGCTGGTTGAGGGTTTGCAAGTCCAGCGTACGCTGTTGCACCCGTCCCTCCAGTTCGGTACGAGCGCTGGCATCCATCTCGATGCGTTCCAGATAATGGCGGCGGCGTTGCATCAACAGGCCCAGTACCAGCAGCAGCGCCAGCATGCTGGCCGTTACCACCGCCATCGCGGTTTGCACCTGCACCACCAGTTCCTGGCGCGGCACCAGTACACTGACCGTCCAGCCGGTTTTCTCCAGCTGCTTGTCGAAACGCAACCACTGGCTGCCGGACAATTCCAGCCTTTCCGGCTCCCGGCTGGCATAGGGCTGATGCTCGGCAATCTGTGCCAGCTCCCCGTCTGTCAATGCGCGACTGGCCCGGAACAGCCAGCCCGGTTCAGACGACAGTATGGCCACGCCATTGTTATCGGTCACCATCAGGCGTTCGGGTGTATTGCCCCACAGGCTTTCGGTGAAGTCCAAATCCACCTTGACCACCAGCACGCCAACCACTGTCTCATCGACATACACGGCGTTGCCAAAATAGTAGCCGCGCTTGAGCGAGATGTTGCCCAGCCCGAAAAAGGTGCCAGTGCGCTGCGCCATGGCCTCGAAAAAATACGGCCGGAAGGAGAAATTGTGGCCGACAAAACTGCGCTCGTGCTGCCAGTTGGAAGCGGCAATTGCGGTGCCGCGGGTATCCAGCAGATACACCACGTCGGCACGGGTCTGTTGCTGCATGCGATTAAGCAGGTGGTTGGCCGCCTCCAGCGTTTCACTTCGTTGCGGATTGAGCAGCGCGTTATGCACCTCGGGCAGGCGGCCCAGAATTTGCGGCAGGATTTCGTACTGTTTGAGGGTGCCGGTCAGGTTGGCGGCAAACAGGTCGAGGGTCTGGCTGTTTTTCCGCTGCAGGCCATCAAAATAATAAGCCTGGACCAACCCGTGCAGGGGCCACAGCAGCACCAGCATCGACAGTGCCAGAATCACGAAAAAGCGCCAGCGCAACAACAGGGACGGCATGGGTTCTCCACAAAAGCGTACGGGCCTGCCCGCAAAATACGTCTATGTTAGTCAGGAACGGGGAGCAGGTACATTTAATCAGGTAAGATAAGGGGAAGTTTAANCTGACCCCTTTATCACCCCCCTCGTCTTTCACCCGGGTTCCCTAACCCCGTTTAAAAAGGCTATTGCAGATGTCCATCATGGATTCGGCACGCACGCGCGCTGCCCTGGCCGCTCTGATCGGCTTTCACGTTTTCATCATCATTGCCAGCAACTATCTGGTGCAGTTCCCGATGCAGCTGTTCGGTTGGCAAACCACCTGGGGCGCCCTCAGCTTTCCGTTCATTTTTCTGGCCACCGACCTGACCGTGCGTCTGCTCGGCAAGCAACCGGCCCGCCGGGTGATTGCCTGGGTGATGCTGCCGGCACTGTTGGCCTCTTATCTGGTCTCGACCCTGTTTCATGAAGGCAACTTCAATGGCTGGGCGGCGCTGGCCAGCCTCAACCTGTTCGTGCTGCGCATCTCGCTGGCCAGCTTTGCTGCCTACGCGGTCGGTCAGCTTGTCGACATCCAGGTTTTTGACCGCTTGCGCCGCCTGCCGCAATGGTGGATCGCCCCTTCAGCCTCGACCATCTTCGGCAACCTGCTGGACACCCTGGTGTTTTTCAGCGTCGCCTTCTGGCACAGCAGCAACCCGTTCATGGCCGAACACTGGGTCGAAATCGCCTGGGTCGATTACGTGATCAAGCTGGTGATCAGCCTGATGCTCTTCATCCCGCTCTACGGCATCCTGCTCAACGCACTGTTGCGCCTGAGTGGACACCAGCGGCGCGCCCCGTGCCGCCGGCAAGTCTGAAGCGGCCGGAAGTCAATCAAACTCATCCAGTTCCGGATCGACCGGAATGCTGTGTTCCTCGTTGGCCCAGGCCCCAAAATCAATCAAGCGGCAACGTTCGCTGCAAAACGGCCGCCACGGGTTATCGGCACTCCAGACCTGCTCCTTGCCGCAGGTCGGACAATTGATCAGTGCCGCTTTTCTGTGTGTCATGCCATACCTCGTGCCATCTGTAAATATTGCTGGTGCAGTTGCAGCACCCGTGTTTCCAGCTCCTGCAGGCTGCCGGTGTTGTGAATGACATCGTCAGCATGGCGCAGTCGTTCCTCGCGCGACAGCTGTGCCTGCAAAATGGCCCGCGCCTGTGCCTCATCGCCACCGTCACGCTGCAATACCCGTTGCAGCTGCAGCGCTTCGGGAACATCCACCACCAAGACCCGCTGCACCTGCCGGTACTGGCCCCGCTCGATCAGCAACGGCGATACCAGCACCGCGTATTCCGATTGCGCACCGGCCAGATTATCGGCAATCGCCTGGCGGACCAGCGGGTGCAACAGCTGCTCGACCCACAGGCGCTGTCGCGGATCGGAAAAAATCTGCCGGCGCAAAGCGGCACGGTCCAGCCGGCCGTCCGGCTGCAGCACTGCGCGACCAAAGCGCCCGACCAGCCCCGCCAACCCGGGCTGGCCCGGCTCAACCACCCAGCGGGCCGCATCATCAGCGTCCACCACATGGATACCGCTCGCCGCAAAGCGGGCAGCGGCTGCACTTTTGCCGCTGCCGATACCGCCGGTCAGGCCAACCAGCCAGGGAGTCTGCATATCAGTCACTCCAAATAAAGTTTGCCCAGGCACCGCCAACAACTGCGCAACCGGTCACATCCGGCCACAGCATCTGGCACTTTACAGGCCAAATGACCTATGCTTGCCAACTCCCACTGGTCATTTTGACAAGGACACTTGCCATGCTGCGCGCTTTGTTTCTCGCCATCACTGTCTTTTTCGTCCAGGCCGGACTGCCAGCCCTGTCGGCTGCGGCCGAACCTGCCATCGAAAACACAGAACGGGAACAGTACCTGAACCGGTTGAAAAAACAACATGCAGCCAGCGATAACCGGACTGCACTGCAGGCGCAAATCAACAGTCTGCTCAGTGAGCACGCACTACTCAGGGGCTACCAGGTCGGTCAGCCCCGCCCCGAAGATGTTTTCTACAGCATCCAGGCACCACGGCCGGGCACACTGCAGGTCCGCCAGGAGCGGCGAGATGCAGAAGGCGGCATCAGTGTCAGCCATCAAGTTCTGCAGCTGTACGGCATGAATCCGTTTTTCAGTTATCGCTGCGAACGCAGCGCTGTGGACTGCGTCATCCTGCATGACAGCCAGCGCGAGCCGCTGCTCGGCATCGTCCGCCACCCGGCTGCCGCCAGCGAACTGGCCAGGGCCCTGTCCTACCTGGTCAGGGAATTGCAGCGCTGACCTGCTATTCCCCGGCCTGTGCGTATAACCCATGCCCCGGTGCTGCAAACACCGGGGGGGCATCCAGTTTGAACAGCATCACCCGCGATTGAAAAACAACCGCTTGAGCTCGCTGCCCGGCTCCTTGGCCCGCATGAATGCCTCGCCAACCAGAAACGCATAGACATTATTGATGTGCATCAGCTCGACATCGGCCCGCTGCAGGATACCGCTTTCAGTAATCACCAGCCGCTCCCTGGGAATCCGTGGCAGCAAATCCAGCGTGGTGGCCAGCGAAACCTCAAAGGTATGCAGGTCACGGTTGTTGATGCCAATCAGCGGCGTATCCAGCACGTCCAGCACGCGTTCCAGCTCTTCGGCATTGTGCACCTCGGCCAGCACATCCAGCCCCTGCTCTTGTGCCACAGCCGCCAGCTCCTGCAGCTGGCCGTCGTCCAGGCAGGCAGCAATCAGCAGGACACAATCAGCATTCAGCGCCCGCGCCTCGACGATCTGGTAGGGATCGATCATGAAGTCCTTGCGGATCACCGGCAGCGCACAGGCCGCACGGGCTTCCAGCAAGTAGCGGTCGGCACCCTGGAAAAAGTCGATATCGGTCAGCACCGACAGACAGGCCGCACCGGCCGCAGCGTAGCCTTTGGCAATCTCTGCCGGCTGGAAATCCTCACGCAGCACACCCTTGCTGGGTGAGGCCTTCTTGATCTCGGCAATCACCGCCGGCTGGCGGTTTGCCACCCTTTCCTGCAGGGCGGCGGCAAAACCGCGCACGGGGTCGGCCGCTGTCGCCTGCCGCTCCAGTTCATCCAGCCCGACGATGGTGCGGCGCTGGGCCACCTCCTCACGCTTGCGGGCGACAATTTTTTCCAGAACGGTAGGAATGCTCATGCCTTGAACTCCTGCTTGAAGACTGAGGTAAAGGATATCAGCTCGGTCAGCTTTTCCAGCGCCAGCCCGGTGTAGATGGTGTCATGGGCACGCTCGACGCCTTCCTTGAGAGTGCCGGCAATACCGCCGACATAGAGCGCGGCACCGGCATTCAGGCTGATCATTTCAGCAGCCTTGTGCGCATAGGGCAATTCACGCTTGTGCAGCGCATCACGAATCAGTTCGAAAGATGCCTGCGCACCATCCACTTCGAGGCCGATCAGCGACTGGCTGTCGATGCCGAAGTCTTCCGGCTGGATACGGTACTCGCGTACCTCGCCATCTTTCAACTCGGCGACATGGGTCGGCGCACCCAGGCTGATCTCGTCCATGCCATCCTGGGCGTGCACCACCATCACGTGCTCGCTGCCCAATCGCTGCAGGACATCGGCCATCGGCCGGCACAGCTGCTTGCTGAATACGCCAATCACCTGGCGCTTGACCCGGGCCGGGTTGGTCATCGGCCCAAGAATGTTGAACAGGGTACGCATGCCCAGTTCACGCCGCGGGCCCACGGTGTGCTTCATCGCACCATGGTGGGCCGGGGCAAACATGAAGCCGACACCGACGGTTTCAATGCAGCGTGCAACCTGTTCCGGGGTCAGGTCCAGATAGACGCCTGCCGCATCCAGCAGGTCGGCACTGCCGCTTTTACCGGACACCGCACGGTTGCCGTGCTTGGCCACATGGCCGCCAGCGGCTGCCACCACAAAGGCCGCGGCAGTCGAGACGTTGAAGATATTCATGCCGTCACCGCCGGTACCGCAAGTGTCGACCAGATGGGGAGCGTCAATCTGTACCGGCTCGACCAGCTCGCGCAGCACCTGGACCGCCCCGACGATCTCGTTAATGCTTTCGCTTTTCATGCGCAGGGCGACCAGAAAGCCGCCGATTTGCGCATCGGTACACTGCCCGGTCATGATCTGGCGCATCACGCCGGCCATCTGTTCCGTGCTCAGATCCAGGTTGCCGACCACCCAGTTCAGGGCTTCTTTGATATCCATGACAACTCCTTACAACAGTTCTTTGCGCAGCTGCGCCGGGCTTTTCGGTGACAGCAACCCCGGTGCAACATCGAAAACGGTTTTGGCCCCGATATCGCCCAGGCGGGCCAGCCGGTGTACCGCACGAGCGTAAGCCACCAGCACGCTGGCGGTAAACTCGGGGTTGCTGCCCAGCTTCAGGGAAAACTCCATGACCTGATCATTATCCTGGCCAGTCTTGCCGCTGCGGATGACAAAACCGCCATGCGGCATGGCACCGTGCTCCGCCTTCAGCGTGGCCTCGTCGATGAAGTGTACAGTGGTATCGTAGTCGGCAAAGTAGGCCGGCATGCTGACAATGGCATGACGCACTGCGTTGGCATCGGCCCCCTCCTCCAGCACCACATAGCACTCGCGTACATGCTTGTCGCGGGTTTCCAGCTGCGGCAGCTGGCCACTGCGGACACGCTCGATGGCAGTTTCGGACGGAATGGTGTACTGCACGCCACCCTTGACGCCGGGCACCCGGCGCACGGCATCGGAATGCCCCTGGCTCAGGCCCTTGCCCCAGAAGGTGTAGGTTTCACCCTCGGGCAGGATCGCCTCGCCCATCAGGCGATTGATGGAGAACAGACCCGGGTCCCAGCCGCTGGACAACAGATAGACATGGCCTGATTCACGGGCCGGCTGATCAACGCTGGCATAGTATTCGGGAATGCTGGCATGGGTGTCATAGCTGTCCACCACATTGAACAGACCGGCCATATAAGGCCCCTGCTCCGGCAAATCGGACTTGGAACCACCGCACAGGATCATCACGTCAATCTCGTCGGTGAACTCCTCGGTCCGATCAATGGAATACACCGGCACTTCGCTGTCCAGCAGCTGCACACCGGCCGGATCACGACGGCTGAACACGCCAACCAGTCTCATGTCGGGAGACTGCGCAATCGCCGCCTCCACACCACGGCCAAGGTTGCCATAGCCGGTAATGCCCACTCGAATTCGGTTTGTCATCTTGATGCCTTGTCGTCTGTATTTAAGTTTGAATCTTGTCTATCAGGTGTCATCTGAGTTTTATGCTGGCGAAACGGTTTGTATAAAAAACAGTGCCTTGCGCATCCGGCAGGGTTACGTAAAGCCGCCGCAAGTACATCTGGCCGCCATGGATGGCGGAAATGCAGTTTTTGCAGGAGCAAAAAACTGCCTTGTAGGCTCAAGGGCGGCATCCATGCCGCCCACGCTTTACTCCACCCTGCCGGACGCGCCTGAAACATCGCGCCAGCCGCCACCACCTTCCCCTCCCACCCCACGGCGTGAAAGCTGCCCAATGCACGGAGCTTGTAGCGTCAGCGGGGTGCAGGTGGAGCAGGGCTTTGTCGCCATGGATGGCGACAGGGAGCTTACATGGATGTACTTGCAGCGCCCCTGCGGAGCCTGTACCCCGCTGACGCCAACACATATCCACAACCTGGTTTCACGCCAAAAAAATCACTCCCCCTGCGCCAGTGCCACCGCCTTGAACATGGCCCGGCGCTTGTTGAGGGTTTCTTCCCATTCATTGGCCGGCTTCGAGTCGGCCACTATGCCTGCTCCGGCCTGCACATGCAAAACCCGGTCCTTGATGATGGCCGTACGGATGGCAATTGCCATGTCCATGTTACCGTTCCATGCCCAGTAACCGACGGCACCGCCATAAATACCGCGCTTGACCGGTTCCAGCTGGTCGATCAGCTGCAGGGCGCGAACCTTGGGTGCGCCAGACAGGGTTCCCGCTGGCAGGATGGCTTTCAGCGCATCCATGGCGGTCAGTTCCGGGCGCAGCCTGCCGGTGACGTTGGACACGATATGCATGACGTTGGAATAACGCTCGATCACCATGCGCTCGGTGACCTGCACGCTTGCCGGATCAGCCACCAGCGCCACATCATCACAGCCCAGGTCGATCAGCATCTCGTGCTCGGACAACTCCTTGCGGTCAGCCAGCAGTTCGCGCTCCAGCGCCAGGTCCAGCTCCTCGGTGGCACCACGCGGACGGGTCCCGGCAATCGGCCGCACGGTGACCTGCCCGTCATCAACCCGCACCAGCACTTCCGGCGAGCTGCCAACCACATGGAAGCCGTCAAGATTGAAGAAATACATGTAAGGGGTCGGGTTGAAGCAGCGCAGCGCACGGTACAGGTCGATCGGCGCAGCCTTGAAATCCACCGACATGCGCTGCGAAATCACCACCTGCAAACTGTCGCCGGCGGCGATGTCTTGCCGGATATGCTCAACCGCACGCTCAAAGGCTTCACGACTGAAACTGGACTCGAAAGCCGGCTCGGGCAACTGTGACTGGCTCAGGTCAACCCCTGGGCGCGGGGTCAGTGGCTGACGCAGGCTCTCGCCGAGCCGGTCCAGCTGCGCCATGCCATTGGCATAGGCATCCGGCTGCTGCGGGTCGGCAAGCACGATCAGGTGCAGGGTGCCGGCCAGGTTATCAAACACCACCACCGCTTCGGATACCAACAACAGGATGTCCGGTGTCGCCAGCGGATCGGGATTGGGGCAATCCGCCACCTCCGGCGTGACATAACGCACGGTATCGTAGGAAAAATAGCCAACCAGACCGCCATTGAAGCGGGGCAGCCCGGGCAACCCGGCCACGCGATACCGCTCCTTGAACTCCTCGACAAACGCCAGCGGGTCCTCACACTCGTGCTGCTCCAGCAGTTGTTCGCCATCCATGATACTGACCTGCTTGCCGGTCACGCTCAGGCGGGTGCGGCTGGGCAGACCGATAATCGAGTAACGCCCCCACTTCTCGCCGCCCTGGACCGACTCAAGCAGATAGGACCAGGGCGCATCGGCCAGTTTCAGGTAAATCGACAGGGGGGTATCGAAGTCGGCCAGGGTCTGGCGCGACAGCGGGATACGGTTATAGCCTTGGGCGGCCAGCTGCAAAAACTGTTCTTCGGTCATGGCAAAAGCCTCAAGTTGAGGTGGCAAAAGAGAATGCACAGGGGGACGGGTCGCCGGAGCGACAGGGGAAGATATCAGGCGCAGCAGCGCCAGCGGTGCCAGACCGTAAAGCAGACGGGTGTTGAAGCCGGGTTGTCTGTGTTCACCACAAAGAACCTTTGTTGAGTTTTGGGTTGTCAAACCTTAACGCAGCGCTGCCTGGCACGCAAGTGGCAATGTGGCTGTGGTGCCGGGACCAGCCCGGCGGCCTCAACCAGCCACCAGCTCCTGCAGATTATCGATGATCAGATCGGGCTGGTGCAGGGCGATATCCTCGCCATGATTGTAACCGTAGGTCAATGCGGCACACGCCACACCGGCGGCGCGGGCGGCGAGAATGTCATTGCGCGAATCACCGACAAACAGGCTGTGCGCGGCCGTAACACCAGCCTGCTGCATCACCCACAGCAAGCCGTCCGGCTCGGGCTTGCGGCGCGGCAATGTGTCACCACCGACAATCCAGCTGAAAAAGCCGTCCAGCTGCTGCTCGCGCAACAAATCGGGAATGAAGCGTTCCGGCTTGTTGGTGATCAGCGCCAGCCGCACACCAGCGGCACGCAACGCCTGCAGGCATTCCAGCACGCCGGGATAGCGCACGGTGTGGCCGTTGGCATTGGCGTAAGCTTCCATGAATAGCGGCAGCGCCGCCTCAGCCTCGGCGTCATCGACTACGGAATGCTCCATGCCACCCGCCAGAGCCCGGCGCACCAGCACCATGGCACCGTTGCCGACCCAGTGCCGTACACGCCCGACTCCCGCCGGGGTCCGGCCCAGTTGCAGCAGCATATCGTCAACGGCCACCGCCAGATCAGGCACCGAATCAACCAGCGTGCCATCCAGGTCGAACATCACCAATTGTGGCAAATTCCCTTCATACAGCCGGTGTAACGCCTTCATGAGCATGCCTGTGCCAGTTCGTCACGCATCTGTGCAATTACCTGGCTGTAGTCCGGCGTATTGAAAATCGCCGAACCGGCAACAAAGGTATCGGCTCCTGCTTCGGCAATCGCGCGGATGTTCTGCACATTGACGCCACCATCCACTTCCAGCCGGATGTCACGGCCGCTGGCATCGATCAGCGCACGGGCCTCACGCAGTTTTTCGAGGGTGCCGGGGATGAATTTTTGACCGCCAAAACCGGGGTTGACGCTCATCAACAGCACCATGTCCACCTTGTCCAGTACATATTTGAGCACCTCCAGCGACGAGGCCGGGTTGAATACCAGGCCGGCTTTGCAGCCGCCATCACGGATCAGCTGCAACGAGCGATCGACGTGCGCGGAGGCTTCGGGATGAAAGGTGATGTAACTGGCACCGGCGTCGATGAAATCACCGATGATGCGGTCCACCGGGCTGACCATCAGGTGGACGTCGATGGGCGCTGTCACTCCATACTTGCGCAACGCGCTGCACACCATCGGGCCGATGGTCAGGTTCGGCACATAGTGGTTGTCCATCACGTCGAAGTGGACAAAATCGGCACCGGCCGCCAGGACCCGGTCGACGTCCTCGCCCAGCCGGGCAAAGTCTGCAGACAAAATGGATGGAGCAATAACAAAGGGTTGCATGAATACCTCACACTGAAATTTTACTGTTCCCGCCACAGCTCATCGAGATCCTTGAAGTCCCAGTCTTCCCTGGATTCACGGGCGGCAATCGCGTCACTGCAATGCGGTGCTGCCAGATTGACCACTTCACGCTCGATATGCATGTTGGAACGGGTGGAATAGAACACCTTGACCCTGGGAACCAGCAAGGATTTTTCGTTCTGTTCGATGACCACCGCCAGCCGGCCACTTTTCAGCCTGACCAGCGAGCCAATCGGGTAAATGCCGACGCTGCGGACAAACGCCTGAAAAATCCGTGCATCGAAATGACCATTCCACTGGGCCATGCGCTGGATCGTCTCCGACGGCCCCCAGCCCATTTTGTACGGCCGGTCGGAGGTCAGCGCATCGTACACGTCACACACCGCAGCCATGCGCGACAGAATGCTGATCTGCTCATCCTTGAGGCCCCGGGGGTAGCCACTGCCATCGATTTTTTCATGGTGTGAATAACAGGCTTCCAGCACTGCCCGGGAAATGGGCTCGCTGCCTTTTTGCAGGTAGCGCACGGCAAATTCGGGGTGGCGCTTGATCTGGTCAAACTCGTCATCGGTCAGGCTGCCGGGCTTGTTGAGGATGGCATCATCAATTGCCATCTTGCCGACGTCATGCAGCAGGCCGGCCATCCCGGCTTCGTGCACTTCCTCGTCACCGAAATCAAGCTGGCGTGCCAGTGCGATCATCAGGGCACTGACCGCCACCGAGTGCATGTAGGTGTACTCATCGGCCTGCTTGATGCGCACAATACTGAGCAGGGCATTGGGGTGCCGCAGCACCGACTGGGTGATCTCGGTGACCACCATCTGGGTCTGCTCGCTGTTGATGGCCTGCCCCATGCGCACTTCGTTGAACATGCTGGTGACAGCTTCCTTGCTGCGCTCGTAAATTTTCGTCGCCCGGCGCAGCTCGTCAGCAATGTTCTCTTTCACCGGCTTTTGTGCCACCTCGCGCAGCACCAGCTCGCTGCGCGCACTGGCCTGCTCGCTGGTTTCACCCTCAATGGTATCCAGCCCTCTGGATGGATCAATCCAGATTTCGGTGACCGAGCTTTTCTGCAGACGTTCCAGATCATGCGGATCGTCAAGGACAAAGCCGCTTTTCCAGAACGGATGATCCATCCACGAACCACAGAGTTCGTGAACATACATGCCCAGGATGACCCGGGATACGGGAATTTTTTTCAGCATGTGCTCACCTGCAGCCGGGTTCATGCCATGCCCGGCGTGCAAATTTTCCTATTCGAGGCCAGACAACAGCCTGCGTGTGCTCTCGATAGCCTGGCGCAACCGTTCTTCCGTCTGGCTGCGCAGCGTGATATGGCCTACCTTGCGCCCCGGTTTCTCCGCCTTGCCGTAATTGTGCACGTGGACATCGGCCAGCGGCATCACCTGCGCATTGGCGGGCATTCGGCCAATGCAATTGACCATCGCACTGCGCCCGACCAGTGCGGTACTGCCCAGCGGCAAACCGGCAATGGCTCGCAGATGATTCTCGAACTGGCTGCACTCGGCACCCTCAATGGTCCAGTGACCGGAGTTATGCACCCGCGGCGCGATCTCGTTGGCCATCAGGCCGCCGTCCACCTCGAAAAATTCGAAGCCCAGCGCACCGACATAATCCAGCTTTTCCAGCACGCGACGGGCATAGTCTTCGGCCAGCGCCTGCTGCGGGTGGTTGTCGCTGGCCACCGACAGCTCAAGGATACCGTCCTTGTGCGTGTTGTGCGCCAGCGGATAGCAGGCAATTTCACCATCCCGGCCACGTACGGCAATTACCGAGACTTCGCCGGTAAAATTGACAAAGCCTTCCAGCAAGCAGGGCACGCCACCCAGCTCGGCATGGGCACCGGCCACATCATCGGTACTACGCAGGACTTTCTGGCCCTTGCCATCGTAACCCAGGGTGCGGGTTTTCAGAATGGCGGGCAGACCCATGGCTGCCACCGCCTCGTCGAGCTGCTGCTGCGACTCGACATTGGCAAAGGCGGTAACCGGAATGTCCAGCTCGCGGAACATGGATTTCTCATTAAGACGATCACGGGCGACGCGCAGGGATTCCGCATTGGGAAACACCGGCACATGCTGCGCCAGATAGGCCACCGCCTCAGCGGGTACGTTCTCGAACTCGAAAGTGACCACATCCATGCTCTGCGCCAGCTGCTGCAGCTCGGCCTGCGCATCGTAGGCGGCATGCAGGTGTTTGCCGACCGGAGCGGCGCAGGCATCGTCCGCCGGATCAAGAAAGCTGAATTCCATGCCCAGCGGCGTGCCGGCCAATGCCAGCATGCGGCCAAGCTGGCCGCCACCAATCACACCGACTTTCATCATTCAGGCCTCGCGCGGGTCGGGATTGTCCAGTACGTTTTGCGTCTGCTGCTCGCGGTAGCCGAGCAGCGCGTTGCGGATGGCTTCGTTATCCGCCGACAGCATGCTGGCCGCCAACAGCGCAGCGTTGACGGCACCGGCCCGTCCAATCGACAGGGTACCCACCGGCACGCCAGCCGGCATCTGCACGATCGACAGTAGCGAATCGACACCCGACAGCATGGAAGACTGCACCGGCACGCCCAGCACCGGCAGATGGGTCTTGGAAGCACACATGCCTGGCAAATGGGCGGCACCGCCGGCACCGGCGATGATCACCCGGATGCCCCGCTCATGGGCCTGTTCGGCATAGGCAAACAGCAGGTCCGGCGTGCGGTGGGCAGAGACCACCTGCACTTCATGGGGAATGCCAAGGGCTTCAAGGGTTTCTACGGTGTGGCTCATGGTGGACCAGTCTGATTTGGACCCCATGATGACGCCGACCAGTGCGCTCATCTGCTATGCCTCTTGCGGGTTGGCTGCCTGTGTTACAGCCCAAACAATAAACCACGCCCGAAAATCATGGGCATCCTGTTTTCCGGTAGCGTGGTTGCGAAAATAAAGCTGCCATTATACTGGAAGCGACGCGGCATGCACAGGTCAGGATGTTTTTTGCTGGCTAGCTGCAAGTATCAGCGGACCAAGGGTAGAACAAACACGCCGCAATCGTATACATGCACCAGACAGCTGCAGGTGCGAATTTATTCGCACACCTCCCTCTAGCTACCCGGCGTTGCCGGGTTTGTCCGGATAAATCCGGACCTACAGGTCGGCATCATCTCTCCACCCCAACCCAGTGCGAAGTGACCAACACTCCGGAACCATCTGCATGAAACCAAAACACACGCAGCACGTAACAAAAACCTACCCCTCCCCCCACCTCGGCAGCATGTCCTGCGGGACCTGCAGCAGGTTGAGGATGCGGGCGACAACGAAATCGACCAGGTCATCCACCGACTCCGGCTGGTGATAGAAACCCGGCGAAGCCGGCAGAATCACGGCACCGGCCTGACTCAGCTTGAGCATGTTTTCCAGGTGAATGCTGGAAAACGGTGCCTCGCGCGGTACCAGAATCAGCTGGCGACGCTCTTTCAGTGCCACGTCGGCTGCACGCTCGATCAGGTTGTTGCTCGCGCCCGTGGCAATCGCCGACAAGGTTCCCATGGAACAGGGCACCACCACCATCGCCGCCGGCGCACCCGAGCCGGACGCCACCGGCGCCATCCAGTCCTCCAGGCCATGCACCCGGATCTGCCCATCGGCCGCGCCGGTGTATTCGGTCAGAAAATGCTGCATGTCCTGCGCCCGTGGCGGCAGGCGGACATCGGTCTCGGTGGCTGCCACCAGCAATGCCGCCTTCGAGACCAGAAAATGCACCTCGCGCTCTTCCTGCACCAGGCAGTCCAGCAAGCGCAGGCCATACAGGGCACCGGAAGCACCGGTCATGGCCAGGGTGACTTGTTGCGGACCACTCATCTCAGCCCTCCAGCTCGTACCTGAGACGTTGCGGCAAGCCGGCAAAGCCCCCGTTGCTCATCAGCACCACATGAGTACCCGGCCGGCGCAAACGCAACACCTCGGCAACAATGGCGTCCACATCATTCAGCACCTGCGTCGGTACCGGAGCATCCTGCACCGCAGCGGCCAAGTCCCAGCCCAAACCCGGCGGAGCAAACCAGAGCACCTGGTCGGCCGCTGCGGTTGACGGGGCCAGCCCCTCACGGTGGGCACCAAGCTTCATCGAGTTGGAACGGGGTTCGATCACGGCAATGATCTGCTCGTCTCCCACCTGGTTGCGCAACCCCTCCAGAGTAGTGGCAATGGCCGTCGGATGATGGGCGAAATCGTCATACAGGCGCACGCCCCGGCTGTCCGCCAGCAACTCCATGCGCCGCTTGACGCTGCCAAACTGTGACAGCGCTGCGGCCGCCTGCTCCGGCAAAACGCCAACATGCCGTGCAGCGGCAATGGCTGCCAGCGCATTGGCCACATTGTGCTCTCCCGTCAGGCCCCACTGCACCCGCCCCTGCTCAATGCCCTCATGCATCACGCTGAAGTCGCTGCCATCAGCACAGTGCCGCTGCGCGCGCCACTGACCCTGCGCGCCGGTGGTCTGGCGCTCCGTCCAGCAACCGCGCTCAAGGGTTTGTTGCAGCGCGGTATCAGCTTGCGGATGGATCACCAGCCCGTTACCGGGCACGGTGCGCAGCAGGTGATGAAACTGGGTCTGGATCGCCGCCAGATCGGCAAAGATGTCGGCATGATCAAACTCCATATTGTTCATCACCAGCGTGCGCGGCCGGTAATGGACAAACTTGGAGCGCTTGTCGAAGAAAGCGCTGTCATATTCATCGGCCTCGACCACGAAAAAATCCGTTTCACCCAGCCGCGCCGATACACCAAAATTCTGCGGCACACCGCCGATCAGGAAGCCCGGCTGCATGCCGGCATGCTCCAGGATCCAGGCCAGCATGCTCGAGGTGGTGGTCTTGCCATGGGTTCCGGCCACCGCCAGCACCCATTTTCCCTGCAGGACATGCTCGGCCAGCCATTGCGGGCCGGACACATAGGCCAGGCCGGAGTTCAGCACATGCTCCACTGCCGGGTTACCGCGCGACAGGGCATTGCCGATCACCACCAGGTCCGGTGCAGGCTGCAGGTGTTCCGGCAGATAGCCTTGCATCAGACCGATGCCCTGCTGCTCAAGCTGGGTACTCATCGGCGGGTATACATTGGCGTCGGAGCCGGTAACCCGGTAACCCAGCTGCTTGGCCAGTATCGCCAGCGAGCCCATGAAGGTTCCGCAGATACCCAATATGTGGATGTGTTTGGTCATGTTTGTCTCTATCAGCATGCAAAAATGAAAGCCTGCGGCAGTCGTTTCAAGTCTACCCGAGTTTTTATTGTTTGGCTGTGCGCAACATGTCGGCCGCCTCACATACAGCCAGCGGCATGGCCAGAGAGCCTTTGTCTTTAACCGTGGCTGCCATTATAATTCCGGCACATTTTACTCAGACACGGACTCCCTCATGAGCTACAGCAAGGTTCCTGCCGGCAAAGACCTGCCTGGCGACATCAACGTCATCATCGAAATTCCTGCCAACCACGCACCCATCAAGTACGAAGTCGACACCGAAATCGACTGCCTGATGGTTGACCGTTTCATGGCCACCCCGATGTTCTACCCGGCCAACTACGGCTTCATCCCCAACACCCTGGCCGATGACGGCGACCCGCTGGATGTGCTGGTGGTAACACCCTATCCGGTTGCTCCGGGCTCCGTGATTCGCGCCCGCGCCGTCGGTGTGCTGAACATGACCGACGAAGCCGGTGGCGATGCCAAGCTAATTGCCGTTCCCCACGAAAAGCTGACCCAGCTGTACAACGACATTCACGAATACACCGACCTGCCCGCACTGCTGCTGGAGCAGATCAAGCATTTCTTCGAGAACTACAAGGACCTGGAAAAAGGCAAGTGGGTCAAGGTGGAAGGCTGGGACAATGCCGCCGCCGCCCGCGACGCCATCACCAGGGCTGTTGCCGCATTCGGCAAGTAACCGCCAGACAAAAGCCGGCCCAGTTGCCGGCTTTTTCATACAGATCATTGACAGGCAGCCGGCATGACCACCAAGAAACAGCCTTTTGATTTTGAACAGTCACTCAACACCCTGCAAGCCACTGTCGAGCAGCTGGAAAGCGGCGACCTGGGCCTGGATGAAGCACTGCAGGCGTTTGAAAAAGGCATCGGGCTTACCCGCGATTGCCAGCAAGCCCTTGATAATGCCCGGCAACGCATCACCATGTTGCTGGAGCAGAATGGTGAACTGCAGGAAGCACCTCTGCAGGATGATGTTTCCCCAAGCCGCACCGGTAGCAAATCCGATGACATTCCCTTCTGAGCTGCACCGTTTCCAGACATTCTGTGACAAACACATCAATCCGGCACTGGAGCAGATGTTTGTCGCCCCCCATCCCGACATGCAGCGCCTTTACCAGGCCATGCGCTATAGCGTGATGAATGGTGGCAAACGGGTTCGCCCGCTACTGGTCATGGCCAGCTGCCTGGCTCTCGAAGGCCAGGCACAGGACGCCATCGCCCCGGCCTGCGCCGTCGAGCTCATTCATGCCTACTCGCTGGTGCACGACGACTTGCCGGCCATGGATGACGACAATCTGAGACGCGGACAACCCACCACTCATATCGCTTTCGACGAGGCCAGTGCCATCCTTGCCGGTGATGCCCTGCAAACCCTGGCTTTCGAAGTGCTCAGTGATGACAAGCTGGCTCCGGCTGACGACAGCAACCGCCTGCAGATGATCAGGCTCCTGGCCCGCGCTTCCGGCGCCGCCGGCATGGTCGGCGGACAGGCGATAGATCTCGCCGCTACCGGCCAGCGTGTCGACCAGTCTCATCTCGAGCGCATGCACCGGCACAAGACCGGCGCCCTGATCAGCGCCAGCGTACAGCTGGGCGCTCTGGCCAGCGGCCGGGCCGATGACCGCGCACTGGCTGCCCTGACCCGCTATGCCGATGCCATCGGCCTGGCGTTCCAGGTGCAGGACGACATTCTTGATGTGGTCAGCAATACGGAAACCCTGGGCAAGCAGCAAGGCAGCGACTTGCAGCACGACAAGTCCACCTATCCGGCCCTGCTGGGTCTGGAACAGGCCCGCACCTATGCCGGGCAGTTGCGCAACGACGCCCTGCAGGCACTGGAGGTTTTTGACGACAAGGCCGACATCCTGCGACAGCTGGCCGACTACATCGTGCAACGCTCACACTGAGTCCGCTCTCTGTAGGTGCGAATTTATTCGCAAAAATTACACGCCCGGTTTTGTGCGAATAAATTCGCACCTACAGCGACAGGCGAGCCTGCGCCCCTTTATTGAACATAAAAAAACGCCCAGCACTATGTACTGGGCGTTTCTTGTATGGTGGGTCGTGCGGGGTTCGAACCTGCGACCAATTGGTTAAAAGCCAACTGCTCTACCGCTGAGCTAACGACCCATATATGGTCGGGGTAGAGAGATTCGAACTCCCGACATCCTGCTCCCAAAGCAGGCGCGCTACCGGACTGCGCTATACCCCGAAATTTGGCTCCGCGACCTGGGCTCGAACCAGGGACCTAACGATTAACAGTCGTGTGCTCTGCCGACTGAGCTATCGCGGAACTGAATCATCAAGCAACCTTGTTGCGTTGTTGCCTGCTGATGGCGCGCTATATTACCAGACATTCGATTGCCGTCAAGGCTTTTCGCAAAATTTGTTTGATTCGCTGTCACAACCGGCCTGGCAAGTGCAAAGCTGACGCGACAAGCGGTAAACTTGGCATAACTCCGTTGACACACAGCAGACCATGCGCAGAACCAAACAAGACGCCGACAAGACCCGCTCCGCCATCCTGGAAGCCGCCGAGACCCTGTTTCTGCGGCAAGGGGTGGCGCACACTTCACTGGAGCAAATCGCCCGGCAGGCAGGCGTGACCCGTGGTGCGGTGTACTGGCATTTCAAGAACAAGGCTGACCTGTTCCATGCCATGCTCAGCCAGGTGCGCCTGCCCGCCGAGCTGATCGCACAGCGGGTCAAGCTGTGTGATCCGGAAAACCCCATTGTCGGCCTGCGCAACCTGTGCACCGAAGCCATGGCTACCCTGGTGCGCGAGCCGAGCAAACGGCAGATCTTCACCATTCTGTTGCGCCGGTGTGAGTTCACCGACGAAATGCTCGAAGCCGAGCAGCAGCACGAGGTCTTCATCAACGAATTCATCGACCTGTGCACCGCACTGTTTGCCGAACCACACGTAACCGCACAGCTGCGGCCGGGCATCAGCCCGCGCATGGCCGCAGTGACACTGCATTCGCTCTTTGTCGGCCTGCTCAGTGACTGGCTGCGCGACCCGCACCTGCTCGACGCCAGCAATATCCAGCCCTATCTCGATATCCTGCTCAGCGGCATGTTCGGCAACTGGGACAGCTCGCCGGCACAACCCTGCTCCGCCTTGACCAGCTCCGAGTCAACCAGCCACTAGTGGCGCAAAACACCTTCAGCAACCTGCCTGCCGTCAAAGAACAGCTGGATACGCCCGTCATCGAGGCGCAGGTCCATGCAGCCCTCGTTGCCGGCCAGCGGGCCGCTCAACCACTCACGGCAATATTGCCCCTGCTCGCTGACCCACCAGCGCGCGCCTGCCTCACGGCCATCCTCCAGCGTGCCGTCCGCACGGAATACCAGCCTGTAATCCGAATGGGTGCGCAAATAGGTCCCGTCCAGAGTGGCCCCCTTGAGCAGGGCTTCAACCTCGGCCTGATCACGCAGATACTCACCGGCCAGGGCATTTCCGGTCAACATCAGCGGCAACAGCACAAAAAACTTACGCAACATCCTGCTTCTCCACAAAAAATGGCCATGGCTGATATGGCCACGGTGGTATCTGGTCTGACGCAAAGGTATCCGGTTAGCGCATTTCCTGCCGGATGCTGGCAAACGTGCGCGGCCAGGGCTTGTTCCGGCGTAGCGACTCGGGCAAGCGCTCAATGGCAGCCTTCGCAGCAGTCGCATTGTCAAAACGGCCATGGGTGACAACAAACAGCTGCTGCCCCTGATGCACCTTGCGGAAGTAGTGAAACTGGTTACCGTTGGCCTGCACAAACTGGCGCGCATTCTGTTCACTGGCAGTGGCGAACAGCTGTAGCGTATAGCCTTGCGCCGGCTGCGCGGCGTACCAGTTGTCGGCAGTAGCCGCCCGACGCTCGGCGACTGCAGCTGCCACCTTGGGCTTGGGCGGCTCGGCCGGTTTTGCCGGTGCTCTGGCCGGCTCAGGTTGCACTGCAGGAGGCGCTGCCGGGGTTTCGGGAACCTGTTGCGCGGCAGCAACCTGAGGTGCGGGGGGCGGTACAGGCGCGGCCACGACCGGCTCTGGTACAGCCGTCACCGGCTCCTCAACCGGTGGTGGCGGTGGTACCAGTGCCGCTTGCCGCTCAACAGCAACCTGTTGCGGCTGCAGAGCCGGCCGGGATGCGGCGGCAGGTTCGCTGGCCGGCAAGTCCAGCATGACGCGTTTCTGCGCTGTCGGCCCTTTCTGTCCGGGGCTGGTGCTGACTGGCTCCGTCAGGCCGGCCCGGTCTGGTTTGTCCTTGCTGTCATCCAGCTGATACCAGGCAAAGATGAACAGAAATGTAACCACCAGCAGTGCCACCAGGTGACGGTAAGGCAAAACAGCTTTTCCGCGCTGCAGGGGGGCAGCAGCCGGTTTGGACCGCTCGTCGGCGGACAGCCGCTCCAGCAGCAACTCCTGCGCCTGCTGGTTGATCACTCCCGGCCAGCCCAGTCCCCGCTCGAGCAGGGCGCCCAGCTCCTGGCCAGTGAACAGGTCAAGGCCGCGCCCGGCAGACTGCAAGCGCTGCTGCACATAACCTTCAGCCTCTTCGACAGTCCAGGGCTCGAGTTCGATCAAATGGTAGTCTGCTCCGCCATCTGCACCGGCCATGTCCTGCAGCATGCTCTGCAAGGCCGGCTCGCCAAACAGGAACACCTTGCAGCGGGCTCGCCCGTTGCCGGACGCAAGCCGCTGCAGCAGCAGCAGGGCCGACGCATCCAGCGCCTCTGCGTCATCAACCAGCAAGTGCACATCCTTGCCGGCCAGCACTGACTGCTCAACGGCATGCAACAAGCCCATGATATCTGCATGGGTGATCTGCAGGGCATATGCGATCTGCTGAGCAATGCCTGCAGCATCGCCACTTTTCAATGCCGATACCACTACACTCAGCACGGATTCCTTGCCCGCAGCGGCCATCGCATGCCGCAGCACGGTCTTGCCACTGCCCCAGGGGCCGGTCACAGCCAAAACCAGTTCGCTGTAACGGGAAAAATGGATCAGCTGTTCGAGCACAACCCGGCGCCGGGGCTTGTAGAACTGGAAGCTGCTGGCAGCGGCAAACGGGTTGTGTTGCAGACCAAAATGAGCGGCAAAAGCGCCATTGTCCTGTCGGATATCCATACTCAGGGCTCTACCTGTTCAACACGCGGCTGTCAGCGTTTCATAGTCGGCCTGCAGCACTGCTGCAAGCAACGCGGCAGGGTAATCTGCAGTCACCAGCGCCTCACCGATTCGTTCCAGCAGCACCAGCCGGATCTGGCCGTCCAGTGCCTTCTTGTCAACCGCCATATGCCGCAGAAAATCAGCCGCTTGCATGCCGGCAGGTGGCACTACCGGCAGCTTTGCCTGCTTCAGCAGTGCTACTGCACGCCGGACAGCCTCATCGGTAATCCAGCCCAGCTGCTGCGACATGTGCAGGGCCATGACGGTGCCTGCCGCGACCGCCTCGCCATGCAGCCAGTTGCCATAGCCCATCTCGGTTTCAATCGCATGCCCGAATGTATGCCCCAGATTGAGGATGGCGCGAATACCGGACTCTCGCTCGTCTTCCGCCACAACACGAGCCTTGGCCTGACAGGAGCGCTCTATCGCTTCGGTGAGGGCTTCAGGTTCAAGCCGGTTCAGATCCTGCATGTGGCGCTCAAGCCACCCGAGGAAATCCGCATCACAGATCAGGCCATACTTGATCACTTCGGCCAGCCCGGCGGCCAATTCTCTTGGCGGCAGGGTCGTCAATGTCGCGGTATCGATGATTACCGCTTTGGGCTGGTAAAAAGCCCCGATCATGTTTTTGCCCAGCGGGTGGTTGATGCCGGTTTTGCCACCCACCGACGAATCCACTTGCGACAACAGGGTAGTCGGCACCTGGATAAAGCCCACCCCGCGCTGATAACAGGCGGCAGCAAAACCGGTCATGTCTCCGGTCACTCCACCACCCAGGGCAATCAGGGTGGTCTTGCGGTCATGCCGGTCCTTCAGCAGCCCGTCAAAAATCATCTGCAGGGTCGGCCAGTCCTTGTACGCCTCGCCATCCGGCAGAATGATTTCGGTCAGTTCGTGTCCGCGCAGGGCATTACGCACACGCTCCAGATACAGGGGCGCGACAGTGGTGTTGCTGACAATGGCCACCTTGCGGCTTTGCAGATGCGGGCCGAACAGCTCCGGATTCTCCAGAATGCCGGCTCCGATATGAATGGGATAGCTGCGTTCAGCCAGATCAACGGTGAGGGTTCGCATGGGAGTTACCGTAAGGGACAAATCAAGCCACTGATAATCACAGCTGCAGCTTTACAAATCAAGTTGTGCCAGGATTTCCTGTACCACCATGCGCGGCGGCCGGGTATCAGTCTCGATGATGATGTCGGCTATTTCACGGTAAAGAGGCTCACGCACCGCCAGCAAGTCCTGCAGCACCTGCCCGGGGTTTTCAGTCTGCAACAATGGCCGGTTGCGATCCCGTGCCGTGCGTTCCAGCTGGTGCTCAACCGATGCATGCAGATAAATCACCAGGCTGCCGGCGGCCAGAGCCGCACGATTTTCCGGCCTAAGCACGGCACCGCCACCAGTAGCCAGAACCATCCCCCGCTGTTGCATCAGCTCGCCGATGACCAGCTGCTCGCGCTCGCGGAATCCGGCTTCGCCCTCCAGCTCGAAAATCAGCGGAATACCGGCGCCGGTGCGCTCTTCAATAATCCGGTCCGAGTCCTGGAAGAGCAGCCCCAGCTCTTTGGCCAATAGCCGGCCGATGGTGCTTTTACCGGCACCCATCGGACCGACCAGGGTCAGGTTGCGCTGGCGCATCAATGATTCAGGCTAACAGCCTGGTTGGCCAGGATGCGCGGCGTGATGAAGACCAGCAATTCGGACTTGGTATCGCTGACCAGGTTGCGCTTGAACAGGCGGCCGATAACCGGCACGTCACCCAGGAACGGCACCTTCTCGACCGAACGCTGCTGCTGGTTGGAGAACACGCCGCCAATCACGATGGTCTCGCCGTCGGATACCAGAACCTTTGCGTTGACCTCGTTTTTCTTGATCGGCGGCACGCCGTCCAGCGCATTGGCGAAATCAGGCTCGTCCTTGGTTACCTTGACGTCCATGATGATGCGGTTGTCCGGTGTGATCTGCGGAGTCACTTCCAGCGACAGGGCAGCTTCCTTGAAGGATGTGCTGGTCGAACCACTGGAGCTGGCTTCCTGATAGGGAACCTCGGCACCCTTCATGATCTTGGCAGTTTCCTTGTCGGAGGTGACCACCTTGGGCTGGGAAACCACCTCGCCATGACCGGTCTTTTCCATCGCCGACAGCTGCAGGTCAAGCAAGACATGGTTGGTCAGGAAACCGATGCCGATACCCGAGGTAGCCCCGGTGGCACCCAGGTCGACAAAGTTGTTGCCGGCCAACGCACCATTGGCACTCCAGCGGGTACTGGCAGTGCTGCCAGCCGAACGGCCCATGCTGCCACCCCAGCGCACACCAAGCTCCTTGTCGTAGTTGACATCCGCTTCGACAATCCGCGCCTCGATCATCACCTGACGGACCGGAATATCCAGCTGGGCCACTACACGGCGCAGTTCGTCCAGGCGTTCCTGGGTCTGATAGGCGATGATGCTGTTGGTACGGTCATCCACAGTGACCGAACCACGGTCTGCCGAGTCCTGGCCGCTGGTGACCGACTGGAACAGGGCGGCGATCTGCGATGCCTTGGCATAGTTGACCTGGATCAGCTCGCGACGCAGCGGGGCCAGTTCGGCAATTTGCTGCTGGGCCTCCAGTTCCTGGCGCTCACGGGCGGCAATTTCGTCAGCCGGTGCGACCAGCAAGACGTTGCCCACCTTGCGCTGGGCCAGACCCTTGGTCTTCAGCACCAGCTCCAACGCCTGATCCCAGGGAACATTCTGCAGGCGCAGGGTAATGTTGCCCTGGACCGTATCACTGGCCACCAGATTGAGGTCCGTGAAGTCGGCAATCAGCTGCAGGACCGAACGCACGTCAATATCCTGGAAGTTGAGCGATAGCTTTTCGCCGGTATAGGTGAAGCGGTCGGCATCACGCTTTTCCTTTTCCTGCTTGCTCATCGGCTTGACGCTGACGGTCATGCGGTTGTCGGTCTGATAGGCCAGATAATCGAAGTCTCCTGCCGACTCGATGACAATGGCAGTACCACCAGCCTTTTCGGTCGCACTGATGAAGTTCACCGGCGTGGCAAAATCTTTCACGTCAAGGCGGACACGCAACTCGTCAGGCAATGCGGTTTTCGGGAAATTCAGCTCGATGCGGTTGCCGCGCTCCTGGATACTCGGGCTGCCAGCGGTGGCGCTCAGATCAATCACCACGTTGCCTTCACCCTGCTCACCACGCTGGAAATCGATATTCTGTACCGCACGACGAGCAGGTGCCGAAGCTTGTCGGGTCACCTGGGCGGGTGCCTGGGCCTCGTTGCGGGCCACGCCATCGCCAACCACGACATACAGATTATTGCCTTCTGCCCGGGTATTGTAACCGGTCAAATTGGTCAGGTTGATGATGACCCTGGTGCGTTCCTTGGCCTCGACCACGGTCACACTGCGGGCATTGCCCGAGCCCAGCTCCTGGTGCTTGCTTTTGAGCTTGTTGCTGACCCCCGGCAGGTCCAGCGCGATGCGGGCCGGCTGTTCAATGGTATAGCCGCGCGGCAGGTCGACCGGCTCGTCAAAGGTAAGTTTCAGCTCGACCCTGTCACCCGGCAAGCTGGCAACATCAAGCGCATTCAGGTCTGCGGCAAGAATGGCCGGTGCACTTACCGCCATCAGGGTTGCCAGCGCACGTGACAATAGTTGAGTTTTCATGGTCCAGTTCCGTTGTTTTTTCCAGTTAATCTTAAGCATAGTGTTTCACCTTACGAGCGCTCCTTCAGGGCCAGGGTACGCGGCCGCTCCAGCCAGCCACCCTCACCATCCGGCACAAGCTCCACCACTTCTACAGCATCCGCCGTAATTGAAACGATCCGCCCGTGATTACGCCCCATGTAATCGCCGACACGTACGCGATGCACGCCATCGCCACCACGCATCAGGGCAAAGGATCCCCCCTTGTTGGCCAGGGTACCGACCATCACAAAACTTTCCAGATTGAATCCTTCAAGAAACTCCTTGATCCTGGTTTCATCCGGTCTGATATCACTGCGCCCCCGCTCCTGCCGGGCCAGTTCAAGCTTCATCGGAGGCTGGAACGGACTGCGCAAGCCGGACGCCTTGTAAGTGAAAGGCTCGTAAACGACCTCTTTGGGCATGGGCTCGATCCTGCCGCGCGGCTGCGCGCGCACCTCGTCCATGTATGCCTGCAAATCCGCATAGGAGCCGTCACAGCCAGCCACGCCGGCGCCCAACATGGCCAGCAAGCCCAGACGAATGATCTTTTTCATCGTGCCTGTCCCTGATCGTTATAACGGTAAGTTTTAACCTGGATATTCATTGCCAGGCGTGAAGCACTGCCACTCTTGTCCGGTACGATCTGGAAGTCGTGCAATGTCACGATTCGCGGCATGCTGGCCACCGCGCTGACAAAGGTCGCCAGCTCATGATAGCCACCCACGACCTTGATCTGGATTGGCAGCTCGATATAGAACTGCTGTGCCACTTCCTGCAGCAATCTGATTTCCTCGAACTCCAGCCCTGAATTCAGACCTGCGCTGGTAATATCTTCCAGCAAGCCCGGCACCTCGGTGTCACTGGGCAGCTGGCGCAACAGCTTGTCAAACGACGCCTCCATCAGCACCATCTGCTCCTTGTAGGCTTCGAGGTTCGCCGCCTGGCGCACCTTGGACTCGAACTGCTGCTTGAGTGTGACTTCTTCGGCCTGCTGGCGGGTCAGCTCGTCCTGCAAGTCCTGCACGTGCATGAAGTAGCCGGCCACCAGAACAATGACCAGCAACAAAATGGCGCTGATGACCTTGACCGGAGCAGGCCATGAGCCAAGATTATTGAGATCCAAATCGTTGAAGTCGATCTCGTTGAGGCTTTTCAGCGAATCTTTCAGGCTCATTGCCGTGCTCCTTGTCCTTGTTCCTCATCGGCAGGCTTGGTTTGCTGCACCGACAAACGGAACTTGCTCAGCTCCTGGCCGTCCGCCTCACGGGCCTCAACCGTCTTGACTTCCGCCAGATTCGGCGCAGCCAGCCAGTCCGAAGCATCCTGGTTGCGCATCAGGCTGGAAATCAAGTTATTACTTTCAGCAGTTCCTTCAATGGCGACATTCTTGCCGGTCATTTTCACCGAAGTGAAGAAAACCCCGTCCGGTATGGTACGCACCAGCTGGTCAAACACGCGAGACACGATCGGGCGGTTACCCTGCAGATCCTGGATCACCTTGGTACGATCGATCAGCTCCTGGCGTTTCTTGCGCAGCTCGCTGATTTCCTTGATGCGGGCATCAAGCGCCGTGATTTCCTGGCGAATGAAATTATTGCGTGCCCGCTGCTGGTCAATCATGTGGTTGAATGCCTGGTCGGCCAGAAAAACTACCGCCGCCCCCAGCAATAACACGCCCACCAGTGTCGCGATGAACTGTTGCTTGCGTTGTTCCCTCAGCTGTTCCCGCCAGGGCAATAGGTTTATACGTGCCATCAGTCAAAACTCCTCATTGCCAAGCCACATGCGATCAGCAAGGCAGGCGCATCACTGGCCAGCGCCTCAACATTGACCTTGCTGTCCACCGTCATGTTGGCGAAGGGGTTGGCAATCACTGTCGGGGTGCCGATGCTCTGTTGTACCAGCACATCCAGCCCGGTAATGGCCGAGGAGCCTCCTGCCAGCAGGATATAGTCCACTTCGGTCAGCTGGCCGGTAGCAAAGAAAAACTGCAGCGCGCGGGAAATTTGTTGCGCGATGGTTTCCTTGAATGGTTCCAGAACTTCCTGTTCGTAGTCATCAGGCAAGCCGCCGCGTTTTTTCGCCAGTCCTGCCTCTTCATAGGACAGGCCATAACGGCGCTGGATTTCATCGGTCAACTGCTTGCCGCCAAACATCTGCTCGCGAGTGTAAATGGTCTCGCCCTTGTGCATCACGCTCAGGGTCATGGTGGTGGCACCAATATCCACCACTGCCACGGTCAGCTCCTCGCCACGCCCTTCCAGCTGCTCGGCAACCAGACCGAAGGCCCGCTCCAGCGCATAGGCCTCGACTTCGACCACTCGAGCCTTGAGTCCGGCCAGCGCCAGGGCAGCCTCCCTGATCTCGACGTTTTCACGCCGGCAGGCGGCCAGCAATACCATGTCCCGGTCCGGAGTGGTGGATGGCCCGAGGACCTCGAAATCAATGGCAACCTCGTCAATCGGATACGGAATGTACTGGTCCGCCTCGAGCCGCAGCTGGGTTTCGAGTTCATCATCACTCAAGCCACGCTCCATCAGGATCTGCTTGGTGATCACGGCTGCACCCGAAACTGCCACCGCCGCCTCTTTCAGATTGCTGCGCGACTTGGCCACCAGCCGGCTCACCACCTGTCCGACCAGTTCCAACTCGGCAATATTCTTGTCAACAATGGCATTGGGTGGCAGTGGCTCGACGGCAAAAGCCTCTACCTTATAGCCGGCGCCTGTGCGGCTCAATTCAATGAGCTTGGCCGAGGTTGAACTGATATCAATCCCCAGCATGGTTTTTGATTTCTTTTTTAAGAGCCCTAGCACGACCGAATTCCTATCAGCATCCGTCACTTACAGACGTTTTATGGTTATCCACATTAAATACCACTCTGAGCCGAATCGCAAATGGCTTCCGGACAAAAAAAGCGCTTATAATGTGCCGTAATTTTGTATCTCGCACCCCTAGCCCCTCTAACCCATTCATTTTTATTGGGAATAAATCTACCTTGATACTCGTCGTAAAGTCCCTGTTCGCGCTAGCCATTGCTTTAATTTGCGGAGTAGTACTCAGTTTGGCAGGTGCCTACCTCTATCTCAGCCCCAATTTGCCATCTGTCGAATCGCTGCGTCACGTGGAACTACAGATGCCTTTGCGAGTCTACAGCGAAGACGACCAGCTTATCGAGGAGTTTGGCGAAATGCGCCGCACTCCGATCCGCTTTGATGAAGTCCCGCAGGATTTTATCAATGCTTTGCTGTCAGCAGAAGACGACAACTTCACTAAACACCATGGCGTTGATCCAGGCAGCCTTTTGCGGGCAGCAGCCCAGCTGGTCAAGACTGGTCGTATCCAGACTGGCGGCAGCACCATCACCATGCAGGTGGCGAAAAACTTCTTTTTGACCAGTGAGCGCAGTTTTTCCCGCAAGGCCAATGAAATCCTTCTGGCCCTGCAAATCGAGCGTGAACTGAGCAAAAACGAAATCCTTGAGTTGTACGTCAACAAGATCTACCTGGGCAACCGCGCCTATGGTATCGAAGCGGCAGCCAACGTGTATTACGGCAAGTCAATAAAAGATCTAAGCCTGGCACAAATGGCCATGCTCGCCGGCTTGCCGAAAGCGCCTTCGCGCTATAACCCGCTTGCCAACCCTGCACGCAGCATGGAGCGGCGCGACTGGATTCTCGGTCGCATGCTGAGGCTCGGGCACATCGACCAGCAGCAGTACGAAGAAGCGGTAAATGCCGAACAGGATGCCAAGCTACACATCAAAAGCCCCGATGTCTATGCCCCCTATGTCGCGGAGATGGTACGCCTTGAAATGATCAACCGGTACGGCAGCGATGCCTACACCGACGGCCTCAATGTGCGTACCACCGTACCCGCCGACCTGCAAAACCATGCCCAGCAGGCAGTTTTTCGTGGCCTCACCGACTATGACCGGCGCCACGGTTATCGCGGACCGGAAGCCAGGATAGAAAAACGCGGCGACTGGCAAAGCGCGCTGCGCAACACCAAACGCATCAACCAGTTCATTCCGGCCATTGTCAGTGCGGTGGCCAGCGACGGGATTTTTGTCATGCTGGCCGACGGCAGCGAAGAGCATGTTGACTGGCAAAGCATGCGCTGGGCAGCTCCTTTCCTCAGCAACTCCAGTCGTGGCGCGTCACCACGCAATCCCGCCGCTGTCGCCAGCGTCGGCGACCTGATTCGCGTTGAGCAAGGCGCAGATGGCAAACTGGCCTTCTCCCAGCTGCCGAAAATCCAGGCTTCACTGGTATCCCTCAATCCCCATGACGGAGCCATTCGCGCGCTGGTCGGCGGCCTGTCCTTCGAGCACAGCCACTACAACCGGGCCACCCAGGCACAGCGTCAGCCCGGCTCAAGCTTCAAGCCGTTCATTTACAGCGCAGCACTGGATGCAGGCTACACTCCGGCGACCCTGATCAATGACGCACCCATCGAAATCTTTGAAGCCGGCATGAAAGAAGTCTGGCGGCCAAAAAACTCCGACAACAACTTCCTCGGCCCGATCCGCTTGCGCGAAGGCCTGTATCGCTCACGCAATATGGTGTCCATCCGGATCCTGCAGGATATTGGCATCCCCTACACCCGTGATTACATCAGCCACTTCGGCCTGAAAAAAACCGACCTGCCGCCCAATCTGTCACTATCGCTTGGCTCGGCGACCCTGACTCCCATCGACCTGACCATAGCCTGGGCAGTGTTCGCCAACGGCGGCTACAAGGTTGACCCTTACATCATCCAGAGCATCAGTGACCGGGACGAGCGCACCATCTATGCAGCCAGCCCGGCCGTCACCCCGCAACTGGCCCAGACCCGCAAGACGGACGACCCCGACAGCAAGCCGGTACTGGCCGAAGCGGTGATCGACGAGCGCACCGCCTACCTCATGACAGATATCCTCAAGGACGTGATCAAGCACGGCACCGGCCGTCGCGCCCTGAGCCTGAAGCGCACCGACCTGGCCGGCAAGACCGGTACCACCAACGACTCCTTTGACAGCTGGTTCATCGGCTACAATTACAGCCTGCTGACCTCGGTCTGGGCCGGCTTCGATCAGCCGGAAACCCTCGGCCGGCGCGAATACGGCGCCACCATCTCATTGCCGATCTGGGTTGACTACATGGGCCAGGCGCTGGCCGACTCACCGGCCAGCAACCAGCCCGAGCCGCGTGGCCTGAGCGTTTTGCGGGTTGACCGTGAAAGTGGCAGACTGGCCTCCGCCAACAGCGCCAACAGCTACTTCGAGCTGTTCAAGCAGGAGGATACGCCCCCACGCATGGACGAATTCAGCCCGGTCTTCGACTTCGGCCAGGACAGTGGAGAAGCACCCGCGCAGACTCCTCAAGACAACCTGTTCGACCTGTTCTAGGCGCATTCAACGGGCAACAAAAAACCGGCAATGCCGGTTTTTTGTTGCCCGTTGAATGCGCCGTCAGAACTTGAACACATCATCAACCGACTGCAGCGGATAGTTTTCCGGATAAGGCAGCGTGGCTACACCGCTATCAATCGCAGCGCGGGCAACAGCATCAGCAACCAGGGTGATCAAGCGAGAATCTATCGGCTTGGGCAGAATGTAGTTGCGACCAAACTCCAGCTTCTCCAGGCCATAAGCGGCACAGACTTCCGCCGGACACGGCAGCTTCGCCAGTTCGCGAACAGCATGGACGGCTGCAATCTTCATTTCTTCGTTGATACGGGTCGCCCGCACATCCAGGGCACCACGGAAAATGAAGGGGAAACACAGGACGTTATTGACCTGGTTCGGATAATCTGAACGCCCGGTCGCCATGATGACATCAGAGCGCGTCGCATGCGCCAGCTCGGGGCGGATTTCCGGATCGGGGTTGGACGAGGCAAAGACGATCGGGTTGTCGGCCATGCGCTTGAGGTTCTCGGCGCTCAGCAAGTTCGGTCCGGACAAGCCGACGAACACGTCGGCCCCCTCCATCGCCTGCTCCAGCGTGTGCTGGTCAGTGGCATGTGCAAAAGCCGCCTTGTACTGGTTGAGATCGTCACGACCACTATGGATGACTCCCTTGCGGTCAACCATATAGATATTTTCCAGCTTCGCACCCAGACTGATCAGGAGTTTCATGCAGGCAGTGGCTGCCGCACCCGCCCCCAAACAGACAATTTTCGCATCCTCAAGTTTTTTACCGGCAATATCCAGCGCATTGAGCATGCCGGCCGCAGTCACAATGGCAGTACCGTGCTGGTCGTCGTGAAACACCGGGATATCACACTGCTCGATCAGCGCGCGCTCAATGTCAAAACACTCGGGCGCCTTGATGTCTTCCAGGTTGATGCCGCCGAAAGTGATGGAAATACGGCGCACGGTATCGATGAACGCCTGCGGGCTCTCCGATGCCACCTCGATGTCGAACACATCAACTCCGGCAAAGCGCTTGAACAGTACCGCCTTGCCTTCCATGACCGGCTTTGAAGCCAGCGGACCGGTATCACCCAGCCCCAGCACCGCCGTGCCATCGGAGACCACGGCCACCAGGTTACCCTTGTTGGTGTACTTGTAGGCCAGCGCAGGATCATCGGCAATTTCGCGCACCGGCTCGGCCACACCCGGACTGTAGGCCAGCGCCAGGTCGCGGGCACTGGACGTCGGCTTGGTCAGCTCGACGCTGGTTTTGCCTGGGCGTGGCGACATATGGTACTCGAGGGCTGCAGCTTTAAGGTCTGACATGATGGGCGTTCCACTAGAAAAAAGAGGGTGGAGCTGGCTGACACGCTGGCAGCCGTTCCTTTATTTTTAGGGTAATGAGCATACGCAAGATAGGACGTCCCGACAAGTGCGACAATAAGCCTGCCAACGACTGTCCGGACATAAAAAAAGCGCCCGATGAAGGCGCTTTTTTGATAACACAGTTGCTTACTTGCTGGCAAAACCGCCAAAACGCTGTTTGAAGCGGTCGATGCGGCCACCAACGTCCAGCACTTTTTGCTTGCCGGTGTAGAAAGGGTGGCATTCGGAACAAACATCGATGCTGATGTCTTGTGCCAGGGTAGAACGGGTCTTGATGACATTACCGCAGCTGCAGGTAGCGCTAATGTCGGCATAATTTGGGTGAATATCAGCTTTCATGGTGTGTCCTCAAATATGAAATTGTGCCGCCATCCAACCCCATTGTTGAATACCGCACACGACAAGGGCGCAAATGATACCAGAGGATGCGCCACATGCAAGGAAATATTCGTTGTTTGTGGTTAAATAGACAGGTCTTTTCTCGGTGCCTGCCCGCTACGCACCGTAACACTAGGAGTTTATCGTGACCAATACTGCCCAACGCCTGTTTCCCGCCACCCGCCTGCGCCGCAATCGCCGCGACGAGTTCTCCCGTCGCCTGGTATGTGAAAACCGCCTGAGCGTGGACGACCTGATCCTGCCGGTTTTTGTGCTGGACGGTGAAAACCAGCGTGAGGCAGTGCACTCCATGCCCGGCGTCGAGCGCCTGTCCATCGACCTGTTGCTGCAGGAAGCCGAACGCTGGGTGGCATTGGGCATTCCTGCCCTGGCACTGTTTCCGGTCACGCCACCCGAGCACAAGTCACTGGACGCCGCCGCAGCCTGGGATCCAGACGGTATTGCCCAGCGTGCCACCCGTGCCCTGCGCCAGAAATTCCCCGAGCTGGGCATCATCACCGACGTGGCACTGGACCCCTTCACCACCCACGGCCAGGACGGCATTCTGGACGACAACGGCTACGTCCTGAACGACGAAACTGTTGACGCACTGGTACGCCAGGCATTGTCCCACGCCGAAGCCGGCGCCCAGGTGGTGGCTCCGTCCGACATGATGGACGGCCGCATCATGGCCATTCGTGAAGCACTGGAAAATGCCGGCCACACCAACACCCGCATCATGGCCTATTCGGCCAAGTACGCCAGCGCCTACTACGGTCCCTTCCGCGACGCCGTCGGCTCGGCAGCCAACCTCGGCAAGGCCAATAAATTCACCTACCAGATGGACCCGGCCAACGGCAACGAAGCCCTGCATGAAGTGGCCACCGACCTGGCCGAAGGCGCCGACATGGTCATGGTCAAGCCCGGCATGCCTTACCTGGACATCGTCTGGCGCGTGAAGGAAGAGTTCAAGGCGCCCACCTTTGCCTATCAGGTCAGCGGCGAGTACGCCATGCACATGGCCGCGATCCAGAACGGCTGGCTGGGTGAAGAAGTCATCATGGAGTCCCTGCTGGCATTCAAGCGCGCCGGTGCCGACGGCATCCTCACTTACTTCGCCGCACGCGTCGCCGAACTGCTGCAGCAACAATAGCTCCTCCTGTAGGTGCGAATTTATTCGCACATTTGATGTGCTGCCAATTTATTCGCACCTTTGATATATGGGCATTTTTTGTACAAACAAATTCGTACCTACAGGTATGTAATCTGCAGTCTCATCACCGTCAAATACGTCATCACCGCGTCTGATGCGGTGATTTCCAGCAGCTACAGGACAAATCAACATGCAGCCAGACAGCCCCGCCCCCGCCAGCATCGCCCTGGATGACAGCAGTCTGTACATCAACCGTGAGCTGTCCCAGCTGCAATTCAACATCCGTGTGCTGGAGCAGGCACTCGACGAATCGGTGCCACTGCTGGAGCGGCTGAAATTCCTGCTGATCTTCTCCAGCAACATGGACGAGTTCTTTGAAATCAGGGTAGCCGGCCTCAAGCGCCAGGTGGCCTATTCGCGCCCGCGCATTGACGCCGACGGTATCCAGCCCCAGCAGGCACTGGCCCGGATTGCCGAAATCGTGCATGAACAGGTCGAGCGCCAGTACCACATTCTCAACCAGACCCTGCTGCCGGCACTGGCCGAAGAAGGTATCCGTTTCGTGCGCCGGCGTTACTGGACGCCAGCCATCCGCAACTGGGTTGCCGAGTTTTTCAACGCCGAGGTCGCGCCAGTGGTCACGCCCATCGGCCTGGACTCGGCCCATCCCTTCCCGCTGCTGGCCAACAAGAGCCTCAACTTCATCGTCGAGCTGGAAGGGGTTGATGCCTTCGGTCGTGACTCCGGGCTGGCCATCCTGCCGGCCCCGCGCAGTCTGCCACGCCTGATCCGCATTCCCGACGAGCTGACCAGCGGCGGCGTGCAGCATGTATTCCTGTCATCCATGATCCATGCCCATGCCGATGACCTGTTTCACGGCATGAGCGTCAAGAGTTGCTACCAGTTTCGCCTCACCCGCAACGCCGACCTGTCGATGGAGGTTGACGATGTTGCCGACCTGGCCAGCGCCCTGCGCGGCGAACTCTACGCCCGGCGTTTTGGTGACGCGGTACGCCTGGAAGTTGCCGACAACTGTCCGCCACACCTGGTTGAATATCTGCTGCAACAATTCAATCTCGGCCCGGACGAGCTGTACCTGGTGAACGGGCCGGTCAACCTGACCCGCCTGTTTGCCATTACCGAGCTTACCAGCCATCCGCACCTGCGTTTTGTGCCTTTCACACCCGCCATCCCCAAGGCGCTGCTCAAGTCCGAAAGCCTGTTCCAGGCCATCGCCCGGCAGGACGTACTGCTCTATCACCCCTACGAATCCTTTACCCCGGTGATCGATTTTCTGCGTCGCGCTGCCCAGGACCCGGCGGTACTGGCCATCAAACAGACCCTGTATCGCTCCGGCGCTGACTCGGAAATTGTCGATGCGCTGGTCGAGGCTGCCCGCAACGGCAAAGAGGTGACCGTCGTCATCGAACTGCGCGCCCGCTTTGACGAAGAGTCCAACCTCGCTCTGGCCAGCCGCCTGCAAGCCGCCGGTGCCGTGGTCATCTATGGCATGCTCGGTTTCAAGACCCACGCCAAACTCGCCCTGGTGTTGCGCCGCGAACAGGACACACTGGTACGCTACGCACATCTGGGTACCGGTAACTACCACGCCGGCAACGCCCGGCTGTACACCGACTACAGCCTGCTCACCGGTAACCGCGAACTGTGCGAAGACATCTCCAGCCTGTTCAACCAGCTGGTTGGCATGGGCAAGGCCAAAGCGATGCACTGCATGCTGCATGCACCCTTTACCCTGCGTCACGCCCTGAACGAAATGATCATCCAGGAAGAAAGCAACGCGCTGGCCGGCCTGCCGTCCCACATCGTGATCAAGGTTAACGCCCTGACCGACGACAAAATCATCCGTGCGCTGTACCGTGCCAGCCAGGCCGGTGTACGGATCGACCTGATTGTGCGCGGCATGTGTTGCCTGCGCCCCGGCATTTCCGGCATTTCCGACAACATCCAGGTACGCTCGATCATCGGTCGTCAGCTGGAGCACAGCCGGGTGTATTACTTTCTCAATAGCGGCGGCGAAGAAAAGCTGTTTCTGGCCAGCGCCGACTGGATGGAGCGTAACCTCGACAAGCGTATTGAAGCCTGCTTTCCGCTGACGGACGCAAAAATGATCAGACGAGTCAAGAAAGAGCTGGGGCAATACCTGCGTGACAATACCCATGCCTGGCTATTGCAGAGCGACGGCAGCTATGTACGCCTGCAACCGCAACCTGATGAAAAGCCATGCCATGCCCAGCAACGCCTGCAGGACAAGCTGGGCCTGCCGCTGATAGAAACCTGAAACCGCTCGTGCGAATTTATTCGCACATCCCCACTACTACCCGCTTTTGCCCGGCTTGTTCGAATAAATTCGAATCTACAAAACACCCATCAGTAGGGGTTGGCCGTATGTGCGAATTCATTCGTACAAAAACCATCACTACAGCAGGTGTGCGAATAAATTCGCACCTACAGATGCATGTGATTTCGTTAATTAGACGCACAACGATAAAACAGCCCACAAACAAGAAGGGCTTCCTTGCGGAAGCCCTTCTCTTTATCACGTCACAAAACCGGTTTTAGTCGTCCAGCTTCATGGTGCCCTTCTCGGCCAGGTTGATGTGCCAGGAGAAGGCCTTGTCCAGCAGGTGCGGGGTGTGACCGCCGCGCTTGGCTTTGGCTTCCTCGAAGTAATCACGGGCCTGCTGCTTGTAGCTTGGGTGCATGCAGTTCTCGATGATCGCTTCGGCAGCCTGACGAGGAGCCAGACCACGCAGGTCGGCGTAGCCCTGTTCGGTGATGATCACGTCAACGTCGTGGTTGGTGTGGTCAACATGGGTGACGAAAGGAACGATCGAAGAGATCGCGCCGTTTTTGGCGGTGGACGCAGTCACGAACATGGTGATACGGGCGTTACGGGCGAAGTCGCCGGAGCCGCCGATACCGTTCATCATGTGGGTACCGCTGACGTGGGTGGAGTTGATGTTGCCGTAGATATCGATTTCCAGCGCAGTGTTGAAAGAGATCACGCCCAGACGACGGATCAGCTCGGGGTGGTTGGAGATTTCCTGCGGACGGAAGATTACCTTGCCAGCGTACTTCTCCAGGTCTTCGGCCAGGGTATCGACGCGCTTTTTGGACAGCGACAGGGCGGTACCGGCAGCGAACTTGACCACGCCAGCATCAATCAGGTCGAACACGCCATCCTGCAGTACTTCGGATGCAACAATGACATCCTTGAAGCCGGATTTCTGCATGCCGTTCAGAACCGCGTTGGCCACGGAGCCGACACCAGACTGCAGCGGAGCCAGGTTGTTTGGCAGACGACCCTTGCGTACTTCCTCGTGCAGGAAGTGCAGCAGGTTGTCGGCAATCTGCTGGGTTTCCTCGTTTGGCTCGAACAGCGGGGACGGAATGTCTGGCTGGCTGGAGATCACGATACCGCGCACCTTGGCAGGGTCTACCTTGATGCCCTTGGTGCCGATGCGCTGGCTGATTTCACACAGCGGAATGTCGCAACGGGCGTTTTCACCGGCAGGACCGGGGATATAGATGTCGTGCATGCCTTCATAGGCGGCAGGCGCGGACACGTTCACTTCGATGATGACGTGTTTGGCGGTCTCGACGTAGATTGGGGAGTTGCCCACGGAACCGGTCGGGATGATGTCGCCGTCTTCGGTGATGGCAGCGGCTTCAATGATCGCGTAGTCGATGCGTGGCAGCACACCCTGACGCACGTATTCCGCGTTGTGGGACAGGTGCTGGTCAATGTAGAACGCTTCGCCTTCGTTGATCTGCTTGCGCAGGATGGGGTTGGCGTTGTACGGGAAGCGCAGGTTGATGATGCCGGCTTCGGCCATGGAGCCGTCAGCAGCAGGGCCCATGGAGGCACCGGTGAACAGGTTGACCTTGAACTTCTCTTTCTTGCCGCGCTCGGCCAGAGCCATCGGGAACTCTTTCGGTTCACCGAACAGGGTGAAGCCACTCATGCCCAGCGTCATGCCGTCATCAATCCAGGATGCCGCCTCTTCTGCAGATACCACCTTCTCCAGAAACTCGGGTTTACGAATGAACTTGCTCAAATCCTGCGTCATGAAAATCACCTCAAAAAATACGGTTCATATGAGTTTGTGCCGCACTTGCCCACCAGCCTGATAGGCCGATGATGCGTGCCGTTCGGGGGTTGTGCTCCGGACAGGACGCTGCTTATTTTTCCATTCTAGGGCCCCACCAGTTTTTAACAGCTATACAAAGGTCGATTTCGCCCCCTGTTCCCTGCCGCCAGCCCATCCTGTTGGCTGGCCGATACTCCTTCATGTTTGCGTGATGGCTGCATGAAGCCCTGATGCTACACGCAGCCGCAAAGCTGATTGTGCGAAGGGGCTTGCCCCTGAGAAAGCCTCTTCCTGCAAAACACCAACTGTGGGTGCGAATTCATTCGCACATCCACACCGCCGCACGACCTTGCCCGGGCTGTCCGAATAAATTCGGACCTACAAAACATAAACAGCCAACCACTAACCCGGCGCCCCATCCACGCGCGCCTTCCACAACATCGGGCCGTAATTGACCAGATAGATCAGCAGCGCAACAAACCAGCACAACGCGGCCAGCCACAAAAAGCCGATGTAAGCCACGCCCACCCCGAACACCCGGAACAGCGCGCCAGCGTTGAAGATGGCAAAACCGATCACCATCGCTTTTGGCGGATTCAGCATGCGTCCGGTATGGCCCAGAGTGACGCGGGCAATCATTCCAAGAATCAGGCCCGCCATGCCGCCAACCGTCAACGCGTGTACCGCCACGCTGAAGTTGTCGATCCACTCAAGATGCCACAGCCCCATGGCCAGAAACGCCACCACAAACCAGTAGTAGGCAAGGTGCAGCGACCACAGTAGCGGCACCTTCCACAGCCCGGCATCATGCCAGCGTCCCACGCGCACACCGTGCCCGACACCCATGGCAATGAAAATCACGCCCAGAAAGGCATTGCGCTCAAGCGCCCAGCCTGCGGCAAAAGACAGGATGATTACCGCCGTGCCCAACTGCAAGGCCTGCTCCAGCCAGTTGATCGGTGCAACCTGCCTGGGGCGCAGCAAACCGCGCTGGGTGAAAAACGGAATGACCCGGCCACCAATAATGCTCATCAGTGCGCCTACCGCCCAGACACCGCCCAATACACCCTGACGCTGCAGGGCATCATCACCCTTGGCCACACCATACAGCACCAGCAACTCCAGCAACGACAGGGCGACCAGCACCACCACCAGCGGATAGTTGCGCACCTGACGTACCGGCCAGACGCTGCGCGCCATTTGCAACGCCACCAGCGGCATGAACAGACCATTGAACAGGATCACCCAGCCCAGCGGCATGCCGGCCAGCCAGCTCAGGCGAGCCAGTAGCCAGATCACCGTCAACCCGAGCAAAAGCTTGCCCGACAGGCCGGGCACTCCGGTCCAGGTCTGGACTGCGGTCAGCAAAAAGCCGGCAACGATGGCACCGGCAAAGCCGAACAGCAACTCATGTCGGTGCCAGGCCAGCCAGCCTCCAACCGGCTGCCAGGACTCGACATGCCCGGTCAACGCCATTACCCAGACAGGAACTGCCAGCATTGCCAGCAGCACGCCGAAGAAGAAGAAAGGTCGAAATCCCAGACGCAAAAAAGGCGTAATGCCCAGTGCCTTGGACCTGTCCATCAGCTGCATGGTGAGCTCCTTATTTAATATCCCACTAACGGGGTCAACCATACACCAAGCTGGCTATCGGTGGTTGGCCAAACTTGTCTGCAATCAGTTTTACAACGAAAAACGCCACCGGCAACTGCGCGGTGGCGTTTTGTCTGCGGTTGACAGCCCGGGTCAGTGCAGGCCCTGAATGTAGCTCGCCAGCGCCTTGATGTCCTTGTTGCTCAGCTTTTCAGCCACATCACGCATGGTCATGGCATCACCGTCATTGTAACGGTCGCCTTCGCGGAAGTCGGTCAGCTGCTTGGCAATATAGTCGGCATGCTGGCCGCTCAGCTTGGGATACCGGGCCAGATCGAGGCCGGCACCATCAGGCGAGTGACAACCGCTACAGGCAGGCATGCCATCAGCCAGCTTGCCGCCACGGAACAATGCTTCACCACGCTCGGCCAGCTCGGGGTCGGCGTAGCCGGTAGTGCCTTTCTGGCTGGCATACCATGCCGCGATGTCTTTCATGTCCTGATCCGACATCGCATCCAGCATGCCGGTCATTTCCACGACCGGACGTTCGCCAGTCTTGATGTCCAGCATCTGTTTGAACAGGTAGTTCGCACCCTGGCCGCCAAGCTTCGGATAGGTCGGCATCAACGTGGTATTACCATCAGCACCGTGACAGGCCTGGCACATCAGGATCTTGTTTTTTCCGGCTTCTGCATCACCGGCCGCATGCGCAAGGCCAGTAATGCCCAGGCTCAGCAGCAGACTTACGACTAGTTTGTTCATCAGCTCATTCCAACAACGGCAAAAGTAAATTTATCCGGGGCAGATACGGTCGCTCTGTGTCATCCTGTCCTGCCCGGCACGTAATCATGCAGCTATCAGCATAAACCCTACAAAACCCAATGTGTAGGCCAATACGATGCAATGTATGCACAAAATTGGCGGCATTATATACTGCCAGCCATAAAACTGAAACGTTCTGGGATGATCAAAATCACTTGGAGATGTCATGCAGCAAAAAAACCCGCTTCCCGGCCTGTGTCAAAAGGCGCAATTCCTGATCAGCGCCGCCAAGGTTGAACAGTGCCCGCCGGACGAGGGCCTTGAGGTCGCCTTTGTCGGCCGTTCCAACTCGGGCAAATCCAGCGCGATCAATACATTGACCCGTGCCAGCCTGGCTCGCACCTCGAAAACTCCCGGGCGCACCCAGCTGCTCAACTTCTTCAGCCTGGATGAGCAGCGCCGGCTGGTCGACTTGCCTGGCTACGGCTACGCCAAGGTGCCGATTCCGCTCAAACAGCACTGGCAGAAGCACCTGGAAGCCTACCTGAGCCGGCGCGACTGTCTGACCGGCGTGGTGCTGATGATGGACATCCGTCACCCCTTCAGCCCCTTCGACCGCATGATGCTGGACTGGGCCAAAGGCGCCGGCATGCCAGTGCATGTCCTGCTGACCAAATGCGACAAACTGACGCCCGGCGCCGGTCGCAGCGCCCTGCAGAAAACCCGCAAGCAGCTGCAGGATGAGTGGGGCGACATTGCCGGCATCCAGCTGTTTTCCGCCACCAAGCGCATCGGCACCGACGAAGCCTACGATCAGCTGGCCGCCTGGCTACAACTGATCGAGCCCGAACTGCCGGAAGACATGGTTATCGAAGAAGACTAACAAACACATACGACTCGCTGGCTCGTGCTGCCTGTTGTATGAAGGACTTGCTTTTGTATGAGGGGGCTTGCCCCCGATAGAAGACACAGGTTTTCTCAGAGGCAAGCCCCTTCGCACAACGTTTTTATATGCGCTTCTGTAGGTTCGAATTTATTCGAACATGGTATATGCAGCCCGGCCTTGCCGGGCCTGTCCGAATAAATTCGGACCTACATGTGCAACGCTGAACTGTACCAGCACTGTCATCCTGCGCGAAGTGAAGCGTAGTCGCAGGGTCCACATAAACAGGAGACACCATATGCGCTGGGAAGACCGTCGCCGTAGCGACAACGTGGATGACCGTCGCGGCCAAAAAAGCTCACCAATCAATGCCGCCATGGGCGGCGGCATCGCCATGCGCCTACTACCGGTACTGCTCAAAACCAAAGGCGGCCGTACCCTGCTGTTGCTGGGCGTACTGGCCTTCTTTGGCGCACGCATGCTCGGCATCGACCTGATGCCGCTACTGACCGGCGAACAGGTCAGCACCAGCAGCACACCGGCCCAGCTGAGTGCAGAACAGCAGCGTCTGGGCGAATTCGTCTCGGTAATCCTGGCCGACACCGAAGACACCTGGACAGAGATCTTCGCCAAACAGGGCCAGCGCTACCCGGCACCAACCCTGGTGCTGTTCAGTGGCCATGTGCAGTCTGCCTGTGGTTCGGCCAGCGCCGCCGTCGGCCCCTTCTACTGCCCGGCCGACCGCAAGGTCTACATCGACCTGTCGTTCTACCACGACCTGAAAACCCGCTACAAAGCACCCGGCGACTTCGCCCAGGCCTACGTGATCGCCCACGAGGTCGGCCACCACATCCAGACCATCACCGGCATTTCTGCCGAAGTACGCAAGGCCCAACAGGGCCTGTCCAAAGCACAGCAAAACCAGCTATCTGTACGCCAGGAGCTACAGGCCGACTGTTTCGCCGGTGTCTGGGGCCATCATGCTGACCGCCATCGCCAAATGCTCGCCCCGGGCGAAATGCAACAAGCCCTGAACGCAGCCGCCGCAATCGGCGACGACCGCCTGCAAAAACAGGCCACCGGTACCGTCACTCCCGACAGCTTCACTCACGGCACATCGGAACAGCGCATGCGCTGGTTCAAGCGCGGGTTTGATAGCGGAGATATGGCACAGTGCGATACATTCAAGGCAGGAACGAAACTGTAAAAACAAAAAGGCCCGCAATTCTGCGAGCCTTTTGATGTTATGGTGCCGGCACCACGAATCGAACGCGGGACCTACTGATTACAAGTCAGTTGCTCTACCTGCTGAGCTATACCGGCAATGTGCGCCATTATAGCGGCAGATTTTATCTTGTAAAGGCCTGTTTGGGTGGGATGCAGGGCAATCGCATGAAAGTCAGCTCAGGCCAAGCAGTGCGGCGCGATAGGTATCGGAGGTCGCGGCGATGAGGCGTTTGGTCTTAAGGCTTCCCTTTCTGGCGGTAGGGTCAGTTCTCAGCAAGTTCAGGGCAAGTTGCTTGAGTAGCGCCATGTTGTGGCCGGCATGATCAGTCCTTGCGCGCATCTGGTCATCGGCAAAGACCACGTCCATGCACCAGTGCAGGTTGTTTTCGACAGACCAGTGCTGGCGGATTGCAGTGGCAATGCGTTCAGCCTGAGCTGGCAGGCTGCTGATATACAGACGCTGTTCGATACTGGTTTTGTTCTGTATTGATCGCTCAGACTCGATGACCACGAATGAGGCCAGATCCGGCCACTGCTCCTTGCGCGGCAGGCACTGCAGGGCGTCGAAAGCGTAGCAACGGCGTATTTCCAGGCGGCCGTGATTCTTTTCTACTGTCTCCGACATCGTGTGAGGCGTGTGTTGCGGGGCTTGCTTGAACAGCACGAAGAAATCCCGGATCGCGTCAGCCAGCGTTGGCTGGTTATCCTTGACCGCCAGCACATAGTCCGCACCTCGATCACGGATCGCCTGAGCGATGTTGGCCTGGGTACCCATGGCATCGAGTGTGACGATGCAGCCCTGCAGCGAGAGCACTGCCAGCAATTCAGGAATCGTGGTCTTCTCATTGGATTTTTTTGCTACAGCCCGCTGACCCAGTACCAGGTTGGCACCAGCGGCAAACGCACTGACCAGATGTAAAGGCGCGCTATTGGCCTTGCCCGATCGTCGACTGGTCTTGCCGTCTATAGCCACCACCTGGGCATCAAGGACCGGCAGAATTGAGACCACCCAGCGGCGGAACGCAGCCTCGAACTGTTCCGGATCAATCAGGCTGAAGACCCGTGCAAACGTGTCGTGCGAGGCAATGCCATGGGCGAGTTTCAAGTGTTGGCGCAACCACGGCAGCTTCTCCGTGGCCCACTCCTCGATTTCCACAAAGGTATCTGCTCCTGAAAGTACCGCACTGACAGCAACCACCAGCAACTCCACCAGATCGTGCTCCACCTTGCCTGACTGGCGTGGATCATCGACCGTGACAAATACCTCTGACAGGCTCAGCCTTTCTTCCTGTTGCATCGCGGCATCCCGGTAAAAAACGGGACATTACACCGGTTTTCACCTCCTGCGGGCAGTTTCTTCACCCTTCGCTACTTTCATGCGATTGCCCTGGGGTGGGATGTAGGTGCGAATTTATTCGCACAGCGCCGGCGTTACCTCATGTACGAATAAATTCGTACCTACAGGAGCAGCGACTGTCCCTTTATTACCTCTATCTTTCTGCGAGCAATAGCAGGTTTCTTGGAGTCAGTTCCTGCGGGCAGAATTCGCCCAGCTGTACGGAAAAGCCCTGCTCTTGCAGGAGCAAGGCCATGTCGAACAGCAGCCATAGCTCCAGCGGTCGGCGGAACAGGCCTTGTACCAGTTCAAGGTTGCGCACTTCGGCCAGTCGCTGCCATCCAGCCTGTTCTGCTGCCCGCCAGTCGCTTACCGGTTTGGTTTCGATACCTTTGAGTTCGGCGGCGGCTTGGCACCAGCCGGCAAAGTTGTCGTGCTGCCAGCGGTTGGCCATCGAGGGTACTGGCAAGTATTCGTCCACATCGCGCCACTGACGCTGCAGCAGATCAAAGCCCAGCCGCCAGGCCATGTTGCGGTTGCGCTTGCGTACTTCGGCTGCGCCGGCGGTGACTGTAGCTTGCAGTGGCAAGCCGAGCATGGTGCGGTCCAGCCGCAGTTTGGACGCCTTGCCTTGAGCGGATAGCGGCTGGTAGTGGCCGGCACGGATACGGTTATAACAGCAGGGGGCAATGGCCAGCCGGCGTACGCCCTGCCCTGTTGTGTGCCGTAGCAAGCTGGTGTGCAGGTCGCCACAGGCATGCAGTGCTGTCCAGGTGTCACTGGTGGCCAGGTGAGAAATGGCCTGCTCGCTGAGGGCATCGCAGTGCTGGTGACTGGCCTGTACCTGCCATTGCTCGCTGAGCTGCTGGCCGTCCTTGATCAGCTGGGCATCGTGTTCAATGCAGCACAGGCAGTCGTTTGGCCAGGCCAGTCGGCGGCCCAGGTGGCCCTTGCCGGCACACCAGTCGAGCCAGCGGCTGCCTTGCCAGTGTGGCGGCAGGCAGGCGGCGAAGGCTTCTATCTGTTGCCATTTACGACCCGGAATGCCGCGGGACATGGCTTCGGGGAGTCGCTTGACTGGATGGCGGGGTAGCTGCATTAAAGGGGTCAGGTATATATTTTCTGCGAAAAATGTACCTGACCCCTTTAATGGTGCCTTTAATGCTTTCCATGGCTCCAGCTGGTGCTGTTCGGCGTGTTCGAGGCTCTGTGCGCGTAGCCAGGCGGATAGTTCTGGGAGGTCAGCTTCCCAGGCCAGGGTTTGCTGGGTGAAGGGCTGGTTGTGCCACAGGGATTGGTGGTCGAGCAGGAGCTGGTCGAGGGCGGTGAAGCGCTCGTCGAGTTGCTCAGTTGTCTGCTGCATTTTTCTGTAGGTACGAATTTATTCGTACATGAGTACGGTTTGTGCGAATAAATTCGCACCTACATTTTGGGTGGAGCATCAACGACCCTGCAGCATGTCTACGCGCAGCCAGCGTTCCAGCAGGCGGAAGATCTGTACTAGGATGAAGGTCATGACCAGATAAAACAGGCCGGCGGCGAAGAAGATTTCTACCGGCATGTAGGTGCGGGCGATGATGGTGCGCGCCATGCCGGTCAGTTCCAGCAGGGTGACGGTACTGGCCAGCGAGCTGGCCTTGAGCATCAGGATCACTTCGTTGCTGTAGGCCGGCAGGCCGATGCGCGCCGCCCGTGGCAGAACGATGTGCCAGACGGTTTGCAGGCGCGACATGCCCAGTGCACGGGCCGCTTCCACTTCACCGGTCGGCACCGACTGGATGGCGCCACGGATGATCTCGGCGATGTAGGCCGAGGTGTGCATGGTCATGGCGATCAGCGCACACCAGTAGGGGTCACGCAGGTAGGGCCAGAGTGGGCCCTGACGGATGGCGTCAAACTGGGCCAGTCCGTAGTACACCAGGAACAGCTGCAGCAGCAGCGGTGTCCCACGGAAGAAGAAGATATAGCTGTAAGGCACAGCTTGCACGTACCAGTGGCGTGAGGTGCGGGCCAGGCCCAGCGGAATGGCCAGTACCAGGCCGACCACCACGGCGATGCCGACCAGTTCCAGCGTGAGCCAGGCACCCTCGCCCAGCTTGGGCAGGTATTTCCAGATCAGTTCCCAGTTCATGCCCTGCTCCTGCTGAAGCCACGGTTGGCACGGCGCTCGAACCATTGCAGCGCCAGCATGCTGAGCACGGTCAGGCTCAAATAGATGATGGCGGCAACCATGAAGAAGGTGAACGGCTGCTTGGAGGCGGTGACAGCAATCTGTGTCTGACGCATGACTTCATTGAGGCCGATCACCGAGACCAGTGCGGTGTCTTTCATCAGGATCATGTAGAGGTTACCCAGACCTGGCAGGGCGACGCGCCACATCTGCGGCAGTACCAGCTGCCAGAGGATGCGCTTGCGTGACAGGCCCAGCGCCAGGCCGGCTTCGCGTTGGCCACGCGGGATCGACAACAGGGCACCACGGAACACTTCGGTAGCGTAGGAGCCAAAACACAGGCCCAGCGCCAGCACGCCGGCGGCAAAGGGGCTCAGTTCCAGCTCGGGCTGGCCGATCATTTCGCCAAATGCCTGCACGGTACCGACCGAGCCGTAATAGATGAGCAATACCCAGAGCAGCTCGGGCACGCCGCGCACCAGGGTGGAATAGGCGTCACCCAGCCAGCGCAGCGCCCGATAGGGGGAGGTTTTGGCCAGGGCACCCAGCAGGCCGAGGATCAGGCCCACCACAAGGGAGGCTAGCGCCAGCTTGATGGTCATCCAGGTTCCGGCCAGCAAGGCGGGGCCAAAACCGTGTAAATCAAAAATCATGTGGAAAATATTTTCGGCAGGGTCGTATGGGTGTTGATAAAAATTGGTGTTTTGTCGTTTTGCATTTTATGGGCCCTGCGTTTTCACGCAGGGCGGCAGATTAATATAGGTGGAATTCATTCGTACATTACCGTCATTTTTTGTGCGAATAAATTCGCACCTACAGGGTAACGCCAATGCCATGCCGCTCGTTCCCCACTCTGACAGATTAGCGTAGGTGCGAATTCATTCGCACATTACCGCCGTCTTTTGTGCGAATGAATTCGCACCTACAGGTTTTAAAGTCTGTAGAGCGACAACCCTGCCCGATCAGTAAATATCGAACGGGAAGTACTTGTCGTTGATCTGCTTGTAGGTACCGTCTTCACGGATTTCCTGCAGGGCCTTGTTCAGGCGCTCGACCAGCTGCTTGTTGCCCTTGCGTACGGCAATGGCGATTTCGTCGTCTTCAAACACAGGATCACCCTTGAACTCGAAGTCTTTACCGGCGTCGCTTTCCAGCCATTCCCAGTTGACGAACTTGTCAGCCAGTACACCGTCCAGACGGCCGGCAGCCAGGTCCAGGTAGGCGTTTTCGTTGGTATCGTACAACTTGATGGAAACGTTGCGGCCGTGGTTGTCTTCCAGCCAGTTGCCGGCGATGGTGGCACGCTGGGCACCGATCACCTTGCCTTTCAGACTGGCGGCGTCAACCTTGAAGTCGACGCTTTTCGGCGCGATGAATTGCAGTCCGTTGCTGTAGTAGCGGTCGGTGAAATCGACGGCCATCTTGCGCTCTTCGGTGATCGACATGGAAGCGACCAGGAAGTCGAATTTCTTGGCGTTCAGGGCCGGGATGATGCCGTCCCAGTCGGACAGGACTACCGAACACTCGGCGCCCATCTTGTCGCACAGCGCCTGGGCAATATCCAGGTCAAAACCCACGGCCTGGCCGTTGGCATCCAGCAGGTTAAACGGAGGATAGGCACCCTCGGTACCGATGCGCAGTTTGTCGGCGGCCATGGCACCGGTGCTCAAAGCCAGGCTGGTGGCAGCTGCGAGAAGGATTTTCTTGTAGTTTTTCATGGGTCAGACCTCACAGGTAGTGACTGGACATAAATTGACGGCAACGCTCGGATTGCGGCCGTTCGAACACCTCTTCGGGTGTGCCTTGCTCTTCAATCCGTCCCTGATGAAAGAACATTATCTGGCTGGATACCTGGCGGGCAAAGCTCAGCTCGTGGGTGACCAGCAGCATGGTGCAGCCTTCGTCGGCCAGACCACGAATAACGCCCAGCACTTCCTGGACCATTTCCGGGTCGAGTGCCGAGGTGGGCTCGTCAAACAGGATGACCTTGGGCTGCATGGCCAGCGTACGGGCAATGGCCGCACGCTGCTGCTGGCCGCCGGACAGCTGGTTGGGATAGTTGTGGCGCTTGTCGGCAATACCGACCTTGGCCAGCAGGGCCTCTGCGGTCGCGATGGCCTCGGCCTTGCTCTGGCCCAGTACCCGGCGCGGTGCCTCGATGATGTTGTCGAGCACTGTCATGTGCGGCCAGAGGTTGAAGTTCTGGAACACGAAACCGACCTGGGTGCGCAGGCGGTTGATCTGTTCGTTGCGCACGGCTTGCAGCGCGCCGGTCTTGTCGGCTTTCAGCTGCAACTCTTCGCCAGAGAAGAAAATCTGGCCCTTGTGCGGGTTTTCCAGCAGATTCAGGCAGCGCAGGAAGGTGGATTTGCCCGAACCGGACGAACCCAGGATGGAAATGACATCGCCGTCGTGGGCAGCCAGCGATATACCCTTGATGACCTCAAGATCGCCATAGCTTTTGTGCAGATCGCGCACTTCCAGGGCCGGTGTAGCCGCGGCCGGAGTGGATTGCGTCATAAATGACCTCGTCAAAACGGCCCGGTCAGGCGTTTAGCGTACCGGGCCCGGGCCAGTTTGCGCGGATAAAAGGCAACTGGCCGGTATGCATGCATAAAATAGAGGTGCGATAGTGCCACTTTTGGTCATTTTTTGGAAGCTATGGCAGGGAAATAAAGCCGACAAAGGGGTTAGCTGGCTTACTGCTGGCAGGTGACTATAGAGTCTGCGACTGCGCCAAACTCAGTACTGGATGGTTATTTGACGTATCGCTTCGCAACCAAATATCTGTTGTGACCGCTTCTGTTCGAATTTATTCGGACATTGGATCTCTGGCGCGGCTGTGCGAATAAATTCGCACCTACAGCTCAATGTCTCACCCGGCGCGCAGCGCAGGGTCCACCCTTCCTTTACTGGTCTGCTTTGTCACCAATCGGGCGGGCAGCAGCCTTGGGTGACAGGCGCAAGCTGCGCAGACTGCGCTTGACGCTTTTCAGATGATCAACCAGATCCGGTCCGCGCGCCATGGCCACACCCATGGCCAGCACATCAATCACCACCAAGTGGGCGATGCGCGAGGTCAGCGGGGTGTAGATCTCGGTATCTTCCTGCACGTCGATCGCCAGGTTGACAGTAGCCAGCTCGGCCAGCGGGGTCTGGCTGGGGCACAGGGTGATCAGGCCGGCACCGGTTTCACGCACCAGGTTGGCGGTGGTCAGCAGGTCGCGGGAGCGGCCGGACTGGGAAATGCAGATGGCGACATCGCCTTCCGTCAGCGTCACCGCCGACATCGCCTGCATGTGCGGGTCGCTGTAGGCCGCCGCCGTCAACAACAGGCGGAAAAACTTGTGCTGGGCATCCGCCGCCACTGCGCCCGAAGCGCCAAAACCATAGAACTCGACCCGTGGCGCGGCCGCGATCATGCTGATCGCCTGCTCCAGCGCGCTGGTGTCCAGGCTCTCACGCACATCGATCAGGGTATGCAGGGTGGTATCGAAGATCTTCAGGGCGACATCGGCGACCCGATCTTCCTCGTGAATGGCAAACTGACCGAAGCTGGCACCGGCCACCAGGCTTTGTGCCAGCTTGAGTTTCAGGTCCTGGAAACCCTGACAGCCAATGGCACGACAGAAGCGCACGATGGTCGGTTCGCTGACGCCCACAGCCTGGGCAACATCCGCCATGGAGCTATGCATCACCAAAGCCGGCTCGCAGAGCACATACTCGGCGACTTTCAGCTCTGACTTGCGCAGTTCCGGACGGGTTTCCTTGATGTGGTTTAACAGGTTCACTCTGCTCTCTCAATTAGGCTGCCTGGCTGTAGTGGCATGGATTTTACACTACATGGACGCGTCCCGCTTGGAAAAGGTGACAGGGAAGAAATGTTCAGAATGACGGACCCAACTGTAGGTGCGAATTTATTCGCACAGCAGCATCTGCAATTAAAGGGTCAGGTACATATTTCCTCTGTAAAATGCACCTGACCCCTTTATTGCAAAACTCGCGGATCGCTTTCATGTTCGAATAAATTCGAACCTACGGTAAAATGCACCGAAGCAGCTTTTGTGACTGGCACAAAAAACCGCCCCGGAGAGCGGTTTTTTGGCAGTCGTCAGCTGTTACAGCTTGGGACCTGCTGTGCGGATGGCGTCGGACACCTCGAACTTCTTGAAGTTCTCGATGAACTTGCCGGCCAGTTCTTTGGCAGCCGCGTCGTAGGCATCCTTGTCAGCCCAGGTGTTGCGCGGGTTGAGCAGGTTGGTCTCGACACCGGGAACGGCTGTTGGCACGTCCAGGTTGATGATGTCCAGGTGCTCGGTTTCGGCATTGGCGATGGCGCCACTCTGGATGGCGGCAATCACGCCACGGGTGGTCGGGATGTCGAAACGCTTGCCGACACCATAGCCGCCACCGGTCCAGCCGGTGTTGACCAGATACACCTTGGAGCCGAAGGCGTTGATGCGCTTGATCAGCAGCTCGGCGTAGACACCGGCAGGACGCGGGAAGAAAGGCGCACCGAAGCAGGTGGAGAAGGTGGACTTGATGCCGCCGCCGGAACCCATTTCGGTAGAGCCGACCAATGCGGTGTAACCGGACAGGAAGTGGTAGGCCGCCTGCTCGTTGTTGAGGATGGACACCGGAGGCAGTACGCCGGTCAGGTCGCAGGTCAGGAAGATGATGGCGTTGGGCTCGCCGGCACGGTTTTCGGCCGTGACCTTTTCCACGTTGGCCAGCGGGTAGGCGGCACGGGTGTTCTGGGTCAGGCTGTCGTCCTTGTAATCAGGCGTGCGCTTGTCGTTGAGTACGACGTTTTCCAGCACGGCGCCAAACTTGATGGCTTTCCAGATGACCGGCTCGTTTTTCTCGGACAGGTCGATGCACTTGGCGTAGCAGCCGCCCTCGATGTTGAATACGGTGCCAACACCCCAGCCGTGCTCGTCGTCACCAATCAGGTAGCGGCTTTCGTCGGCGGACAGGGTGGTTTTACCGGTGCCGGACAGGCCGAAGAACAGGGTGGTATCACCGTCTTCGCCAACGTTGGCGGCGCAGTGCATGGGCAGTACGTCCTGCTCTGGCAGCAGGAAGTTTTGCACGGAGAACATGGACTTCTTCATTTCACCGGCGTAACGCATGCCGGCGATCAGGACTTTCTTGGCAGCAAAGTTGATCATGACGGTGCCGTCGGAGTTGGTGCCGTCACGCTCGGGCACGCACTCGAAGAACGGCGCGTTGATGATCTGCCACTCGGACTTGCTGGACGGGTTGTACTGCTCGGGAGTGATGAACAGGCAGCGGCCGAACAGGTTGTGCCAGGCAGTGGTGGTGGTCATCTTGACCGGCAGGTAGTAGCGGGGATCGGAACCTACATGTACATGGGAAACGAAGCTGTCGCGCTCGGCAACATAGGCCTGGACACGCTCCCACAGGGCGTCGAACACTGTCGGCTCGACCGGGCGGTTGACCGCACCCCAGGAGATCTGCGCTTCGGTGCTGGGCTCCTTGACGATGAAGCGGTCGGCCGGGGAGCGGCCGGTGCGGTGACCGGTTTCCACCACCAGCGAGCCGTTGTCGGCCAGCTTGCCCTCACCGCGCTGAACGGCCTGTTCAATAAGTTCAGCAGCACTGATGTCAGTGTACACATTGATGTTTGCTTGCGTCATGTCGATCCCCAACGGCCCCGCCGTTTGTTCAAAAATGTAGTGCTTCGCACAAAACACTACAAGGTTAAAAAAAGATCCGCTTATTATGCCTGAGCTTTTTAATTAATGCACGGTAGATAAACCATCATTCCTGTGATCCAGGCCAAAGATCCGGCGAATATCATCGCCGCTGAAATGATAACGCTGGTTGCAGAACTGGCAGTCCATTTCGATCTGGCCGTTTTGCTCCTCCAGCAGAGCCAGAACATCCTGCTCACCGAGGCTGAGCAGTGCGTTTTGTGAGCGCTCGCGCGAGCAGCTGCAACTGAAGCTGACGCCTTGCGCGTCAAATAGCCGCACCTGCTCTTCATGGTACAGCCGGTGCAGAATTGTGATGTTGTCGAGCCCCAGCAGCTCTTCCGCACTCAGGGTCTGGGCCAGGGTGGTAAGGTGCTGCCAGCTGGCTTCGCGCTGTTCGCCCTGCGGCACCTGTGCGACCGGCAGCTGTTGCAGCAGGAAACCACGGGCACGGCGACCGTCGGCATGCAGGATGAAACGGCTCTCCAGCTGTTCGGAGCTGGCAAAGTAGGCATTCAGGCAGTCGGCCAGGCTGTCTCCGTCGAGGGCAACCAGCCCCTGGTAGCGCTGGCCGCCGGCCGGATCAATGGTCATGGCCAGCACGCCGCTGGGCATCAGTTCCTGCAGGGTTGCGCCGATTTCGATACGGCCTGCGTCATAACGGGCCAGCCCACGAATTTCGCGCTCGCTGGAGCATTCGACCACCAGCAACGACAGGGGCCCCTCGCCGCGTACCTGCAGGGTGAGCAGGCCGTCAAACTTGAGGCTGCCGACCAGCAATGCGGCGGCGGCCATCAGTTCACCGAGCAGGATCGCCACCGGTTCCGGGTAGTCGTGCTTGGCCAGCACATGGGCGTAGCTTTGTTCCAGGGTGGCCAGTTCGCCACGGGCATCGTGGTTGTCGAAGATGAAACGCTGGGTGAAGTCGGTGTCAGTCATGGGGTACCTGGAGAATAGTTTTGATATAAAAAACGGGTGCGTACAGTGCCGGGACATGAATTATATGTAGGTGCGAATTTATTCGCACATGAAACGCTGTACCCCTGACGATATGCGGCTTGTTTAAATAGGTGTGGGCCTGACAACAGCCTGATTTGTTCGAATAAATTCGAACCTACAGTTGTCAGTCATTCAACACTGGTCAAGCCACTGATCAAGCTGGCGGCGCTGTTTCTTGTTGGGACGACCGTCGGTCTGGATACCGAGGGCTCCGGCCTTGCGCAATTGCGCTTCCTCTTCGCGCTTGCGGATGCTGTCCTCGGTTTCACGGTAAAGCAGTTGCGCCTCCGGTGCACCTCGGCGCACCTCGCTCAGCGCCTCGACCACCACGGTACGCAGGTCGTAGCCGCAGCGGATCTGCAGCTCGTCACCAATGCGCAGGTCACGGGCCGGCTTGCAGCGCTCACCACGGCAATGCACCTTGCCGCCCTCAATGGCGGTTTTAGCCAGGTTGCGGGTCTTGAAAAAGCGGGCGGCCCAGAGCCATTTGTCGATACGAACCTTATCCATTACGTTTCCATTTCTTTGCCGGTTTTGGCTTGTACCTGAGCTTGGGCCGCTGCTGCCGGTTTTCAAGTGGCAGGCTGACCTGCACTTCAAGCCCTCCGGCCGGATGGTTGCGCAATTCGATATGCCCCGCATGCAAACGGATAATACGCTCCACAATGGCCAGCCCCAGACCCGCACCCTGCCCGCCGCGGGCCTGGTCGCCACGGATGAACGGATTGAAGATGCCCGACAGATCGCTTGAGGCAATGCCCGGCCCGGTATCACGTACAGTCAGCACGGCCTGACCGGATGAATCCTGGTGGTCCACAACAAGGGTGATATGCATTCGCGAGCCGCCATAACGAATGGCATTTTCGATCAGATTGACCAGCATGCGCTTGAACGACAGGCGGCGCAGCGGCGCAGTGATGCCGTCCTGCAACTGCAGCCCGATATCGTAACCCTGCTGGTGATAGGGCTGCACCACCTCCCGCACCAGTGCGCTCAGGTCGCAGACCTGGCTGGCCTCGTCACGACCGTCACGGATGAAAGCCAAAAACTGCTCCAGGATTGCGTCCATGTCCTCGATGTCGTGAACCATGTCGCGCGCCAGTTCGCTTTCCTCGCCCAGCAGCGCCAGAGCCAGCCGCATGCGGGTCAAAGGGGTGCGCAAGTCATGGGAGATGCCGGCCAGCATCAGTTCGCGCTCGCGGTTGGACTGCTCGATGTTGTCGGTCATCTGGTTGAAGGCGTGATACACCTCGGCCATCTCGCTGGCGGTATCGGCCTCCACCGGCAAGCGCACGCTGCGCCCCTCACCGAATTGCCGGGCCACGATCACCAGCCGCTTGAGTGGCGCACTGAACTGGCGCACAAACAGCCAGGCCGCCGCGGTGGACAACACGCCGATGCCGAGAAACCAGCCAAACAGGTTCCACAAACGCTGGCCGCGCAACGGGTGCGGATACAGGGGAATGCGGATCCAGTCCGGCCCCAGCGAAGGCGCATTGACATACAACGAGGGCGGCGTCTGCACGCTGATGCGTACACGCGTGTCCTCGCCCAGCTCGGCCTTCATCTGCTCAATGAAAATATCGCTATAGGGCCATTGCCGCTCGCCTTCCGGCACATGGTGCTCACGCACCAGCTGCAAGCCGGCAGCCTCGGCCACGCCCTGCTGTTCGCTGGCCGGTGCCGCCCAGTAGGCGCGCAGGGTCAGGGCCGCACCATGACTGTATTGCCGGTCAACCAGCACATCATCATTGAGCAGCAGATAGATCAGCGTCAGCGCCTTGGAAAACAGCACCGCCAGCAACACCATGCCAAGCAGGCGACCAAAGAAACTGCGCGGATACCAGACGACCAAGGGTCAGTCTCCGTCGGGCACAAAGACATAGCCCGCGCCCCAGACAGTCTGGATATAGCGCGGCCTTGAAGGGTCGGGCTCGATGACCCGGCGCAGACGGGAAATCTGCACGTCAATCGAGCGCTCCAGCGCATCCCATTCGCGGCCGCGCGCCAGGTTCATCAGTTTATCACGGCTCAGGGTTTCACGCGGGTGCTGCACCAGCACCTTGAGTACGGCAAATTCGCCAGTGGTCAACATGTAGGGGGAGTCATCACCCTTGTGCAGTTCGCGTGTGGACAGCGACAGCCGGTATTCGCCAAAGGTGACTTCCTGCTCGCTGGTGGTCGGCGCGCCCGGCACGTCGTTCTCCAGCCGTCGCAACACGGCGCGGATTCGTGCCAGCAGCTCGCGGGGGTTGAACGGCTTGGCCAGATAGTCGTCAGCACCAAGCTCCAGCCCCTCGATACGGCTGGACTCATCACCCCGGGCAGTCAGCATGATGACCGGAATGCGGTTGCCGGATGCGCGCAAACGGCGGCAGGCGGAGAGCCCGTCCTCATCGGGCAGCATCAGGTCCAGCACCAGCAGATTGAAGTGTTCGCGCTGCAGGATGCGTTCCATTTGCCCTACATTCTCGACGCTGCGCACACGATAACCATGCTCGTCCAGAAAGCGCTCCAGCAAACCGCGCAAACGTGCATCGTCATCCACGATCAGGATTTTTTCACCGTCGCTCATGTTACGCCCTCAATAGTACTGCCAGCCCGCAAATCGTCCGGCCTTCCGGCTATAAAAGGAACAATTATGCCTGCAAACAGGCAGTGTCCGGCAGCAACCTTTGTTAGCAAATCTTACAGGCCGGTAAATGGCTCATGTCCACTCGCCCGGAGCATCGATTGAGTCACCCGGGTGCCCCGCCGGTTGCCACCCTGCGCAAACTGCCCGGCCCCGGTTGTTGCTACTCAAAACCCCGGGGCTGGCCTATAATTGCCGGTTTCGTTCTGACACACAGGTTTTTCATGCTCGACATCAATGCCAAAATCGCCGAAGAGCTGGGCGTGGTCACCCGCAATGTGGCCGCCGCAGTAGCATTGCTGGACGAAGGCTCGACCGTGCCCTTCATCGCCCGTTACCGCAAAGAAGTCACCGGCAGCCTGGACGATACCCAGCTGCGCACGCTGGAAGAGCGGCTGCGCTACCTGCGCGAACTGGAAGAACGCCGCGTCAGCATTCTGGCCAGCATCGACGAGCAGGGCAAGCTGACCCCCGGGCTGAAAAACGACATTCTTGCCGCCGACACCAAGGTGCGCCTGGAAGACCTTTACCTGCCCTACAAGAAAAAGCGTCGTACCAAGGGCCAGATCGCGCTGGAAGCCGGTCTGGGCGAGCTGGCCGATGCGTTGTTTGCCGACCCGACCCTGCACCCCGAGACCGAAGCCGAACGCTTCATCCAGCCCGACAACGGCTTTGCCGATGTGAAAGCCGTGCTGGAAGGTGCCAAGTACATCCTGATGGAGCGCTTTGCCGAGGACGCCGATCTGCTGGAGCGCCTGCGCAACACCTTGCACAGCGATGCCAGGCTGAGCAGCCGTGTGGCTACCGGCAAGGAGCAGGAAGGTGCCAAATTTGCCGACTATTTCGAGCATGACGAGCCGCTCAAGTCGGTGCCATCACACCGCGCGCTGGCGATGTTCCGTGGCCGCAACGAGGGCATCCTCAGCCTGTCGCTGGTACTGGGCGAGCCGGACGCCATCATGCATCCCTGTGAAGCGATGGTCGCCAAACAGTTTGGTATCGAGAACCACGGCCGTCCCGCCGATGCCTGGCTGGCCGAGGTGGTGCGCTGGACCTGGCGCATCAAGCTGTCCACCCATCTGGAAACCGACCTGTTCGGCAGCCTGCGCGAGCAGGCCGAGACCGAAGCCATTAGCGTATTCGCCCGTAACCTGCACGACCTGTTGCTGGCCGCCCCAGCTGGTCCACGCCGCACTTTGGCGCTCGACCCCGGCCTGCGTACCGGCTGCAAGGTGGCGGTGATGGACGAGACCGGCAAGCTGCTGGCCACCGATACCATTTTCCCCCATGCACCCCAGAACAAGTGGAACCAGAGTCTGGCTACGCTGGGCGCACTGTGCCAGCAGCATCAGGTGGAGCTAATCGCCATCGGCAACGGTACCGCCAGCCGCGAAACCGACAAACTGGCGGGCGAACTGGTCAAGGGCATGCCGCAGCTACGCATGCAGAAAATCATGGTCAGCGAGGCTGGAGCTTCGGTGTATTCCGCTTCCGAGCTGGCGGCGAAGGAATTTCCCGAGCTGGACGTTTCGCTGCGCGGTGCGGTGTCCATTGGCCGTCGCCTGCAAGATCCGCTGGCCGAGCTGGTCAAGATCGACCCCAAATCCATTGGTGTAGGCCAGTACCAGCACGATGTGTCACAGGTGCAGCTGGCCCGGTCGCTGGATGCCACGGTGGAGGACTGTGTGAACGCCGTGGGGGTAGATGTGAACACCGCCTCGGCGGCGCTGCTGACCCGTATTTCCGGTCTGAACAGCACACTGGCCAACAATATAGTGGAGTTTCGCGATGCCAACGGCGCTTTCACCAGCCGCAGCCAGCTGAAAAAGGTGCCCCGGCTGGGCGAAAAGACCTTTGAGCAGGCGGCGGGCTTTTTGCGCGTGATGAACGGCAGCAACCCGCTGGATGCCTCCGCCGTGCACCCGGAAGCCTATCCGCTGGTCAAGCGCATTGCCGAGGATACCGGGCGTGACATCCGTTCGCTGATTGGCGATTCGGCGTTTCTGAAGCAGCTCGATCCAAAACGGTTCACTGACGAAAGCTTCGGCCTGCCCACCGTCACCGACATTCTGGCCGAGCTGGACAAGCCCGGCCGCGACCCGCGCCCCGAGTTCAAGACCGCCGCCTTCCAGGATGGCGTCGAGGATCTGAAAGACCTGAAGCCCGGCATGCTGCTGGAGGGCGTGGTCACCAACGTCACCAACTTCGGTGCCTTTGTCGATATCGGCGTGCATCAGGACGGTCTGGTACATATCTCGGCTCTGGCTGACCGCTTCGTGCAGGACCCGCACACGGTGGTCAAGGCCGGCGACATCGTCAAGGTCAGGGTGATGGAGGTGGACATTCCACGCAAACGCATCGCTCTGAGCATGCGCCTGTCGGACGAGCCCGGCGAGTCGCGCAACAGCCCGTCACAGCGACCTCCCCGCGAGAACCGGCAGCGCAACGAGAGCCCGCGCACACGTCCCGCCAGCGACAAAAACAGTGGTGGCGGCACCATGGCCTCACTGTTCGCCAACGCCGGAAAAATCAAGAAAAAATAACCGCCACGGCTGTCACTGCAGCACTTCGCTGGTACAGTGGCAGCCGGCACCGTAGTGATTCGAGGAAGTTCCTTTGCATTCCACCTATTCCCAGCGTCTGCAGCTGCTGCAGCAAAGCGACATCACCCCACTGCTGCGCGGCTGCCTGCATGGCATCGAGCGCGAATCCCTGCGCGTGACCGGCAACGGCGATCTGGCCCTGACCGGCCATCCGGCCGCCTTGGGCTCCACCCTGACCCACGCCAGCATCACCACCGACTACGCCGAGCCCCTGCTTGAATTCATCACCAAAGCCTATCCGGACTCGGCCACCACACTGGACGAGCTGGAGCAGATCCACCGTTTCACTCACAGCGTGCTGGGTGAGGAGCTGCTGTGGAGCCCGTCGATGCCCTGCCGGCTGCCACCGGAAGCGGATATCCCGATCGCCCGTTATGGCGACTCCACGGTTGGCAAATTCAAGTATCTGTACCGTCTCGGCCTGGCGCTGCGCTATGGCAAGACCATGCAGTGCATTGCCGGCATCCATTACAACTTCTCCATTCCCGAACAGCTGTGGGCGCGCCTGCAGCAGGCCGACGGTGACGCGCAATCACTGCAGGACTACCAGTCCGAACGCTACATCGCCATGACGCGCAACTTCCGCCGCTACAGCTGGCTGCTGATGTACCTGTTCGGCGCCTCGCCGGCGGTGGATGCCAGTTTTGTACGCGACATTCCCGGGCACAAGCTCGAGCGTTTCGATGACGAGACCTTCTACCTGCCCTGGGCCACCAGCCTGCGCATGAGCGATCTGGGCTACCAGAGCAACGCCCAGGCCGGCATCACGCCCTGCTACAACAACCTGCAGAACTACACCGACAGCCTGCTCAAGGCCGTCAGCACCCCCTACCCCGGCTATGTCGCCATGGGCACCCATGATGCCGACGGGCAGTGGCAGCAGATCAACACCAACATCCTGCAGATCGAGAACGAGTACTACTCGACCATCCGTCCCAAGCGCATCACCGAGGGTGACGAGCGTCCGGTGGAGGCGCTGATCAAGCGCGGCATCCAGTACGTGGAAGCCCGCTGCGTCGACATCAACCCCTTCCTGCCGCTGGGCATCGACCTTGAGCAGGCACGCTTCATGGACAGTTTCCTGCTGTATTGCGCCCTGGAGGACAGCCCGCTGCTGGCTGGCAACGATTGCCCGCAGATCCGCCAGAACTTCATGGATGTGGTCAACCGTGGCCGCGAGCCGGGCCTGCAACTGGTGGACAACAATGGCCAGCCAGTGGCGCTGGCGGACTGGGGACAGCAGCTGCTGGATGCCATTCAGCCCTGTGCCGAACTGCTCGACCGCGCCTATGGCACCGACGGGCACGTGCAGAGCCTGGCGCCGCTGCGGGCGCGACTGGACGATGCCAGCCTGACGCCTTCGGCACAGGTGCTGGAAAACATGCGCCAGCGCAACTGCAGCTTTGCCGAGCTGGCCCTGCAACTGAGCCGCGAGCATGCCGACCGGTTGCGCAGCATGCCGCTGGACGAGGATATTCGGGCCCGTTATCACCAGTTGGCAACCGATTCCATCGCCGCCCAGCAGGCCATCGAGGCCGAGCCACAGATGGATTTTGACCAATACATGGAACAGTGGGGCTAAAAATGTAGGTGCGAATTCATTCGCACAATACCAGCGAGCCGCCTTCGCACAGTACCGGCGAGCCGCTTTCATGTACGAATAAATTCGTACCTACAACAATATCCCGGCAGCCGCACGCAACTGCGAATTCATTCGCACACATGACGTTGTGCGGGTGTGCGAATAAATTCGCACCTACGGATCTCACATCACAAGGTCAATCTGCTGCATGCTGCCGACCCGGCCGTCTTCGAAGAGGAATAGCCCGGTACTACGCACCTGGCCCTGCAGCTCGCCATTGGCAATCAGGTCAAAGCCGCCTTCGGCATGCTTTAGCGCCAGTGCGCCGATGCCGGCTTCCTTCAGGCCGATCAGCCGGCCCTGGCCGTTCTGGTCGGGAATCCACAATTTCAGGCTCTCGAATACCGCATCACCACTGTCGATGAAACCGTTGCCGTCATCGTCATGGCCAGCCAGCTCGGTAAAGCCATTGCCGGTGATGGCACCAAACAGTTCACGGCCATCGTCAATCTTGCCATTGCCATTCTTGTCCAGCGCAAGGTAGGCGCTACCATTGGCCAGCATCGCCAGTGTGTCCTTGCGGCCATCGGCATCCAGATCGAACTGCATGGTCTGGCTGGTCAGGCCGACGGCATTACCACCATAGTTGATGACCAGAGGGTCCTGCAGGCGGGCACCGGCGCGGATGCTGACCGATTCGTGACTGTACTGGCTGTGCTGCATCTGCAGCTCGAGGCTCATATCGATGGTGCGGCCGTCTGCGGTGGTTACCTGCCCCGAGCCGCTGAATTTGAGCTGTTCTTCCTGCCATTGGGTGACGTGGTAGTCGTAGCTCAGGGATGCGCCTGGCGCACCACCCCGTGCGGCAGGCGCAACAGCTGCCGTGCTGCCAGCAGAGCCCAGTGAGGCTCCCAGCTGATGGCTGCTGACGGCGCTTTCGTACATGCCGGCAAAGCGCTCAAACTCGCCATTAAGCCGTGCCAGAGCGGCCAACAACAGGCGCAGGTTTCCCAGCTCGGCCTCATCCAGATCAAAATCAAGCAGATTTTCTTCTTCAGTGCTGGCACTAGCCGCTGGCAGGCTGTCGGCATAGCGCTCAAGCGCCTGCCGCGAAATTTTCGGCTCGCCGAAACTGACCGAGGCTTCACGCAACTCGGCACTGGCAAAGGTTTCCCGCTCGTGGCGCTGGTATTGAATCCGCTGGTTGCCGCTGCTGAAGTCCAGCGTTTCACTGACTTCGCGGCCAAACACCTTGGAATGTTCGGTACGGAACTGCAATCCGTCACTGGCAACTATGTGCATTGCCATAACCTCTGGGGCATTGCCCTGATATCATTCTCGCATCAGGTTATCGGCAGGCCGGAGAAAAAATACAGGCTGATTACATGCTGCTGCCCTGGCGCCGGCGCCAGTTATGCAAGGCTGTGTCCAGCTGCTTGAGGGTCAGGATTCCCTGTTTCTGTGCCTGGTTGATGAAAATCAGCAGCAATTCGGCGGTGGCCAACGCATCCGCTGCTGCATTGTGCCTTTGCATCACGTTCAGCTTGAAGTAGTCGATCCAGTCATCCATGCGCGGCTGGCGCATGCAGTGATCCGGATTGAGCAGCGGTGCAACCTCGGCCAGATCAAAGAAGGGATGCTTGAAGTTGTAGCCAAAAAAGTCCCTCAATTCCCGCTGCAGCAGACGCTGGTCAAAACCGGCATGAAACGCCACCAGCGGGCAATCATCAACAAATTCAAGAAAATCCAGCAGTGCGGTCTTGGGCCGAATGCCGGTGGCCAGCTCGCTGGGCGCGATCTGATGAATCAGCACCGCCTCGTTGACCTTGACCTCACGGCGCTTGAGGGTACGCTCGAACTGCTGGCCCATCGCGATGCCGTTGTGCTCTACGGTAACCGCGCCAATCGACAGTATCTTGTCCCGCCCGGTATGCAGGCCGGTCGCCTCAAGATCAACCACCACAAAACGCTGCTGCGTCAACAATTGCTCGCCCGGCATCGCTGCCGCCGGCAATGCCTGCAAGCGCTGCTGGTCCTGCTGGTTGACTTCGGGACGACGGAACAACCACTTGAGCAGGCTCACAGCTGGTACCTGAGCGCCAGGCTGTTCTGGATTCGCTGCGCCTGACGGAACGACTCGCGCAAGATCCTGCGGTCCAGAGTGTTGAGCTCGTCCGGGTAGATCAGGTTGCTATAGGTCAGCCCCTGGGCTGCCTGCTGGTGATGCTGCTGCATGCGGATCAGCTGGATGAAATGATAGGCTTCGGCATAAGCGTCGCCATCCAGCCGGTCGATGATGCCACGCCCCACCAGCTGGCGGATGCGCTCCAGCGTACTGGTGGCTTCGATACCCTGGCTCAGGGCCAGCACCCGCATGCTTTCGACAAAGGGTGCCAGCCCCTTGACCTTGAGGTCGAGGCTGTCTTTTTCGGCACCCTTCTTGCTCAGGGTGAAATTGCGGAACAGCCCGCCCAGTGGCGGGCGGTTGAGCAGGGCGCTTTCCGCCAGCACACGCTGGAAGACGCTATCAGCGGCAACCATGGCAACCACCTGGCGGTGCAGCTCGACACAGGGTTGCTCCGGCCCCCAAATACAGCGCAGGTCAAAGTGCACACCGGCAAACTGCATGTTCTGTGCGGTCGCGTCGCGCATCATTTTCTGGTAACGGACCAGCCACTCCCGGCGTGACAGGCAGAACTCGGCATTGCCGGCCATGAAGTTGCCCCGGCACAGGGTAAAACCACAATCATCCAGCGCCACGTTGATCTCGCGGGCGATCGGCAACAGCTTCTGGCGGATTGCATTGGCCTCTTCGATACTGGCCGCCTCGAACAGGATGCCATTGTCCTGGTCGGTATGCAGGGTCTGTTCCTTGCGACCCTCGCTGCCAAACACCATCCAGCTGAATTTGATGTCCGGGTTGCCGTGTTTTTCCAGCACTAGCTCGATGATCCGGCAGCTGGTGTGATCGTTAAGCAGGGTGATCAGCCGGGTTACCTGCTCGGGGCTGGCACCATGGGCAATCATGCGCTCAACCATCGCTTTCACGTCCTGGCGCATCTGCACCAGCTTTTCCAGACTGGGCGCGGTACGCACGGTACGGGCCAGACTGACCAGATCGACCCGGCGTAACGAGAACAGGTCACGCTCGGATACCATGCCGACCAGCTTGCCGTCACGCACCAGACAGACATGGGCAATGTGCCGCTCGGTCATCGCCAGGGCGGCATCAAAAGCGGTGGCGTCCGGTGACAGGCTGAACGGATTCGGGGTCATGACCTGTTGCATCGGCTGGCGCAGGTCGGTATTGGGATCGGCAATCACCCGGCGCAGATCACGCAGGGTGAAGATGCCCTGAGGCTGTAGCAGTTCGTTGGCGATCATGATGCTGCCAACCTGGGCTTCATGCATGGTCTGGACCGCTTCATGCAGCGGAGTCGATGCCGGACAGGTGACCGGCTCGCGCATCGATGACAGCTGGGACAGTGGTGTATCCATGGAAATCTGCGAACCGAGGGATTCTGCTGCGCGGTTCTGTACCTGTACGTTGACCTGGTCGAGCAGGCTGCTGATGCCACGTACACAAAAATCACGGAAGGTGTCACTACGTGACATCAGTTTGACAAAGGCGTCCTTGGTCAGCAAAAAGCAGAAGGTGTCCTCGTCCGCCGTATGCAGGGTGCGTGTCGCCCGTTCACCCAGCAAGGCGGCCATGGGGAAGCATTCGCCGACACCCAGTTCGAAGATCGTCTCGTCACCGACGTCCTGGCCCTTGCTACGCTCGCCATACACCCGCCCCTGCTTGATGATGTACAGGTGCTCGACCGGGCCGTCAGCCGGGCTGATCACGCTCTCGCCCTGGGCATAAAACCGCAGCACGCAATTTTCTACCAGCAGACCGAGTTCGGCGGGCTCCATGGCGTCGAACGGCGGAAACTGCCGGAAAAAATCCAGCGTACCCTGAATGTTTTGTTGCACAGCATCACGACCGGCCTTGGCAAAGGCATCCTGACGGCTCATTGGCTTTCCTCCACGCATAACGACGACATGCTACGCATCAATGAAAGCGCGCCCCATTGGACGTAAGTTGCAAGGCTTTGAAATCATATTGGTGCCGCCAGGGATCATGCCGGCTTTTGTACGAGGAGTATCTGTAGGTTCGAATTTATTCGAACAAGCCCGGCGCAGCCGGGCAGCATAAGAGCATGTGCGAATGAATTCGCACCTACAGGTGCAAAGCGCACGGGCACAAAAAAGCCGCCGGCATTACTGCGGGCGGCTTTTGATTACTGCATGTGCAACCGGCGATTACAGGCCGTTTTTGGCCTTGTACTCGCGGCGGCGACGGTGCAGGACCGGCTCGGTGTAGCCATTGGGCTGGGCGCGACCTTCAAGAACCAGCTCCAGACCGGCCTGGAAGCCGATGCTGTCGTCGAAGTTCGGCGCCATGTTGCGGTACTCGGGGTCACCGGCGTTCTGACGGTCAACCACCTCGGCCATGCGCTTCATGGCTTCAACAATCTGCTCTTCGGTAACGATACCGTGGCGCAGCCAGTTGGCCATGTGCTGGCTGGAAATGCGCAGGGTGGCGCGGTCTTCCATCAGGCCGACATCGTTGATGTCCGGCACCTTGGAACAGCCGACGCTCTGCTCGACCCAGCGTACAACGTAACCCAGGATGCCTTGCGCGTTGTTGTCCAGCTCATTGCGGATTTCCTCGGCACTCCAGTTGGTGTCCTTGGCCAGCGGAATGGTCAGGATGTCGTCCAGGTTGGCGTGCGGGCGCGTCTTCAGCTCTTGCTGCAGGGCGAACACGTCGTACTGGTGGTAGTGGGTGGCGTGCAGGGTGGCCGCAGTCGGCGATGGAACCCAGGCGGTGTTGGCACCGGCCTTCACGTGACCGATCTTCTGCTCCAGCATGGCTGCCATCAGGTCCGGCATGGCCCACATGCCTTTACCGATCTGTGCCTTGCCGGGCAGGCCGGTGGCCAGACCAACGTCCACGTTCCAGTCTTCGTAGGTGGCAATCCACTTCTCGCCACGCATGGCGGTCTTGCGCACCATCGCACCGGCTTCCATGGAGGTATGGATTTCGTCACCGGTACGGTCGAGGAAGCCGGTATTGATGAACACCACACGCTCTTTGGCGGCAGCGATACAGGCTTTCAGGTTGACGGTGGTGCGGCGCTCTTCGTCCATGATGCCCATTTTCAGGGTATTGCGCTGCATGCCCAGCACGTCTTCGATACGGGCAAACAGCTCGTTGGCGAAGGCGACCTCTTCCGGTCCGTGCATCTTCGGCTTGACGATGTACATGCTGCCTTTGCGGCTGTTGGCACGGCTGGTGTTGCCGTTCAGGTTGTGCAGGGCAATCAGGCCGGTGAACAGCCCGTCCATGATGCCTTCGGGCAGCTCGTTGCCCTGCTCGTCGAGAATCGCCGGGTTGGTCATCAGGTGGCCAACATTACGCACAAACAGCAGGGAGCGGCCATGCAGAACAACTTTATCGCCGTTCAGGCCGGTGTATTCGCGATCCGGGTTCATGGCGCGGGTGAAGGTCTTGTCGCCCTTGGTTACGCTCTCGGCCAGATCGCCCTTCATCAGGCCCAGCCAGTTGCGGTAGACCAGCGTCTTGTCGTCGGCATCCACGGCAGCGACAGAGTCTTCACAGTCGATGATGGTGGTGATGGCGGCTTCCAGGATGATGTCCTTGACGCCGGCGGCATCGGTCTGGCCAATCGGGCTGTTGGCATCGATCTGGATCTCGATGTGCAGGCCGTTGTTCTTCAGCAGCACGGACGTGGGTGCACCTGCTTCGCCGTTATAGCCAATCAGCTGGGCATCGTTGCGCAGGCCGCTGTTGCTGCCGCCTTTCATGGCAACGATCAGTTTGCCGCCCTCGATGCGATAACCGGCAGCATCGGCATGGGAGCCGGCAGCCAGTGGCACGGCGGTATCCAGGAAGTTGCGGCCCCAGGCGATGACCTTGTCGCCACGCACCTTGTTGTAGCCTTTGGTGACTTCAGCGCCACCTTCCTCGCTGATGGCATCGGTGCCGTACAGCGCGTCATACAGGGAACCCCAGCGGGCGTTGGCCGCGTTCAGGGCAAAACGTGCGTTGGTTACCGGAACCACCAGCTGTGGGCCGGCCATGCTCGCAATTTCTTCGTCAACATTCTGTGTGCTGGCCTGGAAATCCGCTGCTTCTGGCAGCAAATATCCAATCTCTTGCAGGAAGGCTTTATATGCCGCTGCATCGTGGGACTGGCCTTTGCGTGCCAGGTGCCACTCGTCAATTTTTGCTTGCAAGGCGTCACGTTTTTCCAGCAGGGCGCGATTTTTCGGTGCCAGGTCCTTGAACACCTGTGCAGCACCTTCCCAGAACTTGCCGGCGTCAAGGCCGGTGCCGGGGATGGCCTGTTCATTCACGAAGTCATAAAGGACTTTGGCGACTTGCAAGCCGCCTACTTGTACGCGTTCGGTCATTATTGCCTCACTCACTGCTATGAAAGCCTCAAAAAACATGGCCGGGAAGCCATGTAGTGCAAAGTGTTTCATACTACATGAACGAAGCGAAAAATACAGGGATAAATAAGAGCTGCGACTTAAGTACACAACACAGGCAAAAAAAACTCCGGATACCGCCGGGGGAGTGGCGTGGTCCGGAGTTCAAGGATCGCAGTGACAGGGAAAACACTGCGGATCTGCCAACTTAACTCATCGCATCTGTTCGGAGAGAACTGTCTGCCAGAAGCAGACACAAGATGAGAACAGCTCCGGCGGGAGAAGTTCAATTTTTCTGCAAAAAACTGAGATAGCCGGAAAACCCCGGGCACGGAAAAACTGCACATTCAAAGCCCGGCCTGTAAACCGTTGTCCTGAACACGCTTCCCGTCACAGCGAAATGGCGGTGGGTTGCATTACGGGCAGGCCGGTTTTAACACCACACCTGTAGGTGCGAATTCATTCGCACACGAACAACTGGCGCTATTGTGCGAATAAATTCGCACCTACAAGAAATCCGGCCACCCTGCACTATTGTGCGAATAAATTCGCACCCACAAGAAACCCGGTCACGCTGCGCAATTGTGCGAATAAATTCGCACCTACAACAGCGCAGAATGCCAATTGTCCGGACGTCAGTGGGCTTCGTCCCAGTTATTGCCAACTCCGGCTTCCACCAGCAGGGGCACATCCAGCTCGGCTGCGGCGCTCATGCGCGGGATCAGGCCTTCCTTGAGCTTTTCGACATCGTCTCGATGCACTTCCAGCACCAGCTCGTCATGCACCTGCATCACTACTTGCGCGCGCAGGCCGGAGCCCTGCAGCCATGCATCGATCTCGATCATCGCCCGCTTGATGATGTCGGCGGCACTGCCCTGCATCGGCGCGTTGATCGCGGTGCGCTCGGCGGCGCGGCGGATCATCGGGTTTTTCGCCTTGATCTCGGGTAGGTAGAGGCGGCGGCCAAACAGGGTTTCGACATAGCCCAGCTCGGCGGCCTGCTTGCGGGTGCGCTCCATGTAGTCGAGCACGCCCGGATAGCGCACGAAGTAACGGTCGATGTAGGCCTGCGCCTCCACACGGTCGGTGCCGATCTGCTTGGCCAGGCCATGGGCGCTCATGCCGTAGATCAGGCCGAAGTTGATCGCCTTGGCGTTGCGGCGCTGATCGCTGGAAACCTCGTCCAGCGGCACGCCGAACACCTCGGCAGCGGTGGCCTTGTGAACGTCGCGGTCGTTACGGAAGGCTTCCAGCAGGCCGGAGTCCTGCGCCAGATGGGCCATGATGCGCAGCTCGATCTGCGAATAGTCGGCCGACACCAGCACGTGCTCCGGCGGCGCGATGAAGGCCTGGCGAATACGCCGCCCCTCGGCGGTACGCACCGGAATGTTCTGCAGGTTGGGGTCGCTGGATGACAGCCGCCCGGTGGCGGTAACCGCCTGGTGGTAGCTGGTGTGAATGCGGCCGGTGCGCGGGTTGACCTGCTCGGGCAAGCGGTCGGTGTAGGTGCTTTTCAGCTTGCTCAGGCTGCGGTATTCCATCAGCAGCACCGGCAGTTCATGGCCGTCATCAGCCAATTGTTGCAGCACGGCTTCGGCGGTGCTGGGCTGGCCCTTGGCGGTTTTCGCCAGCACCGGCAGGCCCAGCTTGTCATAGAGAATTTCGCCCAGCTGCTTGGGCGAGGCCAGGTTGAATGGCTGGCCGGCGATCTCGAACACCTCGCGCTCGATGGCGGTCAGCTTGTCGCCCAGCTCCTGGCTCTGGCGACCCAGCAGGTTGGCATCGACCAGCGCACCGGTACGCTCGATACGCGCCAGCACCGGCATCAGCGGCATCTCGATATCGCGATAGACGCTGGCCAGCGACGGGATCTCGTCCAGTCTTTCCTGCAGGGCGCTGTGCAGCTGCAGTGTGATGTCGGCATCTTCCGCCGCATAGGGTGCGGCCATCGCAAGGTCCAGCTGGTCGAAGGTCAGCTGTTTGGCACCCTTGCCGGCAATGCTTTCAAAGGGGATGGTGGTGCGGTTCAGATAGTGCTGCGCCAGGTCGTCCATGTTATGACGCGTGACGGTCGAGTTGAGCACATAGGACGCCAGCATGCTGTCGTGCAGGACGCCCTGCAGACTGATGCCGTGGTGGTACAGCACGTTGATGTCGTACTTGCCGTTCTGGCACACCTTGATGATGTCGGGGTTTTCCAGCAGCGGGCGCATGCGCTCCAGCGCTTCCTGGAACGGCAGCTGCTGCGGCACGCCCATGTAGCTGTGCGCCAGCGGCAAATAGGCGGCCTCGCCCGGCTTGATGGAAAACGACATGCCGACCAGCTGCGCCTGCTGGGCATCGATGCTGGTGGTTTCGGTATCAAAGGCGAAGATTTTCGCTTGCTGCAGACGCTCCAGCCAGGCATCCAGCTCGCTCCATTCCAGCAAGGTGCTGTAGCTGGCCTCGGCCTGTTCTTCAGCCGCTACAACCGGTTCGCCGGCCTCTTCTGCTTCCTGTTCCACCTCGTTCAACCAGCTTCTGAATTCCATCTGCTGGTACAGCTCGCGCAGCTGCGCATAGTCGGGCTGTTGCATGGCCAGTGTGGCAGCGCAACCTTCCAGCTCGACATCGGTCTTGATGGTGGCTAGCTGACGTGACAGATAGGCCACATCGCGGTGTTCTTCCAGTTTGGCACCCAGGCTTTTCGCGCCACGAATCGGCAGCTCCGCCACCTTGTCCAGATTGGCGTAGATGGCATCCATGTCACCCAGCCCCTGCAGCAGGCCGGTGGCGGTCTTCTCGCCCACCCCGGGCACGCCCGGAATGTTGTCGGCCTTGTCACCCATCAGGGCGAGAAAATCGATGATCAGCTCGGGGCCAATACCGTATTTCTCGTGCACGGCGGCAATATCGGTGGCGGTGCGGTACATGGTGTTGACCAGGGTGACCCGTTCGGTGACCAGCTGGGCCATGTCCTTGTCGCCGGTGGAGATCACCACCTGCTGGCCATTGTTGCCGCCCTGCAGCGCCAGGGTACCGATGACGTCGTCCGCTTCCACACCTTCCACGCAGAGCAGCGGGAAACCCAGCGCCTGCACGCACTGGTGCAGCGGTTCGATCTGGCTGCGCAGGTCATCCGGCATCGGCGGGCGCTGGGCCTTGTATTCCTCGAACATGTGGTCGCGGAAGGTTGGCCCCTTGGCATCGAACACCACCACTATGACGCTGGCCGGATAATCCTTGCGCAGGCTGCGCAGCATGTTGAGCACGCCCTTGACCGCACCGGTCGGCTGCCCCGTCGATGTCGTCAGCGGTGGCAGCGCGTGGTAGGCGCGATACAGATAAGAAGAACCATCAACCAGAACCAGTGGTGCATCCGACATCTTGAGTTTGACCCCTTGTATTGAATAGGTGCGCAGTCGCAGCGGGTGCGGCAAACAAACGCTGCTGACGTGCCTGCTGGTTGCAGACTATACTAGAAACACGGCGTGCAGACCTGCCCGCCTTCATCCGGCAGCCACCGGCTGTCGCGCTTTCGCCGCTCCGGAGGGTTTTGCCATGCGTAATATTCTTTCATCACTGTTGCTGGCCATGCTGCTGGCATTCAACACCGCTCCCGCCCTGGCGGCAGATGACAATCCGGCCGGCGAGCCGGAAGTGACCATTACCCAGCAGGGCGACAAAACCATCGAGGAATACCGCATCAACGGTTTTCTGTATGCGGTCAAGGTCATCCCGGAAAAGGGTAAACCATACTTTTTGGTGCGTGCCGATGGCGAGGACGCCTTCATCCACTCCGGTAAGCCCGAGCTGCGCATCCCGTCCTGGCAGATTTATTCCTGGTAAGTCTTTGAGGGGTCCTGCAGGGCCTGTGCCTGGCCGTTTTGTTGTGCGCACATGTGGATTCTGCAACCCGGCCCCAAGGTGCGAATTTATTCGCACACACATCCATGTGGCCCGGCGTTGTCGGGCTCTGTCCGGATAAATCCGGACCTACAGGGGGCCAACACCTACACCGCTCACTCTTTCATGTAGCTGTATAGCGTGGTGCGGCTGATGCCCAGCTCGCGGGCGGCGGCGCTGACGTTGCCCTGATGGCTGTCGAGCACACGCAAGGCATGGGCGATGTTTCTTTCCCGCAAGCTGCCCTGCACCGCCCCTGCGGTTGAGTCCTGCCGCACAGCCGGCTGTAGGCCGGGAAAGTGCTCAAGTGTCAGCGGTGCGCCATCGGCCAGTATCACCGCCACTTCCAGCGCCTGTTTCAGCTGACGGATGTTGCCCGGCCACGGGCAGGCAAACAGCTGCTGCAACAGCTGCTCGCCGGGCTTCATCACTGGCGCGCTCGCGGTTTGCGCCAGCAATCGCTCAGCCAGCGCACAGAACTCGGTAAAGCCGTAGTCGCGCAGGGGTGGCAACTGCAACAAAAATCCGTTGATCCGGTAATACAGGTCTTCCCGGAAACGCCCCTCGGCCACCATCTGCTGCAGATTCTGGTTGGTCGCAGCCAGCACATGAAAATCAACCGGCTCAGCCACATGGCTGCCTACCGGAGTGACACTTTTTTCCTGTAATACCCGCAGCAGCCGGGTTTGCGCCGTCAGCGGCAACTCGCCAACCTCGTCAAGGAAAAGAATGCCCTTGTCGGCGGCACGCACATAACCCAGCCGACCGTTGCGATCACTGCCGGTGAAAGCCCCGGCCTGATAGCCGAACAGTTCGGCCTCGACCAGCTCCGCCGGCAATGCTCCACAATTGACCGCCACCAGCGGCCCCTTGCGGCGCTGACTGTGCGCATGCAACTGGCGTATCAGGTGATCCTTGCCCACTCCGGTCTCGCCCTGGACCAGCAGGCTGATACCAGCATTAAGCAATGCCAGCGCCCTGGAGTCCACGCCGGGTTGTGCTACCGGCTGCAACCGCCCGGCTAGCCGCGCGGGCCGTGACTTGCCCCCGGCAACCTTGCGGGTCAGCAAGGCACTCCCCTTGCCCCAGCGGGTAATCTGGCCAGGTACCAGCTCTGCCAGCAAGCGCTCCGTCTGCAGGGCGGGCAACCATTGTCTGGCAATCCGGTTGGCACCTATGACTTGTCCCGCTTCATTTAGCGCCACCAGCCCGGACCAGGGTTGCTGCATGTGTACACCGACAGCTGCCAGATTCAGCAACCAGTGTGTGTCTGCCTGGTCGGCGATCAATGCGTTTTCAACGCATAGCGCCAGCAATCGCGCCCCCAGCATCATGCTCTGGCCGTGCCGGCTTCTGTCACTGGAAATGTCCAGCACGCCCAGCAACTGGCCATGCGGGTCAAATACCGGACTGGCACTGCAGCTGATGCCATGGTTGGCCTGCAGAAAGTGTTGCGCCCCCAGCACCTGCATGTCAGCCTGCCGGAACAGCGCGGTACCAATGGCATTGGTCCCCATGGCTGCCTCTTCCCAGCAGGCGCCCGGCTCCAGCATGAGGCGGCTGGCCTTGCTGCCAAAGCTCCGGCAACCACTGCTGTGCAGAATAGAGCCGGTGCTGTCGGCAAAAATCAGCCGGCTCTGCTTGCCGCCCGGCCAGCGTTCGAACAGACCCGTGTAATCTTCCAGGTGATCCAGCACCTGCCGGTATTGCTGCTTGCGGCTATTGAGCTGGCCACGACTCAGATAACGCAAATCAGCCTGGCTACCGGCCCGCAGCCCGTGGCCCTGGCTGCGTCGCCATGAGCTGTCTATCAGCGAGTCATCAAGTTTGTCGGGCAGGAAGCCGTCCACAAGGAGTACTCCTGTTGAAAAAATGAACACCTGCACAGGCAGGTTTGCCGGTTTTTGAACAGTTTACCCAGTCCCCGTCGACATTTACATAACAAATACCTTGCCGGATAACCGGTCACACCCGGCACCGGCCAGTATTGGTGCGGCCTGTCGTCAGACAATACTTTGGTCGCAAAAGCAGCTTTTATAGTTGGTACAGGCATTGCTGCACCAAGGGCGTCTCCACAACAAAAAAGGCATTCATCATGATCTACGCACA
>NZ_LNJZ01000006.1 GCF_002866065.1 Thiopseudomonas denitrificans | reverse complement strand
TGTAGGTGCGAATTTATTCGCACAATGAGGCACGTCATTCTGCGTGCTGCGCGTAGCGGATGGAGGAATCCATGAAAGCTGCGCACCTGAGCAGGGTTGCTAGCGCCCTGTTTGACAGATGCTTCGTTGTTGTTTTCTTGATGCGGGATGTTATCCATGCAAACCGATTTGTTCGAGCTGCCTGCCAGCGGGCTGGTGGCGGGGGTTGATGAAGTGGGACGCGGCCCCCTGTGCGGGCCGGTGATTACCGCTGCGGTGATCCTCGATCCCGCCCGCCCGGTTGAGGGGCTGAGAGACTCGAAAAAACTCACCGAAAAAAAGCGTGAGGCACTGGCGGTGCAGATCCGTGAGCGGGCGCTGGCCTGGTGCGTGGCCCGTGCCGACGTGGAAGAGATTGACCGCCTCAACATCCTGCATGCCACCATGCTGGCCATGCGCAGGGCGGTGGAAGGCCTGGACATCCAGCCGGAACTGGCGCTGATTGACGGTAACCGCTGCCCGCAGCTGTCAATGCCTTGCCAGGCGGTGATCAAGGGTGATGACCAGGTGCAGGCGATTGCTGCCGCATCGATTTTGGCCAAGGTGGCGCGTGACCATGAAATGCTGGAACTGGATCGTCAGTACCCCGGTTACGGTATTGCCGGCCACAAGGGCTATCCGACCCCGAAGCACCTTGAGGCACTGGCGCGGCTGGGAGCGACACCGATTCACCGGCGCTCCTTCAAACCGGTGCAGCAGGCGCTGAAGGCCGAGACGAGATGACGCTTGTCCTGATTCTGTATGCGCTGCTGGTGCTGTCATTCAGTATCCGCATTCTGTTGCGTGACGACCTGTCACCGCCGGCGCGTCTGGCCTGGTTCATTGTGCTGGTCCTGCTGCCCTATGTTGGCGGTGTGGCGTATTTCCTGTTTGGCGAAATCGATCTGGGCAACCGGGCACATCGACTGCATGACCGGGTGTTTGCCGAAATCAGGCAGCGGGCCAGCCAGTTCATGGGGCAGCCGGCCGATATCGAGCGGCACATCGAACGGATTTACCGGCCGGTCTTCCGCTATGCGGCCTCGATCAACGGCTTTCATCCGGTTGCCGGCAACCGGGCCTGCGTGCTGGACGATGCCGACGAAACCATAAGGCGCATGGTCGCCGACATGGATGCCGCGACCGATCATATCCATGTGCTTTACTACATCTGGCTCAATGACCGGACCGGCACGGCCATAGCCGAAGCGCTGATCCGGGCGGCGCAGCGTGGCGTGGTCTGCCGGGCGATTGCCGACGGGCTGGGCTCAAGACAGCTGATCGGCTCGGTGCTCTGGCACCGTATGCAGCTGGCCGGAGTGCAGGTTGCTGTGGCACTGCCATTCAACCGGCTGTTCAGAACCATTTTTTTCAGCCGTCTGGACCTGCGCAACCACCGCAAGATCACCGTCATCGATGCCAGGGTCACCTATTGCGGCAGCCGCAATTGTGCCGACCCGGAGTTCCTCCCCAAGGCCGGGTACGCCCCCTGGATCGACATCATGCTACGTTTCGAGGGGCCGGTGGTGGCGCAGAACCAGTTGCTGTTCGCCAGCGACTGGATGCAGGCTACCGGGCAGCGCTGCGATTGCATACCGCTCAAGGCCGAGCCGCACGCAGAGGGCTTTCCGGCACTGGTGATGGGAGCTGGCCCGACGGAACGGCCGCGTGTCACCCCGCAGCTGTATGTCAGCCTGTTTGCCAGTGCGGAACATCGCCTGACCCTGACCACACCCTATTTCGTACCGGACCCGACCACCCTGGAAGCCCTGTGTGCTGCCGCTTTGCGCGGTGTTGAGGTGACCCTGATCTTTCCCCGGCGCAATGACAGCTGGGTGGTTGCCGCGGCCAGTCACAGCTATTACCACCAGCTGCTGGACGCCGGCTGCCGGATCTACGAGCATGGCCGGGGCCTGCTGCATGCAAAAATACTGACGGTGGATGGCCGGGTGTGCATGATCGGCTCATCCAACCTTGATATGCGCAGCTTTGACCTGAACTATGAGAACAATATTCTGCTGCAGGATGAGGGCATCACCACCACGATAGATCGGTGCCAGCAGGAATATATCGGGCAGGCGCGGCGGGTCGAGCTGCCGGAAGTGTTGGCATGGCCGTTTTACCGGCGTATCTGGAACAACGTCATCGCCACGCTGGGGCCGGTACTCTAGTGGCCTGTACGGCTAATTCCATTAGTCAATTTCGGCATCTGAGGCTCCGATGCTGCGTTGCTGCTCCTCGCCATAGCCCCGCTATGACTCGTCACAGCGCCTTGCCCCGAATCCCCAGCCATCCGAACTTGAGTTAACGAACTAGCCGTTCAGGCCACTAGTCGGCGGCGGCTTCAGGGCATGCACCGGGGCGCGGAACTGGCCGGTTATTGACATGCAAGAGGTAAGGAACAACAGTCATGAACAATTCAGTCCAGTCGATTCAGGGCACTTTCGAGCCGGATTTCGCTCCGGTGGTGCACATGTTGCAGGACATGCTGCAACAGCCCGGGCAGCGTGGTGCAGCGCTTTGTATATATCAGCACGGCCAGCGGGTGGTGGATGTCTGGGGTGGAGTTGCAGACCGGGCAGGGCAGCAACCCTGGCAGGAAGATACGCTGGTCAACATTTTTTCCAGCGGCAAACCTGTGCTGGCGGTGGCCCTGTTGCAGCTGGTCGGGGAGGGCAGGCTAGAGCTGGATGCTCCGGTTGCCCGCTACTGGCCAGAGTTCGCGCAGGCGGGCAAGGCGGCGATCAGCGTGCGCCAGTTGTTGGCACACCGTTCCGGGTTGTCGGCACTGGGCGAGCCGCTGGCTGCCGAGGCGCTGTTTGACTGGCAGTGCATGATTGCCGCGCTGGAGGTGCAGCAACCCTGGTGGACACCGGGTGCGGCCCATGGCTATGCACCCATGACCTATGGCTGGCTACTGGGTGAACTGATCCGCCGGGTGGATGGTTGCATGCCCGGAGAGGCGATTGCCCGGCGCATTGCCCGGCCACTGGAGCTGGAGTTTCATGTCGGGTTGCAGCCGGCGCAGCTGGAGCGGGTCAGCGATGTTTCGCGCATCAAGAACGCACTGGGTGACGAGGTTGCGCAGCGTCTGTATGCGCGCATGCTGCAAGCGAAAACCCTGACCGGCAAGGCATTCACCAATCCGCCTTCGATGATGACCAGTACCAACAAGCTGGAATGGCGCGTCATGCAGCAGCCGGCGGCCAATGCCCATGCCGATGCCCGTGCGCTGGCCGGGTTTTATAACGGGTTGCTGCAGGGGCGGCTGCTGGACCAGCAGTTGTTACGGGAAATGCAGCTTGAACACAGCCATGGCATGGACCGGACACTGCTGGCGCAAACCCGCTTTGGCCTGGGCTGCATGCTGGAACAGCCGGGGCTGGCTTATGCCAGCTACGGGCTGGGGCCGCGGGCGTTTGGCCATCCCGGAGCGGGTGGAACGCTGGGTTGTGCCGACCCTGACTATGGCCTGGCCATCGGCTTTGTCACCAACAGCATGGATGCCTATGTAATGATGGACCCCAGGGCGCAGGCACTGAACCGTTGCCTGCTTGCCTGCCTTTGAATGCGCAGGCCGGGAGCATGATGGCTTCCGCGTTGTCCGGCATCCTGTCTGAGAAGAGCCAGTCAATTTCAGTCCGGGGTCACGCTTGTGTGGCCAGAAACAACATAGTACATCCGCTCTGTCATGCCACACTCGATGTACTGAATAACGTACTGATCGGGTGTGGCTGGAAGCAAACGCCGGTGAAAGATGGCGCAAACAAAAAGGCCGCAAACTCTTGAGTTTAGCGGCCTTTAATATGTTTCGCGGTACCTGGTGAAGGCTGGCGGAACAAGTACTTGGTGCGGACAGAGAGACTCGAACTCTCACACCTCGCGGCGCCAGAACCTAAATCTGGTGTGTCTACCAATTCCACCACGTCCGCAATTGACGCTGGATGGCTGCACTCTTGTTGCAGCTATCCGAAATATGGGGTGGACGATGGGGATCGAACCCACGACCACAGGAATCACAATCCTGCGCTCTACCGACTGAGCTACGCCCACCATAAATTCGGTTGCTTGACCTATGCACTCAATGGCGCGCCCGGCAGGACTCGAACCTGCGACCATCCGCTTAGAAGGCGGATGCTCTATCCAGCTGAGCTACGGGCGCCTGGTTATTGCTAACTCGGGCTTGAGTTGAACCCTTGGGGTTTCCCCGTTCCAGCTTTCAGGCTGTGCTAGGCAAGCGGGGCGCATGTTAGCCAGATCCGGAGAAGGAGTCAAGCCCTAAAATTTTCTTGTGTCGATAATGGCTAAATAAATGGATGCGACTTTGCGCAAACTTCAGGTCATGCGAGAATACCGCATCTTTTTATCTGTAACGGTGTGTTTGTTCATGGCTGCACAACTTATTGATGGCAAGGCGGTTGCCGCTTCGATTCGTCAGAAGATCGCTGTTTCTGTTGAAAACCATATTGCTGCCGGTCGGCGGGCGCCGAGCCTGGCGGTCATTCTGGTGGGCAGTGATCCGGCATCGCAGGTCTACGTTGCTCACAAGCGCAAGGACTGCGAGCAAGTGGGTATTGTCTCGATCGCCCATGATTTGCCGGAAACCACCACGCAGGAAGAACTGACCGCCCTGATTGACCGACTGAATGCCGATGACGGGGTCGACGGCATCCTGTTGCAGTTGCCCTTGCCGGCACACCTGGACTCCTCACCCTTGCTGGAGCGGATCAACCCGCGCAAGGATGTGGACGGCTTCCATCCCTACAATCTGGGCCGGCTGGCCCAGCGCATGCCGATGCTGCGCCCCTGCACGCCCAAGGGCATCATCACGCTGCTGGCTACCACCGGGGTGGACCTGCACGGGCTGGATGCGGTGGTGGTCGGGGCGTCCAATATTGTCGGTCGGCCGATGGCGCTGGAGTTGCTGCTGGCCGGTTGCACGACAACGGTCACGCACCGTTTCACCAAAAATCTTGAGGAACACGTGCGCCGGGCCGACCTGGTGGTGGTGGCCGTGGGTATTCCCGATCTGGTCAAGGGCGAGTGGATCAAACCGGGCGCGATCGTGATCGATGTCGGCATCAACCGTACCGCGAGCGGCACGCTGATCGGTGACGTGGGCTTTGACGCGGCGGTTGAGCGGGCGGCCTGGATAACGCCGGTGCCGGGTGGTGTCGGACCCATGACCCGCGCCGAGCTGCTGGAAAATACCCTGCAGGCTTACGAGAGCACACAGGGCTGATAAAAAACCGGGAAATTTTCCCGGTTTTTTATGGTTGCGCAGAGTAGCTGGTGTCCGGCATGGCCGGATGCCAGCCGCTGGCCGGTTATACCGTCCGCGAGAAACGACCCTGCTGGTTGCCGCCCAGATAGGCGTCAAACGCCATGGCGACGTTGCGCATCATCAGGTTGCCTTGTGGCAGCAGGATGATGTCGGTGTCGGTGATTTCCACCAGGTTGTCGGCAACCGGCTCCTGCAGTTTCTCGAAGGCATCGGCAAAGTATTCACGGAAGCTGATGCCGTGAGCCTGCTCGATATCCGGCATGTGGATGCGGTTGTGGCACATCAGGTCGCTGATCACGTCACGGCGCAGGCGGTCGTCATCGTTGAGTTCATAACCCCGGTGCAGGGGCAGCTTGCCTTCGCGCAGCATGCTGTAGTACAGCGACAGCTCTTTCACGTTCTGGCTGTAACTGTCGGCTATCTTGCCGATCGACGACGAGCCCAGGCCGATGATGTCGCAGTCGGCGTGAGTCGAGTAGCCCTGGAAGTTGCGTTGCAGGGTGCCGTCGTTGCGTGCCTGTACCAGCTCGTCATCGGGCAGGGCGAAGTGGTCCATGCCGATATAGATGTAGCCGGCGCTGCACAGGCGCTGAATGGTCAGCTCCAGCAGTTCCAGCTTGCGCTCGGGCGGCGGCATGTGCTCCGGACGGATCAGGCGCTGGGCACGCACCAGGTGGGGCAGGTGGGCATAGCTGTAAGCGGAGATGCGGTCGGGGCGCAGGGCAATGATCTTGTCCAGCGTGGTGTTGAAGCTGTCCACTGTCTGCAGGGGCAGGCCATAGATCAGGTCCACGCTGGTGGCGCGAAAGCCGTATTCCCGTGCCGCGTGAATCAGTTCGGCGACCTGTTCCTCGCTCTGGACGCGGTTGACCGCGGCCTGCACGTCAGGGTCGAAATCCTGCACGCCAAAACTCAGGCGATTGAAGCCCAGCTGGCGCAGGTTCTTGAGCTGGTCCGGTGAAATGGTGCGCGGGTCCACTTCCATGGAAAACTGGCGTTCGTCACTGTCATCCAGCGTGAAGGCTTCGCCGAGGCACTGCATCAGGTCGGCCAGTTGTTCCTGGGTCAGATAGGTTGGTGTGCCGCCACCGAAGTGCAGCTGGGTGACCTTGCGCGAACGGTCGAACAGCGCTGCCTGCATGCGGATTTCCTGTTTCAGGTAGTCCAGGTATTCCACTGCGCGGCTGGTTTTCTGGGTGATGATCTTGTTACAGGCACAGTAGTAGCACAGGCTCTTGCAGAACGGGATATGGATGTACAGTGAAATCGGCTTGGCTGGTGCCTGGTTGCTGCGTGCAGCAGCGGCACGGTAGTTGTCTTCGACAAACAGGGTATGAAACTGTGGAGCAGTGGGGTAGGAGGTGTAGCGGGGGCCCGGGCGGTCGTATTTTTCCACCAGGGCCCGGTCAAAAGTTGTCATGTGCTCCATTGTTCAATCACCTCGAATAACTAAAACTCTGTCTGGTTGCGGGTGTCGGCGGTGTGCTTTTTTCCGTCCGGGCCGCACGGGATTCTGGCGAATCCGGTAATGGACGCAAGATTACCCCAAACGTCGACAGAATCGGTAAAATAACCGCTCTTGATTGATTTGACACAACTTTGACAATGTATTGGCAGCATGTGCCGGTCGTCTGCAGGAGGCGTTTTGGGGGGCAGGTCATTATGGGTGATGGTGATGTCGCTATTGATGCTGACGGGTTGCGCAGGGCTGCCACGGCCGCTTGAACGGGCGCCACAGACTGCCATCACCCCGCTGGAGGCACAAAACACCTCGATCGCCCGGGCGCTGGCTCCCCTGCTGCAGAGCCGTGCGACAGGACTGAGCGGAATTTATCCGCTGGTCGAGGCAGATGATGCCTTTGCCGCCCGCATGCTGATGGCGCGGCATGCCGAGCGTACGCTGGATGTGCAGTATTACATCTGGCGGGCTGACATGACTGGCGTGATGCTGCTGGAGGCCCTGCATGAGGCGGCCGATCGCGGCGTGCGCGTGCGTCTGCTGCTGGACGATAACAACAGCGCCGGGATCGAGCCTTTCCTGCTGGCAATGCATGCGCATGTCAATATCGAGGTGCGGGTGTTCAACCCGTTCGCCATTCGCCGGGTGCGTTGGCTGAATTTTGTCACCGAGTTTTCCCGCGTCAACCGGCGCATGCACAACAAGAGTTTCACCGTGGACGGCTCGGCCACCATCATTGGCGGGCGCAATATCGGTGACAAATACTTTGGTGCCTCCGACGATATCCTGTTTGCCGACCTGGACGTGTTGACCGTGGGCGCGGTGGTGCCGGAAGTATCGCGTGATTTTGATGCCTACTGGAACAGCCCGGCCGCCTATCCTCTGGACCAGGTGCTGGGCCGGCGTCATAACGGGGTTTCGCTGGTGCAGCTGGCCGAGCAGGCGGAGCACATTTCCCGCAGTCCGGCGGCGGGGGAGTACCTGGAGTCGTTGCGCGAGGCCGACCTGCTGGCGCGGCTGCTGATGCGGGATCTGGAATTTGAGTGGGCACAGGTACGCATGGTCAGCGATGCGCCGGACAAGGTCTGGCAAAAGCATTCGGAAAATAGCCTGCTGGTGCAGCAGCTGCAACAAATCATCGGCAACCCGCAGCAGGACGTGGAGCTGATTTCTCCCTATTTTGTACCCACTGCGGCCGGTGTCGAGGCGTTTGCCTGGCTGGTGCGCAACGGCGTCGAGGTGCGCGTGCTGACCAACTCGCTGGCGGCAACCGATGTGGCCTTTGTTCATGCCGGTTATGCCCGGCGGCGCAAGGCGCTGCTTGAAGCCGGTGTCGAGCTGTATGAGCTGAGCCATGTCCGCCCGAAACGGACGCCCGGCAGCCGGCGCAAGGGCAGGGTGCTTGGCAGTTCCGGCTCCAGCCTGCATGCAAAGACCTTTTCCGTGGATGGTCAGTACGTGTTTGTCGGCTCGTTCAACTTCGACCCGCGTTCGGCCAACCTGAACACCGAGCTGGGCTTTGTCATTGACAGCCCGCGACTGGCGATGAACATCCGCAGTGCCTTTGAGGATGAAATCCCCGAGCAGGCCTACCGCCTGAGCCTGGATGACAGGGGGCGGCTGCGCTGGACGGTGCGCGACGAGGGGCGGCTCCAGGTATATGTGCACGAGCCCAAAAGCAGCCTGTTGCGTCGAGCCAGTGTGCGGTTTTTGTCCTGGCTGCCGATCGAGGGCCTGCTCTAGGCGTAAAAACTCCATGCACAGGATGGATATTTCTGTTCAAGACTAATAGAATGCACCCCTTTGATTCCAAGGTCGGTCTGTCTGGCCATGTCTATTCAACGAGGATTATCCATGCAAGTTTCAGTAGAAAGCACCTCTGCTCTTGAGCGTCGAATGACTGTTGGCGTTCCAGCAGAGCGTATCGAAGCAGAAGTCACCAAGCGCCTGCAGCGCACTGCACGCCAGGCCAAGGTGCCGGGCTTCCGTCCGGGCAAGGTGCCCATGAACATCATCCGCCAGCGTTACGAGGCCGACGCGCGGCAGGACGTGCTGGGCGATGTGATTCAGAACACTTTCTACGAAGCCGTGATTGCCGAGAAACTCAACCCGGCCGGCCAGCCTGCCATCGAACCCAAGGTGTTCGAGAAGGACAAGGATCTGGAATATACCGCCACTTTCGAGGTGTACCCGGAGTTTGAGGTCAAGGGCCTGGAAAACATCGAGATCGAGCGCCTGCAGGCCGAAGTCGCCGACAGCGACATCGACAACATGCTGGATATCCTGCGCAAGCAGAACACCCGCTATGTAGCCGTTGAGCGTGCCGCGGCCAAGGATGACCAGGTCAACATCGACTTCGTTGGCCGCATTGATGGCGAAGTCTTTGCCGGTGGCAGCGCTGAAGGCGTCCCGGTTGTACTGGGTTCCGGCAACATGATCCCCGGCTTTGAAGAAGCGCTGGAAGGTGCCGTGGCCGGTGAAGAGCGTGTCATCACCCCGACCTTCCCCGAGAACTATCAGAACGAGGAACTGGCCGGCAAAGAAGCCGAGTTCACCGTCAAGGTCAACGCCGTTGAAGAGCCGGCCCTGCCCGAGCTGGACGAGCAGTTCTTTACCCTGTTCGGCATGAGCGAAGGTGGCCTGGAAGGCTTCCGTGGCGAAGTCGGCAAGAACATGCAGCGCGAGCTGAAGCAGGCGCTGACCAACAAGCTGAAAATCCAGGTGATGGACGGCCTGCTGGCACAGAACGCCATTGACGTGCCCAAGGCACTGGTTGACAGCGAAAACTATCGCCTGCGCGTCCAGGCTGTACAGCAGTTCGGTGGCCAGATGAAAGCCGAGCAGCTGCCGGCGGAAATGTTCGAAGCCCAGGCCAGGCGTCGCGTCAGCCTCGGCCTGCTGGTGGCCCAGATCGTCAAGCAGTTCGACATCAAGGTCGACGAAGACCGTGTGCGCAGCACCATTGAAGACATGGCTTCCGCCTACCAGGAGCCACAACAGGTGATCGACTGGTACTACAAGAACGAGCAGCAACTGGAAGACGTGCGTGCGCTGGTGCTGGAAGAGCAGGTTGTCGAGACCGTGCTGGAAAAAGCCAGGGTTACCGACAAGAACGTTCCTTACGAGGACGCCGTCAAGCCGGAAGCACCTGCCGCACCGGCAGCCAGCGAAGGCGACGCTGAAGAAGCCTGACCCCTGGCGGTTGCGCAGACAAGCAAGGACACAAGCCAGCCGTAGTGCTGGCTTGTGTGCCTGCAGGACATCAACTTTACAGGAGGCGGGTACCATGACAGCTTCAAGTTTCATGTACGGGCAACAGGCCATCGAGGCCGCAGGCGGACTGGTTCCCATGGTGGTGGAGCAAAGCTCCCGTGGCGAGCGTGCCTATGACATCTATTCGCGCCTGCTCAAGGAGCGCATCATTTTTCTGGTTGGCCCGGTCGAGGACATGATGGCCAACCTGGTGGTGGCCCAGTTGCTGTTCCTGGAAGCGGAGAATCCTGACAAGGACATCCACCTGTACATCAACTCGCCGGGCGGATCGGTGACTGCCGGCATGTCGATCTACGACACCATGCAGTTCATCAAGCCGGACGTTTCCACCACCTGTATTGGCCAGGCGGCCAGCATGGGTGCGCTGCTGCTGGCCGGCGGTGCTGCCGGCAAGCGTTTCTGCCTGCCACACTCGCGGGTGATGATCCACCAGCCGCTGGGCGGCTTCCGCGGGCAGGCCTCCGACATCGAGATTCATGCACGGGAGATCCTCTACATCCGCGAACGCCTCAACCAGGTACTGGCGCACCATACGGGGCAGCCGCTGGACGTGATTGCCCGGGATACCGACCGTGATAACTTCATGAGCGGTGACGAAGCTGTAAAATACGGCCTGATCGATCAGGTGGTAAGCAAACGTTGATGCTGGCCTCTGCACCGGCAGGCGGCAACAGATTGACGAAGCAGGATAAGTGAATGACAAACATGCAAAAAGGCGAGGACAAGGGCAAGCTGCTGTATTGCTCCTTCTGTGGCAAGAGCCAGCACGAAGTGCGCAAACTGATTGCCGGTCCTTCCGTATTCATTTGTGACGAGTGCGTCGACCTCTGTATCGACATCATTCGTGAAGAGACAGAGGAAGCCGATGGCGAGGAAAACGCCAACCGGTTGCCGACCCCGCGGGAAATCAGTGCGGTGCTGGACCAGTACGTGATTGGCCAGGAAAAGGCCAAGAAAGTGCTGGCGGTAGCAGTCTATAACCACTACAAGCGCCTGCACAGCCGCGAGCGCAAGCGTGACGATGTCGAGCTGGGCAAGAGCAACATCCTGCTGATCGGCCCGACCGGTTCGGGCAAGACCCTGCTTGCCCAGACCCTGGCACGGCTGCTGAATGTGCCCTTCACCATTGCCGATGCGACCACCCTGACCGAAGCCGGTTACGTGGGCGAGGACGTGGAAAACGTCATCCAGAAGCTGCTGCAGAAGTGCGACTACGACGTGGAAAAGGCCCAGATGGGCATCATCTATCTGGACGAAATCGACAAGATCACCCGCAAGTCGGAAAACCCGTCGATTACCCGTGACGTATCGGGCGAGGGCGTGCAGCAGGCACTGCTCAAGCTGATCGAGGGCACGGTGGCCTCGATTCCGCCGCAGGGTGGCCGCAAGCACCCGCAGCAGGAGTTCCTGCAGGTCGATACCTCCAACATCCTGTTCATCTGTGGTGGTGCTTTTGCCGGGCTGGAAAAAATCATCCAGGCCCGCTCCGAAAAAGGCGGCATCGGCTTTGGTGCCGAGGTGCGCAGCAAGGAGCTGGAGAAGAAGATCGGTGAGACCCTGCTTGGCGTCGAGCCTGACGATCTGGTCCGCTTTGGCCTGATCCCCGAGTTGATTGGCCGTCTGCCGGTCATTGCCACGCTGGAAGAGCTGGATGAAGACGCGCTGGTGCGTATCCTCAGCGAGCCGCGCAACGCACTGATCAAACAGTACGCCAAGCTGTTCGACATGGAAGACGTCGAGCTGGAGTTCCGTCCGGACGCCCTGCAGGCGGTGGCCCGCCGGGCGCTGGAACGCAAGACCGGAGCGCGCGGTCTGCGTTCGATCCTGGAGGAAATCCTGCTGGATACCATGTTCGAGATTCCTTCTGCCGAAGGTGTCAGCAAGGTGGTCATTGATGAAAGCGTGATCAAGGGCGAATCCGAGCCGATGATGATTTACAGCTCTGATGATCTGGCCAGGGTTTCATCCGAAACCTGATACCGGAGACAGACAAAAAGGGCCGTAAGGCCCTTTTTGCATTTTGGCCATGATGGTTGCAAGCTGCACCGCACGAGCTGGTTTACACAAGCAGGCGGGTGCTTCCTTGCAATTTGCCGGATTGCCCCCATAACAGGCCCAAGCTTAATGTAGTGCGGCGGTTGCCGCTGGTGAGAAGATTTATGAAAACGATGATTGAGTTGCCCCTGTTGCCCCTGCGCGATGTCGTGGTTTATCCGCACATGGTCATTCCCCTGTTTGTCGGGCGACCCAAGTCGATCAAGGCGCTCGAGGCCGCCATGCTGAATGACAAGCAGATTCTGCTGGTGGCCCAGAAAGACCCGGCCGATGACGATCCCGATCTGGATGGCGTGCACGGGCAGGGCACTGTTGCCAATATCCTGCAATTGCTGAAACTGCCGGATGGTACCGTCAAGGTGCTGGCCGAGGGCAAGGCCCGCGGGCGCATTCATGCCAGCCTGGGCGATGTTGACGGTTACTGGCAGGTTGTGACGGAAACCGACCTGGAGCCGGAAGAGCTGGCCGAGGTTGAAAATACCGTATTGCGCCGGGTCCTGCTTGACCAGTTTGAGGAATATGCCAAACATGGGCGCAAGGTTCCGGCGGAGTTCGTCAGCAGCCTGGCCGATGTCGAGGATGTCGCCCGGCTGGCTGACCTGATTGCCGCCCAGATGAGCCTGACGCTGGAGCAAAAGCAGGAAATTCTCGAGCTTGACGATATTGTCGGTCGTACCGACAAGCTGATGGGCTTTCTCGATGCCGAACTGGACCTGCAACGCATGGAAAAGCGCATTCGTGGCCGCGTGAAAAAGCAGATGGAGCGCAGCCAGCGGGATTACTACCTGAATGAGCAGATGAAAGCGATTCAGAAGGAACTGGGCGAGGACGAAGAAGGCCACAACGAGGTTGAAGCCCTGCGCAAACGCATCAATGAAGCACAGATGCCACAGGAAGCGCTGGACAAGGCCAATGCCGAGCTGAAAAAGCTGCAGCAGATGTCGCCCATGTCGGCTGAGGCCACCGTGGTGCGTACCTATCTGGACTGGATGGTGAATGTGCCTTGGCATAAGAAAACCAAGGTGCGGCTGGACCTGGGCAAGGCTGAAGAAGTGCTGGATGCCGACCACTATGGCCTGGACGAGGTCAAGGAGCGCATCCTTGAATACCTGGCGGTACAGAAGCGCGTGCGTAAGCTAAAAGGCCCGATCCTGTGCCTGGTCGGTCCGCCCGGCGTGGGCAAGACCTCGCTGGCCGAGTCGATTGCCCGCTCCACCAACCGCAAGTATGTGCGCATGGCACTGGGTGGTGTGCGTGACGAGGCGGAAATCCGTGGCCACCGTCGCACCTACATCGGCTCCATGCCGGGCCGTCTGATTCAGCGCCTGAGCAAGGTTGGGGTGCGCAACCCGCTGTTCCTGTTCGACGAGATCGACAAGATGGCCAGCGACATGCGTGGTGATCCGGCTTCCGCCTTGCTGGAAGTGCTGGACCCGGAACAGAACAGCAACTTCAATGACCACTATCTTGAAGTGGATTATGACCTGTCGGATGTGATGTTCGTCTGCACCGCCAACTCGATGAACATTCCCGGGCCGCTGCTCGACCGCATGGAAGTCATCCGCATTCCGGGTTACACCGAGGACGAAAAGCTCAATATCGCCCAGAAATACCTGGTGCCCAAACAGCGCAAGGCCAACGGTCTGAAAGACAGTGAAATGAGCATTGCCGACGCGGCGGTACTGGATATCGTGCGTTACTACACCCGCGAAGCCGGTGTCCGTGGCCTGGAGCGCCAGATCGCCAAGGTCTGCCGCAAGCTGGTCAAACAGCACCTGGACAGCAAGAACATCCGGGTCGAGGTGGTGCCGGAAATGCTCGAGGATCTGCTCGGCGTACGCAAGTTCCGCTATGGCCTGGCCGAAACCGAAAACCAGATCGGCCAGGTCACCGGGCTGGCCTGGACCCAGGTTGGCGGTGAGTTGCTGACCATCGAAACCGCAACCATGCCGGGCAAGGGCCAGCTGATCAAGACCGGCTCGCTGGGTGATGTCATGGCCGAGTCCATGACGGCTGCCATGACCGTGGTACGCAGCCGTGCGCAAGCGCTGGGCATTGCGCCCAACTTCTACGAAAAGACCGACGTGCATATCCACATGCCCGAGGGCGCCACACCGAAGGACGGCCCCAGCGCCGGGATTGGCCTGTGTACCGCGCTGGTGTCGTCCCTGACGAAAATCCCGGTGCGCGCCGATGTTGCCATGACCGGTGAAATCACCCTGCGTGGCGAGGTCCTGGCGATTGGCGGACTGAAAGAGAAACTGCTGGCAGCCCACCGTGGCGGGATCAGGACAGTGATCATTCCCGAGGAAAACAAGGCCGACCTGAAGGAGATTCCTGACAACATCAAGGCAGACCTTGATATATGTACCGTAAAATGGATTGATGAAGTGCTGGCAATCGCTCTACAATACGCTCCCGAGCCGCTGGCCGATGCTGAAGTCGAATTATTGTTGCAGCGTGAGCAGGCCGGGAAAGAGTCGTCAGAAGGGCGTCGCCAGACGCACTGACCGCTTGAATTGCGAGGTTTATAGCAAGTTTTCGTGAAAGCGGGCCCGAAGTGTTGACGGAAGGTAAACAACTGATTATCTTGCTCAACCATCGACACGCTTCCATATTTGAAATAACAAGGGGATTTACGAGTGAACAAATCAGAACTGATTGAAAAAGTAGCAGCTGCTGCTGACCTGCCCAAAGCTGCTGCTGGCCGTGCGCTGGACGCGGTACTGGAAACAGTGACCGAAGCCCTGAAAGAGGGTGATTCCGTTGTACTGGTTGGTTTTGGCACTTTTGCCGTAAAGGATCGTGCTGCACGTACCGGTCGTAACCCGCAAACCGGCAAGACCATCGAAATCCCCGCCGCCAAGGTTCCCGGCTTCAAGCCAGGCAAGGCGCTGAAGGATGCGGTCAACGCCTGAGTTTTGGTGAAGACTGCACCTTGACCCGGTAACGGGTCAATCGATAAACAAAGGCGCATCGGGTGGTGCGCCTTTGTTTTTTGTGTTTTGCAAGGCGGCTTGTTCCGGAGGGTATATGCTGCAAAATATCAGGGACCGCTCAACCAGCTGGATCTCCAAGGTCATTGTCGGCCTGATTGTCGTGCTTCTGTCGTTTACCGGTTTTGAAGCCATCATGAGTTCGACCAGTAACCGCAACAATGCGGCCAAGGTCAACGATACAGAAATTACCCTGGACGCACTGGCCCAGGAAAAGAGCATCCAGCAGCGCCAGTTGGCCCAACAGTTTGGTGCCGACTTCAACATGGCGGGTCTGGATGACAAGCTGCTGAACGAAATGGCCCTGAAAAGCCTGATTGGTCGCACCTTGCTGCTCCAGGCTGCCGAAAAATCCGGAATTGTCAGCTCCACTGCAGCGGTTGACAGCTTCATCGTGCAGTTTCCCGAGTTTCAGCAGGACGGCCAGTTCGATGCCCAGCGCTTTGACCAGGTGTTGCGCCAGATGGGCTATGGGCGCATGCAGTTCCGTCGCATGCTGGAGCAGGACATCCAGCTGACCCAGTTGCAAAGCGGCATTATCAACAGCGCTTTCGTCACTGCACAGGAAGCCGAGGCTTTTGCCCGCCTGGAGCGTCAGACGCGGGACTTCTCGATGGTTGAAATCAAGCCGGATCTCAATGCGGTCGAGGTTGCCGACAGCGAGGTCGAAGCCTTCTACCAGTCGAGCCTGGAGCGCTACATGACTCCCGAGCAAGTCGTGCTTGAATACATCGAACTGAGCAAGTCGGCACTGGCCAGCCAGATTGAGGTCAGTGAAGAAGACGTGCGTGATGCCTACGAGGCAGCAATTGCCAACCTCGCCGAGCAACGCCGAGCTGCCCATATCCTGTTTGAGGCCGGTACCGAGAAAGAACTGGCAGAAGCACTGGAAAAGGCGCAAGCCACTGCCGGGCGGATTGCCGCTGGCGAGGACTTTGCCGCACTGGCCAGCGAGCTGTCCGATGATCCGGGCTCTGCCGTAGACGGCGGTGACCTGGGCTTTGCCGGACCGGACGTTTATGAGCCGGCTTTTGAAGACGCGCTCTATGCACTGGAGAAGGGACAGGTATCGGAGCCGGTGCAGACCGCGTTCGGCTGGCACCTGATCAAGTTGCTGGACGTGCAGGGTGCCGACATTCCCGAACTGGCCAACATGCGTGACAGCCTGTTGCAGGATGTGCGTGCCGGCAAGGTCGAGCAGCTGTTCGTCGAGCAGGTTGACGCGCTGGAAGGCGCTGCCTACGAGGCTGCCGACCTGCAGCAGCCGGCGCAGGAGCTTGGCCTGCAAGTCAAGCTGAGTCCGGCGTTCGGTCGTGAGGGTGGCGAGGGCATCTTTGCCAATCGGCAGGTGATTGAGGCGGCTTTCAGTGAGGAAATCCTGGAAGAAGGTGCCAACAGTCATGCGCTTGAGCTGGATGCCGATACCGTGGTGGTATTGCGCGTCAAGGAGCATCACAAGCCTGAACAACTGGCTTTGGCCGATGTGCGTGACGGGATTGTCGAGCTGCTGCGGGTGGACAAGGCCGGTGAGCAGACTCGTGTCCAGGGTGAAGAACTGCTGACTGCCCTGAGTGAAGACCGGGCTGAACCGACCCCGGACTGGCAGCGTTTTGAGGCGGCTACCCGCATGGAAGATAGCGTTGAACCGCAAGTGCTGCAACAGGTGTTCCGCATGCCCAAACCGGATGACGGCCAGTTCAGCCATGCCGGCTTGAGCCTGCCTGATGGCCGCTACGTGGTATTGCGTCTGGCGGGTGTCGGTACACCGGAAGAGGCGGTGGCCCCTGAGCAGCTGCAAGCGCTGCGTGACATCCTGGCATCCCGCCTGGGGCAGGGTGATTTTGCCGCCTTTACCCGTCAGCTGGAAAAGGACGCCAAAATCGAGCGCTTCTGATCTGCTGGCAGTTGTTGAAAGAAAAAACCGCAGCCCATGGGCTGCGGTTTTTTTTGTGCCGGTTTTGTAGTTACTGGATTTTGCGAGTGTGCGAAGGATGACGAATGTGCTGTGGTTGGCTTGCTAGGTGAACATGAGCCGGGTGTAAACAGATGGATGGGTTCGGACTGCCTGTAGGTGCGAATTTATTCGCACAGCTGGATATTATGGGCCCAGCTGTGCTGGGCTTTGTTCGAATAAATTCGAACCTACAGCTGCTGTTCTCTACGAGAGTGGCAGCCTTCCGTGCGAATGAATTGGCAGCAAGATTGTGCGAAGGGGCTTGCCCCTGAGAAACGGCTTATTCTTTGTCGCGGGCAAGCCCGCTCCCACAACCGGTTCACAACCCACCAATAAAAAACCGCGACACAGAGGTCGCGGTTTTGGTGTGGCAATCAAAGAGCTTACTCTTCGATGGCACCCATTGCGGTGGTGTTGAAACCGCCATCCACATAGAGAATCTCGCCGCTGATGCCTGACGCCAAGTCGGAACACAGGAAGGCACCGGCGTTGCCGACTTCCTCGATGGTGACGTTACGGCGCAGCGGCGTCTGGGCTTCGTTGGCACTGAGCATCTTGCGGAAGTTCTTGATGCCGGAAGCGGCCAGGGTGCGGATGGGGCCGGCGGAGACGGCGTTCACGCGGGTGCCTTCCGGACCCATGCTGGCGGCCAGGTAGCGTACGCTGGCTTCCAGACTGGCCTTGGCCAGGCCCATGACGTTGTAGTTGGGCATGGTGCGCACCGAGCCCAGGTAGGTCAGGGTCAGCAGGCTGCCGTTGCGGCCCTTCATCATCTCGCGACCGGCCTTGGCCAGGGCGATGAAGCTGTAGGCGCTGATGTCGTGGGCAATCTTGAAGCCTTCGCGGGTGGTGACTTCGGTAAAGTCGCCATCAAGCTGGTCACCGGGAGCAAAGCCCACGGAGTGCACGATGCAGTCCAGGCCGTCCCATTTCTTGCCCAGTTCGGTGAAAACGTTGGTGATGTCCTCGTCGTTGGCTACATCACAGGGGAAGCAGAGGTCGGCGCTGGAGCCCCATTGCTCGGCAAAGCCTTCCACGCGGCCTTTGAGCTTTTCGTTCTGGTAGGTAAATGCCAGCTCGGCACCTTCACGATGCATGGCTTCGGCCAGGCCGGCGGCGATGGACAGCTTGCTGGCCACGCCGACAATCAGAACTTTCTTTCCTTTCATGAAACCCATGGTATTCCCCTTGGTCTAGTTGGTTATGCTGGCCGGAGCCGAAGCAAAAGCGGCTTCCAGCAACTGTTGCGTGTACGGATGTTGTGGTGCGCCAAACAGCTGTCCGGCGTCACCCTGTTCAACGACCTGGCCCTTGCGCATCACCATCAGCTGGTGGCTGACGGCTCTGACAACGGCCAGGTCATGGCTGATGAATACGTAGGTCAGATCATACTTCAGCTGCAACTCGCGCAGCAGATCCACCACCTGGCACTGCACGCTGCGGTCCAGCGCCGAAGTGGGCTCGTCCAGCAGAATCAGTTCCGGCTTGAGCACCAGCGCGCGGGCAATGGCGATACGCTGGCGCTGACCGCCGGAAAACTCGTGCGGATAGCGGTGCCTGGTGTCCGGATCGAGTCCGACATCCTGCAACGCCTGAATGATGACCTGTTCCTGTTCGGCGGGATTGCCCATGCCATGGATGCGCAATCCTTCACCGATAATCTCTGAGACGCTCATTCTCGGGCTCAGGCTACCAAAAGGGTCCTGAAAAACCACCTGAATCTGTTTTCGCCAGGGTCGCAGCTGCTTCTGGTTCAGTGAATCCAGCGCCTGGCCGGCAAACTGGATGCGTCCACGACTGTCGATCAGGCGCAAAATGGCCAGGCCGAGGGTCGACTTGCCCGAGCCGCTTTCACCGACCACGCCCAGTGTCTGACCACGGCGCAGCTGCAGACTGATGCCGTCCACCGCCTTGATGTGATCGACGGTACGCTGCAGGATGCCGGCCTTGACCGGAAACCAGACTCGCAGATCATCCACCTGCAACAGGGTTTCTCCGGCTTCAGTGGCTGCCGGGCCGCCGCTGGGCTCGGCCGAGAGCAGGGCGCGGGTATAGGGGTGCTGCGGATCGGCAAACAGCTCGGCACAGGGACGGTTTTCCACCGCCTGGCCGTTTTGCATCACGCACACCTGGTCAGCGACGCGGCGTACCATGTTCAGGTCATGGCTGATCAGCAGGATAGCCATGCCCAGTTGCTGCTGCAGTTTTTTCAGCAGCACGAGAATCTTGTGCTGAACGGTGACGTCCAGTGCCGTGGTCGGCTCGTCGGCAATCAGGATTTCCGGCTCGTTGGCCAGCGCCATGGCGATCATCACCCGTTGGCGCTGGCCGCCGGATAGCTCGTGCGGGTAGGAATCCAGCCGCTTTTCCGGCTCTCGGATCTCGACCAGCCGCAGCAGCTCCAGTGCGCGCTCGGCGGCCTGCTGTTTGCGCAGCCCCTTGTGCTGCTGCAGTATCTCGCCGATCTGCTTGCCCACGGTATGCAGCGGGTTGAGGGCGCTCATCGGCTCCTGAAAGATCATCGCGATGCGGTTGCCGCGAATGCCGCGCATCTGTCTTTCGCTGGCTTGCAGCAGGTTCTGGCCACGGTAGCTGATGCTGCCATACGGGTGGCGTGCAGTGGCTGGCAGCAGGCGCAGGATGGAATGGGCAGTCACCGACTTGCCCGAGCCGCTTTCGCCGACCAGCGCCAGGGTCTTGCCCGGCTCCAATTGAAAGCTGACCGAGCGTACTGCCTGGGTGTGACCGGCTGCGGTGACAAAGTCCACCGCCAGCTCGCGTACTTCCAGCAAGGGGTTATTTTCTGGGGTCGAATGCATCGCGTGCCGCCTCCCCGATGAATACCAGCAAACTCAGCAAAATCGCCAGCACGGCAAAGGCGGTAATGCCCAGCCAGGGTGCCTGCAGGTTGGCCTTGCCCTGCGCAACCAGCTCGCCAAGGGAGGGGGAACCGGGTGGCAGGCCGAAGCCGAGAAAATCCAGCGCGGTCAGTGTGCCGATGGCGCCGGTGATGATGAAGGGCATGTAAGTCATGGTGGAGACCATGGCATTGGGCAGGATGTGACGGAACATGATGGGCGCATCACGCATGCCCAGTGCCCGCGCGGCCCGGACATATTCAAGGTTGCGCCCGCGCAGAAATTCGGCACGCACCAGATCGACCAGGCTCATCCAGGAAAACAGCAGCATGATGCCCAGCAGCCACCAGAAATTGGGCTGAATGAAACTGGCCATGATGATCAGCAGATAAAGCACCGGCAGCCCGGACCAGATCTCCAGAAAACGCTGGCCGGCCAGATCCACCCAGCCGCCATAGAAGCCCTGCAGGGCACCGGCCAGCACACCCAGCACCGAGCTGCACAGCGTCAGGGTGAGGGCAAACAGCACCGAAATGCGCAGGCCGTAGATCACCCGTGCCAGCACGTCACGGCCCTGATCGTCGGTGCCCAGCCAGTTGACGCTGGATGGCGGAGCAGGGGCCGGCACGTTCAGATCGTAGTTGATGCTGTCGTAGCTGAAGGGAATCGGCGGCCACAGCATCCAGCCGTCCTTTTCGGCAATCAGCTCGCGGATGTAGGGGCTCTTGTAGTTGGCCTGCAGCGGAAACTCGCCGCCGAATTCGGTTTCGGCGTAGCGCTTGAACACCGGGAAATACCAGCTGCTGTCGTAGCGCACCACCAGCGGCTTGTCGTTGGCGATCAGCTCGGCTCCCAGGCTGAGCACAAACAGCGCAAGAAACAGCCACAGCGAATACCAGCCGCGACGGTGGGCCTTGAACTGGGCGAAACGCCGCTGGTTGACCGGAGACAATGCCATGACGTCAGCCCCTGCCCGAGAAGTCGATGCGCGGGTCCACCAGGGTGTAGGTGATGTCGCCGATCAGTTTGACCAGCAGACCCAGCAGGGTGAACAGGAACAGCGTGCCGAACACCACCGGATAGTCCCGGTTGATGGCCGCCTCGAAACTGAGCAGGCCCAGGCCGTCCAGCGAGAAGATCACCTCGATCAGCAGCGAGCCGGTGAAGAACATGCCGATGAAGGCGGCGGGGAAGCCGGCAATGATGATCAGCATGGCATTGCGGAACACATGACCATAGAGCACGCGGCGCTCGCTCAGGCCCTTGGCGCGGGCGGTGACCACATACTGCTTGTTGATCTCGTCAAGAAAGCTGTTTTTGGTCAGCAGGGTCAGGGTGGCGAAGTTGCCGATCACTAAGGCTGTGACCGGCAGGGCCAGGTGCCAGAAATAATCGCCGATCTTGCCCAGCGTGCTCAGGTCCTCGAAGTTGGGCGAAGTCAGACCGCGCAGTGGAAACCAGCTCAGGTAGCTGCCGCCGGCAAACACCACCACCAGCAGGATGGCAAACAGGAACGCGGGAATGGCATAGCCGAGCACGATGGCGGTACTGGTCCACATGTCGAAGGTACTGCCGTGGCGTACCGCCTTGCTGATGCCCAGGGGTATCGACACCAGATACATCAGCAGGGTGCTCCACAGCCCCAGCGACACCGAGACCGGCATCTTCTCGACAATCAGCTCGGTGACCTTGGCATCGCGGAAGAAGCTGTTGCCGAAATCGAAACGGGCGTAGTTTTTCAGCATGATCCAGAAGCGCTCCGGTGCCGGCTTGTCAAAGCCGTACATGCGCTCGATTTCGGCCACCAGCTCAGGGTCCAGTCCCTGGGCGCCACGATACTGGCCGCTGCTGCTGCCGACCTCGCTACCGCCGCCGGAAATGCGCCCGGTGGCACCACCGGCGGCACTGTCAAAGCCTTCCAGCTTGGCGATCATCTGCTCGACCGGGCCGCCGGGGGCAGCCTGGATGATGACGAAGTTGAGCAGCAGGATGCCGAACAGGGTGGGGATGATCAGCAGCAGGCGACGGACGATATAGGCGGCCATTTACTCAGCAGCCTCCTGTACTTGCGGCTGCTGGCCGTCGATCCACCAGGTGAACAGGCCGTAGTCGTATAGTGGCGGCTTCGCTGGCCGCTGCAGGTGCTTCCAGTGGGCGATACGCCAGCTGTCGGTGTAGTAGTTGGGGATCACGTAGTGGCCCCACAGCAGTACGCGGTCGAGTGCGCGGGTGTGGGTGATCAGGCTGTCGCGACTGTCGGCGTTGATCAGGCCTTCCACCAGGCTGTCGATGGCCGGGTCCTGCAGGCCGATGAAGTTGCGGCTGCCGGGGTTGTCGAAGCTGCTGGAGTGCCAGAAGTCGCGCTGTTCATTGCCGGGCGAACTGGACTGTGACCAGATCGCCGAGGTCATGTCGAAATCCCGCGAACGCATGCGGTTGATGTACTGGGACACGTCGGCACGGCGGATGGTCATCTCGATGCCCAGTTCTTCAAGGTTGCGCTTGAACGGCAGCAACACGCGCTCAAGGTTGGTCTGGGCGATGATGAACTCGAAGGCCAGCGGCTGGCCGTCGGCATTCACCATGCGGTCCTTCTCGATGCGGTAGCCGGCGTCCTGCAGCAGCTGCCATGCTTGCAGACGGCGCTCACGGATGATGCCGCTGGCATCACTGACCGGCAGCTTGAAGGGCGTGGTGAAGACTTCGTCGGGAATCTGTCCGCGTAGCGGCTCCAGCAGTTCCAGCTCGGCTTCGTCAGGCAGGCCGCTGGAAGCCAGTTCGGAATTGGCAAAGAAGCTGTTGGTGCGCAGGTAGGCACCATAGAACAGCTGCTTGTTGGTCCACTCGTAGTCGAACAACAGGGCGATCGCCTCGCGCACCCGGCGGTCCTGGAACATCGGGCGGCGCAGGTTGAAGACATAGGCCTGCATGCCGACCGGGTTGTGGTTGTGGATTTCCTCGCGCAGGATGTCGCCGCGCTTGAGTGCCGGCGAGTTGTAGCCGGTGGCCCAGTCCTTGGCGGAATACTCCAGGTTGAAGTCGAACTGGCCGGCCTTGAAGGCTTCCAGCGCTACCGACATGTCCTGGTAGTAGTCGATGTGTACCCGGTCGAAGTTGTACTGGCCACGGCTGACCGGCAAATCCTTGCCCCACCAGTCGGCTACCCGCTCGTAGATGATGCTGCGTCCGGCAGATACCCTGCCGATGCGGTAGGGGCCGCTGCCCAGTGGCGGCTGCAACGAGGTCTTGCTGAAGTCGTTGCCTTGCCACCAGTGTTTGGGCAGCACCTGCAGCTGGCCGAGAATCAGCGGCAGCTCGCGGTTGTGCCCGTGCTTGAAGTCGAAACGCACGCTGTGCTGGCTCTCGACCACCACCTCGGCTACGTCGGCATAGTACTGGCGGTACAGCGGGTGGCCCTGGGTGGTGAGCAGCTCGAAGGTGTGGGCAACGTCTTCGGCGGTGACCGGCTGGCCATCATGGAAGCGGGCTTCGGGACGCAGCTGGAAGCGTACGAAAAGGTTGTCCGGATCACGCTCGATGCGTTCGGCCAGCAGGCCGTATTCGGTAAAGGGCTCGTCCGGCGAGTGGTAGGTCAGGGTGTCGTAGATCAGGCCGATATGGTCGGCGGCATTGCCCTTGGGAATGAAGGGGTTGAGGCTGTCGAAGCCGTTCAGGCCGGACAGGCGCAGGGTGCCGCCCTTGGGTGCATCCGGATTGACGTAGTCGAAATGACGGAAATCTGCCGGGTACTTTGGCGCTTCGCCATAGAGGGTCAGCGCGTGTTCGGCATGGCTGCCGGTGGCGCATGTCAGCAGTAACAGCAGGGCCAGCAGCCTTGTTGTCAGGTGTCCGGTCATCAGGGGGTCTCCGCCGGGTCGAGCCACCAGGCACGCAGGCCAAGGGTGTAGGGGGGTATCTGGGGATGTTGCAGCCGCTTGCTGTAAGCGATGCGGTGCTGGCTAATATACCAGTTCGGCACAACATAATGTTGCCACAACAATACACGGTCGAGCGCTTGCATTGCCGATTCCAGTTCGTTGCGGGTGCGGGCCTGCATGACGGCTTCCAGCATGGCGTCCACCACCGGATTCTGGATGCCGGCGTAATTCTTGCCGCCCCGTATGCCGGCCTGACTGGAGTGGAAATACAGCCATTGTTCCGGGCCGGGATTCAGGCTTTGCGGCAGCACCAGCAATGTCATGTCATAGTCGAACGCGTCCAGCCGGTGCTTGAACTGGGCACGGTCGACGGTACGCAGGCGAGCCTCGATGCCGATGCGGCGCAGGGTCTGGACATAGGACTGCAGGATGCGCTCCAGCCCCGGATTGACCAGCAGGATTTCCAGTTGCAGCAGCTTGCCCTGGCTGTTTTTCAATCCGTTGCGGCCGGCTTTCCAGCCCGCCTGCTGGAACAGTGCCAGCGCCCGGGCCAGCTGTTCGCGGGGAATGCCACGGCCGTCGGTGACCGGTACCTGGAAGGGTTGTTCAAGCAGGCCGTCGGGCAATTGCTCTTGCCAGGGTTTGAGTAGCAGCCATTCGGCACCCAATGGAATGTCGCGGGCGGCAAAGGGGCTGTTGGGGAAAAAACTGGTGGTACGCTGATAGACGCTGTTGAATAACGTGCGGTTGGCCCATTCGAAGTCGAACAGCAGCGACAGGGCTTCGCGCACCCGCACATCGTCAAAGGGTGCGCGACGGGTGTTGATGAACAGCGCCTGGGTCGGGGTCGGAATCTGGTGCGGGATTTCGGCACGAAGCACGTCACCGCGCAACAGGGCAGGAAAGCGGTAGTTGCTGGCCCAGTTCTTGGCCTGATGCTCGATGTACAGGTCGAAGCTGCCGGCCTTGAACGCCTCGAAGGCAACATGACGGTCGCGATAGAAGTCCACATCGATACGATCGATGTTGTACTTGCCGACGTTTACCGGCAAATCCTTGCCCCACCAGTTTTTCACCCGTTCGAAGCGCAGGCTGCGCCCGGGCTTGACCTCGGTGATGCGGTAGGGACCGCTGCCCAGCGGCGGCTCGAAGCTGGTCTGGGTGAAGTCGCGTTTGCTCCAGTAGTGCTTGGGCAGCACCGGCAAATCACCCAGATCAAGGATCTGCTGACGAGTAGCCGGTTGCTTGAACACAAAGCGCACCTTGAGCGGCGCAAGAATCTCGACGCGGGCTACATCCTTCAGATAATTGCGGTATTGCGGGTGTCCGTGTTTTTTCAGGGTGCGCCAGGAAAATTCGACATCGCTGGCGGTGATCGGCCGGTCATCATGGAAGCGGGCCTGCTTGCGCAGGTTGAACACCACCCAGCGCAGGTCGTCGGCGTACTGGATGCTTTCGGCGACCAGCCCGTAGGCGCTGGCGGTCTCGTCACCGGACGGGTCGAAGCTGCCATGCCCGACCATCAAAGGCGCGTTTAGCTCGCTGATGCCGTATTGATAGAAATCGCCGGTGCCAATCGGGCTGGTGCCTTTCAGGATGTAGGGGTTCAGGCTGTCAAAGGTGCCCAGGGCCATCAGGCGCAGGTGACCGCCCTTGGGCGCTGCCGGGTTGACCCAGTCGAAGTGACTGAAGCTGGCGGGGTATTGCGGCTGGCCGAAACGGGCAAAACCGTGACTCAGGGTGACCGCAGCCTGCACCAGACCGGCATGCAGCAAAGTGGCAATAACGAGAAAACGTAACAAATAAAGCAAAGATGTTCTCCCGGAAGCAGGCATGAGTGTGGATGACCGCCTAGTCTAACGTGAAATGCCGGCAGTCTGCTGTGCTGGCGTACGCATGTCGGGATTGTTCGAATAAATTCGAACCTACAGATGATCATGTAGGTGCGAATTCATTCGCACATAGTCTCGCTATTGCCAGATTTGACCAGGTTTGTCCGGATAAATCCGGACCTACAGATGCAGCGTCAGCGTCTGGCCCGGTTTGAGCAGTTTGCTTTGTGACGGATTCCAGCTTTGCAGCTGGCGGACACTGACTTTATGACGCTGGGCAATGCCCGTGAATGTATCGCCGGCACGGACCACATAGCGGGTGCTGCCGGGCTTGATCAGCAGGGTCTGGCCGATCTTGAGCCGGTCATGCTGCAGGTTGTTCAGCTGGCGCAGCTGTTTCACGCTGGTGCCATGACGGGCGGCAATGGCGCCCAGGGTATCGCCCTTGCGTACCTGGTATTTGCTGGCAGCGGGCGCTTTGGAAGTGGTGCTGGTGGTTGTCTGCTGGGCAACCTGTGGTGCGGCCCCGGCCAGCTTGAGGTGCTGGCCAATACGCAACTGGTTGTTTTTCAGCTTGTTCAGCTGACGGATGCTGGCCACCGAGGTGCCGTGGCGCTGGGCAATGCCGGACAGGGTGTCGCCGGAGCGCACAATGTAGGGCTGTACCTGCAGCAGCTCGTCAGGGTCTAGCGTGGCCAGTTTGCGCTCTAGACGCTCGGCCTGCTCCGCCGGTACCAGCACGTGTTGCGGCCCGTCGAGGGTGATGCCTTCCTTGAAGGCCGGATTCAGTGCACGGATATGTTCTGCCGGCACCTTGGCCAGAGACGCGATGCGTTGCAGGTCCAGCTGGTGTTCCAGAGGGACGCGGGCGAAGTAGGGTTCGTCCGGCACCTCGGGCAGGTTCAGGGCGTAGGCTTGCGGGCTGGCGATGAGCTGGGCCAGGCCCAGCAGCTTGGGCACATAGGCCTGGGTCTGTTTGGGGAGCTGCAGGTTCCAGTAGTCGGTCGGCAGGCCAAGCCCGTTGTTGCGCTTGATGGCGCGGCTGACAGTGCCCTCGCCGGCATTGTAAGCGGCCAGGGTCAGCAACCAGTCACCGTCGAACATCTGATTCAGGTAGGTCAGATAGTCCAGGGCAGCCTCGGTCGAGGCGACGATATCACGACGGCCGTCATACCAGCGTGTCTGCTTGAGCTTGAAGTTGCGGCCGGTCGAGGGAATGAACTGCCACAGTCCGGCGGCCTGGGACGGCGAGTAGGCCAGAGGGTTGTACGCACTTTCAATCACCGGCAGCAGAGCCAGCTCCAGCGGCATGTCGCGGTTGTCCAGTGCTTCGACAATATAGTGGATGTAGGGGCTGCTGCGCTTGGCAATGGTTTCCAGCGAGCCGGTACGGCTGGCGAACCACAGGCGTTGCTGGTCGATGCGGGGGTTGTCCAGGTCTTCGTCCAGCAGCTGGAAACCGTGGCGGATACGTTGCCAGATGTCGCTGATGGCCGGGGTGTTTTCATCATCAACCACCTGGGCAGAAGCAGCGGTCGCAGTAGTGGCCCGGCTTTGCCGCAGAGCCTGTTCGGACCAGTTGCGATTTGGCATGTCCAGTGGTGCCAGGCGTTCTTTGAGGGCCTGTTCATCCTGGATTTGTGGCTGCAAGCCTGATTGCTGGCAACCGGCAAATAGCAGTGCGGTGCAGGCAAGCAGCCCGCTGCACAGCATCCGGGTGATCTGCCCGTGAGGATGAAAAGCTGCGTTTGGCATGGAATAACTGGAAAAAATAAAATTCTGCAAATTCTATGGACGACGGGCAGGGTGGTCAAGCGGAACCGGCCGAAGCTGCATGTCAGCGGGCTAAACTTGTCGAAGGACAAGCCCGCTTCTGCAGAAAGCCATCAGCTGTGACATGACCAGATGTCAGAAGTTGTCTTTCCAGACACGGATGGCGGCAAACACCTCCACCGGACTTGCCGGCGGCTGTCCGCTTTCGCGGGCTGCGCTGGTAATCACCTGCTGCTCGTTGCAACGCAGGAAGGGATTGGTGGCCAGCTCGTCGGCCAGGGTGCTGGGCAGACTGATCCGGTCCTGCTTGCGCAGCGCATCGATTTCCTGCATGCGGGCGCTGATGACTGTATTGTCCGGCTCCACGGCAGCGGCAAATTTCAGGTTGGACAGGCTGTATTCGTGAGTGCAATACACCAGGGTGTGGGCCGGCAGTGCAGCCAGGCGTTGCAGGGAATGGTACATTTGCTCCGGCGTTCCTTCGAACAGGCGGCCACAGCCGGCCAGAAACAATGTATCGCCGCTAAACAACCATGGCTGTTGTCCGTCCAGGTAGTAGGCAATATGGCCCAGGGTATGTCCCGGGACATGCAGGACACTGAGCGTGCGCCCCAGTACCTGCACCTGCTGGCCGTCGGACAGGGGATGGTCAACACCCTCGATGGTTTCCAGCTGCGGGCCATATACTGTAGCGCCGGTCAGCTGCTTCAACGCCGCGATGCCACCGGTATGGTCACGATGATGATGGGTGATCAGGATGTCGGTCAGCTGCCACTGCGGGTTGTCTTCCAGCCAGCGGATGACTGGGCCGGCGTCGCCCGGGTCAACCACTGCGCAGCAGTGTGTGACCGGGTTTTGCAGCAGCCAGATATAGTTGTCGTTAAACGCGGGCAGGGCAGTGATGGTCAACATGGAATGTCCTGTAAAAAAATCAACGGTTGCAGAACCATAACAGACCGTCAAAACTGCTGTCGATCCCGGCAGGATATGGAGAAACATATGCTTGAAATGGCACGGTTGAAAGCGAGGGGGCCGGTATCCCCGCTGGAAGTGCGACACTGGCTGGCGCTGCCGCAGTCCGCTTTGCTGCTGCAAGCGGAGCAGCAGTGGCTGGAGCGACGCCTGGAGCGCTGCTTTGGCAGCTACCTGCTGCTGTATAACGCAGTGACCGGGGCACAGTGGCACAGCGACATCCGTTGCCGGATACGGCTTGGCAGTGATGAGCAGGAGCAGGACATTTATTGCTCCGAAAGCCAGTGGCCGGTTCAGCCGGATGGTGCCGATGCAGTCGTGCTGCAACACAGCCTGGAATTTTCACGCTCACCCCATGATCTGCTGCGCGAGGCTGCCCGGGCGGTGCGCCCCGGTGGTTATCTGTTGCTGACGGGGCGCAATCCCTGGTGGCAGGGCTTTGTTGGTGACAGCCTGTGGCAGCGTAGCCACAAACTGTCGGCGGCGCGAGTATCGGAATGGCTGGCGGTGCTTGGCTTTGCACTGGAAGCGCCGGTATTTGCCCATTATTTGCCTGCCGGCTGGCAGCGGGCAGGTGGCCGTCTGGAAGCTTTTCTGGCAAAAAGGCAGTGGCCGCTGGGTGCATGCTATATGATAGCGGCCCGCAAACAGGTACATGCCGCGCCGGCGCAGCGCCAGCGCATCCGGCGCTTGAAAGGGCTGTTGCCCTTGCCGGTGGCACAGCAGACGGCAAAACCAGAAATAGTAGAAGAACAACGCAGACATGACTGATCAGATACACATCTATACCGACGGCGCCTGTAAGGGCAATCCGGGGCCGGGAGGCTGGGGTGCCCTGCTGCAATACAAGGGCCGGTCGCTGGAGCTGTTTGGTGGCGAAGACAACACCACCAACAACCGCATGGAACTGCAGGCGGTGATTGAAGGGCTGGCGGCGCTGAAAAGACGCAGCAACGTATTGCTGGTGACAGACTCCAAATACGTCATGCAGGGCATGCAGCAGTGGCTGGCCAACTGGAAAAAACGTGGCTGGAAGACCGCCAGCAAGCAGCCGGTGAAGAATCAGGACCTGTGGCAGCAGCTCGATGCCCTGGTTCAGCAACATGACGTGCAGTGGCAATGGGTGGCAGGCCATACCGGCCATCCCGGCAATGAAAGGGCCGACCAACTGGCCAACAAGGGTGTTGACGAGGTACGCAAGTGAGATATGTAGTTCTGGATACTGAAACCACCGGCATGCCGGTCACCGAAGGCCACCGCATTATCGAGATTGGTTGTGTCGAGGTGATAGAACGTCGCCTAACCGGCCGGCACTACCATGTCTACATCCAGCCGGACCGGGAAGTGGACGAGGGCGCAATTGCGGTACACGGCATTACCGATGCATTCCTGCGTGACAAGCCGCGCTTCCGGGAGGTGGCCGACGAGTTTTTCGAGTTCATCAAGGGCGCCGAGCTGGTCATTCACAACGCTCCCTTTGACGTCGGCTTCATTGAAAACGAATTTGCCCTGCTGGGCCAGAGTGAGCGGGCAGACATCAGCCAGTACTGCACGGTTCTGGATACCCTGGTGATGGCGCGGGAGCGTCACCCCGGGCAGCGCAACACCCTGGACGCCCTGTGTACCCGCTACCATGTCGACAACTCCAGGCGCGAGCTGCACGGCGCCCTGCTTGACGCGGAAATCCTCGCGGATGTTTTTCTGCACATGACCGGTGGCCAGAGCAGCTTGCTGCTGTCTGGCGATGGTGATGGCAACGGGCTGGGAGCGGGTGCGATCCGCCGGCTGGCCGCCGGCCGCGTGCCGGCACCAGTGCTGGCACCAACCACGGCCGAACTGGAGGCGCACCGCGCTTTCCTGCAGGACTTGACCAAGGCCAGCGGCCGGGAACTGGACTGGTAACAGCAGCAGAAAACCGGTAAAAATCGTTACACCAATCATTCCAATAAAAAACGGAGTACGCATGAACTACAATTTCTTCACCGTCGAGATCACCGACAAGGTGGCACAGGTACAGATGAACCGCCCGGCCAAGCTCAATGCCATGGGCGAGGATTTCTGGCTGGAGATTCCGCAAATCTTCGCCCGGCTGGATCGTGACCCCGGTGTCCGTGCCGTGGTGCTCAGCGGTGCTGGCGAACATTTTTGCAGCGGTATCGACCTGATGTACCTGGCTTCGCTGGCCGGCCAGCTGGGCCAGGACCCGGGACGCAACGCGCTCATCCTGCGTGATCACATCAAGCGTCTGCAGGCGGCCCTTGAAGCAGTGGACCGCTGTGGCAAGCCTGTGCTGGCGGCCATCCAGGGTTATTGCATTGGCGGAGCGGTTGACCTGATCAGCGCCTGCGACATGCGTTATTGCAGTGCCGATGCGCGTTTCTCGATCAAGGAAATCGATGTCGGCATGGCGGCGGATGTCGGCACGCTGCAGCGCCTGCCACGCATCATCGGCGATGGCGTCATGCGCGAGCTGGCTTATACCGGGCGCTTTGTCGAGGCGGATGAGGCGCGGCAAATCGGGCTGGTCAATCGCGTCTACAGCGACCGTGACAGCCTGCTGCAGGAAGTCACGCAACTGGCAGGGGAGATCGCCGGCAAGTCACCGCTGGCCATTCGCGGCACCAAGGAAATGATCCGCTATATGCGCGACCATGATGTGGATGACGGGCTAAATTATGTGGCCACCTGGAATGCCGCCATGCTGCAGTCGGAAGATCTGCGTGTTGCCGTCGCCGCGCAGATGAGCAAGAAAACGGCAGAGTTCAAGGACTGCTGAGCTGTTTGACGGACAGGCGGGTGCTTGCGCCGGCAACCGGCAGGACCGCCGGACAGCAGATAAAAGATATGCAAGCGAATCTTTGCCGTGCTGTTAAGATGACCGCAAAATATGATAAAAATGAGTGGTTTGCTTGACGGCTCCGGCGATTGACAAGAGACTGTCAGCGATTATATTGCCACTAGACCGGGCCGCAGCTGTACCCGGAATCGGGCAAAAGCAGGCCGGACACCTGCAAACAGCCGTCCGTGGCCGGGTGATATCCGCGACAACCCGGGTTTTGACAGATAAAGGAACAGGAAATAAGGCATGGCAACAGGAGCATCTTCACTGGGCGTAGTGCGCGAAGAGTTATTTGCCACCATGACGGAAACGCAGCAGAACCTTGAACGCTTTCTGGAAGAGCGGGACAGCGGCACCCTGTTGCAGCGCTCGGTGCACAACCTGCAGCAGGTGAAAGGCATTTTGTCCCTGATCGGGCTGACGGGTGCCGAGATGCTGGCGCAGGAGATGCAAACGCTGGCCACGGCCATTCCGGCCGGCGCCAATGAACAGTGCAACGAGCAATTGTCGGCCATCAACAATGGCCTGCATGTACTGCACAGCTACCTGGAGCAGCTGGAGGCCAACTGGGTCGAGATGCCCGAGCTGTTGCTGCCGGCCATCAACAAGCTGCGTCTGGCGGCCGGTCAGTCACGCTTGCCGGAAAGCTACTTCTTCTCGGCCCGGCTTAGTGTGGAGCGTCCCGGGCAGCCACAAACCCGCCAGCTGTCTGATCCGGCGGTGGCCCTGACACGCCAGCGCCACCTGTACCAGCTGGCACTGTTGTCCGTCATCAAGGAAAAGAATGTTGCGCCGGCGCTGGATGCCATGAAGCGTCTGGTCCAGCAGATGGACAGCACCGATCCCGCCGCTGCCGACACCATACTTTACTGGGTTTCGGCTGCTGCTCTGGAGTCGTTCATCGAAGGCAAACTGCTGCTGAATACCGAGCGCAAGCTGCTGTTCTCCCGTCTGGACCGCGAAATCAGACAGCACTTGACCAATGCCAGCTACACGCCTTCGCGCGGGCTGATCAAGGACATGCTGTACCTAGTTGCCCTGGCACAGACATCCGGCCCGCTGGCCCGTGAGGTACAGGCTGCCGCCAACCTGCCGAGCCTGCCGTTTACCGACCAGATGCTGGCGGATGAATACCGGCGCATGTCCGGGCCGGGTGCCAATGTACTGCGCTCACTGTCGACTGCGATCCAGGAAGAGCTGAGCATCGTCAAGGACACCGTCGACCTGATTGGTCGCGGCACCGTCTCGAACGAAGCCTTTGAAAATCTGTCGCTGGTCATCGGCAAGCTGGAAAAAACCCTGATCATGGTTGGTCTGACGGGTGCCAGCATGTCACTCAAGCGCCAGTTGAAGGTACTGGCCAACTGGAAGCAGCCGGAAGACGTATCCCCGGAAGAACTCCTGCAACTGGCTGATTCGGTCATCTACATTGAAGGGCTGGTGGCCAGCCTGGAGCTGGGGCAGCGGCATGCGGCCCGGGTATCTGAGTTGTCCGAGGCCGAGGTGTTCGCCCGTCACCAGCTGACGGAAGCGCAGATCGTGATCAGGGGCGAAGCCAGCAACGGGCTGCTGCTGGCCAAGCGAGCGATTACTGCCTACTTTGAAGCCGGTGGCGACACCAATCACCTGGAAAACGTACCCGTGGTGCTGACCCAGGTGCGCGGCGGCCTCTGGTTCATGGGTGAAAACCGCATTGCCTCGCTGGTGCAGTTGTGTGCCGATTATATCGGGCAGAACATGATCAACTCGGGCCGGATACCCGAACAGTCCGCGCTGGAAACCCTGGCTGACGTACTCACCAGCCTTGAGTATTACCTGGAAGGCGGCCGCACCCTGCAGGATGGCAGCATGCAGGACCCGCTCGACGCCGCACAGAGCAGCCTGGCGCTTCTTGGCATGCAGGTGCCGGCAGCACAGGCACAGGTTGCCAATGCCGTTACAGACTGACTGGCGCATCAGCCTGCCGGTGCATGACGGGCAGCACGGGCAGGCGCTGATTCATTGCCGGCAAGCATTTTTGCAACAGGGTAACGGCGAGCTGCTCTGGCCGCTGGCTGACCTGGCCGGGCGTTTTGCCCCCTGGTTGCTGGACATCCAGGGCATCGGTTACCTGAATGACGCGCCGGTCTTCCTGTATGAACTGAGCCACCGGCCTGACGAGCCGGACTGGCAATGGACTTCATTGCGCTCGCAACTGGCCCACGACAGTGCCAGCTGGTTTCACATGCTGTCATACGCCAGCCAGATTGGCACCTGGGCGCGCGAGCACCGCTTTTGCGGCAGTTGCGGCGAACGCATGCAATCCTCCGCCGAGCACCGCATGCGCTTTTGCCTGAGCTGCCGGCTGGAGCAGTACCCGCGGCTGTCGCCTTGCATGATCGTGCTCATTACCAAGGGTGACGAGTTGTTGCTGGCCCGCTCGCCGCGCTTTGTCGACGGCATGTACAGCTGCCTGGCCGGCTATGCCGAACCGGGCGAGACCATGGAAGGCTGCGTGCACCGGGAGGTCTACGAGGAAACCCGTGTGCGGGTGCACAACCTGCGCTATATCGCCAGCCAGAATTGGCCCTTCCCGCACTCCATAATGATGGGCTATCACGCCGAATACCTGGATGGCGACATCATTCCGGAGGAAGGGGAAATCGAGGATGCACGCTGGTTCAGCATCCACGAGTTGCCATTGCTGCCCCTGCCGGGCTCGATTGCCCGTTATCTGATTGATCTATACCTGCACCAGCGTCTAGGCACCGCCAAGCCAGTGCTGCCACGCTAACTTGATGGTTAGCGCCATCACCATCAGGATGAACAGCGGACGGATCAGCCGGCTGCCGCCGCCAATCGCCAGACGTGCCCCGGCCACCGCGCCCAGCATCAGCGCCAGCCCCATGGCAATGCCCAGCGACCACATCACCTGACCGCCGATGACAAACATCGCCAGCGCCACACCATTGCTGACAAAGTTCATGGTGCGTGCCACACCGGTGGTGCGCAGCAAATCGAGTGGGTAGAGCACCAGCGTGCTGACTGTCCAGAACGCGCCGGTACCGGGGCCGGCCACACCATCATAAAAGCCCAGCAGCAGCCCTTGCGGCAGCTGGCGCTTTTGTGCAACGGGCTGGCTATGCTCTTCTGCATGCTCCGGAATCTTGCTGAACAGCATGTACAAACCACACAGGAACACCACAATCGGCAGGAACTGGTTGAGCCACTGCGCCGGCATGTTCTGCGCCAGAATGGCGCCGAGCGCCGCACCAACGGCCGTAGCCAGCAGGGCGGGACGCCAGAACCCGGGCTGAAAATAGCCGCGCCGATAAAAGGTATAGCTGGCGGTCGCCGAGCCAAAGGTTGCGCACAGCTTGTTGGTGCCCAGTACCAGGTGCGGCGGAATTCCTGACAGCATCAGAGCCGGAATGGTCAGCAAGCCGCCACCGCCGGCAATGGCATCGACAAAGCCGGCAGTAAAGGCGACAGCAATCAGCAACAGCAACAAGGGCAGGCTGATCGACAGCTCGGGGAAAAAGCTCATGAAATTCCTTAACCCGGAAACGGGTCACAAAACGGCTTGGACGAAAGGGATGGCAGCAAGCATAATAACCAAATTTTACTGACTGGAGTTTTCCGCATGCAATTTACAGGTCTGGCAGTGGGCGTTGGCGCACTGGCGTTGCTGGTTTTGTGGCTGGGCGTGCGGATTCTGTGGCGTGGCCACTGGTTCCTGGCCTGGTTGCGCGGAAGCCTCGGACTGACCGTGATTCTGCTGGCGCTGCTGGCCGGCGGGCTTGCCTATGATATTCATAGCTACCAGCAACAGCAGCAAGGCAAGCGCATTGCCGTGCTGAAGGTTGGCAGCGGCGACAATGACCGTTATCGCGTCACCCTTGATGACGGACGCAACAGCTGGCAGTTCCTGCTTGATGGCGAACTGTGGGGCATGGACGTGCAACTGCTGGATTGGCACGGCCTGGCCAGCCTGATCGGCTTGCAGCCCGGATACCGGCTGTCCGGGATCAACGCCCGCTTTCTGGGTATTGAACAGCAAAATGCCGCGCAATACCCCGAGCAGCCACTGGCACGGAGCTGGTGGGGGCTGGATGTCTGGCAGGGCATGCAGCTGGCCGGCGGCAGCCTGCCGTTTGTCGAAGCGAAACTGGTCCGGCTCAGCTTCATTCCGCTGGCAGACAATGCCGAGTATGGCATCGAATGGCTGCCAACCGGGCTGCAGGCCAAGCCGCTGAATGAGCAGGCGCGGCAGGCGCTGCGCAACTGGGTCGAGTGAGTGCGGCCGGTTGCGGCATCAATTGAAACAATAAAAGTTGCTATCCGTGTTTTGAAGAGGGTGTTTCCAATGCTGCGCAAACTCATTTTACCGATCGCTTTACTGGTCGTTGCCCAGGTTCAGGCCGCCGACGACGAGCGTGCTGCGGCCATTGTCAACTCGGTATGCAAGGTATGCCATGGCGTCGATGGCGAAAGCTCCAGCGCCATTTACCCGCGCCTGGCTGGCCAGAACGCGGCCTACATCAGCAAACAGCTGGAAGACTTCAAGGCAGGCCGGCGCAAGGGCACCATGAATGACATTGCCGTCAACCTCGAATCTGACGAAATGGTCGCTCTGGGCAAATATTTCAGTGGCAAACCGGTCAAGGCACACCGTGCCAGCGACCCGGATTTCACCGCAGTCGGCAAATACATCTATCACAACGGCAACCAGTGGTCCGGCGTTGCCGCCTGCTCAAGCTGCCACGGTGAAGACGGCGCCGGCACCGATGAGCTGCCGCGCATCGCCGGCCAGCACATGCGCTACCTGATCAGCCAGTTGCGTGAATTCAACGAACGTGAGCGCACTGACGAAAACGCCATCATGAGCTCCATTGCCACCAAGCTGACCCCGATGGAAATCGAAGCGGTGGCCCGCTACCTGAGCGGGATCTGATTCCGGTACCCGGGTGCTCTCAACCAGATACGCCTGGAAGCAAAACAGGCAAACAGCGATACATTACTGCGACATCCTGCGTGCAGTGCAGCGAAAGGGCAGGACCCGCAATGCCGACAGACAACCCATAAAAAGGGGCTGATTTTTTCCCGGCAAGCCGGTATCATTCACGCCCGCACTGCAACGCGCCCATAGCTCAGCTGGATAGAGCGCACCCCTCCTAAGGGTGAGGCCGGTGGTTCGAATCCACCTGGGCGCGCCATCTTCTTGAAATACAAGGTTTGTTCTGAGCCTTGTCTTCTGCCAAATTTGCAAATCCTCGGCCCCGAAAAAGTAGCGTTCAGTAGCCTGTTACAATCTAAAAGGAAAAAGACGAACCGTGGACGTGGCCCTATGTCTAGCTGCACAGCTGCTAGTTTCGTATGTGAGTATTCACAACACCTGACCCCCAGGCATGCGGCCGGCTTCATGGACGCCTGCACCACGAGGCTGCTGCTATCAACTATTGAAACCAGCGTCTAAAGTTGCGGATTGTGGTGGACGTCTTTATGCACCCAGCCATTGCTCTATTTTTTCGCGCGACGGGATGCCGCCTGCATGTACGACCTGTCCATTGATCACGACGCCGGGCGTACTCATCACCCCGTAAGTCATGATCTCGCGCAGATCCTCAACCTTGGTTACTTCGACCTGCAGGCCCTTGTCCTGGGCAACCTGATTGATAAGCGCAATGGTGTTTCTGCAATTGGCACAGCCCGTGCCGAGCACTTTGATATCCATATTTTCTCCTTTGATAAAACCTGGGGACAGGGGAATGAAAGTCACACTATAAGTGGCTGCATCGCATTGAGTAGCCACCCTACCAGGGTGAAGACCACCCACAGATAGAGAATAAAGGTCGCTTGCAGTTTGATGGTCATGATCTGACGCAGCATCATGAATTCAGGAATGCTGGCAGCCACAGAGCTCATGCAGAAAGCCAGTGTGGTGCCGATGGGCAGACCTTTCAGAAGCAGGCTTTCCATGATCGGGATAATGCCGGTGACGTTGGAATACAGGGGTATGCCCACCAAAACCGCTGAAGGTACAGTCCACCACTGACCGGTGCCCAGGTTGTCAGCAAACCAGTTGTCAGGCACAAAACCATGCAATGCAGCGCCGATACCGACGCCAATGACAACCCACTTCCAGACCTTCTTGAAAATCGAGCTCATTTCCGTATAAGCGAAATCGTGGCGTTGGCGCACAGAGAGCTTTTCGGCCTTGCCCGTGTCGCTTGCGTGCTGCATGGCAAGCGGTGACTTTTCCATGGCTTCGATGACAAATGGTTGCAACCAGCGCTCCGCTTTCAGGCCGTCCATCAAGAACCCGCCCAGGATGCCCGCCCCCATGCCAACTGCCAGATAAATGAGCGTGAATTTCCAGCCTAGCAACCCCCACAGCAACACAACCGCAATTTCGTTGATGAGCGGTGAGGTGATCAAAAACGACATGGTGATGCCGATGGGGATGCGGGCCGTAGTGAAGCCCAAAAACAGCGGGATGCTGGAGCAGGAACAAAAAGGCGTTGCCGCACCGAACGAAGCCCCTAAAAAATAGCCAAGTCCGCGTCGCTTGCCGACGAGATAATCTCTCACCCGCTCTGTATTCATGGAGGCACGAAGCCAGGCGATGGCGTAAATCAACAGCGTCAAAAGCAAAAGGATCTTCACTGTGTCATAAATGAAGAACTCCAGCGAAGCCCCTGCGTGAGAATCGGCAGAAACTCCAAACAAATCAAATACGATCCAGCTTGAGGCAGGCAGAATGTAGGAATAAGCCACCCACCAGAGTACCGCCAGGATGGCAATGCTGAAAAAATACCTGCGGTTCCACGTCTTTGAATCGGGCTTTGCATCCGCCGAAATCGGGGTTGACTGGTTGCAGCAGCTTTCCTGTGTGCCGGGTGAGACTGTCATGTTTCCGCTCTCTATATTTGGATGACGATGTCGCATGATGCGACCTGTTCATCAAGAAGACGAACAAGAGTGCAAAAGGATTCAGCCAGGAACGCGTGGCACATGACAGCAAACCCGGCCTGTCTCATCAAAGCCCACCTGGCAACGCTCAACGAGACTGTCACGCAGCCGTTTTCTGGCTCTCAGGATGCGTGACTTGGCGGCTGCCAGTGTGAACCCGTGCTCTTGAGCGTATGCACGCACCGTCTGCCCCTGAAGATCACAGCTCTGGATGATGGAGCGATCCTCTGCTGCCAGCTCCGGCAAGACACGCTCAATACAGATATCCAGCTCGTCAACGGGCTCGCGCCCGTTTTCAGTCTCGGCCTGCAAATGCTCAGGCAACTCCTCGAACGCCTTGCTCAGGCGCACAGAGTCAATCAATGCGTTGCGCGCCACCTCAAAAAGCCAGGCGCGCGGACTGGTCAGCTCACAAAAGCGCCGCCCCTGACGCATCGACCTCAAGAAGATCTCCTGTAGCAGGTCTTCCGCCATATCCCGGTCACCGGCACGGTGAACCAGAAAAGCGCGCAGCTCGTTTTCGTGTGCCTGCCACGCACGTGAGACGCAATCAAAGGCACTGCTGTCGAAGCGGCGTGCCGAAGCATCATTTTTTATCATCATAATGTCGTGACGGTTTTCAAATCAGCCGGCAAAGCCTGCTTGTGTATGGCTACCGATGCGGTCCAGCTCTGCTTTGAGCCTGTCCTGGTCGTGCTGCAAGTCGTCCAGCGGCAGCGCGAGAAAAGCCTCGATGCGCGAGCGAAGAACGCGATAGGCAGCCATGAAGGCAGCATCAATCTCTTCGTCGGTGCCAGTGGCGTGTGCCGGGTCTTCGACGCCCCAGTGGGTACGCAGGACAGGCCCCAGATAGGCCGGGCAGGTTTCACCAGCTGCGCTGGAACACACCGTGATCACAATGTCCGGGGTGGCAGGCAGGTTGTCCCACGATTTGCTGTGGTGGCCTTCGGTCGAGATACCTTCGCGTGCTAGCAGGGCCAGCGAGCGCGGGTGAACCTGGCCGGTCGGCTGACTGCCTGCGCTCATGGCTTTCCATCCAGCCGGAGCCAGGTGATTGAAAGCGGCTTCGCCAAGGATCGAGCGGCATGAGTTGCCAGTGCAAAGAAACAGGACGTTCATCGTTCGGGAGTCTCTTGAATTGTAGAAAGTGGCGGCAACACAGCGTCAGGACACCTGGAGGCAAAGCGTAGGTCAACGCATTGCTCCGGATGGCCTTAGCAACACTCTTCGGTCACAGATCCAGCATCAGCAGATGTTGGCGCGATAGCGCTGAAAGCGCCCTTCCTGGACTCAAAGATCGTAGTAGCTGTACTATTTTTTATGCTTCAATAGTACAACTATAATTGAATTATTTAAAGTTTTCTTGTGTCTACTGGCCAGGCCGCCTGCCTGCAAAAATGGTTATGGGTCGTTCTGTCCTGGTTGGTCCGCTTCGAACCATCCGGGCCATGAGCTGCGGTGTCGCTCATCGGCCTGAATGCAGGGAATCAGGTTGTGTGCCAGCACCGGCAACTGGTCGGCCGACTTGGCAATCCGGTACTTGATACTGTGTATGCACTCGCGGTCACCAAACTCGCAGCGATTCTGCCGGGTACCGCCACAGGGGCCGTTTGCCAGCCCCTTAGGGCATGTTTCCGGGCAGACGTAGAGGGTGTCCTGTAAACGGCAGGTTCCGCAGGTATCACAGCCCAGCAAGGGGCGCTTGATGGCCCGCTCGACCGCATGCAGGGTGCGTGCCGGCCAGGGCTTTTTCCACACCGGCTGTGCCATGCACCAGCCAAAAGCACGGCCCGGCCAGCCGTTGCGGTCGAACAGCTGTTCATGGACTGCGTAGAAAAACCGGTAGCGCAAAAGCTCCTTTCTGCTGGCTGTAACCCCGGGTTGCCCCGGCGTCCAGCGGGCAGTTGCCGGTGGGGTAAAACATACCGCCGCTGTACCTGGCAGCTGCCAGCTTGCCTGCCAGCGTAGTTGCCACTGTTCCAGCGAGGTCAGGCTGTCGCGCAGCCGGATGATTGCCTGCTCCAGTGCCAGCAGTTCCTCCAGCGAATGGACACCGGACAGGTGAATGCCGGCATAACCCATTAATTGCAAACCGATAATCTGTAGTGCCAGCCGCTCCAGGCTGCGCTCGCTGGCTGCAGTTTCAGACAGCTTTTGTTCGTGCTGCAAAAAACTGCGCATGGAGTCGGTAATCAGAATGCCGGGCACCGACTGCAATACCGCTGCGCGCTTGACGGTCAGCCGCATAACGCAGGCCAGCACCGGTTTGCTGGCTGGTTGCCTGCGCATCCAGGCGTGAGCTTCCAGGTGTTTGTCGGCATCAAAGCCCAGTTGCAGAGTCAGAAAGTCCGCCCCGGCCAGCAGTTTTTTCTGCCCTTTCAAATACTGGGCCTGGCTCTCCTCTTCGCAGTATTTGAACGGGTTGAGTGCCGCACCCAGCAGCCAGTCGGGGCAGTGCCGGCGGGTGATCTGCAAGGCAGGAACCGACTCCAGATAGCGCACGGGCGTTTGGTCGGGCTGGTGGCCCGGCAAGCGGTCACCACTGAGCAGCAGTAACTGCTTCAGCCCCAAGGCCCGCATGGCCCGGATTTGCTGCAGCAGGTCGGATTGCTCGCGATCCTTGCCGGAAAAATGTAGCAGGGCCGGTGTCGGGTTGTTCAGGGTTCCGGCTGCCTCCAGCGGACCAGGGCCGGGCTGCAGGCCGACACGGTCGGAAAATGCCGGCAGCAATGGCCAGCCGGCCAGCTGGCCGTGTTGCAGAATCTGTTCCAGTGCGGCCCGTTGTGTCGGGGAAAACCTGGGGCTGGCTTCCAGCACGCAGACGAAGCGGCCTGCGTCCAGTGCCTGTTGCAATCTGTTCAAGAGTGTTCTTTGCCTTGTTCATTCTCGGCGTCGCCGCAGTGCTTCACGCCGCTGCGGATCACTTTACCGGAGCAGGGCGCACAGCAGAAATGCAGTAGCCGGCCGGCCCCGCTGGGCAGGGACAGTTTGGGACGATGGGCAGGGCTCATGGCCACTCCTTATATCTGTAAACCCGACCGGTTTTTATGGCCACAACGGGGTGTGCCGGTGCCGTGAGGCGAGCGGACTAAAGGGAAAAACGGGTGATTCTAACCGCCAACCGAATTTCTCGCCATGCTGATCAGTCGCATTGCCGGGCAGCGTGCTGAGCGCAGATCAGAGTCTGTTTGATGCGGGCCGGCCGGGTGATACCCGTGCCAGATGCAGGGATGCTTGCGTGTGGACCACCCGGCCCGCATGACCTGCACCTGCGGGCGGGGATGGCGCGTTTGCCGATTTTAGCCGGTCAATACACCCATACCTCTACCCGGCGGTTCTTGAAGCGTCCTTCCGTGTCCGAGTTGGCAGCGACCGGAAGCTGGTCACCGACGCCGATCAGATCCTTGATTACAACGTTGTTCATGATCAGTTGTGTGCGCACGACCATGGCGCGCAGCCGGGATAGCAGGCTGGCATTTCGTCGCCTGGGGTCGCTGAAACCCACCAGCACTACGTTGCTCTCGGTCTTGTCATGCTCGCGCAGGTAGGCAACCAGACGCTTGATGTCCTGCATGGCCTTGTTATCCAGCTGGGCCAGGCCTTCCTCAAAGCGGAAGTTGACTGACAGGCGCTGAGCCTCCTGCGCCAGGGTGCGGTATGCGTCAGGCATATCGTCATGGACGTCCTCACGCCCGGCCTCGATATTCTGGCCGACAAAGCCCACCTGGTTGACCAGCTCCTGGCCGGCACGGCTCTGGGTGAAGTTGATCATGGCCAGCGCCAGCGGGTTTTGCTCGTCAGGGCGCAGATACAGATACAGGCGGCGGGCCAGGGGGTAGTCCTCGGTGGCCACCAGTTTCTGGTTTGGCAGCATGGGCCGGGACTGGCCGGCGGACAGGGCCAGCGCGCGTGCCTTGCCGATACTGTCGAGCCCGACAAAGCCGATGCCATTGACGTCAAGGCTGATGCTGGCGGACAGGTCGGCGTTGGACTGATAGCGGTGAGCCGTTTCGTGCAGTTCAAGCTGCACCGGGTTGAGCACCAGGTCCTGAAAGGTTTCCCAAGTGCCGGAATTGCTGTCACGCGCATACAGGTGAATGGCTCCTGCATGTCCGCCCAGCTGTTCCCAACGGCTGATTTGTCCGGAAAACACGGCTGCCAGCTGTTCCATGCTGAGTGTGTTGAGCGGGTTGTCCGGGTGAACGATTACGGCCAGACCGTCCAGGCCAATGATCTGCTCGGCCTGTTGGCTGCGCATTTCGCCGGCGGTGGACAGGGCTTGCACTTCGCCGGAGCGGATCGGGCGTGAAGCGGCAGCAATCTGGCCGCTTTGGTCAATCAGCCCGCGAAAGCCGGTACTTGAGCCGTGAGCGTTGATGCGTATGACAATGGGCTCGTTGTCGGTGCTGACGGCGGTGATCAGGTGCTCACGGCTGTCCGGGTTGAGCTGCACCTCGATCTCGCGCGCGCCGGATTCCTTGAGCATGCCTTCCGCCAACAGGGGGGCAAGGCGCGCACCTATGGTGTTGGAACCGTTGATGGTCAGTTCGAGCCCCTGGGCATGTAGCGTGAGGGGAAGAGCCAGCAGGGCGGTGAGTATAAAATGATGAAAGAGGGGGCGAACCCCCGTCAAAAGTGTCTGCATTTCTTTTCCTTGATCAGCGGGCAGCGTCATTTTCGGGGTAACGCCAGGCCAGTTCGGGCGCGATCATGGACGAGGAATGTTACAGTTTGATGTCATTTGCTGCAGACGTGTGGCGTCAGGCAGCTGAGCTCAGCGCTCCCCCTGCAGCCATTCCAGAACAAACTCGTGCTGGGTGTTTTCGTCACTGACGTAGAGCACGCCGTCACTGATCATGACGCCCCAGTCAACACTGCGGGGCAAATCACTGGCGAGCGCGTCCAACGGCTCCTGGGGCAGGGCGGCAACATGCAGGTTTTTCTGCTGCGCAACGGCGGGCAGGGTTTTGCCGGCCCAGACCCGGTTCTGGTCATACACCAGCAGCGAGCAGCGCTCGCTGCGACGTGATGCGGCGATCAGCCGTTCGGCATCGGGCTGGCCGACATCAATCCAGTGTTCGATGCGCCCATCGAGCGATTTCTGCCACAGTGCAGGCTCGTCCACATCGGACAATCCACGGCCGAACGTCAGCTGTTCGTGATACCAGAGGGCGTGAGCCAGCACCCGGGTGGTCAGCCGCTGTTCCGTTTCGGAGGGGTGACGGGCAACGGTCAGATTCAGGTTCTCATAGATGGCCCGGTCGATGTCGGTGAGGTTGAGCCGGAATTTGTAGGGAGTGGATTTCAGTGCCATGGTATCGGGAGCCGGGAGGATGAGGGAGCGGCAGTGTAGCTTAAAAACTACCGGTGCGCCGTCCCGGTGCGCGGCCCTACGGCATTGTCAGACAGGCAAACGGTGTTACACAAGGCTTGCGCGGCCACCCAAGAGCCAGATCACACCTTGGTAATCTATGCAAATTGATGTGGTAGCAGCTCTGAAATCGGCTTATTGAAAACAAGTTGTTTCCAATGAAGAAACGGCTTGTTTGTTTCTCCCACCTGCAACCGGTTATAGAATTCCTTTCCATTAACCGTGGCGGGCGAACAGCTTGCCTGGTGGCATTTCTGATGTTTCCTGAGCCAGATGGGTGTAACAAAAAACGTTAGCTTGGCAACTTAAGGGCTGGTTTTATGTATACTAACGCGAATCATTTTCATATGAGGGTGTATATATGTGGTGCAAACCCGGCCGGCTCATTACCGGTTTGCTGGCCCTGGTGCTCATATCGGCGGCAGTCGCTCAAGAAACCCGAAAAATCGAGACCAAACAAGGCACGATCGAGCTGAAAGGTCAGCCGCAGCGGGTGGTGACTCTGGACGAGATTGCGCTGGATGTGCTGCTGGATGGCCAGTCACAGACGGTTTCCGTGGTGCGCTGGAACCCGCAGGGTCCGATTGCCATGTCCAGCCAGCTGTTTGCCGGCCAGCTGCTGACACAGCTGGGGCTGGACTCTACCGAACTGGCCAGACAGCTTGTGGACCGGCCACACAGTGACACCCTGAGTCTGGAAAACCTGCCCCTGGTCGATGCCGACTGGCTGGTGCTGGCCAGCCTGAATGCCGACGGCAAGAAATCCATGGATGAAGCCATGGCGCAGCCGGTGTTCCAGCGCCTCAAGGCGGTGCAGAACGGCCACGTCAAGGTGGTGGACGGCCAGGTGTGGAGCAGTGGTGCCGGCCCGCTGGCCGCGCGGGTGTTGCTGGACGACCTGAAGCATATGCTTGGCAATGACTCTGCAAACTAACCGTACGGTTTATCGCATGGCGCTGGTGCTGACTGCACTGGCGCTATTGTTTTTTGTCAGCTTGTTGTTTGGAGCCGGGCCAGTCGGCTGGCAGGACAGCCTGTGGCTGCTGACCGGTCACGGCGAGGGACTGGGCGAGCAGGTGCATTTCACCCTGTTCGAGCTGCGCCTGCCGCGCACGCTGCTGGCGATCATTGTTGGCGCGGGGTTGGGCGCATCCGGTGTGGTGCTGCAAACCGTCACCCGCAACACGCTGGCCGAACCGGGTTTGCTGGGTGTCAGCGCCGGAGCCTCCTTTGCCATTGTCATGGCGATCTACTGGGGTGCCAGCGCTTCCGCGCTCAATCTGCAGGCGGCGATGGCCGGTGCGCTGGCCGGATGCCTGCTGGTGCTGGCGGCCAGCCAGGTATCCGGCACACGCCAGGACCCGGTACGGCTGATCCTGGCCGGTGCGGCACTGTCGGGCCTGCTGCTGGCGATCTCCAGCGTGTTGCTGCTGCTCGATCAGCGTACTGCCGACGAAATGCGTTTCTGGCTGATTGGTGCGCTGGCCGGCAGACCCTTTGAGGCGGTGCGCTTTAGCGGACTGGTGACACTGGCTGGCATCTGTGTGCTGCTGTTCAGGTTGCCGGCATTGTCGGCGTTGTCGCTGGGGCACGCAGTGGCGGTCGGGCTGGGGCATCGTCCCTGGCAGGTGCAGCTCACTGCCTTGCTGGTGGTGGCGCTGCTGGTGGGGGCGGCCACCGCTGCGGCGGGACCGATTGCCTTTATCGGGCTGGTGGCGCCCTTTGCCGCCAGGGCCTGGGTGGGCCCCGACATCCGCAACAGTTTTTGGCCCAGCCTGCTGCTGGGCTCCTGCATTCTGCTGGCCGCCGACATCATTTCCCGGCTGGTGGTGATTCCCTATGAGTTGCCGGTCGGGGTGGTCACGGCATTCATTGGCGCGCCGGTACTGCTGGCGGTGGTACGCCGCCAGCGCATGCCGACGCTGTAACGGGGACGGCATGAAAACCAACATCATCATTACCACCCGCTGGCCGGTTTTATTGCTGTTGAGCGGCCTTTTGCTGCTGCTGGTGCTGGCCAGCCTGCATTACGCCAGCGACTTGACCCTGGGCGAAACCCTGTCAGCGCTGGTCGGCAAGGGCAACCTCTATAGCGTATTCCTGATCCAGGAATTGCGCCTGCCGCGCATTCTCACCGCCGTATTCAGCGGCATGGCACTGGGCGTGGCCGGTTGTCTGCTGCAGACGCTGGCACGCAACCGGCTGGCGACGCCCAACATCATCGGGCTGGACAACGGTGCCACCGCCTTTGCCGTGGCCTCGGTGGTGGCGGTACCGGTCAGTCTGGCCACACCGGCGCTGGCGCTGGTCGGGGCGGCCACGGCGGCAGCGCTGGCCTTTGGCCTGAGTGGCGGACCGGGCACGCAGGGCTACCGCTTTATCGTCATGGGTGTAGGGGTGGGCGCGGTGTTTGGCGCACTGACCAACTTCATGCTGGCGCGTGCCGACATGGACAGCGCCAACGTCGCCTATCCCTGGACAGTCGGCAGCCTGAATGCACGCTCCGAGGAGGTGATTGTCTGGCTGGGGCTGGCGTTGCTGTTCTGTCTGCCGCTGGCGCTGTATCTGGCCCGCAGCCTGAATGTCATGCGCCTGTCGGATGCGGTGGCCACCGGTCTTGGCGTGCATATCCGTCGTACCCGCTGGCTGACCCTGACCGTGACGGTGGTACTGACCGGTTTTGCCGTGGCGCTGGCAGGACCGGTCGGCATGATTGCCCTGGCCGCACCGGAAATCGCCCGGCGGCTGATCGCCTCCGGGCATGTGCCGGTGCCCGAGGCGGCACTGACCGGCAGCTGCCTGATGCTGCTGGCCGACGGTATCGGGCAGCATGCCTTTTCTCCCATTGAAATCCCTGTCGGGCTGGTGACAGCGCTGGTGGGCGGACCCTATTTGCTATGGATACTCTTGCGACAACCGGGCGGAAAAACGCTCTAGACACCAGCTTGGGCAAGAAACCTGCGCTGCTGTCGGCTGAAAATCTGATGCTGGGCTACGGCGGCAAAACCATTGTCGACCAGCTCTCGCTGGAAATTCCGGCCGGGCAGATCACGGCCATCATCGGGCCCAACGGCTGCGGCAAATCCACTTTGCTGGCTGGACTGGCGCGGCTGATGAAGCCCAAAGCGGGCCGGGTGCTGCTCAATGGCCGCTGCATTCACCAGCAACAGGGGCGCAGCGTGGCCCGTCAGCTGGCGCTGTTGCCGCAGCAGATGCTGGCACCGGACGGCCTGACCGTGGCCGAACTGGTACGCTTTGGCCGCCAGCCGCACCAGGGCATGCTGCAGCGCTGGAGCGATACCGACGCTCGGCATGTGGAGCAGGCGATGGAGCTGACCCGGGTCAGCGCGCTGGCCGGCCAGCCGCTGGATGAAGTGTCCGGTGGCCAGCGCCAGCGTGCCTGGCTGGCCATGGTGGTGGCGCAGGATACACCGCTGCTGCTGCTGGACGAACCCACTTCGGCGCTGGACCTGGGCCATCAGCTGGAAGTGTTCGAAGTGATCCGTCAGCTGGTGCGCCAGGGCAAGACCATTGTCATGGTGGTCCACGACATCATTGCCGCCTGTCGCTACGCCGACCACATGATCGCCATGAAGAACGGCCAGGTGCTGGCCAGCGGCACGCCGGATGCCGTTGTCACCGAACGGCTGATGCAGCAGCTATACGGCGTGAACTGCCAGATCATGCGTGATCCGGTCAGTGGCAGCCTGTTGCTGGCGGGGGTGAATAGGACGGGACATGTTTTGTAAGGTGGTGATGGAGAGGTACTTTTTCCGCCTACCTTATCGATAGTTACAGAGTTATAGTCGGATTAGAACTGGCGTTTGAGTTCGCGGTAAAAGTTTTCGTGAGGGCCAAGGGCAAGCCAGGTGCGTGACGTATCGGTCCATTGATAAGCAAGAAGGTACAGCTGGTTTACGCAGTCAAACTTGTAGACCCAGACACCTGACAGGTCTCCTTTTTTCTCTTCTCCGATCAGCGGGTCTGCAATCACTTGGCGCAGTGCAGCGTGAACATCCTCTCGCTGATTACCGAACAGTTTTTTGTACACGCGTTTGAAGGCAGGCCGCTGATTTAACGTTATGGCCATACTCACGAAAACTCAAAGGGCTCGGATTCTTCTTCCATACCCACCAAGGTGTCTCGAACAAACTCGATTGGTAGGTCAGGGTTATCAAGCGCAGCGCGGCCAACCTTGGCCCAGTAGGCCACTTGCTGTGGAATGGAGCGCATTTCCGCTTTTGCCCGGATCTTTGCGCTTTCGTAAAGAACGTTATCAATTCGGATTGAAACACTCATGATTGAATCCCCTGATGCAATATGCCACAAGTGTAGTAGCGGTAAGATCGGGCGTCAAATCCATGTAGCGGAAAAGCGCACCTTCGTCGCCAGACTGACGGGTGATCAAGTCGACCGCTGTTTTAAGTACCATGCTGAAAACCTGACATGGCTGCCAGCATGGCGTTGTCGATGCACAGTGTCCGCCCCGGGCGAACCGGCAAACATGGTCATTACCATGGATGCGAGTGTAGCAGGGCCGTGCATGTCATCAATGGATTCGGATCAACCAGGGAGTTGAACATGACGATTTTGGGTAAATCACAAGAACAATGGTACGCCAGTCACCCTTTGATACGTGATCTGGTGGCGCTGAAAGAAATCAGCTGGTTCAACCCGGCGATCGCTCCTGTGGCAGAGGCGCTGGGCGATGTGGGCCTCACCGCGGCCGACGTGGCTGACGCCAGCGCCCGTTTGTCGCGCTTTGCGCCTTATATCATGCGGGTGTTTCCCGAGACGGCGGCCAGCGGCGGCATCATCGAATCCGGCATCCGGCCCCTGCCGGTCCTGCAGGCACTTCTGGGCCAGCGCCATAGCCTGCCGGAACAGGGCGGTACCCTGTGGCTCAAGGCCGACTGCCACCTGCCGATTTCCGGCTCGATCAAGGCGCGTGGCGGCATTTATGAAATACTCAAGCACGCGGAAGATCTGGCGCTGGCCGGTGGATTGCTGCAGCTCGATGACGATTATGCCGTGCTCGACAGCGACGAGGCCCGCGCCTTCTTTGGCCAATACAAGATTGCCGTCGGCTCCACCGGCAACCTGGGGCTGTCGATCGGCATCATGAGTGCGAGCCTGGGTTTCCAGGTGACCGTGCACATGTCGGCCGACGCACGCCAGTGGAAGAAGGACAAGCTGCGCTCACACGGTGTCACCGTGGTGGAGTATGCGTCTGACTATAGCGTGGCGGTGGAAGAGGGTCGCAAACAGGCCGAGTCCGACCCGAGCTGCCACTGTGTCGATGACGAAAACTCGATCAACCTGTTCCTCGGCTATGCGGTCGCGGCGCAGCGGCTGAAAGGCCAGCTAGCTGCCGCCGATATCCGGGTGGATGTCGAACATCCGCTGTTTGTCTACCTGCCCTGCGGTGTGGGTGGTGGCCCGGGCGGTGTGGCTTTCGGGCTGAAACTGATCTTCGGCGACGCCGTGCACTGCATCTTTGCCGAACCCACCCACTCGCCGTGCATGCTGCTGGGGGTCTATACCGATGAGCACGACGCTCTGTCGGTGCAGGACTTCGGCATCGACAACATCACTGCCGCCGACGGGCTGGCTGTGGGACGTGCGTCCGGCTTTGTCGGTCGCGCCATGCAGCGCTTGCTGGACGGCTACTACACGGTTAGCGACGAGGAACTGTTCCGTCTGCTGGCGCTCATGGAGCGTACCGAAGGTATCCGTCTGGAGCCCTCGGCACTGGCCGGCGTGCCGGGCATGGTACGGGTGCTGAGCGAGCGGCAGGGCTATCATGCCCGCATCGGCCTGAGCGCCGAACGCCAGGCCCGGGCCACGCATCTGGTATGGGCCACCGGCGGTGGTATGGTGCCGCCAGACGAGATGGAAGCCTATCTGGCCAGGGGGCGCGAGTTGCTGCAAGACTGATATCGGGTCGCTGAGTAAACCGTCCGTTTTGTTGTCACTGCTGCAAATATGCGATAGATGGTAGCGAGACAGGCGGTGTCGTGTTTCGGTATGGCAGGATTGTCATGCCGAGTTATCCACCTCGCGCTGGTGTGAAAACCGGAGCGCGTAGGTAACTGCCTGCGCAGCTCCGGCATGTGTCATTGTTGTAGCTGATCAGTCCGCGCCGCCATGATGAAATCGTTGCGGTGCAGGCCGCCGATCTTGTGCGTCCACCAGCGTACCGTGACCTGGCCATATTCCACCAGAAGCGCAGGGTGATGCCCCTGCTGCTCTGCCAGCTCACCGACCCGGTTGGCAAACGCCAGCGCTTCGACAAAGTCTTTCATCCTGAATACCCGCCGCAGCTGCAGCACGCCATCCAGCTCAACCCGCTCCCAGTCGGGAATCTGTTGCTGCAATTCATTGGCTTCCTGCTCCGTTACCCTGGGCGCATCCGCACGGCAGGCGTCGCATTGTTGCTGATTCAATGTCTGTGTATTCATGGTTGTACTCCATTGACTGCGATTATTGATTCGCCTTCCAAGTCTATACCTTAGCCATGCTGTCAGTCGCCAGCAGCAGGTTGCGGGTTTAACCAAAGTGATAGGCCGAAATGGCGACTTTCAATACCTGTTCCCTATACACGCAGCGCCCGGTGGATTCACCGGCAGCCCCGGCGACCACCATCAGTGGCAGCAGGTGTTCCTCGGCACCCGCCGGGTGACAGGCGCGGGCCTGTGGTGCCCGGGTCCAGTCGGCCAGCAGCCGGTTGCGCTCATTTGGTGCGCTGGTGACGGCCTTGGTCAGCCACTGGTCAAATTCTTCCGACAGCGGAGTAAAGGTGCTGTCGCCATAGCCGCGCATGTTGTGGAAGCTCATGCCGCTGCCAACGATGAGCACGCCTTCGTCACGCAGGCTGGCCAGTGCTGCTCCGGCCTGCAGGTGCAGTTGCGGGTCCAGGCTGCGTTGCAGGGCAAGCTGGATAACCGGAATGTTTGCGTCGGGAAACATCAGCTTCAGCGGGATGAACATGCCGTGGTCAAAACTGCGTTGCGCATCGGTGCGGGCTGGCATGCCGGCATCCTCCAGCAGTTGCTGTACCCTGGCCGCCAGTTCGGGTGCGCCGGTTGCCGGATAGGTCAGCTCGTAGGTATGCGGCGGGAAGCCGTAGTAGTCATAAATCAGTTCGGGCCGGGCTTGGCCGGTGACGGCAAAGCTGTCATCCAGCCAGTGGGCCGACACCATGACAATGGCCCTGGGCTGCTGCGGCAGGGTGGCAGCAATTCCCTTGAGATAGGCTTCCATCCCGCGCCAGGTATTGGCCGGTTGCCAGTCCATGAAAAAGCAGGGGCCGGCGCCATGGGGAATGTACACTGCCGGCATTTTCATCTGCGCTGTAGCGGTGTTCTGGTTGGGCATCTGTGTTTCCTCCGTAGCTGTTGGTTGCCAGTATGGATTGATAATGACAGCCTGATAACCCCTGGCCGCTCTGCCGGTGTTCTAATGGAGCCCGTCAACCAGGGAGTTTCCGATGGAAAAAACAACGAGCGGCTGGATCAACGGGTTTATCGGCGTGGCGATTTTTGCGGGATCATTGCCGGCAACCCGTGTAGCCGTTACCGACTTCAGCCCGACCTTTCTGACCTGCGTGCGTGCAAGCATTGCCGCCGTGCTGGGTCTTGCGCTGTTGCTTCTGCTGCGACAGCCACGCCCGAAAATGGCGGATACGCCTTCACTTGCCTTGAGTGCGCTGGGTGTAGTGGTCGGCTTCCCGCTGCTGACTGCGCTGGCATTGCAGTACGTTACCTCCGCGCATTCGATCGTTTTTCTGGGGCTGTTGCCGCTGTGCACGGCAGTCTTCGCAGTGATTCGTGGCGGCGAGCGTCCCCGTCCGCCTTTCTGGCTGTTCTCGGTCATCGGCGCCGCCTTCGTCGTCGGCTATGCGCTAATGGGCGATGGCGAGGCTTCGCTGCAAGGTGATCTGCTGATGCTGGGTGCCGTTGTCGTCTGCGGCCTGGGCTATGCGGAAGGCGCAAGCCTGTCGCGCCGGTTGGGAGGCTGGCAGGTTATTAGCTGGTCACTGGTGTTGTCTCTGCCGATCATGCTGCCGATTGCCTTGCTGACCTTGCCTGCTTCATTCGGGCATGTGGGTATTCCGGCGTGGGTTGGCCTCGCCTACGTTTCGCTGTTCAGCATGCTGCTCGGTTTCGTGTTTTGGTATCGCGGTCTGGCGCAGGGCGGCATAGCAGCGGTCGGGCAGCTCCAGTTGCTCCAGCCCTTCATGGGACTGGGTCTGGCTGCACTGCTGCTGCACGAAAAGGTGAGCTGGACGATGCTGGTGGTGACGGTGGCTGCGGTTATCTGCGTGGCAGGGGCAAAGAAATACGCCAAATGAGCCGCCATGCGCCATGCTTTATAGAACTGTTTTGGAGAATGAAACCATGTTTTCCGGTTTGAGCGCTTTTCCACTGACTCCTTTGAATGAGAAGGGTATCGACGAGGCTGTGTTCGTGCGGCTGATCGAGCGCCTGAATGCTGCCGGCGTCGACTCCGTCTGCGCCCTGGGGTCGACCGGCAGCTATGCCTATCTCACGCGACACGAGCGCCTGCGTGTCGCACAGCTCGCTGTCCAGCATGCGGGCGATGTTCCGGTGATCGCCGGTATTGGTGCTTTGCGCACACGCGACGTTCTGGAACTGGCGCAGGATGCACAAAAGGCTGGAGCTGGTGGCGTGCTGCTGGCTCCCGTGTCCTATCAGAAGCTTTCCGACGACGAGGTTTTCGGCCTGTTTGACGCCGTGACCCGCTCCCTGTCCGTGCCGCTCTGTGTGTATGACAACCCGGCGACCACGCATTTCGAGTTCAGCGATGAACTGCATGGCCGGATAGCGCAGCTGCCCAATGTCGCCTCGATCAAGATTCCTGGTGTACCGGCCGACCCGGAGGCGGCACGGGCTCGTGTTGACTTGCTGCGTGCGCTGATTCCCCGGCATGTGACGATCGGTGTCAGCGGTGACGCCTTCGCCGCCACCGGTTTGAATGCGGGATGCGAGGCCTGGTACTCGGTGATTGCCGGCCTGTTCCCGCAAATTGCCCTGGCGATCACGCGAAATGCGCAGGCGGGCAATGCGCGGGAGGCTACAGGCCTCTCCGGGCGGCTCGCGCCATTGTGGGCGCTGTTCCTTCAGTATGGCAGCCTGCGTGTCATCGCCACGGCCGCCGAGCTTCGCGGCCTGGTTGCAACGCCTTGCCTGCCTTTGCCGGTCAAGTCGCTACAAGGGGAGGTGCGGCAGCGTCTTGCTGCCATTCTTGATGAGCTGGAGCTGGCCTGAAGTGGCCGTGAAAAGGCTGGCAAAATTTCATCATTCTGCTTCATTCAGTGGCGGCTACTGTAAAGAAGGAGCGCACACAGGGTGTGGAGAGGGAAGTGGAGCAGGGCCGCAACGGCGTGGTATTCTTCGCACCGATTTGTAGCTTTGGCAGCTCTGCCCGGCCCGGCCGCCTGTCAGGCCACGTTGTGTTATGTTCCTCTCCCGCCATGGATAACCCGTGAAATCCGCTTTCCGTTTTCTGTTCCAGCAGTACTGGAACCCCTATCTCGTGCTGGCACTGGCCGGCGTTCTCAGTGCCCTGTATTTTGCGCTGACCCATACCGTCTGGGCGGTTACCGGCGAGTTCACCCGTCTGGGCGGTGATCTGCTGTTGCTGCTGGGTGTGGATGTGACCGGCTGGCAGTATTTTCAGCTGGTCAAGCTGCAAGATGCCACCTGGAGCCGCTCCGACGGCTGGATTGTCTGGGGCATGTTCATTGGTGCGCTGATCATGGTGTTGCTGAGCAACAGCTTCAAGATCCGCCTGCCGCAGCAAAGACGTCGTTATGTGCAGGGTTTTGTCGGCGGCATCATTGCCGGCTTTGGTGCGCGGATGGCGCTGGGCTGCAACCTGGCGGCGTTCTTTACCGGAGTGCCGCAGTTTTCCCTGCACTCGTGGATCTTCATCGTTGCCACCGGCATTGGTACCTTCTGGGGAGCAAAGCTCACCAGGCAGCGCTGGTGGAAGGGACGGCCTTCGCTGATGGCAGGTGCAGCCAGGCCTTCAAAGGTGAAGAACAGAGTGGTGCAGCCCTGGGTGGGCGGCGCGCTGGCCATTGCCTGGCTGTTGCTGGTTGCCGGGTTGTTTGCTGCCGGCTACCGGATGCTGGCGCTGGGTGCGCTGTTCGGCCTGGCGTTTGGCGTGCTGATCGAGCGTGGCCAGATCTGTTTTACCTCAGCTTTCCGCGATTTGTTTCTGGTCGGTCGCAGCCTGATGGCGCGGGCGATCATCATCGGCATGGCGATCAGTTCGGTGGCAACCCTGCTGGCCATTTATGCTTACGACCTGACGCCGGTCACCCAGGTGGCTGCACCCAGCACGCTGGTCGGCGGCATCCTGTTCGGCCTGGGCATTGTCATGGCCTCGGGCTGTGAAACCGGCATGATGTACCGGCTGATGGAAGGGCAGGTGCTGTTTTTGCCGGTGTTTGTCGGCAACATCATCGGCGCGACCCTGCTGGCCTATGCCTGGGACCATTTGGGTGTGTATGGCATGCTGGTTGAGCCGGGCGCGAAAGTCAGCCTGCTGGAGCTGGCTGGCCCTGTTGGTGCGCTGATCGCGACGCTGGTCATGCTGGGCACGCTATACGCCCTGACGCTGCACACTGAAAAACGCTATCACCGTAATTTCGCCTTGAAGAGAACCGCATAAAGCGGCCATTGGATAAGGGGTCAGGTACATTTTAACGTGTTAAATGTACCTGACCCCTTTATCAGCCATGTTTCAAACCATTTTTTACAAAGAGCAACAAACCATGAATACCGATTTGAACCCCGACTTCACCCTCGACCTGCGTGGCGAGTCCTGTCCTTACCCGGTGATCTATACGCTGGAAGCGCTGGAGGGCATGAACAAGGGTGAGCTGCTGCAGGTGATTACCGACTGTCCGGGCTCCTTCCGCAACGTCCCGGAAGAGGCGACGGCCCATGGTTACCGCTTCGCCTGTGATCCGGTGAAGAACGGGCAGGAGTTCCTGTTCTACATTTACGCTTGAGTGACTAGACGAGTGGTCGTTTTTTATACAGAAATGACCGTTCGTCAGAAAATTGCCTGCCGGATATCCGCAGCCTTGGCGGGTGTTCTTACCTGCTTTTCTTGTTTTCAATAATGCCAGTGGAAACAGATATCTAGCGAATGATGACAGCCTTCCCGGTGACCCCGGGCGAAAGTCTGCCAAGCCCCTTCCGCTGACAAAATTCGTGGTTGTAATGGTTTTTCCATGTCTTTAGGGTAAAAACCGTTTTTCACAACCAACGGAATTTATTGTGAGTATTGCCACAGTCACCCTGCGTCAACCCGCTGACCAGGACGGCTACTCCCTGCATCAGCTGGTATCACGTTGCCAGCCCCTCGATACCAATTCGGTTTATTGCAACCTGCTGCAGTGCACCGACTTTGCCGATACCGCCATTGCCGCCGAAAACGCACAGGGCGAACTGGTCGGCTTCATTTCCGGTTATTGCCCTCCTGCACGGCCCGACACGCTGTTTGTCTGGCAGGTGGCGGTAGATGGCAGCATGCGCGGCCAGGGCCTGGCCTTGCGCATGTTGCTGACGCTGATCAAGCGTGTGGCAGCCGGGCAGGGTGTGCGCTACCTGGAAACCACCATCTCTCCCGACAACGCTGCCTCGCAGGCGTTGTTTCTCAAGGCATTTGCGACGCTGGGCATCCAGCACCAGACGCGCACGCTGTTCAGTCGCGAGCGGCATTTTGCCGGCCGGCACGAGGATGAAGTGCTGTATCGCGCCGGCCCGTTCAAAGACTCATAAAGGGGTCAGGTACATTTAATTTAAATGTACCTGACCCCTTTATGTACCGAACCATAACGACAAAACAAAAGGTTAATCATGGAAATCTTCAAGCAAAACGAATCTGGCGTACGCAGTTACTGCCGCTCCTTTCCCGTCGTGTTCAACAAGGCGCTGGGCGCCGAACTGTTCAGCGCGGACGGCACCCGTTACATCGACTTTCTGGCCGGTGCCGGCACGCTGAATTACGGGCACAACCACCCGGTGCTGAAGCAGGCCTTGCTGGATTACATCGAAAACGACGGCCTGACCCATGGTCTGGACATGTATTCCAAGGCCAAGGAGCGCTTTCTGGAAACCTTCAACCGCATCATCCTGAAGCCGCGCGGCATGCAGGATTATCTGGTGCAGTTCACCGGCCCGACCGGCACCAACGCGGTCGAGGCAGCGCTGAAACTGGCACGCAAGGTAACCGGACGCAGCAATGTCATCAGCTTTACCAATGGCTTTCATGGTTGCTCGCTGGCGGCACTGGCTGCTACTGGTAACGAGCATCATCGTGGCGGCGCCGGTACCGCGCTGAATGATGTCAGCCGCATGCCCTATGCCAACTATTTCGGCAAGGAAGTCAGCACCATTGCCATGATGAAAAAGCTGCTGGAAGACCCGTCCAGCGGTGTCGACACGCCGGCAGCGGTGATTGTCGAGGTGGTGCAGGGTGAGGGTGGCCTGAATACCGCATCGGCCGACTGGCTGCGCCAGCTGGAAAAGCTGTGCCGCCAGCACGGCATGCTGCTGATTGTCGATGACATCCAGGCCGGTTGTGGCCGTACCGGCAGCTTCTTCAGCTTCGAGGACATGGGTGTGCAGCCGGATATTGTCACGCTGTCCAAGTCGCTGAGCGGTTATGGCCTGCCATTTGCCGTGGTGCTGCTGAAAAACGAGCTGGATCAGTGGAAGCCCGGCGAGCACAACGGCACCTTCCGTGGCAACAACCATGCCTTCGTTACTGCCGCAGCCGCGTTTGAGCACTTTTGGCAAAGCGAGGACTTTGCCCTGAGCGTGCGCGAGAAGGGCCAGCGTATCCGTATCCGCATGGAGCAGATTGCCCGTCGTCACGCAGGTAGCAAATTGTTTGTGAAAGGTCGCGGCATGATGCTGGGCATCAGCTGCCCGGATGGCGAGTCGGCCGGCCGCATTTGCGAGCTGGCTTTTGGCAAGGGCCTGGTGATCGAGACCAGCGGCAATCACAGCCAGGTGGTGAAGTGCCTGTGCCCGCTGGTGATCAGCGAAGAGCAGATTGACCGCGCCATGGACATTCTGGACGAGGCCTTTGCCGAGGTGTTTGACGACGCCGGCAGTACGCGCAAGGCGTCTTGAAGCCGCTTTGTGCAAAAGGGCTTGCCCGTGAGAGGTGTTCTCTCAGGGCCAGGGTCCTTCGTACAGCGGCTGCGCATGTATTTGAGTAAAAACAATCAACCAAGGAAACAACATGATCGTTCGTACACTGGAAGACTGTGAAAACAGCCCGCGCCGCATAGTGGCGCAAAACTGGGAGAGCACCCGCATGTTGCTCAAAGACGACAACATGGGCTTCTCCTTCCATATCACCACCATTTATGCCAATACCGAAACCCATATCTGGTACCAGAATCATCTGGAATCCGTGTATTGCATCAGCGGCGAGGGCGAAATCGAAACCCTGGCCGACGGCAAGGTCTATCCCATCAAGCCCGGCACGCTCTATGTGCTGGACCAGCACGACGAGCATCTGCTGCGCGGCTTTTCCGAAATGAAGATGGCCTGCGTATTCAACCCGCCACTGAGTGGCAAGGAAACCCATGATGAAAACGGCGTGTATCCGGTAGACGGCGAGCCGCTTTGATCTCCGCGCCCGTATCGCACAGGGGACGCAGCGTATCGAGCGGCATTTCGCCCGTTACCTGCGCTGCCGATCCGGTACAGGCTGTAATGCCAAGCACTATCGAGACCTGTTCTACACCCAAGCGCCGTGCCTGGCACGGCACCCACGACGCAGCTACAGGAGAATGATTATGCATTTTACAACCCCGAAACTTGTTGCACTGGCTCTGGCCGGCGGTCTGACGTTTGCCACGCATGTCGTGGCGCAGGAACCGGCGGCGCAACCTGAAACGGCACCATCGGTGCAGCAGAGTCAATACACTGACCAGGAGCTGGACATGTTCGCCTCCTCGTATCAGGCAATCATGGAAGTGCGTGAAAAATACGCCGCCGAACTGGAGGCCGTTGACGATGAAGAGAAAAGCCGTCAGCTGATTGCCAGGGCCAATGAGGAGATCAGCAATCTGGTTGGCCGTTATGGTCTCAGTGTAGAAAAATACAACGAAATCGCCCAAAGCCTGCAGACTGACCCGGAACTGGTGCAGCGGGTGATGGGGAAATTGCAGTAACCCGAGCTGGAAGCTGCAAAAAAAGCCCTGCAGGGCTTTTTTTGTGCTCGCGGATTCTGCACCATGGAGCCAGGTAGCACACTACAGGAATGCCGGCATGACACTGGAAATTGCACTGGTGCTGACCATTGCCGCAGGTGCCATGGTGCTGTTCGTCACCGAGGCTCTGCGTGCCGATGCCATTGCGGTGCTGGTACTGGTTAGCCTGACGCTGCTCGGGCTGGTCAGCCCCGGTGAGGCGCTGAGCGGTTTCGGCAACCAGGCCACCATTGCCGTGGCCTCGATGTTCATTCTTGCTGCCGGGTTGCAGAACAGCGGGGCCCTGTCGGGCCTGAGTACCTTGCTGGGCAAGGCGCGTTCGCCGTTGCAATTCTTGCTGATGCTGTTTGGCCTGCTGGCGCTGATCGCTCCTTTCGTCAACAACACGGCGGTGGTGGCCGTGTTCATCCCGATCGTGATTGCCGCCAGCCTGAAAATCGGCCTGGCACCGTCCAAGGCGCTGATTCCGCTGTCCTATGTGTCGCAGATGGTCGGCGTGTGCACGCTGATCGGCACCTCGACCAACCTGATCGTCAACTCGGTGGCGCGGGACCTTGGCCATCCGGGGTTCAGCATGTTCCAGTTCTTGCCGCTGGGTGCCATCTGCTTTGTCGCCGGCAGTCTGTACCTGCTGACCCTGGGCCGCTGGTTGTTGCCGGAGGTACGCAGTTCCGACCTGGATAACCTCTATGACTTTGGCCATTACATTACCGAGCTGAAGGTGGCCGAAGACTCCAGTCTGCTTGGCAGCAGCGTGGAGCAGGCGCACCTTGGCAAGGAATATGCGGTGTATGTGCTGGAGCTGCTGCGCGATGGCGAGAAATACTGGTCGCCACGCTCCGAACAGCTGCAGGTCGGGGATGTACTGCTGATACGCGGTACCTGGCCTGACCTGGAGCGGCTGCAGCAGGAGCACAAGCTGGAGTTCAACAGCCAGATCGATTTTCAGATCAAGGGCAAGAAAGCCGGCAAGACCGTCGTCGCCGAAGTGATGATTGCGCCACAGTCACGCATGGCTGGCCGCTTGCTGGCGGCGCTGAACCGTGGCTGGCGTTATAACGCCTCGGTTTTGGGCGTGCAGAGGCGCGGGCAGGTGATTCGCGAAAAGCTCAACAGCCTGCGTTTGCAGGTGGGCGACATCCTGCTGATGGCACTGCCAGAGGAGGACATGTCCAGCCTGCGCCGGGACAAGAGCGTGCTGGTGCTGTCGCAGCGCCAGAGCAGTGAACAGCCGGGCTGGCGTGCGCCCTTTGCCTTGCTGGTGATGGTACTGGTGGTCGGTGTGGCCGCCGTCGGCTGGTTGCCGATCGCCATTACTGCCATGACCGGCGCGGCTGCCATGGCGCTGGCCGGCTGTGTGCAGGTCGATGATGTCTATGACTCCACCGACTGGTCGATCGTGATCATGATGGCCGGCTTGTTGCCGCTGGGTATTGCCATGAGCAGCAGCGGTGCAGCCGAGTTCATTGTGCAACACACTGTGGGACTGGTCAGCGACATGGGCCCGCATGTGGTGCTGGCGGTGGTCTACCTGATGGCCCTGCTGTTTGGCGAGTTGATGAGCAACTCGGCGGCTGCCGTGCTGTTGACGCCGGTGGGCTTTTCCACCGCGCAGATGCTGGGGGTGGACGCCACGCCCTTTCTGATTGCCGTGACCTTTTCCGCCTCCACCAGTTTCCTGACACCGGTCGGCTACCAGACCAACATGATGGTGTATAACGCCGGCGGCTACCGTTTCACCGATTTCATCAAGGTCGGCCTGCCGCTGAATGCGATTTTCTGGGTGCTCGGTGTATTATTCATTCCGGTTTTCTGGCCGTTCTGAATCCGTATCGCAACAATAAGGCAACCCGATGACGTATCGAGGACGTTTTGCTCCATCACCCACCGGCGATCTGCACTTTGGCTCACTGGTCACCGCCACCGCCAGTTACCTGGATGCGCGGGCCAATAACGGCCAGTGGCTGGTGCGCATCGAGGACGTGGACAAGACCCGCACTGTACCCGGTGCCAGTGACCAGATCCTGCGCACGCTGGAGGCATTCGGCTTTGCCTGGGACGGGCTAGTATGGGTGCAGAGCCGGCGTGACGAGGCCTACCTGGCGGCGCTGGAACGGCTGGCCGGGCAGGGCCTGTTGTACGCCTGTCACTGCTCACGCAGCCAGATTGCCGAGCGGGCAGTGCATACCGCTAGCGACGGTAGCCTGGTCTATCCCGGTACCTGTCGTCCGGAATCGGCGGCGCCGCTCCGTCTGGACGAGCTGGCTCCGGCCGCCTGGCGGCTGCGGGTACGGGATGAGCAGCAGGTGTGTTTTGATGATCTGTTGCAGGGCACGCGGGAGGAGCTGCTGGGCCGTGACTGCGGGGATTTTGTCCTGCGCCGGGCCGATGGCCTGTTTGCCTATCAGCTGGCGGTGGTGGTGGATGATGCGGAGCAGGGTGTCAACGCGGTGGTGCGCGGTTCGGACCTGCTGGGTTCCACCGCACGGCAGATCTACCTGCAACAGTGTCTGGGCTATCCGCAGCCGTCCTATGCCCATCTGCCGCTGGCAACTGATGCCTATGGCCGAAAATGGTCCAAGCAACGGCTGGCACCGGCACTGCAACCGGGCGAAGCCAGCAACCTGCTGTGGCATGCCTTGCGCTTTCTTGGTCAGCCGGCACCGGACGAGCTGGCAACAGCGCCGCTGCCTGACATCTGGAGCTGGGCGCTGGCCCACTGGGTGCTGGAGCGGGTGCCGCACTGCATCAGTCTGCGCACGCCGGATGTTCTGGCCTGAGCTGCCGCATGGTCAAATCGGAAGCTGTTTCGTCGTGGCCTTGCTTCTGGGGGGGCATGATTTTGCCCATTTTGCCATTGCAGGTTTTACGCACCCTGGAACTGGAATAATCTGGCCCCCACACACAGCCCGGCTTTGCCGGGTTTGTCCGAATGAATTCGGACCTACAAAGTGCCAGAAGCAAGCCGTAGGTGCGAATTCATTCGCACATGGCCCCACACACAACCCGGTTCTTCCGGGTTTGTCCGAATGAATTCGGACCTGCAAAGTGCCGAAAGCAAGCCGTAGGGGCGAATTTATTCGCACATGGCCCCACACACAGCCCGGCTTTGCCGGGTTTGTCCGAATGAATTCGGACTTACAAAGTCCCAGAAGCAAGCCGTAGGTGCGAATTCATTCGCGCATGGCCCCACACACAACCCGGTTCTTCCGGGTTTGACCGAATGAATTCGGACCTGCAAAGTGCCGAAAGCAAGCCGTAGGGGCGAATTTATTCGCACATGGCCCCACACACAGCCCGGCTTTGCCGGGTTTGTCCGAATGAATTCGGACCTGCAAAGTGCCGAAAGCAAGCCGTAGGTGCGAATTTATTCGCACATGGCCCCACACACAGCCCGGCTTTGCCGGGTTTGTCCGAATGAATTCGGACCTACAAAGTGCCAGTAGCAAGCCGTAGGTGCGAATTCATTCGCACATTCATACTTTTTGCTAGAATGGCCGCCTTTGTTTTCACCCTTTGATTCTGGATGGCATTCATGACCCAAGTTGTTCGTACCCGCGTTGCGCCTTCTCCCACCGGTGACCCTCACGTCGGCACGGCTTACATAGCCCTGTTCAACATGGTGTTTGCCCGCCAGCACGGCGGTCAGTTCATTTTGCGCATCGAGGACACCGACCAGCTACGTTCCAGCCGCGAGTCCGAACAGCAGATTTTCGATGCCCTGCGCTGGCTCGGCATCGAGTGGGACGAAGGTCCGGATGTAGGTGGCCCGCACGGCCCTTATCGCCAGTCCGAGCGTAGCGAAATCTACCAAAAATACGCCAACGAGCTGGTAGAAAAGGATCATGCCTTCCATTGCTTCTGCTCGCCGGAGCGACTGGACGCCGTGCGTGCCGAACAGATGGCCAACAAGCAAACGCCTGGCTACGACGGCCATTGCGCCCACCTGGACAAGGCTGAAGCACAGGCCCGGGTCGATGCCGGTGAATCCCATGTCATCCGCATGCGGGTACCGGCCGAGGGCGTTTGCGTGGTCAAGGACATGCTACGCGGCGATGTGGAAATCGGCTGGGACCGCATGGACGAGCAGGTACTGATGAAGGCCGACGGCCTGCCCACTTACTTCCTTGCCAACGTGGTCGATGATCACCTGATGGGCATCACCCATGTGCTGCGCGGTGAAGAGTGGCTGCCATCCGCACCCAAGCTGATCAAGCTGTACGAATATTTTGGCTGGGAACTTCCGCAGCTGTGCTACATGCCGCTGCTGCGTAACCCGGACAAGAGCAAGCTGTCCAAGCGCAAGAACCCGACCTCCATCACCTTCTACGAACGCATGGGCTACCTGCCCGAGGCGATGCTCAACTACCTGGGCCGCATGGGCTGGTCGATGCCGGACGAGAGCGAAAAGTTCTCGCTGGCCGAGATGATCGAGAATTTCGACATCAACCGCATCTCGCTGGGCGGACCGATTTTTGACGTGGAAAAACTCTCCTGGCTCAACGGCCAGTGGCTGCGCGAGCTGCCGGTCGAGGAGTTTGCTGCACGGGTACAGAAGTGGGCATTCAATCCGGAATACCTGATGCAGATTGCACCGCATGTACAGGGCCGGGTGGAGAATTTCAGCCAGATCGCCCCGCTGGCGGCGTTCTTCTTCTCCGGTACGGTGCAGGTGACCGCCGAGGCACTGGCGCACAAGAAACTGGACGAGAAACAGGTGCGCCAGACCATCCAGTTTGTCCTCTGGGCGCTGGAAGCCCAGCGTAGCTGGGACAAGGATGGCATCACCGACTGCATCAACCGCGTCGGTGCCGCGCTGGATATCAAGCTGCGTGACATCATGCCGTTGATGTTCGTTGCCATCACCGGCCAGGCCAGCTCGGTGTCAGTGCTGGATGCCATGGTGATTCTCGGCCCCGACCTGACCCGTTACCGCCTGCGTCAGGCGCTGGAAGTGCTGGGCGGTGCCTCCAAGAAGGAAGCCAAGGACTGGGAAAAGCAGTTCAGGGATGTCTGACTGCAGCTTTTAAGCTAGTGAATGAAAATGGCGGCCCGAGTGGTCGCCATTTTCTAGCAGCCAGCACAATCCTTCGTAGGGTAGGCGGGGGACAGGCTGCATGGCATCCTGCCCGCTGGTTAAGCGGATGAGTGACGATGCTGGATTTCTTCTTGAGCGGGTTGCCCGATGCGCTGAACGGCTGGCAAGTGGTATTGCTGGTGGTCACGGCAGCATTCACGTCCTACCTGACGGCCAGTGTGGGCGTGGGCGGCGGCGTCTTTCTGCTGGCAGTGCTGAGCCTGACCATGCCGGTGGCGGCGATCATTCCGGTGCACGGGTTGGTACAGTTCGGCTCCAATGCCAACAGGGCGCTGATGCTGTGGCGGCATATCAGCTGGCGCTGCGTGCTGTTCTTCATGCCGGGTGCGCTGTTGGGGGCCGCCCTGGCCGCGCTATTTCTGGTGCAGTTGCCATTGCCGGTGCTGCAACTGGCGATTGCCTCGTTCATTCTCTATCTGGTGTGGGGGCCGAAGTTGCCCAGGTTGATGCTGGGCGACTGGGGCACGCTGGTGGCCGGCGGGCTGACCACCTTTCTCAGTCACTTTGTGGGCGCTACCGGCCCGCTGGTGGCGGCTTTCATCAAACAAAAACATGCAGACGACCGCCAGACTTCAGTTGCCACCTTTGCCGCCACCATGGTACTGCAGCATGGCCCCAAGGCGGTGGTATACGGTGCTGCCGGTTTCGTTTTCAGAGAGTGGCTGCTGCTGGTGCTGCTGATGATTGCGGCCGGTGCGCTGGGCACCAAGCTGGGACTACTGCAACTGGCCAGGCTGACCGACCGGCGTTTCACCCTGCTGTTCAACACGGTGCTGACGCTGTTGTGCCTGCGTCTGCTGTGGCAGGCAACAAACGGGCTGCTGTGACGGCGGACAGGCGTCATCCGGCCCTGCAAAATCATGCCGGTCTGCGTATACTTGTAGGCTGCAAACCGGGCAATGGCCCGGAGTATTTACAAGGGACAGCCTATGTTGATGGTCATTTCTCCGGCGAAAACGCTGGATTACGATACGCCACCGGTCACTGACAAATACACGCTGCCGCAGTTTGTCGGGCAGGCGCAGGAGCTGATCGGCGTGATGCGCGAATTCAGTCCGCTGGAGTTGTCGGCGCTGATGAAAATCTCCGACAAGCTGGCCGGCCTCAACGTGGCCCGCTATGCCGAATGGCAGCCGGAGTTCAACACAGACAACTCGAAGCAGGCGCTGCTGGCGTTCAAGGGCGATGTCTATACCGGGCTGGACGCCGACAGCCTGAGCGCTGACGAGCTGGATTACGCCCAGCTGCACCTGCGCATGCTGTCCGGCCTGTACGGGTTGTTGCGCCCGCTCGACCTGATGCAGCCCTACCGGCTGGAGATGGGCACCAGGGTGGCCAACCGGCGCGGCAAGGATCTGTACCAGTTCTGGGGCAATACCCTGACCGACACGCTGAATGCCTATATGGACGAGCAGGGGCAGAGCACCTTGCTCAATCTTGCGTCCAACGAGTATTTCAAGGCGGTGCAGCCGTCGCGGCTGAAGGCCAACCTGGTCAATGTGGACTTCAAGGACCAGAAAAATGGCGAGTACAAGATCATCAGCTTTTATGCAAAGAAAGCGCGGGGCATGATGGCACGCTACGTGATTCGGAACCGGATCGAATCGGTCGCCGGGTTGTGCAGCTTCGATGTGGACGGCTATTACTTTAGCGCGGAGCAGTCCAGTCCCAATCACCTGATCTTCTTGCGCGATCATCCGGAAGGCTGAGCATGTTGCCGCCACTGATTCCTGTCCTGACCTGGTTCACGCTGCTGGTCAAATACCCGCAACGCACGCTGGCGGTGGCCATACCGCTGTTGACTGTGCTTCTGACCCTGGCGGTGTGGGTGCAGTGGCAGGAAAAGAGCAATGAGCGGCTACTGGCACAGTTGCAGATGACGCTTGAATACGCCCCCGACGAGTGCCCGGCGGACATGCCGTTACTGGTGCGCGTCAATAATACCAGTGGGCGGGCGCTGGAGAGCCTGAGCTGGCGCATTGCCGCCTACCGGCCGGGAGAGCGCACCAATCTGGTCGAGGAGCGCTACAACAGCCCTTCGTATGGCGGAGACAATCCGCTGGCGGCCGGCCAGCACTGGCAACATTGCCTGCCGCTGCCCCAGCTGCGCAGCGGTTATCGCGCTGCCACGCTGGAGTTTCGCATCGAAAACCGCAAGGGGCGGTTTTTGTAGCCGCCAGGCAGTGCCTGCCAGATGGGGTTTCCCGGTCGAGGCCGGGTAAAGCCAGACGAGCAGGCTATTCCTGTCTGGATTTGAGCAGATCGGCCAGCCCAGCCAGTCCCTTGTAGGTTTGCTGCGGGCCTTTCTGGCCGGCGGCTTCCTCTTTCTGATAGTGCAGGTCTACCTGGCGCTGGTGCTCGTTGTCATGGCAATACAGGCACAACAGCTCCCAATTGGAGCCGTCCGGCGGGTTATTGTCGTGGTTGTGGTCGCGGTGATGCACGGTCAGCTCGCTCAGGCGCTTGCCGCTGAATTCACGGGCGCAGCGTCCGCAGTGATGCGGGTACATGCGCAGGGCTTTGTCACGGTAACCGCGTTCGCTGTCGCGGCGGTTCTGTGCAAGGATTTCGTCGAGTTTGCTCATAGCGGGGCCCGGTTGATGTGGCTCAGGGGTTGGTTGACGGAAAAAATGCGGCTGCGGATGCCGCTGACACCGGCAGCCTGCAGCCGCTGGCTGTGCCTGGCCAGATAGGCCTCGGCCGCTTCGCGCCCGGCAAACAGGTAGATGCCGCCGGCTTCGTGATTGCCGGCATCTTCTGTCCAGATTTTCCACAGCAGGTCGTTTTCCGTGGCGATATCTTCGGCCAGCGGGCGCATGGCCTGTGCCATTTCGGCAGCGAAGGGGCCATCGAAGGGAAAGTCGATTTGCAGGATATACATCGAAGAAAATGCTCCATGGCTGACAGTCAACAGATAGCCGGAGCATAGCAGGAAACAGCGCGGTAATCTTCCGGACCGGGGCCGTCCATGGCCGCGGAAACATCCGGGGGAGGGATTACTTCCAGTAGTTGTTGGCAGCCGCGACGGTGGCAAAGTTGGTTGCTACAACGTGGGATACCTGGATCAGGTCTTCGGCGTCATTGGAGTACTCGGCACGGCCTTTTTTCAGCACGTCCATGTTGGGCTGGGCCGTCTTCACGCCCATGCGGGACATCTTGATGGCCAGCTGGAAGCCCTGTTCCGGGGTGTCGGTCTTCAGGGTTGGCAGCCAGCTGTCAGCAGCCTGGGCAAAGCCGATCATCAGGCTGAACATGGCAGGGATCAGGAGAAACTTTTTCATGTGATATTCCTTCTTCTTTTTAGACGAAACAACGGTGTAGGTACGTCTGGCTGGCGCGGCATCGGGATGTGCTGTGTCAGCACGGAGCATGCACGGCCAGTGTAGGACAAAACGGACGGCTGTGAAGTACGACAATGGTGCCGGTTTTGGCCGCTGGGGCCGGCCGGTGGTATCCATGCGCGGCCTGTGGATACCATGCTGTAGCGGTTATCACCCGGCGGGTCCGCTGTAGCTGATAGCCGTCACATACCAGTGCCTTTCACCTTCGGGAGTACGCACCACCACCTCGTCGTCCAGAGCCTTGCCGAGACAGGCGCGGGCCACGGGGGATTTCAGCGAGATATGGCCTTTTGCGGCATAGACCTCTTCGTCGCCGACAATGCGAAAATGCAGCGTGTCACCGTTGTCGTTTTCCAGTTCGCACCAGGCGCCAAAGTAGATCTTGCCTTCCTGGGCCGGGTTGTATTCGATGCGCTCGGCAACATCAAACAGCTTGGTCAGGTAGCGGATGCGGCGGTCGATCTGGCGCAGCTTGCGCTTGTTCTCGGTGTAGTCGGCGTTTTCCGAGCGGTCGCCGAGGCTGGCGGCCCAGCTGACGACGGCGGTGATTTCCGGGCGGTGTTCGCGCAGCAGGTAGTTGAGTTCCTTCTTGAGCGCGTCGTAGCCGCCTGCGGTCAGAAGTTTTCGGGTCATGGCCGGTGGGTTCCTGTGTCAAAGCGGGAAAAGCGGGGAGGGGAGTTTAACCTGAAAGTATGGGTTTTGCTTCACCCGTGCCCCGCCAATGCTGTCAACCTCGTGCATAGGCGGGGCATGACCGTGATAGCGGCTAGGTCAAGTTGATGTTGATGTATTTGATTTCCAGGTATTCCTCGATGCCGTAGCGTGAGCCTTCGCGCCCGAGGCCCGAGGACTTGATGCCGCCAAAAGGTGCGACTTCATTGGAGATCAGCCCGGTATTGATGCCGACCATGCCGTATTCCAGCGCTTCGGACAGGCGGAAGATGCGTGACAGGTTCTGCGTGTAGACATAAGCCGCCAGGCCGTATTCGGTGTCGTTGGCCAACCGGATCACTTCGTTCTCGTCGCTGAAACGGAACAGTGGAGCCAGCGGACCGAAGGTTTCTTCACGGGCCACCAGTGCATCATGAGGTACGTCAAGCAGGATGGTTGGCTCGAAGAAGGTGCCGCCCAGTGCATGGGGCTGACCGCCCAGTGTCAGTCGTGCGCCCCGTTGCAGCGCGTCGTCAATGTGAGACTGCACCTTGTCCATGGCGGCCGGATTGATCAGCGGGCCGAGCGTGGTGTCAGTGTCCAGCCCGTTGCCCACGCGCAGCCCGGCCACGGCCTGTTGCAGCTTGTCGGCAAATTGCTGGTAGATGCTGTCATGTACATAGAAACGGTTGGTGCAGACACAGGTCTGGCCGTTGTTGCGGTATTTGGCGGCCAGTGCGCCGGCCACGGCCTGGTCCAGGTCGGCATCCCCGAATACGATGAAGGGCGCGTTGCCACCCAGCTCCAGGGATACTTTCTTGATGTCATGGGCGCACTGTTGCAGCAGCAGTCGGCCGGTGGCGGTGGAGCCGGTGAAGCTGAGCTTGCGCACCTGCGGGTTGCCGGTCAGCTCGCCGCCAATGGCCCGGGCATCACCGGTGACCACGTTGAATACCCCGGGCGGAATGCCGGCCTGCCGGGCCAGCTCGGCTAGTGCCAGCGCGGAAAACGGTGTTTGCGGGGCCGGCTTGAGCACCACTGTACAGCCGGCGGCCAGTGCCGGAGCGGTCTTGCGGGTAATCATCGAAGACGGGAAGTTCCAGGGCGTGATGGCAGCCACCACACCGACCGGCTGCTTCATCACCAGCAGGCGCTGGCCGGCTACCGGTGCCGGCAGCAGGTCGCCATAGACACGTTTGGCCTCTTCGGCAAACCATTCGACAAAGGACGCACCATAGAGGATTTCGCCACGGGCTTCGGCCAGCGGCTTGCCCTGCTCAAGGGTCATGATGCGGGCCAGCTCGTCCCGGTTATCCAGGATCAGCTCAAACCAGTTGCGCAGCAGTGTGGCGCGTTCTTTGGCGGGCAGGGCACGCCACTGCGGCAAAGCCCCGGCAGCGGCGTCAATGGCCTGGCGTGTTTCCGTGGCACCCATGCAGGGAACCTGGCCTAGCTGCGTGCCGGTCGCCGGATCAAAAATATCGGTGGTGGCACCATTCAGTGCTTCGCGCCACTGGCCGTTGATCCAGGCGAGCTGTTTGAATAATGGTGTTGTATTCATGCTGATCTCCAGAGGTTGCCAGGCCCAGAATACCTGATCCGGCCGGCAGGCACATGACGGTCGGGCTGATATCGGATCTGGCCGGTTTTATGCGCAGGCTAATGGTCTTTTTGACCAAAGGCGTGATTTAATTTGTGACAAAAAAATATACTCTTGCCTGTCATGCAATGCAGCGGCGTTTCGGCTTACATGCCGGACTGTCGACAGCTGGCCTCCGGGCGCAAAAATACAACAAGGAGATGCGCATGTCGGTACCCTTCAATTTGCACGTCGTACCTTTCAGCTTGCTGGACGAGGATGAACAGGAAAGGCTGCTGGCTGCTGTGGAGTACATGCAATTCGCTCCGGGAGATGTCCTGATCGAAGCCGGCGGACCACCCCGGGGTGTTTTTGTGATCTGCGGCGGCAAGGTGGCGGAAGCCGACCACCGGATTGAAAGCGCTGACGGCGAGCCGGCCACCAACGTATTCATGTATTACGAGGCGGAAGAGTATTTTGGCGGCTGGTCGATCTTCAACGGGCAGGCGATTCACCGCTTTTATGCCGTGGAACAGACCTGCGCCCACCTGATACCGACCCAGACGCTGTTCGAACTGATCGACAGCAACCCGCAGTTTGGCGAGTATTTCCAGCAAAATCTGGGAGCCAAGCGCGAAATCGTCGCCCAGCATGCACCCAACCAGGACATGGCAGAGTTCATGCTGGCCCGCATCAAGGACAGCACCATCCGCGAGCCGCTGATCGTGTCCGAAGGCGTCAGCATCGAGGAAGCCACCCGCCTGATGCGCGAGGAAAAATCCGACTGTCTGCTGGCACGCAAGGGCAATCGCTATGGCATGGTGACCGGCACCGACCTGCTGGATGCGGTGATTCTCGACAAGCTGCCGCTGGATACGCCGGTGGCGGAGATTGCCAGCTACCGGCTGATCAGCATCCAGCCCGATGATTATCTGTTCAACGCACTGATCATCATGACCCGCCAACATATCGAGCGTGTGGTGGTGACCGACGAGCAGGGCGGTCTGACCGGCATCATCGAGCTGACCGATGTGCTGAGCCACTTCTCCAGCCACTCCCATGTGATCGGCCTGCGGGTGGAGCGGGCGCAGACGGTAGAGGAGTTGCGCGAGGCGTCGTTCGGCCTGTTCGACCTGATCAAGGCACTGCTTTCGTCCGGGGTGAAAATCCGCTTCACCATGGAGCTGCTGGCAGCGGTCAACAGTCGCATCCTGGGCAAGCTGTTTGACCTGATCGTACCCAAGGAAGTACACCCGCACGTCTGCCTGATCGTCATGGGCTCCGAGGGGCGGGGCGAGCAGATCATGAAGACCGATCAGGACAACGGCCTGATCTATCGCGACGGGCTGGACTGGCCTGACATGCACAAGGTCATGCAGCAGTTCAGCGACACGCTGATTTCCTTCGGTTTTCCGCCCTGCCCGGGCAACATCATGGTATCCAATCCGGAGTGGGTGAACTCGGTACGCGAGTGGACCGGCAAGCTGGGCAAATGGAGCCGCAGCAGCAATACCACCGACATGATGAATCTGGCGATCGCCGCCGATGGCAAGCCGGTGGCAGGCAACACGGCGCTGTTCAAGGTGTCGCGCAATGCCTTCATGCGCGAGATCTTCACTGATCAGGTGTTTTTTTCGTTCTTTGCCCGGGCCGCGCTGGACTTCGAGACACCGCTGACCTTCTTTGGCCAGCTGAAGACCAGTCACGGGCTGGATATCAAGAAGGCCGGGGTGTTTCCGATCGTGCATGGCGTGCGCACCATGGCGCTGCAAAACAAGATCATCGAGACCAACACCTTCAAGCGGCTTGAGCTGCTGGCCGAATGCAGAATCGTCGAGCGGGAAATGGCGGCCAACCTGGCCGAGGCGCTGAGCTTTTTCATCCAGTTGCGTCTGCAGCAGCAGATCCAGCGGGTGACCGATAGCGGCCAGACCCATGACGAAACCCCCAACGAGATCGACTTCAAGCTGCTTAACAAGTTCGAGCGCGAGCTGTTGCGGGATTCGCTGGCGGTGGTCAAGGACTTCAAGAAGTCGCTGACGCACAGGTTTCACATAACCATGTAGCGGGCTGTTTTGTGCTGTGGTGTTGGGGGTTTTGCACTGTGGCGGCTGGGTATGGTGACGTTGGGAGCAGGCTGCCGCTGGTTCGGTCCTGCGGCCCAAACCGCTAAAGACCTGTTCCCAACGTCACCACACCCGAATCTGCCTTGTGCGGGGGAGGGCTGTTGGCCGGTTATCAGGGATAACCGGCTGCTGTCGCTGTGCAAATTGCCGGCATTCAGTGTCTGGCCGGACTCTTCTTGACAGGCTGTCTCTGGATAAGTTGCCCAGTAGTCTGCCAGTAAAAACAGTCGGATCAAGCAGAAAATATTATCAAAATGTAGAGCCTTGTAACCTGTTGATCCCTGTGCTTTAATCTTGATTTTAAAAATATCCCATCGTGTTATACGGCCTTCACGATGATTGGGTTATGTAGAAGGCGGTCTAATACATGTTAAGTGTATCCAATGAATAATCGAGAATTTACAAAGCTTATTGATTTCCTGAAACAGGTTCCGTCAGTTAAAGGAGCAATAGGGCACGGCGCTGACGATGATGGTCGATGGTGGGTGAAGTTCACTATCGATATTGGCCATTTGTTGTCGTGGCAAACGGTTCAAGAACTCGGTCACGTACTCAATTACCTTTCGATAGATGAGAGATTGCCAACGTCTTTCCATCCGGTATCGCCGCCTCCGTATATGAATGGTGGGCCTGATGCGTTTTTGTCTTGGGTTATTGAATGTCACGATCCTCAGTTTAAACCTGGGACTTGTGCTGACTGGCTTGAGGGTCGGCTACCCAATCCCGTGACGGATCTCGAACAGTGGGAAATGGATTAAACACACTTAACAAGTCACAGCACCGGACGCCACTGGCGTGGCGCCGGTGTGCTTGGCGTTATGTGTCTGCGGCGATATAAAGGGTTGTCATGTTAAAGAGGATAAAAGACTGGTACGACGGAGAGATTAAAACGTACGACGATCCGCATATTGTTGGAATTTACACCGATAGGCACTGGACTTCGGATATTGCTCATTCGGTCGTTGAATTTTATTTGGCTCATTGGAAGTGGCTGTGGGGGTTCGGTGTCTCGCTACTAGGCTTATACATTGCATATTTAGGGTTAAGCAAAGGTACGTAGGCTTCAACACATAACAAGTCAATCAACTGCGCGCCTACGGCGCCGGACGCAGCAAAGCTGCGCCGGTTATTGAGGCGTTATGCAAGCCATGCATGTGGAACATTGCGAAACTAAAAGGATAAATGAAAATGAGTGAATTGACGGGATTTTATGCGTACCCATCACAGCCAAATGAAATAGGACAATGTATAGAAAAGGCGGTTGATGAGTACAATCGGTCTCAGTCAGGTACTTGCGTCAATACATGGGTGCAACTAGACATAATTGGCCATTTTATTTCAACTGAGGTTCTGAAGGGCATAGACGAAGCTGATTTTCTTATCGCAGATATAACGAAGCTTAACTTCAATGTGGTTTATGAAATTGGTTACGCGATTGGAAGATCAAAGAGAGTCTTGTTAACCAAGAATAAAAGTATCGAAAATCAAGACTTAATAGCAGACAAGGTTGGTATATTCGATACTCTTGGTTATCGCGAGTATCAGAACTCTCAGGAACTAAAATCTTTTATTTTAGAAGCGTCGAAAAAATCACCTTTAGAGATTTCATCACGAGTCAACCGCCAAGCGCCAGTTTACTTGTTAGAAACGCCATATAAAACGGACTGGTCTGGTCGAATAGTTTCTCGTATAAAAAAGTCTGGCTATATTTTCCGAAACTTTGATCCAAATGAACAACCACGTCTTTCGGCGTATGATGCGATAAATCAAGTTTCGTCTTCCTATGGAGTCTTAGTGCCACTGTTATCAAAAGATTCATCTGGGAATGCCATTCATAATCTACGCGCCGCATTTATAGCAGGGTTGTCTGAGGGTATGGGCAAGGCATTTCGAATACTACAAAATGGCGACGATCCTGTTCCCCTAGACTATAGAGATTTTGTTAACGTAACTTATCATCCCGATGATGTGAATGATCATATTGCTGACTTTGCTAGTGATGTCGCTAGGGCGTTTCAAGAGAAAACGGAAGAGCAAAAGCTAACTGAACGATCCTTTCTTAAAAAATTAAACTTAGGATCTTCCTCAGCGGAAAACGAAATGCGGGATTTGAGCTCTTATTATTTGGAAACTGATCAGTATCTTAAAGCGTTACGAGGGGAAGCTCATCTTGTTATTGGAAGAAAGGGTTCTGGAAAATCAGCGATTTTTCTACAAATAAGAGATATTGAGAGAGATAGAAATCGAAGCAAGAATATAGTTTTAGATTTAAAGCCTGATGGCTATAAATTAATAAAGTTTAAAGAGAGAATTCTTAATTTTCTAGAAGAAGGAACCTATTTACATACGATAACGGCCTTTTGGGAATACGTTTTACTTCTTGAGATTTGCTACAAAATATTGGAGAAAGATAAGAAAAGACATATTCATGATCATGTGCTTTATGATGGTTATAGAGCTCTAGCAAATATATATAACGTTGACGACTATGATTCAGATGGTGATTTTTCTGAGCGTATGTCGCAGCTTATGGAAAAAGTATATTCTGAATATGAGTCGATCCATTCTGGAAAAGAAAAGGTCAGCCTTTCGTCCTCTGATCTTACACAATTACTCTATAAACATGATGTAAAGGCTTTGCGTCAAGAGTTGCTGAATTACATGGAGAACAAAGGCACGCTATGGCTTTTGTTTGACAATATTGACAACGGATGGCCTACGTCGGGGTTGGAGCATAACGATCTATTAATAATTCGGGCTTTAATTGATGCGACAAGAAAAATTGAAAGAGTATTTGGAAAAAAAGAACTTGACATAAAGACAGCAGTTTTCTTGAGAAATGATGTGTATGAACTCCTTGTAAAAGAAACGGCTGATAGAGGGAAAGAAGCAAGTGTTTTATTAGATTGGACAGACCCTGATTTACTTAGGGAGCTGGTTAGATTGCGAATTGTTGCCAATGGATTGGATGAGAACACTGAATTCGTCGAAGCCTGGTTGAAGATTATTGTAAGTCACTATAAAGGTGAAGAGTCATCTCAGTACTTTATAGATAGGTCGTTAATGAGACCCAGGTTCTTATTAAACTTGATCAACCACTGCAAAAGCTTTGCTATAAATTTAAATCATGAAATTATATCTGAATCTGATATTGAAAAGGGATTGTCGGCATACGCATCGGATCTTCTTAGGGATATTGGTTACGAATTGAGAGATATTGCGCCTGAATCTGAGAATGTTCTTTATTCATTTATTGGATGCAAATCAGAGCTAAATGAATCTGATGTCTTAGCTTTAATCGCTGAAGGTTCTGAGCCAGGAGAGATTACAAAGAAGATTTTCCAGCTTTTACTTTGGTATGGGTTTCTTGGCATTAAGATTAATTCAGATGACCCAAAATTTATCTACGATTTTAGTTATAACAAAACGTTAATGGATGGCGTTAAGAAAAAATCGAACCACTGCGTTATTTGTATAAACCAAGCGTTTTGGCCGGCGCTAATGATCAATACATAACAAGTGCATGTTGTCGGACTGGTTTTCCGCTGCGCTCCAAACCAGCCGCAAATGCAGGCGTTAGAGCCTTTGGCAGCACTGCTGCACAAGCCAATACTCCTCGCAAATCACAGTAGAAATGGTTGACGAATGAGTGAAGAAGAGAAGCTGTTAGCCGCACTATCAAATCCAGCAGTAAAAGAATTTATCGACATTAAAAAGCTTGCAAATTCACAAGCGCTAATTAAAGCCTCTGAATTCGCGGCAGCTCATGCAATAAAACATGGCGACCGCATACATATAGAAAAAATAGTAACCATATTCAAAGATACAAAATACATGCATCAAATAATCAAGTGGTTCTGCTTTCGCTGCGGTTTAGAATGCAAGCTGGATGAAGGGAGTCCTATTTTTATCAGGTCTTCATCGCCACCAAACGTAGATGTCCAGCTTCGTAATTTTATCAATGCCAAGCCCAGCAAAATACAAGGAGCGTCAAAACCAGCTCCCAAGCCAGCATTGGCTAAAGCAAAAATCACTGTTAAAAAAACCAAGAAGTCCCCTAAGAAAATTGACATGCTGGATTCTTGGGCAAGATTCCCTGGTAGCTTTGGTTCTGGAAAGAGAGGCTAGGTATCAGTTCGGCAGCTCTAACTAGTGGTTCAAACCGTTCGCCTCGCTCACTGGGACGGGCTAAAGCCCGCCCCTTAACCAAACGTTAGAGCGCAGTAGGAAATAATCATGGATAAAGAAAAGCTAGAAGTGCCAGAACCATCTAAAAGGGATGTAGCGCATTCGATCACTAAGGCGGGATTGTCAGCAATTCCAATTGTTGGTGGTGCGGCTGTGGAGCTATTCCAAAACGTTGTGCAACCGCCTCTCGAAAAGCGCCGGGTGGCATGGATGGCCCAAGTTGGAGAGAAGCTCCAAGAATTGGAAGAAAAAGGGCTAAACCTAGAAACGCTTCAAGAAAATGAACAGTTTATTTCTGCGGCAATGTATGCATCACAGCTCGCTTTGAGAACACACAAAGAGGAAAAGCTATCAGCCCTTCGCAATGCCGTTGCGAATATTGCTACTGGGCAAGCGCCAGAAGAAGCAATGCAACACCTGTTTTTGAATTTCGTAGATTCCCTAACAGAGTTACACATTCAAATATTGAAGCTGTTTCAGTCACCAACACCACCGCCCAACATGAGCATGGGCGGCTTGAGTAGCGTATTGGAATATAATATGCCGGAAATGCGTGGTCGCCGAGATTTGTATGACCAGCTTTGGAAAGACTTATACACGCGAGGCCTAATAAATACCGACGGCATGCATACTACGATGAGTGGAAATGGTTTGGGGCAGAAACGTACAACCGGAATGGGTGATGCGTTTCTCAGGTTTATTTCAGAGCCAAAGTAAATGCGCTCTAACAATCACATGCAGCCGACCCACAAAAGCGCCGCTCCTTCGTCGCTCTGCTTATGTGGTCGGCTGATATGAGGCGTTAAATCCTCTAATGGAGAATCAAGTGCTGGATTACATAATTGCCAATAAGGAATGGGTCTTCAGCGGTATCGGGGTTGCTGTTATATCGTGGATTTTCTTCCGAAAGTCATCGAACAATAATATGTCACAGAAAAGCGGTGACAATTCCACCAACATCCAAGTTGGCGGAAGCATCAACGTCTCGAATAAAAACAGGGATAAAGATGATAAGTAAGAAAACACAAGAGTCAGGAGATAATTCTGTAAATCTACAAGCCGAAAATATAACGGTAAACACAGGCTTATCGATTGCACACGTAAAAGAAATAGCTTTAGAGGTATTCGAGGGTAACTTCTATAAACTCGCTGGAGTGGCTAAAGAAACCGCTGATCAGCGAGCAAAAGAGATCACTGAGCAGTTTTTAGAAGAGCTCTCAGAAAAAAATCCAGGTGGATTAAAAGCATCAGAAGACCCAGATTTTCAACATTCACTTTTTCAAGCACAAAAGGAATATGCACGCTCAGGTGATAAGGAACTAGGGGATATTCTGGTTGATATTTTGGTTGATCGTTCGAAAGAAGAAGAAAGAAGCCTGCTTCAGGTGGTTTTGAATGAGTCCTTATCAATTGCACCAAAATTGAATGGCACGCAGCTTGATATATTGGCTTGTTGTTTTAATCTCGGGTACACAAGAAGACTCAATATCACAAGCCTGCAGATGTTTGCTGATTACTTGAATGATGCAGTACTTGTATTTGCAGATGCTGTAGGCGAAAAGGACTCGAACTACAAACATCTAGAGTATGTTGGTTGCGCTGCTATCAGGGCCGGCTCTAGAGATATTGTAAATATATTAATGCAAACCTATAAGGCAATATTTTGCAAAGGCTTTGAGAGAGAGCAACTAAACGATATCGCCGAGGAAAGCCCTAATATCTGGAATGTCATTATTCCATGTCAGCACAATGTCAATCTTGTTCAGGCGAAAGGGATGGATGATGACGTAATTCGAACTCTGTGTAAGCAGCAGGCTATCTCAGAAGAGAATGCCAATAAGCTAATACAGATAAATAACAGCCAAATGATGAATAAGAATGAGGCAACAGACTATCTAAAGTCAATATGCCCAAAGTTCGAAAGATTTCTTGAAGATATCGCGAAATCTTCATTTAACAATCTTGACCTGACTAGTGTAGGCATTGCAATAGCTCATGCGCATTCGAGAAAAAAGGTGGGGTTTGATGCGGATTTATCAATCTGGATTTAACAAGGCCTTCCAGCGGACGCAGTCGCTAACGCGCCTGCTCCGCTGAAGGCAGCGTTATGTATAAAATCGAACGGTAATTTCTTATGAGGGAATTCTAGATGAGTTATGACGTTATAAGGCTTGCAGCTGACAAGCTCACTTATCGGGAAAAATTGAAGCTTTCCCAATATTTGATTCAAGCGGCAATAAAGGAGGAGGAAGATCTGAATCCTACCGCGAGAAATATATCAGCGCCGAAAATTGAGAAATCGGAACCGAGAAGCAAGGCTGAAACGCCTAGCGATTTGGATGTTATTTCGTACGTTAAGGAGAGGCTAGTCAAGTCAAAGCCCTCAAAGAAGCAATCTTTAATAAACTTCATTGCCGCGATGTTCCAGTTTCAAGGCGGCATAGAGGAAAGTAAAATCGATACGATTATTAGACGGCTTGAGAAAGATGGGGTCTTAACCATCTCCGGCGCTAGAGTCATTTATACATAACAAGTGCAGGCACGGCGACGCCTACTACATTGCGCCTTCGGCTTCATTTCGTAGGCGCGCATGCTGCAAGCGTTAGGACACTATGCGAACAGTCCTTGCGATCCTCCTAGCTCTATACCTGCCGGGCTGTGGCGATGCCTACCGCTATCTCAAGAGCGGTGAGGTGGGCTGGGAGTTGAAAAAAGAACTCCGAGATAGAAAGACTTCAAGGATCGAGCTTGCCAAGATCACAAAGTTTGAATGGGATGAGTTTTTCCTGTTCGGCCCGTATCAGCTCACCAGCGAAGTTTGTAAACGACTTGCGCTTTCGACTGGGGACTGCAAGTCGGTTGTCACGGCTGAGTCAACTGATGATGGTGAGATGTTGATGGTCTTTCGCCTTAAAAGAAAAGTTGTGCATTCGGAAATGCACATTCGTTGGCACGGTGATTTCACGCCAGTACCGGAGGAGCCGCTTACCCCACAAACAGCGGTTTTCTCTGTCTCGGTTGAAGGTAAAAATTCGCTGGGCGAGGATTGGCTGAAATTGCGCCCCATATCAGCCGCCGCCCTAACAATTCATTCCTCCGGGCCTGCGCAAAAAGCCGCGCAGGCCGGTGAATTCAAACGTTAGCCAGCAAAATATTCTCATCCGAGACTTCATACTAGTAGAAGAAATATAGCTATGGTACGTGTTTATGTCGTCTGTTTATGGGCTTGCACGCCCCATTGCGGCGTGGCTTAATTCAATCGTTAGGCAGGAAATGAGCAATTTCACCAAAATTCTTGTAGTTAGCATCGCAGTGCTCTTTTCTGTCTCAGGGATTGGCGCGCTAATTTTCAGCGGAGCAGCACAACAGAGCGCTTCATATTTTGTCGTCTCTGCAATAGTCGCGTTTCTTGGGGCTGTCGGGCTGTTCTTTTAAAGATATCCACCGCCTCCGTTAGTTCCAGGTGAAGGAAATAGCGCTTGGGCGCTGCTAAAAAGCTACCGTAAGAAATACCCTGGATGGCAGAGTCGGCTGATCGGATACAGCATTCCCGTGTTGGTGTTGCTAGCACTACTTTCCCGTCTTCTGGATTTCTTTAGTACACTGCACACTGGGTCATGAGCCATCTGCCGAACCCTCCTCTTTGCTCCGGCTGCCCCTCAACTCAAACGTTAGCAACCACTTTGCTACTTGCTGGTTGTGTAGGCTATAAGCCAGAAACCTGGATCAATCGCGGCCCCGTCACGGTTGATGCAAGCACCAGGGCACTAATCTACTGTTATGATGATGCCAGTTTAATCAATGGCAAACGCATGCTGGGTCATTATAAGTCTAACCCGCCAGCTTGCTGCGCAAGTGCACCTTCAGCTTGAGCGGTTCGTTGACGGTGCAGCAGCAGGGCAGGATCTCGCCACGGCGCAGCAGGGCCAGCGGTGGTTTGGCGTACTCGACGCTGCCGGCCTTGAGCGGAATGCGGCAGGCGCCGCAGTAGCCGCTGCGGCATTGATATTCGACATGGTGGCCGGTGCGTTCCAGCGCATCGAGCAGGGTTTCATTACCCTCCAGCTCGAACACCATGTCTTCGGTCATGATCTGCACGCCGGCGGTCACAGCTCGAATTCACCCAGATCGTCAACGGATACGGATGAGTCGATCTGGCCGACCAGGTAGGAGCTGACTTCCACTTCCTGCGGGGCCACCTGCACGTTGTCGGATACCAGCCAGGCGTTGATCCAGGGGATGGGGTTCTGCGAGGCGTTCTTGAAGATCGGCTCCAGTCCCACCGCGATCATGCGCAGGTTGGTGATGTACTCGACATACTGGCTGAGGATGTCGTAGTTCAGGCCGATCATCGAGCCGTCCTTGAACAGGTAGCGGGCCCATTCCTTTTCCTGTTGCGCGGCATGGCGGAAAATCTCCACGCTCTCGTCGTAGCAGGATTTGGCCACCTCGGCCATCTCAGGGTCGTCCTGGCCGTTCTGCATGATGTTGAGGATGTGCTGGGTACCGGTCAGGTGCAGCGCCTCGTCACGGGCAATCAGACGGATGATCTTGGCGTTGCCTTCCATCAGGCGGCGCTCGGCGAAGGCGAACGAGCAGGCAAAGCTGACATAGAAGCGGATCGCTTCCAGCACGTTGACGCTCATCATGCACAGGTACATCTTGCGCTTCAGTTCGAACAGCGAAATCTCGTATGTCTTGCCGCCCAGCTCGTGCCTGCCTTCACCCAGCTTCAGGTAGATCAGGCTGTCGTGGATCAGCGCATCGTAGTATTTGGAGATGTCGCCGGCGCGCTCGATGATGTGCTCGTTGCGCACGATATCGTCAAACACCACGGACGGATCATTCACGATGTTGCGGATGATGTGGGTGTAGGAGCGCGAGTGAATGGTCTCGGAGAACGACCAGGTCTCGATCCAGGTTTCCAGCTCGGGAATCGACACCAGCGGCAAAAACGCCACGTTGGGGCTGCGGCCCTGGATGGAGTCGAGCAGTGTCTGGTACTTCAGGTTGCTGATGAAAATGTGTTTTTCATGCTCGGGCAGGTTCTGGTAGTCGATGCGGTCCTGGGTGACGTCCACTTCCTCGGGACGCCAGAAGAACGACAGCTGCTTCTCGATCAGCTTTTCGAAAATCGGGAATTTCTGCTGGTCATAGCGGGCAACGTTGACCGGCTGGCCGAAAAACATCGGCTCCTTCAGCTGGTCGTTGTCGGTCTGGCAAAAAGTACTGTACTTCACGCTGGCTCTCCTTAAATCTTGCAAGCGCCGCCGGCACAGCCGTCGTCGAGGTCGCTCTGGTCGTCTTCGGCGCCATCGCGGGTGTTCTGGTAGTAAAGGGTCTTCAGGCCGAATTTATAGGCGGTCAGCAGGTCCTTGAGCAGTTGTTTCATGGGCACGCGGCCGCCTTCAAAGCGCTGCGGGTCGTAGTTGGTGTTGGCGGAAATGGCCTGGTCCACGAACTTCTGCATGATGCCGACCAGATGCAGGTAGCCTTCGTTGTTGGGCATGTTCCACAGCAGTTCGTACTGGTTTTTCAGGTTCTCGTAGTCGGGCACGACCTGTTTGAGGATGCCGTCCTTGGACTGCTTGACTGAAACCAGGCCGCGTGGCGGCTCGATGCCGTTGGTGGCGTTGGAGATCTGGCTGGAGGTCTCGGACGGCATCAGTGAGCTCAGGGTCGAGTTGCGCAGGCCGTGCTCGACAATCTCCTGACGCAGGGCTTCCCAGTCCAGGTGCAGTGGTTCCTGCACGATACTGTCCAGATCCTTCTTGTAGGTGTCAATCGGCAGGATGCCCTGGGCATAGGTGGTTTCATTGAAGCCCGGGCAGGCGCCGAACTCGCGGGCCAGCTTGCTGGAAGCCTTCAGCAGATAGTACTGGATGGCCTCGAAGGTACGGTGGGTCAGGCCGTTGGCTGAGCCGTCAGAGTAGCGCACGCCATTCTTGGCCAGATAGTAGGCGTAGTTGATCACGCCAATGCCCAGTGTGCGGCGCTTCATGGATGCGTTTTTCGCGGCGGCAATCGGGTAGTCCTGGTAGTCGAGCAGCGAGTCCAGCGCACGTACCGCCAGTTCGGCCATTTCTTCCAGTTCGCCCAGATCTTCAATCGCGCCCAGGTTGAAGGCGGACAGGGTGCACAGGGCGATTTCCCTGTCGGCATCGTGGATGTCTTCCAGCGGGCTGGTCGGCAGGGCGATTTCCAGGCACAGGTTGGACTGGCGCACGGGAGCGACCGCCGGGTCGAACGGGCTGTGGGTATTGCAGTGGTCGACGTTCTGGATGTAGATGCGACCGGTGCTGGCGCGCTCCTGCATCATCAGCGAGAACAGTTCGACCGCCGGCAGGGTGCGCTTGCGGATGCTTTCATCCTGTTCGTACTGCACATACAGGCGCTCGAACTCGTCCTGGTCGGCGAAGAAGGCTTCGTACAGGCCGGGGACTTCGTGGGGCGAGAACAGGGTGATGTTTTCGCTCTTGATCAGGCGCTGGTACATCAGCTTGTTCAGCTGCACGCCGTAGTCCATGTGGCGCACGCGGTTTTCTTCTACGCCACGGTTGTTTTTCAGCACCAGCAGGGATTCCACCTCAAGGTGCCACAGCGGGTAGAACAATGTTGCCGCGCCGCCGCGCACGCCGCCCTGCGAGCAGGACTTGACCGCTGCCTGGAACAGCTTGAAGAAGGGAATGCAACCGGTGTGCTGCGCCTCGCCACCACGGATCGGACTGCCGACTGCGCGGATGCGGCCGGCGTTGATGCCGATACCGGCACGCAGCGATACGTATTTGACGATGGCGTTGGTGGTGGTGTTGATGGAATCCAGGCTGTCGCCACACTCGATCAGCACGCAGGAACTGAACTGGCGTGAGGGCGTGCGCACGCCGGCCATGATCGGCGTGGGCAGGGAAATCTTGAACAGCGAAATGGCATCGTAAAAACGTACGATGTAATCCAGCCGCGTTGCTTTCGGGTAGTTGGCGAACAGGCACATGCCAATCAGCATGTAGAGCATCTGTGGGCTCTCGTAGACTTCGCCGGTGACGCGGTTTTGCACCAGGTACTTGCCTTCCAGCTGCTTGACCGCCGCGTAGGAGAAGTTCATGTCGCGGCCATGGTCGATGGCCTCGTTGAGCGCGTCAAACTCTTCGCGGCTGTAGTCCTTGAGGATGTGCTCGTCGTAGCGTTTGCCTTCAGTCTGGCGTACTACGTGATCGTACAGGTGTGGCGGCTCGAATTCGCCGTAGGCAATCTTGCGCAGGTGAAAAATCGCCAGGCGGGCGGCCATGTACTGATAGTCCGGGGTGTCGGCAGAAATCAGGTCGGCGGCGGCCTTGATGATGGTTTCGTGGATATCCTTGGTGCGGATACCGTTGTAGAACTGAATATGGGATTTCAGCTCCACCTGGGATACCGAGACGTTGTTCAGGCCCAGCGCGGCCCAGTCGAGCACGCGGTGGATCTTGTCCAGATTAATGGGTTCCTGGCGGCCATCACGTTTGTTGACCAGAATGGTGCTTGGGTCTGTCATCACAAATAGGTCCTTGGGCAAGATTGGGTATGTATGAAGGCAGCCTTGGCGGGGTCGTCATCGGCATTGCCAGCGCACCAGGGTTGCAAAGAGCACGGGCCTAGCGCAAAGAATGATAAAAGTAAATAGAGATAAGCTTTTGCTTGAACACAATATGCTGTGTTTGTTTGCAAGCTGGCGCGCAATATAGGGTAAAACCAGCAGGCTTTTCAACCTTAAAATTTCAAGGTTTTGCCTTGACATCGGGCAAACCCGCACCAGTCTTGCACTGGGCTACAATAACCATTGGTCGGAACCTGTATCGGGGTCCGGTACAGTACCGCGTGGATGCAATCATGAGCCAGCTAGAGTTTTTTGACATTCCAAGCCCTTGCGTGGGTGTATGCGAGTCGAACAATCGCGGCTATTGCAAAGGCTGCCTGCGTTCGCGTGATGAGCGCCTGTACTGGCTTCAGTTGAGCCCGACACAAAAGCGTGATGTCATCCGCCTGTGCCAGCAACGCAGGCAGCGCATTCTCAAGGCCAGGGCGGAGGCGCTGGCGCAGGAACAGCAGGCGGGGCTGGAAAGCGGACAGGGCACGCTGTTCTGAGGCGGTGGAGAGGCAGTGGAAAGGAGCAAATCCTTGATCTGACAACTTGACTCGGACCCTGTCTCAGATGATAATCGTTATCATTTTAGCCCTGAATAAACTGGACCCCACATCATGACACTACATGCAGCGCGCTACACGGCCATTGCATTGGCCCTGGGCAGCAGCTTCGTTCTGGCCGATCCACTGGATCAGGCACTCTCCGAAAGCGCCGGGCTGAGCCGGGCGGCACAAGAATCACAGCACAAGATCGAAGGACTGGACGACAGCACCCAGCAGATGCTGGACAGCTATCGTGCAGCAATCATCCAGACAGCCAACCTTGAGCGTTACAACGCACAGATGCGCGAGCTGGTGCAGGCCCAGGGCAAGGAACTGGACGGCTATGAACAACAGCTGAGGGATCTGGAGCAGACCGAGGCCAGCGTGGCGCCACAGATGCAGCGCATGCTGGATGTACTGGGCGAGTTCATTGCCGCCGACTTGCCATTTTTGCCCTACGAGCGCAACGAGCGGCTGGAAACCCTGCAGGAGCTGCTGCCCCGGGCCGATGTCAGCCTGGCCGAGAAATACCGTCGCGTCCTGGAGGCTTACCAGATCGAGAGCGATTACGGCTATACGCTGGAAGCCTGGCGTGACAGCCTGCAGCGTGACGGCAAGACATTGAACGTGGATTTCCTGCGGATCGGGCGCGTCATGCTGTATTACCAGACTCCGGACGGCCATGAGACCGGCTGGTGGAACCCGCATGCGCGTGAGTGGCAGGTGCTGGAGGGCAGTGCCCGCCGTCCGGTGACCCGGGCCATCGAGGTGGCGCGTCAGCAAAAATCGGCCGACTGGCTGCAACTGCCGGTGAAAACCCTGGCTCTGGAGGCAAAACAGTGAAGTACTGGGCAGGATTGATGGCAGCATTGTGGGCCGGTATGGCAATGGCTGCTCCGGTGTCGCCAAGCGAGTTGCTGGAGCGCATCCGGCAGGAAAAAGCCAGCGAACAGCAATTGATGCAGGAGCGTGAACGCCAGTTTGTGCAGGACAAGGCACAGCAACAGGGGCGTCATGATGCCGCACGCGCCGCATTGCGCAAGGCGGAAGCAGAGTCCGCGCAGCTCAAGGCGCAATTTGAAGAACAGGAAAAATTGCTGGCCGAACAGGAGCAGCAATTGAAGGAACGCATGGGCGAGCTGGGCGAGCTCTTTGCCGTGCTGCGCCAGAGTGCTGGTGACATTGCCGGTCAGTGGCAAGGCTCGATGCTGAACGTCGAGAAAGCCGGTCGCGTCGAGCAGCTGGAACGTTTTGCCAACAGCCGCCGGTTGCCGACCGCCGAAAACATCGAACAATTGTGGCTGCACATCCTTGACGACATGTCCGCGACGGGCCAGGTGAAAACCTTCCGCGCGCCGGTCATCCGTGTGGGTGGCGAGTCGCAAGAGCTGGACGTGACCCGTGTCGGGCCGTTTTCCGTGGCTGCCGAGCAGTCGTTTCTGGTCTACCACGCCGGCGAGAGCAGCCTGCGCGAGCTGCCACGCCAGCCGGGCGGCCTGAGCAAGGTACAGGAATGGAAGAACAGCCAGGCCGATCTGGCTTATACCCTGATCGACCCGACCCGTGGTGGTCTGCTGGACCAGCTGCAGCGTCATCCGACCTTCATTGACCGGGTGCATCAGGGTGGACTGGTCGGTTACGTGATCATGGTGCTGGGTGTGCTTGGCCTGTTGCTGGCGGTCTGGCGCATGGCCGAGCTGCAGCTGGTGATCGGCAGTATCGGCAAGCAGATGCGCAACCTGTCCAGCCCGCAGGGCAACAACCCGCTGGGACGTGTGCTTGGCGTATTGGGCCCGAACCCGCAAGTGACTGACCTGGAAACCCTGGAGCTGAAACTGGACGAGGCCGTGATGCAGGAAGTGCCGCGCCTGGAGCGGGGACAGGGCCTGCTCAAGCTGATCGCTGCGGTGGCACCATTGCTTGGGTTGCTGGGTACGGTGACCGGCATGATCATCACCTTCCAGGCCATTACCCAGAGCGGTGGTGGTGACTCGCGGTTGATGGCCGATGGCATTTCACAGGCGCTGGTCACCACCGTTCAGGGCCTTGTGGTGGCGATTCCGATGCTGTTTCTGCACAGCATCGTGTTGGCACGCAGCAAGGGCGTGATCCAGCTGCTGGAACAGCAATGCGTGGGCCTGCTGGCCCTGCACATGTCGGCCAAGGACCCTTGTGAGAGTGAGTGACTGGAAGACAACCTGGATCTGGCTGGTTGACAGCAGCTACGCCCTGCTGGACCTGATGTCGACCGGCGGCATGGTCATGTGGATGCTGGCCGTGCTCAGCGTGCTGTTCTGGACGCTGGTGCTGGAGCGCTTCTGGTACATGCAGCGCCAGTTTCCGGCCTGGGTCAGCGAACGTACTGCGGCCTGGAAAACGATCTGCTGCAATGTCTGCAGCCGGGACTGGCCGCGCACCGTGCGCGCCGCCTGGATGGCGCAGGCGGGCGAGCAGCTGTTGATCCCGCTGGGTGTGATCAAGGCGCTGGTGGCTCTGTTCCCCCTGTTGGGCCTGCTGGGCACGGTGACCGGCATGGTGGCGGTATTTGATGTGCTGGCCATGAGTGGTACCGGCAACCCGAGGGCGATGGCTGCAGGCGTCTGGCAGGCAACCCTGCCCACGCTGGCCGGCATGGTGCTGGCGATTGGCGGGCTGTTCAGCCTTGCCCACCTGGAACGCAACGCGCGTCGCGCACTGGCCCGGCTGGCCGACCAGCTGCGGCATGATTAAAGGATAAAACCCGGATGAGAATGCGTCGTTACAGCCACAGTGGTGAAGAAGAGCCGGGCATTGACCTGACTCCGATGCTTGATGTGGTGTTCATCATGCTGATTTTTTTCATTGTCACCAGTTCTTTTATCAAGGAATCCGGCGTTGAGGTCAACCGCCCGCAGGCCGATACCGCCAGCAGCCAGGACAAGGGCAATATCCTGATTGCGGTCACTGCTGACGGTCAGGTCTGGCTGGACAAACAGGCAGTGGACGTGCGCACCGTACGTGCCCATGTCGAGCGTTTGCGCCAGGAACAGCCGGACGGCATTGTCGTGGTGCAGGCCGATCAGGATGCACGTACCGGGCTGGTGGTACAGGTGATGGATCAGGCCCGGTTGGCCGGTGTGCCTGACGTGGCTCTGGCCGCATCGACGGAGTCGAACTGATGGCGCGCTGGCTGGTGTCCTTGCTGGCTGCACTGCTTGCAGCACTGGCCAGCTTTGTCCTGATCCTGTGGATGGTGTTGCCGCCCAAGGCGCGGGTGGAGAACAAGCCGGTACAGGTCGGCCACTTTGTGCCGATGAGCAGGGACACTTCGGAAAGCCGTTCACGCAGCCGTCTCAAGGCGCCGGAACCGCCGCCTGACCAGGTGCAGCCGCCTAGCCAGCAGACACCCCAGCCGCCGCAACAAATGCAGGCAGCAACGGTCAAGCTGGATGTCAGCCTGCCCAGCCTGCCGGGTGCGGTCAGCATCCAGGCGGCTGCCATGCCCAGTCTGGCCGGTGTCACGGCGGCCAAGGCAACTGCGGCACCGGCAGCGCCGGCAGCACCTGCCGCTTCGGCACCGGGACCGTCCGGTGTGGACTCGGAAGTGGTTCCGCTGAATGAGGTGTTGCCGGAATATCCAGACCAGGCCCGTCGTCGTGGTATTGAAGGACATGTCCGGCTGGCCTTTACCATTACCACCCAGGGCCGGGTGGAAAATATCCGGGTGGTCGAGTCCTCACCGCCGAATATCTTTGACCGTTCTGCCCGTCGGGCAGCGGCCCGCTGGCGTTTTGCACCGCGCACGGAGAATGGCCTGGCGGTCGAGCGGGAAGCGGTAAAAACCCTTGAGTTTCGTTTGACGAACGGGAGATAAGCCATGAAACGCTGGATCTTTTTGCTGGGCTGCATCTATTGCGGTGTACTTTCTGCCCAGACCGTCGAGCCCGCGGTCTTGAAGGCGCTGCAGCAGGCCCAGGCGGCGCAGGCGGCGGGTGATCCGGGCAAGGCTGCGCGTTTGCTTGAGGGTTTGAGCTTCGAAAAGGGCAGTTATGCGGAACTGATGGTTTTGCGCAATCTGGGCTATCTGGCCTGGCAACAAGACCGGCTGGATGCGGCCATCGATTTTCTGCAGAAAGCAGAAAAGCATGAGCAGATGGGAGCTGAAGACCGGCAAAAAGATCGTCTTGGCCTGGCCCGGCTGACGCTGGCGGCCGGCCGGCCACAACAGACAGTGGTCTATCTGGAAGGCCAACCCCAGACCGATGAAGTGCTTCAGTTGGGTATTCAGGCCTGGTATCAGCAAAAACGCTACGACCGTGCATTGCCTCTGGCGGAAAAATACCTTGCGGGCAAGTCATCGGTAAACCGGCAGTGGACCGAACTGATGGTCAGCCTACACCATGGCAGCAAGAATTATGGAAAGTCGGCAGAATGGCAGCGCCGTTTGCTGGCCATGGATCCGGACAATCTGGAGCAGTGGAAGCGGCTGGCCATTCTGCAGCGGCTGGCAGGCAACAATGCGGTGGCCTTTGCCACCCTGCGTACTGCCTACAGCAAGGGCCTTGACATGAACGCGCAGGACTTGCAGCAGATGCTGTCCTTTGCAATAGCCGCCGATCAGCCATGGCAGGGCGCGCGGCTGCTGCAGCAGCTGGTGGCCAGCGGCAAGCTGAAGAACGATGTGCAGCAGCAGGAAACCCTGGCCCGGCTGTACTGGCAGGCACGTGAGCGCAACAAGGCCATCGAGCTGTTCCGTCAGCTGGCCGAGCGTGGTGGCAAAGCGGAACACTGGCTGATCCTGGCTCAGCTGGCCATGCAGCAGCAGGACTGGACACTGTCCGGGCAAGCGCTGGATTCGGCCCAGCGTGCCGGGGCCTCGCGCAAGCGTGTGCAGTCGTGGCGTGACTGGCTGGAAAGCAGCAAGGAAGCCGAGCGCATGGCCCGCGAGGGTCTCACGGCAAAACTGTGATCACGGCTTGCTATTCTGGCTGTCTGTCCTTGCCGGGTTTGTCCGAATAAATTCGGACCTACAAAACACGCTTGTCCGAATAAATTCGGACCTACAAAACGCACCAGTCCGAATAAATGAGGGCTTATCGTAGGTGCGAATTTATTCGCACACGTGGGCGAGCACTTCGCACTACAAAAACGCTAACCCGGAATTCAACCAGCGATTGATTGGCATGCCCGGCTTGGTCGGGTTGTCTGAATAAATTCGTGTGTTGTAGGTGCGAATTTATTCGCACACGTGGGCGAGCACTTCGCACTACAAAAACGCTGACCCGGAATTCAACCAGCGATTGATTCGCATGCCCGGCTTGGTCGGGTTGTCTGAATAAATTCGTGGGTTGTAGGTGCGAATTTATTCGCACACGTGGGCGAGCACTTCGCACTACAAAAACGCTGACCCGGAATTCAACCAGCGATTGATTCGCATGCCCGGCTTGGTCGGGTTGCCTGAATAAATTCGTGTGTTGTAGGGGCGAATTTATTCGCACAATATGTGACCACAATCACGTCCGTACGTGTATTTGTAGCTTCAGCCGGGCCCACCACTATGGCAGCTCCTGTACGAAGGGGCTTGCCCCTGAGAAAAACATCAACACCTGTCCGGGGCGAGACCCCTCACGCAAAGAGTCTGTGCAAGGCTTTCTTGCATGACGTGTGACCGAGAATCTTTTGTGCGAATAAATTCGCACCTACAGGTGTTCGGGTTAATTCAGCATCGCCGCCTTGATCCGGCATGCAGGGCTTGGTGGCCCGGCTTTCGACAGACAATAAAAAACCCCGGCCGGAGCCGGGGTTTTTCGGGTCACTCAGGAACCGTCAACAACTTAGACGTTGTCGAACTGGTTCATGGTGTTGTCCTCACCGCTGGCCTTCAGGGCAGCGTCACCGGAGAAGTACTCTTTGTGAGTATCACCGATGTCGGAACCGGCCATGTTCTGGTGACGTACGCAAGCGATACCTTCGCGGATCTCTTTGCGCTGCACGCCAGCAACGTAAGCCAGCATGCCTTGCTCGCCGAAGTAGCCTTTTGCCAGGTTGTCGGTAGACAGTGCGGCAGTGTGGTAGGTCGGCAGAGTGATCAGGTGGTGGAAGATACCGGCTTCGCGAGAGGCATCCTTCTGGAAGCTCTGGATGCGTGCGTCGGCTTCGTCACACAGCTCGGTGTCGTCGTAGTCGGCGCTCATCAGGCGGTCGCGGTTGTATTTGGATACGTCCTTGCCGGCTGCTGCCCAGTCGTCGAACACTTGCTGACGGAAGTTCAGGGTCCAGTTGAAGCTTGGGCTGTTGTTGTACACCAGCTTGGCGTCTGGAACTTCCTTGCGGATGGCGTCAACCATTTCCTTGATCTGGCCAACGTGTGGCTTCTCGGTTTCGATCCACAGCAGGTCGGCACCGTTTTTCAGGGAAGTTACGCAGTCCAGGACAACGCGGTCGATACCGGTGCCTTCGCGGAACTGGAACAGGCCGCTGGCCAGACGGGCAGGCTTGAGCAGTTTGCCGTTGGCCTTGATGACCACGTCACCGTTGGCAATGTCGTCGGCGCTGTTGATGTACTCACCAGCCAGGAAGCTGTTGTACTGGTCGCCCAGGTCGCCCGGCTCGTTGGTTACGGCGATCTGCTTGGTCAGGCCGGCACCCAGGGAGTCGGTACGGGCAACGATGATGCCGTTGTCAACACCCAGCTCCAGGAAAGCGTAACGCAGGGCGTTCAGCTTGGCGATGAAGTCGGCGTGAGGAACGGTCACTTTACCGTCCTGGTGGCCACACTGCTTCTCGTCGGAAACCTGGTTCTCGATCTGCAGGGCACAGGCACCGGCTTCGATCATCTGCTTGGCCATCAGGTAGGTGGCCTCTTCGTTACCGAAACCGGCGTCGATGTCGGCAATGATGGGCACAACGTGGGTTTCGAAGTTTTCGATCTGGTCCAGCAGCTTGGCTTCTTCAGCCTTGTCGCCGGCCTTGCGGGCCTTGTCCAGAGCGGTGAACAGCAGGTCCAGTTCGCGGGTGTCGGCCTGGCGCAGGAAGGTGTACAGCTCTTCGATCAGGGCGGCAACGGAGTTCTTCTCGTGCATGGACTGGTCGGGCAGAGGACCGAACTCGGAGCGCAGGGCGGCAACCATCCAGCCGGACAGGTACAGGTAGCGCTTGTTGGTGGTCTTCAGGTGCTTTTTGATGGCGATCAGCTTCTGCTGGCCGATGAAACCGTGCCAGCAACCCAGGGACTGGGTGTACTTGGATGGATCAGCGTCGTACTCGGCCATGTCCTTGCGCATGATGTCTGCGGTGTACTTGGCGATATCCAGACCGGTCTTGAAGCGGTTCTGGTAGCGCATGCGCGCGGCAAACTCAGGGTTGATTGCGCTCCAGCTGCTGCCGGCATTGTTAACTACGGCAGCAATGGCCTTGATTTCGTTCTGATATGACATGGTCAATCCTTCATAGAGTATGGTGCGTCGGGCCGTGGCCCACACAACCTGCTATCACTGGATGTAAATGGGTATGCTCGCGCCGCTATGGCAGAAAAGTGACGACGGAAAAGTTGTTGCGGAGGCGGGCGGCCGTCTGTAGGACAACCGGTCGATGGCTTTGTAAAGCCGGACGTATGCAGGCGCTTCCCCGTCCCTCAGGACAACAACGTTCCAGTCGTAACCTCGTGCAAATCATCTTGTGGATGCCTGCAGCACGGGTTTTCGGGGACGTTCGCCTGAAAAACCCGGAGGTTCGACACCTCTGGCTAGCGGGAGCGGGTCGTATGATGCGCCTTCGTGGAGCGTTCGTCAAATTTATTTGTAGTGTTTTTTTTATGGCACTACAAAAAAGACCCCGGCGCGGGGAGGCTTATTCATCCAGCAGCTGTACTTTGATGCGCAAGCTATTGTTTTCAGTAGAGTATGATTTACTGCCGGACAGAATGCCGGAGCTGTCATGCTGGCTGCTCTGACTGAGGCCGCCGATCTCGATCCACTCGCCCAGCTGGCCGCCGATGCGGGTGGACAGGCTGTTTTGTTCGACAATGCGTGAGTCCTGGCGGGAAAGGCGGTCATTTTGCGTGCTCAGTTCGAGGGTGACACGGTTGCCCTGAATGCTGGGCGTGACATAGAAGCCCTGGGTCAGCTGGCGTTGCACGGTCTGCATTAGCGGCCGGCCGTACTGGTCGCGGCTCCATTGCTGCTGCGGTATCTGCTGGCCGGTCTGGATGAAGGCGGCGCTGCCTTCCAGGGTCTGTATGCTGCGCAGGCCACTGTTGTTGCCGGTGGTGCTGTAATGGCGGATATCGACACGGTTGCCCCGGTTACCGTCATCACCGATTACCACCTCTCCGTGTCGGCCACTGGCGCGGGCACTGATATCGATGCCGCGCTCGCTGCTGATGTGTCCGCCACTGTCGTCGAGAGTGATCAGTACGCGCCGCAGCGGCGTATCGAGACTGGCAATCAGCTGCTCCAACTCGTCCAGGCGCTCACTTTCGGCACGCAGGATCAGCTGCTGGCCGTTGCCGGCAATCCCTTCCCATGGGTTGAGCATGGGTTGCAGCAGCTGGATCATTTCACTGTCCATGCGGTGTTGCAGCTGGATAACGCGCATGTCGGCATGTACCAGCGGGCTGGTCAGCAGTAGTGCACACAGGAAAAAACGGAGCAGGGTGGTCATAACGTCATCCGGCGCAGGTTGATATCGGTACGTGATACGGCCCACATGGCTTCGAACTGTTCGATGTGGGGGCGGACCCTGGCGGGCTGGCCACAAAACAACTGACCCTGAAAAGGAGCGGAAGTTTTACGTAACAGCAGGCTGTGTTCGTCAGCCGACAGCCATCGATCGGGATGCACTTCGTGCTCGGGATGGATCAGGCGTATCTGTGCGCGGCTGCTCAGACGCTCGATCAGCGGTAGCAGCCTGTGGCTTTCAGCCAGCAGGCGGCGGCTGTCATGCAGCAGGATGAGCAAGCGGCCGGATTCCTGGCGCAGCAGGAAATCCTTGCATTGTTCAACCATCGGGTCGTTGCTGTAGAGCCAGGGTTCCAGGTCGGGCGAGTAGATGCGCACCACATGACGGGCCTGTTGCAGCAACTGCTGGCTATGCTGGCGGATTTCGTCCTGACTGTGCAGCATCCGGGTAGTGGCTGGTGGCCCCTCTGCGCCGCGAGTCCTGGCCTGCGGGTTGTTGATGCTGTATTTGCCGGGCGAGACAAACTCGATGGCCGTATCGGCGTCATCGTGCGGGTTGACCTCTCGATCCGGCCGTTTCATGGTTATTCGCTGGTTCTGAGCATATCGATGTGGGGGATGCCGGCTTCGATGAACTCGTCGCTGACCGCCCTGAAGCCCAGACGCTCATAAAAACGGGCGGCATGTACCTGGGCGGTCAGGGTTTGCTGTTGCAGGCCACGGCGCTCCGCCTCGGCAATTGCCGCCTGCATCAGCGCCTCGCCCACGTTGAGGCCGCGCCACTCCTTGAGTACCGATACCCGGCCAATGCAGCCGTCCGGCAGCAGGCGGGCGGTACCCATGGCAAAGTCGTCTTCTTCGGCGAGGAAATGGATGGCACCGGCATCCTGGCTGTCCCATTCCTGCTCGGGAGTGACCCCCTGCTCGTCGATGAAGACCCGTTCACGGATGCGGCGCAGATCAGCATTGTCTTTGTGCCAGTCGGCAATACGCACTTCGATGTTACTCATCCATACACTCCAGACTGCCTTGTTTGACCAGTTCACACAGGAGGGTGACGGCTTCGTCACGATCCAGCCAGGGTTGTAGATTATCCATAGTCAGAAGGTCCTGGCTACAAAGGTACTGGATAAATCCGACTAAATGTTCAGGGAATGGCCGACTGCTACCACAGGAAAACAGCAGAATGGCCGGCTCGCCGTCCAGCTCCAGCTGGCTCCAGGCCAGTCGGGCTGCCGGACTGCGCACGAGGGCACCGCCGTCCTGGAGGAATTCGACCAGCGTGGATTCGCCCAGTTCATGACCTTGCAGAAACTCGGGATAGCGCGGCTCGGTCATGTGCTGGCCGAACCAGCTCAACAGCAGGTTGTCGTCGTCCAGCTGTTCGCGCAGCAGCTGGCGTACGCGCTCGATGTCCTCGCGGCGGATCTCGTTCGGGTCCTGCAGCGGCGTCATGCCGGCATCGCCATAGCGGTCTTCGCTGGTCAGAAAGCGGGCGACAAAATCGGTGTAGTGGGTGATCACTTCAGCGGTAGACGGCGCACGAAAGCCGATCGACCAGGTCATGCAGTTATCCAGCGCGGTACCCCAGTGGGCCAGCCGTGGCGGCAGGTAGAGCATGTCGCCGGGTTCCAGTACCCAGCTGTCGCTGGTATCGAAGCCGTCGAGAATGCGCAGGTCGGGGTGGGGCAGCAGCGGGCTGTTGCTGTCGCACAGCTGGCCGACCTTCCATTCACGGCGGCCCTCGGCCTGCAGCAGGAACACATCATAGTTGTCGAAATGCGGACCGACACCGCCGCCGGGTGTTGCATAGCTGATCATCAGGTCATCAATGCGCCAGCGCGGCAGAAACTCGAAGTCTTTCAGGTAGTCGGCCACTTCCGGCACGAACTGGTCGACCGCCTGCACCAGCAGGGTCCAGTGGCTTTCCGGCAGCTCGGCATAGGTCTGCTCGGTGAACGGACCATGATGCAGCTCCCAGGGCTCGTCGCCGTGCTCGAGAATGATGCGGGACTCGACTTCGCTCTCCAGCGATAGCCCGGCCAGCTCGTCACCGTCAACGGGGCTGACAAAGTCCGGAATCGCCTGGCGGATCAGCAGGGGCTTTTTCTGCCAGTAATCGCGCAGAAATTCTTCTACACTGATGTTACCGAGAATCGGGATGTTCATATTGGACCGGTTTTTGAAATGGGTGGGGATGGCAGGAAGCATCCTGCGAATGAATTCGCACAGCTGTAGGTGCGAATTCATTCACACAGCAAGTATCCTGTAGGTGCGAATTTATTCGCACGTTTTACGCAAGACGGTGGCGTTTTTGTTCGAATAAATTCGAACCTACGGAGAAGCAGGACGGCAGCAGTCCGGCAAAGCCGGACCACAATCCCCCACCGCAAGGCAAAAACATCAAACGCGTTTGGCTTGCTCCACGGCATTACCAATATAGTTGGCCGGCGTCAGCTGGCGCAGCTCGGCCTTGGCCGCTTCCGGCATGTCGAGGGTATCGATGAACTCTTGCAGGGCGGCAGCGCTGATACCCTTGCCGCGGGTCAGGTCCTTGAGCTTTTCATAGGGGTTCTCGATGCCGTAGCGGCGCATTACGGTCTGCACCGGTTCGGCCAGCACTTCCCAGCAGTTGTCCAGATCGGCGGCCAGTGGCGCTATGTTAACTTCCAGCTTGCCGATGCCTTTCAGGCTGGCTTCGTAGGCAATCACACTGTGGGCAAAACCCACGCCCAGGTTGCGCAGTACGGTGGAGTCGGTCAGGTCACGCTGCCAGCGGGAGATCGGCAGTTTGCTGGCCAGATGCTGGAAAATGGCGTTGGCAATGCCCAGGTTGCCTTCGGAGTTTTCAAAATCAATCGGGTTGACCTTGTGCGGCATGGTGGATGAGCCGATCTCGCCGGCCACGGTCTTCTGCTTGAAGTAGCCCAGGGAAATGTAGCCCCACACATCGCGGTCGAAGTCGAGCAGGATGGTGTTGAAGCGGGCAATGGCATCAAACAGCTCGGCAATGTAGTCGTGCGGCTCGATCTGGGTGGTGTAGGGGTTGAAGGTCAGGCCCAGATCGCCCTCGATAAAGGCGCGGGCGTTGGCTTCCCAGTCCACGTCCGGATAGGCGGACAGGTGGGCGTTGTAGTTGCCGACCGCACCGTTGATCTTGCCCAGCAGTTCAACGCTTTCTACCTGCCTGATCTGGCGCTCCAGACGGTAGACCACGTTGGCCATTTCCTTGCCCAGCGTGGTGGGGGAGGCGGGCTGGCCGTGGGTGCGGGACAGCATCGGCACTTCGGCCAGATCAACCGCCAGCTTGCGGATGCTGTCGGCAATCTGGCGCATCAGTGGCAGCAGCACGCTGTCGCGGCCTTCGCGCAGCATCAGGGCATGGGACAGGTTGTTGATATCTTCGGAGGTACAGGCAAAGTGGATGAATTCGCTGACCTTGGCCAGCTCGGGCAGCTTTTGCGCCTGTTCCTTGAGCAGATATTCCACTGCTTTCACGTCGTGGTTGGTGGTGCGTTCGAACTCCTTGACGCGCTCGGCATGTTCGATTTTGAAGTCTTCGGCCAGCTCGTTGAGCAGGGCATTGGCTTCGGCCGAGAAGGGTGCAACCTCGCCGATCTGCTCGTGTTGTGCCAGGCGCTGCAGCCAGCGCACTTCGACATGCACGCGGTTACGGATCAGGCCGTATTCGCTGAAAATATTGCGCAGGGAAACGGTACGGCTGCCGTAGCGGCCATCGACAGGGGAAACAGCAGTAAGGGCGGAAAGTTGCATGGATGCTCTCTTATGACAGTGACCAAAAATAAATGCGGCAGATTATACACGAAAGAAAGCGCGGATAATGGCCTGAGTGGACAGCGCTTGCTCCCGTCGGGATGATTTAATCCCCGCCTGCGGGTTGAGCCGCTTACCCGTGCGGTCCTTTGCCGTTATACTCTGCGCTTTTACAGTCGTAAGCGGAGCAGGGCAATGTCGGGCAATACCTTTGGCAAACTTTTTACCGTGACCACTGCAGGCGAAAGCCATGGCCCGGGGCTGATGGCGATTGTTGACGGTTGCCCGCCCGGCCTGCCTTTGGCTGCTGAAGACCTGCAGCAGGATCTGGACCGGCGCAAACCCGGCACCAGCCGCCACACCACCCAGCGCCAGGAAGCGGACGAGGTGGAAATCCTGTCCGGCGTGTTCGAAGGTATCACCACCGGCTGCCCGATCGGCCTGCTGATTCGCAACACCGATCAGCGCTCCAAGGACTATTCCGCGATCAAGGACCTGTTCCGTCCGGCCCATGCCGACTATGGCTATCACCATAAATACGGCCTGCGCGACTATCGTGGTGGCGGCCGCAGTTCGGCGCGGGAAACCGCCATGCGTGTCGCGGCCGGTGCCATTGCCAAGAAGTGGCTGGCCACGCAGGGTATCCAGGTGCGCGGTTACATGAGCCAGCTGGGCCCGATCGGGATTCCCTTCGAAAGCTGGGACGAAGTACACAATAACGCCTTCTTCAGCCCTTGCGCAGGCAAGGTACCCGAGCTGGAAGCCTATATGGACCAGCTGCGCCGTGATCAGGACTCGGTCGGAGCGAAAATCACCGTGGTCGCCGAAGGGGTGATGCCCGGGCTGGGTGAGCCGGTCTTTGATCGCCTGGATGCCGAGCTGGCCCATGCGCTGATGAGCATCAACGCGGTCAAGGGTGTTGAGATCGGCGACGGCTTTGCCAGCGTGACCCAGCGCGGTACCGAGCACCGTGACGAGATGACCCCGGAAGGTTTTTTGAGCAACCATGCCGGCGGTATCCTCGGCGGCATTTCCTCCGGCCAGCCGATTGTCGCGCATATTGCCCTCAAACCCACCTCCAGCATCACCGTACCGGGCCGCACCATCACCGTGGATGGCGAACCGGTCGAGATGATCACCAAGGGCCGTCATGACCCCTGTGTCGGCATCCGCGCCACGCCGATTGCCGAGGCGATGATGGCGCTGGTGCTGATGGATCACTGCTTGCGTCACCGTGCGCAGAATGCCGATGTGCAGGTGTCCACGCCGGTGCTGCCGCAGTTGTAGGTTCGAATTTATTCGAACAAAATCGGTATCAATTAGAGGGGTCAGGTACATTTAATCCGCGGACTAAATGTACCTGACCCCTTTAATCGCTTTAATCGGACATTGAGCACCATGCCGTACTGGCGACTATCCAATTTCTATTTCTTCTACTTTGCTTTGCTGGGTGCGGTGGCACCCTTCATGCCGCTGTATCTGGAATACCTGGGCTTTTCACCGGCCCGGATCGGCGAATTGCTGGCGCTGCCGATGCTGATGCGCTGCCTGGCACCCAATCTGTGGGGCTGGCTGGGCGACCGTACCGGCCGGCGGCTGCTGATCGTGCGCTGGGGCGCGCTGCTGACGCTGGCCGGTTTCGCGCTGATCTTCATTCGTCAGGACTATGGCTGGCTGGTGCTGGTCATGCTGCTGCACGCATTTTTCTGGCATGCCATCCTGCCGCAGTTCGAGGTGCTGACCTTCACCCATCTCAGGCACCAGCCGGAGCGCTACAGCAAGATTCGCGTCTGGGGCTCGGTCGGCTTCATCGTCACCGTGGTGCTGATGGGCTGGAGCTTCGACCTTTACGGGCTGGGCGGCTACCCGCTGCTGGTGTGCCTGATCATGCTCGGCATATTGGCCAGCAGCATGCTGGTGCCGGCAACAGCAGGAGAGTACAGCCGGCGCACCCATGCCGCAGGAGACGGCATCAGGACCATCCTGCAACGCCGGCCGGTCTGGATTTTTTATCTGGGCGTGATGCTCATGCAGGTATCTCACGGTCCTTACTACAGCTTTTTGTCGATCTACCTGGGCGAGCTGGGCTATAGCCGTACGGTCACCGGCTGGCTGTGGTCGCTGGGCGTGTTGGCGGAAATCGTGCTGTTTTTGCTGATGCCGCGTATCCTGCTGCGCTTCAGCGTGCGCCAGGTGCTGCTGGCCAGCTTTGCCCTGGCGGCGCTACGCTGGCTGATGCTGGGCCATCTGGCCGACCAGATCATCTGGCTGCTCTTGATCCAGCTGCTGCATGCGGCTACCTTTGGCAGCTTCCATACCGGTGCCATGCAGTTTGTGCAGCAGCAGTTTCCGGTCGGCCGGCAGGGCATGGGACAGGCGCTGTATGTCTCCCTGTCCGGTGTCGGCGCGGCGGTGGGTGCCCTCTATGCCGGTTACCTGTGGCAGCCGGCGGGGCCGGCCACCACCTTTACCGTGGCCAGTGCGGCGGCAGCACTGGCCGGCGTTATCCTGTTTTTTGGTCTGAGAAGGGAACAGCATGAGTCATCTGTGTGTATTTCATAGCAGCAACACCCGGCAGCCGACGAAGCTGCTGAACCATCACGAGGATATTGCCCGTGAGCTGGCCGCCATCGGCGTCGCTTTCGAACGTCGTGAGCCGGCCCCGTCGGTGACTGCGGAGACACCCGTTGACCAGGTGCTGACTGCCTGCCAGGGTGAAATCGGGCGGTTGCGCGAGCTGCACGGCTACGTGCTGGCTGATGTGTTCCGGCAGGACGAAAGCCAGCCACAGAAAGTGCGGGATGCGCAGCGCGCCGCCCTGCTTGCCGAGCGCACCGGGGAAGCGCAGGCCTGGCTGCTGGTGGCCGGGCGCGGTCTGTTCCATCTGCGGGTGGATGAACAGGTATACGCGTTGATGTGCGAAAAGGGCGACCTGCTGGCGTTGCCGGCCGGTATCCGCCACTGGTTTGATGCCGGCGAGCGTCCGCGCATCACGGCGATCCGCCTGCGGGCTGATGAAAACGACATGGCTGACGGGAAAACCGGTGATGATCCCGCCAGCCAGTATCCGGCCTTTGATGATTACTGAGGAAGAGTTTCAACCTTGAAGTGGCGGTCGATCCGGTCCGCCAGATCCTTGCGCCAGCCGAGCAGAAAGCCCAGCTCGGCGGCGACAAACAGCGGGCCGATGGCCAGCCCCATGATGTCATCGAGAAACGCCGGCTTGCGCCCCTCGTAATGATGGCCGATGAACTGGATCACCCAGCCGATGACAAACAACGCCAGACCCCAGCCCAGCCAGCCGGATGTCGATAACTGGGCGGCCTGTGCAGCGAGCCACAGGGTTACAGCCAGGGTGACAGCCATAAGCACTCCGTAACGCAGATCCAGCAACAGGTAATATACCGCCGCGATCATGCCCGTCAGCAGGGCAGGAGACAGTCACAGGCCGCCGCTCTGCATGCCCGGACGTGACAGCAGGATGGCCACCGCCAGCACGATCATGGGAATGCCGACGAAGTGCGTGAGGATGTTGCGCCGGTCACGGTGATAGGCAGCGTAGCCGGCCAGTTGTTGTTCCAGGGTTTTCATTATTGTTGTCCTTGTGAACTCTCCGGGATTGGTTGCCGGATTCAAACAGCGACCCGGCGGTCATGCAAGCTAGACCAAGGAGCTAAAGGCTCAGGGCGATTTGGCTGGGCAATTAAATGGACCTGGCCCCTTTTATTTGTAATACCCGAGCTGTGGGCTTGGTCTTTATTTTTTCCGTAAAGTTGCGTACACTGCCCGCATTCTTGCGAGGAGCAATCATGAGCGTTATCACCATTACCGAAGCAGCACAAACATACCTGGCCGACTTGCTGAGCAAACAGAACACCCCCGGCATTGGCGTGCGTATTTTTATCACCCAGCCCGGCACTCCTTACGCGGAAACCTGCCTGGCCTACTGCAAGCCCGATGATCAGAACCCCGAGGACGAAGTCATCGGTTATGCCGAGTTCACGGCCTGGATCGATCGGCCGAGCATTCCCTTTTTGGCTGAGGCCGTGGTTGATTTCTCGACCGACCGCATGGGTGGCCAGCTGACCATCAAGGCACCCAACGCCAAGCTGCCGATGGTCAACGAGGACAGCCCGCTGGAAGACAAGGTCAACTACTACATCCAGACCGAAATCAACCCCGGTCTGGCCAGTCATGGTGGTCAGGTCAGCCTGGTGGATATCGATAACGGCATTGCCATTTTGCGCTTTGGTGGTGGCTGTCAGGGCTGCGGCCAGGCCGACCTGACGCTGAAGGAAGGAATCGAGCGCACCCTGTGCGAGCGGATTCCCGAAATAAAAGGCGTACGTGATGTCACCGACCACAGTTTCCGGGATAACGCCTATTACCAATAAATCGGGCTTTTCCTTTTATAAATAAGTGTTTACCTTGAGCGCAAACTGTGCAAGGATTTGCGGGTCCATATCTGATCACCCGGAGACAAGGGGCATTTAATGACAAAATCAGAACTCGTCGAACGCATCGCCAGCCGCTATGATCAGCTGCCGGTGCGTGATATCGAGCTGGCGGTGAAAACCCTGCTGGAGCAGATGACCGAGACCCTGGCCGAAGGAGGCCGGATCGAGGTCAGGGGGTTTGGCAGCTTTACCCTGAATTACCGTGCGCCACGCATGGGTCGCAACCCTAAAACCGGCGAGCCGGTCGAGCTGGAGGCCAAGTACGTACCGCACTTCAAGCCCGGCAAGGAATTGCGTGACAGGGTCAATGGTGAAAGTTAGCCGGTTTCTCAGTCAGTTCTGAATCAAGGGGATTGTAATGCGAAAAGTCAGACGTGCCTTTATAGCCTTGGTCTGCCTGTTGCTGGCGGTGGTGGTGTTATTGTTCACCCTGGAGAACAAGCAACAGGTCGAGCTGGGCTTTCTCGGCTACAGCAGCCCGGCCTTGCCACTGGCCTTTACCATTCTCGCCGGCTTTGTTGCCGGCGCCTTCTTTGCCGGCCTGACCTTCTGGCTGCCGCTGGGCCACTACAAGCGCAAAACGGCAAAACAGGCGAAAAAGCTGATGCAGCTGCAGGAGCAGCTGGAACAGGCGCAAGCAGTACAGGCTGAAAAGGAAAAAACCACCGGAGTGGTGGTGGCCGACAGCGCCGCCTGATTGCCGGCAGGGTACAGTCTTCAAGCAGAAGCGGATTGATGTGTCGTCACGGCCTGAACAGGCTAGGCTGCAGATCAATCCGCTTTTGCGTTCAGGCGGCTCAGGTCGGGCTGGAGCGACCGGTCATTTCCCTGGCCATCTGGGTGGCGTAGTTGTCCGTCATGCCGCCAATGTAGTCGATCACCCGCAAAAATGACTGATACAGCGTCCAGCCTTTTTGTGGTGCGCTGTTGCCGAGCAGATCGAAAATGCGCTGGTTCTTGAATGACAGCGGCTGGCCACTGTGGAACTCCAGTACCGCGCCGCAGAAGGCATTGAGCAGGATTTCCAGCGTGGTATAGGCGCCGATCTCGTGCAGGGTCTTGCGCTTGTCTTGAAAGATTTTCTCCCGCGCCAGCTGTTTGGCCTTGAGAATGCAGGAGCGGGCCGGGTCGCGCATGTGGTGCACCAGGTCTCCGGGCAGGCTGCCGGCCAGCAGCAGCTCCTGTTGCTCGACAAAGGCATGGGCGGCGGCAAAGGTCAGGTGCTCGATTGCCTTGCCGCGCAGAATGGCCAGCTTGCGCCGGCGCGAGTCATTTGGCCCGAGCTGGCGATAGGTTTCGGGCAAGTCATCGCCGACCAGGTCAAGCAGCAGCTGTTCAACTTCACTGTAATCCAGCAGATCCATTTCCACGCCGTCTTCCAGGTCGATCAGCCCGTAACAGATGTCATCAGCAGCCTCGACCAGATACACCAGCGGATGACGCGCCCAGCGCTGGCGGTCAAGCTGTGGCAGGCCGAGTTTTTCGGTGATGCTTTCCAGCAGGTGCAGTTCGTTCTGGTAACAGCCGAACTTGTTCAGCTTGAACAGGCCCTGGCTGGCGTATTGGGCTGTCCAGGGGTACTTGAGGAAAGCACCGAGCGTGGCGTGAGTCAGGCGCATGCCGCCGTCAAACTGGTGGTATTCCAGCTGGGTCAGCACCCGAAAGCCCTGGGCGTTGCCTTCGAAATTGAGAAAATCCGCTTGCTGCGCTTCATCCATGCCGTCCAGCCAGCCCTTGTCGCGGGCCTGGCGGAACCAGTGGCAGATGGCGTCCTCGCCGGAATGGCCAAAGGGCGGGTTGCCGATGTCGTGGGCCAGACAGGCCGACTGCACGATCATGCCCAGGTCGCTGGTTTCGCTCCAGGCCGGCAGCTCGTCACGCAGCATCTCGGCCACGATCATGCCCAGCGAACGGCCAACACAGCTGACTTCCAGTGAGTGGGTCAGGCGGGTATGGATCAGGTCGTTGCTGGATACCGGGTGTACCTGGGTCTTGCGACCCAGCCGGCGAAAGGCACCGGAGAAAATCACCCGGTCATGATCCTTGTGAAAGGGGCTGCGGCCGATCTCGTCCGGGCTGGTGGCGATTTTGCCCAGGCGTTCGCGGGTGAGTAGCTGGTTCCAGTCCATGATGCTTCCTGTGGTGTGAGGTGCAGGTAAGAAGGCATTCTAGCGCGAAACCGGCCCGTGACTACCAGACATGAGCGATTATGCTTTCACGGGGCAGCAGCAGGGGGCCAAAATAGACAAACCCGCCGGAGCGGGTTTGTCTGTTATTGCAGGCCGCGAATCAAATCAGCGGCAGGGTGTAGGTCAGGATCAGGCGGTTTTCATCCGTGCTCTTGGTCACGTTGGAGCGGATGGTGGAGTTTCTCCAGCGTACGCTGAAGTTTTTCAGTGCGCCTTCCTGGAATGCATAGGTCACGTCCAGGTCACGCTCCCACTCGCGGCCTTCGGATTTGTTGGCACCCAGATCGGCACCGGTACCCTTGACATAGCGGTTGAACATGGTCAGGCCGGGAATGCCCAGGCCGGCAAAGTTGTAGTCATGACGGATCTGCCAGGACTTTTCGTCCTTGGCGGCAAAGTCGCGGTTGGCAACATAGTTGGCCAGGAACGGGTCGGTGCCGGCAACAAAGGCGTAACCGGTATCACCGGTCATTTTCTGGTAGCCCAGGCCCAGCTTGTTGAAACCGAAGCTATAGGTAACCATGCCGGAGAAAGCCTTGTTGTCTATGTTGGTACGACCATCGTCCCTGGAGCGGGCAGCACGCAGGTCGGTACGCAACGAGCGCTTGTCGCCCAGGTTCCAGTTGTGTACGCCGTTGATCAGATGCTGCTTGTACAGGTTATCCAGACGGGAGAAAGAGTAACCGGCGGACAGGCTGTCGGTGAACTGGTAGTTCAGGTGGGCCATGTCAAAGGCGTTAGAGGTGGTTTTGCCCTTGATGGTGATACCTTTGCTTTGCCCTCCACGCTGGTCCAGACCCATGCGTTCATGATTGGTGGATGCGCGGTTGTTGACCTTGTCCAGATGCATCAGGTTGAGGGTCAATCCGGCAATTTCCTTGCTGGTCAGCAGGCCGCCGGTAAAGGTTTGTGGTAGCAGGCGACCTTCCAGGTTGGCCTGGATGGCCGGGAAGCGCGGCATCAGGCCGCCGATTTTCAGTTCGGTTTCCGAGGCCTTGAATTTGGCCGTGGCTGCCAGCTTGGTGAATTCACGGTCAGAGTGGGTGCCATTTTTTCGCTGGGGAAACATGTCCGGACTACGGTTATGGCCGCCATCGAGGCGCAAGGCCAGGGCGCCGAATACATCAACACCAACACCAACGGTGCCTTCGGTGTAGCCGGACTGGTAGCGCAGGATGATGCCCTGGCCCCATTCCTGTTTGGTCTTGTTGCCGCCGAGCTTGCCCGCACCGTCGTTATGACGGGTGTCCTGATTCATGTAGAAGTTGCGAAATTCCAGGCTGGCTTTGCTGTCTTCAAGAAAAGCGGCAGACGCCATGGATGGAACGGCCGCAAACAGGCTGGTCAGGCTTGCGCAGGCAATGGCTTTGGCCAGTGGGGTGGTCTTCATTCGGCAGTCTCCTTGGGGTCATAAGCCTTACTAATGATGGGCATACTATAGTATAGGTTGGCGTGTGGCAAACCACCGGAGTTCCCGCGGATACTGCCGCCAGGCTGTAGGGTGCGAAGGATTTGTCTGCAGTAAAAAAGATGTCAGCACTGGCTGCTGGCAGGAAATATGTCGCTGTATATAAAAATATATAGGCCAAAATGCACAAACCCGCCAGAAGGCGGGTTTGTGGTTCCAGAGATGTAGGGATTACATCAGGGGAATGGTGTAGCTAACGATCAGACGGTTTTCGTCGATTTTTCTGGGAGCAACGTCAGAACGAAGAGTAGCGTTGCGCCACTTGATACCCAGACCTTTCAGGGTGCCGTCTTGGAAGACGTAGCCGATATCGGTATCACGCTCCCATTCGCTTCCGCGTGATTTGTTAGCGCCCATGTAGATGTTGGTACCACGTATGTAGCGAGTCATCAGAGTCAAACCTGGTACGCCTACACTTGCAAAGTCGTGGATGAAGCGAGCCTGCCAGGACTTCTCATCGGTGGCGGCAAAGTCACGAATCTGAACGTAGTTAGCCAGGAACGGGTCAGTTTCAGCAATGTAGGCATAGCCAGTATCGCCGGACATTTTCTGATAACCCAGAGCAAAATTGCTATGGCCAAGTTTGTAGCTTAGCAGGCCAGAAATTGCTTTGTTATCAATGTTGCTTTTGCCGTCATCGTTAGTTTTGGCGTAACGTACATCGGCGGTCAGAGACTGGCCGTCAGTGATCGGCAGAGTGTAGACACCGTTCAGAATGTGCTGTTTGTAGACATTGTTTAGGTTGCCGTAGTGATAAGCGGTTTTCAGGCCAGTATCACCCCAATTGTAGCTAATGCTACCAAAGTCGAACTTGCTGGTTGCGTTTTTGCTCAGATTAACAGCCTTTCCAGCTTTTCCTGCATTTTTGTCAACAGCAGTGCCTTGCCCGATTGTCGCATAGATATGCTGACGATCGGTGGAGTTGCGCTGGTTGACACGGTTCAGGCGACCCAGATCAACGGTCAGATTGTTGATTTCTTGGCTGTTGACGTGCACGCCGGTGAAGGTTTGTGGCAGCAGGCGGGAGTCGCCAGCAGATACGGTTGGCAGCTTCGGCATCAGAGTGCCTGCTTTCAGCGTGCTGTTGGACAGCTTGGCCTTGAAGGTGGCGCCTAGTTCGCCATAGCTGCTTGGTGCGCGGCCATCGTCATGACGTGGCAGCAAGGCGGTATTAGAAGTACCTTTGCCGCTGTCCAGTTTGAAGCCAGCAAAGCCCATGGCATCAACACCTACACCCACGGTGCCTTCGGTGTAGCCGGATTCAAAGCGGAACAGGAAGCCTTGCGCCCACTCTTCAGCTTTGCTTTGGGTTGCAGTGTCATGACGGAAATCACGATTCATGTAAAAGTTGCGCAGCTCCAGGCTGGCTTTGCTGTCTTCGATGAAGGCAGCCTGCGCTGGAACGGCCAGAGCCAGACCCAGTGCGCTGAGGCTCACGGTTTGAGCGATTGCTTTCAGTTTCATTAGTTATTATCTCCGGGGGGAAACACAGTTAAGTTGTTGCTGAAATCAAGCGGTTGTACTAGAACACGCACACGCGGCACGAGTCATTTAGACATTGGTCGATTCACGGTAAAAGGTCAAGCTGGTAAGCGCCGCTTTTGCCAGCCGGAACAAATTATTATGTAATAGTTGCCTTTAATCAATTCCGCCAGCTTAATGGATGCTGAATAAGTTGCAGAATCCCCGGCCCCTCCGGTTTTGCAGGTGCCGTGTGCAGCCGCTTGTGGCGGTCCGTCCGTGTTTGCCGATGTAGCGGGCGGGTATCATTTTTACATGCTGAACGATTTGCTGTTGCGGCCGCGCCCGAGGCAAAAAAATCAACTTGGCATGATGTTGTTTAAATATTTTTTCAGGGACATTTATATATGCAGGAACAGGCTTGCCTGACTCCGGGTTTCATGGTGATTCACGCCAACCAGATGGAACAATTGCGCGATGTGCTGGTGTACTGGATGAAGGAGCATCCGCTGCAGCCGCTGGAGCAGGAAGTCATCCTGGTTCAAAGCAATGGCATGGCGCAGTGGCTCAAGCATGCGCTGGCCGGGGAGAACGGGCTGGGCATTGCCGCGTCGATTGGCGTCAGTTTGCCGGCGCGTTTTCTCTGGCACTGCTACCGCAGTGTGCTGACCGATGAGGGGGTTGCCGACAATTCGCCACTGGACAAGGCCAACCTGGTCTGGCGGTTGATGCGGTTGCTGCCGGCCTTGCTTGCCGAGCCGCACTTTGTGCCGCTACGGCGTTTTCTGGCGCAGGATACCGGCCAGCGCAAGCTGTACCAGTTGTGCCAGCGCATTGCCGACATCTTTGACCAGTACCAGGTATACCGGGCCGACTGGCTCACGGACTGGGCCGCCGGCATTGACCGGATAGACGGGCGGGACGGGCTGCTGCAGCTGACGCCCGGCACCGTCGCTACGGATGAGCAGATCCGTCTGCAGACACTGGCCTGGCAGGCTCAATTGTGGCGCAGCCTGTTGCAGGATATCGGCCATGAGGCGCTCAACGGCAGCCGGGCCAGTGTGCATCCGCGCTTTGTGCAGGCGCTGAAAAGCTGCGACGAACGGCCGGCGGGGCTGCCGCGACGGGTGATCGTATTCGGTATTTCCTCGTTGCCGGCGCAAACGCTGGAGGCACTGGCAGCCATGGCGCGTTTCAGCCAGGTGATCCTGTGTGTGCATAACCCTTGCCAGTATTACTGGGGCGATATCGTGGCCGACCGGGACCTGCTGCGCGGCAGCCTGGCCCGTCACCAGCGGCGCAGCGGCATGCCGGCGGAACTGGCTGCCGAAGAGCTGCATCAGCATGCGCATCCGCTGCTGGCGGCCTGGGGCAAGCAGGGGCGGGATTATATTGCCCTGCTGCAAGAGCATGACAACCGCGATAGCTATGCTGCCCATTTTGCCGAGCACCGCCAGCAGGTTGACCTGTTTCACGAAGAACGGCCGGACAGCCTGCTGACCCGGTTGCACAGTGACATTCTCAACTTGCGCCCGCTACGGGAAACCCGCGAGCTGTGGCCGCCAGTCGATGTGGAGCAGGACGAGTCGATCCGTTTTCATAGTGCACACAGCCCGCAGCGCGAAGTGGAAGTGCTGCATGACCAGCTGCTGGACCGTTTTGCCCGGTATCCCGATCTGCAGCCCAGGGACGTGATAGTCATGGTGCCGGACATTGACCGTTATGCCCCCCATATCCAGGCGGTGTTTGGCCAGTTCCGGCCGGGGCAGCCACGTCATTTGCCGTTTGCCGTATCCGATCAGGGCCAGCGCGGGCAGGAACCGCTGCTGATTGCGCTGGAATTGCTGTTGCAGCTGCCGCAACTGCGTGTCACGCGCAGCCATGTGCTGACCTTGCTGGATGTGCCGGCGGTGCGCAGCCGTTTTGGCGTGCGGGCGGATGATCTGCCCTTGCTGCAGCGCTGGCTGGATGGCGCCGGCGTGCGCTGGGGGCTGGATGCCGCTCAGCGTGCATCTTTCGGTCTGCCGCACGGGCTGCAACAGAACACCTGGCTATTTGGTCTGCAGCGCATGCTGGCCGGTTATGCCATGGGCCCGGCCGGCACGCTGGAGGGAATCGAGCCTTATGGCGAGGTCGCCGGGCTGGAAGCGGCAGCGCTGGGGCCTCTGTATCTGCTGTTCCAGGCGCTGTGCCGAGTGGAGCACGAGTTGCGTACGCCCCGTCTGCCGGAACAATGGGGCCGGGTGCTGTATCGTTTGCTGGATGATTTTTTCGCGCCGGACACGCAGGACGAACAGTTGCTGGTTGACCAGTTGCAGAATGCACTGGACAGCTGGCTGCAGGCCTGCCGTGATGCCCGTTTTGGTACCGGCGAGGGTGACGGGCACGAAGCCACTGGCACTCTACCGCTGGATGTGGTGCGTGAAGCCTGGCTTGGCGAACTCGATAACGGGCGTGACAGCCAGCGTTTTCTGGCCGGGGCGATCAATTTCTGCACGCTGATGCCGATGCGCAGTATTCCGTTTCGCATGTTGTGTTTGCTGGGCATGAATGATGGCGACTATCCGCGCATCCAGCCGCCACTGGACTTTGACCTGATGGCCGGCAGTTACCGCCCGGGCGACCGTTCGCGACGCGAGGACGACCGTTACCTGATGCTCGAAGCACTGCTGGCCGCCCGCCAGATGCTGTACATCAGCTGGGTCGGGCGCAACGTGCAGGACAACAGCGAGTGCACGCCGTCGGTGCTGGTGGCGCAGTTGCGTGACCATCTGGCGCAGGGCTGGCAAAGTGTCGACGGCTCCCCGCTGGACGAGGCCCTGACCACGGAGCATGGGCTGCAACCGTTCAGTGCGGCGTATTTCTCCGGACAGGATGCACGGCTGTTCACCCATGCGGCCGAATGGCAGGTGCTGCATGAGCCACTGACGGCAACGGCTGAGAACGGCCCCTTGCCGGCGCTGCAGCAGGACGAGCCGCTGTCGGGCGATGCCCTGTTCCGTTTTGTGCGGCGGCCGGTGCAGCAGTTTTTTGCCCAGCGCTTCAAAGTCTATTTGCGTCACGAAGCGGAAGAAATGCAGGACGATGAGCCCTTTGCGCTGGACGCGCTGGACAGCTATGCGGTGAAAAGCCGGCTGTTACAGGCGGCCGGTACGGGGGGGACGCTGCTGGCCGGCATGCAGGAAGAAGCGGCGCGCATGCAGCGCAGTGGCGAGCTGCCCATGCTGGATTTTGGCCGGCAGCTGGTCGAGCAACTGGTCGAGCCGCTGACCGTGCAGCTTGAACAGTACCGTCAGCGCCTGCAGACACTGGTGGCAGACGAAACGCCACTGTTGCTGGAGGCCGGCGGGCCTTCATTGAGGCTGCAAAGCTGGCTGGGCGGGGTATTCCGGCTGGCGGGCGATACGGGGCAGGCGGCAGTACCGGTGCTGGTCACCGGTGCGCTGCGTGACAGCAAAAAGCAGTGGCGCTGGAGCCGCCTGTTGCGACCCGCGTTCGATCATGTGCTGCTGCACGCGGCCGGCCTGAGTGTCACCACGGACATTTATGGCGAGGACGGCCAGTCACGGCTGAAGCCGATGACGCGGGAACAGGCATGCCGGCAGCTGGACAGCTGGCTGGCGGTTTATCACGAGGGCATGTGCCGGCCGTTGCCGGTGGCCTTTGCCAGCGCCATGGCCTGGCTGGTGCAGGATGCTGCCGGCAAAAGCCCGGAACAGTGCCTGCAGGCGGCGCAAGCGGCCTATGAGGGCGGCTTCCAGTCGGTTGGCGAGCGTGATCGCGAAGCGGTCCTGCAGCGCCAGTTTGCCGATTTTGCCGCCCTGCATGCCGGTGGCGAGTTTGTCAGCCTGGCGCAACAATTGTATAGCTGGCTGGTGCAGCTGGAGCCCGAATTTATTGCCTATCCACAAGAGGAGTATCTGGCATGAGTGCGCCACAGCCCTTGTCGCCGCCCGAGTTTCCCCTGTCCGGCAGCCGGCTGATTGAAGCCAGTGCCGGTACCGGCAAGACCTATACCATCGCTGCGCTCTATGTGCGACTGGTGCTGCAGCATGGCGGTGAGCATGCGTTTCACCGTTTCCTGATGCCACCGGAAATCCTGGTGGTGACCTTTACCGAAGCGGCCACGCGCGAGCTGCGTGACCGTATCCGGGCGCGTCTGGTGGAGGCGGCACGGGTGTTTCGCGGCCAGCAACAGCCGGATGCCTTTTTGGCCCGGTTGCAGGCGGATTATCCGGCGGAGCAATGGCCGGCCTGTGCCTACCGGCTGGACAATGCCGCGCAGTGGATGGATGAAGCGGCGATTCAGACCATCCACGCCTGGTGCCAGCGCATGTTGCGCGAGCATGCCTTTGCCAGTGGCAGCCTGTTTGACCAGGAAGTGCAGGGCAGCCAGGGCCGGTTGTATCTGCAGGTGGTCAGGGATTACTGGCGTCAGCAGTGCTATCCGCTGGCCGCGCCGCAGGTGGAGTGGGTGCGCAAGCACTGGGGGACGCCACAGCTCTTGTGGCAACAGCTGGCGCGCCCGGTGCAGGCCACCGAAGTGGAGCTGCCGGCAGCGGGTGATGGCAGCCTGCAGCTGCTGTTGCAGCAGGGAGGGGAGGAGATGGCCGCACAGCTTGCCGCCATCAAGCAACCCTGGCTGGGCTGGGTAGATGAGCTGGAGCAGCTGGCAATGGCGGCGATCACCGCCAAACAGGTCGATGGGCGCAAGCTGCAGGCCGGCCGGGTGCAGGAATGGCTGCAAAAACTGCGCAACTGGTGCCAGAACCCCGGCGAACTGGATATCGGCCTCAGCGACCCGGCGATCAACCGCCTGACGCCGGACGGCTGGAGCGAGTGCTGGAAAGCGCCACACCTGCCGCCGCAGCATCCGGCGCTGGATGACATGCAGACCCTGCCGGCACGGCTGGCCGCTCTGGCTTCACTGGTGCCGGACCGGGCGCTCTGGCATGCCGCCCGCTGGGTGCGCCAGCGTTTCGCCGAGGAGAAGCAGCAACGGGCCGAGATCGGCTTCAACGACATGCTGCTGAACCTGCAGGCTGCCTTGCACTCGCCCAGGGGCGCGGCACTGGCGGCAATCATCCGGCAGCAGTTTCCGGTGGCGCTGATTGACGAGTTCCAGGACACAGACCCGGTGCAATACGATATTTTCGACCGGGTGTACCGGCTGGAAGAAAACGACGCACATACCGGCCTGTTCCTGATCGGCGACCCCAAACAGGCGATTTACAGCTTTCGTGGTGCCGACATTCATACCTATCTGAAAGCGCGGGCGCATACCAGCGGCCGGCACTACAGTCTGGACACCAACTTCCGTTCGAGCCAGGGCATGGTTGATGCGGTCAACCGGGTGTTTCTGCAGGCCGAGGACAACAGTGGCAGCGGTGCCTTCCTGTTCCGCCAGGCTGATGGTGACAATCCGCTGCCGTTTGTGCCGGTGCGGGCCAATGGCCGCAAGGAGGCGTGGCAGGCGGCTGGTCAGCCGCTGCCGGCATTGACCTTCTGGCGCATGGCTGACCGGGATGATGACAAAGGCTGGAGCAAAGAGGATTACCGGCAACAAATGGCTCAGGTGTGTGCCAGCGAGATCGTGCGCCTGCTCAATGATCCGGGTGCCGGCTATGCTGCAGACGGCAGTCTGCAGCGGCTGGCACCCGGCGACATTGCCGTGCTGGTGCGTGACCGCAACGAGGCGCGGGCAGTGCGCGAGGCGCTGCTGCAGCGGCAAGTGCGCTCGGTCTATCTGTCCGACAAGGATTCGGTATATGCCAGCCGGGAAGCGCAGGATGTACAGTTCTGGCTGGCGGCCTGTTTGCAGCCGGAAGACGAGCGCGCGCTCAAGGCTGCACTGGCCAGTAGCACCCTGGGCCTGAGCCTGGCCGAGCTGGATGCCCTGCAGCAGGACGAGCTGTTGTGGGAGCAGAGTGTGCTGCGCTTCAAGCATTACCAGCAGCTGTGGCAGCAACAGGGTGTGCTGCCGATGCTGCGCCAGCTGCTGCACGACTACAACCTGCCACAACGGCTGCATCAGGCGCTGCAGGGCGAGCGTGCGCTGACCAACCTGCTGCACCTGTCCGAGGTGTTGCAGCAGGCCGCTCGCGAGCTGGACGGCCAGGCGGCGCTGCTGGAGTTCCTGCAGCAGGCCCATGCCGATCCTTCCGGTGTGGCCGAGGAGCAGGTATTGCGTCTGGAAAGTGATGCGGCACTGGTGCGGGTGGTGACCATTCACAAGTCGAAGGGGCTGGAATATCCGCTGGTGTTTTTGCCGTTCATTTGCAGCTACCGCGAAGCCAAAGCGCAAAAGGGCGATCTGGTCAGTGTCGGCGGGGAGCGACGCATGTGCCAGACACCGGACGAGCCCGGCCTGCAGGAAGCGCTGGAGCGTGAACGGCTGGCCGAGGATCTGCGCCTGCTCTACGTCGCGCTGACCCGTTCCCGGCATGCGTGCTGGCTCGGTGTGGCCAACCTGAATCAGGCTTTTGCCGCCAGTGCGATCGGCCATGTGCTGGGTGGCGATCTGGATGGCGGCATTGCACAGCTGGTGGACGGCCAGATTGCCGGCATGGCGGCACCGCTGCCATCGGACGACAGCTGGCAGGCTCCGGCGGACGGCTTTGTGCCGCAGTGTCGCCCGGCCCCGTCGTTGCGGCATGAGCCCTGGTGGATCGCCTCTTACAGTGCGCTGGATGCGCGGGGCGTACATGTGCGGGCGCCCGAGTCGCAAACCGCGCAGGTCCTGCAGGATGACGAGCGGGACGATCCTGCGCCGGATCAGGCGTCCGCTGCGCTGGAGGGCATTCATGCCTTTGCGCGGGGCGCACGGCCAGGCACCTTTTTGCATGTCTTGCTGGAAAAAGCCATGCAGACCGATTGTCTGGAGTCGGCAGCCTTGCGCAGCCGCATGGTGGAGAACCTGTGCCGCCAGCGCGGCTATCCGGGGGATGCGGAGATGCTGGTCGGCTGGCTGGAGACTTTTCTGGCAACCGGCTTCCGGGTCGAGGGCCGGGAAGCGTTCTGCCTGGGTGCGCTGGACGGCTGGCAAAATGAGATGGAGTTCTGGTTTGCCAGTCATCATGTGTCCAGCCGGCAGCTGGATGAGCTGGTGCAGGAGCATGTCTTGCCGGGCCTGCCGCGGCCGGCGTTGTTGCCAACGCAGGTCAACGGCATGTTCAAGGGCTTCATCGACTTGCTGTTTGTGCAGGATGGCCGTTATTACCTGGCGGATTACAAGTCCAACTGGCTGGGCAACACGGCGGCGGCCTATACCGCAGCGGCCATGGATGCCTGCGTGCTCAAGCACCGTTATGACTTGCAATACGCCCTGTACAGCCTGGCGCTGCATCGTTTGCTGCGCAGCCGTCTGCCGGGCTACAGCTACGAGAGGGATGTTGGCGGGGTGGCCTATCTGTTTCTGCGCGGCGTGGAAGGGCGCGAGCAGGGGCTGCACTTTGTCAAGCCGCCACTGGAGCTGATTGAGCGGCTTGATGACCTGTTTTGTCCGGCCGGCAGTGTTGCTACCGCAGGATAAGGGGCGGGTTGTGCGGTTCGGCAGCCGGCACGAGGATGGACAAATCCGGCATTTGTTCTGATGTTGTGGCCCCGCTGGGGTATCCTGTGCCGTTTCGGGCGCTGCCCGGCCATTTTTCCGCTTTTCAGGCTGTATTCATGACGCAACAACAAGGGCTTTCCAAAGCGGCCGGCACCCTGGCCGGCAGCATGATCATTGCCGGTACCGCCATCGGGGCCGGCATGCTGGCCAACCCCACCGCGACGTCGGGCATCTGGTTTGCCGGTTCGGTGCTGGTGCTGCTTTATGTCTGGTTTTGCATGTGCATGTCGGGGCTGATGCTGCTTGAGGTCAATCTGGGCTTTGCGCCCGGTGCCAGCTTCCACAGCATGGTGAGCCAGCTGCTGGGGCGCGGCTGGAACCTGGTCAGCGGCCTGTCCATCGTGTTTGTCCTGTATTCGCTGACCTATGCCTATATCTATGTCGGTGGCGGGCTGACGCGAGAGGGCATGCAGGTGCTGGCCGACTGGGCCGGCTGGGCCGGGCCGGTGCCTTCACGCACACTGGCGGCCATCCTGTTTCTGTGCGCGCTGGCGTTTTGTGTGGCCAGCTCGACCCGTTGGGTCGGTTATCTGTCCACCTTGCTGATTGGCGGCATGCTTGGCAGTTTCTTTCTCGCTACTGGCAGCCTGCTGGAACAGTGCGAACTGGCTATCCTGCTGAACAGGGGAGACGGGCAGGCAAGCATTTACTGGCAGTTCGCCCTGTTTGCCTTGCCGGTCTGCCTGGCTTCGTTCGGTTTTCATGGCAATGTGCCCAGCCTGGTCAGCCATTACCAGCAGGACGGACGGCGGGTCGCGCGCAGCATCGTGCAGGGTTCGCTGCTGGCGCTGGTGCTGTATGTAATATGGCAGGTTGCGGTACAGGGCAACCTGCCGCGCAGCGAGTTTGCGCCGGTGATCGCGGCTGACGGTGATGTTGCCGTTCTGCTGCAGGCGTTGTCGGCCCATGTCGGGACGCTGCACGCCGGCGGTTTTCTGGCCGCATTTGCCTACATGGCGATTGCCAGTTCTTTTCTGGGCGTGACGCTGGGGCTGTTTGATTATCTGCGTGACCTGTGCGGCTGGCCGGATAGCCTGGCCGGACGTATCAAGACCGCATTGCTGACCTTTGCGCCACCGTTGCTGGCGTATCTTGTCATGCCGACCGGCTTTGTCCGCGTCATGGGCTATGTCGGGCTGATGGCGGCGATCTGGGCGGTGCTGGTACCGGCACTGTTGCTGCGCGCCAGCCGTCGCCGCAACCCCGCACGGGCCCGCGTGGTCCCGGGCGGGCAGTGGATGATCGGCTTTGTCATCCTGTTTGCGGTTCTGGTGTTTGCCACCCAGTTGCTGCTGTTGGCCGGAAGGTTGCCGGTTTATCAGGGCTGAGCGGCCGCATGTGCCGGATGCGCAAACTGGATTATGATAGACAGCAAAGGATAAGGAGAGGGTGAAACATGAATTCACGTCAACGGGCTGTTGAGCGCCAGCGCGCGATGCGCAATACCAGCATTGTCGGCGCGCTGGTCAATCTGGTACTGACCGCAGGCAAGGTCTTTTTTGGGGTGGTCGGACAGTCCCATGCGCTGATTGCCGACGGAATTCACTCGCTTGCCGACCTGAGCACCGACCTGATGGTCTGGGTCGCGGCCAAGTACAGCACCCAGCCGGCGGACGAGCAACACCCCTATGGTCATGCACGCATTGAGACCATGTTTACCGTGGGGCTGGGGGTGGTGCTGATCCTTACTGCCGGCGGCATTGTCTGGGATGCGACCGAGCGCCTGATCAATCCGGATACCCTGATGCATCCGTCAGCCATTGTCCTGCTGGTTGCATTCATTTCGATTGTTGCCAATGAGGGGCTGTACCAGTACACCATGGTGGCTGCGCGCAAACATCGTTCCGGACTGCTCAAGGCCAATGCCTGGCATCATCGCTCGGATGCCATTTCTTCGGTGGTGGTGTTGCTGGGCGTGGCGGGCAGCCTGATGGGCGTGGCCTATCTGGATGCCTTTGCTTCTGTCGTGGTGGCGTTCATGATTGCCAAGATCGGCTGGGACCAGGCCTGGATGTCGGTGCGCGAACTGATCGATACCGGGCTTGAACCCAAGCAGCTCAAAGCCATCAAGGAGCTGATCAACAATATCGAAGGCGTCAACGGTGTGCACATGTTGCGTACCAGGCGCATGGGCGGAAGCTCGATTGTTGATGTGCACATCCAGGTGGACGAATTCCTCAGTGTGTCGGAAGGCCATCGCATCTCCGAGCATGTGCGCCATATTTTGCTGGAGTCGAACAAGAATATCGTGGATGTGGCGATTCACATCGACCCCGAGGATGACGAGAACGAAGATCCGAGCAACCGGCTGCCGATGCGGGCGCAGGTGATGCAGGATTTGCGCCGGGTATGGGCAGAGGAACTGAAGTACGTGGATATGGAAAAGGTTGTGTTGCACTATCTTGACGGGCAGGTGCATGTCGAGGTGTTCTGCAGCCGGGACCAGCCGCATGATCTGGGGGGGAGACTGATCGAAAAAGCTGAAGCGCTAGGGTATACAGGCGACATAAACCTGTATAGCCCGGTCTGATGTTGGCAACCCGGTGCGCACGGGGCATGGCTGCGCGGGCCCGCGCCAATCAACATAACATGGCTGGACGGCTTTGTGTCCTGGCGCAGCTGCTGCCGATGATGCTGAAACGGAAACAGGGAGGTGTTGCACAGTGAAGGAAATCTGCCGCCCGCTTGTGCTGGCATTTCTAGTGTTGTCGGGTTGCACCCTGTATCCGCTGGGCATACCGGAAGACCAGTGGCTGCGCATGACACCGGAGCAGCAGCACGAAGCGCGCATGGAGCAGGCACGCCAGGACGAAGCTGCCCGGGTGCGTTACGAAGCCCGCCTGCAGCGCCAGCATGAACAGGAGCAAAAGGAGCGTAGCGAGCGCGAACAGCGTTTGCGCCAGGCGGTGCCCGGTGATGTCTTGCAATGCACCCTGGATGGGATACAGATCAACCTGCGCAAGAACAAATGGCGTGCGGCCAACCCGGTGGCGGTCGAGCTGTTGCAGGGCGAAAGCATGGATATCGTGCTGGAACGCAGTGATAAAAGCTATCAGCAGCGGGCGGCCCGGATCCGCTTCGAACGGCTCAGTGTCCAGCTGTGTGATGGCGGTGGCAGGGACTGTGCCGTGCTGGCAGCAACGGGCCGCGAGTTGCAGCGCGGCAAGCAGCTGAAGTTGGATAACCGTTGGCTGCGTGGAGTGCTGAAGTGTCAGTATCCGCCACAGTTCTGGCATCCGGGCTAACCCGGAGGAAAGGGGCGGCCTGATACAAGGGGCAGATCCATTTTGAACGGCCAGGCAGACCTGCCCCCTTGTTCGACACTTCTTCGATATCACGAAAAACAGGCAAAAAAAATCCCTGAATAATCAGGGATTTAAAGTAAAATATGGCGGTGAAGGAGAGATTCGAACTCTCGATACGGTCTCCCGTATACCCGCTTTCCAGGCGAGCTCCTTCAGCCACTCGGACACTTCACCGCAAATCTGAGCGGGCTTTGTTCCCGTTCAGGTGGCGCACTATACTGGAGACGTTTTTCAAATGCAAGCCCGCAAACGGGTTTTGTCGCAGGTGCAAAAGTGCCAGCGGGTTTTGTGTCATATTGATCGGCCAGTTTGGGGTTTGGGGAAACAATAAATTGCAGTTTTTCTGGTCAAGAAAAAAGAGCATTGCCGAAGCGGAAGATGCCCACGGGCGCATTCTGGTCGAGCAAAAAGGCTCCATGCGTTATCTGGTGTTTGGCGAAGACTCGGAACAGAGTGCGGTGTGCATGCGCTTTCCGCTGCGCCTGCAATATGAATATTCCAGGGCCATGCTGCTCGGAGCGCTGTGTCATGATGCACCGGAAACGGCGTTGTTCATGGGGCTGGGAGCCGGGGCGCTGGTACGCAGCTGTCTGGATGCGCTGCCGGGGCTGTTTGACGCGGAAGTGATTGAGCTGCGCCCGGAGGTGGTACGGCTGGCACAACAATACATGGGCTTCAAGGATGATGAACGCCTCACCCTGCGCGTGGGGGATGCACTCGAACTGCTGGAAAGCGCGGAGCAGGCCGACCTGGTCTTTCTTGACCTGTACAACGAGCAGGGACCTTCACGGGCCCACATGGCATGGGACTTTCTGGCCGGTTGCCAGGCCAGGCTGTCGCCCGGCGGCTGGCTGGTCATCAATCAGTGGGCCTTGCTGGATAGTAAACCGCTGGCCACTCCATTGTTGCAAGGCCTGTTTGCCGGACATTACTGGGAAGTGCCGGTTACCGAGGGCAACGTGATTCTGTTGATACCGGCCAGCACGGAGCAGAATCTGCCGGTTGAGCAATTGCGCACGCGAGCAGCTGCGGTTGGCAAGCGGCAGGGGCATGACCTGTTGTCGCTGGTAAACAATATCCGGCTGGCCAGCCGGTAGATGCCAGGATGTGCGACCGGTCAAGAAAAAACCCGCATGTGCCGGGCGTATGCGGGCTTTTCATGCCTTGAAACGGTGCCCGGCTCAGCCCAGGCCGTGTACCCGATCATGCTCGATGGCGGCATCCAGCGCGGCGAGCAGGCCGGCACGCACCTTGAGCTTGGTCTTGGCATGGGCCGGCATGTTCAGTTGCTTGAACTGTTCCGCGATTGCCATGGCGCTTTCAAGCAGCTGTTCGGCAGGCACCACCCGGTCAACAAAGCCGGCCACGCGGGCTTCTTCCGGAGAGAACATTTCGGCATTGATCACGGAACGCTGGAAAGCGGCGGGCGTCAGGCGGTCGCGGGCGAGAATGATGCCGGCATCATGCATGGTCATGCCGATCTGCACTTCGTTGAGGCCGATCTTGAACTCGCCGTCGATGGCGATGCGGTAGTCGGCAGCCAGCATCAGGAACGCGCCCTTGGCAACGGCATGCCCGGAGCAGGCGACAATCACCGGATAGGGATGTGCTAACATACGCCGCGTTAATGCTGAGCCCTGGGCAACCAGGTCCAGCGCATTTTGCGGGCCGGACATCATCACTTTCAGGTCATAGCCGCCGGACAGGATGCCTGGCTGGCCGGTCAGGATGACCACCGCCTTGTCGGCCTCGGCCCGGTCCAGTGCGGAGCCGAGTTGCTGTATGACCTCGGGGGACAGGGCGTTGACCTTGCCATTATTGATTTGCACGATGGCAATGCCATTGTCCAGTTGATAGCTGACCTGGGTGTTCATGCGCATTTGTTCCTTGTTTTTTTTGATTAAGAACAAATACAGTAGCCAGCCAGCAGTACCGGGTAAAGCGAAATTACTGACCTTGCGGTCACGCCGTAGCGGCCGCTCCAGCGCTTTGCCGGGTACAGGGCCCGTGCCAAAGCACAATGCCCGGGCGAACCCTAATTGACCAACAGCGGAACACAGAGACAGCATGAACCCGATGGCAGATGAAATTCTCGACGCGCGCGGACTTTTTTGTCCGGAACCGGTGATGATGCTGCACCAGGCCGTGCGCCACTTGCAGGGCGGCCAGGTATTGCAGGTACTGGCCAGCGACCCCTCGACCTGTCGAGACATCCCCAGGTTTTGCACCTTCCTTGGGCATAGCCTGCTGCAAACAGAGGAAACAGAAGGCCAATACAGCTACTGGATACGGAAGAAGGACTGACAGCTTGAGCACGTTCTATAACATTGGTGTGGTCGGTCGTCTTGGCAGCGTCAAGGCACTGGATACCATTCGTCGCCTGAAAACCTGGCTGCAGCAGCAGGAACTGAATGTCATTCTTGACGAGGACATTGCCGAAATGCTGCCTGGTCACAGCGTACAGGTCAGCTCGCGCAAACAGCTGGGCGAGGTCTGCGACCTGGTGATCGTGGTTGGCGGCGACGGCAGCATGCTGGGTGCCGCGCGGGCACTGGTCAGTCACAACATTCCGGTGCTGGGCATCAACCGCGGCAACCTGGGGTTTCTGACCGATATCACCCCCGAACACATGGAAGAGCAGGTCGGTGCCGTTCTGGCCGGCGACTACGAGGTGGAAGAACGCTTCCTGCTGGAAACCGAGGTCATGCGCGAGGACAGCCTGGTGGGCGGCGGCGACGCACTCAACGACGTGGTGTTGCATCCGGGCAAATCGACACGGATGATCGCCTTCGAGCTGTATATCGACGGTCAGTTCGTTTACAGCCTGAAGGCCGACGGACTGATCATCGCCACACCGACCGGTTCCACCGCCTATGCCCTGTCGGCGGGCGGGCCGATCATGCATCCGAAAATCGATGCCATCGTGATAGTTCCCATGTATCCGCATACGCTGTCGAGCCGGCCAATTGTGGTGGGTGCCGACAGCGAGCTGAAAATCGTCATTTCCCATGACATGAGCATCTACCCGCTGGTGTCCTGTGACGGACAAAACCATGCCAACTGTGCGCCGGGCGATGTCATTCACATTCGTCGCAAGCCCCAGCGCCTGCATTTGCTGCACCCGCTGGAGCACAACTTCTATGCAGTCTGCCGCGACAAGCTCGGCTGGGAAAGCCGCCTTGACCAGAGAAGCCCCTGATGCTTATTGATCCGCAGCGCGGCTACGACATCATTGGCGACGTCCATGGTTGCGCCAGTGCGCTGGAACGCCTGCTGGAACAGCTCGGCTATCGCAAAACCGGTGGTGTCTGGCAGCACCGGCAACGGATGGCGATTTTCCTGGGGGACATCATCGACCGTGGACCGCAGATCCGGGAGAGCCTGGAGATCGTGCGCCTGATGGTCGAGGGCGGGTATGCCCACTGCATCATGGGCAACCACGAATACTATGCACTGGCCTGGCATACCGCCGCGCCGGTCGGCAGCCGACAGCCATTTGTTCGTGAGCATAGTCCGCGTCATGCCGGCATCTGGCAAGCTACCGCGCGCGCCTTCGCCGAGCATCCACACGAATGGCAGGACTATCTTGGCTGGTTCGCCCGGCGACCGCTGTTTCTTGATGGCACCAGTTTTCGCGTGGTGCACGCCTGCTGGGACAAAGAGCTGATCGAGGGCGTGCGCCAGCGCTTTGGCGGTGGCGAAGTGGACCAGGCCTTCATCCAGGCTTCGGCCGAGCACGGCAGCTTCGAGCACCGGGTGTGCAACCGGTTGCTGCGCGGCATCAACCTCATGCTGCCCGGCGGCCAGAAAATGGCCGGCCAGGACGGTCTGACCCGCAGCACCTACCGGGCCCGGTTCTGGCAGGAAGAACAGGCGCCACGCACCTACGCCGAGCTGGCCTTTCAGCCCGACCCGATGCCGGAGAACATCGCCAGCCAGCGCCTGCCAAAAGGTTTTTATCAGCAGCTGGTACAACACCAGGCCAGTGACCCGATGCTGTTTGTTGGTCATTACTGGCGTGATGGCGAGCCGGCACTGATCAGCCCCAACCTGGCCTGCCTGGACTACAGTGCGGTCAACGGTGGCCGGCTGGTCGCCTACCGGCTGGATGATGAAACCCGGCTGTTGCCGGAAAAATTCGTCTGGGTGGAGAACAACGCATGAGCTGGCAGCTGGCATTGCAAGCACCGCTGGAGCAGGACCTGTCCGGCTTCCGGCACCTGTTGCAGGCACGGCATATCGGCCACCGCATCAGCGAAGCGGCGGGACAGCAACAGCTCTGGGTGGCGGATACCGTCACCGCCGAGCATGTGCGCCAGCTGTACGAAGCCTGGCTGCAGATGCCGGCCGACAATCTCGAATTTGCTGCTGCGCCAGCTGATGCAGCAGCAGGCAGGGGCATGAGCTGGAAACAACAGCTGCGCCGTTATCCGCTGACCGCACTGGTGTTGCTGCTGACCTTGCTGGTGGCCGTCTGGACCGGCGTGGGTGATGTGGTCGAAAACGTCGCCAAGCTGACTTTCAACGCGGTATTGATCGAGGGCGACCGGGCCTGGTTCGTGCCGCTCGACCAGACCCTGGCCAGCGGGCAGTGGTGGCGACTGGTGACGCCGGTACTGATACACTTCGGCTGGCTACATCTGGCCATGAACTGCATGTGGTTCTGGGAGCTGGGACGGCGCATCGAGCAGCACCAGGGCAGCCTGTTTCTGCTTGGCCTGACCCTGTTGGCAGGCGTGATCTCGAATGTCAGCCAGTTCTTTTTTTCCGGTCCGGCCTTTTTTGGCGGCTTGTCCGGTGTGCTCTATGCCTTGCTCGGCTTCTGCTGGATTTACCAGCGGCTCTGTCCGGTGGCGGCCTATGCGCTGCCCAGAGGCGTGGTCGGCATGATGCTGGTCTGGCTGGTGGTGTGCCTGCTGGGCATTGTCAGCGCGCTGGGCTTTGGGCAGATAGCCAACGCCGCGCATGTCAGCGGCCTGCTGGTTGGCTGTGCCGCCGGCCTGCTGGCCGGTTTGCTCGCTCGTGCGCGGGCTTGACGGTTTTTTGATGGCCTGCCGGCCGACCAAACCATGCAGGCAGGCATCAGGCAAAAACGTATGGATACGCAATGAAATAGCTCGTAAATCACTTGAGGTTTCCGAGCGCATGATAATTGATTCAAAGTATTAGGATCGAATGATGACAGATTTTATCAAGATGATTGACGACATCAACCCGGAAACCTACGCCAGCCTGAGGCAGGCGCTGGAGCTGGGCAAATGGCCGGACGGCAACAAGCTGACCCGTGAGCAGAAGGAACTGACCATGATGGCGATCATCGCCTGGGAACAGAAGAACCTGCCCGAAGAACAGCGCACCGGCTATCTGGGGGAAGACAAATGCGCCTCCCAGAAAAACAAGGAGCTGAACATTGACCCCAGCCTGTTTGCTCCGGCTGCCGGGACGCTGCATTGATGAGCGAGCTGGCCCGTGGCGCGGCGGTCAAGATGCGCATCGAGCTGCAGGAACCGGCCCGTTACGGAATGCGGCTGGGCGAAGAGGAGTTGCCACTCAACGAGCTGCTGGGACAATCACTGCAGCTGGAGTATCTCGGCGGAATCAACTGCATCCACTGCCAGCGCAAGACCAACAAGAGTTTTGCCCAGGGCTATTGCTGGCCGTGCTTTGGCAAGCTGGCGCAGTGCGACAGCTGCATCATGAGCCCGGAAAAATGCCACTTTGACGCCGGCACCTGCCGCGAGCCGGAGTGGGGCGAGGCCAACTGCATGGTTGACCACTTCGTCTATCTGGCCAACTCCAGCTCGGTCAAGGTCGGCATCACCCGTGGTACCCAGCTGCCGACCCGCTGGCTGGACCAGGGAGCCTCGCAGGCGCTGCCGATTTTTCGGGTGAAAACCCGCCAGCAATCGGGCTTTGTCGAGGATGCGTTGCGTGCCAATGTTTCTGACCGCACCAGTTGGCAGGCCATGCTCAAGGGCGATCCCGAGCCGGTTGATCTGCCGGCGCAGCGCGACCGTTTGCTGAAGCTGTGTGCTGCCGGGCTGGATGCCCTGCATCAGCGTTTCGGTTTGCAGGCCATCCAGCCGCTGGAAGATGCCGAAGTGACGGACATCCGTTATCCGGTGCTGGAGTATCCGAAAAAGGTCAAGAGCTTCAACCTGGACAAGGAGCCGCTGGCTGAAGGCACGTTGCTGGGTATCAAGGGGCAGTATCTGATTTTTGATACCGGGGTGATCAATATCCGCAAGTACACCGGGTATCAGTTGGTCTTGCGGAGGCTTTGAGTTTTGGATGTGGGGTGTGTTTCGGTGTGGGCAGGCAGGGCGGGACGCTCCGCAAGCTGACGCTGCCAGTGCCGAAGCACGCTTCGTCCCTGTTGCTGAGGCTTGCTCCGGTCCCACCCTGCCCGCGTAAACACCGGGTCGGTGGAGGGCGGGTGGCCCGGCTGTGCCGGGCTGCTGTCGCTGTGTCCGGGAGCTCAGTAGAGTTGAACCAGCACCCGTAAGTGCGAATTTATTCGCACGCCAGTCAATGTGCACTGGGTTGTCCGAATAAGTTCGGACCCACGGCCTATGTATCCGCCTGTTCAATGTTTTGCTGTGCACCCGTGCGAATTTATTCGCATAACCAAGCTGCTTCAAACGCGAAAAGGAGCAAAAATGCAATTTCATGTTTCTGCACAAAAAGTCCGCAAAGACCGGCGCTGGGCGACGGGCTTGATCCTGGTGCTAGGGCTTTGCTGTGTGGCCTTGCTGTTCAAGGCAGTACGGGTTGAGGCTGCGTCCGATCTGATGCTGCCCATTGCCGGGCTGGTGATTCTTGCCCTGACCATTTTTGTCACGTTCCGCCACATCCAGCAGGGCGCGGCTGCTTATCCTTCGCTGATGCTGGATGAGGAAAAGCATCAGGCAGCGGTTAGTTACAATAGCGTTGTCGTGCAGGTGGATTTGTTGCAGGTCAAAAACCTGCGCTTTCAAACCCGGTTTGGGCGGGTTAAATCCATTATTCTCAAGGCAGATAGCGGCCAAATTTTCAAGCTGGTTGGTTTTGAGAACATGGATGTACTGATTGCTACGCTGGAGCGGCTGGTGCCGGCGGACAGGGTAAGCAGGACGGCTTTTTTACATCAGTAAGGTTGTTTGCCTTTGGTGTTGGCAGGCCGGTCGGGACGCTGCGCAAAGCTACGCTGCCAGTCTCGAAACACGTTTCGATCCTGTTGCTGATGCTTTGCTCCGGCCCCGACCGGCCTGCGGCAACATCTTGGCGTTTGGGAGAGAGTGGCCCGGCTTTGCCGGGCTGCTGTCGCGGTGTTTCGGTTGCAGTTGGTTTGTTGGTTCGACCCTGTCATCCTGCGTTTTGCGCAGCAAAATCGCAGGATCCATAGTTCGTTTTAAAGTAACGGGTTGGTTGATAGTAAAGAGCGTGCTGAATGAATTGATTAGTTCGACAAGCAAGCCGTCGATTAGGCATGTCATGCTGTGCGTAGTCACGGCATCTATGGACTCTACGACTCCCTAAGCTCGCGCAGAGTGGCGCGTTGTAGCTTAATTCAGGGCTTCCTAAGAATAAAAGGAACAGGTTAAGGATGCAGTTTTTTGTTTCTGAGCAACAAGTAAGCAAAGATCGACGAAAACTTATATATTTAGTGGTTTTTTTACTATTTGTTTGCGTTTTTTTGTTATTAAAGGCAGTGAATGTTAAAGCCGCCACTGAACTGTTTTATCCCATTCTTGGAATAATAATTTTTACTCCCATATTTCTTTCCAGCTATCGAAAAATCAAGCATGGTGCAGCCACTTACCCCGTTCTTGTGCTGGAGCAGGAAAATCGGCAAATTACCGTTCGTTATAAAGACATTGTTGTTAATGTCGATTTGACGCAGATTGAAGGTCTGCGTTTACAAAGCAAGTCTGGCAGTTTGGTGTCAATCATCCTGAAAACAGCCGCTGGAGAAACGCTTAGGTTTGAAGGTTATAAAGATATGGACGCATTGGCTGATGCTCTTGAAAGCCTAGTGCCGGCAGAAAAAGTAACCAAATCCTCTTTTTTTCACCACTAATACAGCATTATTTAGAGTTAAAAGAAAATGACCCATACCCCAAAAACCATCCGTCTGGCCGATTACCGCGCGCCGGATTATTTGATTCACGAAACCCACTTGCATTTCGAGCTGTATGACGACCATGCGCTGGTGCATGCCCATCTGGTGCTGGAGCGCAATCCGCAGCTGGACGACAGCTTGCCGCCGCTGGTGCTGGATGGGGTCAAGCTGGAACTGAAGCACATTGCGCTGGATGACCGTGTGCTGGGCGCGGGCGAGTATCAAGTGGATGAGGAAAGCTTGCGTCTGCAACCCGAGAAAAACAGCTTTACGCTGGATACCACGGTACGTATCGAGCCGCAGAATAATACCGAGCTGGAAGGGCTGTACCGCTCCGGCGGCATGTTTTGTACCCAGTGCGAGGCGGAGGGCTTCCGCAAGATTACCTATTACCTCGACCGTCCGGATGTGATGAGCAGCTTTACCACCACGCTCAGCGCCGACAAGCAGCAGTATCCGGTGCTGCTGTCCAACGGCAACAAGATTGACGAAGGCGAGGAGGGCGAGCGCCACTGGGCGAGCTGGGAAGATCCGCACAAAAAGCCGGCTTACCTGTTTGCGTTGGTGGCTGGGGATCTCTGGTGTGTCGAGGACAGCTTTACCACCATGAGCGGGCGCGAAGTTACTTTGCGCATGTTTGTCGAACCACAGAATGCCGACAAGTGTCAGCACGGCATGGACAGCCTGAAAAAGTCCATGCGCTGGGATGAGGAAGTCTATGGCCGCGAGTACGATCTGGATATCTTCATGATTGTCGCCGTCGATGATTTCAATATGGGCGCGATGGAGAACAAGGGGCTGAATATCTTCAACTCCAGTTGCGTGCTGGCCAAGCCGGAAAATTCCACCGATGCCGCCTTCCAGCGCATTGAAAGCATTGTCGCCCACGAGTATTTCCACAACTGGTCCGGCAACCGCGTCACTTGCCGCGACTGGTTCCAGCTTTCGCTGAAAGAAGGCTTTACCGTATTCCGTGATGCCGAGTTTTCTGCCGACATGAACTCGCGCACCGTCAAACGCATCGAGGATGTTGCCTACCTGCGTACCCACCAGTTTGCCGAGGATGCAGGCCCGCTGGCGCATCCGGTGCGCCCAGCCGAATACATGGAAATTTCCAACTTCTACACCCTGACCATCTACGAAAAAGGCGCGGAAGTGGTGCGTATGCTGCACACCTTGCTGGGCGCGGAGCTGTTCCGCAAGGGTTCGGACCTGTACTTCGAGCGCCATGACGGCCAGGCTGTGACCTGTGACGACTTTGTTGCGGCTATGGAAAGCGTCAGTGGCCGCGACCTGACCCGGTTCAAGCTTTGGTACAGCCAGGCCGGCACGCCCGTGCTGCAGGTCAGCGACAGCTACGATGCCGAAAAACAGGAATATCGCCTGCAAGTACGGCAGAATTGCCCGCCGACTCCAGGCCAGCCGGTCAAGGAACCGATGGTCATTCCGCTGGCCACGGGGCTGCTGGATGCGGTAACGGGTGAGGAAGTCCGTGGCACACAAGTGCTGGAACTCACCGAAGCCAGCCAGGAGTTTATCTTTACCGGTATTGCCAGCCAGCCACTGCCATCCCTGCTGCGCGGCTTCTCCGCGCCGGTCAGGCTGGAATACGCCTACAGCCGCGAACAGCTGGCATTTTTGCTGGCCCACGACAGCGACGGCTTCAACCGCTGGGAAGCCGGCCAGCAGCTGGCCATCCAGGTGTTCAGCGAAGCATTGACACAACAGCAAAACGGCCAGACTCCAGCGTTTGACCCACAACTGGCGCAGGCTTTGAGCAAAGTGTTAGCTGATACACAGCTGGATGAAGCACTCAAGGCCGAAATCATCAGCCTGCCCAGTCTGGCCTATCTGCTTGAGCTGCAAACAGAAGCTGATGTTGCCAACAGCCATGTGGTACGCGAGGCACTGCGTCTGAGTCTTGCCCAACAGCTGGAACAACCACTGCGGGAAATCTACCAGCAACTACGCGAGCAAGCACGCGCCACTGATTACCGCCCCGAAGCCGGGCAGATTGGCCGTCGCCGCCTGCAGAACATGACTCTCAGCTATCTGATGCTGCTGGAGCAGGATGACATCCTCGCTGCCTGCATTGCACAGTTCGAGCAGGCCGACAACATGACCGAGCGCATGGCCGCGCTGGCTAATCTGGTCAACAATCCCGTCCGTGAACAGGCAGAGCAGGCATTGGCCGCCTTCGAGCAGGAGTTCGCCGTCGATCCGCTGGTTATGGACCAGTGGTTCAGCGTGCAGGCATCCAGTCCACTGTTTAGCGATACAGCACAAATCCGCCAGCTGATGCAGCATCCAGCCTTCAGCATCAAGAATCCGAACAAGGTGAGGGCGGTGCTCGGTGCTTTCAGCCAGCACAACCTGCCGCAGTTCCATGCTGCTGACGGCAGTGGTTATGCACTGCTGGCCGAACAGGTGGCCGTGCTGGATGGTCTCAATCCGCAAATATCGGCGCGCATGGTCAACCCGCTGACGCGCTGGCAGCGCTACCAGCCCCGACAACAGCAGCAGATGCGCGCCGAGCTGGAAAAACTGCAGCAGTTGCCGAAGATCTCCAGGGACCTGTTCGAAGTGCTGGAAAAATCACTCGGCTGATATGCCGGTGATGCAAAGCGGTGGTGCCTGCTGCTGTTTCGGGCAGGCAACCACTACAAAAGTCGAAGAGGCTCATTTTCCTGCAAATATACCTGTAAAAAAGTGTTTCAGACGCCTAAAGCCCAGCTGTCATGCGGGTTTGGCTGAAACAGCCTTGCCTGGCAAATTGATTGGTACCAGCTGGTCACGGCATGACCAGAAAGGCAACTAAAATCGCGTATCAAACACTTGTTTAAGACACTTTTTCCCACTATGGTGATGCAACGATTTTCCCGTTACATACCTTGCACTTGCACAAAAATTACAATGAGGGAGCGTTCCCCATGCATGAATCCGTGATGTCAGCCCGTTCCATCTGCAAACGCAGTGTGCTGGCACTGTCCATGGCGTTGCCGCTTTTGGTGGCGCCGCTCGCAGCTGTTGCGGCCACAGAGTCTGCCAGCGCCCATTCCATCCAGTCGGCACGAGCCAGTGAAACCCTTTTGCTGGGCATTACACAGGCTGGCAAACGGCTTGTTGCCGTAGGCGAACGTGGCCATATCCTGTACTCGGATGATGCCGGAGACAGTTGGCAACAGGGCCGGGTGCCAACCCGTCAAATGCTCACTGCGGTGTTCTTTGCCGACGAAAAGAACGGCTGGGCAGTGGGGCATGATGCCCTGATTCTGCACAGTGCTGATGGTGGCGAGAGCTGGAGCGAGCAATACCGTGATACCGGGCTGGAAGCACCCCTGCTGGACGTCTGGTTTGCCGATGAACGGCACGGTTTTGCCGTAGGTGCCTATGGCACCATGCTGCGCACCGATGATGCTGGCGCCAGCTGGGAAGATATTGGCGGCGAACTGAACAACGAGGACGGCTACCACCTGAATGCCATTACCCGTATCAAGGATGCCGGGTTGTTTGTGGTCGGGGAAATGGGCCTGATGCTGCGCTCGGCCGATGAGGGGCAGACCTGGGAAGAAGTTGCCAGCCCCTATGAGGGTTCCCTGTTTGGCGTGTTGCCGACGCAACAGGCGGACACGCTGGTGGTTTACGGATTGCGCGGACACCTGTATCGCTCGGACGACTTTGGTGACAGCTGGCAGGACATCAGCCTGCAAACTCCGCAGGGCGGCACCCTGCAGTTCGGCCTGGCCGATGGCGCGCTGCTTGACGATGGCCGCCTGCTGGTTGTAGGCCATGGCGGAGCGGTTCTGGTCAGCAACGATAACGGTCAGAGTTTTTCTGTCAGCCTGCGTGAGGACCGCTTTTCCTATGCCGGTGTTGCCATGCGGCCCGATGGCCGGCTGATACTGGTCGGGCAGGGCGGAGTGCATATTGAAGGCTCCATGGCGACTCCATAAGAACGATAAAAGGATGAGATACGCATGATTTCCAAGTCCAAAAGCAACCCGGCAGCCGTCATGGAGCGCCTGGTGTTCAACAATCGGCCGGCGGTGATCCTGCTCACTCTGCTGGTCAGTCTGTTCCTGTTCTGGCAGGCGGCGCAGGTGCGTCCGGCCACCAGTTTCGAGAAGATGATCCCGCTCAAGCATCCCTATATCGAGAAGATGCTCGAATTCCGTGACGATCTGGCCAACCTTGGCAACAGCGTGCGTATTTCGGTAGAAGCGGTGGACGGTGATATTTTCAATGCCGAATACATGGCCACCCTGCATCAGATCAGCGATGAGGCTTTTTATATTCCGGGGGTTGACCGCTCGGGTGTGCGCTCGCTGTGGAGCCCCAACGTGCGCTGGACCGAAGTCACCGAAGAGGGCTTTGATGGCGGTGAGGTGATTCCGCAAACCTACGACGGTTCGGCTGAGAGCCTGGAAGAACTGCGCAGCAACATCCTCAAATCGGGGCAGGTCGGCCGGCTGGTGGCCAACAACTTCAAGTCCAGCATCGTCGAGATTCCGCTACTGGAAGTGTTTCCCGATCCGGAGGACAACAGCCGCCTGTTGCAGCTGGACTACCGCCAGTTTTCCCACCAGCTGGAAGAACACATCCGCGACAAATACGAACAGCAAAACCCCAATGTGAAAATTCACATCATCGGTTTTGCCAAGAAAGTGGGTGACCTGATCGATGGCCTGATCGACGTGGCGATGTTCTTCATCGTCGCACTGGGCATCACTTTTGTTTTGTTGCTGCGTTTCACCCGTTGCATTCGCAGCACCCTTGCAGTGCTGTTCACCACGCTGATTGCCGTGGGCTGGCAGCTGGGGCTGCTCAACTTGCTGGGGTTCGGTATCGACCCGTATTCCATGCTGGTTCCTTTCCTGGTGTTTGCCATCGGTATTTCCCATGGCGTGCAGGTGGTCAACGGTATCGCGATTTCCTCCAGCACTTCGGTCAACCCGCTCAGTGCCGCACGCATGGCGTTCCGTCAGCTGTTTGTGCCGGGCATGGTCGCCTTGTCGTCGGATGCTGTGGGTTTCATCACCCTGATGCTGATCGACATCGGTGTGATCCGCGAGCTGGCCATTGGTGCCTCGGTGGGTGTGGCGGTGATCATCCTGACCAACCTGATTTTCCTGCCGGTGGTGGTTTCCTATCTGGGGCTGGGTAAAAAGGCGCTAGAATACAGCCGTGGCAGCGAAACACGGGAAAGCAGGCTGGCCCGCAGGTTTTCCGCCTTTGCCAGCGCCAGAGTGGCACCGGTGTCCGTGGTGCTGGCTCTTGCCGCAGCCGGCTTTGGCCTCTGGTACGGACAAAACCTGCAGATCGGCGACCTGGACCAGGGAGCGCCGGAACTGCGTCCGGACTCACGCTACAATCTGGACAACGACTTCATCATCCACAACTACTCGACCAGCTCGGATGTACTGGTGGTGATGGTCAAGACCGCCAGTGAGTCCTGTTCACGCTATCCGGTGATGGAAGCCATGGACGACCTGACCTGGAAAATGGAAAACACGCCTGGCGTGCAGTCGGTGATCTCCATGGTCACGGTGTCCAAGCAGGTGATCAAGGGCATGAACGAGGGCAACCTGAAGTGGGAAGCACTGTCGCGCAATGCCGATATCCTCAACAACTCGATTGCCCGTGCCGACTCGCTGTACAACTCCGACTGTTCGCTGGCACCGGTGCTGGTGTTCCTTGAGGACCACAAGGCACAAACCCTGAGCACCGCCATTGCGGCCGTCGAAGACTTTGCCGCCGAGCGCAACACCGATGATTACCAGTTCCTGCTGGCATCCGGTAACGCGGGTATCGAAGCGGCGACCAACGAAGTCATCGCCCTGTCTGAAACCAAGATGCTGATCGCGGTCTATGCCGCCGTGATGTTCATGTGCCTGCTGACCTTCCGCTCTGTAGCGGCCACTGCCTGCGTGATCCTGCCGCTGGTACTGACCTCGGTGCTGGGCAATGCGCTGATGGCCTTCCTCGGCATTGGCGTCAAGGTGGCCACCCTGCCGGTCATCGCGCTGGGTGTGGGTGTGGGGGTCGACTACGGCATCTATATCTACAGCCGTCTGGAAGCTTTCCTGCGCATGGGCATGCCGTTGCAACAGGCCTACTACGAGACGCTGAAATCAACGGGCAAGGCGGTTTTCTTTACCGGTATCTGCCTGGCGATTGGCGTGGCGACCTGGATTTTCTCCGCCATCAAGTTCCAGGCCGACATGGGCCTGATGCTGACCTTCATGTTCTTGTGGAACATGTTTGGCGCGATCTGGCTGCTGCCGGCGCTGGCGCATTTCCTGATCAAGCCGGAAAAGTTGTACGCCGCAAACAGCCAGCAACAGGCCACTGACTGACTGCAGCAGAGCCGTCACCACCGGGTGGCGGCTCTGCTGCAAGGCCTGTTTCAGACACTGACAAAAAAGCCTCTGTCATCATGACAGAGGCTTTTTCATATTGCAGCCGGACTTATTTTTCCCAGTTTTCCTCAAGATTGATGAAGTCCACCAGCTGACGCAAACGGCCCAGATCACGGGCATTGAAGGCAAACTCGAGCCGCTGCAGATTGCAGAATTCCGGTTCCTTGTGGGTTTCCGGGCAATACTGTACCTGACTGAAACCGCCGGCAAGGCAGATGCCGCGGAAGTTGTCGTTCAGGTGCTGCAGGGCACTGGCAGTGAGACGGTGATTGGTGCGGATAACAAAGTTGCCGCCATACCAGCGGGTCGAGTGATAGTTGGCATAGAAGCGGGCGATTTCCTGGCCGGCCTCCTGCGGCGAGCGCACCAGCCGCATCAGGTCCATGTCTTCCGGCAGGATGTAGCCCTTGTCGACCATCTCCTCACGCATGAACTCCAGGCACTGGTCCCAGTAGGTGCCTCCTTCCACATCCAGCAGCACAATGGGTACCAGCGGGCTCTTGCCGGTTTGAACCAGGGTCAGTACTTCCCAGGCCTCGTCCAGGGTGCCGAAGCCGCCGGGGCAAAGTACCAGGGCATCGGCTTCCTTGACGAAGAACAGCTTGCGCAGGAAGAAGAAGTGGAAGGTCAACAGGTGGCTGTTGCGTGCCTGCATGGTGGCGTTGGCACCCTGTTCGAAGGGCAGCACGATGTTCAGGCCCAGGCTGCTATCGGGGCCGGCCCCTTCGTGGGCAGCAGCCATGATGCCGCCACCGGCACCGGTAATCACCATCAGGTTATGGCGGGCCAGAATCTCTCCCAGTTCCTTGGCTTGCAGGTACAGCGGGTTGTCGGCCGGGGTGCGGGCCGAGCCGAACACGGTCACTTTGCGGCGGCGCTTGAAACGTTCGAGCAGGTCGAAGGATGCCTCCAGCTCGCGCAAGGTCTGCATCATGATCTTGGCGTCCCAGCGGCTGCGGTCGGCTTCGGCCATGCGTGCCACAGTCAGCATCATTTCCCGGTACAATGCCGCGTTTGGACTATTCGGCGGCACCGCCGCTTCCAGCAGTGCATCAATGCGCTCGGCTACATCAAAGGAGCTAACCAGGTACTGGCGCTCCAGGTATTCGTCGGTATGGTTTGACATTTTTACTCCTTAAATGGCGATACGATCGCCGTGCTCCGGGATCTGTACCGTGCGGCCCAGTTTTTTCTGCAGAATGTCCTGCAGAATTTCCATTTTTTCCAGCTCTCCGTGGACCAGATAAAGCTCAGGGTTTGTTTCAAACCGGCTGGCCCAGTCAACCAGCTGTGACTGGCCGGCGTGGGCGGAAAAGCCACCCAGGGTATGCACCTTGGCCCGTACCACGATTTGTTCACGCAACACCTTGACCGACTCTGCGCCATCGACGATGGCCCGTCCGGTGGTGCCACGGGCCTGGAAGCCGGTGAACACCAGATGGCAGTCGGAGCGCCACAGGTTGTGCTTGAAGTGATGCACGATACGCCCGCCGTTGCACATGCCGCTGCCGGCAATGATGATGGCGCCACTCTTGATGCGGTTGATCGCCATCGATTCGTCCGGGCTGGGCGTCAGGCGCACGATTGGTAGCCAGTCTTCCAGCCGGGAAATGTTGCGCTCGCGCAGCATGGCCAGGTTTTCGGCATCGAACTGTTCATGGTGGTTGAAGTAGATCTGGTTGGCGCGGATGGCCATCGGGCTGTCGAGAAACACCACCTGCTGTGGCAAGCGGCCCTCCTGGTAGAAGCGGCCGAGGTGAAACAGGATGTCCTGGGTACGCCCGACCGAGAACGCGGGAATCATCACGTTGCCGCCATCCTCGTGGGCCTGCTGCAAGATGGCAGCCAGCTGGTCAAGGGTGTCTTCGTTGCAACGGTGATCGCGATCACCATAAGTCGATTCCATCAGCAGTACATCGGCCTCTTTCAGAATCGTGGGTGCCCGCATCAGGGGCGAGCAGGTGCTGCCCAGATCGCCGGAGAACACCAGCTTGCGGGTGCTGTTGCTGGGCTCCTTGAAGGTCAGTTCGACAATCGCCGAACCTATGATGTGGCCAGCGTCATGGTACTTCAGCTCGACGCCGGGCACGATCTGCACACACTCGCCGTAGGCCACCGGGCGGCGCTGTTTGAGCACACGCTCGGCATCATTGCTGACGTAAATCGGTGCGATGGCCCGCTTGCCGCGCCGGGCACGCCAGCGGTTTTCCCATTCGGTATCCTTTTCCTGGATGTGGGCGGCATCCATCAGCATGACTTCCAACAGGTCGCTGGTCGCTTCGGTGGCGTACACCGGGCCACGGTAACCTTCGGCCACCAGGCGTGGCAGCAGGCCACTGTGGTCGATGTGGGCGTGGGAGATGATCACTGCCGACAGGTGCTCCGGGTTGAAGGCAAAGGGGCTGCGGTTGCCATTACCGTTGTCGTCATCATTATTATCGTTGTGGTGGCCACCCTGCTGCATGCCGCACTCCAGCAGGATCAGCTGCTTGTCGTGGGTTTCAAGCAGGTAACAGGAGCCGGTTACCTGACGGGCCGCGCCGAGAAAACTCAGTAATGCCATGGCTGCCTCGCTAAACAGGGGTATCCCTGTGAATGGGTTGAAGAAATTATTTGCAGGCTATCATAACGCAATGGGATGTAGTTGTTTTTTGCCAGTGGTGTTGCGGGGCGGGCATGGCACTTCGCAAAGCTGACGCTATCAGCGCCGAAGCAAAGCTTCGACACTGGTGCTGATGCTTTGCTACGGCCATGCCCGCCCCGTCGATACACCGAGGTGTTGGAGAGGAGGAAAGGCCCGGCTGCGCCGGGCTGCTGTCGCTTCTTTCCACCCTGCGATCTGCACAATGTCTAGCTGCTTTCGCTTTTCTCCACCCACCCCAAAAGATTGCGGCTTGCACAATGCCTGCTGCTGATATGGGTTGTAGTGGAGCAAAGCCTCTGCCGCCAGGGATGGCGGCAGGGAGCCTACATGGATGTATTCACGGCGTCTTTGCGTAACTACAACCCATATCAGCCATCACCGATTTATCATCAGCAATCGTAAAAAAAACCACACCCTTCAGGGCGTCATGCCGGCCGCCACGCAGGCGGCAGCAAAGCGGCTGGAGCATTGTTCGTTGAAGTGTTTTTTGGCAGCCTTGCGACAATCGCGATACAGCAAAGAACCGGTTGGATAGTTGTTGCAGACGCTGCTGGTGTCGATTCGGTTGTTCACCAGCCGGTAATGAAATACGCCTTTGCTGGCTGGTTTTCTGGTCTTGCGCTGGTTGCTGAAGGCATGGCTGCTCCAGCTCCAGTTGACCTTGAATGCCTTGCTGGCAGTCTGCTTTCCGGCAGTTGACGTACGGCAATAAAGGCTCTCCGCTGGCGGCGGCAAGCTGTTATGTGCGCCGCGTGGCTGGTAATTGTCGTCATTGAAAACGCGCTGCTTGCCGGCCGGTTCTGCGCAGATCAGGGCAGGCGCCAGGAGCAAGCTGAAAACAAGTGGACAGAATAGGGACAGGGGCTTCATGGCAACTTCCTTGTTGATGGCTGATGCCTGCACACCATGTGCGGGCTGGTATTATGCAAACAGGTTTCGTTTGAGTCGTTTTATACAAAAAACCTTCTGAATGCAAAGAATTTTCTGTCAGATGGCAAACGTTTATCAGGTACCGCACCGGCTGATATTGCAGGCTGCCCAAGTCTAAGAACTGCTGTTGCAGACCCGCCTTAAGCCTTATATGGAAGCAATTGAGCTGACCCTGAGCGATGAGGGCGTTGGTTTTGGTTTCTCACAGGTTGATGCCCTGTTCCAGGCAGGCTATGAAAACGCTCCGGCTGAAGCGGTTCGTGACCTGCTGGATTTGCAGCGCGTGCGTGGTATTGAACTTTCTGCATTGGGCTGGGAAGGCTTGGGTCAACTCAATCAATGGCTAAATGATGCCCAGGGTGGCCCCAACGAAGCGTTGGTGCTGGCTGCACTTGCTGATTTCGGGTATTCCGGTATTCGTTTACAGGGCGAAGGCGGCAAGGGCAATTATGTCTTCATCAGTGATGACAGTGGTGGCGTTCTGCAAGGTATGGGTGGCAATGACCTGATACTAGGCGGTGACGGCGACGACTGGCTGGATGGCGGTAGCAACAACGACATCATGCAGGGCGGCAAGGGCGACGATACCTACGTGGTTGATTCAGTTGACGATGTGGTGATCGAACACGCCGATGAAGGGATTGATACGGTTGAAAGCAACGTCAGCTACACCCTGGGCGACAACGTCGAAAACTTGACATTGCTGGGGCATAAAAACCTGTCCGGTACGGGCAACGAGC
>NZ_LNJZ01000002.1 GCF_002866065.1 Thiopseudomonas denitrificans | reverse complement strand
AGTGCGCATTCTACACCGCAAAAACTGTCTGTCAACCCTTGCAGGAAAATTTGGCCAGCATCCGGTAGAAACGGGCAGTCGTAACAGCCGTCACCTGCCCTAACCGTGGACCAGCCTCCGACAGCCAACAGTACGTTACCCCTTCGAGCGAATCCTGCGCAGGCGCAGCGCCAGATTTACCGGGCCGGACGCCGCATACACCAGGAACAACAGCAGCAATACCCGGGGCGGATCACTGAAGACCACGGCAAACCCCAGCACTGCAACCAGCATCATCACGAAAGGCACCCGTCCTTTCAGATCCAGATCCTTGAAGCTGTAATACTTGATATTGCTGACCATCAACAAGCCGGCCACAGCCACCACAGCTGCAAACAGCAGACTGGCCAGCACTGGCATGTTTTGCCCATAGACATCATGTTCACTGACAGCCCAGACCAGCCCGGCCACCACGCCAGCAGCAGCCGGACTGGCCAGCCCGATGAACCAGCGCTTGTCGACAACACCGATCTGCGTATTGAAACGCGCCAGACGCAGGGCGGCGCAGGCCGCATAGATGAAGGCCACAGTCAGACCGACATTGCCCAGTTCCGACAGCCCCCACTTGTATGAGAGCAGGGCCGGTGCCACACCAAAGGCAACCATGTCCGACATCGAGTCATACTCGGCGCCAAAAGCACTCTGGGTATTGGTCATGCGTGCTACCCGGCCATCCAGGCCATCAAGCACCATGGCCACGAAAATCGCCGCACAGGCGACATAGAAGTTCTCGTTGATGGCACACACAATCGCATAAAAGCCGGCAAACAGATTGGCCGTGGTGAACAGGTTGGGCAACAGATAGACTCCCCGGTGACGCACTTTCCGCCCCTGCTCGTCATGCCCCTCCTCTTCGTGCTCGCCAACCGGCAATATGCTTTCCAGAACCCGCTCGGCGTCGTTCCTGTTGGTCTGTGGTTTCTCGCTCATGCTGTGTTATCCATCAAATTACGTTCAGTACACGGGCAGATTTTACCGTATTTCTCCCCATAAAAGAAAAGCGCGGCATCAGGGCCGCGCTTTTCTTCAGGTGGATGGCAATCAGTTCTTGCTCTTGTCCACGATCTTGTTGGCTGCAATCCATGGCATCATGGCACGCAGCTTCTCGCCGACCTGCTCGATCGGATGGGCTGCGTTGTTGCGACGCCATGCGGTCATGGACGGGTAATTGGTGGCACCTTCGGTGATGAACATCTTGGCGTACTCACCGTTCTGGATGCGCTTCAGCGCATTGCGCATGGCGGCCTTGGACTGCTCGTTGATCACTTCCGGGCCGGTTACGTACTCACCGTACTCGGCGTTGTTGGAAATGGAGTAGTTCATGTTGGCGATACCGCCCTCGAACATCAGGTCAACGATCAGCTTCAGCTCGTGCAAGCACTCGAAGTAGGCCATTTCCGGAGCGTAACCCGCTTCGGTCAGAACCTCGAAACCGGCCTTGACCAGCTCGACAGTACCACCGCAGAGAACAGCCTGCTCACCGAACAGGTCGGTTTCGGTCTCGTCCTTGAAGGTGGTTTCGATGATGCCGGTACGGCCACCGCCCACACCACTGGCGTAGGACAGGGCAACATTCTTGGCGTTGCCGCTGGCGTCCTGGTAGATGGCGATCAGGTCAGGGATACCGCCGCCGCGCACGAACTCGGAACGCACAGTGTGGCCAGGTGCCTTGGGGGCAACCATGATCACGTCCAGGTCAGCGCGAGGTACGACCTGGTTGTAGTGGATGGAGAAACCGTGGGCAAAGGCCAGAGTGGCGCCCTTTTTCAGGTTCGGCTCCAGTTCTTCACGGTACAGCTTGCCCTGGAACTCGTCCGGAGTCAGCACCATGACCACATCAGCCTGTTGCACGGCAGTGGCAACATCGGCAACTTTCAGGCCGTGGGCCTCTGCCTTGGCAATGGAGCTGGAGCCGGCACGCAGGCCAACGGTGACGTCCACACCGGAATCCTTCAGGTTGCAGGCATGGGCATGGCCCTGGGAGCCGTAACCGATGATGGCAACTTTCTTGCCCTGGATGATGGACAGATCACAGTCTTTGTCGTAATACACTTGCATGAAACGCTCCTCAAGCGGGAGAGGCCCCTGCCCCTCCCCGGGGTTGGATTAAAGGCTTAATACTTTGTCGCCACGGGCGATACCGGTTACACCGCTGCGCACCACCTCGACGATGGAGGCGGCACCCACGGCCTGGATAAAGCTGTCGAGTTTATCCGTTGTGCCGGCAAGTTGCACGGTATAAATACTGGGGGTTACGTCCACGATCTGGCCACGGAAAATGTCCGCTGTACGCTTCACTTCCGCGCGCTGGGCACCACTGGCCTTGATTTTGACCAGCATCAGCTCACGCTCGATGTGGGCGCTCTCGGACAGGTCGACCAGTTTGACCACCTCGATCAGCTTGTTCAGGTTCTTGGTGATCTGCTCGATCACCTCTTCCTTGCCGATGGTGGTCAGGGTCAGGCGGGACAGGGTCGGATCTTCAGTGGCCGCAACCGTCAGGCTTTCAATGTTGTAGTTGCGCTGGGAGAACAGTCCGATTACACGGGACAGGGCACCGGGTTCGTTTTCCATCAGCAATGAAATGATGTGTCTCATGATCAGGTACGCTCCGTTTTGCTCAACCACATGTCGCGCATTGCGCCATCACGAATCTGCATGGGGTAAACGTGCTCGCTGGTATCCACCTGGATATCCAGGAACACCAACCGGTCCTTCAGCGCGAAGGCTTCTTCCATCTTCGGCTTGAGGTCCTTCAGGTCGGTGATGCGGATACCCACATGACCATAGGCCTCGGCCAGTTTGATGAAGTCCGGTAATGATTCCATGTAGGAGTGCGAGTAACGGCTGTTGTACTGCATGTCCTGCCACTGGCGCACCATGCCCAGAGCACCGTTGTTGAGGTTGACAATCTTGACCGGCAGATCGTATTGCAAGCAGGTCGACAGTTCCTGGATGTTCATCTGGATGCTGCCCTCGCCCGTCACACAGGCAACGGTCTCATCGGGGAAGCTCAGCTTGATGCCCATGGCGGCAGGGAAACCAAAGCCCATGGTGCCCAGGCCACCGGAGTTGATCCAGCGGTTCGGCTTGTCGAAACGGTAATACTGCGCGGCAAACATCTGGTGCTGGCCTACGTCGGAAGTGATGTAGGCATCGCCACCGGTCACGTCCATCAGCGTCTCGATCACCGCCTGCGGCTTGATGATGCTGCCGTCGCCTTCGTTGTACGGGAACAGGCGGCCATTGCCGCGCCACTCATCGATCTGCTTCCACCAGCTGTTGACGACGTTGGCATCCTGCTTGACATTCATGCTCTTGAGCTCGGCCAGCATGTCATCCAGCACGCTGTTGACCGGTCCGACAATCGGGATGTCGGCCTTGATGGTCTTGGAAATGGTGGCCGGGTCAATGTCGATATGAATGATCTTGGCCGTCGGGCAGAACTTGGCCACGCCATTGACCACGCGGTCATCAAAACGCGCCCCCACGGCAAACAGCACGTCGCAGTGGTGCATCGCCAGGTTGGCGGTATAGCTGCCGTGCATCCCGGGCATGCCCAGGAACTGACGATCGGTACCGGGATAGGCACCCAGCCCCATCAGGGTATTGGTGACCGGCAGGTTGAGCGCCCTGGCCAGCTCGGTCAGCTGGCTGGACGCATGCCCGAGAACCACACCACCACCTGAGTACAGCAATGGCCGCTTGGCTGCCAGCAGCATCTCGACCGCCTTGCGGATCTGGCCGGAGTGGCCACGGGTTGGCGGCACATAGGAGCGCAGCTTGGCTTTCTTGGGATAGCTGTATTCGTACTTGTCGGTCGGGTTGGTCATATCCTTGGGGATATCCACCACCACCGGACCGGGACGGCCGGACTCGGCCAGATAGAAAGCTTTCTTGATCACCTCGGGGATTTCCGACGGATGCTTGACCATGAAGCTGTGCTTCACGATCGGGCGCGATACGCCAATCATGTCGGTTTCCTGGAAGGCATCGGTTCCCACTGCCGCGCTGGGCACCTGGCCGGAAATGACCACCATAGGAATGGAGTCCATGTAGGCGGTGGCAATGCCGGTCACGGCATTGGTGGCACCGGGGCCGGACGTCACCAGCACCACACCGGCCTTGCCGGTAGCTCGCGCATAGCCGTCGGCCATGTGGGTCGCAGCCTGCTCGTGGCGCACCAGAATATGGGTAAGATCATGCTCCTTGAACAGGGCATCGTAGATATGCAGCAGGGCACCGCCGGGGTAGCCGTAAATATACTTGACACCTTCGTCTCGCAAAGAGCGAACGACCATCTCAGCGCCGGATAACAATTCCACAGTAAACACCTCTAATACGCCAGAATCATGCTCGGACGAGCACTCTGAATATGGTTGCTGCACGCCTGGCCCGGGCGACGGTAGTCGCAGGCCATCTGCCCTTCCGGGCCGGCAGCTTAAGAAATCCTGCTCGGGACTTCCCACCCAGCACGAGGTAACGCGAACGGGTATAGCGAACGGTACCGATATGTACCTGGACCTGAATCTGTTTGCGCCAGCCTTTTTGAGGCTTGCAGCAATATGGAGATGAATTGTTGGGATTTATGTCCGGCAAGTCAAGCCATCACCTTAAAAACAAGAGTGTTTTCGAAAATATTGCAAGTTATTTGTTTTTTTGCTGTCCTGTTCGCAATTTTCATGCTCAAACCCTGGCTGCAGATGTTGTATCATCCAGCCACTATGTGTTTTGTCAGGACAAAAAGAATGCGGACACTTCCGATCATACTCTGCGCCGGTCTGCTGCTTTCCGGCATTACCTCTGTACAGGCCGCAACCGTCTACAAGTGGGTGGACAGCCAGGGGCAAACCCACTTCGGTTCACAGCCACCGCTTGGTCTGGACAGCGAACGCCTGAACACCCGTATTCACGCCCCGGCAGCGCAGGCAGGCAGCTCGGAGCAGGCAGCCACTGACGGGAGCGAAGAGCAGGCCCAGAAAGAAGCCGACCGGGAAGTGAAGCGCCAGGTCGCCCAGGAACAGGCAGAGCTAGAAACCTTTTGCCGCGACATGCGCACGCGTCTGGCCCAGCTGAAAAACAACCCGCGCCTGCTGGCCGAGGTTGACGGCCAGATGGTACGCCTGAGCGAAGAAGAGCGTCAGAACCGGATCCGCGAAACGGAAGAGAAAATCAGCGAATTCTGCAGCAGCTGACGGCTGCAAACCAGCTGCATGCAAGTGGTCAGGCTCCGGCCTGGCCGTGACGCTCCAGCAGGCGGTCAAAGCGCTTCAGGTGCCGACGCAAGGTTACCGTCCTGCCGGGCATTTCCATATAGGCCATCTCGGCCATTTCGGTGATCGCCGAACGGGCCGGCAACTCGCCGGCCTGCTCCAGCAGCGCCTTCATGCGCGGCAAAAATACCCACTGCAACCACTGCTCGAACGCCAGCGTATCAACACAGAACGGCTGGCTGCTGGCCAACGACTGCGCGCAGGGCTGCCGGCTTTCCCACCAGCCCAGACTGCGCAGCTCTGCCTCGATTTCCAGCAGGCAGTCGGCCAGCTCATGCACAACCGGCACCATTACATGAAGGCCCGGGCTTTCTGGCGCGCTTCGGCAGCACCCTGACTGTTGCCCTGCTTGTCCCGCGCTTCAGCAATCAGGTCCCACAGCCCGGCCTGCAGCCCGGCCCGGCCACTGCTATAGCTGAGCCCTCGCTGGGCCAGCTGCTCGGCTTGCGCCGCATCACCCTGCATCAGGCGGATCTCCGACAGACGATACAGAACCTGCGGCTCCTGCGGGGCAATGCGCAAGGCGCGCTCCAGACTGGAAGCCGCCCCGTTCAGGTCGCCATTGGCCCGCTGCTGTTGCGCGGTATTCAGCAGCGCCTGCACCGGTGCAGCAATCGTGCGGCTGGCACTGGCCACTTCCGGCACCGGATCGACAGCAATGGCAGCCGGCGAGTCAAACAGGTCCGCGCCGCTGCCCGCGTCAACCTGAATCGGCGTCGACGGATACTCACCGGCGGCAATTGCCGGCAACCCAGCCTCCGGTGGTGTCATGACGGTCACCACCGAGCTCTCCTCACCCTGGTTGACAACCGCACTGGCGCCCCCGCCCACATCACGCAGCGGGCCGGGCGACAGCCGGGTCCCCGACTCCACCACCGGAATCTCCCGTGGCGAAGTACTGGCACAACCCGCCAGCACACCCGCCCCCAGCAACACCGCACACATCATCTTGTTCACTATCTTACTCCTCGCCAACCATTGCCCTGCCGGGCCGCAACCCCGATATTAAACGCTGTCATCAGCGGTTTAGCCAGCCTTTTAGCCAGCCCCTGACCTTGCCACCCTCATCAGCCGGCTCCGGCACGGCCGGCAGGCCACAATAAAAGCCGGCTTCCGGCTCGCTGCCCCGCACATAGGGCATACGCACCACACCCGGGCAGGGTTCGCTGACCTGCAACCCTTGTTCGGGGTCCACCCACACCTCGGCAATTCCCTCCGGAACACTGGTCGACAATGATGTGGGCGCAGCACTGCGCATCAGCTCGGACCACAGCTGCAAGGCACCGGTAGCACCGGTCAGCGATGTCTTGCCGTTGTCATCACGTCCCATCCAGGCCACCGCCAGCAGATCCTCGGCAAAGCCGGCAAACCAGCTGTCACGCAAGTCGTTACTGGTACCAGTCTTGCCGGCCACACGCAGCTCGCGCGGGATGCGGTTGTAGGCGGAACGGCCGGTGCCTTCCGTCATTGCCCGCCGCATCGCTTCGCGCACCAGATAAACGGGCGCTGCCGCAAAGCGCTGCTCGACATGCAGCGGATAGCGTCCCAGCGGCTCTCCTTCTGCAGTCAGCACATTATGGATGGCCCTCAGCGGCGTATGAAAACCGCCATTGGCCAGTGTCTGGTACATCTGCGTCACCTGCAGCGGCGTCAGGCTGCCGGCCCCGAGCAGCATCGACGGAAACGCCGGCCAGTCATGATCCGCGCCCAGCTGACGGGCGGTTTTCAGCACCTCGCCAATGCCGACATCCATCCCCAGACGAGCCGTGGACAGGTTATAGGACTGCGCCAGCCCCTGATACAGGAACACCGTGCCATGCTCCTGACGGTCGTAGTTCTGCGGCGTCCAGTCACGCCCCTTGCTATCACGCACGCTGAAGCTCCGATCCTGCAGGTAGCTGGTCAGGGTGTAGCGTTGCGGCTGCGCCAGCGCGGCCAGATATACTGCCGGCTTGACCAGCGACCCGACCGGTCGCGTGGCATCCAGCGCCCGGTTGAAGCCGGCAAAACGCGGCTGCCGGCTGCCAAGCATGGCTAGCACCTCGCCACTGCCCGGGCGCACCGCCACCATCGCCGCCTCGACCTGATCAATACCGCTGCGCCCCCTCATGCGGGCGAACGTCTCAGTCAGGGCCGCTTCGGCTTTCTGCTGCAGCACCGGGTCCATGCTGGTGAAAATGCGCAGCCCTTCCTCGGTCAGGTCCTGCTCGCGGTAGTCCTGGCGCAACTGGCGCTTGACCAGATCCATGAACGCCGGATAGCTGGTATTGGCCAGGCTGCCCTGGCTGGTCACGCCCAGCGGTTGCTGTTTTGCTGTCGCCAGCTGCTCCTGGCTGATCGCTCCCTGCTCGGCCAGCATATCCAGCACCAGATCGCGCCGCTCTTTGGTTCGCTCCGGGTGACGGCGCGGGTTATAGAAGGAAGCTCCCTTGACCATGCCGACCAGCAGGGCCACCTGATGCACCTCCAGCTCGGCCAGCGGCTGGCTGAAATAGTACTGGCTGGCCAACCCGAAACCATGCACAGCACGACTGCCATCCTGCCCGAGGAACACCTCGTTGAGGTACGCCTCCAGAATCTCTTCCTTGTCGTAATGCAGCTCAAGCAGGATCGCCATCAGCGCTTCGTTGAACTTGCGGCTCAGGCTGCGCTCGTTGGTCAGAAAAAAATTCTTCACCAGCTGCTGGGTCAGGGTGCTGCCGCCCTGCTGCAAACGGCCGGATGACGCATTGATCCACACCGCCCGCCCGATCGAGCGCAGCGACACACCATGGTGCTCGAAGAAATCCCGGTCCTCCACAGCGGTCAGCGCCTGGATCAGGTAACCCGGCGTATCCGCCAGCCGGATCAGGATGCGGTCTTCCTGGTGCGCCGGATACAGCCCGCCAATCAGCAACGGCTCCAGCCGCATCACCGGCAAAGCAGTGCCATCGGCCTTGCTCAGGGCAGCCACCTGCCCGCCAGAGAAGCGTACCCGTACCCGTTGCGCCGGTTCGTTACCGTCATAGAAGCGGAAACCCCGGGCAAACACCTCGACCTGATTGCCATTCACCGACATGCTGCCGGAGCGCTGCGCCGCCGTGGTGCGGCGATACCCCAGCGCCTGCAGCTCGGTGATGAAATCCTGCTGCTGCAGTTTCTGGCCGGCATACAGCTCCAGCGGACGGGCATAGACCCGCGCCGGCACCGTCCAGCGCTTGCCGGCAAAGCGCTCCTGCACGATCGCATCCAGATACATCATGTACCCGGCCAGCGCCAGCGCGGCCACTATGGACAGTTTGACCAGCAGCCCCAGCCAACTGAATCTGCGCCTGCCAACCGTTTTTTTCTTGCCCTTTGCCTGCCGTTTGCTCATAGCCAAACCGTGTTAAACCCCGTGTTTTCCTTTGCACCACCGTGCACAGTTGCCATAATGCGGCATTCGCCTGCACCCTTTAAGGAAGAATCGTGAACCAAGCCCTGATCAACGCCCTGCAAAATCCGGCCATCTACCCGCATGACACCGAAGATTTCCGCGTCATCGAAACCCATATCTCGACCGTGATCCTGACCGGCCCTTATGCCTACAAGATCAAGAAACCGGTCAACTTCGGCTTTCTCGACTTCACCAGTCTCGATGCCCGCCGGCACTTCTGCCAGGAAGAGGTACGCCTCAACCAGCGCCTGACCAGTGGCCTGTATCTGGATGTCATCGCCATCACCGGCAGCCCGGAGGCGCCACAACTGGGCGGCAGCGGCGAAATCATCGAGTACGCCATCCGCATGCGCCAGTTTCCGCAGGAGCAATTGCTCGACCGGATGCTGCAGCGCGGCGAGCTGGGTACAGTCGAAATCGACGCCCTGACCCGCCAGATCTCCCGCTTTCACCTGGATGCCCCGGTAGTTGCACAAGGCCACCCCCTGGCACAGCCGGACGCCATTATGGCACCGGTACGGCAAAACTTTGAGCAAATTCGCCCTCTGCTCAGCGAAGCCGTCGACCTGCAACAGCTCAATGCCCTGGAAGCCTGGGCCGAAGACAGCTTCCAGCGTCTGCTGCCCCTGTTAGAACAGCGCTGCCAGAATGGTTCCATCCGCGAATGCCATGGCGACATCCACCTGGGCAACGCCACTGTGCTGGACGGCGAAGTGGTACTGTTTGACTGCATCGAGTTCAACGAACCCTTCCGGCTGATCGACATTGCCTGCGACGCCTTCTTCCTCGCCATGGACCTGGAAGACCGCGGCCAGCACGCCCTGGCCCGCCGTTTCACCAACAACTGGCTGGAGCAGACCGGCGACTACGAGTGCCTGCCACTGATCAACTTCTACAAGGCCTACCGCGCCATGGTGCGCGCCAAGGTCAACCTGTTCCGTCTGGCGCAGGAAAGCGACCCGGCAGTACAGACCGACGTCCTGCGCCAGTACCGTAGCTATACCCGCCTGGCGGAAAGCTACTCGGCGATTCCGGCACGTTTCCTGGCCATCACCCACGGTATCTCCGCCTGCGGCAAAAGCACCGTGGCCATGCAGCTGGTCGAGGGGCTGGGCGCCCTGCGCCTGCGTTCCGATGTTGAGCGCAAGCGGCTGTTTGGCGAGCAGACAGTGACCGGCAACCCGGTCGATACCGGGCTGTACAGCGCCGAACTGACGCAGCAGACCTACGCCCATTTGCACCAGCAGGCACTCGCCGCATTGCAGGCTGGCTATCCGGTGGTGATTGACGCGGCCTACCTGATGCAGGAACAGCGCCAGCAGGCCGCCGAAGTGGCGCAGTCCAGCGGTGTGCCGTTGCTGATCCTGGACTGTCAGGCTCCCGACGAGGTAGTTGCCCAATGGCTGATCGAGCGCCGCGCAGCAGGTATCGATCCGTCCGATGCCACCCCGGAAGTGGTTGCCGCACAGCGGGCCACCCGTCAGCCGCTGACCGCCGAAGAGCAGCAATACAGCCAGACCGTGCTGACCAACGACGCAGCTTCGATGGACGGACTGGTTGAGCGTATCCGCAATACCCTGCAGATGCACTGATCCAGCTGACGCTTTCGGGTTTATGTGCGAATAAATTCGCACCTACGGTCCGGATTTATCCGGACAAATCCGGCATGACCGGGCCTCGAAGAGGCGTGTGCGACGTGTGCGAATGAATTCGCACCTGTAGGTCCGGATTTATCCGGACAGGCGCGGCATGGCCGGCCGCGGAGGCTCATGTGCGAATGAATTCGCACCTACGATCCGGGGTTATCCGGGCAAACCCGGCATGACCGGGCCTCGGAGGTGCCTGTGCGAACGAATTCGCACATGTAGGTCCGGATTTATCCGGACATCAAATCCGCCAGTACGTCCGACAGCTCGTTCAAACAACGGATCTGCGCTGTCGGCGGCTTTCCGCCCGGCCAATCCAGGCCGGCGGCATTGAACCATACCGCATGCATGCCGGCAGCCTGGGCACCGGCAACATCATCATGCGGATTATCGCCCAGATGCACCGCCTGCTGCGGCGCAACTCCGGCGCGCCCCAGCGCAGCACCAAAGGCCGCCACATGGGGCTTGCCGACACCCAGCGCATCGGCATTCAGGGCAAAATCAAAACAGTCTCCCAGCCCGACGCGGCGGATATCGGCATTGCCGTTGCTCAACGCCCCCAGCAGATAGCCCTGCTGCCGCAAACTGTGCAACATCGGCCTTGCCTGCGGGCTGACCTCGACCTTTTGCCGCTCGCCGAGAAAAAACTGGAAGGCTTCTTCGGCCAGCAACGCAGCCTGCTCCGGTGCATCACCGGCATCCAGATAAGCCTGGCGCAACACCTGGAAACGTATCGCGCTAACGCTATGGACAATCTGCGGCATCCGCTCCAGCACCTGACGCTTGAGCTGCTGCAAGCGTGGCAATGTCATCAGCCCCAGCTGCGGCGAGCGCTGCGCCAGCCACTGCTGCAACGCCTGCTCGGCACGAGCGATCACCGGTGCCGTGTGCCACAAGGTATCGTCCAGATCAAAGGTGACCAGCCGGATATCCAGTTTCGCCATCATTCGGCCCACTCGAACAATGCATCCAGCGCCTGCTCCAGCCGCTCGACCGCCACTACCTGCATGCCGGCCGGGGCCTGTTTCGGCGCATTGCCCTTGGGCACTACAGCCCGTCTGAAGCCATGCTTGGCCGCTTCACGCAACCGCTCCTGCCCGCTCGGTACCGGACGGATCTCGCCGGACAGGCCGATCTCGCCAAACACCAGCAAGTCATGCGGCAACGCACGGTTGCGCAGGCTGGACATGATCGCAGCCATCAGCGCCAGGTCGGAGGCCGTTTCCAGCACCTTGACCCCGCCCACCACGTTGAGGAACACATCCTGGTCATGGCTGGCAATGCCGCCATGACGGTGCAACACCGCCAGCAGCATGGCCAGCCGGTTGTGGTCCAGCCCCAGGGTGACACGCCGCGGGTTGGCCAGATGGCTGGTATCGACCAGCGCCTGCACCTCCACCAGCAATGGCCGCGAACCCTCCCAGCTGGCCATCACCACGCTGCCCGGCACCGCCGACTGCGCCCGGTTGAGAAAGATCGCCGAGGGGTTGGACACCTCGCGCAGGCCACGGTCGGTCATGCCGAACACGCCCAGCTCGTTGACCGCGCCAAAACGGTTCTTCACCGCCCGCAACATGCGCAGACGGCCATCGGCATCGCCCTCGAAATACAGCACCGTATCGACCATGTGTTCCAGCACGCGCGGGCCGGCCAGCGAACCCTCCTTGGTGACATGGCCGACCAGAAAGATGGCGGTACCGGTCTGCTTGGCAAAACGCACCAGCAGCGCGGTGCTTTCCCGCACCTGCGCCACACCGCCGGGAGCCGACTGCAGCTGCTCGGTATAGATGGTCTGGATGGAATCGATCACCAGCACGCGCGGCTTTTCCCGCTGGGCCACGGCAATGATGCTTTCCACGCAGGTCTCGGTCATCACCTTGAGCTTGTCCAGCGGCAGCTCCAGCCGGCGGCCACGCATGGCCACCTGCTGCTGGGATTCCTCACCGGTGACATAGAGCGCCGGAATATGCTGTGCCAGGCTACACATGGTTTGCAGCAGGATGGTGGATTTGCCAATGCCCGGGTCGCCGCCCAGCAACACCACCGAGCCGTCCACCAGCCCGCCTCCAAGGACGCGGTCCAGCTCCTTCGACTGGGTACTGAAACGCGGGATTTCCTCGACGCTGACATCCGCCAGGGTTTTCAGGGTGGCGTGCTCGCCGGTCCAGCCGGTCCGGGCGCTGCCACTGCGGGCAGCGCCTTCCACCACTGTTTCGACCATGGTGTTCCAGGCACCGCAATCGGCGCACTGCCCCGCCCACTTGGGCTGGGTTGCGCCACAGTCGGTGCAGCCGAAAATACGCTTTGCCTTGGCCATCGGTGCTCCTTGTCCGCTTGTTCAAAGCGGCAAAGTATACAGCAGTCATGCCGGAGCTGGCCGGCATGCGGCCGGGCCCTGCCCGGCCTGTCCGGATAAATCCGGACCTACAGGTGCGAATTCATTCGCACACGTCGCACAGGCACCTCCGAGGCCCGGTCATGCCGGGTTTGCCCGGGTAAACCCGGATCGTAGGCGCGAATTCATTCGCACACGTCGCACAGGCACCTCCGAGGCCCGGTCATGCCGGGTTTGCCCGGGTAAACCCGGATCGTAGGCGCGAATTCATTCGCACACGTCGCACAGGCACCTCCGAGGCCCGGTCATGCCGGATTTGTCCGGATAAATCCGGACCTACAGGTGCGAATTCTTTCGCACATGAGCCTCCGCGGCCCGGTCATGCCACGCTTGTCCGGATAAATCCGGACCTACATCTGCGAATTCATTCGCACATGAGCCTCCGCGGCCGGCCATGCCGCGCCTGTCCGGATAAATCCGGACCTACATCTGCGAATAAATCCGGACCCATCGTAGGTGCGAATTCATTCGCACATGTTGCTGGAGCCAGCACTAGCAAACAGACAGGCAAAAAAACGCCGGTCAGAGACCGGCGTCAAGCCCAACTCCCGCCTGTGATCATGGAGAGAAAACAATCACGGACAGGTCACAACAANCATTCGCACATGAGCCTCCGTGGCCCGGTCATGCCACGCCTGTCCGGATAAATCCGGACCTACATCTGCGAATTCATTCGCACATGAGCCTCCGCGGCCGGCCATGCCGCGCCTGTCCGGATAAATCCGGACCTACAGGTGCAAATTCATTCGCACATGAGCCTCCGTGGCCCGGTCATGCCACGCCTGTCCGGATAAATCCGGACCTACATCTGCGAATTCATTCGCACATGAGCCTCCGCGGCCGGCCATGCCGCGCCTGTCCGGATAAATCCGGACCTACATCTGCGAATTCATTCGCACATGAGCCTCCGCGGCCGGCCATGCCGCGCCTGTCCGGATAAATCCGGACCTACATCTGCGAATTCATTCGCACATGAGCCTCCGCGGCCGGCCATGCCGCGCCTGTCCGGATAAATCCGGACCTACATCTGCGAATTCATTCGCACATGAGCCTCCGCGGCCGGCCATGCCGCGCCTGTCCGGATAAATCCGGACCTACATCTGCGAATTCATTCGCACATGAGCCTCCGCGGCCGGCCATGCCGCGCCTGTCCGGATAAATCCGGACCTACATCTGCGAATTCATTCGCACATGAGCCTCCGCGGCCGGCCATGCCGCGCCTGTCCGGATAAATCCGGACCTACATCTGCGAATTCATTCGCACATGAGCCTCCGCGGCCGGCCATGCCGCGCCTGTCCGGATAAATCCGGACCTACATCTGCGAATTCATTCGCACATGAGCCTCCGCGGCCGGCCATGCCGCGCCTGTCCGGATAAATCCGGACCTACATCTGCGAATTCATTCGCACATGAGCCTCCGCGGCCGGCCATGCCGCGCCTGTCCGGATAAATCCGGACCTACATCTGCGAATTCATTCGCACATGAGCCTCCGCGGCCGGCCATGCCGCGCCTGTCCGGATAAATCCGGACCTACATCTGCGAATTCATTCGCACATGAGCCTCCGCGGCCGGCCATGCCGCGCCTGTCCGGATAAATCCGGACCTACATCTGCGAATTCATTCGCACATGAGCCTCCGCGGCCGGCCATGCCGCGCCTGTCCGGATAAATCCGGACCTACATCTGCGAATTCATTCGCACATGAGCCTCCGCGGCCGGCCATGCCGCGCCTGTCCGGATAAATCCGGACCTACATCTGCGAATTCATTCGCACATGAGCCTCCGCGGCCGGCCATGCCGCGCCTGTCCGGATAAATCCGGACCTACATCTGCGAATTCATTCGCACATGAGCCTCCGCGGCCGGCCATGCCGCGCCTGTCCGGATAAATCCGGACCTACATCTGCGAATTCATTCGCACATGAGCCTCCGCGGCCGGCCATGCCGCGCCTGTCCGGATAAATCCGGACCTACATCTGCGAATTCATTCGCACATGAGCCTCCGCGGCCGGCCATGCCGCGCCTGTCCGGATAAATCCGGACCTACATCTGCGAATAAATCCGGACCCATCGTAGGTGCGAATTCATTCGCACATGTTGCTGGAGCCAGCACTAGCAAACAGACAGGCAAAAAAACGCCGGTCAGAGACCGGCGTCAAGCCCAACTCCCGCCTGTGATCATGGAGAGAAAACAATCACGGACAGGTCACAACAACAGCTTCAAATCCTAGTGCGCACTACCGCCACAGCCGCCGCAGCAGCTGGTTGTTACCGGCAGTTCCAGCTCGCCAATCAGCTGCTTGCCCAGTGCGGCGTATTCGGCAGCTTCTTCAGCACCCGCGGAAGAGTTCTGGACCAGTGCATCCAGAGTCGCGTAACGCTGGGCCCGCTGGGCAAAAGCACCGTCAGCCATGGCACGAGCCAGCAGCTTGTCGGCCAGCTCCGGGTTTTCGCGCAGCAGCGGGTGGTTCTCAACAGTCATGGCAATTCCTCACAAGGTTGTTTTCTACCTGCACAGACTAATGAAAGCAGCACCAAAGGATGCTTGATAGCAATCAAGCAATGGCCCCGCAGGCAAAAAGCCGAGCCGGCAGCCCTGACAAAACACAGTACAGACAAGCCCGCCCGGGCCCGGACTCATCTGCCCCCGCAAGAACACAAAGTCATAGCCATGGATCAATTCGCACCGGCCGGCCCTTACAGGATGTCCAGCAGCTCGACATCAAACACCAGCGCGCTGTGCGCAGGAATGCTGCCCACGGCACGCTCGCCATAGGCCAGCTCTGCCGGCACATACAGACGCCATTTGCTGCCCACCGGCATCAACTGCAGTGCCTCGGTCCAGCCGGCAATCACGCCACCCACCGGAAACTCGGCAGGCTGGCCGCGCTCGTAGGAGCTGTCAAACACACTGCCATCAATCAGGGTGCCGTGGTAATGGGTGCGCACGGTGCTGTCACGGCCTGGCTTGTCGCCATCGCCAACGGTCAGCACTTCATACTGCAGGCCGGACTCCAGGGTGACAACGCCGTCTTTTTTGGCGTTTTCCTGCAAAAATTCAACACCGGTCTGAGCCGCCTTTGCCGCTTTCTCGGCCGCCTCGGCCTCCATGCGCTCACGGATCACTGCAAAACTTGCGCTTAACTGCTCAGGTTCAACCGCACTGGGCGCACCATTGAAGGCATCACGCAGACCGGCCATCACCGCCTCGATACTGGTGCCGGGGGGCGGGTTCTGGCGCAGTTGTTCGCCCATCTGGCGGCCAATGCCGTAGCTGACGCGGGACTCATCGGTATTCAATTCAGGGGTAGACACATACACCTCACTTGCTTGGCTGGCAAACCGGGCCTGTCCCGATTTTTCATGACCGGGCATGCTAACAGAAAAGCCCCCGCCATTGCGCGCGGCACGCCAGCCGTACCCCTTAAGTAGTCCTTGTACTCATACAAGGGGCTTGCTACCATTTTCCGCCGTGAGAACCGGCTCGCACTCCCCAGAGAGTTTCCTTCACGAGCCGACCTGCCATTCCGCATGGAATATTTTACGTTTCTAACGACTTGGAGAGACCCAATGAAAGCTCCCGTACGTGTTGCCGTCACCGGCGCAGCTGGTCAAATCGGTTATGCCCTGCTGTTCCGTATCGCCAGCGGCGAAATGCTGGGCAAGGACCAGCCGGTAATCCTGCAACTGCTGGACCTGCCACAAGCCCAGGACGCCCTGAAAGGCGTCATGATGGAACTGCAAGACTGTGCGTTCCCGCTGCTGGCCGGCATGACCGCTTCCGATGATCCGGAAGTTGCTTTCAAGGACATCCAGGTTGCCATCCTGGTGGGTGCCCGTCCACGCTCCAAAGGCATGGAGCGTTCCGACCTGCTGGCCGCCAACGCCGAAATCTTCACCGTCCAGGGCCGCGCCCTGAACAAGGTTGCCGACCGCAACGTCAAGGTTCTGGTGGTTGGCAACCCTGCCAACACCAACGCCTACATCGCCATGAAGTCCGCGCCAGACCTGAACCCGCGCAACTTCACCGCCATGCTGCGTCTGGACCACAACCGCGCCCTGAGCCAGGTTGCCGAGAAAACCGGCAAGGCCGTAGCCGACATCCGCAAACTCTGCGTCTGGGGCAACCACAGCCCGACCATGTACGCCGACTACCGCTACGCCACCATCAACGGCGAAAACGTCAAGGACCTGATCAACGACCAGGAATGGAACGCCAACGTATTCCTGCCAACCGTCGGCAAGCGTGGCGCTGCCATCATCGAAGCCCGTGGCCTGTCCTCTGCCGCTTCCGCTGCCAACGCCGCTATCGACCACATCCACGACTGGTGGCTGGGCACCAACGGCGAGTGGGTCACCATGGGTATTCCTTCCGACGGCTCCTACGGCATTCCTGAAGGCACCATGTTCGGCTTCCCTGTCACCTGCGCCAACGGCGAGTACGAAATCGTCAAGGGCCTGGAAATCGACGAGTTCAGCCAGAAGTACATCAACATCACTCTGGACGAGCTGGAGCAGGAAAAAGCCGGCGTTGCCCACCTGCTGTAAGTCGCTGCAAGCATTTGCATGACACCAGAACAGCCGCCTCCGGGCGGCTGTTCTGTTTCCGGGTGCAAACAGCTTGCCCTCCTCGCACACCACCCCTTTTCCACCTGCGCGCCCAGCCGGGCCAGAAAAGCCACTCCCGGCAACACCCCGAAAACGGCAAACAGTTGCCATGGCAAAAACCGCTTTCTGCTATGCTGTAGCCAGTCCTGACGCAAACGGAGAACAGCCATGCAGCGCATTTTGCAGTTTCTGCTGATCAGCTTTTTACTTACCGGTTGCCAGACCGCCGCCCTGACCGAACTCGACTACAACCCCGGGCAGGACTTCTCCCACTGGCAAAGCTGGCAATGGGCCGAGCCCGCCGTCGAATTCTACAGCCGCGAACAATCCAGCGACCTCGACCAGGAACGCATCCGCGACGTGGTCGGCGACCAGCTGCTGCAATGGGGCTTTTTGCCCACCGAAGAGCAGCCCGACTTTCTGGTACGTGCCTGGCTGGGCCAGGAAGACCGCGTCGAGCGCGTTTATGTCCATCGTGGCGGTTACTGGGGCGATCCCTGGGGACGTTACTGGGGCGGCCCCGGCTGGATCGAACCGCAGGACGTGCGCTACCGGGTCTTCACCCTGCAACTGGACATTCTGGACGCCCAAAGCGGCAAGCTGGCCTGGCGGGCCAGCGAACAATGGCCAGCCACATCCAGCGCCACCCGCCCACAAAAACGTGACGCGGAAATCCGCAAAGCAGCCGGGCGATTGCTGAAAAACTTCCCGCCGCAACGATGAGCGCCGTAACGGCACACTGAAACAGGAAATCCAGAATTCACACCATGAGCACACTGACACTCTGGCTATTTCTGCTGATGGCCTTCATGGCCGGCTTCTTCATGCCGGTGCAGGCCGGCATCAACGGCCTGCTGGCCCGCGAACTGTCCAGCGTTCTGGCGGCAGCCACCATCTCGTTCCTGATGGGCACCCTGGGGCTGGTCCTGGCCCTGCTGCTGCAACGTGAAAGCATCCCGCTTGCCGGGTTCAGACAACTGCAGTGGTGGCATCTGGCCGGCGGCCTGATGGGTGCTTTCTTCGTCTTCACCGCCGCCTTTGCCGCCCCGCGCATCGGTGCCCTGTTGTTCATGGCACTGGTACTGGCCGGGCAGATGGCCAGCGCCCTGCTGCTCGACCACCAGGGCTGGCTGGGCTTTCGCGAATCCTCCATCACCACCGGCAAGGTGCTGGGCATGGCCTGCATCGTCGCCGGCGTCTGGCTGATCCGTCGGGGATAAGATAAGCGCCCGGCCCTGCCCAACAGAGTCATAACTGGCCGCCCGCCAGCCACAACCGGCCACAACAGAAGCCCCAGGCCCGCCTTCAGGCTGCAACACACAGCAGAAAACCGGATTATCACCCCGCGCCACACTCATTAGTCTTAATTTGACTACCAAGGGCTGACATTTGCCGCAGTTCAAGGCATATTGTCCGCTTTTACATACCAAGGCACCGGCATGGCTTCCATTCTTCTGTTGCACGGCCCCAACCTCAATTTGCTGGGCACACGCGAGCCCGGGGTTTACGGCTCAAACACGCTGGACGACATCAACCATGCCCTGCAGCAGCAGGCCGCTGCCGCCGGCCACCGGCTGGATTGCCTGCAGAGCAACGCCGAATACCAGTTGATCGAACGCATTCATGCAGCCAGAAACGACGAAACTGCGTTCATCATCATCAATCCTGCCGCTTTTACACATACCAGCGTTGCTTTACGTGACGCGTTGCTGGCAGTGAGCATCCCATTCATTGAAGTGCACTTGTCCAACGTGTACAAGCGCGAACCTTTTCGACACCACTCCTACTTCTCCGACATTGCGGTAGGGGTGATTTGCGGCCTGGGTGCCAGCGGTTACCGCCTGGCCCTGGATGCCGCAATCGAGCATGTCAACAATCCCTGATTACCACTCAAACAACCTGCGGAGTCATACCCGATGGATATTCGTAAAGTAAAAAAACTCATTGAACTCGTTGAAGAATCCGGCATTGACGAACTGGAGATTCACGAGGGCGAAGAGTCCGTACGCATCACCCGCCACAGCGCCGTAGCCGCCCAACCAATCGCTTACGCTGCCGCTCCGGCCCCGGTTGCCGCCCCGGCACCCGTTGCTGCACCTGCCGCCGCGCCCGCCGCAGAAGCTGCCGCGCCCCAGCTGAAAGGCACCGTGGTCCGCTCGCCGATGGTCGGTACCTTCTACCGCGCCCCTTCCCCCACCTCCGGCAACTTTGTCGAGCCCGGCCAGAGCGTGAAAAAAGGCGACGTACTGTGCATCGTTGAAGCCATGAAAATGATGAACCACATCGAAAGCGATGTCGGCGGCGTGATCGGCGAAATCCTGGTAGAAAACGGCCAGCCGGTTGAATACGACCAGCCCCTGTTCACCATCGTTTAAATCACCTGGAGTCTGCAATGCTGGAAAAAGTCCTGATTGCCAACCGCGGTGAAATTGCACTGCGCGTGATGCGTGCGTGTAAAGAAATGGGCATTAAAACCGTAGCCGTCTATTCCTCGGCTGACCGCGACCTGATGCACCTGTCCCTGGCCGACGAAACCGTCTGTATCGGTCCGGCCCCCGGTGCCCAGTCTTACCTGCAAATCCCTGCCATTATCGCCGCCGCCGAAGTGACCGGCGCCAACGCCATTCACCCCGGCTACGGCTTTCTGGCGGAAAACCCCGACTTCGCCGAGCAAGTCGAAAACTCCGGCTTCACCTTCATCGGCCCCAGCGCCGACGTCATCCGCATGATGGGTGACAAAGTCGCCGCCAAGGACGCCATGAAAAAAGCCGGCGTGCCGGTGGTACCCGGTTCCGACGGCCCGCTGCCCGAAGACGAGCAGGAAGCCCTGCGCATCGCCCGTGAAGTGGGCTATCCCGTCATCATCAAGGCCGCCGGCGGCGGCGGTGGTCGTGGCATGCGCGTGGTGCATCATGAAGACGACCTGCTACGTGCAGCCGTACACACCCGCAACGAAGCGGCTGCCGCCTTCGGCAACCCGGTGGTGTATCTGGAAAAGTTCCTCGGCAACCCGCGCCACGTCGAGATCCAGATCATGGCCGACGGCCAGGGCAACGCCGTACACTTCGGCGATCGCGACTGCTCGCTGCAGCGCCGCCACCAGAAGGTCATCGAGGAAGCCCCGGCTCCCTACATTGACGAGCAGGCGCGCAAGCAGGTATTCGAGCGCTGCGTGCAAGCCTGTATCGACATCGGCTACCGTGGCGCGGGCACCTTCGAGTTCCTCTACGAGGACGGCCGCTTCTACTTCATCGAGATGAACACCCGCATCCAGGTGGAGCACCCGGTCACCGAGATGATCACCGGCTTTGACCTGGTCAAGGAGATGATCAGCATCGCCGCCGGCAACCCGCTGTCGGTCAGCCAGAAGGACATCAAGTTCCGTGGTCACGCCTTCGAATGCCGCATCAACGCGGAAGACCCCGACAACTTCATGCCCAGCCCCGGCCTGGTCAAGCATTACCACGCCCCCGGCGGCAACGGTGTGCGCATGGACTCCCACCTGTACAGCGGCTACCGCGTGCCACCGCACTATGACTCCCTGATCGGCAAGATCATCACCTGGGGCGAAACCCGCGAAGAGGCCATGGGCCGCATGCGCAACGCTCTGGATGAAATCATTGTCGACGGCATCAAGACCAACGTACCCCTGCACATTGACCTGATGAACGACAAGGGCTTCATGCACGGCGGTGTCAACATCCACTACCTGGAAAACAAGCTCAACCGCAAGTAAGGCTTGTCACCAATTAAAACGGCCACCCATGGGTGGCCGTTTTTGTTTTCTGCTAATGGTGAAGCTGGCATCATCAGATGCTCAGAGTATCAATTCACTTTAACCGCTTCTGATTATTCTCCGGGCTCCGTCGACAGTCCAAAACCGCATAAACACTGACTAGCTCATTTTCGACCTGATAGTAGACGGCATAAGGAAAACGCCGAGCCAGCAGGCGATAAAATTTTTCAGCATAAATCGGATGAATTCCGGAAAAAAAATGAAGTGAATCAATATCAGCTTGTAACGAACTCAAAAAATACTTGCCCAGCCCTGCCTGCTGCTTTTCATAAAACTGGAAAGCAGTCTTCAGATCATCATTCGCAGAATTCAGTATCTTGATTTTCAACGAGACAATTCCTGAAGTTCTCGTTTCACGACGTCCCAGTCTTCAAAGACGGATTCACCGGTATCGACCCGCTTCAAGCGTCGATCAAGCTCTTTGCCATGCCAGCGTGGCGAAACCTCCTCAGAATTTTCTGAGCTGATGCTGCTCCAAAGCAAGTCGATAATTTCCAGTTTTTCCCGCAGTGTCATTCGGTCTACAGGTATGCTTACCATATGCCCTCCTGCTTTATGTGGTCGCCACATTATCAGATTCGTTTAATGCGTAATCGCTGAATCAGTGTACTCAAATCTTCACAGATAAACCGCCCTATTGAAGGACGGAGCCAAGTCTTTCACAAAAAACAATATCATTAGCACCAGCTGACTGGCTCGTTATCACACATCATTTTTCAAATTTCCAGGCGAGCAAGCCTTCAGCGTGCTTCTGCCTGCAGGTACACCCAGTCAACGATATCCGACTGGGGCTGGTAGCCGTTGACGGTCTCGAGCAGCACCTGGCGAATATCCTCGCACTCGCCACGCTCGGCCAGCACCAGCAGCCGGCGCAGCACCGCGCACAGTTCGTGCCAGGGCAGGTACTCCTCGCTGGCACGCATGATCATCGGGTGCTCCGTACCGCTGACATTATCGCCGATCAGCAGCTCTTCGTAGAGCTTCTCGCCGGGGCGCAGGCCGGTGAACTCGATGCTTATTTCACCCGCAGGCTCCTCCTCCGAACGCACCGTCAAACCGGACAGGCGGATCATCTTCTGCGCCATCTCCAGAATGCGCACCGGCTCGCCCATATCCAAAACGAACACATCTCCGCCCTGCCCCATCGAGCCGGCCTGGATCACCAGCTGCGACGCCTCGGGAATGGTCATGAAATAACGCGTCATTTCCGGATGGGTCACAGTGACCGGGCCACCATCACGGATCTGCTTGCGAAACAGCGGAATCACCGAGCCGGACGAACCCAGCACGTTGCCGAAGCGCACCATGGTAAAGCGGGTATTGTTGGCCACAACACGCTCGTCAGTATCGCTGAACAATTGCACCTGCGGCTCGCGGCTCAGCGCCTGCAGCACCATCTCGGCCAGGCGCTTGGTGCTGCCCATCACATTGGTCGGACGCACCGCCTTGTCAGTGGAAATCAGCACGAAGTGCTGCACGCCGGTCTCGATCGCCGCCTGCGCGGTATAGAGCGTACCCATCACGTTGTTACGGATACCCTCGGCGGTGTTGTGCTCGACAATCGGCACATGCTTGTAGGCCGCCGCGTGATAAACGGTATTCACCGGCCAGCTGCGAAACACCTCCAGCAGACGTTTCTTGTTACGCACCGAGCCCAGCACCGGAATCAGCTGCACCTGTAGCCCCTCATGGCTGACCCGCTGCTCCAGCTCCTGGCTGATGGCATACAGGTTGAACTCGCTGTGCTCGTACAGGATCAGCGTGGTCGCACCACTGGCCAGAATCTGCCGGCACAGCTCGGAGCCGATCGAGCCGCCAGCACCGGTCACCAGCACCACCTGCTCCTTGATGCAACGCTCAAACAGTGCCTGATTCGGTACCACCGCATCACGCCCGAGCAGGTCGGCAATGTCCACCTCCTGCAGGTCCTGGACCTTGACCAGCCCCTGGGCCAGGTCCATGAAGCCGGGGATCGAGCGCACATGCACCGGGTACGGCTCCAGCATGGCCAACACCTCGCGGCGACGGGCCCGACTGGCCGAAGGCATGGCCAGCAGCACCTGGGTGGCACCGGTGATGCGCAGCATCTCTTCAATATGCTTCGGTTTGTACACCTTGAGCCCGGCAATGGTACGGGTGGCGATGGAATCATCGTCATCCAGAAAAGCCACCGGCTCCATCACCTTGCCCATGCGCAGGGCACGCACCAGCTGGTTGCCGGCCGAGCCGGCCCCGTACACAACCACCCGGGGCAAATTCCGGCGCGGCCGGAAAAAGCGGTTGCTGTTCTCATACCAGTCGCCGAGAAAATACTGGCGCATGGCCAGCCGCAACCCGCCCACCGCAATCAGGCTGATGGTCCAGTACAGCATGACGAACGAGCGCGGAATTTGCGGCTTGTCCGGTGTCTGCATCCAGTACACCAGCAGCGCCAGGACCAGCGCCGAAACCGTCAGCGCCTTGGCAATCTCGACCAGCGCTTCACGGCCCAGATAGCGCATCACCGCCCGGTACATGCCCAAACGAATGCACACCGGAACGGTGATCAGCGGCGCAGCAAAAAACAGCCACACGTGCTCATGTACGGCCACCCATGCCTTGTCAAAACCCACCCGCACCACAAACGCCAGCCACAGGCACAGCCAGATCAGCAGCACATCGGCAACCACCTGCAAGGCCCGCTTGTGGCGGCGTGACAGATTCAGCAAAAAATCACGCATCACGACTTTTTCCACTTCAATTGCTAAAAGGGCTTGAAGGTAAAGGGGTCAGGCCCATGGACCTGACCCCTTTACCAATACCATTACCCCCTGACCCGGTCTCCCGAGCCCTTCCCCGTCACCGTCTGCACAATGAACTTGAAGTAATTACCCAACGACAGCTCGCGGATCATCTTCGCATCGGTTTCGGCCAGCAGCTGCGGGGTGGACATGTCGATCTCGTTGACCTGGGCCAGCCCGGTAATACCCGGCCGCACAGCATAAACACCCAGCGCATCACGCTCGGCAATCAGCTCGTCCTGGTTGTACAGGTTAGGGCGCGGGCCGACCAGGCTCATCTCGCCCTTGAGCACATTCCACAGCTGGGGCAGCTCGTCCAGCTTGGTCTTGCGCAAGAAACCGCCCATGCGGGTGATCGACGCCGAAGAGGCCAGGTGACTGGCTACCGAAGCCGTATCCACCTTCATGGTACGAAATTTGACCAGCGTAAAGGGTTTTTTGTTGCGGCCGACCCGTTCCTGCAAAAACAGCGGCGAGCCGGTATCGAACAGGCCCAGCACATAGATCACCACCAGCACCGGCAAGCCAAACACCAGCCCGCATAGCGCAAAAATAAAATCCAGCACGCGCAGCAACGGCAGGTTACGATCACCTGCAGACTCCACCGCTGGCATGCCCGCCACCGTAGCGGCCAGCCCCTGCTCTACCGTGTAGGGCGGCTGCCAACCCAGCAGTTCATGCGCCTTGCTGGTATCCACTTGCAAGTCACCTACCAGGCGCTCAACCACGCCCTGCTTGCCAGTCAGCCAGCCCGCCAAACGGAACAACCCGACAGGAACCGGCAGCAACGCCGGCTTGCGGCCCATGGCTACGCGAATACCACCAATAAGCTCAGCCAGTGACAAGTCATGCCGATCCGATACCAGAAACACCTGATTTGGGGCAGCCGGGTGAGTGGCACAACAAATAATGAAATCAACCAGATTACCCAGATACACCATGCTGCGCCGATTGTTGACGCTGCCAAACGGCAGGGGGATGGGTTTGCTGCACAGCCGCACCAAGCTGGCAAAATTGGCCTTCACGCCCGGCCCATATACCAGTGGCGGCCGCACAATCACCAGCTCCATGCCCTGCTCCGCACACAGCAACTGCAGCGCCTGCTCTGCCTCATGTTTTGAAATACCGTAAGCATCCTCGGGCGCAGGCATCTGGTCTGCACTGTATGGGCCACGACCACTGGTGCTTTCGCCATTCACCTTGACCGAGCTGATGAAAACAAAGCGCCTCACCCCGGCAGCGGCGGCCTGTCGGGCCAGGTTCAGGCTGGCTTCGACATTGGCGCGACGATATTCAGTCAGCGGATCAGTGGCCGCATCCTGCATGACATGGGCACGGGCAGCGGCATGAATGACCACATCGATACCCGGCAGCACCACAGATAAATCAGCATCGGCCAAGTCGCCTACAGCAACCAGCGACTCATCAGCATCTGTGGGTAACGTACGACAAAGCCCCAGCGCCTCCAGGTCGTTGCGCTGCTGCAACACACGCAAGAGAGCAGAGCCAACAAAACCGGTAGCACCGGTTACAAGAATCTTGTTCATTACTGTTGCTTTATGTCCTGAAATGAAACGTCCCAAAACCAGAAGGCCCGAGCATAATAACCAGTGAACAGGCTACTAGTGGCTCAGGCTTAATATTACTAAATACAATGACTACAGTATCGAAACAAGGAAATGGTTACTTTTCTAACTATAACGCTATGCCTCAGTTGAAATGTAGACTCTCAACCTTTATGCCAAACAGTCCGATTGATGTAATCGGTATAGCTCAAGACTACACGCACAACCTGCAATGACACTGGCCCTCCTTGATAGTCGGGCACCACAGGTATTGCTCGGCTGTCAGTCTGATGCTGACTGGTGATGACCTTGACCGCCGCTAATACCGAGTCCTTAGTCAGACCGCTCATGATCAGCGTGCCCTCATCCATACCTTCTGGGCGCTCATGGGCGTTGCGCAAGGTCACCGCCGGCAAGTTGAGTAACGAAGACTCCTCAGTAATGGTGCCGCTGTCAGAAAGCACACAAAAAGCGGACATCTGCAACTTGATATAATCCAGCAGGCCGAAAGGTTTGACAAAGCGAATCAGTGGATGCTCCAGTGATTCACCCAACGCCTCAAGACGTTTGCGGGTACGCGGATGCGTCGAGACGATCAACGGATAACCGTACTCATCGGCTAGCCCTCGCAGGGTTACCAGCAAACCACGCAGGTTGTCCGGGGTATCAACGTTTTCTTCGCGGTGGGCACTTACCACGAAGAATTTACCGGGCTCTAGGCCTTCACGGCTCAGCACCTCGGACTGCTCGATCTTCGGCATGTAGTACTCAAGCACTTCCTGCATGTGCGAGCCAGTCTTGATTATGGTCTCAGGACGAATTCCCTCGGCAATCAGGTAACGACGAGCATGCTCGGTCAGCACCATATTGATGTCAGAGAGATGATCGAGCACCTTGCGATTTAGCTCCTCCGGCACTCGCTGGTCGAAGCAGCGGTTGCCCGCCTCCATATGAAAAACCGGGATCTTTCGGCGCTTGGCGGCGATCACCGCCAGGCAGGTATTGGTGTCACCGTAGAGCAGCAGTGCGTCGGGCTTCTCCAATTCGAAGACTTCATCGGCCTTGGCAATTACCTCGGCGATAGTCTGTGCAGCAGTCTCACCGGCAGCACCAAGAAAGTGATCCGGCTTGCGGATTTCCAGATCGTCGAAGAAGACCTGATTCAACTCGTAGTCGTAGTTTTGCCCCGAGTGAACCAGAACGTGATTAATCTGGCGGTCGAGTTCGGCAATTACCCGGCTCATCTTGATTAGCTCCGGACGGGTGCCGACCAGGGTCATAACCTTAAGCATTAAGCTGCTCCTTGATGTAATCGAGCTTGAGCAACAACTGCTTGATGCCTTCAATTCCAAGGCGCTCGGTGTTGTGCGAGGTGTAGTCGTCGAACTCAGCGATCCTCGCCTCGCCCTCAACAAAGTACTTCTTGTAATTCAGATCGCGGTTATCAGCAGGGATGCGGTAGTAGCGGCCCATATCCGTCGATTTTGCCATTTCCTCACGAGAAATCAGCGACTCATATAACTTCTCGCCGTGCCGAGTTCCTATGACCTTGATAGGATTATCATGAACAAACAGTTCTTTAAGTGCTTGGGCCAAATCACCTACAGTAGAGGCTGGCGCTTTCTGAACGAAGATATCACCTTGTTGGCCATGCTCGAAGGCATACAGCACCAAATCGACCGAATCTTCTAATGACATTAGAAAACGGGTCATACTCGGATCAGTGATGGTGAGTGATTCACCACTTTTTAATTGGTCGATGAACAAGGGAATTACAGAGCCTCGTGATGCCATAACATTACCGTAACGTGTTGCGCAGACCACAGGGCCACTCTCTGGCATGAGCCTTGACTTGGCAACCATAAGCTTCTCCGCCATTGCTTTAGAGATCCCCATGGCGTTAATGGGATAAACAGCTTTGTCGGTCGAGAGAACTACAACCCGTTTAACTCCCATGGCTACCGCCGCATTAAGAACATTCTCTGTGCCGATAACATTGGTTTTCACCGCCTCCATCGGATAGAACTCGCAGGAGGGTACCTGCTTCAACGCAGCAGCATGAAAGATATAATCAACACCAATCATAGCTTGCGAAATACTGTTATAATCGCGCACATCACCGATATAGAACTTGACCTTATCATTGGCCAGAGCAATACGCATATCTTCTTGCTTCTTCTCGTCGCGGCTGAATACCCGAATTTCCTTAACACTGGTATCGAGGAAGCGTTTTAACACGGTATTGCCGAAGGATCCGGTCCCGCCAGTAATCATCAAAGTTTTGTCATCAAACATAAACAGTAACCATGCTCAAAAATATAAAAATTAACGCTGATCACGCATCATCTTGACCAGTTCAGGCCAAGCTGGAGGCAGATAACCTGTAGCTTGGCGGAACCGGGAAGAATCCAGTGAGCGGTCGATAGAGACTTGCTCGTCTGGAACGATCTGAACCTTGTGCCCGTAGACCTTCGCCACCAGCCTGAGCAGCGACAATTTGTCGATCGGCTCAGCCGAGACATGATAAAGACCGTACAGTTCGGGATTCGTGAGCACATAATCTTTTATCACTCGAGCTAGCTCGACAGTGGGCAAGCCAGAGAAGATGGCTTTTGCATAGCCTTTGATCGGATCGTTTTGTGAAAGAAACCAGTCAATCAGTGAAAAGTTGGTGCCCAGCTCATGGCCGATGATCGAAGTACGCAGTGTAATCGCGTGCGGCACTTGATGCAATTCACCTATAAACTTGGACTTGCCATAGAGATCTTCAGCGTCCGACTGGTTAACCTCGGTATACATCCCTTTACGGCCAGAGAACACACAGTCCGTGCTAACGTGAACCAATCGAGCGCCCAACAAATCGCAGAGCTTCGCCAATCGATGCGGTAACATAGCGTTAATCGGTAAAGCAGAAACCGGATCTTTGGCGTCAGCTAACTGCTTGATCAGGCCAACACAATTGATGACAATATCCGGACGGATATGCGCCAGCACATTGACAAGTGCATCCTGGTCAAGAACATCGACATTGCTGATTAACTGAGCATGAAGCGTTTCAGAAAAATAACATCGCCCTGCGGAGTTGCGCAAAGTACCCCAAGTCTGGAACGCCGAATCGCATGCAAACTGCTTGAAAACGGCACTACCGAGCATGCCTGTAACACCTAAGACTAAAACTCTCACCTATCAACCTCTCTATCTTGAGCAATCCTTTCTTCAAGGATCTCGACTAAACGCCTGCCTTGATTATCCATATCAAAATTCGCAGAAAAATAGCGCCGCCCTGAGACCCCCAATTGGGTGCGCTCAGAGGCTGGCATTCGAAATAGCTTTTCAATTGTGCGGGCCAAGCCGGCACCGTCCTCAGCTGCACAGCAAAGCCCGGCCCCCGCCTCTTCAACGATTCGTGCACCCTCACCGTCCAAGGCAGCAATAATAGGCCGCCCAGCAGCAAGGTAAGCCTGTAGTTTGCTCGGTATAGTCAGGCAAAAAATATCACTTTTCTTCAATGTAACAAGAAGACCTGCTGCGCGACTGAAAAACTGAGGCATCTCGTAGGATGGAAAACGACCAACCAAGTGCATATTATCCAGTCCCAATGCCACTTTCTGCGCCTCAAGCCATGCAGACATGCTACCAGTCCCTACAATTATGAACTTGCAAGCGGGCAGATGCTTTAACCGTGTTGCAGCATCCACTAAGGTCTCAAGTGACTGAGCTGTACCGAGATTACCTGCAAAAACCAAACAAAAACTTTGTTCCATGAAAGCTAGCAGCTCTGCGGGAACCTCCGTCTTGCCTGCAGCCTCAGACGCATCCTGTGCGTAGCAATTTGGATAGTAGACAATCTTCTTTGCATCGGCATAACGCATCATCGAAGCCTTGAAGGCACGTGATTGAATGAGTAGCGTATCACTGCATGCATAAATCGCTCTTACAAGAATTCCAATACACCATAATACAAAACCGTTACTAACAAACCCTGTCGCCCTGAGACTTTCCGGCCAAAGATCCTGCACCCACACTGCAAGATGTGTTTTAGTTTTCCACTTCAACAGTATTGCTGGTAGCACGGATAAAATCGGTGAAGGCGCAAAAACGAAGATCACGTCATAGGGCGCGCCTTCTCTTTGGAGGGCCTTGGGAAAAAAACGAATACCATTGCAAACAAAAGACAAGTAGTTCAACACCAATTTTATTGGACCGCGCCCACGAGGTCGTAATGGAGCTCGAAAGACAGGCACATGGTTAGCATAAAGTTCCTGGTAACAACCATGCGATGTGTATCCAGTAAATATTTTCCCTTCCGGATAGTTGGGCTTACCGGTAAAGACCTGTACTTCATGCCCTTGAGCGACCAGGGTCTTTACCAGATCATTGATGATGAACGTCTCAGGCCAAAAATACTGTGTAACCAATAGTATCTTCACGTATTCGCGACCTTGAAAAGCGCACGCCAGGTAAGCATCGCCGTACGAGACCATTTGTAGAGCAGCGACCGTTCAGCCACGCGTGCAGAAAGTGTGTTTAAGAGCGCAGGATCAGACAGCGTATCCGTTAAAACCTGCGACACCTGCTGCGGATCATCCGGGGATACGTACCGGACTGCATCTCCCCCGAACTCAGGCATCGGAGCATAATCGGACGATACGATAGGTACACCGGCGCCCATCACCTCCAGAAGAATATTGGGACAGTTCTCACAGGCCGACATGAACGTAAACAAGCTCGCATGTTTGTAGAGCGCAGGCAATGCAGCGTAGGGGTACTCGCCAAGTAAAAATACCGACGTTCCCAGCCCCTGGCTTGCAACAAAATCATGTACTTCGGTAGCGGTCTGCCCGCCGCCGCCCCCCACAATCAACAATTTATACTCATCACGAATGCAGTCACTCAATAGAGCATAGGCTTTAACCAGCTGTAAGTGACGTTTATAAAACTCAAACCTTGAAACATACAAAATATACTTACCGGAAAATGGAAGTACAGGCCGCTCTGGCTCATCATTCATCACAAAAAAGTTATCTCCAATACCATGCGAAATAGTAACTGCCTGCTTGATCGTTATCTGTCGCTCAATAATACTGCGTGCATAGTCTGATACAAAAATAACTAAGTCTGCTGATGCCATACTGGCGAGCATACGCTTTTTTAAAAGATAGTTTTTAAACTTAAGCTTTATTGATCTTGTGTCTGCCAGTGCCTGCTCATCAAATGGAAGCATATTCCTGAACATGGTTACCACTCGACAACCTGCTGGCGGCCGAGTATTCACAACACCACCCGGACAAAACAAGAGATCTGCCTGCAACTTGGAAAGCCAGATAGGCAAAATAAAACGCTCCCAAAATAATCTAAGTACCGGATTGTAAACTGGAAAACGGGTTCGAATACGACGCACGCTCGCCGTCTGAAACTGATCGAGATCATCGTAACCGAAGATATATACCTGAACTTGCTTTGCCGGAACATTTTCCAGCAAATTATAAAGATACGTCTTCCCTCCTCCCACCTTAGCAGAGAACGCGTTAATAACAACTATCATAGTCGGACCTTTAATCGAAGAAAGAAATACGAAACACTAAGCGGGAAAAGAACAAACAAAATAAAAGAGAAAAAAACATTTGTAAACTCAGAATAACTAAACCTCGCCGCAACCAAAACATAATTAAACGCAGCTATAAAAAAAAACCCTTTAAAATAAAAATCAGAACCTCCACTGAAGAAATAAAGAATGCTTTTTCTAAAAAGACACACAGAGCTAATCATTATAACTATAGTTAAAAACCCACCAAAAAGAAACCCGGGAATCAACCCAAAATTCATAATTCCCTCCACAAAAGACCCTGGTGCGAGATTAGACATACCTCCCCACTGATCACCAGTATAAATCTTTGTGAAAACCAAGCCGCCAGTATCAGGTTTTTCCGGGTAAAGACCTCGAGGCAAAAAATTTGTAAGGAAAGTGGCATATGTAGCCCCCAACAAAGGTTCATTTACGTCACTGCTCGCCAAAATTTCTAAAGGATTTGTTCCATAATAAAAATGAGCGAAATTTAGCTTCGACAAACTAAACTCTGAAAAACCGCTTCCTCCAAAATCATTTCTAAACGCCCCATAGAAAGCAATAAAAAACAAAAACAAAATTAAACAACCAGCAATAGCCATAATACTTATTCTTTTAACTAGATAATGCCTCATTACCAACACTGAAACCAATGGCATCAACAAAGAAGAGCGTGACCCTGAAGTTATGCCAATAAATAAAAATATGATAGTGGAAAGAAAAATGAAACAAAACTTAAGTAAATTCTTTCGATTATCAAGCATAAAGATATAACACAAATACACATAAACAATCTGAACCGAAGAAAACAAAACCAAGACCCAGCCACGCCCCTCAAATTCAATCACTCTAAAAGCAAGGGACATTAAATACGCAATAATCCCCCCTTCATCAACGACCATTTTAATTTTCAGGAAAAGCGCTGGCAAAAATAACAAAAAAAGCACAATATATTTCCCCACAGGGACAATTTGCTTTCTAAAGAGCCCACTAAGCGGAACCCTTAAATCCACAAACGCTACCACCGCTAAAGCGGTCATCAAAAACAAATATGCAAAAATTGTTAAACTAGAAACATCATCAGCAAAGACCCCAAGATAAAATAGAAACGTAAAGATAAAAAATAATTTCCCGGGAGATAGCAAATCTTTGTTCAAAAAAAACATTAAAATCCCAACACACAAAACAACCAAAAATAAAATAAAATCACTCACAAACACCATCCAAGTATTTATCAGCCACATTATTTATAGAATAAGAAAAAAGAACCATCTCTATATGATCTAAAGAAACCCGTTCCAGAACAGCTCTAGAAATAAAGGCACAAGCAGAATCTAAAGATGCCAAGTTTTTTACATGTAACAATCTCCCGCTTAATCTTTCATCACACAATAATTCCGCTCTTTCTTTTTCATAAAAATTTATTATTGGCAAGCCAGTAGCAACATACTCAACAATTTTACTCGGTGTCATAACACAATTTGAATTTTCAATATTTATCAGGATATCCGCCTCTCTAACTAACTCAATAGCTCGGTCGCGAGAAACTGCACCATGGTGTTTAACGCACCCTGTATTCACCTCTGAATGAGGCACACCATTTAAGGGTCCATAGACATTGACAACAATATCTAAACGCTTGCAGAGCTCATTAAAAAAACCCACCATCATAAAAGGCTCTCTTATACCACGATGAAACGCACCCACATACACGAGATTATAAGGTTGTGTCCTAACAGGCTTCTTTTGCTGAAAAAAAGCACCTACATCTACTGCATGAGGTATAACGGAAGCTTTACTGCATGACGTTAAACCAAAACACTCTACATACTCCCTCAAGGTTCTTTTATTAGTAAAAACAACCTTATCACAAAATTTAAAGACTCTGTTCTCGAAAAAGAAATTCAACCACTTATAAATCTTGAAATTATTCGGCGGCATTGAATTAGAAGTAGAAAACGGGTCTCCATAGTCTGCAATCCAACGGCCAATATTTTTATTTATTTTTTTGAAAAACAACCCTCCCACATGTGCTGAGAAAGTTGGCGAATAACTTACTACCAGGTCATACTTGACATGCCTGCGCTTGAGTAGAGAGGCTAATAAAAAAGGGAGCCAGTGCCAAAGACCATCAGGCCAGAAAAAAAAACGATTGACCTTTTTTAGTAAACCAACAGTAGCTGACCTTAAAGCGTTCACCTTTTCAGACGATGTCGTGCTCGAAGAGCTCATACCGCTCTGCCGCCTCACAAAACCGATACGTTCAACAGTCACATCGTCCCTAACCTCACAACGAGTGTCACCTACACGCCCTGCAATCACTTCAACTTCATGCCCTTCTGCAGCCCATACCTTTGCAATTTGGCTCCAGCGATAAGCATGAGCTCCGACAAACGGCTCAAAATAATAATTAATTATTAATATCTTCATGAGCTACTCTTTTCATATACATGATAAACCCGCATGCAACGCAGAGATAACCGAATGCACAAGCCAATGCCACTCCATAGATTTTACTTAGAAGCAGCATAGCTGGCAGAGTAGCAAAAATAGCTAGCAGACCCAAGCAAATACACTTCAGCATACTTCTATACTGCCTTAACGCAAGTAAATATGAAGCAGCCGGAGCAGAAATCAAAGAACACAATGAACAGCATGCAAACAAAATAAAGGCTGCCTGGGCCCCAGAATATTTCTCTGCACCAATAAGAGGCATTATTAGCCACACAAGTGCGATAGCAACAATTGAAGCCAGAAGCGCGTATGGTACTTTTTTATAAAAAAAGGTAATAACATGCTTAACTTCTTCAGCACTACCGCTTGCCATTCTAGGTAGCAGTACAACGTTTATGGCATAAACCACCATTGAAAACAAGGCTTGATAACGCATTGCAACACCATATGCTGCAACAGTTTCAACTGAACCCAAAAAACTGATTAGCACAAGTGCAATATATGGCATACAACCGCTCAGAATAGAGTAAAAAACAACATCCGCTCTCATTATTAAATAATTGAAGGCGCTTATTATACCACCAAGTTTTGGCTTACCCGTTTCTATAGAGTCGAAGTAACGCATATGAATTGCACACAACACAACCACCCATGTTGATAACACTAGCGCCATCAAGAAATAGTCTGCTAGCTGTGCCCCCAAGAAAACCAACAAAGTAGTCAGGCCGGCCCAAATGCTATTTTTCAAGACATCCAGAATGACAAACCTTCTAAAATTCTCTTTTTTTTGTGCGACTATTCTTAATACCTGGAAAAATATGAACGCTAAATATCCTGCAAAAAAAAATAAGCCTGCCTTGCTTTCTAAAACCGTCATCGTATAAATAAAAAATATGCTTCCGATTGGCAAAGCAATCAACATATAGCTTTGCCGAGATACAACTATGAAATTAGAATAATCAGTTATATAAAGTCGCTCAATCAGGCCACAGGCTACCTGATAACCCATCATGATTGACGTAAACACAACCGTAAAATAAGCATATTGATCAACATCTAGAAAACTTATTAAATATAGAGACACTCCTATATTAATTGCCTTTGAAAATCCATCTCCAAGAAACACCGTTATAATACGCTTTAGCATACTCAACGAACCTGTTTTGCATACCAACGTATAGCCGACTCCAAACCTTGGCGTATTCGCCATGCTGGCTCATATCCAATTAAGTTTTTCGCCTTGCTTATATCAGCTAACGAGTGTCGAATATCGCCACGCCGGAAATCACCATGACTTACTGGCAGAGAATAGTTAAATCCATTACGGTTCACACATTCTTTCAGATAAGAAAAAAGCTCGTTGAGCGTTGTTTGATCTCCAACAGCAACGTTATATATCTGATTTTTTGCTGAATTATTGGCTGTTGCAGCTAATAAATTCGCCTGAATCGCATTCTCGACAAAGCAGAAATCTCTACTAGTTTCGCCATCACCATTTATACTAATTTTTTCGCCCTTAATCATTGCAGCCACCCATTTCGGAATGACCGCTGCATATGCCCCATTAGGGTCTTGACGCTTACCAAATACATTGAAATAACGTAGTCCAATCGCATTAAAACCATAGGTCCTAGCAAAAACATCTGCATAGAGCTCATTTACATACTTAGTAACAGCATAAGGTGACAATGGTTTACCAATTACATCTTCAACCTTGGGAAGACCTGGATGATCACCGTAGGTAGAACTGCTTGCTGCATAGGTAAAGCTTTCTACCTGAGCATCCCGCGCCGCCACTAGCATATTAAGAAAACCACTAATATTGGTACTGTTTGTTGCAACTGGGTCGTTGATAGAGCGCGGTACAGAGCCCAGAGCAGCCTGATGCAAAACATAATCCACACCCCGGCAGGCTTGATGACAATCTTCAATGTCTCGAATATCACCAACAATGAATTTGAATCGCTTCCACTGCTCTTGACTGACCAACTCTTTAATTTCATCAAGGTTATGCTGATAACCCGTAGAAAAATTATCAAGACCAATCACTTCTTGATTAAGCAGGAGTAAGGTTTCTAATAAATTAGAACCAATAAATCCGGCTACACCTGTGATCAACCACGTTTTAGGCGTAGCTGGCAATTTTTCCAATAAGGATTCGTAGGGAGTCATGACGTTGCTCTAAGTAAGGTATTCCTACTCTTTCAATTATCGATAATTTGAAAGAGCATTGAATCATATATTAACTATTGGTCACAAACGAAGATCAGACTCTTCAGCACTAAGTAAATACTTAAGATCATAGAGCACATGTTTCGTCTTGCCAAACGCCCGGATTCTAGCAGCACCTAAGACCTTAAACTGGCTATGCGCCACAGCAAGAATGATAGCATCATAAGCGCCATCGCGGGGCTCCAACACAGGCGTGATACTGTATTCATGCCGTGCTTCTTCGATGTTCACCCATGGATCATAAATATCAACATGGATATTATATTCATCTAATTCACGAACTATATCCACCACCTTAGTATTCCGCAGATCCGGGCAATTCTCTTTGAAGGCCAAGCCCATAACCAATACTCGAGCACCATCGACATGGATCCGCCTCTTAATCATGGCCTTAACCAGTTGCGATACAACATACTCTCCCATGCCATCATTTAACCGACGACCGGCAAGAATAATTTCAGGGTGGTGACCGATTGATTGCGCTTTGTGCGTCAGGTAATACGGATCAACGCCGATGCAGTGTCCACCAACCAAGCCCGGACGAAAAGGGAGGAAGTTCCATTTAGTACCTGCGGCCTGGAGTACAGCTTCAGTATCTATTTCCATCTTATTGAAAATTATCGCCAGCTCATTAATCAACGCAATATTGAGATCCCGCTGTGTGTTTTCAATGACCTTTGCAGCTTCTGCCACCTTGATACTACTCGTTTTATGAGTGCCAGCAATGATGATCTGCTTATAGAGCGCATCTACCAATTCGGCAACCTCTGCAGTAGAGCCAGAAGTTACTTTTTTTATGGTTGTAACACGGTGCTCCTTGTCACCCGGATTGATCCGCTCAGGGCTATACCCAGCAAAAAACTCAAAATTGAACTTCAGACCAGAAACTTTTTCTAGGACTGGTACACAGTCTTCTTCTGTTGCACCTGGATATACTGTTGACTCATAGATGACGATGTCACCACGTTTCAACACTTTCCCGATAGTTTCAGAAGCTTTTACTAGCGGGCTCAGATCAGGCTTACGATGCTCATCGATAGGCGTTGGGACGGTAACGATAAACACATTACATTCCGCCAAATTTGAAATATCCGTTGTAAATTTTAGCTGCTGTGCACTAGCAAGGTCGTCATCGCTTACTTCTAGAGTCGCGTCATGCCCCTCTTCAAGTGCGCGTATACGCGTAGCATTGATATCGAATCCCACTACCGAGCGCACTTTGCCGAACTCGACGGCCAGCGGCAGCCCAACATAGCCAAGGCCAATAACAGCCAGTCTCACATCTTCAAGTTTGAGCATTGTTTTACCTAAAAATCTTACTGAGTAATGTTTTCAAAATCCGTTAGCAGGTTGCGCGAAGGGAGTGTCCACCACGTTGGCCGACAGCAGTTTTGTCGGGGAACGAGACCTTTCAGCGGAGTATTAAAGGCCGCGCAACTGCTCAAGCTCTGCCATCAGCTGTTCATATTCGCGCTTTTTCAGTTCGATGTATTGTTCCGTCAGGCGGATGCGTTCCTGCAGGCCGCTCGGGGTGAGAACGTAGCGGTAACCCAGTTTGTTGTCGCTGCTGACGAAGCGTTCGACCTTGATCAGCCCCTTGGCGATCACCGCCTTGAGGATGTAGTTGGTTTTGCCGACGCTGAAGCCCAGACGCCCGGCCAGGGCGCTCTGGCTTGATGCCTCCGGAGCATTTTGCAAGGTGTGCAAAAGTACTTCTGTATTCATGCTGTTTTCTTGTTCTTGGTGCGTAGATAGCTGTTTACTATGGATATTTTATGCAACCCGGCACTATTACATGACCTTTCATGGTGCCGGGCACGCGGGCAAATCAGCATGCGCGGACACGCTACCGCCCCAGGCTGTCGTACCTGTGTAGCGGAAATCATGCTGCATTCAAATTTTGAAGCGCGGAGTCTAGCCCAAAGCGCTCGCAAGTTGTAGCGCTTTCGTCAAATTGTGGATGAGCGGTCGGCTTTTGAAATGCCCGACCGCAACCGGGGCCGCGTCAGCCCTGATCCTTGCTGCGGATCTTCTCGACAATGGCGGTGGTGGAGCTGTTTTCCACCAGCCCCAGCACTTTCACCTCCCCGCCGTAGGCCCGTACCAGGTCGCCGCCGACCACGCCGTCAACGCCATAGTCGCCGCCCTTGACCAGTACGTCCGGCTGCAGCAGCTCCAGCAGGGGGATCGGCGTGTCGTCGGCAAAGCTGGTGACCCAGTCCACCGCGCCCAGCCCGGCCAGTACCGCCATGCGCCGGTCGACCGAGTTGATGGGCCGGCCCGGGCCTTTCAGGGCAGTGACCGAAGCATCGTCATTGATGGCGACAATCAGCCGGTCGCCCAGTTCGCGGGCCTGTTCCAGATAGTGCACATGGCCGGCATGCAGGATGTCGAAGCAACCGTTGGTGAACACTATCCGCTCGCCGCGTGCCTTGGCCTCGGCCACCGCTGCCTGCAGCTGTTGCAGGCCGAGCATGCCGCGACCATGGCGCAACTCGCCCTGCACCGCGCGGCGCAGTTCCGGGGCGCTGACGGTGGCCGTGCCCAGCTTGGCAACTACAATGCCGGCTGCCACGTTGGCCAGATGCATGGCTTCGGGCAGTTCTTCCCCTGCTGCCAGTGCGGTGGCCAGGGTGGAGATAACGGTGTCGCCGGCACCGGTGACGTCGTAGACTTCCCGCGCCTGTGCCGGCAGGTGGATGGCCGGCTGGCCGGCACGAATCAGGGTCATGCCCTGCTCGCCACGGGTAACCAGCAGTGCTTGCAGCTCCAGTTCCTGCAGCATGGCGACGCCGCGCTCCAGCAGTTGCTGTTCGTCGGCGCAGGCACCGACCACGGCCTCGAACTCGGCCTGGTTGGGCGTCAACAGGGTTGCGCCGCGATAGATGGAAAAATCGGTACCCTTGGGGTCGGCCAGTACCGCTACGCCGCGAGTGCGGGCAGCGCGGATCAGCTGCTGGTGGTTGACCAGGCTGCCCTTGCCGTAATCGGACAGAATCAAGACCTTGACGCCATCCAGACGGTTTTCCACCTGCTGTTGCAGGGCGGATACGTCAACGGCAAAGCTTTCCTCGAAGTCCATGCGCAGCAGTTGCTGCTGGCGGCTCATGGCCCTCAGCTTGACGATGGTCGGTTGCCCGGCGATCTGCTGAAAGTCGGTCTGTACGCCCACCGAGTGCAGCTGTTCGGCCAGCGCGGCAGCGGCTTCGTCCTGTCCGGTGACGCCGATCAGCAGTGCCTGCGCACCCAGCGCGGCGATGTTCAGTGCCACGTTGGCGGCACCGCCGGGGCGGTCTTCGGTGCGGGTCACCTTGACCACGGGGACCGGCGCTTCCGGCGAGATCCGCGAGGTGCTACCGTACCAGTAGCGGTCGAGCATGACATCACCCACAACCAGTACTGCGGCATGGTCAAACGGTGGAAAACTTTGCATAAGTGGCTCCAAAACCGGTGTCTTGTCTGAACTTCAAAATACTGCGGGCGGACTGTTAACTGACCGCCGCCACCACCAGCGGCAGGGCCACGGCGGTGACTACACCCATGATGCTCATGCCCAGTGCGGCAAAGGCACCGGCCTCTTCGCTTTCCTGCAGGGCGCGAGCGGTGCCGATGGCGTGGGCGACCATGCCTAGGGTCAGGCCCATGGCGGCCGGGTGCTTGATGCGGCACAGGCGCAGCAGCTCGACGCCGAACATTGCCCCGAGCATGCCGGTGAGCATGACGAACACCGCCGCCAGCGAGGCCGAGCCGCCGATCTCTTCGGCGACCAGCATGGCAATCGGCGAGGTGACCGACTTGGGTGCCAGGGTCATCACGATCATGTTCTCGGCACCGAACAGCCAGGCCAGGCCGACGCCCAGTACCGTGGCCAGGGTGCCGCCAACCAGCAATGTGGTCAGCACCGGCATCAGCACGGCGCGTACCCGGCGCACGTTCTGGTACAGCGGTACCGCCAGCGCAACGGTGGCCGGGCCAAGCAAAAAGGTGAGGATGGCGCTGCCCTGGCGGTAATCCTGATAATCAATGCCCAGCACCAGCAGGGTGCCGACCAGCATCAGGGTGGCGATAAGCAGCGGCTGTAACAGCAGCAGGCGGGTTTTTTCGTACAGCAGCTGGGCCAGCTGGAAGGCCCCGAGGGTGATGCCGACGGCAAACAGCGGATGGCTGACGACTGCGTCCAGCGCAGCAAGCCAGGGCAGGCTCATGGCTGTTCTCCTTGTTGGGCTTTTTTCCGGTTCTGGCGGTTGATCAGCATCTGCATCAGCCAGCCGACAAATACCAGCGAGACCACCAGCGAGATGACCAGCGAGCCGGAGATGGCCCACAGATCGGCACGGATGTCGGCAAGGTGTACCATCACGCCAACCGCCGGCGGCAGCAACAGCACCGGCAAATAACGCAGCAGGCCGCCGGCGGCCTGGTCCAGCGCCGGGCTGACCTCGCGGGTAATCAGCAGGTAGGCAAACAGCAGTACCAGGCCGATGATCGGCCCGGGCAATTTGGGCAGCAGCAGGGCATTGAGTCCGGTGCCGAGCAGCTGGAAGAAAATCAGTACGGTCAGACCGCGCAACAGCATTGGGGGTTCTCCAGTACGGGGGGGGTTAAAACACGGGGGCCTGCATGGCCGCGTTTTTCGGCTGGCCCAGCATCCAGGCGGGGGTCAGCGGGCGGTTGCGCCAGCACAGGGCAACCGGCCACAGTGCATAACGCGTGCAGGTGCTACGCCACAATTCGGCATAACTGGCTGCGCTGCCGGGGTGCCGCAGCTCCGGTGCCAGCACGGCCAGCGGCCATAATACATGAGCACTCTCGAGGATGCGCGGACGCGGCAGGATCACGCCGGCAAAGTCGCCGGCCAGCTCGCCATACAGCAGTACGTCGATATCCAGCGGCAGCTCGCGCGGGGCGGCCTGCAGCCGTCCTTCACGGGCTTCGATCGCCTTGAGGCGTGCAACCAGTGCCGGCAACTCAAGGCGGGTGCGCAGGTGCACCACCATGTTGAAGAAGCAGCCGCTGCGGATGCCGACCGGCTCGCTCTCGAACACGGGCGAGCATTCCAGCTCGCCGAACTCGTCGGCCAGGGCATCCAGCGCGGCCAGGATATGGCGTTCGCGCTCGATATTGCTGCCCAGCCCCAGGTAGACGTCGGTCAACGGCATCCGCGCTCGATCTCCACACCCACGCCACGCGCTTGCGGCACCGCGCCGGGCTTGGTGATTTTCAGCCTGAGCCAGGAAATGCCGAAAGTCTGCATCAGCTCGACTGCCAGGCGCTCGGCAAAGGTTTCCACCAGCTGGAAGCTGTGTTCGCCGGCAAATGTCATGACGTGCTCGCTGACCGCGGCGTAATCCAGCGTGTGTTGCAGGTCGTCGTCCCGTGCCGCCTGGCGGATGTCCCAGGCCATGTTCAGGTCAAGCAGCAAGCGCTGGGACATGGTACGTTCCCAGTCATACACGCCAATGATGGTTTCGACCGCCAGTTGCTCGATAAAAACGCTATCCACCTGTATCCTCTCCCGTTAAAATCCGTTGTACGAAAGCAGGCCACCTGTTGTAGCGGCCCTTTTCCTGCTTCCGGAAACCTGTGGTCTCTGCCTATGTTTATTGCTCTTTGCCTTGCTGCCTATCTGCTTGGCTCGGTCTCTTTCGCCATTCTGCTGAGCCGGCGCCATGGTAGCACCGATCCCCGCCTGCACGGCTCCGGTAACCCCGGTGCCACCAACATGCTGCGCCTGCATGGCAAACGGCTGGCCCTGTTCACACTGCTTGGCGATCTGGCCAAGGGCCTGCTGCCGGTGGCCTGCGCCGCCTGGTTCGGTTTGCCGCTGCAATGGCAGGCGTGGGTGGGGTTTTGTGCCGTGGCCGGTCATCTTTTTCCTGTGTTTCACCGTTTCCGTGGCGGCAAGGGTGTTGCCACCACGGCCGGCATGCTGCTGGCGCTGTATCCGCCGGCGGCGCTGCTGGCGTTGTCTGTCTGGCTACTGGCCTTCTACCTGACCCGCACCAGCTCGCTGGCTTCGCTCAGCGCCCTGCCCGTAACCCTGCCATTGCTGGCCTGGCAGCTGCCGCAAAGCATGTTGCCGATGAGCATCCTGACGCTGCTGCTGGTCTGGGCTCACCGCACCAACCTGAAGCTTCTGTGGGCCGGCACCGAGCGCAAGCTGTAGCCGCCGGCCCCGCTTGCTTAAATACTCTCCAGCTCTACCATTGGCCAGCGTGCCCGCACGCTGATCGAGTTGTCTTCCTGCTGGCCGGCCAACAAACGCTGGCAGCCGGCGTATGCAATCATTGCGCCGTTATCGGTGCAAAAACGCGGACGGGCATAGAACACTTCGCCACCCAGCTCGCCCAGCATCTGCTCCAGCGACTGGCGCAGTGCAGTATTGGCGCTGACGCCACCGGCAATCACCAATCGCTGCAAATCCTCCTGCTCCAGCGCGCGGCGGCACTTGATGGTCAGGGTATCGACCACGGCCTGTTCAAAGGCCAGCGCCAGGTCCGCTTTGGCCTGCGCGTCGGCCTCGCCGGCAGCCTGGCATTTGTTCCACTGGTTGAGCACCGAGGTTTTCAGCCCGCTGAAGCTGAACTCCAGCCCGGGCCGGTCGGTCATGGGCCGTGGCAGCTTGAAACGGCCGGCTATGCCCTGCTGTGCCAGCCTGGCGATTTCCGGGCCGCCGGGATAGCGCAGGCCAAGCAGCTTGGCGGTCTTGTCGAAGGCTTCGCCGGCGGCGTCGTCAATCGACTCGCCCAGCAAACGGTAACGGCCAATGCCGTCAACACGCACCAGCTGGGTATGACCGCCGGAAACCAGCAGGGCGACAAAGGGAAATTGCGGGGGATATTCTTCCAGCATGGGCGCCAGCAAGTGGCCTTCCATGTGGTGTACGCCGACAGCGGGAATGTTGAGCGCAAAAGCCATGGCACGGGCACAGGACGCGCCGACCAGCAACGCACCGACCAGGCCTGGGCCGGCGGTATAGGCGATGCCGTTGATGTCCTGCCTGGTGCGGCCGGCTTCGTCCAGCACCTGGCGGATCAGCGGCAGCATGCGCTTGACGTGGTCCCGCGAGGCCAGCTCCGGCACCACGCCACCGTACATGCGGTGCAAATCGATCTGGCTGAACAGCGCATCGGCCAGCAGCCCCTGTTCGCTGTCATATAACGCCACGCCGGTTTCATCGCAGGATGTTTCCAGCCCCAGTACCAACATTTATAAAGCCCCGCCCGTAAAAAAGGGATCAATGATAAGCCCCCGCGCCCCATAGCTCCACCGCTTTCTGACGCATGGCGCTGTCTGTTGTCAGCAGGCGGCCATGGCGGTATGGTGCAAACTTCCACTCAACCTGCACAAGGAACCAGCCGATGAGCGGGCAGTTCAGGCTTCTCAAGACAAAACGTTTTGCCCCCCTGTTTGTCACCCAGTTTCTGGGTGCTTTCAACGATAACCTGTTCAAGAACGCCCTGGTTGTGCTGCTGACCTTCCATACCGCGCAGTGGAGCACGCTGTCGGCCGGGGTGCTGGCCAACCTGGCTGCGGGAATTTTCATCCTGCCGTTTTTCCTGTTTTCCGCCTTTGCCGGCCAGCTGGCCGACAAGTACGACAAGGCCACGCTGGCCCGTCTGACCAAGCTGCTGGAGCTGCTGATCACGCTGGTGGCGCTGTGGGGCTTCATGCAGCACAGCTTGTACATTCTGCTTGGGGCGCTGTTTCTGCTCGGGTTGCAGTCCACCCTGTTTGGCCCGATCAAATATGCCCTGCTGCCGCAACACCTGCGCCAAAGCGAGCTGCTGGGCGGCAACGCGCTGATCGAGGCGGGTACCTTTGTTTCCATTCTGCTCGGCACCCTGGCCGGCGGCGTGCTGGCCGGCTACCTGCCCGACCCGGCCTGGATTGCCGGTGCCGGCATGCTGGTGGCGGTGGCCGGGCTGGTTGCCAGCCTGCGCATTCCTCCCGCACCCGCGCCGGAGCCGGGCTTGCGGCTGAGTTTCAACCTGTTCGCCGCCACCCTGAAAACCATCGGCTATGCCCGCCAGGACCGCTCGGTGTTTCTGTCGATTCTGGGTATTTCCTGGTTCTGGCTATACGGTGCGCTGTTTCTCGCTCAGCTACCGGCCTTTACCCAGCAGGTGCTGGGCGGCAGCGAAAGCATGGTCACCCTGCTGCTGGCGGTGTTCACCGTCGGCATCGGTGCGGGCTCGCTGCTGTGCGAACGCCTGACCAGCCGCCAGGTGGAAATCGGCCTGGTGCCGCTGGGCTCGCTCGGCCTGACGCTGTTCGGGCTGGATGTGTTTTTTGCTGCGCCGGTCGATCTGGCCGGCGAGCAGGCGCATTCGCTGTTGTTTTTGCTCAGCCAGTGGCCAGTCTGGCGGGTGATGCTGGACCTGCTGCTGCTCGGGCTGTTTGGCGGTTTCTTTATCGTGCCGCTGTATGCACTGGTGCAATTCCGCAGTAACGAGACACAGCGGGCGCGCATCATCGCCGCCAACAACATCCTCAATGCCTTGTTCATGGTGTCTGGCGCACTGCTGGCGATTGCCGGGCTGTCGGCCGGGTTGTCGATCCCTGCCCTGTTTGCCGTCGCCGCACTGTGCAACGCCGCGATTGCCGTCTACATCTATAGTTTGGTGCCGGAATTTTTCATCCGCTTTCTGGCCTGGCTACTGGTCAAGACGCTGTATCGCCTGCGGCTGGAAGGCACCGATCACATTCCCCAGGACGGCCCCGCGCTGATCGTCGCCAACCATGTCAGCTTTGCCGATGCCGTGATCCTGATGGGTGCAACGCCACGGCCGATCCGTTTTGTCATGGATCACCGTATCTTCAAGACGCCGCTATTGGGCTTCATTTTCCGCCATAGCGGAGCCATTCCCATTGCGCCGGCCAAGGAAAACCCGGAGCTGCTGGAGCAGGCTTTTGTGCGCATTAACCAGGCACTGGCCGAGGGCGAGCTGGTCGGCATCTTCCCCGAGGGGGCGATTACCCGTGATGGCGAAATGCAGCCATTTCGCCCCGGCGTGACACGCATCCTGCAATCGCAGCCGGTGCCGGTGATCCCGATGGGGTTGTCGGGGCTGTGGGGAAGCTTCTTCTCGCGCATTGAGGGCAAGGCCATGAGCAAGCCGTTCCGCCGGGGGTTCTTTTCTCGTGTCGGATTGAGGATTGGCGCTCCCGTCGCCCCGGAAGAGGCCAGCCCCGGGCAGCTGTTCGAGCAGGTCCGCGAGTTGCGGGGGGATATTCGGTAGGTTTTTTGGGGGTTCGTGGGTGGGGCGTGTTTGTTCGAATGAATTCGAACCTACGGGGTTGCAGCAACGCTGGGGGCGGGCGTGCCTGTTCGAATGAATTCGAACCTACGGGGTGCAGCAGTGCGGGGTATACAGAATATTCATCCCCCCACTTTGCATTCCCCAAACAAAGTGTCTATAATCCGCAACCCTTAATACGCGATGTGCATTGCCTGCTGTTCAACAGGAAAGCAAACACATCAACCACCGGTCCCCGATGAAGGTACGAATTGAATGCCAGCTGTCAAACTGAAAGACAACGAACCATTTGACGTTGCCCTGCGTCGCTTCAAACGCGCCTGCGAAAAAGCCGGTGTACTTTCTGAAGTGCGCAGTCGCGAATTTTACGAAAAGCCTACTGCAGAGCGTAAGCGCAAAGCGGCCGCCGCCGTCAAGCGTCACGCCAAGAAAGTACAGCGCGAACAACGTCGCCGCGAGCGTCTGTATTAATTGACAGACATTCGCAGCCAAAAGACCCGGACATGTTCCGGGTTTTTGCGCTTCACAGCCTGAACACGCAGCATTGCTGCCGGTCCAACCCGGACACCTCAAAAGCAGCATTCCGGCCCGCCCCGGCGGTACCGGTCACCCCCAACAACACGGATTACGGACAATGGCTGGACTGATTCCACAAGGATTCATCGACGACCTGCTCAACCGCACCGACCTGGTCGAAGTGGTGGGCGAGCGTATCCAGCTGAAAAAAGCCGGCCGCAACTACACCGCCTGCTGCCCGTTTCACCAGGAAAAGACCCCCTCGTTCAGCGTCAGCCCCGACAAGCAGTTCTACTACTGCTTTGGTTGCGGAGCCGGCGGCAATGCCATCGGCTTTGTCATGGACCATGACCATGTCGATTTTCCCGAGGCGGTGGAAAGCCTGGCCCGCCGCGCCGGCGTCGAGGTGCCACGCGAAGAAGGCAGGCACCAGCAACAACCGCGCCAGCCGGCACAGTCACCGTTGTTCGGCATCCTGCAGGCGGCCAGCGACTTTTACGGCAACGCCCTGCACGCCCACCCTGCCCGGCAGACCGCCGTGCAATACCTGGGCAAGCGCGGCATCAGCAAGGATATCGCCGGCGACTTTTTGCTCGGCTACGCCCCGCCCGGCTGGGACAACCTGCTGCGCGAGCTTGGCGGCGACAGCCTGAAAGAAAAATACCTGCTGGAAGCCGGCCTGCTGGCGGAAAACCCCGACAGTGGCCGCCGCTATGACCGGTTCCGCGACCGCATCATTTTTCCGATCCGCGACAGCCGTGGCCGGGTAATCGGCTTTGGCGGCCGGGTGCTCGGTGACGACAAGCCCAAATACCTGAACTCGCCGGAAACTCCGGTGTTCCACAAGGGACAGGAACTGTACGGCCTGTACGAGGCACGCCAGCACAACCGCCAGCTGCAGGACATCCTGGTGGTGGAAGGCTACATGGACGTAATCGCGCTGGCCCAGCAGGGGCTGCGCAACGCCGTGGCCACGCTGGGCACCGCCACCACGCCGGAGCATATCAAGCGCCTGCTGCGCATCGTGCCGACCATCACCTTCTGTTTTGATGGCGACAACGCCGGACGCAAGGCGGCCTGGCGCGCACTGGAAGCCACGCTGGAGCACATGAAGGACGGCATCAGTGCCCGCTTCCTGTTCCTGCCTGACGGTCTCGACCCGGATGACCTGGTGCGCAACGAAGGAGCCGAGGCTTTCAGGGCACGTATCAGCAGCCAGAGCCAGTCATTGTCGGATTATTTCTTCCGCCACCTGAGTGAAGAGCTGGATCTGGACAGCCTGGAAGGCAAGGCTCATCTGGCCACGCTGGCCAGCCCGCTGATCGGAAAAATCCCCGGCCACAACCTGCAGCAACTGATGGAGCGCCAGCTGCTGCAGCTGACCGGGCTGGGCATCTCGCAACCAAGGCCGGTATCGGCCCCGGCGAGCCAGCCGGAACGGCCTGCGGCATTTCGCGCCACAGCACCGGCAGCCGACACTAGTGGCTACAGTGGCCGCCCCGGCAACTACGATGCCCCGCCGCCCCATGCTTATCCGGCCCCGGAACAGCAGCCACGTCCGGCGCGGCAACGCAGCCCGCATCAGGTCGAGACACCCCACCTGGTAGCGATGCGCAGCCTGTTGCACCACCCGGAACTGGCGCTCAAGGTGGAATCTGCCAGTAATCTTGCCGCAGAAGATGACCCGCACGCGCAATTGCTCGTCTCACTGCTGGAAGCGCTCCAAAAAACGCCACAACCGGCGCCACTACAGCTGATTGCACGCTGGCACGGCACCGAGCAGGGACACCTGCTGCGTTCCCTGGCGGAAAAAGAGTGGCTCATCGAGCACGACAACCTTGAACAACAATTTATCGACACCATAACCTGTCTATCCGGTCGCCAGCGTGAAACTAGGCTCAACCGCCTTCTGGAACTGGCCCGCACCCGCAGCCTGGATGACAGCGAGAAACAACAACTCAATCACCTGCTTGCACAAAAACCCCGCAAGCCTCTGGCAACTGGCCAACAGTGACCGGCATCGCCTATAATGCCCGACTTGTCTTTTCGCCAGCCCAGGCCACGTTTGGATAGGGTAATATGTCCGCTACAGCACAACAGCAATCCCGTTTGAAAGAACTGATCGCGCTCGGGCGCGAGCAGGGTTACCTGACGTACGCCGAGGTCAATGATCACCTCCCGGAAGACATTTCCGATCCGGAGCAGGTCGAAGACATCATCGGCATGATCAACGACATGGGCATCAACGTCTTCGAGACGGCACCCGATGCCGATGCCCTGCTGATGGCCGAAGCCGACACTGACGAAGCCGCCGCCGAAGAAGCCGCTGCCGCCCTCGCTGCCGTGGAAACCGACATCGGCCGCACCACCGACCCGGTCCGCATGTACATGCGCGAAATGGGTACCGTGGACCTGCTGACCCGTGAAGGCGAAATCGAAATTGCCAAGCGTATCGAGGAAGGCATCCGTGACGTCATGCACGCCATTGCCCACTTCCCCGGTGCCGTGGACGGCGTGCTGGCCGAGTTCAACCGCCTGATCGAGGAAAACGGCCGCCTGACCGACGTGTTCAACGGCTATATCGATCCGGATGACAGCATTCCCGAACCGGCCACCACGCCGGCAGATGCCCAGCCGGCAACCAAGGCCGACAAGCAAGCCGATGATGACGCCGAAGAGGACGAAGACGAAAACGGTGATGAAGAGGAAGAGGAAGCCACTGACGGCGGCCCCGATCCCGAGCTGGCCAAGCAGCGCTTTGGCGCTATCGAGGAACAGCTGATCGCCACGCAAAAGCTGCTGGCCCGCTACAAGCGCAACACCAAGAGTGTCACCGCCGCCCTGGACACTCTGGGCGAGCTGTTCATGCCGATCAAGCTGTCGCCCAAGGTCTATGACGCCCTGATCGACCAGATCCGCAGCACCCTGATGCAGGTTCGCGCCCAGGAACGCGCCATCATGCAACTGTGTGTGCGTGACGCACGCATGCCCCGCGCCGACTTCCTCAAAAACTTCCCCGGCAACGAAACCCAGCTCGACTGGGCGGAAAAACTCAGCCAGGGCAAAAGCAAATACGCCAGCGCACTGGGCGAGCTGCTGGCAGACATCCAGCGCCACCAGAACAGCCTGCTGACACTGGAGCAGGAAACCGGGCTGACCATCGCCGACATCAAGGACATCAACCGCCGCATGTCGATTGGCGAGGCCAAGGCACGCCGCGCCAAGAAGGAAATGGTCGAGGCCAACCTGCGTCTGGTCATCTCCATCGCCAAGAAGTACACCAACCGTGGCCTGCAGTTCCTCGACCTGATCCAGGAAGGCAACATCGGCCTGATGAAAGCCGTGGACAAGTTCGAATACCGCCGTGGTTACAAGTTCTCGACCTATGCTACCTGGTGGATTCGCCAGGCGATCACCCGCTCCATTGCCGACCAGGCGCGTACCATCCGCATTCCGGTGCACATGATCGAAACGATCAACAAGCTCAACCGCATTTCCCGCCAGATGCTGCAGGAAATGGGCCGCGAGCCGACCCCGGAAGAGCTGGGCGAGCGCATGGAAATGACCGAAGACCGCGTGCGCAAGGTGCTGAAAATCGCCAAGGAACCCATCTCGATGGAAACCCCGATCGGCGACGACGAAGACTCCCACCTGGGCGACTTCATCGAAGACACCAGCATGCAGTCACCGGTTGACGTGGCCACCGTGGAAAACCTCAAGGAAGCCACCCGCGAAGTGCTCAGCGGCCTGACCGAACGCGAAGCCAAGGTGCTGCGCATGCGCTTCGGCATCGACATGAACACCGACCACACGCTGGAAGAGGTCGGCAAGCAGTTCGACGTGACCCGCGAGCGTATCCGCCAGATCGAGGCCAAGGCCCTGCGCAAGCTGCGCCACCCGTCCCGCTCCGAGCATCTGCGCTCGTTCCTTGACGAATAAGCCCGACACCCATCTGGTTACCAGGCTGATAAAAACCCCGCTCATCATAAGCGGGGTTTTTATTGCCCAAGCCATAATAAGCCTGCAAAAGGCATACAACTTAAGTCTCCCTGCAAGGCATGGACTTGCACCGCCAATATCTTCAGAATGTCCGCACTTTTGTGCTGGTGACAGCACAGGCAAGCCTCATGTTTGCGCCCGCCGCAAACCTGCCGAGTCTTCCCGCCTTTTGCGGCTCCGGCCGCGTCCATAACAAAAACAATAAGCGTTGTTGAATGACTTGCCTCCGGTGCTCGCGCACCGGGGGGCGAGTGTGTGTGTTTTTTAATAACTACAAGCTAACGCCTATGACCAATACGAACGAAACAACCTATCAGGAGCTGCACCGCCCCAGCAGCGAGTTTGCCCGCCGCCAGGACTACCTGGACTACGAACTCTCGATCATGAATCCGAAGCGCTGGGGCATCAACCTGCCCTACCGCGACTACCGTTTCGAGCTTGAAGACTGGGTACCCGCCGTTGCCGCCACCATCGGCAAGATCGTCATGGCTGCCGCCGTCGTCGGCGCCTTTGCCGGTCCGCTCGGCCTGCCCGACAGCTTCGTCATCGAGAACGCACGCTTCGAGATGATCATTGCCGCCGTGCTGTTTGTGATTCTGTTTTCCGGCTTCCTCAACCCGCGCGCCAACCTGGCCGGTACGCACGGCCCGCTGATTCCGCTGATTCCGCTGATTGTCGCCTCCGGCGGCCACCCGATGGCGCTGGGCATATTGATCGGCGTGCTGGGCCTGATGCTCGGGGTTTTCCGTGGTGGCAGCCTGCTCGCCCGCCTGACCAGCGACGGCGTCGCCGGTGGCCTGCTGCTCTACCTGGGGTTTATTGGCGTCACCTCGCAAATCGCCTCGCTGTATAGCTGGGCGGAGGGCCACGGCGTCGCCCATATCGCCTTTGTCGTGGTTCTGGCCAACGTGATCATGTACGCCTATCTGGAACACCTGGGCAAGAAATGGCTGGCCATCCCGCTCGGTTGCCTGCTCGCCGGCGTGATTGCCTTCGCTCTTGGCGCACCCTTCCAGTTCAGCACCGAACCCGGCCTGCCCAACATGAACCCGGCCTACTGGTGGGGTGAAGACACCGGCTGGCAGCTGGGCCTGCCCGGCCCGGCCGAATTCATGGCGGTATTGCCCTTTGCCGTGCTGGCAGTGGCCATGTGGTCACCGGACTTCCTTGGCCACCGCATCTTCCAGAAGATCAACTACCCGCAAACGGCCAAGAAAGTACTGATGGAAATCGACGACACCATGGTGATCGCCTCCGGCCGCCAGGTTGTCGGCACCCTGCTCGGCGGTGGTAACCTGACCTCCTCATGGGGTACCTACATGGTGCCTGCCGCGATTGCCCGCCGCCCTATTCCGGCCGGTGCGGTACTGACCGGCGTGCTCTGCATCGCGGCAGCCATCATCGGCTACCCGATGGACCTGGCCGTCTGGCCGCCCGTGCTCAGCATCGCGCTGATCGTCGGCGTATATATCCCGCTGCTGGAAGCCGGCATGCAGATGACCCGCGAAGGCAAGACCTCCCAGTCTGCTGCCATCGTGGTGTTCGGCTCGGCGCTGGTCAACCCGGTATTCGGCTGGTCGCTGACCATGCTGCTGGACAACATGGGCATCATCGGCGACAAGAAACGCAGCCAGGAACTGAGCCGCACCGACCGCTGGGGCATTCCCGCGATCACCTTCGGCATCCTGGTAACAGTAATGGCGCTGATCGGCATGCTGCCCGGCATCCCGGCCATCATGGAATCATTCCGCGTGCTGCAATAAGCCGACAAACCTGCCGGACGCCCCCGGCCACCGGCAGGTTTACACACTCCGGCAGTTGCGTCTTTGCCATGCGCAGGTATAATTGCCAGCCTGATTCGGGCCTATAGCTCAGTTGGTTAGAGCAGGGGACTCATAATCCCTTGGTCCACGGTTCAAGTCCGTGTGGGCCCACCAAACAAATCAAGCACTTAGGCCACTTTTAACGAAGTGGCCTTTTTGTTTCTGTTCCCTTGGAACCCGCTTGGAACCAAATTCGAGTGTTCCGGCTGGTGTTGGTGCCAGCGAATACGCCTTGGGGTGATCTTGTGGCTGTTCAGCTGCTGGCGATACCTGCCGGGCTATCAGGCTGCGCCACCTGCCCCGGCCTGCTGCGTTCTCCTGTTTGGCTGGTGCTGCTGGTGCTGGGCTGAACATTGACCGGCACGCGCTCTGTTTTGGCGCTGGTGGCGTTCAATCATCTGGGTGATGCTGTGGCCTATGTGACTGCGTGAACCTTTTACGCGGCGGCGCTGGTTGCGCTGGGCTGGTGCTGGTGGATCGCATAGCGGCGCCAGCGGTTGCGCTCTGCATGGCGTGAATAGGCAAATATCATCAGCTCCATGGCTGCCTTTCAGCGCTGGCCTGTTTTCTGCTTTCCATCCATGACCGTCAATTGCTGTGGCTTAGGCCGGTAATGCAAGCCGTGTGCCGATACGACAATGCCCGGTCGCCGGTGATGATATTTCTCAATGTGGGTGTGTGCGGTTGCCGTGCTGGGCAACAGGTCAGCCGGCCCGGCTCGCCAGCACCAGCGCCGATACCAGCACCAGCAATACCCTGCGTGCATGATGCGGATGAGCCGATAAAGCCTTGCCCTTTCATAGCCCTAATCTGTACCCGTCACCAGTCACCTGAATGTCTGGACACCAGCAGCACCGGACGCACCGGCTGCCCTGCAAGCGCCAGCACAGTCAGGCTCTCCACATCCGGAACGGCTTTTTGTTCCTACATAATCGCTCGCGTTACCCCCTCGAACCCCGGCTCGCACATCCTCGCGCTGGGGTCTCGAACCTACCTCGTACTTTTCAGCGCCAGCAGCAGGCAACAAAAAGCCCGGACTGTGCCGGGCTGTTGATCTGTTTGCAGGTGTTCAATGCCCTGCGGTTTCGCGCTTCATTTGCTCGCCTTCGAGTGATTCCACTGCCGAACATATAACCGCCTCGGCGGCTTCCAGCACGCGATACACCAGCCATGCCTGGTTGCCTTCCAGCGGCACATTGCCCATACCGGCCTCAAAGGCTGGCGTCTTCGCCATGTTCACCAGATCGGCGGCATAGCTCAGGGCTTCGTGTATGTCCACGCCTTCCACCACCTGGAACAAATGCTTTCCTTCGTCTATGTGCCCGACCGGGTGAAACCTGTGTCCGGCTGCTGTCGTGATGGTTTTCGGATTATTCATGGTCAGTGCCTCCGGCTTTTATCTGCGCCTTGATGGCGGCGGTTAGATGTTCCACAAGCTCGCAGCACGCCTCAAAGGAAACTGTCATACCCAGCGGGCCGATGTGCAAGCTGATGCGGTCGCCACAAACATTGCTGGCGAATATGTCGGCCTTGTGTCCGTCCAGTGTTCCAGCGGCTCGGTAATTGGCGTGGCTGCCTGGGGTCAGGGCTTCGAGTCTGTTCATGCCATGCCCTCCTGCCTCCGGATAGCGTCGTCTACCCACGCTTGTTGATCCATGGTCAGGTATTGCGCCGCACTCGCCAGCTGATACGCAACGGTAGACCTGCCGTCCTTTGCTGCCTGCGCTGCTGCCCAGGTGATGGCATTCATCCAACCAAGGTAATCAGCAATGGCTGTCATTTCGTCTATGCGGTCGATATCTGTTTTCGTTGTCATGCCGCACCCCCTGCCTGATTGCCTGCTACTGCTTCCAGTGAGCGGGCCTTGGTCATGTGATGGTTGTACCGGTTAACTCTGGTGGTCAGGCTGGTATCGGCAGACAAGGCCGCACGGGCCATAGCTCGATGGGCAGCTGCTCGGCTGCGGGTGATGATGCTTTTCATGGTGTTGCTCCTTGGATATTGGAGCCGCCACGGATTGCCGCTAAACAATCAAAGGGTGGCAGCTGTACGCAGGTTAGCGGACCGGTATCCAAGGGCACCGGCAGACCTTTCGGACTCCCACGCACAGCCGCCATAACAAACAGCGGGCACAAAAAAGCGCCAGCTATCAGTGGTGCGGCGCTTGTGCGCCTTGGATAGTTCGGGCCGCTAAACCCGGTCACTGAATTTGCAGCGACGGCTAAACAATATCCGGCAACCGGCACCACGTCAACAACTGGGCCTGCCTTTGTTGCGCTCGATGTGTTGGGTAGGGGCGAACGAACCGGGCACCCGGTCGCCTGTGCTGCTGCCTGCTGGCTTTTCTTCGGCGGCTTGGGCCATGGGTAGGGTGCGGGTCGCTGGCGCTCAAACGTCCTTGCCCTCTGCTGGCTCTGGCTCGTCGATGATGTAGCCACTGCGGCACGTCCCGTCCCTGAGCATGATGCAATAAAACTCGCCTCTGGTTTCACTGTCTGCGCCCTGGGCTTCCTCTTCGTCATCAGGATATCGGGGCGGCTCGTACTGGTTGGCCGGCCTGCGGTTGCGTGAAAAGAGTCGTGCAAAGGCGGCTCGCAATCGGGTAAAGCTACTGCGGCTCATTGGTGTCACCTGCTTGGTTGGTATCTACTGGGTTCTCCGGTGTCTGAATCCAGTCTCCATTCTCGTCCAGCTGGGCCAGTTGTTCTGGTGTCAACTCCGGCAGTACCTTTGCCGCTTCCCGAAGTGTTGCTCCGTTCTTGAACAGCTCCAAGGACTCCCGTTCTTCTTTGGTCATTGCCATTTTCCCAGCCCCAAACCATGCTTTGAATGTGGAGCCACTCCGGGAACGCACCGGGACCAGTGCGCCAGCTGCTGAAAGCAACTCCCCTTCTCCCTGGGGTCGGAGCGGCAAGCCAAACATAGCACAAGCAAGCAGCCCAGCCTTGGCATACCTGCCCGCTCGATGGGGCGATTTCGCCCACTCGTTGATTCTGGTGGTCTGCTGGCCCAGGGCACCCGGTCGCCGTAACTACCCCGATGTGGGCAGTTCTATGCCTGCGCCAGTCGCGGACAACTACGGGAATCTCCGGGGTTAAACCCCAGCGCCAGCACTCGGCTCGAACTACAGGCCAGCGGCCAATGTGTCCGGTCGGCGCTCGCACCTGCCGCTCCTCACATTCGATGAACGGCCCATGCCTGCATAGCCTTGTCCGTGCCTGGGCCGCGCCTTGGCTGTGTTTTGCCCGTGCCTTGGTTGTGCCAGGGTGCAATTTTTTTGCATACCTCCTGAATCAATCTACCGGCTTTCCGGCAGCTACCTGCCAGGCCAGCTGGAAATAATCTCCGGTGATTCCCGGACAATCTCCACCGCTGGTGGGCTTCAAGCTGTGCGAGTCTGCATAGCTTCGCCCGGTCGGTCATCACCACTGGTGCTAACAGACTGTCACCACTGACCAAGGTGTCCCGTTTTTGGGACTGTCCCGTTTTTGGGACAGTAACTGTTCGGTCCTTCGGGCTATACGACCTGAACGTAAAAGCCCCAGCAGGTGCCAGGGCTCGATGTGGTCGGTCTGTGGTACGCTGAACCCGGCCCCGGTTCTCTGGTCTGCGGGAGGCGCAGATTCAGCGCCAGCGAAGCCGCCAGTCCTCCCTTCGCTGGCTACCGGGGTTCACTGCTTGACCTGACGGGCCGGGCTTCAGTTGCGGTATAGTGGTGCTGCTCTGGGGGCTTACCATGGGGGCCGCCTCACCTGCTCCAGAGTTCCATTCAGCTTTTGCGCTGATGTTTCCACGGCCTGAACTCACTGCCCGAGTCGCCACGCACTCACCCGGAGCCCAGGCTCCAGCGCCTCACGCCAGCCAGCACCCCGCATTCGCCTCATCTTTACGGTCTGCCACTTCAAGCCCCGCTCCTTCGCCCACACCGCCGCTGGCTTCGTCACGCCATCCAGCGTCACCGGTTGCGATATGGCAGCCACTGCGCCACGCCTTACAGCCCTTTCCCCTGTTTGAACCGGAACCATACAGCCTCCTGATTTGCCCATGCTAGCTACAGTGATGCGCCCTGCGACTGCCTGATGCTTTCAGGTTGGCGCACACTCAGTGAATGGTAGCACGCACCTGCCCGGCTGCCTCGGAACGCACCACGGTCAACTTGGGCGGCAACTTGGGGCCAAACACTTCGCCCGGCGCAAACGGGTCAGGTAGCGTCCCTGCTGGCGCTGTGCGGATGATTTCAGCAGCTGCGTACATGCAAGCACGGAACATGTACCCTGCGGCGCTATCCTCAAACCGGTGAATGAATACCAGGTCAGTCAGTGTCGTGGCACCCTCTCGCCGCGCCTCAGCTCTCTGTGGCTGGCTGATGTTCAGAATGTCGCACAGCCGGTTAAAGCTGATGGCCTCGCCGGTTGTGTTGCCGTACAACATCAGAAAGCCGCCAATGCTTGCAAGGTTCGTCCGCGTCACGGCCAGCTGCTCCGCCTTGTGATCCCGCGCCTGTTGTTCCAGGGTGTCGGCAGCCAGTCGGGTAAAGGGTTCAAACCTGCGCAACCGGGCGGCCTTCCTGGATAGCGTGCGACGTTCGGCAGCAATCCCGTCCAGGTGTTCGCAGTACAGCCGGCACATGCGCTTAAGGGTAATCAGCTGGATAACAGGGTCGGTGGTCGCTTCGCATATTTCCACAAGGCGAGTCAGTTTTTTTATGTCCATGTTTCGGTTCCTTGTTTGCTTAGGTTGTGCCCAGGCAGCACCTAGGTCATGCCCGGGCTATACCTCGGATTTATTTCCGTGATGCCCGTGCGCCGCCATCGGTTTTGCCCCCCTTTTGCATCTGGTTTTGACCTCTGCTATTGCTGTGTAACTGCTCTGTTTAAGCTACTGGGTATGGTGTTATATATAGACTCCCCACAGTGGGACAGATAAAACGCCAAAAACCCCCAGTTACTCCCCCACACTGGGACAGGTCGGGCACTCTTTTCCTTCGACCTGTCCCACAGTGGGACGAATACAGGCTTACCCGTCCCGCTGTGGGAGTGATGAAATCGAATTTAAGGCGGCTTGTTCTGCCAATGCTCGGGCGGCTTGTTCCAATAATTCAGCGGAACCGGGTCGGGCTTAATGCCTGCGTCGTACTCAATATGCTGGGGTGGTTCGTCGATGCCGTGCCATGTAAGCGCCAACATTGTTGCCTTGCCACGCTGCTTCCACCCCTGCCGAGTCACGACAACAAACCCCTTTTCTTTGATGACTTTCAGCGCCCTGTGTAGCGTGCCGTTTGTCCAGCCTCGCACCTCCATGATGGCATGTGCTGCGGTCAGATTGCCGTTGTTCGATCCGTTGTAAAAATACGACAAATCAAACAACAACTTTTGCTCATGCGCTGATAATCCGCACCATTGCGGGCTACTTGCTACATGGTGCGGGACGCCAACAAAGCGCCCCTTACCGCTTCCAGATTTCCCCTTGGGTCGTCGTGCCATGACTATCCACCTTTGACCGCCTTCCTTGCTGCCTTGGCCCGCCAGTGGTTCAGCAGCTTGTGCGCCTGCTCCATGGCTTCGCCTTCTGGTATCCAGTAGCGTTTAACAGGGGCGGACCCGTTCGGGCCGGTGTGCGTTTCCCATTCGTCTGCAATGGTCAGCCCGTGGCTGTTACGCAATGTCGATATGGTGCTATTGAGTACCGTGTCACCATGCGCCAGCACTTCCAGTCTGTTGATTGATCGTCCGGCCACCAGCAGCGCCAACACTCGGGTAATCTTGTTGTCCTTCACCGGCTGGCCTGTGGTACCGTTGGCGTGCTCTCGCAAAGCATTCTGATTGGCCGCCTCCTTAACCGGGGCGGCTTTTCTTTTGTCTGTCATTGCTCAGCCCTCCACGCCCTCAGCCAGTCTTGCCCCAGCTGATCCATAACTTGCGCCAGCTCGATAACACCTTGCGGGCCTATGCCCAAGCTGGCGCTGGTGCCGCCCTCTGTCGTGATGATGATGCGGGCCTGCTCCTGGTCTACCTTGATCGTGCCGCCTTTCGGGTATTGGTAAACGGTCTGCATGATTCAGCCCTCCATACCCAGCAGCTTTTTAATTTCAGCCACTGACCAAACAAGGCGGCCATTGATGCGGGTCGGGCGGATTGGGCCATTCTCTTTGCTGGCCCAAATGTGCAGGGTCTGCACTTGCCGGTTTAGGTGGTGCGCTGCTTCGCGGGTCGGGATACCGGCGCGGGTTTCCTGATCCAATGGGATGAAGGCCGGGGCCCCGTGCTGCGGCTGGCTGTTGGTGGTGACGGTGTTTTGCTGTGGCATGGTTTAGCCCCCTCGGTTTGAATTGACGGGGCTAGGTTGCGGGGCTTATGAGCATGTCGGGAATCCATGACTTGGTGACGCGCCATCAAGTCATGGCCCTGTGTCGTACTTCATCCTCTGTATTTCTCCGGCTGTATAGCGGACGCAAGAACGGCGGCTTGCCTCGATGGCTGCCCGCTGCTGCCATTTAGTGCGAGCGCTTCGGTTAGCTCTAGGCCAATTTCTTTTTGTAGCGGTTTCCGGTCGGTTTCTGCGTTGTACCCTGCCCAATGCTTCAGGGCGGCTTCCTGCATTGCCAGCAGCTCGGGCGTTGCATAGGGGAACATCAGGCCGCCCGTGGCTATTGTGCGCTCGGCTTCGGCTTCAAACTCCGTTATGCGCTGGGCTTGCTGCTCGACCTGCGCTTCAAGCTTTGCAATGTGCTTGCGCAACTGCTCGGTCTCGCTGTCTGCTGCGGCTGCCTTAGCTTCTCCGCATGTGTCACCCCAGGGTGATGGCGGTATAGGCCATTCAATGCCGTTTCTTTTGCACCATTCACGCACTTTTGCATGTGATACTTGATGAAAGTGCCAATTTGAGTGAAGCCCGCTCGGTGCTAGCAGTTCGTGAATATCGTTCTTTAGCCGACTCATCCAAGTGTCACAATCCTTGACGCTGCCTTTCGTGTCCCCCCCAACACTACACGGGGTGCCCCCGCTTAGAATCATGGCTACGTGGTCAAGGTCAAAAACAGTGCGGTGCGCAAATGCCTTGCGCCAGTCTGCGTTCGGTTCTCCTCTTGCTGCCTCTCCTTTTAAGCGAGCAAGCTCTTCATCAGTAATTGCTTTCATGTTTCACACCCTCCCAGGTGCTCCCGTTAAATAGATGGCCGGCAAGGCGGATGGGAAGTCCGCTTTTCGCCCCGTCGGGCTATGCCGGCCTAACTCGTTAAACCTTGGTGCCTGCCACCAGTCGCAAGCCCGGCTGCTGTTGCGGGTCGAAGACAATGCCGGCCTGTTCCAGCATCCACGCTTCAAACCGTTCATGGTGGAGCGCCAGCATTCGCAACGGTCGCACCTTGTAATGTTTCTCAGCTGTTGCGCTGGGCTTATGGCCCTGTATCTGGGCAATGACGCCTGCCGGTATTTCCAGCCATTCGGACAAACTCGAGAATGACCGGCGCAAGCCATGGAATGTGACGTGCTCAATGCCTGCAATCTGGTTGGCTATCCGCAATGCCTTGTAAGGGGTGCTGATAGGTGCGTCCAGCAGTACCCCGTTATCGGTGGTGCTGGCGCTGGCAAACACCCATTGACTGCGGCGCGGCAAGTTGGCCAGCAGGTGCCAGACATAAGGGGTCAAGGGTATGGCGCGGGTGCCGTCCTTGCCGCCTTTGGATTCATCCTTGTCCCTCAGGGTAATAGATCGCCAGCGGGTGTTTATATCGTCCCACTTGAGCGCCAGCAGCTCGCCCGGACGGGCACCGGTCAAAAGCATGGCCTGAATATAGGCGGCCATGGTCGGGCTGGCGCTGCCCTGAACGGCTGCAAACCATTCGGCAAGCTGGTTATCTTCCAGCGTATCCCGCTTTGCATTACCGCTGCCCAATGCTTCCCGCGTGCCTTTGGTTTTGGCTGGGTTGTCCGTGATAAGCTCCCGGTATTCGGACTGCTCTGCACACCACGACATAAATGCCCGCAGCAATCGCCAGCTTAGCCGGGCCACGGTCGGGCGGTCCTGTGCTTGTGACTCTGCCCATTGCTGAATCGCTTCCGGGGTCAGGTCGGCTAGACGGCTTCCCCAAAATTCATACAGCGGGCCGGCAATGGTTGGCTTACCTGCTTTGGTTACGCCCGGGGCGCGGGTCAGCCGCTGGTGGTCATTGCGGTGATGCTCGCCCCATTTGTCCCAGCGAGCGGCCATATATTGCTGCCATGCCTCGCCAAAGGTTACGGCTTGCGCTTCCTGTTGCTGGCGCTGGGCTTGCCGCTCTGATTCCTGTTCCCGCCTTTGTTCCCTTGGATCAATGCCCAAATCAATTAGGCGCTGGTATTCGCGGGCGGCTTTTTGGGCGTCCGATATTGCCCACGTCTCAGGGCTACCAATGGCCATTCGTACCGTTCTGGCTTTTAGCTTGGCATGGAAAATATATGTCTTGGCTCCGGCAATGGTTGCCCTTAGCGCAAGTCCTGGCGTGCTGGCATCCCAAAGGAATGATTCTTTTTTGTCTGGCGGGCACTTGAACGCCTGCACTCTCGGCCCTGTGAACGAAACTTTAGCCATAGTCTTCCCCCTGCTTCCTTGGAACCCGCTTGGAACCCGCTTGGAACCAATTTGGTCAAAACAAGGTCAATTCCAATCAATGCCGTTTTGCTGCTATTCCGGCTGTATGCTTTGATTTTACTAGGTTTAATCTATTCTAATCAAGCAAGGCAAAGGCTATAATATGGGGACTCATAATCCCTTGGTCCACGGTTCAAGTCCGTGTGGGCCCACCATTCGAAGCCCCATTCCATGCAGGTTTGGGGCTTTTTCTTTGCGCTGTGGTTTGTGCTTACACGGGCTGAATATCCGCTTGCTCGGCAGCCTTTGCCTGCCTACCTGCAATGCCGGTAAACTTGCGCCAGCGGTACAGCTCAATCGTGGCGTTTGATCTGGCAACGGTTTTCCGAACATCTTTTTGCGCAGCCTCATCCAGTTTCAACTCAAAGTCCACCGGACTCATATAGTCGTTGCAGAAGTGCAGCCGCACCCGGTTGTAAAATACCTCGTCGATATGCCTTCTGCGCCTGTTCCCGTGTCTTGAAGCCCTCGTGAAACACCAGCTCGGTCTTCAAAGTATGGAAGAAGCTTTCTGATGGAGCGTTATCCCAACAGTTGCCCTTGCGACTCATGCTGAACCTGAATCTATTGGCTTAGAGCAGTCTCTGGAAACTGTCCGCGGCGTACTGACTGCCCCGGTCACTATGTACCAGCAAGCCAGCAGCGGGTCGACGCTTGTATCGCCATTGTTAATGGCCATCTGCAGCGCATCACAGACCAGCTCTGCGGTCATCCGGCTGTTCATCGACACACTTGTCACCTATACAGCTGCTTTCCACGGTTTGAGTACAGTCAACATAACAACAAAACTGAACAGCCCCGCACCGACACCGGCAGCAAATTGCGCAACTCCGGCCCCCATCGGCTGAATCAAGACTGCAGCGCCCAGCAGGAAACCCGCGCCGCCCGCCCACTGCAAACGCCAGCCCACATGCCGCCATAGCTGCTGGCGGTGCAACAACAACAAAGAAGTAAGCATGACTGCGCCCAGATTGGCCAATGCAAAGCCCGGAACCCCAAGCCAAAACGGCAATGAAACAAGTCCGATCACATGCAACCCTGTGCCAGCCAGCTCGCACATCAATGGCAGGCGGGTATCATTGTTTGCATAAGCATACCTTGCTAGCAAAGCATTCCACGCGCCCATCAGCAACGGTAGTGAAAACCATCCCAGCAACCCCGCAAGCACCCCTGTCGCCTGTTCTGGCAGCAAATATGACACCAGTGTGGGGCTGCTGGCCATGATGAATACGGCAGCAGGAACAACCAGACAACTGGTTAGCGCCAGGCCCTGACGCAAAATTACCAGACGCTCGCCCTCATGGCCTGCACTGAGCTTGCCCAATAAAACCTGGTTTAATGCTGGCAGGGCAATCAACGGCAGGTTAATGAACTTTCGGGCCAGGTTTACCCAGGTAACCATTCCCTCGCCCAGCAGGCTGGCAACCATCCGCTCAACCAGCGTAACCGAGTGGCTACCGATATTGCTCAACAAAACCGGGCCAATACGTCGCATAAATAGCCCGCCAGCAGCCGACATTCCCGTAAATGCCAAAGGGCGCCAGCCTCCGCGCCAGGCTGCCGGAAGCACTACGGCAGCCATAAGCACACTGCCAAGCACACAGGCCAGAGCGAACTCGTCCGCCATCGTCTCCGCCCCCCGGATCATCAGCCAGCCAACCGGAAAAAGATTGAACAGAAAGCTGCCCATTCCCCACAACACATAGCGTTCTCGCAGTTGCAGCCAGATGCCACAAACAGCATGCAAAAACATGCCGGGCAAACACCAAACCAGTATTTCAAAGGCAGAAACGGCAATAGCCCCTGACTGCGGGGCCATTCCGGGGCCCAGCAGCTTTAGCCAGAACGGAGCAAACAGATAAAAAACACCGGCCAGCGCCAGGGCAAATAAAGAGAGCAAGCTGCCAAGCGAATTAAGCCATTGACGCCCTGCCTCCATGGTTTGCTGATGAAAAAGGGGCACAGCAGCAACATTGAGCAAGCCCGCCGCCAAGGTCATGCGCACCATGTCCGGCAAAAAAAGTGCCAGCACCAGGGCATCTGTTTGTTCACCAGCACCCCATGCATCAATCAGGAGCCACTCTCGCGCAAAGCCGAGTACCAACCCCGCCAGCGTTACCAGCGTCAAAAGCAGTGCTGAGTTCAGCATAAATTCAATGGAACAGGGTGAACAACCCTTTCCCGCCCACTCGGTAGTTCAGGTCGTGCGGGCGCTCACCCATAGGCTTGGCACCTGTACCGCCCACGATCTTATATGGCAGTATTTCCTTGGCAACAACTGTGCAGGCCGTAACCACAGATCCGCGGCCCAGTTTTGACCCATGCCCGATCAGGGCACGGCTGGCCACCCATACATAGTCTTCAATATAAATCGGTGCAGAAACCGACCAGAACTCGGGGGCCTGCAAGTCGTGTGAGCCGGCAATAATGTGCACATAGGAGGCAATGGCCACATGATCACCAATAATCAGGCCCGCCCTTGCATCAAGCAAACAGTGCCAGGCAACCACGCTGTCATTACCGATAACCAGGTTTTCAACTCCAAGCACTTCGGTATTGCGCCACACCGAAGAGCCCTTGCCTATCTTGGCACCACCCGCCCGCAGCCACCAGATGCGCACGTGATGACTTGGTATTTTATTGATCAAAATGTTGTATGCCTGCTCCCATGCCCTTAGCCAACGATCCTTCAAGGTCCGGAGGTTTTTCCCGTATAGAGGCACCAGAGTGGTAGGCAAAGTATCCCTGTACAGTGCAAACAACCGTTTTACCAGCGGCAGATCAATCTTGCTTTCAACATCAATGGATAACAAGCTGAACTCACCTGCCCTGTCCTCAAACAACAGGTTATTGGCCAGCATGTGGTCAATGGCCAGTTCAAGCTCTTCATCCGTGCAACCAAGTTGCACCGCATGCACGGGCAGCTGTTCACGAACGTTGAAGCCCAGCCTTATCCTGTGTTTCATGAGTTTTTCTCCACGACCTGACCCTGCCGATTGTCTGGCGTCGCAGTTTGCAAGGCCATTGCCGCAAACAACCAGAACAGAGCGATGATGACGTTAGTGAAACTGTAATAGTGATCAAACAGCCCGGTCAGCAATGCAGCCAACACGCCGGACAGCGCTCCAAGCCAAAGTGCATTTTCACGATTCAAAACCGGCACCGCCCCGAGTGGACGAACCGCACGCCACCATCTCAGGGTCAGCACTGCAAATATAAGCAGCCCGGGCACTCCTATTTTATAGATTACGTTTAGCCACAAATTGGAAATTCCCAGCAAACCTGATCCCGGGACCGGCGGATCAACAGCAAAACCAATCCCCAACGGATAAGCCGCCATGGCCTGTGGAAACAGCCGGTACTCCTCAAAACGAATTGTAGTACTGGCATTACTGGTCAGGAACATGGTCAGCAGGCGTTCTTGCAACGGCGGGTAAAACGCAATCAATGCTGTACCAAGGACAGCCGCATAGATAATCAGACGCAGGCTCAACGGAACCCTTTTGTGAGCCAGCCAGAACAGTACCAGTGCAAGCGCAACTATGGCGCCGCGGGAAATACTGAACAACAGGCCGGCACAGCCCAGAATGGCCACCGTCATCCCCAGCCACCTTGCCCAGCCAGTACGAGTCCAGCCGTACATGAAGGCCACGGGAATTGTCAGGGCCAGGATCCCGCCAGTAAGGTTCGGGTGCACCCAGGGCGATGCCATCCGCGTATAGTTGGCAGAAAAAATATCTTTAACTGCCTCAGGGTGTGCGTATTTCAGACTGGTCAGGACAGGTATGAAGGTATTGGCATCACGGTCTTTGAGAAAGTAGCCCACCGACAGAAAAAGCATTGCCAGGCTACCTGCCAAAAATGCCTGCACCACAAGTTCACGCTCACGCTCACCTGCCAGCAGCAACGGCACCAAAAAGAAAACGGACATGTTCATTGCCCAGCGAACCCAGTTGGATAACGCACTGCCTGATACGCTGATCAGAAAAACACCGGCCACCAGAGGAATCAGGCTATAAAACAGTAGCAATACCATGCTGCGTTCGGCAGGGTGCCACACACCGCTGCGCTGCATATGCCCGGTAAACATCTGCCAGGCAACGCCTGCCCAAGTCAACAGCAGCAAGGCCTCACTGACTGTTGTTCGCACCCCGAGATTAACCGTGGTGTAGGGAATAAATGCCGCACAAAAAACAAACAGCAAAAAGCCCCGCAGCGGCTGCAACATCACCAGTACGGAAACTACTACAGCACTGCAAACCAGCCACCACTTGCCGGGACTAACTGCCAGCGCAAGACCACCCAGCAGCACTCCAAGCAACACAGCCAACAAAATACCTAGCCGTTGCATGATTGAAATAACTCCCGTACCAGTTCCTGCACCCTTGCAGCATAAGCTTCAACAGCATAACGCTGGCACCAGTCAGCATATTCCCGCAAACCCTTCTGCAGCGGCTTTTGCACCAATTGCCGCATGCAAGCCTCCAGCTCTGCAGAATCAAAAGGAGAGAACCTGGGCAAATAGTCTGGTGCCACTTCATCCAGAGCCGATCCCCTGGCCAAAGCAACCGGCGTACCGACACTTAGTGCTTCTACAACCGGCATGCCAAACCCTTCAGCGTAAGAGGGCTGCCACAGGCATTGCGTCTGCCGATAAAGGCTCGCAAGTCCGGCATCCGTCAATCCGGATACCCAGTAAATATCCTCCACCCCTTGCAGGGCAGGAAAATCACCGGAATCACCAACCAGGACCAACGCTGGCAACTGCAGCTCTTTCCGCAATCGCAGCCATGTCTCAACAAAAAAAACGATATTCTTGCGCGGCTCCCTGGTTCCGACCAGAAGCCAGAAAGACTGCTCAATCTCTGGCAGCCCTGCCCCGTCAGGCGCTGGCAACTGTGCAACATGATTGGGCAGGACCCGGGTTTTGCCCCGCGCCCGGGGAAACAGACGCGCCACCTCACCGGCACTGAACTCCGACGGACACCAGACCGCATCTGCAGTACGTATCGACCAGGCAATGGATAGCCGGTCAATAAGCCTGTATGCCAGAGCCTTGATCCTGGACCGGTGAAAGTTGCTTTCCGTCAGCTGAAACAAATCATGAATCAGCACAACCTGTTTACGCCGCCCTTTCCGCCCCAGCGGTAACCCCATATTGGCAGTGGCCACATAAAGATCCACATCTGCCTTTTTCAGGGCCCCGGGCAAAAAGCCCGCTTCAAACTTCAACCGGGCCCGGGGCCGCTGCATGCCTGCCGGTGCTGGCCGAGCCGGGCAAAGAGCCATAGCCCGCACGGGATGATCCAATGGCGCCTCGGTACAGGTAATCACCTCTACATCCTGCATGCCCCGACACGCCTGATAAAGTGCGCTGGCCTGACGGGCTATGCCCGAATATGGAGCCACAACCACCGGCCTGAAGTCGATTGCCACTTTCATTCGCTTGCCCCTTTTATGCTGCGGTATACCCCTGCAAGCTGATCAGCAGCTGCCTGCCAATCGTGCCTGTCACGCACATAATGCCGCGCCCCTGCTGCCAGCGATGCAGCTTGTGCAGGATGTTCAAGCAGCCGGGCAACAGCCTCCGCAAAGCTTTCCGCATCATCTGCATGCAAGTACTCCTGACCGTCCTGAATCTGCAGTCCTGATGCGCCCTGCCTGGTAGTTACCAGCGGCAATCCGCCGGCCATGGCTTCCAGCACCTTAAGCTTGGAGCCGCCCCCGTCCTGCAAGGGGGCAACAAAGACGCTGCTGGTACGCTGCAAACCGGCCAAATCTTCTACAAAGCCAGCCCACTCAATACGGCTGTCAGGCCAGCGCAGAGCCCACTCCTGCTGCATCGCATAACCGGCAACGGTGCACTTGGCATCAGGCCTTTTCTGCCACAACAACGGCATGATTTCATCCAGCAACCAGGTCACCGCATCCACATTGGGCGGGTATTCGTAGTTGCCAAGAAACAACAGCCTTTGTTCCTCCGGGGATGGCGAAACAGTAGAAAACGCTGCACAGTCCACCCCGTTAACCACTACGTCCACCGGAGTCTGTGTCAGTTGCCGAATGGCCGTCGCATCCTCCTCTGTAACAGCAACAATCCGTGTTGCAGCAGCAAAGACTTCCCGCTCCCAGCGTCTGGCACGCCACTGGTCCCAGACAACAAACGGACGCATCCAGCGCGGAAAGCGATTGTAGGTAGCCCCACCCAGAGACGACTCCAGATTGTGCTCAGTCAAAATAAAAGGCTGCTGACGCTTCTTGAGCTCCCGCGCATAGGGCTGGAAACTGTAGCTGTGCTCAATCTGCACAATGTCCCAGCTGCTTTCCAGCAGCCTGGAAAACTCGGCCTCAAGCTCTGGCGCGTGTCCATTGATACTGGTCAACAACGGCCAGCGCCCGAACAGGGCCATCAGCAGTGTCAGCGGATGTCTGAGCGGACGACGCGGAAACACAATCAAGGCCTCCAGAAAACTCTCCAGCTCACTGCGACAGGCTTCATCGGCAGGCTGCTTGGACTGCACCAGCAGAGTAATCCTGTAACCCTGTCGCGCAAGGTTTTTCAGTAAATGATACTGACGTGTCTTGCCACCACTGGTGGCCGGCCAAGGCAGGTATGGCAAGATCCATAAAACACGCACCGGGCTCACCACTCAAGAATCTGTACATGGCTGGCTACGGGAACTTCCAGCAGCCCTGTAGCACTGTTTTCAAGTGGCAGCCGGTCATCTGTAAACGGGTTATGCAAAGTGGCCTGTGCAATATTCTTGAGTACAAGCTTCTTGCTTTTGTTTCCCCAAAAAACCAACAATTGTTTACCGTCCGGTTTTTGCCAGCTTATGCTGTACAAGTCCTCAGGCGCGGTGGCCATGGCAGGCAAGCTGCCCGGCTCAAGTTCTGGCCCCATGGTTCGTAGAAAGCTGGCCAGCGCTGTATAGACGGGCTTTGCCCGGCCCTGCAAATCCAGCAGCCCGTACTGGCGGTCCCTGACGGTGGCCCGTGAATCAAGATCGCTAAGCGCAAATAAAAAAATTCGGTCGTAATCAAGCGCACTCATCAGGGCAAGCCGTCGCAATACATAGTCTGCCTGCCCTTCACGCCCGATAATGGCCTGCTCTTCCTTCGGTCCCTCGTAGCTCGACCAGCCCCACTCTGTAGCCCATATTTCCTTGACCCCGGCACCACGCAACATTGCATTGAGCTGACGGGCGTGCTGCACAAAATCCGGAAGCTTTGCCTCGTTGCCTTCGGGCTTTTGGGTATAAGGGTGGTAAGCCACCACAGTATCCAGTTTTTGCACGCCGAGCCCGCCCAGCGCTTCCAGCATCAGCCCACCCTTAACAGGCATCTGGCTATAGTAGGCCATTCCGCCCATGACAACCGGCTTGTCCGGATCCACCAATCGCAAGGCCTGGACCGATGTCAGCAACAGTTCACCGTAAGCCTTGGGGTTTTCTGCCGGGCGCCAGTAAGCAGGGATGTTTGGTTCATTCCATACCTGCCAGGCATCCACGCCCTGATAACGGCTTGCCAGCCGGTACATGAACTTGCCAAACATTTCCGGCTTGCGCGGCGGATACTGGTCCGGCGTCGGCGAGCCCGGGGGGGCGCTGGTGGCATGGCCGGCAGAACCCACCACATAAACCAGTGACTTGAGCTTTTTCTTGCTGATTTCATCCATCAGCAGGTCCAGTTCCTGCAGCCGGTACACCTCTTCACTGGTTTCGTGCCGATCCCAGTGAATGTCAACACGCACCCATTCCAGCCCAAGCTTTTGCAGCATGCTCATCTGCTGCTGATAGGCTTGCGGCTCAAACCACAAAAAATGTGCATTAACGCCAAGAAAGTCTTTCCAGGCCAGGCTTCGCTCAGGTACCAGCTGCAAGCCGGAAGCCTGCAAGCTGCTGCATGCGAGGCCAAACAACGCTGCCAGCGCTACCAAAAAACTTCGACTTTTTAACCAGACGTGCATGCCGCCTCCTTGAACAGACTGGCAAACTGCTCCGCCACCTGGGGCCAGGCCCGCTTCCTTCCCCGCGACTCTGCAGCGTCAACCCAGTCCAGGCAGGTTTGGGGAGTATCCAGCAGCCGTTCCAGCTCCGCAGCCAAAGCCGCTGTATCCCCCTGGGGAAATACCTGCCCGTTTCCATATGAAAGCTCTTCGGCAAATGCCCTGGCATCCGAGGCCAGAACCCCGCGTCCACAGGCAGTTGCCCACGCCAGCGCACCACTGGTCCCTCTCATTTGCCCCAGCAAGGCCAGTTTTCGTGACTCGCGGTACGGCAACACCATACAGTGATGAGCCTGGATCAGCTCTGCTATCTGCTGTTCAGGCACGTCCAGTTGCCAGTCAATGTTTTGTTCCAGCCCAAGCTGCCGGATGCTCTCGGCCAGGCCATCAATGTAAGCTCCGCCTGGTTTGAAGGCCATTGCCGGTTCTGTGCCACCAGCCAGGGTCAGGCGTACCTTTTTTTTCAGCTCTGGCTGACGCTCCAGCAAAAGCGCCAGGGCCTGAAGAATATCTTCAATCCCCTTGCCACGATAAATGAAACCGAAATACAGCAGGTACAAAGTATCTATAGGCGGAGGCGGGCGATTTTCCACCTGTACCACGCCGTGAGGAATGACAACACTGGCCGACTCATCAATCCGCATGCGTTTGCGTAAAACCTGTCCGCCCGTGTGCGTCAGTGTAATCACCTTTTTCAAGTGTCCTGCCAACGCTCTTTCTGCCCTTAACGTCAAGGGGTCGAGCAGCACCGTCAACAGCCTGTCTGCCAAAGACCAGTTTTGTGCCAGCTTATCGAACCCGAGAGGAAAGCGTAGCGGCCGCCACACCAAACGTTCCGGATCATGCACAGTGGCAGTCAGTGCAAGTTCTGGCCTGTTGCGCATCAGCCACTGCAAAGCGGCAAACTCCTGCAAGCCTCCGCCGCCCAGCTCTGCATGGACCACGTCATAGCGGCTCCAGTCCGTTTTTTTCATTGCACTCTCAAGCGCGTCCCGGCTTACTGCCTTCAAGGGTGTTTCAACAATTACACCGCAAGCCGACAAGTGGTTCTTAAAAACCTGCGCATAGTCAGCAATTCCTGACTGTTCGGGCGGCAGTGGAGACAAGAGCGCAATTTTCATCAGACCGACCCCCTGGCCCCCTCAAAGCGCTTCAATACGGACGCCGGCACTTCATACTGCCGGCCATTCAGCACCACACCATCGACCTTGCCAAAAGCTGTCGACAGTACCGACAGGGCATTACCCAGCATAGGGACGGTAGTCCGGCGTGCGCGGATCATGACAACCCTCTTCTGCACATTATTCATCACCAGCAAGGCTTCCGGGTTTTCCACCAGCGAACCGGCATCAACAACAGCAATCTGACCAGGCTGCAGCTGTCCTCTCGGCACTTCATCCAGTACTTCCAACCCCTGTGTTTTCAGCAGCTCTTTCAAACGCTCAATGACAAATCTGGAGCCGGTGCCAGCATGCGCCGAAGCAACAGCCAGTGAACCTCCCTGCTCGCGAAGCTGTTGCAACGACAGCATGCTCAGGATCCGGTACAGGCCTGCCTCAAAAACCGCAGAAGAGCGCTGCGGGTTATCCAGCTCCGGCAAAACACCCCACACCGGCACACCAAAGCGCTCCTCAAGCTTGCTGCCATCATGAATACGCTGATCAATCAGATAGCACAGATAAATGGTCAACAAACCACAGCTGGCCGCAAACGGCACTGCAAGCAGCAACAAAACAAGTGTTTTCGGAAAAATGCGCCCGGCGCTGCTGTTGGCCCGCTCTACAATGCTGATGTTGCTGATCAGGCTGTCGTCCAGGGCTTTATCAATACGCGCCTGTTCAAGACTGTCGGAATACAGCACATAGCTTTTTTCTGCCGTTTCCAGCTGCATGGCCAGACGGGTGATTTCAGGCTCCTTTGCCAACGTTGCATTACGCTCTTCCGCAAGGGTCTGCAGCTGCTGGTCAATATCCTCGACTTCCTGTTTAAGGCGCTCCAGCCGCAGGCCCGCATCCAGCATTTCCTGACGAATGTTCACCACCAGGCTGTTGGGGGCGCGGTTCTGGGAACGCTCAAGCCTTTCAGCTTCGCCAGCAACCAGCTTGCGCATGCTGGCAATGCTTTCATCCAGCCGCCTGATTTGCGGCGCATCCTCCAGGTAGGTACGCAACATTGCCGTACGCTCTTCCTGCAGGCGGTTCAGTTTCAGTTTCAGGTCCAGCTGGGTAGGGTTAAGTGACAGTTCGCGCTCAACAACAACCTCTCCAGGGTGCTGGCCAATCTGGTTGGTGGCTTCGGCTATCAGGCGGGTCAGGCCGGCCATTTCATTGGTTTTTTCCATGCGCAGGTCACGCAAGCGATGGGTTTGATCCATCAGGTGCTCAATGCGCTCCCTTACGCCCGCAGAGTTGATGCCTCTGTAGTGCTCCTGCAACTGGGCTTTCAGCTGTTTGATGTGCTCATCCTGTCGCGCCAGTTCACGCTCATAAAACCCCTGCAGACTGGTTCGCCCAAGGCTGCGTGTACGCTCCTCGAGATAAAGGTCAACCCAACGCTCCAGAATATACCCGGCCAGACGCGGGTTGCCCCATACCAGCCTGAGTTCCATCACGTTGGAACCTGTGTCATGACTGACCGTAAAGCCTTTCAGCAAGCGCTCGGCCAGACGCTCTTCCACAGGCTTGGGCTCCAGTATCTGGGCCAGCACTAACAGATTGCGCACCCCTTCCTTGGCCGAACCGGCCACTTGCTTCAACTTGTACTTGAAAGCTTCCCAGGTTCCTTCAGGTTCATACTTATCCAGCTCTGCCAAAACATCCCGGGCCAGCAGGCGGGCCAGCCCTTTGCCCGTCAGCAATTTTTCTTCATCGACCACAGGGTCCCTCTGGGTGCTGGGCGAAATCAGCGCCTGGCGGTTGGAAACCTCAATCGGCATGGTCGAGTTGTCCCGCCCGGGCTTGACCAGCAGACGTGCATTGGCCTCATATTTCGAAGGCAGCAAAAATGCCCCCAGCACCACTATGACCAGCGTTACCAGAAACGCCGTACGGGCCTCGCGCCGGAAGATGAAAAAGAGCCTGAGAAGGTCTCTGAACGAACGGATTTCTATCATGATTTTTGTCTCATCAATTAACCAGGACAAAAGCCCTGTCCAACAAAGCCCGCATTAGCGAAACATGCTGACCAACTTCATCTTAGCCGTGCCGGTCCGGCAGTCACGCCACCAAACCGGCAAACAATCAGGCTTTCTTGTTTTCTATAACAGCATAATCAGGGAGTAACACTTACAGGCCCATTATTTATGTAGTTGGTATTACCACTATTCTTGACGCCCTTGTTGTTCAGGTCGTAGTTGAAGCCCACACCAATTCCCTTGTTGATCGGGAACAGCCGCGTAAAGTACATATCGATGGCCTCAACCGTGCGCCCGATGCCCGACTGGGGAACATAAATCAGGTCCCCACGCTGCATTACAACCGCCTGACGGCCCGGTTTTTTGAGCATTGCCGACATGTCAAAAAAGTACATGCCGTATCGGCCCTCTTCATCCAGCCTGAGCAAAGCCACCTTGCGCATGTCCGCCGTGGGCAGTACCCCGCCCGACGACATCAACACCTGCTCAATGGTTGCAGTACCAGTCAGGTCAAAGAAATCCGGATTGGGAACTGCGCCCCCGACAAAAACCCGGTTGCTGGGTGCAATGGCGATATTTACCGTGGCCCTGGGCTCACGATAAACCTTTGCATATTCACGGGTTACCAGCTCGGCCACTTCCTCCGGTGACAGGCCCGCAACCTTCAGTGTGCCCACGTCGGGAACGGAAATGTAACCGTCGGGCCGAACCTGGAACAATGTCATGTCATCGGCTTCGGCCGGCTCGCGAGCATCACGGACTATGCGCAACGTATCGCCACTGAGAATTACCAGCCGGGGCGGCGGCAAGTCGGCCAAGGCCATGCCTTCCTGCTGATATGCATCCGCAGTTTTACCGCCAGGAACCGACACATGCGCCGGTGTACTGCAGCCGGCAAGCACCAGGCCCGCACCGGCGAACAACGCCATCATTATCGTTCTTTTCATTGCTTCACCCAATAACCAAAAAACATGCCAACCCTGCGTTTCAGCCAGTTCGGCAAATACGCCTCAGTCCGGCCAAGCTTGTATCCAATCAGCTTGCAACCATTTCTCACAAATGCGCTCGGCAACAAGTACCACTGCCCATCCTGCAGTGCCATTTTCATTTCGCTTGAAACAAACCGGCGCCCCTCTCCGGTAGCTGCACCAAAGTGCTCGTCAATCCAGCGCTCACGCCCATAAAACACGCCAATATCAAAATAGCGCCGAAATTCTTCCAGAATGCTGTAGTGATGTGAGTGCTCCACCCTGGCTTCCGCCACGTAATGCACTTTGTGCCCGGCCAGCAAGACCTTGCCAGCCACATATGCATCTTCACTGCCAATGACATCCTGCGGAAAGCCGCCCAGCTGCTCCAGAACACTTGCGCGATAAGCCGAGCAGGAGTCCGAGCTGAAGCAGGTTTTCACCCCCAGCTCAGCCGCATCCGCAAGGCTTTTTAGGCGGCTCTCTGCTCCATAGTTGTAGAGCCGCGCATGCCGTTCAAACAATCCGCTTCCCGGCCTGGGCAGCTGGCGTGCATAGGCAACAGCCACCTCGGGGTTTTCAAACGCTTCCAGCAATCGTTCAAAGCAGTCCGGCTCGGGAATGGCATCCTGGGTCAGCATGAAAATCACATCGGCAGCAACCTGCCGCCGTGCCCACTCCCGGGTACCACCATGATTAAACTCGCTGGCAGAAATTACATGCACGTCTGCGCCCGCAGCTTCAAAACGCTCGACCGTATCGTCCGACGAACTGCTATCCACCACCAACCACTGATCCGGCCGGACCGTTTGCGCAGCCAGCGCCGGCAGCAAGCGATCCAGCCAGGGCCCGGCGTTACGCACGGGGATAATCAGTGCAGCACGCATCAAACCGGCTCCCCCGAAGTGTCACGTCCATACACATCTTCATAGCGGACAATGTCATCTTCACCAAGGTACTCACCACACTGGACCTCGATCAGTACCAGCTCAATCAGCCCGGGATTGCTCAACCTGTGCTTTTCACCAATACGGATAAAAGTGGACTCATTGGTGCGCAACAAAAAACTGTGCTCGCCATTGACCACCTCTGCAGTACCGCTGACCACTATCCAGTGTTCACTACGGTGGTGATGAGCCTGCAAGGACAGCGAAGCCCCGGGTTTAACCACAATTCTTTTTATCTTGTAGCCGTCATCGTCTCTGAGAACTGTATAGGTGCCCCATGGCCGAACCGTAGTCAGATGCCCAAGAAAAGCCGGATGCCCCTTCTCCTTGAGTCGCTCGGCTATGACCTTGACTTCCTGGCTCCGGTCTTCATGCGCAATCAGTAGCGCATCGGGCGTATCCACCACCATTAGTCCCTCTACGCCCACAGCCGCCGTCAGGCGTGACGGGCTGTCGATATAGCAGTTACGGGTGTCATGCAGTATGACCTCGCCCTGGATACGGTTACCCTGCTCATCCGCCGGTGCCAGGCTGCTTACCGCCTGCCACGAGCCGATATCGCTCCAGCCCAGGCGGCAGGGTACAACTGCCACCCTGTCTGAACGTTCCATCAACGCAATATCAATGGAAACATCTTCCACCATGGCAAAGGTTTCGGCATCCAGCTCAACCTGCTCATAATCCTGGCCGCTTGCATGCTGCCCCTGCTGCCAGCAGGCCTCCACGCTCTGCAGCAAACTGGGCACATAACGCTCTGCTTCGGTCAGCAAGGTGTCAACGCTCATACAAAACATGCCCGAGTTCCACAGATGGCTACCGCTGGCAACAAACTCCTGCGCCAGCTCCAATTCAGGTTTCTCCAAAAACTCGGCTACCTGATAACCCGCCTCGCCAAGAGCATCTCCGGTACGGATATAACCAAAGCCGGTTTCCGGATACTCCGGCTGCAAGCCAAAAGTAACCAGATAGCCCTGCCCTGCCAGCTCCTGCGCACGCCTGACCGCTTCAGCAAAGGCCGGCTCGTCCTGTATCAGGTGATCTGCCGGCAAAACCAGCAGCTGCGCCTGCCCGCCACACAATTCACGCACACGCAAAGCACAGAGTAATACCGCAGCTGCCGTGTTGCGCCCAAAAGGCTCAAGCACCAGCTCGCAATCTTCCTGCAGTTGCAACGCTCGGTAATCATCCAGAAACCTGAACAGGAGCTCGCGATTGACCACAGTCAGAAGTTTGCCGCTGTCGGTAACTGCTGCGGCCCGGCGCAAGGTTTTTTGCAGCAGGGTTTCGTCATCATGCAACCGGATAAAAGGTTTGGGCATGGTGTAGCGTGAAACCGGCCACAAACGGGTGCCCGAGCCACCAGCAATAATGCATGGAACAAGATTACTCGACACTTAATAAGCCTCTTTGGAAAACAGTACGGAAGGAATGGTTCGCAGCAAGATGTACAGGTCAAAAAGAATAGACCAGTTCTCTATGTACTCAAGGTCGTACTCAACCCTTTTTTCAATTTTTTGCAGGGTGTCTGTTTCACCGCGATAACCGTTAACCTGCGCCCAGCCGGTAATGCCGGGCTTTACACGGTGCCTGGCGGCGTAGTTTTGCACGGCATTTTCAAACAGCACTCCAGCAGCCTTCGTGGCTGTTGCATGCGGCCTTGGCCCCACCAGCGACATTCTTCCACTCAGCACGTTAAGCAATTGCGGCAACTCGTCCAGACTGCTGCGCCTTAGCCAGCGCCCAATCCGGGTAACCCTGGCATCACCCTTGACCGTTTGCTGGCTGGCGTCCATGTCACGCTCGGCGTGATACATCGTCCTGAACTTGTACACCTTGATCAGGACATTGTTATAGCCATAGCGCTTTTGCTTGAACAGCACCGGGCCTTTTGAATCCAGCTTGATCAACAAGGCAATAAGCAGTAACAAAGGCATCAGGGCAACCAGCATGATCGAACCAATCACTAGGTCTTCAGCCCTCTTGAGAACAGGCGACCAGCCGCGCAGCGGAAAGTCGGACACGTTGAACATCGGCATGCCACCCACTTCCGAAATCCGGTTCCCGGCATAGCGGAATGCCGACATGTCCGGCACCAGCAAAACCTCAACGGAATAGCTGCGTAAAACAGCCATGATTTGCTCCATCCGGTGCGCCGCTGCCCACGGCAGCGCCACCAGCACCTGATCTACTTTTCTGCCCTGTATCAAACTGACCAGCTCTTTCGTATCACCCAGCACAGGAATCCCTTCAACCACGGGGTCAAGTCGCCCTATCCTGTCGTCAACAAAGCCCAGCAAGCCTGAACGGATATCCTGCTTTTGCCGCAAATACCTGGCCAGCTCGCACCCGCTCAGGGTGCATCCCCAGATCACCGAGCGGTGCAGGTAAGCACCAGCACGCATCAACCACCGAAACACACGCAAGGTCAGCAGGCGCAAACCAACCAGTGCAATCAGGGTGACAACAAACCAGATGACATAATGCATCGTTTCAAGCCCCTGAGCCTGGCCAACACCCTGCATGAGGATGACCAATGCCAAAAACGCGGCACTCCAGGACAGCACGGTCTTCTTGAAGCGATAGTTATTGGTAAAAAAACTATTGGAGTAAATACCCAGCACCTGAAAAACCAGCAGTGCTATTGCGGAAAAACTGAGGCCCGCATAAAACGCATAGTAAACATCGGTGCCTGCCTGACGAAGCAGCAAGCAAACTGGCAACCCTACTGCCATGGCATGCAGCAGCCTGGACAAAAAAAGGGCATACCGCGCAAGACTATTGCCCGACAGCCGTGATGTTTTATACTGTAACGCCTTCATCAAGCCTGCCTCACTGCCCCATAACCTTCCATGGAGCCTTGTTTGTCACTGAATCCGCTATGCGCCCATCCTGACCGACAAAAGGGCGACCCTGCACGATACCCCGAGCCCCGGGCATCTTGCGATACGAGCGCGCCATCATACCAGCCATCAATGTCAAAAATAAGTAAGCAGTTCAAGTTTATGTCAAAAACACAGCACTCAGTAAATCACCCAAGTGCAAACAAACCCAAACGCATTGAAAACACATAACCCTAGAGTTACCATCCAAAATAGTAATCGAGCCAAGGAAGAGCCAATGCACAGCAGGAAATTGATCAAGGAGTTGGAACCAGCCAGCTGGCCCCTTCAGCGCACCAAGGGGAGTCATCACATATTTAGACATCCGGATCACAAGCTGCCCCTGCCTGAGCCGCGTCCGAAGAAAGATTTACCAGCCGGAACAGCTAGTGGCCTGTGCGGTTAGTTCGTTAATTCGAGTTCGGATGACTGAGGTTTCGAGACAAGGCGCTGTGACGAATCATAGCGGGGCTATTGCGAGGTATAGCAACGTAGCATCGGAATCTCAGACGCCGAAACTGACTAATGGAATTAACCAAACAGGCCACTAAATCAATCAAAAATCAGGCAGGTCTGGTATGACAAACCCTGTGTATGACGCACAGATCCAGTCAGTGGAGGCGAACATGCAATATCCAAGCTGGATCGAACGGGGCAGCGATGAAACCACATATGGCATCCGTCCCCGATATACCCAATGCCGTAACCGCTAGTGATACAGGCGCTGGACATCGAACTGCATGCACGACCGTCAACATGATTGGACTTAAACCAGACAGCCGCCCTTGCGCCCTTCCTCCAGTTCTTCCTCCGCTGCCGTAGCATTTTCGCTGCGCCCAATCGCTTTCTTAGCGATAACCCAAAAAATATCACTTCAAATTGATTTCCATAGATTTCGACAAATATAATCGTTTTTCACAGCAGATAATCGTTTTTCATAAATATGCCGAATCCTAAACCCCTAGTCCCTGCTGGTTACGCCGCCCTGGTTGGGCATTACGCCTTGCGCGTACCCGCACTGACCAAGACCTATGCCACAGGCAGCACACAGAGCGTTCGGCAGCAGCCCGGCTGCACGGTGCTATCGCCACGCTATGCACCCAGCAACGACCTGCGTGGTCAGCTTACCTTTGCCCTGAAATATCAAGGCATCCAGCTGCACATTTTGCGGCCCCTGTTTCAGCAGCTGAACTCCAGTGAAATCGTTGCATGGGTCAAAGACCAGCCTACCGGTGCCTACAGCAGACGTATCTGGTTCCTGTATGAATGGCTGATGGATTGCCTGCTACCACTGGATGACTGCCAAGGCGGAAATTATGTCTCCCTTGTGGACGATAAACTGCAATTCCCCGGCCCTGTCCGCAAGGCAAAGCGACAACGCATCAACAACAACCTGCCCGGCGTGCAGAACTTTTGTCCCATGATTGATCGTACAGCCGAACTGGAAAAGTGGTTGGAGCGGGATCTGTCGCAACAGGCCAACGCCATTGCCAACCAATGCCATCCGGATGTTCTGGCCAGAGCCGCCGCGTTTTTGCTGCTGGCTGACTCCAAATCATCCTATGTCATTGAGGGCGAGCAACCTCCGCATACCCGTATTGAACGCTGGGGTCGCATTTTGGGCGAGGCCGGCAAGCACCCCCTCAGCCTTGTCCACCTGGAAAACCTGCAGCGTATTGTCCTTGCCGATGATCGCTTTGTTACCGCCGGTCTGCGTACAGAAGGCGGTTTTATTGGCCAGCACGACCGGCGCAGCGGGCTTCCCTTACCGGAACACATCTCGGCAAAAGCTGAAGACCTGCCCAAACTTATGCAAGGCTTGCTGGATGCCTGGCAGCTGCTGAGCGAGTCTGATTATCCGCCAGTGCTGACTGCCGCCGCCCTGGCTTTTGGTTTCGTGTTTATTCACCCCTACGAAGACGGTAACGGCAGACTGCACCGCTATCTGATTCACCACGCTCTGGCCGCAACCCGTTTTGTGCCCGAAAAAGTCCGCTTTCCGGTATCCAGTGTGCTGCTTGAGCGTATCGAAGACTATCGCCATGTCTTGCAGGCTTACTCCCTGCCGCGGCTTGAATGTATCGACTGGCAACCTACCGAACGCTACAACGTGGCCGTCACCAACGAAACGCTGGATTTGTATCGATATTTCGATGCCACACAGCAGGCGGAATTCCTGTACCAGTGCATTGCTACGACCGTGGACAAAACCCTGCCTGAAGAAATCGCCTATCTGGAAAAACACGATGAATTTGTCGGCCTAGTCAGCCAGACCCTGGATATGCCTGCATCGCTGATGAACCTGCTGCTGCGCTTTTTGCAGTCAGGCGAGGGCAAGCTGTCACAACGTGCCCACAACAAAGAGTTTGCCAAACTGACGGCCAGCGAGGTTGAGATGATAGAGGCGGCTTGGCAAAGGATTTTTCTGAGGAAACACTGAATAATTACCTGCGTTGTCAGGGCTGTGTTAAAAACTGACTCACAACCCTTGGGTTGAACGTGCTTTAGCACGGCTGCGTAGCAGTGAGCGAAGCGAATAAAATGCTCATTTACAACTTGTAAACTGCGCTTTTTCGCCATTTTTTGCCTTGCCCTGACTGCCTCGCCAACATTATTCAGCGCTTCCTCAAGCAAGCGTAGCGGGCTTGATGCATTTATTGCAGACGCCCGCGCACCAGCCATACCGCGGCTCCCAGGCAGGTTGCCGCAATGCAGGCCAGCGGCCACAGGCTGTGCAGCACATCCCGCGTGGGCAGCCCCTTGAGAAAGCTGCCCTCGACAATGATCAGAAAGTGCGTCAACGGAATCAGCTGGGCCAGCCACTGCAATACCTGTGGCATGTTTTCCACCGGGGTGGCAAAACCTGACATCAGCACAGCCGGAATGCCAACAGCAAAAGCCGCCAGAATCGCCTGCTGCTGCGTCATGCTGATGGCCGACAGCATCAGCCCGATGCCAACCACCGACAGGATGAACAGGGTCAGGCTCAACAGCAGCCAGCCAAATGATCCGGTAAAGGGAATGCCAAACAGGAAGACCCCGGCGGCGATCATTACCAGCCCGAGCAGGGTGCCGATCAGCAAGGCAGGCAATGACTTGGCCAGGATGATTTCGGTGGTTGTGGTGGGTGACACCAGCAGCTGGTCAAAGGTGCCCATTTCCCGCTCGCGGGCAATGGAAAGCGAGGTGATCAGCAGTGCACTGAACAGCGCCAGAATACCGGTCAGCCCGGGTACGGTGAACCAGCGATAGATCAGGTTCGGATTGAACAGGTGGCGCACCGCGGCCGGCTCGGGAACGCTCAGCTCGTGCTGAGTTTGTGCATTGACCGAGGCCGCGATCCGGTTGAGATAGGCCAGGCTGATCTGCCCTGCGTTGCTGCGCCGGCCATCGACCAGCACCTGTACGCTGGCCGGCTCGCCGGCACTGATGGAGCGGGAAAAGTCCGCCGGAAAACTCAGCGCGGCAATCACCTCCCCCCGCTCCAGCATCTGGCCCAGATGCTGCTGGCTCTGTGCCTGATGGATGCGGCTGACAAAACCGGCCCCATGCAGCTGTTGCAGATACTCGACCGACCAGCGGCCGTGGTCTTGGTTATATACCGCCAGCTCGATATTGCGTACTTCCAGGGTGGCCGCGAAGGCAAACACCAGCAGCTGAAAAATCGGGGGGACAAACACCACCATGCGACTGCGCGGATCACGCAGGATACTCAGCACTTCCTTGATGAACTGGGCACGCAAGCGCGGCCAGACAATGATGCCTCGCATATTCAACCCTCTAGATTCTTGCGGGTGGCCCGCCTGGCCAGGGCGAAGAACAATAGCCCTATGCCTGCCATGGCCAACAGATTGGGCAAAAATACCGCCCAGACATCACCCGCAAGAAACACTGTCTTTAACGAATCCACGAAATAACGGGCCGGAATCACATAGGTCAGAGCACGAACGACAGCGGGCATTGCATCAATTTCAAACAAGAAGCCCGACAGGATAAAGGCCGGCAAATAGCCGGAAAACAGGGCGATCTGTGAAGCCAGAAACTGGTTACGCGTCAGCGAGGAAATCAGCAATCCCTGTCCCAGCGCCGGAATCATGAACACTGCCGACAACAGCAATAGCGCCCACAGTGAACCGCGTAACGGTACGTCAAACACCTGCACCGCCAGCAGGGTAGCACCCAGCATGGAGAGCATGGCCAGCACAAAATACGGCAGCAGCTTGCCGATCAGGATCTGGTTGACCGAGGCCGGTGTCGACATGATGGCCTCCATGGTGCCGCGCTCCCATTCCCTGGCGACCACCAGCGCGGTGAGCAGGGTGCCGATAATGGTCATGACAATGGCAATGGCGCCGGGCACCAGCGCCCGCCGGCTTTCCAGCTCCGGGTTGAACCAGAATCTTGGCTCCAGCTGAATACCGCCCTGCTGCGCCGCGGCAGCTTCCGGCAAACCGGCCCGCCAGCTTTGCAGCACGCCCAGAGTGTAGTTTTCGACATAGTTGGCCGTATTCGGTTGTGAGCCGTCGGTCAGCACCTGCAGCAAGGGTTGTTCGCCTCGCTGAGACAAACGCTGTTCGAAGTCGGCGGGAATGACGATGTAGCCACGCACCTGCCCCGAGACCAGTGCAGGCATTGCCGTGCGCCGGTCCTGCACAAACTCCGGCTGCAAATAGGCTGTTGCCGCCAGCGCAGCGGCCAACTGCTGCGCCTTGGCACTGCTTGACTCGTTGACCACTGCAACCGGCACATTTTTCGCGTCCAGCGATACGGCATAGGCAAACAGCAGCAGCAAGATCAGCGGCAGTACCAGCGCAATCAACAGGGTGGACGGGTCACGCACTGCCTGCAGGCTTTCCTTGTGCACCAGCGCCCATAAACGACGATGACTCATGGCTGCACCTGCGTCGCCTGCGCGGCGGTTTCAACCAGATGAATGAAGGCATCTTCCATGCTGGGGTCCGGGTTATCGGTCGTGGCGGCCTGACGTTTAAGCGCATCAGGCGTATCCAGGGCAATCAGCCGTGCCTGGGACAGCATGGCGACGCGGTCGCAATACTCCGCCTCGTCCATGAAATGGGTGGTCACCATGATGGTGACGCCCTTGCGTGCCAGCCCGTTGATATGGGTCCAGAACTCACGCCGGGTGATGGGGTCCACACCGGAAGTCGGCTCATCCAGAAACAGCACCGGCGGACGGTGCATCAAGGCGCAGGCCAGTGCCAGGCGCTGCTTGTGGCCCAGTGGCAATGCATCCGGCGCGCTGTCGAGCCAGGGCTCCAGATCAAAGGTTTCCACCATCTGGGCAATGCGCTGGTTCTTTTCGTTGCCTTCCAGGCCATACACGCCGGCTGAAAACTCCAGGTTCTGCCGGACCGACAACAGGCCATACAGGGAAAATTTCTGCGCCATGTAGCCCAGCTGCCCCTTGGCGGCACCGCTGGCACGACGCAGGTCCAGCCCTACCACCCGGGCCTCGCCCGAAGTCGGCTTGAGCAGTCCGCACAGCATCTTGAAGGTGGTGGACTTACCGGCCCCATTGGGGCCGAGCAAACCGAAGATTTCGCCCTTGCGTACCTCGAAACTGACCACGTCGGTGGCGGTAAAATTGCCAAAGCGCTTGGTCAGCTGATTGCAGGATACGGCAATGTCCGAAGCCAGCCGGACCGGTTCCAGTCGTTCGGCCAGCGCTGAGGTTCCACCTGGTCCGCCGCCAAGCAAATCAATGAAGGCATCTTCAAAACGGGGTTCGACAGCTTGCAACGGCACCCCTGCCCGGCTGGCCAGCGCTTCAATGTCCGTGCGCCCGGCTCCATCACGCAGTACCACACGCACACCAGCCCCCTGGATCACGCCATCGCTGACCGATGGCAAATCCAGCGCCTCGCTCAGCAGTTGCCGGCGCTGGCTGTCCAGATTTTCCAGCCGATAACTGCGACCACGCAGGCGCCGGGTCAATTGTTCAGGCGCGCCCTGATAGAGCAGCTGGCCCTGATCCAGCAGCAACACCGACTCACAGCGCTCCGCTTCATCCAGATAGGCGGTCGCCCAGATCACCGCCATGCCCTCATCGGTCAGCGTCTGCACCATGCGCCACAGATCCTGACGGCTGACCGGATCCACACCAACGCCGGGTTCATCCAGCAACAGTACCCGTGGCCGCGCCATCAGGGCACAGGCCAGTCCCAGCTTTTGTTTCATTCCACCCGACAGTTGACCGGCCAGACGGGCGGTAAAAGGTGCCAGCCGGGTGAAGTCCAGCAGCTCCTTGAACAAGCCGCTCTGCTGACCCGCATCCAGACCACGCAGCCGCGCATAGAGGCGCAGGTTTTCCAGCACGCTCAGGTCTTCATACAGGCCAAAGCGTTGCGGCATGTAGCCGGTTGCCGCATGGATCGCCTCGGCCTCACGCACCGTATCCAGACCGGCGACACTGGCCTGGCCACTGTCAGGATGCAGCAAGCCGATCAGGATGCGCATCAGGGTGGTCTTGCCGGCGCCATCCGGCCCGACCAGCCCGGTCAGACGTCCGTATTCCACTCGCGCACTCAGGCTATGCAGGGCCTGCACGGGGCCAAAACTCTTGCTCAGCTCCGTCAGCTGCACCGCAGGTGCACTGTTGCTCGCCAGCAGATCATTCATCCGCGCCGGTTCTCTGCAGCTCGACGGTAACCGGCATGCCCTGACGCAAGGCATCATCGGCATCACTGACCACAATCCGCAGCCGGTATACCAGCTCGGTTCTCAGGTCAGTGGTTTCTACCGTTTTCGGGGTGAATTCGGCACGTGGCGAAACAAAACCGATCTGGCCCTGATAGACACGCTCACTGCTATCGCTGTGTATCAGCACCTGGCGTCCGGGCACTACCTGGCCCAGATCGGGCTCGCCCACATAGGCACGTACATACACCGGATGCTCAAGGCTCAATGTATACACAGCAGCTTGGCTGACCAACATGCTGCCGGCTTCCCGTACCCGTGCCAGGATAACGCCATCGGCCGGTGCCAGCAGGCGGGTATCAGCCAGGGCGGTTTCTGCCTGGGCCTCGGCAGCCTCGGCAGCGGTCAGCCGGGCCTGCGCCGCGGCAATGTCTTCTTGTCGAAAGCCTTCGATCGCCTGCGACAAAGCTGCCTGTGCGGAATGGACCCGGGCTTGCGCCTGCTCGTGGGCAGCCTGTGCCGCATCCGCCATGCTGCGGCTGACAGCCCCATCCTTGACCAGCACCTGCTGGCGCTGATGATTGGCCCGGGCATCACGGGCAACCGCCTGTGCCTGGTTCAACGCAGCCCGCGCCTGCTCGACTTCCTGCGGGCGCAAACCGGCCTGCAGCTTGTTCAGCTCGGTACGGGCCAGCAAGGTATTGGCACTGGCAACCGCCAGCGCCTCCCGGTAGGGCTGGGCATCCAGCTCGGCCAGCAAGGTGCCTTCGGCAACCCGGTCACCCTCATCAAAATTCAGGGTCTGCAAGCGGCCCGGCTGACGAAACGCCAGTTGCACCTCACGGATATCCACATTGCCGTACAGCAACAGACGATCACTGCGGTCCTCAGCCTGCTGCTGCCACAGATAAAACAGCACTGCCGCAACTGCCAGCAGTATCAATAAAACAACGGGAAGCCTGCGTTTGACAGCACTCATGGGTGAACCTCCAGGCTACGTCGAAACAGTGCAAAAGCTGCAGGGGCCTGCTGGCTGATCAACTGTGCCTCACCACTTACCGTCGCCTGAATGACCAGCGCCTGAATGCTGCCGATATACAGACTGGCCGCGGCCCGGGTGTTCAGCTGCGGATAAAAGACACCCTGCTCAATGCCCTGCTGCAAATGGAGTTGCAAGCGCTGGCTGTACTCCTGCAGCAGGGTTTCCACCATGGACTTGATCAGCGTTTTACCGGGACGCTGCAGTTCTCCAAACAACAGGCGCGGCACACCCGGGTGCCGGGCAACAAAGCTGGTATGAGCCATGAACATCGCTTCCAGTGCAGCAAGTGGACAACCTGCTTTGGCGGCAGCGCGGTCCACCCGGTCCAGCAAGCGCTGGCTGACCCACTGCATGGTGGCTTCCAGCAGCATCTCTTTGCTGCTGAAGTGCCGAAATAGTGCTCCCTGAGTCAGCCCCATGCGCTGGGCAATTGCAGTGGTGGTGATTTCTGCCGGGTTCTGTTCGGCCGCCAGCTCGACCACCGTCTCTATGGTCAGCTCTTTGCGCTCGGCGGCAGTAAGCTGTCTGGGTTTGGTATTCATATGGTCTTCATAGTAAAGTAAGTAAGCTATTACTAACTTATCGGTGATACCAGGTTTTTGCAATACGAACCGGTCAGAAAATGAAGCGCACCCTGATGGATGCGCACAAACAACTGATTGCTCAGATCATTGTGTTATTTTCTGCAAAGGCCCAGCCTGGCTTTAACCGGAACCCGAAATATCAAGCACCCCTTACTTGACTACTCAAGGAGTACCAATGAAAAACATCAAGCTCTTTACCCGGACAACCATTTTGTCTGCTCCACTGCTTTTCGCTTTTGCTACCCAGCCTGTCTGGGCAGATGCCGACGCACATGACCACCACGACCTGTCCAGCGCTACCCTGGAACTGAATCAGGGCCAAAAATGGGCCATTGATGCGCCGCTGCGCCAGGGCATGAATGCAATTCACGGCAGTGTTGCCGGTGCAATTGAGCAAATCCACGCAAACCAGATGTCAGCCAGCGGCTATCAGCAGCTGACCACAGAGATCAACGAACAGCTGGCGTATATCTTCGAAAACTGCGAGCTGCCGGCAGATGCTGATGCCCAGCTGCATATAGTGCTGGCCAATGTCATGCATGACCTGGAAGCCGTTGAAGGCAAGGCCGAAGACAAATCACCTACCGATGCGGTAGTCAGCATTGCACAGATGTTGAACAGCTACGGCGACTTCTTCGACCACCAGGGCTGGCAAGCGATCGACCTGTCACACTGATATCTACGCTGATCGCAACAACCTTGCCCAAAACACACAAAGCCCGGACTCTTATCTAATCCGGGCTTTGTTTTAGCTGGCAGTCACCCAAACTGTATGCGCCTGGATGAACAGCCGAGTGGTTAACGCATTCTGAACAGCTCCCTGTGCAGGTTGTGCGGGTTCATGCCCAGCTGGTTCATAGCCTGTGCAATGCTGTCGGCAAAACCTTCCGGCCCACAGAACCACACCCTGGTGTTGTCACCCCGTCCGGCCAACAGCTGGCTGGAGTCCAGCTTGCCATCACGCTGGCTGAGGTGAACATGCAGGCGGATGCTGGGCAGCTTCTCGCACAGCTGCTGCAGTCGATCGGCAAACACCGCTTCCTGTTCATTGTTGGCGCAGTAATGCAGGCTGGCTACTGGTGCCTGTTCCGGCCGCTCTTGCAGACCTTCCAGCCAGGCAATGAAAGGAGTCACACCAATACCGGCTGCCACCCAGACCTGTTCCTCGTCACCTTTTTGTTGCGGCAGATCGAAGCGACCATAGGGACCTTCGACACGCACTGACTGACCGGGCTGAAGCTCGCGCACCAGCTGACGGGTATGATCACCCAGCGCCTTGATGGCAAAGTGCAGCTGGCCATTGCCCTGGTCGGCGCTGGCAATGGTGAAGGGGTGCGGGTCTGCAATGCCCTCAAAGCGGACAAAGGCGAACTGACCGGGCTCATGCTGCCAGCGACCATCCAGCTGGCACACCAGCTCAACCATGTCTGACTGCAGGTGACGTACTTCCAGCAGCTTGCCACTGTGAGTACGGCTGCGGCCAATGCGGCCACTCAGGCTCACCAATGCTGCGTAGGTACCCAGAACCGAAGCCAGCGCAATCAGCATGCCGGTCGGCTGCAACCACCACTGTGCCGGAGTCAGCACAATGCTGTGGAACACGATAATCAGATAGAACACGGCAAGCGCCTTGTGCACATAGCGCCACAGGTGATACGGAAAGCGCTGCCACAGGGCCACCAGCACCATGGCGGCAAAGATCCACAGTGACCACTCGCCAAGATCCTTGGCGCTGCCACGGAACACGTCCAGAAAAGTCTCTATGCGCGGTCCTTTGGTTGCCTCGCCAAACAGCATCAGCATCGGCCCCTTGGCCAGTTTGATGCCATAGTGCAACAACGCAAACACCACCGACCAGATGCCGGCCCACTTGTGCAGGCTGTACATCTTGTCCAGACCGCCCAGCGGTTTTTCCAGCCAGTGCGGACGGATGGCCAGCAGCATGACCACTGTCATCAACATAAAAGAAGCCAGCCCGCTGAAATAGATCAGCTGTTTGCGCCAGGCCCACACATCCCAGTCTGGCAGCAGTCCGATGGAAGGCAGCAGCCAGGCGGCCATGCCAACCAGTACAGTGCCCCAAATCAGTTTTTTCATGGCAAACATCCTCTCTTCAGATGGCTGCAGGATAAAAGCCATGCCTTAAAGCAAACTTAATGGGCAATTCAACTTGGTTTAAGGCAGGCACATGGAATCGGTATAACCAGGTCGCACCTGAACTCGGGTGCGACCTGTGCAACAGGCTTTGGTACAGACTCAGTCGTCGACCTTCTCTTCAACCACCAGCATGGTGGTCGGGTCCAGCTTGAGCTCGAACTTCAGTTTGGCACCCAGCTCCTTGCGGGCGCCATCGACTTCCCAGAAGCCTTTTTCCATTTCAATCTCACCCCAGCTGACAAAGCCGGCAGTGGTCAGGGCAGTTTCCAGTGCCGCACGTTGCTGGGCATCCGGATGTTCACCGGCATGGGCCAGAGGCATAACGGACATCAGACCGGCAACAGCGATAGCAAAAATTTCAGTTTTCATGACAAAGCTCCTAAGTGGAAAATTCACCCGGCATACAGCAGTGGTTGCTGCAAGCCATCGAGTGCCCGGACCAAGGCCGGAAAGATGTGCTGGCTATCAGCTCCGGGCTACTTTGGGTGGGCAGTTTCAATTTATCGTCGCAAGCTGACAGCAAGCTGACAGAGTGAAAATAAATTCGATTGGCTGCTTTTCAGTGTCGAAAGCTGGAGTCAGCCTGCCTGTACCGGCAGCATCAGACGTGCTTCAAAGCCGCGCTCCCGGTCCCGTGCCGGGGAGCTTAATTCCAGCCGGGTACCTATGCGCAAACAGATGGCCTGAACGATGGCCAGCCCCAAACCACTACCCGTGGCCCTGGCCTGGCCACGCTCGAAACGCCGGGTTAGCTGCTGCAATACCTGTTCAGGAATGATGTCGCAGTCGTTGCTGACCGACAGAAGCCCACTGTCATCAAGACGGACATGCACGGGAGTTCCTGCCGTGCCGTGACGCAGTGCGTTTTCCAGCAGGTTGCGGTACAGGATGGCAAACAGATCCGGATCCAGATTCGACTGCACCGGCCGCTCTGGCAGATCCAGAATCAACCGCCCCGCATTGCCATTGCGGGTCAGATCCATGCCAAGCAGCTCCATGACCGGACGCAAATCCCCGGCCCTGTCCAGAAACAGCTGACTGCCTTCAGCACGGGCCAGCTGCATCAGCCGCTCGGACATGACCGTCAGGCGTTTCAGGGTACTTTCAATATCCAGTGCGCGCTGGCGGCTCCGGTCTTCTTGTGTCTCGCGTTGCAACAGCTGTGCCTGTGCTATTGCGCCAGCCAGGGGAGTACGCAACTCGTGTGCCGCATTGGCGGTGAAACCGCGTTCGGCAGCAAAGGCACTGGCCAGTTTGGCCAGCACTTCATTCAGGGTATTGGCAATGGGTGTAATTTCGGCAGGCAGCCCGTCGGTTGGCAACAGGGACAAGTCATGCTCATCCCGGTGCGCCAGCCGATCACGGAACCTGTTCAGGGAAACCAGGCTGGTACGTATGACCAGGATGATGGCCAGCAGGGCCAGCGGCATGAAGATCAACACCGGCAGTCCCAGGGAAAGCTGTATGTTGCGAATCATTGCCTGTCGATGCGCCAGCGGCTCGGCCAGACTGATGCGGATCGAGCCTTGCAGGCTGTCTTCGTTATAGATGCGATGCGTCTCTGTTTGCCGAAAACCAGAACCGTCCCAGGCGGGAAACTGCTCCGGCACGGCATCATGGGATCGCAACAGAATCCTGCCCTGCGGGTCGCGAACCAGGTAGGTAAGCAGCTCGTTGTGGCTGTGAATGGTGGCCAGGCGCCTGGGTGTATCCTGTTGTTCGTTTTCGAGGATGTCCGCCACCGCCAGCGGTAAAATACGCTGTGCCGTTTCCTGCAGGGCCGAATCGAATACACTCTCGATTTCGGTACGTATCTGCCGGCTGGTCAACACTGCAGAAGCCGCCCAGAGTGCAAGAAACAACACGCCCAGCAACAGGGCGATGCGACCTTGCAAACTATTCACTGGCTGCATCCTGAGCCGGGCCCAAGCGATAGCCCAGTCCGCGCTCGGTAAGAATCAGGCCCGCCCCGAGTTTCTTGCGCAAACGGCTGACCAGCACTTCAATGGTGTTACTTTCGATTTCCGCATCGAAGGAGTACAGCTTGTCCTCCAGCTTGGCCTTGGACAGTAACTGCCCCGGACTGCCAAGGAACGCCTCCAGCAGTGCCCACTCGCGACCGGTCAGGGCAACAGGCTGCTGATTGCGCAAAATCTTGCGTGCCGCCAGGTCAATCTGCAGCTCTCCAACAGTGATCAGCGGGTTGGGATTGCCGCTGTAACGGCGGGCCACAGAACCAATGCGTGCAGTCAGCTCGCTAAGATCGAACGGCTTGACCAGATAATCATCTGCTCCGGCATTCAGCCCTTCAATACGATCGGATATCTGATCCATGGCCGTGAGGATGATCACCGGAGTGTTCTGCCCTTGCTTGCGAAGCGTGCGCAGGAATGGAATACCCCGACCGTCAGGCAGCATCAGGTCCAGCAGGATCAGATCATAGGAGGCAACGGACAACGCGCTTTCTGCCGCCCCCAGACGCTCCACGCGATCAACTGAGTAGCCCTCGCTTGCCAGCTGGTCCTGTATGGCCGAGCCAAGAACCAGATCATCCTCAATCAGTAATATGCGCATCGTTCAATCTCCCGGCTGAACGAGATGATGTTTTGTCCCGGACTGAAATTTTTTCATTTCTTCAGGGTGCTGTCAGATTGGAGAGCGAGTATGCTGCTGTCAACCTTGCAGGAGAATAGCAATGAACATTTTAGTGCTGACCGCGGCAGTGACAGCCCTGACGGTTTCCGGCCTTGCCCATGCAGATGATGACTGTCGCAGCCCGATGTCCGAATGGCATCCGCGCGAAAGCGTTACCGCCTTCGTGAGCGAGCTGGGCATAACCACAGAGCGCCTGAAGGTGGATGATGGCTGTTATGAAATCCACGGCCGCGATGTGGACGGCAACCGGGTGGAACTGGAGATTGAACCGGCAACGCTGGCCGTGCAAAAGCTCGAAGTCAGCTTTCAGCCCAATGCCGACATTTCCCGCTATCTGCCACGCAAACAGGTCACCGGCAACCAATAGCAGTTGGCCGCATCCGGCTGTGGCAACAAACAGCGTCTGTCCGGCACAAAATGCTGGACAGGCCTCTGATGGTCGGACCGGTACTGTTCATGACCAGCATCATTCCCGGCTTTTTCCAGCCCCATGACTGGCTGGCGGCATTGGCGCTTGAGCGATGGCACTCAGCCGCCAAGCTGCATCAGGAAACTACTGATCCTTGTCGACGGACTCGCAGCCTGTCTGCTGTGTATTGCCATGCAAATAGTCCAGAAATCCTGCCGCCAGCGGCCAGCTTTGCAGCAGTGCATCTTGTAATAGAGGACAAAGCCGTTGTCTTCCCACATCACGCACTTGATCTTGTTGCGCCGGCGGTTGGTAAAGGCGTACAGCGCACCGGAAAACGGGTTGTGGCCCAGCTCGCGCTCGACCAGTGCGGCCAGCCCAAAGGCCTGCAGGCGAAAATCCACCGGCGCGCGGTACAGATAAATCTGCGGCATGTTCTGCGCCGGCCTCAGATAACGCGGCCTCATCACAGCTGCCTCAATAGGGATAGCAATACACCGAGATTGTCATGGCCGATGCCGGTGATGCTCAGGCCGCCGGCCAGGTGAATGCACAAACCATGGCCACCGGGCTGGCCAGCGGATAAATCATGCCGGCGTGTCACACGGGCAAAGCCCGCCGCACCGGCCTGCTGCTCATCCGCAAACTTCTTGCGCCAATAGCAAAACTGGTGATAGTTGAGCGCATTCTGCTCGGCAAACTGCTTGATGGACAGGCCCGAAGCCTGGTGTTGCTCAATCCGCTGCTGCCAGGTGGCGCGAAGCTCTTGGTTGGACATTGAAAAACCTCCGAAAAAAGTACGGAGGCCAGTGTGGGCAGCAGAGTGCCGAAGGGGAAGATGCGGATTTAGGGGCGCTTACGGAAAAGCAGCAAAACGGGTAAAACCGTAAATAAAAACTGTATTTTTGGCTCTGGAGCCGAGTTTTCAGTGCTGATTTTTGAAATTACATGAATCCTCTGACTTGAGCGGTTTTATTCAGCGCTTCCCTGAAATAATCTAAACCGAAACAATCACTAATTTGAGGCTCTTTCAAAATTTGCATGCTAATCGCACACCTATTACCCTGGTAAACTTCGATAGCCAAGCCCCGCACTCAGGCCGACAGATGAAATTCAATTTGAAGCCAGGACTCACCATTGGCGATGGTGCTCGCTCCTTTGTGGTTGAAAAAGCAACAAACGAACTAATTCACGTTCGAACATCGCAGGAAAACAACCCGCTGCGGTTTATTCCAACCGCTATTCTGCGCGATCTCGTCGAAGCACTCAGGACCAACCAAATCACCATTCAAGATATTTCTAGAAAATATCGATCTGACGCTGGGCTACCTCATTTATTCGATGAGTTGAAACTAAACTACGATAAGTTTGCACTTGGCTATGATGCTACCTTTCAAAAGCTCTGCGAATACATTCTAGAGAACCCCGCAGAGGCAGACCTGTTCATAGAAAGCCGTTCTAGTAACTCAGTTTCTGTACCCAAACCCTTCCTGCTCCTCGCCGGAATCTCCGGCACAGGCAAGTCTCGCTTTGTACGCGAACAAGCCAAATTTCATCCACAAAACAACAACTTCTGTCTGGTTGCGGTACGTCCCGACTGGCACGAACCTAGTGATTTGCTGGGTTACAGTTCGCGGCTATCGGGCAAAACCGAGTATGTAGCCACGGATGTGCTGCGCTTTCTGGTAGCGGCATGGCGCGATTTGTTGCAACAGGGCTTTGCACTGGAGGGAGATGGTAGCCGCACCCTGCTGACGGGAAACAGCAGCCAACTGGATGCGGCAGTGCCCTTCTGGCTGTGTCTGGATGAAATGAACCTAGCGCCTGTGGAGCAGTACTTTGCCGACTATCTGGCCCTAACCGAAACCCGTGACTGGAGCTGGGACGCAGACGACTTCGAATACGGCTGCGATGCCCTGCTCAATGCCTCGGCACTTGGTGAGCTGGAGCCGGAACAACAGGAGGCACTAGCCCGCACGCTGCAGCTAGAAACGGAAGACGAGTCCGGCACCGATCATTTACTGTGGCAGCACTTTCTCGAACATGGCATTGCCATTCCGCCCAACCTGATCGTGGCCGGCACGGTAAACATGGACGAAACCACCCATGGTTTTTCACGCAAGGTGATCGATCGCGCCATGAGTTTTGACTTTGGCGAGTTCTTCCCCAACGACTTTGACGACTTTTATGCAGGCAGCATCAGCCATGTTCCGCTGACGTTCCCCCGTCATTCCAGCGGTAAAGAGGCTATTGAAAAAATCGATACCGAAGCCAGCATCGAGTTTCTCAAGGCCGTCAACAGCGTGCTGAAAGGCTCACCGTTTGAGCTAGCTTACCGCGCACTCAACGAGCTGTTGCTGGCGGTACATTGCCATGGCACGCCCAAGCCGGGCGCAGACCTGCAGGCAGTGTGGGATGACTTCCTGATGCAGAAGGTTTTGCCCCGTATCGAGGGTGATGCCGACAAGTTGCAGAGCAATGGCGACCATAACCTGCTGACCCGTTTGCACGAAGTTCTGGAAGTACAACTAATTGATATCTGGGCTGATGACAAGATCCGCACCGATTTTTACCGTCTGGAAAATGACCAGCCAGCACGTACAGCCTGTCGTTCCAGAATCAAATTACAGTGGATGCTGGATCGTCTTAACAGCTCCGGCTTTACCAGCTTCTGGCCGTAACGGTTTTCGCCTGGAGGCTGATGCATGCCCGAGCTGTTGCAGATCATCACTGAAGACTTCGAGCTGACTGTCTGGAGCAGGGATATTTCTGCACGCCAGCAAACCCATGACAACACATTAAAAAACCATGGCCAGCAAAGTCAGGCAGCCGGCGTGCGCCTGTCGTCAGCGGCGCTGACGCTGCGCGTTCAGGGTGAAGAAGTCGAAGGCGAGCCAGTGTCTGTGCTAGAGCTGCCCCGGCCTCTGTTTTTCGAAAATACCGAATACCAGTTTGAGTGGATCTTCCACGAGGACGTGACCAGTGCCGAACTGACTCATCGCAGCCGGCAACTGAATGACGGTTTCCGCTTTGCTCCAGCACGCGGCTCGATGCCGGCGCGACTAACCGGTAATGTACAAACCGGCAATGATGTCGGCTGGCTGCGCTTGCCCGTGAGCTATACGCGCCACGGCAGAGCGCTCCAGCATGCGCTGGCGGTCGAGGTGCTGCCCACCAAGATGCTGCTGCAGCGTGATCTGCCCGCCATGTATGAGGTAATCGACCAGAGCTTTCCGCTGTGGCGTTTCAGCCTGGTAGAGAAAACCGGCCAGGATGCGGCCAGCAGCCGCCAGCGCGGCAACTTTCCGTTGTTGTGGCTGGCCCAGTTTGCCCGTTTGCGCGAGAAGTTCGAGCAGGGGTTACAGGTCATCCGCCTGGCACCACACAGCCGCTTGCAGGCAGATGTCCGCTACAGCCGTGCTGACCGGCTCAAGGGCCGTATTCCGCATCGGCTGGGCGAGCGGGTACGTGATGATCTGGCCAGCCAGCGCACTGACCGCCGCTATCGAGTGGAGAAAAAACGGCTCAGCGTGGACACGCCGGAAAACCGCTTCATCAAGATGGTGGTCAGCAAGAGCCGCCAGCAACTGGCCGGACTTGAACAGCGCCTGCGCCTCGGCAATCAGGTACCGGACCGCCAGCGCCTGTCGGATGCCTTTCTGCAGGAACTGAACAACTGGCAAAAACCGATGCAAAAGATGCTCGATCGCAGCTTTTTGCAGGAAGTTGGTGACTACACCGGCATGAACGGCGAGTCACTGGTGTTGCAGCAAAAAACCGGTTACAGCAGTGTTTACCGCGTCTGGCAGGAGCTGAAATTTTATCTGGACGTGCTGGCCGGCCAGTCCGAAGTGTCGATGAAGTCGGTAGCGGAAATTTACGAGATCTGGTGCTTTCTGCGTATCCGCCAGATGCTGCTGGATGACCTGGGCTTTGAGGAAGTGGCAGCCAAAAAGTCCGGCCTGGAGCTCAACGAGTTTTTTGAATACCGCCTGCAAGACGGCTTTGCCGGTGCATTCCGCTTCAAGCGTTCGGATGGCGTAACCGCCTCTCTGGCCCACGAGCCGAGATTCACGCGCAAAGGTGTTTCGATCCGCTCTTACCTGGTGACACAGAAGCCGGATATCGTGCTGGAGGTATGCCTGCCTGGCGGTACTCGCGACAAAGAGCGGCGTTTTATCTGGCTGTTCGACGCCAAATACCGTATCAAGACTGAACGAAATCAATACGAAGAAGATGATATCGACAGCACGGATTTTGTACCGGACGACGCCATCAACCAGATGCACCGCTATCGTGATGCGCTGATCGCCCTGCATGATTCATCCACCGACAATCAGCGCAAAAGCCGCCCTGTATTTGGCGCATTCGCGCTTTATCCGGGGCATTTTGCACAAGACGATTACAACCCTTACGCTGATGCCATCAAAGAAATTGGCATTGGCGCGTTTCCCTTGCTGCCCGGCGCGTCCAGTGATGGCTGGCTGCTGGATTATCTGCGCAGCCAGATCGGTGATACCGGCAATTACACCCATGAAATGGCTGATGCCCTGTTTGTACAGGATGCCGCCCGTATTCCAGTGCATGGCATGAAGCAGGTGCTTTACCCCGACCTGTGCATGACGATTTCGCTGGGTGGTGCAAGAGAGCGTGACCGGGACTATTTCGAGCGTTTTGAGCAGGGAACGGCTGGCTGGTATCACATGCCGCAAGCAACCTTTGTCGGCAAATTCGAGCAGCATGTGGTGGAGGAAATCCGCTATCTGGCGCTGGCCCGTACTTCTCCGAGCGATAGCAACAGCAAACAGATTGACCGCATCTGGCCGGTACTGGGGGTCCGCCTCGGACCACGTCATGCCATTACTGCGGCCATGGCCGGCAAGGCATCAACCTCGGACACTGCCTATTACCTGTTCAAACTGGGCCGGCCGCTGACCCTGCATCAGCCGATCTACAGAGTCCCGCACGCCATTCGGCCTTCTATGAAGCTGACCACGCTCAAGCTGCTGGAGCAGCAGAGCCTGTTCAGCCAGCTGCCTGCGGTTTACCCCCACACCCTCAACCAGCCCTGATCCGCCTGTTTCGCCGCATCAGAACGGAAAATCATCATCATTCGGCGGTGGCGTCTGATCGAAGCCTCCCCAGCCATCAGCCGTATCCTGGCTGGCCACTCCAGACGTTTTTTCGATACGCCAGGCCTGCAGGCTGACAAAGCATTTTTCCGGCTTGCCCGGTGCGCTCCACAGCCGGCCCCCGAGGTTGAAGGCCACCTTGACCTCGTCGCCTTGCCGGTAGCTGTCGAGCAGCGCACATTTGTCCTTGACCAGCTCCAGCGCCACATAGTTGGGGTAGCTGGGGTTTTCGCCCTCGCCGGTCAGTTTGATGACAAATTCACGCTTGGTGAAGCCGTTCTGGCCGTAGGTGCGCGTTTCGTCGATGCTGTGTATTTCACCTTGAATATCAAAACTTGCCATGCTGTTTTCCAGTACCTGATATCAGTCGCGTTTAAAACAAAAACCCGCACGTCGGTGTTGCGGGTGTTTTGCCGTGAACCCTAACAAGCCATGCGTCAACATGCAAGATTGCCGCCGCGTCGCGCTGGCTCAGGCCGGCTTGCCCTTCCAGCGTTCGGCAAGGAACACGCCCAGCAGGATGATGGCGGTGCCGATCCAGTGGTACAGCTCGATCGCCTCGCCCAGCGTCAGGGCGGCAATGAACAGGCTGAGGATCGGCATCAGGTTGAAGAAGATGGCAATGCGGCTCGGGCCCATCAGGCGCACGCCATGCATCCAGGCCAGCGGCGCGATCATCGAGGCGGCCAGGCAGGCGTAGAGCACCAGCGGGATGTTGTCCATGTTCAGCCCGGTTTTCGGCTGCAACAAGAACAATGGCAGCTGCACGATGATGGCGGCCAGCATTTGCAGGTACATCATCTGCATGGCGGAGATTGCTACCTGCCAGTGCTTGAGCAGGGTGCTGTACAGGGCATAGGACAACACCGCGCCAACCATCAGGGCATCGCCACGGTTGAGCCCCTGTTGCACCAGTTGCCCCAGCTGGCCGTTGGACACCACCAGCAGCACGCCGATAAAGGCGGTGGCGGCACCAACGATGGCCGCCGGGGTCAGCCGTTGCCTGAGCAGCATGAGGGCCAGTACCAGCGAGATGCCAGGAATCAGCGCCTGGATGATGCCGATGTTGGCCGCTGTGGTGTACTGGGCGGCAAAGTACATCAGGCTCTGGAACATGGCCATGCCCAGGGTGCCCATGATGAAGATCTTGCCCAGGTGCGGGCGGATGCGCCACCAGTTGCGCAGCGTCGGGCGCAGCATGAAGGGAGTCATCAACAGCCAGGCCAGGAGCCAGCGGTAAAAGCCGATTTCGGTCGGCTCGATGCTGCTGGCGGACATTTTGGTGATGACAGTGTTGCCGGCCCAGGACAGCACGGCCAGCAACGGAAAAATGTAATGCATGAGGATAGGGTATTACAGCAAAGCAGCACCGCACGGGCGCAAGTGAATGCAGGCCGGATCAGTTACCGGCCTGCAAGACCGGTTGTGGCAGTATCAGCAGCTGTAGTACAGCTCGTATTCCAGCGGGTGAACGAAGGTGCGCACGCGCAGCTCTTCAGCGGCCTTCAGTTCGATGTAGGCATCAATGAAATCGTTGCTGAACACGCCGCCGCGCAGCAGGAAGTCGCGATCCTGATCCAGCGCATCCAGCGCTTCCTTGAGGCTGCCACACACCTGCGGAATGTGCCGTGACTCTTCCGGTGGCAGATCGTACAGGTTCTTGTCGGCCGGATCACCGGGGTGGATGCGGTTCTGGATGCCGTCCAGCCCGGCCATCAGCAGCGCGGCAAAGGCCAGATAGGGGTTGGCGGACGGGTCGGGAAAACGGGCTTCGATGCGGCGGGCACGCGGGCTGGTGACGTAGGGAATGCGCACGGAAGCCGAGCGGTTGCGTGCCGAGTAGGCCAGCATCACCGGAGCTTCGAAACCCGGCACCAGGCGCTTGTAGGAGTTGGTCGAGGGGTTGGTCAGGGCGTTCAGCGCCTTGGCATGCTTGATGATGCCGCCGATGAAGTACAGCGCCGCGTCGGACAGGCCGGAATAGCCTTCGCCGGCAAAGATGTTCTTGCCGTCGGCGGTGATCGACATGTGTACGTGCATGCCGGAACCGTTGTCGCCGTGCAGCGGTTTGGGCATGAAGGTGGCGGTGCGGCCGTAGGCATCAGCGACGTTGCGCACCACGTATTTGAGGGTTTGCACCTCGTCGGCCTTGGTCACCAGGGTGTTGAACCTGACGCCGATTTCGTTCTGGCCGGCGGTGGCCACCTCATGGTGGTGCACCTCGACTTCCTGGCCCATTTCTTCCAGCGCGTTGCACATCGCGGTGCGAATTTCGTGGTCGGGGTCGTTGGGCGCTACCGGCATGTAGCCGCCGCGCACGGCAATGCGATGGCCACGGTTACCACCTTCCAGCTCGGCATCGCTGTTCCAGGCCGCCTGCGCGGAGTGGATCTTGAACATGGCGCCAGACATTTCAGCCTTGTATTGCACCTGGTCAAAGATGAAGAACTCCGGCTCCGGGCCGACCCAGAAGCTGTCGCCGATGCCCGTGGCCTTGAGGTAGTCCTCGGCGCGCTGGGCCAACGCACGCGGGTCACGGTCATAGCCCTGCATGGTCGAAGGCTCGATCACGTCACACATCAGGATCAGGGTTCTTTCTTCGGTGAAGGGATCGAGTACCGCGCTGTCGTCATCCGGCAGCAACAGCATGTCGGAGGCTTCGATACCTTTCCAGCCGGGCATGGAAGAGCCGTCAAACATGGCACCCTGCTCGAAAAAGTCTTCATCCAGGTTGCGTGCCGGGAGGGTGAGGTGATGTTGCTGCCCGCGAATATCGGTAAAACGAAGGTCAATCCATTTCACATGGTGTTGTTCTATTAATGCGAGCGACTTCAACATCTGGGTCTCCAAAACGACTAACGGCCCACAACAGAGCGGGCAGCAATCGTGATATTCTGGACCCTGACAGCGCCAAATACCAGAGGTCTGCTGCCAAAAATGGCGAACAGGAAGCAACTGCACTTCTGCCCGCCCCCGTTATCAACATCAGGTACTGCCCGTACCGGCGGAGGTCAAGCATGCGTCATCCATGGTTATTACTGCTTGCCAGTCTGGCCTGTGCCAGTCAGGCAGCCGAGGTTTACCAGTACATCGACGAGCACGGCAACCGTGTCTTTACCGACAAGCCGCCACTGCATGTGGATGCCGAGGAAGTACACCTGCCGGAAGTCAACCGCACGCAAATGCCGGCCCCGGCAGCACGTCCGGCGGGGCAACAGGAGGCGGCCGATGATGCACCTGCCGCTCCGCCTTACCGGCAGCTGGCGCTCACCGGACTGCCCGAGGATGGCACCTTCCGCGCCAACAGTGGCGATATCCAGGTACAGGTACAGGTGCAGCCACGCCTGATGCTGCAGCACAGACTGCAACTGCTGGTGGACGGCCAGCCCCACGGCCAGCCGGTGCGCAGCATTCTGCTACGGGCCAGCAATCTGGACCGTGGCGAGCACAGTCTTGCCGTGCAGGTTCTGTCCGGTGAGCGGGTGTTGCAGCAAAGCGCCACCTACCCGATTACCATTCAACGCACCCACGTCAACGCGCCCGCACGTCGCCGCCAATGAAGCCTGCAATCCTGGCCGTTCTGCTTACCCTGACAATGCTGGCCGGGCCGCATGCCGCCCTGGCACAGATCTACAGTTACGTGGACGAAAGCGGCCAGCGCGTGTTCACTGACCGCCCTCCGGCAACTGCCGACAGCACAAAAGTCGAGATCCCACCAGTCAACCGCATGCCCGCCGGCCAGCGCATCATCAAACTGCAGGCACCGGCGGAGCTGAAGCAGCAGTTGGCTCCGCCACCACCGCTCTATCAGGCCCTGCAGCTGGTCAGTCCGGTACAGGATGACACCCTGCGCAATACCGGAACCGTCATCGATATCCACGCCAGCAGTACGCCGCAGCTACTGCCTGGCCATCATTATCAGGCATGGCTGGATGGAGCCGCCCATGGCAGCGCCAGCACACAAGCCCAATGGCAAATCCGCGATGTGGAGCGTGGCAGCCACCAGCTTGCCGTGCAACTGCTGGACGAGAACGGAAAGACACTGATGCAAACCCCCGCGATCACCATCCACGTCAAGCAGACCAGCCTGGCCGAGCGTCGCCGGATTCGTCCTTGCGAGAAGGATGATTACGGCAAGCGTCCCGAATGCCCGCTGGCTGACAAGCCGGAAGAAAAGAAGAGCTGGTGGCGGCTGGGATTATAGAAGCAGACTTGCCCCCGACAAGGGTGGGCAAGCCCCTTCGCACAGAGCATGTACCAAGCCGCACTCTGTAGGTGCGAATTTATTCGCACAAACGCCCCCCGGCACGCCCACCTATTCGGATAACCCCGTCGTTGTAGGTGCGAATTCATTCGCACAAATGCGGCCATGTTGCCCGGCGATGCCGGGCGCTGTTCGAACGAATTCGAACCTACAAAACCGGGCCGTTGTGTAGGTGCGAATTTATTCGCACAAATGCGGCCATGTTGCCCGGCGATGCCGGGCGCTGTTCGAACGAATTCGAACCTACAAAACCGGGCCGTTGTGTAGGTGCGAATTTATTCGCACAAATGCGGCCATGTTGCCCGGCGATGCCGGGCGCTGTTCGAACGAATTCGAACCTACAAAACCGGGCCGTTGTGTAGGTGCGAATTTATTCGCACAAATGCGGCCATGTTGCCCGGCGATGCCGGGCGCTGTTCGAACGAATTCGAACCTACAAAACCGGGCTGTTGTGCAGGTGCGAATTCATTCGCACATGGCCCTATAACCCGGCTGAGCCGGAATTGTTCGAATAAATTCGAACCTACAGGTTTAACCTGCTCAGGCGGAGTGACGGCACAGCCAGTGCAGATAACGGCCCAGCGGCCCCAGCGTCGGGTGTTTCCGGTAAAGCAACTCGGTTGCCACCAGCTCGTTGTCGGCGATCTTGTCGCGAAACCTTGGCTGCATGTAGTCATGAAACACCCGGATGCCACTGCGCTGGTCAACCTGCCAGCCATGCCCGACCAGCAGCTGTTCCAGCTCGCGCGGGTCAAGCGGCTGTTGCGGCGTCAAGCCGCCCTGGTCACCGGCAAAATGCTCTTTGGCCAGCTTGCGCAGGTTGCCCTTGATCAGGTTGTGCAGCACCAGCGCATCCTTGTTGTAGAACGCCAGTGACAGCCAGCCATCGGCCTTGAGAACCGGCTTCAGCGCCGCCAGCAAGGCCGCCGGTTCGGCCAGCCATTCCAGTACCGCATGGCACAGGACCAGGTCGTAGGGCTCCGGCTTGCTCGCCACCAGCTGCTGCCAGTCACACTGGATGAATTGCGCTTTGATGCCTGCTTCGGCAAAGCTGCTACGTGCCGCTGCCAGCATCGGCGCACTGGGCTCGGCGAGGGTTACCTGATGCCCTTGCCGGGCCAGCCATAACGCCATGTGGCCCAGCCCGGCACCAATATCGAGCACCCTGAGCGGCCGCTGCGGCAGCACTTCCTGTAAATCCGCCTGCAACACGGCCAGGCGGATGGCTCCCTTGTTGTTGCCGTAGATCTTGCGGGCAAAGCGCACCGCCAGGTCGTCAAAATGCTGGTCTTGCATGGAGTTTGTTGCCCGGTCAGCTGCCGGCCACTTTCATCTGTTCCAGCAGGACCGAGCCGGTACGGATGCTGCCGCGCGTGTCCAGATCGGAGCCGATGGCGACCAGATTGCGGTACATGTCCCGCAGGTTGCCGGCGATGGTCACTTCTTGCACCGGAAACCGGATCTCGCCGTTTTCCACCCAGTAACCGCCAGCACCACGGGAGTAATCGCCAGTGACCATGTTCAGACCCTGCCCCATCAGTTCGGTGACCAGCAGGCCAGTACCCATCTGCTTGAGCAGTGCCGCCTGATCCTGCTGGCCATGGCTGACAAAGACATTGCGTGCGCCGCCGGCGTTGGCGGTGCTGGGCAGGCCCAGCTTGCGGCCGGAATAGGTGCTAAGCAGGTAGCTGACCAGCTGGCCGTCCTTGACGAACGGCTGGTTGCGGGTGGCCAGGCCATCACCGTCGAATGCGCTGCTGGCCAGCCCGCCCGGCAACAGGGGCCGCTCGTCCAGGGTGAACCAGTCAGGAAACAGTTGCTCGCCCAGTGCATCCAGCAGGAAGCTTGATTTGCGGTACAGGTTGCCACCGGAAATCGCGCCCAGTAGATGCCCAAGCAGGCCGCCAGCCACTTCAGCGGCAAACAGCACCGGCACGTTGCAGGTCGGTACCGGACGGGCACCAAGCCGGCTGACCGTACGCAGCGCCGCGTGCTGGCCAATGCTTTGTGCGCTGGCCAGCAGGTCGGCACGGCGGGCGTGGTCATACCAGTAATCGCGCTGCATCTGCTCGCCCTCACCGGCGATCATCACGCAGCTGATGCTGTGCGAGGTGCCGGCATAGCCGCCAATAAAGCCGTGGCTGTTGCCATATACCGTGCAGCCCCGACTGGTGTCCACGCTGGTACCGTCAGCATTGGTGATGCGCTGGTCGGCGGCGAAAGCGGCGGCTTCACATTCCAGCGCCAGCTCGATGGCCTGTTCCGGTGATACGTCCCAGGGGTGCCACAAGTCCAGCTCGGGCAGCTCTGTGGCCATCAGCGAGGCATCGGCCAGGCCGGCGCAATCGTCTTCCGAGGTGTGCCGGGCAATCGCCAGCGCCGCGGCCACGGTTTCACGCACGGCGGCATCGCCCATCACCGTGGTGCTGGCCGAGCCTTTGCGCTGCCCGCTGTACACCGTAATGGAAAAGCCCTGGTCGCGGATAAACTCGATCGACTCCACTTCGCGCTGGCGCACACTGGCGGTGAGGCCGTCCTGCACGCTGACCGCCACCTCGCAGGCACTGGCACCCTGACGCCGGGCTTCGGCCAGAATTTGCTCAACCTGTGCCTGCAAGCCGGGAATTGCATCCGGGCCGGACTGCTCAATGCCGTTCATGCTGTATACTCCACCGCAAAGAAAATAACGGGAAAGACTACCAGAAATACCGGACCATGGCGCGACAGTCGTATCGGCTGCATGCTGCGTTCCACCGTTTTTCCGGTACTGTCATGCATGGCACGACGCCCAGAGCCATGGCGCGGGCCATGCACCCGGTTGCTGTTCAATCACAGGAAGCACCATGTCCGAACATCTTGAAGACGATTTCATCGAAGAAAAAAGCAAAACCCAGGTCAAGCGCGAATTTCTTGCCTTGCAGGATCTGGGCGCACGGCTGGCCGGACTGAAACCCGACATTCTCAACCGCCTGCCCCTCAATGACGCCCTGCTCAAGGCGCTGGAAGAAAGCCCCCGTCATACCAAGCACATTGCCCGCAAGCGCCATAACCAGTATCTGGGCAAGCTGCTGCGCGGCCACGACGTCGAGGCCATCCAAAGCGTGCTGGACAATTTTGACAGCGCCAGCCGTGAATACAACAACCGCTTTCACCAGCTGGAGCGCTGGCGTGAACGCCTGCTGGACGAGGGCGACGATGCCCTGCAAGAGCTGATGCTGGAATATCCCGACATTGACAGCCAGCACCTGCGCGGCCTGATCCGTCAGGCCCAGCACGAACGCGCCCGCGAAAAGCCGCCGCTGGCAGCACGCAAGCTGTTCAAGTACCTGCGCGAAATGGCCGAACAGAACCTGTAAAACCCGCCTGCCGGGCAACATGGCTGCATTTGTGCGAATAAATTCGCACCTACACAACAGCCCGGTTTTGTAGGTTCGAATTCATTCGAACAGCGCCCGGCATCGCCGGGCAACATGGCCGCATTTGTGCGAATAAATTCGCACCTACACAACAGCCCGGTTTTGTAGGTTCGAATTCATTCGAACATTGCCCGGTATGGCCAGGCATACGGCCGGTATTTGTGCGAATGAATTCACACCTACATATAGCCCTGCGGGTTGTTGCTTTGCCAGCGCCAGCTGTCCTCGCACATGCGGGTCAGATCCAGCTCGGCCTGCCAACCGAGCAATTCCAGCGCCAGCGCAGGGTCGGCATAGCACTGGGCGACATCACCGGGGCGACGGGCCACAATCTCGTAGGGCACAGCACAGCCGGATGCCTGTTCCAGCGCGGCAACCATTTCCAGCACCGAATAGCCGCGACCGGTACCCAGGTTGACCGTCAGCAGACGCGGTCGGTCGAGCGCAGCCAGTGCCTTGATGTGCCCTTTGGCCAGATCGACCACATGGATGTAATCACGTACGCCCGTACCATCGGGTGTCGGGTAGTCGCCACCGAATACCTGCAGGCGCTCGCGCTTGCCGACCGCGACCTGGGTGATATAGGGCATCAGGTTGTTGGGAATATCGCGCGGGTCTTCGCCGATCAGCCCGGACACATGGGCTCCGACCGGGTTGAAGTAGCGCAGCAGCGCCACCGACCAGCGCTCGTCAGCGCGGCACAGGTCACGCAGCATGTCCTCAATGATCAGCTTGGAACGGCCATAGGGGTTGGTGGCCGACAGCGGAAAATCCTCACGGATCGGTACTGATGCCGGATCGCCGTACACAGTGGCCGACGAGCTGAACACCAGCCGGCGGCAGTTGTGGGCATCCATCACCTGTAACAGGTTGAGGGTGCCTGTGACGTTGTTCTGATAGTAGCGCAGCGGCTGGGCCACCGACTCACCCACCGCCTTGAGTCCGGCAAAGTGTACCACTGCCTCGACCGGGAAGCGCTCGAACACCGCTTCCAGATCCGCCAGCAAGCGAATGTCGCCTTCGACAAACTCAAGCGTCTTGCCGGTAATCTGCTGTACGCGACGCATGGATTCCGGCGACGAATTGGACAGGTTGTCCAGCACCAGAACCCGGTAACCGGCTTCCAGCAGTTCGACACAGGTATGCGAGCCAATGTAACCGGCACCGCCGGTGACCAGAATGTATTTTCCCGACATTTAATGTCTCCCGATAAGCAAGAATCGGCCAAAACGCTGCAACCAGGCCAACAGCAGCATTTTCATACCCGGCATGTCACCGCACACCACCTGGCCCATATTGGCCACAATTGTAGGGTAAAGCCGCCGTTCGCCACCACTATTGTTTCTTGCCGCTGTCGTGACAGTGATCAACGCCACGCCAGGAAACACAAACCGCCAAGCTCTGTTTTTGTGATAATTTTCACATTTTTGACGGAACCCAACGATCATCACCGGCTCAAATCACCTGTATCCACTCTCGGGAGCACGACTCATGCGAGTACTTGCCTTCTTCATCCTTGCCGGCAGCGGATTGCTGGCTGGCTGCCACAATGCTGCAGCCACGCCCGACACCTACCGCTACAGCTGCGACAGCGGGGTGCGCGTGACCGCAACTTACCCCGACACTGACTCTGCCCGCGTCACCTACCTCGGACGCGAACACAGCATGCGGGTTGATGTATCCGCCAGTGGTACCCGCTATGTTGGCGACCTGCTGGAATGGTGGACCAAGGGCACAGAAGGTACCCTGCTGCAACGCAACGCCAGCGGTGACAGCGATGTTCTGGAGCATTGCAAGCAGCAACGTTGACCGCAGGCCCAACGTCCGCAGGCAAGGCTGACAGCCTCTAGTGGCCTGAACGGCTAGTTCGTTAACTCAAGTTCGGATGGCTGGGGATTCGAGGCAAGGCGCTGTGACGAGTCATAGCGGGGCTATGGCGAGGAGCAGCAACGCAGCATCGGAGCCTCAGACGCCGAAATTGACTAATGGAATTAGCCGTACAGGCCACTAGCCAGCATCGGAGCAGTGCTCGCCCGGCACTGGCAGCAGACAGGTAATACAGATACCATGCGCATCCTGTTTTCCTTTCCCGGACTGACCTCCCGCCCATGATTCGCCTGCACAATCTAAGCCTGCAACGCGGCCCCTTGCAGCTGCTCGACCATGTTGATCTTACTATCCATCCGGGCCATAAAGTGGGCCTGGTAGGAGCCAATGGTGCGGGCAAATCCAGCCTGTTCGCCCTGTTGCAGGGCCAGCTGCAAGCCGACAGCGGCGACTGCCAGATCCCCGCCCAGTGGCGCATTGCCCACATGCAGCAGGAAATCACCGCGCTGGAGCGCCGGGCGCTGGATTATGTACTGGATGGCGACACCCGCCTGCGCGAGCTGCAACAGCAAATGGCACAGGCCGAACAGCGCCAGGATGGTGCCGCCATGGGCCGGCTCAATGCCGAACTGGACGCCGCCGATGCCTGGACCGCCGAAAGCCGCGCCAGCAAGCTGCTGGCCGGGCTAGGTTTTGCCGAAGACGAAATGCAGCGTCCGGTTTCATCCTTTTCCGGTGGCTGGCGCATGCGCCTCAACCTGGCTCACACACTGATGTGCCCGTCCGACCTGCTGTTGCTGGACGAACCGACCAACCACCTGGACCTGGACGCCATCCTCTGGCTGGAGGGCTGGCTGCAGCAATATCCCGGCACGTTGTTGCTGATCTCCCACGACCGCGACTTTATGGATGCGGTGGTGCAGCAGATCGTGCATTTCGAGCGCCAGAAACTGGTGCTGTATCGCGGCGGTTACAGCGCCTTCGAGCGTGCCCGCGCCGAACGCATGATCCAGCAGCAACAGGCTTACGAAAAGCAGCAGACCGAACGCGCCCACATGCAGGACTTCATCCGCCGTTTCAAGGCCAAGGCGAGCAAGGCCAAGCAGGCACAAAGCCGGGTCAAGGCACTGGAACGCATGGAAGAGCTGGCTCCGGCCCACTTCGACTCACCATTCCATTTCAGCTTCCGTGAAGCCGACAAAACCTCTGCCACCTTGATCAGCCTGCGTGGTGCGGAGCTGGGCCATGGCGACAAATGCATCCTGCACAAGGTCAACCTGCAGCTGGTACCCGGCATGCGCATGGCGCTGCTCGGCCCCAACGGTGCCGGCAAGTCCACCCTGATCAAGAGCCTGTCTGCCGAGCTGCCACTGCTTAGCGGCGAGATGGTGCGTGGCGAGAACCTCGCCATCGGCTATTTCTCCCAGCACCAGCTGGACAGTCTGGATGCCAAGGCCAGCCCGCTGCTGCACCTGCAACGCATCGCTCCGGAGCAGACCGAACAGAAGCTGCGCGACTTTCTCGGCGGTTTCGACTTCCGTGGCGATCGCTGCGACGAGCCGGTGGTGAACTTTTCCGGTGGCGAGAAAGCCCGGCTGGCGCTGGCACTGATCGCCTGGCAAAAACCCAATTTGCTGTTGCTCGACGAACCGACCAACCACCTGGACCTGGAAATGCGCCATGCGCTGGGTGAGGCACTGCAACACTATGAAGGTGCGATGCTGCTGGTCTCCCACGACCGTCACCTGCTGAAAACCACCGTCGACGAGTTCATGCTGGTCGCCGATGGTGCCGTGACGCCCTTTGATGGCGAACTGGATGACTATGGCCGCTGGCTGCAGGAATTCCGCCAGCGCCAGCAGCGCAACTCACTGGCCGATACCGATAACGCAAGCGCCGGTGTCGACATCCGCATCGACCGCAAGGCCCAGCGCCAGGCCGAAGCCGCGATACGCCAGCAACTGGCGCCGCATCGCAAGCAGGCGGAAAAACTGGAAACCCAACTGGGCAAGAAACAGGCCGAGCTGGACGCCATTGAGCAACAACTGGGTGACAACAGCCTGTATGAAGCCGATGCCAAGGATCGCCTGAAACAGTTACTGGCCGACCAGTCCCGCCTCAAACAGGACTGTGAGGAGCTGGAAATACAGTGGCTGGAAAGCATGGAGCAGCTGGAAAGCCTTGAGCTGCAGCTGGCCATACAGGGCTGATATTTTCATGTGTGCACATGCATACATGCGCCCCGGAGAGCTGTTTCATGTACGAATAAATTCGTACCTACAAAGCCCGCCCGCTACCACCACCGTAGGTGCAAATTCATTCGCACACAAAAACACAGCTCGGCTGCACCCATGTACGAATGAGTTCGTACCTACAACAGCCCGCCCGGCACCACCACCGTAGGTGCAAATTCATTCGCACACAAAAACACAGCTCGGCTGCACCCATGTACGAATGAGTTCGTACCTACAACAGCCCGCCCGGCACCACCACCGTAGGTGCAAATTCATTCGCACACAAAAACACAGCTCGGCTGCACCCATGTACGAATGAGTTCGTACCTACAACAGCCCGCCCAGCACCACCACCGTAGGTGCGAATTCCTTCGCACACAAAACCCCGGCTCGGCTGCACCCATGTACGAATGAATTCGTACCTACAACAGCCCGCCCGGCACCACCACCGTAGGTGCGAATTCATTCGCACACAAAACCCCGGCTCGGCTGCACTCACCCCCGACAATAAAATCACGAACCCTGTGCTTTTCGCGCTAAAATGCCCGCTCCTTTTTCCTCAATTCTGGAACCCCGCCATGTGGCCCTGGCTTACCGACACTGAAATCTGGATAGCATTCTTCACCCTGACCGCCCTGGAAATCGTCCTCGGCATCGACAACATCATCTTCATCTCCATCCTGGTCAGCCGTCTGCCCAAGCACCTGCAGGCCAAAGGCCGCTTCTTCGGCATCATGCTGGCGATGGTTACCCGCATCCTGCTGCTGCTGTCACTGACCTGGGTAATGCGCCTGACCGACAACCTGTTCAGCGTCTTTGGCATCGGCATTTCCGGGCGTGACATCATCCTGATTGGCGGCGGCCTGTTCCTGCTGCTGAAAAGTACGCTGGAAATCTGGCATAGCGTCGAAGGCAGCGGCGATGATCTGCCCGATATCAAGGGTGCCAGCAGTTTCTTTCTCGTGCTGGTCCAGATCGCCATCATCGACATCATCTTTTCGCTGGACTCGGTGATCACCGCAGTCGGCCTGGTGCAGCATATCCCGGTGATGGTCGCGGCGATCATGGCTTCGGTGATCGTCATGCTGGTTTCCGCCGCCAGCATCAGCAAGTACATCGAGGAGCACCCGACGCTGAAGATCCTCGCGCTGTCATTCCTGATCATGGTCGGTACGCTGCTGATCGCCGAAGGCTTCGACGTTCATGTACCCAAGGGCTACATCTACTTCGCGATGGCGTTCTCGTTTGGCGTGGAAATTCTCAACATCAAGATGCGCAAAACCATCGAACGTAACGGGAACGGGAACGGGAACGGGAACGGTCAGGAGTCTGCCTGACCCGGATGTTTTTGCTCCCTCTATTTATTATCCCGAGGGAGCATAACTCCAGCCACCAGCACCACCACCCCGCCCCGGCTCAATCTTTTTCCGGGGCAAACCCCGCTGCAAATCACCTGGGCATGACAATGGGCGGCTGGCTCTCAAGGTCAATATGGGCATCAATCCCGAACGCTCGTTGCAAGTTATCGTGGGTCAATACCTCGGCCACCGGACCCAGCGCCAGCAGCCGTCCTTCGTGCAGCAGGCACAGGCGATCACAGTAACGCGCCGCCAGTGACAAGTCGTGGATCGACAGCATCACGCCACAGTCGTTGCGTGCATAGTCTCGCAGCATTTGCAGCACATGCTGTTGCTGGCTCAGGTCAAGGCTGGCGACAGGCTCGTCTGCCAGTAGCACTCTGGGCTGCCCGGCCAATACTCGCGCCAGCCAGACCCTGGCCTGCTGGCCGCCTGACAGCCGGTCAATCGGACGCTCCAGCCAGTCGGTCACACCAGTGGCGGCGGCGGCCTGCGCAACAGCTTCGGCATTGGTATCACCCCAGGGCAAGCGCCCCAGACTGATCACGTCATGCACGGACAGGGCCCAGGCACTCTGGCTGCTTTGCGGCAAGAATCCGATCTGCTGTGCCCGCCGCCGTTCAGGAATCTTGTCCAACCGCTGATCATGCAGAAAAATCTCGCCACGGTAATCCTCGATGCCGGCCAGACAGTGCAACATGGTGGACTTGCCGGCCCCGTTGGCCCCCAGAATGCCCAACACCTCGCCCCTGTGCAGGCTCAGGCTGACATCCTGCAAGCGCTGATCCACGCCAAGCTGGTGAATACGAATCAGTTCCATCGTTTGCGCTCCTTCCACACCAGCCAGATGAACAGCGGAGCACCCAGCAAAGAGGTCAGCACGCCCAGCTTCAGCTCACGTCCGGGCGGCAGCATGCGCACACAGACATCCGCCAGACACACCAAAATGGCTCCGGCCAGTGCTGCCGGAATCAGCAGCCGTTCGGGCCGGTTTTGCACCAGCGGACGCAGCAAGTGCGGCACCAGCAAACCAACAAAGCCGATACTGCCGGCCACCGCCACCGAACTGCCAACCAGCAGGGCCGCACCCAGCACGATCATGAAGCTGCCATGTCGATAGTTCAGCCCCATGCTGCGGGCCACCTGGTCCCCCAGGCTCAAGCCGCTGAGCAAGCGGCGCTGGCTGATGATGAGCAGACTGCCCGCCAATAGCGGCGGCAACAGCAACCACAGGTGCTCCAGACCACGCTCGGACACCGAGCCCAGCAGCCAGAACACCAGCTCCTGCATGGCATAGGGGTTGGGTGCGAAGTTCAGCACAGTGGCCAGTGCCGCACCACAAAGCGTGGTAATGGCCAAGCCGGCCATGATCACCATGTGCGAACGGGCCGAGCCCGCCAGCGCCAGCATCAGCACCAGTGCCACGCCGGCGCCGATCAGACCTGCCACGCTGGGTGCAGCCGCGCCCAGCGCGGGAAACAAGCCAAAGTAGAAAACACTGGCGGCCCCCAGCGCCGCGCCTTGGCTGGCTCCGGTCAGCCCCGGTTCGGCCAGCGGGTTGCGCAGCAGCCCCTGCAAGGCAGCGCCACTCAGGCCCAGTGCGGCCCCGACCGCAAGGGCGATCAAAGTGCGCGGCAAGCGGACCTCGCCAATCACTATGGTGTCCAGACTGGTCTGGCCGGTCACAAAGCCATATAGCCCGCCCAGCACATCTACGCTAGTCGAGCCGACCGCCAGCGAGGCCAGCGTCGTCAGCACCAGTAAAACCAGCAGAGCGGGAGTTATCAGTCGAGCCATTGATTCAGTTGCCTTATCAGATCCCAGGTCCAGGGGCCGGGACATTGCCAGCGCCAGTAATCGGTGGTCAGCCAGCCCTCCGGCGGAACGCTACGACGCAGCACCGGATGATCGGCAAAACGGTTGGCCAGCGCCTGATGCTCCGGCGCGGCAAACAAAATGGCATCCGGCGGGTCACTGGCGATCTGCTCCAGATCCAGCGCCACATGCCCGGACACCTCAAGGTAGTTGCGCCAGCCGGCCTGCTCGATGATCTGGTGCTCAAAGGTGTCCCGGCCGGTACCTATCCCATTGGAGCCCAGCAACAACAAACGTTTGGCATTCGCTGCCGGTATACGCCACTCCGGCGCAGACCGGGCCTTGTCCGGATTTTCACCCATCAATTCGAGCAGCTGGCGCTCGTAATCCACCACCTGTTCCAGACTGCCCGGCAGCGGCAGTACCGCTACCTTATAGCCCAGATCACTCAAACGCCCACGCAGCATCAATGCACTGAATTGCCCGACCAGTACCAGATCCGGCTGCAGCTGCACGATCTGTTCCAGCGTGCCGTCATGGCCCGGCCAGTTGTCACCAATCCAGTCCACCGGATAACGCTTGAGCATGGGTGACAATGCCGCCACCCGCTGCGGATCGGCGTGGTAGGCCAGCGTCCAGTCCATACACAGATCGAGGGAGAGCATGCGCTGCGGTGTTGCGGCAGCGGCCGATAGCGTGAAAAACAAACCCGACAACAGGCTGAGCAGCCACAACAATCGGCTCGGCGCTCCGGCACGGCACAATACGCGCCTGCCGTCTTGACCCGTTACCGGGCCGGGTGACGAACGTCTGACTACCTGCTTGCATGCATGCAGGAAAGCGTCTTGCCGGTTTTTGATGATCACAGTGAACACATGACGGTAACGATAAAGCGGCGATTATACCGCCGGCCCGTGCCTTTGAAAGCCTTGTACTTTTGCGCCTGCTTTTTATCCAGACAGCAGCACAATCCGGTGCCATAACGACAATCAACAAAAACTGCCGGCCTGCTTGACCGGCAACCCTTTGCCGTTTAATGTGCCCAGCCAACGCAGGCGAGCCATCGTGGCCACCTGCACTGCATTCAAGGTGGCTGTTACAGCCTTAAAAGGGAAGTCAGGCGGAACTATCCGCCCGCGCTGCCCCCGCAACGGTACACGACGCGACCTGTTTTTCTGCATAAGTCGCACGCCTGCGCAAGACACCACTGGTTCACACCGGGAAGGTGCCCAGGTTCATCGTCAGCCCGGAGACCTGCCTGATGCGCACGACAGGTGTTGCGGAGGGCTGCACCGTCAAGCGTAGCTTGCCCTGTGCACCGTCTTCGCTTGCCCCTGCCCTCCTCAAAAGCCATTTTCACTTTTGAGGATTCCACTCGATGAAACTTTCCCGACTGGCGCTGGCTGTTGCCGCACTGCCACTGGTTGCGTCTGCAGCCACCGACCTTGATACAGAAGCTGCGCTCAAGCTGTCCGATACCGTCATCACCGCCAATCGTGGCGCCCAAAGCAAGGCGGATACCACTGCTGCCGTCAGCGTTTTTACCCGCGAAGATATCGACCGCCTGCAGCCAGTTAACGTCGCTGATCTGCTGAATCGTGTGCCTGGTGTGCAAATCCGCCAGAACGGCGGTCGCGGCAGCGCAACCGGTGTATTCATTCGTGGTACCTCTACCGCACAAACCCTGGTGCTGATTGACGGCGTCCGTGTCGGCTCCGCCACCGCAGGTGGTGCCAACGGTGCACTGGAACATCTCAACATAGACCAGATAGAGCGCGTTGAAGTGCTGCGTGGCTCTCGTTCTGCCGTATACGGTGCTGACGCCATCGGGGGTGTTATTCAAATCTTCACTCGTCGCGGCGACGGCCAAGGCCTGACTCCACGTGTGCGTTACGCCATTGGTAATAAGGGCGTACAGGAACGCAGCATTGGCTTGTCCGGCGGTAACGAAAAGACCAATTTTAGCTTTGGACTTAGTCTTGATGATGACAAAGGTTTCGACCGTACAACACGCTCTGATAGCGCGGATAAAGACCATGATACCTACCGCAACAAGTCGGTCAGTCTGGCATTGGATCACAAATTCAACGAACAATTTTCGGTCGGTGCCACTCTGCTGGAGCAACATGCAAAATCGGAATATGACAGCGCAGGTTTAGGTGCAAATGCTAAATATTTTTCCAAAACCATAACCAGTTCAGCATCTGTATTCTCCACACTGCAAATCACAGACTTCTGGAAAACACGCTTGGAGCTTGGACATAGTCAAGATAAGCTTGCAGGATATGACAAGCTTTCAAACCCAAAACATCAATACGATATCAATACTTACCGCAACAGCATCGGATGGTTAAACACCATCAGTCTAAACAAACAAAATGAGTTGCTGCTAGGTGTTGACTATCATAAAGATAAAGTTCGTAGCACTACTGATTACGACAAAAAAGACCGCTGGAATCAGGCAGGTTTCGCCCAACACCGTTTCACCAGCGACTGGTTCAACACCGAGCTAGGCCTGCGCCACGACAACAACCAGCATTACGGCAGCAGAAATAGCTGGAATGCTGCTCTGACTGTTCCAGTCAATCCGGACAACAGCCTCTCCCTGTCTTATGCAGAAGGTTTTCGAGCGCCCACCTTTAACGATCTTTTCTATCCTGAATTTTGCGATCCATTGTGGGGATGCTTCCCCAGCGATTCTAACCCTAACCTAAAACCTGAAACTTCCAAAACTTACGAACTTCGGTGGAGCAGTAGACTCACCGACATAGTTTCTTTAGAGGCTTCTGCTTACCGTACGAACATTCGTAATGCCATTCTGAAAAATACCACGCTCAACAAACTGGAAAACATCGACAATGCCCGCATCAACGGCTTTGAGGCATCGGTCATCCACCAGTTTGCCACCGTACGCACCGCACTCAACCTGAGCTTCATTGATGCTCGTGACCGTGACTCCGAGCGCGGCAATCTCCTGCCAGCTCGCGCCCGTCGTACAATCAGTTTTGACGTCGATAAGCAACTGGGCAACTTTTCTGCTGGTGCGACTTGGCGTGCTTCCAGCCACAGTTTCCAAGATGCTGATAATGATCAGCGTATAGCCGGTTACGGTATTGTCGACCTGCGTGGCAGCTGGGCAGCTACTGAGGAGCTAAATTTTGGCCTGCGCTTAGGCAACATCTTCGATAAGAAGTACAGTCGTGCAGTGTATCCCTATGGTGGTAAAAACCACGGCTACCGCGAAGACCGTGCCACCATCCAGGCCAGCGTAACCTGGACGCCGAAGCTGTTCTGATAGCATCTTCTATCCCTGCCACCTGCTATCAAAAGTCGGCGACAGGGATAAAAAGGTTACCGGGTCAAGCCCGGTAATGACGAAAAGCCCCCTTTGGGCAGTGCAAGAGTCGTGCGGCTACACAGGGTGTGTGGTCGTACAGGATGTTTCCACGGCTTCTTGCATTGCACCGAAGGGGGCTTTTTCTGTTCAGGTTCAGCCGGCTCAGGCCAGCTCCAGCACCTTGTCCACCAGCGCATTGATACCGGTAGCCGCTTCGGCAATGGACTGGGCCAGCATGTAGGCTGGCGTGGTGACCAGGCAGTTGCCAGCGTCAAACACTATGTTGTCCACGGTACAGACCTGGTGTTTGGCACCCATGGCTTCCAGGGCTTCGGCAGTGCCTTCATCGTTACCGATGGTGCAGGTCACGCCTTCGCCAAAGATCCGCGCCGACAGCGCCGGGGCGATGCACATCAGGCCAATCGGCTTTTTCGCATCACGGAATTCGCCGATGGCGGCCAGCACGTCCGGGTCCACGGTGCAGTCCGCACCCTTGACGGCAAAGTCGGACAGGTTCTTGGCTGCGCCAAAACCGCCAGGCAGGATCACTGCATCAAAGTCTGCCGCTTTCAGTTCTCGCACATCCTTTGCCGCGCCACGGGCAATACGTGCCGACTCCACCAGCACGTTGCGTGTTTCATCAGCTTCTTCGCCGGTCAGGTGGTTGATGACATGCATTTGCGGCTTGTCCGGTGCAAAGCACTGCACCTGCGCACCCTGCTGGCTGAGGCGCAGCATGGTCAGGACCGTCTCATGGATTTCAGAGCCGTCATACACGCCACAGCCGGACAAAATCATTGCTACTTTCTTGCTCATTGTTCGCTCCTTTCTTTCTGTACTACCGGTGTTGCTCATGCACAGTGCCCGCTCCTGTAGGTGCGAATTTATTCGCACATTTGTCCGGATAAATCCGGACCTACAGTTGAGCCTGCACTCTGATGGTGCAAACACAAAACCAAAATCTTCTTTCAAGCTAAGATAACACCATTGCCTGAAGGAATGCCCCGTGCCCGATCTCTACTTACGTCTCGCCCTGCCCACTCCGCTGCGTCGTTTGTTCGACTATCGCGCACCACGCGGGGTTCCTGCCGAGCACTGGCAGCCCGGGGTGCGGGTACGGGTTCCGTTCGGCAGCCGCAAGGTGGTGGGCATTCTGGTGGAGACCACAGCCACCACTGATATCCCTGCCGGCAAGGTGCGCGACGCCCTTGAGCTGCTGGACGAGCGCCCGCTGTTCGAGCCGCCGTTGCTGGAACTGATCCGCTGGACGGCCAGCTATTACCAGCACAGCCTGGGTGACACCTTCAGCTGGGCGATGCCCGCCCTGTTGCGCCAGGGCGAACCGGCCACTGCCCAGAAAAAACTGTTCTATCAAGCCGCCGCCGATGCCGATATCGCCGACGAGCGCATCAAGAACGCTCCACGTCAGCGGCAGGCGCTGGCCGCCGTGTTGCAGCACCGCCAGGGCATGGCTCACGCACAGCTGCACAACTTGGGTATCCAGAAAACCAGCATTGATGCGCTGGTGGAAAAAGGGCTGCTGTTCCAGGAACTGCGCAGCCAGAAACCTGCCCGTCCCGGCGGCCCCCTGCTGGCCCAGCCGTCGCTGGTGTTGAATGCCGAGCAGCAGCTGGCGGTCGATGCCGTGGGCAAGGCGCTGCATCGGCATCAGGTGTTTCTGCTCGCGGGTGTCACCGGCAGCGGCAAGACCGAGGTATACCTGCACCTGATCGAGCAGGTGCTCAAGCAGGGCCGGCAGGTGCTGGTGCTGATTCCCGAGATCAACCTGGGGCCGCAAACCATCAACCGCTTCCGCCAGCGCTTCAATGTGCGGGTGGCGCTGCTGCATTCGGAAGTCAATGACCGCGAGCGCCTGAATGCCTGGCTGGCGGCACGCGACGGCATGGCCGAGATCGTCATCGGTACCCGCTCAGCACTATTCACCCCCTTCAGGGATCTGGGCCTGATCGTCATCGACGAGGAACATGACAGCTCCTACAAGCAGCAGGACGGCTTGCGCTACCATGCCCGCGACCTGGCACTGGTCCGGGCCAGGCGGTTGGGCATTGCGGTGGTCATGGGCTCGGCGACGCCCTCGCTGGAAAGCCTGCACAATGCGCAAAGTGGCCGCTATGCCCTGCTGCGCCTGAACCGGCGGGCCGGGGCCGCACAGGCGCCAACCTTCATGCGACTGGATGTGCGCAGCCTGCCGCTCGACTCGGGCATCAGCCTGCCGCTGCAAAAAGCCATCGAGCAGACGCTGGCGGCCGGCCAGCAGGTGCTGGTATTCCTCAACCGACGCGGTTTTGCGCCGGTGCTGATGTGCCAGGACTGTGGCTGGATGGGCGATTGTCATGCCTGCGATGCCCGCCTGACCCTGCACCAGCGTTACAACGAACTGCGTTGTCACCACTGCGGCCATATCGAGCAGCGACCGCATGCCTGCCCCAAGTGCCAGAGCCTGCAATTGCACCCGGTCGGGGCCGGAACCGAACGGGCCGAAGAGCGGCTGCAAATCCTGTTTCCGAAGATTCCGGTGGTGCGCATCGACCGTGACAGCACCGCACGCAAGGGCTCGCTGGATGCCATGCTCAATCTGGTGCAGCGTGGCGAGCCCTGTATTTTGCTGGGTACCCAGATGCTGGCCAAGGGGCACCACTTTCCGGCGGTGACGCTGGTAGCGATTCTCAATGCTGATGGTGGCCTGTTCTCTGCCGACTTCCGTGCCAGCGAGCGCATGGCCCAGCTGGTCATCCAGGTGGCCGGCCGCGCCGGACGGGCGGAGCAACCGGGCCGGGTGATCATCCAGAGTCATGTCGCGGACCACCCCCTGCTGATCCAGCTGACCGAAGAAGGCTATTTCGCCTTTGCCCGGCAGGCGCTGGACGAGCGACGGGTAGCGCAGTTGCCGCCCTACACGCACATGGCCCTGCTACGGGCGGAAGCGCTGAACCCGCAGCATGCGGATGATTTCCTGCGCGATGCCGTCAGCCTGGCGCAGCAGTTGCAACAGCATTACGAGGATAGCGAGGTAGAGCTGCTCGGGCCAGTAGCCGCTCCGATGGAACGCCGGAGCGGGCGTTACCGGGCGCAGCTGCTGTTCATCAGCGCCCAGCGCCAGCCGCTGCACCGTTTACTGCACGGCTTGTGTTTCAATCTGGAACAGCTGACCAGCGCCCGGCAGGCACGCTGGTCGCTGGATGTGGACCCGATTGATCTGTATTAGTGGCTACTGGTCCTGCCCGTCGCGGTCACGATAACCGAGCAGATAGAGGATGCCGTCCAGCCCCAGCGTGGAGATGGCCTGGCGGGCGCTTTTCTTGACCAGCGGCTTGGCGCGGAAGGCCACACCCAGCCCGGCCAGCCCCAGCATGGGCAGGTCGTTGGCACCATCGCCGACGGCAATGGTTTGTTCCAGGCGCAGGCCTTCCCGGGTTGCCAGTTCTTGCAGCAGATCGGCCTTGCGCTGGGCATCGACGATGGGGTCAATGGCACGGCCGGTCAGCTTGCCATCAACGATTTCCAGCTCGTTGGCATAGACATAGTCAATGCCCAGCTTGTCTTGCAGGTGGCGGGCAAAGTAGGTGAAGCCCCCGGACAGGATGGCGGTCTTGTAGCCCAGCCGCTTGAGTTCGGCAAACAGCACTTCCGCGCCTTCGGTCAGGCGCAGGGATTGTGCGATCTCTTCCAGCACGTCCTCGCTCAGCCCTTCCAGCAGGGCCAGACGCTCACGGAAGCTGGCCTTGAAGTCCAGCTCGCCCTGCATGGCCCGCTCGGTGATGGCCGCGACCTGCTCGCCGACACCGGCAGCGATGGCCAGCTCGTCAATCACTTCGTGTTCGATCAGGGTCGAGTCCATGTCGAATACCGCCAGCCGGCGGTTGCGGCGATAAACGCTGTCGCGCTGGAAGGCGATGTCCACGTTCAGCTCCTGCGCCACGCTGAGAAACTCGGCGCGCAGCGCATCCACGTCACCGGGTTCACCCCGTACGGAAAACTCGATGCAGCCCTTGCCCTGGTCCGCCGGCATGTCAAGCGGCATGCGTCCGGACAGGCGGTCGATATGGTCGATATTCAGGTTGTACTTGGCGGTGATGGCGCTAACCCGCTGCAACTGCTCGGCGCTAACCTTGCGGGTGAGGAGAGTAACGATGTAGCGGGATTTGCCCTGCCCGGCGACCCAGCTGTGGTAATCCTGCTCGGCCACCGGAGTGAAACGCACCTGCTGGTCCAGCTTGTAGCCGGTGAAGAGAACGTTTTTCAGAACGTCAGCCGACTGGCTGCCGGCCGGGATCTCGACCAGAATACCGAAGGACAGGGTATCGTGAATCACCGCCTGGCCAATATCGAGGATGTTGACTTCGCTTTGTGACAACGCCCCCATGATGGCGGCGGTCAGACCGGGGCGGTCCTCACCGGTGATATTTATCAGGACAATTTCACGCAAGACACCAGCCTCCAGGACAGCGACGACCGATGGCTGTTACCAGACCGGCCGGGAAATATTTTCGCCGGTATTCTAGCCTGAATCCTCCAGTTGTGCAGCCTGCACTGCTGCACAGTGCACGACTTTGCTATACTTCGCCCCCGTTTCGCCACCCGCTCAGGAACGCTTCATGGCTCAGCACGCTCCACAGTCCGCTTCCGGCATCAGCCTCACTCAACGCATTCTGGGTCTGGGTCTGCTGGTGATTGCCCTGGTGATTGCCGCCATGGTGGCCATGACCGCACGACAGTTCAATGCTTCCATCCAGCAACAGGCCGACGCCCTGGGCGAGGCACTGGTGACACACACTGCACAGGCCGTTGCGGCTCCGCTGGCCCTGTCTGACTCGCTGGCCCTCGCTGCGGTGCTGCGCGAACTGGTAGACAACCCCTATGTTGCCCATGCCGCGCTGTACAGCGTCGACAACCGTACCCTGGCCGAGGCTGGCCAACGGCCGAGAGCCGGCAAGATCAACAGCCTGTACACCCGCTCGATTGCCTTCGAGCAGGTGATTGCCGGCCAGCTGCACGTCAACATTGATGTCAAGCGCCTGCAACAACCCCTGTCTGCCAGCCTGCAAGGGCTGATGCTGCTGGGTGTTGTACTGCTGCTGGGGGCGGTCATGCTGCTGTCTCGCCTGGCCCGTTCAATCAGCCAGCCGCTGGAGGACCTGAGACGCTGGCTGGCCCAGCCGATAGGTCAGGTTCCGCACCAGCAACGCAACGACGAAATCGGTCTACTGGCGCGTACACTGGGCCAGCATTTCAGCTTGCCCATCCATGTACAGCCGGTAACCACGCCTTTCTCCGCCAACGCCGGGGATGCCGAAGCAGAAGCTGAGCCAGAAGACGATACCCTGCCGGATGATGTCCCGGAGGCCAGCCCCGAACCGGAAGCTTCACTGCCGGAGCATTGCGCGGTGCTTGCCGTCGAACTCAGACTGGAGCGGGGCATCTACGAGTTGGATGAGCAGCGCTACGAGCAGCTGCTGGATCATTACGGCCAAGCCCTGGAGGAAGTTGCCGCGGCCTATCAGGGCCAGCTGCTGGAGCTGGCTGACGGGCAGGTCCTGATGCTGTTCCATGACGATGATGAAGCCCATGTCTGCCACGCACTGTGTGCGGCCGAACTGTTGCGGGCCTTTGCCCACACGCTGCAAATGGAGATTGCCGACAGCGGAACGACACTTGGCATGCAACTGGGCATTGCCTGCGGGTCAACCGTCAGCGATCTGAGTGAAGAAGGATTGTTGCAGCACCCGGCCATTGCCGAAGCCCTGGAGCTGGGCCGTCATAGCCGCAATCTGGTGCTGGTGGGGCAATCAGCAGCCGGCCATCCGCAAACGTCCTGTGCCAGCATTCGCAGCATTGCCCGGCCCGCCGGGGCCAGCTGTGTCGAGCGCCTGCTGTCACCCTGGCCCGAACAGCTGGATGACCAGCTGCAGGACCTGATGCTGCTGATGCGGGACTCGCAGGCTCCGGATATCTCCCGGTAAGGGCTGCAATCGCTAGAAGCGATAGACCTCGAGTTCCGGCAGCGGCTCGGCCATCGGAATGCCCCGCTCCTGGGGCAAGCTGTCCTGACGATTTTCCTGCCCGCGTGCCGGCTGGGCCTTGGCCACCTTGCGCGAGTTGTCCTGCAGCTGCCTGACTGCGCCAGCCAGCTGCTCCGACAGCTGTACCAACAGCTCGCTCTGCGCCCGTACCTGGCTGGCCAGCTGGTCTTCATGGGCAGCTTGCAGGGTCACTACCCGGCTGTCACGCACTTCGCCATCGGTATCCAGCAAGCGCCATTGCGCTTCCAGAACGGCCGGCTCGCCTTCGCCCGAGTCCAGCCGGCTGATGCTCAGCACAATTTGTGCGCCGGCCTTGACGCCGACCCGGTCCGGATACAGCGCGACGTGGCTGCTGCCAAGGCGCATGGCCATTTGCCTGAGCAGCAGCTGGCCAACCTCGTCTTCCAGATTGCCGGCCCAGCGGCCATTACGGCTGGCGGTCAGGCGGCCGTCCGGCTGGCGCTGCAAGATCTGTTCACGCTGCAGGTAGTCGGCCAGTTTGACCGGCCCCAGTAGCACCGCCAGGTCGGCATGCACACTGGTCGAGGCTTCGGCAGGAGCCTGCAGCTGATAGAATTCGCCGGGCGCAACCAGGCTGCAACCCGCGCCCAGAGCGATGGCGCTTGCCAATATGAGATGAAAGGGTCGATACAGGGTTGTTAACTTGTTCATTCTTTCCTGCCGAAAATCAAGGACTGTGGCTGCTGTTCAATCGCCTGTGCGGTGCGTTCCAGCGATTTGCTGGCCCGGGATATGTTGCGCAAGGTTTGCAGTAATTCATATTGCAGCTCTGATTGCGGGCTCAGGCTGCGCTGCCCTTCTTCGACCAGCCGACCAGCACTGTCCAGCACCTCACGGGCATTGTCCGCAATCTGGTGCACTCCGGTCAGGGCCTGCTTGAATTCCTCGCTGCCCTGGTTGAGATTGCCGAGCAACACCGGCAGCTGCTGGTCCAGCTGTCGGGCCACGGCATCCAGATTGCCCAGCAAGGCGCTGAATTGGCCAATGCTGCCCTCCAGCTCGGACGAACTCAACAACCGGTCCAGGCTTTCCATGGTGCGGTTGGCCGCTTCCAGGGTTTCCTTCAGGGGAACCGCACGCAAGCCGTCAGCCAGGTCGCGCAGCAAGTCGGCAGCCTGGTCAATGCGCGAAGGTACAGTGGGTATGGCGACCAGCCCGGTGACTTCTTCGTCACGCACATAGCCGGGCTGGCCGGGAAAGAAGTCCAGCGCGACAATCGCTTTGCCGGTCAACAGGCTGGGCACCTGCAACTGGGCACGCAAACCGCGCTCAAGCAGCCGAGCAATGGAGCGGTCCAGCTGTGGGCTGGTGCTGGGCCGGGTGGCCGATCCGCTGTTGATGCGGATCACCACCGGCATGATCACATCGTTGATCTTGCGGTCGTATGACAACCGGATATCCCGCACGCTGCCGACCTTGACGCCACGGTAGGTGACATCGGCACCCACGTCCAGGCCATCCAGCGCACCGGTGAAGTACACCACGTATTCAACCGGTTTGCTCCAGACGCTATCACGGGCCAACACCAGCACGCCGCCAACCAGCAGAACAATGCCGCTCAGCAAGAAAACGCCAATCCAGAAGGGTTTGCGGGTTTCGTTCATGCATGCCCTCCGGCCGCAAAGGAATTACCACGACGCAGGAACCGCTGTACCTGTTCGGGGCCATGATCAAGCAACTCTTGCAAACTGCCCAGAGCAATCTGGGTGCGGGTTTTATTATCCAGAAACAGGCAGGTGTCCGCTACCCGGTAAATGCTCGGCAACTCGTGGGTGACCAGCACGATGCTGGCACCGAGGCTGTCGCGCAGCTGCAAAATCAGCTCGTCCAGCGCCATGGAGCTGAGCGGGTCCAGCCCGGCGGACGGCTCATCAAAAAATAGTACCTGCGGGTCCAGCGCCAGTGCCCGTGCCAGCCCGGCACGCTTGCGCATGCCGCCGGACAGTTCGGCCGGGTACAGATGATCGGTTCCGGCCAGCCCGACCAGTGCCAGCTTCAGCGAAGCCAGTTCATGGCGCTCCAGCCGGCTCAGTTCTGGCCGCCAGGTTTCCAGCGGCAGGCAGATGTTTTCACGCAGGGTCATGGCCCCCCACAGGGCCACGTTCTGGTACAGGATACCAAAATGCTGTTGCAGCAAGGCCCGCTCTTCGCTGCTGTGCGCCCAGAAATCATCACCCCGGAACAGCATGCGCCCGGCCAGCGGTGCCTGCAGGCCGATCAGGTGGCGCAGCAATGTGCTCTTGCCACAGCCACTGCCGCCCATGACGACAAACACCTCGCCCTGGCGGATGCTGAAATTCAGCTCGCGCTGGATCACCAGCTGGCCATAACCGGCACTGAGGTTTTCCGCAACCAGCACGGCTTCTTTCATGGCTAGATCCCCAACTGCGTGCAAAGCACGGTGATCATCGCGTCACTCACCACCAGCGCAACGATGATGCTGACCACCGCGTTGGTGGTGGCCTGCCCCACTGCCTGCGCGTTGCGGCCGCTGTTCAGGCCGTAATAGCAGCCGATCATGCCGATCAGCAGGGCAAACACCAGGCTTTTGAACAACCCGATAAAGAAATCGATGCTGCTGACCATCACCAGGCTCTGGTTGATGTACTGGGTGGCAGAAATATCGTACATGCCCCAGCCGATGACAAAGCCGCCCAGTATGCCCAACGCATCGGCAAAGCAGGTCAGGATCGGCATGCTGACCAGCAACGCCAGAATACGCGGGGTGACCAGAAACTCCAGCGGCGGAAAACCAAAGGTCTGCAGGGCGTCAATTTCTTCGTTGGCCTGCATGCTGCCCAGCTCGGCGGCATAGGCCGCGCCAGTGCGCCCGGCCATGATCACGGCGGTCATCAAGGCGCCCATCTCGCGGGTCATGCCGATGGCCACCATGTTGGCAATGTAGATTTGTGCGCCAAAGGCTTCCAGCTGCACCGCGCCGACAAAGGCCAAGATCAGGCCGACCAGTACCGCAATGAGGGCCACGATCGGCAATGCGCCCGGGCCGTTCTGTTGCAGTGCCAGCCAGAAATCACTGGCCCGCATGCGCCCTTTTCCCCGTGCTGTCGCCAGCAGGGCCAGGGTGACCTGACCGATGAATGTACAGCTGCGGCCCATGCTGCCCATCACCCGCAATGCGCCCGCGCCAAACTGCGCCACCCGGTTCAGGGGAGTCTTCGGCTCGGCCTGTGCCTGGGTCGATGGCGTCTGCGCCATCTCCAGCAACTGTCCGACACCTGCGGGCAGGCCTTGCAGGTTGACCTCGATGCCGGCCTCGTAGGCCAGATAGCGGATACGGCGCAACAATGCCAGCAAACTGCTGTCCCAGGCCGTGACATTGACCCTGACACACAGCTGTTCAGGCAGGCGCCCGCCCTTGCGCCACACCTCGAGCAAGTCGGGTTTGCGCTGGTGCAATGTCCAGTGTCCGGTCACATGCAGGCAGGAAAGCTGCCCTTCCTGCTGCCAGTCCAGCCCTGCGGTTTGTTGCTGCATGCCTGTTTCCCGTTCTGCTCTGATCAACCCGGAATGACATCCAGGGCATCAACCCGCTGAAAGCCCCGTGGCAGTTTGTTGCCACGGCGGCCCCGTTCACCACGATAATGTTCGAGATCGCTGCTTTTCAGGGTCAAGGTACGGCGACCCGATTCGATCTGCAAGCTCGCTCCGGGCGGAACCACGGCAAAATCCACCACCCATTCTTCCCGCTTGCTGGCACGGTCGGCGGGAATGCCCAGCATCTTGTTGCCCTTGCCCTTGCTCAACTGGGGCAGGTCGGCCGCCGGAAACAGCAGCAGGCGGCCATCATTGCTGGTCACCGCCAGCAGCACGTCGTCCAGGCTGTGCAGCGGCTTGGGTGCCATTACTTTGGCATTTGCCGGCACGTTCAGCAGCGCTTTGCCGGCCTTGTTCTTCGCCTGCATGTCCTCACCCTTGACGATAAAGCCGTAACCGGCATCCGATGCCAGAATATAAAGCTGCTCATCGGCCGGCAGCAACACATGCTCGAACGTGGCACCTGCCGGCGGGGTCAGCCGCCCGCTGAGCGGCTCGCCCTGGCCACGGGCCGACGGCAGGGTATGCGCCGGCAACGAATAACTGCGCCCGGTGCTGTCAATGAAGACCGCCTGCTGGTTGCTGCGCCCGGGTGCCGACGCCTTGAAAGCGTCGCCGGTTTTATATGACAGCGCGGCACCATCCACCTCATGGCCACGCGCACTGCGTACCCAGCCCTGCTCCGATACCACCACTGTGACCGGCTCGGACGGTACCAGCTCGGTCTCGGACAGGGCTTTGGCTTCGCCACGCTCGACCAGCGGCGAACGGCGCTCGTCACCGTAGGTCTTGGCGTCTTCGATAATTTCCCGGCGCACCAGGCGCTTGAGCTTGCTCTCGCTGCCAAGCAGCTCCAGCAGGCTGTCACGTTCCTTGCTCAGCTCGTCCTGCTCGCCACGGATCTTCATCTCCTCCAGACGCGCCAGCTGACGCAGGCGGGTATCCAGAATGTAATCGGCCTGTATCTCGGTGATGCCGAAACGCTCCATCAAGACCGGCTTGGGCTGGTCTTCGGTGCGGATGATCTCGATCACTTCGTCCAGATTGAGGAAGGCAATCAACAGGCCTTCCAGCAGGTGCAGACGCTTTTCCACACGATCAAGACGGAACTGCAAACGGCGGCGTACGGTTTCCACCCGAAACTGCAGCCACTCCAGCAGCATGCTGCGCAGGTCTTTCACCTGCGGCTTGTTGTCCAGCCCGATCACGTTCATGTTGACGCGAAAACTGGCTTCCAGGTCGGTAGTGGCAAACAGGTGCTGCATCAGCTCGTCGGCATCGACCCGGTTCGAACGCGGCACAATGACAATGCGACAGGGGTTTTCATGGTCGGACTCGTCACGCAGGTCGGCGACCATCGGCAGCTTCTTGGCCTGCATCTGTGCGGCAATCTGTTCCAGCACCTTGGCACCGGACACCTGGTGCGGCAGCGCGGTAACCACCACATCACCATCGTCCACCTCATACACGGCACGGGCACGAATGGAGCCGCGGCCGGTCTGGTAGATTTTCAGCAGGTCTTCCCGTGGCGTGATGATTTCCGCCTCGGTCGGATAATCCGGGCCCGGCACCAGCTCGCACAACTCTTCTGTGGTCGTCGAAGCCTTGTCCAGCAGCTGCACACAGGCAGCGGCCACTTCACGCAGGTTATGCGGCGGCACATCGGTGGCCATGCCCACGGCAATACCGGTGGTGCCGTTGAGCAGCAGGTTGGGCAGGCGCGCCGGCAATACTTCCGGCTCGTTCATGGTGCCGTCGAAGTTGGGAATCCAGTTGACCGTGCCCTGACCCAGCTCGGACAGCAGCACCTCGGAATAACGCGCCAGCCGCGCCTCGGTATAGCGCATGGCGGCAAAGGATTTGGGATCATCCGGCGCCCCCCAGTTACCCTGGCCATCGACCAGCGGGTAGCGGTAGCTGAACGGCTGCGCCATCAACACCATGGCCTCGTAACAGGCGCTGTCACCGTGCGGATGGTATTTACCCAGCACATCACCCACAGTACGGGCCGACTTCTTGTGCTTGGAGTCGGCATCCAGCCCCAGCTCGCTCATCGCATAGACAATGCGCCGCTGCACCGGTTTGAGGCCGTCACCGACATGCGGCAGGGCCCGGTCCATGATCACGTACATGGAGTAGTTCAGATACGCCTGCTCGGTAAACTCCGCAAGCGACTGGCGCTCGACGCCTTCAAAACTCATTTCGGTTAAATCATTCATATACTTTCAACATGTTCTGTACGTTGCGAACCACGCTGTAGGTGCGAATTCATTCGCATACCTGCGTTGCATCCAAAAATCATGTTCGAATAAATTCGAACCTGCAGGGAATATTCGCGCAACCTTGCGGGAGCCATCCCCGGCACCAGCCAAAAACTCAAACCTCGATTTCCGCCAGATCCCCTTTGGTCTCCAGCCAGGCCCGGCGATCGCCTGCCCGCTTGCGCGCCAGCAGCATGTCGAGAATTTCGCCGGTGCCATCGCCTTCTTCCAGCGTCAGCTGTACCAGCCGGCGGGTATTAGGATCCATGGTGGTTTCACGCAGCTGCGGCGGATTCATCTCACCCAGCCCCTTGAAGCGCGTTACCTGGATCTTGGCCCTTTTATTGGCGGACTCGATCCGCTGCATGATCGCCTCACGCTCTTCATCGTCCAGCGCGTAATGCACTTCCTTGCCGGCATCGATACGGAACAGCGGCGGCATCGCCACATAAACATGCCCGGCCTCGACCAACGCACGGAAATGCCGGACAAAAAGAGCACACAGCAAGGTGGCAATGTGCAGGCCGTCGGAGTCGGCATCGGCCAGGATGCAGATCTTGCCATAACGCAGCTGTTCCAGATCCTTTGCACCCGGATCAACGCCAATGGCCACAGCAATGTTGTGTACTTCCTGCGAAGCCAGCACCTGGCTTTCATCCACTTCCCAGGTATTCAGGATCTTGCCGCGCAGCGGCAGGATGGCCTGGTACTCCTTGTCGCGCGCCTGCTTGGCACTGCCACCGGCCGAGTCACCTTCCACCAGAAACAGCTCGCCGCGCATCGGGTCCTGACCGGCGCAATCAGCCAGCTTGCCAGGCAACGCCGGCCCCTGGGTAACACGCTTGCGCTCGACCCGGCGCGCCGACTTGAGGCGACGGCCAGCCTGTTCGATGACCATTTCCGCCAGCTGCATGCCCTGCTCGGCATGAGCGTTGAGCCACAAGCTAAAGGCATCCTTGACCACGCTGCTGACGAAGTTCGACGCCTGACGTGAAGACAGGCGTTCCTTGGTCTGGCCGGAAAACTGCGGCTCCTGCATCTTCAGCGACAGCACAAAGCTGATGCGCTCCCAGATATCTTCCGGCGCCAGCTTGACACCACGCGGCAACAGATTGCGGAACTCGCAGAAATCACGCATGGCATCCAGCAGGCCCTGACGCAGGCCGTTGACGTGGGTACCGCCCTGCGCGGTGGGAATCAGGTTGACGTAGCTCTCCTGAATGCTGGTACCGCCCTCCGGCAACCACAACAGCGCCCACTCAACCCGCTCGCCTTGGCCGACATGGCTGCCACAAAACGGCTCGTCCGGCAGACGCTCCCACTCGCTGACCGCATCCGCCAGATAGGAACGCAGACCGTCCTCATAGAACCACTCCAGCTTCTCGCCGCTGTTCTTGTCGGTGAAACTGATAGTCAGCCCCGGACAGAGCACCGCCTTGGCCTTGAGCACATGCTTGAGGCGGCTGATGGAAAAACGGGCCGAGTCAAAATACTTGCCATCCGGCCAGAAGCGCACACTGGTGCCCGTATTGCGTCGCCCTACCGTGCCGACCACCTCCAGCTCGCTGGCCTTGAAACCATCGGCAAAGTGCATTAGATATTCTTGGGCATCGCGCCGCACCCGCACTTCCAGCCGGGTCGACAGGGCGTTGACCACCGAAATGCCCACCCCATGCAGACCGCCGGAGAACTCGTAGTTTTTGTTAGAAAACTTGCCCCCGGCGTGCAGGCGGGTAAAGATCAGCTCGACCCCAGGTACGCCTTCTTCGGGATGGATATCCACCGGCATGCCGCGGCCATCATCCACCACCTCCAGCGACTGGTCTTCGTGCAGAACCACCTGAATGTTGCGGGCATGGCCGGCCAGTGCCTCATCCACACTGTTGTCGATGACCTCCTGAGCCAGGTGATTGGGACGGGTAGTGTCGGTATACATGCCGGGGCGCTTGCGCACCGGGTCCAGGCCGGATAAAACCTCAATGGCATCAGCGGTATAGGTGGAGTTGGTCATGCGGGCCCTGTAGAGCAATGGGAACGTAAATAGGAGGGAAAGAATAGCACAAGCACTGCCACTGTATAAATGACCAGCGATAAATCTGTTTCAGGCATGACCAGCAAAAGCCAGCAACTCCGGAATCCGCTCGACAAAGGCCTGATAGCCATGGTCCCCGCCGTTGCGGATATCCAGCCGGCAGCCTTGATAGAACTCTGCTGCATCGCGGTAATCCAGCGTTTCGTCACCGCTCTCCAGCCACACCCAATAACGGGCCGCATCCTGTGGCGGCGGGGTTTCCAGCACAGCCAGCGCCTGTACATGTTCAGGCGTCAAAACCCAGCGCTCGCCGGTAGAGAAGTTCTGCTGCGGCCCGAGGTACTGCTGAAAGCGCAGATGTGGTCGCACCGCCGGATTGATCAGCAATGCCTTGCATGAATATTTTTCCGCCAGCCAGGTCGCATAGTAACCGCCAAGCGAGCTGCCAACCAGCACCACCGACTCCTGCTCCGTCAGCCAACCCTCCAGCAAGGCAATGGCGGCGCGCGGTTCATTGGGCAAGGCAGGCACGAATAGCAGGTCCGGCGGCAAACCGGCCTGTTGCCAGTGACTGATCAGTTGCTGCGCCTTGAAGGACAGGGGCGAGCTGTTGAAACCGTGCAGATACAGCACACTGGCCGGGCCGTCAGCCATCGGTTGACACCGGCTCAATAGCCACTCCCGGAATAATCGATTGTGTAATCGAGTTGCTGCAGCCTGGATACGGCAGTCTCGATGCGCCCGTCCGGATACAACCGCAACCAGCGGTAGCCCGGCAGCTGCGTATCCAGGGCAAAGTCACTGCTGGCCGGTGCAAACTGGATACAGGTGGACGGGCTTGCCAGCAGCCGGACACCCTTGCGCACCCTATCCACCTCCTGGTGAATATGCCCCCAGAGTACTGCCCTGACACCGGCGAAGCGGTCAAGCACGGCAAAGAACTCATCCGCATTGCGCAAGCCGATGGCATCCAGCCAGGTACTTCCGGTGGGTACCGGGTGATGATGCAGGCATACCAGCACATGACGCTCGCCGGCAGAACCCAGCGCCTGCTCCAGCAGGTCAAGCTGTTCTGGCGCCAAATACCCATGGACCCTGCCGGGCACCGCCGAATCCAGAAACAGGACCCGCCAGCCGGGCAGGTCAGTCACCGCCTGCATCCAGTCCTGCCCGGCACTACAGGCCAGCTGTGTTCTTGCATCATCATGATTGCCCGGCAACCAGCGCATGGGAGCGCCAATCGGGCCGGTCAGCTCGACAAAACGGCGGTAAGCCGCGACCGAAGCATCCTGCGAGACATCACCGGTCGCCAGTATCAGGTCCACATTCTGCTGCTCGGCACGTACCAGCTCGACCACGGCCTTGAGACTCTCGCCGGTTGGCAGCCCGAGCAGGCTTTCATCCGGGCTGGCAAACAGGTGGCTGTCCGTGATCTGCACCAGCGTATGGCAGTCTGATTTATATTCGCAAGCGGGCACGCCCAGTGTCCTCCTATCAATCTGGCACGATTATGCTCAGCGACCCGTAAATTCGCAAACCAAAACACCGTTTCAGGGCGCCAGGCCGCCATCTTCACCACAAAACTGTGAACCCGCCGTCAACTTGTGCGGCAATTCGCGCCGGATATGGCCAAGTGCTTTATACTGCAGCCAGTAAAGTGATTGCACAGGACATAAATCATGTACTTGCTTGGTGATGTGCCCCTCTATGCCCAGCCCCTGCTCACGCGCTTGCAGGAAATCCCGGTACAGTTGCTTGATGGACTGGAGCCCTGCGGCCCGGCCCTGGAGTTCGACAGCAACACCGATCTGAATGCAATCCTGCCGGAAAACCAGCTGTTTTTGCTGGAGCAAGGTGTCATTGACACCTCGACTGACGGCCGGCAGCTGTTCTATTTGCAGCAAGACAGCCTGATCGGACTGCGTCATGGCCTGAACCTGCCTCATTGGCAGTATAGCCACAATGAACCCGTCAAACTGATCCCCTACGAGCGACGCAGCTTCTTCCAGCATATTTACAGCTCAGAGCAACGTCAGGAGCTGTTCACATTCTACCTGTTGGGACAAACCACCCTGCTGACCGAGGCGTTCGCCCGCATCAAACAAATGGAAGTCAGCCCCACAACCGGGTTCGAGCACTTTGCTCCCGGAGAAAAACTGATCCGGCAGGGCGACAACGCCGAGCATGTCTTCGTCATCATCGAAGGCCATGCCGAAGCCTGGGTGGATGGACAAAAAGTCGGCGACGTACAGAAAGATGAAATCTTCGGTGCCATGGCTGTATTCATCAACGAACCACGCACGGCCACCGTGATCGCCACCGAGCCCTGCACGGTCATGACCATTCCCAAAGACCAGTTCCTGACCCTGATGCAAAGCAACCCGCGCATTGCCCACAGCCTGATCGAAAGCATGGCGCGCCGCATCGACCTGATGAACAAGGAAATCAGTCATCTGCGTAATCAGCTGCAGGAAGAAGGCTGAGGCCGGCTGAGACTCCCTCCCAGATAACCGGGCCCGTTGCAGGCCCGGTCCGCTAAGCCGGTCATCTGCCGGTGATGAGCCGGTCGATTTTTTGCACCTACTCTGCCGAGTCTTCGGTTTGCAGTTTATTGGCCCAAAACTCTTCCCGGCTTTTCTCCCCCACCGCCCGATATACGCTGTTATCGCTACCGGATATCCTGCTCACTGCTGAACCCGTCAGGTCAGAGCTATAGGCTTTACCCTGATTGGCCTCGGCCATTGCTGCCTTGTTGTCTTTGCCTATACCAAAATCATAGCTGGCCACCAAACCGGCGGAGCTGGCCTTATAGTCGCTGTGATTGTGCAGGTCACTCACCACCAATGTGCCGGTTTCCAGACGATTGAGGCCGTCCTGTACTGCTTGTTCACTGCTGGCAATTACTGCGCCGGTCAGTTCGGTTTTACCGCCAACCGTTAGCTGGAAACCACCATCGCCCGCCTGTATGCCGCTCTGCTGGTTGACGCTGGCATAGTCGCCTTTGGCTTTACTATTGCTCTGGCTGGCGCTGGCTGTGCTGGTACCAGTACTAAGCGCATACGGTTCTCATGGCGCACCGCAGGCTGGGCTACTACGTGAAACTGAATTGTCCAAACACTGCCCAGTGTACTGATAACCTTTGCTCAACATACATCTTTCCCATTTATGATGTAACCTTTTGAGCAAACTCAAAAAACTTTCACTAGGTTGCCGCTCAGCTTCCATCTGTTTTTCACTGAAGTTTGCACCAAGAGTTGAACCACCACATTCTTTGGAATCCTGCCCCCTTTGTTCAGCACTGGTATCTGGCTTTATCCAGTATTCTATTTCTGGGGGGCCTGGTTCAAACACACTTATCCCGCCAAGCAAACAGCCACTTAATAAAGGCAATAAAAAGCAAAGCACCCATATAGTTCTCATTACTACCCGCCTTTCAGTAAAACTTCCAATACCTGCCAAGCTTCAGCCGGTAGCGCTTCCGGCATGGCTAAAAAACCAAGCAGAACTCATGGCGCACCGCAGGCTGGTCTTGAGCGTGAAACAGAGTCATCGGGATAGCACTTGCCTATATATTGATATCCTTTGTTTAGCATGCATCGTTCCCAGTTATCGTATAGCCTGCCTCTTGCAGCCCATTGATCTTTATCTTCTGGCTGCATAGCTTCTTGGATATTTACCTGACTAAAAACCGGATCACCGTTCTCATTACCTTTGCAATCAATGGAGTCCAAAACTCGCTGCTCAGCACTGGTGTCTGGCTTTATCCAGGATTCTATTCGTGGAGGGCCGGGTTCAAACACGCTTATCCCGCCAAGCAAACAGCCACTTAATAAAGGCAGTAAAAGGCAAAGCACCCATATAGTTCTCATTACTGCCCACCTTTCAGTAAAACTTCCAACACCTGCCAAGCTTCAGTCGGTAGTGCTTCCGGCATGGCAAAAAAGGCAGAAGGAACAATCGCTATAACACTCCATGCGTTATAAGCTATTTTTTGAGTTTCAGTTAAGCCACGTGTGGTATTACCCGTATCGTCATACAAGCCAGTAATATCACCGCCAATTGCATCGTGGGCTCCTGCAAAGCTTTCTATCACATGATCCCAGAAGCCGTTTGGCGCGTAGGGTTTACCGGCAATAGTTCCCTCCAGCCCCTGAACACCACCAGTTAGGCCGCTCATTTCCTTGCCTTCTTTGGTTGTCAAAAACTTATCAAAGTCCATTCCTGCTCCTTTTTCATCAAACTTAACCATGTCATTTTCCCACTTCAGCTTTGGAATACCATTAATGTCTAAAACTGGCTTGCCATTGTCATCTTCCAGGGTTACACAACGGCTATTATCCTTACCGCAAATCAAGTCCAAATCCACCCGTACACCGCCCAGTTTTTTGCCATCACCACGCACACCGGCGCTGTCGCCGGAAAGATTGCTTAAAATTTTGTCAGTGCCATCTTCATTTACTCCGATAATCACCCCAGCAAAACGGCTGGAGCTGTCGATGCTGTACTGGCGCATCTGATCCGCCGCTTCTTGCAATACGGAATGGGCAACAGCAGTGTCCAGTTGGCCAGTTAAGGCACCAATCACAACGTTCATGACCCGCTCTTGAGTGTTGAGCACATTAATTTGTCCCTGAATCTCTTCCTGTGCTGCGGTGTTGTCAGCATTGCGTTTCTGTTCCAGTAACTCTTCCCGCTTGCTATGAACATAAGCATTTACCGAATAGGTAGCCTGCTGGCTAAAAGCCGTCATGATTTCAGCATTGGCTTGCACCACACGTTCTAGCTTTTTGCCATCCCAGTTCTTGGCAATGCCGCCCGAACTATCGCCGGAACGTACCGCATCATTCAGTTTATCCAGCAAAGCTGTCGCAGTCTGGCCGGTCAGTTCCTGCTGTGCCTTCAAGTCAGTGATAACGATGTCGGCCTGACTGATAGCGGAGCGGGTTACGCTGTTATCGCTACCGGATATCCTGCTCACTGCTGAACCCGTCAGGTCAGAGCTATAGGCTTTACCCTGATTGGCCTCGGCCATTGCTGCCTTGTTGTCTTTGCCTATACCAAAATCATAGCTGGCCACCAAACCGGCGGAGCTGGCCTTATAGTCGCTGTGATTATACAAATCACTCACCACCAATGTGCCGGTTTCCAGACGGTTGAGGCCGTCCTGCACTGCTTGTTCACTGCTGGCAATCACTGCGCCGGTCAGTTCGGTTTTACCGGCAACCGTTAGCTGGAAACCACCATCGCCCGCCTGAATGCCGCTCTGCTGGTTGACGCTGGCATAGTCGCCTTTGGCTTTGCTATTGCTCTGGCTGGCGCTGACAGTGCTCATTCCGCCGTAGCAAAACGGCGGAATGCACAGGCTGACACCAGCACTGGAACTGCTCTGTCTGGACTGGTAGGTGCTGCGATCCTGTAAGCTTTTCACTATCAGATTACCGCCGATATCCGCTGTAACCTGCTCGCCCTTGACTACTGCACCATGCAATTCGGTATCTGCACCAGACTCCATGTGTACACGGCGGCCAGCCTCTACCTGGGTGTTGCTCCACATAATATCGCTGCCATCGGCTTTGCCCCGGAACTGGTTGGCGGCCAGTTCCAGAGTGAAGCCATTTTGCGAACCACCCAAGCCAAAGCCAATCCCCGCACTCCAACCGCCGCCATTATCCCTGCTATTTTGCTGTGCGGTGTTCTGTGCACCACCCAGAAAAATATTTCTATCAGCTTGTAGCGTGACATCCTGTCCGGCAGACACACGGCTGCCAATAATATTAATGTCGCTTTCCTCAGTACCGGTAGCCTGGATGTGAACATCGCCACCAGCAATTACACTGCTGGCGACAACATTACGACCTTCCTGGGCAGTTGTGCTTTTACTGTTACTGTTGCTCAGGTTAATACTGATTTTAATACCTCCAGCATTGCCGCCAGCCATGGCCTGGGCGCTGTCATATACAGCTTTGCCCTGCATGGCCATTGTGGCGGCGGCCAGCGCCTGCATGCGTGGATCATCGGTGCGTTCACGCGCCCGGTTAACCTGCTGCATGCTCTGGATTGCATTGACAACCGGAATGCTGACAGTGCCACCCACCGCAGTGCGGTTGGCGCTGCGCGTCTCGGAATGACTAAGTTGGTCATATCCGGCCTCAATATTGACCTGCTTGGCGCGGATATGAATATCTCCCTCAAGTGCCAGCACACCGCTGGCCGTTTGCTGGTAGGTTTCTCCCGCTTGCAGATGGATATTTCCAGCCAATGAAGCCAGCTGACTGCTGCTTTGCTGAAGGGTTTCACCCTGTGTTTTGACTTTTTGTTTCACCTGCCCAGTGGCTGGTTGCCACCAGCTACCGATTTCACCTGTTTTCTTGCTGCTGGATGATGTGGCGTTATATGAGGTGTTTTCAGCACTGCCAATATGCAAATCACGGCCTGCACTGACGCGCATATCACGCTCGCTGATCAGGGTACTGCCCTGAATAGCGGTATCACGCCCACTGCTGAGCAACAGGTTGTCGGCGCTGAGATAGCTGCCCACCGCTGTACCGCTGCCCTGCTCGGCGGCTTGCTGTTTTTGCGTGTGCGTCAACAGGGCATGATGGCTGAAACCCAGCGTGCTGGAATGTTTGCTCTGGCTTTGGTTGCTGTATTGCAGGGCGCTGGACAGCTCAAGATCACGGCCAGCCTGCAACGCCATATCACCCTGCGCCCGCAGGTCGCCTGCGTTTACGCGCACATCCTGTCCGGCGCTGATCAGGATACTGTCGGCCTCGGCGGTTGTGCCAAGCACCTGAGACCGGCTTTGGCTGCTGGTCTTGCCTTTGCTTGAAAACAGGCCCGACCTGGATTTTGCGCTGGCCTGGCTGCTGCTGTTTGCAGCGGCCAGCAACAAAATATCGCCGCCTGATTGCAGCTCAAGGTGCTGTCCTGCTTGCAGCTGTGCGCCCTGGCTGACGATGGCTTCAGCACCATGGATCAGCAAGTCGCTACCCGCCTGAATGGACGATACGACTGCGGTACTGTTGTCGCTTTCGTTCATGCGGTAGCTTTTTCGTCCAAAGCTGCCTTTTTTCTTTTTCTCGTAGAAGCTGTAGTCCACGTCCTGTTCGGCCAGCAGTTGTACCTTGCCGCCGGCTACCAGGTAGGCTTCGTTGTTGGCTGTAACATTGCTGGAAACCAGCGTCAGATCGTTGCCAGCCACAGCGGAAAACTGGCCGCCTGAGACCACCTCGGTACCTTGCTGCTGAATCAGGTCACGCTGGCTGGTGCGCTTTTTACTCTTGCTGTAATGATGGCTTTCATTGGCCGCTGCGGCCAGTGTCAGGTCATTGCCGGCTGTCAGCTGCATGTTCTGGCCGGACTCGATGCGGCTGGCCACGGCAGTCAGGTTGCGCCCGGCTTCTATGCTCAGATTGCCGCCGGCCAGGGTTTCGCTACCCAGCTGCTCGGTCTGGTTATTGAGATAATGACGTTGTCCATCAAGTAGCGATAGATCGCTTCGTCACTGTGAATTCCGACAATAAACCGCTGGCCGGTGCGGGCGGTCCAGGCTTCACGGAGCATGCGTTGCTCAAACAGGCCATCGCCATATGCAGCCAGTGAATGCACAGGCTGCATACACATCAATACGATTAAATGCGAAGAGCCCTTTATTCGAGCCCTAATTTTTCATTCCACCATATTCACCAGCTTTTCGCAGCGCTCTACGCACTCGAACCAAGGCTGTCCAGACCAATCCCCTTCATCAGCCACTCGAAAAAAAGATATTTTGTCAGACTTGAGAACCCATCGCTTGGGGTTTCTTATAAACTGGAAACCATAGGCTGATCCATTCGCATGCATATACACATGCACATTAGATCTTGCCCCCTTGCCTTTATAACCGCCCCAGAAAGACGTTTCCTGACTTTCACAGATCTCACTTGCAATTTTTGTATCCTCCTCAACAAATAGACAATACCTAATGTTATATTCTTCAGAATAAATCAAATACTTGCCATTAAAAGCATGCGAAACCTCCCATTTATACTCTTTCAGAATGTCAGGCCTATACCACCCTCTCGCTTCATTAAATTTTGACGTTGGTCCTTTTATATTCTTTATTGCAGAAAAAACCGGATACTCCAATGGATCAACCCGAAGATAGCTGTCGTGCAGGGCAAAGCTGTCCCCTCCCGCCTCGTATGCATGGTAAGCCGATTGAGGCACACACCCAACCATAGTCAACAGTATCAGAATACTGCTAATCCTTAATGTATCGTTTGTAGTTTTCATAGCCATGCTCCCAAGGTTTTAACGGGACAACCTCAGCATCCCAATTGAACAATTTTCCGGCCCAACCGCCATTGACGAGATCCCATGATCCAATCATCACCTCCGCATTGGTTGGGGCCACTGCACCAAACGGAACGGAGTACAGATAAACTTTTTCAGCCAGTCCATTGCTACCCAGATAAATATTAGTCAACGTTCCCAAGGAGTGCCCTGCCAAAAGGTCATTATCCAAACCAAGTTTAGATAAATAACTCTGAACCGTAGCGTCGGGCAACCCCTGGTAGCCCAGGGCGATATCTATGGCATCAAAGGGCAAGCCTCTTATCTCTCTATTTAAAACTCCACGGATTCCGACACCATTACTTTTATAAAAATCTTCGTTACTCTTGCTTAACCTGGACCCGACACTTTTCAACCGGTTCCCTGCAATAGAGCCAGCCATTAAAGCCCAGTTCAGCTCTTCGGGCTTCAAGCCTACCTCCTTGGCAACTTTAGACTGCACATATCCAAAAGCCTGGTTCATCCCTAGTCTGGAAACTTCCTTACTTAAGCTCATCCATTCACCACTACCCACATATTCAGTAATTTTTCCCGCTGTATTTATCGGGTTATTATAGTAAGTACCTGCCGATAGATAGCCTGCAAAGCCACCTGTGATGGCCCCGCTCAATGCTGCATCGCGCCAGTCTTGGCCCTGGCTGGCCGCTCCAGCGGCTCCGCCCGCTGCCCCGGCCAATATTCCGGAAAGGGTTGCATTAGCCCAGCCGGCGGCAATGGTGGAACCAGCCGCAGCACCAGATGCAACTGCCGAGGCTGTAGCTGTTCCCGCAGCCGCCATTGCTCCACCCGAACCCGCACCAGCTCCCGCAGCGGCTCCAATGGCACCGCTGGCTGCTCCAGCCGTAAAGTACGCCACCACAATGGCAATCACCATGGCTGCCGGGCCGCTCAGGCCGGAGCTGCTGTAGCTGAAGCTGTCATGCAGTTCCTTGACCTGGCGCCAGTCAACATCGCCGCGTTGCTGCATATCCTTGAGCCAGGCCAGTTGCGGATCGGCCTGTACCATGGCGTCGATGGTCTGGTTAACGCTTTGCTGGTTGACTTCCTTGATGTCAATCTGGATACGCTCGGCGGCACGAATGGCGATTTCGCCTTGCGCCTGTAGCTGGCTCTGGATCAGGGTCTCGTCGGTGTGGCCCTTGCCCTTGGCGCTTTGCCAGACCCAGCTGTTTTTGCTGCGGATGCGGCTTTGCTGCTCAAGGTCCTTGACGCCTTCAAACTCAATGCCTGCGCCGCTGTCGAGGGTCAGGTCAGCATCGCTGGTCAGTTGCGCGGCCTGATAGCGCTGCCCGTCACCGCTGATAATGGCTAGATCGCCGCCACTGGTGATGCTGCTGCCGATATGGGTGGTTTGTGTACGCTCGTCAATTTTAATGCCTTTGCTGCCCAGGCTGCCTTTGCTCTTGCCATCGGATAGCTGATTATCGAGATTCTGGGCAGCCAGAACCTCTACCGCCCCACCAGCCACCAGAGTGACACCTCTACCGGCATCAATGGTGCTGGCCAGCAGCCCCAGATCTTGTCCAGCGATGGCAGTGAATTCGCCACCTGTTTGCAGCTGACTACCCTGCTGTCGAATGGTTTGTTGCTGTGTCTCGGTGTTCTGCATGGCGCGACCGGTATCCGGTGCCCAAAACTTGCCTATTTCACCCTTTTTGACTGTTCGGGATACCTGGCTGCTGTGTGTGGTGTTTTCCGCACTGACAATATGCAAATTACGGCCTGCACTGATGTGCATATCGCGCTCGCTGCTCAGGGTACTGCCCTGAATAGCGGTATCACGCCCACTGCTGAGCAGCAGGTTGTCGGCGCTGAGATAGCTGCCCACCGCTGTACCGCTGCCCTGTTCGGCGGCTTGCTGTTTTTGCGTGTGCGTCAACAAGGCATGATGACTGAAGCCCAGCGTGCTGGAGTGTTTGCTCTGGCTTTGGCTGCTGTATTGCAGGGCGCTGGACAGCTCAAGATCACGGCCGGCCTGCAACGCCATATCACCCTGCGCCCGCAGGTCGCCTGCGTTTACGCGCACATCCTGTCCGGCGCGGATCAGGATGCTATCAGCCTCGGCGGTTGTGCCAAGCACCTGAGACCGGCTTTGGCTGCTGGTCTTGCCTTTGCTCGAGAGCAGGCCCGACCTGGATTTGGCGCTGGCCTGGCTGCTGCTGTTTTCAGCGGCTAGCAACAAAATATCGCCGCCTGACTGCAACTCAAGGTGCTGTCCTGCTTGCAGCTGTGCGCCCTGACTGACGATGGCTTCAGCGCCGTGGATCAGCAAGTTACTACCCGCCTGAATGGACGATACAACAGCGGTACTGTTATCGCTTTCACTCATGCGGTAACTTTTGCGTCCAAAGCTGCCTTTTTTCTTTTTCTCGGAGAAGCTGTAGTCCACGTCCTGTTCGGCCAGCAGCTGTACCTTGCCGCCGGCTACCAGGTAGGCTTCGTTGTTGGCTGTGACGTTACTGGAGATCAGCATCAGGTCATTACCAGCCACAGCGGAAAACTGGCCGCCGGAGACCACCTCGGTACCTTGCTGCTGTACCAAATCGCGCTGGCTGGTGCGTTTTTTACTCTTGCTGTAGTGATGACTTTCATTGGCCGCTGCAGCCAGTGTCAGGTTGTTGCCGGCTATCAGCTGCATGTCCTGGCCAGATTCGATGCGGCTGGCCACGACGGTCAGGTCGCGCCCTGCATCTATGGCCAGAGCGCCTCCGGCCACTGTTTCGCTGATCAGCTGTGCGGTCTGGCGGTTCAGGTAGTGGCTGCCACGGCTGATGCTGTGCCGTTCTTCTACTGAGGACAGGCTTACGTCACGTCCGGCACTGATCTGCAGGTCGCCACCGCTTTGCAGTGCTCCACCCAGGTTCTGCACGTCACGGCCTGCATTCAGGCGCAGGCTGTTGGCAGCTTCGATGCGGGCGGCACTGTCGGCAAAGCTGGTTTCCCAGCGGCTGTTGCCTAGGGCACTTTCGTGGTGGGTGACGCTGCGCTCATTGAGAATATCGCCAGTGCGGGCGGTCAGGTCTACATCACGGCCCGCCAGAATACCGCCTTGACGGTTGCTGATGCTGCCTTCGGCCAGCAAGCTCAGGCGCTCACCAGCTTGCATCAGGCCGCTGTTGTGAATGTTTTGTGCTTGCACGCCAAGGTTGTTGCGGGCGCGCAAGGTGCCCTGGTTGCTCAGGTCGCCGCCGCTGATCAGGGCCAAATCCTGCCCTTGAATCAGGGCACCATTGGGGGCCAGGCGGCCTTCGGCCTGGGCCATGTACAGCACAGGCACCAGTACTGTTTCGCCCATGACTTCGCGCTGTTCCATCCAGACGATATCGTGAGTGAGGGCGGCTACCTGTTCGGCACTCAGGCTGATGCCCACCGACAGGTTGAGTGCATCTTTGCTGGCGATGGCATTGTCCATCAGATAGCGGAACAGGGCCTCGTCGCTGTCCAGCCCGGCAATGTAGCGCTGGCCGGTGCGGGCGATCAGTGCCTCCCGTATCAGCTTTTGCTCATACAGGCCGTCACCCAGGCGTTTTTGCATGTTGTCCGGGTTAAGGCCCAGTTCGCCCAACAGATAATCACTGCTGAGGAACTGACGCATCTGTGTCAGTGCGGGGTTGGTTTCAATCAGGTAAGAATGGCCCGGACGGGTATTGAGCCGGAACAGGCCAAGGTTACCTTGGGGCAAGGTGAACTCGGGTACGCCTGCCGGCTGCTGTGTCAGGTCAGCCATTTGCTGCGGATTGAGCGGCACCAGTGTTTCGACAGCGCCATCTGCACGGCTGCCACCAGACACATAGTCAAAGGACGGCCGGATCAGGCTGTTGTTGATCTGTTCTTCTGCTTCAATGTGCAGCGTGCCTCCTGCCTGGATGGTGCCATGGTGGTATTCGACATTGCTCACCACCGGCTCGCTGCTGCTGCGTATACCCTGGATATGGGTATTGATGAAACTGTTCAGCTCGGCAGAGATATTGCCCGGGTTATAACTTGAGCGTTCGTGCCAGTTACGTGCTGTGAAAGCATTGGCATCATTGATCTGGTAACCCACCCGGTGCGCACGCACCCGGTGTGAATGCAACACCCTGGACTGAAACACATCACCGGTCTGGGCACCACGGTTTTCCACCTGGCCAGCCACAAGGTGCATGTTGTTGGCAGCCGCGAGCAGGCTGTACCAGTTGTCGATCTGGTCTGCCTGCAACAGCAGGTTACCACCCGATAGCAGCTCAGACTGCGGGCTGTTACGAGTCACTTCAGTACGGTCTATTTCATCCAGTCGGAACAACGCATCTTCGTTGGTTCCGCTGCAATCAATACAGCCCACATGTACCAGCCGTGCGGAATATTTGTATGTCCGGGTAGCAAATTCTTCCCGGATATTCTCGATGTGGTCGGCACGTATCAATATATCGCCTACCGTCTCAACCGTACCGGACAGGTTGCTGAAGCGGCCGCCGATATCATCTTGCGCTTCAGCTGAAATCAACAAGCTGCCCAGACTGTAGATATTGCCCCTGCGATTGACGATATCCCGGCCAGCCAGATACATGTCACCGCCGCTCAAGAGCAGCCCCTGATCATTGTGCAGCTCATCAGCCACTATCTGTACATGCTGCCCCGCACCCAGACTGCCACTATTGGCAAGTTTCTTTGCTTCTATCTGAAGATCTTGCCCCGCCTGCAAGCGGCCTGCATTATCAAGCGTACCTGCTATTTCCAAATGTGCATTTGCACCGGCGGCCATCAGACCATCTGCACCGTTGCTGGCATCCTGCGCCAGCAGGGCAAGGGTGCTCTCAGCAAGTAGCGTTCCGCTGGCGTTATCCAGAAACCGTGCATCAACAGCCAGATCACCTTGCGAGACAATGCTGCCCTGTGCATTAAGCAGCTGTTCAGCCCTCAGTTCACTGTCTCTGGTACTGGCAATATGGCCCTGCCGGTTGTCCAGAGTTTGCACTTCGACCTCAAGGGTACCGTGGCTGGAAACCTGGCCCCTGTTAGTCAGCTGGTCTGACTGGATGCTCATCCGGGCAAACGGGTTCAGCGAGCCATCGGCCTTGATGCCTGCCTCAACCATGCCATGGTTTTTTACCTGCCCAGCCTCGATAACAATTTGTTGGCCTGCAGCCAGACTGCCCTGCACATCAAGCTTCGGTGTTATCAGCTGCGCCTGTTGGCCCGCATAGGCATCCTCTTCCAGCCGAATCTCCGCTGCCTCAAGCCGTATGTCCTTGCTGGCAGCAACACGCGCCAACGTCAGCTTGCCATTGGCATCAATCTGAATGTCACCGGCACTGGCGGCCATGTCGCCGGCCAGTTTCACACCCACGCCGGCTTCGGTGCCAACCAGACGAATGGCTCCGGCATACATGCCGCCCAGAGCCGAGCTGTCGATGGCCAGCAGCGGTTGTTCATGGGTCGGGCCGGTTTTGGCGGTGGCCTTGAGCGTGCCCGCTTCCACCTGGTTGCGACCGGTGATGATGTTGAGTTCGTTGGCGTGCAGCTCGGCGTTGATTTTCGCGCTACGGGTGATCAGGTCAAACCGGCTGATGTTGCTGGCGTTGAGGCCGGCACCGACAATGTCGATATCGCCGCCGTCGACGTCATAGCCGTGCAGCCGGCCCTGCTCGATCATGGGCCGGCCGGTGGTCAGGGTCGCTTGCGGGGTGTTGATGAAGCCGCAGCCATCACAGGTGATGCCGTGCGGGTTGGCGACAATTACGTGGGCTTTTTTGCCGGCCACTTCGGTGTAGCCTTTGAGCTGGCTGCGCTGGCCACCGGTGACTTCGTTGAGAATGGTGTTGGCGGCTTTGCCATTAAGCTGGCTATTGCCAAAAATGATGCCACCCAGCTGCGTTTGCGTCAGCTTGTCGGTGCTGTTGTTGAGGATCAGCCCCTGCTGGCCGACGTTGTAGTCGGTGAACTTGTTGTGTGACAGCCCGTTGCCGTTGGGGGTGGCGATATTGACCACCGGCACGCCATTGTTGGCCGTGGTCACGTGGGTGTTGCCGCCTCCCTGGTGATCCACGTTCAGGTTGGCAGCGATGCTGTGCAGGGGCTGTGCCCACATCACGGCAATCAGTAGCTTGGCAATGGTTTTGAACAGGGGACTTTGGGTATTCATCTTGTAGTCCTTTACAAGAAAACATCGATGCGGAAATAAACCGGTCTTTCCTTGCGTTCAAGGGCATCCGGGCGGGACAGGCTGCGGGCACTGGTGACGGACAGCGCCAGGTGTTCGCCCTGTGCGCTGAATTCAAAGGCATGGCTGGCCATGCGGCCACTGCTTTCATGGTTGTAGGTGTCGCCACGGATGGCGCCCAGATCGTAGGCGGCCAGCAGGCTGTATTGCTGCAGCAAGGGTTGCAGCCAGTGCCAGGTGATCGGGCGGTTCCAGCGCAACTGATTGCGCCAGTAGTAGCCGCTGTCGCCGGTCAGGCTCTGGTCTTTATAGCCACGAATGGAATACAAACCGCCCAGGCTGAAACGCTGCGGGCTGTAGAGCACGTCTTCACTACGTTGGGCACTCAGCAGGCTGTCGAAGCTGAAGCGCTCGCCGGCCAGCTGGAAGGGTTGCAGGTAGCTGGCGGTCAGGGAGTATTTGTTATAGCGGGCCACTGGCTGGCCGCCTTTGGGTGAGCCTTTGCGCTGGGCATCCAGTGCGCCGCTGCCGCGTTGCCAGCCCAGGTCGACGTTGACAAAGGCGCTGCCCACTCGCCGGCCATGGTTAAAGCCCAGTTGATATTCAGTCAGGCGCTGGCTCGATACATCCAGCAAATAATTGTCCAGATAGTTGCGACTGCGCAGGTGGCTGATGCCAATATTTACGGCTGTCTTACTGGTGCTGTCACGGTGGATGACACGCTCGGCGGTGAGTGCCTGAGTGGTGCTGACACCATCCAGCACAAAGGAGAAGCCCTGCCCCTGCGTACGGGTACGGTAATAACTGTGGTTGTAATGGTAGTTGAAGGTCCACCAGCCATAGGGCAGCTGGTAGCTCAGGCCATGACTGGCCGAGTGGCGATAACGATCGCTGACGGCATCCTTGCTGCCCCGGACACTGAGCTGGTCAGCCAGCCCCAGTGGACTGTCCCAGCTCAGCCAGGTGCTCCACTGTTGTTCACCGGTGCTGCGCTGGCCGTCGTTGTGACGGCTCAGGCCGGCACGCCAGGGTTTGCTGCGCTCGCCACGGGCAACGACCCGGCTGCCACCAGCGGCCTCGCCGGGCTGCAGGTCGAACTGCACCTGCCGGGACGGCAAACGCCCGAGCTGATCCACCGCCTGTTCAAGATTACGGATGTTGAATGGCTGTCCGGGGTTGAGCGGCACCAGCATGCGCAGTTCGTGCGGGCTGAGTACATCGGCACCGTCCAGCCCCTCTGTGTGGCCTTCGACCACCTGCACCTGCAGGGTGCCACTGGCAAGGTCTTGCGCCGGCAGGTAGGCACGGGTAGTTACATAACCGCGCTCAAGGTAGGCATGGGTAATATCCTGCAGCAGCAGGTTAAGCCGGGCAGCCGTCAGGCATTGATGCTGGTACGAGTGCAACAGCCTGCTTTGTGCAGAGTGGACAAGCCGGGTGACGCCGAGCAGCTCAATACGTTGCACGTCAATGCAGTGGCCATCGGCAGGCAGGGAATCAACACTGGGGCCCGGCAAGGCACCGGGCAGGCTTTGCAGTTCGTCCAGCCGCTGTTGCTGCTCCTGCAACAGACGTTGCTGGCGCTCGCGAGCCAGGTCGCGGTCACCGGGTAGAGTGACCGCATGAACTGGCAATGTGATCAGGAAAGTCCAGAAAAGAAGGGCTCTCCCCAAGAAAGTGAGTGCATCCATGCATATGCTCCTTCAGGAACATCCAACATCCTGTTGATTCGGTTACTACATTAGCCTGTTCGCCGAACAGAGAACGTGCATAGTTCACATTTTTACGACACACTAACGCCCTATAGACCAAAGTATCAAAAGGCACATCCATGACCTGGCGTTTCATCCTCAAGCAGCTGGGCATGCCGCCTGGCAGTCTGCTCCTGTTGCTGCTCATGGCATGGCTGCTGCGCAAACGGATGCCGAAAACGGCAACCGGCCTGTTTTTCATCACACTGGCAGCACTTTACGGTCTCAGCATGCCACTGGTAACCCAACAACTGGCCAGTCATCTTGAAAACCAGCCTGCCCTGACACAAGACCGATGGCCGCAACTGGCTGACCAGGCATCCGCCATCATCATCCTCGGTGGCGGCCGCGAGCCGGCCGACCCTGCCTGGGCTGCCGACCAGCCGTCCCTGTTTGCTGTCCAGCGGCTGCGCTACGGTGCCCGCCTGGCCAGGGCGTCCAGCCTGCCTGTGCTGGTCACCGGCGGGTTGCATTTTGACCGCCCACCCAGTGAAGCCCGCATCATGGCCGATACGCTGCAACAGGATTTTTCGGTAGCTGCCCGCTGGCTCGAAGAACGCAGCCGCACCACATGGGAAAACGCCCGTTTCAGCGCTGAAATTTTGCAGCCCGAAGGCATTGCCACCGTTGTACTGGTGACCGACGCCTGGCACATGCGCCGGGCCCGCTGGAGTTTCGAGCAGGCAGGTTTCCAGGTCATTCCGGCACCGCAGGGTTTTTACAGCGCCAACCCGGACAAGCCATTGGGCGGCTGGCTACCCGAATCCCGCGCCTTTTGGCAGAACACCCAGTTGCTCAACGAGTTGCTGGGGTTGTGGCTGTACCCTGTGCTGTATGCACGCTAAATGTTTTATCCTTTCGCTCCAGCAGCAGGGATGCCGGCAGAACATAGGCGAAACCGTCCCGCTTCATGTATCCTAGCGGCATCATTTCCATTCTTTTTTCTTGTAGATATCAGCCAGCATCATGCACGAACAGTATCAACCCGGCGCGGTCGAGTCCCAGGCGCAAGAATTCTGGGCACAGAACAAATCCTTTGAAGTGAAAGAAGACAGCAGCAAAGAGCCCTTCTACTGCCTCTCCATGTTTCCTTACCCCAGTGGTCGTCTGCACATGGGCCACGTGCGCAACTACACCATTGGCGATGTAATCAGCCGATATCAGCGCATGCTGGGCAAGAACGTGATGCAGCCCATGGGTTGGGATGCCTTCGGCATGCCGGCGGAAAACGCCGCCATCCAGAACAAAGTAGCGCCAGCAGCCTGGACCTACCAGAACATCGACTACATGAAGAAGCAGTTCAACCAGCTGGGGCTGGCACTGGACTGGTCGCGTGAACTGGCCACCTGCAAGCCCGACTACTACCGCTGGGAGCAATGGCTGTTCACCCGTCTGTACCAGAAAGGCATCATTTACCAGAAAAAAGGCACAGTGAACTGGGACCCGGTGGACAACACCGTCCTGGCCAACGAGCAGGTGATCGAGGGTCGCGGCTGGCGCTCCGGCGCGCTGGTAGAAAAGCGCGAAATCCCCATGTACTACTTCAAAATCACTGCCTACGCCGAAGAGCTGCTGGCGGATCTGGACAAGCTGGATGGCTGGCCCGAGCAGGTCAAGACCATGCAGCGCAACTGGATCGGCAAGAGCTTTGGTGCCGATATCGTTTTCGACTATGACAAGGACAGCGTCGGCATCGACGGCCAGCTGAAGGTGTACTCCACCCGCCCCGACACATTAATGGGCGCTACCTATGTAGCCGTGGCCGCCGAACACCCGCTGGCGCAGCGCGCCGCCGAAAGCAGCCCTGAAGTAGCCGCGTTCATTAAAGAGTGCCAGACCGCCTCCACCGCCGAAGCCGACATGGCGACCATGGAGAAAAAAGGTCTGGCCACCGGTCAGTTCGTGATTCACCCGCTCACCGGCGAGAAGCTGGCAGTGTATGTTGCCAACTACGTGCTCTGGGGCTACGGCGAAGGTGCCGTGATGGCGGTACCCGCCCATGACGAGCGCGACTTCGAGTTTGCCAACCAGTACGGCCTGCCGATCAAGCAAGTCTACCGCAGCACCGACGACAGCTTGCCATTCAACGACAAGGAATGGCAGGACTGGTACGCCGACAAGGACAACGTGCTGACCGTCAACAGCGGCACGTACGACAACCAGCCATTTCAGGCGGCTTTTGACGCTATCGTCGCCGATCTGGAAGCCAAAGCACACGGCAAGCGCAAAACCCAGTTCCGCCTACGCGACTGGGGTATCAGCCGCCAGCGTTACTGGGGCTGCCCGATTCCCATCATCCACTGCCCAGGCTGTGGCGATGTGCCGGTACCTGAGGACCAGCTGCCGGTGGTGCTGCCGGAAAACGTCATCCCTGATGGCAGCGGCAACCCGCTGGCCAAGATGCCGGAATTTTACGAGTGCCAGTGCCCAAAGTGTGGCGCTGATGCCCGTCGCGAAACCGACACCATGGATACCTTTGTCGAGTCGTCCTGGTACTACGCCCGCTATGCCTCGGCCAAGCTGGATACTGGTCTGGTCGACAAGCAAGCCGCCGACTACTGGCTGCCGGTCAACCAGTACATTGGCGGTATCGAGCACGCCATTTTGCACCTGCTGTATGCGCGCTTCTTCCACAAACTGATGCGTGACGAGGGCCTGATCGGCAGTGACGAGCCGTTCACCAACCTGCTCACCCAGGGCATGGTGGTGGCCGACACCTTCTACCGCATGCAGCCCAACGGTGGCCGCCTGTGGTTCAACCCCGAAGAAGTCGAGGTCGAGCTGGATGCCAAGGGCAAGGCTCTGGGCGCAACCCTCAAGGCCGACGGCCAGCCGGTACAGATCGGCGGCACCGAGAAGATGTCCAAGTCCAAGAACAACGGCGTTGACCCCCAGGTGATGATCGACCAGTACGGTGCCGACACCTGCCGCCTGTTCATGATGTTTGCCGCGCCACCGGAAATGAGCCTGGAGTGGTCCGACTCCGGTATCGAGGGTGCCAGCCGCTTCCTGCGTCGTGTCTGGCGTCTGGCGCACAAGCACGTCAGCGCCGGTCCGGTGAACCGCGTTGCCCCGGACAACCTGAGTGCCGAACAGAAAGAGCTGCGCCGTGGCATCCATGCTGCGATTGAACACGCCAGCCGCGATATCAGCCAGCACCACAAGTTCAACACCGCCATCGCCCAGGTGATGACTCTGATGAACACGCTGGAAAAAGCGCCTACAGAAACCGATCTGGATCGCAGCCTGTTGCAGGAAGGTCTGGAGAGCGTGTGCCTGCTGTTGTCGCCGATTGCGCCGCACATCAGCCACGTCATCTGGCAACAGCTGGGCCATAACACGCCGATCATCGACGAGCAATGGCCGGTGGCCGATGCCGCCGCGCTGGTGCAGGACAGCCTGCAACTGGTAGTGCAGGTCAACGGCAAACTGCGTGGCCATATCGAGGTACCGGCCAGTGCCAGCCGCGAAGAAGTCGAAGCCAGTGCCCGCAGCAACGAAAACGTGTTGCGCCACATAGAAGGCCAGACCATCCGCAAAGTGATTGTAGTACCCGGCAAACTGGTTAATATTGTCGCCAACTGAGCCATGGTTGCAGCAGCCCCCACGGGGCTGCTTGCACAAGCGGGCCAGGCAGCCACTGTGAGCACAGCAAGCCCCTGTCCGGTTCCCGATATCGAAAACCCACATTTCACATAGGTTCCACCATGCGTCTAGCCCACCTGTTTACCCTGTCTCTGGCCCTGGTGCTATCGGCCTGCGGCTTCCAGCTGCGCGGCACCGGAAATTTCGAGTTTTCCCTGAAAGAGCTGCGTTTCAGCTCCGATGACCGGCTTGCTCCCCTGGCTTCACAACTGCAGGAGCGTCTGCGTGCCCAGGGCGTGGAGCTGACCGACAGCGCCGAATACAGCCTGCATCTGGGACGCGAAACACAGAGCCAGCGGGTTGTCAGCTTTACCGCCGGCACCCGCAGCTCAGAGCAGATGCTGACCAGCACAGTGGACTACGAGATCCGCTCGGGCCAGCTGCCGGCCCTGATCAGGGGTCAGGCCGAAATCCAGCGTGCGCAGTCATTCAACCAGAACCATGTTTCCGCCTCGTCGGAAGAAGCCCGCATGCTGCGTGACGAAATGCGCAACGAGCTGGTGATGCAGCTGATGCTGCGCCTGCAGGCGATCAAACCGGCCCAGCTGGAGCAGCTGCGTGAGGCGGCACAGATCAAGGCCGATGCAGAGGCGGCTGCCCGTGAAGCCGAGCAACAGCGCCTGCAGCAAGAAGAAAAGATGTTCCAGATCAACTGATGCGCCTGTATCCGGACAAGCTGGGTGCCCAGCTGCGCAAGGATCTGCTGCCGATCTTTCTGGTCAGCAGCGATGATCCCCTGCTGCAGCGCGAGTCCTGTGACGCCATCCGCCAGGCATGCCGAGAGCAGGGCTTCAGCGAGCGCCAGGTGTTTCATGTCGAGCGCAGCTTCGACTGGAACAGCCTGCGCGAGGCCAGTGCCAGCCTGTCCCTGTTTGCCGAAAAGCGCATTCTCGAGCTGAACATGCCCGGCGGCAAACCCGGCGACAGCGGTGCCAAGGTGCTGCTGGACTATCTGGAGCGCCCGGCCGAAGACACCCTGCTGCTGATTACCGTCCCGCGACTGGACAGCAGCACTCTCAAGACCAAGTGGGCCAAGGCCCTCATGGACAGCCCCGTCTGCGGCTTTGTACAGATTCCCGTTGTCACGGCCGAACAGCTGCCGGCCTGGCTCAGCCAGCGTCTGGCCAAAAAGGGTCTGAGCGCCGATGCCGAAGTGCTGCAGTTCATCAGCGACCGGGTCGAAGGCAACCTGCTGGCTGCCGCCCAGGAAATCGAAAAACTGGTCCTGCTCACCGATGCCACCCACCTGGACATGGAAACCGTGCAGCAGTCGATTGCCGACAGCGCACGTTACGACATCTTCACCCTGACCGACGCCATGCTGGCCGGTGATCGCGTACGCAGTCTGCGCATCCTCAACGGCCTGCGCAGCGAGGGCAACGAGGTGCCGGTAATCCTCTGGGCACTGGCACGGGAGATCCGTCAGCTGGCGACCCTTGCAGCCCAGGTCGAACAGGGCCAGTCAGTCAGCCAGGTAACCAGCCGCGTCTGGCCGGCCACCCGCAAGCCGCTGGTGCAGCAAGCCCTGCAGCGCCAGCGCGCAAGCCACTGGAACCAGCTGCTGCAAAGCGCCCAGATCATCGACGAGCAGGCCAAGGGACAACAGACCGGAGATCCCTGGCTGGGGCTGCAGCAGATCCTCCTCAAATTCCAGGCGTAAAGGGGTCAGGTACATTTGTCCCGGGATAAATGTACCTGACCCCTTTACGCCTGCTTTGCTACACTAGCCTGCTGTTTTTACGGAGCTGAGCATGGCCGAACTTTATCAACACCGGGCGCGCAAGCGTTTCGGACAAAATTTTCTGCATGATGCCGGCGTCATCGACCGCATCCTGCGGGCGATCTTTCCACGCGAAGGCGAACGCCTGCTGGAAATCGGACCCGGCCAGGGTGCCCTGACCGAAGGGCTGGTGAGCAGCGGCGCACAACTGGACGTGATCGAGCTGGACAAGGACCTGATCCCCCTGCTCAAGCTGCGCTTTGGCCTCAAACCCAACTTTTGCCTGCACGAAGGCGACGCCCTGCAGTTCGACTTTGCCACTCTCGGCGTGGAGCCGCACAGCCTGCGCGTCGTGGGTAACCTGCCCTACAACATCTCCACCCCGCTGATTTTCCACCTGCTCGGCCATGCCGGACTGATCCGTGACATGCACTTCATGCTGCAGAAGGAAGTGGTCGAGCGCATGAGCGCAAAACCCGGTAGCGGCCATTGGGGCCGGCTGTCGATCATGGTGCAGTACCATTGCAGGGTCGAGCACCTGTTCAATGTCGGACCCGGCGCCTTCAACCCGCCGCCCAAGGTGGACTCGGCCATTGTGCGGCTGACGCCACATGACGAACTGCCCCACCCGGCTCAGGATGCCAGGGCGCTGGACCGCGTTGTGCGCGAAGCCTTCAACCAGCGCCGCAAGACCTTGCGCAACACCCTGAAAAACCTGATGACCAGCGAAGACATCGAAGCCGTCGGTGTCGACCCCGCGCTACGCCCGGAGCAACTGGAGCTGGCCGACTTTGTCCACCTGGCTGACCGTTTTGCCGCCATGAATACTTTGCAAGCAGAATCATGAACCACGATTTTCCCGTACGGGTCGAAGTCACTACCCGCTATATTCCCGATCACTCGGCCCCGGACGAGCAACGTTACGTCTTTGCCTACGACATCATCGTGCGCAACGAAGGTGACGAGCCGGTCCAGCTGCTGACACGGCACTGGATCATCACCGACGGTGACGGCAAGACCCAGGAGGTGCGCGGCGAAGGCGTGGTCGGCGAGCAGCCGGTGATTCCGCCCGGCACCGAATATCGCTACACCAGCGGTACCCTGCTCAATACCGAAGTGGGCAGCATGCAGGGCAGCTTCGGCATGCAGACGGCGGAAGGCATCGAGTTCAACACACCGATCGCACCCTTCACCCTGGCCCAGCCCGGAGCACTGCACTGATGGCAACCTATGCCGTAGGCGACCTGCAGGGCTGCCTCACGCCGCTGCAACAGCTGCTTGATCGCGTCAATTTTGACCCGGCAAGCGACCGCCTGTGGCTGGTCGGCGACCTGGTCAACCGCGGCCCGGCCTCGCTGGAAACCCTGCGTTTTCTGTACCGCATGCGCGACTCGCTGTGCATTGTGCTGGGCAACCATGACCTGCACTTTTTGGCCACGGCCTGGCATCACGACTTCCTGAAGAAACACGATACTCTGCAGGAAATCCTCGACGCCCCGGACTGTGCCGAGCTGGTGGCCTGGCTGCGTCAGCAAAAACTGGCCCATTACGATGCGGATTTCGACACCCTGCTGGTACATGCCGGTGTACCACCACAGTGGTCGCTGGAACAGGTGCTGGCCCGTGCCGCCGAGGTGGAAGCCGTTTTGCAGGACGACACGCGTATCGGCGACTTCTTCCTCAACATGTACGGCAACAAGCCCAAGCTCTGGAACGATACGCTGGACGGTTACGAGCGCCTGCGCGTGATCACCAACTACTTCACCCGCATGCGTTTCTGCAATGCCGAAGGCAAACTGCAGCTGAAAGCCAAAAGCGGCCCGGATCAGGCACCCGAGGGCTATGCCCCCTGGTTCGTCCATCCCGGCCGGACGCTGGAACAGCACCGGGTCATTTTCGGCCATTGGGCCGCACTGGAAGGCCGCAGCACCCATACCAACGCCATCGCGCTGGATACCGGCTGTGTCTGGGGCGCGGCCATGACGCTATACAACCTTGAAAGCGGCGAATATCACCGCCGCGACTGCAGCGACCAGCGCCAGTAACCGACTGCCTTCTTTCTCACACATGATTTTCAGACAGGAAACAGCATGGAATCCTTTGGCTACCTCAGCGTAGAAGAAACTGCCGACTTGATGGACGAAGATGCCGTCATCGTCGATGTACGTGACCCGGACAGCTTTGCCCAGGGCCACATGCCCGGTGCCCTTCATCTCGACAATCATTCCGTGGCCGCCTTTATCCAGCAAGCTGACATGGATACGCCCACCGTAGTGGTGTGCTATCACGGTCATGCCAGCCAGAGTGCGGCAGCCTACCTGCACAGTCAGGGGTTTGAGCGGGTGTATAGCATGAATGGTGGTTTTACTGAATGGGCTGCGAAATATCCTGATCTTGTAAAAAGAGGATAGTTTTTGCCAGTTCTGTGTGATGTTTTTGCCTGTGCTGTGTGAGGTCGCGGTCAAGGCACTTCGCAAAGCTCCGCTGCCACGGTCGCAAGCGCCCATGGCGCTAAACGCTTTGCTACGGCCTTGACCGCTCCCATACACATCGTGGCGGTTGAGAGGGGGTGGCCCGGCTACGCCGGGCTGCTGACGCGTGAACTGGCTCAGTTGTTGTCACTTGAACCGAACGGCTTTAATTGCAAATTTTCATATCGCCATCCTGCACGCAGCGAAGCGAAGCGAAGTTGCAGGACCCATATCCGCCAGATTCCGTGACTCCACTGCGTTACGCGCGGAATGACAGCATTTTAGAAATACTCCGACCAAACACAGCGACAGCAGTCCGGCGTAGCCGGACCACCTCCCCCCACCCGCACGTGGCCATTGCGGGCCGGGTGGGGCCGGAGCAAAGCATCAGCGCCTGTGACGAAGCTTGCTTCGGCGCAGGTAGCGTCAGCTTTGCGGAGCGCCTCACCCGGCCCGCCAGCCACAAGTGCAAAAAACACAAAAAACCCCGCTAACCTTCCGGCTGCGGGGCTTTTTGTATCAAACGAAACTATCAGATCAGGAGTTGCGAATGATGTGATCAAAGGCACTCAGTGAAGCCTTGGCACCATCACCCATGGAGATGATGATCTGCTTGTAAGGCACAGTGGTCACGTCACCGGCTGCGAATACGCCAGGAACGCTGGTGGCACCACGGGCGTCGATCTCGATCTCGCCACGGTTGCTGAGAGCCACGGTGTCCTTCAGCCACTCGCTGTTGGGCAGCAGGCCGATCTGGACAAAGATGCCTTCCAGCTCGATGGTGTGCAGCTCCTCGGTGGCGCGATCCTTGTACACCAGCGCGGTGACCTTGCTGCCGTCGCCTTTGACTTCGGTGGTCAGGGCGTTCTTGATCACCTTGACGTTGGCCAGGCTGTTCAGCTTCTTCTGCAATACTTCATCAGCACGCAGCCGGGTATCGAACTCGATCAGGGTCACTTCGGCCACGATACCGGCCAGGTCGATGGCTGCTTCCACACCAGAGTTGCCGCCACCAATCACCGCCACACGCTTGCCCTTGAACAGCGGGCCGTCACAGTGCGGGCAGTAAGCAACACCCTTGGTGCGATATTCCTGCTCGCCGGGTACGTTCATTTCGCGCCAGCGGGCACCGGTGGCCAGAATCACGGTCTTGGCTTGCAGCTTGCCACCGGACTCGAACTCGACGGTATGCAGGCCACCCTGTTCGGCCGCAGGAATCAGCTTGCTGGCACGCTGCAGGTTCATGATGTCGACACCGTACTCACGCACGTGCTCTTCCATCGCACGGGCCAGTTTCGGGCCTTCGGTCTCTTTTACAGAGATGAAGTTCTCGATCGACAGGGTATCCATCACCTGGCCACCAAAACGCTCGGCGGCAACACCGGTACGGATGCCTTTACGGGCAGAGTAGATCGCCGCAGCAGAGCCGGCAGGACCACCACCCACCACCAGCACCTCAAAAGGAGCCTGCTCATTCATCTTCTCGGCGGCGCGGTCGGCGGAGCCGGTATCCAGCCTGGCCACGATTTCCTCGACGCCCATGCGGCCCTGGCCGAACATTTCGCCATTGAGGAATACCATCGGTACCGACATCACCTGGCGCTGCTCCACTTCTTCCTGGAACAGCGCGCCATCGATGGCGACGTGGCGGATGTTGGGGTTCAGTACCGCCATCAGGTTCAGCGCCTGCACCACGTCCGGGCAGTTCTGGCAGGACAGGGAGAAGTAGGTTTCAAACTCGTAACGGCCGTCCAGCCCCTGGATCTGCTCGATCATTTCCTGGGCCAGCTTGGACGGGTGACCACCCACCTGCAGCAGCGCCAGTACCAGAGAGGTGAACTCGTGACCCATGGGGATACCGGCAAATACCACACCCATGTTCTCGCCGATACGGTTCAGGGCGAAGGAAGGTTTGCGCTCGTCCTTGCCATCCAGCTTGAGGGTGATCTTGTCACTCAGGCTGGCGATTTCTTCCAGCAGGCTTTTCAGCTCGGTGGATTTGGCGCTGTTATCAAGGGACGCAACAATTTCGAAAGGCTGCGTCACCTTCTGTAAATAGGTTTGAAGCTGTGCTTTTAGGTTGGCGTCCAACATGATTGACCTCAGTGCTGTGTTTACCGGGAATAACTGCCAGCTGCACCGGTTTTATGAACCTAGCTCTGGCAACGACAAAATTCGGATACAAAAACGCCCGGACGGGTAAGCCCGGGCGTGGGTACCTGCCGGCGGGTAGCCGGCAGGCTGGGCAGACTCAAGCGCTCGGGCTTAGATCTTGCCGACCAGGTCCAGGGATGGAGCCAGGGTAGCGTCGCCTTCTTTCCACTTGGCAGGGCAGACTTCACCCGGGTGGGCAGCAACGTACTGGGCAGCTTTAACCTTGCGCAGCAGCTCCTGAGCGTCACGACCAACACCGCCGGCGTTGATTTCAACGATCTGGATCACGCCCTGCGGGTCGATCACGAAGGTACCACGGTCAGCCAGGCCAGCTTCTTCGATCATCACGTCGAAGTTGCGGGTGATCTGGCCGGTAGGGTCGCCGATCATCGGGTAGTTGATCTTGCCGATTTCGGGGGAGCTGTCGTGCCAGGCTTTGTGGGTGAAGTGGGTGTCGGTGGAGACCGAGTAGATCTCTACGCCCAGCTTCTGGAATTCTGCGTAGTTGTCAGCCAGGTCGCCCAGCTCGGTCGGGCAAACGAAGGTGAAGTCGGCAGGGTAGAAGAATACTACGGACCACTTGCCTTTCAGGTCGGCTTCGGTCACGTCGATGAACTCGCCGTTGTGGTAGGCGGTTGCTTTAAAAGGTTTTACTTCGCTGTTGATGTAAGCCATCTGTATTACTCCAGTGGGTTGAAGAACTGTACGGGGCCCATGTTAGGTGAAAAGCATCGTTAGGCATAATTGATTGACAAAATTATACCGATAGATTTTGCCAATACCATCACAAAAGCCGTGAAATCGGGGTTGCCCACCACATATGGGGGCATAAAGTATTTTTTCAAGGACCGCCGACAAGTATCCGGTTTGCCCGCCTGTCCGGCTACTGTCATTATGTCGCTTTTGCATTTACAGGCCAGAAACCATGCAAGTGTACAAAGTTGGCGGTGCCGTACGCGACCAGCTTCTCGGACTGCCAGTCCAGGATATTGACTGGGTGGTAGTGGGAGCAACGCCTGAACAGATGCTGGAGCGTGGCTATCGTCCGGTGGGCGGCGACTTTCCCGTCTTCCTGCATCCGCAAACTGGCGAAGAGTACGCCCTGGCCCGCACCGAACGCAAAACGGGCCACGGCTACGGCGGTTTCATCTTCCATGCCGCGCCCACGGTCTCGCTGGAACAGGACCTGCTGCGCCGCGACCTGACCATCAACGCCATGGCCATGGATAGCCAGGGCCTATTGATTGACCCGCACGGCGGCCAGGCCGACCTGCAGGCCCGGGTCTTGCGACATGTGTCACCGGCCTTTGCCGAGGACCCGTTGCGGGTGCTGCGGGTGGCCCGCTTTGCTGCCCGTTATGCCGGCCTGGGCTTCGTGATCGCTGACGAAACACTGGATCTCATGCGGCAACTGGCCACATCCGGCGAGTTGCAGCATCTGGCCGCCGAGCGGATCTGGCAGGAATTCGCCCGCGCCCTGATGGAGCCGGCACCGGATGTATTCATACAGGTGCTGCATGATACCGGTGCACTCAGGGCCCTGCTGCCGGAGCTTGACCGGCTGTTCGGTGTACCGCAACGGGCCGAGTTCCACCCCGAAATCGATACTGGAGTGCATATCCTGATGGTATTACAGCAATGCGCCCGCTTCGGTCACAACCTCAATGTGCGCTGGGCCTGTCTGTTGCACGATCTTGGCAAGGGCATCACTCCCGAAGACATCCTGCCCCGTCATCTGGGTCATGAAGCCCGTGGCATTCCCCTGATCACGGCAGTCTGCCAGCGCCTGCGCGTGCCCCGCGAAACCACCGAGCTGGCATTGCTGGTCGGTGAATATCACCTGCATAGCCATCGTGCGCTGGAACTGAGGCCGTCTTCGCTGCTAAAGCTGCTGCTGCGGCTAGACTGCCTGCGCCGGCCAGCCCGTCTGGAAGACTTCATCAATGCCTGTGAAATGGATGCCCGTGGGCGGCTGGGCTTTACCGAGCGTGACTATCCACAGGCAGAGTACTTGCGCGGTGCGGCCGGGTGTATTCGTCAGGTTGATGTGCAGCCGTTGCTTGAGAAGGGATTGAAGGGGGCGGAGCTGGGGGAGGCTTTGTATCGGGAGCGTTTGAGGGTTTTGAAAGTTTATTGTGATCGGTAAGGGGTTTTGCACTGTGGTGTTTCGGGTCGGGCGGTGTGCCATGCAAAGCTGACGCTGCCCGCACCGAAGCAAGCTTCGGCACGAGCGCTAATGCTTCGCATGACACACCACCCGACCCACTAAACCTTGTGCGGGTGGAGGGATGATGGTCCGGCTGCGCCGGACTGCTGTCGCCGTGTCTGGTTGGAATATTTATAAAAGACTGTCATTCCGCGCGGAACGTAGTGGAGTCGCGGAATCTAGCAGGTTGTGGATCCTGCAGCTTCGCTGCGTGCAGGATGACGAATATAAAAACTTGCAGTCAAAGCTGTTCAGCTCAAACACCTGCAATCCAGCAATAATTGAAAATACGGCAGGATGACAAGCGTGAAGACCTGCAATAAAAACCAGCCAGTTCACGCGTCAGCAGCCCGGCATGGCCGGGCCACCCCCTCTCAACCGCCACGATGTGTATGGGAGCGGTCAAGGCCGTAGCAAAACGTTTAGCGACATGGGCGCTTGCGACCGTGGCAGCGGAGCTTTGCGAAGTGCCTTGACCACGACCCACACAACACAGGCAAAAACCCCACACCGCAGGCAAAAAATTAACTCAAATTCTGCAAGCGCTCCGCCACAGCCGTGGCAATACCATCAACACTCAAACCACAATCCGCCAGCATCTGCGTCTGGTCACCGTGGTCGATGTAGGTATCCGGCAGTCCCAGTTGCAGGACTGGCAAAACAATACCCCATTCATGCAGAAGTTCGGTCACTGCACTGCCTGCCCCGCCCTGAACAGCGTTTTCCTCGACGGTCACCAGCAGGCTGTGGCTTTGCGCCAGCCGCAGGACCAGCTCTTCATCCAGCGGTTTGACGAAACGCATGTCGGCTACGGTGGCATTCAGTGCCTCGGCTGCCTGCAGGGCATTGGTCAGCTGGGTGCCGAATACCAGCAGGGCAACCTGCTCGCCTTCGCGGCGCACAACACCCTTGCCGATTTCGACGCCTTCCAGTGTTTCGCTAACCGCCACATTCGGCCCGGTACCACGCGGATAGCGCACTGCTGCCGGACCCCGGTAGTGGTAACCGGTATTCAGCAGCAGACGCAGCTCGTTTTCGTCACTGGGCGTCATGATCACCATGTTGGGGATGCAGCGCATGTAGGACAGGTCGAAGCTGCCGGCGTGAGTCGCACCATCCTCGCCGACCAGACCGGCGCGGTCGATGGCAAACAGCACGTCCAGGTTCTGCAGCGCCACATCGTGGATCAGCTGGTCATAGGCACGCTGCAAGAAGGTGGAATAGATCGCTACCACCGGCTTGCCGCCTTCACAGGCCATGCCGGCGGCCAGGGTGACCGCATGCTGTTCGGCAATGGCCACGTCGAAGTAGCGCTCGGGATATTGCTCGCTGAAGGCGATCAGGTCGGAGCCTTCCTTCATCGCCGGCGTGATGCCGAAGAGACGCGGGTCGGCAGCCGCCATGTCGCACAGCCAGCGGCCAAAAATATGCGAGTAACGCGGTGCCTTGTCCTTGACGTGGTCGTGCGCGTTGATGGCGTGATAGGCAATCGGCGACTCCTGTGCCGGCGCCAGCCCCTTGCCCTTCTTGGTGATCACGTGCAGAAACTGCGGGCCCTTCAATGTGCTCATGTTGCGCAGGGTGGCGATCAGCATTGGCAGGTCGTGGCCGTCAATCGGCCCGATGTAGTTCCAGCCCAGCTCTTCGAACAGGATGCTGGGGGAAATCATGTTCTTGGCATGTTCCTCGGTCTTGCGTGCCAGCTCCCAGGCACCCGGCACCAGCGACAGGATGCGCTTGCTACCCTCGCGCATGCTGGTATAGGTACGGCCGCTCATCAGCTTGGCCAGATGCTGCGACAGGCCGCCGACATTATTGGAGATCGACATGTCGTTGTCATTGAGGATCACCAGCATGTCGGCACCGGTGTCCGGCGCATGGTTCAAGGCCTCGAAGGCCATGCCTGCGGTCATTGCGCCATCGCCGATAATGGCCACGTGCTTGCGCGCGTCACCAGCGGCACGGGCGGCAATCGCCATGCCCAGCGCGGCACTGATCGAGGTGCTGGAATGGCCGACACCAAAGCAGTCGTACTCGCTTTCATCGCGTTTGGGGAAAGCGCTAAGGCCGCCCTTCTGGCGCATGCTGAGCATGCGGTCGCGGCGGCCGGTCAGGATCTTGTGCGGATAGGCCTGATGGCCGACATCCCACACCAGCCGGTCAACCGGCGTTTCGAATACATAATGCAGAGCAACAGTCAGCTCGATCACGCCGAGTCCGGCGGCAAAATGGCCACCGGTACGTCCCACGCTCCACAGCAGATAGTGACGCAGCTCGTCCGCCAGTGCCCGTAAATCCTTCTCCGCCAGCCCGCGCAGCTGGTCCGGGGTATCAACCCGGTCAAGCAGGGGGGTTTCCGGACGTTCAACGGGAATTTCTTCGTAGATCTTGGGCATGGCGGCGGATATCGGGAGTGGCAGAAATGACAAGCAGGCAAGTTTACCTGAATTTTGCACCAAATGTTGGGACGACTGCCGGCGCCAGCAGGCGGCGCAGCGGTCGTCCCGGCGGTTATTGCAGAATGATGTCGGCCGCCCGCTCGGGCATCGAATACAGGTCGGCATCCCGCGCATAATGCAGGGCATTTTGTGACCAGAGTACACGCTGTTGCGGATTCTGCAACATGCCGGCCAGGGCGTGATTCAGCGCTTTCTGTTCGAACGGGCTTTCCAGCACCAGGCCAGCTTCGGCGTCACCAATGTAATGAGCATAGCCACAGATATCGGTGACCAGTACCGGCAGGCCGGCTACCAGCGCCTCCAGCAACACAGTGCCGGTGTTTTCGTTGTAGGCCGGATGGATCAGCACATCGGCACCCAGCAAAAAGCGCGGGATATCGTCACGCCCCTTGAGTATTTCAACCTGCTTGCCCAGCCCCAGCGCCTTGATCTGCACCAGAAAAGGCTTGGGATCATCCTGCCCGATGACCAGCATGCGCACCCGGTTGCGCAGGTTTCCCGGCAGGCTGGCCACCGCTTTCAGGCTGCGGTCCAGCCCCTTGGTCTTGAAGCCCGAACCGATCTGCAACACCAGCAGCTCATCATCAGCCAGCTTGAATTCGCGCCGGAAGATGGCGCGAACTTCCGCCGCATTGGCCGGAGCCTTGCGGTCACGGCTGATGCCCGGCGGCAGCAAGTGGAAACGCTCTGCCGGCGTGCCGTAGTGACGCTGGAATATCGGCTGCTGCAAGGCGGAAATCATCAGGATCCGGGTGCTGGACTCCGGTGCAAATACAGCTTTTTCATAAGCGGCAAAATGCCGGTAACGACCGCTCATGCGCGTCAGCGCCGAACGCTGCGACTGCGCCTTGTCCTCGTAGCAGGCATCTGCAGCATAGTAGACGTCCAGCCCCGGCATCTTGTTGAAACCCACTACCCGGCTAACCGGATGCTGCCGCACATCGTCCTGCCACCACCGCTGAAAGCGGATGTACTTGTGGTGATTGAACAGCGCCCTGACCGGCGCGATGCGCACATCAAAGCCGTCCGGAATCTCGCCCTGCCAGCTCAGGGTATACACGCGAATACGGTGCCCCCGCCGCCGGCATTCCAGCGCGATGCGTAAAAAATCCCGCTGCAGGCCGCCAAACGGAAAATACTTGTACAGAACAAAAGCCAGTTGCATGCGTTACTCCGCCGCAGTATCGGTCAACAGCCCGTCCAGCGCGGCAATCACCGGCTGCACGCCCAGGCTGTCAAAACAGGGTTGGTGCTTGTCACCCTTGCCCGCATGGGGGCCACTGGCGCACAGATGAACCTGACCACGACCATAGGCACCCACCTTGCGCGGCAGGGTCGGGCCATACAGTGACACACAGGGGGTATCCAGCGCTGCCGCCAGATGACCCAGACCGGTATCCACCGCCACGCAGGCACGGGCTCCGGCCAGCCAGCAGGCGACCTCGGTTATCCGCAATTTCGGCAGCACCTCGACACCGGGCAGACCCTCGGCAATGCGCAACGCCCGCGCCTGTTCTTCGGCACTGCCCCAGGGCAGGCGGACAAGCTGGCCGGCGGCACTGTAATGTTCGGCCAGTGCCCGCCAGTTGTGCTCCGGCCAATGCTTGCTGGGCCAAGTGGTGCCATGCAGGAACATCAGCCATGGTTGTGCCGGTGGATTATCCAGCCTGGCGGCCAGCGCCGCACGGTCCAGCCCGTAATCACCTGTGCCGGCCGGCTTTTCATAGCCCAGTACGCTGGCAAACAATGTGCGCAACCGTTCGACCGCATGCAGGTCCCAGCTCACGGCATGGCAGTGATCGTAAAAACGCTGCGAAAAACCGTCACGCGAGCTGTGCTTGTCCAGCCCGTGCACCGGTGCCCGCAGGCCACGGGTCAGCCAGGCGCTTTTGGTCAGGCCCTGCGCGTCCAGCACCAGGTCATACTGCCCTTCCCGCAATCGCTGTTTGCAACGGCGATACTCGCCGGAGCGCCAGGTCTGCCAGAGATGCTTGCGCCAGCGGCGAATGGCGACCGGAATGACCTGATCCACCGCCGGATGCCAGGCCGGAATATCGGCAAAGCCCTCTTCCACCACCCAGTCGAAACGGATGCCGGGCATGGCGTTTTGTGCATCGGTCAGCGCCGGCAAGGTATGGATGATGTCACCCATCGACGAAGTCTTGATCAGCAGGACGCGCATTCAGTCTTGCTCCTGCAAGACAACCGGCACGCCGACCAGCTGCTCCAGCGCGTCCACTACCAGCTGCGGCTTGAGCAGGCGCAGGCAGTCATAATGACCAAAGCGACAGGTGCGGTCGAAGCAGGGGCTACACTCGATGCCGGTACGCACAATGGCCACCTGCTCGGCCAGCGGCGGGGTGAACTCGGGCGAAGTCGAGCCGTATACCGCCACCAGCGGCACCGCCAGTGCCGCCGCCACATGCATCAGGCCGGAGTCGTTACTGACGGCAGCCGTGGCACACGACATCAGGTCGATGGCCTGGGCCATGGAAGTTTCCCCAGCCAGGTTGGTAACCTCCTCACGCAAACCGGGGATCAGCGCATCACGGATTTCCTCACCACCGGGGCGGTCCTTGGCCGAGCCGAAAATCCACACCTGCCAACCCTGGCGTACCATGTGATCGGCCACCACCGCGTAGTGGGCCGCCGGCCAGCGTTTGGCCTCGCCAAATTCGGCACCAGGACACAGCGCCAGCACCGGCTGAGCGGTGCTCAAACCAAATGCTGCAAGGGCGGCAGCACGGCTGTCGTCTTCCACAACAAGATTGGGGCGCGGATAGGGTGTCGGCAGCTCGGCATCCGCCTCGTAGGCCAGCGCCATGAAACGCTCGATCATCAGCGGGTAGCGCTCTTTGTCGAGGATGCGCAAATCATTGAGCAGACCATAGCGCATCTCGCCCTTCCAGCCAGTACGCTTGGGGATACGGGCAAAAAATGGCGTCAGCGCAGATTTAAGCGAGTTGGGCAACAGGATGGCCTGGTCGTACTGGCCCTTGAGCTGCTTGCCAATGGTGCGGCGGGTCGTCAGGTCAAACACACCATGACCCAGCGGAAAGCCCAGCGCCTGGCGTACTTCGGGCATACGCTCGAGCAGCGGCCGGCTCCAGTCCGGCGCCAGCACGTCAATATTGCAGCCGGGATGCTGCTGTTTCAGGCAGATAAACAGGGTTTGCGCCATCACCATGTCACCCACCCAGCTGGGGCCCACCACCAGAATATTCATCGTTTCCAGAGTACCTGTCGCTACGGCAAATTTGCTTATCTTACACCAGCTTGACCGGACACTGGCCAACTGTAGGTCCGGATTTATCCGGACAGGGCCAGGCAGCGCCGGGCGGCAGGGGTGCGTGTGCGAATAAATTCGCACCTACAGGAGACTGGCCAGCTGTAGGTCCGGATTTATCCGGACAAGGCCAGACAGCGACGGGCGGCAGGGGTGCGTGTGCGAATGAATTCGCACCTACAGGGGACTGGCCAACTGTAGGTCCGGATTTATCCGGACAAAGCCAGGCAGCGCCGGGCGGCAGGGGTGCGTGTGCGAATGAATTCGCACCTACTCCTTGACGCGGAACCAGGCGGCATAGAGCGCCGGCAAGAACAGCAGGGTCAGCGCCGTGGCCACCACCAGCCCGCCCATGATGGCCACCGCCATCGGGCCGAAGAACACGCTGCGCGACAGCGGAATCATCGCCAGCACCGCCGCCATGGCAGTCAGCACGATCGGCCGGAAACGCCGTACCGTGGCGTCGATGATCGCCTGCCATTGTGTATGGCCGGCAGCGATGTCGGTTTCGATCTGGTCCACCAGAATCACCGAGTTGCGCATGATCATGCCCGACAGGGCAATGGTGCCCAGCATGGCGACAAACCCGAACGGTTTGCCGAACAACAGCAGAAACAGCGTCACACCGATCATGCCCAGCGGCGCGGTCAGCAGCACCATGAACATGCGCGAGAAACTGCGCAGCTGGATCATCAGCAGGGTCATCACCACCAGCAAGAACAGCGGCATGCCGGCGGCCACCGACTTGCTGCCGCGCTGGGAGTCTTCCACCGTGCCGCCCACCTCTAGCAGGTAGCCGGCCGGCAGGCTGGCCCGCACTGGCTCCAGTTGCGGCAGTATCTGCGCCGTCAGGTCCACAGCCTGCTGCCCGCCATAGACATCGGCACGCACGGTAATGGTGGGCAGGCGGTCGCGGTGCCAGATGATGCCTTCCTCAAAGCCGTACTCCAGTTCGGCCACCTGCGACAGCGGGATATGGGTACCCAGGGTGGTCGGAATCGACAGCTGCGCCAGATTGCCCAGTTGCTCGCGGTCGTCCGCCGAGCCACGCAACAGAATCTCGATCAACTCGTTGTCTTCACGATAATGACTGACCGGCGTACCCGACAGCGCCCCCTGCAGAAAGCGGGCGGCCTCGGCACTGCTGACACCCAGTGCGCGGGCACGGTCCTGGTCGATATTGAGCCGCACCACCTTGCTCGGCTCCTCCCAGTCCAGATGCACATTGCTCAGATGCGGGTTTTCACGCATCACCGCCGCCACCTCGCGGGCATGCCGGCGCACCACGTCAATATGCTCGCCAGAGACGCGAAACTGCACCGGATAGCCCACCGGCGGACCGTTTTCCAGACGCACCACCCGCCCGCGCAGGCTGGAATAGTCTGTATGCAGCAGCGCGATCAGCCGGCTGCGCACGGCCTCACGGGCCTCCAGGTCTTCAGTCAGCAGCACGAACTGGGCAAAACTGGTGGCCGGCAACTGCTGGTCCAGTGGCAGATAGAAGCGCGGCGAGCCGGTACCGACATAGGCCACATAGTTGACCAGCCCGTCCTGTCTGGCCAGTTCGGCCTCCAGCCGTTCAACCTGCTGCCGGGTCGCCTGCAGCGAGCTGCCTTCCGGCAACTTCAGGTCAATCAGCAGCTCGGGCCGGTTGGAATCCGGAAAGAACTGCTTGGGCACCAGGCTGAATCCGGCAATCGACACGACAAAGGCCGCCACCGTCAGCACAATGACTATCCAGCGATGACTGACGCACCAGGTAATCACCGCACGCACGCGCTGATAGAAGGGTGTGGCATAAGGGTCGTGTTCGCCCTTGGTACTGCCGTGCTTTTCCGCCATGATGCGCCCCAGATCAGGCAGCAGCTTGTCGCCCAGATAGGGCACGAACAACACGGCAGCAAACCAAGAAACCACCAGTGAAATCGCCACCACCTCGAAAATCGAACGGGTGTATTCGCCGACACTGGACTGGGCCGTGGCGATCGGCAAAAAACCGGCGGTGGTGATCAGGGTGCCGGTCAGCATCGGAAATGCCGTACTGGTCCAGGCGAAGCTGGCCGCGCGCAGACGGTTCCAGCCCTGTTCCATTTTGATCGCCATCATCTCCACCGCAATGATGGCGTCGTCCACCATCAGCGCCAGCGCCAGCACCAGTGCGCCCAGCGAGATACGGTGCAACCCGATGCCGAAGTAATGCATCAGGGCAAAGGTCAGTGCCAGCACCAGCGGAATGGAAAACGCCACCACCAGTCCGGTGCGCAAACCCAGCGAGAAAAAGCTCACCAGCAGCACGATCACCAGCGCCTCGATCAGCACGCGGACAAACTCGCCCACCCCCTCCTTTACTGCCGCCGGCTGGTCGGACACCTTGTGCAGCTCCATGCCCAGCGGCAGCTCGTTCTGCATGTCAGCCAGTGCGGTTTCAAGCGTGCGGCCCAGCATTAGAATGTCGCCGCCGGCTTTCATGGATACGGCAATACCCAGTGCATCCTGGCCCATAAAGCGCATGCCCGGTGCCGCCGGATCATTGAAGCCGCGATGGACATCCGCCACATCACCCAGGCGCAGGGTACGCTCGCCAATCCTGACCGGAAACTCGCGGATCTCCTCGACCGACTCGAAACGTCCGCTGACACGCAGCTGGATGCGGTCGCTGGCCGTTTCATAAAAACCGGTGCTGCTCACGGCGTTTTGCGCATCCAGCGCCTGCTGTACCTGGGGCAGCGACACGCCCAGGCTGGCCAGCCGGGCATTGGCAATCTCGATCCAGATTTTTTCATCCTGCAGGCCGACCAACTCGACCTTGCCCACATCCCTGATCCGTTGCAGCTGCAGCTGCAAACGCTCGGCATAGTCCTTGAGCACGGCATAGTCATAGCCAGTACCGGTCAGCGCATAGATATTGCCAAAGGTGGTACCGAATTCGTCATTGAAAAACGGCCCCTGCACTTCCCGTGGCAGGGTGTGGCGGATGTCAGCGATTTTCTTGCGGATCTGGTACCAGAGCTCGGGAATGTCCTTCGAGCGCATGCTGTCACGCGCGGCAAAGATCACCTGCGACTGGCCCGGGCGGGAAAACGAGGTAATTTTTTCGTACTCCCCGGTTTCCATCAGTTTTTTCTCGATACGCTCGGTGACCTGGCGCGACACCTCCTGCGCAGTTGCACCGGGCCAGCGGGTGTCAATCACCATCGCCTTGAAGGTGAAGGGCGGGTCCTCGCTCTGGCCCAGTTTGCCGTAGGACAGCGTCCCGGCCAGCATCACCACCAGCATGATGAACAGCACCAGCGGGCGGTTGCTCAACGCCCAGGCCGACAGGTTAAACTTCATGGCCTAGTCCTCACTGCCGGCCGCAACCGCGCGATTATCCGCATCCAGCCCCCGCACCTGCTGCCCGTCCTGCAACAGGTGAACTCCGGCGGCCACCAGCCAGTCGCCGGCCTGCACCCCATCATCAATCCGCACAAAACGCTCGTCAAAACTGGTCATCCGCACCTGCTGGCGCTGGACACGCCCGCTCTCCGGCAGGAAACGCCAGACAACCGCCTGCTCCCCCTCTCCGTCAATCGCCGACAGGGGCAGCAGCCAGGACGGACCGGCCGGCCCGCTGACATGCACCCGGGCGCTCTGGCCCAGCTCGACAATGGCATCCGCCAGGCTGACCCGGGCGCTATAGGTGCGCGAACGCGGATCGGCCACCTGCGCCAGTTCGCGAATCATGCCCGGCAGGCGCGTATCCGGCTGGTTGAGCAACGTCACCTCAACCGGCTGGCCAATGGAAAAAGCCGCATACGCCTGCTCGGGAACGCTGAACTCCACCTCGCGCGGGCCATCAGCCGCCAGCACAAACACCGGCTGACCAGCCGCCACCACCTGCCCGGCTTCGGCCAGAACCCGCGCAATGACGCCATCTTCCGGCGCCCGCAGATGGCTGTATTCCAGTTGGTTTTGAGCATTGGCGAGCGCCGCCTCTGCCTGCTGCAAGCGAGCCCGGGCGCTTTTCTCCGTCGTGCGCAGGCTGTCCAGTTGCGACTGGCTCAGCAGGCCGCGCTCATACAATGTCTGATAGCGTTGCAACTCGTCACGGGCCAGAGCAAGGCCGGCCTGCGCCTCCACCTGCTGCGCCTGCATCGCCTGCACCTGCAACCTCAGGTCGGCCGGATCGAGTTCGGCCAGCAGCTCGCCAGCCCTGACCCGTTGCCCCGTCTGCACGGTGCGCTGGATGATCTTGCCACTGACGCGAAAGGCCAGCTCCGGCTGGAAGCGTGCCAGCACCTCGCCCGGATAAATGCCCGAGCCCTCATGGGCCGGTTGCGGATGCACCACCAGTACGGGCCGTGGCGGCAATGCCTGCTCACCCGGCTGCTCACAACCCGCCAGCAGCACGGCAAGCAGCGCACCTGCCAGCAGGAAAATACCCTTGGGCTTCATTGTTCTTGTTCCTGTCAGTATTCATGCATTTTTATCGGCATCAGCATCGATACCTTATTTAAAAGGCAAGAATACCCCAGCTCGCCCACCCTGCCCACATGACTTTTCCGGCCACGGGCTGGTATCCTTGCGCCTTGTTTTTCACCGGTCCCAGCACAATGCTCGAACGCATCTTCCAGCTCCAGGCGCACGGCACCACGGTCCGTACCGAAATCATCGCCGGCATCACCACTTTCCTCACCATGGCCTACATCCTGTTCGTCAACCCGCCGATGCTGGCAGAAACGGGCATGGACATCGGCGCGGTCTTTGTCGCCACCTGCCTGGCCGGCGCCATCGGCTCGCTGATCATGGGCCTGCTGGCCAACTATCCCATCGCCCTGGCCCCCGGCATGGGCCTCAACGCCTTCTTTACCTACACCGTAGTACTGACCATGGGCTACAGCTGGCAGGTGGGGCTGGGTGCAGTATTTTTGTCGGGCCTGATCTTCTTTGCCATGTCGCTGTTCAAGGTGCGCGAATGGATCATCAACAGTATCCCGTTACCACTGCGCTCGGCCATCAGTGCCGGTATCGGCCTGTTTCTGGCGCTGATCGCGCTAAAAAACGCCGGCATCGTCGTTGGCAACGAAGCCACTCTGGTTGGCCTGGGTGACCTGAGCCAGCCCGGCCCGATCCTTGCCGTGCTCGGTTTCGCCGTGATTGTCGCGCTGGTCTACCGCAAGATCACCGGCGCGGTGATGATCGGCATCCTGCTGGTCACCGGCCTGTCCGTGCTGCTCGGACTGTCACAGCTGCAAGGCATCGTCAGCATGCCGCCCAGCCTGATGCCTACCCTGATGCAGCTGGACATTGCCGGCGCGCTGGACGTGGGTCTGGTCAGCGTGATCTTCGCTTTCCTGTTCGTCGACCTGTTTGACACCTCCGGCACATTGATCGGCGTGGCCCAGCGTGCCGGCCTGATGGATGACAAAGGCCAGATGCCCAAGCTGGGCAAGGCGCTGCTGGCCGACAGTACCGCCACCATGGCCGGTGCCTGCATGGGTACTTCCACCACCACCAGCTTTGTCGAGTCCGCTGCAGGTATTGCCGTCGGTGGCCGTACCGGCCTGACTGCCTGCGTGGTAGCCGGACTGTTTCTGCTCAGCCTGTTCTTCGCCCCGCTGGCGGCCACCATTCCCGCCTATGCCACCGCACCGGCGCTGTTCTTTGTCGCCGTGCTGATGACCGAAGGTCTGGCCCGCATCGACTGGGAAGACCTGACCGTATCCGCCCCGGTGGTGGTCGCCGCGCTGACCATGCCGCTGACCTTCTCCATCGCCAACGGCATCGCCTTCGGCTTCATCAGCTGGACCGCCATCAAGCTGCTGGCCGGCCGCTACCGCGACCTCAACCCGGCGCTGTGGATATTGTCGATCCTGTTTGTCGTCAAACTCGGCTTCTTCCCCTGACCGTCACGGAGTAATGACTGCCATGCCTTCCAGCACCGATTATTCCATGGACGCCTACAACGCCCAGTTGCAGGCCAAGCAGCAGCGCCTGCAACAGCTGCTGGCTCCATTTACCGAGCTACAGCCGGAAGTATTCGCCTCGGCCCCGCAGCACTTCCGCCTGCGCGCCGAGTTTCGCATCTGGTTTGACAACGGCATCGGCCACTACGCCATGTTCAACCCTGGCGACAAGCGCACGCCGATCCTGATGGAGCAACTGCCAATTGCCAGCCAGCTGATCAACCAGCTGATGCCCAAACTCAAAGCCGCATGGCAAGCCAACAGCGAACTGTCACACCGGCTGTTTCAGGTCGAGTTTTTAACCACATTATCCGGCGAGGCACTGATTACCCTGTGCTACCACCGCCCGCTGGGCGACGAATGGCTGGCCGCTGCGCAACCCGTAGCCGAGCAACTGGGCGTGCAACTGATTGGCCGTTCACGGGGCAAACGCCTGGTACTGGATAAAGATTATGTAACCGAGCGACTCACTGTGGCAGGTCGCGAATACAGCTACCGCCAGCCCGAAGGTGCCTTCACCCAGCCCAACGGCGGCGTATGCCAACACATGCTGAACTGGGCTTATGAAGCATTAGGCCAGCAAAGCGACGACCTGCTGGAACTCTACTGCGGCAACGGCAACTTCACTTTGCCGCTGTCCACCCGCGTACGCAAAGTACTGGCCACCGAGATCAGCAAAACCTCGGTCAATGCGGCACTGGCCAATCTGGACGACAACAGCATCAGCAACATCGAACTGGTACGCCTGTCCGCCGAAGAGCTGACCCAGGCACTCAACGGCGTGCGTGAATTCCGCCGTTTGGCGAGTATCGAGCTAGATGACTACCAGTTCGGCACCGTATTTGTAGACCCACCTCGTGCCGGAATGGACCCAGATACCTGTGAGCTGGTACGCCGCTTTGACCGGATTTTGTATATCTCCTGCAACCCGGAGACGCTGGCCGAGAATATCCGCCAGCTAAGTGATACCCACCGCATTACCCGCTGCGCGCTGTTTGACCAGTTTCCGTGGACGGAGCATATTGAGGCGGGGGTGGTGTTGGAGCGGGTTTAATAAATACTGATTACAGGCTGCACAGCCAGCACACTGATATTCGAAATAACTGGAGGTAAGTCTATGGGAATGCATGACAGGGATTGGTACAAGGAAAGATACAAAAAAACCAACCAGCAAAATAACCCGGGCCGCGCTTGGTCAAATAGTGAAAAAAACCAATGGCAAAGCAAGCTGGATGCAGCTAACAGAAAGAACAAGACTGGAAAGCTGGCAAAAAATATAGCCCTGTTTTTAGTTCTATCTTTTGCGAGCGCCATGGCAATCAAGGTCACTCTTGGCAAAGAAGACCTTAGCGTGCAAAGCTTTCTGGAAACCCTTGGTCTGGGCAAGCTGTTAAGCACCGCTCCAAACGGAAGTGCTTGGCCTGAAAAAACCGGTTATCTGCCCGGACAGCCAGTGTTAGCTACCGAAGGTCGCGGCAGCATAACCATAGATAATAGAAACGGAAAACAAGACGCCTATGTACAGCTGTTACAAAGTGACAGTCCGGTTCGCCAAATCTATGTACGCCGCAATGATTCATTCGAGTTAACAGCCGTCACACCTGGCACTTATCAGCTCAAAGTTTTAGAAATTCAGTCCGGCCAGGCTTATAAAGTGGTTGAGCCAATCACCCTTGGCATAAACCGGTCAGCCAACTCAATCTCTTGGGACAACAAAACCATTCGGTTACAGGCTGAGTCAGGCAACCTAAGCCGTGAGCGCATTCCTAAATCGCAGATGCGTCACTAGCGCAGAATGTGCGTCAAACCTAAATTAGCTCTGACATACCCAAAAGCGGTAAAGAAATACCCGACAAACTCATGGAAGCCCACCGGCTTTTAGGAGCAAGTTTTCGCAGTTTCACCACAGCGCAAATAACAGAAAACATTCAGGCAGGTCTGCTAAGAGATGTGCCCAATGACTGATGAACGCTTACAAAGAATGCAAAATATGGCCGAACGATTCAGCCATAACGGCTCGGTTGATCAAATCACCCTGCGCCAGATCGAGGCGCTTTCGGCTGGACTGGAACCCGAAAACATGACCGCCGAACGTATCAAGCAAATACGCCAAAAAGAGCGCATTAGCCAAGGCAATTGGCCTGGCGAAAACACTGGAGGATTAAATCATGGTCAAAATTGCTGACCTACCAAGCTTTGACGCAGCGGACTATCTGGATAGCGAGGAAGCCATCACCACCTACCTGAACGCCATACTGGAAGAAAACGACGATGCCCTGCTGGCCGAGGCACTGGGCGACATTTCCAAGGCGCGAGGCATTAATTAAATATCGCCAGCACTGTCTGGAAGCTCCAACGTCCTCTCGCTGCGCCATACCCGAACCAGCACAACCTCGCCAGCCTGCCTCAGATAAACAACCCGAAAGGGTGAATGGATCAGTTCACGAATGTGCTTAACACCAAACTCGGGAACCATCCGGCCAGCATCCGGGTGAGACACCAGCATTTCAGCCTGCTCAAGAATAGCCACCGCATAGGCTTGGCCGATATGCGCAGCGCCTTGCTCAAAGTAATACTGCTGAATGGCTTGCAAATCCTCAAGCGCAGACTGCGCCAGACGTAGCTCCATTTAACTGAGACCCAACGCTTGCCTGGCTTCAGCCAAAGACACAGTGTTACCCTCACGCACATCGGACAGCCCCCGAGCCACCGCCTTGACGAATTTCAGCTCCTCGGCGGCCCGCTCAAAATCCTCAAGCCCCTGAACAACCGCCACTCCCCGGCCACGGCTGGTCAGCAAAATTGGACGACGCGTCTCCTGCGTTCGATTGACCACCTTTCCTGGATTGATTTTCAGATCAGAAAGAGGAACTACATCTTCAGAAAACTTGACCTGCATATCATCGGCTCCATAACAAAACAGACCATTTAATAGCACCTGTTAACCGGTACGGTCAAGATGATTCACTGACGATAGAAATGTGACAAATTTCTTTTTCAGTCGCTTAGCTAAATCTGTGTCGATAGTATCCGGCTTGCCATCCCATCCAGCCGCTCCTTTACTGGCTCCCAGCCGGGCATGACCTGTCCCAATAGACGGTAAAATTGTTCACTATGGTTGTGCTCGGCCAAGTGGCATAGCTCATGCAAAATCACATAGTCGATGCAGTCTCGGGGAGCTTTGACCAAGTTGGGATTGAGAGTTATGCGGCCATTGGGCGAGCAGCTGCCCCACTGTGTTCGCATGGCCAGCAAGCGCAGTGGCGGTTTTTTATCGACCCAAAGTGCCTGTTCCAGCAGCACTTCCAGTCGGCGAGCAAAGACTTCACGGGCACGCTCCTTGTACCAATCAGCCAGCAGTTTTTTAACCCGTTCGGTATCACGGCTGCGCACAAAGACTTCCAGCTTGCCACGTAACAGCTTTACGCCTTGCTGCTGATTGGGTTCAACATTTACTTTCAGCAGATACTGCTTGCCCAGGTACAGGTGGCTTTCACCACTGATGTACTGGCGTGGGGTGATGTGTTCTTGCTGCTGGCGAAACTCGCGCAGTTGCTGGTAAATCCAGCGCCCACGCTGCTTGACGGCAGCCAGGACCTCTTCGTTATTTGCATCCTGCGGAGCGGACACCACCACACGGCAATCCGGGTGTACCTTGATCAGCACCCTGTCGCTGGTTTTCCTTCGTGGCACACGCTCAAAGGCAATACGCTCGTCACCATAGACAAAGCTCAGCGGCGGCTGGTCTGGATCGCACAGAGCACGCACGGTTTACACCCCGCTCAAGCCAACACGGGTAATTTGTACTACTGTCTCGACGATTTTCTTCGCTTGCTCCATACCTGCACCTATCGCCTTGCACTCTCTGAACAGCATGGGCAGCAACTGCTTGCGGATATCGGCCTCGATGTTTTGCGGATTGATCGAGTTTTCAGCCACGGCCTGATCGACAATCTGGTCGATGGCAAAGGCCAGCTTGACCCACTTGTTGACCACCTGCTCGTCGGTAACAGCAAACACCTCGGGTAGCTGCTTCTTGAACACGCCAAAGTACGCCTGTGCATGGTGATTACCATCAAAAGCATCGGGAATATCATCCAGGCGACGCTGCTGTACCTGTTGTTCAAACTCATGAAACAGCATGTACTGCTTGAGCGGATGCTCGAACAACTTTTCTGCCTCTGCAATCGCCTGGCGCAGCAGCTTGGAGAAAGCCTCCTGAGCGTAGGGATCGTCGCGCAACTCCTGCTCAATGGTGCGGGCGATGCGGGTTTTGATGATGTCGGTTTCGTTGCGGGTTTTATCCTCGCTCCAGTCTTCGGGCTTTTGCTGCTGGCCCATCTTGCCGACCTCATACACACCGCTGGAATCTTTCACATCCACGCCGACCACATGCTTGTCGAGCAGCTTTTTCACCTGGCTGGCGTATTCGTCGTAGTCGATTTTCTCACCGGCATCCCGTTGCACCAGTTGGCGCAGGCTGGACAATTGCTTGACGGTTTCCTTGTAATGGCGGCGATCCTGCTCGCTAAAGGCGGTATCTTCAAAGAAAGTGGCTGATTGCAGCGCCACTTTCAGACAACTGGAAAAAGCGGTCAGAGCTTCGTAAAAGTCCTCACGGATTTTTAAATGCACATCCACCAGCTCACCGCTTCTGTCTTCCATACGGGGCACCAGCGCCTGACGCAGTTGCTCGATGTCGTTGCGGTTTTTCACCCCGTCAAAAATTGCCCACAGTTGTTTATACAGATGCGGCAGGCGCTTGTACTCGGTGCTCATCTGGCTATACAGGCCATCAATGTCGCTGAGGTCGTAGCCGCCCTGGGTGCGCGAAGCCAAATCCTGATATTTCTGGATGGTGGTATCCAGCTCAGCCAGAATGCCACGATAGTCGATCAGCAAGCCAAACTTCTTCTGCGGGTGCAGGCGGTTGACCCGGGCAATGGCTTGAATCAGGTTGTGCTGCTTAAGCGGCTTGTCGATGTAGAGCACGGTATTTTTCGGCTCGTCAAAACCGGTCAACAGCTTGTCCACCACAATCAGCAGCTTGAGCGCCGGGTCTTTGTCGAAACGCTCCACCACCGCCTTGGTGTACGCCTGCTCGTCCTGATTACCGATGTTGTCCTTCCACCAGCGGGTGACTTCCGGCATGGCCGACTCATCCACGGCGGTATTGCCCTCACGGGTATCCGGCGGGCTCATCACCACGGCAGATTCAAATAGCCCTGCCTCATCCAGATACTTTTTGTATTTGATAGCCGACTGCTTGCTGTCACAGGCCAGCTGACCTTTCAGCCCCTCATCAATGTTCTTCACAAAGTGATTGGCGATATCCAGCGCAATCAGGCGGATACGGTCATCGGCGGCATAGACTTGTCCCTTGCGAGCAAACTTGCGCTTGAGATCGGTTCTTTGCTCGTCTGACAGTCCTTCAGTAATGCGCTCAAACCAGCTATCGATAGCACGCTCGTTCACATCCAGATCGGGGATGCGCTCTTCGTACAGCAACGGCGTTACCGTGCCGTCAGACACCGCCCTCTGCATGGTGTAGGCATGCACGATGGGGCCAAACTTGTTGGTGGTTTTGTCATCCTGCAACAAGGGCGTGCCAGTAAAGGCAACAAAGGAAGCATTGGGCAGCGCCTGACGCATGCGGATATGGTTTTCCCCGCCCTGGCTGCGGTGACCTTCGTCAATCAGCACAATGATGTCGGCGCTGTCGTTGTGGCACTCAGACATTCTAGTGGCAGTGTTGAACTTCTGGATCAGCGAGAACACGATACGCTCATTGCCCCGGCCAATCTGTTCGGCCAGCCGTGTGCCGGAGGTGGCCATGGCCGCTTCCTTGTCCTTTTTGCCAGCCAGCTCACCGCCAGAGGCAAAGGTTTTGCTCAACTGGCTTTCCAGATCCACCCGGTCGGTAATCACCAGCAAGCGGCACTGTTTGAGGCTGTCATGCAGAATCAGCGCCTTGCTTAAAAACACCATGGTGAAGCTCTTGCCGGAGCCGGTGGTATGCCAGATCACACCACCTTCGCGGCCACCATCGGCGCGGCGGGTATTGATGCGCTCAATCAGCCGCTTGATGCCGAACACCTGCTGATACCGGGCAGCAATCTTGCCAACTTTCTGGTCATGCAGAACAAAGAAGCGGGTCATTTCAAGCAATCGCTCTGGGCTGAGCAGGCTGATTAACACTTTGTCCTGACCAGACACTGCCAGTTGTCCACCAGCCAGCAGGCTGTCATACCAGCGTCGGTCAGCAGCGGGGCGATGACCAAACAGGGCATCCAGCACGGCAGCCGACAGTTTGCCATTCTTGATGGCGTGCATTTGCGCATCAGAAATATCTTCTTCTTGCCAGGCAGCCCAGAATTTGGCCGGTGTCTCGCAGGTACCGTAACGGGCATCGGTGCCGTTGATCGACAGCAGCAACTGGCTATAGGCAAAGAGCTGCGGGATTTCATCATGACGCTGGTTACGCAGGCACTGAGAAATACCCTCGTCAATCGTTGGCCCCTTGTTGACGTTGGCATCCGGGCGTTTGGCCTCGATCACCACCAGCGGAATGCCATTCACAAAACAGACAATATCCGGCCTGCGGCTATCCACACCGCCAGCACGGGTAACGCTGAACTCTTCGGTAAAGACAAAGCTATTGTTGGCCGGGTTGTCCCAGTCAATCAGTGCAATGGTTGCGCTGGTTCTCTTGCCATCGACAAACTCGGTCACTGCAATGCCGTACAGCAGGTGGTTATACAGCCGCTCGTTGGCGCGTTGCAGTCCTTCATTTAACGCCGGACTGCACACCTCGGCAATCAGGTTGTCGATGGACTTGGTCGACAGCGGATACTCGCCACCGGCAAACTGAAAGCGACGCTTGCCCAGTTGCTCCCGCAGTACCTCCCGCAATACCACCTGATCCATGCGTCCACCACGAGCGGCCAGCGCCTGTACCGGCGGCATAAACTGCCAGCCCAGATTGGCCAGCAGAGTCAGTGCGGGTAGCTTGGCGCTGTATTCTTCCTGGAATTTGGGGAGGGTGTGCATGGGGTTATTCCTTATGGGTTTTCAGCCAGGCTTTGCCTTATTCGGTGATGACATAGGTTTGCTGCCGGTAATTGATCACTTCGGGGTAAAGGTAGTTGAACAGGCAACCTACGCTCACTCCCACTCATAAGTGGTTTTCAACCCATTCAGCTGTCTGAAATCCATTAACCCTTCGTGTTGCAAACGACCAACCACAATACCGGGATGAATTTGAGTTTTTTTTGCAAAGCTTAAAATATCAGCACGGCTTTTTAAGAGTCTGAGCTCAGGCTCATACTGAACCGGTATCAGATAATGAGCTGCCCACAGATTGGCCTCATGTTCTTGCTCGTTATCCGAGCGCCCGGCGCCCGGATCATCCAGAAAAATCGCTTGTTTGCCTTTGCCTGCTTCTGCATGAAGTAGCAGGTGAGCTGCTTCGTGAAAAAAAGTGAACCAGAATTTGTCGTTGGTTTTTCCATACAGTGACAGCTGAATCAAAGGCTTGCTGGGGTTTAGCCAGCGAGCCACACCGCTTACTCTAGCTTTTGGAATGGCAGGAACCAATGCCAGACACACTCCCGCCTGAGTCAGCAGAGCCTTCATTTGCGGTATAAATTCATCCGGTTTCAGCAGCGTCATGGAACGGATTTGCTCTAGAGCCAACTCAAATTTGCGTTTGTTGTATTTAGGCAGCTCAAGGCGTTCCGCTGTTTGCTCACCCAGGCGTAGCCAAGCCGAAACAGCACCTACATCAGCACTCAAGGTTTGGCTGCGACGAAATGAAAACTCCATGCCCGCATAGTGGGCCTGCCACTCGCCCGGACTGGCAATGCCGAAAAAACGCAAGCAGTGCTCCACTATGGCGGGTTTGTTTTTTGCCACATTCCGCAGTTTCGGGATGGCTTCAATTTTCATCAGTTCGAGGACCGGCAGCTGCTCCAGCCAGTCCGACCAGGCATGATAATTGCGTTCGGCTTCCAGTCGGGCATTGTGACGCTGATAGTGAGCCTCCCTGTTCATCCAGAACTCAACACTTCCGCCCAACACCCGCTCCAGACGCGCAGCAGCATCCAGCGTCAGGCTGACCTTGCCATTAACCAGCAGGCTTAAGTGTTTGTCACTGTAGCCCAGCCGTTTGGCCAGCTCGCTCTGCGTCCAGCTTTTCTCCTCGGCCAGATCAAGAATGGTTTCGCCGGGCGGAGAGGCCCAGTCAGGCTTAAACTCTGCGATAGCATCAACCATGATAATCACCAATAAATTCGATACAGACTATTGTGACGGCGTACCAGTGGATGCTGCCGTCCTGTTGCAAGGGCGCGGGATCATTGGCAGCGCTAAAAACCAAACGATACCCGCCTGCCAAATTGAGGGCGAATTGCCCGCTCCTGTCGCCTTTTAGCGGGTGCGGGTTGCCTGCTGCGAGGTCACCAACTCGACGTGCTGCCTCCAGATCTGCCAGCCTTGCCCTTAGCTTTCTGGCGCAATCCGTGCCGAGTTTCTTTTCTGCTTCCTTGCGGCTTTCACAAAGCTGCTGCCATTTCTTGCTGGCGTAGAGGATTTCCATGGCTGACTATCTTATCTATTTTTACCACTTTGGTAAATTTATTTTCACCCGGATGGTTCCGGCACAGAACGCAGCTTGTGTAGAGCAGATGCACATTCTGATCTTTCAGCTTGGTCAGCAGCACCAAGCTGTGGTGCCAATGTAATTGTGCAACAGCCTGTTGCAGCATTGGGATTGGGTGGTTTGTGCAGTTTGGGTGTAACTGGCAATAGTCCAACAGCTTGTTGGACTATTGCAGTGCTGCTTTGACATCCGGCTTCGGCAAAGATGGTGACAACAGCTACTTTTTGTCAGCACGAGTACTTTGCCAGCCAAGCAAAACAGAAATATCCTGCTCGCCCTGCTGCTCTTTGAGCTGTCTTTGCAAGCTGGAGTATTGCTCATATTCTCCCTGTGCCTTTTTATCGGCCTGCTGCTTGCTGATGCTTCCGGCACCATCCAGCACATCACGGTCGTTGAACTCCAAAAACTGCTCGAGTTTAAGCTGCCAGTCCCGCAGGAAAATTTGCTTACGGCGTTTGGCCTGATCTTCAGCAAAATCAAGCCACATGCTGACAACTCGGTTGAGCTCATCAATTTCCAGCTCACTCAAATAGTTTTTGGCGATGGTGACATCTGCCTTTCTCACCTCATCGCCTCTGAAACTGGTCAGCCCCATATGGGGTTGCGCAGCATCTGCCCGGCTATAAATCAGCTCGGCAGCAGTCTGCCCCGTGCAGGCAAAGTGCAGCTTGTTCTGGATAATCTGAAAAAAAACAGTGGTCTCTTTAAAGCTGGGCTCATAGTCCGCAGCCAGCGCGAAAATTTCACGCACCCGCAGGTACATGCGGCGTTCGCTGGCCCTGATGTCGCGAATCCGCTCCAGCAGTTCATCAAAGCGGTCAGGAACCACTGAGGGGCCAACGGGCGGGTTTTTCAGGCGCTCGTCATCCATGACAAAGCCTTTAATCAAATACTCCTCAAGAGCCTGGGTCGCCCACCTACGAAACTGGGTGCCACGCACTGAGCGCACGCGATAACCCACGGCCAGCACCAGCGGCAGACTGAAATACTGCACGCTATAGTTTTTGCCATCTGCGGCAGTTGTTCGGTAAAACCGAACAACTGAATCTTCACTTTGCTCGCCTTCGGCAAAGATGTTTTTAACGTGTTCGCTGATGGTGGCTTTGGCTTTGCCGTAGAGCTCACACATCATGGCTTGTGATAGCCACAGGGTGTCGCCTTCGAAACGGCATTCGATATGCACTTTGCCGTCCTCGGACGAAAACATTACCAGCTCGCCTGCTGGTGCCTGAGTCAGGCTGTTGTCTGTCATCAGGCTACCTCCTCAACCTTGACCCTGCGTTTGCCGGTTAGCAGCTGCTGCATCAGGGCTTTTTTCTCTTGTTTTAGTTGGTCGAGTTTTTGTTGTAGCCGGGTGATTTCATTGTCGGCGGTGGTGAGGACGGTGGCGATTTTTTGTTGTTCTTGAAGCTCAGGACAAAGCAGCTTCACATTCTCAAAGTCTTTTTTCGATATTTCAAGAAAGGTTGAGCCCGACGCTTTGCGAACAAACTCTTTTATATTATTTAAAAGCAAGTAATAAATAAAGTTAACATCAAAGCCTTTACCAGGAACAATGTTTTTAAAGCCTTGATTGGTACAGATTTCAGATGTTGAAATTGCAAGCGCACCAATAGTTGCTCGTGTGCAGACCATGAGGCTACCTGCTGGCAATAATTTTGCGGAGCTATTTTTCACACCTTCACTGCTGATCTTTCTTGCTGTTTCTTCGACAAAACGAGATTTCAATGCAGTTACATCAGTTGGTGTAAGCCAGTTTATACTTCCATCCCAATATTCAGCACTATTAGTGTCTGGAGTGCCGCCTGAAAGCACCTTGCCCATTTGAGATATGGTTTTGAATTCCCATTCTCCACTAAACCTTTGCCCATTGTCATCCAGTAGGCGCGGCTTGGAGGGATGAGCGCCGGTGAGCAGTTGTTGCATCAGGGCTTTTTTCTGCTGCTGGCTGTTGGCGAGCAGTTGCTCGGTGGTGGTGATGGCTTTGTCCCAGGCAGACAGGATTTGGACGATTTTTTGTTGTTCCTTCAAGGGGGGGACTAAAACAGGAATACTTTCACAGTTGGATTTATTTAAGTACGGTATTGTTGTTTTCGAGGCTCGGGCAAGCATATATTGCTGCTGGGTAGACAACCAATATGCTAGAAACTCGGTAGTTATTTTTAGCTTCGGAACAAAAGCATGAAGCTGCTGATTTAACATTACTGGCTCAGAGTTAATTGCTACTAATCCTAGATCGCCAACAGCAGCCATAATGACAGAGTCCACAGGGACAAGCTTTCCGCCGCACTCTTGCATTTCAGCTTTTGATACAAATAGCTCTTGCTCTTTTGTTGGGATATAGCGTGCAGTAATATCAGGCGTTGTTACCCAAGGAATCTCACCTGTAAATGATTTAGGCTTGTTTCTGCCGGGTACTATTGAGATGCATAGACTCCCAGTTGTTTCCTTGATCCACCCCTCAGGCACCTGCATAACCACTCTCCTTAATCAAATCAGTTAATTCTGTATCCGCACCACTATCTGCCTCTGCCGGCACCGCATAACTGGCCGCCTGATCCTCCAGAAAACGGTCAAAGTCACTGGCATACAGCTGATCCTGCACCACGCGGTATTTTTCAAACTCGGTTTCGGCGTGCAGTTTGGCCTGTTCGTGGGAGATTTTGCCGGAGCCGGTGAGGATTTCATTGCCGTTAAACTCCAGAAAACCGTCCAGCCGTGTGGCCCAGTCGGCCATGCTCATGGGGATTTTGCGCTGGGCTTGCAGCTCGCCAAAGTCGAGATACAGGCTGACGATGCGTTCCAGATAGTCCAGCTCGTCTTTGCTCAGGTAGTTTTTGGCAATGCTGACATCGGTTTTGATGATTTTGCCCTGGGGTGCGCCCTGCCAGTGGGTGAGTCCCATATTGGGCTGGCTGGCATCGGCGCGGGCCACAATCAGTTCGGCGGCGGTGTGGCGATGTACCGCCCAGTGCAGTTTGTTTTGCACCAGGGCGAAAAAGTCGCGGGTGGTGGGTGCGCTGCGGTCGTAGTCAAAGGCGGTGGCGTGCAGGTTGTAATGCTTGGTGCGGTAGGTTTTGCCGTCGGCGGCAGTTATCCGAAAATCCTGGATAACTGAATTTTCGATCAGCTCGCCATCGGCAAAGATGCTTTTCAGGTGGTAGTTGATGGTGCGTACATCCACGTCATAGAGCACGGCCATCATTTTTTGCGTCAGCCAGATGTTTTCATTCTCGTAGCGCATTTCCACGCTGGTTTGCTGATCACCGGAGGCGGCGACGTAGGTCAGATACTCCGCTGCCGACGAACGGCTGATGCCGGGGGTTTGTTTAGTCATGCCTACTCCTTGATTCCTAACGCAAACCAATAGGGCGCAAAGCTCTGCTCCACGCAGTCCGCGACCAGCCGGATAAAGGGCTGGTAATCCTGTTGGCAAAACGCCTGATCCAGTGCTTCGTAGTAGGCCAGCCGCTGTTCAACCTGAATGATGGTGGCGGGAAAGCCGGCCTTCATCAGCTCCAGGTTCATCAACAAGCGGGCGGTTCGCCCATTGCCGTCGATAAAGGGGTGGATTTTGACAAATTCGCCATGCACGCGGGCGGCACGTTCTACGGGGTGCAGTTTCGCGGCATCTTGTTGGCACCAGTGAATAAATGCCTGCATGTGTTCAGGTACTAGCAAGGCATCGGGCGGGCGGTGGTCGGCACCTGCAATCATCACGTTCTGCTGGCGATAGCGCCCGGCATTGTCGGCATCAATGTTTTTTAGCACCAGTTGGTGCAGGGATTTAATCGTCCATTCGTCGAGCGGCTGCTGTGTCTGCACCAGTTCTTCGACCAGCAAAATGGCATCCCTATGGTTGATGGCCTCAAAGTGCTCGCGCAGGGTCTTGCCGCCGACAGTGATGCCTTCCAGCGCCACTTTGGTCTCTTTAAGCGTAAGCGTGTTTCCCTCAATGGCATTGCTATGGTAAGTCCAGTTCAGCAGCAGGTTTTCATGCAGGTTCGCCACCACCGCTTTGGGCAGGGGGCGGTGTGCGTCTAGCCGGGCCTTGAGTTGGTCGAGTTGTGCAAAAAGAGGCATGGGCTAGTCCTTGAGTGTGAGAGTAAGCAGCTCAGCTTGGGTAGCTACATGAGTGGTTACATGTGTGGTTACATGGGTAGTGGTCTCAATCTGCCACATAGCCCAGTTCCTTGAGGTAGCCCTCCATTTCCTGCTCCAGCTCGGCCAGTTCAGCCTTGAGCTTGAGGCGCTCGGCACGCACAGCCATCAGATCGATTTCTTCCTCTTCCTCGAAGGTGTCCACATAGCGGGGGATGTTGAGGTTGAAGTCGTTGGCTTTGATTTCGTCAAGGCTGGCGAGATGGGAGTATTTATCTTCGCTGCGTCCAGCACGGAATACGCTGACAATTTTGTCGATGTTTTCCTGGGTGAGCTGGTTCTGGTTTTTGCCGGATTTAAACTCGCGGCTGGCGTCGATGAACAGTACCGAGTTGTCGCTCTTGTTCTTACGGAACATCAGAATGGCAGCAGGGATGCCTGTGCCGTAAAAGAGCTTTTCCGGCAGGCCGATAACCGCTTCGAGCAGGTTTTCTTCAATCAGCTTTTGACGGATGCGTCCTTCACTTGCACCACGGAACAGCACTCCATGAGGTACTACGACACCCATGCGGCCAGAGCCTGGCTTGAGGGTTTCGATCATGTGCAAGACAAAAGCGTAATCACCACGGGTTTTGGGTGGAATCCCACGGCGAAAACGACTAAAACGATCATTTTCGGCTTCGTCATGCCCCCACTTGTCGAGGCTGAACGGCGGGTTGGCTGTTACCACATCAAACAACATCAGATCGCCATTCTGGTCGAGCAGCTTGGGATTGCGAATGGTGTCACCCCACTCGATTTTGTGGTTGTCCTCGCCATGCAGAAACATATTCATTTTGGCCAGTGACCAAGTGGAGCCGATGGCTTCCTGGCCATAAAGGGCGTATTCCTTGCTGCCATGATGCTCAACAACTTTACGGCCACACTTCATCAACAGTGAACCGGAGCCACAGGCAGGATCACAGATGCTTTCACCGGGCTTTGGAGACAAGAGTTCGGCCAGCAGTTCTGACACTTCCGGCGGGGTGTAGAACTCGCCGGCTTTTTGTCCGCCACTGGCGGCAAAGTTTTTGATCAGATATTCGTAGGCGTTGCCGATTACATCCAGCGTGCCAACACGACTGGGTTTGAGGTTGAGATCGGGCTTGGCAAAGTCTTCCAGCAGGTGGCGCAGGATGATGTTCTTCTGCTTTTCCTCACCCAGCCTGTCTGTATTGAACGAAATGTCCTGGAACACGCTTTTGCCGGCATCTTTCAGCTTGGTACCGTTGGCTTCTTCGATGGCATGCAGAGCCTGATCGATACGTTCACCATTACCCGGCTCATGACGCTGCTCATAGAGCGTGTAGAAACTGGCGCTTTGCGGCAGCACAAAGCGCTCGTTTTTCATCATTTCGTCAATCAGTTCCGGCTCGTCACCGTATTCGGCTTTGTAGCCTTCGTAGTGGTCCTGCCACACATCGGAGATGTACTTGAGGAACAGCATGGTCAGGATGTAGTCCTTGTAGGTATCTGCACTGATGGTGCCACGAAAGGTGTCGCAGGCTGCCCACAAGGCTTTGTTGATGCTGTCCTGGTTGATGGTGCTGTTCATCAGTGGTTCTCCGTGAGTAGGTGCCGAAACATGCCTTGTAGCATGGTTTCTCGATTCTTGAGCAGGGCGCGGGTCAATCGCTGTTCTTTTTCCCACAGCTGATTGAGGCGCAGAATTTTTTGTTGGGTGGCGAGATCGGGAATATCCAGTTCGAGCTCTTCTGCTGCGGCCCGGCTCAACATGGGCATGCTGGTTCCCTGGCTGGCTATCTCTTCAAGATAGTGCTGCATCTGTGGCCGGTTGAGTGCCCAGCACAAGAATTCCGGTATCAGGTTTTTTGAGACTGGAGATACCAGCAGAAACTGGCTGCTGGCAACCAGCGGCAGTTCGTTGTTCTCGGCAGACAGGCAGGCTGCGCGAAAGTAGCCGCCTTTGGAGGGCAAGAGTATGGTGCCAGGCGCTACAAATGCGTTGTCTCTCCCTTCCCACTGGATTTGCGGCAGGCAGGCTCGGTGTAGCAGATCACTCCCCGTTTGCTCGTGATAAGCCCGCAAATCCTTGATCTGCAGCACATACGCATTGCCGCTGGCTTGCTCTGCCAGCCTGGAGCGGAAGGTAAAACCTGTGCGCACTGTGGCAATATCCGACAGCTTTGTGGTGTATTTCATGTGCTCGTCTTCACAGAAAAATCACAGTAAGGCCTGTACCGTTAAGTCATTGGCTTGCACTATGCCTCTACAGCAAACCTCTGTCAAGATTTATTGCAGTTTTACTCCTACTGTAATACTTCAGCCTGACGATTCAACAAAACCAGTCACACCCTGGCTATGGAACCAACGAAGCCCAGGCCGGGACAAAATGCTGGAATTAAGAATGGATCACCAAAAATGTATTCGATAGAATACAGAGCTTCAATGTCGAAATGATTTGAGGATTGAATCATGGTGAAGATTTCTGATCTGCCCAGTTTTGACGCAGCCGATTACCTCGACAGCGAAGAGGCCATTACTGCTTATCTGAATGCCATCCTGGAAGAAAACGACGACGCCTTGCTAGCCGAGGCGCTGGGTGACATTGCCAAGGCAAAAGGCATGACCCAAATTGCACGGGATGCCGGTATTGGCAGGGAGTCGCTCTACAAAGCCCTGCGCAGTGGCGCCAGCCCACGCTTCGATACCATCAACCGCGTGCTGGGTGCGCTGGGTGTGAAGCTAGTAGCCGTGCCCAAGGATGTGACTGCCATTTGAACTATGGAGGCATCATCCATGCCGGCACCGCCCAGACCGGACTTGCGCACACCGGCATGGAAGCCCTGCATGGCCTCGAAGTTTTCACGGTTGATGTAGGTCTCGCCAAACTCCAGTTCGCGCATTGCGTGCATGGCCTTCGACAGGTTACGCGTGTAGACGGATGAAGTCAGGCCGTAATCGCTGCTGTTGGACAGGGCAATGGCTTCGTCCAGATCATCGACAATCTGGATCGGCAGCACCGGGCCAAAGACTTCTTTCGTCATCACGTCCATATCGGCCGTACAGCCGCTCAGCACCGTCGGCTGATAGTGGAAACCGGCACCCAGGTCGGCAATGGTGCCGCCGGTCACCAGCTGGGCAAGCAGCTCGGTGAAAGCATGGCAGTTGATGGGCGTTTCCTCGCTGGGCTTGATGGCGATGGTTTTGCCGGTCACCAGCGCGGGCGCCATCTTGCGGGCGATCAGGAAGAAAGGCAAGTTCCACGGCAAAATGCCGGCCACCACACCGACCGGCTTGCGCTGCAGGAAGATCTGCTCGTTGGGCCGGTCACTGGTGATGATCTCGCCCTCGATGCGACGCGCCCATTCGGCCATGTAATCCAGGTAGTCGGCGGTGAAGGGCGAGCTGGCCGCAAAGGCCGGCACCGGCAACACCGAAGGACGAAAAACAGGATAGCCCCCTGCAACACCCTGCCCGGAGCAGGCACAGACTAAAGTTGTGCCATGCAACATGAATGGCGTCACCCAAGCGAACCTGATGGTAGGCTATGCAGCAGGATGCTGTTGTATGGCGGCGCGATACGGAACGGCTGATGTTTGCGACAGGTAGCTGGCAAACCGTTTAATCCTAAAGTCACGGGCCTGTACCGGAAGCATCGGGTACATTGATGAAAACCCGCACCACTGTTCCGGATTGATGAGGCCTGGATGGATACTCCGCACGCTGCAGCTTCTGCCCGTCAGGGCATCACCACCACTGCCGACATTGAAGCCATTGAACGGGCTGGCTTGCCCGAGTTGCCGGTCAGCACCTACGAGATGATCCGTCAGGGTGCCGCCATGGACCCGGACGGCCCAGCGCTGAGCTTTTTCCTCTCTGCGGCCGAGCTGCACAAGCCCGAGACCTGGAGTTATCGCGAGTTTCTGGCGCAGATCACCCGCACGGCGAACTTTCTGCACCGCATCGGTGTGGACAAGGATACGGTGGTCGCCTATGTGCTGCCCAACTTGCCGGAAACCCATTTCGTGATCTGGGGCGGCCAGGCTGCCGGCATCGTTGCCGCACTGAATCCGTTGCTGGAAGGAGAGGCACTGGCCGAACTGCTCAAGGCAGCCAACGCCCATGTGCTGGTCACGCTGGCTCCGTTTCCCGGCACAGACCTGTGGAGCAAGCTACAACCGCACCTTGATTCCGTCGAGTCGCTGCGCCATCTGGTACTGGTTGACCTGCCGGACCGTGTGCGTGGGCTCAAGCATTACGCCACCCGCTTCATGCAGGCACGTGAAACCAGACGCCTGCACGGTAGCGCCGGCTTGCGCGGTGCTGTGCCTGCTTCCATCACGCTGCACCATTTCAAGCAGGCCATCGCCAACGAAAACCCGGACCGGTTCGATAATGGCCGTGTGATCCATCCGGATGATGCTTCTTCCTTCTTCTGTACCGGTGGCACCACCGGCCTGCCCAAAATCGCCATGCGCACCCATCGCAACGAGGTGTTCGATGCCTGGAGCGGGGGTAAATTCATCGGCGACGACATAGCACCCCGCACCGTCGTTTACTGCGGCCTGCCGCTGTTTCATGTCAATGCGGTGATGGCGACCGGGCTGCTGCCGTTTTCCAAGGGAGCACATGTGGTGCTCGGAACCCCGCAGGGTTACCGTGGCGAGGGCGTGGTAAAACGCTTCTGGGAGATTGTCGAACACTATGGCGTCAACTTTTTCAGCGGTGTGCCCACGCTCTACTCTGCCCTGTTGCAGGTGCCCATTGCGGGTCGCAAGCTGGACTCGTTGCAGTACGGCCTGTGCGGTGCCGCACCCATGTCGGTGGAGGTATTCCGCAACTTCCAGCAGCAGACCGGCCTGAAGATTCTGGAAGGCTATGGCCTGACCGAAGCCACCTGCATCAGCAGCATCAACCCGCCCCATGGCGAGCGCAGAATCGGCTCGATCGGCTTGCGCCTGCCGTTTCAGGACATGAAAACTGTCGTGCTGGATGACTCCGGTGCCTATGAGAGGGATTGCGCCGCCGACGAGGCCGGCGTGCTGATCGTGTCCGGCCCCAACGTGTTTATCGGTTACCGGATCGCGGAACAGAACCGTGATTTGTGGGTGGACTGTGGCGACGGCAAGCGCTGGCTGAATACCGGCGATCTGGCCAGACAGGATGCAGACGGCTATTTCTGGCTGGTCGGCCGCAAGAAGGAGCTGATCATCCGTGGCGGTCACAACATCGACCCGCTGGTGATCGAGGAGCCACTGTACCGCCACCCGGCGGTGGAACTGGCCGCTGCCATCGGCCGGCCCGACGAATACGCCGGAGAGCTGCCGGTGGTCTATGTCCAGTTGAAGGATGGCGCCAGCGCAACCGAAGACGAGCTGCTGGCGTACCTGACAAAGCAGATCAACGAGCGGGCCGCCATTCCCAGGCAGGTTCACATCATAGACGCCATGCCGCTGACCGGCGTGGGCAAGATCTTCAAGCCCGAACTGAAGAACCGGGAGATCAGCCAGGTGCTGGCCCTGGCCCTGCAAGAGGCCGGTGTCAAAACCCGTTCCATCGAGGCGGTCAACGACGGTCAAAAGGGTGTGGTGGTCAATGTGCAGCTTGCGCCGGGCGCCTCGGCCGAAACGGCCAGGCAGGCGTTGGGACGGTTTCCCTTCTTCTTTCAGCTCGACTGACATTGTGGCAAGTACAGCTGTCTGCAGACTATTTCAGCTTTTGAAGCAGCTCCAGCACGTCATTGCGCCCTAAACTGCGGGCGATTGCTTCAGAGTTCCACTGGGGCCTGGCGCCATGCTGAATAAGCAACTCAACAAGCGGTGTAGAGCCTCCAATTATTGCCGCGCCAATCGGGCTCCCCTTGCCAGGCGCAAAATAGTTAACATCCGCTCCCTGCCCAATGGCTTTCCTGACCTCATCGATGTCATTGTAGCGGGCGGCATCTATCAGTCGTTCCGTCACAGAGCCGGCACTGTATAGCTCCTCACGAGAAAAAGGCAGCTCTGGAAAATCATCCGCATAGCCAAGTACAATCTTATCCCCCACCACTTCATAAGGCGGTATGGAAATATTCAACGCGTCATGATCTGGTGCACCTTTCACCTGAAGAAGGCGACCGGCCGTATCATATGCACTGGTAGTACATGGATCATAAAAACCCGCCGCTGTATCAGTTTTTTTCTTTGATTGAGCCAGGATCAGGGCACAACCCGACATTGGCGCCCAGCCTGCCCCCACAAAAAACCTGCTATCCAGCGTGCGCAAGGGTCTTGTGGAAATGGGCTCCGCAGCCAACAACAAACGGGCCCAAGCCTTTGCGCTGGCCGAGCTATATTCCTTGCGGACCGTTCTCAATACTTCTTGACCCGGATCTTCAGCTCCCCCCGCCGAGCCCCTTTGAAGAGAAGCAAGATCAGCTTCTGTGCGGCGATATATATAAACGGGTCTTCCTGCGAACTGGACCCTGATCATTTCTCCCTCTGCAAGAGCACCAACATCAACTGTTAACCCCCGCATAACTTCAGCCATACTGCTTTCCACATAACTCTCCGGGAAGCCTTCTGCCACAGCTGCACGTGATAACCCGGATAGCGTTGTAATAAAAGCAAGGCAACCAACAAAAAATGTAGCACTACGCATTATGTATTTACCTGGTTCAATATCAGAAAGACGTTTTATCGGGCCAAATGTAAAGCTAGCAATCTAGTCCAATGATACTGCAACTCCACCTGGCCTTCTTGCTCTTAGTCTGAAACCGGTGTCAAAACCCGTTCCATAAATACGGCCAGACAAGTACTGTGACAGCTTCCCTTTATCTTTCAGCTCGACTGATATCCGGGAACAGGCTCTGATAACTTTCGGTGCTCTTTAGCGAACAACATATGCATTCTCGACCCAGAACAGCTCGCAGGCACCGGTTCCGGTATCCTTGCGCGTCAGTGAGGTGTTCCAGCGCCAGCCATCCGGTGCCGCAGCATCGACCAGATAACCTTCCAGCGCAATGACCTGTCCGGGGCGCATGCCTTTGAGCTGTCTGACCACCCAAGAGCTGGCAAGAGTGTAGCGCCTGACCTGAAAAACCGTTGGGCCAGCATGCTGGCTCAACGGTTGGTTTTTACAAATTTCAGGCAGTTGTTAACGCGACAGCTCCGCCCGCACAATGGCTGCACCGGCACTCAGGGCATTCATCTTGCCGCGCGCGACTTCCCGTGACAGGGGGGCCATGCCGCAGTTGGTGCAGGGATACAGCTTGTCGGCATCGACAAACGCCAGCGCCTTGCGCAGGGTGTCCGCCACTTGCTCGGGGGTTTCGATCTGGTTGGTGGCCACGTCAATGGCACCGACCATGACCTTTTTGCCACGGATCAGTTCGATCAGTTCCATGGGCACGTGCGAGTTCTGGCATTCCAGCGAAACGATATCGATCGCGGATTTTTGCAGTTTGGGGAACACCTCTTCGTACTGGCGCCACTCGGAGCCGAGGGTTTTTTTCCAGTCGGTATTGGCCTTGATGCCGTAGCCGTAGCAAATGTGCACTGCAGTTTCGCACTTGAGGCCTTCGATCGCCCGCTCCAGCGCGGCAATGCCCCAGTCGTTGACCTCGTCAAAAAACACGTTGAACGCCGGCTCGTCAAACTGGATGATGTCGACGCCTGCCGCTTCCAGTTCGCGCGCTTCCTGATTAAGAATCTTGGCAAACTCCCAGGCCAGCTTTTCGCGGCTTTTGTAGTGGCCGTCATACAGGGTGTCGATCATGGTCATGGGCCCGGGCAGCGCCCACTTGATCGGCTGGCTGGTTTGCTGACGCAAAAATTTCGCATCCTCGACAAATACCGGACGCTCGCGGCTGACCGCCCCCAGCACCGAGGGCACGCTGGCCTCGTAGCGGTTACGGATTTTCACTGTCTGGCGGTTTTCAAAATCCACCCCGTTCAGGTGTTCGATGAAGGTGGTGACAAAGTGCTGCCGGGTTTGCTCGCCATCGCTGACGATATCGATGCCTGCATGCTGCTGCTCTTGCAGGGCAATGCGCAGGGCGTCCTGCTTGCCGGCAAGCAGCTCTTCACCTTCCAGCTTCCAGGGTGACCAGAGTTTTTCCGGCTCTGCCAGCCAGGAGGGTTTGGGCAGGCTGCCTGCCGAGGATGTAGGGAGTAGTTTGCTCATGAGTGTCTGTCTTATAAGAATTTGAATTAAATGGGGGAGATTACAAATTTGTTCTTTTATGCGAATAAATTCGCATCTACAGGTGGAATTCACCATTTTTGTGCGAATACATTCGCGCCTGCGGGTGGGAATTCACCATTTTTGTGCGAATAAATTCGCACCTACGGGTGGGAATTCACCATTTTTGTGCGAATAAATTCGCACCTACGGGTGGGGGTTCATCAATTCCGATTGCTGGCCCAGCGATTGTGCATTGGTGACGGCTTTTCTGTAGGTCCGGATTTATCCGGACAAGATTTGCGATATCAGTCCGGAGCAGAGGCAGGATTACCCTGCCCCAGTCCCGGATAAAGCCCGGTTACAGCGCGTAATTGGCCGCCCAGTTTTCCAGCACGGCCTGATAAGGCTTGATGAAGTGCTCCTGGGTAAACCTGCCCTGCTCGACCGCCAACTGGCTGCGCTCTTCGCGGTCATAAACAATGTCGGTCAGCTCGTGGTCCGGGTTGTTCAGGCTTGGCTGATACACATCGCCCGCTTTGGTTTTGGCGTTGTAGATTTCCGGACGGTAGATTTTCTGGAAGGTCTCCATGGTGCTGATGGTGCTGATCAGTTCAAGGTTACTGTAGTCGTTCAGCAGGTCGCCAAAGAAGTAAAAGGCAAAGGGCGCCACGCTGCCCGGCGGCATAAAGTAGCGTACATCCAGCCCCATCTTCTTGAAGTAGGCCTCGGTCAGTGAGGTTTCATTGGGCTGATACTCGATGCCCAGCACCGGATGCCTGTTGTCAGTAGCGTGATATTGCTTGCTGTCGGATACCGACAGGCAGATCACCGGCAGCTTGGCAAAGTGCTGACGGTAGCTGTCGGAATGGACAAAGCTCTGGAAAATCTTGCCGTGCAGGTCACCAAAGTCATCCGGCACGCTGAAGCCTTCGCGGCCCTTGTTGTGCTCCTGCAGCCTCACACTGAAATCATAATCACGTACGTAGGACGAGAAGTTGTTGCCGACCATGCCTTCAATACGCTTGTTGGTGCGGTGATCGACAACGTGGGTTTTCAGGATTTCAATGCTCGGAAAGGCCTTGCCATTGCCTTCGACATCCATGTCGACGGAAATGATTTCCAGCTCGACCGAGTAACGGTCGCCCCTTGGGTTGTCCCAGCTGGCCAGCTGGTTGAAGCGCTGGTTGATCATGCGCAACGTGTTGCGCAGGTTCTGCTGGCGGCTTTCCCCCCGGGCCAGGTTGGCAAAGTTGGTGGTGATGCGGGTGTGCTCCAGCGGCTGATAGTTTTCGTCAAAAGCGATGCTGCTGATGGCAAAGGAAAAGTCGTTACTCATTGCAAACAGGTATCCATTTCAAAATCATGATGTGCTCCCGGCTGGCGCTGCTGCTTTTCAGACAGCAAGAATTGCCCGGAGCCAAAGCTGGCGACCTTTATACGCAGCCTGACCGCTCAAGAAAAATGATATTACCTGCTCATGGTCATGAATTTATTTCATGTTGGCAAATAAGCCGCCGAACAAGCCCGTCCATCATGGGTATTTCTGATGGCAACCTGCCCGCTTGCCAGCCACTCCTGACGGCCATTAGCGTGCCAGCACTTGCCTGATCGCGGCGAGAATGTTGTCTGCCGAGTTGTAATCAAGCGGTATCGGCTGCTGGCCGTTTTCCGTTTGCAACACGAGGCTGGGAAAGCCGTTGATCGGCATGCTGCGCGCCCGCTGCATCTGCTGCTGCAGGCGCTGGCGGGTTTCGTCGCTGTTGAGGTCGGCGGCAAAGCACCCGCTGTCCAGCCCCAATTCCTGCGCCAGCGCGATCAGCGTGGCATCATCCGACGGGTTCATCACCCGCAAGTAATAGGCGTGCTGAATGGCCAGAATCATTTCTTTTGCCTGCTGCTGATTACCAGCGGCCAGCACGGCGCGACAGGCAGGCCAGGTGGAGCGCCGCGGCTGACAGCCGGTCCAGAAAGCGAAATTGAATTCGGTACCGGGCACATGCTGCTGAATGCGCTGCCAGGTGGCCTGCAGCATCTGCTGCATGTCCGCCGGCATGGGAGCATCGCTGTCCGGTGCCAGCCCGCCAAGCAGATACTCGACCTGCACCGGCAATTCTTGCAGCGCATCCCGCACTTGCTGCCAGACCGGCACAAAGGCCCAGCACCAGCTGCACATGGGATCGTGAACGTAAAAAAGGGTGCTGGATGACCGGGTCATGGAACTACCTAAGCAAGCAACAACAGACTGCCACTATTGCTGGAGTGGTCACTGGCAACATTCTGATAGTCCTGCACGGCTCGCTTTTGGATTTGTCCGCTTGCCGATTCGCCGTAAAACCCGTCGTTTTTTCAGCATCTTCAGGCTGCCGGACAGACACATGGGCATAAGGGGTATAAGCATGGCTGGCAGATGAAACATGCATGGCCGCCCTCCGGTGTTGGCAACTGTTTGTCCCGAGTATAGCCTGCATCCGGCATGTGCGCACAACACTGGCCAGCTTCGGGCTTTTCGCGCATGTACAAAAAAGCCGGGCTGTGCAGGCCCGGCTTTCTGGCGCATCAATCGCGCTTACTTGCTACGATCGGCACGCTTGCGGTCGCTTTCGGTCAGCAGCTTCTTGCGCAGGCGAATGGACACCGGCGTGACTTCGACCAGTTCGTCATCCTCGATGAACTCCAGCGCCTGCTCCAGCGTGAAACGCACCGGCGGCACCAGCGCGATGGTTTCGTCCTTGCCGGAAGCACGCATGTTGTCGAGTTTCTTGGCCTTGGTCGGGTTGACCACCATATCGTTGTCGCGGGCATGGATGCCGGCCAGCTGGCCTTCGTAGATCTCGTCACCGGGTGACAGGAACAGCTTGCCGCGGTCCTGCAGGGTTTCCAGCGAGTAGCTCAGCGCCTTGCCGCTGGCCATGGAGACCAGCACACCGTTGAGGCGGCTGGACATCTCGCCGCTCTTGATCGGGCCATAGTGGCTGAAAGTGCTGGTCAGGATGCCGGTGCCGGAGGTGATGGTCATGAACTGGTTGCGGAAACCGATCAGGCCGCGGGCCGGAATCTCATATTCCAGGCGGATGCGGCCCTTGCCGTCCGGCACCATGTCTTTCAGATCACCCTTGCGCAGGCCGATCTGTTCCATGATCGGGCCCTGGTGATCTTCCTCGATATCGAAAATGACGAACTCGAACGGCTCCTGTTTGACACCATCCTCTTCCTTGATGATCACTTCGGGGCGGGAAATGGCCAGCTCGAAACCTTCGCGGCGCATGGTCTCGATCAGTACCGACAGGTGCAGCTCGCCACGACCGGAGACCTTGAACTTGTCGGGGTCGCCGGTTTCTTCAACACGCAGGGCCACGTTGTGCAGCAGCTCTTTTTCCAGGCGCTCCTTGAGGTTGCGGCTGGTGACGTACTTGCCTTCCTTGCCGGCAAAAGGCGAGTCATTGACCTGGAAGGTCATGCTTACGGTCGGCTCGTCGACTGTCAGCGGTGGCAGCGCTTCAACGTGCTGCTGGTCACACAGGGTATCGGAGATGAACAGTGGCTCAAAGCCGCTGATGCAGACGATATCACCGGCCTGTGCTTCTTCCACTTCCACCCGCTGCAGGCCATGGTGGCCCATGACTTTCAGGATGCGACCATTACGCTTCTTGCCATCGGTACCGATGGCAGTGACCGGGGTATTGGTCTTGATCTTGCCGCGGGTGATGCGGCCAACGCCGATCACGCCGAGGAAGTTGTTGTAGTCCAGTGCGGAAACCTGCATCTGGAAGGGGCCGTCCACGTCCACTTTGGGCGGCTGGACATACTCAACAATGGCCTGGAATAGCGGGTCCATGTTGTCCGCCATTTCGGACGGGTCCATGCCGGCAATACCGTTCAGTGCGCTGGTATAGACAATCGGGAAGTCAAGCTGCTCATCGCTGCCGCCAAGGTTGTCGAACAGGTCGAATACCTGGTCGATCACCCAGTCAGGACGCGCGCCGGGGCGGTCGATCTTGTTGACCACCACAATCGGATTGAGACCGGCCTGGAAGGCTTTCTGGGTGACGAAGCGGGTCTGTGGCATGGGGCCGTCGATAGAATCGACCACCAGCAGTACACAGTCCACCATACTCAGTACGCGCTCCACCTCGCCACCAAAATCGGCGTGGCCGGGGGTGTCAACGATGTTGATGGCGTAGTCGTTCCATTTGATCGCGGTGTTCTTCGCCAGAATGGTGATGCCGCGCTCTTTTTCCTGGTCGTTGGAGTCCATCACACGATCGGATTCCAGCTCCTTGCGGTCCAAGGTGCCGGAAGCACGCAGCAGGGCATCAACCAGGGTGGTTTTGCCATGGTCCACGTGGGCGATGATGGCAATGTTTCTCAGTTTCTCAATCACAATGGTTTTCTCTAGGTTAAATTGTCGATTCTTGTATCAATAAATTCTGTGTCATGCCGGTCTGTTGCATATTCCGTAAAGTCGCCGTGAATACATCCATGTAGGCTCCACGGCGGCATCCTTGCCGCCGAGGCTTTACTCCATATGCAACAGACCGGCTGATCAAATCCGTTCCCGCCGCAGACTCTTTCCATCTCCACCCGGCCCTGACGTGCTTGCGTATTGCAGGATACCGAAAGCAGCTTCGGGGTATGGGTTGGCAAACCTTGCAACGCCATGGATGGCGTTGAAGAGCCTACATGGATGTACTTGCGGCGTGTTTGCAGACCCATACCCCGAAGCTGCAAACACAACAAACAAAAGCCAGTCAGGGCCTATAAACCCTCACATTGGTATGCCCTTCATGCAGCAGGTGATGGGCATGCAGGCGGCTCATCACACCCTTGTCGCAATACAGCAGGTACTGGCGGTTGCTGTCCAGCTCGCCAAACTTGCTGTTGACGGCATAGAACGGCAGGCTGATCTGCTCGATGCCATCAAGCGCCAGCGGTGCATCCTCGGTTTCGTCCGGGTGACGGATGTCGATCACCACCTGGCCGGGCAGCGCTTCGCTGACCATCTCCACCTGCACGTCTTCACTCAATTCTTCCAGCAATTTGTCGACAGTGACAAAGCGGGCACGGGCCACCGCCCGCTCCAGCAGCTGCCGGTCAAGGCTCTCCTCTTCGTGGACAATCCGCCCCAGCTTGGCCTTGGTGGTCGGATTCACCGAGATCACGCCGCAATACTCCGGCATGTGCTTGGCAAACTCGGCAGTGCCGATCGCCTCGGCGGTGTTGATAATGTCCTGTTTGTGCGCAGCCACCAGCGGACGCAGCACCAGCTTGTCGGTCGCCTTGTCGATCACCGACAGGTTAATCAGCGTCTGGCTGGAGACCTGGGAAATCGCCTCACCGGTCGCCAGCACGTCCAGATGCAGATTGTCGGCCACTTTTTCCGCCGCACGCAGCATCTGGCGCTTGAGAATGACCCCCATCTGGCTGTTGTCCACGTTTTGCAGAATGTCGCCCAGCACTTCTTCAAAGGGCACGCTGATGAACAGGGTGCGGTGCGAGCGGCCAAATTTCTGCCACAAAAACTGCGCCACTTCCATCACGCCCAACTCGTGGGCACGGCCACCCAGATTAAAGAAGCAGAAATGAGTCAGCAGGCCACGGCGCATCAGCTGGTAGGCGGCAACGGTGGAGTCAAAGCCGCCGGACATCAGTACCAGTGCCTGCTCGATCGAGCCCAGCGGATAGCCGCCCAACCCTTCCTGGCGGTTGAACTCGACCAGCAGACGGCGATGGCGGATTTCCAGCCGCACCTCGACATCCGGCCGGTTCAACCTGATACCGGCAGCGCCACACTGCTGACGCAGCAGGCTGCCGACTTCGCGCTCGACGTCCATCGAGGTGAATTCATGTTTGCCCACCCGCTTGCAGCGCACGGCAAATTCCTTGTCCTTGAGCAGCGGCGCATAGTGCTCGGCGCAGCGATCGGCAATGTCCTGCATGCTGTCAGGCAGGTCGAAGTCCAGCACCTGATAAAAGTGGGCAATGCCGGGCAGGTGACGCATGCGTTCGACCAGTTGTTGCTGCAGTGCCGGGTCGGTCAGGCTGCTGACCACATCAATATTGTCCCACTCGCCAGACGTGCGGATTTCAGGGTCCAGATCCTTGAGCACGTTACGGATGTTGCGGCCCAGCTGCAGTATGAACTGGCGGCGCACCGGACGGCTCTTGATGGTGATTTCAGCAAAGGGTTTGACAAAGAACTTCATGGGGACAGGGTCGACAAAGGCTTGACAAGCAAAAAAGAGGCGGGATTATAGCAAATCCCGCTGCCGGATGCGACTTGTCGCGCGCATTCTGCCAAGCGTATTTCCGCGGCCGCCACGGGGTGTTCGAATAAATTCGAACCTACAGCCCAGCATCAAACCCGGTTCCGCCGCCGACGTAAATTTTATCGCATAAAAACCAGGCACGGCTCCAGCGTAGATGCGAATTCATTCGCACAAAGCCAACCCCGCCACACGTGCGAATTCATTCGCACAAACAGCACCCGGCAAAACCACGTTAAACCTGCAGCAAAAAGTTCGAATAAATTCGAACCTACAAGGCCAGCGCCAAGCTCCGCCTAAATCGTAGGTGCGAATTCATTCGCACAAAGCCAACCCACGTCAAACCTGCAACAAAAAGGTCACCGGCCCGTCATTGGTCAGGCTAACCTGCATGTCGGCACCAAAACTGCCGGTTGCCACCTGTGGCCAGGCCTCTTGCGCCATGGCAACAAACTGCCCGAACAGCTGCTCCGCCAACTGTGGCGCAGCCGCCGTGGAGAAGCCCGGCCGCAGGCCACTGCGTGTATCAGCCGCCAGCGTAAACTGGGACACCAGCAGCAAGCCGCCATTGATATCCCGGAGCGAGCAGTTCATGCGCCCCTCGCTGTCGGCAAAAATACGATAATTGAGCAGCTTGTTGAGCATTTTTTCCAGCTGCGACCGGCCATCTTCCGGCTCAAGGCCGACCAGCGCCAGCACGCCTTGCCCGATCTCGCCAACGGTTTCCCCGGCCACCTCGACCCGTGCCGCAGATACCCGCTGAATCAACACCTTCATCAATCACCCTGCCTTGTTGCCAATACTTGCTGAAAATTTTGCGTTGCCCGTTCATGCATGCCGCGCACAACCGCAGGCATGCGCCCAAAGCAAACACCCGGCGTACGCCGGGTGTTTGAAAACTGCAAAAAAGAATCAGGCCTTTTCTTTGTGGTACTTGGTGATGCGCTCGACTTCCTGCTTCGAGCCCATGAACACGGGGACACGCTCGTGCAGTTTTTCCGGGCGCACGTCCATGATGCGGATCCGGCCATTGGTGGCGGCACCGCCAGCCTGCTCGACGATCATGGCCATCGGGTTGGCTTCGTACATCAGGCGCAGCTTGCCCTTGTCCTTGTCCATGCGCCGGTCCCATGGATACATGAAGACGCCGCCACGCACCAGAATGCGGTGAATGTCAGCCACCATGGAAGCCGTCCAGCGCATGTTGTAATCCTTGCCCAGCGGGCCTTCCTTGCCGGCCAGCATTTCGTTGACATAGCGTTGTACCGGCTCTTCCCAGTGGCGCATGTTGGACATGTTGATGCCAAACTCCGCCGATGCCTCGGGAATGGTCATGTTGTCATGAGTCAACACGAACGAGCCCATCTCGCTGTCCAGCGTAAAGCCCTTGACGCCATTGCCCAGGGTCAGCACCAGCATGGTCTGCGGGCCGTAGATGGCGTAGCCGGCAGCAACCTGCTTGACGCCCGGCTGCAGGAAGTCTTCGTCCTCGAGGATGCCGCAGATATCGGCACGCTCGGGACAGCTCAGTACGGAAAAAATGGTGCCCACGGAGACGTTGATGTCAATGTTGCTGGAGCCGTCCAGCGGGTCAAACACAAGCAGGTAGGAACCCTTGGGAAAACAGCCGGGAATCTGGTAGGGCTTTTCCATTTCTTCCGACGCCATGCCGGCCAGGTGCCCGCCCCACTCGTTGGCTTCCAGCAGGATCTCGTTGGAAATCACGTCCAGCTTCTTCTGCATTTCGCCCTGGACGTTTTCGGTACCCTGATTGCCCAGCGCCCCGCCCAGTTCACCCTTGCCAATATGGTAGTTGATGACCTTGCAGGCCCGTCCCACTACTTCAATCAGGAAGCGCAGCTCGGCAGGTGTCTGGTGGGCACGGGTTTGTTCAATCAGAAAACGACTCAGGGTGGTACGTGAAGACATGATGACCTCAGCATAAAAACAGGATATGTGTGAATTCTACTCGTTTTCGACACATAAAGCTGCCGTAAAAGTTGATATGGGTTCCTGAACAGGGCAGAAATGCCCACGTAGTGAGCATGGTAATTGACGTGAGTCAATAACCTTTGAAAAGCAGGGAATATGATTGCGCACAACTACTGGTTCAACCCCTGTCTTATCCCGTTATGGAGCATAACAATGCGCAAGACCCTTATCGCTACCACCCTGCTGGCCACCGCCGCAGCCACTCCCGCCGCTTTCGCCCACCAGGCCGGTGACATCATCGTTCGTGCCGGTGCGATTCATCTGAGCACCAATGAAAGTTCTTCAAAGATCAAGGTAAACCCGCTCAGCGGCAACCAAAAAATTCCGGGAACAAAAGCCACTCTCAACAACGACACCCAGCTGGGCCTGAACTTCGCCTACATGGTCACCGACCACATCGGTATCGAACTGCTGGCCGCGAGCCCCTTTGAGCTGACCGCCAAGCAAAAAGGAACTTTACAGGGTATGGGGTTAGACTCCAAGTTGGGTAAGTTTAAAGCCCTGCCACCAACCCTGAGCGCCGTCTACTACCCGATGAACAAGGCATCCGCCTTCCAGCCCTATGTCGGCCTTGGCGTCAACCGCACCCTGTTCTTCAATGAAAAAGCCAACAAATCCGGCGGTTACAGCGCCATGCGCGTACAGAACACCTGGGGCTGGGCAGCACAGGTCGGTGCCGACTACATGCTGACCGACAACCTGATGCTCAACGGCCAGGTCCGTTACATCGACATGAGCACCAAGGCCCGCGTTGATGCTCTTGATGGCACTCAGACAGCCAAGGTCAAGCTGGACGTCAAACCCGTCGTGTACATGCTGGGTCTGGGTTACAAGTTCTAACCTGCATCCTTCTGATCCATTCCGGCGTTGCAAACGCAGCCCCTCACTCATCCTGCAACCAGATCAGGCTGGCCTGCCGCCCGGTCACCGCATCACCGCGATAGGAGTAGAAACGCTCATCCGTCAGGGTGCAAAACCCGCCACCATACACGGCCTGCACTCCGGCAGCGGCCAGACGGATACGGGCCAGACGGTACAAGTCCGCCAGCCAGTGTCCGGCTCGGCCCGAGGGCACAAAGGCAGCTTCAGCAGCCGCATGCCGGACAACAAAGGCATCACGCACTTCGGGACCGACCTCGTAGACCTCCGGCCCGATGGCCGGCCCCAGCCAGGCCAGCACCGCATCCGGCGGCACCGCCATGGCGGCCAGCGTATTTTCCAGTACTCCACCCGCCAGGCTGCGCCAGCCGGCATGCACGGCTGCCACACAGCTGCCATCGCGGGCAGCCAGCAACACCGGCAGGCAATCTGCGGTCATGATCGTGCAGGCCACGCCCGGTGTACGGCTCCAGCAGGCATCGGCAGTGGCCACCACAGCGGGCCGCGCCTCGACCACCGCCACACCATGCACCTGCTCCAGCCAGGCCGGGCTGCAATTCAGCTGCTGCGCCAGCCAGCTGCGGTTGGCCTGCACCTGCAGCGGGTCATCACCAACATGATCACCCAGATTGAAGCGATCAAATGGCGGCTGGCTGTCGCCCGCACTGCGGGTCGTCGAACAGGCCCGCACTCGGGCCGGAGCCGGCCAGCCCGGCTCAAGCCAGTCATGCGGCAGCCTCATGCACCAAAGTCCTGTGCGTCTTCTTCCAGCAGATGCAGCAGCCAGTCCATGTCCTCGGGGCGATCCACCTGCCAGCTGCGGCGCTCGCCGGTGGCCGGGTGGTCCAGCTCCAGCTTCCAGGCGTGCAGTGCCTGGCGCGGAAAAGTCTTCAGCGCCTCCACCAGTGTCGGGCTGGCCGCCGGCGGAATGCGGAAACGCCCGCCATACAGCGGGTCACCCACCAGCGGAAAACCGGCATGGGCCATGTGCACACGAATCTGGTGGGTACGGCCCGTTTCCAGCTGCACCCGCACATGGGTATAGCTGCGAAAGCGCTGTACCACGCGGAAATGGCTGACGGCCTGCTTACCGCCTTCATTGACCGCCATTTTCTGGCGCTGCTGCGGATGCCGGCCAATCGGCGCATCAATGGTACCGCCCGAGGTGACCACACCACAGACCAGCGCCTCATAGGTACGGCCTACCGTTCGCGCCTGCAACTGTTCCACCAGCCGGGTATGCGCCTGCAGGGTCTTGGCCACCATCAGGATGCCGCTGGTGTCCTTGTCCAGCCGGTGAACGATTCCGGCACGCGGCACCTCGCGCAGCTGTGGTGCATGGTGCAGCAAGGCATTGAGCAGCGTACCGCTGGCATGCCCGGCAGCCGGATGTACCACCAGCCCGGCGGGTTTGTTGATCAGCAGCAGGTGCTCGTCTTCATGGATCACATCCAGCTCGATATCCTGCGCCAGCCATTCGCCCTGGGCTTCCTGCGTGGCCTGCAGGCGCAGCCGTGCCCCGCTGTATACGGCGTCACGCGGGCGCAACTGCCCGCCATCCACGGTCAGGCTGCCATCCTTGATCCAGCCGGTCAGCCGCGAACGGGAAAAATCGGCAAACACCTGCGCCGCCACCTGGTCCAGCCGCTGGCCGCCCAGCTCGTCCGGTACCACGGCATCAAGTTCAATCTGTTCTGTTACTGTCGACATAAAATTTCTGTTTCCTGGGCGGCCGCACAGCACCGGTAACCGGCCTGTGCCGATATCATGCGCGCTCCGGTTGCGAATCCTTTGGTTTCCACGTGCAGGTTATGGTTAAATGCACACATTTCCCGCAACGCTTGCGGGGGAGCAACTATAACAGGGCGGCTGTCAAACTGCTGCAGTCAGGCGGACTTTTGCCTGTCCTTCCTGACAGACAACCGCCAGCCCGCTTCTTGATTTAGGCGAAACCGAACCATGCGCGTACAGCACCTGCTTTTTCTGGCTCTTTTTACTGTCCTGGCCGCTTGCTCCGGCAAGAAGGTTGTCGAAGAAAACCTCAGCGAACGCGAGCTCTATGAGCAAGCCCAGACCGACCTGAACAAGAACAACTTCTCATCCGCCATCCGCAAGCTGCAGGCGCTCGAATCACGCTATCCGTTTGGCCGCTATGCCGAACAGTCACAGCTGGAACTGATGTACGCCCATTACAAGAACCGTGATTACGAAGCGGTCAACGCCACTGCCGACCGCTTCATCCGCCTGCACCCGCAGCATGAAAATGCCGATTACGCCTACTACATGCGGGGATTGTCAGCATTCGAACAGGACCGTGGCATCCTTGCCCGCTTCCTGCCGCTGGACATGACCCAGCGTGATCCCGGCGCCACCCGCGACTCCTACAACGAATTCGCCCGCCTCATCCAGCGCTATCCCAACAGCCAGTACGCACCCGATGCCAGGCAGCGCATGATCTACGCCCGCAACCTGCTGGCCGACTATGAGGTGCACGCCGCCCGCTATTACATCAAGCGCAAAGCCTATGTCGCGGCCCTCAACCGTGGCCGTTACATCGTCGAAAACTTCCAGGGCACTCCGGCCGTACCCGACGGTCTGGCCATCATGGTCCAGAGCTACCGCATTCTGGGGCTGGACGAACTGGCCGATGACAGCCTGGCCACCCTGCAGGCCAACTATCCTGAGCACGCCAGCCTGACCAAGCGCGGCAAAAAACGCAGCAAAAAACTGGCCAGGGAAGACAACTTCAACCCCAACTACAAAGAGCCGGCGTCACGCTCCTGGCTCAACAAGGCCAGCTTCGGCCTGCTGGGTAAAGATAACCGCCTGGAGTTGCCACCGGCCCGCACCCAGGCCGACAGGGAAATCCAGCGTCAGCTCAAGGACGCCGAAGAAAGCCTGCCCCGGGAAATACGCCGGGCCAAATAACCCCGCTCCAAAAAGGCACTTCGGTGCCTTTTTGTTTGCCCGACGGTTCTTGATTTGCATCAAAAGGCATCTTTTTTAACCCTCCCCATTAGCCCTTGGTCGCAAAGCGCAATCTTGGTTTTGCTCCGCCCATCACGTAGAGTGGTTGCCCACTGAGTTTGCATGGGTCGCTGTTGAATCAAGACCTGGCGCACCGGCTAAACAAGCATTTTTGTGATAGCCCGGCTTTTGCTGCACTTACCAGAGCCGCTTTCCGGGAGGCAACATACCCGCTGCCGTCACCCCGGATGCCCGTACCCCGGCGCACAGAGCACGTGCAAGGCCGTTCCGGCTCGACTGCTTCATCTGCAACCAGTAGCAAAGCGCTTTTGGCGCAGGTTTTCATTTCAGATACAAAGGATCCACGTTATGTCCACACGCCAGACCGGTACCGTCAAATGGTTCAACGATGAAAAAGGCTTCGGCTTCATCACCCAGGAAAACGGCCCTGACCTGTTCGTTCACTTCCGCGCCATCGAAGGCGACGGCTTCAAAACCCTGAAAGAAGGCCAGCAGGTCACTTTCGAAGCGGTTGAAGGCCAGAAAGGCATGCAGGCAGACAAGGTTCAGGCCATCAGCTGATCCCCCTGTCGCGAACAAGCCCCTGCAGTTCACCAGCTGCAGGGGCTTTTTTCGTTGGGGCTGGGTATTTTTCTGCCAAGCGGCTAGAATTTGACCGCTTTCCGTTACGAGGTTGCCATGTCCAGACCCATGCTACAGCCGCAAGGCCAGTTTCCCAGGGCCGGCCTGATCCGCCGTTTTGCCGCGATTTTCTACGACTTCATGCTGTGCATGGCGCTGATCATGGTGGTGACCTGGATTTACCAGCAGGGCCTGCTACGCCTGATTTACGGCGCGGAACAACTCAAGGCCATGGCTGAAGGCGGCGCCATGGACCACGACCCTGTCCTGTCCAGCCTGGTGCTGCTCAGCCTGTTTGCCTTCTTTGCCAAATTCTGGACCCACAGCGGCCAAACCCTGGGCATGCAGGCATGGAACATCCGCGTACAGAACGCCGACGGTAGCCGCATCAGCCTGACCCAGGCACTGCTGCGCTTTATCATCTCGATCTTTTCCTGGCTGTGCCTGGGGCTGGGTTTCTGGTGGCAGCTGTGGAGCAAAAACAAGGCCACCTGGCACGATACCTACTCGGAAAGCGTCACCGTCCAGCTGCCCAAGGGTGCGCACAAAAAATAGTGCGATCACAGGCGCCCCTCTTGTAGATGCGAATTTATTCGCACAATAACCAATGGTATCCGGCCCGCCTGCCCTGCCAATGCCGCCCCTTGAGCCACGCCGGACAAAAGCCGATAATACCCGACTATTTTTGCCTGTTTTACATCCGGAACCTCCATGAAAGACCACATTCGCCAGCTTGTTCAATCCGCCCTGCAGCAACTTGTCACCGACGGCAGCCTGCCCGCCGGCCTGCAACCAAATATCCAGGTGGAGAACGCCCGCGACAAGACCCATGGTGACTTTGCCAGCAACATCGCCATGATGCTGGCCAAACCCGCCGGCATGAAACCCCGCGACCTGGCCGAGAAAATCCTTGCCGCCCTGCCGCAGGACGAACAGGTCAGCCAGGTCGAAATCGCCGGTCCCGGCTTTCTCAATTTCTACCAGAACCATGCCGCCCTGGCCCGCCGCCTGGATGCCGCACTGGCTGGCGACCGGCTCGGGCTACCCGTGGCCGCTACCGCACAAAGGGTAGTGGTCGACCTGTCCTCGCCCAATCTGGCCAAGGAAATGCATGTCGGGCACCTGCGCTCCACCATCATCGGCGATGCCGTGGCACGGGTGCTGGAGTTTCTCGGCCATGACGTGATCCGCCAGAACCATGTTGGCGACTGGGGTACCCAGTTCGGCATGTTGCTGGCCTTTCTGGAAGAAAACCCCGACGCACAGCAACAGGGGCTGGCCGACCTTGAAGAATTCTATCGCGCTGCCAAACAGCGTTTTGACGAGAGCGAGACCTTCGCCAACCGTGCCCGCGAGCTGGTGGTCAGCCTGCAGGCCGGCGACGCCGAATGCCTGCGGCTGTGGCGCAGCTTCAATGACATCTCCCTGAGCCACTGTCAGCAAGTGTATGACCGCCTTGGCGTAAAACTGGGCATGGATGACGTGCACGGCGAAAGCGCCTACAACGACGACCTGGCCAATGTGATTGACGCACTGCAGGATAAAAACCTGCTCACCGAAGACCAGGGTGCCCAGTGCGTCTTCATGGACCAGTTCAAGAACAGCGAAAACGAACCACTGCCACTGATCGTGCGCAAAGCCGATGGCGGCTACCTGTACGCCACCACCGACCTGGCCGCCATCCGCTACCGTCACGGCCAGCTCAAGGCGGATCGTGTGCTGTACTTTGTCGATCAGCGCCAGGCCCTGCACTTCCAGATGGTATTTGCCGCTGCCCGGCTGGCCGGTTTTGCCAGCGAGGACATGCAGCTGGAGCATATGGGCTTTGGCACCATGAACGGCGCCGATGGCCGCCCCTTCAAGACCCGTGACGGCGGCACGGTAAAACTGGTCGACCTGCTCAACGAAGCCGAACAACGCGCCTACAGCCTGGTCAAAGAAAAGAACCCGGAACTGGACGAGAGCGAGTTGCAGGACATTGCCCGCACCGTCGGCATTGGTGCCGTCAAGTACGCCGACCTCAGCAAGCATCGCGCCAGCGATTACAGCTTCAACTTCGACCAGATGCTCAGCTTCGAAGGCAATACCGCACCCTACATGCTGTATGCCTATACCCGCGTGGCCAGCATTTTCCGTCGCCTGGAGACCTCAATGCACGACAGCCTGGGCGGCTGCATCCAGCTGCAACATCCGGCCGAGCAGGATCTGGCCGCAGCCCTGGCCCGCTTTGGCGAAGTGCTGGGCAACCTGGCCGACAAGGGCACACCGCACATCTTGTGTACCTACCTGTATGAGCTGGCCGGCCTATTTTCCAGTTTCTACGAACAGTGCCCGGTGCTGTCGGCCGAACAGGCTGACATCCGTGACAGCCGCCTGCGTCTGGCCGCCCTCAGTGGCCGCACCCTGCAAACCGGACTCGGCCTGCTGGGCATCAACACCCTGGAGCGCATGTAACCATGGCAGCACGCAAAAAAGCCGCCCCGCCGAAGCGGGGAGCCACCCGCTATCAGGAGCCTGTCCGCAAACCGGTGCATCCACTGGTATGGATTGTCTGTGGGCTGGTTCTGGGCGTTTTTGTGATGTCGCTGCTCAAGCTGGAACCTGGCAAGGACAACGTCAAGCGTGAAACCGCCAAGCCTGCCGCCACCAAACCGGCAACCAGCCAACCACCAGGCAAGCCTGCCAGCGAGCCGGCAGCCAACAAGCCGAAGTACGAATTCTATACCCTGCTGCCGGAGTCCGAGGTGATCGTTCCACCCGACGCCCTGCCGGAAAAAGCACCGCCGCCGCCCAGCGCCAGGGAGGTTGAAGCCAAACGCCAGGCCGAAGCCGCCCGCGCCCAGGCGCTGCTGGATGGCAAGCAACCGCCACCGGCACCGCCACGCAAGGAGGTGACCCAGTTCTACCTGCAGGCGGGCTCCTTTCCCGAGCGGGAAAAAGCCGAAGCGGTACGTGCCCGGCTGCTGCTGACCGGCCAGAATGTCCACATCGAACCGGGACAGGTAGCCAACAAGACCTGGTACCGGGTACTGGTCGGGCCGTTCGCCAGCCGCGAACAGCTCAACCAGGCGCAGACCCAGCTGTCACAAAGCGGCTTCAACAATCTGCTGCTGCAGCAACGCAAGGCACGGATATAGCCTTCTACACTGCCGGCCTTGTGCAATCAGCAGGCCGTACCCACATCTTTTCACGCACCAGGCCGGCAACCATCATGATTGCCGGCCTGATGCGATAATCACTTCGAGAAAGGCTTAATCCCCCGGCCAGCCCTTGAACTTCGCCTGCCCCGCCCCCAACTCCTGCTGATACTGTCAATCCTGCTGGAGACACTCCCTTGACTACAATCGTATCCATTCGCCGCAACGGCAAGGTCGCCATGGGCGGCGATGGCCAGGTGTCCCTGGGCAATACCGTCATGAAAGGCAACGCCAAAAAGGTCCGCCGCCTCTATCACGGCGAAGTTCTGGCCGGCTTTGCCGGTGCCACCGCCGATGCCTTCACCCTGTTCGAGCGTTTTGAAGGCCAGCTGGAAAAGCACCAGGGCCATCTGGTGCGTGCCGCCGTCGAACTGGCCAAAGAGTGGCGCACCGACCGCAGCCTGAGCCGGCTGGAAGCCATGCTGGCAGTCGCCAACAAGGACGCTTCGCTGATCATCACCGGCACCGGCGACGTGGTCGAACCGGAACACGGCCTGATCGCCATGGGCTCCGGCGGCGCCTTTGCCCAGGCGGCCGCCCTGGCCCTGCTGGAAAACACCGAACTGAGCGCCCGTGAGATCACCGAAAAAGCCCTCAACATCGCCGGCTCGATCTGCGTGTTCACCAACCAGAACCTGACCATCGAAGAGCAGGACAGCGACGTTTAAGTCCTGTCCTGCACGCTTATAGCTTTTTATCTGCCGGACAGATGCAGACCCGAACACTACTGCGGAGTCAGCAGCAGCGGCGGGTGACAGGTGAAGCAGGGCTTTGCCGCCATGGATGGCGGCATGGAGCTTACAGGGACGTACTTGCAGCGACCCTGCGGAACCTGTTACCCGCCACTGCCGACACCAACATCTTCCGGCAAAACCAGTCAACGGAGACTCCCCATGTCCATGACACCCCGTGAAATCGTTCACGAACTCAACCGCCACATCATCGGCCAGGACGAAGCCAAGCGCGCCGTCGCCATCGCCCTGCGCAACCGCTGGCGGCGCATGCAGCTGCCCGCCGAGCTGCGCGCCGAAGTCACCCCGAAAAACATCCTGATGATCGGCCCGACCGGCGTCGGCAAGACCGAAATCGCCCGTCGCCTGGCCCGTCTGGCCAACGCCCCCTTCATCAAGGTCGAAGCAACCAAATTTACCGAAGTCGGCTACGTCGGCCGCGATGTCGAATCCATCATCCGCGACCTTGCTGATGCAGCCATCAAAATGCTGCGCGAACAGGAAATGCAGAAACTGCGTCACCGCGCTGAAGACGCCGCCGAAGAACGCATCCTCGACGCCCTGCTGCCAGCCGCCCGCAGCGGCTTCGAAGAAGAGGCCCGTGGTGCGGACAACGCCACCCGCCAGCTGTTCCGCAAACGTCTGCGCGAAGGCCAGCTGGACGACAAGGAAATCGACATCGAAGTGGCCGAAGCGCCAATGGGCGTGGAAATCATGGCACCGCCCGGCATGGAAGAAATGACCAGCCAGCTGCAAAACCTGTTTTCCGGCATGCACAAGGACCGCAAGAAAACCCGCAAGATGCGCGTCGCCGATGCCCTCAAGCAGATCCGCGACGAGGAAGCCGCACGCATGGTCAACGAGGAAGAACTCAAGGCCCGAGCCCTGGAAGCGGTCGAGCAAAACGGCATTGTGTTCATTGACGAGATCGACAAAATCGCCAAGCGCGGCAACGTTGGCGGTGCCGATGTCTCCCGCGAGGGAGTCCAGCGTGACCTGCTGCCACTGATCGAAGGCTGCACCGTCAACACCAAGCTGGGTACGGTCAAGACCGACCATATCCTGTTTGTCGCCTCCGGCGCCTTCCACCTGAGCAAGCCCAGCGATCTGGTACCCGAGCTGCAAGGCCGCCTGCCCATCCGTGTCGAGCTGAAGGCCCTGACGCCGGAGGACTTCCAGCGCATCCTCAAGGAACCCCATGCATCGCTGACCGAGCAATACGTGGCGCTGCTGGCCACCGAAGGCCAGGACATCCACTTCACCGATGACGGCATCCAGCGCATCGCCGAGATCGCCTGGCAGGTCAACGAAAAGACCGAGAACATCGGCGCCCGCCGCCTGCATACCTTGCTCGAGCGCCTGCTGGAAGAGCTGTCCTTCAATGCCGGCGAAAACAGCACAGGCCGCATCGACATCGACGCCGCCTATGTCGACCAGCACCTGGGCGAACTGGCCAAGGACGAAGACCTGTCACGCTACATCCTGTAAGCCATACCGCTTTATTCACCCGTTGTAGGTGCGAATTCATTCGCACACCCGGCTAAAGGGTCAGGTACGCTTGCAAATGTACCTGACCCCTTTAACATTCCAGTCACTATCAGGCTGTCCCGGTCATTGTTTCTTCGCACGGCTGGAAATCTCGTATAGGCATGCCTGACTGACCTTGAAAAGTGAAGCCATTTCGACACCTGCCTGATGAAGGCAAACAAAGCAGATCATTTTGATTATCATGGTGTCCCGTCACCCGCTTGCAGACCTTGGACCCGCATGATGAAAATCCCCAACAAGATCCGCCTCAACATCACCGACCAGCAACTGGAGCTGGGTTACGCCAGCGGCGAAGAGTTCGCCCTGCCTGCCGAGTTTCTGCGCGTGCTGTCGCCCTCGGCCGAAGTGCAGGGTCACGGCAACCCCGTATTGCAGACCGGTAAGCAGTTCGTACGTCTGACCAATGTCGAAGCCGCCGGCAACTATGCTCTCAAGCTGTCCTTCGACGACGGTCACGACAGCGGCCTCTACACCTGGGACTATCTGTACCGGCTGGGCAGCCGACAGCAGGAGCTGTGGCAGGATTATCTGGAGCAGCTGCGCAACGCCAACCAGTTTCGCGACCCCAGCCAGTCGGCCGTCAAGATAATGCTCTAAGCCTGACCTGCGTCATGCCCGGGCAAGACAAAGACGGCCCGTGGCAGTAGAATGTGCACCAATTTCGCAAAGGTGCAGGAACATGAACGATACACGCCAGGACTCCACCACCCATTTCGGTTACCAGACCGTCGAGGAAAGCCGCAAAGCGGAAAAAGTCGCCGAAGTTTTCCACTCCGTGGCCTCGCGCTACGACCTGATGAACGACGTGCTTTCGGGCGGCATGCATCGCCTGTGGAAGCGTCAGACCATCGAACTGTCCGGCGTGCGTCGTGGCAACCAGGTACTGGACATCGCTGGCGGTACCGGCGACCTGAGCCGCAAGTTCTCCAGCCTGGTCGGGCCGGAAGGCCAGGTGGTGCTGGCCGACATCAACGACTCCATGCTCAAGGTCGGCCGCGACCGACTGCTGGACAAGGGTGTAGCCGGCAACGTGCGCTTCGTGCAGGCCGACGCCGAGTGTCTGCCCTTCCCCGACAACCACTTTGACGTAGTCACCATCGCCTTCGGCCTGCGCAACGTCACCCATAAAGACCGCGCCATCGAGTCCATGCTGCGTGTACTCAAGCCCGGTGGCCGCCTGCTGATCCTTGAGTTCTCCAAGCCCGGCAACCCGCTGCTGTCCAAACTGTACGACACCTACTCGTTCAACTTCATGCCGCTGGCCGGCAAGCTGATCACCAACGACGCCGACAGCTACCGCTACCTGGCCGAGTCGATCCGCATGCACCCGGACCAGGAAACCCTCAAGGCGATGATGGAAGCCGCCGGTTTTGCTGGTGTCACCTACCACAACATGACCGGTGGCATTGTCGCCCTGCACCGGGGCATCAAGCCCTGATGCTCACCCAACTGTTGCTGGCCGGCGCCGATAGCGGCATCAACGCCCTGCTCGAACTCGACCCGCCCAGCCTGAAACGCATCCGTGCGCTGAGCGGGCAGGTACTGGCCGTTCACGCGCGTGAGCCCGCTTTTACGCTGTTTGTCATCCTGCATCGGGACGGCCTGCAACTGGCCCGCGAATGGCAGGCACCGGCCGATTGCACTTTGAGCGCCACCTGCGCCGAGCTGTGGCAGCTGGCAACCACTGCCGACAAGGCCGCCGCCCTGTATCAGCCCGGTGTCAGCATCGAGGGCAGCAACGCGCTGCTGGTCGAGCTGGCCGACATCATGCAGAACATGGACATCGACTGGGAATTCCGTCTGCAACAGTGGTTCGGCCCGGTCGCTGCCGGCCTGATCGGCAGCCACCTGCGCCAGCGTGGCCAGTGGAGCGCCGCCAATCTGGCCAGCCTGCAACAGCGCCTGCAGGACTGGCTCGCCGAAGAAACCCGCCTGCTGGTCGGCAACAATGAAGCCGAAAGCCGCTTTACCGAGCTGGACCGTCTGAAACTGCAACTGGACCGCCTCGAAGCGCGTGCCGCACTGGTCCGCCGCCAGCTGGAGCCTGATTCCGAATGAAATTCCTTGCCGTGCGCCGCCTGTTCAACATTCTGCGCGTGATCATCCGTTACCGCCTCGACGACTACCTGTTTGCCCTGAACCTGCCCTGGTATCTGGCCATCTGGCAACGCCTGCTGCCCTGGCGCTGGCTGCGCAACGACATGACCCGCCAGCCCCGTGGCGAAGCGGTACGCCTGGCGCTGGAAGACCTGGGCCCGGTCTTCGTCAAGTTTGGCCAGATCCTCTCTACCCGTCGCGACCTGCTGCCACCCGACATGGCCGACGAACTGGCCAAGTTGCAGGATAACGTGCCGCCCTTTCCGCCCGCCGAAGCCCGCGCCCGCATCGAGGCGGAGCTGGGTGGCCCGGTCGAACAGCATTTCGCCTGGTTTGACGAGCAGCCACTGGCCTCGGCCTCGATTGCCCAGGTACATGCCGCCCGCCTGAAAACCGGCGAAGACGTGGTGATCAAGGTCATTCGCCCCGGCCTCAGACCGGTGATCGCCCAGGACATCGCCTGGCTGTTCCTGCTGGCGCGCATTGCCGAGCGGCTGTCTGCCGACGCCCGCCGCCTGCGCCCGGTGGAAGTGGTCACCGACTACGAAAAAACCATCTACGACGAGCTCGACCTGCTGCGTGAAGCTGCCAACTGCAACCAGCTGGGCCGCAACTTTGCCGACTCGCCGCTGCTGTATGTGCCAAAGATCCACTGGGATCTGTGCCGTGAAAAGGTGCTGGTGATGGAGCGCATCTACGGTATCCAGGTCACCGAGCTGGATACCCTGCGCGACCAGAACACCGACCTGAAAAAACTCGCCGAACGCGGCGTCGAGATCTTCTTCACCCAGGTGTTCCGTGACAGTTTCTTCCATGCCGACATGCACCCGGGCAACATTTTCGTCAGCACCAAAACGCCCTGGGACCCGCAATACATCGCCATCGACTGCGGCATCGTCGGCAGCCTGACCAATGAAGACCAGGACTATCTGGCTCGCAACCTGCTGGCCTTCTTCCAGCGTGACTACCGCAAGGTGGCCCAGCTGCACATCGACTCCGGCTGGGTGCCTTCCACCACCAGGGTCAACGAGCTGGAAGCGGCAATCCGTACCGTATGCGAGCCGATCTTCGAGAAGCCGCTGAAAGACATCTCCTTTGGCCTTTTGCTGCTGCGCCTGTTCCAGACTGCCCGCCGTTTCAACATGGAAGTGCAGCCTCAGCTGGTGCTGCTGCAAAAGACCCTGCTCAACATCGAGGGCCTCGGCCGTCAGCTGTATCCCGATCTGGACCTGTGGAGCACCGCCAAGCCCTATCTGGAACGCTGGATGCGCCAGCGTTACACCCCGAAGCACATTGCCGGCCAGCTGCAACAGCAGATCGAGAAGCTGCCCCATCTGGCCACTACATTGCAGCAGCGGCTTGAGGCACCCAAAGCACCCCGGCCGCGCAAGAACCGCAACGACTGGCTGCTCGGCGGCGCCCTGGTACTCGCTGCCCTGCATCAGGGCGTGGCCCTGAACAGCGAAGCCTGGCCCGCCGCATTGGCACTGGTTGCCGGCCTGTACCTGATAGCCCGCAAGTAAGGAGCCTGCATGAACGACAACTGGCTAGACGAAATCAAGTGGACCACCGACGGGCTGGTACCGGCCATCGCCCAGGATCACCGGAGCGGCCGCGTGCTGATGATGGCCTGGATGAATGCTGAATCCCTGCGCCTGAGTGTGGCCGAAGGCCGTGCCATCTACTGGTCGCGTTCGCGCCAGAAGCTGTGGCGCAAGGGCGAGGAGTCCGGCCACATCCAGAAACTGCATGACATACAACTGGACTGCGACGGTGACGCCATCGTGCTGCTGGTCGAACAGCTCGGCGGCATTGCCTGCCATACCGGCCGGCAAAGCTGCTTTTACCGCAGCCTGCAGGACGGCCAGTGGCAAGCCGTCGAGCAGGTCCTGAAAGATCCCACTGACATTTATCAAGGCACTGGTGCATGACTACCGATACTCTTGAGCGCATTGCGCAAGTCCTGGCCCAACGCAAGCAGGCATCTGCCGATAGTTCCTATGTGGCCAGCCTGTATCACAAAGGGTTGAACAAGATTCTGGAAAAGGTCGGCGAAGAGGCCACCGAAACCATTCTTGCCGCCAAGGATGCGCAAACATCAGGTAACACTGATGACCTGATTTATGAAACCGCTGACCTGTGGTTTCATAGTATGATTATGCTTTCCGCACTGGATGTGCATCCACAGGCCGTGATTGACGAGCTGGAGCGCCGTTTCGGTGTTTCCGGGCATGTGGAAAAAGCATCACGCAAGCAAGACTGATTCTGACTACTACAGGAAAACATTATGGGTATTAGCATTTGGCAGTTGTTGATCGTCCTTCTGATCGTGGTGATGCTGTTCGGCACCAAACGCCTGAAAAACATTGGTGGCGACCTTGGCGGCGCGATCAAGGGCTTCCGCAAGGCAATGGAAACCGACGACGACAAGCCATCGGTAACCAAGGAAAGCGGCGGCCAGACCTATGAAGCGGAAGCGCACAAGGTCGAAGACAACAACAAAGGCTGACCGGGTCCATGTTTGACATTGGTTTTTCCGAGCTGCTGATGGTCGGCCTGGTGGCCCTGATCGTGATCGGGCCGGAACGTCTGCCGACCGCTGCGCGAACCATCGGATTGCTGCTGGGCCGTGTCAAACGCGGCATCAACAGCGTCCGCGAGGAGGTCGAGCGCGAGATCGGTGCCGACCAGATCAAGCTGCAGCTACGCAACGAGGAAATCCTGGCCAAGGAGCGCAAACTGCTGGAAGACACCCTCAAGCAAGCCACCAGTGTCGGCGCGGATTTTGAACAGAAGCTGCGCGAAACCACTTCCATCCTGAACAGCCCGGCAGTGTCCGACACCGAGCAGAAAAACGGCGTCGACTCCAAACCCGAGCCTGCCTCCATTGAGCAAGACAAACAGCAGCAATGAATTCACCTGCATCCCAAGACGGCTCAATGCCGCTGATTGCCCACCTGACCGAGCTGCGCACCCGCCTGTTGCGCTGCGTCATCGCGGTACTGGTCATTTTTGCCTGCCTGTTCTATTTCTCCCAGGAAATCTACGCACTGGTCGCAGCCCCGCTGCGGGCACAGCTGCCGGCCGGTGCCAGCATGATTGCCACCGGTGTTGCCACGCCCTTCCTGACCCCGTTCAAGCTGACGCTGGTGATTTCCCTGTTCGCGGCGGTACCCTACATTCTGGCGCAGATCTGGGGCTTCATTGCACCCGGCCTGTACCAGCATGAAAGACGCATCGCGTTGCCGTTGCTCGCTTCCAGCGTACTGCTGTTCTACGGCGGCATGGCCTTTGCCTATTTTGTCGTCTTCCCCATCATGTTCGGTTTCTTCTCCGCCGTGACGCCGGAAGGTGTCGACATGATGACCGACATCAACCAGTACCTGGACTTTGTCCTGACCATTTTCTTCGCCTTCGGCGTCGCTTTCGAGATCCCTGTGGCAACCTTCCTGCTGGTCTGGGCCGGCGTGGTCAGCGTTGAAAACCTGCGTAAAAGCCGTCCTTATGTGATTTTCGGCTGCTTTGTGGTGGGGATGATCCTGACACCACCGGACATCTTCTCGCAGACCCTGCTGGCCATTCCCATGTGGTTCCTGTTTGAGCTGGGGCTGATCTTCAGCAACATGGTGCAAAAAGAGCGCGACGCCCGGACCGAGCGGGAAGACGCCGAAGAGCAGCTCGCCGACGACCACAGCGACCTGCCGGCCTCCCGCGACTAACCCATAGTGAACCTGCTGCTGCTCTCTCCTGATGACCTGCGCGCAGACGGTAGCGCCGTTGTCGAAGACCGCCGTCTGCAACACATGCTGCAGGTGCAGCGGGTCGAGCCCGGCCAGCAATTGCGTGCCGGGCTGCTGGGCGGCCTGATGGGCCAGGCCACGGTGCAGCAGCTGGACAGCCACCAGGCACATCTGACCCTGCTGCTAGATCAGCCCCCGCCCGCCAAATTGCCGCTGACACTGGTGCTGGCACTACCGCGCCCGAAGATGCTCAAGCGCACCCTGCAAACCATCGCCGCCATGGGCGTGCAACGCCTGGTGCTGGTCAACAGCTTCCGGGTGGAAAAGAGCTTCTGGCAAACACCCTGGCTACAGGAAGACAGCATCCGCGAGCAACTGCTGCTCGGGCTGGAGCAAGCCTGTGATACGGTGTTGCCCGAGGTGATACTGGAGAAGCGTTTCAAGCCCTTTGTCGAGGATCGTCTGCCGGCACTGGCGGCCGCCAACCTCAAACTGGTGGCGCACCCCGGCGAACATCCCGAATGCCCGCGTGCGCTGGGCGAACAGCCGCTCACTCTGGCCATTGGCCCCGAAGGCGGCTGGATTCCCTATGAAGTCGAGTTGCTGCGCAAGGCAGATTTTGCGCCGGTGCAGCTCGGTCCGCGCATCCTTCGTGTCGAAACCGCCGTACCGGCGCTAATCGCCAGGCTGTATTAACCACAACTGTAGGTGCGAACTCATTCGCACACAAACAATAGCCTGCCAGGACATACCTGATGTGTTCGAATAAATTCGAACCTACAAGCGTGTGTCGGTTAAGCCTTCGCGCAGGGTATGTAGGTGCGAATTCATTCGCACAACTCCAGCGCATCCATTTCATGTACGAATAAATTCGTACCTACATACACACAAAAAAACGCCACGCTGACAACCCGGGCTGCCAGCGTGGCGTTTTTTGTTGCTTGTTACTTAGTGCTCTGCATGCTCACCAGCTGAGTGGTCATCATGCTCATCCTCATGGTCAGCCTCGCCATGGGAGCCGTGCTCCGGCTCGGCATGATCGTCACCGCCGTGCATCTGGTGCTGCAGCATCTCGCCCATTTCGGCGGCATGCTCGTGACCGGCACGGGCGATTTCCTGCAGCACTTCCAGGCCGATTTCGCCATAGGCCAGCACACGGCCACCGGTTTCTTCCGCCAGCTTGTCGGCGGCGGCACGGTCGCTATAGGAAGCGATGGACGGCCCCATGGCGCCCATCAGGCCGCTGCCAACCACATACCAAGCTTCACGTGCATCCATCAGGTGTTCGTCTTCCGGCTGGTCCCAGTGGGTCTTTGCCATGTCATGCACATAGATCTTTGCCTGCAGGGTCTTGTTCTCGGGCTGCAGCAGCCAGCTGAACATGTCTACCGTGGAGCAGAATTTGTGTGTTTCGCCATTTTGCGTGTTGATGCTCTGGCCCTTGGAGCCGGGCCACTCGGTGATCAGCATGCCACACACATGGCACTCGTCACCGGAATGAAAAGCGACCGGGTCGGTATTGATCTCTTTTTTCGGCTCATCGCTGCAGGCAGTCAGCATGACGGCAGCAGCCACGGCCAGCAGCCAGTTCAGGCCGGTTTTTTTCAGTTTCAACATGGCTTGTGTTCCTTTGGTGTGTCAGTGATAGACAGCACAGGCAGTGCCTGCGTTTTACGTGGCACGGCCCCGGTAATGCGGACCCGGGGCCGTTTGCATCATCCAACCCGCTTGGCAAAGGCCAGATGGGCCCAGCCCAGAATCACGCCCAGCCAGACCAGCAGGCACAGCCAGAGCGCAGTCAGCCCCATCGGCAAGTCACCGGCCAGCGACATCACGCCCAGCCCCTGGGCCCCTGCCTCGAAGCCGGCCAGGTTGATCAGCCGATAGATATCCGCCGGGTTGAGCAGCAGCAGCCAGGGCAGCAGTTCCGGGCTGATCTTGCCCTCACTGACCACCAGAATGGTCAGCAACGCCAGATCGAACACCAGCACAAACAGGAACCAGACGCCCAGCGCAAGGCCCGCTGCGGTCGATTTTTCCGTGGCCCGGCTGCTCAGTACGTAGGCAAAGGCCAGAAACACCAGCCCCAGCAGAGTCGATGAGAGGATGAAGCGGACAAATGCCGAGACCAGCAAACTGATGGAAACATCCGGCACCAGTACCGCAATCGCCACCGCCGCACTGCCAAAACCAAGCAGGGTGGACAGGCCCAGGATCATGCCATGACCGAGAAACTTGCCGGTCAGCAACTGACTGCGGCTCAGCGGATAGGTCAGCAGCAGCATCAGGGTACCACCCTCTTCTTCCCCGACAATTGCGTCGTAGGCCAGTAACAGGGCGATCAGCGGCATCAGGAAGGTGGCCAGGCTGGCCAGGCTGGCAATGGTGGCAGGAATCGAGGTGAAGCCGACCTGCCCAGAAGCCGCCGCGCCAAACCAGGCAATGCCGACTGCCAGCACCGCAAACAGCAGACTGATCGCCAGCATCCAGCGGTTGCGCAGGCCGTCACTGAACTCCTTGCGGGCAATATTGAAAATCTGTCTCATTGTTGTACTCCTGCCACACCCACGGCACCGGCTTTTTCCGTGTAATAACAATACAGGTCTTCCAGCGAGGGAGGCCGTACTTCCAGGTCCAGCGGCTGCTGCTGCAACAACTGGCCGACCACCTCAAGACGGGCATCCGGCCGCACCGCCAGCTCTTCCCAGCCGTCGTGCAGCGTACTGCGGCTGTCGATCGCCGGGTGGCTAATCTCGCGCCCGGCCAGGCCGCGCACGCGCAGGCGCACCGGCAAACCGGCATGCTCGCGCAATTCGTACAGGTTGCCGGCCACTTCAAGATGGCCACGCGCCATGACCACCGCCTTGTCGATATAGGACTCGACACCGGGCAGCACGTGCGAACAGATGATGATGCTGGTGCCTTCATTGCGCAGCTTTTCCATCAGCCGGTACAGCGACTGGGTGGCAATCGGGTCCAGCCCGACTGTCGGCTCATCCATGATCAGCAGTTTCGGGTTGCCCAGCAACGCCTGCGCCAGGCCGAGACGCTGGCGCATGCCCTTGGAATATGCCTTGACCCGTTGGCGGCTGGCGGCAGTCAGGCCGACCTGCTCCAGCAGCTGTTCCACCTGTGCCATGCTGGCACCCTTGAGGCGGGCAAAGTGCTGCAGGGTTTCCAGCCCGGTCAGCTGCGGATAGAACATCACGTTTTCCGGCAGAAAACCGATCTGCTGGCGGATTTTGGCATCCTGTGCCTGCCCGCCCAGCACCTTCAGCTCGCCGCCGCTGTGACGGATCAGGCCGAGAATCAGACGTACCGTGGTGGTCTTGCCGGCACCGTTATGGCCGAACAACCCCATGATCTCGCCTGGCTGCAGATTCCAGCTGATATCGTGCAGCACCTGAAATTTGCCATAGTGCTGGCATACCTTGTTGAGCTCTACTACCGCTGACATTAATGTTTTCCTTCTGGCCGGACTTGCATGATTTTTACGGGCCGCATCAGTGGATGACTGTCCTGGACGCCGGGATATTTGACCACAGGAAAGGCCCTCTGCACCCAGCGCAGCACCTCGATGCCGGGACTGTGCATCAGCAGGCGTACCTGCGGATAGGTCCAGAGCAGGCGGTCCACGTTGTCGTTGGGCTCGTAGGGCACATCACCGATGCCGTCGTCATTGCGGTCCCAGCCCAGGTAGTCACTCCAGAAGTTGCCCCGCCCTTCGTGGGACCATTCCTGGTAGCGCAGAGCCACGTACTTCACCTGCTGCTGGTTGCTGACAAAACTGTTGTCATAAATCTTGTTGTCTTCCGAGCCGGCGGTCAGGTTGATACCCAGCGCACTGTTCTCGAAGTGGTTGCCGGAAACGGTATTGAACAGCGAGTTGTAGATGAACAGCCCCTTGCCTTCGCCACCGGAGATATGGATGCCGTCGCCAACTCCGGCCTGCACTGCAGTGACAAAGTTGTCTTGCAGGGTCGAGTAGGTGACATAGTTCATCAGGATGCCGTAGTTCTCGTCGTGATCGGAATAGTTGTTCAGGACGGTCAGCTGGCGGCTCTGCATCAGCGCATAGCCGGTACGGGTACGGCGGGTTTCGTTGTTGATGACCTGGTTGCGGTTGGAAAACATGTAGTGGATACCGTAGCGCATGTCACGCAGGCGGTTGCCGTCGATCACGTTGTCGTTGGAAGCGTCGATATAGATGCCATCACGCACGTGCCAGACTTCGTTGTCCTTGATGGTGGCATAGCGTACAGCGAAGAAATGCAGGCCGTTGCCACGGTCCTGGGTGCGCAGGCTGTTGTCGCCCTGCACCTTGTTGCCAATCACGCTGACATGCGGTGTGGCATCCACCCACACGCCAAAGCCGGGGCCCTGCAGGGAGTTGCCCAGCACCTGTACCCGCTCGGCGGTACGCTCGATAAAGATGCCGGCATTCATGTTGGTCAGGTTTTTGCCCCAGTTCTCCAGGCGGCAGCCTTCCAGCGTGGCATCGGCGGCGCGGAGATTGAGGGTGTTTTTCTCGCCGTTGCCATCCAGGACCGCACCTTCATCACAGGTCAGGCGGATAGGAACGTCGAGTACGAAATTTCCGGTATAGCGACCGGCCGGCAAGCGCCAGTGGGTATCGCTGACCTGCTGCAATGGCAGTGTGGTGACTGATTGCAGGGTTGCATCGGCATCCGGCGGTGCCTGGATGGCATGCAGGTTCAAGTTGCTGAGGGAGTCGGGAGTTTCGCTGGCGAGGACCGGTACTGAACACGCCAACACTACGCTAAAAACAGCCAACTTTATGTTCATGTACAGCCTTATGGTATGGATACAATCATGAAAACGGCCCGCCCGTGGGCAGGCCGTTTTGGAGTTTACACTCAGTTGGCAGGTTTTACATACATGCGACCGGCCATTTCCATGTGCAGGGCATGGCAGAACCAGTTGCAGTAGTACCAGAACATGCCGGGCTTGTCCGCCACAAAGGTGATGGAGGACGTCTGCTGCGGGCTGATTTCCATGCTCACGCCATGGTTGACCATGCAGAAACCGTGGGTTACGTCTTCGATCATGTCGAGGTTGGTAACGAATACGGTCACTTCGTCGCCCTGATTGACTTCAAACTCGGTGAGGTTGAAGGTCGGGGCGGCGGAGGTCATGTAGACACGGACTTTCTTGCCGTCGCGGATGACCTTGTTGTCCTTCATCAGGTCAATGCCGTCTTTTTCGGCAATGGCACGGGTGGTGGCGAAGTAGGGGTCATTGCGATCCCAGACTTTTTTGGTCTGGATCTGGTCACGGCGGGCCATGATGCAGTCGTGCGGCTCGGCAAAGGTCGGGCCGTCATGCACCAGCTTCATTTCGTCGCCGGAGATGTCGATCAGCTGGTCGTTCTCGGGGTGCAGCGGGCCAACCGGCAGGAAGCGGTCCTTGGAGAACTTGCTCAGTACCACCAGCCACTTGCCGTCAGCTTCGCTGGACTCGGTCAGGGAGGCGTGGTTGTGGCCGGGCTGGTAGTGTACATCCAGCTTCTGCTTGATGTAGTTGACCTTCTCGCCGTTGTAGAAACGGATGGCTTCCTCGATGTTCCACTTGACCACCTGGCTGTCGATGAACAGCGTGGTATAACCATTGCCGCGGCCGTCAAAGGTGGTATGCAGTGGACCAAGGCCCAGCTCCGGCTCGCCCACGATCACTTCACGCTCGTCAGCGAACTTGTCGTTGAACAGGTCTTCCAGCTTGTCGATGGCGATGATGGAGCAGGTCGGAGACAGTTTGCCGTTGGCAATGAAGTACTTGCCGTCTGGCGAGGTGTTCAGGCCGTGCGGGTTCTTCGGAACCGGAACGTAGCGGGTTACGCGGGCGTTCTTGCCGTCCTTCTTGCGGCCGTCAACCACCGGCACCTTGGAGTCACCGATGGTGGTGAAGTTGCCTTTCTTGATCTCTTCCTCGATGCGCGGAATGTTGAACACGGTGACCCAGTCACGTTCGTTACGCATCTGGCCGGCCAGGTCGGTGGCGCCTTCGGAGTTGTAGCAGGTGGACGCTGCGTACTTGCCGGTGTAGCACATGTCACAGTTGTCCAGGTTGCCGTCAACGATCACCTGCCAGGCCACTTCCATGGTCTCGGCGTCAACCGCGTTGAACATGGTGAACTTCTCGGACTTGTCCCAGTTCTCGAAGTTGACGGAACCGTCGTTGGGCTGGGGAATGATGAATTCCGCGTTGCAGAAGACATACTTGGTGTGCGGTACCTTTTGCAGGCGCAGACCGTGGATGGACTGGACGTTCGGAATGGTGGTGATCTTGTCACACTTCATGATGTCCAGACGAATACGGGCAACGCGGCTGTTGGCTTTGTCGTTGATGAACAGGTATTTGCCGTCGTATTTGCCATCGGTCATGGAGATGTGCGGGTGGTGCGCGTCACCGTTGAGGAACTTGACGCTGTCGCCCAGCACTTCGCGGGACTCGTTGGTCAGGCCCCAGCCGGTGGCGGAACAGGTGTTGAACACCGGAATGCGCATCAGCTCACGCATGGACGGAACACCTAGGACGCGGACTTCACCGGAGTGACCGCCACTCCAGAAGCCGTAGTATTCGTCCAGTTCACCCGGGCCGACATGAGTTTTCAGCTGTGATTCCTTGACGGCTGCCGCCCAGGATTCACGTGTCATCACGGTACCGCCCATGGTGGCAGCGCCAGCTGCCAGGGTTGCTCCTGTTACGGCTGTCGCACCGAGAAAGCCACGGCGACTAAGGCCGGCTTTTTCTGCTTCTATAGTGGTTTTCTTATCGCTCATGACAGAGTTATCTCCATAGTATTGGCCTGAACCTTGCGGTCAGGTTGAAGCATCCAGCTGTACAGCCGGGATGATTTGCGGCTCGCCGGCATCGGGAGCAGCTTTTGTGCGCTGGCGGCGTTTCTTTTTCGCCACCAGCGG
>NZ_LNJZ01000008.1:334111-357185 GCF_002866065.1 Thiopseudomonas denitrificans | reverse complement strand
GGTCCCGTTTTGATTAATAACCCAAGGTAGCTCCATCAGGATTGCGCGGGTCGGAGTAGCCATGTAGACCGTCATGCTCGATCTGGATGGTCTGGGTTTTACCCATGGCTGCACGCAATTCAATTTGGTAGCCGAGCTGCTCCAGCAGCTGCAGGGTATCGGGGCTGAAGCCCTTTTCGATCCGCAATACATCCGGCTGCCACTGGTGGTGCATACGGGGTGTGCCTGCGTTTTCAGCCGGGTTCATGCCAAAATCCATGGCATTGATGAGCGTCTGCAACACTGTGGTAATGATGCGGGCGCCGCCAGGACTGCCGGTGACCAGCCATGGCTTGCCATCACGCAACACCATGGTTGGCATCATGGATGACAGTGGTCGTTTGCCGCCCTCAATGGCATTGGCATCACCACCGACCAGCCCATAAGCGTTGGCGACTCCCGGCTTGGCCGAGAAGTCATCCATTTCATTGTTGAGCAGTATTCCGGTGCCTTCGGCAACGATGCCGCTGCCAAAGTTGAGATTGAGTGTATAGGTGACGCCGACCATGTTGCCCTGGCCATCAACTACGGAAAAGTGGGTGGTCTGGTCACTTTCGTGGTCTGCTGGATTGCCGGGACCTATGCTTGCAGCATCGCGCACAGCACCGGGTTTGATGCTGGCAGCCAGCTGTGCGGCGTATGTCTTGCTGATCAGGCCTTGTTGCGGAACCCTGACGAAATCCGGATCACCGAGAAACTCCGAACGGTCGGCATAGGCCAGCTTGGCGGCTTCGGCGATCAGGCGTACGCTTTCGGCACTGGTGGCTCCCTGCTCATGCAGGGGGAAGTGTTCGAGGATATTGAGAATCTGCAGCAGATGAATGCCACCGGAGCTGGGTGGGGGCATGCTGACCACTTCAAAACCGCGATAGTCGCCACTGACTGGCGTGCGCTCTATTGCTCTATAGTTGGCCAGATCCTGCATGCTGATCAGCCCGCCATGACGCTGCATCTCCTCGACAATGGCTTCGCCTATCTTGCCTTCATAGAATGCCTTGCCGCCTTGCCTGGCGATCAGTTTCAGCGAGCGGGCGAGGTCTTTCTGGACCAGCTGCTCACCGGCCCGCAACGGGCGTCCGTCCCTGAAGAAGATCTCTCTGGTTGCCGGCCACTGTCCCAGCTGTTCTTGCTGTACGGACAGCATCTTGGCCAGGGTATGGCTGACGGGAAAGCCTTTATTGGCCAGCCTGATGGCGGGGCGTATGACTTCTTTCAGGCTCATGCTGCCCCAGTTATGCAGGGCATGCTCGAGACCGGCGACGCTGCCTGGCACACCTATGGAACGGTGACTGTAGATGGATTCACCCTCAATGACATTGCCCTGTTCATCAAGATAGAGATTGCGGTGGGCAGCGGCAGGAGCTGTCTCACGAAAATCCAGCGCATGATTGTTGCCGGTTTTTGCATCATGCAGCAGCATGAAACCGCCACCGCCGAGGTTGCCGGCGTTGGGCAGGGTTACCGCCAGGGCAAAACCCATTGCCACGGCCGCATCAACCGCATTGCCGCCCTTTTGCAGAATTTGCAGGCCGACTTCACTGGCCAGCCGGTGTTCGCTGGCGACCATGCCGTTGCGTGACTGCACAGGGTGAAACACATCCAGTTCATAGTCGTAATGCCGGGCGGCCAGCTCGGTTGCCGACGGAACCACGGGCGCGGCTTCACGTGCCTGTATCGACACGCTGAATATCGCGGTGAACAATGCGCCATAGAGCAGGCCCTGTTTGCAGATTTTCATACCATTCTCCTGGTTATGTCACTGTTTCAAACTAGGGGAGCCGGGCAGGGGGTGCAAGCTGTTTTGTCCGTTTGAGCGGGGTACGTTAGTATTGGCCGACAGTTTTTCTGAGGAGTCTACAATGAGTGAATTTCCGGCATGTCCATCGTGCAATGAGAATATGACCTACCCGGATGGTGATCATCTGGTATGCCCGATGTGCGGACATGAGTGGTCCGAGGATACGGCTGATAGCCAGTCTGCGCCGCAATACCGTGATGCGCACGGTACCCCGTTGCAGGACGGTGACACTGTCACCTTGATCAAGGACCTGAAAGTGAAAGGCAGTTCCACCGTGCTGAAAATGGGTACCCGCATCAGCAATATCCGCCTAGTGGAGGGGGATCATGATGTGGATTGCAGGGTCGATGGACAGAAGCTGCTGCTCAAGTCCTGCTTCATGAAAAAAGCCTGACGGCAGTCAGCAAAAAGCCCGGAATTCCGGGCTTTTTGCTGTTACAGGCAGTGCTTTGGAGTACCACTAAAGATCAGGCGCTCGCCTGCTGTGCAGGCAGGTCGTTTCTGCGCCTGCGCTGTAGCCAGACAACCAGTGCGAGCAGGGCAAAGCCAGGCAGCCACATGATTTCCTTGCGGATGCGTTCTTCCGGACGTTTGGCGCTGATGATCACCTGATCGAACTCAAGGCCAAGGTCTGCGGCCGGGCTGGCAAAATCGACATGGTCAACGATCAGCTTGCCATCCTCTTCCATCAGCTCCAGACCCAGGGCCTGCATACGCTCCTCACCGGTTGCGCCATCGGGTACCGGCAACATCATGACCAGGCTTTTCATGTTGCCGAACTGGTCTTCGCCTTCGACACGCAGGCGCAGTTGCGATTTCGGCTCGGCTTCACCCATGGCCTGAACGAAGGATCCGGGAGGGATTTCCTGATATGGGTCGTGGATCTGGTCGAGCCAGAAACCGGGACGGAACAGGGTGAATGCCACCAGCAACAAGAGGACGCTTTCATACCAGCGGCTGCGCACGACAAACCAGCCCTGGGTGGCAGCGGCAAAGATCAGCATGGCCAGTGTGGCGATTATGAATACCACGATGCCGTGGAACCAGGTGACATTCATCAATAGCAGGTCGGTATTGAAAATGAACAGGAACGGCAGGGCCGCAGTACGCAGACTGTAGAAGAATGCCTGCACCCCGGTACGTATCGGGTCACCCTTGGAAACCGCTGCTGCGGCAAAGGATGCCAGGCCCACCGGCGGGGTCACATCCGCCATGATGCCGAAATAAAACACGAACAGGTGCACGGCAACCAGCGGTACGATTAGGCCGTTTTGCTGGCCGAGGGTCACGATCACCGGTGCCAGCAGGCTGGAAACCACAATGTAGTTGGCGGTGGTGGGCAAGCCCATGCCGAGGATCAGGCTGAAGATGGCAGTCAGCGTCAGCATCAGCAGCAGGTTGCCCATCGACAGCAGTTCGACCAGATCGGCCAGTACCAGGCCAACCCCGGTCTGGGAGACCGCGCCGACAATGATGCCGGCGGTAGCGGTGGCAATGCCGATGCCGATCATGTTGCGGGCACCGATGATCAGGCCTTCACGCAAATCGGTAAAGCCTTCACGGGTGGCAGCACCCATCTCGCCGGTTTCACCACGCATCCAGGCCAGCAACGGGCGCTGGGTAATCAGGATGCCGACCAGCATCAGGCTGCCCCAGTAGGCGGACAGGCCGGGCGACAGGCGCTCGACCATCAGGCACCAGACCAGCACCACGACCGGCAGGATGAAGTGCAGGCCGGACAGCAGTACGCGGCGTGTTTCCGGCAGCTTCTCGATGGGTGCGTCAGGGTCTTCCATTTCCAGCGGTGGACGGTTGGCGGCAACCTTCAGCAGGCCAAGATATACCGCAACCAGCAACAGGATGATCACGGTCAGGGCATGCTCGCCGAGCAAGGGCTTGAGCCAGCCGAGGCCGTAAAACACCGCCAGGGAAATGCCCGACAGCAGCGCGGCACCAAAGGCGAAGCCGGTCAGGCGACGCAGCCAGGGTTTGTGTGCCACTGTGCCGATGGGCTGCATGCCGAGCTTGAGGGCTTCCAGGTGCACGATATACAACAGGGCAATATAGGAAATGGTCGCTGGCAGGAAGGCATGCTTGATGATTTCCACATAGGGCATGCCGACGTATTCGACCATCAGGAAGGCGGCCGCGCCCATCACTGGCGGCATGATCTGACCGTTGACCGAAGAAGTCACTTCCACTGCACCGGCTTTTTCGGCAGAGAAACCGACCCGCTTCATCATTGGAATGGTGAAGGTGCCGGTGGTCACCACGTTGGCGATCGACGAGCCGGAAATCATGCCGGTCAGTGCTGAGGAAACCACTGCGGCCTTGGCCGGACCGCCACGCATGTGGCCGAGCATGCTGAAGGCCAGCTGGATGAAATAGTTGCCGGCACCGGCGCGCTCGAGCAGGGCACCGAACAGCACGAACAGGAACACGAAGCTGGTGGATACACCCAGTGCGATACCGAACACGCCCTCGGTGGTGATCCACTGGTGGTTGGCCAGTGCGTTGAGGCTGACACCACGGTGGGCCAGCAGGTCAGGCATATAGGGGCCGGCCAGGCTATACAGCATGAACAGTAGGGCAATGATCGCCAGTGGCGGGCCCAGGGTACGGCGGGTGGCCTCCAGCAGCAGCGGCAAGCCCATCAACGCGACCACCAGGTCGGCGGTGGTCAGGGTGCCGGGACGCAGTGCCAGTTGCTGATAGAAGACGAACAGGTAAGAGGCACAGGCTACCGCGACCAGTGCCAGCACGATATCGGCCAGCGGTACATGATTTCTGGGTGAGCGCTTGAAAGCCGGATAAGCCAGAAAGGACAGCAGCAGAGCAAAGCTCAGGTGGATGGAGCGGGTCTCGGTGTCATTGAGCACGCCCCACTTGAGGATGAAAGGCAGCGGCGAGGCAATCCATAGCTGAAACAGTGACCAGCACAGGGCAATCCCGGCTATCAGGATGGCCATCATCCCGGCGGGTGAACGCGCACCGGATTCCTGTGCCAGCATCTCGTCCGCGTCAAGTGTATGTGGTTTGCCCATGATTCTGCTCCGGCAACAATGGCTAAAGCCCCTTGATGGCAGGGCTGTCAATAAATGGAGGTCCGCTTGTGGCGGTCCTGTCCGGGGAAGGGATTACCCGTACAGAGCGGTGGTGCCGGTCTGTACGGGCTGCGGGCTTACATCCAGCCGCGTTCCTTGTAGTAGCGCACGGCACCTTCATGCAGAGGCGCGGACAGACCGGCCTTGATCATGTCTTGTTCGTCCAGGTCATTGAACGCAGGGTGCAGGCGCTTGAAACGCTCGAGGTTGTCAAATACGGCCTTGACCACCTGATAGACCAGCTCGGGGCTGGTGTTGGCACTGGCGCTGATGACGGCCTTGCCACCGATGGACTGGGTCGGGGTATCGTTCCCCTTATATAGGCCGGCAGGGATTTCGGCCTTGGTGTAGTAGCTCTTCTCGGCCAGCAGTGCATCGATTTCAGGACCGGTAATGGGTACCAGAACGGCATCGGTGGTGGTGGTGGCTTCCTGGATGGCGCCATTGGGGTGACCGACGAAATAGGTCATGGCATCAATGTTGTTGTCATTCAGGGCGCTGGCCTGTTCGGCGGGCTTCAGCTCGGCTGCCAGGGAGAACACGGAGCGGTCCCAGCCCTTTTTGGCCATGATTTCGTCCAGGGTGTCACGCTGGCCGGAACCGGGGTTGCCGACGTTGACACGCTTGCCCTTCAAGTCATCCAGCTTGGCAATGTGGGCGTCACGGCGGGCCAGAACGGTGAATACCTCACTCTGCAGGGAGAACAGAGCGCGAATGTCCTCCATCTTGCCGGCAAAGGGTGGTAGGCCTTCCAACGCTTTGTACTGGTGGTCGGACTGCATCACGCCCATGTTGAACTCGCCACTGCGGATGCCGTTGACGTTGGCTACACCGCCGCCACTGGCCGGCGCGTTGCACTTGATGCCGTGGGTCTTGGTGTCGCGGTTGACGAAGCGGCAGATGGACTGGCCGGCCACATAGTAGACGCCGGTCTGGCCGCCGGTGCCAATGGTGACAAATTTCTCGTCAGCTGCCTGCACATTGGCGCTCAGGGCCATGGCAGCAAGGATGCTTGACAGGGCCATGGACAGGGTGGTGATTTTTTTCATGGGATTGTTCCTCGGTTTTTATTTGTTGAGTGCCCGGTAAAATCCGGCTGAGCCTGTCAAGGCGGATCATTCTGGCACTTGCAGTGGTTATACCTGATTGGCGGTGCTTATGAAACCTTCGTACCAGGCACCATTGGTCGAAATGCGGGTGGATGACTGCAGGAAAATGTAAAAAATCACGCTTGATTGTGTTCAAGTGGCAAGCGGAATACTTTCGAGTTGCGCTGATAGTTATAGAGGGCTGCCTTGCGTCGGGGCAGATCGTCAATGGTGCAGGGAATGAAACCGCGTTCCTGGAACCAGTGGGCGGTCCGGGTAGTGAGCACAAACAGCGACTCAAGGCCCATGCCCAGCGCACGCTGGCGAATGCGCTCAAACATGGCATCGCCATGGCCGCCATGGCCGCCGTGACGGTAGTCGGGGTGCACGGCCAGGCAGGCCAGCTCGCCGGTCCGTTCTTCAGGGAAAGGGTAGAGGGCGGCACAGGCGATCAGCAGGCCATCACGCTCGACCACGCTGAACTGCTGGATTTCCTGCTCCAGCAAATCACGTGAGCGGCGCACCAGCAGGCCCTGTTCTTCCAGCGGGCGGATCAGTTCGAGCAGGCCGCCGACATCCTCGATGGTGGCTTCACGTACCTGTTCAAAGCCGCCCTGGTCGATCAGGGTGCCGCAGCCGTCACGGGTAAAGAGTTCGCTGAGCAGGGCACCATCGCGCTGATAGCTGATGATATGGCAGCGGGCAACCTGCCCAAGGCTTGCATCAATGGCGGCTTGCAGGGTGGTCCGGACGCTGGTGTTACGAGGGTCCTGCAGGTAGTCCCGGGCTTGCGGCAAACTCATTTCACGGATCAGGTCGCCTTTGTCATTCAGCAGCCCCTGTTCGGCGGAGAACAGGATCAGCTTGTCTGCCTGCAGGGCAATGGCTGCCCGGGTGGCGACTTCCTCGCACGACAGGTTGAAGGTTTCTCCGGTCGGTGAATAGCCGAGATGGGACAGCAGCACCATATTGCGCTGGTCGAGCAATTGCCGGATGGCTTCATGATCGATGCGGCGTACTTCGCCCGTGTGCAATAGGTCAACGCCATCCACCACGCCACAGGGGCGGGCGGTGACCAGGTTGCCGCTGACAATGCGTACCTTGGCACCCTGCATGGGCGACGCCGCCATATTGACTGAGAGACGGGCCTCGATCTGGCTGCGCAGCTGGCCGGCCGCACTGATGATGCAGTCCAGGGTGTTACGGTCGGTGATGCGCAGATTGTGGTGATAGCGCGACGGCAATTGCCGAACTTCCAGCGCCTGCTCGATCTGCGGACGCGAGCCGTGTACCAGTACCAGGCGCACGCCAAGGCTGTGCAGCAGTACCAGGTCGTGTACGATCGCGCCAAAATTGGCATGTGCAAGGCTTTCCCCCGGCAACATGATGACAAAGGTGCGTTCGCGGTGGCTATTGATGTAGGGCGACGAGTGGCGCAGCCAGTTTACGTAATCGTGCATGATCCGCTGCCTGGGTTTGATGATGCCGACACTATAGCAGAACCCCGGCATCGGCTTGCCGGGGTCGTGACGGGATCAGAGGAAAACCAGCTTCAGGATGCTGAAGAAGATGATGGCCAGAATGGCCCCGGCCGGCAGAGTGATGGCCCAGGACATGAAAATGGACAGGATCACGCGCAGGTTGAGGGCGCTGATACCACGGGCCAGGCCAATACCGAGAACGGCACCCACCAGTGTATGGGTGGTGGAAACCGGCAGGCCGAATGCCGATGCGGTGACCACGGTGGAAGCGGTGGCCAGTTCGGCGGCAAAACCGCGGCTGGGTGTCAGCTTGGTGATTTCCTTGCCGACGGTGGCAATCACCTTGTAGCCGTAGGTAGCCAGGCCAATGACGATACCGATGCCGCCCAGAAACAGCACCCAGGCAGGAACGGCAGTTTTTGCACCCAGCTCGCTCAGCCCCTGGTTCTGGATGACACCGGCAATTGCCGCCAGCGGACCAACGGCGTTGGCCACATCGTTGGCGCCGTGGGCAAAGGCCATGGAACAGGCGGTGAACACCATCAGGATGGCAAAGGATTTTTCCACGCTGTGGTAATAGGCGCGGCGTGAGGCGTTTTCCGGCAGCTGGACGCGGCGCAGCAGCAGGATTCCGGCCCCCATAACCAGCAGACCGACACCAATGGCAAGCAGCAGGCTCTGGTCATTATTGAGATTGACGCCGACATGCTTGAGCCCTTTGGACAGTGTCATCAGGGCCACCATGAAACCGGTCAGGAACATGTAGATCGGCACATAGCGCTTGGCGCTGGCAAAGGGGTTGTCGGTATTGATGATCAGCTTCTGCACGCTCATGAACAGCAGGAAACCGAGAGTACCGGAGAGGAAGGGCGTGAACACCCAACTGGCAGTGATGGGCAGTATGGCGTTCCAGTGTACCGAGTCTACCGAGACGCCAACAGCAGCGAAGCCGACCACCGCACCAATGATGGTGTGGGTGCTGGAGACCGGCCAGCCACGACTGGTGGCAATCAATAGCCAGGTTCCGGCTGCCATCAGGGCCGACATCATGCCAAGCACCATCAGGTCGACTGACATGGCATCGGTCTTGACGATGCCGTTCTTGATGGTGTCGGTAACCTCGCCCCCGGCAAAGTAGGCACCACAGAACTCGAACACCATGGCGATCAGGATGGCCTGTCTGATGGTCAGCGCCCTGGAGCCAACCGAGGTACCCATGGCATTGGCGACGTCATTGGCGCCCACACCCCATGCCATGAAAAAACCAAAAATACAGGCCATGACCAGCAAGATCATGCCGTAATCGGTAACAAGAGACATAAGATTTTCCGCTTCGTAAAAAAAGAGCGCGCCAATCAGCGCGCAAGCAGTTGTTCCAGGCGGTTGCCGACACGTTCGGCGCGGTCGGCGACATCACCAATCCATTCGATGATGGTGTACATGAACATTACATCAACGGGGTGAAGGGTCTTTTCCAGTGCGAACAGGCTGCGACGCACTTCAATCTGTATCCGGTCGGTGTCATGTTCGATGTCTTCCAGCTCTTCGATCATTTCGGTGACACGGCGCACTTCACGGTTGCCGAAGCCGGTTTCGAGAATCTCGTCCAGCTCGTTCATCGCCTTGAGAGCCTGTTCGCAGGCCTCGACGGTACGTTGTACGTAAGTGCGGATGATGGGCTGCAGCGGTTCGGGGATGCTCATCTGACGGCCAAGCATGAGGCCGGCGATATCTTTGGCGCGGTTGGCGACTTTGTCCTGTACACTGAGCAGCTCCAGCAGATCGGAGCGGGGTACAGGCAAAAACAGGCTCTTGGGCAGGTGCACACGCACATCGCGCTTGAGTTTGTCGGCTTCTTTTTCCAGCCGCACCATTTCCTGTTGTACCTGTTCAACACGGGCCCAGTCTTCGGCAATGACCGCCTCGAAGAAAGGAACCAGGTTGGCAGCGCACTCGTAGGCCTTGGCAATATGCTCTTGCATCGGGCCGATCGGCGAGCGCCCAAACAGGCTGACAAAGGGGTTAAGTGACATGGCAATAATGCTCAGTAACGAAAACTCTGCGGATTATACGTTGTCTGTATGGCCTTCGCCTAGCTCTGGACGCTATTGGTAACACACAGACGGCAGATGACGGGCTGTGTCCATTGCCTGGACGGGAGTATTCATGCTGCCAGGTTACAGGAAGATCATGGATGTCGTCGTCCCCGGGCCTGCCTGGTGTGGACGGCCCCGCGATACAAAATCAATGCTTTTTTACGTTAATATCACCACAGATCCAGAACTTTACCGGAACCGGAATGGCTACAGAAACTGAAATCAAATTACGGGTAAGCCCGCAAGACATGGACAGGCTGGCAGCCCATCCCCTGCTTGAACGCTATCGCAGCCAGCCGTGGCAAAGCCGCGAACTGCTGAATGCCTACTTCGATACGGAGGCGGGTGATCTGGCCCGGGCCCAGGTGGCTTTGCGCATCCGCCGCGATGGCGAACAGTTCATCCAGACCCTGAAAAGCAAAGGCGCCAGCATGGCCGGACTGTCCGAGCGCCATGAATGGGACTGGTATATCGACAGCGACCGGCTGGACATGGACCTCCTGGGCGATGAATGCTGGCCGTACAGCTTGCATCAGCTGGATAAACAGCAGCTGACAGAGCTGTTTCGTACCGATTTCACCCGTAAAAGCACCGAACTGGCCTGGGAGCATCGTGGCGTCCCGACTCGCGTTGAAGTGGCGCTGGATTCGGGCAAGGTTGCTACGGCCTGCGGCGATGAGCCCATTTGCGAGCTGGAGCTGGAGTTACGTGAAGGCCAGCCAGCCGCTTTGCTGGAGCTGGCTCTGCAGCTGGCGGCAGACATTGCCCTGATGCCCTGCGACATCAGCAAGGCCGAACGCGGCTACCGGTTGTTGCAACCGGGCAGCTTTGAGCTGAATGTCTGCCCGGCGCAGCTGGTGGCCGGGCAGGATATCGATTCGGCCTTTGCCGCCCTGATGCAGGAACAGCTGGCTGCCAGCCAGCGTCTGGCCGAACAGTATCGCCACACTAGCCAGTGGAAACTGCTGCAAGGCTGGTTTGACCAGCTGACCGGCATGCGTGCCCTGCTGGGTAGCATGGGTCAGCTGGTGCCGCGTAAAAGCAGTCATGGCTTACGCCTGGTGCTGGATGCCTTGCTGGCAGACTGGCAGCCCGTAATCAGGGCCGGCATGGCTGGGCGTGAGCAGCGGGATGCCGCGGTGGCCCTGTTTGCTGCCGAACTGCAGCAGGCCCGCTGGGGCATGTTTTCGCTGGAGCTGGCGCTCTGGCTGCATGACAGTGGCTGGCAGACCGGGCGCAATGAGCGGCTGGAGCGTCAGGCAAAAGCACCGCTGGAGCGCTGGCTGGTACGCTTTCTACAGGAACAGGCGCAGGAGCTGGGACTCGAAGCCTACAAGCTGAAGGCATATGCGCTGAATGAACAGCAACCGCGGCTGGAGCGGATCATGGTCTGGCTGGAAGCTGCGCGGCATGTGCTGACAGCCACCGGACTGGATGACACCCTGGGAGCGCTGCGCAAGTTGCATGACAGCCTGCAGGCCGACGACCCGGATGCTCGGAGCCGGGCGCTGTTGCAGACCTGTGCCGATCCGGGCTGGAAGGCCTTGTTGCGGGGCAGCTACTGACGTGTCGGCCGAGACCCTGCCATACCGCGAATGCAGTTGCAGGGCTCGGCCCATGACCGTTTCACGGATTCTGGCAAACATGCGCTGTTGCGCACAGAATGTGCTGAATGATTTGTTTGAGGAAGTCGATGCATGAGCTTTACCACGCCAGGGCATGATCGTGTGCTCGAACTGGGCAACATTCTGAATGCGCTGGTCGAACAGGGCCATATCGATCAGGCCATGGCCGAACAGTGCCTTGCCAAGCGCCCCCTAGCCGGCGCAGGCAAACAGGCACTGCATCCGCTGGAAGTGATCGCCGAGCAGCAGCTCGATGACCTGAGGCGGCCGGGCAAAAAGCTTGACCTGGAAACACTGGCCCAGTGGCTGGCCGACTGGGCCAGCCAGCCCTATATGCGCATCGACCCGCTGAAAATCGATGTTGCCGCCGTCACGCCGTTGATGTCCTATGCGTTTGCCCAGCGTCACAAGATCCTGGCGGTGGCCCAGGACCATTCCAGCGTGACCATTGTCAGCAGCCAGCCATTTGTGTGCAGCTGGGAAAACGATCTGGCCCATGTACTGCGCCGCGACATCCGGCGCATGGTGGCCAATCCGGCCGATATCCGCCGCTTCACCACCGAGTTCTACCGGCTGGCCCAGTCGGTATCCGGGGCCAGTGGCCAGGAATACTCCAACGTCAATACCGGCAACTTCGAACAACTGTTGCGACTGGGAGCGTCCGACCAGGAACCGGATGCCAACGACGCCCATATTGTCAACATTGTCGACTGGCTGTTCCAGTATGCCTTCCAGCAGCGGGCCAGCGACATCCATATCGAGCCGCGCCGCGAGCAGGGCAAGGTACGCTTCCGTATCGACGGCGTATTGCACACCGTTTATCAGTTTCCGCCGCAGGTGACACTGGCGGTAATCAGCCGCCTGAAAACCCTTGGGCGCATGAACGTGGCGGAAAAACGCAAACCGCAGGACGGTCGCATCAAGACCTCGACGCCGGAAGGGCAGGAAATCGAACTGCGCCTGTCCACCCTGCCTACCGCCTTTGGCGAAAAGATGGTGATGCGGATTTTCGACCCGGATGTGTTGCTGAAAAGCTTTGACCAACTGGGCTTTTCTGCCGATGACCTGGCCCGCTGGCAAACCATGACCCGCCAGCCCAACGGCATCATCCTGGTGACCGGCCCGACCGGTTCGGGCAAGACCACCACCCTGTACACCACGCTCAAGCAGCTGGCCACCGAGGAGGTCAATTTGTGCACCATCGAGGACCCGATCGAGATGATCGAGCCCGCGTTCAACCAGATGCAGGTGCAGCACAACATTGACCTGACCTTTGCTAGCGGCGTGCGTGCACTGATGCGCCAGGACCCTGACATCATCATGGTCGGCGAGATCCGTGACCTGGAAACTGCCGAAATGGCCATCCAGGCGGCACTGACCGGCCACCTGGTGCTGTCCACCCTGCACACCAACGATGCGCCGGGCGCGATCAACCGCTTGCTGGAACTGGGCGTGCCCTATTACCTGTTGCGTGCATCGTTGCTGGGCGTGATGGCGCAGCGACTGGTGCGTACGCTGTGCCCGCACTGCAAGGAGCCGGGCGAGGTGTCCGTGGAGGAATGGAACACCCTGACCCGTCCCTGGAATGCGACCATGCCGAAACAGGCCTATCGTGCGGTCGGCTGCATCGAGTGCCGTGAAACCGGCTATCACGGACGTGCCGGGCTCTACGAGATCATGGTACTGAATGATCGCACCAAGAGCCTGATCACCCGTGAAACCGACCTGGGCATGTTGCGCAAGCAGGCATACCGCGAAGGCATGCACAGCCTGCGCCTGTCCGGCGCACAAAAGGTGGCTGCCGGCCTGACTACCGTGGCCGAAGTATTGCGGGTCACGCCTCACCACGAAAATCCGCAAGGCTGAAGCGTGTGCATTCTGGTATTTGACTGGCAACCGGGCAGTGCCGAGCCGCTCCTGCTACTGGCCAACAGGGATGAGTTTCATGCGCGTCCCACCGCTGCGCTGGCGCAGTGGTCCGATCAGCCACGCATACATGCCGGACGTGACCTGCAGGCCGGCGGCAGCTGGCTGGGCATTGCGCCGGGCCGACGCTTCGCCGCCCTGACCAATATCCGCAACATGGAACCGGAGCGACCCCGTACGCGTGGCGGACTGGTCAGTGCCTATCTGGCCGGCGATGAACCGCCAGCTACCTGGCTGCGCCGGCTGGCTGGCCAGACAACGGAATACAGCGGCTTCAACCTGCTGGCCGGCACAGCCGACGAACTGTGGTTTTTGCATTCAAAAGCGGCAGCACCGCAATGTCTGGCTCCCGGCATCTACGCTCTGTGCAATGCCAGCCTGGATACACCCTGGCCCAAACTGGTGCGTTTGCGTAGCGCGTTCAGCCAGGCCGGGCGTGAGAATGACCAGATATTGTTTGCCCTGATGCAGGACAGCTGGCGTCCGGCTGACGACATGCTGCCGGAGACCGGTATCGGGCTGGCGGTCGAGCGTCAGCTGTCCAGCATTTTCATCTGTGGTGACGAGTACGGTACCCGCGCCACCAGCCTGTTGCGCATGGATACGCAACAGATCCGGCTTACCGAACGTAGCTTTGCCGCCGGCGGAGTGTTTGTCGGTGAGTCCAGCCTGGCCGTGACATAAATCGTGATCAGGATGCCCGGGCGAACCGGGTGTCTTGCCGGGCGGGGCGACAAGCCTTGCCAGAGTGCGCCGTCAAGGGCGCACTTCAGGGCTGTTCCGGTCAGATATCCAGCACGATCTTGCCGAAGTGCCGGTTGGACTCCTGGTAACGGAAGGCCTCGACAATCGCGTCCAGGTCAAAATGCCGGTCCACCACCGGGCGCATGCCGTTGGCATCAATGGCCCGTATCATGTCCTGTTGTTGCTGGCGGCTGCCAACCAGAACGGCCTGCATGCGCAGCTGTTTGCCCAGTGCGGGGACAAGCGGCAGTTCTCCGCTGACGCCGCTGAGGATGCCGATTACCGCGATATGGCCGCCAACCCGTGCGGCCGCCATGGACTGTGCAAGAGTGGCCGGCCCGCCGACATCGAGGGTGCAGTCGACACCACCATTGCCCGCCAGCTTGCGGGCGGTGTCCCCCCAGTTGGTGTCTTTGCGGTAGTTGATCAGGTGATCGGCACCCAGCTCGCCCAGGCGCTCCAGCTTGGTATCACAGGACGAGGTGGCAATCACTGTGGCACCAAGCATTTTGGCGAATTGCACGGCAAAAATGGAGACCCCGCCGGTACCCTGTACCAGTACGCAATCACCGGCCCTGACTCCGGCATCATCGACCAGCGAACGCCAGGCGGTGAGCCCGGCAGTGGTCAGAGTGGCGGCTTCGGCATGGCTCCAGCCGGCCGGGGCGCGGGTAAACCAGGTGGCTGGTGCGGTTACCGCCTCGCGGGCGTAGCCATCGATACCGTCGCCGGGGACCCGGGCAAAGCCTTCGACGGTGGCGCGACCAGCCAGCCAGTCGGGGAAGAAGGTACTGACGACCGCGTCGCCAACCTTGAATTCGGTCACGCCCGGACCGACCGCCGTTACTTCGCCGGCACCATCGGCCATGGGAATGCGTCGCTCGGCCGGCCCCCAGAGGCCACTGACCACTACATAATCATGGTAATTGAGCGAGTTGGCCCGCAGGCGCACGCTGATTTCTCCGGCAGCGGGTGCCGCGTGTTCGCTGCTGCCAACCACAACCTGGTCAAAACCGCCGCCCGGCTGTATGAAAATGGTCTTGTTACCCATGGGAAACACTCCTCAATCGTTGAAACAGTTTCTTCAGGCTGGCGGATTGCAGGCTCAGATCTGCACTCCGGCACCGGGGTTGAGCACCTTGCCCAGCCCCATGTCCTCCAGCGCCAGTTGCAGGGTGCTGTGTACCAGATAGGGGCTATCCAGTTGCATGGCCTGTTGCAACAGCTGTCGGGCCTGCTGGATGGGCATCTGGCGCAGCAGCCACTTGACCCGGGGCAGGTGGGTGGCGTTCATCGACAGGCTGTCAAAGCCCATCGCCATCAGCAACACCGCCGCTGCCGGATCGCCGGCCATTTCCCCGCAGATGCTGACCGGTCGCCCGCACTCGCGGGCAGCTGTCACCACCTGCTGCAATGCCTGCAAAACGGCGGGGTGCAGGTAGTCGTACAGGTCGGCAACGCGGGCGTTGTTGCGGTCAACCGCCAGCAGGTACTGGGTCAGGTCGTTGGAGCCGACGGAAATGAAATCCGCCATGCCGGCCAGATCACGTGCCTGGTACACCGCTGACGGCACCTCAATCATGATGCCGACGGCCGGCATGGTCACGGCATGACCTTCGTCCACCAGCTCCTGCCAAGCCCGGTGGATGTGGTAGAGCGCGTCTTCCAGCTCGTGCACGCCGGAAATCATCGGTAGCAGGATGCGCAGGTTGTCCAGCCCGGCACTGGCCTTGATCATCGAGCGGACCTGGACGGAAAAGATCTCCGGATGGTCGAGCGAAATGCGGATGCCGCGCCAGCCCAGGTAGGGGTTGTCTTCCTTGATCGGAAAATAGCTCAGGGGTTTGTCGCCGCCAACGTCCAGCGTGCGCATGGTGACCGGCCGGGGATGAAAGGCAGCCAGCTGTTCGCGGTACAGTTGAACCTGCTCGCTTTCGCTCGGGAAGCGGGCGGTGCTCATGAAGGCTACTTCGGAACGGTACAGGCCGACACCCTCCGCACCGCGTTCCAGTGCACGGGGCACATCGGCGAGCAGGCCGGTATTGGCCCACAGCGTCAATGCATGGCCGTCCGGCGTGATGCAGGGCAGCTGGCGCAGGCTGTCCAGCTCGCGCGAGATGGATTCTTCTTCCTGCAGTACCCGCTGGTATTGCTGGCACAGCACAGGGCCGGGGTTGGTGAAAACGTCACCGTGATAGCCATCAATGATCAACTGGATGCCGTCAAGGCGGGTATAAGGCAGATCCTGTGCCCCGACCACCGTCGGGATGCCCATGGCGCGGGCCAGAATGGCGGTGTGCGAGTTGCGCGAACCGGCAACCGACACCAGCCCGGCCAGCTTGCCTGGCGGCACTTCGCCGAGCATGCCGGGCGACAGTTCCTCGCTGACCAGAATGCAGTTGTCCGGGTAGTCCAGGGTTTGCTGGTGTGCCTGCTGCATGTGCGACAGCAGGCGGCGGCCAAGGTCCTTGATGTCGGCGGCCCGCTCGCTGAGGTAATCGTCATCCATGCGTTCGAAGCGTTGCAGGTGTTTTTCCACCACCTGGCGCAGCGCGCCCTGGGCCCACTGGCCGCTCTTGATCAGCCGGCGCACGTCACCGGCCAGGGCGTTGTCGTCCAGCAGCATCAGGTAGACATCAAACAGCGCCTGCTCCTGTGGCCGCAGGCGCTTGACCAGCCGTGCGGACAGCAGCCGCACCTCTTCCCGTACTGCACCCAGTGCCTGGTCCAGTATGATCAGCTCGCCGGCAATGTCATCGGTGGTGCGGTCGGGTACCACGTCCAGATCGGCACGCGGCAGCACCACCACGGCCGTGCCCATGGCAACGCCGGGTGCGCCGGGCACGCCGGCAAAGCGGGCTTCCTGGATGCCCTTGCCGCGCTTGCTGCCCAGCCCGCGGATCGACCCGGTGGCTTCGGCATGGGCAATCACGCCGGACAGCTGGGCGCTCATGGTGATCAGGAAGGCCTCGTCACCCTCGTCGAACTGGCGGCGTTCTTTTTGCTGCACGACCAGCACACCCAGCACCTGCCGGTGGTGGATGATCGGAGTGCCTAGGAAAGAGGCGTAGCGCTCTTCGCCGGTTTCGGCAAAGTACAGAAAGCGCGGGTGGCTCATCGCGTCTTCCAGCGTGATGGTTTCACCACGACTGCCGACCAGCCCGACCAGTCCCTCGCCGGGGCTCATGCTGACCTTGCCCACCGCCCGCTTGTTCAGGCCTTCGGTCGCCATCAGCACGTAGCGGTCGGTTTCGGCGTTGTACAGGTAGACCGAACAGACATGGCTGTTCATGGCCGCACGTACCCGGCGCACGATGATGGCCAGCGCCGCCGGCAGGTCGCGGGCAGCGTTGACTTCCTGGGAGATGGTGCGCAGCATGCCGAGCATGTTGCTGGCGTTGGCCTGTAGTTCGCCCATGGTCAGCCGGTGGCCCGTACCGGCATCTGTGGTGCCAGTTCTTTCAGGGCGCGGCGGTATACTTCGCGCTTGAAGGAAATCACCTGGCCCAGCGGATACCAGTAGCTGACCCAGCGCCAGCCGTCGAATTCCGGCTTGCCGGTCAGATCCATGCGTACCTGGTCGTCGCTGGCGTTCAGGCGCAGCAGGAACCACTTCTGTTTCTGCCCGATGCAGACCGGCTGGCTGTTGCGGCGCACCATGCGCTGCGGTAGCCGGTAGCGCAACCAGCCACGGGTACAGCCAAGAATGTCGACGTCCTGCGGGTGCAGGCCGACTTCTTCATACAGCTCGCGAAACAGCGCATCTTCGGCGCTTTCGCGCGGATGGATGCCGCCTTGCGGGAACTGCCACGAGTTCTGGTGAATGCGCCGGGCCCAGAGGACCTGGCCCTGGTCATTGGCCAGGATGATGCCGACATTGGGACGAAAGCCATCTGTATCAATCATTGCAGCTTTCCTTGAATAGTCTATTGAACCCATTGTTCCACAAAGAAAGACAGCACGGCAATGAACAAGTTGCCGGCCATGGGCAGGAATGGAAAAAATCGCTATGCTTGCCGCAACTCACCGGCACACAACAGGAGAAGCAACCATGAAGCTGGCAATTTTTGACCTGGACAACACCCTGCTGGCGGGTGACAGCGATCATGCGTGGGGCGAGTTCCTGTGCGACAGGGGGCATGTCGATCCGGTCGAATACCGTGCGCGCAATGACCAGTTCTATGCCGACTATGTGGCCGGCCAGCTGGATGTGCTGGCCTACCAGAATTTTTGCCAGGAAATCCTGGGCCGCACCGACATGGCTACCCTGCAAGAGTGGCATACCGACTTCATGCAGAATTACGTCGAACCGATGATCCTGCCCCGGGGTGAAGCGCTGATTGCCCAACACCGCAAGGCCGGCGACTACATCATGATGATCACCGCCACCAACAGCTTCATCACCGGGCCGATTGCCAGGCGGCTGGGCATGGACCACCTGATTGCCACCGAATGCGGCATGAAAGACGGCCGCTACACCGGGCAGCTGACCGGTGTGCCGAGCTTCCAGGCCGGCAAGATCACCCGGCTCAACAGCTGGTTATCCGACAACCAGGCCAACCTGCTGGACAGCCACTTCTATAGTGATTCACATAACGACCTGCCGCTGCTGGAAAAGGTGACCCGCGCGGTAGCGGTAGACCCCGACGACCGCTTGCAGGCCATTGCCCAGGAGCGTGGCTGGGAAGTGATCAGTTTGCGGGATTAACTATTTTTGCTGCCCTGGGCTCCGTGCAGACTGCGGGTATAGTGTTAGAAAGGACGGTAAGGAAAATGACAAAACGTTCTGTTAAGATATACGCAAATAGATAATATTTGAGGTGTAACAAATGAAGCGTTTTTTCCTCGCAGCAGCCATAGGTCTGACTTCACTGGTTGCCCAGGCTGCCGACATGGGCATTTCCGCCCAGGAAGCATACGAGAAGACCCTGCAGCAAAAGGGCAAGGTATTGCTGATCGACGTGCGTGATCCTGTGGAGATCATGTTTGTCGGTTCGGCCGACGCGGTGGACGTCAACATTCCTTTTCTGCTGGTCGACCGTACCCGCTTCAATGAAGAGCGTGGCGTGTTTGCCCTGGACAGAAACGAGCAGTTTGCCGACATGGTCAAGGCCGAGCTGGCCAGGCGCGGGCTGGACGAGAATACCGAAGTGATCACCATGTGTCGTTCCGGCAGCGAGCGTGGCGAGCCCAGTGCCAAGGTATTGCGTGACGCTGGCCTGCCCAATGCCCGTTTTGTCGTGCATGGTTTTCAGGGTGATCCGCTGAAAGACGGCCCGCAAGCCGGCATGCGTCTGCAGAACGGCTGGCAGAACTCCGGCCTGCCCTGGTCGCGCAGCATGAATCCGGAAACCATTTACCGGGTCGATCGCTGAAAATCCAGGTTTCTCTTTGCTCCCCGTGGCTTCCATGCCGGTGCCGTATACTGCCGGCACCGGCACTGGGGGTCATGATAGCAACTGTGCTGCCTGCCGGAGCATGGCGGCGGTTTTATCCCAGCCCAGGCAGCCGTCGGTGACGGAAATGCCGTAGTGCAGGGGGCCGTCCAGGGATTGCTGGCCATCCAGCAGGTGGCTTTCAATCATCACGGCACGCAGGTTCCGGTTGCCGTCACGGCGCTGGCGCAACACTTCGGCCAGTACCTGCGGCTGGCGTAGCGGGTCCTTGCCACTGTTGGCGTGGCTGCAATCGACCATGATGCCGGTATCCAGACCGGCCTGCTGCAACGCCAGTCCGGCTTGCCGGACACTCTCTACATCGTAGTTGCTGCCGGCGGTGCCGCCGCGCAAAACCAGATGGGTGTTGCGGTTGCCGGCAGCCTGCAACAGGGCAACCCGCCCGTTGGCATCCACGCCCATGTAGTCATGGCCATGGGCGGCCGCGCGCATGGCGTCCAGTGCGACCTGCACGCTGCCGTCGGTGGCATTTTTGAAGCCGGTCGGCACGGCCAGCCCGCTGACCATTTCGCGGTGAATCTGTGACTCGCTGGTGCGCGCTCCGATGGCTGCCCAGCCCAGCAGGTCGGCAAAGTAGGGCACGGTCAGCGGCTGCAACAGCTCGGTGGCCACCGGCAGGCCGAGCTCGGCCACATGCAGCATCAGCTGGCGTGACAGTGCCAGCCCCTCGTCCATGCGGGCGCTGCCGTCCAGCAGCGGATCGTACAGCAACCCTTTCCAGCCGACCGTGGTGCGCGGTTTCTCGGTGTAGATGCGCATGGCCAGCAGCATGCTGCCGGACAGCTCTTGAGCCAGTTCAGCCAGCCGCTGTGCGTAATCCATGGCAGCTACCGGGTCATGGATGGAGCAGGGGCCGATCACCACCAGCAGGCGCGGGTCCTGCCCGTTGAGGATGTTGCTGATGTCCTGGCGCTGGCTGTCGATGCGCTGGCGCAGGCTGGCCGACAGTGGCAGGCGCTGTTGCAGCTCGGCCGGTGTCGGCAGGGTGATGCCGGCTGTTGCAGGCAGGTTGTGTGACGCGTTGTTGTGCAGGGCGGGTTGCGGGGTATTCATGGTCAATGTCCTGTTTTATCTGTGTTGTCGTAGCAAATTGGGAAGACGGCTGCGCAGATACAGATAAAATCGCCAGGAGCAGGTGTAGAAAATGTAAGGGATGGATGTGTTCATGTGGTGTACTCCAGATCAGAAAGCATAAAAAACCCCGGGGCGGGGAGCCGTCCGGGGTTCTGGTGTTTCGATGGCGGCTACCCTTGCGAATGAGGGCCGCCCGACAACAGGTATCAGGCTAGCCCACGGCTAAACCAATACGCATAAAAATAGTTGGCAGCTGCGCACGCCACTACCTCGGCCGGCTGGCCGATCTGTGTATTGGGCGTAAATGAATGCGTCTGATGCATGCTGCTCTCCATTGAATGAGCTCTAACATAACGCAGCAGGCAATGGTGCGCAAACCTTTTTTGCCTGGAAGCCGCAGGGTGGCAAAGCGCCACGTTGGTGATCGGAGGGTGAGCGGGGTTTCCGCACCTTGTCGTGAGGGCAGGGGGCGGAAGCGGACTGGATGACAATATTGAGCGGTATGTCGGAAGCTATTGCAAAGATTGATGTTAATCATTATTATTTGCCAAAAGCTTCTAGTCAGGAACTTCTGCCATGTATGTCTGTTTGTGCAAAGGGGTCACCGATCACAAGATTCGCCAGCTGGTGGCCGATGGCGCGCGCAGCTGGGCTGAAGTTCGCCAGCAGACCGGCTGTGGCACTCAGTGCGGCAAATGTGCCTGTGAAGGCAAGGATATTGCGCGTACAGCCATCACCACGCAAATGGCTGAAAATGCCAAAGATCTTGCTTACGCAATCTGATCTAACTCCCCGCTGCACATTTGTTGGCAGCCGCCTTATCCGGGCCTTTTCCCGTCACCATCCGGCTTCGCCGGAAGATTTGCGGTCGGCATGTGCCGCACAGCAGGCTTGAGCAGTTCTTCAACACCCTCTTTTCTGCTATCCTGCCAGCATCCGTCCTTAAAGCAATGCGTGGTCCTTCACGGGCCCGGGCATGCTTTCAACTTGCACCAGGAGGCAGTCATGCAAGGTAATCCAGTCGTCATTCAGGCACTCAACCGCGTGCTGGGCAACCAGCTGATCGCCATCAACCAGTACTTCCTGCATGCCCGCATGTACAAGGACTGGGGTTTCGAGCGTCTGGACAAGCTTGCCTACAAGGAATCCATCGTGGTGATGTGCAACGCCGATGAGCTGATCAAGCGCATCCTGTTCCTTGAGGGCCTGCCCAATCTGCAAGAGCTGGGCAAGTTGCGCATTGGCGAGAATGTACCGGAAATGCTCGGTTGCGACCTGGCGCTGGTCGAGCAGGGGCGCGAAGTATTACTGCAGGCCATTGCCGGTAGTGAGGAATCCCGCGACTATGTCAGCCGCGACCTGCTGCGCGAGATCCTCGACAAGGAAGAAGAGCATCTGGACGTGCTTGAGACCGAGCTCGACCTGCTGCAAAAACTAGGTACGGAAAACTACCTGCAACAGCAGGTCGAAGACGACTGAGCCAGTTGCTTATATTTCGGGTACCTGGCATATACACCCCGGCCCACATCGCACACCACGAAAAAGCAGGCGCTGCAGTACCATTAGAGCCCGTCATGCCCGATGGCGGGTTTCCCCGATTTCCCTAAAGCCGACCGCGTGCTGGCTAACCCTCCCTCTCTCTCTACGTCTTTAGTATAGTTTCTGGCGCGTTGTGATCCGTGCACATGAAAGATGCCGAAAAACAGTTATATTCTTGCGAATTTTTCTAATATTTTTTGGCAGCCTGCATAGCCATCGGATTCATAATTATGGTGCGGCTGTGTCAGGGAGCGATACTCTTTTCATGTACCAGAACAAATTGTGGCATCTGGCCGTATTGGCGAGCTTTTGCTTTATATCCACCTGGCTACAGGCAGCCCAGCTACCCGGTGACCGCGACCTGGCCCGCGAGCGCCAGCAACGTCTGTTGCAGGAGCAGCAACAGCGGCTGGACGAACTGCAAAGCCTGCCCGGTGCCTTGCCGGGCCCCAGTGTTGATTCCCTGCCTGCCGATGGCCACTGCATTGACGTGCAACGTATTGAGCTGCTCGGCGTCACCCGGCTTGGCCACTCTGCACAACGCAGGCTGTTGCACTCGTACCAGCATCAATGCCTGACGGCTGCCCGGCTTAACCTGCTGCTGCAGGATATTACCCATGCTTACCTTGAGCGCGGTTATGTAACTACCCGTGCCTACCTGCCGGCGCAAGACCTTGCCAGTGGCACCCTGCAGGTGCAGGTGGTCGAAGGCCACACAGAGGGGCTGGACGGTGCCGATGTACTCAGCCCGCACGAACTGCGCATGCTGGTGCCGCTCAACCCCGGGCAGCCATTCAACATCCGTAACCTTGAACAGGCGGTGGATCAGCTCGGGCGTTTGCCGTCCCGGCAGGTGCAGTTCGACCTGCAGCCCGGCGAGGCCGCTGGTGGCAGCCGGGTTGTTGCCCGTGGCGAGCGCAGCAAACCCTGGCGTGCCGGCCTGAGCCGTCACAACGACGGCCAGCGCAGCACCGGTGAACAACAGTGGAGCACCTGGCTGAGCTGGGACAGCCCACTGGGGCTGGCTGACCAGCTCAGTGTCCGGGGCAGCAAGGATGCCGTCAGCGATCGTTATCGCCACTCGGCCAGTCATGGCCTGAGCTA
>NZ_LNJZ01000008.1:0-333758 GCF_002866065.1 Thiopseudomonas denitrificans | reverse complement strand
GGCGACACATACAACCATGAAAGCAGTGGCCGCATGGCCAGCCATGCTTTTGAATTCAGCGCACAGGGCGAACACCTGGCGCTGTCCGTCACCAGTGCCCGCAGCCTGTCCCGCCCGGATGCCCTTGAGCGCAAGGAAAGACCGGTCTACTTCCGCATCGACGTGTTCTTTTAACAGGATTGTCAAATGAATACCCAAAGCCCCCTGTTCAAAACCATTGCCAAATTCCTGATTGCCGTGATGTGGGCACAGCCCCTGCACAGCATCGCCGCCAACCTGAACGTGGATCACCAGGGAGGCGGCAACACCCACGTGACCACGGCCAACAACGGCGTGCCGGTGGTCAATATCGCCACCCCCAACGGCAACGGACTGTCACACAACAAGTTCACCGACTACAACGTTGGCCAGCAGGGGCTGATCCTCAACAACAGCACCGACAAGCTGACGCAAACGCAGCTGGGCGGCATCATTTTTGGCAATAGCCAGCTTAATGGCAAAGCCGCCAACACCATTCTCAACGAAGTCACCGGTGGCCAGCGCAGCCAGCTCAAGGGCTACACCGAGGTGGCCGGCCAGCAGGCGCATGTGATTGTCGCCAACCCGCACGGCATCACCTGTGACGGCTGCGGCTTCATCAACACCCCGCAAGCGACCCTGACCACTGGCCGGCCCATGATCGAGCAGGGCCGGCTGCACGGCTATGACGTCGACGGTGGTGATATTGACATTGCCGGTGCCGGCCTCAACGCCAGCAACATCAGCCGGTTTGACCTGATCACCCGTAGCGCGAAAATCAACGCCGAGCTGCACGCCAACGAACTCAACATCATCACCGGTCGCAACCAGGTGGAAGCGGGCACGCTCAAGGCCACCGCCAAAACCGGCCCGACCCATGAACAACCGCTGCTGGCCATCGACAGCTCGGCTCTGGGCGGCATGTATGCCGGAGCCATTCGTCTGGTTGGCACCGAAGCCGGCGTGGGTGTGAAACTGGCCGGCGACATGGCCGCCAGTGCCGGTGACATTCAGATTGATGCCAATGGCAAGCTGACGTTGGCGCGTGTGAGTGCAAAGAATGACCTGCACATTGATGCAGCGCAAGACGTTGAATTGACCCGGCAAGCCTATGCGGGCAATGACATCAACATCGCTGCCACAACGATGCACAATCAGGACGGCCTGCTGGCAGGACAGACAATTGCCCTCGGCGCTGAGCAGATTCACAACAGCGGCGTGATTGAAGCCGGCATCAACACCGATGGCAGCCTGAATAACCAGGGCCGGGTCCGCATACAGAGTGAGGAGCTGACCAATAGCGGCAGCGTGGTGGCCAGCGGTGAACTGGATATCAAAACGAGCGGGCAGCTCGATAACCGCTCCGGCCAACTGGTGTCGGATGGCGCGCTGAAGCTCGACAGCGGACGGCTGGATAACCGGAGCGGGTTGGTGACCGCCGGTGGTGACGTTGAAGTGGCAGCCGCACAGCTGGATAACCGTGACGGTAAGCTGGTGGGGCAGCAGGTCATGACCCTTGAGGTGCATGGCCTGAACAATGCAACAGGCACGCTAGCAAGCAATGGCTCGTTAACCGTTCAGGCAAAGGGGCAGGTCAATAACAGCAATGACGGCCTGATACTGAGCCAAAGTGGTGGTCTGGCCGTTACTGGTCAAAGCATTGACAACCGTGACGGCCTGTTGCAAGCCAACACCGGTGCTGTGCGAGTGACGGCACAGCAGGCGCTGGACAATCAGGGCGGGACTATACAAGCCAGCCAGAAAACCCTTGAACTGCATGCACGACAGCTCAGCAACCAGCGAGGCAGCATCCTGGCGGATACCGTGGGGGTCACCACCACTGCATTGCTGGACAACCGTGCCGGGCAGATTGTTGCAACAGCAAATAACCTGCATCTGTCAGGCGGTGTTATTAATAACGATGCTGGCACGCTCATGGGCCAAACACATCTGTCCATTGACGCAGAAAGTGTCAGCAACCGAAACGGCATGCTGGGTGGGCAAACCATTGCCATCAACCTTGCGAATGAACTCAACAATGGGCATGGCCTGATTGAGGCGACGGATCAGCTAAGGTTTAACACAGGTTCACTGGACAACCGTGGTGGGCGTTTGCGTGCACTGGGACAAACCGGCAGCAGCACTTTCAATATCAATACGGTCTTTGATAACGATCAGGGATTGGTCGAAATTGGCAATCAAACACTGGCAGTCAACAGCCAGTCCCTGACAAATAGGGACGGTGTGGTGCGCCATCTGGGCGACCAGTTTTTGCTGGATCTGGGCGATGCCGGACAGGCTGGCGGCAGTTTTTTTACCAATGGCCGGCTCAGCCTGAATCTGGATCACTGGGTCAATAACAGTGAGCTGCAAGCCCGACAAATAGAGCTCAACGTCAACCACTTTATTAATGACGCGGCTGGCGTTGTACGCTCAATTGAAGACCTGCAGGCAAGCGGTAACACCTGGCTCAATCACGGACGTATTGAAACCGATGGCAGCCTGAGTCTGGTTTTGAGCGGCGGGTACCAGGGGCGAGGCGCACTGCACAGTCAGGGTGATCTGCATTTCAGTGCGGCCAGCGCCACACTGCAACAAGGTGCCAATGTACGCAGCGCAGCCAATACCGTCTTTGAACTGGGCGGGCGTTTTCAGAATGAAGGCACCTTAACAGCCGTCGGCACCTTGCAAGTGCGTGCCCATGAACTGGAAAACCAGGGCACACTGGGTGCAGGCCAGTGGCTGGGTATCGACACCGGTCAGCTATTGAATCAAGGGCTGGTTTTCAGCGGTGCAGACATGGCGCTGCGTAGTCATACACTGACCAACCTGCGTGGTGACATCTACAGCCTGGGTGCTTTGAGCATTGCCAAAGATGATGATCTTGCAGCAATGAGCAGGCTGGAAAACCGCTCGGGCAGCATCGAGTCAGGCAGCAACATGCAGCTGTATGTCGCGTCGTTAATCAATCGCAAAGAAAACTTCCGTCTGGGCAAGGAACTGGTCTACGGCCACATTGGCGTTACCTGCTATGACTGTAGTGGCGACCATCACAATGTTGACTATGTTGCGACTGAACGCTTTGAGATCAGTGTTGCAGAAGACTCGCCGGCAGCACGCATTCACGTTGGAGGTGACCTGCTGGTACGGGCCGACACGGTGGCCAACCATTACAGCACCATCAGTGCGTCTGGCAATATCAGCATTGTCGCCCGGATGCTGGAAAACCTGGCTGCCAGCACCGGTACCGTCCAGCGGGTGCAGCGTTTTAATACGGGGCGTATCACCGATGGTACGGACGAGCGTTTTCGCTGGAACTACATCAACCCCTACAATGCGCGGCCTTTGCCCAAAGAGCTGCCTGCGGCATTATGGCAGTGGCGGTTGGTCAGTGACATCGAAACCGAAACAGCGACCGGTGTGGCGGCACCCGCCGTCATTCAGGCTGGCGGTGATATTTATATCAAGACCGATGAAACCTTGAACAATGCCTCGCTTTTGAAGCACGAAGCGCCTGCTGCCGGTATCAGCCAAGACGTTGATACCCGGGTTGTTTCAGGTTCACAACCTTTGGTGGTGCAACTGAATGCCCAGTTGCCGCCCGACCTGGACCGGCAGGCGATTGATCCGACAGCATTGCCTGCATTTGCCTTGCCAGATACGCCGGGTGGCCTGTTTGCCATCAACACCCAGCCCAGCCATCCCTACCTGATTGAAACCAATCCGCTGTTTGCCAGCATGGGGAGTTTTATCAATTCAGGTTACATGCTGGCAGCGTTGGGCTATGACCCCGACCAGGCGCAAAAGCGTCTGGGTGACGGGCTGTATGAACAACGCCTGATCGAGCAAGCGATCACTGCGCGTACCGGCAAGCGTTTTCTTGATGGACTGACCAACAATGACGCACAGTTCCGCTATCTGATGGATAACGGTATTGCCAGCAAGGAAGCACTCAACCTGTCGGTGGGTATCAGTCTGACTGCCGAGCAGGTTGCGGCGCTCACTCACGACATCGTGTGGATGGAAGAGCGTGAAGTGCAGGGCGAGAAAGTGCTGGTACCGGTGGTCTATCTGGCACAGGCAACGGACAGGGTGGCCGCAACCGGAGCACTGATTCAGGGACAGGACCTGACGCTGATTTCCGGTGCCGGGCTGGAAAACAGTGGTGTATTGCGTGCCAGCAACAGCCTGACCGCCTATGCCGAACGCATCAGCAATACAGGGCTGATACAGGCTGATGGGCGGCTGGATTTACTGGCCCAAGACAGCATTCATAACCAGCGTGGCGGCCTGATTACAGGCCGGGATGTCAGTCTGCTGGCCGTCACTGGCGACATCATCAATGAGCGTTCCATCACTGAAGAGACCCGCAGCGGCCGTGGTTTTAGCCAGACCACCAGCATCGTTGACCGGGCGGCAGGCATTGAAGCCACGGCTGACCTGGCCTTGTCTGCAGGACGTGACCTGATTAATCAGGGGGCTGACCTCAAAGCCGGTGCCGTCATGGAACTGAACGCCGGGCGTAATGTGCTGCTGGTTTCGGCTGAAGAAAACAACGGGCAAATGCGTCAGGACAAACGCCACTTCTGGAGTAGCAATAGCACCACTCAACATACTGGCAACATTGAAGCGGGCACACACCTGACAGTCAGCGCCGGACAGGATATTGCCGTGGTTGCCAGCCATGTGCAGTCTGGTGGTGATATGCACTTGCAAGCGGACGGTGATGTACTCATCAGTTCTGCCGCCAACACGCAAAGTAGCGAATACCGCTACCGCCGTAGCGGCAAAAAAGTAAATCAGGAAAATACACAGGTCCGGCAGCAGGCCAGTGTGCTTGAGGCTGGTGGTGAGTTTATCAGTGTATCGGGCGCAGATACGCAGATTGTATCGAGCCAGATCAGCAGCGGCAGAGAAGCCTATCTGGTCGCAAGTGGCAAAGTACAACTGCTGGCCGAGCAGGATATCGACTACAGCTTCTCCGAGAAAAAGAAAAAAGGCAGCTTTGGCCGTAAAAGCTTCAAAAGTGACGAGCGCACGCAAGTCACCCATATCGGCAGCAGTATCACCAGCGGCGGCGATCTGGCCATCATCAGCGGTGACGAGCAGCGTTATCAGGCGGCACAGCTCACCAGTGACGCTGACCTGACCCTCGACAGCGGTGCAGGTATCGTGTTTGAAGGCGTCAAAGACCTAGAGCAGCAAAGCCGTATCCGTAGCAAAAATAGCTGGGTCTGGCAAAGTGCCAAAGGTAAAGGCCATACCGATGAAACCCTGATCCAGAGCCAGTTGCAGGCCCAGGGTGAAATTGCCATCCGTGCCGCCGAGCGCATCCAGATCGACATCAAAGAGGTCAACCAGCAAAGCGTCAGCCAGACCATTGACGCCATGGTGCAAGCCGACCCACAGCTGGCCTGGATCAAGGATATGGAGCAGCGCGGCGATGTTGATTGGCATCAGATCAAAGAGCTGCACGACAGCTTCAGCTACAGCAGCTCCGGCCTGAGCGGCCCAGCGGCGATGGTGATTGCCATTGTGGTGGCGTACTTTACCGCAGGGGCGGCCAGTGGGCTGGTGGGCAGTGTTGCAGGTGCAACGGCAGGTTCGGGTACCGCCATGGCGGCGGGTACAGCCGCAGCTTCGGCAGGCTGGGCCAATGTGGCCGTTACCTCCGCCCTGACCGGCATGGCCAGTAACACCGCCATTGGTACGATCAACAACAAGGGTGACTTGGGTGCAGGCCTGAAAGATGCCACGACCAGTGATGCCCTGAAAGGCTATGTGGTTTCTGGTGTCACCGCAGGTTTAACCGCCGGTGTTTACGACAAATGGACTGGCACGCAAACCGGCGCTAGTAACACGGCTGCAGCATCGAATAATACAGGCGTACTGGCCAACAGCGGTAAAGTGGCCGTGGAGGGAGGTTTAAGCACATGGTCTGGCGTAGGTCAGTTTGCCGCCAACCAAGCGCTGCAAAACGTCACCTCGGCCACCCTGAATAAAGTGCTGGGCCAGGACGGCGATTTTGGCGATGCCCTGACCAGCACGCTGGCCAACACCTTTGCGGCAGCAGGTTTCAATTGGGTGGGTGACTTTAGCCAAAACAACCAACTCGACAACGGTAGTCTGGCCAAAATCGGTCTGCACGCCATCATGGGCGGCCTGGCTGCCGAAGCGGCGGGTGGCGACTTCAAAAGCGGCGCACTGGTGGCCGGAGCCAACGAAGCACTGATTGACACCCTGGCCAGCCAGTACGGCAGTATGAGTCATGAGCAACGCTCTGGCCTGCTGACCATGAACTCCCAAGTGCTGGGAGTACTGGTTGCCAGCATGGCCGGTGGTGATGAAAAGGACATGCAAACCGGTGCTTGGGTGGCGGGGAATGCGACCCAATATAACTATTTGACACATAATAAACTGAAAGAAATACAAGAATGCTTGGGCGGCACTAGCTGTAACTCCTCGGAACAAAAAGAAGCTATGATTCGGGATGCAGAAGATTTGAGCAAAATGCTTGATCAAGAAATGACCTCTATCTGCTCGGCAAGTCCAAGCAGCGATGCCTGCCGAACAGCAGTACATTCAGCCATTCAGTACGTTGCTATGACTGAAGCTTGGGAACTGATGAATGGTGATGTTTCCAGATCATCAAGAGGTGTGTTTGATCAGTTATACAATAGCCAAGATGCAGAGAAGTGGTTTGGACTGCATTTAAACAGTATAGATAAGCGTGCAGACTTTTTTGGAGCCAGTGATCGGTACGAACAAAGTATTGGCTCAGGCGCTCGGTGGTTTGGTGGGGCGGAGTTTGTTTCTAGGGCACGGTTGACGGGACTGGGTGCAGATGGAAATGCATCATCTTACACCTTTGCTTTAGGCTCGCTTTTGGCCGGTTGGAATGCTATGGATATTTACGAGTGGCGTTCAGAGGCGGGCAGTACTCTTATAAATTCTGGATTTGAAAACTTTAAGGCGCTTTATAATAATGGTGCTGATCCTGTGCGGTGGGATATAAAGCAGCTTAAAGATGAACAGACATCTTTACAGAATGTTCATAATAAGTATCTGATTGATAAAGAAGTATTTACTTCTTTATCTGGTTTTGCTACCGACTCGGAAAAAGTTAGCAGTAAATTTTTAGATAATAGAAGCACCATTTCTGGGGGAGTTGATATTTTAGACTATAAAAGCCGTATTAATTATGGCTGCAAACTGCTTGGGTATGGATTGGCTCAAGGTTGTACGCCATGAAAGTTTACCCTCGTTGGAAAGTTTTTTTTGGCTTTCTTCTTTGTCCGCCTATTGCAGGGATTAGTTATGCTATGTTTTTGACTATCGAGGGGGTACTTTTACAAAATGGAGCGCTTGATTTTTCGTCTACGTATTTTGTGTTTTTGCTTCTAATTGCGATTGGTTCGTTTGGGTTTTATAGTGTTCCTGCCGCCTTATTAGGTATTGTGTATGCTTACTTTAAGCTATTTAAAGGGTGGAGAAGCTTTTTGTTTGTGTTTTTTTTTAGTGGTTTAACTGCACATTTTTGGGGAGTTATTATTGACGCTGTAAGTAGGAATAATGAAGGGTTTCCTTATGTTCTTTTTGGGGGCTACACGCCGGCATTATTAGCTGGCTTTTCTTCTTTATTTGTTTCATTTGTGGTGCTTCCGAAAAAACATGAATTCACAAACACTGAACGTATGGGTTAGTTTTTATGGCTGATATAATGGTCTCCATTGTATTTTAAGAACATACAAAGCGTCAGTCAAACCAGCGATCCCCTGAAAGGCTATGCTGTGCTGTGCTGTGGCAGGCCGCTGGCCTGACAGCCGGTGTTTACGACAAATGGACTGGCACGCAAACCGGCGCTAGTAACACGACTGCAGCATCGAATAATACAGGCGTACTGGCCAACAGCGGTAAAGTGGCCGTGGAGGGTGGTTTAAGCACATGGTCTGGCGTAGGTCAGTTTGCCGCCAACCAAGCGCTGCAAAACGTCACCTCGGCCACGCTCAACAAAGCCCTTGGCCAAGGCGGCGACTTTGGCGATGCCCTGACCAGCACGCTGGCCAACACCTTTGCCGCAGCAGGTTTTAACTGGGTGGGAGATATCAGTGTTGGACGGTTTGAGAATGGCAGCTTAACTAAAATTGGCCTGCACGCCATCATGGGCGGTCTAGCTGCCGAAGCGGCGGGCGGCGACTTCAAAAGCGGCGCACTGGTGGCTGGAGCCAACGAAGCGCTGATTGATACTCTGGCCAGCCAATACGACAGCATGACCCACGACCAGCGCAGCGGCCTGCTGACCATGAACTCCCAAGTGTTGGGTGTACTGGTGGCCAGCATGGCTGGGGGTGATGAGAAGGACATGCAAATTGGTGCTTCAGTAGCGGGTAATGCAACGAAATACAATTGGGATCTGCACATGCCGCAAGGAATGATGGAGTATGGGCAAGCGGCTGGTTCGTTGGCTCAGCATATGCAGGAGCAAGGAGCGTCACCAGAAGAGTTGTCCAGTGCTTTACAAGCCATGGCGCGTGGAGACGGTTTCAGTGGACCGCAACCTGCCCAAGAGTTTTTGAAAGCTTGGGCCATGACGGTATTGACAGGCGGTGGCGTGATTAACACCACTGCACGCGGGCTAACACTGGTTGTGGGTGGGGCGGTGAGTGGCGGCTCGAACGTTGTGTATCAGATTAGCACCAAAGAGCTGAATGAGCTGAGTTTTACCGATGCTTCGATTGCTACAGCTGTTGGCGCATTGACTCAAGGTAAAGGACTGATAGGTACGGTTGGGGCGAATATGGGTGGGGCGTATGTGGGCAGCCAGATAAAAGGAGAAGACCCTGTGCAATCTGCTATAAGTGCTGGAGTTGGCAGTGCTTTAGGTTATAGCGGCGGTAAAGTGGTGTCAAAAAATATACCTGATCAAGTATCGAAAGGGTTGAAAGATACAGCATCTTCAGTATCAGGCTCAGTGATATCTGAGGCAGTAACAGAATACCTTAAGGGTGCAGACAAATAATGGAAAACATAGTTAAAATGTTCTATTGGATGGTTAGAGCTATAGTTGTTTATTCTGTTTTATCGTTTATGGCAATCGTTTTTTCATTGGTGATATTAAAGATTTTTGGAAGATATAGTTTTGGCGATCAGTTTTATCTGAACAGAATTGTTTATTTGTCTGTGGTTTCTGGGTTAGTGATTACAGTTTCGAGCGTTGTCATTATTATCATTAACTATCTTTCGGGAAGTGGAATGGATCGCTAATACCATTGTTTGTGTCGATATAATGTTTGCCTGATGATCAATTTTTGAGGTATGCAGAAGCAGGGGCATCGCCTGAAGAGTTGTCTCGTGCTTTACAGGCTATGGCGCGTGGCGAAGGGTTTGTCAGTGTTTCTGGCGGCGTAGTGACGGTGATTGTTGGGTCGACCGTAGGCGGAGGCTCAAACGTGGCGTATCAAATGAGCACCAAAGACCTTAACGACTTGAGCTATACAGATGCAGCGATTGCAACTGTAGTGGGAGGCCTGTCCCAGGGGAAAGGGCTGGCAGGGACAGCTGGAATAAGTATGGGCGGAGCCTATGTTGGCAGTCAGATAAAAGGAGAAGATGCAACAGCACCTGTGATTGGTGCGGGGGTGGGTGCGGCGGCTGGTTATGTTGGTGGGAAACATATTGAAAATAAAGTTAAAAATACCTTGCCTGGAAAGAGCTCTGAGATCTCAGGAGTGGTTGCTGGGGAATCTATAAGTGGAACAGTTTCCGATACTGTGGAAAAAGTAACTCAGAAAATAAGAGAGCAGAAGGATGCTAGTAAATAAGAAAAATATTGTGATGCTTTTTAACTTGATTCTGTATTATTTTCTATTTTTTTTTGTTTTGGTGTTGATTGTAAGGCTGGCAGGTGGAGCTGTATGTTTTTATAATGTTGGTTATTTTTGTTTTGGAGTTGATGACTTAAAGAAGTCTTTGTTGGCTGGATTGATTGGAGGTGGGTTTGTTGGTCTTGGCTCTTGGTTGGTGACTGCTTTTAGTTTGAAGTAGCTGAGAAAAACAGCGCAGTATAGCCATCAGCTGCATCCAACTGATAGTGAGCTAGCCCAGCGTCTGGCCGAAGAAAGTGGGGGCCGCTACACAGTGGAGCAAATCGAAGAGCAACTACGGCTATCCAACATTACCGACACCGCTATCAACCCTAGCACGGACATGCTGGTAGGTAGTCCAGAGGGCATTTATGATACCGGTGGTCGCTGGATAGAAGTAGGCGATGGCCAGTACATACAAGTCTTCAGCACAACGGACATCAACCCTGAAATCACAGGCTATATCAGTGAAAAAACCAGTGTTTACGACTGGGAAATGCCCAAGCCGGTAAGTAGCGCTACAGATGGCTTCCCGGATTGGCAGCGAGACAGGCTAACTGGATATCCGTTAGATGAAAAAGGCGGCTACAGAGTTCCGGTGGTGATTGATGGTGAACGTTATTCGCCCAGATTCCACTCATGCGGAACTTCTGAATGCCTGGCGGTAGGAGCTAACATAGATTTTTCTGACCCTGATACTTTGCGCTGGATCCGTGCAGCCGAGGTTAATGCCCTGGATAATGCAAGTACAGCGTTGAGTGCGGCGGCGGTATTTACGCCTGCTGGGCCGGCAGTTGCTTTGTCTACAATGTCTACGATAAGTACACTTGTGTCAGGTTATATATCAGATGAAAGTTATAAGGCCGGGACAGCTGAGTTGGCAGGAGCAGGATTCAAATTGTATGCAGTTAAGCGAGGAGTTGATCCTCTTGTGGCTGATAGATTAACTAATGCTTTAAATGCTACAGGGTTTTTTAAAGAGTTAGTTAATGCTCATTGGGATTCAGGTAATGAATAATAGTTTGTACGTGAAGATTGCTTTTATATTTCTTTGCGTGGCGGTATGTGTTAATTTGGCTCTTCGCATTTAAGGGTGTAGCTGATTTCTGAACCCTCCGGCTTCCAGCAGGCACCTTGCTATGTAGTTGGGCAGGTTTCTGAAGCCCAGGGCGATACCACGCAAGTGCTCCAGCCTGCCGTTGATCGCCTCCGTAGGTCCATTGCTGGTTCCTGGACGGTCGAAGTAGGCCAGGATGCTCTGGGCGCAATTTTTCAGCGTTTTACCCAGCCGCTTCACTTCAATGAGTTCCCTTGGCAAATCCGGGGCGGTGACGATTTTTATCAGTTCCTGCATCATCGCTTTTCCCCGTCTTCGATCTGGCTCGTTGTAGGCGGCAACCACCCGCTGATACATGCTCCAGCTGCAGTCCACCTCAAGGTGTCGCTCATCAGCGAACAGGCGAGCCAGCTGCTTTTTGCTGGTGTCGGACAGGTAAGCAATCCGGGTCAGTAGCGTTCTGCGGAGTTTGTAGAGCGGGTCGTTTTTATGTCCTCTGCGTCCCAGGGTTTGTTGCTGAATACGCCGGCGGCAGTCGTCCAGCATGTTACATGCCCAGCGTACGACATGGAACGGATCCAGCACGGTTTGTGCGAGCGGCAAGACCTCTTCTGCTGCGGACTTGAAACCTGAAAAGCCGTCCATGGCAATGCTTTCGATTAGGTCACGCCAGGGCTTGGGACGGTTCTGCAACCACTGTTTGAAAGCTTGCTTGGAGCGGCCATCCAGCACATCCAGCAGCCGTGCTGGCCCGGTTTTGTTTCGTACCGGAGTGAGGTCAATCACAACCGTGACATACCTGTCGCCATAGCGCGTATGACGCCAGACATGCTCATCAACCCCCAACACGGTGACGCCGTCAAACCGGGTCGGATCATTGAATAACAGGCGTCGCCCTTCGTTGATGATGGCGTTATTCGCAGTGTGCCAGGCAACACCAAGATGGGCAGCAACCCGTGATACGGACAGGTGGTCAAGCACTATAGCGGTCAGCGCCCAGCGAATTGCTCCATGGGACAGCTTGGCGCGTTCTGGCGCCGCGCTGGAGCTGTCTTCCTGCCAAAAGTTGCCGCACTCACAGCTCCAGCGGCGAACTCTCAGCAGCAACGTGGTGGGTCGATGACCGTAAGGAGCGTGGGCAAGACGGCGGATCACGGTGCCGCGTGAAGTACCGTAGGCACCACAGCTTGGACAGGGTTCCGGTGGTTTGGTGAAGCGGCACTCAATAACAGCATTTCTGGCCGTCAGGTGCTGTCCGGTGGCAATAAGTCCAAGCGAGTCAAGCTGGCAAAAACTGGAAAGGTCGGGGCTGGAAAAGGTAAGATCACGCACGTCGGGGGGCTTAGTTTTTGTTTGTGTAGGAGCTTACATTTTCTAAGAACCCCGACTCCTTTTCCAGCCGCCTCCGGTATCACCTACACCCTCAAATGCGAAGGGCCGTTAATTTTTATCGCTTGATTTCTGACGTGTACGGTGCTTTTGTAATAACTGCTTTGCAGTTTATATTTATTAAGCAGATGTATAATTTTATAAATGGAAAAGATATGAATTTTGGCGGGATTGGCGCTAGAAAGGAATACTCATTTGAGATTAGGCTTTTTGCCTTTTTAGGGTTTATTTTAATGTACTTTGGTTTGTTTTTTGTTTGAGCTTGGGTATGGCTTCAGCATTGGCGTTGCCGGTCGGCTGGTATGTGCTGCCGTCAGGTGCTGTCTTGGTTGGTACAGCGCTGGGCGCTGGGTTTGATGCAGCAGGCCAGTTGATTGGCGGCAATGAATACCGTCCGGGACAGACTGTGATTGCTGGCGTAACGGCGGGACTAACTTACCCGCTGGCCGGCGGCGGGCTGCTGGGCAGCATGGCCCTCGGCGGTGCCTATGGCGGGACAAACCGGGCGCTGAATAACTATGTTTATGATGAAGATAAGAATGTATGGCGTAGTGCTAGGGTAGGTTCTATTGCGGGTGGAGCTGGCCATTTTGCAGGATCTTATACGGGGGCATTAGCTTCTAGATATTTACCTAGAAGAATAAATGGAGCCGCTATTGATCCAGATAAGCCTATTATTTTGCAAAATATTGGTGTTTTAAATCCTTACCCAGGATATGTGGGTAAAAGTGTAGAGCAGGTTGTTGAGTCGGCTATCCCTGTGGTATTGGATAGGCAAGGATCAGCAAATGATTAGTCGGTTTCGTAAGCTAAGAAGGTACTTTCCAATCAGAGAGAGCGTCTCAGGTGTTTGTTTATCTTTCGCTGTATGGAGTATTGGTTGTTTTTATATATGGTACGCAGAAGCAGTTGATGTTTGGTTTTATAATACTGTATTGGGAATTGAATATAGTTATCAGCTTGATAACGAAGGGCAAATTAGAGCGCGAAGGGCATTGGCTGTCGGTCTGTTTGTGTCACTTGTCCTGTCTCACGGGGCTTATCTGTTTTTCTTGATTCGCGAAAAAATACGCCGCCGCAGAGCAAAAAAAAGCGCTCAAGGCCAGTGGTATGACACCGACAGCTTGAGCAAAGAAGACTTATATGCTGACAAGGATGTGGATGATGAATCCAAATAATCGCTGCAAGGCAGTTGAGTGAGCCATGCTTGCCAGCTTGGTTTGCAACGACGAAGCCTACTTGGTTGCCGGTGGCAAAGTACAGCTACTGGCCGAGCAGGATATCGACTACAGCTTCTCCGAGAAAAAGAAAAAAGGCAGCTTTGGCCGTAAAAGCTTCAAAAGCGACGAGCGCACGCACGTGACCCACGTTGGCAGCAGCATCACCAGTGGCGGCGATCTGGCCATTATCAGCGGTGACGGGCAGCGCTATCAGGCCGCGCAACTGACCAGCGGCGCTGACCTGACCCTCGACAGCGGCGCAGGCATTGAGTTTGAAGGCGTCAAGGACCTTGAGCAGCAAAGCCGCACCCGCAGCAAAAACAGCTGGGTCTGGCAAAGCGCCAAGGGCAAAGGCCATACTGATGAAACCCTGATTCAAAGCCAGCTACAGGCGCAAGGCGAAATCGCCATTCGTGCCGCCGAGCGCATCCAGATCGACATCAAGGAAGTCAACCAGCACAGCGTTAACCAGACCATCGACGCGATGGTACAGGCCGATCCGCAACTGGCCTGGCTCAAAGACATGCAACAGCGTGGCGACGTGGACTGGCGACAGGTCAAGGAACTGCACGACAGCTTCAGCTACAGCAGCTCAGGCCTGAGCGGCCCGGCGGCCATGGTGATCGCCATTGTGGTGGCGTACTTTACGGCCGGAGCAGCCAGCGGTGCCATTGGAGCCGCAGCAGGAGCTGGTGCGGGTTCGGGTGGAGCAATGGCCGCAGCGGGCACGAGTGCAATGGTCTCCGCGGGTACAGCAGTCGGTACGGCTGGAGCGGGCTGGGCCAATGTCGCTTTGACCGCAGCAGCCGCTTCTGCCGCCAGCAATGCCGCGATCAGCACCATCAACAACAAGGGAGATCTGGGTGCGGGCCTGAAAGACGCCACCACCAGCGATGCGCTTAAAGGCTATGCCGTCTCGGGCATCACTGCTGGCCTGACGGCGGGTCTTTATGATAAGTGGACCGGCACCCAAACCGGTCCAAGCAACACCGGTGCCGTGTCTAACAACACCGGCGTGCTGGCCAACAGCGGCAAGGTGGCGGCTGAAGGAGGCTTGAGCACCTGGGGTGGCGTAGGCCAATTTGCCGCCAACCAGGCACTGCAAAACGTCACCTCGGCCACGCTCAACAAGGCGCTAGGCCAGGATGGTGACTTTGGCGATGCCCTGACCAGCACGCTGGCCAACACCTTTGCTGCGGCGGGTTTTAACTGGGTTGGCGACTTCAGCCAAAACAATCAGCTTGCAGACGGCAGCCTGACCAAAATCGGCCTGCACGCCATCATGGGTGGCCTGGCCGCAGAAGCCGCTGGCGGCGACTTCAAAAGTGGCGCACTGGTGGCCGGAGCCATATGACACAGGCGGCCGCTGGGTATCAGTGGGCGGTACGGCTGGAGCGGGCTGGGCCAATGTCGCTTTGACCGCAGCAGCCGCTTCTGCCGCCAGGGCACTGCAAAACGTCACCTCGGCCACGCTCAACAAGGCGCTAGGCCAGGATGGTGACTTTGGCGATGCCCTGACCAGCACGCTGGCCAACACCTTTGCTGCGGCGGGGTTTAACTGGGGTGGCGACTTCAGCCAAAACAATCAGCTTGCAGACGGCAGCCGGACCAAAATCGGCCTGCACGCCATCTATCTCCGGTACCGATATCAACCCCGGCACAAACATGCTGGTGACCGACGCGGAAGGTATCTATGACACAGGCGGCCGCTGGGTATCAGTGGGCGATGGTCAATACATGCAAGTCTTCAGCACGACTGATATCAATTCTGAAATCACAGGTTATATTAGTGAAAAAACCAGTATTTACGACTGGGAAATGCCCAAGCCGGTAGGCTGGGACAAGGAATACATGCCGCAGTTTGACTACAACGTGTGTTTGTCCTGCGCCGCCGGGTTTTCTTATCAGTTAAATCCGGCATCGCTGCGAACCATTGAAGATATCGATGCAGGCCAACGTGCGCTGACCTTGGGTATGGCTTCAACGCTGGCTTTACCGATCGGCTGGTATGTGCTGCCGTCAGGTGCAGTCTTGACAGGAACAGCGCTGGGCTCTGGGTTTGATGCAGCAGGCCAGTTGATTGGCGGTAATGAATACCGTCCGGGGCAGACAGTTATTGCCGGTGTAACGGGTGGGATGACTTATCCGCTGGTCGGTGGTGGCTTGCTGGGAAGCATGGCGTTGGGTGGTACCTATGGCGGATCGAATCGGGTACTGAATAATTATGTGTATGATGAAAATTTAAGTGCATGGTTTAGTGCCGGAGCAGGTACCCTGGCTGGTGGGCTGGGGTATGGTGTAGATAAAACTTTAACTTATAATCTTTCAAAGATACTTCCTGCCCGTATTGGTGGTGAGGTTATTGATCGAAATAAGCCTATTTTGTTACAAAATATAGGGGTGTTGAATCCGTATCCAGTTTATATGGGAAAGGGTGCTGGGCAGATTACAGAGACAATAGTGCCTCTTGTTTTGGAGCGACAGGAAGTAAAGCATGATTAATCATCTCAAGCGATTACATGCAGCTATATTTGATAGAGGTACTATACATGGAAATCTGCTTATGATAGTGGTTTCTATTATGGTTTGTTTATATATAGGATATGGGGAGGATTTTCATATATGGATATATAATGCTGTACTTGGGGTGGAGTATCCTTATCAACTTCCTAGTTCAGGACAATTAAGAACCAGAAGGTTTTGGGCTGGTGCTTTATTTATAATTTCTTTTTTAGTGCATGTCATTGCCTTGTTTATAGTTATTCGAGAAAAACTACTCCATCGTCGTGCAAATAAAAGCGCTCAAGGCCAATGGTACGACACCGAAAGTTTGACCAAAGAAGATCTTTATTCTGACAAGGATGCGGATGATGAGCCTAAATAGATGCAAGCAGTTGTGTGAGCCATGTTTGCTAGCTTGATTTATCAACGATAAAGCCTACCTGATCGCCGGTGGCAAGGTACAACTGCTGGCCGAACGGGACGTGGACTACAGTTTCTACGAGAAAAAGAAAAAAGGCCAGCTGGGTCTGGCAAAGCGCCAAGGGCAAAGGCCATACTGATGAAACCCTGATCCAGAGCCAGCCGACAGGTCAAGGAACTGCACGACAGCTTCAGCTACAGCAGCTCCGGCCTGAGCGGCCCGGCAGCCATGGTGATCGCCATTGTGGTGGCGTACTTTACGGCGGGTTGGGGTGCCGGTCTGACTGGAGCAACCAGCACAGCAGGCAACAGCTGGGTCTGGCAGAGCGCCAAGGGTAAGGGCCATACTGATGAAACCCTGATCCAGAGCCAGCTACAGGCACAAGGCGAAATCGCCATTCGTGCCGGGCTGGGCCAATGTCGCTTTGACCGCAGCAGCCGCTTCTGCCGCCAGCAATACGGTCATTAGCACCATCAACAACAAGACCAGGCACTGCAAAACGTCACCTCGGCCACGCTCAACAAGGCGCTGGGGCAAGAGGAGGTCAACCAGCAAAGTGTTAACCAGACCATCGACGCGAGTGGACCGGCACCCAAACCGGTCCAAGCAACACCGGTGCCGTGTCCAACAACACAGGCCTGATCCAGAGCCAGCTACAGGCACAAGGCGAAATCGCCATGCGTGCCGCCGAGCGCATCCAGATCGACATCAAGGAGGTCAACCAGCAAAGTGTTAACCAGACCATCGACGCGATGGTGCAGGCTGATCCGCAACTGGCCTGGCTCAAGGACATGCAGCAACGCGGTGATGTGGACTGGCGGCAGGTTAAGGAACTGCACGACAGCTTCAGCTACAGCAGCTCCAACAGCGGCAAGGTGGCGGCTGAAGGAGGCTTGAGCACCTGGGGTGGCGTAGGCCAATTTGCCGCCAACCAGGCACTGCAAAACGTCACCTCGGCCACGCTCAACAAGGCGCTGGGGCAAGACGGTGACTTTGGCGATGCCCTGACCAGCACGCTGGCCAACACCTTTGCTGCTGCGGGTTTTAACTGGGTGGGTGATATCAGCCAGACGCTGGACCTGAAAGAAAGTGGCCTGGCTAAAATCGGCCTGCCATGAACTCGCAAGTGCTGGGTGTGTTGGTGGCCAGCATGGCCGGTGGCGATGAAAAGGACATGCAAACCGGTGCCTGGGTGGCGGGCAATGCGACCAGCTATAACCATGAATTGCATCTGCCGCACGGAATGATGACCTATACCTTTGCTGCTGCGGGTTTTAACTGGGTGGGTGATATTAGCCAGACGCTGGACCTGAAAGAAATGCTGGTGACCGACGCGGAAGGTATCTATGACACAGGCGGTCGCTGGGTAGCAGTGGACAATGGTCAGCACCAGTAATAGGTGCTGGAGTGGGTTCCATAGCGGGAGCTGGAGCTGTTAAGGGGGCTCATAAAATATTGCCAAAAACTTTTCCAGATAAAGTCAAAGAGATTATGGGGACTATTTGGGGAAATTTTGTTTCAGAGGCTGTAAGTGAAACATCTAAGCAAAGTGTAGAGGCTACTGATAAATAATGAAAAATATACTAGAGTTTATAAGGCTGTTGTTTGCATATACTATTTTTTGCACATTAGGATTGTTTTTATCTGTTTTTTTGGCCAGTGCAGTTACACTATTGTTGAAAGGAGAAAACTTGGTTTTTTTTGAAACAGCTTTTTGGTCTGTAAAAAAAGCTTTTATTGTTGGGCCTATAGCTGCAATAAGTGTCGTGATTTTCATATATACTCAAAAATTTTTTACTGATGGTTAAGAGTCTTCGTATTTAAGATTGGGTTTGGTTTTAACTGCTGTTGCCATAGTTGGTAAGCAGAATCAGAAACAGGTATGAGGGTTAAATGCTCCTTACACTTAATGGTTGGCGAGGAGTATTCCGTCATTGTTCAAGCGGCCCGGCACTGTAACACCGATAAAACCCTGATCCAGAGCCAGCTGCAAGCACAAGGTGAAATCGCCATTCGTGCTGCCGAGAGCATCCAGATCGACATCAAGGAGGTCAACCAGCACAGCATCAACCAGACCATCGACGCCATGGTACAGGCCGATCCGCAACTGGCCTGGATCAAGGAGATGCAACAGCGTGGTGACGTGGACTGGCGCCAGGTCAAGGAACTGCATGACAGCTTCAGCTACAGCAGCTCCGGCCTGAGCGGCCCGGCAGCCATGGTGATCGCCATTGTGGTGGCGTACTTTACGGCGGGTTGGGGTGCCGGTCTGACTGGAGCAACCAGCACAGCAGGCATTGCCAGTTCCAATGCGGTGGTATCGGCGGTTGCCAGTAACGCAGCTGTTAGCACCATCAACAACAAAGGCAATTTGGGTGCAGCTTTCAAGGATGTAACGTCCAGCGATGCCTTAAAAGGTTATGCCGTCTCCGGCATCACCGCTGGCCTGACGGCTGGTGTATATGACAAGTGGACGGGCACTCAAACCGGTCCAAGCAACACCGGTGCCGTGTCCAACAACACAGGCGTATTGGCCAACAGCGGCAAGGTGGCGGCTGAAGGAGGCTTGAGCACCTGGGGTGGTGTCGGCCAATTCGCCGCCAACCAGGCACTGCAAAACGTCACCTCGGCCACGCTCAACAAGGCGCTGGGGCAAGACGGTGACTTTGGCGATGCCCTGACCAGCACGCTGGCCAACACCTTTGCTGCTGCGGGTTTTAACTGGGTGGGTGATTTCAGCCAAGAGCTTCAACTCACAGAAAGCGGTTGGGCCAAAATCGGCCTGCACGCCATCATGGGTGGCCTGGCTGCCGAAGCGGCTGGCAGTGACTTCAAAAGCGGCGCACTGGTGGCCGGAGCCAACGAAGCGCTGATCGACACCCTGGCCAGCCAGTACGACAGCATGACTCATGAGCAACGCAGCGGCCTGCTGATCATGAACTCGCAAGTGCTGGGCGTGCTGGTTGCCAGTATGGCTGGTGGCGATGAAAAGGACATGCAAACCGGCGCATGGGTGGCGGGGAATGCGACCAGCTATAACCATGAATTGCATCTGCCGCACGGAATGATGACCTATGGGCAGGCAGCCAGTTCACTGGCTCAGCATATGCAGGAGCAGGGTGCGTCACCAGAAGAGTTATCCAGGGCTTTGCAAGCGATGGCGCGTGGTGATGGATTTGAAGGTCCTGCTAAAGATTTTCTGAAGGCTTGGGCCATGGTTACATTAACAGGCGCAGGGTTTGTAAGTGTCTCTGGCGGAGTGGTGACCGTGGTGGTTGGGTCAGCCGTAGGTGGTGGCTCAAATTTGGCGTATCAAATGAGCACCAAAGACCTTAAAGACTTGAGCTATACAGACGCAACCATTGCAACTGTAGTAGGCGGCCTGACCCAGGGGAAAGGAGTGCTGGGCACTGTAGGAGCAAGTATGGGCGGCGCGTATATTGGTAGCCAGATAAAAGGAGAGGATTCAACAGCACCAGTAATAGGTGCTGGAGTGGGTTCCATAGCGGGAGCTGGAGCTGTTAAGGGGGCTCATAAAATATTGCCAAAAACTTTTCCAGATAAAGTCAAAGAGATTATGGGGACTATTTGGGGAAATTTTGTTTCAGAGGCTGTAAGTGAAACATCTAAGCAAAGTGTAGAGGCTACTGATAAATAATGAAAAATATACTAGAGTTTATAAGGCTGTTGTTTGCATATACTATTTTTTGCACATTAGGATTGTTTTTATCTGTTTTTTTGGCCAGTGCAGTTACACTATTGTTGAAAGGAGAAAACTTGGTTTTTTTTGAAACAGCTTTTTGGTCTGTAAAAAAAGCTTTTATTGTTGGGCCTATAGCTGCAATAAGTGTCGTGATTTTCATATATACTCAAAAATTTTTTACTGATGGTTAAGAGTCTTCGTATTTAAGATTGGGTTTGGTTTTAACTGCTGTTGCCATAGTTGGTAAGCAGAATCAGAAACAGGTATGAGGGTTAAATGCTCCTTACACTTAATGGTTGGCGAGGAGTATTCCGTCATTGTTCAAGCGGCCCGGCACTGTAACACCGATAAAACCCTGATCCAGAGCCAGCTGCAAGCACAAGGTGAAATCGCCATTCGTGCTGCCGAGAGCATCCAGATCGACATCAAGGAGGTCAACCAGCACAGCATCAACCAGACCATCGACGCCATGGTACAGGCCGATCCGCAACTGGCCTGGATCAAGGAGATGCAACAGCGTGGTGACGTGGACTGGCGCCAGGTCAAGGAACTGCATGACAGCTTCAGCTACAGCAGCTCCGGCCTGAGCGGCCCGGCAGCCATGGTGATCGCCATTGTGGTGGCGTACTTTACGGCGGGTTGGGGTGCCGGTCTGACTGGAGCAACCAGCACAGCAGGCATTGCCAGTTCCAATGCGGTGGTATCGGCGGTTGCCAGTAACGCAGCTGTTAGCACCATCAACAACAAAGGCAATTTGGGTGCAGCTTTCAAGGATGTAACGTCCAGCGATGCCTTAAAAGGTTATGCCGTCTCCGGCATCACCGCTGGCCTGACGGCTGGTGTATATGACAAGTGGACGGGCACTCAAACCGGTCCAAGCAACACCGGTGCCGTGTCCAACAACACAGGCGTATTGGCCAACAGCGGCAAGGTGGCGGCTGAAGGAGGCTTGAGCACCTGGGGTGGTGTCGGCCAATTCGCCGCCAACCAGGCACTGCAAAACGTCACCTCGGCCACGCTCAACAAGGCGCTGGGGCAAGACGGTGACTTTGGCGATGCCCTGACCAGCACGCTGGCCAACCCCTTTGCTGCTGCGGGTTTTAACTGGGTGGGTGATTTCAGCCAAGAGCTTCAACTCACAGAAAGCGGTTGGGCCAAAATCGGCCTGCACGCCATCATGGGTGGCCTGGCTGCCGAAGCGGCTGGCAGTGACTTCAAAAGCGGCGCACTGGTGGCCGGAGCCAACGAAGCGCTGATCGACACCCTGGCCAGCCAGTACGACAGCATGACTCATGAGCAACGCAGCGGCCTGCTGATCATGAACTCGCAAGTGCTGGGCGTGCTGGTTGCCAGTATGGCTGGTGGCGATGAAAAGGACATGCAAACCGGCGCATGGGTGGCGGGGAATGCGACCAGCTATAACCATGAATTGCATCTGCCGCACGGAATGATGACCTATGGGCAGGCAGCCAGTTCACTGGCTCAGCATATGCAGGAGCAAGGTACGTCACCTGAAGAGTTATCCAGGGCTTTGCAAGCGATGGCGCGTGGCGATGGATTTGAAGGTCCTGCTAAAGATTTTCTGAAGGCTTGGGCCATGGTTACATTAACAGGCGCAGGGTTTGTAAGTGTCTCTGGCGGAGTGGTGACCGTGGTGGTTGGGTCAGCCGTAGGTGGTGGCTCAAATTTAGCGTATCAAATGAGCACCAAAGACCTTAAAGATTTGAGCTATACAGACGCAACCATTGCAACTGTAGTAGGCGGCCTGACCCAGGGGAAAGGAGTGCTGGGCACTGTAGGAGCAAGTATGGGCGGCGCGTATATTGGTAGCCAGATAAAAGGAGAGGATTCAACAGCACCAGTAATAGGTGCTGGAGTGGGAGCGGCTGCTGGTTATGTTGGTGGTAAAAATATTGAAAATAAAGTTAAAAATATTTTGCCCGGAAAGAGAGCCGAGGTATCTGGAGCAATTACTGGTGAAGTTATTAGTGAGACTCTATCTGATGTCGTGGAACAAACAGGTGAGAAGATAAAAGGATTGAAAGATGGAGATAGGTAAGAAAGCCGTCATATTGCTTTTTAATTTAATACTACATTATTTTTTGTTCCTTTTTGTCTTGGTGGTGATTGTAAGGGTAATAGGAGGGGTTGTGTGTTTTTATAAAGTTGGTTTTTTCTGTTTTGGACTCGATGACTTAAAGAAATCACTGTTAGCTGGGTTGATTGGAGGTGGGTTTGTTGGCTTTGGCTCTTGGTTGATGACTGTTCTTAATCCGAAGTAACTTAGAAGTATAACGTGGCTATAATTATAGCTGAATACAAACTGGCCCAGCGTTTGGCTGAAGAAAGCGATGGCCGTTATACAGTGGAGCAGATAGAGGAGCAGCTGCGTTTGTCCAATATCTCCGGTACCGATCTCAACCCCGGCACAGGCATGCTAGTGAACGGGCCGGAAGGTATCTATGACACAGGCGGTCGCTGGGTAGCAGTGGACAATGGTCAATACATACAGGTTTTCAGCACGACTGATATCAACTTGCCAGGACATGACTTGTTTCAAGGTTGCTTGCCATGAGGAAATATCCATATTTTAAGGTTTTTTTTGGATTCTCGTTATGCCCTGTTATTTCAACGACCTTAATATTTTCTTTTGCCTTTTTTTCTTTTGAAAATTTTTATAATAGAAATGAATCGTTGCTATTTTACCTGGCGCTTGTGTCCGTAGTGAGTTTAGGGGCGCTAGTTTTTTACGGTTTACCTGCGGTTTTTTTAGGCATGGTTAGTAGTCTGTTTAAACTGCATAAAGGCTTCAGTGAAGTATTATTTTTAGTATTGTTAGGAGGGTGTACTGCCTATGCGTGGGGGCCATTAATAGATTTTTTAATCCCAACTGGTAGAGCAGAGCCTTTTCCTGGGTTGATTTGGCATCCCTCGGTTCCGTTTCTGTTAGGGGCAATTTCTTCGTTTTTAATTTCTTTATGGGTTTTACCTAAAAAGCTTAATCAGTGAGAGCATATTCTATATCATCTGCCGGTTGGCTGGGATATGCTGCCGACATGTGCTGTTTTGACAGGTACTACATTGGGTGCAGGGTTTGATGCGGCTGGCCAGTTGATTGACGGTAATGAATACCGTCCGGGGCAGACAGTTATTGTCGGCGTAACGGGTGGGATGACTTATCCGGCTCCACAGCCGCCAAAATGCCTTTCTAAAGCGGAGAAGAAACAGTGAGTTAGAGAGAGCGCATATTGAACAGGTGGGCTAATGTTTGATTTCTCAAGTTTTATTTCTGGCCGGATCATCAATAAGTTTTGCTAATTTATTTTTCTTGGCCAAAGAAAAACTACTCCATCGCCGTGCAAAAAAAGCGCTCAAGATCAATGGCATGACACAGACGGCCTGACGAAAGAAGACCTTTGTTCTGACAGGGAGGTTGATGATGATTCTAAATAGTTGAATAAAATAATCTTGCTGCTTGTATTTATACGCAAATAAACTGAATGGATTATGAAGTGATGAAAATAAAAGCTATTTCTCTTTTTCTGTGCTGCATCCTGGCTGGATGTGCAACAGTTAACCCTATGGCGGTGGATAAAAAAACAGTTGCAATTGATACGCGTGAGAAGTCTGTTGTTTTGCTTGCTATTGATGTGTCGAGGGACGATAACAGTCGTTATGTGCCAAAACCTTTTGTTGTACATGTAGAAAAGCCCGGCAGCAGTAAAAAAACTGATCGACAAAACTTCAAGTTGCGTGAAGAGGATAAGTTGCAACTAGAGAACGGCGACAGTGTTTATCTGGTTCGTATGGCACTTGTGCCAGGAGAGTACAGGCTTATGGCGGTCACGGGTAATGCTAACGCTTTTCCTTTTAATGGCATTTTCCAGGTTCCCATGCTGTTGGATTTCAAGGTTTCACCATCAGCAATCAGCTATATGGGGCAGGTAACGGCTAAGCTCCGCCCTAGGGTGGGTGAGGAGTTCCGTGCTGGTCCGGTCATTCCGCTTCTTGACCAATCGGTGACGGGAGTCTCTGGCGGAACGTTCGATGTATCTGTTACTGACGCTCCAGAAAAGCTGTCTCTGTTCCGTACGACATATAAAGCTCTGGCTAATTCGCATATTGAGACCGAGACTTTGCCTGCTTTTGACCGGGCAGCTGCACAGCGTTGGTGGGCTGGTGCCCAGGATGCTGATTAGGATTGTACAGTAACGAAGAACTGATCGCGCCGACCGTTAGTCATGGAGGGCTGACATTGCTGCAAGCTGCTCTACACACCTGTTGCGCTCCGGGTCCTGCAAGTGTCGGTCACCGGCCAGGCTGGACCAGTGCGGCTGGCTGCGAGCTGCTTTAAGCGGTGCCGGCAGCTGTTCCTGCCGGGCCGCTATATCGGCGATTTGGATGCTTTCGCTGGCGGCGTGGCCGCGTTTGCGCAGTATTTCCAGCAGGTGCAGCTGGCGTGCTTGCAGCAGCAACAGGATGGCATCGCTGACGGTCAGCTCTTCATGACCCTGCGCCAGATGCAGCATGCGCTTGCCATAGCGGCGTGACCACTGCGCTGTGCCGCCAATCAGGCCGCCGAGCAAGGTACCCATACCCAGGGAAAAGCCACCGGTCATGACGTCGATGCCGAAACCGACAGCCGCACCGGCAGCCGCGCCACTGCCCAGCTTGATGCCGGCATCGGCCAGCGCCTCGCTGCTGAACAGGTCGGTGGACCAGCGGCCCGATTCTAGCGGCACTTCTGCGGCGCTGACTTCATTCTGGTCAAAGGCGTAAATATCCAGCAGCCGGGCAGTACAGGCCTGTTCGCGCTGGCGTACCCATTGCTGCAGGTGTTGCAGTTCGCTGGCGGCCTGTTCGGGCCTGACAGCCAGGCGGGCGGCGGCGACATCCACCAGCAATCCGGCGATTTGCAGCCGGGCCGCCTGGGCCCGCTGTCGACCTTGCTGCTGGTGCCAGGCCTGTAGTTCCTGCAGGGCGGCGCGGTGATCCTGGCGCAGCAGCGCCAGACTGTCATAGAGCCCCTGCTCACCATCTTCCGGTGGGCTGACGCTGTCAAAGCAGATAACGGCATGCAGGCTCAGCCGGGCCAGCGCTTCGCGCCAGGCAGAGGTTTGCTGCTGCGGGCTGTGCGTGAAATTGAGTACCGGTAGTAACGGCTTGCCACACATGTTGAGCAAGGCCAGCTCGTCACGGTATTTGGCCAGTACCGGTTCGCGAGCGTCGATCACGTACAGGGCTGCATCGGATTTGAGCAGCTGGCGCAGCACCTTGGCTTCCTGTTCGAAGCGCTGGCCGGCTGCGTTGCTGGAAAGAAAAAGCTCGATGCGTGCAGGGCCATCCAGTGCAGGGCCGGTTTCTGTCAGCTGACCTATATAGGCCAGCAGTGCCATGGCGTCTTCCAGGCCCGGAGTGTCGTACAGGTCCAGTACCGGCTGGCTGGCGGTGCCCAGCCGGACCCGCTCGACGTGACGGGTGGTGCTGTGACGGTGGCTGACTTCACCGAAGCTGCTGTCACGGGTCAGGGTGCGCAGCAGCGAGGTTTTGCCGACGTTGGTATGGCCAACCACGGCCAATTGCATGACGGGTGTTTTAGGCATGAGGGCTGCTTCCTGTCGTCAGCCAGGGGGCGCTGGTGCTGTGAGCGACCTGCAGCTGCGTGAGTGCCTGTTGCCAGCCTGACAGCCGTTGCGGGTCCTGTTCGGCATGCAGCAGCCAGACCTGCAGGTTGCAGCTGCGGGTCAGTTCGCTGATGAAATGCAGACTGCCCCGGTCTGGCGAGCGGCGGCTGTCGCAGGCCAGTACCAGTGCTTGCCCGGGTCGGGCTGCCAGTTGTTCCAGCAGGGCCTGCTGGGCTGCATAGCCATCCAGATTGCCCAGTTGCTGCAGGGAAGCAGGTAGGGCCAGCGGCCATTGCAGAGGATCCTCAAGTTCCAGCCCGGCCAGCAGGGCATGGCTGTGTGTGCCGCTGGCGGTTGCCGGTTCGGGCTGCGGTATCTGTTGCGGTGCCGGGTCGATAATCTGGCCGCTTTGCACCGCAGGTTGCAGGCGGGCATGCAGATAGGCCCAGTCGGCGGAGTTTTCATCCAGCTGCAGCCTGCGTTTGCCGCGCTGCCAGCGCCACTGGAAAAACACCGCCAGCAACAGGCGGGGCAGCAGACCATAGACCACCAGTACACCTATCAGCCAGCTGGCCCAGGTGCGACGGGACAGTTCGTCGCTCAGCAGCTGCTCGCCGCTGGCGCGGATCAGCTCGGCATCGGGCAGGGCAAAGCCCAGCCACTGGCCGGGCCAGCCCAAGGCTTGTACCAGGCTGACAAAGCTGTCCGGTTGGGCAATGGTGGTTTCCCAGACGAAGGCGTAGCGGTGGGTGCCAAGCAGCATCAACGAGGCCAGCAGGGCGGTGAGCAGCACCAGCAGCCACCAGCCGTGTGCCAGCCGGCTCAGGGCGGCGGGCAGCAGGTGCCGGCGACCCAGCAGGCTGAGCAGTGCGCTGGTTAGTCGGGCGGCGTGAGGACTACGGCTGATATGTCCGGTCAGGTCCAGTGGCAGTTGCATGAACCAGGAGGGTTGCCCGGGGCGAAACAGCATGCCGGCCAGCCAGAACAGTAATGTAACCAGATGCAGGCCCAGCAGTCCGAATAATGCCCAGACTACATTGATGGTGTCGGCCTGCCGGCTCAGGGCAGTACTGGCCAGTCCGTAGCCGGTCAGCAGGGCCAGCGCGGTCAGCGCCAAGCCCAACCAGCGGGCGGCGCTCAGCCAGTTCTGCAGTGCGCCGGTCAGCCCTTGCTGGCGGGCCAGCGTCAGGTTGCGTAGCTCGATACGCTGTTGCAGCGACTGACCCTGTTGACGGGCCAGACGGCAGGCTTCGCTGTCTTCCAGCAGGGGATGATGCTGCTCATGCAGGCGGATGCCTTCGCATAGCCACAGGCGTTGCAGGGGGGAAAGCTGCTCCAGATCGGGGGCAGCCGAAGCGGTGTTATGCATAAATTATATAAAGCATTGTTCAGAACCTGTTTAAGCGGCATCATGACGCTCATGTTGAATAAAGCAGAGCCTGTCGATGTCGAGTTTGCCTTTGTGTCTTATTGTAGCCGCTACCCGTAACCGGGTCATAGGTCGTGATAATGCCATGCCCTGGCACCTGCCTGAAGACTTGCGCTATTTCAAGGCGCGGACGCTGGGCAAGCCGGTGATCATGGGGCGGAAAACCTGGGAGTCGCTGGGCCGCCCGCTGCCGGGCCGGCTCAACATTGTGGTCAGCCGCCAGCCGGACTTGCAGCTGGACGGAGCCGAGGTATTTGCCGACCTGACCGGCGCGGTTGAACGTGGCCGGAAATGGGCGGAGGAGCAGGGCGTGGACGAGGTGATGCTGATCGGCGGCGGCCAGCTTTATCACCAGGCGTTGGCACAGGCCAGCCGGGTGTACCTGACCCGCATCGAGCTGGAGCTGGAAGGTGATACCTGGTTTCCGCAGCTGCCGTTTGACGAGTGGCAGCGTGTGGACGCCCAGCCGCAACCGGAACTGGATGGCCGACCGGCCTATACCTTCGAAGTGTGGGAGCGCCGGGAGCCGGCGCAGTAGGCGGCAGATAAAGAGTTGCCTGTAGGTGCGAATTTATTCGCACCTACAAGATGGAAAGACCGGTCAGGCGGTGCATTGTTTCAGGTAGCCGGCTGCATCCAGCAGTTGTTCGATTTCTGCCGGATTCGCAGGCTGCATGCGATAAAACCAGCTCTGGTACGGGTGGGTATTGATGCCTTCCGGCGCGTCCACCAAGCCCTCGTTGACCTCGGTGACCGTGCCGCTGATGGGCGCGTGATAGTCCGAAGCGGCCTTGACCGACTCGACCACGCCAGCCACCTGGCCGGCGGTCAGCTGGCTGCCCTGTTCAGGCAGTTCCAGATAGACGATGTCTCCCAGGGCTGCCTGGGCATGGTCGGTAATGCCGAGGGTTACGGTACCGTCGGCTTCCAGGCGGAGCCATTCGTGGGTGGCGGCATAACGGAGTTCTTCGGGTGCAGTACTCATGGCGATAGTCTCTTGTTGTTGATTGTCAGATCAGAATCTTGCCGTGACGGACAAAGCGCGGGCGCACAATCCGTACGGGGAACCAGCGACCGCGAATTTCCACTTCGCCGCGCTCGGCTGTGTTGACCGGTACCCTGGCCAGCGCAATGGCCTTGCCCAGGGTGGGAGAAAAGCTGCCGCTGGTGATGGTGCCTTCACCGACGCTTGCGATGCGCACGGGCTGGCCATGGCGTAGCACACCGCGCTCTTCAAGCACCAGGCCGACCAGTTTTTCGCTGATGCCGTGAGCCAGCTGTTGCTCCAGTGCGCTGCGGCCGATGAACTCGCGCTCTGCCGGCTCCATTGCCACCACATGATGCATGTTGGCCGAGTAGGGACTGATGTGCTCGTCCATGTCGTTGCCGAACAGGGTGAAACCGGCCTCAAGGCGCAGGGTGTCGCGGGCACCGAGGCCGATGGGGGTAATGCCGGCACCGATCAGTTCGTTGAAGAAGTCCACCGCCTGGCTGGCCGGCAGCAGTATCTCGATGCCGTCCTCGCCGGTGTAACCGGTACGGCTCAGGAACCAGTCGCCGTCACAATGGCCGTGATAAGGCTGCAAACCGCCGATGATCTGTACACGGCCGGAGTTGAGCACGCTGCCCAGACGTTCGATGGTATTCGGGCCCTGCACGGCAAAGTGGGCCAGATCGTCGCGCGGGCGGATGGTCACGTCCAGTCCGGCGGCATGCTGTTGCAGCCAGGGTTGCACTTTATCGCGGGTGAAGGCGTTGTTGATCAGGCGGAAGCCGTCATCCATGCGGAACACGATCAGGTCGTCAATCACCCCTCCCTGTTCGTTGAGCATGGCGCTGTAATGGCCGGCACCGGCTTTCTGCAGCAGGGTCACATTGTTGCTCAGGACCTTAAGCAGCAGTGATTCGGCATCGGGGCCGGTAATGTCCGTGGTGCTCATGTGCGAGGCGTCAAAGACCCCACAGTCGTTGCGTACCTGGTGATGCTCTTCAACCTGGGAGCCATAGTGCAGGGGCATTTCCCAGCCGTGAAAGTCGATCATTTTGGCACCCAGAGCCAGGTGCATGTCATACATAGGGGTGTGTAGTCCCATGGGAACTCCTGATGGGCTTTGACTATGCCAACAATGCAATCCGCTGGTACAGCGTGTACCGGCTGCATCGCCAGGCTGCAAGTATAACCTTTAGCTGCGGGGCTTCAAATTTCTTGTTGGTAATAGATGCGTCGCAGATGACCACGGCAAGAATTCCGGTGAGTATTTTTTGTTTCATGACGACTGGTCGGGCCTGTTGTCGGGTGGTGCGACAGGATATTTATACCCAAATTGGTCCTGTTTTGTACCCACGAATGCAGATTGCGTTTACTGGGATCGGCTCCCAGACTTCTGCCTGTCGGTCAGGCTGACATTGGTATTACACATGGTATGGGTGTGTTTCTGAGTGTTGCTGCACAGCCTGGCTTTTACCGGTTTACAGGGAGTTATTGGGTATGGTTATGAAAATGATGCGTCCATTGTGCTATGCATGGCTGGTTGCGCTGCTGCTGCCAGCAGCTGCGCTGGCCGATGTTGCACTTCCCGAAATGATAGATCAGGCAGGTTTGCAGCGCATGCTAACGCAACGCATGATCAAGGCGTATGCGCAAATATTGACCGATATTGATCCTGTGGAGGCAAAAAAACAGCTTGAAGATGCTGCTGCCCTGTTTGACAAGCAATTAGACCAGCTGGCCAGGAATGCGCGTAGTGAGCCTGTACAGACGGCACTGCAAGAAACCGGGCAGTTGTGGAGGGAGTTCAGGCTCGTTTTGCAAGGTCCGGTTGGCCAAGAAAGCTTACAAGCTTTACTGGTATTTGATGCCCCTTTGCTCAATGCAACCAATGATGTGGTGCTGAAACTACAGGAGGAATCGGGAACGGTACCTGCCAGGCTGGTCAATACTGCGGGCCGGCAACGCATGCTGTCACAACGCATAGCCAAACTCTATATGCTGGCCAGCAGCGGATTTCATGATACCGAACTTGATCAGCAAATGCTGAGTGCACGTTATGAGTTTGAAGGAGCATTGGCATATTTGCAGGCTGCTCCAGAAAATACGCGGGAAATACAACAAGGCCTAACAGAAGTAGGGCGGCAGTGGGTTATATTTCGGACCAGCTTCCAGCTGAACGAAGAAGGAGGTGAGAGAAAATATATCCCGTTTTTGGTGGCTCGGGCTGCCGAAAAAATTCTCATGAATATGGATCAGATTACTGCGCAATATGTGGAGCTGGATAAATAAAGTCAGAGGCTATCTGCGTACCGGCCATAACAGGCTGCAGACGAACCAGGCGGCGGCGCACACCACGATCGAAGGCCCGGCTGGCGTATCCAGATGCCAGGACATGGCCAGCCCGGCGCAGACCGCGGCCATGCCCAGCAGGGTAGCGATCAGCACCATCTGTTCGGGGCTGCGGGCATGCCGCTGGGCGGTGGCGGCAGGGATGATCAGCAGCGAAGTGATCAGCAGCACGCCGACAATCTTCATCGCCACACCGATCACCAGGGCCATCAGCAGCATCAGGGCCAAACGCAGGCCGGCTACCGGCACGCCCTCGACCCGGGCCAGTTCTTCATCTACGGTCATGGCCAGTAACGGCCGCCACAGCCACAGCAGGCCCAGCAATACCAGCATGCTGCCGGCGAGGATGCCGATCAGGTCACTGCCGGTGACCGAGAGCAGATCGCCAAACAGGTAGCCCATCAGGTCCACCCGCACCGACTCCATGAAGCTGAGCGTGACCAGCCCCAGCGACAGGGTACTGTGTGCCAGAATGCCCAGCACCGTGTCCGAAGCCAGTGGCTGGCGTTGTTGCAGGGTAACCAGCAGCAGGGCCAGCAGCAGGCTGCTGATCACCACCGCCAGTGCCGGCTGCACATCCAGCAGCAGACCGATGGCCACACCGAACAGTGCCGAGTGCGACAGGGTATCGCCAAAGTAGGCCATGCGTCGCCAGACCACAAATGCGCCCAGCGGGCCGGCCACCAGTGCCAGCGCCAGACCAGAGAGCAGGGCGTAAAGAAGAAACTCAGGCATGGGTGCAGTCCGGTCCGTGGTCGTGGGGTTTGCTGTCGTCCAGCACGCAGCCGTGCAGGTCGTGCTGATGGTCGTGGGCGTGGTGATAAACCGCCAGATCCCGCGCTGCCTGGTCGCCAAACAGGGCAACGAAGGCCGGATGGTGGCTGACCTGTTCCGGCTGGCCGCTGCAGCACAGGTGACGGTTGAGGCACAGCACGCGGTCGGTGGCGCGCATCACCAGATGCAGGTCGTGAGAGACCATCAGTACGCCGCAGCCATAGCGTTCGCGCAAACGGCCAATCAGGTTGTACAGCTCCAGCTGGCCGTTGACATCGACACCCTGTACCGGTTCGTCCAGCACCAGCAGCTGCGGCTTGCGCAGCAGGGCGCGGGCCAGCAGCACCCGTTGCAGTTCGCCACCGGAAATGCGCTGTAGCGGGCTGTGATACACCTTGAGTGCACCGGTTTCCTGCAGAGCGGTTTTGATCTCTGCCGCCTTGACGCCCGGCACCAGTTGCAAAAAGCGTTTCACCGTCAGGGGCAGGGTGGCATGTACTGCCAGCTTTTGCGGCATGTAGCCGATGCGCAGTCTGGGCGTGCGCCAGAGTGTACCGCTGTCCAGTGGCAGCAATCCGAGCAGCACCCGTACCAGCGTGGTCTTGCCGGAACCGTTGGGACCAACTAGGGTGACGATCTCGCCCTGCTGCAACTCCAGGCTGACGTCTTCCAGGGCGGGTTGACCGGCAAAACTGACGCAGCCATGTTCAAGCCGGATCAATGGCTGGCTCACGCGTGCCCCCTGCAGGGTGCGCACACTCCGGACACTTCGACGACTTGTTGTTCGACCAGAAAGCCCAGCTCGGCTGCTGTCTGCTCCACCGCTTCGTCAATGGCGTCATGCGGCAGCTCGCGGGCTACCTTGCAGAGCCGGCAAATCAGGAAATGGCCCTGGTGGGCCTGGTGCGGCCGGTCGCAGCCGATGAAGGCATTGAGTGAGGCGAGCCGGTGGATCAGGCCGTTGTCGAGCAGAAAGTCCAGTGCCCGGTAGACTGTGGGCGGCGCTGCCGGGCGGCCGTCCTCCGCGCTGAGTTGCGCCAGAATGTCATAGGCTCCCAGTGGCTGGTGGCTTTGCCAGACCAGTTCCAGTACCCGTTTGCGGATGGGGGTCAGCCGCAGGCCGCCACGGTTACACAGCTCGACGGCAGTGGCCAGTGCCTGCTCGATGCAGGCCTGGTGCCCATGATGCGGGCACGGAGCGGCTGGAGGAGAAATATTTTTTGACATGACTTGATTATTTCCAGAATCGAAACGTTATTATATAACAACTTTTGACTGAGGAAACCTCCGTGTACCGTTTTTTACCCATGATTGTATTGCTGGCCTGTAGCCAGTCCGTGCTGGCAGCGCCTGAAGTGCTGACCAGTATTCAGCCGCTGCAGCTGATTGCCCAGCGCATCCTGGGCGAGCAGGGCCGCAGCGAGGTGCTGTTGCCGCCGGGAGCTTCGCCGCACGCGTTCAGCTTGCGCCCCTCTGACAGCAAGCGCTTTGCCCGGGCGGACGCGTTCTTCTGGATTGGTCCCGATATGGAAAATTTCCTGCTCAAGTTGGTCGACAGCCGGCCACAGCACAGCCATGCCATGCAGCAGCTGCCGGGGCTGGAGTTGCTGCATTACGATCAGGAACATAACCACGATCACGATCACGATCACGATCACGATCACGATCACGATCACGATCACGACCACGACCACGACCACGACCACGACCACGACCACGGGCATGACCATGACCATGACGAACATGTCGGCAAGGCGCAGTCCGGGCTCAGGCAGCACGATCACCACCATCAGCCCGGCGGGCTGGATGCGCACCTGTGGCTGTCCACCGCCAATGCTCGGGTAATCGCAGCGTTCATGGCGCAGGAGTTTGCCCGTCTGCATCCGGCGGCGGCTGAGCACTACCAGGCCAATCTGCAGGCGTTCAACCACGAGCTGGGTACACTGGATGTGGAGCTGCACGAACTGCTGCAGCAGGTGCGTGGCAAACCGTTTTTTGTCTTTCACGAGGCCTTCAATTACTTCGAGCACAGTTATGGCCTGCAGCATACGGGCGTGTTTGCGCTGAGTGCCGAGGTCCAGCCTGGCGCCCGGCATGTGCAGGACATGCGTGAAGCGCTGGAACAGGCCGGTGCCAGCTGCATCTTCACCGAGCCTCCGGCGCCGCCACGGCTGGCGCACAGCCTGGCCAGGGGGTTGACGGTACACCTGCAGGAACTTGACCCGCTGGGCAGTCGGGCCGACAGCTATGCCGGGCTGATGCGTAGCATGGCGGCAGCCATGCACCAGTGCCTGGAGCCGCTCTAGCTGTTGTCAGGCGGAGCCTGCTCGGGGACAATAGGCCGTCATTTTTCTCAAGCAGGGCCTGATCATGAAAAAAGCACTTTGCGCCGCCGCCATGGTTGCCGCCGTTACCACCGCCGCCTGTGCCGCCGTTTCCCAGCAAAAGCTGGCTGATGTCGCCCCTTATCCGGCTGCGCAGGAAGGCTACCAGCGTCATGTGATCTGGCTGCCACAACAGGCTGACGAAGACCTGTACAAACTGGAAATCGTCCCTGGGCAGCTGATGCAGACCGACTGTAACACCCGCGCCATGGCCGGCACCCTCAAGGAGCGCACCCTGGAAGGCTGGGGCTATACCTATTACGAGTTGAGTGATGTGCAAGGGCCGATGAGCACCATGATGGCCTGTCCGGACAACAGCACCGTGGAGGCCTTCGTGCCGGTGCGCGGTGACGGCACCTTCCTGCGTTACAACAGCAAGCTGCCGGTGGTGGTGTATGCGCCGGACAACATCGAAGTGCGTTACCGCTTCTGGGCGGCCGACACCGTACTCAAGGTAGCCGGGAAAGAATAATGTAGGTGCGAATTTATTCGCACAAAATATTCGGGCTCCCTGCGCGAATACATTTGTACAGAGCAAGGCTGCCGGCTGCCGCAACAGGCAGGCAGCCCAAGGAACACAAGTGATCGAATTTCAACAGGTCCACAAGGCCTACACTGTACAGGGCCGGCAGATCCCGGCGCTGCAGCCCACCGATCTGCATGTCCGGCGTGGTGAGGTCTTTGGCCTGATTGGCCACTCCGGTGCCGGTAAAAGCACCCTGCTGCGTCTGATCAACCGGCTGGAAGAACCCAGCGGTGGCCGTATCATCATCAATGGCATCGAGGTGACCGCGCTGGATGCAAATGGTCTGCGCAGTTTTCGCCGCTCCGTGGGCATGATTTTCCAGCATTTCAATTTGTTGGCCTCGAAAACCGTGGCCGAGAACATCGCCATGCCGATGAAACTGGCTGGCGGGCACGGCAGCGCTGACATTGCGCAACGGGTCCGTGAATTGCTGGTGCGGGTCGGACTGTCCGAGCACGCGCAGAAATACCCGGCGCAGCTGTCCGGCGGCCAGAAGCAGCGTGTCGGCATTGCCCGCGCGCTGGCAACCGGTCCGGACATTCTGCTGTGTGACGAAGCTACCAGCGCGCTGGACCCGCAAACCACGGCCCAGGTGCTGCAATTGCTGGCCGAGATCAACCGCGAACTGGGCCTGACCATTGTGCTGATCACTCACGAAATGGACGTCATCCGCCGCGTCTGCGACCGGGTCGGCGTGATGGATGGCGGCGTGATTGTCGAGCTGGGTGATGTCGCCGATGTCTTTTTGCCCCCGCAACATCCGACTACCATCAGCTTTGTTCAGGAAAGCGAGGATGACGATTTTGTCACCGATGAAGACTGGCAGCAGGTGCAGGGCAGCATCGTACGCCTGACCTTCCTCGGCGAAAGCACCTATGCGCCGGTGCTGGGCCGCGTTGCCCGCGAGACCGGCATCGACTACAGCATCCTCGCCGGCCGCATCGGCCGCATCAAGGATCAGCCCTGCGGTCAGCTCACCGTTGCCCTGAGTGGCAGCGAAAGCCAGGCCCTGGCCGCCCGTGAACAGTTGCAGGCCGCCGGCGTAACCCTGGAGGTGATCCGCGCATGAGTGCAATGTTCGTCAATATTGACTGGTACGAAATCTGGCTGGCGACACTGGACACCCTGCTGATGCTGGGCGGTTCGCTGCTGTTTACCGTGTTGCTGGGTTTGCCGCTGGGCGTGCTGCTGTTTTTGCTTGGTCCGCGTCAGCTGTTTGCCCACCGTGGCGCCTATGCCGCACTGTCACTGGTGGTGAACGTGCTGCGCTCGCTGCCGTTCATCATTCTGCTGATCGTGATGATTCCCTTCACCGTGCTGGTGACCGGCACCTCGCTGGGGGTGGCCGGCGCCATTCCGCCACTGGTGGTGGGGGCCACGCCGTTCTTTGCCCGGCTGGTGGAAACCGCGCTGCGCGAGGTGGATCGCGGCATCATCGAGGCTGTGCAGTCGATGGGCGCGACCACCGGCCAGATCATCTGGAATGCCCTGTTACCGGAAGCCCGGCCGGGAATCATCGCGGCAGTTACCGTGACCGCGATTACCCTGGTGTCCTACACGGCAATGGCCGGTGTGGTCGGGGCCGGTGGTCTGGGTGACCTGGCGATCCGTTTCGGCTACCAGCGCTTCCAGACGGATGTGATGGTGGTTACGGTCGTGCTATTGTTGGTGCTGGTACAAATCCTGCAAATGCTGGGCGACCGCCTGGTGGTGCACTTTTCCCGCAAATAAGAATGGTCTGCAGCCCGTGCAAGTTGCCGGGTGCCGGACGAAAACCCAAGGAGTCTTCAATGAAAAAAACACTGTTGCTGGCCGCCGCACTGAGCGCCTTTTCCCTGACTGCGCAAGCAGAAAAACTGCAGGTTGCTGCCACGCCGGTGCCGCACGCCGAAATTCTCGAATTCGTTAAACCGGCGCTGGCTGAGCAGGGCATCACCCTGGAGGTCAAAGTTTTCACCGACTATGTACAGCCCAACGTGCAGGTATCCGAAGGCCGCCTGGATGCCAACTTCTTCCAGCACCAGCCCTACCTTGACGAGTTCAATGCCGCCAAGGGCACCAAACTGGTCAGCGTCGCCGGCATCCACATCGAGCCGTTTGGCGCGTATTCCCGCAAGGTGACCAGCCTGGCTGACCTGAAACAGGGTGCCCAGGTAGCCATTCCCAACGATGCCACCAACGGTGGTCGTGCGTTGCTGCTGCTGCAGAATGCCGGCGTGCTGACCCTGAAAGCGGATGCAGGCATTACCGCCTCACCACGTGACATTGCCGACAACCCGAAAAAACTGCGCGTGCGCGAGCTGGAAGCAGCCACCGTGCCACGGGTGCTGGACCAGGTTGATGTGGCGCTGATCAACACCAACTACGCGCTGGAAGCCGGCCTGAACCCGCAGAAGGATGCGCTGGCAATCGAGGGTGCCGACTCTCCTTATGTCAACATCCTGGTGACCCGCGAAGACAACCAGCAGGCCGAAGCCGTGCAGAAGCTGGTGCAGGCACTGGGCAGCGATGCAGTGCGTGATTTCATCAATGAAAAGTACAACGGTGCCGTCATTCCGGTGTTCTGAGTCTCTGTTCCGGGGCGGCTTTCTGCCGCCCCTTTTCGTTCACCTGCAACCAAAGGATGCAGGCTGGCGCGTCATGCAAACGTCTAATGTCTGGTGCGATTGGCACTATCTTGGCTTACTTGATTGCTATCAAGCACATTTGCAACATTAAGTTTCTATGATGAACCTGCAAATTTTCCCAGGAGGCATCGCATCATGTCTGAAACATTCACCAAAGGTATGGCGCGGAATATTTATTATGGAGGCAGTCTGTTCTTCATTTTGGTGTTCCTTGCGTTGGCATACCACACAGAGAAAACCATTCCCGAGCGTACCAATGCTGATCAGCTGACAGAGGCGGTGATTCGCGGAAAACACATTTACGAGTCCAACAACTGCAGCGGCTGTCACTCCCTGCTGGGTGAGGGTGCATACTTTGCCCCCGAACTGGGCAACGTATTCCATCGTCGCGGCGGCGAAGCAGGCTTCAAGTACTTCCTGCCCGCATGGATGAAGGCGCAGCCGACCGGTGTTCCCGGCCGTCGCCAAATGCCGCAATTCAACCTGACCGATCAGCAGCTGTCCGACCTGACCGAGTTCCTGGAGTGGACTGCGAAAATCAACACAAACGACTGGCCACCCAACATCGAAGGCTGATGCCTGGATGATTTGTTGCTTGTTTGTGCAAATTTGAATTGCCTGTAAGTTGGAGGACGGATTATGTCCAGTCAAACCCTGTTCAAATTTGAGTCACAGAAGGTGGCCAAACCCTATTTTGTGTTTGCGCTGATGCTTTTTGTGGGTCAAATCCTGTTCGGCCTGATCATGGGCCTGCAGTACATCATCGGAGACTTCCTGTTTCCGCTGCTGCCTTTTAACGTTGCCCGCATGGTGCACACCAACCTGCTGATTGTCTGGTTGCTGTTCGGCTTCATGGGTGCGGCCTATTACCTGATTCCGGAAGAAGCCGACCGCGAGCTGCACAGCCCGAAACTGGCCATCCTGATGTTCTGGGTATTCGCCGCTGCCGGTGTGCTGACCATTCTCGGCTACCTGTTCGTGCCTTATGCCACTCTGGCCGAAATGACCGGTAACAACATACTGGCCACCATGGGCCGGGAGTTCCTTGAACAACCCTTGCCAACCAAGGTGGGGATTGTCGTGGTCGCCCTGGCATTCCTGTACAACGTTGGCATGACCGTGCTGAAAGGCCGCAAGACTGCCGTCAACGTGGTACTGATGACCGGTCTGATCGGTCTGGCGCTGCTGTTCCTGTTCGCCTTCTACAACCCCGAGAACCTGTCCCGTGACAAGTACTACTGGTGGTACGTGGTTCACCTGTGGGTTGAAGGTGTCTGGGAACTGATCATGGCTTCCATCCTGGCCTACGTCCTGATCAAGATCACCGGTGTTGACCGTGAAGTGGTCGAGAAGTGGCTGTACGTCATCGTTGCCCTGGCGCTGATCTCCGGCATCCTGGGTACCGGTCACCACTACTTCTGGATTGGTGCACCTGGCGTCTGGCTGTGGGTCGGTTCGATCTTCTCCACCCTGGAGCCACTGCCCTTCTTCGTGATGGTGCTGTTCGCCTTCAACATGATCAACCGTCGCCGCCGTGAGCACCCGAACAAGGCTGCCGCCATGTGGGCCATGGGTACTGCCGTGATGGCATTCCTGGGCGCTGGCGTGTGGGGCTTCCTGCACACCCTGGCTCCGGTCAACTACTACACCCACGGTGCGCAGATCACTGCGGCACACGGTCACATGGCCTTCTACGGTGCCTACGCGATGATCGTCATGTGCATCATCTCCTACGCCATGCCCAAGCTGCGCGGCATTGGTGAAGCGCCAAGCAACAAGGCCCAGATCATGGAGCTGTGGGGCTTCTGGCTGATGACCATCAGCATGGTCTTCATCACCCTGTTCCTGACTGGTGCCGGTGTGGTTGAAGTCTGGCTGCGTCGTTTGCCTGAAAGCGGTGCTGCCATGTCCTTCATGGATACCCAGGACCAGCTGATGCTGTTCTACTGGCTGCGCCTGATCTCCGGCGTGGGCTTCCTGATCGGCCTGATCTGCTACCTGCTGAGCTTCAAGAAGAGCTTGCAGACTGCTGCAGATGACCGTCCGGTGCCTCTGCCCGCAGAGACAGCCTGATAGCTGAGTGAAACTACGCCGGGTTCGCCCGGCGTAGTTTTTTCAGGGGCTTTCGTAGAGCCATCCGGTAGATGGCTGCATGAAGATTCCTGGAACCTGTAGTTCCGGCAGTTGTATCGAGAGGTGACATTCCATGAGTTTTGCCATTGAAGTGGAAGAATGGGCCGGCAGTGTCTGGCACAAGTTCATCACCCGCAGGGCTGATCCCGAGTTTCCCGAGGCCAGAGTCGAACTGGAGCCGCTGCAGAACGGGCTGGCATTGCTGTTTCGTGCCATGGGTGGCGGCCACGAGGTCAGCCTGGAGGCGGCCCAGGCGCGACAGATGATGGTCAAACGCTCCTTCCTGCAGAAGGTTGCAGGTACCGCGCAGCAGCTCACCGTAGCCTGGCGTGATGCGCAAAGCGTGCGCTTGCCGGCCACTGTGGCCACCTATCCGGACGAGCGCCTCAATCAGGAGCTGTACCGCTGGCTGACCATTCTGGCCGCGCATGCCGGCCCCATGCAGCATTGGGGGCGCGACAACCAGCGCTGGGTACTGGAGTTGATGGAGACCTATCCGGCATTGCACAAGCGCTATACCGAGCTGGTGCTGGCTCACCTGGCCCTGCGCCCCGACCCGAAAGAGCTGCCGCCTGCCGAGGCCGCGCTGGAAAACGCCATTCGCCAGGCATTGCTCAAGCCGGGCACCGTTGACGAGTTCCCCGGCAGCGAACGCGCGCCCTGGCCGGTTGCCCTGTGGCTGTACCCGCCACTCAACCTTGGCAACCCGCAACAGACCCACTGGAACGAAGAGGAAGATGGCGACCTGCTGGGCAAGGCACAGGGCGAGGGCAAGGCTCCGCGCAAGCAGGCACGACGGGTTGATGATCACGCCGGCAAGCAGGGGCTACTGGTATTCCGGCTGGAAAACCTGTTCACCTGGACCGAACACGTGGATCTGGACCGCTGCGGTGATGACGACGATGACATCGATGCGGCCCGTGCTGCTGATGACCTGGACGAGATCACCGTATCCAAGAAGCGCAAGCGCAAGGGCGGCGGCCTCAAGCTTCACCTGGACCTGCCACCAAGCGATATTGACGACATTCCATTGGGCGAGGGCATCAAGATGCCCGAGTGGGATTACCGTCGCAACGAGCTGGTCAAGGACTTTGCCAACATCGAGATGCTGGAGCCGCGTCTGCAGGATGCGATGAACCTACCCGAGCACCTGCAACCGCTGGCCAAGAAGATCCGCCGCCAGTTCGAGCACCTGCGTGCCGAACCGCAGTGGCTGCGCCAGCAGACCCAGGGCAGCGAGCTGGATTTGCAGGCCTGTGTCGACTTTCAGGTCGAGCGCAAGCTGGGCCAGATCCACGAGCCGGGCCTGTTCATGGACCGCCGCCGCCAGCATCGAGACCTCAGCTGTCTGGCATTGGCCGACCTGTCCATGTCCACCGATGCGCACGTCAACAACGAACGCCGCGTGATCGATGTGGTGGGTGACAGCCTGATGCTGTTCTCCGAAGCCCTGTCGGTGGCCGGTGACGACTTTGCCCTGTACGGCTTTTCCTCGCTGCGCCGTCACCATGTGCGCATGCTGGAAATCAAGGGTTTTGACCAGAAGTACAACGCCAATGTCTGTGGTGCCATCCAGTCGCTCAAGCCCGGTTACTACACCCGCATGGGTACCGCCATCCGCCGCGCCACCCAGCTGCTGGAAAAGCGTCCGCACCGGCGCAAGCTGCTGCTGCTGATCACCGACGGCAAGCCCAATGACCTGGATATCTACGAAGGCCGCTATGGCGTGGAAGATACCCGTCAGGCGGTGATGGAAGCGCGCAGGGCCGGACTGATTCCGTTCTGCATCACCATCGACCAGCAGGCCGAGGACTATCTGCCCTACATGTTTGGTGCCAACGGCTTTACCGTGATCAAGGAGCCGGTGCAGCTGCCTACCCGCCTGCCACAGCTGTACCGGTTGTTGACGGAGCCTTAAGGTTTTTGGGTAGTGGTTTACAACCACCCTGTCATTCTGCGCGTAGCGAAGGGCAGTTGCAGAATCCAGGGGTTGATTTTGGCTTCGGTGTGGCAGGGCGAGGCGCTGCGCAAAGCTACGCAGCCGCGCCGAAGCAAGCTTCGTCACGCCTGCTGATGCTTTGCTCCGGCCTCGCCCTGCCTGCAGATACACCTTGCCGTTTGAGGGAGTGGCCCGGCTGTGCCGGGCTGCTTCGCGGCGTTTGGGGCGAGCTTTGTGCATCTGGTTTGTGCGTCGGTAGGTGCGAATTTATTCGCACTCGGCAAGCCTTGGTTATTCTTGAGCAGCGAAGCACAGTTGCTGAGTCCAGGATGTCGGAGGCTGTGTAAAGGTGCTAAGGTATACCCGTAACGGGTACGATCAATGGAGTGATTCGAATGCGTATTTTGAAACGAAAGGATTTTGCACGGTGGCAGGATGATGAAAGCTTGCCTGATCTTGCTTTATGCAAAGCGGTTCAGGAAATGGGTAACGGCCTGTTTGATGCGGACTTGGGCGGCTTGCTTTACAAGAAACGCATTGCCCGTTCAGGAGCAGGCAAGAGCAGTAGTTACCGGACTTTATTGTCTGTCAGGCTGGGTGAACGCTATGTGTTTCTGCATGGGTTCTCCAAGAATGACAAAGCCAACATTACCCAGGCCGAAAAGAAAGCTCTCCAGTACGCCGGCAGGGTGTTTCTGGAACTGGACGGAGAGTCTCTGGACAAGGCGTTGTTGTCCGGTGTTTTGCAGGAGGTGAACTGTGAGCAATATCATTGAATCACTCAGGGATGATTTGGGCGCGCTTGAGGCAGCCGGGGCCATTGACAAGGTAACCATGCGCGAGTTTGATGCTTTGTGCCCACCGCCGGTGCGTGATTTTGATGCGCAAGCAATCAGGCAACTGCGGGAAACACTCAAATTCAGCCAGCCGGTGTTTGCGTTGCATCTGCACACAACAGCTTCAACCATTCGCAAGTGGGAGCAGGGTGAAACCCGTCCGAGCGGTCCCGCACTCAAGCTGCTCAATGTGATTGCGGACAAGGGCTTGCAGGCCATTCTTTGACGGCGACAACCAGCGACATGACTGAAACCAAATCTCTCAACAAGAAAATCCAGGCCCGCCAGTGGCTGTTTCCGCTGGCATCGTTGTACGCCATGCTTGTGTTGCCGTTGTCGGTAGTGTCCATGCTTGGGCAAATTCACTGGCTGCCGGGCCTGGCCAATCCCCATGTGCATGCCCACGAACTGATCTTCGGTGTGGCGTTTCTGGTGATTTGCGGTTACCTGCTGGGCAATGTCGAGCGTAAAAAACTGCTGTGGCTGACCGCGTGCTGGTTGCTGGCACGAATCAGCTTCTGGCTGCTGGGCTTTCATCCGCTGGGCTCGCTGTTTGCTGCCGGGGCAGCGTTTATGCTGGCCCAGCAGGTGGTTCCGGCATTCTGGCGCGCGAGCAAGTGGCAAAACCGTAGCGTGGCGCCCATGGTGGCGCTGGTCGGCCTGCTGACCGCCGTGGCCGGGGCGGATGCGTCCGTGTTTGCCGCGCTGCTGCCCCATGCGCTGATTGTACTGTCGGCACTGATGTTTTTCATGGGCGGACGGGTGATTGCGCCGGTGTTGGCCAGCTTCTGGTTGCAGCAGAATGTGCGCATGGGTAACCGTGTGCAGCCCAATGTGGAAGGGGCCGGGCTGGTTGCGCTGGCGCTGGGCTTTCTGCTGCAGGTTCTGGATGTGCTGCCGGTTATCAAGGGTCTGCTGTTGTTGCTGGCCGGCGGCATTATTGCCGTGCGTATCCTGCGCTGGCAGCCATGGCTTTATCGCAGCCGCCCCGACATCCTGTTTTTGTTTGCCGGTTACTGCGGACTGGCGCTGGGCGTATTCCTGCTCGGTCTGCGCGAGTTTGTGCCGGTGGCGCAGCTGCTGGCTACCCATGCTGTCACAGTGGCTGCGCTGGGTGTGTTGATGGTGACCATCATGGCGCGGGTTACCGTAGTCAAGCTGTACAAGGATGCCAATGCGCTAAAAAGCAGCCATGTGGCCAGTGGTCTTTTGGTGCTGGCCGCCATCGCCCGGCTGCTGGCGCCCTTACTGCCTGCGGCCTATATGCCGCTGCTACACAGCGCCATGCTGTGCTGGAGTCTGGGCTTTGCCGTGCTGTTGTCGGTGTTGTGGCGCTGTCGATAAAAACCGCACTGCATACGCATCAGCGAGAATGCTCAGACGAGCCAAAGACCAGATGATTCATCGTCACGTACCGTGTCGGGTAAACTGGCAGCATGAATGCATATTCCTCACAGGGTCGCACGGCTTGGTCCGTGTTTTGGATCTTTCTGCGCCTTGGTCTGACTTCATTTGGTGGTCCGGTGGCGCATCTGGGCTATTTTCGGGATGAGTTTGTTGCACGCCGCCAGTGGCTAAGCGAGCGCAGCTACGCTGATCTGGTTGCGTTGTGCCAATTTTTGCCCGGACCGGCCAGCAGTCAGGTGGGCATGGCTATCGGGCTGTCCCGCTGTGGCTATGCGGGGGCGCTGGCTGCCTGGGCCGGTTTTACCTTACCGTCTGCAGCTGCGCTCATGTTGCTGGCTGGCGGCATGCACGCTTACGGCGACCGGGTACCGGTCAGCGCGATGCATGGTTTGAAGGTGGTTGCGGTGGCCGTAGTGGCGCAAGCGGTCTGGAACATGGCGCGTGCTTTGTGCCCGGACACGCCGCGCAGGCTGATGATGGCAGCGACCGCCAGCTTTGTGCTGTGGTTGCCTTTTGCCTGGAGTCAGGTGCTGGTCATTGCCGTGGCTGCACTGGTTGGCTTGTTGTGGTTGCGGCCAGCAGGAAGCCCTGCCACTGAGGACCTGGCTGTGAGCGTTACGCGGCGGGCCGGAGTGCTGTGGCTGAGTATGTTCTTCTTGCTGCTGATTGGCTTGCCGCTTGCTGCCGCTGTGTTTCCTGGCCAGACACTGGCGCTGGTGGATGCGTTTTACCGGGCTGGCTCGCTGGTGTTTGGCGGTGGCCATGTGGTGTTGCCGTTGCTACAGGCAGAAACGGTAACGCCCGGCTGGGTAGATAACGACATGTTTCTCGCCGGTTATGGTGCGGCCCAGGCTGTGCCTGGCCCGCTGTTTACTTTTGCCGCCTTCCTGGGTGCGGCAATGAATCAGGCACCGACGGGCTGGTCCGGCGGTCTGATTTGCCTGCTGGCAGTGTTTGCGCCGTCTTTTTTGTTGGTGGCTGGCGTGTGGCCGTTTTGGCGGCAACTAAGGCGCAACAGCCGTGTGCAAGCCATGTTGCTGGGCGTCAATGCCGCCGTGGTCGGTTTATTGCTGGCGGCGCTGTATCGGCCGGTATGGACCAGTGCGATTGATTCGCTGCAGGATGTTGCGCTGGCCGGACTGGCATTGCTGGCTTTGATGCGCTGGCGGCTGCCACCCTGGCTGGTTGTGCTCGGTTGTGCCTTGTTCGGCGCATTTGCAACCATGCTGTGGCCGGGCTGAACATGCTCATGACTGGTCACTGACAGGCACAGTGATTTTGGCTTCAAATCCGTCAACGTGCCCTGCAATCGGAGAGCTGAGTTGCAGTGGGCTGCCAATGCGCTGGCTGATGACGTGCACAATGGCCAGACCCAGCCCGTTGCCGCTGTTGCTGGCACCGCCCCGCTGGAAACGTTCGGTCAACTGCCGGAGTACAGCGCCTGCCACCACCGGACTCTGATTGCGCACGCTCAAGGTACCATCGTGTGTCAGCCTGACCAGCACAGGCGTGCCTGCAGTGCCGTGTCGCAGCGCGTTTTCGACCAGATTGCGATACAGAATGGCAAATATGTCCGGGTCCAGGCAGGACAGCAGCGGCTGCTCCGGCAGCTGCAGCATGTGTCTTCAGGATACGGGACAAGTCTGCAGTCAGCAGGCGGGCGACCGGGCGCAAGTCGGCATGCTGGCTGCGGCACAGCTGGCCGCCTTCGGCCCGCGCCAGTTGAAACAGGCGCTCGGACAGGGCGGTCAGGCGCTTGAGTGTACGTTCAATGTCTTGTGCCCTTTGCCTGGTGTCTGTTTCACCGGTTTCTGCGTGCAAGCGTTGTACCTGGGCAATGGCTCCGGCCAGTGGTGTGCGCAACTCGTGGGCGGCATTGGCGGCAAAGTTGCGTTCTGCGGTAAAAGCTGCCTCCAGGCGGCCCAGCAAGTCGTTCAGGGTGTCTGCCACGGGTGCGATTTCGGCTGGCAGATCCTCAATCGGCAGCAGCGACAGGTCATGCTCATCACGTTTGGCCAGTTTGTTGCGAAACTGGCGCAGTGGCGCGAGGCTGGAGCGCACGGCCAGAGCAATTGCCAGCAGTGCCACCGGAATAAAGATGAGAATGGGCAGGCCAAGGGAAATCTGGACATCCTGCGCCATGGCCTGGCGATGGCGCAGAGGCTCTGCCACGGTAATGCGGAGGCTGCCTTGCAGGGTGCTTTCATTGTAGAGCCGGTGCGTGCCAGTTTGACGAAAGCCATTACCGTTCCAGGCCGGGAAGTGAGCCGGATCGGCATCATGTGAGCGCAGCAGGATGCGGCCTTGTGCGTCACGAACCAGGTAGGTGATCAGCTCGTCATGCGTGTTGAATTCGGCCAGCCGTCGTGTCACGCCAGCATCATCACGTTCCAGAATGTCAGCGACCGCCAGCGGCAAAATGCGCTGTGCGGTTTCTTGCAGGGCGGAGTCGAATACCTGGTTGATTTCGCTGCGTACCCGGAGTGCCGTCATGGTTGCCGCAGCAGCCCACAGCACCAGCAGCAGGATGCCCAGCGATACGCCAAGCCGGCTTTGCAGGCTGCGCAGCATGTTAGCCTTGCCCCAGCCGGTAGCCCAGCCCGCGTTCGGTCCTGATCAGATCGGCACCAAGCTTTTTGCGCAAGCGGCTGATGTGCACTTCAATGGTGTTGCTTTCGACTTCGTCATCAAACGAATACAGCTTGTCTTCCAGCCTGGCGCGGGATAATAACTGGCCGGGATTGCCAAGGAATGCTTCCAGCAACACCCACTCACGGGCGGTCAGGGCCACTGTGCGGTTGTCGCGCAGAATAGTGCGGGCAGCCAGGTCAATCTGCAGGTTGCCATGGGTGAGCAGGGGGTTGGGATTGCCGCTGTAACGGCGTGCGACCGAGCCGATACGCGCCGACAGTTCGGCCAGATCAAAGGGCTTGACCAGATAATCGTCCGCGCCGGTGTTGAGCCCTTCAATCCGGTCGGAGACCTGATCAAGCGCCGTCAGGATCATCACGGGGGTGCCGAGGCCGCGACCGCGCAGGCGGCGCAAAAAGGGCAGACCGCGGCCGTCGGGCAGCATCAGGTCAAGCAAAATCAGGTCATAGGTCGCCACGGCCAGTGCGCTGTCAGCAGTGTCGAGGCGCTGTACCCAGTCGACCGAATGGCCATCAGCAGCGAGCTGGTCGTGTACTGCCGCCCCCAGGGTGTTGTCATCTTCAATCAGCAAAATACGCATAAACAGGCCTCTCCAGTGGGGGTGCGTGCTGTGACTGTGGCAGCAGCAGGTCAGGCTGCGTTGTCCTGCATGACGGTTAGAAAGATGCACTATCCATTGTGCTGTTTTGTCAGGCGGGTGCGGCAGTTCACGTCACTGCCTACATTAATTCATGCAACCCTTAACCGAGCCTGAACACGCTTTTTTATCTGCTTCAGGGTGCTGTCAGCTCGGCGATGGATTCTGGGGCTGCCAACCAACCTGATAGGAGTTTTGCCATGAAAATCTTTACTTCCACCGCTGCCGTACTCGCCCTGGCCGTTTCCGGACTGGTCTATGCCGATGACGACTGCCGCAGCCCAATGTCCGAATGGCAGCCACGCGAGGCCGTAACCGCGTATGTGACAGACCTTGGCATCAGCCCGGAGCGTTTGCGGGTCGATGATGGCTGTTATGAAGTGCGTGGTCTGGATGCCGATGGCAACCGGGTCGAGCTGGAAATCGAACCGGCACTGCTGGTCGTGCAAAAACTGAAAGTACGCTTTCAGCCTGATGCCGACCTGTCGCGCTACCTGCCTGCCGGACAGACCAAACTGGGCAAGGCGGGTGAAAACCGGCTGAACGAGCCGCGCAGCGACAAACGTTAAGGAGCAGGCCATGTACCTCACAGGACCTGCTTTGGCACTGTTTGCCGTATTGGCTGCCATCGTCATGGGAGCACAAACCTACGCCCCCTTTGGCTCGGAGAACGCACTGGGCATCGCGCTCGGTGCGGGCTCCACAGCCGCCATGAGTATGGCCTTGATTCTGTCCACCCGCCCAAAACTGCTGGAGCCGTTGTTTGGCGGGCTGGACCGGATGTATCAGGTGCACAAGTGGCTGGGTATCGCAGCGCTGGCTTTGATGCTGGCACATAACAGTTATGAGCCTGATCTTGAACACTTTGTCCGTGAAACCAGACTGGGTCACCGGGCTGAAGATGTGGGCGAATGGGCCTTTAATGGCCTTATAGGACTGATTTTGCTCAGCTGGTTCAAGCGAATTCCGTTGCTTCGGCTGGAGCTGCCCTGGGCATGGTGGCGTTTTACCCACCGCTTTACCGGGGCATTGTTTGCTCTGGTCGTGTTTCATGTGCTTGCCATTGATACACCGGCTGATACCACAGGTGCATTGCATCTGTATCTAAACGTGCTGTGCTTTGCCGGCATTTTTGCCTGGTTGTTTACATTGGTGGCACCCAAATTCAGAAGACGCTCTTTTGTGCTGGATGACATCAGCCGGCACGGCAGCATTACCGAACTCAGGCTGCAACCGGAAAACCGGCCCATGCAGTGGCAGCCTGGCCAGTTCGCCTTTGTCTCCGCAGCGGGGGCCGGGATGGGAGAGCCGCATCCCTTTACCATTGCCGGCGCCCCGGAGAGGGACGGCAGCCTGCGCTTTGGCATCAAAGCGCTTGGCCGCTGGACCGCTCAGCTACCCGATTATTTGCAGCCCGGACAGCGCTTGCAGGTGGAAGGCCCTTATGGACGCTTTGTGTTTCGCAAGCGGATCAAGCAGCAGGTGTGGCTGGCTGGGGGTATTGGTATTACACCGTTTCTGGCCTGGGCCGAGGCGCTGCAGGAGCGCAATGACCAGCACATTGTACTGGTGTGGACGGTCGCCTGCCGCGACGAAGCGTTTGCAGCTGAGCGCCTGGCGGCCTGTGCGGCACGCTATCCGCAACTGGAAGTACACATTGTGGTCAGTGCCGAGGAGGGCCGGTTGACGGCACAGAAACTGGTCGCACGGGTGCCGTTTTCCATGCGTGAGGCAGAGCTGTTTTATTGTGGGCCGGAAGGCTTGCGTAAAGCGATCGAGAAAGGTCTCAAGGCGATGGGGCAAAGCCCGAAGCGGATTCATTACGAAGAGTTTGAATTGCGCTGAGGGTGATTGTCCTGTTGTTTTTTACCGCTGGCTTTTGCCGGCGGTTTTTTTATGTGGCACTGGCAGGGTGCAGACGCCAAGTGCTGATCATGGGGCCAGTGATCCAGTGCTGTCTTAAAACTTATACGCCGCCCGCATGTAGTAATAGCGGCCATTAAAGCCGAAGGGCGAGTATTGGGAATAAGGCACTACTTTGTCGGCGGCACTCATGGGGTAGCCAGAATCCTCCCATTTGTCCGGCATGGTATCCAACAGGTTCAAGCCGCCCAGCGCCAAAGTCAGCGCCTGACCGAAGTGATAGGCCAGCTCGGCATCCAGTGTCCATTTGGCGGCAAACACCACCTTGTTACTGTCCAGTGTGCTGGCGTATTTGCCATAGCGGTTCAGGTTGAACACCAGGTCGTAGGCTCTTGTTGAGTATTTGCTGTGCAGGTTGATCCGGTCAGCCGGTTGGCCCTGCTTAACCAGAACCCGGTTAAAAGTATCCAGCATGATGTTATTGCCATCTTGGCCCAGCATTCCGGCCGGTTGCCTGACGTTTTTGATCCTGGTTTTGCTGTATTGGTAGCCACTGAGCAATTTCAGCGTTGCGTCCTGCTTGAGGTCAAGATTGTAGTCAAGCCGTAGGTCTACGCCGTGGGTACGGGTTTTGAGGGCATTGGCAAAATAGACGGCACCATCAATGTTGTATTGGTCCAGCACGGGTTTGGCCGCGGGCGCGCTATCGGCTGAAATATAGGTGGTGGGCATGATGCGGTCATGGATGTCGGTGACAAAACCGTCAAGGCTGGCTGTCAGGTTGGGCGTGGGCTGAAACACCAGTCCCATGCTCAGGTGGGTGGACTTTTCCACTTTCAGCTTTTTGGCACCCAGCGCACGGCTGACCGGATGATCAACGGCAAAGTTGCCCCACAGGGTAGGTGCCGAGTTGGCGGTATTGCGGTAGGAACCCGTGTAGGAAAAATGGCTTTGCGTCAGCGAGGGGGCACGAAAACCGGTATTGAGGCTGGTGCGCAGCAGCAAGTTGTCGATTGGCCGGAAACGCAAGGCCAGCTTGCCGCCAAAAGCGCTGCCAAAGTCATTGTGATGAGCCAGCCGCGCGGCAGTGTCCAGCGTCCAGCGCTGGCTGAGCCTGTAGTTCAAGTCACCATACACAGAATGGGTTTGGCGCCGCTCCGAGACTTCATTGTCCGGGCTAAAACCGGGAAAGCCCTGGGCACCACCGGGACTGTTGATACCACCGTGGGTGCCCTGCTCATAAGAGGCACGATCACCTGCCCTGATGCGATAGTGCTCCTGGCGCACTTCGTAGCCATAAGACAGAGTGTGCAAGCCGATTTTTTTGCTCAGGGCCAGGTTCAACGCTTGCTGGGTGTAGTGGGTGGAGCCGGCATCAAACGCGGTGGGACTGGTAGGTCCCAACGAGGCGTTCAGCGAGTTTTTGACATAAAAGTGGAAGTCATTGTGACCGTGGGTGTAGCTCAGGTCCCAGTCAGTACCATCGTTGAAAATGCCTTTGGCCCCGCCAGTCAGTGAGTAATCGCTTATTTTGGGCGCGATTTTGGGCAAAAAACCGCTGGGGTACAGCTCTGTGATGTTGCCGTCATCATCGGCATGACGAAAGTATGCTCCCGCACGGCTGTGCCTGCGGTTATACAGGGCGTGCGAATAAAATGTGGTGTCGCCGCGCAACAGCTCTGCATTCAGCAGAAATGAGCCATCGCGGCTATCTGCATCGCCAAAACGGGTGTTGATCCGGCCGCCGTCTGCCATGTCACGCCCGGCTCGGTTGGTGCGGCCACGGTCGCGCCAGGCTCCGGTCAGGTTGATAAAACCGTCGCCACGCAGGGGAATGCTGTGAAACAGGCTGGCCAGCTTGTTCTGGCCATCGCCTTGGCCGGTCTGGCCGTAGTGCATGCGTGCCTGGCTGGGTTGGCCGTAGCCTTTAAGAATGATGTTGATGGTGCCGGCAATGGCATCAGAACCATATTGGGCTGAAGCGCTGTCACGCAGGATTTCCACACGGCTGATGGCAGCCAGGGGAATGATGTTCAAATCCACGCTGGAGCTGCCACGCCCTACTGTACCGTTGTTGTGCAGCAGTGAGCTTTGATGCAGCCGTTTGCCATTGACCAGCACCAATACCTGATCCGGGTTCAGGCCGCGCAGTGTGAAGGGCGCTGCATGGTCGGTGCCGTCGGCGATGCTGGGTGCTGGCGCATTAAAGCCCGGTACCAGTGCAGCCAGCGCACGGGTCAGACTGCTATGGCCACTGGATTCCAGCTCGGCGGCGGTGATCACATCAATCGGTACCTCGGCATCCAGCGCATTACGTTTGCCGCCGAGTGAGCCGACCCGGGCCTTGGCCTGTGTTTCAACCTGCATCAGCTGCTCCAGCGGCAGCTGGTAATACTCGTCAGCTTGCTGGTTGGCAAAGGCAGTGCTCATGCCCAGGGCAAGGAACAGATAACCTGGAATTTTTATCATGGCTGGTCTTTCCGCAAGACGGTGGCAATTGAAAGCAGGGGTGAGCCAATTTTCAGGCCGCTGGCAACAGCGGCTGCATAGTTGATTTTGATTTGGGGCTTTTGCTCGACCACGTTGAGCTGGATGATCCCGCCACTGTCGGCAAAGCCCCTGCTTTCACTGATGCTGAGAGCGCCGTGTTGGTGGGCAAACTGTATTGCCGCCAAACGGCCGCTGGCACTGTGCAGGTTGATAAACAGGATATCAGTCGGGCCGATTTGCTTGAGTGTTTGGGCGTAGTGCAACTCGACGGGCTTGCCCTGAATGTGCTTGTTGCGGTAAAGCTCGTCCAGCAAGGCGCCGAAGGGGTTGTCTCCCAGCACAGTGATGACAAAGTGCGCGCGCTCTGCCGGTGGCCAGTCCACATAGCTGGCAAAGCGGCCAAGAAACACCGCGGTCAGCCGGGTTTCTGCGTCAGTGTTGGCATGGGCAGCTGGCACCAGCAGCATCATGCAAACTGTCAAGCGGATTGAGAGACGGTACGCCAAACGCATCTAGGCAACACGATAGGTGTTACGGCCTGCATCCTTTGCCCGGTAGAGTGCGGCATCAGCAGCAGACAGCATGGCGGCAATGGGTGTATTCGCCGGCTGATTGGTTGAGCTGTACACGCCGAGGCTGGCGGTTACCTTCAGGCTGCGCTCGGGAGCGTACTCGATGTTGCAGCTGGCTAATCCCTGCTGAATGCGCTCTACCACGGTAATGCAGGTGTCCAGTGAAGCATTGTCACAGGCAATCAAGAACTCTTCGCCGCCGAACCGTGCAACCAGATCGTAGTCGCGTGCGCTGCTGCGCAATACTTTGGCGGTTTCCTGCAGCACCAGATCGCCCGCCTGATGCCCGTAGGTGTCGTTAATTTTCTTGAAAAAATCCAGATCCACCATAATCAGGCCGAAAGGCTGACTGGTGCGCCGGGCGCGTGCGACCATGCTGCCCAAGAGTTCCATGGCATGATGCCGGTTGGTCAGGCCGGTCAGGGCGTCGGTGGTGGCCAGTTTGAACAGGCGTTCATCACGCTCCTGGATATCGATCAGCATCGAGTTGAAGACATCGTACAGGTGTTTGAATTCGTCCTGGTGGCCTGACTCAAGCACGGTGCGGTAGTTTTTGGTCTGGGCGACAGTGCGCATGCCGTCGATCAGGTTAAGGATGGGCCGGGTAAATACAGCCTGAAACTTCAATGATAAAAACAGCAGCAAAATGACGGTCAAGCCTGAAGCAATCACCTGCATCAGGACAAACCGGCGAAACTGGTCCCATATCTCCCGGGTATCAGACAGGATCGCCAGTGAACCAATGGCCTGCCCTTCAAAAAGGATCGGCTTGGCTACGCCCATCCAGTCCGGCTGAATGCGCTGGATGAACTGGCCTGCCTGTTGCAGTGCATCGGGTTGTTCGTCAAGAATTTGGGCCAGCGCTTGTTTGTGAGCTTGCGCACGGGCAGCCGGCAATTGCTGTGAACGGTACTCGCCCAGCACTTGCCCGGAGCTGTCGGTGGCAATCGCCAGCAAAATGTGCGGGTTGGCCTGCAGTGAGGCAAGAATGCTACTGGCGCTGTTGGCATCACCGAACGCCAGAGCCGCACGCATGTTGTCACTGATGACATCGGTCAGCTGGTGCAACACTTGCATCGACGATTTTGACTGGTTCAGATAGGTCGAATAGACCATGATCAGGGAAGAAATCAGCAACGCAAAGCCGCCGCTTAAACCAAGCAGAATGATCAACTTGTAACGTATTGCGATTTTGTTGAACATCGCCGTGGCTGCCTTTGGTGATTGTTTCAGCTTTGACTACGGTTTGCTTTGTCCCCGTCCAATAGACGGGTGCCACTACGATGTCGGACTCAGGGTAATGCAGGCTTGGTCGCAGTGATATTCGACTTTATTCTCCGCACCGGCCTTGAATTAAGTGCCCAAGGCAATCAGCGTGTTATGGAGTGTTGTTAATCGCTGAAGGCCATTTGCCATGATCTGGATCATACCGTCTTGGCAAACAGCCCGCAACCGGTCTGTGTGGCTGCTTGCGGAGCGGCAAAGCCAGTGCAAGTCTGGTTGTGCTGGCTTGCTTCCAGGCGATTGGCGTGCTGCCCCAAGGTCGAACTTAACTGGATCAATATCGCCAAAATGCTGGCGTAAACAGGATCAGCAGGGAAAACACTTCCAGCCGCCCGAGAATCATGGCCAGGCTGAGGATCAGCTTGGCGGTGTCGGGCAGGGTGCCGTAATGGAAGGTGGCATCGCCCAGTGCCGGGCCAAGGTTGTTCATGCAGGAAGCCAGTGTGGAGAAGGCGGTGATCGGGTCCAGCTCGCAGGCCAGCAGCGCCAGCATCAGCATGAAGAAGGTGCCCAGATAGACGGCACTGAACCCCCAGACTGCCTCAATCACCCGGTCGGGTACGCTGCGTTTGCCCAGCTTGACGGTGAAGACGCCACTGGGATGCAGCAGGCGCTGGATTTCACGCTGGCCCTGGCGTAGCAGCAACATTACCCGCATCACCTTCATGCCGCCGCCGGTGGAGCCGGCGCAGGCGCCGATAAAGGCGGTGTACAGCAACAGATAGGGCAGGAAACTGGGCCAGGCGCTGAAATCGGTGACGCTAAAACCGGTGGTGGTGGCCACTGTGACCACCTGGAACAGGGCATGACGCAGGGCCAGCTCCGGCTGCTGGTAATGTTGATATAGCACCAGCACGATAAAAGTGAGCAGCACGGTGCTGCCCAACAGCTTGAGGTAGAAACGGCATTCGGCGTCGCGCCAGTAGGCCTTGAGTGAGCGGTTGTGCAGCGCCAGGAAGTGCAGCGAGAAGTTCATGCCCGACAGTACCATGAAGAACACGGCAATCAGCTCGATACCGGCGCTGTTGAAGTGGCCGATGCTGGCATCGTGGGTGGAAAAGCCGCCAATGGCGATGGTGGCGAAGCTGTGACCGATGGCGTCGAAGCCGTCCATGCCGGCCAGCCAGTAGGCCAGCGCACACAGGACGGTAAGGCCGCAGTAGATCAGCCACAGGGTTTTGGCGGTGTCGGCAATGCGCGGCGACAGCTTGTTGTCCTTGATCGGGCCGGGCATTTCGCTGCGGTACAGCTGCATGCCGCCCACGCCGAGCATGGGCATGATCGCCACGGCCAGCACCACGATACCCATGCCACCCAGCCATTGCAGTTGCTGGCGGTAATAGAGGATGGCACGGGGCAAATCGTCGAGCCCGGTGAGTACGGTGGCACCGGTGGTGCTGAGGCCGGAAAACGACTCGAACAGCGAATCGGCCAGGTCCATTTGCGGCACGGGCGAGAAATAGAATGGCATGGCCCCGAAACAGGCCAGCACGATCCAGAACAGGGCGGTAATCAGGTAGCCGTCGCGTACCCTCAATTCTTCGCGCCGCCCGCGTACCGGCAGCCAGGTGAGCAGGCCGGTGAGCAGGGTGATGCCCAGAGCCAGCGCAAAGCTGCCGCTGGCATCACTGCCGTCATGCAGTGACAGTAACAGCGGTGGCACATGGGTCAGGCTGAACAGCATCAGCAGGATGCCCAGGATACGGGCAATGGCGGCAAAGTGCATGGTGGCTGGTCCTGCCGGCTAGAAAAAACTGAGCCCGACCTGGAACAGGCGTTCCACGTCGGGGATGTGTTTTTTGTCCACCACGAACAGGATGACGTGGTCGCCGCTGCTGATTTGGGTGTCTTTTTCCGCCATGATCACCTCGTCATCGCGGATGATGGCGCCGATTGCTGCGCCGGGCGGCAGGCGGATGTCGCGGATCTTGCGTCCCACCACCTTGCTGGATTTCTCATCACCGTGGGCGATGGCTTCGATCGCTTCGGCCGCGCCACGGCGCAGCGAGTGCACGCTGACCACGTCGCCCTTGCGCACATGGGCCAACAGCACGCTGAGGGTGGCCAGCTGCGGACTGATGGCAATGTCGATGGCGCCACCCTGCATCAGGTCGACATAGGCCGGGTTGTTGATGATGGCCATCACCTTGCGCACGCCGATGCGTTTGGCCAGCAGGCTGGACATGATGTTGGCGTCGTCGTCGTTGGTGACGGCGATGAACAGGTCGGCCTGGTCGATGTTCTCTTCCAGCAGCAGGTCGCGGTCGGAGGCGCTGCCGTGCAGGACCACGCTGCTGTCCAGATGGTCGGACAGGTGGCGGCAGCGTGCGGCATCCAGTTCGATGATCTTGACCTGGCAGCGGCTTTCGATGGCTTCGGCCAACCGTTCACCAACGTGACCACCGCCGGCAATCACTACCTTGCGGTAGCCGTCTTCCGGGCGTTGCAGTTCGTTCATCATGGCGCGGATCTGGTGGCGGGCGGCAATGAAGAACACCTCGTCACCCACTTCGATCACGGTGCCGCCGACCAGCTTGAGCGGGTGGTCGCGGCGAAAAATGGCTGCCACTCGCACGTCGGCATTGGGCAGGTGATTGCGCAGTTCGCGCAGCTGGTGGCCGACCAGCATGCCGCCATCACGGGCACGCACGCAGACCAGCTGCGCCTTGCCGTCGGCAAAGTCCATCACCTGCAGGGTGCCGGGGTTTTCCACCAGCCGCTTGATATGGTGGGTGACCACCTGCTCGGGGCTGATGCAGACATCAATCGGCAGCGCCTCGGGGCTGAACAGTTCGTGGCGCAATAGGTACTGCGTGGCGCGTACACGGGCGATCTTGGTCGGCGTGCGGAACAGGGTATGTGCCACCTGGCAGGCGATCATGTTGATTTCGTCGCTATTGGTGACGGCCACCAGCAGGTCGGCATCTTCGGCACTGGCCTGGCGCAGCACCGATGGAAAGGAGGCATGGCCGGCCACCGTACGGATGTCCAGACGCTCGCCCAGCTCGCGCAGGCGCTCGTGATCGGTATCCACCACGGTGATGTTGTTGGCCTCGCTGGCCAGCTGCTCGGCGAGATTGCCGCCGACCTGGCCAGCGCCGAGGATAAGGATGTTCATGCCTGCCTGCACCCGTTGTTGTCAGAGGCGGTATTTTGCGACTGATGGGGGTGGAGTACAAGCCGGGACATTTACTGCTTTTGCAACAGAGCGTAATAGAAACCGTCATGCCCGTCCGGCTGCGGGAACAGCTGACGGCCGTGGTGCTGCTCGATACCGCACTCAAGGCCGGTGGGCAACTCTCTGGCATCCGGGGTACGGGCCAGGAATTGACCGATGTTGTCACTGTTTTCTGTTGGCAAGATCGAACAGGTGGCATATAGCAGCAGACCGCCGGGTTTGAGTGTCGGCCAGAGCACGTCCAGCAGTTCGCCCTGCAATTTGGCCAGCTCGGTAATGTCGTCCGGCTGGCGGGTCAGCTTGATATCGGGGTTGCGGCGAATCACGCCGGTGGCGGAGCAGGGCGCATCCAGCAAAATGCGGTCAAATGGCTGGCCGTCCCACCAGTTATCCACATCCCGTACATCGGTGGCTTTGAGGCTGGCCGTCAGTCGCAGGCGGTTGAGGTTGTCCTGTACCCGTTTCAGGCGCTCCGCTTCCAGGTCCAGTGCCAGCAGGGAGTCCAGTGCGGGCTGGGTTTCCAGAATGTGGCAGGTCTTGCCACCGGGGGCGCAGCAGGCGTCCAGTACGCGCTGGCCGGGTCGAGCGTCCAGCAGTTGCGCTGATAGCTGGGCGGCTTCGTCCTGCACGCTGCACAGGCCGTCGGCAAAGCCGGGCAGCTGATGCACATCGCAGGGCTGCTCCAGCCGGATGCCGCTATGGCTGTATACGGTGGCTGTGGCGGTGATGCCGGCCTGCTGCAGTTGCTGTAAATAGTCGTCACGTGACACCCGCTGGGCATTGACGCGCAGGGTCATTGGCGGGTGCTGGTTGTTGGCGGCGCAGATCTCCAGCCAGTGTTCCGGCCAGTTGGCTTTGAGCAGTTTTTGCAGCCAGCGCGGGTGGGCGGTGACTACGACCGGGTCTTTTTCCAGCTGCGGCAACAGTTCTTCGGCCTCGCGCTGGGCGCGGCGCAGCACGGCATTGACCAGCCCTTTTGCCCATTTTTTCTTCAGTGAATCGGCACAGGTAACGGTTTCACTGAGGACGGCATGTGCCGGAATGCGGGTATGCAGCAGCTGATAGAGGCCGATCAGTAGCAATGCCTGTACGTCCTGGTCGGCACGACGCAGGGGTTTGTCGAGAAACCGGTCCAGCAGGATTTCCAGCCGTGGCTGCCAGCGGGCGGTGCCCATGGCCAGCTCGCGCACCAGTGCCCGCTCGTTGTCGGCTACCAGCTGCAACACATTGGGCAGGCTGCCGGCCAGTGAAGCCTTGCCCTGCAATACGGCAGTGAGCGCGTGGGTGGCGGCCAGACGCGGATTCATTGCCCCAATACCTGGCCAGTCGCAAACAATTCGGCACGACCATTGAACAGGTCGGCAAAGTCCATGGCGCGGGCGTTGGGCAGCTGCAGGCGGGTCAGCAGCAGTGCGCCTTCGCCACAGGCAACCTGCAGGCCGTTGCGGTCGGCGTGCAGGATTTCGCCAGGCTGGCCCTTGCCGTCGGCCAGCTGTGCGGCATGCACCTTGAGTGACTGGCCCTGCAGCAGGCTATGGCTGATTGGCCAGGGGTTGAAGGCGCGGATGGCGCGTTCGATCTCGATGGCCGGGCGTGACCAGTCAATCAGCGCACAGTCCTTGCTCAGTTTATGCGCGTAGTTGGCGAGGCTGTCGTCCTGTATCTCTGGCTGCGCCTTGCCGGCCAGCAGCAACTCGACGGTTGCCAGCACGGCGGGCGGGCCCAGTTCAGCCAGGCGGTCGTGCAGGCCGCCGCCGGTGTCGGTGGCAGCAACCGGGGTGACTGTTTTCAACAGCATGGGGCCGGTATCCAGCCCGGCTTCCATCTGCATCACGGTGACACCGGTTTCGGTATCGCCAGCTTCAATGGCACGCTGGATCGGTGCCGCGCCGCGCCAGCGTGGCAACAGCGAGGCATGGCTGTTGATGCAGCCCAGTCGTGGTGTATCCAGGATAACCTGCGGCAGGATCAGCCCATAGGCCACCACCACCATCAGGTCGGCATCGAAAGCGGCCAGCTCTTGTTGTGCTTCTTCGTTGCGCAGGCTGGCCGGCTGCAGCACGGGGATGTCGTGCTTTTGTGCCAGTTGCTTGACCGGACTGGCCACCAGCTTCTGGCCGCGTCCTGCTGGCCGGTCAGGCTGGGTGTAGACGGCTACCACCTGATGCCGGCTGTCCAGCAGCGCCTGCAAATGGGCGGCGGCAAAGTCGGGCGTGCCAGCAAAGACGATGCGGGCGGGTGGTGTGCTGTGCGGGTCGGTCATGGGGTGTCCTGGTGGGGTATGTTTTGCTTGTGTGATGCGGTGTTGATTTGGGTTTGTCGTGGCCGGGCCGTCGTGCAGGCATTGTGCTTGCAGGTGCGAATTTATTCGCACAAATAACGGTCGACCATATTTATTGTGCGAATAAATTCGCACCTACAGGGGAAGCTCGCTCCCACAATCAGCGGGCATCCAGACGATGCTGTTTTTCCAGTTTCTTGCGGATGCGGTCGCGCTTGAGACGGGACAGGTAATCGACAAACAGCTTGCCGTTAAGGTGGTCGCACTCGTGCTGGATGCATACTGCGAGCAAGCCCTCGGCTTCCAGCTCGAATGGCTGGCCGTCACGGTCCAGCGCCTTGACGCGTACGCGTAGCGGGCGGTCAACGTCCTCAAAAAAGCCGGGCACCGACAGACAGCCTTCCTGGTAGGGGCCGGCATCATCGCTCAGGGTTTCGATCACGGGGTTGATGAATACCCGGGGCTCATCCTTGTCTTCGGACAGGTCCATGACGATGATCTGCTTGTGCACGTCCACCTGGGTGGCGGCCAGTCCGATGCCGGGCGCATCGTACATGGTTTCGAACATGTCATCGATCAGCTGGCGAATTCCGTCATCAACTGTTGCGACCGGCTGGGCCAGGGTGCGCAGGCGCGGATCGGGGTATTCAAGAATTTTTAAAATGGCCATAAGTCTTTGTGTCGTATGTGTGACGCATGCATGGAATAAATCCGGTTTGCACTGCTAATATGGTGTACATTATTGCAAAAACAACAGGCTCTTGCCTGTTTGCTTTTGTTGCGGATGGAAGTGTTGCCGAAAAGTATAGGGCGTGCCCCATGCAAGGCGGGCGTAAACCTGACGGATATGGCTGTGCTTCTGCCGGCTGTCCGGTTTCAGGACAGCCCGGAACCGGGGCGAACAACCAAGACACATGATAAAGGGAATCACCACATGAGGAAAACCTTACTTGCCATGGTACTGCTGGCTGCTGGCGGCCTGGCACAGGCAGACGTCGAGCTCAGGGCCAATCATCCTGACAACTATACTGTGGTCAAGGGCGATACCCTGTGGGATATTTCAGGCAAGTTTCTGCGCCAGCCCTGGAAGTGGCCGGAAATCTGGCATGCCAACCCGCAGGTGAAAAACCCGCACCTGATTTACCCGGGCGATGTGCTGAGCCTGGTGTATATCGATGGCAAACCGCGCCTCATGGTCAATCGTGGTAACGGTGGCACCATCAAGCTGACGCCAGGCATCCGCAAGAGCCCGATGGCCGAGGCCATTCCAAGCATTCCGCTGGAAGCCATCAACAGCTTTTTGCTGAACAACCGTATTGTCAATTCCAAACGCGAGTTTGACGGTGCTCCTTATGTGGTAGCTGGCAATGCCGAGCGCGTCCTGAGTGGTCATAACGACCGTATCTACGTACGCGGCAATGTCCAGGAAGAAAATGCCTATGATGTATTCCGCCAGGGCAAGACCTACCATGATCCGGCCACCGGCGAGTTTCTGGGTATCAACGCTGATTATGTGGGCAGCGGTGATGTGGTCGCCAGGGAGCGTGACATCGGCACCATGGTGCTGAGCCGCACGGCACAGGAAGTCCGCCTGGCCGACCGTGTATTTGCTACCGAAGAGCGCGCGATTACCTCGACCTTTTTCCCGAGTGAGCCGGCAAGCAGCATCGATGGCCTGATTCTGGATGTGCCGCGCGGAGTTAGCCAGATTGGCCAGCTTGACGTGGTCACCATCAACAGGGGCGAGCGTGACGGTTTGCAGGCCGGCAACGTGCTGGCGGTGTACAAAACTGGCGAAACCGTACGTGATCAGGTTACGGGCGACAGGGTCAAGGTGCCGGATGAGCGTTCCGGTGTCCTGATGGTTTTCCGCACTTACGAGAAAATGAGCTACGGTCTGGTGTTGCAGGCCAGCCGTCAACTGGCGGTCATGGACAAGGTCAAGAACCCCTGATGCACAATCTGCGAGGCTGGCGGGAAGCCGGCTTCGCAGCGCCGACAGGCGCACCATGCATGGACGAAACACTGGACAGGATGCCACGACATGAACACTCCCTCCCTTGCCGAGCTGCAGGCCCGGCTGCTGTTGAATTCCCTTCCTCACATTGGTCCGCAACGTTTTTTGCAGTTGCTGGCGCACTATGGTGATGCCGTTACCGCTTGCCGGTCGCCTGCTGCCGGCTGGCGTGCGCTGAATATGCCGGAGCCGGCGATTGCTGCCCGGCAGGAGCCGGAGTTGCATGCTGTCGCCGAGCGGGCGACACGCTGGCAAGAGCAGGACGACTGCCATATTCTGCTGCATGATGGTGACGGCTATCCCGGGCTGCTTGGTGAAACTGCCGGGGCACCGCCGGTTATATTTGTGCAGGGCAATGTGCAGTTGCTGCAACAGCCGCAACTGGCCATCATCGGCAGCCGCCATGCCAGCCCGGCCGGCGAGCGGCTGGCCTTCGAGTTTGCCAGAACCATGGCGGCGAGCGGTTGCTGTATTACCAGCGGGCTGGCGCTGGGTATTGACAGTGCCGCCCATCGCGGAGCGCTGGCGGTTTCAGGGCCAACCCTGGCCGTGGTAGGTACCGGCTTGCTACGTACTTATCCGGCACGCAACCGTCAATTGCAGGCGCAGATTGTGGCAGAAGGTGGTGCCATGGTTTCGGAGCTGCCGCTGGATACCGGCCCCCATGCCAGCCACTTTCCCAGGCGCAACCGCATTATCAGCGGCCTGTCACTGGGTGTGCTGGTGGTCGAAGCGGGCGTGGCCAGCGGCTCGCTGATTACCGCTCGCTATGCGGCCGAGCAGGGCCGCGATGTGTTTGCCATTCCGGGCTCGGTGCATTATCCGGGCAGCAAGGGCTGCCACCAGCTGATACGTGAGGGTGCGATTCTGGTCGAAACTGTCCAGGACATTCTGGAGCAATGGCAACACTGGCAGCAGTTGCCGCCATCCGTGACGGCGGATATTGCTGAATACGAACCCCACCCGGTGACTGACCTGCTGCGCGGCCAGCCGCTGAATACCGAGGATCTGGCCATGCTGCTGGATGCTGATATCAGCGAGTTGTTGACCGAGCTGACCAATCTGGAAATTGACGGCCGCATCCGCCAACATGGCGGGCAGTGGTTTTTCATGGCTTAGGTTGCAACCGTCCGCGCGGGCTCAGCGCAGCACTTCGCCTGAGAGCAAATCGCGAATGGTGCTGGGCTGCTGTCTGTGCCCCAGAGGAGCGTTGAGCACGGCATCCAGCTGGTTGTGGAAATATTGCTCGACATGCAGCCGGCTGGTGGCTGCCGGGTGTTTGGTCGGGTTGGCCGAGGTGGAGACCAGCGGTCCGGTCAGCCGGCACAGTTCCTGCACCAGCGGATGATCACTGACCCGCACCGCAACACTGGTATGGCGTCCGCTGATCCATTTGGGTACCCGGCCATGGTGCGGGACCAGCCAGGTGTTGGGGCCGGGCCAGCTGTCTTCCAGCAATTGCCGCTGCTCCGCAGCAAGCCCTTCCAGTAGCCAGGTCAGCTGCCCGATATCGGCCGCCACCAGAATCAGTCCTTTGTGTACCGGCCGTTGCTTGATGTCGAGAATGCGCTGCACGGCTTGCTCATTCCACGGATCGCAGCCCAGTCCCCAGACCGCTTCGGTCGGGTAGGCAATCACACCGCCCTTGCGGATTTTTTGTGCGGCCTGCTGCAGGTGCCAGTGGCTGGTCATGGCTTAGTTGCCTGCCAGCCGGTCCCGCAATGCCTGCATCACCGGAGCGGTATCGGGCCGCTGGCCGGTCCAGACAGAAAATGCTTCGGCCGCCTGGCCGACCAGCATGCCGAGACCGTCCAGTGTACGCCCGGCACCCTGCTCTTGTGCCCAGCGGTTGAAGGCGGTGATGTCCTTGCCGTACATCATGTCGTAACAGACCGTCTGGGCGGGCTTGACCAGTGTCGGTGCCAGTGGCGGCAGCTCGCCGTGCAGGCTGGCGGAGGTTGCATTGATGATCAGGTCCACCGGAGTATCGATCCAGTCAAAGCCGCAGGCGACGACAGGGCCCAGATCGGCAAACTCACTGGCCAGCTGTTCGGCCTTTTCCACCGTGCGGTTGGCAATCGCCAGTTCGGCCGGCTGTTGGGCCAGCAAAGGCTCCAGCACACCACGGGCGGCACCGCCGGCACCCAGCAGCAGGATGCGCTGGCCCGCCAGTGGTACATTGTTTTGCAGCAGGTCACTGACCAGCCCGGCGCCATCGGTGTTGTCGCCGCGGATGCGACCGTTGTCCAGTTTGATCAAGGTATTGACCGCTCCGGCACGGCGGGCGCGTCCGCTCAGTTCGTCGGCGAGAGCGAAGGCCTGTTCCTTGAAGGGTACGGTTACGTTACAGCCGCATCCGTCACTGGTAAAAAACTGCTGCAGGCTGCCGGCAAAGTCGTCCAGCGGAGCCAGCAGGGCTTCATAGGTCAGCTGCAGGCCGGTCTGTTCGGCAAACATGCGGTGAATGAAAGGGGACTGGCTGTGGGCAATCGGGTTGCCAAAAACGGCGTATCTTTGCATGTCAGGCTCCGAATTCTTTCAGCCAGTTACGATTTTGCAGGAAGTAGTCGGTCAGGCGGGCTTCCTCGCTGCCGGGCTCGGGTTTCCAGTCGTAAGCCCAGCGCACCATGGGCGGTAGCGACATCAGGATGGACTCGGTGCGCCCGCCGGACTGCAGGCCAAACAATGTGCCACGGTCAAACACCAGGTTGAATTCCACATAGCGGCCACGGCGATAGGACTGAAACTCGCGCTGGGCTTCGGTGAATGGCGTGTTGCGGCGGCGCTCGATGATGGGCAGGTAGGCCTCCAGATAGGCGTCGCCGATGGCCTGGACAAAGGCAAAACTCTGCTCGAAGCCCCATTGGTTGAGGTCATCGAAGAACAGGCCGCCGATACCGCGTGGCTCGTTACGGTGCTTCAGGTGGAAGTAGCGGTCACACCATTCCTTGTATTCGCTGTAAACATTTTCGCCAAACGGCTGGCAGGCATCGCGTGCGACCCGGTGCCAGTGCACACAGTCTTCTTCCTGCCCGTAATAGGGCGTCAGGTCGAAGCCGCCGCCAAACCACCACACCGGTTCTTCGCCGGGTTTTTCCGCCACAAACAGGCGCACGTTAGCGTGCGATGTGGGCACGTGAGGGTTTTCCGGATGGATCACCAGCGATACGCCCATCGCCTGAAAACTGCGTCCGGCCAGCTCGGGACGGCTGGCGCTGGCAGAAGCCGGCAGCTGGTCGCCGAATACATGGGAGAAATTGACGCCGCCCTTTTCAATTAGCGCACCATTGGTGATGACGCGGGTACGGCCACCGCCGCCGGCTTCGCGCTGCCAGGCATCCTCGACAAAGCGGGCCTTGCTGTCATTTTGCTCCAGTTCGGTGCAAATACGGTCTTGCAGGTTCATGAAATACTGTTTGACGGCGTCGATATCCAGGCTCACCAGCTTTTCTCCGTGGTCGTTTGGGCCGGCAAAGCATAGCATGGTTGGCAGCTTTACTTGAGTTTGCATCGTCCGGCACGAAGCAGCTTGTTGCGCGCAGGGCTTGATCCCTGAGCGAGCGGCTCGCGGGGAAACCCGCTTGTATAGGCAGAAGTTTCGGTGGTGCCGTGAAGTCAGCCGATAACGCATGACCTGGCAGTCATTAATACGGCCAAATGGCTGGCAAAAAACCAGCGCAGTCGCTAATCCTGTACTAAAATGGTCAACCATTCGCGATTGAAATCATGACAAGCTGCCCCCATGTCTGGCAGTGTTTCCCTTTTGTTTTTACAGGTGCCCCGTGACCCAGATTGCCAACCCCCTGCTGCAGGATTTCGACCTGCCACCCTTTGCTGCCATCAAACCCGAACACGTAGTCCCGGCCATCGACCAGCTGCTGGCCGATAGCCGCAAGCAGGTTGCCGAACTGCTGCAGCGCAAGGACGGTTTCACCTGGGACAACCTGGTGCTGCCGATGGATGAAATGTCGGCCAAACTGGGGCAGGCATGGAGTCCGGTCGGGCATCTGAATGCGGTATGTAACAACGCCGAGCTGCGCGAAGCCTACGAGGCTTGTTTGCCCAAACTGTCCGAGTTCTGGACCGAACTGGGCCAGAACCGCGAGCTATTTGAAGCCTACAAGGCGCTGGCGAGCAGCCCGGCGGCACAAGAGTTGAACGATGCCCAGCGCAAGGTGCTGGACAACGAGCTGCGTGACTTCCATCTGTCCGGTATCGACCTGCCGCTTGAGCAACAGGCGCGTTACGGCGAAATCCAGAAAGAACTGTCCGAACTGTCGAGCAAGTTCTCCAACCAGTTGCTGGATGCCACCCAGGCCTGGACCAAACATATTACTGATGAAAGCGCACTGGCTGGTCTTCCCGAATCTGCCCGTGGCCAGCTGGCGCAAGCCGCCGCCGAGAAAGAACTGGATGGCTGGCTGGTGACGCTGGAGTTTCCCAGCTACTACGCCATCATGACCTATGCTGATGATCGTGCACTGCGTGAAGAGGTCTACACCGCCTACAGCACCCGAGCCTCCGAGCAGGGACCCAATGCCGGTGAATTCGACAACACGCCGGTGATGGCACGCACGCTGGAGTTGCGCCAGGAGCTGGCCGAATTGCTGGGCTTTGCCCATTACAGCGACCTGTCACTGGCCACCAAGATGGCCGACAGCCCGCAGCAGGTGCTGGACTTCCTTAACGATCTGGGCGTGCGCAGCAAGCCCTTTGCCGAGCGGGATCTTGCCGAGCTGAAGGCCTTTGCCGCCGAACAGGGCTGCGCCGATCTGCAAAGCTGGGATGTTGGCTACTACAGCGAAAAACTGCGCGAACAGCGTTATAGCATCAGCGAAGAGGAAGTGCGCCAGTATTTCCCGGTCAACCGCGTACTGGATGGCATGTTCCAGATCGTGCAGCGCCTGTTCGGTATCGAAATCAGTGAAGAGCAGGACTTTGAGCGCTGGCACCCCGAGGTGCGCCTGTTCAGGGTGCAGGAAAACGGCCAGACCGTTGGTCGCTTCTATTTCGACCTCTATGCCCGCAGCAACAAGCGTGGCGGTGCCTGGATGGATGGCGCGCGTGACCAGTTCCGCAACGGCAAGGGCGAACTGGTATTGCCGGTGGCCTATCTGGTATGTAACTTCACCCCTGCTGTCGGCGATAAGCCGGCGCTGCTGACCCACGATGAAGTCACCACCCTGTTCCACGAATTCGGCCATGGCCTGCATCACATGCTGACCCGTGTCGAGCAGCTGGGCGTGTCCGGCATCAACGGCGTGGCCTGGGATGCGGTCGAGCTGCCCAGCCAGTTCATGGAAAACTGGTGCTGGGAGCAGGAAGGGCTGGCGCTGATTGCCGGTCACTGGGAAACCGGTGAGCCGTTGCCGGCCGAGATGCTGGAGCGCATGCTGGCCGCACGCAACTTCCAGTCCGGCATGATGATGGTGCGTCAGCTGGAGTTCTCGTTGTTCGATTTCGAACTGCACGGCAGCCAGGGGCAGGGGCGCAGCGTGCAACAGGTGCTGGACGAGGTGCGCAGCCGGGTGGCGGTGATGACCCCGCCGGCCTGGAACCGGTTTGCCAACAGCTTCGGCCACATCTTTGCCGGTGGTTATGCGGCCGGTTACTACAGCTACAAGTGGGCCGAGGTGTTGTCGGCGGATGCCTTCTCGCGTTTTGAGGAAGAGGGCGTGCTCAACCCGCAAACCGGCCGTGCCTTCCGTGACAGCATTCTGGCCAAGGGCGGTTCATACGAGCCACTGCAGCTGTTTGTCGAATTCCGTGGTCGCGAACCACAGATCGATGCCCTGCTGCGCCATAGCGGGCTGGCAGCCTGATTTGCGTTCCCTGCCGTCATCCCTGTTTGGTGACGACGGCAGGGAAACCGGTCGTGTGATCAACAACAAAAAGGCGGCTGATGGCTGACAATGGCCGGCGTAATGATCAAATCAGAGCCTGATTAACTGAACAGGGAGCAACAGCTGCCCAAACAAGAGAGCGCCATGACTACCACTGAAACCACCGAACAGCCCGTTAAAAAACAGTTCATTGCCAGCGCCGTATGTCCGGCCTGTGAAGCCATGGACACCATCCGCATGTGGACGGTTGACGGCACCCAGTACCGCGACTGCATCCGCTGCGGCTTTGCCGACTCGCTCAACGAGTTTGGCCAGTCGGTCCCGCTGGAGCTGCCGACCCGGGTCAACCAGGACAAGCCCAAGGTGAAAAAAGCTGCCAAGCCCATGCAGTTTTTCCCCAACCCCAAACTGAAAAAACAGGACGACGAATAACCGGTCACTCAGGTGGTTCGCTCTCCGGTGCGAACTGCGTCCGGCGGAGCGTTGTCATCCTTCCGTCATGAAACGTCCGGCTGCAGGCAGGTCAAGGGCTTGCAGCCGGTCGGCTACTGTCGTTGATCCTTCGGTCGGTAGCAAAACTAGGCTATACTTGCGCTTTTCTGCCAATCCTTTTCTACGGATCAACAACGTGAAACAGACCAACCCCGCCATGCGCACCTTCCAGGATCTGATCCTCGCCCTGCAGAGTTTCTGGGCGGAACAGGGCTGTGTGGTGCTGCAGCCCTACGACATGGAAATGGGTGCCGGCACCTTCCATACCGCGACCTTTCTGCGTGCCATCGGTCCCGAAACCTGGAACGCCGCCTATGTGCAGCCGTCCCGCCGTCCCACAGATGGCCGTTACGGCGACAACCCCAACCGTCTGCAGCATTACTACCAGTTCCAGGTGGTGCTCAAGCCCAATCCCGACAACATCCAGCAGCTGTATCTGGATTCGCTGCGCCACATCGGCCTTGATCCGCTGGTGCATGACATCCGCTTTGTCGAGGACAACTGGGAGTCGCCCACGCTGGGCGCATGGGGACTGGGCTGGGAAGTCTGGCTCAACGGCATGGAGGTGACCCAGTTCACCTACTTCCAGCAGGTCGGCGGTGTCGAGTGCTATCCGGTCACCGGCGAAATCACCTACGGTCTGGAGCGTCTGGCCATGTACCTGCAGGGTGTCGACTCGGTCTACGATCTGGTCTATTCCGACGGCCCGTTCGGCAAGGTCACCTATGGCGATGTGTTCCACCAGAACGAGGTGGAGCAGTCCACCTACAACTTCGAGCACGCCAATGTCGACAAGCTGTTCGAGCTGTTCGATTTCTATGAAAGCGAAGCCAACCGCCTGATAGCGCTGGAGCTGCCACTGCCCACCTACGAGATGGTGCTCAAGGCCAGCCATACCTTCAACCTGCTGGATGCACGCCGGGCCATTTCCGTGACCGAGCGTCAGCGCTACATCCTGCGCGTGCGCAATCTGGCCCGTGCCGTGGCGCAAAGCTATCTGCAGGCCCGTGCCAAACTGGGCTTCCCCATGGCCCCGGAACACTTGCGTGATGAAGTACTGGCCAGGCTGGAGGCGGAACAATGAGTACACAGGATTTTCTGGTCGAGCTGGGTACCGAAGAGCTGCCACCCAAGGCGCTGAAAACCCTGGCAAAAGCTTTCACCGACGGTATCGTTGCCGGTCTGAAAGCGGCCGGTCTGCCCCATGGCAAGGTGCACAGCTATGCCGCGCCACGCCGTCTGGCAGTGCTGGTCGAGCAACTGGCCGAGCGCCAGGCCGATCGCGAACAGGCAATGGACGGCCCGCCCGTGCAGGCCGCCTTTGATGCCAATGGCAACCCCACCCAGGCCGCGCTGGGCTTTGCCCGCCGCTGTGGTGTCGAGCTGGATGCCATCGACCGTAGCGGTGCCAAGCTGCGCTTTGTACAGCAGATTGCCGGTCAGGCAACCGCCGAGCTGCTGCCCGGTATTGTCGAGCAGTCGCTGGACAAGCTGCCGATTCCCAAGCGCATGCGCTGGGGTGCCCGTCGTGAAGAATTCGTCCGTCCGACCCAGTGGCTGGTGATGCTGCTGGGCGAGCAGGTGGTGGATTGCACATTGCTGGCGCAAACCGCCGGCCGTGAGTCCATGGGTCACCGTTTCCACCATAACCAGCCGGTCAGCATCCAGCGTCCGACGGATTATCTGGAAGCCCTGCGCAGCGCCAAGGTGCTGGCCGACTTTGATGAGCGTCGTGAGCTGATTGCCAGCAAGGTCACCGAGCTGGCCGCCAAAGAGAACGGCAAGGCCATCATGCCTGCAGATCTGCTGGATGAAGTGGCTTCTCTGGTCGAGTGGCCGGTGCCGCTGGTGTGCTCCTTTGAAGAGCACTTCCTGCAGGTACCCCAGGAAGCCCTGATCGCCACCATGCAGGATGACCAGCGTTACTTCTGTCTGGTCGATGGCGAAGGCAAACTGCTGCCGCGCTTCATCACCGTCGCCAACCTGGAGAGTAAAGACCCAGCGCAGGTAGTGTCCGGTAACGAAAAGGTTGTCCGTCCACGCCTGAGTGATGCCGAGTTCTTCTACCTGCAGGACCAGAAGCAATCACTGGAAAGCTTCAACGAACTGCTGAAAAACGTGGTGTTCCAGGCCGAACTGGGCACCGTGTACGAAAAGGCCGAGCGTGTCTCTGCGCTGGCTGCACAAATCGCTACACAGATTGGCGGCAACGCCGAGCACGCCGCCCGCGCCGGTATCCTCTCCAAGTGCGACCTGGCCACCGCCATGGTCGGCGAGTATCCGGAAATGCAGGGTATTGCCGGCTACTACTATGCACAGCTGAACAACGAACCGGGCGATGTACCGGCGGCACTGAACGAGCAGTACATGCCGCGTGGTGCCGGTGCCGAGCTGCCAGCCACCCTGACCGGTGCTGCCGTGGCCGTGGCCGACAAGATCGACACCCTGGTCGGCATCTTCGGTGTCGGCATGCTGCCTACTGGTAGCCGCGACCCCTATGCACTGCGTCGTGCAGCGTTGGGCGTGCTGCGCATCCTGATCGAGAAGGAACTGGAGCAGCCGCTGACCCCGCTGCTGCAAGCCGCCATCGACCAGTACGGTTCACGCGTCAAGGCCGACGGCCTGCTGGCACAGGTTCACGATTTCATCTTCGACCGTCTGCGTGCTCGCTATGAAGATGCTGGTATCGAGGTCAGCGTCTATCAGGCCGTGCGTGCCGTACATCCCGACTCGCCGCTGGACTTCGACCAGCGCGTACAGGCGGTGCAGCACTTCCGCAGCCTGAGCGAAGCCGAAGCACTGGCCGCCGCCAACAAGCGGGTGTCCAACGTGCTGGGTGATGCCGAGGACGGCCAGGTACAGGAATCCCTGCTGGCCGAGCCGGCAGAAAAGGCCCTGTTTGCCGCCCTGCAACAGGCGCAACAGGACGTCGCCCCGCTGGCCGCCGCCCATGACTACACCGGCATCCTCACCCGTCTGGCGCAACTGCAACAGCCGGTCGATGCCTTCTTTGACGATGTCATGGTCAACGCCGAAGACAGTGCCATCCGCGCCAATCGTCATGCACTGCTGGCGCAGTTGCGTGGGTTGTTCCTCAGCGTGGCGGATATTTCGCTGTTGGGATAGCAGATGTACTGAAAGTCAAAAGGGCGCTGTTTTCAGCGCCCTTTTTGTTTCATTGGTTCTGCAAAACAGTTGTGCCACGAGTGGTTAAGCGATATTTCTGCAAGCGACTATTGGGCTTATCAGGAAGGGTATATTCGATATACTCATGCTCAAGCAGCCATTTGATTTGTCGATTCAAGCCACTTGATACGCTTTTATGGCCAAGCGCTCTGGCGATTTCTGTGCGGCTCAAGGGGGCCGCTGACCAGCAACTGAATCACTTCTTTCGCCAATTCTGACTCTAGCCCAGCTTGCTGTTCAATTCCTTCTTCAAGCGACTGCTTGATGGCCGGCAACATAAACTCAATGAACCCAGTGCAATCCGCCTGCTCATCGGCTTCGCCCAGGCATTGATAGTATTCGGTCTGGCGTGACCGAATGACGATCTCTACCGGCAGCAGTCCCATTTCAGTTTTATTGAGCTACCTGGTCAGCTTGGGCAGCTGGATGCTGCTGCGCACTGCTTTTGTGGGTTGGTGCTGTCGTGGCAAAGCACGACAGCATTGTGTCGCTGAATTTGTCGTGCTTTTGTGCGAATAAATTCGCACCTACGGCAGCAGGCATGACTGCAGTGATTCGGAGCTGTTGAGCCTGTAGTGCTTATTGGTTATATTCCTTACAGGCTTTTTGCAAGGTGCATGAAATCATGCCACGTACTACTACCATGACCGTCCGCCTTAAAGGCCCGCTCAGTGATTTTGTTGCCGCCAACACAGGTGAGCACGGAGCCTATGACAACGTGAGTGAATACATTCGTGATCTGATCAGGCGCGACAAGGAACGGGTTGAGGCCGAAGCTTTTGATAGGCTCAAAGCCGAGCTGACTTTGGCGTTTGATGCTCCGGAATCTTCTTATCAGCCGCTGAGTGCAGCGGACGTGATTGCCCGCAATCAGGGCTGACTATCGTGGATAGCGTGCGCGTCCAGCAGTCAGCTTCTGTCCGGCTGGATGAAATCTATCGTTACACCCGTCAGCACTGGGGTGAGCAGCAGGCAGAGCGTTACATTACCGGCCTGTTTCAGTCTTTTTCCAGGATAAAGACACATGGAGTCGCTTCCAGGCCAGTACCCGCCGAATTCGGTGTTGAGGGTTTTTACTACCGCTACGAAAAGCATTTCGTTTACTGGCGCTGGCTGTCTGACGGGGCGGTTGGAATTGTCACCATACTGCATGAGCGTATGCACCAGATAAAACACTTTCAACAGGATGATGTTTGAGTGAACAAGGGTTATTGGTCTATCCAGTTCTCCATCCGCAAACCGGCCACCCGTTCAAACTCCTTCAGATTATTGCTGACCAGCACCAGCCCTTCACTGCGTGCATGAGCGGCGATATGCAGGTCGTTGATGCCAATCGGCGTGCCTTTTCGCTCAAGTTCGGCACGGATATCCCCATAATGACCGGCTGCCTTGCTGGTGTAGGGCAACACTTCCAGTCTGGATAGAAAGTCGGCGACCTGATGCAGGTTATGCTCGCGTCGCTGGCTTTTTTCAGCGCCATGCAACAGTTCGGCTTCGGTAATGCTGCTGACGCACATCATGCTGGCCATGCGGTTGAATGTGCCCAGTACCTCTAGCGGCCGGCGCTTGATGACGTAGATGGCAATGTTGGTGTCCAGCATGTATCTGAGCATCAGAACTCTTCCCGTTCAGACTGTTGCTGACTGGCGCGCTCGGGCAAAAAGTCTTCGCTAACGCCTTCGCTGGCATGAAAGAAGCTGTCCCAGACATGGTCAACGGGGGTCAGTATGCGTTCCTTGCCCAGCTTGCGGATCAGTACCTTTTTTACGTTGTCGTCAAAACGCACACCGACTGGCAGGCGTACCGCCTGGGTGCGATTGTTTTCAAATACGGTTCCTGTATGCATGGTGATCCCTCCGAGCTATATACATAAAATATATAGTCCTTTTGGTGTGGTAGCAATATGCACCGTAAAATCCGTTATCCATGGCCGCGAGTCGCAGGCTAAAAATAACCAGCCACAGTTTTTGGTACCATCCTGCACATGAAGAATTCCGTGAAGGGGAGAGCAATGAAGATCGTAATGCTGCAATCGCTGGGTATTTCCGCGGCCAAGCTGGAAAGTCTGACCAGGCCGTTTCTGGAGCTTGGGCATGAGCTGGTGGTTCATGAAGGCCCGACCGATGATGAAAGTCTCAAGGTAGCCGTCAAGGATGCGGATGTGCTGATTCTGGCCAATATGCCGCTCAGTGGTGCGGTGATTGCGGCTGCAGAAAAACTGAAGTTCATCTCGGTGGCGTTTACGGGCTTTGATCATATCGACCTGGAGCAGTGCAAGAAGCAGGGCGTGAAGGTATCCAATGCTGCCGGTTATAGCACCCGCTCGGTTGCCGAAATAGCCTTTGGCCTAATGATCGGCCTGCTGCGTAGTGTGGTGCCGCTGGATGGTATCGCACGGCAGGGCGGCACCAAGGACGGCTACCGGCAGTCCGATTTGTACGGCAAGACGCTGGGCGTGCTGGGGACCGGAGAGATTGGTGCGGCAGTGGCCGAGCTGGGTCTGGCGTTTGGCTGCAGGGTGGTTGCCTGGAACAGAAGCGAGAAGCCGGAGCTGGTGCAGAAGGGCGTTACCTACATGCCTCTGGAGTCCGTGTTGAAGGAAAGCGACATTGTGAGCATTCACACGCCGCTTACGGATGACACCAGGCATCTGATCAACGCCGAGCGTCTGCAGCTGATGAAGCCCACTTCCATCCTGATCAATACTGCGGTTGGTCCTGTTGTGGACAACAATGCGTTGGCCGAGGCGCTGCACAAGGGTACCATTGCCGGTGCCGGTCTGGACCGTACGGATATGGAGCCGCCGATTCCGGCTGACTATCCGATGCTGGGTGCGCCCAATACCATTATTGTGCCGCATGTTGGTTATGCGACTGACGAGGCACTGGAGCGCAGAGCGGATATTACCTTCGACAATATCCGGCAATGGCAGCAGGGCGCGCAGGAAAATATCGTGCTTTGATTTCGGGTGTTAGGGCTCTTCACGTCCAGGGCTGGTACGTTCGGATAAAAACTCCTCTCTGACACTTCCGGTGTCATCATAGAAGTTGTTTCTGGGCTGGTTGTTTTCATTGCCCGGTCTGAAAAACTCGCCGGGCGTACAGCCAAACTGCTGATTAAAGGCATTAATGAAAGCAGAGACGGATTCGTAGCCACAGTCCAGTGCTACATCGGTCACCGGCTGTTGTTGTTCCAGCCGGGGCAGGGCGCTGAACAGGCGCAGGCGCTGGCGCCAGAGGCGGAAGGTCAGACCGGTTTGCTGGCGAAATAGCCGGCTGAGGGTTTTTTCGGCGACACCAAGACGCACAGCCCATTCGGCCAGTGTGGTGGTGTCATCCGGGTGTTGCTGCAGCTGACCGGTGATTTGTTGCAGGCGTGGATCGGCTGGCAGAGGCAGCATGGATGCAACCTGTGGTGCCAGTTGCAGCTGGTCGAGTAGCACCTGCACCAGCCGGCCCTCGTGTCCCTGCTGGTCGTATTCGACCGGCATCTGGCTGAAGTTGCGTACCAGTTCGCGCAGCAGCGGGCTAACTTGCACCACACAGGTTTCGGTCAGGGGCTGTTGCAGGGCGGCAGGGTCGATGTAGAGGCTGCGGATTTGGGTTTGCCGGGTGCAGCGTACCCGGTGTTCGATCCCGGCCGGAATCCATACTGCACGCTGCGGGGGGGCCAGGTAGCGGCCGCTGTCGGTATGTACATCCAGTACGCCCTGGCTGGCATAGGAAAACTGTAGCCAGGCATGGCTGTGCCGATAGCCCAGCGCCAGGTTGGGCAGGGTTTCTGCCTGGCCATAAATTGGGCGTGGCAGCTGTTTGAGTGTGCTCAGATCCATATCTAGATACCCGGAATGTCCGTTTACAGCAATTCTTTGACTGTTTGGCGTTAGCCGGAAGTTTAGCTTGCGGTTAGAGTAGCGTCCACGCCAATGGTGTGGGCGGGTGTGGATGTGGCTTCTGTGACTTCGCACAATATGACAGGCGCCCGTACCGGGGCGGTAATTGTTCAGTAGGTTTAACAAGGATTTGTCTCATGTCTGTTTTTTACGCGCGCCTGCGCATGGTGTTCGACAATTACACGTTGATCATCATCGGCGTGATTTTGGCGGCGACCTTTGTGCCCGCACAGGGCTCCGGTGCGGTATTTTTCCAATGGCTGACCAATGCGGCGATTGCCCTGCTGTTTTTTCTGCATGGGGCCAAGTTGTCGCGTCAGGCGATCATTGCCGGTGCGCTGCACTGGCGGCTGCACCTGTTGATTTTTGCCTTCACCTTCATTTTCTTCCCGCTGCTGATGGTGGCGCTGACGCCGGTACTCAGGCCGTTGCTGGGCAATGAGTTGTGGGTCGGGATGCTATATCTGGCGGCGCTACCGGGTACGGTGCAGTCGGCGATTGCCTTCACCTCGATGGCGCGTGGCAATATTCCGGCGGCGGTCTGTGCGGCGTCAGCGTCCAGCCTGGTCGGTATCCTGGTGACGCCGATGCTGGTCAAGCTGATGCTGGATGCCGATGCCGGCACTGCCGGTATGCTTGAAGCCATCATCAAGATCAGCTTGCAGCTGTTGTTCCCTTTCCTGCTCGGACATTACATGCGTCGCTGGATTGGAAATTTTGTCGATAACAACCGCGTCTGGCTGCGCTATATCGACCAGAGTTCCATTCTGCTGGTGGTATATACCGCATTTAGCGCGGCGGTGGTGGGCGGTCTGTGGAGCACGGTTCCCCCTGTTTCGTTGCTGATCCTGATCGCGGTTTGTTCGGTGATTCTGGCGATTGTGCTGGTGGTCACGACCTGGAGTTCCAGAGCGATGGGTTTCAACAAGGAAGACGAGATTACCATTGTTTTCTGTGGCTCGAAAAAGAGCATGGCCACCGGTGTGCCGATGGCGCAGGTGCTGTTTGCCGGCGGTGCGGTGGGGCCGGCGATTCTGCCGCTGATGATCTTTCACCAGATCCAGCTGATGGTATGTGCGGTGCTGGCTCAGCATTATGCACGGCGTGAGGAACAGTAGGTGTGAATTCATTCGCACATGCTCCCTGCTGCCCGGCTTTGCCGGGTTTGTCCGGATAAATCCGGACCTACAGCTGGTTGCGGGCCAGTGCATTTGTAGGTGCGAATTCATTCGCACAACGCCCCGTGCATGAATTGACCGCAAGGCCTGTTTTTTGTGTTGCTGGCAAAGCTGCGTACAATGGGCGCTTTCAAGAATTCAGCAAGCAGACAGGCCGGCCATGAAACTGATCATTCTCGACCGTGATGGTGTCATCAACCACGACTCGGATGCCTACATCAAGACTGTGGACGAGTGGCAGCCGCTGCCCGGTGCCATCGAGGCGATCGCCCGGCTGCATCATGCCGGCTGGACGGTGGCGGTGGCGACCAACCAGTCCGGGCTGGCCCGTGGCTACTACGATGAAGCCACCCTGCATGCCATGCATGACAAGCTGCGTGCCCTGCTGGCAGAGCATGGCGCCGAGATCGGCCTGATCGCTTTTTGTCCGCATGGACCGGATGACGGTTGTGATTGCCGCAAGCCGGATATCGGCCTGCTGCTGCAGATTGCCCGCCATTACGATACCAGTCTGGAAGGAGTCTGGTTTGCCGGTGACAGCCTGCGTGACCTGCAGGCAGCGGTGACTGTTGGCGCGCAGCCGGTATTGGTGAAGACCGGCAAGGGGACAGAAACGGCCGGTAAGCAGCTGCCAACAGGCACGCTGGTGTTTGCCGATCTGGCAGCGGTTGCCGACGCCTTGCTGCAAGGCTGAGTGGCCTGCTGCTATCCCTGATTCTTTCATTGCCGGCTGCCTGCGGGCGCTTCTTTCACGCTGGCATGCGGGGCAGCGTATAATAGGCCGTTAAACCGCACCGACATGCAAGGAATCCCTGATGGGTATGATCAGCGCTGTTAGAACCATCGTCTTTTACTTTCTGTTGGCAGTTACCACCTTGCTGTGGCTGCCGCCGTCCTTGCTGATTGGTCCCTTTCTTCCGTATCGCTGGCGCTACCGCATGATCGCCGTGGCCTGGAGCCGGGTTGCGCTCTGGCTGGCGCGCTGGATACTGGGCATTCGTTACCGGGTGCGCGGGCTGGAAAACATTCCAGCGCAGCCCTGCGTGATCCTGGCCAAGCATCAGAGTGCCTGGGAAACTTTTTACCTTTCTTCGTATTTTCAGCCGCTGAGCCAGGTACTCAAGCGCGAGCTGCTGAACATCCCCGTATTTGGCTGGGCGCTGCGCATGATCAAGCCGATTGCCATCAACCGTGAACAGCCCAAGCAGGCGCTGCGACAGGTGGCGCAAGAGGGCGCGGCCCGTCTGGCCAAGGGTAACTGGTTGCTGATCTTTCCCGAGGGTACCCGTGTGCCGCCAGGCAGGATCGGCAAGTTTTCCCGCGGTGGCGCATCCCTTGCCGCCCATGCCGGCCTGCCGGTGTTGCCGGTGGCACACAATGCCGGCCAGTTCTGGCCCAAGCTGGACTGGCGCAAGGCGTCCGGCACCGTGGATGTGGTGATTGGCCCGCCCATGACTGCCGAAGGCACGGACTCGGCTTCCATTGCCGAGCTCAATCAGCGCGCCTTCCTCTGGGTGGCGCAGGCGCAGCATGAAATCGGTTCGCTGAGCGATGAGAACTGGCAGGCGCTCAGGGAGCAGTACGGCATCTGATCACCGCTTTTGGCTCACCACAGACACGCTTTGCATACTTTTGCGCACTGGCATCAATATCTTCCGGTTGTTAGCCTGTAGCTGATACAGTAATCAGGAGGCGGTATGAGCAAGAATCTGTTGATTGTGGCCCATGCGCCATCCGGCAATACGGAACGGATGGTTGCATCCCTGCTGGAAGGCGCCCGCAGTGCCGGCGCACAGCAGGTGATCGCACGCAAGCAGGCCGCTCTGCAAACGACGATACAGGATGTGTTGTGTGCTGATGGCATCATCCTGTTCACGCCGGAAAACCTGGGTTACATGAGTGGTGCGCTGAAGGACTTCTTTGACCGTGTCTATTATCCGGTGCTGGAGCAGAAGCAGGGTTTGCCCTGTGCCGTGGTGATACGTGCCGGCCATGATGGTACAGGCACGCAGCGGGCGATTGATAGCATCCTGACCGGTTTGCGCTGGCGCCAGGTGCAGGAGGCCATGGTCTGCCGCGGGGTCTGGCAGGACGGTTTTCTGCAGCAGTGCCACGAGCTGGGCCAGGCTTTTGCCGCCGGACTGGAAGAGGGTATTTTCTAGTCAGAACCAGGCTGTAACAGAGGCGCAACCCAGGCTTGAGGGACTGCAGCCTTCAGCAATCTTCCTGCTGCGCCATGGCTTCGAGCCGGTAACTGAACTGCGGCCAGCTGGTGCAGGCGTCATCCAGTATCTGCCGACACTGCTGCCAGGCTGCAGTATCCAGCTGCCGCACCTGCTCGCCGTTGATGATCAGGCACAGCGGCATCTGCTGCCGTTCCAGCCAGTCATTGAATGAATCCCAGAGCGCATCCCAGTTGAAACCAAAGCCTTCACCAAAACTACAGTGGGTGGCAAACGCCTGCAGCAGGGCGGGCTTGTCTGCCGTTTCAGGCAGCAATAGCGTGCTGGTGATCATGGCTGCACCTCCAGCCGGATGAACGAGCGGTAGTGGTCCTGGGTGTAGTACCAGATCTCGGGCGGGTTGCCGCCGGTCACTACGCGTCTGGTGCTGCGGTCGCTGGCACCGGGCGTGGGTACGGTGTATTCGCGGTAATAGCCGGGCTGCTTTTGTGGCAGCAGGCGTTCACGGTTATGGAAGATGCCGTTGTCCTGGCGGTACGGATAGGGACCGCCTTGCAGGATCAGCTTCAGGGTGTGCTGCAACTGGGGATTGTCCGCGTGCGGACTGCCGGGCAGCAAGGGACCGGCCGCAACCTGCACCTGTGTTTGCGTGGCACCCTGCATGGAATAGAAAGGCGTGATGCTCTTGACCAGAATGAAGCCGGCCAGCACCACGGCGGCAACCATCAGGACCAGTCGCCACAGGCGCTGCAGGGTGCCGACCGGCACGTCGGCAGGCTGGTGGCCGTACAGCAGGTGCACGTTCTGTGCCTGCCAGCGGCCGTGCTCGTCCTGCTTCAGATCGAAACCGACCTCAAGCCCGGTGCGTGGCTCAATTCCCCGGTTGAGTTGGCTGATGTGTACAAAGATGTCGTCGCCATGCTCGCGGGCGATGAAGCCGTAGCCCTTGGTGTTGTTCCAGTATTTGATATGGCCGTGCTGGCTGCTCATGAATTGTTGTGTCCGTTTGCAATGGAAAACCGGTTGCCGCCGCTGCGCTTGGCGCAATACATGGCCAGGTCGGCGGCATGAATGATGGCATCGGCAGTATTGCCGTGCTCGGGATAGTGGGCAATGCCGATTGAGGCACCAATTTCCAGCCGGGTTCCGTCAATGTCAAATGGCCGCATCAGTTGATGCAGGACATCAGCCGCGATGCGGGTGACAAAGTCCTTGCCGCTCGGCGTGGCCAACATGAGCAGGAATTCATCCCCTCCCAGTCGGGCCAGTGTGTCGTGGGTGCGGGTTACGTGTCGTAGGCGCTCGGTAACCAGCCGCAAGGTGGTGTCGCCGGCATGGTGGCCGTACAGGTCGTTGACCGGCTTGAACTGATCCAGGTCGATGAACAGTATGGAAAAGGGGATTTGTTGCTCGATGGTCTCCTGGATGCGCAGCAATATGCTGCTGCGATTGAGCAGGCCGGTGAGGGCGTCATGTTCTGCCAGGTGGCGTACTTTTTGTTCGGCCTCGGTACGGGCCGTGATGTCACTGAAGATATGGATGTAGTAAAGCGGTGCGCCGTTCTTGTCATGTACGGTGCTGACGTTCAGCAGGCTGGTGCGCCGCACGCCGGTGTGGGTATTTGAGTGGGTGACCTCACCTTGCCAGCGTCCTTGTTCGCACAACTGGCGTAACAGGAAAAACGGCTCGTTTTCGTGGCCGGGGATATTCAGGCACTGGCTCAGTGGCGTTCCGGACAACTCGTCCTGGTTGTGCTTGCACAGCAGCTGCATGGCCTGGTTGGCGCGGACCAGATGCAGACTGGTATCGGTGATCGCAATGGCCTCGCGGGTATTCTCGAATACGCTGGCGGCCAGTTGCAGCTCGGCCTGGCTCTCTTCCAGTTGCCGTGTCTGCCGTGTCAGCGTCGAGATCAATGGCCTGATAGCTTCGCGGCTGGCGATGATGGCCAGCAGCAGCAGGCTGAAAATAAGCAGGTGCACACCGGCCAGGCCATGGTAGGCCAGGGTGTAAAAGGAATGCTTGCCTATGCGGATGACCAGCAGGGTCGAGCTGTGGTCAAACGGTTGGGTGATGAACATGGTGGTTTGGCCATTGCGCTTTTCATGCAGGCCGGCCTGCCGCAAGGCGGGCGTGTCCGTTAGCAGTTGCAAGGCTTCGGGGCGTACAGCAATGCGTGGCTCGCCGTTTTCTGGCAGGAGGCCGAGGATCAGCTCCTGGTCGGGCTGGTAGAGAAAGACATCGGCCTGCTGGCCGTAGCTGCCAAAATCCTGCAGATGATGGAGCAGTTTTTCGGGGTAGAAGAACAGGATGTCATGGCCCAGCACGGCACCGTGGGTGTCGAGGATGGGGGCGCTGGTCTGGATCAGCAGCAAGGGTTGCGGGCCATCTTCCAGCAGATGAAAGGCAAAGTTTGTTTCAACCGGATGGAGTGCCGCAAGCGGCAGCCGGCCAGCTTCTGCACCCAGCGCAGCGATGGTTGTTCCCTGGCTGATACGGAACATGGCAGCCAGCTGCCCGGCCCGGCCGGCAGGCTCCAGCAGGCGTGGCAGGGTGAATGCCTGAAGGGCTTCCAGACTGATTTCGCCGTTGAGCCAGGCCTGCAGTTGCCGACGGATTTCCGTGCGGCTGCTGAACTGGTCGGCTATGTTGCGGTAACCATTGAGCTGGTGTTCCAGGCTGACCTGCCGGGCATGGGCGTTGGCCAGGCTGACTGCTTCGATCTGTCCCCGTACCGAGCGATATAGCGGCAGGGTTGCGGCAATACTGACCAGTATGCCGGTTAGCAGAACCAGCAGGGCGGTGGCCAGAGTAATGCGTTGCTCGGCCTTGGACATTTTTTTCATAAGGACCCTGCGGCATCGGAAGGGACAGAGTTATGCGCATCATGCTGTCAGTACCGGATGTATGCCGGTTTTATAATATCGCTTGAAGGAGCGCTGGCGTGCTTGACTATACGTGTTATTTTACAAGGGATGATTGTTTTTTGTTATCACTGTGATAGCCAGGAAAAGAGCGGCACCTGCCCGGGGTGCGGGCGATTGTAACATCATGACAGTAGCGTGCCGTCCAGTACTGTCAGTGGCCGGTTTTGGTACCAGGCCAGTGCACGCAGTGCCGGATGTTGCCGTGCATGTTGCAGGGCTGCGGGCAGGGGCTGGATGCTGTCGGTGGACAGCTGTACATGTTGCGGTTCACTGCCAATGGCAAGCCAGCACAGCTGGTCGTCAGCCGTTTGGCACCCCAGGCAGAACAATGCGGGCTCTATGACCAGCCCGGGCAACAGCTGGTGCAGGTGCAGGGGAGCGGGGTCAGGGCTATAGGGTTGCAAGGCCCTGATCCGGCTGGCTTCGAGGGCAAACAGCTGGCTACCGGCAGACCAGACCACGACGGCCAGGCTGCTCATGGCAGGTGCTGTTGCCAGGCTTGCAGGACCAGATCCAGATCCAGCAGGGTAACCGGCAGACCATCAAAGTCGAGCAGGGCGCTAACCAGCGGCTTCAGATGGTCGGGCAGGCTGTCGAGGGGCGGTTTAAGGCGGCTTTGTGCAACCTCGGTGACGTCCAGCAATTGGTCGATACGGATGCCGGTCTGGATGCCGGCACCGGAACCCAGCAGTATGGCTCGAGCGGGCTCCTGGACGTCGCTGTCGGGCAGGTGCAGCAACCCGTTGAGGGACAGTACCGACTGGATATCACCCCGCAAATTCATCACGCCCTCTACCGAAGCGTGCATGCCGGGAACATAAAAGACATCCGTGGTGCCGTTGATCACCTCACGGATCGAGCCGCCGGGGAAGGCAAAGTGGCGGTCGAACAAGCGAAAGATCACCAGCTGGGTTTGCGGCTCGTCAACATCGATGATTTCCCTTGAGCTGGTTTGCCGCTCTGCCAGAACCTGCTCCAGGGTGGTTGTCGGTTCAGTCTCCATGTTGATCTCCGCTGCAGGCGATGACGCGGTTGCGGCCCAGCTCCTTGGCCTGGTACAGGGCGTTGTCGGCATTGTGCATCAGCTCGTCGAGAGTGCTGTAGTTGACAAAGGTGCTCAGGCCAACGCTGAAGGAGCAGCTGAAAGTATCGCTGCCGGCAGAAAAGACGATACCTGAAAACTCGCGGCGCAGCTGGTCAAGCAGATTGTGCGCCGCCTGGATATCGGTATCACGCAGCAGGATGACAAACTCTTCACCGCCATAGCGGCCCACGATATCACCGTGGCGGAGGCGGTTTTTCAGCATGTGTGACAGGGCCAGCAGCACCTGGTCACCGGCCTGGTGTCCGTAGTTGTCATTGACCTGCTTGAACAGGTCCAGATCCAGTGCGGCCAGTACCAGCGGTTCGTTGTAACGGCTGGCCTGGGCCAGAATGGCGCTGATGATTTCAGTGGTGGTGGTGTGGTTGTACAGGCCGGTCAGGCTGTCGCGGGTCATCAGGCCGCGCAGGGCCCGCATGCGCTCGGCCCGCAGCAGTACCGCAGCCACCAGCTCATCCGGTACCACGGGTTTGGTAATGAAACCCTCGACACCGACTTCCATGGCACTGAGCTGTTTTTTCGGGTCGGTTTCGCTGGACAGATAAATGATGGAGATGCCCAGATACTCGGGAACCTGGCGGATCACGCCGGCCAGCTCGTAACCATTGCAACCGGGCATGTAGACATCAATCAGGATCAGGTCGGGAGTGAACTCGCGCAGGGCGTTGAGTACCTCGGCCGGGTCGTGGACCTGGCGGACCTTGATGCCGGCGTTTTCCAGAATCAGGCTGTGGTAGGCGGCTACTGCAGGCTCGTCATCCACGATCAGGACCTGATAAGGGTCGGTTTCGGGCTTGCGCACCAGCTTGTCAAGGGCGTTGGCCAGGGTCAGCGGCTTCACCGGTTTGGTGAAGTAACTGCGGCAGCCGGCCCGGTAGGCGCTCAGGCGGGCCTCGAAGTGTTCCATGCCGGACAGGACGAGCGCGGGCAGCTGGTAACCCAGACGCTGGTTGACCCGGTTGAGGGTCTCGGTACCGGCGGTCTTGCCCTGGGGAAAATGCACGTCCATGACAATGGCGTCGGGCTGTTGTTGCATGACCGTCTGTTCGAAGTCATCGACATCGGTAAAGTGGCGGACGCGATAGCCAAAGCATTGCAGCTGGTATTCAAGGTATTCGACCTGTTCGGTTTCATCATCGCAGACATAGATCAGCGGTGAGCCCAGCTCCTGCCAGTGGTGATTGATCTGGCCCATCTCGAAAAAGGGCACCTGGAAGCTGGATTTGTGCACACCGTCGCGCTGGTCGAGACTGGCGAAATGCAGGACCAGTTTTTTGACCAGATCTTGTTGGTGGACCAGCCAGTCAGCGTCGACCGGGCTGTTGTCGCTCTCCAGCAGGGGCTGTAGTTCGGCTTCGGCCAGTGAGGCAATCTTGGCCAGCTCGTTGAACCCGAAAATACGGCTGGCACCTTTCAGGCTGTGCCAGTGACGGTGCAAGGTGCACAGCGCAGGGTTGCTGGCGTCTGTCGGTGCTGACAGCTGTTGCAGTGCATCTTCCAGTTCGCTGACGCGCTCCGGGAGCTGACTGACAAAGCTGTCTTTCAGCCGGGCCATTTTTTCGCTCAGGGAGGTTTTCTGCTTGGACATGGTGTTTTTGCTCGTTGTGCCTGGCCGGAGCTAGGCGTGCAGTAACTGACTGACAATCGACGGCAGGGTTTCGGCCAGGTCAAAGTCCTTGGTCAGGCAGGCATTCAGATCAGGTTCAGACTGTAGCAGGCTATCGGGTGCGTCACCAGTGAGCAGAATGAAGGGTATCTGTCGGCCCTGCTCGCGCAACTCGCGGAAAAAATCAATGCCGGAGACCAGCGGCATGTTCAGGTCGCTGACAACCATGGCGATATCCGGGTTGGTACCAAGCAGTTCAAGGCCCTCAATTGCGTTTTCGGCTATCAGCGGCTGATAGCCGCTGGCTTCAAGGATGGCACCGGTCATTTCGGCGGCAAGCAGGTCATCGTCTACGACCAGTATTTTCATGCTGTTCTCCATGCGTGTTGTCTAGCCCAGCAATACCTTGAGAGTATCAATCAGGCTGTTCTGATCGAAGCTGCCCTTGACGATATAGGCGTCAGCACCGACTTCGATGCCACGGCGGCGATCACTTTCCTTCTCGCGGGACGTGATGATGATGATTGGTGTGTGCCGGTAGCGCTCTTCCTGGCGCAAATGGCTGGTCAGGGTAAAACCGTCCATGACCGGCATTTCGACGTCGGTCAGGATAGCATCAAAATCGCCAGTGCGGGCCTTGTTGAGGCCGTCCTGGCCGTCTTCAGCCAGCGTTACCTGATAGCCCCAGGCCTCGAGCAGGTCTTTTTCTATTTCGCGCGTATTGAGCGAGTCATCCACCACCAGAACATGCAGGCGCTTGTCGGGCTGATGGATGTTGTTCCGGGTGTGGCCACGGCTGCGCTGGGCCAGGGAAAATAGCTGGGGAGCATGCAGCAGGCTGACCAGTTGGCGATAGTCGTGGTTGACAATGCCGGCCACCAGCGGCTGTCGTGCCAGGTGGGCCGGCAGCGGTTTGATCACCAGGTCGCGTTCGTCGACCATGTGGTCGATGCGCAGGGCGATTTTTTCGTGTTGCACCTGCAGGACCAGCATCAGCTGCTGCCTGCTGTCGGCCTTGGGCCGGATGCCGCTGCGTTTCTCCGGCAGCCCGATCAGCGTGGCCGGCTCAAAGACCGGGATGAATTCGTTGCGCAGGACAAACACCTGGCGTTCGGCGATGTCGAGCATGGCCTGCTCGTCAACATAAATCATTTCCACCACGTGCTGGGCGGTAAACGCGAGCAGGTGGTTGCCGGCTTCCACCAGCAGGATGCGCAGCATGGCCAGCGTCAGCGGCAGGCGCAGGTTGAAGGTGGTGCCGCCCCCTTCGGTGCTGGTCACCTCGATCATGCCTTGCAGCTCTTCGACATTGCGCTTGACCACATCCAGGCCGACACCACGCCCGGACAGTTCGGTGATCAGGCTGCTGGTGGAAAACCCCGGCAGGAAGATCAGGTTTTTCAGCTCGGCGGAGCTTTTCTTGGCCAGCTCTTCTTCAGTGAACAGTTGCTGACGCAAGGCCTTCTGGCGAATTTTATCCACATTCAGGCCGGCCCCGTCATCGCTGATGTCGATACTGACCCAGCCGCCATCCTGGCGGGCATGTATCCGGATCAATCCCTTGGCGTTCTTGCCGGCGGCCTGACGCTGTGCGGCATTTTCCAGGCCGTGATCCAGCGCGTTGCGCAGCAGGTGCTGGACCGGCTCGGTCAGTTGCTCGATCAGCAGCCGGTCCAGTTCGATGTCTTCGCCCAGAATCTGCAGTTCCACCGGCTTTTCCAGCTCCCGGCCCAGCTCGCGCACCAGCTTGCGTGCCGGTTCCAGGATCTGTGTCAGTGGCAGCATGCGCAGGCTCAGCGACTGTTCGTGCAGGTTTTGCACCAGTGATTCCTGTGCGCCAATCAGGTCGCGCAGGTTCTGGTACAGCTGCTGGTAGTCGGCGAACAGCCGGCTGTCGTTGCCGCTGTGCAGGCTGGTGGCATCCCAGTTGCGGGCCAGCTGGCGCGCGTCGTCGAGCAATTCGCGCAGGCCGGCCTGGCTAATGGTGACTTCGGACATCAGCCGGATCAGCTGTTCCAGGCTGTCCAGTTTGAGACGCACGGAATCGGCGCTGCGCAGCATCGGTCCGGGGCGGGTTTCGGTTGGCGGCTGCGCGGGAGCGAATTCCGCTGTGTCGGCAAGCGGGGCGGCGGCATCACCGCTGGCGGCACGACTCAGGCGCTGGCAGAGCGAGACGGATTTTTCCGGCAAGCTGGCCGGATTGGGCTGGCTGGCCAGGTGCTCGACCAGGTTGCCGAGGTTGTCCACAGCTTCCAGCATCAGGTCGCGGGTGGCATCGTCCAGTCCGATTTTCCGTTCACGCAGGGCACCCAGAACATCTTCCAGGCTATGGGCCGTATCGGAAATGGATAGCAGTTTGAGCATGCGTGACGAACCCTTGAGGGTATGTGCCGCGCGAAACAGGCTGTTGACCAGCTCGCTGTCACCGTTTTGCGCTCCCAGTTGTCCAAGCCCCTCTTCCAGCATGCGCAGCTGTTCGCGGGCTTCATCGATGAAACGGTGAATGAATTTCTTGATATCAAGGGCCATGGTAGATCAGTCCGCAGTTTCGTCAGCTGGCAAAAGACCCTGTTTCAAGGCAAGCAGGTGCCGCTCGATCAGGAACAATGCATCCTGTGGCGGTGGTGCCAGCGGTAGCCACTGACAGCCGCTGGCAGCATCCGGGGCAGCTGACAGGATGCGCCGGGCCACTTGCAGGGGGGCGCGTGCGACCCCCGGTTGCGGGTCATGGCGCAGGCAGTCGCCGTAGAAATATTGGGCCAACCAGGAGTCGGCATGGGCGTAGCAGGCAGTCTTGAAGCGGGTGCAGGCGCCTTCGTGGTCTTGCTGCCATTTGTAACACAGGCCACGGGCCAGCAGGCTGTCAAGACACCAGGGGTGCTCCTGCAGAATACCATCCAGCAGCTGTGCCGCCTGCTCCAGGTGGCCGGTATTGAGCAATAGCCAGGCCTGCATCAGGCGGGCCGGGTGCTGGTGCTGGCCGGCATGCAACAGCAGGTCCAGTTTGCTTGCGGCTTCGGTATAGCGTTCCTCGTGCAACAGCTGGCGGACCAGCTGCGGGTCTGGTTGTGCCGGGATGGCCGGCTGGCTGTCGCTGGCCGTCGGGGGCTGTGGCGCGGGTGCCGGCCTGATTGCTGTGTGTGGGGCCGGGCGTAGCGGTTGCGGCGTATCGGGCAGCACCTGGCTGCCTTTGACGAAGTAATACAGGCCGCTGTGTTCACGTAGCTGGAAAATGCCGAAATCGTTGCCGAGGGTTTCGGTGGTGCCCAGAAACAGGGTGGCATCCGGCTGCATGATGCGCTTGAAGCGGTGCTGGATGTTTTTTCGGGTTTCCAGGTCAAAGTAAATGGAGACGTTACGAAAGAAAATCACGTCATAGGGGCCGTAGTCGCAGTCGTATTCTGCGGCCATCAGGTTCAGCATGAACAAGCGTACTGTGCGGCGGATCCGTTCGTGTAGCTGGTAGCCTTCACTGGTGCGGTCAAAATGCCGGTCGCGCAGCTCGTTGCTGACTCCGCGAAAGGAAAAAGACGAGTACAGGGCACGACGGGCCTTGTTGAGAATGCTCAGGTCAACATCGCCACCGTCAATGGTGATCCGTTGCAGTACGTCTTCGCCATGGGTGTCGAGAATGGCCATGGCCAGGCTGTAGGGTTCTTCACCCGACGAGCAGCCGGCGCTCAGGATGCGCAGGGGGCGGTCGCCGGCGGTGGCCAGCAGGCGCGGTAGCAGCTGTTGCACAAACAGGTCGATCTGCTCCGGCTCGCGAAAGAAATAGGTCTCGTTGACGGTCAGCTGGCTGATCAGGGTGTCCAGTTCGGTGCGTGACTGGTACAGGCGCTCCAGCAGCCGTGCCGCACTCAGCCCCAGCAGTTGTCGGGTCTTTTGCAGGTGTTGCTGCAGGCGTTCTTCGGCAATGCTGCCGTCGAGTATCAGGCCGGAGTAGTCGTAGACCAGCTGCTTGAATGGTTCCAGTCCGTTCATGAGGCACCCATGACCAGCTCGTTGAGCTGTGCCGGTATCTGCTCCAGCGGCAGGATGCGGTCAATTGCGCCCATGCTGATGGCTTCCTGGTTCATGCCGAAGATCACTGAGCTGGCTTCATCCTGGGCAAGGGTCAGGCCCCCGCTGTCATGGATGGCCAGCATGCCGCTGGCACCGTCACGGCCCATGCCGGTCATGATCAGGCCAATGCTGTCGGCACCATGGGTAGTGGCCACCGACTCCAGCAGCAGGTTGCAGCACGGGCGATAGATATCGCTGTCCTGGCGTGGCACCAGCCGGATGCGGTCGCCGGCGGCAACGGTCATGTGGCTTTCCGAGGGTGATATGTAGACTTGCCCGCAGATCAGCGCTTCGCCGTGTTCTGCCACCTTCACCGGCAGGCTGGACAGGGTGTTGAGCCAGCTGACCAGGCCGTCAACAAAACCGTCGCTGATGTGTTGGCTGATCAGGACCGGAGCCTGGAAGCCGGCTTTCAGGCGCGGCAGCAGCCAGGCCAGGGCCTGCGGCCCGCCAGTGGAGCAGGCGATGGCTACCAGATGGCGGTAGCTGCGGGTGGTGGCTGTCAGGCTGGTACGGGCCGGCAGCAGGACGCTGTCGGGGCAACGGCCGCGCAGACGGGTTATCACTGAGACGCCGGCCAGCAGGCGCACCTTGTTGACCAGCCTGGATGCTTCGCTCTGGTCTAGCCCCGGCTTGGCAATGACGTCCAGTGCTCCGGTATTCAGCGCCTGGTAGGCTTGCTGTGCATCGCCTTCGGCGCTGACCACCAGAATCGGGATGGCTTTCTGATGCATGATGGCATCAATCGCTTCGGTGCCGCTCATCACCGGCATGTCCAGATCCATGCAGATCACGTCCGGTTTGAGCTGGCGGGCCAGCTCAACCGCTTCCAGCCCGTTGACGGCTTCGCCGACCACGCGAATGTCGCTGCATTGGTGCAGGATGTTGCGCAGCAGGTCACGGGCCATGCTGCTGTCGTCTACCAACAGGACACGAATTACCGGTTGTGTGGCCATGGCGGATCATTCCTGTGGGAGCGGATGTCAGTATCAGGCATCGGGCGTTGCCGGGCTGCCCTGGCCGGGTTGTTCGCTACGGAACTCCTGCATCAGTGTGTTCAGTGCCTGGGCCATCGCCAGCAGCTCTTCGCTGATATCGGAAATGCTGCGCACCGACTGGGCGTTGGTTGAACTGGCGTTGGCAATGTCGCGCAGGGCGATGACCACCTGGCTGCTGGCGGTTTTCTGCTGTTTGGTCGACAGCGAGATTTGCTGTGCCGCGTTGCTGGTGCGGGTGGCAGCCTCGACCAGTTCGTTCAGCTCGTGGGCTGTGGCGACACTGACATCCATGCCGGACTGTACCGAGTTGACCGCTTTTTCCGAGGTCAGCACCAGGCGGCTGATCGAGCTCTGGATGGCCTGGATGCGTTCCTCGATGCTGCGGGTGGATTCGGTGACGCTGTCGGCCAGACGACGGATCTCGCCGGCGACCACCGAGAAACGCTTACCGGCCTCGCCGGCGCTGGAAGCTTCCAGGGCAGCGTTGAAGGCAATCAGTTTGGTCTGGTCGGCAACGTTGTTGATCAGATCCATGACCTTGCTGATTTCTTTGGACTGGTTGCCCAGTTCGAGAATGTCCTGCAGGCTTTGTGCGTAGTCGTTGTGGATGCCGGTCATGCGTTGTTCCAGCTCTTGCATGGCGTCGGCTCCGCGGCGGCTGCTGTCCAGGGTCAGGTTGGCTACGTCGACCACCGATTGCGAATGGTCGGCGATCTGGGTTGACGAGGCGGACAGCTCTTCCATGGTCGAGGTGATCTCGGCCACGGAGGAAGACATCTGCTCGATGGCCGCGGCCATGGTTTGTCCGGCCTGGAGCTGGTCGCCCCGGATCTGGCCCAACCCCGTGGTTTCGGCCAGCCGCACGGCCGCTTCGTTAAGGTGGCCGGACGAGCGCAGGATTTCGCTGACGGTCTGTTGCAGGCGCTCCAGCAGCTGGTTGACCTGGCTGGCGAGGTCACCCAGTTCGGCCTGGTCGTTGATGTGTACGCGCCGGCTCAGGTCAAGGCTCTGGGTGATGCGGCCCAGTTGCGTCTGCACCTGGCGCAGCGGCCGGGTCAGGGAGCGGGCCACCGGAAAGATGAGTACCAGCGCCACCAGCATCAGACCCAGGCCGATGGCCTGGGCGGCCCACATTTGCTTGTTGATCGGTCCGGTCAGCTCGGCTTTGGGCACTTCGATCACCAGCCAGCGCTTCAGGCTGTCGACCCAGATGCTGGAGAGCATGTAATCTTGCCCGTCATGCTTGAGTTCGATCACTTTGCGCTCGGTGTTGGCCAGCAGTTGCTCAAACGCTGACGTTGCGCGAATGCGTTTGAGAATTGAGGTGTCGGAGCTGGTCTGGATGGTACCGTCTGACGTGATCAGGGAGACAAAACCATGTTCGCCCAGACGGTAGTTGCTGATCAGGTCGGTGAGCGCCCGCATTTCCAGGGCGACACCGCCCACCAGTAAAGGAGTGCTGTCGGCGGCCGCGAGTTCGTTGCGATAATTCACGAACAGCAGCAAATCGGCACCGCTGAACTCATTGGTGTCCAGGTGCAGCTCATAGGTCTGGCCGGAACTGATAAAGGTGTAATACCAGGCGTCATCGGGGTTGTTCCGACTCAGGGGACGGTCTTGCATAATGCCCAGATTCAGCTGGTAGTAACGGGAGTCGTCAGGGAGGTGCGAAGCCAGAAACAGGGTGCGTGCCGGAAAGCCCTCCAGAATATTGAGCAGCCGGCTTTCGACCAGCTGTTTGCGTTCATCAGGATCGGTATTGGCCATGCGGCTGTGCAGCTCGGTGTCATTGGCCAGGATGCGTGAGGTCTGAATGCTGGGCTCCAGTTGCAGGCGGATCTCCAGGGCGAGTTTTTCCAGCTGTGTCGGGATTTCAAAATCAGCCAGATGTTTCAGGCGTGCCGAGGTGAAGAAGTTGGCCTGAAACAGGATCGACATCACTGTAACCAGCACCATGAAGGTGCCAAATGCGATAAACATGCGCTTGGTCTGTGACAGCCGCTGCCAGAGTTCAGTCATTGTCGTTACCTTGTTGAGTGGTGTATTGCCCGGATAATGCAGGCTTGCTGTACCGAAAGTCGTTATTAGTACATAAAATGCGGGTGATTGCACTACGCCAGATCAAAACTGCAAAGGGTTTCATGCAGTGGTTGTTTACCGGGCCGTTGATGCCGGGAAATTAAAGGTGGCTGCCAGGGCGCAAGACAGTTCTGGCGCTGTGCCTGTTATCCCTTGACGCATACCACCTGGCGCAGGGTATGTACGATCTCCACCAGGTCCTTCTGCGCGGCCATTACCGCCTCGATATCCTTGTAGGCACCGGGGGTTTCATCCAGTACCGAATGGTCCTTGCGGCACTCGACATGGGCGGTGGCCTGGCGGTGGTCATCCAGGGTGAAGGCTTTCTTTGCCTGGTTGCGGCTCATGATGCGGCCGGCGCCATGGCTGCAGGAGTGAAAGCTGTCGGCATTGCCCAGTCCGCGCACGATGAAGCTTTTCGCGCCCATGGAGCCGGGGATGATGCCCAGCTGGCCGCGTCGGGCCGATACCGCGCCCTTGCGTGTGACCCAGACCTGCTGGCCGAAATGCTCTTCCTGCTGCACATAGTTGTGGTGGCAGTTGACAGCCTCCTGCACGCTGGTGAAAGGAGTATCGATCTCGTCGGCCAGTGCAGCCAGGGTGTGGTCCATCATCACTTCGCGGTTGATGCGGGCATATTCCTGGGCCCATTCCACTGCTTCTACATAGTCATCGAAGAATGTGCTGCCTTCCTGCAGGTAAGCCAGATCCTCGTCGGGCAGGTTGAGCTGGTGCTTGCGCATGTCCTGCTTGGCCATTTCGATGAAGCGGGTGCCGATGGCATTGCCGACACCACGCGAGCCGCTGTGCAGCATCACCCAGACCTGATCGGTTTCGTCCAGGCAGAGCTCGACAAAGTGGTTGCCGGTACCCAGGGTGCCGAGGTGGTTGTGGTTGTTGGTGCGTTCCAGCCGCGGGTATTTCTCGGTGATGGCCTTGAAGCCGGGCAACAGCCGGGCCCAGGCGCGGTCTACAGCTTCAGGAGTGTGTTGCCAGCTGCCAACGTCACGCTTGCCACGGCCGACAGTGCGTCCGTGGGGGACTGCCTTTTCCATGGCGCGACGGATGTTGCGCAGGTTGTCCGGCAGGTCGCTGGCCTTCAGCGAGGTGCGTACAGCCATCATGCCGCAGCCAAGATCGACACCAATGGCGGCCGGGATGATGGCACCCTTGGACGGAATCACGCTGCCAATGGTCGAGCCCTTGCCCAGATGCACATCCGGCATCACCGCCAGATGCCGGTAGATGAACGGCATCTGCGCGGTGTTGAGCAGCTGCTGGCGGGCTTCCGGCTGTACGGGTACGCCTTTGGTCCACAGCTTGATCGGCACACCCCGGTCACTGGTTAGAATCTCGAATCCTGACATGACAATGATTCCTTTATGGTTTGTTAATTGTTCCACTTAAGAAACAATGATGCCAGAAATTACATCTGGAAGCATGTCTGTTGCTTCGCTAGGATAGTGGCATTCAAGTAAATCAGCCCGCAAGGAGATACCCCATGATCAAGCAATTTTCCCTTGGCCTGCTGGCCGCAGCCCTGAGCACCAGTGTACTGGCCGACACCTATAAACTCGACCCGGACCACACCAACGCACGCTTTGCCATCGGCCACTTTGGTACCAGTACCAACCATGGCGGTTTCTACAATATTGAAGGCGAGCTGCAGCTGGATGCGGCAAAGGGTACCGGCCAGCTGAAAATCGTGATTCCGACCGATAGCGTCCAGACCGGTAATACGGGCTTTGATGGCCACCTGAAAAGTGCCGATCTGTTGAATGTCGAAAAATATCCGACCATGACCTTCGAGTCCACTGCCTGGACCTTTGAGAACAACCAGCCACAGAGCGTGACCGGCAATCTGACCCTGATGGGCAAGACCAACCCGGTGACCCTGAACGCCGACAGTTTCAACTGCTATGAAAGCCCGATGTTTGAGGGTGCCACCGTTTGTGGTGGTGACTTCAGTGCCACCATTGACCGCACCCAGTGGGGTCTGGATCTGTTCCTTGGCCCGGTTCCGGCCGAGGTACGTCTGGAGATCCAGGTGGAAGGTATCAAGCAGTAACAGTAAGAGAGGTCTCCCTTCCTCTTGGCATTTGCCGGGCCCTGGTGGCCCGGTTTTTTTTGCCTGCTGCCCAGGTATCCCCGGGGCAATAGTCTTTGCTTACTGCTTCAGTTTCATGCGGGAAATTCTGTTCCTGGCACGCGACAGCAGCCCGCGGCAGGCGGGCCAGATACCCTCCACCGCACAAGGTGGACATTGGCAGGGCGGGGCATCCCGGCCGGCATTTAGCGGTTTGGCCGCAGGCCGAACCAGCGTAGCCGGCCGGGATGCCCCGCCCTGCCAGTAACCGCAGTGCAAAAAACCTACCCATTGTTACTGCTTCGGCGTCATGTAGCGACTGGTATGACCAACCCGCTCCTGCGCCTGCTTCAGCTCCATGCGGGCAATGCTGCGCAGGTGCACCTCGTCGGGGCCATCGGCCAGACGCAGGGCACGGGCGTTGATCCAGAGATCGGCCAGCGGGGTGTCGGGGCTCAGGCCCATGGCACCAAAACTCTGGATGGCGCGGTCGATCACCTGTTCCTGCATGCGCGGCACCACCGCCTTGATCATGGAAATCTCCTTGCGCGCGGCCTTGGCGCCCAGCTCGTCGATCATCCAGGCGGCTTTGAGCACCAGCAGGCGGGCCTGCTCGATCTGCAGCCGTGACTCGGCCACCCGCTCGGCGGTGGAGCCGTGCTGGTACAGGAAGCGGCCAAAGGTCTTGCGTTCCTGGATGCGGTCCAGCATCAGCTGCAGGGCCAGCTCGGCGGCGCCGATGCTGCGCATGCAGTGGTGGATGCGGCCGGGACCGAGACGGGCCTGGGCCAGCGCAAAGCCCGAGCCTTCCTCGCCCAGCAGATTGCTGACTGGTACGCGCACGTCACGCAGCACAATCTCGTTGTGGCCTTCCGGTGACACGTGGTGCATCACGCTGATATTGCGCACCACCTGCACGCCGGGCGTGTTCATGGGCACTATCACCATGCTTTGCTGACGGCGGGTGTCGGCATCCGGATCGGTCTTGCCCATCACGATGAGGAAGTCGCACTGCGGGTGCGCGGCATTGGTGATGAACCACTTGCGGCCGTTGATCACATAGTCGTCACCGTCGCGGCGGATCAGTGTCTGGATGTTGGTGGCATCGGAGGAGGCCACGTCCGGTTCGGTCATGGCAAAGGCCGAACGGATCTCGCCATTGAGTAGCGGCAGCAGCCAGCGCTCGCGCTGTTCAGGTGTGGCACACAGATGCAGCAGCTCCATGTTGCCGGTGTCCGGCGCATTGCAGTTGAATACCTCGGAGGCCCAGGACACACGGCCCATGATCTCGGCCAGCGGGGCATATTCCAGGTTGGTCAGGCGGGTGCCGGGCTCGTCGTCGTGCAGGCCGGGCAGAAACAGGTTCCACAGACCTTCCTCTTTGGCCAGTGCTTTCAGGTCGTCCATGAAGGACACCGGATAGATGCCGGCGCTGACTTCCTGCTGCCACTGGCCGATACGCGGCACCACGTGGGCATCCATGAAGTCGTTCAGGCGGGCCTGTAACTCCAGGCTTTTTTCACTGTAGGCAAAATTCATTCTGTTGCTCCTCAGAGGGTCAGGCCGCCATCGACCACGATGCAGGCGCCGGTGGTGTAGCGGGCGGCATCGGAGACCAGATAGAGCACGGTGCCGGCCATGTCTTCGGGCATGGCATGACGCTGCAGCGGAATCTGCCTGACGATTTGCTGGTACAGTGCCTGGTTGTCGAACAGGCCGCTGGCAAAGCGGGTTTCGGTCAGACCGGGCAGGATGGCGTTGACGCGGATGCCCAGCGGGCCGCATTCGCGGGCAAAGGCCTTGGTCATGCTGACCACCGCCGCCTTGCTGATCGAGTAGATGCCCTGCATGGGCTGTGGGTGCAGTGCGTTGACCGAGGCGGTGTTGACGATGCAGCCGGACTTCTGTTCGCGCATCAGCTTGCCGCCTTCCACCGACATGAAGAAGTAGCCGCGCAGGTTGACCTCGTAGGTCTTCTCGAAGGCGAGCTGGTCGGTATCCAGGATGTGGCCGAACCAGGGGTTGGTGGCGGCGTTGTTGATCAGGATGTCGAGCCGGCCATGGCGCTCGCGGATCATGGCGAACAGGCTGGCGATGGAGTCCATGTCGCCGATGTGGCAGGCATGGGCGCTGGCCTTGCCGCCCTCGGCGTTGATGCTGTCGGCCACGGCCTGGCAGTCTTCCTGCTTGCGGCTGGAAATGATGACTTCGGCGCCCTGGCTGGCGAGCAGGCGGGCAATGGCTTCGCCGATGCCGCGGCTGGCACCGGTGACCAGCGCGATTTTGCCGGTCAGGTCAAACAGGTTGGTGGTCATGGGGTTGCTCCTTGTTATTGTTCGGTTGCGATCATGTCGAGGGCCATCTGTGCCAGCGGCTGGGCCATCTTGCCGACCTGCAGCGCCTGGGTGCTGGAGGCGTTGCCGTCCAGCGCGCGTTTGTAAACGCCTTGCAAAATGGCGGCTAGGCGGAAGAAGCTAAAGGCCACGTAGAAGGTCCAGTGCTCGATATGTTCGATGCCACGGGCGCGGCAATACAGCTTGCGGATTTCGGCTTCGCTGGGCAGGCCCAGAGCGCCGCGATCCACCTGGTGCAGGCCCTTGTAGCTGCCGGCCGAGGGCAGGCGCAGGCACATGCAGAAATAGGCGATGTCGGCCAGCGGGTGGCCGAGGGTGGACAGCTCCCAGTCGATGATGGCGCGGATTTTTACCGCATCAGGCTGGAAAATCAGGTTGTCGAAGCGGTAGTCACCATGGATCAGGCTGACCTGGCCGTCGTCTTCCGGCAGGTTCTCTTCCAGCCAGACGATCAGCTGTTCGAAGGCCGGCAGGGTGCCGGTTTCCGAGGCGCGGTACTGCTGCACCCAGCGTTGCAGCTGGCGCTGGAAGTAGGCTTGCGGGCGGCCGAAATCGCTCAGGCCGGCCTGCTCCAGATCCACGCTGTGCAGGGCGGCCAGTGTCTGTACCGCTTCGCGGTAATAGTCGATGCGCTGCTCCTGCGTTATTTCGGGCAGGGCCGGGTCCCAGAAAATGTGCCCGGGCTCGTGGCTCATCACGTAGAACATGCTACCGGCCACCTGTTCGTCGTCGCACAGCAGCAATGCCTGTGGCACCGGCACCGGGGTATCGCGCAGTGCGCTGATCACGCGGAACTCGCGATCGACCGCATGGGCGGATTGCAGCAGCACGCCATCTGGCTTGCGCCGCAGCACATATTCACCGCTGGCTGCGGTCAGCAGATAGGTCGGGTTGGACTGGCCACCGGGGAATTTCTTGGCCTGCAGCGGGCCCTGGAAGCCGGGTAGCTGAGCGGCCAGATACTGGCCCAGAGATTCGGTACGGGAAGGATCCATGCTGTGTCTCTCTTGTTGTTGTCGAGTGGTTATTGCCTGATAGCAGAGACTAAAACGCTATTGATCATTTATCTAATTTATTAGATTTATGCTCTACTATTCTCAGTGTGAATGATTATGGTGCAAACAGCCTGCGGGGGAGTAACCATGCAACTGCATCGTATTGACCTGAATCTGCTGGTGGTATTCGAGGCCATCTATACCCATGGCAGCATCACCCGGGCCAGTCAGGTGCTGTTCATCACCCAGCCGGCGGTGAGCAATGCACTGGCCCGGCTGCGCCGGCACTGTGGTGACGAGCTGTTCTATCGCAGCGGCCGGCACATGCAGCCAACGGCGCGGGCCCAGGCCATGATTGGACCGGTACGTCAGGCGCTGGGCATGATCCGGCAAAGCCTGCAGGACGGCATGGAGTTTGTGCCGGAAACGGCCAGCCGCACCTTCCGCCTGAGCATGGCGGATATTGTCGAGGCGATCGTGCTGCCGCGCTGTCTGCCGGAAGTGACGCGGCAGGCTCCCGACTGCCGGGTGCACAGCTATCCGGTGGAACGCAGCAATATCCTGCAGCAGATGGATGCCGGTCAGCTGGATCTGGCGATCGACGTTGCCCAGCCGGGCCGTGAGCCGCTGTTGTTGCATCAGCCGCTGCTGCAGGACCGCTATGTCTGTGTGGTGCGGCCCGGGCATCCATTGCTGGAGCAGGAGCTGGACATGGACGGCTATCTGGCCCTGCAGCACCTGCATATCTCCAGTCGCCGGCAGGGCTCGGGCCATATCGACCTGCATCTGGAACAGCTTGGCGTGCAGCGGCAGGTCAGCGTGCGGGCCCGCCATTACCTGCTGGTGCAACCACTGATCAGCAAGACCGAACTGGCGGCGACGCTGCCCGAGCGGCTGGCCCGGCAACTGGGCCTGCCGTATCTGCCATTGCCCTTTCCGAGCCCGGCGCTGACGCTGAACCTGTACTGGTCACAAAGGGCCGGACAGGACCCGGCGGTGATGTGGCTGAAGGAGCTGATTCTGCAGTCGGTTGAATGACTCAGGCAAAACTGAGAAAGAACAGCATGAAAAATGGCGCGGCAATGGTCAGGATCAGGCCGCTGATGATGGCGGTGGGTACGTATTCGTAGTGGCAGGCCTTGCGCACGAAGGGCAGTGTGGTATCCATGGCGGTGGCGGCGCAGACGCCGACGCTGCTGTTGGCGAAGTTGCGGCCGAGGATGAACACCACGGTCAGGCCGATAAGCTCGCGTATCAGGTCGTTGAGCAATGCCACGCTGCCATAGGCATCGCCCAGATACTGGCCGGCAATGGCACCGGACAGGCTGAACCAGCCAAAACCCGTGCTCAGCGCCAGGGATACGGCCAGCCGCTCGCCGGTAATGAAGCTCAGCAATACGCCGGCCAGCACTGAGCCCAGCATCACCAGCAGCGGAATCTTCAATACCCGTGGAGCCAGCCAGGAGCGGCTGATGGCCACCTGGGCCAGATCCAGCCCGATCAGGAACAGCAGCACATACAGCCACCAGGAGATGTTCAGCAGCAGCACGCCGGCCTGGCTGTCATGCCACTGCAGGCGGTAGGCAAAGGCGCCAAGCAGCACCAGGCCAAAGGCGATCAGGCATTCCTTGACCGGATACCAGAGCGCCTGCCAGCCGCCGCTGTCGTCATCCTGCACCGTGCTGCGCCGGTTCAGCGGCATGATGCAGACAAACACCACTGCGCTGATGGTGAAGGCATAGATGGCGGCCTGCTTGAGCACATGCATGCCGGAGGCGAAGCTGCTGAATGCCTCGCCCGACTCCAGACCGATGACGAACAGAATTACCCAGACCACCGGCGTGATGCCGCGGATCAGCCGGATGCTGAGGTTTTTCGGCAGGCGTTTGCCCGCCACATAGCCGGCCAGCAGGTACAGAACTATGGGCAGGATGGTGGCAAAGATGTTGGAAAGCTGGGACGACACGGAGCGGACTGGACTGTTTGATATGACAGGAAGGCAACAGGATGATTTTTAGCCTGCTACCGGCACAGCACTATAACGCATGGACGGTTTTTTTTATAGCTGGAGCCTGCCGCAACGGGCTGGATGAGGGCAAGTGCGCAAGTTTGCTGTATAGTATACGTAAATACATATTGATCGACCCAAGTGGCAGGTGAGCCTGATGAAAAAATTGCGCTGGCTGAACCAGAACCTGAGCCTCAGCATTCCGGTGTTTCTGGTACTGGGCCTGATTGCCGGTCTGCTGTTTCCCGTGCAGGGACTGAGTGTGCTGATTGCGCCCCTGACCCTGTTGATGGTGTATCCGATGATGGTGGGTCTGAGGCCCAAACAGCTGCTCGAGTCGGGCCATGGTTCGGTGCAGTTCTGGGCCATGCTGATCAACTTCCTGATGATTCCCTTTGTCGCCTTTGGCCTTGGCCGGCTGTTTTTTGCCGACCGGCCGGAGCTGGCGCTGGGTCTGCTGCTGACGGCATTGCTGCCGACCAGCGGCATGACCATCTCCTGGACCGGCTTTGCCAAGGGCAATGTGCCGGCGGCGATCAAACTGACCATTGTCGGCCTGTTCCTCGGTTCTTTCCTCACGCCGTTTTATGTCCACCTGCTGCTCGGTGCCGAGTTGCCGATGAAGGTCGGGCTGGTGTTCCAGCAGATCCTGATGTTTGTCGCCATTCCGCTGGTGGCCGGCCAGCTGACCAGAGGCTTCCTGATCCGCCGTTATGGCCAGGACAGCTTCCAGAAAAACATTGGTCCGAACTTTCCCGTGCTTTCCACCCTGGGCGTACTGGGCATTGTCTTTGTCGCCATGGCGCTGCAGGCGAAAAATCTGCTGCAGTCGCCTGCGCTGGTGCTCTATATCTTCGTGCCGCTGTTGCTGCTGTATGCCATCAACTATGTGGTCAGCACGCTGGTAGCGCGCAAGACCATGCATCGCGGCAACGGCATTGCGTTGGTCTACGGTACGGTAATGCGCAACCTGTCGATTGCACTGGCGTTGTCGATGACCGCCTTTGGCGAGGCCGGCGCCCAGGCAGCCCTGCTGATTGCGCTGGCCTACATCATCCAGGTGCAGTCGGCAGCCTGGTACGTCAAGCTGACCGGACGGATCTTTCCGCAGGAAGCGGAAGCGCCATAGCGGGTAATGGAATCGAGTAAAAGGGCCTGTAATCACAGGCCCTCAGGTAGCTAACAATCCTCGCCTTTTCGGTGGGGTTTGTCGTTTTATCCACATCAATGCCGCTTTTGGGTGCAAGCATTTAGAGGGCGGAAGTCTTTGGCTCATAGGCTTGCCATTCTGACAAGGCTTGTGCCTTGACCCATTTCCCCTTGTTGGCATTGGCTTTCAGGGGGGTTGAGTCGGTATACAAGCCGGTACCGGATACCAGATTGCGCTTCATCGTTTGGACAACAACTGCATCGAAAATTTGCTGGTAGACATCCGAGTCATTAAAGCGACGACGGTTCTGACTGAGCGTGCTGGCATCAGGAGCTGTGTTGGTCAAGTTCAAACCCAGGAACCAGCGGTAGGCTACGTTGATCTGAACTTCACGGTTCAGCTGACGTTCACTGCGAATGCCGAACAAATAGCCTACGAGCAGCAGCTTGAACATTAGAGTCGGATTCAGCGCCGGACGACCATTATGGCGGTCTACTTTACGCAGCAAATGGTCTGAAGGAACCAACTCATCAATGCAGACACCTTCAAGTTCGGACTGGGTCTGAGGGCGATCACGTAGCATCGTACAAATCCTGCGGCAGATTTGTGGCCAGTATAAAAAACAAACCCCTCGATGGAAACGAGGGGTTTGTCAGCAGTCTGAGACGGGTGCATCTCCGTCTTTTGCTGATTGTGGCTGTTTAGTGTGCGACTGGCTGAAACTTGGGATCATCAAAGTAATTGGCATAGTTACCCAGTGCGTTGATAACTTTTACAGCACCATTGCGTGCGCTGGACTGGTTTTCCATGCTGGCTGAACCGTCCATCAGATCGTGAATAATGATGTGCAGTTGCGCATCGGCTGCCGGCTCCAGCTCACAGTTTTCAATCATGTAAGCAACCTGGGTATTGATTTCACTCGCCAAGGCGACATAGTTTTCCTGTGCCAGTGTATCAGCGTGAATGGATTCAACTTCTGCATTGATTGCCTGACTGATTTTAGCCATCGCTTGGCTCAGTGGTGCATCAATACCCCATTTGCTGCCGTTGTTCAGTTGCATCTCGGTGATAGCCTGACCGTGATCATGCTCTTCTTCAGCGGCCATAGTGAATGCCGAAACACTGCCAAGGCTTAAAGCCAGACCAGTAACGGCGACGCATTTGAACAGGTTGGATTTGATCGTCATGATGTATTTCCTCTCAATGAAACCCTAGATTTGGTTTGCAGTGAGTATCTCGGTTCTACCTTAAAAAATGCTTAAGGTTCGCTGAATAATGCTGGTGAGCCACCCAGTATGAGTAGCTTCAGCCACGACTCAGGCGGATTCAAACCTGCTGCGTCCAAGCCAGCTCGAGGACGCCATTGAAGTAGCTCTTACGCCTGCATTTTGCTGATGTCTATTCCGGTTGCACCGTTGCGGCTGCTTTGAAGGCGACTCTGACCACCAGTCCGGTCGTGTTGTCAGGCGTAGTAAAGCTGAGTTGTGCGTCGTGCAGCTTGGCGATACGTTGCACAATGGATAAGCCTAAACCACTGCCGTTCTCGCCGCTGCCCAGTACACGATAAAAACGTGAGGTAATGCGTTCCAGTTCTGCCGCTGCAATGCCGGGGCCACTATCGGCAATCTGCAATACCACCGCATTGTTGTGGTGCAGAATGTGTACTTCGACCTGTCCTTGACTCGGGGTGTAGCGGACAGCGTTGTCTATCAGGTTACGTATCAGAATGGCTAATAACGTGCTGTCGCCATTGATAAGACCGTCATCATCGGCGGTGAAACCGAGCTCCACTGCCTTGCGGATCGCCGCTGGGGCGTGTTGGGCAATGCTTTCATGGACGAGAGCAGCCAATTGAATCTGCTGTGGCTCGTTTAAGCTGTGCTCTGGATCAAGCTGGGCAAGGACAAGCAGCTGGTCGATGAGGTGTGCAGCCCGGTCTGCGCCCAGAATCACTTTGTCCAGTGCCTGCTGACGCTGGTTGGTATCGGTGGCGGCACAGGCCACTTGCGCCTGAGTTTTAATTGCTGCCAAAGGGGTGCGCAGTTCGTGGGCTGCGTCGGCGGTAAAACGGCGCTCGTACTCAAGGGAGTCTTGTAAGCGCCTAAATAATGAATTGAGTGCATTTTGTAACGGGAGCACTTCGCGCGGGGTGTCAGTCAGGGCAAGCGGATCCAGTTTGTCCGGTTGACGCTGCTTGACTTCGTTGGCAAAACGCGACAAGGGCGTAAGTCCGGCACTCACCGCCAGCCAGATCAGCACGCCTAATCCGGGTACGGCAAAATAGAGCGGGTGGAGCAAGTGTCGCGCCACGCTTTCGGCAAGTGCATCACGCAAATCATAGCGTTCAGCCACGCGAACATTCAGCTGCTGCCGGGCATCCCAGAGACTGTAAGTACGGTAGTGAACAGTGTGTATCACCACGTTTTGCAGTCCTGTGTGCTGTGTGCCCAGCGGATCACTGGGGGCAGTATTGGACTGCATTAACAGCGTGCCATCGCGCCAGACTTGCAGCGCGCTGTGAGTGTAATCTCCCAGGGAACCGGTACGGGGGCGGTTGTTATCGCCCGTTTCCAGTTGTTGTAAAACCAGCTCTGCGGTATGGATCAAACGCTCATCAAGCATGGTGCTAATTTCGCGGCGGGTGTCCAGATAAGTAAAAAAAGCGGTGGCAATCCAAGCCAGCAAGACGGAAATGGCCAATAAGGAAAATAGACGCCAGCGTAATGAGGTGCTCATGGCGTGGTTTTTTCGATCATATAACCAACGCCACGGACAGTAAGGATGAGCTGTGGGTTAAGTTTGCGTCGTAAATGATGAATAAACACCTCAATGGTGTTGCTTTCGATTTCATCTCCCCAGCCATACAGTTGCTCTTCTAGTTGGGCCCTAGACAGCACTCGTCCTGCATTGAGGAGCAGACTATGCAGAATGGTAAATTCACGAGCAGAGACATCGACTGGCTGGCCCGCAAGGCTGACGGTGTGGCTCGCCGGATCAAGGCTGAGTTCGCCCTGACGAATAGTGGCGTCGGCATAGCCTTTGGAGCGGCGCAGCAAGGCTCTTAAGCGTGCTTGCAGTTCTGTTAGATCAAAGGGCTTAGTCAGGTAATCATCTGCGCCTGCATCCAGACCTGCTACGCGGTTCTCAACCGCACTGTAAGCCGTCAGGATGAGCACGGGCAGATCCTTGCCTTGGGCCCGAGCACGTTTTAACACGTCCATACCGGAGAGTTTGGGAAGCCCCAAATCTAGGACAACAGCGTCATAGCGATTGGTCAGCAGGGCTGTATCAGCCTGTTGGCCATCCAGTACCCAGTCAACAGTCAGTCCTGCTTGAGTCAAACCGGTGGCAATTCCGTCGCCGAGCAGCTGATCGTCTTCAACCAGTAGAATTTTCATGGATATCAAAGTCAAGCCGAGTGTGTATTTAGGGTAGCAGTGAATAGCGGCCAATGAGGCTGGGTTGTGCAGCGTTGCCCTATGACTGTAAAACATAGAGAGTGACATAGGCCAAAGCGATATAGCGTCCGGTTTTGGCGATGCTGACCACGAGCGTAAAGCGCCAGAAGGGTTCACGCAGCACCCCAGCCACCAAGGTTAAGGGATCGCCAATCACAGGCATCCAGCTCAGCAGTAAACTCCAGCGCCCGTAGCGTTGATACCAGAGCTGAGCCCGTGCCAATTGTTCGGCGGTGGCAGGGAACCAGCGCCGATGCTGCCAGCGGTGCAGCTGTGTGCCCAGCCACCAGTTAATTTGCGAACCTATGACATTACCCAGCGCCGCGACGGCGACCAGCGAGACGACCGCGCTTGGCTTGAGGGTTAGCAACGCAACCAAAGCGGCTTCAGATTGCATGGGTAGCAGGGTGGCAGCAATACAGGCTGACAGCGCCAAACCCGCGTAGCTTATCCAGTTCAGCATAGGACGCTGACTACGTGCTGACTGTACCCTGTCAGCTGATATGCCGAACGCTGGCCGAGTTGCTTACTTAACAAAGCTGAGAAAAAACAGCATGAAAAACGGGGCGGCAATGGTCAGAATCAGCCCGCTGATGATGGCAGTCGGTACATATTCGTAATGGCAAGCCTTACGTACAAACGGCAGGGTGGTATCCATGGCGGTGCCAGCGCAGACACCGATACTGCTGTTGGCAAAGTTGCGGCCCAGAATAAATACGGCGGTCAGGCCAATCAGTTCGCGCATCAGGTCATTGAGCAAGGCCAGGCTGCCGTAGGCGTCGCCCAGATGTTGCCCAGCAATCGCGCCGGACAGACTGAACCAGCCAAAACCGGTGCTCAGGGCCAGGGCCACCGGTAAACTTTCACCAGTGATAAAACTGAGCAAAACGCCGGCAATGATTGAACCCAACATGACCAACAGTGGGATTTTCAGAATGCGTGGGGCTAGCCAAGAGCGGTTGATCGCTACTTGTGCCAAGTCTAGGCCAATCAGAAACAGCAACACATACAGCCAGTAAGTGATGTTCAACAGCACGACGCCGACACTGTTGTCATGCCAATGCAAACGATAGGAAAACGCACCGAGCAGCACCAGACCAAAAGCGATCAGGCATTCCTTGATCGGGAACCAAAGTGCTTGCCAGCCACTGAAGCTGGCTTCCTGCACTGTACTGCGCCGATTGAGTGGCATCAGGCAGATAAACACCACAGCACTGATGGTAAATGCGTAGATTGCTGCCTGTTTCAACACGTGAATACCGGAGGCAAAACTGCTGAAAACCTCGCCCGATTGCAGGCCAATGACAAACAGAATCACCCAGACCACGGGAGTGATACCGGCAATCAGTGGTTTGAGGGTGACTTTGGGCAGGCGTTTGCCCACCAGATAGCCAGCCAGCAGGTACAGCACAATGGGCAGGAAAGTAGCGAAAATAGTGGACAGCTGAGAGAGCACGGAGCAGGACTTAATGTGAAATGAGCTAACAGGGCAGCTGCCATTAATGCGGCAAGCGAAGGACGCAACACTATAGCGTACGGCCTCTGGTTTTTATAGCGCCGAGTGAGCCGTGCGTCACCCTATGTATGCGGGATGTGTGCAGGCTGGCTGCTGGTTCAGTGGTGTTCGTCACGCTGCGGCTGGCGCAGTGTGACGGACACTGTGTAGCGCATTTTGCGCGCGGTGACGATGTGACGTCAGGTCTGCTGCATTTCCTGAACCAGGCAGGCAACCAGTTCAGAGGCTGGCAGAACACGACTGCGGTGAGCTGAGGTACCCGCCCAATAAGGTGCGAAATCATGACTGCCTTTGGCAGCAGCGGCAGCATGCAGTGCTTTGGCGGCGCTGTAGGCTTGCGGATAGCCGGCAAGTTCGCCCACATGGGGACTGATTTCACGATGACTGCGATTGACCATGCCACGTGCCGGCCGGCCGGAGAAAATCGCCGTCACTGCGGTTTCGCTGGCTGCCGGTGACAGCAGTTGCTCACGGTAGGCAGCGGGAGCGGCAGACTCGGGGCAGCTGATGAATGCCGTACCCAGCTGCGCCGCACTGGCACCTGCCTGCAATACACGGGTGATGTCTTTGCCATCCATCAGGCCGCCGGTAGCGACGATAGGCAGGCTGGTAGCTTCTTTCAGCTGTGCCAGCAGCTCATCCAGCAACAGGCCGGACTCCTGCTTCGGGTCGAACAGGCCACGGTGGCCGCCTGCTTCATAGCCCTGGGCGACAATGGCGTCCAGGCCAGCTGCCTCGATGGCGCGGGCCTCTTCCACGCAGGTGGCGCAGCCCATCAGATAGATGCCGGCATCTTTCAGTGCAGTGATGGCCTCGGCACCCGGCAAACCGAAGTGGAAGCTGACCACGGCCGGACGCTCTTCCAGCAGCATGTCGAGCATGGCTCCGTTGTCGATAAAGCTGTCGTAGCCGGCGTCCAGGGCTGCTGGTGGCTCGGCATCCAATTCGGCAAACCAGGGCTGCAGCCGCTTGAGCCAGTTGCTCTCACGTTCCTGATCAGCCGGATCGGCCACATGACAGAAGAAGTTGACGTTGAACGGCTTGTCGGTCAGTTGCCTGGTCTGGCGGATCTGCTCGCGGGCGGTTTCCACCGATACGTTGCCCAGTCCCAGCGCACCCAGCCCACCGGCGTTGCTGACAGCTGCGGCCAGTGCCGGGGTTGCGGTGCCGGCCATGGGCGCCTGGAAAATCGGATATTGCAGACCGATACGGGACAGCAGGGTGTTGCTTGCGGACATGGTGGAGCCTCCGGAGTCGGCTCGGAATTACCTGGTCAGCACCACATAGAGAATGCTAGCGGCCAGAATGCCGAGAAAAATGATGTATTTGCTGCTGAGCAGCGGGCGTTTTTGCGGATCGTTCATGAAAAGCCTGAAAGCATGGATAAAAGATAACAGCGTCATCCTAGAGTTTTTCTGCCATGACTGCCAGCAGCAAGGCCTCGGGCAGAAAACGGAGGGATCTCCTCTACCTACGAAAACTTTACCTGGAACGACTAAATCCAAGCTAGCTACTGAGTCGTTTTGTTATTTAAAAAATACAAGCCGACCTAGGTTGTACATCTGGCCAGCTGTTAACACTCCATAAACATCACGAACCAGCTCATGTTAGGGATGTAGGGTTTGTTCTTTTAAATCATTGAGTTAAGTCATGAGGCGTTTTGCAGTATTACGCTAGTAGGTTAAGCCTCAGCTTAACTAAGCTTAATATAATTCTGGTTTAACAGGATTAACCAAGCGTGCAGACTGAGATCAAGCTCATGCAGGAGTCCACATAGGTTTCTGTCATGGGCTAACTGACTACAAATATAATAAATGTCGGAGCAACTACAGATGATTAACATAAAGATCAAACCACTCGTGGGTTCGTGCGTTCTTGCCGCCTCACTCATCTTCCCTGCTATACAATCTGCCCAAGCTGCTGTAAAACTCACCCTAGCCCATGGATTTCCCTCGGAGCATATTTTCCACCTAACCTCCACCACCTTTATGGATGAGCTGAAAAAAGAAGGGGCCGACATTAATGTTGACTACCACCCTGGCGGCTCACTGGGTGACTGGGCATCCATATTCGAGCAAACCATGGAAGGCGTTGTCCCTATGACCATGAGTTTCGGCTCATCTGAGTTTGACTCAAGGCTTGACCTAACCTTCATGAGCTACATTGTTAGTGACTGGGACCAAGCACTTAAAGCATTTGGCCCCAAGGGACAAATGACCGAAGTTTATAATGAAATCCTGGATGAAATGGACCTGGCCGTGCTTGGCCTGGTACCCACAGGTTTCGGCTCCATTGTTATGCGCAAAGGCAATACCGCCGAGCCCACCAACCTGCCTGTCGACAGTAAAGGTATTAAGATTCGTGTGCCTGCCATCCAGGTCGGTATCGAGCGCTTTAAAAGCTTTGGCTTTAACCCTGTCCCCATCCCCCTGTCTGAGCTCTACACCGCACTGCAACTGGGCACTGTTGATGCCAGCGGTATTCAAACAGCCTCTGATGTTTGGCTGATTCGCGATGTGGTTGAATCTTACGTGCTCACCAAAGACTACTTTGAGCATGCTTTCTGGGTGGTTAATAAGTCCTGGCTGAAAAAGCTGTCGGAAGAAGATCGCCAAAAACTCTACACCGCTGCCGAAGCAACCATGGCCAAGGTCTGGGAAGAAGCCCAAGCGGTTGACGCTAAATTTCTCGAAAAAGTCCGAGATTCAGGCATCAAAATTGTTGAGCTAAGCGACGAAGAATCCGCCAAAGCCAAACAGATTGCCTACGACAACGAATGGCCATTCATGGCCAAGTCTCTTGGCCCAAAAATCATGGGCATACTGCGTAATATTGCAGGCCTAAATTAGCTTTAATCCATGTAAGACTCGCTGCCTTCTAGGCAGCGAGATCATCCTTATGACATTTAAAGTTAAGGTTAGACCATGAAGAATAATCAATTATCTTCCATGCAGACCATCTCCGTAACCAAGATTTATGACTATGACCCTGATCTTAGTTACCGCCCTGTTCGTCCGCACTTACACGCAATTCCCGCAAAGCCAGAATCCAAGATTGATAAGTATCTAATGTGCTTTGAGCAGATACTTAACTTCATCTTTAAAAGCCTTATGGTGGCCACTTGCCTGGCATTATCTTTTCTGGTTTTTTCTCAGGTTATAACCCGCTACTTTATGGACTCTTCATTCAACGGCATTGAAGAGACTTCCATCCTACTTGCCGTCTGGGTTTACTTTCTGGGCATGGGCTACGCAACGCGCAAGCGAGAGCACATCCATGGCGGAATCGTCACCCTGGTAGTTAAAAGCCAGCGTAAAATCGCCTGGATTCGTCTTATCAACACAGTCATCTGCATGCTTGCCGCCTGCTTTTTTGGCTACTTCGCTTACAAATACGCTATTGGGGAAATCCTGAAAGGCAGAGTGAGCCCAACACTGCGCTGGCCCCGTGGTATCTGGAGCGCCAGCATGATTGTTGGCTTTACCATGATGGTTGGTTATTTCCTTCTCGAAGCCATTACTCAATATAGGGATCTACTCAAACCATCCAGCAAGAGCAGTGATAACTCGGCTCAGGATCAAGTGGTTCCAACCACAACACAGATTGAAAGTCAGGAGGTTTAAGCCATGACTTTATTTCTAATTGCGATGCTGGTGATTATCGTCCTGGTGCTTATGGAGGTGCCGGTTGCTTTTGCCTTTGGCATTGGCGCTGTGTTCTTTGCCTACACCACAGGCAACGATATCTCTTTTTTAATTCCCCATGGTTTTAAAACAGCAAGTGGCTTTGCCTTAATCGCTATGCCTTTATTTATTTTTGCTGGCTTGCTCATGGCTGAGGGGGGAATTTCAGAACGGCTGCTTAACTTTGTTAACTCCTTTGTCGGACGCATCAAAGGTGGCTTGGGCGCAGTCACCGTACTGACCTGTGCGCTGTTTGGTGCTATCTCGGGTAGCTCTTCTGCGGCTATCGCTGCTGTGGGTCAAATCATGATCCCGCGCATGGTTCAAGAGGGCTACCCGCCTGGCCATGCCACTGCGCTGGTTGCTTGCTCTTCGGTGCTGGCCCTGCTTATTCCTCCCAGCATTCCCATGATTGTCTTTTCAATTGCGGGTGGTATTTCGGTAGGGGCTGCATTTTTGTCCACCATTATTCCGGGCATTATGCTGGCAATTATTTACTGCGTATTGAATGTCTGGTTTTTGCGTAAAGACACCAACATCAAAGTCGATCCACCCCTGCCCTTTAAGCAAGCTGCCAAAGGCGTAGTTAAAAGCGGATATAACGCCTGGTTTGCACTGTTAATGCCGGTCATTATTCTGGGCGCCATTTACAGTGGCATTGCAACACCAACCGAAGCCGCAGCCATTGCCGTTATTTATTCCATTCCTGTGGGTCTGTTTATTTATAAGGGCATGAGCATTAAGTCCCTAGGTTCTGTGACTGTACGCGCAGTAACCATGACAGGCTCTATTATGGCGGTGCTATTCTTCTTGTTTATCATGAGCCGTGCCATGATTCTGGAGCAAGTACCTCGCGACTTGGCTAATGCACTACTGCAAATCTCTGAAAACAAGTATGTGCTATTGCTGTTAATCAACCTGCTGCTACTAGTGATTGGTATGATTATTGATGATATTTCCGGCAGTGTGTTAGCCGCTATTATCTTCTTACCGGTCATCAATGCTTTGGGTATTGATCCTGTACACTTTGCTGCGGTAGTGGGTGTAAACCTAGGTCTAGGTAACATCTCCCCGCCCTGTGCACCCATGCTTTATATGGCAGGAGGGGTGAGTAAATTATCTTTAGATAGGTATATTAGTCCGACCATGAAATTTATCCTCCTAGGTCACTTACCCATGGTGTTCATTGTCACCTTTATACCGGAAATCTCCCTGTACTTGCCTAAGCTACTAATGGGTTACGGTGGCTAATAAGGCGATCCGTTAAGCATTAACAAGGGCTGCTGCTTAAACAAGAAACTGCAGCCCCTGTTAACTCTCTAGCAAAGTCGCTCTAGATAAAATAACTTTATTGGCCTTTAGCTGAGCCAACAAGCTCAATCAAATAGCTCGTCAATCTACCCACGCTGCTTTAGTTAAAAATAACACTTAGCTGACAATCTAGTATGTCGAGCCTTGCTCCTCTGTGCCCATAGCTCAAGTTAAACTAGTAGCCAGCATATAAGTTCTATATTTAAGTCAGCCGTATTTCTATGAGGGATTAAATCATCATGAATATTATTGTTTTAGGCGGAGGTGTCGCAGGTGTTTCTACCGCTTGGTATTTAGCCAAATCGGGCCATGAGGTCACTGTTATAGATAGGGCCAACTCTGTAGCGGACGAAACCAGTTTTGCCAATGCCGGCATGCTTTCCTACGGTTATACCAGCCCCTGGGCTGCGCCTGGCGTGCCATTAAAAGCCATGAAATGGATGATGCAAGACCTGGCCCCCATCCTGGTGAGCTCAAGCTCTTTTAATGTGCAGACCGCTAACTGGATGTTAAAAATGCTGGGCCAGTGCAACGAGGACGCATACAACCTTAACAAGCGCAAAATGCTCAGCATTTCAGAGTACAGTCGCACAACCCTTAACGAGCTGACCAACGAGCTGACACTCGACTTTGACCATAGGTCCCAAGGCACTATTGAGCTGATCCGCGATGAGGAAAAGCTTCAGGCTATCGAGCCCGACCTGGCCTCTCTGCGTGAATGTGGTGTAGAGCATAAGGTCATCAGCCATGCAGAATGCATCCAGCACGAGCCCGCCTTAGCCAATGTCGCGGAAAAGTTTGTTGGCGGCTTGCGCTTTCCTCAGGATGCTACCGGCGACTGTAATAAATTCACCCTGGCACTGGCCGAACACTGCCGCGCGGCTGGCGTAAAATTTCTGCTTAACACCGAAATCAACTCGCTAGAAGCCTCAGCAGGCCAAGTGATTGCGGTTAATACCTCGATCGGCCTGCTTAAAGCTGACGCCTATGTGGTGTGCCTGGGCAGTTATTCTCCCCTGCTGGTCAACCCTTTGGGCTTTAAGCTGCCCATTTATCCAATCAAGGGTTACTCCCTAACCTTGCCATTACTGGATGAATCCAAGGCGCCCCAATCCACTGTGATGGACGAAGCCTATAAGGTTGCAGTAACCCGTTTCGATGACCGTATCAGAGTAGGCGGCACCGCCGAAATTGCTCACTTCGACCTCAGCCTGCACGAAAAACGGCGCAAGCCTGCCGAGTTTGTAGTGAATGACCTATTCCCCGGGGCGGGCGACCTGAACAATGCAACCTTCTGGTGCGGGCTCAGGCCTATGACGCCTGACAGTGTGCCAATTATTGGTAAAACCCCTGTTAGCAACCTTTATATGAACACAGGCCACGGCACCCTTGGCTGGACTATGTCGCAAGGCTCTGCGCGCCTGGTTGCAGACATTATCAACAACCAAGAGCCCGAAATAGACAGCCAAGGCTTGTCGGTTTTCCGTTATGTAAAGTGAGTAAAAAGATGGCCAGACCTGCAGTTGCTGAAATCAATCTAAAAAACATCCAAGCCAACTTTAAATTGGCGTCCAGCTTTGCTCCCGCCGGAAAAACCCTAGCTGTAGTTAAAGCCAATGCCTATGGGCACGGGGCCGCGCGGGTAGCCCAGCATTTGGCGCAAGATGCTGAGGTGTTTGCCGTCGCCTGTATAGAGGAAGCCCTGGCTTTACGAAAGGCTGGTTTACAACAGCCCATCTTGCTTTTGGAAGGTTTTTTTGAAGCGGCCGAGCTTGAGGTCATCGCCCAGGAAGGCTTTTGGACTGCAGTGCATAGGCAAGAACAGCTGGACCAGCTAGCCCGCAGCGTGCTTGCCAAGCCCCTTTGTGTTTGGTTAAAAATTGATACAGGCATGCATCGGCTTGGCTTTAGCCCCGAGCAGGCGATTAAAGCCTACAACGACCTGCTCAACATGCCGCACGTCAAGCAGGTGGTGGTGATGTCGCACCTGGCCAATGCTGACGACAGCCTGGCTCCAGGGGCCTCGGTGCCAAGCCAGGTTGCTCAGCTGCCAGAATTTTTCTTAAACCCTGGAATTGAGCTAAGCATTGCTAACTCTGCGGCCATCCTAAGCCAGCCAACAGCGCTCAGGCACTGGCAACGCCCAGGCATCATGCTATACGGCTCATGCCCCTTGGCCATAGCCAACCAGCACAGCAACAGTCTACGTCCGGCCATGACACTAAAAAGCCAAGTTATTGCCACACGCTGGGTAGAACCCGGAGAAAGCGTGGGTTACGGAGGCCGTTTTGTGGCCGAGCGCCGCACCAGGGTAGGCACTGTGGCCATGGGCTATGCCGATGGCTATCCAAGACAGGCGGCAGAAGGTACCCCCGTTTTAGTAGATGGTCAGCGTACCCAGCTAATTGGGCGAGTTTCTATGGATATGTTAACCCTAGACTTAACCAACTTGCCCGATGCAGATGTAGGCAGTGAGGTCGAGTTTTGGGGTGAAAAGCTGTCTGCCAATGAGGTAGCCGCCCACTGCGACACTATCGCTTACCACCTGTTTACTGGCGTAACCGACAGGGTGCCACGCACATATATTGAGTGATGCCAGCCAAGTTTGGAGCTGCGGTAGTGAGGCTTTAAGCACGGCTGCCTCGGGATCTCCTGCGTCTGCTAACAGGCTAGATCGCCCTGCACCAACACAGAGCAACAGACAGGTTAAACATGCGGCTATATAGCTTGGCGCTGCTGTTTTGCAGCGGTGCCAAGCTTATTCATTTTCCCATTAACAACCTATTTAACTGCACACCTGCTAAAGCCAACCCAAGCCTAAGCTGGCTGCTGATGCCGAGCATGCGCAGCTCTAGAAGGACAAAAACATAAAGTTAAGCAATAACTAACCCATAGGTAAACACATCTGCATTTAACTTAACTATAGATCTGCTAGAAATGTACTTGCCTAAATACAAAAACCAAATGAGGTGTCTTCATGTCTACATTCGATACTAAAAAATCTGCCGGGCTCACTGCTGAACAACTTCAGGCGTTCTGGATGCCCTATACGGCCAACCGTCAGTTCAAAGCCGACCCACGCATGATAGTTGCTGCCGATGGCGCTTATTACACATCTGCCGATGGCCGCCAAATTTTCGATGGATTGTCTGGCATGTGGACCTGTGGTGCTGGCCATAACCGACCAGAAATTGCAGAGGCCGTACACAACCAATTGCGTCAGCTCGATTACGCCCCCACCTTCCAACATGGCCACCCTAAAGCCTTTGAGCTGGCCAACCGTATTCGCGATTTAATGCCCGCAGACCTGAACCACGTATTCTTCACTGACTCAGGTTCAGAAAGTGCAGACACATCCCTAAAAATTGCACGCGCTTACTGGCGTAAAAAAGGCCAGCCAACCAAGACTAAGCTTATCGGCCGCGCCAAGGGTTACCACGGCGTTAACTTTGGTGGCTTTAGCTTGGGCGGTATTGCGGGCAACCGTACAATTTTTGGCCAAGGCGTAGACGCCGATCACCTGCGTCACACCCTACTACCAGAAAACACCTTTACCCGTGGCATGCCAGACAAAGGCGTTGAGTGTGCTGAGGATTTGCTGGATTTGATTGCACTGCACGATGCCTCAAACATCGCAGCGGTCATTGTGGAGCCTATGTCTGGCTCTGCCGGTGTGCTGCCTCCACCAGTGGGCTACCTAAAGCGCCTGCGCGAAATCTGTGACCAGCACGATATTTTGCTGATCTTTGATGAGGTTATTACTGCCTTTGGTCGCGTTGGTTCCATGACAGGTGCCGAAGAGTTTGGCGTTGTGCCCGACATGATGAACATTGCCAAGCAGCTCACTAACGGTGCAGTACCCATGGGTGCTGTAGTAGTTAAGTCGGATATCTATGAAACCTTCATGGAGCACGGCGGCGAGCAATACATGATTGAGCTGCCCCACGGCTACACCTACTCCAGCCACCCGGTTGCCTGTGCTGCGGCTTTGGCCTCACTGGATATTTTGGAAAACGACAAGCTGATCGACCGGGTAAATGACCTGAGCCCGGTATTCGAAAATGCTCTGCACAGCCTAAAAGGCACGCGCTATATCACTGATATACGTAACTACGGTCTAGCCGGCGGCTTACAGATTGAAAGCTACCCAGGCGAGCCCGCGCGTCGTCCCCATGAAATTGCCATGAAGTGTTGGGAGAAAGGTTTCTACGTCCGCTACGGCGGCGACACCATCCAGCTTGGCCTGCCCTTTATCGTAGAGCCAGAAGAAATTGATCGCGTTATCAACGCAATTGGCGACTCAATCAACGAGCTTGACTAAAAACTCACTGAATAGTGCCTGTGCTAAAACACTGGCCACTATTCAGCCTTGCCCCAAATTAATTTGTAAACAACAAAAACTATAGAGAGACAATTAATATGAAAACCATTGGACACTTGATTAACGGCACCCTCCAAGTTGATAACGGTCGCACTCAGGATGTATACAACCCCTCGACCGGCGAGGTCTCCAAGCAAGTTGCCCTGGCCAGCAAGGCCACTGTTGAAGAAGCCATCGCTGCGGCTGAAGCAGCCTTCCCTGCTTGGCGTAACACCCCCCCGCTAAGACGCGCCCGGATCATGTTCCGTTTTAAAGAACTGCTGGAGCAAAACTCTCAACGCATCCTAGAGCTGATTGGCGAAGAGCACGGCAAAATTTCCCATGACGCTATGGGTGAACTGCAGCGCGGTATTGAAAACGTTGAATATGCCTGTGGTGCACCTGAGCTGCTCAAAGGTGAGCACAGCAAAAATGTAGGCCCAGATATCGACTCTTGGAGCGAATTTCAGCCCCTAGGTGTTGTGGCTGGTATCACGCCCTTTAACTTCCCCGCTATGGTGCCACTCTGGATGTTCCCTATGGCCATCGTCTGCGGCAACTGCTTCGTGCTAAAGCCCTCTGAACGCAACCCGAGCTCGGCCATGTTTATCGCTCAGCTGCTGCAAGAAGCTGGCCTGCCCAATGGCGTAATGAACGTAGTAAATGGCGACAAAGAAGCAGTAGATACCCTGCTAGAAGACAAGCGCGTTCAGGCGGTTAGCTTTGTAGGCTCCACGCCCATTGCTGAATACATCTACACCACCGCCAACGCCAATGGCAAACGCTGCCAAGCACTAGGCGGTGCCAAAAACCACGCCATTATCATGCCTGATGCCGATATGGATAACGCAGTAAACCACCTACTAGGTGCTGCTTTTGGTTCCTCTGGCGAGCGCTGCATGGCCCTGTCTGTAGCTGTGGCTGTAGGTGACAAAGCCGCCGATACCCTGGTAGAAAAAATGCAGGAGGCCATGAAGTCTCTGAAAGTCGGTGCTTACTCCGACAAGAGCAATGACTTCGGCCCAGTCATTACCAAGGCACACCAAGAAAAGGTGGTGGGTTACATCAATAGTGCCGAAGAGCAAGGTGCAAAAATTGTCGTAGACGGCCGTAACCCTAAGGTTCCCGGTTACGAGAATGGTTTCTTTGTAGGCGGCACGCTCATCGACAATGTCAGCCCAGACATGCTCAGCTACAAAGAAGAAATCTTTGGTCCAGTACTACAGGTAATGCGTGTTAACAGCATGCAAGAAGCCATGGATCTGATCGATGCCCACGAATACGGCAACGGTACCTGCATCTTTACCCGTGACGGTGAGGCTGCACGCTACTTCTCTGACAATATTCAAGTAGGTATGGTCGGTATCAACGTACCGCTACCTGTGCCTGTGGCTTACCACAGCTTTGGTGGCTGGAAGCGTTCCCTGTTCGGTGACCTTTCCGCATACGGCCCGGACTCTGTACGTTTTTACACGCGCCGCAAAACCATCACTCAGCGTTGGCCATCCGCTAGCCTGCGTGAAGGGGCGCAGTTCGCCTTCCCATCCTAAACCCTGTTTGCATAACCGAGGCTTTTGCCCCTCGGTTATGCTTGTGGCCAAGGACGGCCAACCTTATCTCCCCCCTTTGTTCTTCTGGCTCACTGCAGCTATAGCCAACTGAATTGCCACAAGAGGCTCCGCCTTTCTCCTGTTAGTACTTAATAGGCAGGCTGTGAAGCAACGCCAATTGCCCTGTCTACAGATAGCGCGGCTTACCTACTGCCAACCTACGTAAGTCACCACAGCACCCTTTCATTTCTAGCCAGCAAGGTCGTCCCTGTATTTAGTCTAAGCAGGCTTGTTTTAGCCCATATATTGAGCTAAACATTGACTTAATAATAAATGGTTATGAGAGCACTAAACAATGCGCAAGGTAAATGTACTTAACCAGGTCACCGACTTCGATCTTCGTTTGCTGCGGATCTTCAAGGTGGTGGTGGAAAGCGGCGGCTTTTCTGCAGCAGAAAGCACGCTAGGCATTACCAAGTCGGCCATTAGTCAGCACATGAGCGACCTTGAAAAAAGGCTGGGATTAAGGCTCTGCCAACGCGGACGAGCGGGCTTTAGCCTCACAGACGAAGGCGCTGAAGTTCTGCAAGCCACCAATTCTTTGTTGTTATCAATCGAAGACTTTAGGTCAGAAATTAACCAACTCAACAAACAACTAAAGGGCGTGCTCAATATTGGCATGGTGAACAACCTAGTCACCCAGCCGCAAATGCTCATTAGCCAGGCACTCAGCCGCCTGCAAGAAAAGAGCGATGGCGTCAAGATTGATATCAGCATGAGTACGCCATCAGAAATCACCAAAGGCCTGTTTGATGGTCGACTGCACGTTGGCGTCATTCCTTGGACTACCTCTTTATCGGGCCTAGAGTACAGGCTGCTTTACGAAGAGCGCTTCAATTTGTATTGCAGCCATGACCATCCTTTAGCTCAACACAAGGGCCCTATTGATAGGGGCATGATTTTAGAAGCCAATGCGGTAGTACCTAACTACCCAATGACCGAACAAGCCGTTGCTATGCACAAGTTTTTAAATTGCACGGCAACGGCCTCTGACCGTGAAGGCATTGCTTTTTTAATCATGACCGGCGCCTACATTGGCTTTCTACCCACCCACTACGCAGCAAACTGGCTGTCTAAGGGCGAGATGCAAGAGCTGGATGTTGGCTCCCAGTACTTCAACACTCGACTCGCTTTAGTGACTCGCCAAGGCAGACGTCCTAACTCAGTGCTAGAAAGCTTTCTTAACTTCGTAGACATATAGGATTGACTAAACTTAGCCAGGCTGCTGGCTCGTCAGCCCGCCACTTTCCACTGACTAAATGTAAACCGTAGCCAGCCGGTGCTTTGCCCCACCCAAAACAAAAAGCCCGGAAGGCTATGTAACCATTCCGGGCTTATAGGATTCACCACTGAAATAATCAGTAACGGGCATCCTTGGGTTTGGGCATGGTCGGCCAGTCGTTGACCTTGCCGGGAAAGTCCGGGCGCGGCTTGTGGGCGAAGAACTCGGACACATCCACGGCATCCTGGTCGCTGAGCACGTTGCCGTGGCCCCACAGGCCTTTGACCTGGATACCCATCGGCATGTTGTACTTCACGAAGGACGCCGCCTTGTAGGTACGGGCCAGGCCGGCGCCGATGTTGAACGACTCGTCACCCCAGAGTGGCGGGAAGACGATGTCGCCACGGCTGTCCTTGATGCCTTCACCGTTGTCACCATGACAGGTGGCGCACTGGGCATAGTAGATCTGCTCGCCACGCACAGGGTCGGCCACCAGAGACTCGTCTACCGCACCGGCGTTGCGGATGTCCACCAGCTGCTCCTTGGGTACGTTCTGCGACAGCCACTTCATGTAGGCGATCATTGCCTGCATCTCTTCCGACTCCGGCGGCAGCGGCTTGCCGTTCATCGAGCGCTGGAAACAGCCATTGATGCGCTGTACCAGATTCACTTCCTTGCCGGCACGCGGCATCACGCGAGGGTAGAAGTTATAGCTGTTGATGTAGGGGTCGCCGAGCGGGATCTTGCCCTGGGCGATGTGACAGCTGTTGCAGTTCATTGCCGCGCCGACATGATCAGGCAGCAGGCGCTTGGTCTCGTTGAGCAGGCGCTTGCCGTAGAAAATCTGCTCGGCATTGGGCTCGTCAAGGATGGCGGTGTCCTGGGGGATGGTATAGACCTTGATGTCTTCGTTGGGGTCTTCCAGTTGTACCAGATTGTACTGGGCCGGCTGGTGGGCTGCGGGTGCAGGCTTGTCACAACCGCTCAGAAGCAGGCTGCCAAAAGCGACAGCCAGCAGGGTCAAAGGCAGCTTATTCATTGCGTCCTCCTTGGCTGGGTGGAGTGATGAACTCGGGTGGCAGGTCGGTGCCCACCCTTGGCTTGATGCTGAGGAAGTGGCGCATTTTCACCACGTCATCCACAGTGATTTCACTGGCCTGGTTGGTCCAGCTGTTGCGCACGTAGTTGACCACTTCGGCAATGTCGGCATCGCTGAGCATGCTGAATTCCGGCATGCTGAAGGCCATGCGGTCGTGCGGTGTATCCGGCATGCGGCCGCCACTCATGGTGATCTGCAACACCGAATCCGCATGGTCGGAAAACACCGCGGTGTTGCCGTCCAGCGCCGGGAAGATGCGCGGAACGCCCTTGCCGTCGGCGCGGTGACAGACGGTGCAGTACTCGACGTACAGCAGCGCGCCACGGGAGTCATAGACGCCATCCAGCAGTTTCTGCGTGGTGGTGTCTTCCCTGGCCGGCAAAGTCACTTCCTTGCCGGGTGCCGGACTCAGGGTTTTCAGGTAGGCGGACATGGCGTGCAGGTCCTGGTCGGTCCAGTACTGGGTGCTGTGCTCTACCACCTCGGCCATGGCGCCGAAGGCGGCGGTGATGTCGGTACGACCGGTCTTGAAGAACTCGACCAGCTCGTTTTCGCCCCACAGACCCAGGCCGCGGTGCTCGCCGCGCAGGCTCTTGGCACGCCAGCCGTCAATGATGGCTCCGGCAAGGAAGCGGTCGGAACCGGCGTTGGTCAGGCTGACTTCCTGGAAGCCGATACCACGCTCGGTGTGGCAGGAGCCACAGTGGCCCGGGCCTTCGACCAGATACTGGCCGCGGTTCAGCACTTCGTCATCGCTGTCCGGCTTGAACTCGCGCTCGGGGGCAAAAATCGCCTGCCAGTAAGCCAGCGGCCAGCGCCAGTTGAATACCGGTGGCAGCTCGCTGGGCAGGTTTTCCAGTCGAACCGGCTTCACGCCGGACATGAAGTAGGCATACATGGCGGCCAGGTCTTCATCCGGCATGATCTGGTAGGACGGATAGGGCATCGCCGGATACAGGGCGCTGCCATCCTTGCGCACACCGTGTTTGGTGGCGTTGATGAAGTCATCCAGGCTGTAGTTGCCGATACCGGTTTCTTTATCCGGAGTGATGTTGGTGGAGTACACCGCGCCCAGCGGGGTCAGCATGGGCAGGCCGCCGGCGTATTCCTCGCCACCCAGGGTGCTGTGGCAGGCCACGCAGTCGGCGGTACGGGCGATGTATTCGCCTTTCTTGATCAGCGCAGGGTCGTTGATGTCAACGCTCAGCCCGCTGCTGGTGGTGCGCAGGTGGGGCAGCAACTGCCCCAGGGCGAAGGCTGCGATCAGCCCGCCAACCCCGGCAATGAGGGCGAACTTTAGCCATTTTTTCATATGCCTGAATTTCCTGAATAGATGGTTTATTTATGAGAGCTGTTCACAGCCGGGGCAGCGCCGCGTTGTAAATAGCAGTTTATATACTAATAAAGTATATACTAATTACATCACAGATAGTAAGGAAATTATTTGGAAGCAGGCAATTTGGCTGCTGCTTGCTGGAGTGCGAGCTGCCGACTCTGGTTGCAGGTCTGTCAGGGGCGTCTTTTTACACCCTGCTGGGCTTTGGCGGTGAGCGGATCTTCCGGCCAAGGGTGCTTCGGATAGCGGCCGCGCATGTCTTTGCGCACCTCGGCATAGGCGTTGCGCCAGAAGCTGTGCAGGTCGGCAGTGACGGCCAGTGGCCGGCTGGCCGGTGACAGCAGATGGATCAGTACCGGCACCCTGCCGGCGGCAACGGTGGGTGTATGCTCCAGCCCGAACATGGCCTGCAGTTTGGCGGCCAGTACCGGGCCGTTTTCCGCCAGATAATCCAGTCGTACCTGCTGGCCGGTGGGGATTGTCAGCGTGACAGGTGCCAGCTGGCCCAGTTGCTGCTGTTGCTGGTAATCGAGCAGACCGTTCAGGGCATTGTGCAGTTCCAGCCGCTGCAGGTCGGCCCAGCGCTGCATGCCGGCCAGGTAAGGCAGTAGCCAGTGCTCGAGCGTTGCCAGCAGGGCATCGTTGCCGACATCCGGCCAGTCGTCCGGAAACTCCCGAGCCAGCAGTTGCACCCTTGCCTGCCATTGGCGTGCGCTCTCGGTCCAGGGCAGGCTGTCGAGTCCTTTTTGTCGTACCGCATCCAGCAGTGCCTGCTGGATCTGTTCGGGAGCGGGTTTGCCCAGCTCCTTTTCTGCCAGGACCAGCTGGCCCAATTTGCGCACATGGCGCAGCACCACGGTGCCGCGCTGTTCATTCCAGACGGCTTCTTCGTTTTCGCTGAATAGATGCGGCTGGTCCTGCTCCAGCACGGCAGGGTTGACCGGTGCGGACAGATAGATCAGCGCTTCGCGGGCGCGACCATCCAGCTCGGCCGCTACCAGCCACTGTTCGCGTGCCAGCGGGTCGTCCTCGCGCAGGCTGGCACCACGGCCATTGCTGAGCTGGTAGCGATGGCTTTGTGCCCGGCGCAGGCCGATGCGGTCGGGATAGGCCAGTGCCAGCAGGCGGCCGGCCTGTTCGGGGGTTGGCAGAGTGCCGGGCTTGCCCCGGTGCAGCTGTCTGGCCGACTGGCGCACGGCATTGAGCCGGGCCCGGTCGATACCACGCGCCGGACGCTCGCCATGCAGCAGGCGTAGCCGCTCGTGCAGGTCGGCACCCTCTTGTGGACCGAGCAGGTCACGTTCGCCGAGCAGGGCGGCAATGTCGGCCGCTGCCGCACCCAGCCCGAGCCGGCGTCCATGCAAAATCATGTTGGCCAGCCGCGGGTGCACGCCCAGCTCGCGGGCGGCCTTGCCGTTGTCGCTGATGCTGCCGTCGGCATTGAGCAGGCCGAGCAGTTGCAGCAGGTCGCGGGCCTGGTTCCAGTGCGCGGCCGGTGGCGGGTCGATCCATTCCAGTTGGGCGGGATCGCGGGTGCCCCACTGCGCCAGCTCCAGCACCAGGGTGGCCAGATCGGCCTCGCGGATTTCCGGCGGGGTAAAGTCGGGCAGGGACGCCTGTTCGTTCTCGCTCCACAGGCGGTAGCACACGCCAGGCTCGATGCGTCCGGCGCGGCCCTTGCGCTGTTCGGCCGAGGCTTTCGACAGCCGGCCGGTAACCAGCCGGTTCATACCGCTGTTGGGGTCGAATACGGCGCGGCGTTGCAGGCCGCTGTCGATCACCACGCGCACGCCCTCGATGGTCAGGCTGGTTTCGGCAATGGCGGTGGCCAGCACCACTTTGCGTGTGCCTTGCGGGGCCGGGGCTATGGCGCTGTCCTGTTCGGCGGCCTGCAGGTTGCCGTACAGCGGTGCCAGCAGCACATCCGGCGGCAGCTGGTCTTGCAGGCGCTCGGCGACGCGGCGGATTTCGCCGATGCCGGGTAAAAACACCAGCAGCGAGCCGCTTTGCTCCTGCAGCACCTGAAGGATGCAGCCGCACACCGCCTCGGCCAGATTGCGCTGCAGCTCGCGCACCGGCTGGTAAATGACATCCACGGGGTAGGCACGACCTTCGCTGCTGATGACCGGAACATCACCGAGCAGGCGGACAATGGGTGCGCTGTCCAGCGTGGCCGACATCACCAGCGTGCGCAGATCTTCGCGCAGCGCCTGCTGGCTTTCACGTACCAGTACCAGCCCGAGATCGGCGTGCAGCGAACGTTCGTGAAATTCATCGAACAGCACGGCTGCATAGTTGTCCAGCATGGGATCCTGCTGGATCAGGCGGGTGAGGATACCCTCGGTGACCACTTCGATTTGTGTCTCGGCGGAGACCTTGCTGTCCAGCCGGGTGCGGTAGCCGACGGTCTGGCCGGCCTGCTCGCCCAGCTGGCGCGCCATGAACTGTGCTGCCGTGCGTGCCGCCAGTCGCCGGGGCTCCAGCATCAGGATCTTGCGACCGTCACGCCAGGGTGCATCCAGCAGTGCCAGCGGTACCTTGGTGGTCTTGCCGGCACCAGGCGGTGCCTGCAGCAGCACTGTTGGGTGTTTGGTCAGGGCTTGTTGCAGCCGGGGCAGTATGGTGTCGATGGGCAGCATGGTTTGAGGTGCGGTGAAAATTTGGCGTCCACTATAGCGGACTTGGTCGGCCGGCCAAAAGACGGCTGCAGTTACGGGAGGGAATCAGGCCGATGTGCCGGCAAGCCTGAGCTGGTGGTAATCCCGGGCTTGCTGCAAGAAATGCTCAAGCACTTCCGGATCTTGCAGACGGTCTTCCTGCTCCAGTGGCAGCAGCGGATAACGCTGGCGCAGGGCGCTGGCAAAAATGCCGCTGGTGCGCTCCTGTAGCAGCCGCCCCTTGTCATCGTGCAGCTTGACCTCGTGCAGTCCGCAGCTTGGCGAGCGCGGCATCAGGATAAAACCGTCCAGGCTGGCGAACTCTTCCAGCGGCTGCCGGAAGCCGGCCTCAAGTTGCGGGCGCAGGTCTGCGCCGGGATTGTCCACCAGTACCAGCTGCGGATGCTCGGCAGGGCCGCTCAGCTGCATGGGCGGCCGCGGCGTGCCGAAGCCGGCGGCCGCCTCCGGACAGAAGCTGACCAGCTCGGCCTGTGCTGCCAGTTTTTCGGCACACAGGCTCGAGTATTTGTGGCCGCCGTTATAGCGCACGGGCAGGCCGAGCAGACAGCTGCTGATGCCCAGCCGTAAAGGTCCGCTCATGCCGGTTTATGCAGCAACTGCTGTAGTGCTGCCGACAACTCCGGGTACTGCCAGTCGAAGCCGCTGTCGGCGGTGCGCTTGGGCATCACATGCTGGCCGCCGGTAAGCAGGATCGACATCTCGCCCAGTGCCAGGCGCAACAGCCAGGCCGGTGCCGGAAAAATGGCCGGACGGCGCACCGTCTGCGCCAGAATACGGGTAAATTCGGCATTGCGCACCGGCATCGGGCTGCAGGCGTTGTAGATGCCCTGGCAGCTGTCATTGCTCAACAAGTGATCGAATAGCCGGACCAGATCATCCAGATGGATCCAGGGCATCCACTGTTGGCCACTGCCCAACCGGCCACCCAGTCCTAGCCGGAATACCGGCAGCAGCCGCGCCAGCATGCCGCCGTCAGCCGCCAGTACCGGGGCAAAACGCAGGCAGGCCACTCGGGTGCCCAGCTCGGCAGCGCGCATGACTTCCGCTTCCCAGTCCTGACACAGCTGGCTGGCAAAGTCCGCCACAGGTGCGGCACTGGTTTCATCCAGCTGCTCCTCGCCACGATCGCCATACCAGCCGGTGGCGGATGCCGACAGCAGCACGCCGGGAGCCTGGTCGCGCCGGCTCATCCAGTCGACCAGATTGCGGGTCAGGTCGATCCGGCTTTCCCGCAGCATCCTGCGCCGGCCTTTGGTCCAGGGCCGGTCGGCGATGGGTGCGCCGGCCAGGTTGATGACGGCATCCACCGCATCGGTGACGTTCAGCTCTTCCAGACTGCCGATGCCGCGCGCACCGCTGCACAGCCCGGCAACCTTGCCCGGGTCGCGGCTCAGAACGATCAGTGAGTGTCCTTGCTGGCTGAAGTGTCGGCACAGGGCGCGGCCAACCAGCCCGGTACCGCCTGTCAGTAGAATCTGCATGGTGAACCCTCCCTCTCTGCCTGAATCCTGTCATGGGTCCATGCATATATAGACCGAGGTTTCATGCAAGGGTGCAATAGTGGTGCTACAGAGGTATTGCAGCAGGGGATAAGCCTATTGGCTGTTCAGGCCAGATCACCCCATAAAAACTGCGTCAGGCTCAGCGCCACCACAGGTGCGGTTTCGGTACGCAGCACGCGCGGACCGAAGCAAGCGGCATGAAAGCCGGCACTTTGAGCGGCGGCGACCTCGGCCTCGCTCAGGCCGCCTTCAGGACCGATCAGCAGTGCCAGCCGCTGCGGGCGGACGTGGCTGGCCAGCGGCTCGACACCAGGGTGCAGCACCAGTTTCAGATCCGCCTCAACCACGCCTTGCCACTGGCTGACGGCAACTGGAGGATGGATCTGCGGCACCGAGCTGCGGCCGCACTGCTCGCAGGCGCTGATCGCCACCTGTTGCCAGTGCTCCAGGCGTTTCTGTGCCCTGTCGTCGTTCAATCGTACCTCGCAGCGTTCGCTGAACAGCGGAGTGATCTGCGCCACGCCCAGTTCGGTGGCTTTCTGGATCGCCCAGTCCATGCGCTCGCCGCGGGACAGCACCTGACCAAGATGCACCTGCAAGGGTGAATCGGGTTGACCGGGCTCGCCATCGTCCAACTCGACGGTGACGGACTTCTTGCCAGCCTCGACAATCACCCCGCGAAACTCCAGCCCGCTGCCGTCAAACAGCTGCAGGGCGTCACCGGCCTGCATGCGCAGCACGCGGCTGATGTAATGGGCGCTGGCTTCCGGCAGCTGGATGCGGCCGCTGGCAAGGGACTGGTCAACATAAAAACGGGACAGACGCATGGCGGGTTGCCTGTATGAAAACGGGGTGGAAAGAAGGCTGCATTGTCCGTAGGCTGGGCAGGAAACTCAACCATTCTCAGCTCTGGCCGTTTTTTGTACAGTTGCCGCCATTGCATGCCAATACTGGCCTGCATGCGGTTGTCCCATGGATATCCACAGCCTGTTGCACGGCAAAGGTGGATATCCACAGTCCGTCCCGAACGACCAGCAGCACAAGGAAATACAGCATGACAACCGGCAACCGGCACTGGATGGAGCGTGACCTGCGTGTGGTCTGGCATCCCTGTACCCAAATGAAAGACCATGAAACCATCCCGCTGATCCCGATCCGCCGTGGCGAGGGCATCTGGCTGGAAGACCATGACGGCAAGCGTTATCTGGATGCGGTCAGCTCCTGGTGGACCAACATCTTCGGTCACTGCAACCCGCGCATCAATGAGCGCATCAAGCAGCAGGTGGACCAACTCGAACATGTGATTCTCGGCGGCTTCACCCATGCGCCGGTGGTGGAACTGTCGGAGCGGCTGGTGCAGCTGGCACCGGACGGCCTGACACGGGTGTTCTACGCCGACAACGGCTCGGCCGGCATCGAGGTGGCGTTGAAAATGAGCCACCACTACTGGCGCAATGTCGGCCAGCCGCAGAAGAAGCGTTTTCTCACCATCACCAACGGCTACCATGGAGAAACCCTTGGCACCATGTCGGTCAGCGATGTGGCGCTCTATACCGAAACCTATCAGGCGCTGTTGCTGGACTGCATCAAGGTGCCGAGTCCCGACTGCTATTACCGTGAATTCGGGCAAGGCTGGGAAGAGCACTCACGGCTGATGTTCCGCCACATGCGTAAAGCGCTGGAGCAGCATCACCACGAGATCTCGGCAGTGATTCTGGAGCCGCTGGTGCAGGGTGCCGGTGGTATGCGCATGTATCATCCGGTTTACCTGAGCCTGCTGCGCCAGGCCTGCGACGAGTTCGGCGTGCATCTGATCCTGGACGAGATCGCCGTGGGTTTTGGCCGTACGGGGACGATGTTTGCCTGCGAACAGGCCGGCATCACGCCGGATTTCATGGTGCTATCCAAGGCGCTGACTGGCGGCTATCTGCCGCTGGCCGCGGTGCTGACCACCGAGCAGGTCTATCAGGCCTTCTACGATGACTACAGCACCCTCAAGGCTTTCTTGCACTCGCACACCTACACCGCCAACCCGCTGGCTTGCAGCGCCGCTCTGGCTACGCTGGAGATTTTCGAGCAGGATGATGTGATCGAGAAAAATCGCGAGCTGGCGCAGGTAATGAGTGAGGCCACTGCCCACCTGGCAGACCATCCGCACATTGCCGAGGTGCGCCAGACCGGCATGATTCTGGCCATGGAGATGGTGCAGGACAAGGCCGGCAAAACCCCGTTCCCATGGCAAGAGCGGCGCGGCATGCGCGTCTACCGGCACGCACTGGAGCGCGGTGCGCTATTGAGACCGCTAGGCAACGTGGTGTACTTCATTCCGCCCTATGTCATCACCCCGGAGCAGATCCGCTGGCTGGCCGAAGTGGCCACGGAGGGTATCGATCTGGCCGTACGGGACTGAAGTTCCGTCGGACAGGCGGGAGTTGACCTTGCTGTCCGGTAATTCCATAATTGGCCTTCTACAGGAGGACGACCTCCCCCGTATCGGGTATTCATTCCAGGACGACCTGGCTCGTTTAATAGAGTCGGGAGCATTCCATGTCCTGGTTATACCTTGTCATTGCCGGCGTATTTGAAATCGTCTGGGCCTATGCGATGAAACAATCGCACGGCTTTACGCGGCTGACACCATCCATCATCACCATAGTCGCCATGCTGATCAGCTTCTGGCTGCTGGCCGTTGCCATGCGCAGTATCCCGCTGGGCACCGCTTATGTCATCTGGACCGGAATCGGCGCGGTTGGCGCCTTTGTCGTGGGCATTGTCTTTCTGGCCGAGCCGCTCAATGCCTTGCGCGTGCTGGCGGCGGTTCTTATCGTATCGGGCCTGGTGCTCATGAAGTTTTCTAGCGGCTAGTGTGCAGGCGTTTGCAAGAAGATCTTAATCAGCTATATCGCTGTCAGTTCCGCTCATATGAAACGCATGTAGCAGCCTGTGGGCAACCGGTGTCAGCAGGATGCCAGTCATGACGATGAAGAACAGGCTGGCATAGAAGCCGTAAAAGCCGAGAAAGATCTGGCCGGATACACTTTGTGGCTGGGTCATGTGGCCAAAGCCGAACAACAGAAAGCTGGTGTGCATGAAGGCGGCACTCCAAGAGTGCCCCTCAAAGCGCCAGTAGCCGAGCATACCGATCAGCAGGGAAACGGCCAGCAACAGCAGCACCAGCAAAAAGTGCAGCAGGATACGCCAGATGAAGGCCTTGCGACTGATCAGAGGTTCCAGCCTGGACTCGTACATGATGAGTGCTCTCCTTGACTGTGGGCAACGGTTGTTATGCCAGAACGGTCAGGTCGCTGCGGTTTTGCGCAGCACCCGCCAGGCATCCCAGGAATAGACCGCCAACGCTGCCCAGATGAAGCCGAAATAGATCCACGAGCGGCTTTCGAAGGGCTCGCCAAACCAGAGTACGGCCAGAAGCAGCAGCACTGTTGGCGTGATGTACTGTAAAAAGGCGATGGTGGCATAGGGCAGGTGCTTGGCCGCCCCGTTGAAGCACAGCAGCGGCAACAGGGTGATGGGGCCGGCGGCGGCCAGCCAGAGCATCTGGCCGGTACCCCAGAATGCCGGTTGGCTGCTTTCCGCCTGCGGGTTCAGGCCCAGCCAGAGCAGCGCCACCGGCAGCAGTAGCCAGGTTTCGATGGCAAGGCCGGGCAGGGCGGCAACCGGAGCCTGCTTGCGGATCAGGCCGTAAAATCCGAACGACAGGGCCAGGATCAGGGCCACCCAGGGCATCACCCCCAGCTGGATGATCTGCAGGCCGACACCGGTGGCCGCCAGCGCCACGGCGACCCACTGCAGCCGGCGCAGGCGCTCACGCAGGAAAATCATGGCCAGCACCACGTTGACCAGCGGATTGATGTAATAGCCCAGGCTGGCCTCCACCATGTAGTCGTTGTGTACCGCCCAGACATAGGTCAGCCAGTTGACGGCAATCAGCGCGCCGGAGGCGGTCAGTGCCAGCAGGCGTTTCGGGTGAGCCAAAAGTTCGCGAAACCAGCCCGGGTGGCGCCAGATCATTAGCAGCAGTGCACCAAACAGTGCCGACCAGAGTACCCGGTGTACCACCACCTCGATCGCCGGAATGCCTTCCAATGACTTGAAATACAGCGGGAACATGCCCCAGGTACAGTAAGCGGCAAGACCGAGAATGTAGCCCCGGCGCGGGTTGGCGGTGAAACTCATGATGAAAGGCCTGTTGTGATGTCCACGGGATACCCCGCATGAAATAATCGGCAAGTGAAGTGACATGCATGACGGGCACGGTGTGACGGGAGTGGCGGCAGCAAGTTTTGAAGAGCGTTACCCGGGTGGCCGGTGCAGGCAGGTGCGGCCCAGTGTACTCCTGTTTCGACCGGTGCGGCAGCTTGCCGCCGGCCAGGTCGCTGCCGTGCTGTCACACCATACAATAGCCGGTCAGGATTATGTTAATGTGACCGCGCAATGCCGGGCCTTCAGCGGGTCGGCGCATATCAACAACGCAGATTTAACGCTATCGACAGCATCGGCTTGTCGCATATTCCGGCAGGAGGGCAGGTGATCAAGGCACAAGGAAACAACCGGTTGCAAATGGTGGTGCTGGGTGTCAGCGCAGTGTTGTTGCTGACGCTACTGGGGCTGCTGGGCCGGCAATGGCTGTCTGGCCCGGATGCCCGGCAGCAAGCGCAGCGCGAGGCAGGCATTGTCCTGCTGTCGGAAAGTCGTGCGTTGCCGGTGGTGCCGCTGCGCAGTACAGCCGACACGGATTTTGCCGCCACGGCGCTGGCCGGGCGCTGGCAGCTGGTTTTTTTCGGTTATACCTATTGCCCGGATATCTGTCCGACCACGCTGGCCGAGCTGCGCCGGATCCATTCCGCATTGCCGCCGGCGGTGCGTGACCGTCTACAGGTGTGGATGGTTACTGTCGATCCTGACCGGGATACGCGTGAGCAGTTGCGGGCCTATCTGGATTTCTTCGAGCCGTCCTTCCAGGGACTGACCGGTGAACTGGCCGACATTCAGGCTTTGAGCCAGGCGCTGAGCATCCCCTTCATTCCGGGTGATACCGGCAAGCCGGGATATACCGTCGACCATAGCGGCAATCTGGCGATTATCGGCCCGGATGGCCGCCAGAGCGGTTTCATTCGTGCGCCCCTGCAAGTCGATGCGCTGATTGAGCAGTTGCCGCTGCTGATGGAGTGAGGGCGGGGCAGTGGTCGCCACGTTTTGGTCTGTAGGCAAGTGCTAGTGGCCTGTACGGCTAATTCCATTAGTCAATTTCGGCGTCTGAGGCTCCGATGCTGCGTTGCTGCTCCTCGCCATAGCCCCGCTATGACTCGTCACAGCGCCTTGCCCCGAATCCCCGGCCATCCGAACTTGAGTTAACGAACTAGCCGTTCAGGCCACTAGTGCAACGGATTGAGCAGCAGCAAGGTACAGAGGGTCAGCATGAACAGCGCTATGCCGCCGTCAAGCACTTGCCAGGCCCGAGGTTTGCGGAATACCGGCTGCAATAGCCGGGCACCGAAACCCAGTGCGGAAAACCACACCAGGCTGGCGGCGCAGGCACCCAGACCGAATGCCCACTGGGCCATGCCCGGATAGCGGGTCGACAGGCTGCCCAGCAGTACCATGGTGTCCAGATAGACGTGCGGATTGAGCCAGGTGAAAGCCAGGCAGGCCAGCAGTACCTGGCGACGGCTTGCTGCACTGTCCTGCGCCACGGCCAGGGCACTGGTGCCGCGCCATGCACGCTGTGCCGCCAGCAGGCCATACCAGGCGAGAAATGCCGCTCCGCCAAAGCGCAGTATTTGCAGCAACTGTGGCCACTGCAATACCAGGGCACCGATGCCGGCAACGCCAAGCAGGATCAGGGCCATGTCGCTGAGGGCGCAAACTGCAACCACAAGGCCGACGTGACGGCGTTGCAGGCCCTGGCGCAGGACAAAAGCATTCTGCGCGCCGATGGCGATGATCAGACCCGCGCCGGTGACGAAGCCGGCGGCGATAGCGGAAAGAAGCATGCGGTATCCACGGAGGCAGGAAAGCGGGCCATCCTGCCGGGATTTTTCTGTCAAGTCCAGTGTGGTTGTTTTCGGCGTGACGCTGCGGGGGTTGTCTGCTCACTTGGTGAGCAGGGTTGCGCCCACCACCACTGCCATCAGCACCGGCCAGCCGTACATGATCAGCCGCCATTTGCTGCCGGCACTCCACAGCTCCATGAAGCCGTCGATGATGACGCCGGACTTGAAGACGGCGATCAGCATGATGACCATGACCTGCAGGGTCAGGCTGGTGGCATGGGTCCCCCAGTAGACGGTACCCATGGTGGCCAGCATCAGGGCGATCCAGCAGCCAAGCAGGGCAATTTCGTGTTTCAGGTTGTTCATGCCCGCTTACCCCAACAGATAGACCAGTGGAAAGATGATCACCCAGACCAGGTCGATCATGTGCCAGTACAGCACACCGGATTCGACGCCGGTATGGTTGTGTGCACCAAAGTGGCCGCGCAGACAAAGCACACCGAGGATCGCCAGCACCACCAGTCCCAGCAGCACGTGCAGGAAGTGGAAGGCGGTGGTGATCCAGTACAGGGTGAAGAAGGTGTTGTACTCCAGATCGAAGCCGATGCTGGCCAGATGCGCGTACTCTTTCACCTTCAGCACCACATAGACCATGCCGCTGGCGATGGCGGCCAGCAGCAGCAGTGCGGCCTGGCGGGCGTGATCCTTGCGTACCCGCTCCACAGCCAGGGCAGCGATGAAGCCCGAGGTCAGCAGGCCGGCGGTCATCGCCCAGCCGGTTGAGCTGTCCAGCTGGGCCCGGCCTTCGGCAAACAGTTCTGGCTTGAGCCACTGGGTGAAGCTGAAGCCCAGAATGAACAGGGTAAATGCGGTCAGCTCGGCGAGAATGAATATCCACATGGCCAGGTCGCCGGTGAGGCGTCCCCGGCCAGCGGCGGACGGATTAGTCTTCGCTGAAGTGGACATCGACTACATCCATCAGTGCGCGAACGGTTTGCAGGTCGTCGGACAGCGGCTCGGCCAGACAGGCCAGACAAGCCTGGCGTACCGGCACGCCGGCCTTGATCATGCGGGCGGCGAAAATCAGCAGACGGGTCGAGGCAACCTCTTCCAGGTCGTGGTTTTCCAAGCGGCGGATGGCGTTGCCCAGACGTACCAGCTGGCCGGCCAGACGGTCATCAATGCCGGCTTCGGTGGCGACAATCCGTGCTTCCTGTTCGGGCTGTGGATAGTCGAAACGCATGGCGACAAAGCGCTGACGGGTGCTGGGCTTCATGCCCTTGAGCAGGTTCTGGTAGCCGGGGTTGTAGGACACCACCAGCATGAAGTTGTCCGGTGCCTGCAGGGTTTCACCGGTGCGCTCGATGAACAGCTCGCGGCGGTCATCAGCCAGCGGGTGCAGCACCACGGTGGTGTCCTGGCGCGCTTCGACCACCTCGTCGAGATAGCAGATGCCGCCTTCGCGCACGGCGCGGGTCAGCGGGCCGTCTTGCCACCAGGTGCCTTCGGCGCCGATCAGGTGGCGACCGACCAAGTCGGTGGCGCTCAGGTCGTCATGACAGGCAACGGTGTACAGGGGCAGGTTGAGCTTGTGTGCCATGTACTGGACAAAGCGGGTCTTGCCACAGCCGGTTGGTCCCTTGATCAGGGCCGGCAGGCCGTGCTTCCAGGCTTGTACGAAGAGTTCTTCCTCATTGGCAACCTGTTGATAGAAGGGTTGGCCGGTGGGAAGGTGGTCAGTTTGCTGCATGGTAATATCCTACCTGTGTGCTTGGTTATTGCCAGCTTACCGAGCGCTTGCCGTGTGCTCAAGGGCATGACTGGAGTGAATTGATCTTTATCAAGAGATAGCAAAGGGTATGTCGGGTTTGTGCCGGGTGCATGTATCCGGGGGGTACCTGTTTGGTGATAGGATCAACGCCCTTGCATGCACCGTCCGGTCTACGGGTCCTGGCGGGTCAAGATACGAAAAGATAATAATACCGAGGAAACACTGCTATGAACTGTGTAACCAAGAAGTTTATAACCGGAACGGCCACAGCACTATCGCTGATGAGCCTTTCGATTGCCAGCGCACTTGCCGATACCAAGGTGAGTGATCCGGAAGCGGCCTACATGGGTGCTGCCACGCCCGAGGTGTTGAAGGACGCCACCATCATCCGCACCACCGGTGCGCCGGATCTGACCGATGCCGAGTTCCAGCAGGCACGGGAGATCTACTTCCAGCGTTGTGCCGGCTGTCATGGTGTGCTGCGCAAGGGTGCCACCGGCAAACCGCTGACACCGGACATCACCCAGGCCCGCGGCCAGCAGTATCTGGAAGCGCTGATCACCTACGGCTCGCCTGCCGGCATGCCCAACTGGGGTACCTCGGGCGAGCTGAACGCCGAACAGATCACCCTGATGGCCAACTACATCCAGCACACCCCGCCGACTCCACCGGAGTGGGGCATGGCCGAGATGCAGGACTCCTGGAAGGTCATCGTACCGCCGGAAAAACGTCCGAAGAAACAGCTGAACAAGCTGGACCTGTCCAACCTGTTCTCCGTCACGCTGCGTGATGACGGCAAGATTGCACTGATCGACGGTAACAGCAAGAAAATCGTCAAGCTGATCGAAACTGGCTATGCGGTGCATATCTCCCGCATTTCCGCTTCTGGCCGCTACCTGATGGTTATTGGTCGTGACGCCAAAGTTGATATGATCGACCTGTGGATGAAGAGCCCGGGCGTGGTTGCCACCATCAAGATCGGTATTGAGGCGCGTTCGGTTGAAACGTCCAAGTATGAAGGCTACGAAGACAAATATGCTATTGCTGGTGCCTACTGGCCGCCGCAGTTTGCCATTATGGACGGTGAAACCCTTGAGCCGTTGCAGATCATGTCCACGCGCGGCATGACCGCAGATACGCTTGAGTACCATCCCGAACCGCGTGTGGCTGCCATCATCGCCTCGCACGAACATCCGGAGTTCATCGTCAACGTCAAGGAAACCGGCCGTGTCATGCTGGTCAACTATGAAGACATCGAGAACCTTACAGTTACCAACATCGCTACCAGTCTGTTTTTGCATGACGGCGGCTGGGACAGCTCGCACCGCTACTTCATGACTGCCGCCAACGAGTCCAATCAGATCGTGGTGGTGGACTCCAGGGATCGCAAGCTGGCTGCGGTAGTGGATGTGGGCCGCACCCCGCACCCGGGTCGTGGTGCCAACTTCGTGCACCCCGAGTTCGGGCCGGTGTGGGCCACTAGCCACCTGGGTGATGACACCATCAGCCTGATCGGTACCGATCCCGAGGGCCACCCGGAGCAAGCGTGGAAAGTGGTTCAAACCCTGAAAGGCCAGGGCGGCGGTTCGCTGTTCATCAAGACCCACCCCAAGTCCAGCAACCTGTATCTGGATACCACCTTCAACCCGGTCGAGTCGGTCAGCCAGTCTGCCGCAGTGTTTGACATCAACAATCTGGACGCCGGCTACAAGGTGCTTCCGATTGCCGAGTGGGCTAATATTGATGGCGGCGTCAAGCGTGTATTGCAGCCCGAGTACAACAAGGCGGGTGACGAGGTCTGGTTCTCTGTCTGGAGCCAGCAGGACGAGGTTTCTGCCATCGTGGTTGTCGATGACAAGACACTAAAGCTGAAAAAGGTGATCAAGGACAAGCGTTTGATCACTCCAACCGGTAAATTCAACGTAAACAATACACAACACGACGTTTACTGACGTAGACTTACAGGGCGGGCGGATAGCCTGCCCTGTTAATGCCTTGAGGATGCACTAAAATGAAAAAAGTACTGATCCCCCTGTTTTCCGTTGCTGCCCTGTTCGCTTTCCAGAACGCCAGCGCCGCTGACGCCGAAAGCCTGCTGAAGACCAAAGCCTGTCTGGCTTGCCACAGCGTTGACAACAAGCTGGTTGGCCCTTCCTACAAAGAAGTAGCCGCCAAGCACGCCGGTGAAGAAGGCGCGGTTGCCACTGTTGCCGACCACATCAAGAACGGCAGCTCCGGTGTCTATGGTCCTATCCCCATGCCACCTAACGCGGTAACTGAAGAAGAAGCAACCATTCTGGCCGAGTGGGTACTGTCCCTGCAGTAATAGTTGCTTGTAAAGGAGACGCCATGAGCACGTTCAATAAACGCCAAATACGGCGCCTTGTTCTCATGGCGTCTTTTTTTGTGCCGCTGCTGGCCCAGGCCGGCACGCCGGATGCAAACCGGCAGGCGGAACTGAAACACCTTCTGATCCAGGATTGCGGTTCGTGCCACGGCCTGCGCATGAAGGGAGGGCTGGGACCGGCCCTGACACCAGACGACCTGGCCGGCAAGCCGAAGGAAAGCCTGGTAGCCACCATCATTCACGGTCGCCACGGTACGGCAATGCCGCCATGGAGTGCCTTGCTCACTGAAAATGAAGCAGAATGGCTGATTGACCAGTTGTTGCAGGGGGTTTCTCCATGAAAAAAATTTTTCTGACACCGCTGCTGGCGTTGTCACTCACTGCCTGTAGCCTGTCCGGCACGCAGGAGTCCGCTTTGCGCGGCACCGGTGATCTGGGTGTGATCATCGAGCGTGCCGACGGCAATGTGTTGATCGTCGAGCACAGCAACAACGAAATTTTGGCCCGGGTGGAAGGCCTGGGTGACCTGTCGCACGCTTCTGTAGTGTTTTCCCGTGATGCGCGCTACGGCTATGTGTTCGGCCGTGATGGCGGTCTGACCAAGATCGACCTGCTCAAGCAGCGCATCGACAAACGCATCATCCAGGGCGGCAACAGCATTGGTGGTGCCATCAGTGAAGATGGTCGCCTGATTGCCGTGGGCAACTACGAGCCCGGCGGCGTCAAGGTATTCACCGCCGATACCCTGGAGCTGGTCGCCGACATTCCGGCTACAGCGCTGGCCGATGGCAGCAAGAACTCCCGCGTGGTCGGCATGACCGACGCGCCGGGACAGAAGTTCATGGTCAGCCTGTTTGATACCGGCGAAATCTGGATCATCGATTTCAGTGACAAGACCACGTCTGAACCGCAGATCACCAAATTCGAGAACATCGGCAAGCAGCCCTACGACTCCATGCTGACACCGGAAGGCCGTTACTACATGGCCGGCCTGTTTGGCGAGGATGGCCTGGCAATGCTCGATCTGTGGCATCCGGAAAAGGGCGTCACGCGCGTGCTGGATGGCTACGGCAAGGGCGAGCAGCCGCTGCCGGTCTACAAGATGCCGCATCTGGAAGGCTGGACGGTCGCCGATGACAAGGTTTTCGTACCGGCCGTCGGCCGTCACGAAGTGCTGGTGATCGACCAGAAGACCTGGCAGCAGAAAGACCGCATCGAGATGATCGGACAGCCAGTGTTTGTCATGGCCCGCCCAGATGCCCGCCAGATCTGGGTCAACTTTGCCGTACCGGACAACCAGTATGTGCAGGTGATCGACAGCGAGACTGCCGAGATCATCAAGACCATCGAGCCGGGTCCGGGTGTATTGCACATGGAGTTCAGCCCGCGTGGCGAACAGATCTGGATTTCGGTGCGGGACCGCAACGAAGTACAAATCTGGGACACTGCCACCCTGGAGCACCTCTATACCCTTGAAGCGGATAGCCCCAGCGGCATCTTCTTCACCAACCGGGCCCACCGTATCGGGCTGTAGGGATTCATTATGGATTTACTGACACAACGCATGCTGGATCGCTTCCAGCATGGCGTGCCAGTATGTGCCCGGCCCTATCAGGCGATGGCCGAAGAGCTGGGTTGTAGCGAGGCGGACATTCTGGAACGCCTTGCCCGGCTGCAAGAAACGGGAGCGTTGTCACGTATCGGTCCGGTGATGGAGCACAGCAAGGCCGGCTCCAGTTCACTGGTGGCGCTGGCCGTGCCGCTGGCAGATATCGAACAGGTGGCCGCCTATATCAACAGCCTGCCGGAAGTGAACCACAACTACGAGCGTGAACACGACTACAACCTCTGGTTTGTGCTGACCGGGCCCAGCCGCAGTCATCTGGATGCGGTGCTGCTGGATATCCATCAGCACACCGGCCTTGAGCCGCTGGACCTGCCGATGGTCAAACCCCACCGCATTGATCTGGGCTTTCCGATGTTCCAGGACTCGGAGGTGCCACAATGAGCGGACAACTGACGCAAGCACAGCGGGAAACCCTCTGGCGCCTGCTCGAGCAGGGCTTGCCGCTGGTGCCGCAACCTTATGCCGCGCTGGCGCAACAGGCCGGTTGCAGCGAGGCACAGGCGCTGGCGCAAGTGCAGGACTGGCAACAGCAGGGCCTGTTCCGTCGTTTCGGCGTGGTGGTCAGGCACCGGCTTCTGGGCATTGATGCCAACTGCATGCTGGTACTGGACATCCCCGATGAGCTGGTGGATGCCGTGGGTGACCGGCTGGCCGCATCGCCCGGCGTCAATCTGTGCTATCAGCGTCCGCGCCGGCCCAACTGGCGATATAACCTGTTTTGCATGGTGCATGGCCGTTGTCGTGAAGCAGTCGTCCGTCATGTTGACGGGTTGCTGGAGCAGCACGGACTGAGCCAGCGTCCGCACCACCTGCTCTTTAGCACCCGTGCCTTCAAGCAGCGCGGTGCCCGTTATTCCATGCCGGAGATGCTCAATGACTGAACTGGATGATTTTGACCGCCGCCTGCTCAATCGTTTGCAGCACGGCCTGCCTCTGGTACGCCATCCCTGGCAGGAACTGGCCAGTGAACTGGATGCGCCGCAAGAGCGCATCCGCCAGCGCCTGCAGGAACTGCTGGATGACGGTACCCTGACCCGTTTTGGCCCCATGTATGACATCGAGCAGTTGGGCGGAGCCTTTACCCTTGCGGCATTGAGTGTACCGGAAGAGCGTTTTGACGAGGTGGCGCGGCAACTCGACCAGATCGCGGCAGTTGCCCACAACTACCGCCGCGAGCATGAATATAACATGTGGTTCGTACTTGCTACCGCCACCCCGCAGGGCATTCTGGACACTATCGGGGAGATCGAGCAACTGACCGGCCTGAGCGTGCTCAACCTGCCCAAGGAGACGACCTATCATGTCGGATTGCATTTCCCCCTCTGACCTGAAGCTGGCGCAGCGCCTGATGTCTTTCACCGAGGCCGGCATGCCGCTGGTGGATGACCCCTGGGCCTGGCTGGCCGGGCGCATGGAATTGCCGGTGGAGGAAACCCTGGCCCTGTTGCAGCGCCTGCAGGACAGCGGTGCCATCCGCCGCATTGCCGCTGTGCCGAACCATTACCGTCTGGGCTATACCTTCAATGGCATGACGGTCTGGGACGTGGACGACGAACACATTGACCGCCTCGGCCAGGAAGTCGGCAATTTCCATTTCGTCAGCCACTGCTATCGCCGGCCACGCCGCGAAGGCTGGCGCTACAACCTGTTTGCCATGGTGCACGGCCTCAGTGCCGAAGAGATCGAGCGTGAGCGCGATCTTGTTCGCCGTCATTTGGGTGAGCATTGCCGTGCTGATACGATGCTGGTCAGTAGCAAAATCCTGAAAAAAACCGGCTTGCGCATTCACAGCAAGCCCAAGGAGTAGTCGCCATGATGAGGATCAGCAGTTATCTGCGCGCCATAGCCGGCCAGGCCCCGGAACCGCGGGCGGCCAAGCCGGGCAGTACCCGGGCGCCGGTAGTGATCTGGAATACCCTGCGTCGCTGCAACCTGACCTGCAAGCACTGTTACTCCACTTCGGCCGATATCGACTTCAAGGGTGAGCTGGATACCGCCGAGGCGCTGGACGTGATCGACCAGTTGCATGAGGCTGGCGTAAAAGTGCTGGTGCTCAGCGGCGGCGAGCCCTTGATGCGCCCTGATATCTTGCAGTTGGCCAAATATGCCCGCGATTACGGCTTCTATGTGGCGCTGTCCACCAACGGCACCCTGATCAACGACAGCAATATCGAAGAGATCGCTGACTGCGACTTCGACTATGTCGGCATCAGCATCGACGGGCTGCCGGATATCCATGACGAATTCCGCCGCATGAAGGGCGGCTTTGATGCCGCCATGAACGGCGTGCGCCTGTGCCGCGAGAAAAACCTCAAGGTTGGCCTGCGTACTACCCTGACCCAGCACAACTACCCGCAACTGCCGGCGCTGCTGGACCTGATGCGCGAGTATGACGTACAGAAATACTACCTGTCGCACCTCAACTATAGTGGCCGCGGCAAGCGCAACCAGTCGGTCGACGCGCACCGCAGCATGACCCGCTCGGCCATGACGCAGATTTTCGAGCGTGCCTGGGAGGACGTGCAACGCGGCGTGGAAACCGACTTCGTCAGCGGTAACAACGATGCTGACGGCGTATTGCTGCTGCAGTGGATCAAGGAAAAGATGCCGGAGCATGCCGAACAGATGGAGCGTATGCTGCGTGCTTGGGGCGGCAACGCATCCGGTGCCGGCATTGCCAACATCGACAATCTGGGTGATGTCCACCCGGATACCTACTGGTGGCAGCACACCGTGGGCAACGTGCGCGAGCGCCGCTTTGCCGACATCTGGCTGCACCAGCCCGATCCGCTGCTGACCGAGTTGCGTCAGCATCCGCGTCCGGTCAAGGGACGCTGCGGGCAGTGCCAGTGGCTGGCAGTCTGCAACGGCAATACCCGCACCCGTGCCTGGGCCCAGGGTGACATGTGGGCCGAAGATCCCGGTTGCTACCTGACGGACGAAGAAATCGGCCTGCAACAACCCGAGCTGATTGGTGCTGTCGAGCTAACCTGACCCGCTACTGACTGATGGCGTCTGGACGATTATGGCTGAAGCGGGGTGTTTTTCAGGACTGGCTTGTGCGTGCAGTGTGAGCGGTTTGGCATAACACCTTTTTACCGCTTTTCTTTGCCGCCCGGCTGGACGATGCTTGCATCAGGCGGGGCTGTCCTGCAGCCCCGGTCATCCCGTCGAGGCACAGGGTTTGTGCAGGAGGCTTGCCATGGCAACTCGAGTCGCACCTTTCTACCCGATCATCTATGTACGTGGTTACGCCATGACCCAGGGCGAGATTGATGACGCAACGTCCTCGCCCTATATGGGGTTCAACCTGGGATCGACCAAGATCCGTCAATCCTGGGACAAGAAAGTACAAAGGCACATCTTCGAATCGCCGCTGATCCGGCTGATGAAGGACTACGGCTATCAGGACAGTTTCTGTGACGGCACGGAACAGGATGCGCAGCTGCCGGCCAGAAGCGTGGTCATCTATCGTTATTATGAACAGGCCGACCCGGATCTGGGTGGCGATCGCCGACCTACGCTTGTCGAGGCAGCGCGGGGGCTGAAAGAGCTGGTGTACCGGGTCAGGGAGAGGGTGTGCGGCAATGATGCGGAACAGCGTGAGCAGTTCCGGGTACATCTGGTTGCGCACTCCATGGGCGGGTTGGTGGTGCGTGCGTTCCTGCAAAATGATGCCATCAGCGATGTAGCCGACCGGCAATTGGTCGACAAGGTCTTCACCTATGCAACGCCCCATAACGGCATCGAGATGGCGGGCATCAATGTTCCGGCCTTCCTCGGGCTGTGGGACATCAACAACTTCAACCGCCAGAAGATTGCCGAATACCTGGGTTTGCCCGGCAAGCCCGGGCGCGTCGACTCGCTCAATGGCGCTTTCGATCCGCAGCGCTTTTTCTGTTTCGTGGGCACCAACAGCCAGGACTATGCGGCGGCGGCCGGCATCTCGAGAAAGCTGGCCGGCGAGATGAGTGACGGGCTGGTGAGTATAGAAAATGCAACGGTGGCAGGTGCGCCCAGGGCCTTTGCCTACCGTAGCCACAGTGGTCCCCATGGCGTGGTCAATTCGGAAGAGGGCTACCAGAATCTGGTGCGTTTCCTGTTTGGCGATGTACGGGTTGACGGCCGGCTGGAGGTCGAAGCCTTGCCGTTGCCGCCTTCGGTACAAAAAGCCAAGGATGCCGGCAGCGCCGTGCGGGCCTCTTATTACTTCGAGGCGGTCGTGGTGCCGCGTGGTGCTTTCAGCGTACGCCTGAGCGAGCGCCGACGGGAAACCTTCAGCGCCGTCTTGCGCAGTTATGATGAGCTGCTCAAGCCGGAAAATGCCGGTGAAAGCGCACCGCGCTCTCCGGTGCTGTTTTCCGCCTTCCTGGATAGCAAGAAAATCACCCAGGGCCGGACCCTGGTGTTCAATCTGGAGCTGGCGGTATCTGCCACCGGCTACACGATTGATTCCAGACTGTGGAAGAGTCATGTCGAGGGCGAGTACCTGTTCCGGGATACCCTGACCCTGCGGCTGACCCGTGCTCCGGACGGCTTCAACCTGCGCCATCTCAGTGCCGACGAGCGCTGGAGCGAGGGCACAGGAGTGCTTGCCGAACGCCTGCGGGACGGCTACCTGATTCCGCTGGCATCAGGTAAAGGTTTTCGTGGCCATCTGTATTTGCAAGTGCAGGACCGGTAAAGGCACATTGATAAGCTCTTTTTATGAGATAGATCATGTCTTGCTCATCTAATGGGTGCGTATGCTTGTCGCACAAGGATCGACATAGCAGTATTTACAGTGCATGCAGGTGCGGTGTCTTGATCCGGACCAGCATGTTTTTCCCTCCGTGGGCAGCCATACGGTTGCCCGGCCTCACTCCCGGGCTGACACGATAAAAAAAGCTGTTGGCGGTTCGGCGAGATCTTGATTGTAATCATGTATCTCGATGTTTCGGTCAGACTAGTATTAAGTCAGCATTAAGAAAACACCTGAGCCTCTGTCTAGGGAGTGAACCAAAATGCCAAATAACCATCCTTCTAAATACTCTGAAGAAGCCAAGCTGCTTCCAAGGAAAGATCGTATGACTATCGCTGGTAAAATTTCCAAAGCCGGCTTCGTCGCCGCTTTCTCACTGCTGGGCCTAGCTGTATCCCACGCCAGTGCCAACGAAGCGCCGGCCATGACCGATGCAGAGAAAGAAGCTGCAAAACTGATTTATTTCGAGCGCTGTGCAGGTTGTCACGGTGTTCTGCGTAAGGGCGCAACCGGTAAGAACCTTGAGCCACGTTTCACCCAGACTCTGGAAGACGGCACCAAGATTGAAGGCGGTACGCTGCGTCTGGGTACCAAGCGTCTGGAAAACATCATCGCTTACGGTACCGAAGGCGGGATGGTCAACTATGACGACATCCTGACCCCTGAAGAAATCAACATGATGGCCCGCTACGTACAGCACGAGCCACCAGTACCACCCGAGTTCTCCCTGCAGGACATGAAAGACAGCTGGAACCTGATTGTTCCGGTTGAAGACCGTCCAACCAAGCAGATGAACAACATCAACCTGAGCAACGTATTCGCAGTAACCCTGCGTGACGCGGGCAAGCTGGCCCTGATCGATGGTGATACCCACAAGATCTGGAAAATTCTGGAAAGTGGTTACGCGGTACACATTTCCCGCATGTCCGCTTCCGGTCGTTACGTCTACACCACCGGTCGTGACGGTCTGACCACCATCATCGACCTGTGGCCTGAAGAGCCGATGACTGTTGCTACCGTTCGTTTCGGTTCCGACATGCGTTCGGTTGACGTATCCAAGTACAAGGGCTACGAAGACAAGTACCTGATCGGTGGTACCTACTGGCCACCACAGTACGGTATCGTAGACGGCCTGACCCTGGAGCCGATCAAGGTTGTCTCCACCCGTGGCCAGACCATCGACGGCGACTACCACCCGGAGCCGCGTGTTGCTTCCATCGTAGCCAACCCGGAGAAGCCTGAGTGGGTAGTGAGCGTCAAGGAAACCGGTCAGATCCTGCTGGTTGACTACACTGACCTCGACAACCTGAAGACCACCACCATTGCATCGTCCAAGTTCCTGCATGACGGTGGTTGGGACATGTCCCACCGTTACTTCCTGGTTGCCGCCAACGCCTCCAACCAGGTGGCTGCGGTTGACACCAAGACCGGTAAGCTGGCTGCGCTCATTGACACTGCCAAGATCCCTCACCCGGGGCGTGGTGCCAACTTTGTCCACCCCCAGTTCGGTCCCGTCTGGGCAACCGGTCACCTGGGGGACGATGTTGTTTCCCTGATTTCCACCCCGAACGATGACAAGAAGTTCAAGAAGTACAAGGAGCACAACTGGAAAGTGGTTCAGGAGCTGAAGATGCCGGGTGCGGGCAACCTGTTCGTCAAGACCCACCCGAAATCCACCAACTTCTGGGCCGATGCCCCGATGAACCCAGAGCGTGAAATCGCCGAGTCCGTTTACGTCTTCGACATGAACGACCTGACCAAGGCACCTCGTGTTCTGAACGTGGGCAAGGACTCCGGTCTGCCACAGGGCGACGCCATCCGCCGCGCTGTACAGCCTGAGTACAACAAGGCCGGTGACGAAGTCTGGATCTCCCTGTGGGGTGGCAAGGCTGACCAGTCCGCGATTGTTGTCTATGACGACAAGACGCTGAAGGTCAAGACTGTGATCACCAGCCCAGAGGTCATCACTCCGACTGGCAAGTTCAACGTCTTCAACACAATGAATGACGTGTACTAGTCAGTACCTGTGAACTGCTAAATTCCCCCCGTCCCGCATGTTGCGGGGCGGGGCGGAGCGAAGAAGGAATACACCAATGGCAGAACAAGACAGCAGTAACACAGGAGCCAGGGGCCTTTCCGGCCTGATTGCTGCCCTGCGTCGTCCAAGTGTCCATTATTCCCTTGCCAGCCTCCTGTTGGTCGGATTTGTGGCCGGCATCATTTTCTGGGGTGGTTTCAACACGGCCCTGGAGTTGACCAACACTGAAGAATTCTGCATTTCGTGTCACGAGATGCGCGATAACGTATACCCGGAATACAAGGAAACCATCCACTATTCGAACCGGACCGGCGTGCGTGCAACCTGTCCTGATTGCCATGTGCCCAAGGAGTGGGGATACAAGATGGTGCGCAAAATCCAGGCATCCCGCGAGCTGTGGGGCAAGATGGTCGGCACCATTGATACACGCGAGAAGTTCGAGGCCAAGCGTTTGACCCTGGCACGCAGCGAGTGGAAACGGATGAAAAACTCCGACTCCCGCGAATGCCGCAACTGTCACAACTTCGACAGCATGGATACCGAAAAGCAGAAAAAACGTGCCAGCGTGCAGCATGAGATGGCCATGGAAGACAACATGACCTGTATCGACTGCCACAAGGGCATTGCCCACCACCTGCCGGAAGACATGACGGACGAAGATTGGGATTAGACATCCCGGCCAATCAACTGGAGAGTAAGCAATGATGAAAAAAATGATGATGACTGGCGTTGCCAGTGCTGTATTTGCTCTTGCCACTGGAAGCGCGCTGGCTGCTGCTCCGGCAGACTGGAGCAAGGTCGCGGCGACCAATGTTGATCTGCTGTATCCGGGTGTGTCACCGGTCGAATGGATCATGCGCGGACCGTCCCACGGAGGTGCCCGTGTCCTCAAGCGTGGTGAATCCTGCACAAGTTGCCACTCGGAAGAAATTGGCGACATGGGCCGGCTGATTGTCAGCGGCGGCAAGATCGAGCCGACGCCGATTCCAGGCAAGGCCGCCTTCATCAACGCCAAGGTTCAGGCTGCACATGACGGTGAAAACCTGTATTTGCGCTTCACCTGGAAGCAGCCGGAAGCTTCGGGCGCACCCAAGATGGACGAGGCCAACCCGGTCAAGATTGCCTACATGCTGGAAGATGGCGGCAAGGTTGAGCTGGCCGAACAGGGTGGTTGCTGGGGCAGCTGCCACGGTGATGCCCGCACCATGCCGGACGGCACCGACGGCAAGACCAAGTACGTCAAGGATGGTTCACTGGCCAACGGTGTCTACTATGACCTCAACCAGTGGCGCAGTGGCGAGAACAAGGCCTATGACGGCCATGTTGCCGACAAGCGCGTGATGGAAGGCGGCCAGGCGCTGGTCGCTGCTGAAGGCAAGCTGGAAGACGGCAACTGGAGTGTGGTCTTCACCCGCAAACTGACCGGTGGCGAGGGTGACGTTGCCCTGAAATCCGGCAATACCTACAACTTCGGCTTCGCCATTCACGATGACAACGCTGAAGGCCGTTTCCACCATGTATCCCTGGGCTACAGCCTGGGTATCGATGCGGATGCGGATATCGTTGCCAAAAAGCAGTAATTCTTTCTGGCAGCACTGATACTGTAGCCCGCTTGCGGGCTACAGTTGTTTCCGGCCTTTACTGACGGGCGGTTACAGCAACGGGTCGGCTGCGAGCCGGCCGGCAGCTTGCGCGTCGAGAAAGCCGATGCGCAGGCGCCTGTACAGGATGTCTTCCGTTGTCATTGCCATTTCATGGCGGCGGGCCCAGTCGATTTCTCCGCGTATATAAGGATGACCAGCCAGCAAGCGCTCGCAGCCCTGTCGGCCGGCGTGCTCCAGAAGCTTTCGGGCCAGTCCGCCATAGGCTTGTGCCAGGTGCCGGGCAATATCCTTGTCCAGCCTGAATTCGAGAGCCAGTTGTCCGGCCAGATCCGGGGTGAAGCCGCCGGCACCCAGAAGCTTAAGTGCAGCTGTCACGCAGGGACCGGAGGGTTTGAGTCCGGCCGTGACGATAGCCTGGTCAACGGCCTCTTCGGCCATTTTCCGGTAGGTGGTCCATTTGCCGCCCAGCACGCTGATCAGGCCCTTGCGGTCGGTCTCTATCAGATGTTCGCGCACGATTCCTGCCGTGTCTGTTCCGGTTGCGGCGACCAGCGGACGCAACCCGGCCCAGCGGGCCAGAATGTCGTTTTCACTGATATCTGTAGTGAACCACTGGCGCAGGTGCTGCAGCAGATACTGTTCCTCATCGTGGCCGGGCTGCAGGTCATCCTGCAGGGTGACCTGCACATCGGTGGTGCCGACCAGGGTGTGTTCCTGCCAGGGCAGAACGAACAGCACGCGGCCGTCGCTGGTGGCCGGAATCAACAGGGCGTCGCTGGCAGGTGTCCAGCTTTTGTCCAGCACCAGATGGCTGCCACGGCTGAGGGTCAGATGCGGTTTGCTGCCGGGTTGCTCCAGCTGTCGCAGGCGGTCGCTGTGCGGGCCGGTGGCGTTGATGATGGCGCGAGCCCTGACGGTATGGCGGCTGCCACCCAGCCGGTTGATTGCATGTGCCGCGCACAGGCGGCCACTGGCTTCTTCAAAGCCTTTGACCTCCATGTAGTTGGCAATCACCGCACCTTGACGTTCAGCGGTCAGCAGCACAGTAATGGCCATGCGGGCATCATCGAAGCCGGCATCGTAATAGGCGATGCCTCCTTTCAGGCCGGTACTGTCAAGGTGTGGAAAGGAGGCCAGCATCTGCTGGCGCGACACGCGTGTACTGGGGGCGATCAGCGCTTGTCCGGCCGCACGGTCATACAGCCAGAGTCCGCAGCGGTGCCTGAACAGCTGATACCAGCTGCGCGCCGGTACTAGTGTGCGCAGCGGATAGACCAGGTGAGGGGCGATAGAGAGAAGGGTGGCCCGTTCACGCAGGGCTTCACGCACCAGCCGCCACTGGGCCGGGTCGAGCCGGGTGATGGCGGCTTTAAGGTAGCGCACGCCGCCATGGACCAGCTTGCTGGAGCGGCTGGAAGTGCCGCTGACAAAGTCGCCACGCTCGACCAGTGCCACCGACAGGCCACGACTGGCGGCATCCAGAGCAATGCCTGCGCCGGTGGCACCACCACCGATGACCAGCAGGTCGAACTCCTGTTCGCCGAGTCGCTTCAGGTGCTGGTTGCGGCAAAGTTCTGGCATGGGCTGGTATCCTGTGTCCGGGTGCACACCTTGTAGCGCCGGTGTGCATGGCATGAAGTATGAGTCTCGGCAACACTGCTGTACAGGCTTCGTGCAGCGTGGCCGCCGGGCTTTGCCCGCTGGACCGGATGCCGGGAGTGCCGGCAGATCAATCAGCTTGCAAAAATTGGCCTTTAGCCAATCCATATCAAGGCAGTGAACAGTGTAATCGTCTACCTTGAGCCCAAAATACGGTTGGAGAAAATCCCATGTCCAGAAAAGTGCTGTTGTCCGGTTTTGCCGCTACGCTGCTGGCTTTGTCCATCACCCAGGTTAGGGCCATGGATGAAGAGGCTGATGCGCTTTATCAGGAGCACTGTGCGGTATGTCATGGCGAGCAGCGTATTGGCGGGCTTGGCCCGGCGTTGCTGCCCGAAAGCCTCGGCCGGCTGAAAAAGCCGCAGGCGATTGACGTGGTTGCCAATGGCCGCCCGGCCAGTCAGATGATCGGTTATCAGGATGTACTGGGCAGTGACAAGGTTGCACAGCTGGTCGAGTATCTGTACACGCCAGCCGATGTTGCGCCGACCTGGACGGAAGCCGATACCAGGGCCACCCATAAATTGTTCGTTGACCCCGGGCAGCTGCCGGATACGCCGCAGCATGGCTCCGACCCGATGAACCTGTTTGTCGTGGTCGAGGCGGGTGATCACCATGTCACCATTCTCGACGGTGACGAGTTTGAGCCGGTGGACCGCTTCCAGAGCCACTTTGCCCTGCATGGCGGGCCCAAGTTCTCGCCGGACGGGCGTTTCGTTTATTTCGCCTCCCGCGATGGCTGGGTCAGCAAGTATGACATCCACAACCTGACCATGGTCGGCGAGGTCCGGGTGGCCCTCAATACCCGCAATCTGGCAGTGAGCAATGACGGCAAATGGGTGATGGTCGGCAACTATCTGCCCGGTAGCCTGGTGATTCTGGATGCGCATGACCTGAGCTTCGTCAAGGAGATCCCGGTGATTGGCCAGGACGGCAAGCCGTCGCGGGTCAGTGCGGTGTATACGGCGCCGCCACGGGACAGCTTTGTCGTGGCGCTCAAGGATACGCGCGAGGTCTGGGAGTTTCCCTATCTGGACAATCCCGGCTTTGAGCCGCGCCGCATTCTGGCCGATGACTTCCTGGATGATTTTTCCTTCACGCCGGACTACCGCTACCTGCTCGCCACCTCGCGCAAGGCCAAAGGCGGACAGGTGGTCGACATGGAGCTGGGCAAGACTGTCAGTGAAATCCCCCTGCCCGGCATGCCGCACCTGGGGTCCGGCATCTACTGGCAGCGCGGCGACCAGTGGGTGTTCGCCACTCCCAACATCAGCCAGGGGCTGATCTCGGTGCTGGACATGTCCAGCTGGCAACTGATCAAGGAAATTCCCACCGAGGGTCCGGGGTTCTTCATGCGCAGCCATGCCAACTCGAAGTATGCCTGGACCGACGTGTTCTTCGGGCCCAACAACGAAGCGGTACACGTCATCGACAAGCAGACGCTGGAAGTGGTCAGGACCCTGCGGCCGATGCCGGGCAAGAATGCCGCACACGTCGAGTTCAGCAAGGACGGTAGCCACCTGATCCTGAGTGTCTGGGACAAGGAGGGTGCGCTGATCGTGTACAACTCGGACACGCTGGAAGAGGTCAAGCGCATTCCGATGAACCTGCCATCCGGCAAGTACAATGTGTACAACAAGATCAACTTCGCCGAGGGGACCTCGCACTAGTGGCCTGAACGGCTAGTTCGTTAACTCAAGTTCGGATGGCTGAGGTTTCGAGGCAAGGCGCTGTGACGAGCCATAGCGGGGCTATGGCGAGGAACAGCAACGCAGCATCGGAGCCTCAGACGCCGAAATTGACTAATGGAATTAGTCGTACAGGCCACTAGACGGGTGATGGCAGCGGACAGGCGAGGTGGCCTGTCCGCAAGCAGGCGAGCTTGCCGCTTTTGCGGCACAACAGCTGCTGTCAGTGCAGCTTCATTTTTGGATGGGTGCGCTTGCCGATGCGGTCACTGAGCATCAGCAACAGCGTGCGGAAGCGGCCATACAGTACCATCTGGTGCATGCGGTACAACGAGATGTAGAACATGCGCGCCATCCAGCCCTCCAGATTGACGTTGCGCATCAGGCCGCCCATCAGGTTGCCCACGGCGGTGAAGCTGGACAGCGAGACCAGCGAGCCGTAGTCCCGGTACTGGTAATGGGGCAGGGGCTTGCCCTGCAGGCGCAGGACAAGGGATCTGGCCAGCAAATCGGCTTGCTGGTGCGCACTTTGCGCCCGGGGTGGCACGTTGCGTTCGCTGCCCGGCTCCAGCGGGCAGGCGGCACAGTCGCCCATGGCAAAAATGCTTGGGTCCAGAGTCGTCTGCAAAGTGGTTTCCACCACCAGCTGATTGATGCGGTTGGTTTCCAGTCCGTCCAGTTCGCGCAGGAAGGCGGGGGCACGCACACCGGCAGCCCAGACCTTGAGGGTGGCCGGAATCAGCTCGCCCTCGGCAGTGACAAAACCCTCGGCAGTGACTTCCTTGACCTGCGCTCCCAGCCGCACCTTGACGCCGAGCTTGAGCAGCTCCTGGTGCACGGTGGTCGCTAGGCTCTCGGACAGTGCCGGCAGGATGCGGGGACCGGCTTCCAGGATGCTGATGTGCATGTTTTCCGGGCGGATGTGGTCAAGTCCGTAGTCTGACAGCATCTTGGCCGCATTGCGCAACTCGGCGGCCAGCTCCACACCGGTGGCACCGGCACCGACGATGGCCACGCTGACCTGCTCGTTGTCATCCTCGCGGGCGTGGGCGCTGAGGTATTCACCGAGCAGGCGCTGGTGAAAATGCTGCGCATTCTGCAGGCAATCGAGAAAGATGCAATGCTCGCTGGCACCGGTGGTACCGAAATCGTTGGTCAGGCTGCCGACGGCAATCACCAGGCTGTCATAACTGATGCTGCGGGCCGGTACCAGCTCAACCCCCTTGTTATCCAGGGTGGCGGCCAGCCGGATGGTTTTGGCGCTGCGGTCAAGGCCGGCCAGGCGGCCGAGCTGGAAGTCGAAGTGGTTCCACTTGGCCTGGGCCAGATAATTCAGTTCGTTGTCGGTGGTGTTGAGCGAGCCGGCGGCCACTTCGTGCAGCAGCGGTTTCCAGATGTGGGTGAGGTTGACGTCGACCAGGGTGATGCGTGCGCGCTTGCGCTTGCCCAGGCTGCGACCGAGACGGGTGGCCAGCTCAAGGCCGCCGGCTCCGCCGCCAACAATGACGATGTGATGTTGCATGGGTTTCTCCTTTTAGCGTGAAAGCAGTTAGCGGACTTGTGCCTGCGCCGGCAGCGGATACAAATGCCTGGCTGGTCCGGGTACCGTCACGGGGCCTGTTGCCGGTGGCACGGCCATGTGTTCTGTACTCCCGGGCCGGATGGCGAGTCGGGCTTCTGGCATGCTGGCGTACTGATGACCAGGGGCCAGCATGGGAGCCGGGCGCATTGGCTGCCACTGTACTTTGTCAGTTGCAGGGTGCTGTTTTGGTCGCAGTCATTTATGCCAGCAGGGTGGCCAGGGCTGGCTCCAGATGCGGAACCAGGGCCGCAGGTTGTGTGGATTGCAAGTGGGGAATGACGCCAAGGCAGGGGGCCGGCATCCACTGCTGCAGTGTGTGTATATTGTCGGCCTGGCAAGCCATGTGCGGATCGGTGCAGTTGGCGACCCAGCCGGCCAGTGTCAAGCCGTCGCGGAGCACGGCTTCGGCACTGAGCAGGGCATGATTGATGCAGCCCAGCTTGATGCCGACCACCAGAATCACCGGCAGTTGCAGGGCGATGGCAAGATCAGCCAGGGTCTCATCGGCGTTGAGGGGGACGCGCCAGCCACCGGCTCCTTCGATCAGGGTCAGGCCGGCGTGGTGTGCCAGGATGCGCCGGACATCCGCCAGCAGCTCCCGGCCGTCCAGGCGGACGCCCGCACTGGCTGCTGCCAGGTGCGGGGCAATGGCTGGTGCGAAGGCATGCGGGTTGATGTGTGCATAGGGCACCTGGATGCTGCACTGGCTGGCCAGCCAGAGGGCGTCATCGTTGCGCAGTCCGTCACTGGTGTGCTGCGAGCCGGATGCCACCGGTTTGCAGGCCAGTGTGCTGAGCCCGCGCTGGCGGGCTGCGGCCAGCAGGCCGGCCGATATCGTGGTTTTGCCGGCATCGGTATCGGTGGCGGTGACAAAAAAAGCCGGGGGACGGGTGGTATCCATGGTATTTCTACAGGAGGCTCCGGTCGGGGGCGAGCGACCAATAACGAATTGAGGGCAACGGGCAGGCGTGTGTCAACGTGTGCCGCCCTTGCGTACAGCCGCAAGGGCGGAGTGTTTGTGCGGAGCGGAAGTTCATGCCGTTGTGCAGGCTCCGCTGTCAATCCTGGCGGAAGCTGATGCGGCCGTTGAGCATGGTATAACGTACCCGCCCCGGCAGGCAGTGGCCAATGAATGGGCAGTTGCCGCCTCTGGACAGCCAGTTGTCTCCGGCCACTGTTTGACCGTCGGGGTCAAACAGCACCAGATCGGCACGGGCACCAATGCTCAGGCTGCCGGCGCCCAGCCGCATGGCGCGGGCCGGGCCGCTGGTCAGGCGTTCGATGGCGGCCGGCAGATCGAGCACGCCCTCCTGTACCAGGCTCATGGCCAGCGGCAGTAGCAGCTCGATGCTGCTGATGCCCGGCTCGGTGGCGGCAAAGGGGTCCTGTTTGGCGTCAACCTCGTGGGGCTGGTGATGGCTGGCAATGGCACTGATGACGCCGCTGCGTACCGCCTCGCGCAATCCTTCACGGTCTTCCAGCGAGCGCAGCGGCGGCTGGACATGGTACAGGCTGGAAAAATCCAGCAGGGCTTCATCGGTGAGGATCAGCTGGTACATCGCCACGTCGGCGGTGACCGGCAGGCCACGCTGCTGGGCCTTGGCAATCAGGCGGGCGCCACGGGCGGTGGTAATCTGGCTGAAGTGGGCGCGGACACCGCTTTGTTCCACCAGCAGCAGGTCGCGGGACAGGGCCACGGTTTCGGCGGTTTCCGGAATACCGCCCAGACCGCGGAAACTGGCTGCCGCGCCCTCGTGGGCAATACCGCCCTCGGCCAGGTCGCGGTCCTGGGGCTGGAAAATCACGGTCAGGTCAAACGTGGCGGCATACTCCAGGGCATGGCGCAGCAGGCGGTTGTTGGCAAAAGGTACCAGCCCGTTAGTGAAGGCGACACAACCGGCGTCACGCAGGGTGACCAGTTCGGCGAGGTTGTCGCCGGCCAGCCCCTGGGTAAAGGCACCGAGCGGATATACCCGGGCAGCACCATGGTCACGGGCCTGATCCAGAATCAGCTCGGCCACGGCGGGCGTGTCCAGTACCGGCTTGGTGAAGGGCGTACAACACAGGCTGGTGACGCCGCCAGCCGCCGCGGCGCGGGTTTCGCTGGCGATGGTGCCCTTGCGGCCGTAGCCGGGTTCGCGCAGGGAGGCGTTGATATCGACCAGACCGGGAATGGCGATCAGGCCGCGGGCATCAATCAGCTGCTCGACCGAAAAACCGGACGGCTTGTCGCCCAATGCGGCAATTTTGCCGCCCTCGATGAAAATGTCGCATGTCTGGTCAAACTGGCTGGCAGGGTCCAGCAGGCGTGCACCACTGATTTGAATACGCATTAGCGGGCCTCCTGCTGTGCGGATTTTTCTGCGTCGAGCTGACGCTGCTCGTTCTGTCCGCTCATGGTCATGGACAGTACCGCCATGCGCACGGCAATGCCGTAGGTCACCTGGTTGAGGATCATGGCACGCGGGCTGTCGGCGACGCTGGAGTCGATCTCGACCCCTCGGTTGATCGGGCCCGGGTGCATGACGATGGCTTCGGGATGGGCCAGCGCCACGCGCTGTTCGCTGAGGCCGAACAAGCGGTAAAACTCGCTCTCGCTGGGCAGCAGGCCGGAGCGCATGCGCTCGCGCTGCAGGCGCAGCATGATGACCACATCGACATCCTTCAGGCCCTGCTCGATATTGTGGTAGACATTGACGCCGTATTGCTCCAGCCCGACCGGCAGCAGGGTCTTGGGCGCGATCACGCGGATATCCGGGCAACCCAGAGTTTTCAGCGCGATCATGTTGGAGCGTGCCACCCGTGAGTGCAGGATGTCGCCGACAATCGCCACTTTCAGCTGGCTGAAGTCGCCTTTGTGACGACGGATGGTCAGCATGTCGAGCATGCCCTGGGTCGGGTGTGCGTGACGGCCGTCACCGCCGTTGATGATCGCGACATTGGGGCTGACATGCTCGGCAACGAAGTGGGCGGCGCCGGAGTCGGCGTGGCGCATGACGAACATGTCGGCGGCCATGGCTTCCAGGGTGCGCAAGGTGTCGGTCAGGGTTTCGCCCTTGCTGGTCGAGGAGGTTGACACGTTCAGGGTGATCACGTCTGCCGACAGGCGCTTGGCGGCCAGTTCGAAGGTGGTACGGGTGCGTGTCGAATTCTCGAAGAACACGTTGCACACCGTCATGCCGCGCATCAGGGGGACTTTTTTCACTGCACGGGCACCGACCTCAAGGAAGGAGTCGGCCGTATCAAGGATTTCTGTCAGCAGCTCGCGGGGCAGGCCGTCAAGGGAGAGGAAGTGGCGCAAGCGCCCGTGATCATTGAGTTGCAGGGGGCAGGCGGGAGTCATCGGGTGGTTCTCATGTCAGCTGGAGCAGATGCCGGAACACCGGCAGGGCGGCCCGGTGGCCACCCTGCCGGATGTTACTGTGGATCGAGTTCGCGCAGCTCGATGGCCAGCGGCTCGGGTCCGGTCAATTTTACCCGCTGGTTTTGCGGCAGGGAAAGGGTCTGGCCGACAATATCGGGCCGGATCGGCAGCTCGCGGGCGTTGATTTCCAGCAGGCAGACCAGGGTCACGCTGGCCGGACGGCCATAGTCGAACAGTTCGTTGAGGGCGGCGCGAATGGTGCGGCCGCTCATCAGCACGTCATCGATCAGCACCAGGTGCTGGTTCTCGATATCGAACGGCAGCTGCGACGGGCGTACCTGCGGATGCAGGCCCTTGCGGCTGAAATCGTCACGATAGAAGGACACATTGAGGATGCCCAGTGGCTCGTCGGCCAGGTCCATGGCTTGCAGCAGGGCATTGGCGACCCAGACACCACCGGTGTGAATGCCGACAAAGCGTGGTTCTTCGATGCCCTGCTCGGCCAGGTGACGGTTGAGGCCGGCGGCCATTTCTTCAATCAAGGATGCGGGTTGCGGCAACATGGGACTCTCCTTGCAACGACAGACAGAAAACTTCTGGGGATCAGCTGCCAGATTAACAGAAAATGGCAGGAAGCGATTGATTTGCTGCAGTATTGCGATGGGATCAGGGCTGTGCTTCGAGCCAGCCCTGCAATAGCAGGCTGGCGGCCAGGGCATCAACCGGGTCCTCACGGAAATTGCGCGCAAAGTTGCCCTGCTGGCGGCGTTCGCCTTTGGCGGCAAAGGTGGTCAAGCGCTCGTCATGGGTGTGTACCGGCAGGCCAAAGCGGCCATGCAGGCGGTTGGCGAATTTCTGTGCCCGGGCGCTCATGGCACTGGCTGTACCGTCCATGTTCAGGGGCAGGCCAACTACCAGTGCCCCGGGTTGCCATTCCCTGACCAGCGCCTCGATCTGTTCCCATTGCGGAATGCCGTCACGGGCCTTCAGGTTGCACAGGGGGCGTGCCTCACGGGTCAGGGTCTGGCCAACGGCAACACCAATTTGCCGGGTGCCGAAATCAAAGCCCAGCAGCAGGTGCGGTTGGGTGTTGCTCATGCGTTGCCGGCCAGATGGCTGAGCTGCGACAGCTGGATGCCCAGGCTGGCTGCCGCCGCGCTGCGCCGGTCTGTGGCGGGCGTATCGAAGATGATGGTGTGGCTGGCGGGGCAGCTGAGCCAGGTGTTGCTTCTGAGTTCGTCTTCCAGCTGACCGGCGCCCCAGCCGGCGTAACCCAGCGCGATCAGGTACTGGCCGGGACCGTTGCCTGTTGCGATGGCATCCAGGATGTCCTGCGAGTTGGTGATGCTCAGAGCGCCCAGATCGACCGTGCTCTGGTAGCGCTGACCGGGCGGGTGCATGACGAACCCGCGTTCGGTCTGTACCGGGCCGCCGGCATAGACCGGAATATCGCCGGTATGACCGGCAGGTTCCGTTTCCGGATGCAGCTGGGCCAGTACGTCGGCAAGGCTGAGTTCGGTTGGCTGGTTGACAACCAGACCCATGGCTCCTTCGGGGGTGTGTTCGAACAGATAGACCAGCGACTGGCCAAAAAAAGGATCCTGCAGGGCCGGCATGGCAATCAGGAAATGGTCGGCCAGCGAAGTGAAATGGGTCATGAAACAGGTTCCTTTATAGCTGCGTGATGCCTGGCTCACTGGCTGGACAGACGGTCGCCACGCTCAAAACGCCAGGTCCGGATGATTTCCACCTGGTCATAGCGGGCAGCCAGTTCGCCGGAAAAAGGCGAAAACGGGGCGGACAGGCGCACAATATTGAGCGCGGCCTGATCCAGGACTGCCTGGCCGGATGATTCCAGCACCGCCATCTTGTCGATGCTGCCGTCGCTGCGGATCACCACGAGCAGTCGCAGGCTGCCATAAATGCCGTTGCGCCGCGCCTCATCCGGATAATTCAGGTTGCCGATGCGCTCGACTTTCTTGCGCCAGTCGTCACGATACCAGGCACTGACATCACGGCGGGTGCTGGCAGTGTGCTGATGGCTGATGCGCGGGCGTTTGGCATATTGCTGGCGTTCACGAGCATACTCGGCTTCCAGGCTGGCAATATCGGCGGCCAGTTGTTCGCGGTCCATGACCGGTGCCTGGCGTTGCGGCTCCTGAACCGGTACCGGTTTTTCTGTCTGCCGGACTTTTTGCGGGCTGGGCTGACGGGTTGCCAGTACCGGTGCCGGCGTATCCACCGGGCTGGGCGGCTGCACGGTGCTATCCACACTGACCTCGTGCACCTGCTCGTCCTGGACAACAGCTTGCTGGTCGGTGCTGGGTGCGGCCTCGTGTTCCAGGGTGCCGCTGCCTTGCTGGTTGGCCTGGGCGATATAGTCGGCCTGGTCCGGAGCCCTGTCGCTGGCGAAGCTGGCCAGGGTCACTTCCAGGCCGCGGCTTTGTGCCGGCAGGTCTTCCACGGCAAAGCCGACGCCAAGAATGATGGCGGCATGCAGCAGGCCGGCAATCAACAGGGTGAAGCCGAGCCGGTCACGGGGCCGGATGTCCGGTTGCAGGGAAAGGGGCAAGCTGTCGTTCATGATATCTGCTGGCTGAAAGGCAGACCGGAGTCTGCACCGGTCCCCGGCAAATGTCCACTATTGCGGGGACGGTACAAACAGACCATTAGCCGCGACGCTGCTGCAGCTTGTGCTCGATGGCTTGCATCAGCTGGCCGGCAATGTCGGTATCGTAGGCAGCGTCAATTTCACGGATGCAGGTCGGGCTGGTGACATTGATTTCGGTGAGGCTTTCGCCGATTACGTCCAGACCGACAAACAGCAGGCCGCGTTTGCGCAGTTCAGGGCCGACCGTTTCGGCAATGCGCCGGTCACTGTCGCTCAATGGTTGTGCCACGCCACGACCGCCGGCGGCCAGATTACCACGGGTCTCGCCTGTGGCCGGAATGCGGGCCAGGCAATAGGGTACGGGTTCGCCGTCGATCATCAGGATGCGTTTGTCGCCATCCTTGATGGCCGGCAAATACTGCTGCACCATGATTTGCTGGCTGCCATGGACAGTGAGGGTTTCCAGGATCACCGACAGATTGGGGTCGCCGTTGCGGTGGCGGAAAATCGAGGAACCTCCCATGCCGTCGAGCGGCTTGAGGATGATGTCGTCATGGGTTGCGGCGAACTCGCGAATGATGTCGGCACGACGGCTGACCAGGGTGCCCGGGGTCAGTTGCGGAAACAGCGTGGCAAACAGCTTTTCGTTACAGTCGCGCAGGCTTTGCGGCCTGTTGACCACCAGGCAGCCGGCCTGCTCGGCCATTTCCAGCAGGTGCGTGCAGTACAGGAATTCGTTGTCGAATGGCGGGTCCTTGCGCATCAGGATCACGTCCAGGTCGGCCAGTGCCATGTCCAGTTCGCCGTCCAGCCGGTACCAGTTGTCGGGATTGCGCTGCACCTGCAGCGGACGCATGCGGGCGCGGGCTTCGCCCAATGACTGATACAGGTCCTGCTGTTCCATGTAGTAGAGTTCCCAGTCGCGGTCCTGTGCTGCCCACAGCATGGCCAGCGAGCTGTCTTTTGCGTAGGAAATGCCGGAAACAGGATCCATGACAATGCCAAGGCGAATACTCATGTGTATGCTCTCCATCAAATATCCGGCATTATGCGTTGGTCGTGACTGATGCGCTACCCCGGGTTCGGGCCTGGTTGCCCGGACACAGGGATAAAGACTTGTGAATACAAGGGCTTTATGGATTGCAACCAGATATTATGCTAAAAAGACCGCTCGCCTGTGCTGCTTGCAAGTTTTACATGATATTTGCATAGCCGGTACTGGCTGGCTGCGGGTCGCCAGAGCCGGGTCATGACGGGCATGTATCCGGGTTACGGGGCTGCAACCGGGCCGCACCGGACCGGCCAACAGCTGCAAACTATTGCGACCCACCAACAATGAGTAGGGTAAACATGGAACAGAACTCAGACGGTTTGAAGGTAATGGTGATCGACGATTCCAAGACGATTCGCCGGACAGCAGAAACGCTGCTCAAGAAAGTAGGGTGTGAGGTCATTACGGCGGTTGACGGCTTTGACGCGCTGGCGAAAATTGCCGATACCCGGCCTGACGTGATTTTTGTCGATATCATGATGCCGCGCCTGGATGGCTATCAGACGTGCGCACTGATCAAGAACAACAGTGAATTCAGAAGTACGCCGGTCATCATGCTGTCATCCAAGGACGGTCTGTTTGACAAGGCGAAGGGTCGCATTGTCGGCTCTGATCAATATCTGACCAAGCCGTTCAGCAAAGAAGAGCTGATAGGTGCCATCAAGGTGCATGTTCCGGGCTTCGTGCCCGCTGCGGATGCCTGATGATGGCTGATCCCGCCTGGCCGCAAGGCCGGCACAGAACAGAATAATAGAGGAAAACAATGGCTCGTGTACTGATTGTGGATGACTCGCCAACCGAGGTATACAAGCTGGCTGCCATGCTTGAGAAGAATGGCCATCAGGTCTACAAGGCCGACAATGGAGCAGATGGCGTGGCACTGGCCAAAAAAGAATTGCCTGATGCCATATTGATGGACATTGTCATGCCCGGCCTGAACGGTTTCCAGGCAACGCGACAATTGACGCGGGACCCTGATACCAGCCACATACCGGTGATCATCGTGACCACCAAGGACCAGGAAACCGACAAGGTCTGGGGCAAGCGCCAGGGCGCCCGCGGCTACCTGACCAAACCCGTGGAAGAGGCCGTGCTGGTCCGCGCCCTTGCTGACGTGCTTGGCTAGGGAGAGGGCATTCATGATTCAGCCGCATCCTTTCCAGTTACTGCTTGGGCTTGAGAACCGCTATCGGCAGCAGGCTGCGAGCTTGCCGGCCCAGCAGGACAACCGTGAAATCTGGAGCGGCATCGGTTTCCGGATTGGCGGACAGCATTACGTGGCACCGATGGACGAGGTCGGCGAAGTCCTGCCGGAGCCGCGTTTTACCCAATTGCCCGGCGTCAAGGCCTGGGTCATGGGGGTGGCCAATGTGCGTGGCCGTCTGCTGCCGGTGATGGACCTGGGGGCCTTTCTCGGGTTGCAGCTGTCCGATAGCCGCAAGAATCGCCGGGTCATGGTTGTGGAGCGTGACGGGCTGTTTGCCGGGCTGACAGTGGATGAGGTGCTGGGCATGCAGCACTTTGATGTCGACTGTTTTGACGAGACTGTAGGCGATATCCCGGACAGCATCAGGCCTTATGTGCATGGCACATTCCGGCGCGGACAGGACTGGGTGGTGTTCAGCCCCCATGTGCTGGCCACGGATGACGAATTTCTCGATGTGGTGGCCTGAGCTTCCGGGAGCGGGCCGCAGGCATGCATTGCAGCGGGTCCGGCAGCGGCCCCGTTATGGTTAGAAACTTTAAAGGACAGGTCCGGGTGGGGGCCAATCAATGAAAAAACTGAAGATCGACAACCTGTTTGCAGGTACGCGTAGTGCGACCCTGACCACGGTGCTGTTTGTGGCACTGCTTGTTTCGGCAATACTGCTGTTTGCCAACTTCTTCTACCTGGGCAAGCAGGCCACCCATGACAAGGAATACCTTGCCCATGCCGGTGAGCTGCGGGTCCTCTCGCAGCAGATTGCCAAGAACGTGTCCGAGGCGGCCGCCGGCAGTATTGAAGGTTTCCGTGAACTGGGCGAGGCCCGTACCGACTTTGACCGTCGCTGGGGCTTCATCCAGAACGGCGATTCGCTGACCGGCCTGCCGGCAGCTCCCGCAGAGCTGTCAGCAGAAATCGAAGCCGTGGCACGTGACTGGCAGCAGCTGCGCCGCCACGCCGGCGTGATCCTCGATAGCCGGGAAACGGTTGGCGCGCTGCACAGCCTGGCATCGACTCTGGCCGATACCATTCCGCAGCTGCAGCTCGAATATGAGGAGGTTGTCGATATTCTGTTGCGCGTTGGCGCGCCTGCAGACCAGGTGGCGATTGCCCAGCGCCAGTCGCTGCTGGCCGAGCGTATCAACACTTCGGTGACGCGGGTACTGGCCGGTGATGAAAACGCCGTCCTGGCCGCCGACATGTTCAGCCGTGACGCCAGCCTGTTTGGCCGGGTCCTGAAGGGCATGCACGAGGGCGACCAGGCGATGCAGATCTCCCGGGTTACCGATGCCGAAGCCATGGAGCGACTGGAGGAAATCAGCGAGCTGTTTGCCCTGGTTGCCCGCTCGGTGGACCAGATCCTGGACACCTCGCCCGAGCTGTTTGGTGTGCGTGAAGCCGCCGACGGTACATTCAGTGTTTCACAAAGCCTGCTGGCCAACGCTTCAAACCTGGTCGAGCGTTTTGAAGAAAGGGCTGACAGTCGCGTGCTGAACGTGCTGGCCGGCTACCTGCTGGGTGCCATGATTTTGGCTACCATCATCCTGATCGGTCTGGTCAACATGCGTGAAACCCGCCGCCGGTTGAAGGAAACCGCCGAGAAAAACGAGCGTAACCAGACTGCCATCTTGCGTCTTCTCGACGAGATCGGCGACCTTGCCGATGGTGACCTGACTACCGAGGCAACGGTTACCGAAGACTTCACCGGCGCCATTGCCGACTCCATCAACTTCACCATCGACCAGCTGCGTGACCTGGTGGGTACCATCAATACCTCGGCGGTCCAGGTATCATCGGCCGCCCAGGACACCCAGTCGACCGCCACCCACCTGGCGGAAGCATCCGAACACCAGGCGCAGGAAATTGCCGGTGCCTCTGCCGCGATCAACCAGATGGCCGTGTCGATCGACCAGGTATCAGCCAACGCCTCCGAGTCGGCTGCGGTAGCCGAGCGTTCGGTTGCCATCGCCAACAAGGGCAGCGAGGTGGTGCACAACACCATTGCCGGCATGGACCGGATTCGCGAGCAGATCCAGGATACCTCCAAACGGATCAAGCGTCTGGGTGAGTCTTCCCAGGAAATTGGTGACATCGTCAGCCTGATCAACGACATTGCCGACCAGACCAACATTCTTGCCCTTAACGCCGCTATCCAGGCGTCGATGGCCGGTGATGCCGGCCGGGGCTTTGCGGTGGTTGCTGACGAAGTACAGCGCCTGGCCGAACGTTCGTCTGCCGCAACCAAGCAGATTGAGGCCCTGGTAAAAACCATTCAGACCGACACCAACGAAGCGGTGATCTCGATGGAACAGACCACCACGGAAGTGGTGCGTGGTGCCGCACTGGCGCAGGATGCCGGTGTGTCGCTGGAGGAAATTGAAAACGTTTCCAGAAGCCTGGCAAACCTGATCCAGAACATTTCCAACGCGGCCCGTCAGCAGGCGTCATCTGCGGGTCACATCTCCAACACGATGAACGTGATTCAGGAAATTACCTCACAGACCTCATCGGGTACCCTGGCAACAGCCCAGAGTATTGGACACCTGGCCAAGCTGGCGAACGAGATGCGTGATTCCGTATCCGGCTTTACCCTGCCGAACCAGAACTAGGCACAGTTGCTGGCGCGGCAGCTGTAGGCTGCGCCACACAGTCAGCAAGCAGAAGAAGAGCAACATATGCATCCGGATTCGGGGTGGGCACTGCAACCGTTGGCCGACATGTCGACCGCCGAGTTCGACAACTGGTGCCAGTTGCTGGAGGAGCGTTCGGGTATTGTCTGGCGGCATGACCGCAAGGCATACCTTGAGGTCCGCCTGACCGCGCGCATGCGTGAACTGGGCATCAGCAATTATGACGGCTACTACCGCCAGGTCCTGCAGGGCGCGCGCGGTGCGCTCGAATGGTCATGCCTGCTGGATCGTCTGACCGTCCAGGAAACCCGTTTTTTTCGACATCAGCCTTCCTTTGATCATGTTGCTGAATACTTGCAGCAGCGGCTGGCTGCCGGGCAGGAAAACCTGTCCCTGTGGAGTGTCGGCTGTGCAACCGGAGAGGAAGCCTGGTCGCTGGCAATGACGGCGGCGGAGGTGGTGGGCACCTGTGGCGGTACTGCAGGGTTTTCCGTGCTGGCAACCGATATCAGTCGTACCGCGCTGGCCACCGCACGGGATGGCTGTTACTCGGCACGGTCGGTTGCCGGAGTGTGCGGGGCACTGCGTGAACATTACCTGCTGGCAGATGGCAATGGCGGGGTCCGGGTCTGCGAAGCGCTTGCCAGGCGAGCATGCTTCTCGCGGATCAATATCCTGGAGCTGGCACAGACGCCGGTGATTGGCATGGATGTGATCTTCTGCCAGAACGTACTGATTTATTTTCGCCGCTGGCAGCGGCGCAGCATATTGAACCAGCTGGCTGCACGCTTGCTGCCGGGCGGCATGCTGATACTGGGCGTCGGCGAGATTACCGGCTGGACACACCCACAGCTGGTGGCGGTCGACAATGACAAGATTTTGGCTTTTGTCCGAAAAGGATAGTGAGCGTTATGAGTGGATTAGACATGGGTGACCGTCACGACTATGTGGCGCTGGAATGGGTCAAGGGCGAGATTGCCGAAACCCTGAAACAGGCGCGACAGGCCCTGGAAGACTATGTCGAGCAGCCACGGGACAATGCCGGGCTGGGCTTCTGTCTGACCTATATCCATCAGGTGCACAGCATTTTGCAAATGGTGGAGTTTTTCGGTGCTGCCCTGCTTTCCGAGGAAATGGAGCTGCTGGCTCAGGCCCTGCTGGATGAACAGGTCACCAATGTCAACGAGGCGCTGGAAGTGCTGATGCAGTCCATTCTGCAACTGCCACGCTATCTGGAGCGCATCCAGAGTGCGCGCCGCGACCTGCCGATGGCCGTACTGCCCCTGCTGAATGACTTGCGTGCGGCCCGCGGAGAGAAATTCCTGTCGCAGTCCAGCCTGTTCAACCCGCACCTGCCGGAAGCCTTGCCGGCACTTCAGCCCGCCCGCCTGCAACGACTGGCAGGTCCGCAACTGGACGGCTTGTTGCGCAAGATGCGCCAGGCCATGCAAATGGCCATGATCGGCCTGCTGCGCGACCAGCAGTCGGCTCAGGGCCTGACCCAGCTGGCGCGGGTGTTCGCCGGCCTGGAAAAACTGTGTCAGGGTGCTCCGCTGCTGCCCTTGTGGCAGGTGGCCTCGGGCCTGATCGACGGGCTTGCCAACCGCAGTCTTGAGCTCAGCACGTCGGTACGCTCTTTGTTGCGCCAGCTTGACGGGCAGTTGCGTGAGCTGGTCAGGCTGGGTGCGCCGGGCCTGAATCAGCCGGTACCGGAAGAGCTGCTGAAGAACATTCTGTTCTATGTGGCCAAGGCCCAGCCGAACTCGGCGCGCCTGCAGCAGTTGCACCAGACATACGGCCTGGCCGAAGCCTTGCCGGTGGATGCACTGGAAGATACCACGGCAGACCGCGACGCAATACGCTCGGTGGTTTCAGCCCTGTGTGAGGAGCTGGTGCGGATCAAGGACAGCCTTGACCTGTTTGTGCGCAGCGATCGCTCTGCCCTGTCCGAACTGGATAACCTGCAGCAACCGCTCAAGCAGATTGCCGATACCCTGGCCGTTCTGGGCTTTTCCCAGCAGCGCAAGGTGGTGCTGGAACAGGCCGACACCCTGCGGGCGATTGCCGCCAGCAACACGCCGGTCAGCGATGCCAGCCTGATGGATGTGGCGGGTGCCCTGCTGTATCTGGAGGCGACCCTGATCGGGATGGTGGGCAGTGCTGGCCAGGCTGGTGACGTACCGCCCGGACTGACGGCAGCGACCGATATGGCCCAGGTGCAGCGGCTGGTCATTCGCGAGGCACGGACCGGCCTGGAAGAGGCAAAAGACGGCATCATCGAGTTCATTGCTTCCCAGTGGCAGCACCAGCATCTGGAGCCGGTGTCAACCCTGCTCAACCAGGTGCGTGGCGGGCTGGCAATGATTTCGTTGTCGCGCGCATCCGGGCTGGTGGACAGCGCCAGACGCTATATTGACGAAAAACTCCTGGCCCCGCAGGCGGTGCCCGGCTGGCAGGAGCTGGATACGCTGGCCGATGCCATCACCAGCGTCGATTATTATCTTGAGCGCCTGCACGAGGACCAGACCGGTGACAATGAGCTGGTACTGGATACTGCCGCTCTGAGCATGGCAGCGCTGGGTTATCCGTTGCCCGAGCCGGCCCTGCAGGAAAAAACCGTCGAGCAGACATCCGGGCTGGACTGGGTGATTGACCAGAGTGCTGCCATCGATGCAGATGAAGGCGACGACACCGGCATCAGCCAGGAAGCCGCCACAGGGGATGACCAGGACGAGGAATCCTTGCAGGATGCACTGGATGCGGCGGTTGCACCGCTGCTGTTTGACAGCCTGACCGGCCCTGAAACAGGGCAGGAACCTGAGGCGGAAGAGGAAAGCCGGGGCGGGGCAGCCACGGTCATGTTCGTACCTGCTGATGAGGAGGTAATCGAACATGTTCTGCTCGACAGTTTCGAGTTGCCGGATGTCGAGCTGCCACAGCAAAGCGTGATGCCGGCCGGCAACGAAGACGCACCATCCGGGGTGCAGGATATCCTTGCCACGCCGATCAACCAGCTCAATCCGCCGGCAACCGAAATGCTGGAGCACCTGCTGCCGCCGCCAGCTGATGAAGAGCCGGTCGACGAAGAACTGCAGGAAGTCTTTGTCGAAGAAGCGGGCGAGGTGCTGGACACCCTGAACGAGTTCTTCCCGTTGTGGCAACAGGATCCGGATAACAGCAAGGCGCTGACTGAAGTGCGCCGGGCTTTCCATACCCTCAAGGGTAGCGGTCGCATGGTACGGGCGCTGGTAGCCGGCGAGCTGGCCTGGTCGATCGAGAACATGCTCAACCGGGTGATTGAAGGCAGTGTCGAGCCGTCAGCCGAGCTGCTGCAAGTGATTGCCGATGTCATCGCCCTGCTGCCGGCGCTGATTGAGGAATATGCCGGCCGTAGCCAGCGTCAGCGCGATGATGTTGATCGCCTGGCAGCGATTGCCCATGCGCTGGCCAGAAAAGAGCCGGTGCCGGTTTTCACGGTAACCGGACAGCAGCCGTTGGCGGTTGTTGAAGTCACGGCAGAAGGGGATGACATTGTAGAGCCCGAAGAGCCGCTTGATCCGGTTCTGGTTGATATTTTCCACAGCGAGGCAGTCGGGCACTTGCAGATACTGCAGGACTTCGTGGCCGGTTGTGAGCAGTTCCTGCCGCGTTCGGTCAGCGAGGATCTGCAGCGTGCCATGCACACCCTCAAGGGCAGTGCCCACATGGCCGGCATCACTCCGGTGGCGGAGCTGGCCACGGCCAGCGAGCGTCTGGTCAAGGAATATCGTGCCCACCTGTTCAGTATTGATACTGCGGAAGCGGCACTGTTGTCACGCAGTGCGCAGTTGTTGGGGCAGGGACTGGAACAGCTGACCAGCACACCGCTGCAGACATTGCCTGGCGGCAGCGAGCTGGCGCAGGAACTGAATGAACTGCTGGAGCAGCGCCTGGCCTGCGAGCAGCGTCAGCCGGCCAGTGCTCCGGACCCGTTGTTGATCTCGCGCTTCCTGGCGGAAGGCATGAACCTGCTGCTGGATATGGACGAGCATTTGCAGCGCTGGCGCACGCATCCGGCCGAACATGACCAGCTGCTTGAACTGATCGACGAGTTGTCGGCGCTGCAAAGTGGTGCGCACATGGCCGAGCTGGAGCCGATAGAAGCCCTGGCAGGCGCACTGTCGGAGTTCTATCAGCATGTGCATGCTGGCCGGCAGCAACTGGGAGACCAGCAGTTCGCGCAGGTAGCCAGCGGTCATGATGCGCTGATCAACATGATGGACGAGGTCGCGGCGGGGCTTGATGTGACGCCGCAGCCAGAGCTGGTAGACAGTCTGCGCCAGCTGTTGGCGCAGACGGGCACGGACGCAGCTGTGCCCGTTGCTGATGAGCTTGCCCCGGTTGTGTTGCCTGCGGAACTGCCGGCCGCAACAGCTCCGGAGGCGGGCAGGGTATATGCCGTTTTCGATCCGGACATGGTGGAGATCTTCCTCGATGAAGCGCTGGACCTGATGGACAGTGCCGGCGAGAACCTCGAACAGTGGCTGGCCGCACCGGACAACACCACCTGCCTGACCGCCCTGATGCGTGACCTGCACACCCTCAAGGGTGGCGCCCGCATGGCCGGGATCGTACCGGTAGGTGATCTGGCCCACGAACTGGAGTCGGTTTACGAGGGCTTGCTGGATGGTCGCTATACCGGCAACTCCGGGCTGGCCCCGGTTCTGCATGCCGCCCATGACCGGCTGTCGGTCCTGCTTGAGCAGTTGCAGGGCGGTCAGGAGCTGCGCGTGCCGCTGGCCGATATCGAAGGCTTGCAGGCATTTCGCACCGCGGATGCCGTGTCGCTGTCCCGTCCGGTTGCCGATGACAGGGTGCTGGACATGGTCATGCCACAGGATGCGGAAATTGACCGGACCGCCAGTGACAGTGCCGCTCCGGCAGAGCATGCAATCAGGCCGCAGACTGCGCCGGAGCCCTCGGACAGTACCGCCGTCACGGAGCAGGACAGCGAGCTGGTCGAGATCTTTCTTGAGGAGGCTTTCGAGGTGCTGGAGCATGCGGCCGGTTGCCTGCAGGCATGGCTGGCCGAGCAAGACAACTTCATGCACGTGGAAGCCATGCAGCGTGACCTGCATACCCTCAAGGGTGGTGCCCGCATGGCTGAAATCAGTGCAGTTGCCGATCTGGCGCACGAACTGGAATTTCTCTATGAGGACCTGACCAGCGGGCGCATGCAAACTGCGGCGGGGCTGGACGCTTTCCTGTACCAGGCCCATGACCAGTTGAATGACATGCTCGAAGCGGTGCGTGATGGCCAGCCGCTGATTGCCGCCGGGCCGATGGTGCAGCAGGCCCGTGGCTGGCGCCGGGGCGAACAGGCCGCATTGCCGATAGCGGAGCTGGAGCAAGAGGCAAACATGCCGCTGCCGCCCCGGGAGCCGGCAGAGGTGCCGGCAGGCGAGAGCGAAGCAGATGCACAGCCGGAGGCGGACCAGTCCGGACCAACGGACCTGGTGGTGAAGCAGGTAGCCGCAGCCGGGGCCCCGTCCGGGCTGGTGCGCCAGGCCTTGCCTTTCATGCGGAGTGTGGAGCGTTCGGCACGTAGCCAGCAACAGGGGCCGCAGGAACAGGTGCGGATTCCTGCCGAGCTGCTGGAGGGGCTGGTCAACCTGGCCGGTGAAACCTCGATTTTCCGTGGCCGGATCGAACAACAGGTCAGCGACTTCGGCTTCACCCTGAATGAAATGGAAACCACGCTGGACCGGATCCGGGATCAGCTGCGGCGCCTGGATACCGAGACTCAGGCCCAGATCCTGAGCCGCCTGCAGACCGAGGGCGAGGGTGCCGATTATGCCGAGTTTGACCCGCTGGAGATGGACCGTCACTCCCAGCTGCAGCAACTGTCACGCTCACTGTTCGAGTCCGCATCCGACCTGCTTGACCTGAAGGAAACCCTGTCGGCGAAGAGCCGTGACGCGGAAACCCTGTTGCTGCAACAGTCCCGGGTCAATACCGAACTGCAGGAAGGCCTGATGCGCACCCGCATGGTGCCCTTCGAGCGGCTGGTGCCGCGTTTGCGCCGCATTGTGCGCCAGGTATCCGCCGAGCTGGGCAAGGCGGCCGAGCTGCAAGTGACCAATGCCGAAGGTGAAATGGACCGCAGCGTGATGGAGCGCATGATGGCTCCGCTGGAGCACATGCTGCGTAACGCCATCGCCCACGGTCTTGAGCTGCCTGAAGTGCGTCAGCATGCCGGCAAGCCGGCAACCGGGCGTATCCAGCTGGAGCTGGGTCGTGAAGGGGCCGATATTCTGTTGACGCTGAGCGATGACGGAGCCGGCATCAATGTCGCGGCCGTGCGCGACAAGGCGATCGAGCGTGGCTTGATGGTCGAGGGTAGCGAGCTAAGTGACCAGGAAATCATGCAGTTCATCCTGCATGCCGGCTTCTCCACGGCAAGCGAAGTGACCCAGGTTTCCGGTCGTGGTGTTGGCATGGATGTGGTCAGCTCGGAGATCAAACAGCTGGGTGGTGCCATCGGTATTGAATCCAGGCCGGGCCAGGGTACGCGTTTCGTGATCCGGCTGCCGTTTACCGTTTCGGTCAACCGCGCGCTGATGGTAATGACCGGAGAGGACCTGTATGCCATTCCGCTCAACACCATTGAAGGCATCGTGCGTGTGTCGCCGTATGAACTGGAGGCCCTGTATGGCCAGGCACAGCAGGGTGAACCGGCACGCTATGACTATGCCGGACAGAGCTATGACTTGAAATACCTGGGCGATCTGCTGGTCAACGGCCAGCAGCCCAAGCTGGTTGGACAGAACCTGCCGCTGCCGGTATTGCTGGTGCGCTCATCGGAACATGCGATGGCAATACAGGTGGACAGCCTGGCCGGCTCCAGGGAAATCGTGGTAAAGAGCCTGGGTCCGCAGTTTGCCGGAGTGCCGAGCCTGTCCGGTGCGACCATTCTGGGTGATGGCCGGGTGGTGGTGATTCTTGACTTGCTGGCTGCGATCCGCAGCCGCTATGCCCTGGCCGGCCTGCCCGGCAGTACCCAGTCACGCCAGCCGCGCGCACTTGCATCAGGTAACCGGCGCGCTCTGCATGTCATGGTGGTGGACGACTCGGTGACCGTGCGCAAGGTAACCTCGCGCCTGCTTGAGCGCTATGGCATGCACGTGACGACCGCCAAGGACGGTGTTGATGCCATCAACCAGTTGCAGGAGCACCGCCCGGACATCATGCTGCTGGATATTGAAATGCCACGCATGGATGGTTTCGAAGTGGCCACTCTGGTGCGCCATGACGAGCAGCTGCGGGACTTGCCGATCATCATGATCACCTCGCGTACCGGTGACAAGCACCGTGAGCGGGCGCTGGAGATCGGCGTCAACGAGTACGCGGGAAAACCCTACCAGGAAGCCTGGCTACTGGACAGGATCCGGCAGCTGACGGGCCAGGAAAGCGGCTGATGCGCATCGCCATCCTGGCTGACAGTCACCTGCAGCGGGGCATACTGCGCGAGTTGCTGGGGCGCCTGGGCCATGAGGTGGTATTCAATGCTGCCCCGGGGCTGCTGGAGGCCGGGGCGCTGGGGCAGTATGCCGCCGATGCCTGGCTGGTATGCCTGCTGCATGTGGACAGGCATCAGCAGAAATTGCTGGAGCAGCTGTATGACCAGGATATTCCGGTGCTGGTTGACGAGGGCGAGGCCCCGCCTGCCAGCTCTGAAGACTACCCGCGCTGGCAGCGCAGCCTGGAAAACAAGCTGGACGCGTTATGCCCGCCCCGGCCGGCCGGTGTCTTGCCGGTGCAGCCCGGGCTGCCGGGGACACCGGACGGTGAACCGGCCGCACAGCTGTGGCTGCTCGCCGCATCTCTTGGCGGGCCGGCTGCGGTCAAGGAATTCCTCGACTGTTTGCCGGCCGGGCTGCCAATCGGCTTTCTGTATGCCCAGCATATTGACCCGGGCTTCGAGAAATCACTGCCCCGTGCGGTTGGCCGCCACAGCCAGTGGCAGGTTCGGCTGGCACGTCACAATGACTTTGTCCGCAGCGGAGAGGTCGTGGTGGTTCCGGTGGGCCACGAACTGTCGTTTACCGCCAGTGGCCGCATGCAGTGCCTGGAGCGCCCCTGGACAGGCAGCTATGCGCCGTCCATCGGGCAGATGATGCTCAACCTGGCCACTGGCTTCGGCCGGCGCAGCGGTGTCATCGTCTTTAGCGGAATGGGCGGGGACGGCAGCGGAGCCTGCATGGATGCAGCCGGGCTGGGCATGCAGATCTGGACGCAGGATGCCGGCAGCAGTGCCTGTCCGAGCATGCCGGACAGTGTGCGCGAGACCGGCTACAGCACCTGCAGCGGTTCGCCGCGCGAGCTGGCGCAGGCCCTCCTGCAACATGTCGGCCGGGCATCTTGAAGCATATCTTTAACGTGAAGGAGAATCCCATGCCAGAACAGGCGAGCCTGGAGTATCAGGCAGAGCAGCAGCAAATGACAGGGCTGATGCTGGCGCTGAGCGACCGTACCCTGCTGGTACCCAATACCGCAGTGGCCGAGCTGGTTGCCTGGCAGCCGGCTGACGATCTGCCCGGCGGTGTGCAAAGGGACGGCCTGGTCGGGCGTATCGGCTGGCGCGGACTGCAGTTGCCGCTGTTGTCATTCGAGGTGTTGGCCGGCGGCACCGAGCCGGACGTGACCGAGAGTACCCGCATAGCCATTTTCAACAGTCTGGAAGCTTCGGCCGGAGCAGGCTTCTACGCGGTCCTGTTGCAGGGCATTCCGCGTTCGATACAGGTGGATAACCGGCTACAGCCTGACAATCAGGCAGCCTTGCGCAATGGCGAGCTGGCCGCCGTACAGCTGGGCGGCCAGAGCATGTTCATTCCTGATCTGGAAGGACTGGAGCAGGGGCTGCGCATGGCCCGTCTGCAGCAGCGCTTCTGACCTGGTTGCGGCCACCCTGCTTGGCCGCATACAACGCCTGGTCTGCGCGGGCAAAGGCGCTGGCCGGATCCTCGTCTGCCTGTAGCCGGGTAATGCCGGCAGAGAAGGTGATCTGCACCGGCTCGCCCTTGAAATGGAACGGGCAGTCGGCAATGTGCTGACGCAGCTTGTTGAGCAGTTCGGCGCCATTGTCCAGCGGTGTGTCGGGCAGCAGAATGACAAACTCCTCGCCGCCGTAGCGCGCCATGAAGTCGGTTTTCCGGATGCCTTGCTGCAGGCGGGTGGCGAGTATTTTCAGGACCTTGTCGCCGGCCAGGTGACCGTAGGTGTCGTTGATTCGCTTGAAGTGGTCAACATCGATCACGGCCAGAAGAAGAGGGCTTGTCTGGCGCTGCAGGCGCAGGTGTTCGATTTGCAGGCGCTCGTCCCAGGCGGTGCGATTGGGCAGGCCGGTCAGGGCGTCCCGTCGTGCCTTCTCGTGTTGTTCGACCAGCTGGCTGGTGAGCTGGGATGCCTCGTTTTCGACCAGGTGGACCCGTTCACCAAGATCCTGCAGGCGTTGCAGCAGCTTTTGCTCCGATTCCTTGCGCTGCTGCTGATGCTGGGCCAGGGTTTCCATGAACAGGTTGAGACGCTGGTCGACCCGCTGTTTCAGCTGCTCAAGATCGGTGATCTGCTGCACATCCTGATGCAACTCATTGACCTGGCTGTGCAGGTGCTGGTCCAGACTGGCGGCCGAGTCAACGCTGCTTTGATAGCTGTCACGGGTCTGGCTGACGCTGCTGGTGATCAGGTTGAGCTTGCTGTTCAGCTGCTGCAGGTAGTGGCTGAATTCCTGCTGGCGCTTGCTGCTGGCGCGGATGACCAGCTCTGTCAGTTGCTCCAGCGTACTTTCCAGGCTGTTCCAGCCGGTGCTGGCCACCAGCCGGGCACGCAGCGCGCTGGCGGCTTCTTTGTCCTCATCTGGCAGGGGCAGTTCGTCGAGCAGCCGGATCAGGGCCTGGTACAGGACACCCATGTCCGGCATGGCGGCGGCAGCCATGGAGGGTGCCGTTGCGCCTGCATCAGTGATGGCTGCCGGGGTTGCGTCGACAGGCATTGGTACGGGCGTGTTGGCTGTCGCCGTCTCGGGCGGAGTTGTATCTGCCGTTTTGGCATGGCGTCCAAACAGCCGGTCCAGCATGCCGCTGTTGCCGGAATCCTCCGGATGTTGCAGCACTGTGGCCTGCAGCCGGCTCAGCTCGTGCAGCCAGTCATGCAGGGTATGGTTGACCTGCTGACGGTCTTTCAGCGCACCCTGCAGTTTCTTCAGCGCTTGACGTGTGCCACGTTCCTTGTTGTTGGCCAGCAGCTGGCTGCAAAGCTGGTCCAGGGCACTGAGCAGGGTATGCTGGCGTTCCTGGCGCTGGTTTTCGGTGGCCAGCAGGTGGTGTTCGATATCGTGGACCACCTGCTGCAGTTGTGTGCTGTTGCTGGCACGCACGCTGTCACGCAGCGCCTGCAGTTGCCTGTCCAGTTTCGGGTCCTGGCCTTCGGCTGCCAGACTGCTGCGTACCAGTCCGCGCTCGAGCAGGCCGGTACGTTCCCGGGTGTTTTGTTCCAGGCGTTCGTAATCGTCCAGCAAGCGGCTGTATTTCTCTTTCCAGCGCGAATCGGTATTCGACATGCTTAGTGCACCTGCCGGGGGTAAAAGGTGGATGGCAGAATCAGCTCGGTGGCAACCGGCAGATGATCGGAGATGGGCTGATCCACCACCATGGAACGTTCCGCCCGCAGCCCTTCGCTGAGCAGGATGTGGTCGAGGCAGCGCTGGGGGTTCCAGCTGGGAAAGGTTGCACCCATCTGGGTTGCCTGCAGGCCGAGTGTGCGTAGCGGAGAACGGTACAGCAACTCGTCGACGTGGGTGTTGAGATCGCCCATCAGGACGTAGTGGCGGTAGTCCTGCAGCAGTTCGCGAACATAGGCCAGTTGCAGGTTGCGTACCCGGGTACCGAGCGCTAGGTGCATCATGACGATGGCGACTGCATCACGGCCTGCACCGATGCGCAGCAGGATCGCGCCGCGACCGGCGGGTCCGGGTAACGGATGATCTTCGATCAGCCCCAGCGGGATGCGGCTGAGCAAACCGTTGCTGTGCTGGGCAAAGGGTGCCAGATTGCGGTTGAGCTGCTGGTACCAGAAGGGAAAGCCGGACATTCTGGCCAGCTGCTCGACCTGGTTGACGTGGCCGGTGCGTAGGCTGCCGCCATCGACTTCCTGCAGGGCGACCAGGTCAAAGCTGTCCAGCATGTGGCCCACTTTCTGCAAGTTGGCCTGGCGTTCGCGGTGCGGCAACAGATGCTTCCAGCAGCGGGTCAGGTAATGGTGGTAGGCACTGGTACTGATGCCGACCTGGATATTGAAACTGAGCAGGCGCAAGCGCTGCACTGGTTGTGCCGGGCGCAATGCGTCCGGCAGGGCGGTCTGTTGCGCACTGCATTCAAGAACCGGCCGGGTTGCAGATCTGGGGGATATCAGCATTACGGATGAGCTCCCGCCCGCAGGCGTGAAAGAACCGGTATTGATGCCTGCTGCAGCCAGAATTTGTACGGGCTGCAACAGGAGCAGGCATCTTTCGCACGCCGGGCTTAGCGTGCGCCGCGTTCCTTTTCAATCAGCAGGTCGGCTACCTGGGCGGTCTCCCGTAGGCCGCCGGCCATGCCGATGTCAAAGCGGTATTTGCCGTTGACCACCAGGGCGGGCACGCCGCTGACCTGATAGGCAATGGCCAGCTTCTTGGCTTTTTCCAGCTGGCTTTTCACACCAAAGGAGTTCCAGGCTTTTTCAAAGGCATCCTTGTCGATGCCCAGCCCGCCGACAAATGCGGTGATTTCCGGCAGCGAGGCCAGGCGGCGGTTGCGCTCGTGCAGGGCTTCAAAGACGGCATCATGTACGGAGTCGTCCACCTTGAGCGCCTGCAAGCTGTAGTACAGCTGGCCATGCAGGTTCCAGATGCCGCCAAACATGGCGGGAATCTTTACGAAATTGACGTCTTCCGGCAGCTCTTTTTTCCAGCTGCTGATGGTCGGCTCCAGCTGGTAACAGTGCGGGCAGCCATACCAGAACAGCTCGACCACTTCGATCTTGTCGGCCTGTGAAGTGGTGACCGGATTGGCCAGTACGGCATAGTGCTGGCCGGCAACCAGGTTGTTGGCCATGGCGGTGTTGAGGGCCAGGCCTCCGAGGCTGAGCAGGGCGGTAAGAAGCAGTTTGCGCATGATTTCTCCAAAAGCGGAAGGCAGTAAGTATGCGGTGATAGACCGCGATGATGGCAGAATGTTCGTTGGCCGGCATTATAGGGTATCTGTGGCGTGCCGTCATGAACCGGCACGGCTCACAGGTTCATCCAGACGCCCTTGCTCTGTTGTTCGCACGCCGGCTTGAGATAGCGTGCATCCGAGGCGACGCCATAGTAGTGGATGTCCTGTTGATAGGGCATGCCGCCGGCCTGCGCATTGCGGCATACACCAAAGGCACCGGCCGGGCACTGTTCAACGAAGGAGACGCTGGTCTTCTGGCCCGCCAGTTGCGGCTTGCAGAAGCCTGTCCGGAACAGGTTGGGCGGGATGCTGCGGTTCTGCTGGCAGAGGCGGATTTCCATGCGTTCGGATTGCGCCTGGATAATACAGGCCTCGGCCAGTACCAGTGACGGCCATAACAGGCTGGTCAGGCAGGCGAGAAGGGGGAGTTTGCGGTACATGGTGCGGGTTTTCCTAGGCGTGGCCCATTTGTTCCGACAGGGCGCGCAGGGCCTGCTCTGCCGCGATCACCCTGTCCAGTGCCTGCCAGCTGTCTGCCGGCTGCAGTTGCAGCTGGCGGCACAGCTGATCCAGCTGTTTTTCATCCACGGCAGCACGGTCCGGAGCGGTCAGTAACAGGTTGGCCAGCTGGAGCAGCAGGGCATAGGTTGCATGCGGGCCGGTGTAGTCCGGATGGTGCTGTCTGGCAATGGCGGTGGTGAGCTCTTCAGGCATGTTCCACAGGTGCAACAGGGTGACGCAGATGTCATCGCGGGTCATGCCGAGCATGCTTTGGTCGATGTCCTGTGGCTTGCAGCCGGGGCTGGCCTGCAGGTGCTGCTGGATCAGGGCGAAATGGGGCGGAAACAGGTAAGCCAGCAACAGGTAGCCGAAGTTGTGCAACAGCCCGGCCAGATATGCCAGGCCCGGCTCGGGGCGGGTGTCACGGGGCATCTGGCGGGTCAGTCCTTCGATCAGGGCGGCAGTGTACAGGGCATGTTTCCAGTGGCTGATGTTGTCCTGCTGCAGGTGACGCGGCAGGGAGAATTTTTTCCCCAGGGCAAGGCCCAGTGACAGGTTCATCACCAGCTCAAAACCCAGGGCGCGGACAATTGCATCTTCGATGGAGCATATCTTGTATGGGGCGGAATACAGGGGGGACGCTGCCCAGCTCATGACCTGTGCAGCCAGTGCCGGGTCGGATTCGACAATCGCCGTCAGTTGATCGACATGGACATCCGGGCAGGTTCGCAGCTGCAGTATTTTTTGTGCGGTCAATGACAGGGGGGGGATTTCCAGGGTTTTGCCCAGGCGCTGCTCGATGCGGCGTACGGTGAGGCTGGCAATGTTGGCGGTGCTGGGCATGAATGCTCCTGAAGATCTGCTGTCTGGCCCGAGTTTAGCGCGAAAACAGCGATGCTGTAAGCACCGGGGTGCTGGGCGGTGGTGCCGGCCGGCTTTCAGACCTGAGCATATTGCTGGCCATGGCGCAGCCAGCGGTCGAGCAGGGGGCTGACGTGTTGCGGGTGTTCCTGCAGCAATTGCAAGGCGGCGTCGCGTACTGCCGGTAACAGGTGGTTGTCGCGCATCAGGTCGGCGACCCTGAACTGCAGCAGACCGGTCTGGCGGGTGCCCAGCATTTCGCCGGGGCCACGCAGCTCCAGGTCTTTTTCCGCAATGATGAAGCCGTCGCTGGTGTCACGCATGATGGCCAGCCGTTCGCGGCCGATCTGCGACAGCGGTGCGTGATACAGCAGCACGCAATGGCTGGCGGTACTGCCGCGGCCGACCCGGCCACGCAGCTGGTGCAGCTGGGCCAGCCCGAGACGCTCGGGGTTCTCGATGATCATCAGGCTGGCATTGGGTACATCCACGCCGACCTCGATCACCGTGGTGGCTACCAGCAGCTGTAGCTCGGCATCCTTGAATTGCTGCATGATGGCGGCTTTTTCTGCCGGCTTCATGCGGCCGTGCACCAGGCCGACACGCAGCTCGCCCAGTGCCAGTTGCAGTTCCTCGAAGGTGGTTTGTGCGGCCTGGCAGGTCAGCTCCTCGGACTCTTCGATCAGGGTGCAGACCCAGTAGGCCTGACGTCCTTCCAGGCAGGCAGCGCGCACCCGCTCCACCACGTCGGCACGGCGGCTGTCGGGCAGGACCACGGTATTCACCGGAGTACGACCCGGCGGCAGCTCGTCGATGATGGAGGTGTCGAGGTCGGCATAGGCGCTCATTGCCAGCGTGCGCGGAATGGGGGTGGCGGTCATGATCAGCTGGTGCGGACTGAGCTGGCCATTGATGCCCTTTTCGCGCAGGGCCAGCCGCTGCTGCACGCCGAAGCGGTGCTGCTCGTCGATGATGGCCAGTGCCAGGTTGTGAAATTGCACTTCGGCCTGAAACAGCGCGTGGGTGCCAACCACCATCGGTGTGCCGCCGGCGATCTGCTCCAGTGCGGCCGTGCGGGCCTTGCCCTTGAGCTTGCCGGCCAGCCAGGCCACTTCAATGCCCAGTGGCGCAAACCATTTGCTGAAGTTGAGAAAATGCTGCTCGGCGAGGATTTCGGTCGGTGCCATCAATGCCACCTGGTAGCCGGCCTCGATCGCCTGCAACGCGGCGATGGCGGCGACCAATGTCTTGCCGGCACCGACATCACCCTGTACCAGCCGTAGCATGGGCAGGCTTTGCTGCAGGTCGTAGCTGATCTCTGCGCCGACCCGGCGCTGTGCTCCGGTAGGCTGAAAGCCGAGTCCGGCCAGCAGCTTGCCGGGCAGGTGGCGGGGGGCGGGCAGTGGCGGAGCTTTTTGTGCCTGCATCTGTTCGCGCATGCGCTGCATGGACAGCTGGTGGGCCAGCAGTTCTTCGAATGCCAGTCGTTGCTGGGTCCAGTGCTCACCTTCCTGCAGCTGCAGGGTGTCGGCATCCGGCGGTGGCTGGTGCAGATAGCGCACGGCGTCGGCCAGCGGGCCCAGCCGGTAGTGCCGGCGCAGGTTTTCCGGTAGCCATTCGGGCAGGCTGGCCGGTGACAGGTAAGCCAGCGCCTGCTGCACCAGGCTGCGCAGGCGCTGCTGGGTCAGGCCTTCGGTGGCGGGATAGATGGCAGTCAGCCGTTCTTCCACAGCGACCGGCTCGTCGGCATTCTGGGCGCGGTACTCGGGATGGTAAATTTCCAGGCCGCTGGCGCCGGGGCGCACTTCGCCATAACAGCGCACCAGGGTGCCACGGGCCAGTGCGGTTTTTTGCGCCATGCTGAAATGATAGAAACGCAGGCTGAGGGCGCCGGTGCCATCCTGCAAGCGTACCAGCAGGCTGCGGCGACGCCCCATGACCACATCCGCTGCGGCAACGGTGCCCACCACCACGGCATCCTGTCCCGGACGCAGGGCCCCGATCGGCGTGACCCGGGTGCGATCCTGGTAGCGCGTGGGCAGGTGAAAGAGCACGTCCTGCAGGTTTTCCAGCCCCACCCTGGCGAGCTTTTCCGCCATGGCCTCGCCAACTCCCTTCAGGCAGGTGACGGGTGTGTCGACCAGCAGTTCCATGCCGCTTTACACCAGGCTGTCGTGTGCCAGCGGGCACTGGCGAATGGCCTCGACCAGGGCGTCGATGGCCTTGGGGCGGGGGAAGCTCGCACGCCAGGCGATGGCGACCGTGCGGCTGGGGGCGGGGTTGGCAAAGGGACGTACCTCAATGACCCCCGCTGTATATTGATGGCTGTCGACTGCGGACTGGGGCAGGACCGAGACACCCAGCCCGGAGGCGACCATGTGACGGATGGTTTCCAGCGAGCTGGCCTCGACCGTGGTGTAGCGGTTCTGGCTTTCCTGGATGCCGCCGCTGGCAGGGCAGGCTTCCAGTACCTGGTCACGGAAGCAATGGCCTTCGCCCAGCAACAGCAAACTCTTGTCATTGAGCATGGTACTGTCGATGAACTGTTGGCCGGTCCAGTGGTGCTGGGCCGGCAGCAGCACGCAGAAGGGCTCGTCATACATCGGTTTGGTCAGGATATCCACTTCCTCGAACGGCAGGGCGATGATGATTACGTCCAGCTCGCCGTTACGTAGCTTGTCACGCAGCACGTGGGTGAAGTTTTCCTCGATGTAGAGCGGCATTTCCGGTGCACTCTGGTGCAACAGCGGGATCAGTTGCGGGAACAGATAGGGGCCGACGGTATAGATGGCGCCAACACGCAGCGGTGCGGTCAGCTGGTTCTTGCCGGCCTGGGCCAGCTCGCGGATGGTCTGGGTCTGCTCCAGCACCCGCCTGGCCTGGGCGACGATGCCTTCACCCACCGGGGTGACACGCACGGCACCCTTGCTGCGCTCGAAGATCAGCACGCCGAGCTCTTCTTCCAGTTTTTTAACACCGACTGACAGGGTGGGCTGGCTCACATGGCAACGCTCGGCGGCGCGGCCGAAGTGCTGCTCCTGGGCCAGGGTCACAATGTAGCGCAGCTCGGTGAGAGTCATAGTAGAATTCCATGGAAAAAGCATAAGGTATAGTTTTCTTTGAACGAAGCATACCTGAAATCAACAGCGGAACAACAGGGGGCCCAATGGCCGGAAACAGTATTTTGTATGTGGGTGCCGGCTCGCTGGCACATCAGGTGGCCGCATTGTTGCCACAGTGGCACGGTTGGGCGCTGCGCCGCACTGCAGGCAGCCTGCCGCAAGGCTTGCAGCAGGTGCTGGCGGACGTCACCAGCCCGGTCTGCCCGGGAGACTGGCCACAGGCATGTCCGGACTATGTGCTGATCACGCTGGTGCCGGCTGCGCGCACGGTCGAGGCCTATCGACAGGCCTATGTGGAGGGGGTACGCAATGTACTGGCCTGGCTGCAGCAGCACGGGCAGCGGCCAAAGCGCATCCTGTTTGCCTCCAGTGTCGGGGTGTACGGGCAGTCGGATGGCCAGTGGGTAGATGAACAGTCTGTTACCGAGCCTGAGCGCTGGTCCGGGCAGGTGATGCTGGAGGCCGAGCAGTTGCTGGTCGATTCCGGTGTGCCGGTAACCCTGGTGCGGCTGGCCGGCATCTATGGCGGAGCAAGGCGCGGCTTTCTGGAGCGGGTGCGACAGGGCTATCACGCTGGCGGTAATCTGAATCGTTTTACCAACCGCATTCACGAGGCGGATGCTGCCGGACTGCTGGCGCATCTGCTGCAGCTGGATGCTGCCGGCACGCCGCTGGCACCGGTGTATGTCGGGGTGGATGACGAGCCGGTGGAGCAGGATGAAGTGGTGCGCTGGCTACAGCAGCAGATGGATGTGTCCGGTGATCCGCAGTTGCTGCTCAATCCGGCCGGCAGCAGCAAGCGCTGCAGCAACCGGCTGGCGCGCAGCACTGGCTGGGCACCACGTTATGCGGGGTACAGGGATGGTTATTCAGGGATGATTTAAGGGTGAGATGAGTTTGTACGCAGGGCTTGTGTTTGCATCAGCGGTGTACAGGTTCCGCAGGGTCGCTGCAAGTACGTCCATGTAAGCTCCCTGTCGCCATCCATGGCGACAAAGCCCTGCTCCACCTGCACACCACTGATGCCATGAGCTCAGTGCAATCAGCTGGCCAGTTTGGCGGCAAACTCGACCAGGCGGCGGGCCTGGAAACGGACCGAGGCCAGTTCTTCTTCAGTGGGGCCACCCATGGTGATGCTGGCGCCATAGGGGTTACCGCCGGAGGCGAAGATCACCGGGTCGGCGTAGCCGGGGGTAACAATGATCGAGCCCCAGTGCATGAAGGTGGTGTAGAAGCCGACCAGGGTGGATTCCTGGCCACCATGGATATTCTGGGCGCTGGTCATGGCGCTTACCGCCTTGTTGGTCAGGCCGCCTTTTTGCCAGATACCGCCCAGGGTATCGATGAAGGCACGCATCTGGCTGGCAACGGTGCCGAAGCGGGTCGGTGCGCTGAACAGGAAGGCGTTGGCCCATTCCAGGTCATCCGCAGTGGCTTCGGGGATGTGGGCTGTGGCTTCGGTGTGCTTGCGCCAGGCCTCGACCGAGTTGACGATTTCGGCCGGCACGGTTTCCCGTGCCTTGCGCAGACGGACCTCGGCACCGGCGGCGGTTGCCTCATCGGCGGCGGTCTGTGCCATGGCATAGTTGGTGCCGTAGGTGCTGTAGTAAACGATGGTCAGTTTGACGTTGTTCATGACATGACTCCTGTTGCTTGGGTGATGGCTGCAGTGGCCAGCTTTGCGGCCTGCTGGCAGCCCCGGATACCGCTTGCTGTTCAGGCTCCGGTGATGACTACCGGCCCGAGCTGCTCACGTCCGTGTGGCGCACTGAAGTCCTGTTCCGGGCCAATGGAAATGATGCCGTAGGGGTTGATGGTCGGGTGGCTGCGGAAATAATGGTGACGGATGTGATCCATGTACACCGTGCTTGCTACGCCGGGCAGCTGGTAGATGTCACGCAGCAGGCCGCTCAGGTTGGGGTAATCGGCGATGCGCTTGCGGTCGCACTTGAAGTGGGTCACGTATACGGCATCGAAGCGTAGCAATGTGGTCCACAGGCGCAGGTCGGCTTCGGTCAGGGTATTGCCGGTGAGGAACCTGTGGCCGGCCAGACGCTCTTCGAGCTGCTCCAGCATGTCGAACACCTCGTGCACGGCCTCGTCATAGGCATGCTGGCTGGTGGCAAAACCGGCACGGTAAACGCCGTTGTTGAGGCTCGGATAGATCATGTCGTTGAGCCTGTCGATTTCCTCGCGCAAGGCTTCGGGGTAATAATCTCCAGCCCGGGCACCGATGCCGTCAAAGGCGCTGTTGAGCATGCGGATGATTTCCGATGACTCGTTGCTGACGATGGTCTGGCGCTGCTTGTCCCAGAGCACGGGTACGGTGACGCGGCCGGTAAACGCGGGGTCGGCCTTCTGGTACAGCTGATACAGCATTGACAGGCCGTACAGTGGGTCGCCATCGGCGGCGTTGAAATCGGTACGCAGCTCCCAGCCGTTTTCCAGCATCAGCGGGTGCACGCTGGAAACGCTGATGTGCTGCTCAAGACCCTTCCAGGCACGCATGATCAGGGTGCGGTGGGCCCAGGGACAGGCATAGGAAACATAGAGGTGATAGCGTCCGCTCTCGGCGGCAAAGCCGCCTTCACCACTGGGGCCGGCGCTGCCATCGGCCGTGATCCAGTTGCGGTACTGGCTTTCCTTGCGCTCGAAGCGGCCGCCGGTGCTTTCGGTGTCATACCAGTGGTCGTGCCACTGGCCGTCGATTAAAAGTCCCATCTGATACTCCTGAAAAAGGTTTGGCGGGTTGTCCGGCGCTTCTGGCAACGGTTCCGCTGCAATTTGTTAGACAGCCTTGCTGTACGGAGCGGGGATCGAAGTGGTCGGCAAAGCACCAGGCACCCACCATGCGCTGGTTGCACGGCGTGCATGGGTCCATGTTACGGGCAAGGGCGGTGATGGATAAAGGGGAGAAGTACAACAGACTGTTGCACAGGCGGGAAAGCATGGGAAGGAGCTGAGGGGTGCCGGAAGCCCGGCAGGCCGCGACACCTGACAATGGCGTCGCGGCAGGCAGTTACTGGCCGTCGGCGATGTGCAGGATGGCATCCATTTCCACAGCAGAGTCGCGTGGCAGGGCTGCCACGCCAATGGCTGCACGGGCCGGATAGGGCGGCTGGAAGTAGCGTGCCATCAGCTCGTTGACGGTACCGAAGTGCTTGAGGTCGGTCAGGAAGATGTTCAGCTTGACCACATCGGCCAGGCTGCCGCCAGCGGCTTCGGCCACCGCCTTGAGGTTTTCGAATACCTGGATGGTTTGCGCCTCGAAGCCTTCGGCCATTTCCATGGTTTGCGGGTTCAGGGGGATTTGACCGGACAGGTAGACGGTGGGGCCGACCTTGACGGCCTGGGAGTAGGTGCCAATGGCGGCGGGAGCCAGTGCGGTGTTGATGACGGTCTTGTTCATGGAGTCTCCGGTGGTGTTGGCGTGAAAAATGATATGGGCGGGGTTGTATGCAGCGGACCTGACCATGCTGCGGTAAGGGTGACGGCAACATGGGTGCGTCTGCTCCGGTCGGGCCTGTAGTCCCGGACGGGACCGCAGGTCAGGTATCAGGCGCGGGCACGGGCAATGCGGGTGACTCCGCTCAGGGTGCGCAACCGGCGGATGACACGGGCGAGGTGAATCCGGTCACGTACACTGATGACCAGCTGGACCACGCTGAGACGGCCGTCTTTTTCGTCCACGCTGATTTTCTCGATGTTGCCGTCCGCTTCGCTGACAGTTCCGGCCAGCAGGGCGATCAGGCCGCGCTGGTGGGTCAGTTCGATGCGCAGGTCGACGTTGAATTCGCCGCTGATGTCCCTGGCCCAACTCAGGGGGATATATTTTTCCGGCTGGTTGCGGATGTCGGCCAGGTTGCGGCAGGACTCACGATGCACCACCATGCCCTTGCCGGCCGACAGGTGACCGACAATCGGATCACCGGGAATCGGGCCGCAACAGCGTGCGTAATTCAGCACCATGCCTTCGGTGCCATGAATGACCAGTGGTTCGTCCACTACCGGGTGCTGCTCGCTGTTGCTGTCGGCCAGCAGGCGACGGGCCACGACCTGCGCGGTGCGGGTACCCAGCCCGATGCTTTCCAGTACGGCATCCAGGCTGTCCTGCTGGTATTCGTCCAGCAGTGCGTCAATGCGGGCCGGAGCAATGTCGTCCAGTTTTGCGGCATGAATATCCAGTGCCTTGTCCAGCAGGCGGCGGCCCAGTTCGACCGACTCGTCATGCTGTTGCAGTTTCAGGGCATGGCGGATATGGGTGCGGGCCTTGCCAGTGACAACAAAGTTGAGCCAGGCCGGATTGGGGCGGCTGCTGGGGCCGGTAATGATTTCCACCGTGGCACCACTGGCCAGCGGCTGTGACAGCGGTGCCAGGCGGCGGTTGACGCGGCAGGCAATGCAGGCGTTGCCAATGTCGGTGTGCACGGCATAGGCGAAATCGACCGCAGTTGCCCCCTTGGGCATTTCCATGATCCGGCCGTTGGGCGTGAAGACGTAGACCTCGTCGGGGAACAGGTCGATCTTGACGTTCTCGATGAACTCCAGTGAGCTGCCGGCACTTTGCTGCAACTCCAGCAGGCCCTTGACCCAGCGCCGGGCGCGGGCGTGGCTGGTGCCCTTGTCCTGGCTGTCGCTCTTGTACAACCAGTGGGCAGCGATGCCGTTGTTGGCCAGCTCTTCCATGTCGCGGGTACGGATCTGGATCTCGATCGGTACCCCGTGCATGCCGAACAAGGTGGTGTGCAGCGACTGGTAACCATTGGCCTTGGGAATCGCGATGTAATCCTTGAAACGGCCCGGAATCGGTTTGTACAGGCTGTGTACTGCGCCCAGCACGCGGTAGCAGGTATCGACCTTGTCGACCACGATGCGGAAGGCATAGACGTCCATGATTTCATTGAACGACTTGCGCTTGGATTTCATCTTGCGGTAGATGCTGTACAGGTGTTTCTGGCGGCCGCTGACCTCGCCGGGCAGCCCTTCACGCTCCAGGCAGTGAATGATTGACTCTTCGATTTTGGTGACGATTTCCTTGCGGTTGCCACGGGCCTGGCGCACGGCCGTCTGGATACGCTCGGCGCGCATCGGGTGCATGGCACGGAAGCCCAGATCCTCGAACTCCGCATACATGCTGTGGATGCCCAGCCGCTTGGCGATCGGGGCATAGATTTCCAGGGTTTCCTTGGCGATGCGACGGCGTTTTTCCGCATTCAGCGCGCCAAGGGTGCGCATGTTGTGCAGGCGGTCAGCCAGCTTGACCAGAATCACGCGGATGTCGCGGGCCATGGCCATGGCCATTTTCTGGAAGTTTTCCGCCTGGGCTTCGGCCTTGGTGCCGAATTTCATCTGCGTGAGCTTGCTCACGCCGTCCACCATTTCCGCCACGCTTTCGCCAAACTGGGCGACCAGCGCCTCCTTGGGAATGCCGGTATCCTCGATCACGTCGTGCAGCATGGCGGCCATCAGGCTTTGATGGTCCATGTGCATTTCCGCCAGGATGGTGGCCACCGCCAGCGGGTGGGTGATGTAGTGGTCACCACTGCTGCGCAGCTGGCCGTCATGGGCCTGCTCGGCGTAATAGTAGGCCCGCCGGACCAGGTTGACCTGATCCGGACCAAGGTAGTCTCCCAGCTGTCCGGCAAGGCGTTCAACGGCAGGCATGCGGATCTCCTTCAGGTTCGGGCGGCGGATGCTTCAGGCTGTTGCGGTGCAGCGGATGGTGGCGCAGCCGATTGGCTGCACTGCCAGTCAGTTGATGCTGTCGTCAAAGGCGGCAAACAGCGGCTCGTCCATGATGGTGGCTTCTTCGATGGCGACCGATTCGGCGTTGATCAGGCCTTCGGCAATTTCACGCAGTGCCAGTACGGTCGGCTTGTCGTTTTCCAGCGGAACCTTGGGTTCCAGGCCGCCGGTGGCAATCTGGCGGGAGCGCTTGGTCGCCAGCATCACCAGTTCAAAGCGGTTTTCCACGTTTTCCAGGCAGTCTTCAACGGTCACTCGGGCCATGGTGCATCCTCCAGTTCAGTCCGGCAGCCGGTTGGCGGCTGCACGTTATGCAAATAAGTGTAAAAAAATGCTTCCAATAAGGGAAGGGTGTTTGCCGGCCTGCCGGGCGATCATGCGGCACATGCGAAAATCAACAAGGATACGGCGGGCAGGACAGCACATTCTAGCACAGGCAGCCTGTGCCGGCAGCAGATAGCGCAAGGATGCAGCGGAGTCAGCTGCCTTGCAGCAGCATGCTCAGCAGTTCGCCATGACGTTGCTGCTGGGCGGACTGTTTCAGGCGTCCGCTGATGAAAATCGACTTGAGCTCATTCAGGGCCAGATTGAAATCATCGTTGATGATCAGATAGTCATATTCGACATAGTGGCTCATTTCGGCGGCGGCCTGCTGCATGCGGCTTTCGATGATGTCCCCGTTGTCCTGCCCGCGGTTGTTCAGGCGCTGGCGCAGGGCGGCGGTGCTGGGCGGCAGGATGAACACGGAGCAGGCATCAGGTGCCAGACGGCGTACCTGCTGGGCACCCTGCCAGTCGATCTCGAGAATCAGGTCGTGGCCCTGGGCCAGGGTCTGTCTTACCCAGGGGTGCGAGGTACCGTAATAGTTGCCGAAGACTTCGGCATGTTCAAGAAACTCGCCGCGGCCGATCATGGCCTGGAAGTCGTCTACGCTGGTGAAGTGGTAGTTGACGCCATCGGATTCACCCGGACGGGCGGCGCGGGTGGTATGGGAAACGGATACGCGGACAAATGGCAGGTCATCCAGCAGGGCCTTGACCAGACTGGTTTTGCCGGCACCCGAAGGGGCGGAAATGATGTAAAGGGTGCCTGTGCCTTGTCTGCTCATGTGTGTTCCTGCTCTCCGCTCTGGCAGCTGCCGTGGGTAAATGCTGTATTCTACAGGATCACGGTAACACTAAAAGGGTTACGGCCAACTGTGTGCCTGTGCCTGTGCCTGTGCCTGTGCCCGGTGCGGCTGGTGCACGAGATGCTTCTGGAGACCTGTATGGACTTGAATCTGGCCCGGACTTTTTTGACGGTGGTATATGGCGGCAGCTTTGTGTTGGCGGCCGAGCGCCTGTGTGTCAGCCAGACCACGGTGACGGCTCGCATCAAGAGCCTGGAGGAGCAACTGGGGGCACAGCTGTTTGTACGCAGCGCCAGTGGTTCCAGCCTGACGCCGGCCGGTGAACGTTTTGTTCCGCATGCCCAGCAATTGTTGGCAACCTGGCAGGATGCGCTGCGCAACATGTCGGCCTGCGAGCGCAAGGAGCCCCTGCGCATCGGAGCGGAAACCGGTCTCTGGCAGCCCTGGCTGACACGCTGGCTCAGCTGGCTGAAGCTGGAGCAGCCGGATTTGCACATGCAGGCCAGGGTCGGACAGGGCAGCATGCTGCTGGACCAGATGGAAAACGGAACCCTAGATATCCTGCTCAGTCACCAGGCGCGTTACCGTCCGGCCTTGCATGTGCGCTTGCTGATGGAAGAAACCCTGGTGCAGGTACGCCACGTGGAAAACCCGGAACCGCACATCCAGACCGACTGGGGCGAGGCGTTTCGCCAGCAGTTCGAACTGGCGTTTCCGGCGCAGCACGCGCAGATTGAAACCAATGTCGGCCAGCTGGCATTGCAACTGCTGCTAGAGCAGGGCGGTACCGGTTATTTTCGTAGCCAGGTGGTTGCTCCCTGGCTGGCCAGCGGGCAGCTGATGCGCGTTGCCGGAGCCCCCGAGTTCTCCTTGCCGGTTTATGTGATGACGCGCAAGGCCTGCAATCATCCGCAGTTGCAGACCGCCTTGCACGGCATTGGCCAACTGGTCAGGCAGCCACCGCACCCACATGACAGCGCTGTACCAGCAAGCGATATAACGCATGAATGAGATCGGTCTGCGAGATGATGCCGATGACCTGCTGCCGGTCATCGACAATGGGCAGCTGGTGCAGGCGGTGTTGTGACAGCAACTGGACCAGCTCAAGGATGCTGGTATCTGCCCGGGCACTGATGACGGGCTCGGTCATGATGCGCTTGAGTGGACGCCGCCGGCTGCCCCGGCTCAGGCTCCAGCGGCGGCGGGGCATTTTGGCAAAGGACTTCTGGTTGACGAAGTCGACCAGCGAAACAATGCCCACCAGCTTGCGTTCGTGGGTGTCATTGATCACCGGCAGCGCTTCAAGCTTGTGTCGCGATAACAGTCCCCAGGCAAATTCGATCGGCATGTCGGGCGTCGCGGTCACGACATCACGCGACATGATGTGAGCTGCGGTCAGGTTGTTGGACATGCGGGAAAACGCCTGCTGTTCGGTCAGCTGCAGCAACTCGACCAGATCCTCGATGCGTGCATCGACATAGCGCCCCATCTGGTTCAGGGCGTGGGTCAGATCCTGTTCCTGCAGCTGGGTGCGCTGCCAGCTGGGCAGGTCGCGGGTGTCATGGCGGTTGACAGCCGGTAAAGGCTGGCGCGGATAGCGCTGATTGGTGCTGTTGTTGAAAGCGATGGCAAACCCCAGCAACAGTAGTGAGTTGAGTGCCACCGGCCAGAGCAGCATATAGCCCCACTGCTGGGTGAAGCTGCTATTGAGGGCGATGGCCACAGCCAGAGCGCAGCTGGGCGGGTGCAGGCAGCGCAGGATCAGCAGGCACAGCATGCAGCTGGCCAGCACGGCCCCGACGCGCAGAATTGGTTCGTCAATCCAGAAGCTGGCGGTAATGGCGATGGTTGCCGCCATCAGGTTGCCCGAGAGCAACGACCAGGGATGGGCCAGCGGTGTCGCAGGGGTCAGGAACACCAGTACATTCGAGGCGCCCAATGCGGCCAGCAGAGTCATGGTGGTCGGCTGGTCAAACAGCGTCTGGCTGACCAGCATGACCAGGGTGATGGACAGAAAAGCCCCGCAGGCGGCACGCAGGGCTTCTTTGGGGGGAATGTTGAGGGCGAGCGGTTTGAAGGCTTTGAGCCAGGGCAGGACGTTCACTTTGCTCCTTAAAGCTGGACGTGGAAGATCATTCAGTTTGCCGCCAGGAACCCGGAGCGGCCGGCCGGTGCCATGTCACCGGGGTTGTCGTGGAAACCCCGGGACCAACAGCAAGCTGCAACTGGTTAAAACCAGTGGGGCCGGCCTAGCCGAGCAGTGTGGTTTGTTGCTCCAGGTGCTCGGGCAGGCAGGGCAGGCCGGTCTCGGCCTCTACGCGGCGGGCCTGCAACGGCTCGTCGGCGAATGGCAACATGGCGGCCTGCAGCTCTTCGCTATGGTTGGAGTAGCGCCGCCACTGTCGCCACAGCCAGGGGCCGATCAGCAACAGGAATATCAGGTTAAGCATGACTCACCTCCGTGGCCGCTTCTGCAGCCGTTGCCGGTTTGCCGGCTTTCAGGGTCAGCCAGCAGTTGAGAGCCAGCAGCAGCATGCCCGAGGCGAACAGGCTGCCGCCGACCAGACGTACCACGTAACCGAAGTGGCTGGCTTCCAGCGCCTCGACAAAGGAGTAGCTCAGGGTGCCGTCGTCGTTGATGGCGCGCCACATCAGGCCCTGGGTGATGCCGTTGACCCACATCGAGGCGATGTAGAGCACGGTGCCGGCGGTGGCCAGCCAGAAGTGCAGGCTGATCAGGGCAGTGCTGTACATGGCTTCCCGGTTCCACAGGCGCGGGATCATGTAGTACAGGCTGCCGATGCTGATCATCGCCACCCAGCCCAGAGCGCCGGCATGCACGTGGCCGATGGTCCAGTCGGTGTAGTGCGACAGCGAGTTGACCGTCTTGATCGCCATCATCGGGCCTTCAAAGGTGGACATGCCGTAGAACGCCAGCGATACCACCAGGAAGCGCAGGATCGGATCGCTGCGCAGTTTGTGCCAGGCACCGGACAGGGTCATCATGCCGTTGATCATGCCGCCCCAGCTGGGTGCCAGCAGGATCACCGACATCACCATGCCCAGGCTTTGCGCCCAGTCGGGCAGGGCGGTGTAGTGCAGGTGGTGCGGGCCGGCCCAGATGTAGATGGAAATGATGGCCCAGAAGTGCACGATCGACAGCCGGTAGGAATAGATCGGCCGTCCGGCCTGTTTGGGCACGTAGTAATACATCATGCCGAGAAAACCCACCGACAGGATGAAGCCGACGATGCTGTGGCCGTACCACCACTGGATCAGCGCATCAGTGGCGCCGGAGTAGATCGAGTAGGACTTCATCGCGGTAACCGGCACGGCGGCGCTGTTGATGATGAACACCATGGCAGTGACGATGATGAAAGCACCGTAGAACCAGTTGCCCACGTAGATGTGCGACACCTTGCGACGGGCGATGGGGGTGAAGAACAGCCAGGTGTAGATCACCCACAGCACGGTCAGCACGATCGACAGCGACCATTCCATTTCGGCGTATTCCTTGGTGGTGGTATAGCCCATGGCATAGCTGGCGACAATGGCCACCAGCATCAGTTGCCAGCCCCAGAAGAACAGTGATGCCATGAAATCCGACGGCAGGCGCGCCTTGCAGGTACGCTGCACCACGTAGAAGGAGGTGGCGAACAGCGCGCTGCCGCCGAAGGCGAAGATCACCAGGTTGGTATGGATCGGCCGGATGCGGCCGAAGCTGATCCACGGCGTATCGAAGTTGAGTGCCGGCCAGACCAGCTGGGCCGCAATGAAGACGCCCATGCTCATGCCAAGCACGCCCCAGACGATGGTGGCCAGCGTGAACTGGCGCACCACCTGCATGTTGTAAAGGGTTTCTTGTGTTTCTTTCATGATGTTTGCGTGGTCGGCAGAGGTCTGCAAGACAGACGGACTCAAAACCACGCCCTCCGGCAATGATTCAGGTCAAGGTTATTATCCGTTCTGGATGCGAGCCAATGAAAAAAATTGCAGCTTGGCTTCAGCAAAACGGATGGCGGCTGTTTATCCGTGTCATGGAAGTGCATGCCGGCGCTGCTGGAAGGTCCGCAGGGGCCACCGCTGACAGCTTTCCCTTTACAAGAGCGAACGTGGCTGTATATTGGCCCTATGCATGTCAAAAACATGTAGTACAAAAACCACAAGAAGGAATAGCACCATGAATGCGATTGTCTTGGCGGTGTTCGGACTCGCCGTGATGTTCACGGGTTTCTTCGTCTACTCGCGCTTTGTTGCGGGCAAGATCCTGAAACTGGACCCCGACTTCAAAACACCGGCCCACACCATGACCGACGGTGTGGACTATGTGCCCACCAACAAGTTTGTGCTCTGGGGTCACCACTTCACTTCGGTTGCCGGTGCGGCACCCATTGTCGGCCCGGCCATTGCCGTCATCTGGGGCTGGCTGCCCGCGCTGCTGTGGGTGTCTCTGGGAACCGTATTCTTTGCCGGCGTGCATGACATGGGCGCGGTCTGGGCCAGTGTGCGCAACAAGGCCAAGTCCATGGGTGCGCTGTCTGGCGATGTGGTCGGCAAACGCGCCCGCTCCCTGTTCATGATCGTGATTTTCCTGGTGCTGTTGATGGTGAACGCGGTGTTCGGCGTGGTGATTGCCAACCTGCTGATCAACAATGCCGGCTCGGTGGTTCCCGTATGGGGCGCCATTGCCGTCGCCATGGTGATTGGCCAGGCCATTTACCGCTTCAAGTGGAACCTGCCGCTGGTATCCCTGGTCGGGGTGATCGTGCTCTACACGCTGATCTGGATCGGCCCGCAGGTGCCCGTGGCCTTGCCGGAAACCGCCTTCGGCCTGTCCGACAGGGCGCTGTGGATCCTGCTGCTGTTTGCCTATGCGGCCGTAGCCTCCTTGCTGCCGGTCTGGATGCTGTTGCAGCCGCGTGACTACATCAACGGCTTGCAGCTGTTCGTGGGCCTGGGCCTGCTGTATGTGGCAGTCTTTGTAGCCGGCCCGACCGTGGTTGCACCCATGATCAACTCCGACGTGCCTGCCGGCACGCCTTCCCTGTTCCCGCTGCTGTTCGTGACCATCGCCTGTGGTGCCATTTCGGGCTTCCACGGCATTGTGGCTTCGGGAACCACTTCCAAGCAGCTGAACAAGGAACCGGATGCCCGTCTGGTGGGGTATGGCGGCGCACTGGGTGAAGGCACCCTTGCGCTGGCGGCTATCATTGCGGCCAGTGCCGGCTTCGCCACCTTCGAGGAGTGGAAAGAGGTCTACTCCAGCTTTGGTGGCGGCGGCCTGAAAGCATTCGTGGACGGTGGTGGAACCATCCTGCATGCCGGTACCGGCATCAGCCCCGAGGTATCCGCCACCATGCTGACGGTGATGGCGGCGCTGTTTGCCGGTACCACCATGGATACCGGCCTGCGTCTGCAGCGCTACATTTTCCAGGAGTGGGGTGAAATCTATAACATCAGCTGGATGAAGAAGGCCGCACCTGCCACCCTCCTGTCCGTGGGCGCCTGTCTGGCGCTGGCTTTTGGCGCTGGCGGCGCGGACGGCGGCGGTGGCCTGCTGATCTGGCCGCTGTTCGGCACCACCAACCAGCTGATGGCCGGTCTGACCCTGCTGGTGGTCGCCGTGATGCTGGTGCGTCGCAAGACCAACGCACTGGTCGTGATTGCGCCCATGGCCTTCATTCTGGTGATCGGCCTGCTGGCGCTGGCCATCCAGATCTACGACTTCTTCGGCCAGCAGAAGTGGTTCCTCTGCGGCCTGGCCGTTGTGGTTCTGGTTGCCGGCGTACTGGTGGCGCTGGAGTGCATTGCGGCGCTGCGCAAGGAGCAGCACGAAGTCGCCGCAAGCAACTAACCGTTGCTGCAGGCTGCGGCCTGCAGCCGGACACCCCGACAGCCCGGATTGCGCCTGACAAGGGCATCCGGGCTGTTTGCGTTGCGGCATCCTGCCCGGACCGTCCGGCAGGGCGGCAGGGTACAATAAAAGTTATGTTGGACGTGCACGGGGGAGACCGGCATGAGCAAGCTGGGTGATATCAAGGACTGGGTGCTCAGGGCAAACCATGCGCTGACCACCTACTACAATGCGCCATACCGGGCGGCCATCGCCCGCGCCAAGCGTGACGAGGATGACCTTTTCATGCTGCTGGTGTTTTCCGAAATGATGGGCATTCCCAACCCGGCGTCCTGGTACACGCTGGAGTTACAGCCGCTGTTGCTGGAGCGTTTTCACGACTGGCATGTGCGCATGGGCATGGAAAAGTCTCCCTTCGACCATATTTCCTGTTGCTAACCGGCCAGGGCGGGTGCCGGCAGCTGCCGGTACCTCCTTGCATGAATCAGGCAGGTGCCAAGATGCTGAACATTGAACAACTGGTGCGGGACAAGTCCGTGCTTTTTTGTGGTGGCAAGGGCGGGGTGGGCAAGACCACCCTGTCCTGTGCCATAGCGGTCAAGGCGGCGCAGCTGGGCCGCAAGACCCTGCTGGTTTCCACCGATCCGGCGCACAGCCTTGCGGATGCCTTTGCCCGCCCGATTGGCGGCAAGGAGCTGTGCCTTGCGGAAAACCTGTTTGTTCTCGAGCTGGACCCGGATGCGGAGGTGGACGCCTACCTGGAACGCGTCCTGTCACACATGCGCCGGTACGTGAATCCGGACCAGGTCGGCGAGCTGCGCCGCCAGCTGCAACTGTCCCGCCAGTCACCGGGCGCACAGGAGGCCGCCATTCTTGAGCGCCTGGCCCGCTTGCTGGATGCCGGCCTGCAGCAGTATGACCTGATCGTGTTCGATACCGCACCGACCGGCCATACCTTGCGCCTGCTGACGCTGCCCGAGGTCATGTCGGTGTGGACCGAAGGGCTGCTCAAGCACAACAAGCGGGCCGAGCATCTGGGCTCGGTACTGGAGCACCTGACCCCGGGCCGCAGCATTGACAGCCTGACCGGAGATGCCGCTACCCATGCCGTGGAAGAGCTGGATGACCGCCAGCAAAAGCTGCTCAGCACATTGCTGGAGCGCCAGCGGCTGTTCCACCGCATGCGCCATCTGTTGACCGATCCGCAAAAGACCGGTTTCCTGTTTGTGCTGACGCCGGAACGGTTGCCCATCATGGAAACGGAGCGGGCCGTCAACTCTCTGCAGGAAGGCAAGATCGGTGTGGCCGGCCTGCTGGTCAACCGCGTGATGCCCGAGCAGGTGATGGAAAACGAATTCTGGCAAAGCCGTTTGCAGCAACAGCAGCAGTATCTGGCCGACATCGACCAGCGCTTTGCCGGTCTGCCGCGCCAGCGTGTCGAGCTGCAGCAGCAGGACATCCAGGGGCTGGAGGCGTTGTCCGCACTGGCATCGCAGCTGGCCTGATCACGTCCGCGTGCACAGGAGCTGGAGACTACAGGGTTGCTGGCTGCGGCTCGCCGCCAGCTGCCAGCAGACGGATGCGGGTGAACAGCGCATGCACTTCACGGCTCTGGCCGGGCATTGCGTAAAAGCTTTCTTCTTGCAGCAACTGCCGGAGGTGCCGCATCACGGTTCGCAGTTTGTGGATGTTGAGCAGGCACCATACAAACCGGTCGTACTGCTGGCCGCATAGTTGCAGACCGTTGATGAACAATTCCGCTTCAGCGGATTTTATCCGGGGCGGGGCTGCCGCCGAAGCTGGCTTTCCGGGTGCCGGGTGTGCTTTTCGTAGCGGTGTTCTGCCCGTTCTGAACCGGTCATTCGATGTTCTGGATCTGAATGTGGAGTGAAAATTAAAATTATTTATTATTCAATTGCTTGCATTTATTTATTTGCCTCATTTTTAAATTTACCCACCCCTTTACCCACCAGTCTGCTTCGGATAGGCAAGTAGATTTCCCTTGCAAGGGCTTGGTGAGGCTGGTGGGTGCGGCTAGCAACTCATTCTGCTGTTTGTTCCGAAATTGGGCTAAACAACCCCAGTTGCTAGGGTCTGTTGACGTTTCACATAGGTAGCCACAGGAAAATGGCCACCGCTCCATCAGTAGCATATTCCGAGCCATCGTGACCGCCCGTTCCGTTTTATCGTGACCAATTTTGGATGATTCCGCGGAATCGGCGGTCACGTTCGCCGGAATACGTATATGTTGCCCCTCTATAGCTGATTTCTCTATGCGACTTAGATTCTGCATACAGTCTTATGGCAATCCCTATGGCAAGCGAGTCACTTAGCTTACGAGGAAGAGGGTTTTTTGATTTGTTGATGGCAGTGAGCAAATCTTTGAGGAGTCGCTTGCTGTCCATGTCCAGCCTAATGGATGTTCGCTTGATGTTTTTGCGCATTTTGGCGCTTAATTGTTGTGTTTTTGTGTCATTTGGGCTTTCTTTGTACTGTTTCAGGGCGTGTTGTAAGCATTCCTTGATCAGTTCTGGAGTAGATGGTTTGGAAGAGTGCTGCAGCTTGGCTATACAATCTAGTTCGTCAATGGTTAACGAAACGGCTTTGGGTTTGTCTTGTGGAAGAAGGGAGGTGCTGCTTTTCGTGTAGATGCGGCTTATTTCTTTATAAACTTTTTTTCTGGAAGATAAGCTTTCGAAGCTGTAGCCGTGTAATAGATCTATCTTCTCAGCTATGTCCATCCTTTGTGATATTTCAGCTGGCTCCATATGGAGGACTTTGGCTGCTGCGCTTCGCAAATGGTTGAGGTTTTTATATGTTGAAAGCTCCTTGTGATCCAAGATGATAATTTCTTGCCAGTCATTTAAATGGTTGAAAAAATAGTTTCTCCATATTTTCGTTGAGCCCCAAAATTGGTCCATTAAACTAACAAGAATTGTTATTTGGTCATGCTTGATTTCGTGTCCTTGAAAGAGGATTTTATTGCAGTTGGATAAGAAAAAAATTAAATCTATGTTACGCTGCTTGCTATAGCTGTTATCTTTTTTAATGTATTCGCTGCAAAATAATTCAAATCGTCTTTTTGTGGCGTATGTGTTTTTTTCGTGTAGAGCTTTTTCATAGAGAAATGAGCAGAACTCTATCGCTGTTAGGGTTTGTGTTGGTAAGGAAAATAAAGCGTGTTTTATACGCGTATTCAAATCTTCCTGAGGAAAGTAAGATGCGTCTAAAAGCACTGAGCATTTATTTTTGTAGTCTACATCAAGCACCATCCAGGCATGCTCTATGGATTTTTCACTCTCATCTTTAATTGAGCACTCAAAGCTTAGCCAAATAAGCGCAGAAAGTTTAACTAAATCGTTTTGTTTTTTTATATATATTTTTAGCGAGTGTTCAAGCTTTTTGTAATTTTTTTTGAGCTCATCTGCAGCCTTTTTCCTGTCATGTCTGCTTAAAGAAATGAATCTATCTCTGATTTGTTTTCTCAGGCTGTCGTGCTCGCTGTGAATGCGAAACCCGTACTGCTGGAGTAGATGAGCGCCCTGGCTGTTCTCCATGAGGAGGTCGGCTTTCAGGGGTGCGGCGCCTTTCTGTGTGTTGCCCATTGTGTGGCTCTTCGCATTTGAGGGTGTAGAAAAAATCTGACGGCTGGAAAAGGTGTCGGGGAACCTAGAAAATGTAAGCTCCTACACAAACAAAAACCAAGCCCCCGACGTGAACAATCTTACCTTTTCAAGCCCTTATCTTTCCAGCTTTTGCCAGCTGAATAACCTCGGCCTTGTTGCCACTGGACAACACCTTTGTGCAGAACGCGCCGTTATAGAATGCCGTTTCACCAAAGCACCTGAGCCGTGCCCCAAGTGCGGGGCTGCTGGCTTTTCACGCGGCACTATCGATAGGCATCTGGCCCACGCGCCTTACGGGCAGCGGCCAACCAGATTGCTGCTGCGCATTCGTCGCTGGCGTTGTACTTGCGGTTGTTTCTGGCACGAAGATACCAGCAGTGCTGCGCCGCCACGCTCAAAGCTTTCCCATGGAGCGATACGCTGGGCATTGGCTGCCATCGTGCTGGATGACTTGTCGGTATCCCGTGTTGCGAGCCATCTGGACGTTGCCTGGCACACCGCCAATAGCGCCATTATCAACGAAGGTCAGCGCCTGCTTTTTAATGATCCAAAGCGGTTTGACGGTGTGACCGTGCTCGGTGTGGATGAGCATGTCTGGCGGCACACACGCCGTGGTGACAAGTACGTCACCATCGTGGTTGACCTCACACCCGTGCGTAACAAAACCGGATCATCGCGCTTGCTGGCTGTGCTGGAAGGCCGCTCCAAACAAGCCTTTAAACAGTGGCTGAACAATCGTCCCTGGGCTTGGCGTGACCAGATCGAAAGCATTGCCATGGACGGTTTTACGGGGTTTAAATCTGCGGCGCAAGAAGCCCTGCCTCAAGCCCAAACCGTGCTGGATCCTTTCCATGTCGTGCGCTGGGCAAGCAACATGCTGGATGAATGCCGCCGGCGTGTGCAACAAGACGTCCTAGGCCGTAGAGGGCGTAAAAACGACCCGCTCTACAAAAGCCGTCGAACGCTGCTGACCCGGATCAGCTACCTGTCTGACGCCAACAAAAAGCAACTGTTCCAGCTGTTTGCAGATGAGCACCACCTCGAAGTGGATTGCACTTGGAACATGTACCAACGGGTGGTCAGCGCCTACAACGAGCCGGATCGAAGGCGTGGTAAAAAACTCATGCAAGAGGCCATAAATATCATTACAGCCAGCGACTTGCCCAAAGCGCTCATCGAGGTGAAAGGCTTGGGAAAAACGCTGAAAAAATACGCGGATAGCATCCTGGCCTACTTCGACCGACCAGGAACCAGCAACGGACCTACAGAAGCTATCAATGGTCGGCTGGAACACTTGCGAGGCACTGCTTTGGGCTTTAGAAATTTAACCAACTACATCGCCAGGTGCCTGCTGAAATCCGGAGGGTTTAGAAACCAGCTACACCCTTAAATGCGAAGAGCCCATTGTGTCCCTTCTGGTTTGGAAGCTGGCTACGGTGTGTAGGTCTTGAGCGTCCCTAATAGCGGATGCTAAGAGCAGCTAGGCAACCGTTGGTGCTCGGATGGCTGACGATATACCACGACGTAAAAATATACAAAAATATCCGACTAAAAGACTAAAGTAATACAGAAAGTAATACATAATTTTTTCATAATGAGCCTGGCTACAGGCCCGGTGGACCGTATATGTGTGAAACACCCTCATGATGTGCCTGGCAGATTCTAGAGAGCCTATGGCATCTACTGCCCCCTCAAAGTGTGCTGTGTGGTCTGGTTTTTCGGCTTGTTGCTTAGTCTTTCTTTGGAGGAGTGCCGGCCAGCTGGTGCTGCCGATCTGTTCCAGGTGGTTGTTAGGGAAGGCTGTGCTTTGGGGGTATAGGTTCCAATAGGCAGCTTCAAGGACTGTGCTCATGGCAACCCACAGGCCGCCTTAAAAAAATACACAAATTGATCTTGGTATGTTCAACCATACCGAGGATCAAAAAATGAAATTCATCAAACTGCGCGACGTCATGGAGCTGACCAGCCTGGCACGTTCAACCATCTACAAGTTCGTAGCGGAAGGTCGCTTTCCGAAGCAGGTGCCACTTGGCGGTAACTGCGTAGCCTGGGTCGAGTCGGAGATCCATGAGTGGTTGGAGGGGCGGATTGCAGAGCGCGACTCCACTCGTGAATAGAGTGGAGGGTTGCACATGTTATGGACAGCTTTACCAGAGTGGTTGGAATAACAAAGCGTGGCCGTTTCCTGGGGTGTCAACAGAGGAAGTAAACTCAGGCGCTTCAAAGCTGGGGCATGTCTAAGAGAACGAGGTCGGTATTAGTATTGTGTCTCTAATACTTATCCCTTGAATACATCTAGTGTCCACATCCAACCCCTAACACTCAATCCTTAATACTCCACACCTACCACTCAACACATCAATGACTGTGATGTATATGCACTGAGATGACTATTGGTTCACTCTTGCTTCTCATGTGACGAAATAGTTACTGACCAGTCAACCAAGCACTAGTAACAACGCTAGTGATCTAAGCATTTAAAAACAACTCAATCACCCATTGCTATTGGCTTCATGGCGATGTGCCTACTGGTGCCTGATAGCTTTGGGTTGGATTAGTAGTATGAGGAAAACATGAAAAGCCTAACACGTAAATTTAGATCCCAAATTGTACATGGTGCTCAATACAGAGGGTATCCCATTATGGCAACTAAAGGTCCATTTGTGGCTAAGTACCTGGATAAGATAATCGAGGTAATGAACCGGTCCCTTGATGAACATCCGAGAACTTTTGCTGTGCGCTTTGATTTGCAGATACCAGCTATTGAGTGGGGGTTAGCTGAGGACAGGCTGATTGATCGCTTTATCAGTTCGCTTAAAGAAAAAATCAAATGGGCTCGAATCAAGTCTGCTCGTCAGTCCAAAGCTGGAAGGGTACATGAGACGGGGGTACGGTACGTGTGGGCCCGGGAGTTGCCACAACGGGGACGGGTGCATTATCACTTCGTATTGTTTTTGAATCGTGATGCCTTCAACGCTATCGGTGTTTATGAGCTGGGGCGTGATAACTTGTTCAACAGGGTACTGGAGGCTTGGTCTGGAGCTTTAAGGATGGATGTTGATGATGCGCTAGGTCTGGTGCATTTCCCTGAGAACGCTATCTACAGAGTCACTGAGGGGGACGTGGGCAGCCAAGATCGACTGCTTCGTCGAGCTAGCTATTTGGCGAAGGTCTCAACCAAAGTGGTGGGTAGCAGACACTCGTTTGGTTCCAGTCGAGAAAGGCGGGCAGCGCGTAGCAGGTTTGCTAGACCGCGTATCCAGCTGTAAGGTGCGATAGGGCGGAAAAGCAGCGAGTGTATGTCGGCTCGCTGCATGCACCTGTGGGGATAGGGCATATACGATTTTTGCTTGTTAATGGCCATCTAAACTGACCCACCTCTGGCCATTAATTTTGACCCACCCAGAGTGGCCTTTCTGGCCAAAAAACAGATAGGGTTCACGGCATTTTGACTGGCCGGGAACCGCTGATGAAGAGGTGGAACGTGATACATAAAATCAAATCATTACACGATGGCGGCAATGGAGCGTCTGTTTCGAAGTTTAAAAACGGAATGGATGCCAGAGACCGGCTATCCAGATTTAGCGGCTGCTACAAGCGATATTGGCAGCTACCTGATGGGCTATTACAACTGGGAGCGGCCACATGTCCATAATGATGGCTTGGCTCCTGCAGTTGCGGAAGAAAAACTTAAAAATGTGTCCGGAATTAGTTGACCACTACATCGAACCCGAGGCTATATTCTTGCAAGAGCAATGACTTTTCTTCAAATAGGGCTTCGTGTAGGTCTGCTTCGAAAACGCGTAACGTTTCCAAAATGAGGAAATCGACTAGGTTCACTTCTAGCAATTCGTCGGATGTATGCAGAGGGAGGTGCACCGCAATAGACGAAAGAAGCCGGTGGCGGTAACTGTTCATAAAACGGTGGTTTTATGAACACTCTAAAATGCTATGTTTTCTGATCGCTGTTATCGTTATTGAGTGTTAAGATACCCGTCAACTTTTCAATGTACTGGTTGCGTCCATGAATCAACGGATGGGGTACGCTCGCGTATCGACCGATGACCAGCACCTGGAGTTGCAGCGCGATGCGCTTTCTCAGGCTGGGTGCAGCGTGATCTACGAAGAAGCGATCAGCGGCAAGAACGCCGTGCGTCCAGAGCTTGAACAGTGCCGCAAGGCCCTACGGGCTGGGGATACGCTGGTGGTATGGCGCTTGGATCGTCTTGGCCGCAGTTTGCCTGACCTGGTGCAGATCATCGCTGACCTTGATCAACGAGGCATTGGCTTTGAGAGCTTGACAGAAAAAATCGAGACAGGCGGCGCGGCGGGCAAGTTGGTTTTCCATGTATTTGCGGCGCTAGCTGAGTTTGAGCGTGGCCTGATCAGGGAGCGCACTCAAGCCGGGCTGGCCGCAGCTCGTGCCCGAGGCCGGGCAGGTGGTCGTAAACCAAAGCTGGACGCAAAACAGATACGCCAGATCAAGGCATTGCTTCGCGGTCCAAATACCAGCGTTGCCGAAGTGGCCCGTGACTACGGCGTATCGAGAACAACGATTTATAAGCATTGCGGCGTTGTACAACCGCGCCATCAATAAAGAAGAGAGAAGTAATTCCGTGTCCAGACTGACAGATTTGATTGCCAAGGCAAAAGCCAGAGACGCGGCGTTAGGGGCCGAGCTGGATCGAGAGTTCAAAATGCTGTCGTCACGGTTACCCTTCGGACTGAACTTTGAGCGTCATAGCCCAGAAGCGGTAGAGTTGCCGCTGCGACCGATTCGGAAGGGTGACAAGGTGCGCGTATTGCCGGAGCGTGGTTCCACCAAGAAGGGCGATCAGCGGCTGTGGCAGGTGAAGAGTATCCAAAGAGCCAAGAAGTCCGCTGTTTTGGAGTTAATAGGTGCCGAAGAGAGCGAAACCCAAACCGTAGCGCTGGATGACCTGGTGGTGGTGGCCGAGTTCCGCGACACCATCTATCCAGGGCTAGTCAGTACCGGCAAGGTACAGCGTGGCGGAGACAAGCCATGCCATACAGTAATTAATGGTGAAAACTACCATGTCCTTAAAGCGCTGACCTACACCCATCGCGGCAATGTTGATGCGATCTATATCGACCCACCCTACAACACCGGGGCGAAGGACTGGAAGTATAACAACGACTATGTTGAAAGCGATGATCAATATCGTCACAGCAAATGGTTGGCCATGATGGAGCGCCGCTTATTAGTGGCGAAAGAGCTGCTGAATCCGGTGGATTCGGTGTTAATAGTTGCGATTGACGAAAAAGAATATTTGCGGTTGGGTTTGTTGTTAGAGCAAACCTTTCCAGATGCGCGCATTCAGATGGTGACTGCTGTTATCAATCCTCGCGCTGGCGTGGCGAGGCCTGATGAGTTTACGCGAACTGAAGAGTATCTATTTATCGTCCAATTTGGATCGTCGAGTGTGTTGGCGGCCCCAATGTCGGGGGAGGAGGTTCCTGTAAAGAATACTTCCCCGATATGGTTTTCTCTCATGAGAACTGGATCGAATAGTTCACGAGAAGCTCGACCAAATTTGTTTTATCCGATATGGGTAAGATCCGATGGCTCTTTGCACTCAGTAGGCGAGACAATTCCGTTGGGCGCTGACAGAGAAGAGGTAAAACCTCCATCCCCGGATGTCAGTGCCGTTTGGCCTATTCGTCCGGATGGTTCTGAGAATACATGGCAACTTGGCTCAGTATCAGTTCGTGCTGCATTTCGAGAAGGCTCTGCTCGGCTTAATGTCTCTGGGACACGATTTACAGTAAATTATCTTAGGGCGGCTGAAAAACGTCGCATTGAAAATGGTGAGATTGATGTTCTTGGGAAGGATGAGTCAGGCGCGCTGATCCTTCGCCATAGGGAAGGGGCTGTTCGATTAACAAGGCCGCGAACAGTCTGGACAAGTCCCGCTCATGACGCCGGTTTGTATGGCTCGACATTGCTGCGCTCGTTAATTCCGAATAGAAAATTTCCCTTTCCGAAATCGCTCTATGCTGTCGAAGATGCACTTCGTTTCTTTGTGGCCAAAAAATCCGAAGCCATAGTTCTCGACTTCTTTTCGGGTTCAGGTACCACGGCCCACGCTGTAATGCGCCTGAATAAGCAGGATGGTGGGCGCCGCCAGTGCATTTCAGTAACAAATAATGAGGTTGCCGCTGACGAGCAGAAAGCATTGCGTAAAGAAGGCTTAAGGCCTGGCGATCCGGGCTGGGAAAAATTAGGCATCTGCGACTACATCACCAAACCCCGCGTTGCTGCGGCTATCACCGGGAAGATACCGGACGGTGAGCCGATTAAGGGAGATTACAAGTTTACTGATGAATTCCCTATGTCGGATGGCTTCGAGGAGAACGCCGAGTTTTTCACCTTGACGTATGAAACCCCGTTATCGGTCAGCCACAACCTGGCGTTTAGCCGAGTTGCGCCGCTGCTGTGGTTGCGCGCTGGGGCGCGTGGGCGTCGTATTGAGAAGCTGCCCGCCGATGGCTGGGCGGTGGCCGATGCCTATGCACTGTTAAACAACGTGGATGCAGCTACACCCTTTATCGAGGCACTGGCCCAGGTGGATGGGTTACGCATTGCCTATATCGTTACCGACGATGACCGCCGCTTCCAGGCAATCGCCAAGCGGTTGCCCGATGGCGTTGAGCCAGTGCGCCTGTACGAGTCTTATCTCACCAACTTCAGCTTTACCAACGGAGAATAACGGATGAAGTTCACGCTCAAAGACTATCAGCGCGACGCCGTCCGCGACTCCTTGAATAACCTGGGCAAGGCTCGCCGCCTTTGGCATGGCGAGGCCGACAGGACTGCGTTCTCGCTTACAGCGGTAACTGGCGCGGGTAAAACGGTAATGGCTGCTGCCACGTTCGAGGCGCTGTTTCATGGTGACGACGAGTTCAGCTTTGATGCCGACCCTGGCGCAGTAGTAATCTGGTTCAGCGACGACCCATCGCTGAATGAGCAGACACGCTTTCGCTTCATCGAGGTCAGTGACCGTATCAACTATACCGACTTGGTTGTGGTAGAAAACACCTTCAACAGGCCGAAGTTCCAGGCAGGGAAAATCTACTTTCTCAATACCCAGAAACTCAGCAAAAACAGTCTTCTGGTGCGCGGACATGATCCTGAGGAAATGGCAGCCAAGTTGGATGGTACTTTTCCCAACATGCGCCCCGATCTGCGTGCGTACACCATTTGGGACACCATACAGAATACCATTGAAGACCCGGATTTGACGCTGTATCTCGTGCTGGATGAGGCGCACCGAGGCATGGGAACACAGACGGCAGCTAGCCAGAACGCCAAGAGCACTATCGTCCAACGGCTTATCAATGGCGTGGGCAGCGTGCCCGGCATTCCAGCGGTATGGGGTATCTCGGCCACGGTGGAGCGATTCAACAAGGCGATTGAGTCGGCAGGCAAGCATATCAAGCTGCCCAATGTTGAAGTTGATGCCTCCAAGGTTCAAGAGTCAGGCCTTATCAAAGACACCATCCTGCTGGATATACCGGACAATGTTGGTGACTTCGATACCGTTCTGGTGCGTCGAGCGACCGACAAGTTGAAAGAGTCCACAGCTGCTTGGGCTGCTTACTCCAAGCAACAGCAGGAAGCCCATATTGTCGTGCCGTTGATGGTTTTGCAGGTTCCCAACACGCCTGACCCCGATGAAATCGGGCGGGCGCTGGATACCATTTTTGAGCGCTACCCTGAGTTGCCTTCTGCCAGTGTGGCGCATGTTTTTGGCGATCACACCACCCAACGGTTCGGAAACCGAGACGTGCCTTATATCGAGCCTCAGCGAGTCGAGGAGTCAACCTGGGTGCGGGTTTTGATTGCCAAGGATGCTATCAGCACAGGCTGGGATTGCCCGCGTGCCGAGGTCATGGTGTCTTTCCGTGCAGCCAAGGACAAGACCCACATTACGCAGTTGTTGGGCCGTCTGGTGCGGTCGCCACTGGCTCGCCGTATCCCTGGGAATGACCGCTTGAATGCGGTGGACTGCTTGCTGCCTAAATTCAATCGCAAGGCTGTGGAGCAGGTGGTCGATGAGTTGACGACCGGCAGCGAGGCGGCAACGCCAGGTCGCGTCTTGATTGACTACATTGAAGTGGTGCCAAATCCCGCTGTTTCGCCTGCCGTGTGGGAGGCATTCGAGGCGTTACCTTCGCAGACACGCCCGCAGCGTGGTGCCAAGCCTGCTGTCAGGTTGACTGCGCTGGCCCATGAGTTGGCGTCCGACGATATCCTCCCTGGTGCAGGCAGGCTGGCCCATGCCGAAATGCACGCAGCCCTGGATAAGTTTCAGGCCGACAACGCAGCCAAGATCAAGGATAAGCGGCAGTCCGTGTTGGTTGTGGACGGCAAGACCGTGAAAGCGGACATGCTGGGCAAGGGCCGCAGCCTGGAACAGTTCTGGGAAGATGCCGACGTGGCGGTAATCGACGACGCCTACCGCCGTGCAGCGCGCATTTTCAGCCCTGCGATTGCCCATTCTTATGTTGACCATTTGGCAAGCCAGGAGGCCGACCGGGATGATGACCCGGAAGCATTCCTGGAAGCCATCGTTGAAGCTCGCGTAACCGTTGCTGGCTTGGGCCTGGTTATGGAGGCACAGGCTTATTTCGATGCTGAGGCGGACAAACTGGCGAAGGCCTGGTTGTCCAAGTATCGGGAGCAGATCAAGGTCCTGAGTGATGATCGAAGGGAATCCTATCGGCAGATCATCGAAATGAGCACGGAGCCGCAAGACGCAGGGTTGCTGAAGCCAGAGGCCCGTTATGAGGCGACCAAGGCGAACGAAAATGGAAAGGTGAGAGTCTTCCCGGTCTGGGATAGTCACTTGCTATGCGATCAAGCAGGCAAGTACCCGGCTGACATGAATGACTGGGAATGTACCGTTGTCGAGACTGAAGCGGCCAGGCCGGGTTTCACGTCTTGGTATCGCAACCCGCAGCAGCCAGGGCAGTCCTCACTGGGGATCGCCTACCAGGAAGCTGGCCAATACAAAATCCTGCGCCCGGATTTCATCTTCTTTGCCGAGCAAGATGGCCAAGTCGTCGCGGACATTGTAGATCCTCACGGGCTCCACCTAGCCGATGCATTGCCCAAGCTGCAAGGCCTCGCGATGTATGCAGAGAACCACGCCAGTGCATACCGCCGTATCGAGTCGGTGGCCGAGGTGAAGGGTAAGCTCCGTGTGCTTGATCTGACCAAAGCCGAGGTACGGAAGCAAATCGGTGCAGCAGCAGATGCTGGCAGCTTGTTTGGCGACTCAATTGCTGAAGACTATTAGCATTCAAAAAACATGAATTGGGGTCTATCGTATGTCGGATCAATACACCTATGCTCGCTTTTGGCGTTGCGCCCTCCAGGTTAACCCTGTGAGTTACAACGGTGCATACCGTGGCAATGATCACGGTATGGACGAAGCCGAATATAACCAGGCTTTGCTGGAAAAATGCAAAGCTCTGGACATCAAGGTGATTGGACTAGCTGACCGCAACAGAGTTGCTATGTAGAGGGTTTGATACAGCCCAATACGTCGGCATCCGTTTTTATTCAGCTACTACAGTGATGGTTGCGCTTTTAGCGGTAACCTGATGTTCACGTTGTGTTTTCTGGGCCTTGAATACCGGTGCGGCATCAACTTTGAACTGATCCCAGTCGATTAGACTCTGCTCAAGGTCGGAAAGCTTGATTGTGCTGACGGGAGGGTTTTGGTTTTCCAGGGCATCACTGGCGTTTTGGGTCCAGTTATTAGTGGTGGTGATGATGACCCGGTGACTGAAGGTGGCTTTGCCTGATGCGGTAAAAAAGCTGTCGATGTCGGACTTGGCAATCTTGTATTCCGGCGCATAGTTTTTGCATTGGATTGCGTGCACCTCATCCAGAAAGGTGATGGCAACCAAATCAATCCCAGTGTCTTTCTGGCTAAGACCTTCAGATTCTGCCCACTGACCATAGGTCATGACTTCCCGATACAAATCTTTGTACATCGGCTCGTTACGCAGGTACACCATGCACAAGTGCTCAAAATCCGTACCTTTATCTCGTTCGGATACGGCTTGATCACGAAAGCTTTGCAAGATCTGGCTCAGAGAAGACATAACGACTCCTTGTAAAATATCGTGGAAAATTATGGGGATAGAGTGTGCACGTTTAGGTGAGGATTTACTAGATAGAAGCCAGTTTGGCTTTTATCCAGGACTGGCCGTTTCACGTAAATGCTTGGCCTCACAGGCGACTAGGCCTGTATTTCCAGCTGCATCTGGGTCTGCGTCAAGCTATTGCCTGATATTGCCTTTGGCGGAAACCAAAAGTAGTTTGTTCACTGAAGACCTGCGTCTGACTGAGCAAGATAAAACTCGCTGCTCTGGATAGCAGCGTGAAATATGGCGTGGCGACTAAGGCTGACCAGCTGGTGGAGTGGTAGATGGTATTGCTTGAAAGCGTATTTTTTCAGCGTTTACTAGAGGTAGAGGGCTGGGGCGTAGCAATTTCCTTTTGCTATATGGAGAAGCAGTGTTCTGCTGGGGGTAGGTCAAGCGAAAATAATCTATTAAAAATATGGTCTTGTAAGTGGTTGACCCCTATGCTTTAATCGATAAATAGAGATTTAGTCGCATCGGGTTATACCGCCTTCACGGTGATTGGCTTATGTGGAAGGCGGTCTAATACATGTTAAACATCATGAGGGAAGCGGTGATCGCCGAAGTATCGACTCAACTATCAGAGGTAGTTGGCGTCATCGAGCGCCATCTCGAACCGACGTTGCTGGCCGTACATTTGTACGGCTCCGCAGTGGATGGCGGCCTGAAGCCACACAGTGATATTGATTTGCTGGTTACGGTGACCGTAAGGCTTGATGAAACAACGCGGCGAGCTTTGATCAACGACCTTTTGGAAACTTCGGCTTCCCCTGGAGAGAGCGAGATTCTCCGCGCTGTAGAAGTCACCATTGTTGTGCACGACGACATCATTCCGTGGCGTTATCCAGCTAAGCGCGAACTGCAATTTGGAGAATGGCAGCGCAATGACATTCTTGCAGGTATCTTCGAGCCAGCCACGATCGACATTGATCTGGCTATCTTGCTGACAAAAGCAAGAGAACATAGCGTTGCCTTGGTAGGTCCAGCGGCGGAGGAACTCTTTGATCCGGTTCCTGAACAGGATCTATTTGAGGCGCTAAATGAAACCTTAACGCTATGGAACTCGCCGCCCGACTGGGCTGGCGATGAGCGAAATGTAGTGCTTACGTTGTCCCGCATTTGGTACAGCGCAGTAACCGGCAAAATCGCGCCGAAGGATGTCGCTGCCGACTGGGCAATGGAGCGCCTGCCGGCCCAGTATCAGCCCGTCATACTTGAAGCTAGACAGGCTTATCTTGGACAAGAAGAAGATCGCTTGGCCTCGCGCGCAGATCAGTTGGAAGAATTTGTTCACTACGTGAAAGGCGAGATCACCAAGGTAGTCGGCAAATAATGTCTAACAATTCGTTCAAGCCGACGCCGCTTCGCGGCGCGGCTTAACTCAAGCGTTAGCCATCAATCATATGCTTGCCGACTTCGCCAAAACAGCCCTTGAGTTCCTTAAGCTTGCGCCGCGTTACCTTATCGCGGTCGCCCTCATTGCTGGCGCCTTATTGTTTCTTCCGGACGCTTGGCTCCAGCGGATCGGCATCAATGCTTTCGCAGAAACGCATCGCCAATGGCTCGGCCTGACGTTTCTTGTTAGTGCCACTCTCTGGGGCGTCTCTGCTATTGGAGCTTGTTGGGTATGGATTTTGGAACGAATATTCGAGCGTCGTGTGCGGAGACATATAGTTAAAAAACTATCTTCATTGAATGAAGACGAGAAGCAAATACTACGGTACTACTTCGCCAAAGAAACCCGCGCCAACATGCTCAAAATCAATGATGGGGTAGTGCAAGGCTTGGTGGCAAACCGCATCATTTATCGTTCCGCCTCAACCGGAAGTCTGGTGGAAGGCTTCGCCCACAACATCACGGATGTTGCGTGGGACTACATCCAGGCCAATCCACAAGTGCTGCAAGGCACGACGAATACTTACCGCACGGACAAACGGGATTGGGGCTGGTGAATCTGCTGAGGATGGCTAACAATTCATTCAAGCCGACGCCGCTTCGCGGCGCGGCTTAACTTATGTGTTAGGCTAATGAGCGAAGATATTAATACTCAAAGACGACGAGCAATTGCTGAATGCATCGGTAGGCTCACTCTTTCCTGGTCATACCTTGAACTAATTGTGGACGGATGTATTTCGCTGACTCACATTTATTTTGAAGGTAAATCACTAGAGGACCGCAGGCCGAAGACCTTCTCGGCGAAGCTTAAATACTTGATAGAGGGCGTTAAAGAAAAAAAGCAGATGGAGTTTTTAAGCCCTTACTTACCATACTTCGAGCAGATGTCAGAATTAGCAGATTATAGAAATTGGTTGCTGCATGGACACTTGGTTAAAATCAACGATGATCAAACGCTTCAATTCTTGAGGCAATCAATCAAAGTAAAGGCGCCAAAAATAGAATGTAAAACCTTTGTTTTCGATGAAATTCAAAAATACACCCAAGAAATTCATGAGCTGGGGGTTATTATGCGTGAGTTAATGGATAAGCTATTAGAAGTGACTGAATTCGTTGGCGATAGTGAAGCCTAACAAGGCACAGCAATCGCTCCCGTTGGTCGCTGGGACAGCCAAAACGCTACACTTATTTGGCCGCCCTTGTGTGCGGCGTTAAGCGATTGGAAGCCCGCAAATGAAGTATGAGAACACATTAAGAAAACTTTGCCGGCAACCAAAGCTCACAATCGAGCAAATTCAGAGTGCATTCAGGAAGTGCAACTCTATTGAGGTTGAAGTCACAGCCTCTAACATCGGAAGAAATGGCTTTTCAATCCAGACGGATGAAGGATTATGTTTTGTAACTGAGCGACCAATACGATATTTAAATAGCCGATGGGGGCGTGTTACTGGCCTGCAAGAGCGAATGCTAGATTTAGCAATACCTGTACCCCTCTATGTAGGCGAAGGAACTTTAGTAAAAGACATTCATCGCATACAGAATTCACAAAAACCACTCAATGAAGCAAACTTATGGCTGCACGAAACATTCACTTCAGAAATTGCAGCCGCATACTTCAATAAATATCTCTGCGCAAGCGAATCCTTCAGCGAGTATAAAACAATCATCTTTGAGTCGATCGAGGCCTATTATTTAGGGCTTGATCATATTGCGATCATGTCCTTGTTCCCTGTATTTGAGGCCGGCTTAAGGAACATCCAGAGAAAGGTGCTTAACAAAGATCCATCTAATGTTAGTGCAGCAGAATTTGAAAAAGGCCTCAAAGAATTAATCTTGACATGGGGCAGAGGCCGCTTATCCCAATATGTATGGCACCCCGGAAAAGGATATAACAAACAAGTAGAGATTGATTTCTTTACGCATACCAATCCCCAATGTGATGTTATCAATGCTTTTCGTCTATTTTTTAGCGGTGTACTATACAAGTCAAGTCATAGAGGCGGCAGCTTGAATGGTTTTAATCGTCACCTCGTGGTTCACTTGTTAAGAAACGATTTTAATGAGCCCTCAAATTATGCAAGGATATTTTTAGCCTTGACACAAGTCACTTTTATCGAGAGCTTGCAAAACACAAATGTCCCATTCTCTTGGCGGGGCGTCAACGAAGACGACAGAAAAATAAGTAACTATATGCGGACACTGACAGATCAATTTTTTTTGCCTAGGCGAAAAATCCTAAGAGGTATATGCGATTACTGAAGAGCACGCTTAACAAGTGGTTCAAGTCGCTCGCTTCGCTCACTCGGGACCGGCTAAAGCCCCCCTCTGTCAGGATAGTTGTCACCTCCCCTCCAAAAAAAATTTCACCAGACTGGCGGTAAAAGGTATCTGCGATGAGCTGTCATGCAGCCGCGCCTGAGTCAGCAATGATAAGGCGTTTATCGATGGGTGTTGAGGTACCGCCCACAATGGCCCTTAAACGTCTGTGCTGGCTGAAGTGAATATTTTATACGCTGGTAAAATAACGGGCACCGTTACAGCAAGATTAACTTTGTTACACCTGCACAACGTCATCAGCGCAAAGATAAGGCACTGTTAGCTCAGGGCAAAGCGGTGCGGAACAGGCCAAACTGGCCAACCCGGCTCATTGATGCTCTCGCTCGGTTACAAGTTGTCAGCCGGTTGGACCTGTGGCACTGAATCCGGAAAAAAGACTGAAACAACAGGCTGCTTGAGGCTAAATATAGTGACAACTATCCTGATATAGGAGGACGACATCTGTGTTGTTAGTGATTAGCCCCTGCTTTTATAAACACCTCTCTGTGGCGTCTATTCTCGCTTACATGGGTATTAGACCGCTACACTCTAAACCAAGCACAGTCGAAGCAAAAAAATAAACCCAGCAACAGAAAGTGCTGGGTTTGTTTCTTGCTACATCCATCCATACTCCACCATGGACGTAGCCCCTTCTGTCCCCACCACGATATGGTCCAGCACCCTAACATCAACCAGCCCCAAAGCCTCTTTTAGTCGCTTGGTCAGCAGCTTATCGGCTTGACTTGGGGTTGAATCACCGGATGGATGGTTGTGCACCAGTATGGCAGCCGCTGCGTTGTGCTGTAAGGCCAGTTTGACGATTTCACGCGGGTAGACCGAGGCTCCGTCAATCGTGCCGTAGAAGAGCTCCTTGAAGGCCAGGATGCGATGTTTGGTATCAAGCAGCAAAATGGCAAAGACTTCGCTTTCGTACTCGTGCATCAGATTACGTAAGTGTTCCTTGACATCGGTTGCGTTGGTAATTGCCCGGCCACGGCTTAGGCGTTTGCGTGACAGCTGTTTTGCGATGGTCAGAATATCCTCCTCGGTGACTAAGGTATTTTCCATGATGTAGGTGCCGGGCTCTTGGCCAGATTTCAGTTTGTGATATTGCATGGTTTTCTCCAGATATAAAAAAGCCGCCTCGGTTGGGCGGCTGTTATGGGGGCAAGTGTTTATTGAGTTTCGTGGGGTGCAGGGCAGCTATACAGTGCCTTGTGCCCGTTGCTGCATGTGCCTACCCAGACTTGGCCCGGCTTAACAAAATCAGGGATGGCCACTGCTTGTTTACAGTGGATACAGGTTAGGGGCAGGGCCGGTTTTGATTGTTTCTTCATGGCTGAGCCTCACCGTTAGCGGGGTTGCTTGGTTGGGCAGGCAGATGCCTTTGGTCTGCTTGGCTGCGTACTTTGTGTTCCAGCTTGGCAGCCAGATTGTTGGTGGTTTGGAGCAGACGTTCACCGGTGTTTTTTGTTATTTTTTCACTAATAGCTGACTGTTCTGGGTAAAACTCTTCCACCAAGCTGGCGACATCATCTTCATCATCCTCAAATGTGCCGTTATTCAGCCCTTGGCGAGCCGCTGCATCCAGCGCGTCTTGGTTAAAGCCTGCGGCCAGTCGTTGTTCATGCAGGGCATTAGCAGCGATCAGCGTTTCTTCCATGCTCATGTCACTGCGTAGGGTGATATCGGCATAGAAAATGGCTGTTCCATGACTCATTCGAGTGGATTTACCCCGTAACCGTAGCTCCAGCGGTAAGCAGGCTAGCTTGTTGTTGGACAGCGCACTGAAGTAGTGCAGCCGGGCGAATAGGGTACGAATACTGTTGAAGCCGGTTGTGCGAAAAATAAAGCTGTCGGTGTTCTCCCCGTCATCAATCTGCACTGTCAGCCGACCATAGGGCTTGCAGCCACCATGCTGACCCAGTGGGCAAAGATCCGCACCGGGGCAGGGCAGGTTTTGCAGACCTTCGTTGGTCATGCGTTTGCAGGTGTCCCCGTCCCCAACACACATGGGCCTGCCGCTGCTGCGATCAAACAGACTGTAGTCAGCACGGAAATTTAACGATGGATCGTTGAACATGAACCGAATAGGAATACGCCGCAGCTTTTCCTCCTGATTGGAACCACGCAGTGTCAGATTCAACGGATGAAGCAACCATTCCAGACGATGCTGGATTTGCGTGGTGATAGTGAATTGATCATCTTTTTCTGGCAGCCGTTTACCGTTCTTTTCAACGACACGACCAATCGTAATCCGCCCGGCGACAGGCGGTGTGATAGCTAAACCTTTGAGCATTTTCTTTCTCCCAAACGCATAAGCCCCCCAGCTGCATGGCGCGGCTGGGGGGCTTATGCTGTGTTGTGTGATAGGTGCTGATTCAGTTGATCAAGAAACGTCTACTGCCTTTACGCAGCTCTTGGTACTTCTGTTGAAGATGAGGCAAGTCCTTGAGCAAGGCAGAGCTGTTGAACGTCAGGCTGTCCTTGGCTTTACGCCAGGTAACAAAGCCACTGGTAAATACAGCTTTGGACGCTTCGCCCATGGCTTGTTGCAGCTTTTGTTTGAGGGACGCTTCCAGTTTTTCCTGCTCGGCAATTTCACGACGAATCTGCTTCAGTTCTTCGTAGGCTTGGTTGAGTTCAGGGTTGTCCGTAAGATCGAGAACTTCGCCATCATCCCGTGGGAAGAGGCAACGCAGTGCCTGATCAGCCGATGCAGAGCCGTCAGCAGGCGGTGGCGTATCCGTTTCAACGTAATGCCAGAACTGCTTTTCCAGCTCGATGAGCTGGGCAATCATGGTTTCATCACGGTCAATACGAAACACTTCCAGCTGCTGCCCGGCAATCAGCACGGCCACATCAGCGGCCTGCTTGCCTGTCACAGCCAGTTGGTGCATGACCTGCACCTGTACATACTCGGGAACGCCTTCCTTCCATAGGCGAGCCCCGTTAATGCCTGCCGTTTTGCACTCCAGGATCTGTACTTCCGGGCTTCCGTTAACTTCACGGTCGATGTTGGCTAGCATCCAGTGCAAGTCCGGGTCAGGGTGTTGCAGTACGGCATTGATGCGCCGCACCTTGTTTCCCGTCTTCTTGGCATACTGCACAGCCACAATCGGCTCCAGGACGGTTCCCCAAAACACAGGGGCTGTATCGTCATCCGGGTCAGGCTTGGGTAGCTCCTTGTCACGCCCGGTTTTCTCCATCCAGAGCTCCAGTTGTGACTTGTAAGGGTTAAGACCGATAGCCGCTGCAGCATCCGAGCTGCCAATGCCTTGTTTGCGGATTTTCAGCCATTCTTCACGCTCCATGTCCTTGGTGTTCACCAGACGTAGCGCACGATAAGGCACAGCCGTAGGCTGCAATTTATGAGCTTCCATAATGCACTCCAGTTTCAGTTGAATATTGGGGGTAAAACGCAGGGTTGGGAGAGGGTTAAGCAACCAAGCGCAGCGCAGAATCCAGCGCACGTTGCTTCATCAGCGCACCGTTACCGAACCAGGCAGAATCCAGCCGGTAATCGTTATTGCGAGCTTGCCGATGGTGATCAACGTATTCGGTCACTGCACTGAGCATGCCCCAGGCCGTCCCGTGGGCTGACTCCAGATCGCTACCACGACCAGCACCATCAAATAGATCCTGAACCCGCTTGAGGCCACGTTCGTTGGGGATCTTTTCAGGTACTGGGGCTTCTTCATCAATGTCGCATACCACATCCATGAAGTAGGCCATGGCTTCCTTCCAGCGGACTTTGCGTTGAGAGAGCAGGCGCATCTGGTACTTGAAGTCGTCCCATTGTGAAACGGCAATGCCCAGATCCTGCTTTACCACATCAGGCTGGAAGATCGTGTTGTGTGGAACCTTGATGGCACGGGGTGCGCCATCAATGGCCACGGTCAGGGTGTTGTTGCACACCACACGCACAGTGGTCGGTGTTGCGGTGGTGGCCATGGTGCCGTCACAGGACGTTGCCAGGAGCAGATAGCCGTTCACCTGATCTTTGCCTTTCAAAGCGAAGTCCAGGCCGGTACGTGCCAGCGCCCAAAACTTGCGTCCGCCTTTGAGCACGCCCGCTGTTTCCAGTTCGTACCCGGATACCTCGGTCAGGTCACGATAGAACTCGATCACATCACGGGGCTGTACCACCTGATAACGATTGGACACTACCGACAGAGCCGTTTTGGTATCTGAGCGGTAGAGGACACGTTGTTCAGGGAATGTATGAATGGCACCCAAAGGGCCGTGCACTTCTGACTTGAAGTGAACCGGGCTATCAAGGATTTCCCAATCCATCCCGGCTTCCCGCCGCCAGACCTCAAGGGGTTGCTTGGGCGAGAGTTGATTGCCTAACCCATGCCAAGGTGTATCACCGGCATAGGCCATCTGTTCGACTAAATGAGCCATGGGGTTTCTCCTTATGATTAGCTGAGTTGTTTCATTGAGGTAAAGCTGTGGCCGCACTGATTGCAGTGATGCTTGGGCGGCATGGAACGCTCCAGCTCTGAGCCGACTTTGGCCCCAAGCAGGGTGCCTGCCAAACCAGAGAAGATACTGCTGATGATGATTCCGGCAGCAAACTGAACGGCCCCACCGGCAGGAATGCCTTTGCCGAGGGTTTTGGAAACGGCTGTGGCTATGCCACCTATCGCTCCGGCACCCGCAGTGGTTGTGGTGATGCTGGATGATTGGTGTGTGTTTGTTGAGCCGCAATGTGGGCATCGTACTGTCATGATCAAGACTCCAATGGATGATGACGTCATCGTCATGACAGTAATGTGTGACTGTAATTTTTTTGAATAAGATAAACCGGAGCGACGGTTGGCCGAGAGACGTGGTAGGCTTGGTTTAAATTGGTCAAATCATTCGATATGAATGAATCGAGCGTTTAGGGCGAGGTGTGCAATGTCTAGACCTGTAATGACAGCAAACGAAGCAAAAACGAAATTTGGTGAGGTATTGCTGATGTCTCAGCGAGAGCCCGTACACATCAGCAAGCACGGCAAGCCGGTGGCAGTATTGGTATCGTCCGAGGATTTTGTGAGTACGGATGAACTGAAGCTGGAGTTATTGCGTTTGAGGGCGGAGCGGGCGAGGGAGCAGATCGCGGCAGGGGATACCGTTGATGGCGGCCAGTTCTTTGACCAGCTCTTGCAAGGAAACGATGACTGATGGCAGCGGCTTTTCGTTTAACCCGTGATGCTCAGCAGGATTTAACGGCAATTCGTCGTTATACCGTGCAGCAGTGGGGGCAGGAACAGTCCAGAAAGTACCTCGAAGGTATGCAGAGCACTATCAGGCTGCTTGCTGAGTTTCCTGCTCAGGGGCTGGCCAGGCAGGATGTAGACGGCGGGGTGTTCAGCTTTCCGTACGGCAGCCACATGCTCTACTACAGGTTGGAGAAGAATCAGCTGGTGGTGTTTGCGGTGCTGCACCAACGTATGACCCCAGCAGGGCATCTGAAAGGGCGCTAGGCGGGATTTACACGGTATCGGCTACCAAGGTGGTTGACCGATACGCGGACACGCTAGAAAGCTCTATATAAGCGGAGCAAGTAGCTGGGCAAGCCTGTCCAACGCATCTCTTCTCTCATCAAAATAGTCGTGGCGGTTGTATATGCCTTCTACGCCTTTCAATTTGTGATTCAGGCAGCGCTCAGCTACATGGCCAGGCACGCCGATTGATGCCAGCAGGCTTCTGCAGGTGCGACGCAGGTCGTGAACTGTGAAATGTTCGATCTCTCCCATTTTGTTCTCGGGTTGCACCGCTCTGCCGGGCTCTCTGCCAAACAGTTTTGATATTGCTCTATTCAGGGTGTCTTTGCCCATATGAGGCACTTTGCTTGTCCTTCTGTTTGGGAGCACGTAAGCGGAGCCAAACGAGCGTACCTTCAGCTCTTTTAGCCACTCGATAGACAAGTCGGGCAATGGGATATCGATAGCTGCCCCGGATTTGCTTCGTTCGCTGGGTAGATACCAGGTCTGGCCATCAAGGTCGAACTCGTTCCAGGTTGCTTCAGTCAGCTCGCTTTTCCTAACGCCTAATGACAGCAACAGCGCACAGGCAAGATAGTTGTCACGTGTAAAGCTATCTGTTTCTTCTCGGAATTTTTTAAAGGCAAAGGTGACTTCTTTTAGCGTCAGGACTCTGTCTCTGCTTTTTTCTATGCCGCCCGCATCACTCGCTGTAAAAGCGCTGGCCGGATTGCCGGCGACCACATCCAGTTTTATGCCGTGATTAAACAGCTGCTTGCAATACAGCAAGGCGTCGTTGGCAATGGTTGGTCGATTGCTTTCGATGATGTTACGTAAAATCCTTTGTATGTCGCGTCCGGTGACGGCTTCTGGTCGCATCTGGCCTATAACCGGTGCGATGTCCTTTGAGTAAACCCGAAAGGGTATCTGATGGTGTTTCAGGCGCTTGATGTTGCCCTCATGCCAGTCTGCAAAAAGGTCGTCGACGCTGCGAATTGATTCGAGCTGGGATCGCTGCTTGGCGATGAGGGGGTCAAGACCCTGACGGTGTTGCTGCATTTTCAGTGTTGCTTCTGTTCTTGCGTCTGCAAGAGACAGGTCCTCAACCCTGCCGAGCGTCATTTCTTTACGCTTTTTATTGGATGTGAAGCGCAGCATCCAATAAGCCCGACCGGCTTTCGGTACTACCAGATAAAGCCCCCCGCCGTCTGAAAAGCGGCCCGGTGCCCCCTTGATTTTTGCCTGCACTGCTTTGCTAGTCAGGTTGCCCATTTCTCACCTCTATTTACCCACCACTCTATTCATGGTTAATGCTAGCATGCCCACCGATATACCCACCATTATCTGGTGGATGGTGGTGGGTGGGGGTGGATCTGGGTGGACAGGGTTTTATCTATAGTCCTTGTATTGCGTGGGTTGTAGGAAAGCTATGGATGGCTGTAGATGTCACTCGATATTCTGGATCTGCTCTCTCATTTGCTCGATCAGCACCTTGATGTTGACCGAGGCCTGCGTGGTGCGCACATCAATCGCCTTGGAGCCCAGGGTATTGGCCTCGCGATTCAGCTCCTGCATCAGGAAATCCAGTCGGCGGCCAACCGGCTGCTGGCTGCCCAGCACGTGACGCACTTCATTGAGGTGAGTGTGCAGGCGGTCGAGCTCTTCGGCGACATCGCTGCGCTGGGCCAGCATCACCAGTTCCTGCTCCAGCCGCTGCGGGTCGATTTCAAGGGCGATTTCCTGGCAGCGGTCGAGGATCTTCTGGCGCTGGGCGTCCAGCATACCGGGAATGGCTTCGGCCAGCGTACGGGTTTCCTGTTCGATGTTGTCGAGCCGCTCGCTGATCAGGCGGGCCAGCTCCACGCCTTCGCGGGCACGGTTGTCCTTCAGTTGCGCCAGTGTCCGGTTGAACAGCTGCAGGGCATCCGTCTGCAGTTGTTCGCCATCGGCTTCGGGCCGGCTGAGTACGCCCGGCTGCTGCATGACCTGCAGCGGATCCAGTGCTGCCGGCTGACTGATCAGCGCGGCGATTTGCTCGGCGGCAGCCACCACTTCACGGGCGCGCTCCAGGTTCAGGCCGCCGCCGGTTGCCGTCTCGGCTTCCACCAGCCGCAGACTGCATTCGATTTTGCCCCGTGACAGTCCCTTGCGCAGAAGGTCGCGCACCGGGCCCTCAAGACTGCGCAGACTTTCCGGCAGGCGCAGGTGCGGCTCCAGGTAGCGGTGATTGACCGAGCGTATTTCCCAGGTCAGGGTGCCGTAAGGGCCATTGAGTTCCTGGCGGGCAAAAGCGGTCATGCTGTGGGTCATGGGGTGTCCTCGGTGATGGCAAAGGCGACAGTCTAGCCTGATTGCCGCCGGCCTGCAGTCGGCAAATGTGTTTTTCCGGCTTGCCGACATCGGGGCGGTGACGGGGTTAATCCTTTATACTGTCCGGAAACTTTATCGGCAGCGGCATCATGGCCGCTGCGTCATCCGGACTTTCAGGGGAAAAACCAATGAGCCGTCCCAGTGGCCGTGCCGCAGATCAGCTGCGAGAAGTAAAGATCACCCGCAACTATACCTGTCACGCCGAAGGTTCGGTGCTGGTCGAGTTCGGCCGGACCAAGGTGATTTGCACCGCCAGTGTGGAAAGCGGCGTGCCGCGTTTTCTGCGTGGCCAGAACCAGGGCTGGCTGACCGCCGAATATGGCATGCTGCCCCGTGCCACCGGTGACCGCACCCGTCGCGAGGCAGCCAGTGGCAAGCAGGGTGGCCGTACGCTGGAAATCCAGCGCCTGATCGGGCGCTCGCTGCGGGCGGCGGTGGATCTGTCTGCACTGGGCGACTATACCCTGACCGTGGACTGTGATGTTATCCAGGCCGATGGCGGTACCCGCACGGCGGCGATTACCGGGGCGATGGTGGCGGTCGAGGATGCACTGGCTGTCATGCAGCAGCGTGGCTGGCTGAGCGCCAACAAGCCGTTGCCGCTGAAACAGCGGATTGCCGCAGTATCGGTAGGCATTTATCAGGGCGGGGCGGTGCTGGACCTGGATTATCCGGAAGACTCGGCTGCCGAAACCGACCTGAACGTGGTCATGACCGATGCCGGCGGCTTTATCGAGGTGCAGGGAACCGCCGAAGGAGCTCCCTTTGATGCGCAACAGTTCAACAGCATGCTGGCGCTGGCTGAAAAAGGCATCACCGAGCTGTTTGCGCTGCAGCACAACGCGCTGGAAGGCTGAGATTGCAGAAAACCACCCGGCAACTGCCGGGTGGTGGCGCGTCATGATGCGGCAGATACCTGTTGTCGGGCGTGCAACCTGGTACTGGCTAGAAACTCAGCGTCCAGTCGTAATCCACCTGCAAGGGTGCGTGTTCGGAAAAGCGCGGCTGGCGGAACAGACGGGCATTGCGTACGGTGCGCTTGAGCCCGGGGGTTAGCAGCTGGTAGTCAAAGCGCCAGCCCAGGTTGAGCATTTCCGCCTGCTCGCTGTCTGGCCACCAGCTGAACTGGTCTCCTTCACGGCTGACTTCGCGCAATGCGTCGATGTAGCCCATGTCGTGTACCAGCTCATCCAGCCAGGCACGTTCAGCGGGCAGGAAGCCGGGTGTTTGCTGGCAATCGCGCCAGTGCTTGACGTCGAATTTCTGGTGGGCAATAAACGCCGAGCTGCAGTAGATGTAGTCTCGCCGCTTGCGCCGCTGTTTGTCGAGGTAGCGTCCCAGGTCTTCCATGAACCTGAATTTTTCATTGAGCTGCTGATCGTCCGCACGGCCGTTGGGAAACAGCAGGCTGCCGATGCTGATCTTGTCGAAATCAGCCTGGATGTAGCGGCCGAAGCGGTCGGCCGATTCAAAGCCCAGCGTGGTGATGATGGCCCGGGGCTGGACGCGGGTGTAAAGGGCCACGCCGCCTTGCTCCGGCTGCTCGCCGGAGCTGGCAAATGCCTGGTAGCCGGGCAGCTGCAGTTCCGGGTGCTCAATCTCGGCAGCATCAATGCGGGTATCCTGCAGGCAGATGACGTCGGCATCCTGCTGGCCGAGCCAGTCGTGCAGGCCGCAGGCAACGGCGTTGTGCAGTCCGTTAACATTGATACTGATGATGCGCATGGCTGGTCTCTGGAAAAAAACTGCGAGTATGATACCTAAGCCGTATGGAATTGGCTAAGGAAAAGCGGGAGCTGGTGATTTGCACCGATTGCCGGCAGCCAGTGCAGTTCGTTGCCGGAGCGGTTAAAATGTTACCGTCATGCCGGAGGATGGCAGGGAATGTTGTATTCTGTGCCCTGTCTGTGTGATTTTTATGTTGTTCCTGTTTTGATCAAGGTCCGTTATGCAAGATTATCAAGAGGAATTCATCCGTTTTGCCATTGAGCGCGGTGTATTGCGTTTTGGTGAGTTCCAGCTCAAGTCGGGGCGTGTCAGCCCGTATTTTTTCAACGCCGGCCTGTTCAACAGCGGGCTGGCACTGGCCCGGCTGGGTCAGTTTTATGCTCGCGCCTTGCTGGATAGTGGCGTGGAGTACGATGTGCTGTTCGGGCCCGCGTACAAGGGTATCCCGCTGGCGACCAGTGTGGCGCTGGCGCTGGCTGGTGAACACGGCCAGGACCGGCCATGGTGCTTCAACCGCAAGGAAGCCAAGGATCATGGCGAGGGCGGGGTGCTGGTAGGCGCGCCCTTGCAGGGGCGGGTGATGATTGTCGATGATGTCATCACTGCCGGTACCGCCATTCGCGAGGTGATGCAGATCATCGGGCGTGAAGGCGCACAGGCGGCAGGTGTGCTGATCGCCCTTGACCGGCAGGAGCGTGGCCAGGGTGAACTGTCGGCCATCCAGGAGGTGGAGCGTGACTTCAGCATGCCGGTGATCAGCATTGTTTCCCTGCAGCAGATTATGCAGTACCTGGCAGAAGACCCCCGGTTGAAGGCTTATCTGCCTGCGGTGCAACGTTACCGGGATACTTACGGCATTGCCTGAGCGGGCGAAAAACGGAGAATGCATCATGACCAGAATACGCAATGGATGGGCCCTGGTGGCGTTGTTGTCCTGCGGTGCGGCCCAGGCGGTGGAATACTACCGCTACGTGGACGCCAATGGCGTCACGGTGATTTCCCGCCAGGGCGTACCCTCCAGCGTGATTGGCAACGGCTATGAGGTGATCAACGAACATGGCCGTGTGATACGGGTGGTGCCGCGTGCGCTGACCCCTGAAGAGCACCGCCTGTTGCAGGAAGAGAAGCAGCAGGCGGACATCGACCGTCAACTGTTGCGCTTGTATAGCCAGGTGTCCGATGTGGAACGGGCCGAAGCGCGCAAACAAATGGAAATAGACTCCTTTATCGGTCTGGTGCGCCGCAATATGACCGATATCCAGGAAGACAAGTCGGTGCTGCTCAAGGATGCCGGCAACCACGAGCGCGCCGGACGCGAGGTACCCGGTGCGCTGCTCGAACAGATTGCTGCCCTGGAGCAGAGGGAGCGCGTCTACCTGCAGGAAATTGATCGCTACCAGCAGCTCAAGCTCGATGTAGCGGCTGAATTTGCGGTCGACAAACGGCGCCTGGAACAGCTGCTGAATTCCCGCTAGATGGATTCAACGCGGCAAAAAAAATTGAGTCTGCAAAAAAACTGCAGTACCCTGCCCGTCCTTTTCTAAAAAGGCGTTCTTTTGGCCGGAATGTTTCCGGACTTTGTGGGAACCCATGTGTCCCATGTGATTGGCCATGCGGGCTGTCTGCCAGACTGCCCGGGCCGCTCTTGATTACCCAAGGTAATTGTCTTTTCCCTGCGGGGATACCCAGTCGGGCAAGCAGCGTCGGGCCGCCGTTCAGGTGGTTGTGCTTGCCATGAATATGGAGAGTACCCATGACTCGATTGATAAAAACAAGAGCCTCGGATGAGGTCTATACGCAAAACACCAAATTTGTGGTGTACACCGAACGGCAGCTGGAGCGGATCGCACCGCTACAGCAGCTGACGGCAGAACAGCGTTTTGAAATGCGCGTGGTGGCCAATGTGCTGCCGTTTCGTGTCAACCAGTATGTGATTGACGAGCTGATCGACTGGAACAACATTCCGGCTGATCCGATTTTCCAGCTGACCTTTCCCCAGCGCGGCATGCTCGCTCCCGAAGATTACGACCGCATGGCCGAGGCGCTCATGCGTGAAGCCGAGCGCAGCGAAATCCAGGCGATTGCCAACGACATCCGCGAAAAACTCAACCCGCACCCCGCCGGCCAGCAGGAAATGAACGTGCCCATGCTCGATGGCGAACCCTTGCCCGGCATGCAGCACAAGTACCGTGAAACGGTGCTGTTCTTTCCCAGTCAGGGCCAGGTGTGCCATACCTACTGTACGTTCTGCTTCCGCTGGGCGCAGTTCATTGGTGACAAGGAGCTGCGTTTTGCCAGTAATGAGGCTGACAGCCTGCATCGCTATCTGGCACAGCACAAGGAAGTGACCGACCTGCTGATCACCGGTGGCGACCCGATGGTGATGAAAACCCATCATCTCAAGGGCTATCTGGACGGCATGATGCGCCCCGAGCTGGATCATGTGCAGACCATCCGCATCGGCACCAAATCCCTGACCTTCTGGCCGCAGCGCTTTGTCACCGACCCGGATGCCGACGAGCTGCTGGCGCTGTTCACCCGTCTGGTGCGTGGTGGCAAGCATGTGGCGCTGATGGCCCATTTCAACCACTGGCGTGAAATGGAAACGCCGATCGTGCGTGAAGCGATCAAGCGCATCCAGGCAACAGGAGCCGTCATTCGTGCCCAGGCCCCCGTGGTCCAGCACATCAATGATGATCCGGATGTCTGGGCGCGCATGTGGCGTACTCAGGTACGGCTGGGCATCGTGCCCTATTACATGTTTGTCGAGCGTGACACCGGTGCCAAGCGCTACTTCGAGGTGCCGCTGGAGCGCACCTGGCAGATTTACCGTGAGGCCATTCAGCAGGTCTCCGGCCTGGCGCGTACCGCCCGTGGCCCGTCGATGAGTGCCGGCCCCGGCAAGGTGGAAATCCAGGGTATTGATGTGATCAACGGCGAGAAGGTGTTCATTCTGCGCTTTATCCAGGGCCGCAACCCGGACTGGGTTCAGCGTATCTTCTTTGCCAAGTACGACCCCGAGGCCACCTGGTTTGACGACCTGGTACCGGCGTTTGGCGAAGAGAAGTTTTTCTTTACTGATGAATACAATGCCATGCAGGAGCAGGCTGGCGCCTGACTTCGGGTGTGATGAACGAAAAAGGCTGCAGTCCGTGGGGGCTGCGGCCTTTTTTGTGTCCGGCAGTTGGCGGGGGCTTAGCTGTTGGTGATCAGCGTACCCACACCGGAGTCGGTAAAGATCTCCAGCAGGACGGCATTGGGTACTCGGCCATCAATGATGTGGGCGCTGCGTACGCCGGCCTGTACCGCATCCAGTGCGCAGCCGATCTTGGGCAGCATGCCGCCATAGATGGTGCCGTCCTCGATCAGGGCGTCGACCTGCTCGGTATTCAGGCCGGTCAGGACGTTGCCCTGCTTGTCCATCAGGCCGGCAATGTCGGTGAGCAGCAGCAGTTTTTCGGCGTTCAGCGCCTCGGCCACCTTGCCGGCCACCAGATCGGCGTTGATGTTGTAAGACTCGCCATCGGCACCCACGCCAATCGGCGCGATGACCGGGATGAAGTCACCCTGCACCATCATGTGCAGCAGGTCCTTGTTGATGCTGGCGACCTCGCCGACCTGGCCGATGTCGATGATTTCCGGCTTGGTCATCTCCGGTGTCTGGCGGGTGACTTTCAGCTTGCGCGCACGGATCAGGCGCGCATCCTTGCCGGTCAGGCCGATGGCGCTGCCGCCATGGCTGTTGATCAGGTTGACGATGCTCTTGTTGACCAGCCCGCCGAGCACCATTTCCACCACGTCCATGGTCTGGCTGTCGGTGACGCGCATGCCGTCGACAAAGCGGCTTTCGATGTTGAGGCGCTTGAGCAGCTCGCCGATCTGCGGGCCGCCGCCATGCACCACCACCGGGTTGATGCCGACCGCTTTCATCAGCACGATATCGCGGGCGAAGCCGTTTTTCAGCTCCTCGCTTTCCATGGCATGGCCGCCATATTTGATCACCAGCGTCTGGCCGACAAAGCGGCGGATGTAGGGCAGGGCTTCGGATAGTACTTCGGCCACGTGGGCCGCGTCTTGGCGGTTAAGGGTCATGGATGGCTCCGGTGTCAAAATGGCCAGTGAATATCGGGAGCGACCGCCAGCAGCTGGTCGCGGAACAGGTTCTGGATGGATTGCAGATCGTCTTCGCTATCGCCCTCGAAACGCAGTACCAGCATGGGCGTGGTGTTGGAGGCACGGATCAGGCCCCAGCCTTTGGGGTAGTCGACGCGAATGCCGTCCAGTGTGGTGAGGCTGCCGTCACCCCAGTCGGCCGATTTTTGCAGCGCCTCGATGATGGCGAATTTGCTGTCCTCGGTGACTTCGATGGTCAGTTCGGGAGTGGACGGGCTGACCGGATAACGGGCAAACACCCGGTCCACGCTGTCATTCTCCATGCTCAGGATTTCCAGCAGGCGGGCAGCGGCATACACGCCGTCATCAAAGCCGAACCAGCGCTCCTGGAAGAAGATGTGCCCGCTCATTTCGCCACCCAGCAGGGCACCGGTTTCGCGCATCTTGGCTTTCATCAGCGAGTGGCCGGTTTTCCACATCACCGGCCGGCCGCCGCAGCGACTGATCAGCGCGGCCAGGCGGCGGGTACACTTGACGTCATAGAGAATGTCGCAGCCGGGGTTGCGGGACACCACATCCTTGGCCAGCAGCATCATCAGGCGGTCGGGATAGATGATCTCGCCGCTGTTGGTCACCACGCCGAGGCGGTCACCGTCGCCGTCAAAGGCCAGGCCAAGGTCGGCACCGGTTTCCTCGACCTTGCGGATCAGGTCCTGCAGGTTCTCGGGTTTGCCGGGATCGGGATGGTGGTTGGGGAAGGTGCCGTCAACCTCGCAATACAGCGGGGTGACGATGCAGCCAAGGTTTTCCAGCAGTCGGGGCGCAACCACACCGGCTACGCCATTGCCGCAGTCCACCACTACCTTGAGCGGGTTGCCGATGGCCACATCGTCGGTGATGTGATCGATATATTGTTCCAGCAGGTCAACCTGCTGGACCGCCCCGCTGCCTTGCAGCAGCTCCTGGTTGGCAATCCGCTGGTACAGGGCCTGGATGCGTTCGCTGGCCAGGGTCACGCCGGCAATCACGATTTTGAAGCCGTTATAGTCGGGGGGGTTGTGGCTGCCGGTCACCATGACGCCGGAGGTGGCATCGAGCTGGTGGGTGCCGAAGTACACCAGTGGTGTGGGTACCATGCCCAGGTCGAGTACGGTACAGCCGGTGTCGGTCAGTCCACGGGTCAGGGCCTCCAGCAGTTGCGGGCCGGACTGGCGGCCATCGCGGCCCACCACGACCCGGGCTTCGCCCTGGGCAATGCTCTCGCTGCCGACGGCACGGCCGATCCAGTAAGCGGTATCGGCATCCAGATTCTGGCCGACAATACCGCGAATGTCATAGGCGCGGAAGATTGTCGCATCCATGGCTGGCGGGCTGGCTGGCGACTCTTGCATGTCATGCAGGGCGTTTTCGTCCAGTTCCATATCGAGAATGTCGATTTCGAGCGCTTCGTCAAATACAAAGGGTTTGACTGATGCCGTTTGCGGTTGTCCGGCAGCAGGTGCCGTTTGTGGCAGCGGGGCAGCTGCCGCTGGCGTGGCGGCGGGTTTGGCGGTTGCACGCTGTTGATGCTTCTGCAGTGCTTCGACCAGAGGGGAGAGTCCGGCTGTTGCCAGCGGGCCGATGGCGGATAATTTGCCGGAGTCGATCACTGCGGCGGCGAGCAGGCGGGCATCTTCAGCCAGCTGTTTGCGCAAACGGCCCTGCAGGATCAGCAGTGCAGCGACGGCGCTCAGCAGCAGGATCAGCGGCAGGGCGAGATACTGGACCAGCCTGGGGTTGTCCAGCAGTTCGGGGCTGTCCATGCCGACCGACAGGCTCCAGTACGGGTGTCCTGTCTTGAAGGATTGTGCTGCAGATGACTGCAGGCCGGGGCCGGCACGATACAGCTCAAGTTGTGGTGTTTGTGGCAGCTGTTGCTGCAGACGTACCTGCCAGGCGCCTGACAGGGCAGGAGCAGACAGACTGTCGAGCATGGCTTTGGCGTCATAGACCAGCAGCAGGGTGCCGATCACCCTTGATTGCTGCGGGTGCAATACCGGGCTGGCCTGGTAAAACAGCTGTTTGCCGTCACTGGTTACATATTCTAGCGTTGACTGCTGATTGGTTGCCGCAACACCGAGGTGGTCAAGGGCGGCGAAGCCCAGAGCGGCGTCGGCAAGACTGCCCGGCGTCATGATGACCACCGATGACAGGTATGGCGTCTGCGCCCACTCGCGCTGCAGGCGGGCCAGGGTGTCCTGGTCCTGGCTCAGAATGGCGCGGACCAGGGCCGGGCTGGCGGCAAATGTCCTGCTGCCGGCCTCGGTAATGTCAAGCAGCAGCTCAAGCTGTTGCTTGTAGGCGTTGGCCAGGTTGCCGGTCTGCCAGCTGGTCTGCTCTTCCGTGGCGGACTGGTTGATCTGTAGCAACAGGGCGCAGATGGCCAGTAATCCCAGCAGGACAGGTAGCAGGGCGGCACCCATGGGGGATATGTGGCGCTTTTTCTTCCCGGATCGGGCTTTGGACTTCGGGTTGGCAGCTGTCTTCTTGAGCTTCATGAAACCTCCGTGCCGGCTTGCTGGCCAGTTTTATTGTTTGCCTGTGTGGCCAAACCCGCCACTGCCACGCTCGCTGGCGGCAAAATCGTCAACCAGCCGCAGTTGTGCCTGTACCACGGGTATCAGTACCAGCTGGGCAATGCGCTCGCCCGGTTCGATGGTGAAGCTGCTCTGGCCGCGGTTCCAGCAGGAGACCATCAATTCGCCCTGGTAGTCGGAGTCGATCAGGCCGACGAGGTTGCCGAGCACGATGCCGTGCTTGTGGCCCAACCCTGAGCGCGGCAGGATGACAGCCGCCAGGCCCGGGTCTTCGATGTAGATGGCCAGGCCGGTGGGAATCAGCAGGGTATCGCCGGGGTTCAGTGTGACGGCCTCTTTCAGCATGGCGCGCAGGTCGAGTCCGGCCGAGCCGGCAGTGGCATGGGCAGGCAGGGGGAATTCGCTGCCCAGGCGCGGGTCGAGAACTTTGGCTTGGATGGCGTGCATGTCAGGGTTCGTCCTTGTTCAGGTACTGGTGAATGAGCCCGATCAGCTGGTTGGCGATCTTGCTTTTGCTGGTCTGGGCAAAATGGGTCTGGCGATGGGAGCGGTCGATCACGGTGATGGCGTTCTCTTCGCTGTCAAAGCCGATGCTGGAGTTGGAGACATCGTTGGCCACGATCAGGTCCAGATTCTTGTCGCGCAGCTTGCCGGCAGCGTAGTCCAGCAGGTGTTGTGTTTCTGCGGCAAAGCCGACGCTGAACGGCCGGTCGTTGCGCTGCGCCAGTGATGCCAGAATGTCCGGATTGCGTACCAGCTGCAGCAACATGCCGTCAGCGCTGCCCGGGTCCTTTTTCAGCTTGTGCTCGGCGGGCAGCTCCGGGCGGAAGTCGGCAACTGCGGCGGTGGCAATCAGGATATCGCAAGGCATGGCCGATTCGCAGGCCAGCAGCATTTCGCGGGCGCTGGTGACGTTGATGCGGTCCACTCGTTCCGGAGTTGCGAGCTGTACCGGGCCGCTAACCAGGGTGACGCGGGCGCCGGCTTCTGCTGCGGCGCGCGCCACGGCAAAGCCCATCTTGCCGGAGCTGTGATTGGTAATGTAACGCACCGGATCGATCGCCTCGCGGGTTGGTCCGGCGGTGACCAGTACGTGCTTGCCGGTCAACAGACCGGATTCGAAGCATTCGGCGGCGTGCTGTGCCAGCTGATCGGGTTCCAGCATGCGGCCGGGACCGATATCACCACAGGCCTGGCTGCCGGCTGCCGGGCCGAACAGGCGCACACCGCGCTGTGTCAGCACCTGGGCGTTATGCTGTGTTGCCGGGTCGCGCCACATGGCCTGGTTCATGGCCGGTGCCAGCGCCACCGGGGCGTCGGTGGCCAGCACCAGGGTGGTGAGCAGATCGTTGGCATTGCCCTGGGCCAGACGGGCCATGATTTCTGCGGTGGCTGGCGCCACCAGCACCAGGTCGGCCCAGCGGGCCAGCTCGATATGGCCCATGGCCGCCTCGGCAGCCGGATCGAGCAGGTCCAGATGAACCGGATGGCCGGACAGTGCCTGCAGGGTCAGGGGGGTGATGAATTCTTGTGCGCTGCGGGTCATGACCACGCGGACATCTGCACCCAGATCCTTGAGGCGGCGCACCAGCTCTGCCCCTTTGTAGGCGGCAATGCCACCGCCAATGCCGAGAATGATGCGTTTGTTGGCCAGGCGCTGCATGAAATCGTCCTGTTACAGAGATGTGGATGGTAAATTTACAAAACTGCATTAAGATAGCACAAGGAAGCTGCCGGAACAGCAGTGGCTGTAGTGCTGTCGGTATGCGATCAGGGACGGGGTGGCAAGCCCCGCAGACATACAAGGAGGTATGCGCAATGAGCATACGTTTGTGGCCGGAACATGAGCGTCCGCGCGAAAAACTGCTGCGTTCGGGTGCGATGGTACTGTCGGATGCCGAGTTGCTGGCAATTTTTTTACGCACCGGGGTGCAGGGCTGCAGTGCGGTCGAGCTGGCCCGCCGGTTGCTGGGAGAGTTCGGTGGCCTGCGTCAGTTGCTGGAGGCGGACCAGGACGAATTCACTTCCCATCTGGGGCTGGGGCCGGCCAAGTTCGCCCAGTTGCAGGCGGTGCTGGAAATGGGTCGACGACATCTGGAGGCGACCATCAAGCGCGAGTCGGCACTGGAAAGCCCGCAGGCGGTACGTGATTTTCTCAAGGCGCGGTTGCGCCATGAGCCGCACGAAGTGTTTGCCTGCCTGTTTCTGGACACCAGACACCGGGTACTGGCCTTCGAGCCGCTGTTCTATGGCACCATTGACGGTGCCAGTGTGTATCCGAGGCAGGTGGTCAAGCGGGCGCTGGCGCACAATGCGGCGGCGCTGATTCTGAGTCACAACCATCCGTCGGGTGTGGCAGAGCCCAGCCAGGCCGACCGGATGCTGACCGAGCGCCTGAAGGAAGCGCTGGCGCTGGTGGATGTGCGGATTCTCGATCACTTCATCGTGGGTGATGGCGAACCGCTGTCCATGGTCGAGTACGGCTGGATGTGAGAGTTAAATTTTATCGCAACGCTTGCTGTTGCGGGCGGATTTTGCTATAAAGTGCGACTTCGTTCCAGACCCGGTCTGTGGCCTTGTGTACCTGTGCATCACGGGAAGCGCTGCCTGGCGGGTCTGCAGAGATGGAAGTTTCATTGAAAGCAAAGCATTTTCAATGGCTTGCAAGATAATACGTTTTCAACAGCCAACCCATGCCGGGTTGGGCATGTGGTTCTAGAGGGCTGAGGCATGTCAAGAGTTTGTCAAGTAACCGGTAAGGGTCCGGTTACGGGGAACAACGTTTCCCACGCCATGAACAAAACCCGTCGCCGTTTCCTGCCAAACTTGCAGTACCATCGTTTCTGGGTTGAGTCCGAGAAGCGTTTCGTACGTCTGCGCGTATCTGCCAAAGGCATGCGTGTCATCGACAAGCGTGGCATCGACACCGTTCTGTCCGAGCTGCGTGCTCGTGGCGTCAAGTTCTAAGGAGCAGCATCATGCGTGATTTGATTCGTCTGGTGTCCAGCGCCGGTACCGGCCACTTCTACACCACCGACAAGAACAAGCGTACTACTCCGGAAAAACTGGAAATCAAGAAATATGATCCGGTTGTCCGCAAGCACGTGATCTACAAGGAAGGCAAAATCAAGTAATTGATGCGCCCTCAGAAAAGGCCCGCCTCGTGCGGGCTTTTTTGTGCCTGCAGCCCGCAGCTTGTCCGTTGGTCGGCTCCGGCTTGCGCGTCAGGCATGCCGACACCTTTTATGGCATCCTGTCTGCCTTGACGGAACGGAAGGCAGGAAACAGGGAGGTGGCATGAAAGTCATGGTGCTGGGTGCCGGAGTGGCGGGCATCGCCACGGCTTATTATTTGCGGCAGTCGGGTTTTGATGTGACCGTACTGGAGCCGCAACTGGCTGCGGGCCGGGAAACCTGCTGTGTCGGCTGCGGCATGTCGGGCGGGGTGGCTCCATGGGTTGCTCGCAGTACGGTGCTGCAGACAATGCGCGGGCTGTTGCTCCGGCATGGGCCACCGGCTCTGCGTCCGGGCACCGGCTGGCAGCAGTATCAGTGGGTGTGGCGGTTGCTGCGTAATTGCTCCGCCGCCGGTCGTGCGGCGAGCCGGGAGCGCTTGTTGCGACTGACCGGGTATGGTCAAGGGTGCTTTGCGGAGCTATGTGAGGCTGCCGGCCTCGACGGGGCAGGCGGGCGCTGCGGCATGATCCGGGTCTTTTATGACCGGCAGCAGCTGGAGATGGCAGTGGCGGACATGCAGCGTGCCGTCAGCAATGACCTGTCATGCAGCCTGTTGTTGCCGGATGAAATAGGGCGGGTTGAGCCAGCCCTGCACGGAGTGCGCCATCGATTGGCTGGCGCCCTGTATTGGCCCGGAGCCCGTTCTGTCGATTGCTGCGGGTTTGCCGGCGGGCTGAGCACGCTGGCGCGGGCGGCCGGTGTCGAGTTCCGTTTTGGCAGCAACATTGAGCAACTGCCGGGTGAAGGCGACCGCGTGCAGGGCGTGCGGGTCAATGGGGCGCTGCTGCGGGCCGATCACTATGTGTTGGCGCTGGATGAGCGGGCACGGGCTTTGCTCGACGGGCTGGGTATTGCTGTTCCGATGCATCGGTTCAGGAGCCATGCGCTGGCCTATGACATCACGGATGCGGCTGCGGCCCCCCATTCCACGGTGTTTGATTCGGCCCGGGGTGTTACCATTACCCGCTTTGGCCGGCGTCTTCGCTTGCACGGCATGCAGGAGCTGGCCGGCAGGCGTCCGGATCCGCAACGCAGGCATGCTCTGGCCATGGTTGCCGATACGCTGTTTCCACTGGCTGGTGATAGCCGCAGTGGCGAGTTTCAGGCTGGTCTGTGCCACGTCACGCCGGATGGCGTACCCGTGGTGGGGGCTACGGCTTACGCCAATCTGACGCTGAATATTGCCCATGGCGGCTCAGGTTGCGCGGTGGCCTGTGGCACGTCCCGCTATCTGGCCGACCGGCTGGCAGGGAGGACACCCGAAATCAGCGGCGAGGGACTGGATATCTTCCGTTACGCTACCTGTTAATCATTTGTCTGTTTTGAGGAATGTCATGCGACCGGCACAGGCTACAATTGATCTGTCTGCATTGCTGCATAATTACCGGCTGGCCAAAACGCTCAGTCGTGGTGGCGCCCTGGCCGTGGTCAAGGCGGATGCTTACGGGCATGGCGCGGTGCGCTGTGCGCGGGCGCTGGCCGCAGAGGCTGACGGTTTTGCCGTGGCCTGCATTGAAGAGGCGCTGGAGTTGCGTCAGGCCGGTATCCAGCTGCCGATTTTGCTGCTTGAGGGTGTGTTTCACCCGGATGAGCTGGCGCTGTGTGTCGAGCAGGATTTTTGGCTGGTGGTGCATGCCTGGTGGCAGCTGGAGCTGCTGGAGCAGGCTGCCCTGTCCAGACCGCTCAATTGCTGGCTCAAGCTGGATTCCGGCATGCACCGGGTCGGTTTTTTTCCGCATGAATACGCAGCCGCCTGGCAACGGCTGCGGGCCTGCGCCAATGTTGCCGATATCGTCATGATGACTCACCTCGCCCGGGCCGATGAGCCCGAGCGGGTCAGTACGCTCGAGCAGTTGCGCCAGTTTGACAGTGCCACCAAAGGCCTGGAGGGCTTGCGCAGCCTGAGCAACTCGGCGGCAACCCTCGACTGGCCGGAAATGGCCAGCGACTGGACCCGCCCCGGCATCATGCTGTACGGCAGCAATCCGTTAGCGGCAAGCCACGAACTGGGCCGGCACCTGCAGCCGGTGATGACGCTGGAGTCGAGGGTGATTGCCGTGCGTGAGCTGCCGGCTGGCGAGGCGGTGGGCTATGGTGCGCGTTTTGTCACTCCCGGGCCGGCCCGTATCGGTGTGGTGGCCATGGGATATGCCGATGGCTACCCGAGACATGCGATGGATGGCACGCCGGTGCTGGTTGACGGGCAGCCGGCGGCCCTGGCGGGTCGCGTGTCGATGGACATGCTGACTGTCGACCTGACCCGGTTGCCGCAGGCCGGGGTCGGCAGCAAGGTGGAATTGTGGGGTCGCCACCTGCCAGTGGAGCAGGTGGCCAGGCACGCAGACACTATCGCCTATACCTTGCTGACCGGTGTGCGGCGGGTGGCCTGGCACTATCATGGGTGAGCGGATGCCACTGGCGGCTGGTACGGACGGCGGATCGAATATGCACTGTCGTGCGGCCGGCTGTTTCACATCAACCCCTGACTGGTTATACTAGTCGGCAATTTACCGCCGGCTGCCACACAGACAGGCCCGGGCTTTGTTGCAGGCCGCAAGGCTTGCCGGAACTTTCAACGTCAAAATAAAGAGGGTAACCCGTGAACCTGATTAAAAAGATCCTGGTCGCTCCGGCGGCTGCATTGTTTGTATTGGCGGGTGCGGCTGCACAGGCAGCAACCGATGATGCCGTTGCCGCACGCCTCAAGCCGGTGGGCGAAGTCTGCATCAAGGGCCAGGAGTGTGCGGCTGCTGCAGCTGCTGCCCCGGCCGAAGCGGCCGGCGGTTCTGCGTCCGCAGCGGCAGCTGGTCGTAGCGGTGATGATATCGTTGCCAAGAGCTGTGGCGTTTGTCACGGCACCGGCTTGCTTGATGCGCCGAAGACCGGTGACAAGGAAGCCTGGGCCATTCGTGCCGAAGCCGGAGGCGGTATGGACGGCTTGCTGGCCGTTGCCAAAAGCGGCAGGGGTGGCATGCCACCCATGGGTACCTGCGGCGACTGCTCTGATGACGAGCTGATCAGCGCGATCAAGGCCATGTCCGGTCTCTGATCCGGTACGTGATGCACAAGAACCCCGGCCAGGCTCTGTCCGGGGTTTTTTATGCGTTACGCGCTGTCCGGCGCAGCCATCGCTGGCGAGCGGGAGCCCGGGCGCGGAGGAATGCCTGAAAAAGGTGCAAATGGCCTCTGCTTGCGGTTCGTGATTTTATCGTCGGCAACAGCATTGGCGCACTGGCGGGTGCATGGCAACAGTCACGCTTTGTGATAGTATTCGTCAGTCGGGAAAATACCCCTGTAACGGTATTTTCATACAAAAGCACAGGCACAGACATGCCTGATAAATCACCCATACAGCCCTGCATGATGCAAAAGGAGAATAACCATGGCCTTTGAATTGCCAGCACTGCCCTATGCGCAGAACGCCCTTGAGCCACATATTTCCGCAGAAACCCTCGACTACCATCATGGCAAGCACCACAACGCTTACGTAGTCAACCTGAACAACATGGTGCCCGGCACCGAGTTTGAAGGCAAAAGCCTGGAAGATATCATCAAGACTTCCACTGGCGGCGTTTTCAACAATGCGGCCCAGGTATGGAACCACACCTTCTACTGGAACTGCCTGAGCCCCAACGGCGGCGGCGAGCCGACCGGCGCACTGGCTGACGCCATCAATGCCGCTTTCGGTTCCTTCGACAAGTTCAAGGAAGAATTCACCAAAACCGCCATCGGCACCTTCGGTTCCGGCTGGGCCTGGCTGGTGAAGAAGCCTGACGGCACTGTCGGCCTGAGCAGCACCATCGGTGCCGGCTGCCCGCTGACCACCGCAGACAAGGCCCTGCTGACCTGCGACGTGTGGGAACATGCCTACTACATCGACTACCGCAATGCCCGTCCGAAGTACGTCGAGGCATTCTGGAACCTGGTCAACTGGGACTTTGTTGCCGCCAACTTTGCCGGCTGATAGTCCTCTCCTGTGCAGGGTCCGGCGTTGCCGGGCCCTGCACAAGCGGCACCGGGTGCCGCATGTGTCTGATTACGAAACACCACAGTATTTTTGCCGTCACCTGTATATGCGTCAGGGCCTTGCATGACTGTCAGCCAAACCGACTCCAAACCCCGCCAGACCCGGCTTTCCGGCATATTGCTGCGCCGGACGCTATGGGTGGCTGTCGGTATCGGCATCCTCATGAGCCTGCTACAGGTGCTGCACTCCGTCTCCTTGGTCAGGGACAGCATACGCAACGAGGGTCAGCAGATGCTGGCAGTGCTTGCCGGCCCAGCCCGACAGGCCTTGCAGGACAACAATGCTGGCATGGCCCGGCAGGTCGTCAACGGCCTGCTGCATCACCAGGCCGTCCGTTCGGCCAGGCTGGGCCGCTCGGGAGAGCTGCCGCTGGCCGAACAATTGCGGCCCCTGCGCTATTCAGCCGAACGCTATCTGACTGACCGCCTGTTTGCTGCCGAACAGCATTTTTATCTGGAGCTGGGCGGTGAGGCCGGTGAAGCCTATCAGGGCCGTCTCGAAGTCACTCTGGATACTGCCGGTTACGCCAACAGCTTCATGCGCGAGGTGGGAGTCATTCTGCTGGTCGGCCTGCTGGGCACGGTGTTGCTGCTGGCCAGCCTGCACCTGGTATTGCGCAGGCTGCTGAGCCGGCCGTTGGCCGGCATGCTGGAAGAAATGACCTACATTGACCCCGAGCGGCCGGGCCTGCATCAGCTCGGTATCGCACCGGCTCACCGGCACAATGAGCTGGGGCAGTGGGTAGAGCGGGTCAATCAGCTGCTGCGGGCCATTGCACACGTCAACCAGTTGCGTGAAGAAGCAGAAGAAAGCCTGCTGCACATGTCCCATGTCGATTTTCTTACCGGCTTGCCCAACCGTCTGGGGCTGCAGGGCAAGCTCGACGGCATTCTCACCCGTGCCCGCCAGACCGACAAGTCGGTTGCCGTCATGTGTATCGGGCTTGACGCTTTCAAGTCGATCAACGAGCGCTACAGCTTCCAGCTGGGCGACTGGATTCTCAGGTCTTTCGCCCAGCGGGTTGACAGCCAGCTGTCGGCCGAACTGGACAGCTTTGCGCGGCTCGGTGGCGACCAGTTCATCCTCATTCATTCCGGGCTGGACAATTCGTACCAGGCCGCGGTGCTGGCGCAAAAGGTTCTGTTCCTGTTGCACCAGCCGTTCAAGGTGCCGCAGGACGGCCAGGCAGATGTCAGCATCCGCCTCAGTGCCAGCATCGGCATTACCCTGTTTCCCGGTGATGCCCAGACCAGCGAGTTGCTGTTGCAAAAAGCCGAACAAACCATGCGCCTGTCAAAAATGGGCGGGCGCAACCGCTACCAGTTCTATATCGCCAGCATTGACCAGCAGCTGCGCCAGCGCCGCCAGATGGAGACCGACCTGGACAATGCGCTGGCCAACCGCGAGCTGTATTTGCTGTATCAGCCGCAGATTGAGCTGGGCAGCAACAAGGTGGTTGGCGTCGAGGTGCTGTTGCGCTGGCAGCGCAGAAGCGGTGATCTGGTCTCGCCGGAAACCTTTATCCCGCTGGCGGAGCAAACCGGAGCCATTGTCAAAATCGGCGAATGGGTGCTGGAACAAACGTGCGAGCAGCTGCGTGACTGGCTGGATATCGGCTGGCGCGACTTCAGGATTGCAGTCAACCTGTCGGCGGTCCAGCTACACCATGAAGGGCTGGAAAGCGCCATCAAACGGATCATGATCGCCCATCGCATTCCGCCCGGAGCGCTGGAACTGGAGATCACCGAAACCAGCCTGATGCAGGATGTGGAAACCGCCCGCAAGAAACTGCTGGCACTGCGCAAGCTAGGCGTGGCGATCGCCATAGACGATTTCGGCACCGGGCATTCGTCGCTGGCCTATCTGAAGCGCCTGCCGCTGGACAAGATCAAGATCGATCGCAGCTTTATCCAGGACATGCAGACCAGCAATGACGATGCCACTATCGTGCGCACCATCATCCAGCTGAGCCACAGCCTGCAGCTCAAGGTGCTGGCCGAAGGCGTCGAGACCCGAGAAACGGAACAGCTGCTGGTCAGGCTGGGCTGCGATGAAGGCCAGGGCTACCTGTACAGCAAGCCGGTAACTGCCGAGGCCCTGATGGACAAATATGGGCGTTTCGGTGATTGAAGCGGCTGGCAGCCGGCTGTGTCGCCGGCGGCAAACGGGCCCGGAAATATCAGATTCGAGAGCAGAATGAATATACAGATTATTTTGAATGGCGAGCCTTTCAGCCTGTCGGATGGCGACACGGTCGGACACCTGGTGCAACAGCTCGGGCTGCATAACCGGCGGATTGCGGTGGAGCTGAACCACGACATCGTGCTGCGCAGCCAGTACGCCGAGACCCGGCTGCAAACCGAAGACCGGGTTGAAATCGTGCACGCCATCGGCGGCGGCTGACGCCGGACTGCCCTGGCCGCGCCACCCCTTATTCCACGCCAACCAAGGACATCCTTGCATGACACAGCCACCCATTGACCAGCCTTTCGTGCTGGCCGGCAAAACCTATCAATCCCGCCTGCTGGTGGGTACCGGCAAATACCGCGATCTGGAAGAAACCCGACAGGCGATCGAGGCCTCCGGTGCCGAAATCGTCACCGTGGCGGTGCGTCGCACCAATATCGGCCAGAATGCCGGCGAACCGAACCTGCTCGATGTCATCAGCCCGGACCGCTACACCATCCTGCCCAATACCGCCGGCTGCCATACTGCCGAAGACGCCGTGCGCACCTGCCGCCTGGCGCGCGAGCTGCTGGACGGCCGCACACTGGTCAAGCTGGAGATTCTCGCCGACGACAAGACCCTGTTCCCCAACGTGGTGGAAACCCTCAAGGCAGCCCGCACGCTGGTCGATGAAGGCTTCGACGTCATGGTCTACACCAGCGACGACCCCATCATTGCCCGCGAGCTGGAAGCCATCGGCTGCATCGCGGTGATGCCGCTGGCCGGCCTGATTGGCAGCGGCCTGGGCATCTGCAACCCCTACAACCTTAAAATCATTCTGGAAGAGGCCCGCGTACCTGTTCTGGTCGATGCCGGTGTCGGCACCGCTTCGGACGCCGCCATTGCCATGGAAATGGGCTGCGCCGCAGTGCTGATGAACAGCGCCATTGCCCATGCGCAACAACCAGTGCTGATGGCCGAGGCGATGCGCCATGCCGTCATTGCCGGCCGGCAGGCTTACCTGGCCGGCCGCATGCCCAAACGCCTGTACGCAACCGCCTCCTCCCCCTTGCAAGGCCTGATTTGACGTGAACGATACAGTACAGACGGCAGCACCCCAGCGCCGCGAAATCAAGAGCTTCGTCATGCGCGCCGGTCGCATGACACCCGGCCAGCAGCGCGGCCTGGATGACGGCTGGCCCCGGTTCGGGCTGGAGCTGGAAACAGGTCCGGTTGATCCGGCCAGCCTGTTTGGCCGCGTTGCGCCGCTGACCTTCGAGATCGGCTTCGGCATGGGCCAGTCCCTGCTGGAAATGGCCGGCGCGGCACCAGACCAGGACTTCATCGGTGTCGAAGTGCACCGTCCAGGCGTGGGTGCGTTGCTCAACGGGCTGTTGAAGCAGGAGCTGGATAACGTCCGGGTGTACAGCTGTGACGCCCTGGATGTCCTGCGTCAGTGCATTGCAGACAGCAGCCTTGACCGGGTACTGTTGTATTTTCCCGATCCGTGGCACAAGAGCCGGCATCACAAGCGGCGCATCGTCAACGAGAACTTTGCCGCGCTGGTCAGGCAAAAACTCAAACCGGGCGGCATACTGCACATGGCCACCGACTGGGAACCCTATGCCGAGCACATGCTTGAAGTCATGCAGCAGGCTCCCGGCTACACCAACCTGTCGGCTTCTGACAGCTGGGTCGAGCGTCCGTCCGAACGCCCGGTCACCAAGTTCGAGCGGCGCGGCGAGCGCCTCGGACATGGTGTCTGGGACCTGAAGTTCGCCCGCCGGGATTGAGCAGGCAATTGGTAGCGCCAGTGGTTACAGGCAGCATGATACAACCCTGACGAACATCGTGGAGAGCAAGGAAATGGCAGTATTATCACGGATCGGATTGCGGCAGCTGGTGGTTCTGCTGGTCTTGCTCAGCTTGCTGGTGGCTGCGGGCAACATGTTCTGGGCCGGCAGCTCCCTGTACCAGCAGGCGCTGCTGGATAACGACCTGCACAGGCAGCAGGGGTTTGCCAGGCAGCTCGCCGACAAGCTGGGCCAGCGTCTGCAGCAGGGGCCAAGGGCCGGCCTGCTGGATGACCTGCTCATGGATGAACACCAGCGGGCCTGGATCATCAGCCCGGGCGGGCAGGTTGTGCTTCCCGGCGGGGCACGCCTGGCCGCAGTACAGGAAAGGGCGCTGGCTTTGCAGCAACATGAGCAGACGGTCCTGCTGCCCGATGACCAGGGCGTCGGGCAAATGATCAGCATTGCAGCCGTGCCGGGCTCTGACTGGCGGCTGATGCTGCAAACCCCCTCCGTTGGGCAAGCCGCAGTGCAGCCAGCCTTTGCCGATCTGCTGGTTTATATCCTGCCGGCCGGTTGCCTGCTGCTGTTGCTGGCGTGGCTGGCAGGCGGCAGCCTGGCGCGGCCGTTTCGCTTGCTGGCGGCCTGCGCGCGCAATCTCAACAGGCCGGAAAGCATTGCCGTGATCGGTGCCGTACAACCCAGCTCGCGGGAGGCGGCAGAACTGCAGAGCGGCCTGCTGCAAGGTGCCAGGCAGCTGGACCCCCAGTCAGCGATGCCCGATGCAAGCAGCATCGACCCGCTCACCGGCCTGAGCACACCAGAGATCCTGCCCGAGCTGGTCACCAACATCAGCCTGGGCGGCACCAGCTTTACCGCATTGGTACTGGCCGTGGATGATTACGAACAGATTCGCGAGCATTTCTCCGAGCCGCTGCGCAACCTCGCCCTGAAACATCTGGCCGGGCTGCTGTTGCAGCATTCGCGCGAGCTGGACATCAGCGTACGCATGGGCGAGGAAGTGTTCCTGCTGCTGCTGCCGCAGTGTCCGATCGTGATTGCCCAGCGTATCGCCGAACGCTTGCGCAGCAAAATACAGGACAGCGCGTTCGAGGGAGTCGGCCACATGACCATTTCCGTCGGCGTGGCAGCCTATCAGCCGGGCAGCAGTGACCCCCTTGAAACGCTCAAGCAGGCCCAGCAACTGCTGATCAGCGCTCGCCGTGAAGGACAGAACCGCGTGCATGTCATGCCGGAATAGTACCGGCCTGACAGCAGCCTGTTCAGTGGCGGTCGGCAAAAATGCCGATCAGCACAAACAGCACCAGCAAAACGGGGGCCAGGGTGTAATTGTTGAGCTGTGCCAGTGCCTGCTTGATCAGGGGCGTCAGATGGATCATGGCCAGCCCGTAACCGATCGCGCACACCAGAATGAAAATCAGCGTACGGAAGATGAAGTGCAGCGTGCCGGTCTGCCGGCGCAGCCATGCGTTGAGGATCGGACCGAACAGCACCAGCGTGGAAGCCATCAGCGCCATGCTGATATCACCCAGATGACTGCGTGACCATTGTGACAGGCTGACAATCCAGCCGGTGAACATATCCATGGGAACTCCTGTGTGAAAATCATAGTTGGCTGGGTGCCTGTCTGAAGTTGCTAAACCAGCCTGTTTGTCTTTTTAATCAAGCTACAGCATTGCATTGCAGCTTTGCGCGGTTTCGCTTTGTCCGGATAAATCCGGACCTACAGCAGCAAAGGCTGCACAGCGCTTTTGTAGGTGCGAACTTATTCGCACAGGGTCGTGAGCTATCAAAAGCGCATAGTTGCAGATGGCAGGGTACTAAAAGCGATGCAGATTTTGCAGCATCAGCGCCTGTAGGGCAAAGCCCTCAATCCGTTCCCAGAAACATCTGCAACAGATCATTCAGGAACAGCTGACCGTGTGCGGTAGCAGCCAGGCGCTGCGGGTCGGCAGACAGCAAACCGCGCTGCTGTGCCTGCAATCTGGCCTGCTGCAGGACCTCCAGCGGCAAGCCGGTACGCTCGGCAAACAACCCGACCGGAACACCTGCCGTCAGGCGCAATGCATTCATCAGAAACTCGAATGGCAGCTCGTCGTTGCCCAGCAGCTGCCGGCCAGCCAGTTTTGGCTTGCCGTCACGCAGGTAGTCGTCCGGCTGACGGGTTTTCCAGTAGCGCTCGATGCGGCCATCGGCGTGGCTGACCTTGCCGTGGGCGCCGGCACCAATACCGAGAAAATCACCAAACTGCCAGTAATTCAGGTTGTGTCGTGCCTGCTGACCGTCCCGTGCATAAGCGGAAACCTCATACTGACGGTAGCCATGACTGGCCAGCAAGGCTTGGCCCTGCTCCTGGATATCCCACAGGCAGTCGTCTTCCGGCAGCTGTGGCGGCTTGCTCCAGTAAACCGTGTTGGGTTCGATGGTCAGCTGATACCAGGAGACATGACCCGGATCGAGCTCCAGCGCCTGCTGCAGATCACTCATGGCCTGCGCCGGAGTCTGGTCCGGCAACCCGTGCATCAGGTCCAGGTTGATGCGTTCAAAACCGGCCTGCCGGGCAATCTGTGCTGCGCGCAGGGCTTCATCACCGTCATGTACCCGGCCCAGCTGTTGCAGGTGCTGGCTGTTGAAGCTCTGCACGCCGATCGACAGCCGGTTGATACCCAGTTCACGGTAGGCGGAAAACTTGTCCTGCTCGAAGGTACCGGGGTTGGCTTCCAGCGTGATCTCGATATCCGGCTGCCAGCCGATGCGGGCCTGAATGCCATCCAGCAAACACTTGAGTGCCTCGGCCGAAAACAGGCTGGGTGTACCGCCGCCGATGAAAATAGAGGTCAGCGGCCGGCCGGCCGCCAGTGGCAGATCCTGCTTCAGATCCAGCAGCAGCGCATCGACATAGGCCTGTTCCGGCAGGCTGGACGGTGCCTTGTGCGAGTTGAAGTCGCAGTAAGGGCATTTGCGGATGCACCAGGGAATATGCACATATAGCGCCAGGGGCGGTAGGTCGGGCAGGGGGCGGCGGCTGTCGGAGGTCAATAGCTGGTTCATGTTTTGCGGCGTTATCCAGTTGTCTGCATTGCGTGCTGCTTGTGTGGGAGTTTTTGGCTGCGGTGTTGCTGGTGGGGGTGTTTGGTTCTTGGTTGCAGTGTAGCTGGCGGGGTAAGGCGCTTCGCAAAGCTACGCTGCCAGTCCCGAAGCAAGCTTCGAGCCTGTTGCTGATGCTTTGCTGCGGCCTCGCCCCGCCAGCGGATACACCTTGCCGTTTGTAGGGGGAGTGGCCCGACTGTGTCGGGCTGCTGTCGCTGTGTGGTTTTTGGCTGCAGTGTTACCGGCGGAGCGAGGCGCTTCGCAAAGCTGCGCTGCCAGTCCCGAAGCAAGCTTCGAGCCTGTTGCTGATGCTTTGCTGCGGCCTCGCCCCGCCAGCGGATACACCTTGCCGTTTGTAGGGGGAGTGGCCCGACTGTGTCGGGCTGCTGTCGCTGTGTGGTTTTTGGCTGCAGTGTTACCGGCGGAGCGAGGCGCTTCGCAAAGCTGCGCTGCCAGTCCCGAAGCCAGCTTCGAGCCTGTTGCTGATGCTTTGCAGCGGCCTCGCCCCGCCAGCGGATACACGTTGCCGTTTTTGTGGGGGGGTGGCCCGGCTACGCCGGGCTGCTGTCGCTAGTACGTCCAGCATCGGAGTCAGCCCTAAACACTGCGTCAGCAGTCCGGCGTAGCCGGACCCTCTCTCCCCCAACGCCAAGGTGTATTGCAGAGTCGGGGGAACCGGAGTAACGCCTTAGCGCCATGAGCGCCGCAGGCGATCGTGGCAGCGCAGCGTTACGTAGTGTTCCGCCGGCTCTGCCACACACCGACAGGCAAAAAACCTTTATAACCCCAAACGCTGCCTAAACCGCTGCATGGCCAAAGCCCTATGACTGATACGGTTTTTCAGCTCAGGCGAAAGCTCGGCACTGCTACAGCCATGCTCCTCAATCCAAAACAGCGGGTCATAACCAAAGCCATGTTCACCTCTGGCAGCATGCAGAATGCGGCCTTGCCAGAGCCCTTCACAAACAACCGGTAGCGGATCTTCGGCATGCTGTACCAGTGCCAGCGCACAGACAAACTGCGCACCGCGCCGGGCATCGGGCACATCCTTCAGCACTTCAAGCAGCTTGGTATTGTTCGCGGCATCATCGCCGGTCCCTGAATAGCGGGCCGAGTGAATGCCGGGCGCGCCACCGAGGAAGTCCACCGCCAGACCTGAATCGTCGGCCAGCGCCGGCAGGCCGGAGACGCGGGCGGCGTGACGGGCCTTGAGAATGGCGTTTTCGATGAAGGACAGGCCGGTTTCTTCCGGCGCTTCACTGCTGAATTCGGCGACCGAGCGCACCTGAAAGCGGTCGCCCAGCATGGCCTGCAGTTCTTTCAGTTTGCCGGCGTTATGGCTGGCGAGAACGAGGGTGTTCATAGGTCGGGAAAGACTTCCTGGTTGAATTTCAGGTTGTGGCTCTTGCGTTCGCCGTCCACCAGCTTGATGTCGAATTTCAGCAGCTCACGGCCATCGATCGGAAACTGGGCGATGTAGTACACCGCATCGCCTTCGTCGATTTCGCGGAATTCGAGGTTTCTCACCTGGCCAAGCAGGTTGGTCAGGGTACCGCTGACGGCGCTTTTCTCGCCCTTGCCGTCACGCAGTGGCGCGACGTTCAGCACGGCGATGTTCTTGCCACGCTCAAGGCCGCTGGCCTTGGCGATTTCCGGCTGCAGGAAGCTGGAGTTGAACACGATGTAGTGGATGTCCAGCGCACCCGAGGTGATTTTCTGTTCGGCGGCGGCGCTCAGGCTGAACAGCAGGGCAGCGGCCAGGGTAACGAGTTTGTGCATGTGCAAAGTCCTCCGTTAGGCGATTTTGACAGGGTTGCGGGTGACGCGATAAATGCCGATTTCACCCAGCAGGTTGGGCCACAGCTTGCTGCCGAGATGGTCGCGGTGCTGGTTGTCCACCGCCAGACGATCGAGCACCTGCATCTGCATTTCGCTGCACAGGGCCTCGAAGTCCTTGAAGGTGCAGAAGTGGATGTTGGGCGTGTTGTACCAGGTGTAGGGCATGAAATCCGATACCGGCATGCGTCCGCGCGTGGCCAGATACCAGCGGCAGCGCCAGTGACCAAAGTTGGGGAAGGTGATGATGCAGGTGCGGCCGACACGCAGCATTTCCTGCAGGATGCGGTCGGGGTAGTGCACCACCTGCAGCGCCTGGGTCATCACCACCACGTCGAAACTGTTGCTGGCGAAGTTGCCCAGCCCCAGGTCAAGGTTCTGCTCGACCACATTGACGCCCTTCTCGATGCAGGCGTTGATCTTGTCCGGGTCGATTTCCAGGCCGTAGCCGCTGACGTTCTTGTGCTCGCGCAGCCAGGCCAGCAGCTCGCCATCGCCACAGCCAAGGTCCAGTACGCGGCTGTTTTCGGGAATCCATTGCTGGATGATTTCCAGATCGGCTCTCATGGTCAAATCTCGATACGGTTCATGTAACTGGAAAACGCCTGCAGATAGCGCGGATGCGGGATCAGGAAGGCGTCATGGCCGTAGGGTGCGTCAATATCGACATAGCTGACGTCCTTGCCGGCGGCGATCAGGGCGTTGGCGATTTCCTGCGAGCGTGCCGGCGAGAAGCGCCAGTCGGTGGTGAAGGAAATCAGATAGTAGCTGGCGCTGACATGGGCAAAGGTTTGTGCCAGGTTGCCGCCATGGGCGGCGGCCGGGTCGAAGTAATCCAGCGCCTTGGTCATGATCAGGTAGGTATTGGCGTCAAAGCGGGTGGAGAACTCCTCCCCCTGATAACGCAGATAGCTTTCCACCTGGAACTCGACGTTGTTGACGTCGAAGTTGAGCTGTTCGGTTTTCAGTTCGCGGCCAAACTTCTGCCCCATGGCATCATCCGACAGGTAGGTGATGTGACCGACCATGCGTGCGAGTTTAAGGCCGCGCCGGGGCAGGGTATCGTGTTCCAGAAAGTGGCCGTCATGAAAGTCCGGATCGCTGATGATGGCCTGCCGGGCCACTTCGTTGAAGGCGATATTTTGTGCGCTCAGGCGCGGTGCAGCGGCAATTGCCACGCAATAGCGGACACGGTCGGGGTAGTCGATGCTCCACTGCAGTGCCTGCATGCCGCCGAGGCTGCCGCCGATCACCGCCGCCCATTGCCTGATGCCTAGACGGTCGGCCAGTTGCGCCTGACTGTTGACCCAGTCGCGCACGGTCATCATCGGAAAGTCGGCACCATAGGGCTTGCCGGTGGCCGGGTTGGGGCTGGCCGGGCCGGTGGAGCCGTTGCAACCACCCAGGTTATTCAGGCTGACGACAAAGAAACGGTTGGTGTCGATGGGCTTGCCGGGGCCGATGCAGGCATCCCACCAGCCGGGTTTGCGGTCATCCTCGCTGTGGTAGCCGGCGGCATGATGGTGTCCGGAGAGGGCATGGCAAATCAGCACCGCATTGCTGCGGGCCTCGTTGAGCGTGCCGTAGGTTTCGTACACCAGCTCGTATTCGTCCAGCAGGCGGCCACAGGCCAGCCGCAGGGGTTCGCTGAAATGTGCTGTCTCGGGCCTGACCAGGCCAACGGAGTCTTCGGGAAAAACGCGGGACACCTGATGCTCCAAGTGTGAAAACAATAAAAATCCTGCCGGCCCGGGCCGGGATTGCAGTTGCTTGCCGGATGGTTCGCGGGTGGGCCGTTTCGCGGAAATCCGGGACCTGTGCGGGCTTTGCCACCACTGGCCAGGCTGCCCCGGAGCGGCAATATCAGCTGTCTGCAGGCGTGCCGATACCGGGTGGCCATTGTACAGGATTCTGTATGCGTACGCGCTTCTGCCGGCTCAACTCGCCGCTTTCAATGGTGATTGCATTGCGCGGAACGGCAAACAGCTTGCTCAGGAAGCGCACCAGTTCGGCATTGGCCTTGCCGTCGACCGGCGGGGCCTGCAGGCGGATCTTCAGGCGCTCGCCATGCTCCCCGGCCAGTTCGCTGCGCTTGGCTCCGGGCTGGATATGGCACTGCAACACCAGGTCGGTGCCATCCAGCCGTGCGTAGCTGGTCATTACATGAACGGGCTGATGATGGCCGGCATCCGGGTCTGTATGGCCAGGTTGGCAATCACGAACTTGTCCAGCAGGTTGAGCGCAAGAAAGGCGAAAATCGGCGAAATGTCGATGCCGCCAAGGTCCGGCAGAAAGCGGCGAATGGGCGACAGCACCGGTGCGCACACCTGATGCACCAGCTCGACCGCCGGGTGACGGCTGCCTTGGGCCACCCAGGACAGGATGACGCTGATGATCAGGGCGAAGAAGAAGATCTTCACGAACAGGCTGGCCAGGCTGATCAGGCACCACAGGGCGAGCATCGCCAGCAGGGGCGGCAGCTCGGCGGCAGGCGCGCCGGCAATGAGGAAAATTGCCAGCGACAGTGCCATGTGTACCAGCCAGGCCAGGACCAGCGAGGCTAAATCGATGCCGCCAAAACCGGGAACGATGCGGCGCAGGGGCAGCAGCAACGGCTGGGTCGCCTTGACCACAAACTGGCTCAGCGGATTGTAGAAGTCGGCACGTACCAGCTGCAGCACGAAGCGCAGCAATATCAGCAGGATGTACAGTTGTCCCAGGGTTTGCAGGACATAGATCAGGGCTTGGGGTCCGGACATGGATATCTCTTATATGGGTATGTTGTCAGCAAGCGAATACATTAGCCTTTCAGCAGGGGTGTTGGCCAGTTTTGATATGCAGGCAGAGCTGAATGTTCCACAGGACCATGCGGAACACAGAATGTAGGTGCGAATTTATTCGCACAGTTCGGCAATTGTTTGTGCGAATAAATTCGCACCTACAGAGGCTATCAGCCGCCACCCAGCTCGCGGGCTAGCCCGGCGGAGCGGTCGGCAGCAGCCTGCAGGGCGCGCTCAACCATCGGGCGGAAGCCGTCCGCCTCGAAGCTGCGGATCGCGGCATCGGTGGTGCCCTGCGGCGAGGTAACCCGGGCACGCAACGTGGCGACATCCACATCGCTCTGGCAGGCCATTTGCGCCGCGCCCAGTGCGGTCTGGCGGGCCAGCTCGGTGGCGGTGTCTGCATCCAGGCCGAGGCGGACGCCGGCTTCGGTCATGGCCTCGATCAGCAGGAAGAAGTAAGCCGGGCCACTGCCGGAAACGGCGGTAACGGCATCCAGCAGCTGCTCCTGCGGCACCCAGACACTGCTGCCGACGGCATCCAGAATGGCGGCAGCCTGCTGGCGCTGGATTTCACTGACCTGGGCGGCGGCATAGAGCCCGCTGATGCCCTGTTGCAGCAGCGCCGGGGTATTGGGCATGCAGCGCACCACCGGCAGGTGGCCGAGCCACTGCTGCAGGCTGGCGCAGTTGATGCCGGCGGCAATGGAAATCACCAGCTGGCCAGGCTTGAGTGCCGGTGCCAGGGCCAGGCACACCTCGCGCATGATCTGTGGCTTGACTGCCAGCAGCACCACATCCGCGTCAGCGCAGGCAGCCGCATTGTCGGTATGGGTGTGAATGCCCAGGTCGCGCTCCAGCTGGTCGCGCCGTTCGGCGGAGGGCTCGCTGGCGTGGATGTGGGTAGCTGGCATGCCCTTGGCCAGCAGGCCACCGATCAGGCTGGCTGCCATGTTGCCGGCACCGATAAAAGCGATATGCAGATTGTTCATGAGAGATCCGTTGTCTGGTCGTGTGGGTGAAGGCGCGGGTATGGATTGCGCAAATATGGTCATATCTTCCGGCCTGGCGGGCTAATCGCCATCAGGCCGGCAGCATGCGGCAGGAGACCGCTGTAGCCAGCGCGGTGATGATGAAAAGCAAGACTAGCTCCGCGCCCCGAAAATGGCGGTACCGATGCGCACCCAGGTGGCGCCTTCGGCGATGGCGGCTTCCAGGTCATCGCTCATGCCCATCGACAGGCAGTCCATCGGGGTTTGCAGCAGCCCGTTGACCTGTTCCAGCAGCAGCCGGGTTTGACGAAAAGCCGCGCGTTGTTCTTCAGTGTCATGGCTGGGCTGTGGAATCACCATCAGCCCGCGCAGGCGCACATTATCCAGCTTCTCCACCGCCCGTGCCAGCTCCGGCAACTCGGCCGGCGCGCAGCCGGACTTGCTTGCCTCGCCACTGATGTTCACCTGTAGGCAGATGTTCAGTGGGCTGCGGCCTGCCGGGCGCTGGGCTGACAGGCGCTCGGCGATTTTCAACCGGTCGACAGCATGGGCCCAGTCGAAGTGTTCCGCCACGGCCCGGGTCTTGTTGGACTGGATGTTACCCAGAAAATGCCAAACCAATGGCAAATCTGACAGTTGCGCTTGTTTTTCGAGTGCTTCTTGTAGATAGTTTTCACCCATGTCATGCAAGCCGGCCCGGTATGCCTGCCCGATGGCACTGGCCGGATGGGTCTTACTGACAGCCAGCAAGCCGATCTGCCCGGCCGGGCGCTGGCAGGCCTGTGCCGCAGCGGCAATCCGGCTGCGAACACGGGCAATATTCTCTGTTATGGTAGACATTATTTGTCCCGTTGGTTGTAATGACGACGGCTGCTCATGTTAACTGCTTGTGAATCATATTTGGGGGATCAATGGATATTACCGAATTGCTGGCGTTCAGCGCCAAACAGGGTGCGTCCGACTTGCACCTGTCGGCCGGCCTGCCGCCCATGATTCGTGTTGACGGCGACATCCGCCGCATCAACGTGCCGCCGCTTGAGCACAAGGACGTACACTCCATGGTGTACGACATCATGAATGACAAGCAGCGCAAGGACTTCGAGGAGTTCCTGGAAACCGACTTCTCGTTCGAGGTTCCCGGCATCGCCCGTTTCCGGGTCAACGCCTTCAACCAGAATCGGGGGGCCGGTGCCGTCTTTCGGACCATTCCGTCCAAGGTACTGACACTGGAAGACCTGCAGCTGGGCGAGGTGTTTCGCCGCATTGCCGACGTGCCGCGCGGCCTGGTGCTGGTTACCGGACCGACCGGTTCGGGCAAGTCGACCACGCTGGCTGCCCTGATCGACTACCTCAACAGCACCCGCTACCAGCATATCCTGACCATCGAAGACCCGATCGAATTCGTCCACGAGTCGAAAAAGAGCCTGGTCAACCAGCGGGAAGTGCACCGCGACACCCTGGGCTTCAACGAAGCGCTGCGTTCGGCGCTGCGGGAAGACCCGGACGTGATTCTGGTCGGTGAGTTGCGTGACCTGGAAACCATCCGGCTGGCCCTGACCGCTGCGGAAACCGGTCACCTGGTGTTCGGCACCCTGCACACCACCTCGGCGGCCAAGACCATTGACCGGATCGTCGACGTATTCCCCGCTGAAGAAAAGTCCATGGTGCGCTCGATGTTGTCCGAATCATTGCAGGCGGTGGTTTCGCAAACGCTGATGAAAAAAATCGGCGGCGGCCGAATTGCCGCACACGAGATCATGCTCGGCACCCCCGCCATCCGCAACCTGATCCGTGAAGACAAGGTGGCACAGATGTATTCGGCCATCCAGACCGGCGGCAGCATCGGCATGCAGACCCTGGACAGCTGCCTGACCAAACTGCTCGGCTCAGGCAAGATCAGCCGCGACAGTGCCCGCGAAAAAGCCAAAACCCCGGAAAACTTCTAATGGCTTGCACAGACAGCTAGCCGGCAACCGTAGGACACAAATATGGAACTGGAACAACTGCTACGCCTGATGGTGGAAAAGGGCGGCTCCGACCTGTTTATCACTGCAGGGGTGGCTCCGGCCATCAAGATTCACGGCAAGGTCATGCCCGTGGGCCGCACCGCCCTGTCGCCCGAAGCCACCCGCGAGCTGGTGCTGGGCGCGATGAACGAGCAACAGCGCCGCGAATTTGCCGAAACCCTGGAGTGCAACTTTGCCATCAGCGCCCGTGGCATCGGCCGTTTCCGCGTCAGTGCCTTCTATCAGCGCAACCTGGTCGGCATGGTGCTGCGCCGCATTGAAACGCGCATCCCGACGGTGGACGAGCTCAAGTTGCCCGAGGTGGTCAAGGAAATCGCCATGGCCAAGCGTGGCCTGGTGTTGTTTGTCGGTGCCACCGGTACCGGTAAATCCACCTCGCTGGCGGCCATGATCGGCCACCGCAACGAGAACAGTTCCGGCCATATCATTTCCATCGAAGACCCGGTCGAGTTCATCCACCAGCACAGGAACTGCATCGTTACCCAGCGTGAAGTCGGCATCGACACCGAATCGTTCGAGGTGGCGCTGAAAAACACACTGCGCCAGGCACCGGACGTGATCCTGATTGGCGAGGTGCGTACCCGCGAGACCATGGACTACGCCGTCACCTTTGCCGAAACCGGTCACCTTTGTCTGGCCACCCTGCACGCCAACAACGCCAACCAGGCGCTGGACCGCATCATCAACTTCTTCCCGCCGGACCGCCACCAGCAGATCTGGCTTGATTTGTCACTCAACCTGCGGGCGATCATTGCCCAGCAGCTGATTCCCACGGCAGATGGCAAGGGCCGTCGCGCGGTGATCGAGGTGATGCTGAATACACCGCTGGTTGCCGACCTGATCCGCAAGGGCGCGGTGGAAGAAATCAAGCCGCTGATGACCCGTTCCAGCGAGCTGGGCATGCAGACCTTTGACCAGGCGCTGTATGAACTTTATACCCAGGGCGCCATCAGTTACGAAAACGCGCTGGCCTACGCCGACTCGGCCAACGACTTGCGCCTGATGATCAAGCTGGGCCCCGATCTGGGCCGGGACAAGCTGGACCGGGCGACCCAGAAACTGTCACTGGAGATATCGGACGAACCTGGTGGCGTGACCAATTTCAGAGTGGAGTAAAACATACGCATGTCGAAACAAATCCGGGTATGGGACCTGCCCCTGCGCTTTTTTCACTGGGCGCTGGTGGTGTCCGTTGTGGTGGCGCTGGCCAGCGGCCTGAAAGGCAATATGGGCCTGCACCAGCAGGCCGGACTGGCCGTGGTGACCCTGCTGTCATTCCGTCTGGCCTGGCTGTTTCTGGGCTCCACCTATGCCCGCATTGGTGCCTTGCTGGGTGCGTTGCCGCGCATTCCCGACTACCTGCGTGGCAACTGGCGCAAACCGGGTCACAACCCGCTTGGTGTACTGTCGATGGGAGCCATGTTGCTGGTGCTGGGCTGGCAGTCAGTCAGCGGTTTGTTCACCAATGACGACAGTGTCTTTACCGGCCCGCTGTACCGCCTGATCGACAAGGCCGACAGCCTGATGCTGACCGGCTTGCACCGGCAGACTTTCTGGTTGCTGGTTGGCCTGATCGCTCTGCATGTGGCCACGGTGCTGTTCTACTGGCTGGTGAAAAAGAACAATCTGGTCAAGCCGATGATCACCGGCAATACCGAGCAGCTCAACGAAGAATACAAGCCGGCTACCGGCGGTCGCTGGCTGGCGTTTGTCCTCAGTTGCCTGTTTGCCGTTGGTGCCTTCTACGTGGCGCAGGGCAGCTGGGTACCCAAGCCCCCGCCGCCAGCCCCGGCCTCGGCGCTACCTTTCTAACCTGCCAAACACCTGCCACATGCCCGGCGATGCCGGGCATTGTTCGAATGAATGCGCCCCTGTAGGTTCGAATTCATTCGCACAAAAACCCGCACAAAAACCCGCACAAAAACCCACACAAATACCTGCACCAACACCTGCCCGGCTACGCCGGGCATTGTTCGAATGAATTCGAACCTACAAACGCGCCTCCTGTAGGGGCGAATTTATTCGCACAAAACCCCGCACAATGTTCTTCGAACAGAATCGCGTGGCAACAAAAAATCCGGCACGAGGCCGGATTTTTTGTTGCCACGCGATTCTGTTCGAAGAACATTGTGCGGGGTTTTGTGCGAATGAATTCGAACCTACAAACGCGCCTCCTGTAGGTGCGAATTTATTCGCACAAAAACCCGCACAATGTTCTTCGAACAGAATCGCGTGGCAACAAAAAATCCGGCACGAGGCCGGATTTTTTGTTGCGCAGGGCAAATCAGTCCATACGGAACTTGTCGTGACAGCCTTTGCAGCTCTGGCCGGCTGCACCGAATGCCTTGGCCACAGTGGCCTTGTCACCGGTTTCGGCAGCGGCAGCCAGCTCGGTGGCGGCCTTGTGGAAGGCCATGCCGACTTCGGTCACGCCTTCAATATCGGTGAACATTTCCGGCTTGACGCGGGTTTTGGTGTTGCCGACGTTTTTCTCGGTGCCGGGAATGAACAGCGCGCCCATGCCGGAGTTGGCAGTGGCGGCAATGCTGTTGGCAGCGGCCTGGACCTGTTGCGGGTTCCACTCGACGTCGCCGTCAATGGCCATGGCCTTGATCTTGGCCATGTTCCAGGCCATGAACTTGTAGCCGGCCTGACGGAATTCGATGGCTTCCTCGGCATCCATGGCAAAGGCGTTCAGGCTGGTGGCCAGCGCAATGGCAGACAGACTGCCCAGTACGATTTTCTTCATGTGTCTCTCCTCAGGTTGAAGCTTCGGTGGTTTTTACCCGGTGCAGGTAATAATAAAATAGTTGCGTATTGTATAGATAACCCCGGTCAGGGTACATCGGTAGCTGACAAACGGTCAGTCGTCGGAAAATATTCCGCCTGCTTGCGATACGCTGCAATAGCGCGTATTTTATACGGCCTTGTCGGCATGGCGGTCCAACAGCCTGCCGGCACTGTCTTAATAAGCGCAGGTATTTGCTGCTATCGGCTACCAGGGAAAAGGCACGCCGGGTCTGTGAACAAGATTTTCTGAATGTAAACAAGCCGCACAGGGGTTGCGGTTGCCACCACGCATCAGCTGTCGGCGGCAGGGTGTTACAGTCACAAAAGCTTGTTTTTGTTAAAACACTGCTTTGCCCGAAGACCGGGCAGATTATTGTCCGCCGTGCCCCGGCGGTTTTACAGACTGGATACAGGAGCTGTGCGCGTGAAAAAGCGTTTTATTCCCTTTGCTGCCCTTTCACTGACCGTTGCCGTCACCGCTCAGGTGCAGGCCGCCGACGAGCGCGTGTTGCACGTGTATCACTGGTCGGACTACGTGGCCCCGGACACCATCAGCAACTTTGAAAAGCAGAGCGGCATCAAGGTGGTGTTTGATGTCTACGACAACAACGAAGTGCTGGAAGCCAAGCTGCTGTCCGGCCACTCCGGTTATGACATCGTGGTGCCGTCCAACCCCTTCCTGGCCAAGCAGATCAAGGCCGGCGTGTACCAGAAACTGGACCGCAGCCAGCTGCCGCAGTGGGACAACCTGAATGCCGACCTGCTGAAAACCCTGGAAGTCAGCGACCCGGGCAACCAGTACTCCATTCCCTACATGTGGGGCTCGATCGGCATTGGCTACAATCCGGACAAGGTCAAGACCGTGCTGGGCGACGTTGCCGTCGACAGCTGGGAGCTGATCTTCAACCCGGAATATGCCGCCAAGCTGCACGAGTGCGGTATCGCCCTGCTGGACTCGCCGACCGAGATGATCCCGGCGGCCATGTACTATCTGGGCCTGCCACCTGAAAGCGAAAATCCGGAGCACATCAAGCAGGCTGAAGAGCTGCTGCTGAAGGTGCGTCCGTACATTACCTATTTCCACTCGTCCAAATACATTTCGGACCTGGCCAACGGCAATATCTGTGTGGCAGTGGGTTACTCCGGCGACATCTACCAGAGCAAGGCGCGGGCAGAAGAGGGTACCGGCAAGGTAAAAGTCGAGTATCAGATCCCGCAAGAGGGTGCGGGTACCTTCTTTGACATGGTCGGCATTCCGGCTGACGCGAAAAACGTCAAGGAAGCCCACGAGTTCATCAACTACCTGCTGCAGCCGCAGGTGATGGCGGACCTGACCAACTACCTGCAGTTCCCCAACGCCAACAGCGCGGCGACACCGCTGGTGGACGAGGAGTACCGCAATGATCCGGGCATCTATCCGAGTGACGAGATGCTGAAGAAGCTGTATGCCTTCCCGGACCTGTCGGCCAAGGGCCAGCGTGCGATGACCCGTAGCTGGACCAAGATCAAATCAGGCAAGTGATTTTTGCCTTGCGGTGGATAGGGTTGCTGCAGACCTGTACTGCAGCTACGCCAACCCGCTCCATTAAAATGGATCGGGCCGGCTGAGGCTTTGTACAGCTCTCCAGCAACCCTGAAACACCGCGTGCGTTGAGGGAGAGTATGGTCCGGCGTTGCCGGACTGCTGTCGCGGTGTCCGGGTTGGGCGTCGTAAAACAATGGCAGCTGTTGTTCAGGCTGCGAAACATTATTGTGCCGTCCGCATGGTGCGGGTGGCTTTGTAACTGGTCCGAGGTGACCCACCAAATAAACTTGTGAGGACGTACTGTTGAGCAAAATCACTCCATCCCTGCTGCTGGGTGCAGCACTGAGCCTTTCCATTGGCGGTGCCGCGCATGCTTCCAGCGTGCACGTGTACAACTGGTCCGACTACATCAGCGAAACCACGCTGGACGACTTCAAGGAAAAGCACGGCATCCGTGTGGTCTATGACGTGTTCGATTCCAACGAAACCCTGGAAGGCAAGCTGCTGGCTGGCCGTAGCGGTTATGACGTGGTGGTGCCGTCGGATCACTTCCTGGCGCGCCAGGTGCAGGCCGGCGTGTTCCAGAAACTGGACCGCAGCAAGCTGCCCAACTGGAGCAACCTGGAAGAACACCTGATGGAACAGATCGCCGTCAACGATCCGGGCAACCAGTACGCTGTGCCTTACCTGTGGGGTACCAACGGCATCGGCTACAACGTCGACAAGGTGAAGGAGGTGTTGGGCGTTGACAGCATCGACTCCTGGGCTGTGCTGTTCGAGCCCGAGTACATGGAAAAGCTGAGCACCTGTGGCGTGGCTTTCCTCGATGCGGCTGATGAAATGCTGCCGGCCGTGCTCAACTACATGGGCCTGGACCCGAATTCCACCAAGGCCGCTGATTATGACGTCGCCGTGGAAAAGCTGAACAAGATTCGTCCTTACGTGACCTATTTCCACTCGTCCAAGTACGTGACCGACCTGGCCAACGGCGACATCTGCGTGGCAGCCGGTTTCTCCGGTGACGTGCTGCAGGCCGCCGACCGTGCCGATGAGGCCGAAAACGGTGTCAACATTGCCTACAGCATCCCGAAAGAGGGTGGCAACCTGTGGTTTGACGTACTGGCGATTCCGGCTGATGCCGGCAACGTGGATGAGGCGCACGTCTTCATCAACTACCTGCTGGAGCCGGCGGTGATTGCCGACATCAGTGACTATGTCGGTTACGCCAACCCCAACAAGCACGCCGACGAGCTGATGGACGAAGAAGTACGCAATGATCCGGGTGTTTATCCGGCGCAGGAGGTACTGGACAAGCTGTTCATCTCCAAGCCCCTGTCGGCCAGTGCCCAGCGTACCAAGACCCGTGCGTGGACGCGCTTCAAGTCTGGTCGTTGATTTTTGCTCTGCGGTGTCAGGGTTTGGCGGGGTGTTGCATCAGGCTGACGCTGGCTCGGGCCATAAATGTCCCAAGCCGCTAATGCCTGACACAACACCCCGCCAAACCCGAATCTACCTTGAGCGGGTGGAGGGATTGGGTCCCGCCTTGCGGCGGGATGCTGTCGCAAGTTGGTTGCAGGCATGGTGCTGTGCCTGATGCAGAATGACAGCTGTGGGCAAGGGCTGAAGAAGCGACAGCAGGGCGGCAAAGCCGCCCCAACCCTCCCCCAAAAAAGGGTTGCGACACACACGGACTATCTGCGGATGACGGGGTGGGTGGCAGCAAAGCCTTGGTCGCCATGGATGGCGACCGGGAGCCTACATGGACGTACTCGCGGCGTCTTTGCAGCTATCCACCCCGTCAGCCGCCAACACTAAAACCAGACCCTAGCAACCCGTAACAAAAAACACCCCTGAACACATTTAAAGAGAAAACCACATGGCAATACCTTCGGGCGCATATAAAAAAGCGCTGGCCAACATGCAAAAGCCCAAAGACGTTCTGGTGGAAATCAAGAAGGTCTCCAAGAGCTTTGGCGACACCGTGGCCGTGGATGAAGTCAGCATCAAGATCAACAAGGGCGAAATCTTTGCCCTGCTCGGTGGTTCCGGCTCCGGCAAGTCCACTTTGCTGCGCATGCTGGCCGGGTTTGAAACCCCCACCGAAGGCAAGATCTACCTCGATGGCGTCGACATCACCGACATGCCGCCCTACGAGCGGCCGATCAACATGATGTTCCAGTCCTATGCACTGTTCCCGCACATGAACGTCGAGCAGAACATCGCCTTTGGCCTCAAGCAGGACGGCCTGCCGAAAGAGGAAATCCAGGAGCGTGTCGACCAAATGCTGCGTCTGGTACACATGACCAAATACGCCAAGCGCAAACCGCACCAGCTGTCCGGCGGGCAGCGTCAGCGCGTGGCACTGGCCCGTTCGCTGGCCAAGCGGCCCAAGCTGCTGTTGCTGGATGAACCCATGGGCGCGCTGGACAAGAAGCTGCGCTCGCAAATGCAGCTGGAGCTGGTGGAAATCATCGAGCGTGTCGGTGTGACCTGCGTGATGGTGACCCACGACCAGGAAGAAGCCATGACCATGGCCGAGCGCATCGCCATCATGAACCAGGGCTGGATCGAGCAGGTCGGCTCGCCGGTGGACATCTACGAAACCCCGGCCAACCGCATGGTGTGCGAGTTCATCGGCAACGTGAACCTGTTTGACGGCGAGCTGATCGTTGAAGAGCCGGACCACGCCATCATCGCCTGTCCGGACCTGCCGCTGCCGATCTACATTGGTCACGGTATCGCCTCGCGTGAAGAGAACAAACGCGTCACCTTCGCCCTGCGTCCGGAAAAACTGCTGCTGTGTAGCGAAAAACCCGAAGACCTGGAGTACGAAGAATACAACTGGAGCACCGCCACCGTGCACGATATCGCCTATCTGGGCGGCCACTCCGTGTATTACGTCGAGCTGCCATCGGGCAAGATCGCCCAGGCCTTCATGGCCAACTCCGAGCGCAATGTGAAACGCCCGACCTGGGATGACGAGGTGTTTGTCCACTGGGTCGATGACAGCGGCGTGGTATTCCAGCAATGAAAAGCCTGACCGGACTGCACCTGCGCCGCTGGCTGCCCAAGGGCCGCCATGCGCTGATTGGCGTGCCCTTTTTGTGGCTGCTGGTATTTTTCCTGCTGCCGTTTGGCATCATCCTCAAGATCAGTTTTGCTGAGGCGGATATTGCCATTCCGCCCTATACCAGCCTGGTTGAATGGGCCGACCAGCAGCTGACCGTGCTGCTCAATCTGGGCAACTACATCCTGCTCAGCGAGGACAAACTGTACGTCGCCGCCTATCTGGGCTCGGTGAAAATCGCACTGGTCAGCACCTTTTTGTGTCTGCTGGTCGGCTACCCGATGGCCTACGCCATTGCCCGCTCCAGTGAGCCGATGCGCCCGGTGTGGCTGCTGCTGATCATGATGCCGACCTGGACCGCGCTGCTGATCCGCGTCTATGCCTGGATGGGCATCCTCAGCAATAACGGTATTTTGAATAACTTCCTGCTCTGGACCGGGCTGATCAGCGAGCCGTTGCAGATCCTCAACACCAATATTGCGGTGTATATCGGCATTGTTTATGCCTACCTGCCGTTCATGGTGCTGCCGCTGTACGCCAACCTGGCCAAGCATGACCTGTCGCTGCTGGAAGCTGCTGCGGACCTGGGTGCACGGCGCCATACCACCTTCTGGAAGATCACCTTCCCGCTGTCCAGGGGCGGCATCATCACCGGCTGCATGCTGGTGTTCATCCCGGTGGTGGGCGAGTTCGTCATTCCCGAGCTGCTCGGCGGCCCGGAAACCCTGATGATCGGTAAAGTGCTGTGGCAGGAGTTCTTCAACAACCGCGACTGGCCGGTGGCTTCGGCGCTGGCGGTGGTGATGCTGCTGATCCTGATCATCCCGATTGTGCTGTTTAACCGCACCCAGGCCAAAGAGCTGGAGAGCTAGGGGCAGGAAATTGTAGGTGCGAATTCATTCGCACACATGAACGGGGAATCAATGTAGGTGCGAATTCATTCGCACACATGAACGGGGAATCAATGTCGGTGCTCATACGTTCGCACACTGCGGTGTCAGGGTTTGGCGGGGTGTTGTGTCAGGCATTAGCGGCTTGGGACATTTATGGCGGTGCGAATTCATTCGGACACATGAACGGGGAATCAATGTCGGTGCTCATACGTTCGCACACTGCGGTGTCAGGGTTTGGCGGGGTGTTGTGTCAGGCATTAGCGGCTTGGGACATTTATGGCGGTGCGAATTCATTCGGACACATGAACGGGGAATCAATGTCGGTGCTCATACGTTCGCACACTGCGGTGTCAGGGTTTGGCGGGGTGTTGTGTCAGGCATTAGCGGCTTGGGACATTTATGGCGGTGCGAATTCATTCGCACACATAAACGGGGAATCAATGTAGGTGCTCATACGTTCGCACAAAATGTTTGTCAAAAATGTGCGAATGAATTCGCACCTACAGTTTTTGAGTATTTGCTTATGGAATTTCTGAAAAAATACAGCTTCTCCCGCTTCATGCTGGTGATGGGCCTGCTGTTCATCTATGTGCCCATGCTGGTGCTGGTGATCTACTCCTTCAATGCTTCGCGGCTGGTGACGGTATGGGGCGGCTGGTCGACCAAATGGTACGCCGGCCTGCTCGACAACAAGCAGCTGATGGGCTCGGTACTGCGTTCGCTGGAAATCGCCAGCTACACCGCCATTGCCGCCACCGCGCTGGGCACGCTGGCCGCGCTGGTGCTGACCCGCATCAAGCATTTCCGCGGGCGCACGTTGTTTGGCGGGCTGGTTACCGCACCGCTGGTCATGCCCGAGGTGATCACCGGCCTGTCATTGTTGCTGCTGTTTGTCGCCATGGCCCAGCTGATCGGCTGGCCGATGGAGCGTGGCGTCATCACCATCTGGATTGCCCACACCACCTTCAGCACCGCCTATGTGGCGGTGATTGTGGCGGCGCGCCTGCGCGAGCTGGACCGCTCCATGGAAGAGGCGGCGATGGATCTGGGCGCACGCCCCTGGCAGGTATTCTTCCTGATCACCGTACCCATGATAGTGCCCTCGCTGGCGGCGGGCTTCATGATGGCGTTTGCCCTGTCGCTGGACGACCTGGTACTGGCCAGCTTCGTCTCCGGGCCGGGCTCCACCACCTTGCCGATGGAGATCTTCTCTGCCGTGCGTCTTGGCGTGAAACCGGAAATCAACGCCGTGGCCAGCCTGATCCTGCTGGTGGTGTCGCTGGCCACCTTTCTGGTCTGGTTCTTTACCCGCAACAAGGAAGAGAAACGGCGCAGGTCAAGCAAACAGATCGAAGCGCTGGAACGGGCCAGTGCCGCCGTGCGGCTCGGACCCTGAACGCAACAAGGAGGCCGCTGGCCTCCTTGTTTTATTGACGGTGCGGGTGCAGCAACAAAACTGTTCAGTCAACCTGCTGTAAACACGGCATCCAGGCTCTCGGCAAACAGTATCCGCTCGGTCCACAGGTCCAGTTCGGCTTCGCTGGCTTGTTGCAGTTTTTGGCTGATGGCATCCGGCAGCTGCCCAAATTTCAGCTGCAGCTGTTTGCCAAGGGTTTTGGCCTGGCCTTTGACTTGGCCTTCGGCACGTCCTTCCTCGCGTCCTTCCTCCAGCCCCTCCCGTTTCCATTGTTCAAACCAGGTATCAACTCGATCGCTCAACATGGGCGGTATCTCCTGCAGCCGGTTGGCTGCTGTAAAATCTATTGTTATGCGGTGGGCATGCAGGTAACGCTTGAACCAGCGGGTCAGTATGCGATCAACACGCTCCCTGTCCTTGTGACTCCTGACGCCCTCGGCCAGTTGCACAGCTACCCGTTGCATATCCTCTGCGGTCATGGCGTTTTCCACATTAAACACCAGCTGCAACAGGTTGTCATTGCCGGGCTGTGGCTGATCCGGGCTGTGGCGGACATCCAGCAGGTAATAACCCTGGCGTGGCTGGTAATAGTGCAAAAATTCCGGCACCGGCTGCACCATCGCCTGCATGTCGCGGGCGGCAGTCCAGCCGCGCTCACCGTTGTACAACACCACCGGAAATACCGCCGGCAGGTTGTGATTGCTGAACTTTTTTTCTTTCAGTAACTGATGATAAAACGACGCGCTGTAATGCAGCATGCGCAGCGCCATGGTTGCGTCTACCGTGGACTGGAACTCCAGCAGAATATACAGATACAGCCTTGGTCCGCCGGGTTCCCGAAAGCGCAATGACCAGACCGCGTCTTCGATTTTCTCGTCAAACAGCGGCGTGATGTAGTGGCCGGGATGGCTTTGCAGGCTGGAATAGTCCAGCAGACTGCTGATCTGGTGTGGAATGAAGCCATCCAGCAGCGCCTCGACAAACTCGGGGTGACTGAACAGCTCCTTGTAGCCGGTATCGTGTGTACGGCTCATGCGGCTCCCTCCCTGGGTGTGGCAATCCTTGTGCTGGCAATCTAGCCGCTTTTGCCGCGCGTGTATAGCCGCATTTTGCAAGCCGCCACAATTCGGCGTGCATTCGGTCCCTGTGCCCGCCCCGTTAGTCCGCCTGCATGCTTCCTGTAGTGTCCAGCGTGAAGAAGCAGGACACGAGGAGGTCAGTCTTGCCGGCTCTTGCGCTTGCGAATGGCGCTGCGAACCAGTGCGGCAAAGATACCGAGCATGCCGCCCAGTGCTACGCCAACGGCGACGATCAGGGTTTTCTTGGGCTTGATGGGAGCCAGCGATTGCGTAGCCAGCTGGTCAGTCTGCACGAGACGTAGCTGGTCAAGGTTCAGGCTGATGTTTTTCAGGCGGGCAATTTCGCGCCGCTTCTCTGCCAGCTCGTCAAGAAACAGATCTTCGTTGTCACGGTTTTTCAGGATTTCAATTTGCCGGTTGTGTTCCAGCAGTTTGAGTTCTTGCAGAATTTCCACAATACGGCTACTGGTGAAGTCGTCGCTCTCTCGGGCCAGCAAAATATCTTTCTCGGCTTGCAGGGCGTCGGTACCCATAAAGTAAAGCGGAAGCTGCTGGTTGTTGACCTCGGTCTTGATCACACTGCCAGAAACCCGTGCTTCGGAGACGCCCAGGCCGGATGGCGTGCTGGGCTTCTTGATGCCGAGTGATGCGGCAATACCAATTGCCTCGTCGAGCTGTTTGATACGGTTGGCACGCTTGATGGTCAGGGTTTGACGAATGGCTTCCAGCTCATCTTTCAGCTTCAGCTCCTTCAGTCGATCGCTTTCGGTGAGCTGCGCAATCTTGGCTTCTTTCTCAGTGGTATAACCCGTGCGTAGTTCTGTCAGCTGCTTGTTGATGGTTTCCAGCCGGTTCTTGATCACGATTTCGAGGTCGGATTCCAGCCTGCCGCGCTCGGTATCAATGGCATGCCGTACCAGCTTGTTGACAATGCCTGATCCATCCAGACCACCCGGATATTCAAGCTGCAATCCTACAAACTTGCTGAAGCCATCGCTTTTTTTGGCATCCGGCTGGAGTAACCTGACGTTTTTGTTCAGAGCTTCGAAATTCTGCTCCAATGTTCGGTTGTCGTGGATTAACGGGCCAAACAGTTCGAGGTTGCTACGGAAAAAATCAAAGCGCACATCATAGGACTCCAGCGCGGCACCGACCCGGTTCAGCGCCTCGTCCGGGCTTAGTTTGTACACTTTACTGCTATTGAGCTCGTCAAGATCCTTGATTTGTGCGGGCCTGAGAATACTGGTGGCTTGGTAGACAGGTGTAGCCAGCAGCGCGTAGACCAGTGCGGCCAGAGTTACAACAGCGCCGACGATGACGACCAGAACTTTTTCGCGCCAGATATCCTGGGCCAGCTCGAACAGATCGATTTCATCATCATGAATGGCAGGTTGTGTCGGGGCGGGTTGGTTCATGTAGGGCTCCATGCGACTACAGCTCATAAAGGCACAGCACTCTACCTTAAAACAAGAAGAATTCCCATCTGTACAAAACACCTCTCGCTGGCAAGGAGGGTTGTTTTTGAAAGCGTAGTTATGTGAAGTTCATCGCAAAATAGAAAAATAATTGGCAGGGCTGAACGCGTATTTTTATAACTGTTTTCGGCGTAAAACACAGTAATCGGTCATGGAGTGCAAGGAAAATGATAGTTGCCCGGAGCTGGAAGCACAGGCTGTGCGAAATGTATTGAACACTACGTAAATGCTTTTTTTGCGAGCCGGCTTGCGCAAAGCTGCACGATTCTTTCGGGATTATGATATTTGCTGTGCCTAGCTGTGCGGTGATCCTTGACAGAGGGCGATAGGCTTGCTCTGGGTGGGGCTGTGAGTTGTATTTAGATAACCAGAATGGTGGATTGGTTTCCCCTCTTTTCAGGCAGATTTTGTTTTTGGAGTGTGTTCGAACCCTATGAAAATTCAGGATTTATGACGCGCTAATCTTATTGCGCCATCAAGAATGGCTTGGTACCCTCCCGCCCAAATTTCTATACCTGCTAACGGGAGGGGGCGGCATGCCTTCTTGGAAGAAAAAAATATCCTTTGGGTTGGGGGCTTTGTTGCTTTCGGCAACCATGGCAGCTCAAGCGGCTCCTTCGACCGAGTTCAAGGTGGCCAAGACGATTCCGTCGCCCTATCCAACCAGCCTGCCGGCTGGTGAAGTGACGCGCTTCAGTATTGCCCTGACCAATGGCCATACAGACGGACAGCCGATCACCGATGTGAGCTTCACCGATACCTTTCCGGCCGGCGTGGTGCTGGTTGCGGCCAGTGCCGAGTGCAAGCAGGGCAACAATGCTGCAGTGCCTTTGGCGGTCGGCGGTAGCCTGAATGACACGGCTTTCAGCGTGAGTGGCGTGACCATCCCGGGGCGTGCAGACGGCCTCGATGGCGAGTGTGTGTTCAATCTGGATGTAACTGCCCGCACGGCGATGGAGAACGTCGAGAACAGCATTGGCGCAAACACAGTCAGCGGGACCCATACCAGCGGAGCCGTGACAAACGCAGTCGGTAGCAGCCAGACGGTGACCTTCACTGCGCCCAAGCCGCCTAGTGTGAGCAAATCGTTCTCACCCAGCACGGTGAGCAATACCCAGACCAGCATCCTGAAGCTGACAGTCACAAACCCCTCCACCATTCGGCCGCTGGAGGTGACCAGCCTGAAAGACAGCCTGCCAGCCGGCCTGTCGGTTGCCAGCCCGCTTGATATCACCTCAACTTGTACGACGGGCGGAACGCCGCTGGCCACCACCGGTCTGGCCGTCGGGCAGACTGTAGTCACCCTGGGGGCGGGTAGGGTCGCTGCCGGTGGCAACTGCTCCGTGAGTTTCAGGGTCAAAGCGGACATCGATAACCTTGGCCTGACGAGCACCTTGACCAATACCATTGCGCCGGCCGATCTGGCCAGTGACAGCCTGCTCACGCCGACTGGAGGCTCGGCCAACCTGAAGGTGGATACGCCCTTCGTGGTGAGCAAGAGCTTCAGCCCGACCAATGTCGCCGCGAACCAGCCGGCGACGCTGACGGTGACACTGAAAAATAACGCCAGTGAGGAGCTGACGCTGGGGGCGCTGACGGACTTTATCGACGGCGGCACGGCGCAAAGTGCTGCCAACATGTCGATCAATTTGGTTACGCCTGGTGCGGGCTGCAGCCTGAACGGGCTGGCTGGTAGCGACAACCAGCTGTCGTTCAACAGCGGTACGCTGGCAGCAGGCAGTACCTGCACCCTGACGGTGAACTACACGCCAAAGCTGGCAACTGATGTCGAGCAAAAGGCGTTCACCAACACCATTGGCCAAAGTGGCATTCCCGCCAGGCGTCCGAGCGATGACCCGGTTGTGCATGCAAAGACTGACAGCACAGTCACCGTACGTAACAGCTTCACTGCCAGCAAGCAAGGCTCGACCACCAGCGTCGCACCCGGTGGATTGATCAAATACACCATGACACTGAACAACTGGCGCACAACGTCTGAAGTGCTCAGTGTCACCGATACCCTGGATACCCGCCTGAGCTTGTACAGCGCAGCGGGCTATGAGCCTGCGGTCACCGGTACGGGGTGCAGCTTGGCTGACAGCTCATTCGCTGCGCCAAACGCCAATTTCAAAGTGAACATGCCAGCGGCCAATACCAATGCTGCAGTCTGTACCCTGACTTTCTGGACCCAGGTTGACAAGAACGCTGACCTGACAACACCGATCAAGAACAAGGTGCTGGCCAACCAGATCTGCCTTCAGGGCGACAGCAGCATCTGTGCGCACAGCGATACCAACGAGCATTCATTTGCAGTGGTCGCACCGCTAAGCGTGTCGAAAAGCTTCGATGCTGCGAGCAAGCCCGAGGGCGAGCCGGCCACCGTCACCCTGACGCTGAGCAACTATGCCGACAAGCCGCTGACCAATGTCAGCCTGAAGGACGTGCTGCCGACGGGCACGACCGGCGCACAGCTGGAGCTGGCTAGTCCGGTACAGCAAAGCTCGACCTGTGGCGGCAGCATCAGCTTCACCACTGAAGCAGGCGCGCCTGTGGTCAATCTGACCGGTGCCAGCGTGCCGGCCCGTCAAGGCCCGGGTACCGGCAATGCCGGCAGCTGTACCCTGAAGTTCCGTGTATTGGGTGAGCTGGGCACATACAACAACACAGTGGCAGCTGCAGATGTGACTGGGACGCAGAACCTGTGGGATGGCTCGCCCCAGCCTGTTACGGCCCAGCAGGATGCCAGTGCGAATGTTGCCTTCACCGCAGTGCTGTCCGGCAGCAAGTCCTTTGCACCCAACAAGGTGAGTGATGGTGGCCGCAGCACCCTGACCCTGCGCCTGACCAATGCCAAGGACGCCGCCCTGACCGGCGTTGCGGTAACCGACAACCTGCCGGCAGGTATGGTGGTGGCCTCGCCGGCCAATGCCTACAGCACCTGTGATGGTGCGGTGTCGCTCAATGCCGCTCCGGGCGCCAGTGTGGTCGGTCTGAGCGGTGCGCGCATTGCCGCCAAGTCGAGCTGTGCGCTGGTGGTTGATGTGATTGCCAACGGCAGCGGCCCCTGGATCAACACTGTGCCGGGCAAGCAGCTGACGGCTGATGGCGGCGTGGTCGGCTCGCAGGATTTCTCCAGGCAACTGGATGGCCAGGGCAGTGGCAGCGGCATCGCAATCACCGCCCAGCATGCCAAGGGTACTCTGTCCGCCCCCGGCGCTACCACCCGGCTCAAGCTGACCTTTACCAACAACAGTGGTGAGCCGGTGACCGACATGTCGCTGGACGCCTTCTTCCGCGCTGCCGGCTTGTCCACGGGTGAGTTGACCGGCGAGCGCATTGCCGCCTTCCCCAATGTGGTGACCACCTGTACGGGGGCCGTGGTTGAGGCACCTGCCGATTCCACTGGTTTCTCTTTCAGTGGTGCCAGTCTGCCCGCCGGTGCCACCTGCGAGCTGGAGCTGAACGTCACCATGGACAAGTCCGACAGCGTGCAGTTTACCGTGCCTGTTGGCGGGATCAGCACGGCGCAGGGCGTGGGTAACGGCTCGGCCGCACAAACCGGGCTTTCTGCCGGCAGCAGCCTGGGCCTGTCCAAGGAGTTCAGCCCGACCGTAGTGGCACCGGGCCAGAGCAGCCGGCTGAAGATCACCCTGCTCAACTCCACCGATCAGCCGGTGCGCGACCTTGCGCTGGTGGACAATTTCCCGGCCGGCATGGTCATGGCGGCAACGCCACGGCTGGTCAACACCTGTGCCGGCACCGTTACGCTGACGCCGACAGCGACCAATCCCGGAAAGCTGGAGCTATCCGGTGGCACCCTGCCGGCCGGTAGCAGCAGTGCGCCGGCGACCTGCAGCATCGAGGTCGATGTGCAGGTGGTCAGTGAGGGCGAATACGTCAACAGCCTGCCTGCCGGCAGCCTGACCGGTAAAACTGACGAGGGGGATGTCAACAACCCCGAACCCGGCGAAGGCACCCTGGTGGTCAAGCATCCGGTCGAGATTCACAAGGCGTTCGACAACCAGACTCTGGATACCGCAGTCAGCGGTGACTTCGGCATGAGCACCGGCACCCTGACCCGTGCGGCCGGCACACCGTTCGACCTGACCATCGCTCTGAAAAACCCCAACACCCTTGCCCTGACCGGTGTGACCCTGGTTGACCAGTTGCCGGACGGCTTGACCGTGGCACCGACGCCAAACGTCCGCAACACCTGTACGGCAACGGTTTCGGCACCCGCTTCCGGTCGCCTGCTGAGCATCACCAACGGCACCCTTGCGGCGAACAGCCTGTGCAAAGTGACCGTGTCGGTGCTGAGTAACAGCGTCGGCAGCTATATCAATGACATCGGTCGTGGCAGCCTGAGCAGCTCGGAAGGCGTCAGCAACGATGTGCCGACCTCGGCGCAGGTGGTAATCACCACGCCGCCGGGCATCAGCAAGCAGTTCGAGCCGCCGATGATCAAGTCGGGTGACACGTCTCGCCTGACCATCCGTATCGACAACCCCAATGCGGCAGCCTTTACCTTGACCAGTGCGCTGGTCGATACCCTGCCGACCGTACCTGGCCCGGTGACGGTTGCCAATCCGGCCAATATTGGTGGCAGCTGTCATACCGGCAGCAACATTACTGCCAACCCAGGAGCGGGTACTGTCACGCTGGCCAACGGTACTTCCGTTGCTGCCGGCGGTTGCACCATCGAGGTGGATGTCACCGCCACTGCGGCCGGTGTGCACACCAACGAAATTCCGCGCGGTGCGCTGCAAACCAGTATCGGCAACAACCCCGACCCGGCGACCGCCACTCTGACGGTCAGCAACCTTGGCTATATCAGTGGCCGGGTGTTCGTCGACAATGACGGCGACGGCCGCTTCGGCTCCGGCGACAGTCCGCTGCCGGGTTCTACCATCAGCCTGCATGCCGGTAACAGTTGTGCGGCACCCTTGGTGAGCTTCAGTAACGGCGAGCGCAACCCGCAGCAGAGCGGTGCTGGTGGCGATTACCTGTTCACCGAACTGCCAGCGGGTATCTACAGCGTCTGCCAGAACGGTCAGCCGGCCGGCACCCTGAACGCGCTGCCAACCCCCGGCGCGCAGGGCGGTGGCCAGTCGGAGAACCCGGCGGGCGGTGGCAGCCAGATCACTTCGATCACCCTGACAGACACCTCGGGTGATGTTTCATCCTCTGCCAATAACGACTTCCCCGAGGTCAAACCGGGCAGCATCAGTGGTTCGGTGTTCCTTGACCTGGACAATAATGGTCTGCGCGACGGCAGCGACAGTGGTCTGTCTGGTGTGACCATCCAGCTGGTCGAGATCGACGCCTCTGGCAATGAAGTGCCGGGCGGTGTGAGCAAGGAAGTCACCACCAATAGCAACGGCGACTACCGTTTCGACGATCTGCCGCCGGGCCGTTACAAGGTCATCGAACCGACCCAGCCGACCGGTACCAGCAACGGTAAAACCACGGCGGGCAGCCTTGGTGGCACGGCCTCGGATGTCACCGAGCCGATCAGCAATATCGCCGACATCGTGCTGGGTTCCGGGCAGCAGTCGACCGGCAACAACTTTGCCGAGCAGACCAGCAACCGCACCATCACCGGCAAGGTGTTCCTTGATCTGAACGACAACGAAGCCGTTGACAGTGGCGAAAAGGGCATCGGTGGCCAGACCATCACCCTGAGCGGTACCGACAACAACGGTAACCCGGTCAGCGATACGGCAATCACTGACAGTGCAGGTAACTTCACCTTTACCGGTCTGCCGCCGGGCAACTACAGCCTGACGCAAAGTAATGGCCAGCCACTTGGCACTTTGCCGGGCGGGACCGTTGCGGGAAGTGCCGGTGGTACGCCGAGCGACCGCACGGTGGCCAACAGCGTGATCAGTGGTATTGACCTGACGACCGAAGAATTCTCGCTGGATAACCTGTTTGCCGAGATACCGGTACCTGATCTGGTAATTGCCAAGACTCATGAGCCAGAAAACTTCCTGGCGGCTAGTACGGGTGAGTACATCATCACTGTCGGCAATATCGGCCAGGGTAATACTGATGGCAGCGAAATTACTGTGCTTGATGACTTGCCAGCGGGCCTGACGCCCAAGGCTGTACAGGGCCCGACTGGCTGGAACTGCTCAATCACTGGCCAGCGTGTCAGCTGCACCACCAGCAATGTGATTCCAGCCAATACGGCGCTGGCCACGTCCAGCATCAAGTTCATCATTGCGGTGGAAATTGATGGTGGCTTGGGCGATACCCAGCGCACCAACGTTGCCACTATCGAGGGCGGCGGTGAGCAGGACCCGGAAAAAGGCAACAACCGCGCCGAAGATCCGACCGATATCAGCCGTGCGCTGGCCAGCATTGAGGGCAATGTCTGGTTCGATAGCGATCATGATCGTGTCTTCAAAAACAGTGGTGGCCAGTCTGGCTGGATTGTCGAGCTATTGGACAGAAACGGTGTGTTGGTTGATGAAGTCATCACGAATGCTGACGGTAGTTATCGCTTTAGTGATGTGACACCAGATCGTGGGTACGAAATCCGCTTCCGTCATCCGCAAACCGGTACCATCTTCGGCCGACCTGTGCCGAACGAATCGGCGAACGATTATGACCAGAATGTTGCAAGCCCATCCAACCCCGGTGGTGCAGATACCTCGGGCGGTACGTTGAAGGGCATTACTGTGGTGGCGGGTAGCAACATTACCCAGCAGAGCCTGCCGCTGGACCCGGCCGGTGTCATTTATGACGCCGTTAGCCGTGAGCCAGTGGGAGGTGCTGAGGTCACCATCAGTGGCCCGTCTGGCTTCACGGCCAGCGATGTGCTGGGCGGCTCGCTTAGCCAGATGACGGGTGATGACGGCTTTTACCAGTTCCTGCTGCTGAATTCGGCACCTGCGGGCACATACAGTTTAATGATCAATGCCCCGGCAGGATATCGCCCGGGCGAGTCTGTGTTGATTCCTGTGTGTGATGCAACGCTGTCAGTAGGGGCAACTCCCGATCCGGCTTTGGTGCAGAGCAGTGACCAAGCGCCGGTTGAGGGTACGCCAAGCCATGAAAACGATCCTGCGGCTTGCTCGTCGAGCAGTGCCGGATTGACTGGAGGAGCTGGTACGACCCAGTACTACTTTAGCTTCTATTTTGATGGTAACTCGGCGAACCTGGTTAACAACCACATCCCGCTGGACCCGGTTTTGGGTGGTGCAATCATCATGACCAAGAGTACCCCCAAGGTGAACGTGGTGCGCGGCGAGATGGTGCCCTATGTGCTGACTGCGACTAACACCTTGGCCCATAGGCTGTTGGAGGTGGCGGTAGAAGACCAAATTCCACCTGGCTTCAAGTACGTCAAGGGCTCGTCCCAGATTGACAGCCTGCCCAACGAGCCGGTGGTCAATGGCCGTCACCTGAAGTGGAGCAATCTGACCCTTAATCCGGGCCAGAAGCTGACCTTCAAGATGCTGCTGGTGGTTGGTACCGGCGTTGGCTACAACGAGTACGTCAACCAGACCTGGGCGATTAACGAGGTGGCCAACAGCCGTATCTCCAACGTGGCAACCGCCACCGTGCGGGTGGTGGCCGACCCGACCTTCGAATGCTCGGACCTGATCGGTACCGTCTATGACGACAAGAACCGTAACGGCTACCAGGACAAAGGCGAGCCGGGCCTGCCGGGTGTGCGCGTGGCCACGCCGAAAGGCTGGCTGGTGACCACCGACAACCACGGCCGTTACCACATTGCCTGTGCCGATGTGCCCAATGAAATGCGTGGCGGCAACTTCATCGTCAAGGTGGACGAGCGCACGCTGCCAAGCGGCTACCGTGTCGTCACCGAGAACCCGCGTGTGGTGCGCCTGAGCCAGGGCCGTCTGGTCAAGGCCAACTTCGGTGCCAGCATTCACCGCGTGGTACGCCTGGACCTGACGCCGGATGCCTTTGATGGCAAAGAGCTCAAGCCGGGTTACCAGGAGCAGATGGGTACCGTAATGCAGGCCCTGCATGCCGAGCCGTCCATTCTGCGCATTGCTTACCGCTTGCCGGTGGGTGAAAAGCCAAAAGAAGCCCGCGAGCGCATCAAGTCGGTGACCAAGTGGGTGAAGAAAAACTGGGAACCGCAGGAATGCTGTTATGACCTGCAGCTGGAGGAAGAAATCGTGCCGGCGATCGATAGCGTGGAGGTGGTGCGATGAGCGTGCGCAAGTATCTGGCCAGTAGCGTAACCGTACTGGCCCTGAGCCCGCTGGCCAGCGCAGTGGCGCTGGCCGCCGACCAGTGTGAAAAAGGCGAGGGCTGCCGCCTTAAAGGTGCCCGTGGTGCCATGCACGACGAGTCGCTGTTGCAGCGTCGCCCCTTTACCCCGGGCGGCCTGCCCGCCATTCCACACAACGCCGAGCGCGAGCTGCCACGGGAAAAGCTTATCCTGTGGCAGGTGGAAGGCCCGCTGGGTCAGCGCGATCAGCTGCTTAATGTGGATGAGGAAACCATCGACACCATCAAGCTCAGTGATGGCCTGCCGGTGGTGCGCTTTGCCTCCGGCCGTTCGGAAATCGCCCGCAGCGACAGCGACACCTTGGCCGAGCTGATGCAGCGCCTCAAGGACAAGCGCAACCTGCGTGTGCGTTTTGTCGGCCATACCGACCCGCAGCACCTGTCGGCGCGTACCCGCGCCATCTATGAAGACAACTACGGGCTGGGTCTGCAGCGGGCTACAGAGGTGGCGGCAATTTTTGCCGAAAGCCTCAACCTCAGGCCCGAGCAGATCAGCCTGGACAGCCGCGGTCCCAACGAGCCGCTGATGGCCGGCAACAGTGCCGAAGCCTGGGCGCTCAACCGCCGGGTCGAGGTCGAGCTGTGGTACGACGAGTCGCTGGTCAGCACCCCCGAGAGCCCTTACGAGTGTGCCGCCGGTGAAGTGGCCGGTCAGGATGTGCAGCCGTTCATGCTCAGCATCGACGGCCAGCCGCAGGGCGGGCAGGGTGCCGGCAGTGCCGATACCCAGCGCTGTGTCGACGTGGCGCTGGCCCGTGACCTGCTGCAGGTGCAGTACGACAACCTGTCCACCAAGCCGCGCCTGAACGTGGTCAGCGATGCCCGCGTGGCGCGTCTGGAGCAGCCGCTGAATTTCCGTGGCTACAGCAACTACATGCACTGGATCGAGCGTGGCGAGATTCGCATTCTGGGCAAGAAGGGCCGTTTCGGCAGCCCCAAACTGCTGGAAACCGTCGAGCTGGACGAGTTTTTGCAGGGCGAGTGGACGCCGTCTGCCGGCCTGCCGGATCGCGTGTTCTACCAGCTGCGCGTATATGACGAGAAGGGCCGTTTTGACGAAACCCATCCGCAGGCCATCGAGGTGGCCCGTGGCCAGCGTGAAGCCGCCGAGGAAGACGAGCGCGAAGACAACCTGATCGCCGGTTACGGCGGCAACCGTCTGGCCCGTCACAATATTCCGGTGGCCGGTGGTACCGTGACCGTCAACGGCAAGCAGGTGCGTGATGACCAGCATGTGTTTGTGCTCGGCCGTCCGGTGCCGGTGGACCTGAATGGCAGCTTTGCCAATGCCCAGATCATTCCGCGTGGTGTGCATACCGTCGAGGTGGCAGTGCTGGATGATGAAGGCAAGGGCCGCATCTACCGCCGTGACCTGCGCCTGCCGTCGCAGGACTGGTTCACCGTTGCCATTGCCGACTTCACCGTGGGCAAGCAGAAGACCACCGGCCCGGCCCGTCTGGTAACCGGCGAGAAGCGTTATTACGATGACAGCTTCTATTCCGATGGCCGTCTGGCGTTCTACAGCAAGGGCGTGATCAACGACAAGTACACCGTGACAGCCAGCGCCGACACCGGTGAAGAGCCGGTCAAGAGCCTGTTCAGCAACTTCAACGACAAGGACCCGCGCGAGTTCCTGCGTCGTATGGACAACGAAGCGGACAAGGGCTGGACCACCTTTGGTGACGACTCGACCATGATCGAGGACGCCCCGACCCGCGGCAAGTTCTACGCGCGGATCGAGGACGAGAAATCCCATGCGATGTGGGGCAACTTCCGCCAGCAAACCCGTGATACCGATCTGGCACAGATCGACCGCAGCCTGTACGGTGCCCAGGGCCGTTACCGCAGTGACGAGTTCACCAGCTTTGGCGAACGCCGCCTGCAGGTGGAAGGCTTTGTCGCCGAGCCCGGCACCCTGTCGGCCCGTGAGGACTTCCGTGGTACCGGTGGTTCGCTGTATTACCTGCGCCACCAGGATATTACCGTCGGCAGTGAGCGGGTACGCATCGAGGTACGCGACAAGGACTCCGGTCTGGTCATCCACAGCCAGGACCTGATGTCCGGGCTGGATTACGAGGTCAACTCGATTCAGGGCCGCATCATTCTGAGCCAGCCGCTGTCGTCCACGGCAGATGGCAGCGGGCTGATCCGCTCCGGTGGCAGCCTGTCCGGCCATCCGGCCTATCTGGTGGTGGGCTATGAATACTCGCCAGGCATGGACAAGACCAACGACATGGCGCTGGGTGGCCGGGTGGCTTACTGGGCCAATGACAGCGTGCGTGTGGGCGTGACCGGCAGCGAGCAGGAGCAAACCGGCCTGAAAACCCAGCAGCTGGTGGGTGGCGACGTGATTCTGCGTCACAGCGACAGCACTTGGCTGAAACTGGAAAGCGCCCAGACCAAGGGTGATGCCTTTGACCAGCGCTTCTCCTTCGACGGCGGTTTCGGTTTTGGCGAGTACGGGGTCAGCAAGAATTCCCGTGCCCGTGCCAACCGTATCGAGACGGCGTTTGACCTGAGCGATGCCATTGATGACGCCAGCGGGCGCGGTACCCTCTATTACGAGAAGCGCGAGGCCGGTTTTACCGCGCCGGGCCGTCTGACCGATCTGGATACCACCCAGGTGGGCGGTAGCTACACCACGGAAGTTGGCGAGCGCACCGAGCTGACCGTCAAGGGCGACAGCATCGACGAGGACGGCGGCAACTCGCGCCGCGCAGTCGAGGCCAACCTGGCCTATGATCTGAGCGAAGCCTGGCGCCTGTACGGAGGCGTGCGCAATGACCGTATCCGCTATGGCAGCCGTTACCAGAACCTGTATACCGGTACCTACGCCGGTTACGACCGGGCCGACCGTGACGAAGGCAGCCGCACCGATGTGTTCGCACAGGCCCATTATCTGGGCGCGGATGCCTGGTCGCTGTACGGCTTTGTGCAGGGCACCGTCAACCGCAACGACAGCCGCCAGGCCAACAACCGTGTCGGCATCGGCGGTGACGTGCGCGTGAGCGAGCGTACCACCCTGAACGGCGAGGTTTCCGGCGGTAACCTGGGCGTGGGAGCCACGGCGGGCGTCAACTATGACAAGTCCGAGCGTACCAACTACTACCTGAACTACCAGCTGGACAGCGACCGTGCCGACAACGGTCTGGGTAGCCGCAGCGGTTTTGACAGTGGCCGTGCCGGGCAGGCGGTGGCCGGTGCCCGCTCGCGCTGGACCGACAGCGTCAGCGTGTACACCGAGCAACGCTTCCAGCACGGTGATCAGGCCGGCGTGATCCAGGGCTATGGTCTGGATTTTGCGCCGAACGAGCGCTGGAGCTACGGTATCACCGCTGAAGTTGGCAGCTTCAACAACAACAGCGACTACCAGCTCAAGCGTCGCGCCTATGGCGGCAAGATCAGCTACAGCCATGGCGATATCCGCTATGCCAGCCGTCTCGAATATCGCAAGGACAAGAGCGAAGTGCAGGACCTGTCGGTGTGGCTGATGCGCAACAACCTCAGCTACCAGATCAACCCGGACTGGCGTTTGCTGACCCGTCTGGACTTCTCGGTGGGTGACTCCAGCCGTGGCAGCTACTACGACGGTGACTTTGTCGAGGCTTCGGTGGGCTATGCCTACCGTCCGGTGATGCACGACCGGCTCAACATGCTGATCAAGTACACCTATCTGGCCGATCTGCCGCCACCGGATCAGGTATCGACCGCCACGGGTCAGAACATCGACTACGCCCAGCGTAGCCACCTGTTCGCGATTGACGGCATCTACGACCTGACCGAGCGCTGGAGCGTGGGCGGCAAGTACGCCTACCGCCATGGCCAGCTGCGCATGAGCCGTGACAGCTCGGCCAAGTGGTTCAACAGCCGTGGTCAGTTGTATGCAGCGCGTGTCGACTGGCACGTGGTCAAGAAGTGGGACCTGATGGTCGAGGCCCGCCGCCGCAAGGAGTCGCTGGCACAGGACAGCAAGGACGGTGCGCTGGTGGGTGTGTATCGCCACTTCGGCAACCACTTCAAGATGGGTGTCGGTTACAACTTCAGTGACTTCAGCGATGACCTGACCGATCTGTCGTACCGTAGCCGTGGCTGGTTCATCAACGCCATCGGCAAGTACTGATACCGCTGCCAGGGCCCTGCAATTGCAGGGCCCTTTGCTTTGCGGCAGTCCGGATTGCCTGTTTTGTTTGCCGTTTTGCCTTGCTGCCCGGCATGTAGGTGCGAATTTATTCGCACACGTGCCCCGTGGTCTGGCCAGACCGGGCTTTGTCCGGATAAATCCGGACCTACAGTAGAGCCGTGCATGGCCCGCGTAGGTGCGAATTTATTCGCACATATATCCACACACATATCCGCGCACATATCCGCACACATATCCACACATATCCGCGCACAGATTTGCACACATGATGGTGGCTCACCTGTGTTGTGCGAATAAATTCGCACCCACAGTGGCAGGTAACCTGCCATGCCGGTTTGTGGTTTTCCGGATGACGCCATAAAATGACTGCCCAACCAACCTGGAGGAGATAGCCCGGTGTCACAGCCACAATCAGCCAAGATCCTGCTGGCGGAAGACCTTGAGGAAGACCGTCGCCTGTTGGCAGATTTTCTGATGGACAAAGGCTATACCCTGTACCTGGCGATGGATGGCATCGAGGCCATCGAGATTGCGCGCAAGGTGCTGCCCGACCTGATCCTGATGGATGTGCACATGCCGCTGTGTGATGGCCACGCGGCGGTATTGCGCATGCGCTCGATTGCCGCGCTGGCAGAAACCCCGGTGATTTTCCTGACTGCCGCCGCGGAGCCCTGGCAACGGGTGGCCGGCTTGCAGATGGGCGCAGTGGACTACATTACCAAGCCCTATGACCTGGCCGAAGTGGCCTTGCGCCTTGATGTGCATCTGCAATACCTGCAAGCCAGCCGTGCGCTGCAGGGTTTGCAGCCGGTGCATGGGGGTTTGCCAGGGGAAACAGATGCCAGCCCGGAAAAGCTGCTGTTCCATACCGCGACCGCCAGCATGCAGGTGCGGATGGGCAGTGACCTGACGCTTGAGGATCTGGCACGGGACGTGGGTGTGAACCCCCGGCGGCTGAATGCCGTATTCCAGCAATACAGCCAGATGAGTGCAACTGGCTACTGGCGTACGCTGCGCCTGCAGCAGGCCGGCAGGCTGCTGCGCGGAACAGCACTGGAGGTGGCCGAGGTGGCGCGACAGGTGGGCTTTCGTACGCCGGCCGGCTTTGCCACGGCCTTCCGCGAGCATCACGGCATGACACCCAGCGATTACCGCAAACGGAGCGGCCTGTGAGAGGGCATGTATACCGGGCGCTGGCCAGCCGCACGCTGGCGGCCCATGATGAGTGTGTACGGCTCAGGCAGCAGCAGGACGAACAACGCGAGCAGGAGCAATTGCGCCTGCAGGAGCAGGTCGAGGCGCATTCACGCGAGCTGCAGGCGGCATTGGCGGAAATGGGTGATGCCATGCATGCCAAGAGTGACTTTCTGGCGCGGGTGAGTCACGACCTGCGTTCGCCGCTGACCAGCATTCTGGGTTATGCCCAGTTGATCAGCGAGCAGGAATCGCCGTCGGCCGCACGCAAGGCCGACATCATCAACAAGAGTGCCCGCCGCCTGCTCGATCTGGTCAATGATCTGGTCGATTATGCGGTCGGTATGCGCGAGAGCCACACGCTGCAGTTGCGGCCGGCTTATGTGCGCAGTTTTTTCAATTCGATTGCCGACGAGGCACGGCAGCTGGCGCAGGCCGGCAACAACAGTTTTGGCTACCTGATTGCGCCCGAGTTGCCGCCGCTGCTGCGTATTGACAGCCGCCGCTTGCATCAGGTGTTGCACAACCTGCTGGGCAACGCGTGCAAGTTCACCCGCAATGGCGAGGTACGGCTGGAGGTTGGCTATCGGCCCCTGGGCGGCAACGATGGCCTGCTGTTGCTGGCGGTGACTGATACCGGTTGCGGCATGGAACCGGCCATGCTGGAACGTGTTTTCGAGCCGTTTCGCCAGCTGGGTCGCCACTCGCAGGGCATCGGCCTTGGGCTGGCCATTGTCAAGCAGTGGCTGGACCAGATGCAGGGCCGGATCAATATCCGCACCGCACCGGGCAAGGGCACCCGGGTCGGGCTGGAGATACCTGTCACCAGTGTGCCCGAGCAGCTGCTGGTGCCGGAAGAGCTGGGCTTTGTACCGGCGCGCCATGCCGGCAGCCTGGGGCAGGGGCGCAGTATCTGGCTGGTCGAGGACTCCGCCCCGATCCGGGAGCTGCTCGAGCTTGAACTGGAAAATAACGGTTTTACCGTGCACGCCTTTGCCTGCGGCAATGAGGCCATGCTGGCGCTGCGCGACGTGACTTCTGCCGCACCGGACCTGGTCGTGACCGACTTTTACCTGCCCGGCCACAACGGGCTGCAACTGGCGGCGGTGTTGCGCCAGCGCTGGTCGCAGGTGCCGGTGATCCTGCTCAGTGCCGGCATGAGTGATGGCGTGCAGGAAGGCGACGGACTGTTTGATGCCGTGCTGCTCAAGAGTCTGGAGTGGAACGAGCTGGGTGAGGCGCTGGAAACAGTGATCCGGCGCTTGCTCTCGCCGGCCGGACAAGACGGAGACGGGCTCGCCGCTGCAAGTAGTGATGACACGCAGCATGTGCTGCATCCGGCCGAGCACCGTGCGCTGGCCGGCATGATGCAGGTTAACGCGGTCAGCGACATCATGCGCTGGGCGGATGTCATGCTGCGCGAGCAGCCGCACCGCTCCGCGTTTTATTTGCATGTCCGCAAATGTGCCCGTGAAGCCGATCTGGCCGCCCTGCGCGCACTGCTGTAGGTGCGGATTCATCCGCACTGAGAGGATCTCCCCCATTCACAATAATGGTGGAGCTGCGCGCACTGCTGTAGGTGCGGATTCATCCGCACGGGCACATTCCGGTTATCCATGGCGGAGCAACCTGCCCCCGATAGAAGGGCAAAGCTGCTAGAATGCATCCATTGACCTGCCGCTGGCAGGCACCTAACAACCCGGGAGGCTGACATGCAAGGCAAATCAAAGGTGGTGGACTGTCTGGTGACGTTGCTGCGTGGCGAACTGGCTGCGCGTGACCAGTATTTTCTGCATTCCAGAATGTATGAGGATTTTGGGCTGCTCAAGCTGTACGAGCGCATCAACCACGAGATGGAAGAGGAAACCCAGCACGCCGATGCCATCCTGCGCCGCATCCTGTTTCTGGAAGGCAGCCCTGACATGCGCCCGGAGGAAATCAAGCCGGGCACGGATGTTCCGTCGATGTTGCGCAGTGATCTGGCGGTGGAATACCAGGTGCAAAAAAACCTGGCTGACGCCATCGCCCTGTGCGAGCAGGAGCAGGACTACGTGACCCGCGACATGCTGCTGGCCCAGCAGAAGGACACCGAAGAAGATCACATGTACTGGCTGGAAAAACAGCTGGGCCTGATCGAGCGTATCGGCCTGCCCAACTACCTGCAGTCGCAGATCTAGTACCGGGTACAAGTTCTGGCTGACTTCCCGGGCGCAGGCGCAGGCGCAGGCCCGGGTCCACTATCCTGCGTGAAATTGCAGGACCTTCTTTCCTTTCCTTGATCATTCACCATGCAGGATCTAGCCCCGCAACCCCGCCATGACTTTTTCACCCGCCTGCTGCACTGGCTGATCGCAGTGCTGCTGGTGGCGGTGTTTGCCCTTGGCCTGTGGCTGGCCAGCCTGGGCCTGTTTGACAGCCGACAGGCCGGTGTTGGCTTGTGGCACAAGAGCCTGGGTGTACTGGTTGGTGTATTGATGCTGCTGCGACTGTTCTGGCGCTGGCGCCAGCCAGCCTTGCCGGCCATCGGTAGCCGGCTGGAGCAACGTCTGGCCCGGCTGGTGCAGGGTGGGCTGTATGTGCTGGTGTTGCTGGCAGCGTGCTCCGGCTATCTGCTGGCCACCGGTTCGGGTCGTGCCCTGGAGTGGTTTGGCGTGTTGCATGTGCCGGCCCTGTTTGCCCTTGGCTCCGGCACGCTGGATCTGGTTCGACAGGTGCACGAGGCTGCTGCATGGCTGCTGGTGGCACTGACCGTGCTGCATGTACTGGCTGTCTTCAAACACCAGCTGCTGGACCGCGACCCGCTGCTCCAGCGCATGTCGGGAAAGAAATGACAGGCACCGCCCCACTGTAGGTCCGGATTTATCCGGACAAAGCCCGGTCTGGCCGGGCCATGGGGCAAATGTGCGAATGAATTCGCACCTACAGAAGCCAGGCCATGGGGCACGTGGGCGAATGAATTCGCACCTACGCGGGCCATGTGCGGCTCTACTGTAGGTCCGGATTTACCCGGACAAAGCCCGGCCTGGCCGGGCCATGGGGCAGATGTGCGAATAAATTCGCACCTACAGAAGCCAGGCCATGGGGCACGTGTGCGAATGAATTCGCACCTACGCGGGCCATGCGCGGCTCTAATCTGTCCTGGCGGGACAGGCATCCAGCTGCCGGCACACTTCGGCAAACTCGCCAATATCCGCAAATTCACCGCAATCCTTGGCCGGCTTCTGGCTGTCCGGGGTTGCCACGCAACGCAGGTGGCCAATGCCGTAGCCGGCGGCGCTGCGCAATACTGCCAGGCTGTCATCAATGAACAGGGTACGCTGCGGCTCGAAAGCGAATTCTGCCTGTAAATGTTGCCAGAACTCCGGGCGCTCTTTGGGATAGCCATAGTCGTGCGAGCTGATGACGGCATTCAGCAACGGCTCCATGGCCACCTTTTCCAGTTTTATTTCCAGCGAATGGCGGTGTGCATTGGTGATCAGCGCCACCCGCTTGCCAGCGGCCTGCAAGGCTTGCAGAAATTCCAGTGCATGCGGGCGCGGGGCGATCAGGCCGGACTGCTTGCGCTTCATCTCGCGGATCGGCAGCTGCAGCTGTCGCGTCCAGAACTCCACGCAATACCATTCGAGCTGGCCGGTATGACGGTCCAGCAGTGGTATTACCTGTTCACGGGCAGCGGCTACGGTCAGGCCGTGCTGCCGCGCATAACACTGGTGCAGGTAGTCGAGCCAGAAATGATTGTCGAAGTGCAGATCAAGCAGGGTGCCATCCATGTCCAGCAGGACGGTATCGATGGCGGACCAGGGGAGTTCAGACATGCCGTGTTCAGGGGGTAATGGTTTCGCGTTATGATACCTGCAATTGCCCGATGGAGTTGAACATGCGCATCAAACCGGAAATTCTTGCCTGCGAAGAAGTGGCTCGTACCAATATCTTTCGTGTCGAGCAGCTGCAGCTGAGGTTCAGCAATGGCCAGGAGCGCACTTATGAACGCTTGCGCGGCAAGGCCGATGGCCATGGCGCGGTGATGGTGGTGGCGCTGACCACGGACTTGCAGGCGGTGCTGATCGAAGAATACTGCGCCGGCAGTGCCCGCCACGAATGGTCGCTGCCCAAGGGCCTGATTGATGCCGGCGAGACCCCGGAGCAGGCGGCCAACCGTGAACTGCAGGAAGAGGCCGGTTTTGCTGCCCGTTCGCTGGAGCATGTCTGCGAGTTGAGCCTGTCGCCCGGTTACATGAGTCAGCGTATCAATGTGGTACTGGCGCGTGAGCTGTATCCGTCGCGCTTGCCGGGTGACGAGCCGGAACCGATGGGCGTGCGTACTCATGATCTGAATGATTTGCTGGGGTTGCTGCGCGATCCGGATTTTTCCGAGGGCCGGGCGCTGGCGGCGCTGTATATCGTGCGCGATCTGCTGGCCGAGCGGGGTGAGCTGTGACCGGGCTGCAGCTGGATGCACTGTTGCTGCTGGTGCGGCAGGCGGGCGAGGCGACGCTGGAGTACTGGCGTGGCGAGCTGGATGTGCAGTGCAAGGGTGATGACTCACCGGTGACCGCTGCCGACTTTGCCGCCCATCGCATTCTGGCCGCTGGTCTGCCGCAGGTGCTGGATATTCCGGTGTTGTCGGAAGAGGCTTGCGACATTGCACTGGACGAGCGTCGCAGCTGGCAACGCTGGTGGCTGGTCGATCCGCTGGATGGCACCAGGGAGTTTGTTGCCGGCAGTGCGGAGTACACGGTGAATGTGGCACTGATCGAACAGGGGCGGGCGGTGTTCGGTGTGGTCGGCGTGCCGGCTGCCGGGCAGGTCTATTATGGCGGGTGCGGGCAGGGTGCGGCTGTGCTTGAGTCAGGCCGGCAGCAAGAGATTCGTGTGTCTGCCGTGCAGCAGCCCTTGCGGGTGGCCGGCAGTCGCAGTCATGGCAGTGCGCAACAGGAGCAGTTCATGGAGCGTTTGCAGCAGCAGGTAGCGCTGGAACGCATCAGTGCCGGCAGCTCGCTCAAGTTTTGCTGGCTGGCTGCAGGGCGGATCGATCTGTACCCGCGCCTTTCGCCGACTTCCCAGTGGGATACAGCTGCTGCCCAGGCTGTGGTGGAAGGTGCCGGCGGGCTGGTGCTGGACTGGCAGGGCAATCCTCTGACGTATGAGGCGCGGGACAGTTACCTGAATCCGTTTTTTGTTGCCCTGCCGGATGACTCTGCGTTACGTGGTCGTGTTCTCGCAGCCGCTCCTTGAGTTTACGGCTTTCTTTCAGGGGCCGGCCGCTCAAGCAGGGTGTCGCTTTATGCGGGGCTTGCCACGGGGGCAATGGCGCAGCTCCATACCCGACCATGGTCTCAAAGCCGGAAACATAAAAACCAAGCACACTAAGCAAAACAAAAAACCGGTTCCAAACGGCCAATGAATAACAATAAATCGCCTGACCTGCTCAAGGTCATTCTTGCGGGCGCCCTGGTGCTGTTGGTTGTCCACACACTGGGGCGCTTTATTTATACCCCCCTGTTGCCCCTGCTGATCCAGGATGGCGTACTGACCGTCAAGCAGGGAGCCGATGTTGCCAGCTGGAACTATCTGGGTTATCTGACCGGGGCCGTTCTGGCCATGCGCTGGCACCGTATCGAGCAAATCCGTTCGGTCTTGCCCTGGGCGCTGGGCATCAACGTCGTTTGCACCCTGTTGCAAACCCAGACCGAAAGTTTTGAACTCCTGTCCTTTCTGCGCCTGATCAATGGCATCAGTAACGGTATCGTCTTCGTCCAGGCCCCGGCACTGATTCTGGAATGGCTGGCCCGTCATGGCCGCGCCAGTGCCAGCGGGCTGGTCTATCTGGGGGTGGGCGCGGGGCTGATCGTTTCCAGCGGGCTGGTCAGCCTGCCTGCCGACCTGCTGGACGGTGCGCAGCGCTGGTGGCCGGCGTTCCTGCTGAGTGTGCCTTTGGCAGTATGGGGCTGGCGGCAGCTGGCACAGCTGGATGTACCCTCGCCGGTACAGATCGACAAATCGGGTGCGCCACCCAGCACCCGGTTGCTGGACCGCGACAGCACACCGCTGTTTTTATCCTATGCGGGTGCCGGCATGGGTTATATCCTGCCGATGACTTTTTTGCCGACCCTGGTTTCGCAGCTGGATGACATGCCGGATTTCCTGGTGGGCGGCAGCTGGCTGGTGGTGGCGCTGGCGACCTTGCCGGCACCCTGGATCTGGAACAAGGCCGGCTCTCTGCTGGGCGACAGTCTGGCGCTGCGGCTCAACTATGCGCTGCAGCTGATGGGAGTGCTGTTTGTCTTGTTGCTGCCGGGCCCGTTTGGCGTGTTGATGTGCGCCCTGTTGGTGGGCGGTACCTTCCTGGGCACGGTACTGTTGTCACAACGGTTGGCGCGTACGTTGCACCCGCATCAGGGGCCGCGCCTGTCGGCAGCGCTGGTGGCCCTGTATAGCGTATTCCAGCTGGGCGGCCCGTGGCTGACCAAGCAGTGGCTGAACAGTGGCGGCACCTTGCAGGGAGCTTTCTGGCTGGGGGCGGGGGCCTTGATTTGGGGGTTGTTCTGGGCGCTCTGGGTACCAAACAGGCAGGCGTCATGATGGCCTTTGCCGCCGGTAAACTACCAGCTGCTGCCGGGCTGATCCAGCAGAACGGAAAAAACACCTCGTCAGGATCAAGTTTTCTGTTAAATCAGGGGTATGGCCTGCCACTGGCAGTTGATCTGGGATAAAATTTGCGGCCTGAATTAATAATGTCTCTTGCGTTTGTTGTGGGCATCTGAACGGTCGCAGGCGGGACATTTCCGAAGGAATGTCCATGATTCACCGGCAGTGCTCTGTGCCTCCAGTACAGGCCGGAGCATGCAGGACTGATGTGCTGCTTCCCCCCAACAAGCTGAATGATAAGCGGATGGTTATCTCAAATGACTGAAGAAATAGAATTTGATTTTGAGCAGCTGCGTAAAAATGCTGCCGGAGCAGGGCAGCTGCTCAAGGCACTGGGTAACCCTGACCGTTTGCTGTTGCTGTGTCAGCTGGTAGAGGGTGAAATGAATGTGGGTGAGCTGGAGCGCCGGCTGGGCATTGTCCAGCCGACGTTGTCACAACAGCTGGGCGTGCTGCGCCGTGAGGGACTGGTTGATACCCGGCGTGACGGCCGCCAGATCTACTACAGCATCAGCAGCCCGCAGGCCATGGCCATCATTGAAACCCTGCATGGTCTGTATTGTGCCGGCCAGGCGTGAGGATGTTCCATCTGAAACATTCTGTTTATTTATAATCAATTTCTTTACATTCTGTCGTTTGTCTGCCTAGAATGCCTTGTGCATTGACAGAGGAGGTAGGCGACAATGAAAGCAAACATGGCGTCCTGGGACCGTGCCGCCCGGGTGGTTGTCGGGCTGATCCTGATCGCTCTGACCCTGACAGGCTACATCGGGTTGTGGGGCTGGATTGGTGTGGTGCCGGTGGTGACAGGGCTGGTGGGTAATTGCCCGTTGTATTCGGTGCTGGGTATCAGCACGTGCAAAAGCTGCAAGTCCGGCCAGTAGACAGTTAACTGTCAAAGCACCCGCAAGGGTGCTTTGACATGTCAGGGCCGCCCCGTTTGGCAGAGTGTGTACTGCAGCCGGCCTATGCGCCGGCTTTTCTTTGCCTGACGAAAAAAAATCTGTATCTTGGTGCAGATCCTTTTCTGCTCAGGAAACCCGTTGTGGAACGTTTTAGATACCTTGCCCCGGGGCTGGCGGTAGCCGCCCAGTTGCAGCCGTCCGATATGGCCCTGGCTGCTGCAGCCGGCTTCACCCGTGTTGTCAACAACCGTCCGGATGGAGAGGAAGCAGGGCAGCCGAATGGTGACAGCATGCGCCAGGCCGCCGAGGCGGCGGGGCTGGAATACCACTATCTGCCGGTGTTGTCCGGCAGCCTGACGGATGCCAATGTGACGGAGTTTGCGCAGCTGGCACAAACCTTTGACAGCCCGGTGCTGCTGTATTGCCGTTCGGGCACCCGTTGTGCTCATTTGTGGGCGCTGCAACAGGCACAGGCCGGTGCGCAGACGCTGGAGCAGATTGTTGCCGCAGCCGCGACGGCCGGCTATGACTTGCAGGGTTTGCTGCCGCGCATGCGCGAGCAGTAAGCATGCGGCGGTTCCGCCGCCTGCTTTCGCTGCATGCATAGGCTGATTCAATTAACCGGGTATGAAATACCTATTATCAGGATATCTTTCTTTCCGCTAATGTGGCCCCGGCTTGATCAGGGTCAATTGGTTCATGTCCCGGATCAAGCAAGGTATAGCCATCAAGCCTATAGACTAAAGAAGGGTCACCTTTATGAAAAAACTAACCGTGTTGGCGTTGAGCATCAGTTTTAGCGCTGCCGCCATGGCAGCCCCGAGGAACGAGCCGATCCAGCCGATCGAGCCGGCGCCTGTAACCGACCAGGCCAAGGTTGAGCTGGGCAAGCAGCTGTTCTTCGACCCGCGTTTGTCCAAATCGGGTTTCATTTCCTGTAACTCCTGTCACAACCTGAGCATGGGTGGCAGCGACAACCTGCCGACCTCCATTGGTCACAACTGGCAGGAAGGCCCGATCAACTCGCCAACCGTACTGAACTCCAGCCTGAACCTGGCACAGTTCTGGGACGGCCGTGCCGGTGACCTGCAGGAGCAGGCCGGTGGCCCGATCGAGAACCCGATGGAGATGGGCTTCACCCACGACCTGGCGGTCGGCGTAATTGCTTCCATCCCGCAGTATGTCGAGTCAATCAAGAGTGTCTACAAGGTGGATAAGGTTTCCATCAACGAGATCACCGATGCGATTGCCGAGTTCGAGAAGACCCTGGTCACCCCGAATGCACGCTTTGACAAGTGGCTCAAAGGTGATGACAAGGCCATTACTGCTTACGAACTGGAAGGCTACGAGCTGTTCAAGAGCGTTGGCTGTACTGCCTGCCACAACGGTGTGAACATTGGCGGCAACTCTTTCCAGAAGATGGGCCTGTACGAGGAGTACGTGACCAACAACCCTGCCGAGGGTGTGGCCGGCCTGAGCGGCGAAGATGCTGACCGCTTCAAGTTCAAGGTACCAACCCTGCGCAACGTGGAACTGACCTACCCCTACTTCCACGATGGTGCCTACTGGAAGCTGGAAGAGGCGGTTGACGTGATGGCGCGTCTGCAACTGGGTCGCAAGCTCGAGAAGGATGAGATCGGCAAGATCACTGCCTTCCTGAAGACCCTGACTGGCGAGCAGCCCAGCTTCCAGCTGCCCATGCTGCCACCGTCCAACAACAACACGCCGATTCCCGTGCCTTTCGCCAAGAAGTGATCCGGATCTGGTGTTGAAAGAGCCGGGCCTGCGACAGCAGGTCCGGTTTTTTTATGCCTGGCATACTGCAAGTTTGCCGGGGATCTCGGCATGGCATTCTGCCTGCCCGGATCTGGCGTCAGCCGGTTGTCGACGCGAGCAGGACTTCTTCAGGGGGCGGGGCTGTCAGCCAGCAGGGTGGCAAAATCCGCTGCCGGCATGGGTTTGCCGTACAGGTAGCCCTGTAGCAGTATGCCGGGATACTGCTGCAGGAAGTCGGCCTGCTCGCGGGTCTCGACCCCTTCGGCCTGGATGACCAGGTCAAAGCTGTCGGAGAGGTAGGCAATGGCACGAATGATGGCCAGGTCTCCGGCATCATGGGGCAGGTTCTGTACAAAGGTGCGGTCGATCTTGAACTTGTCGACCGGCAGGTGCTTGAGCCGGCTCAGCGAGGAGTAGCCGGTACCGAAGTCGTCAATGGCTAGACGTACGCCGGTGTTGCGCAGTTCGTGCAGCAGCGCGGTGGACTGTGACGGATCTTGCATGATTGAGCTTTCGGTGATTTCCAGCTCCAGGTAGTGGCTGGGCAGGCCGCTGTCCAGCAGGGCTTTCTGCAGGCTGGAGGTGAGGAAGTCGCCGCGGTCGAACAGCCGGCTGGAAATGTTGACCGACATGAAGCTCAGCGCCAGCCCCTGTTGCAGCCATTGTTGCGCCTGATGGCAGGCGTGGTACATCACCCAGTTGTCGATGGTGCTGATCAGTCCGGCATCTTCGGCAATGGTGATGAAATCTGCCGGCATCATCATGCCATGCAGGGGATGTTGCCAGCGCACCAGCGCTTCGCAGCCGATGATGCGCTGGTCGTTCAGCGAGTAAACCGGCTGGTAATGGACTTCAAGCTGGTTTTCATCAATGGCGGTACGCAGCTCGTTGGCGATGTACAGCTTCCTGGCTGCGGCCTCGGTGAGGATGCTGTCATAGAAGGCGTAGCTGCCGCGTTCGCTGTCCTTGGCTTTGGACAGGGCCGTTTCTGCATAGCGGAATACTTCCTCGGCAGAGCGCCCGACTGTCGGGTACAGGCAGATCCCGATGCTGGTCGTCATGAAGATGTCCTGTCCGTCTATGCAGAAAGGTCGTCTGAACAGCGCAAGGATTTTTTCCGCCATGTTGGCGGCCTGTATGCTGTCATTGCAGCTGTCACAGACCATGGCAAACTCGTCGCCGCCAAAACGGCTCAGGCTGTCCTGCGGATCGGCGGTCTGCTGGATGCGGGCAACAATCTGCCTCAGCAGTTCGTCACCTTTGGCATGGCCGAGGCTTTCGTTGACGATCTTGAAGTGGTCAAGGTCGATGACCAGCAAGGCTGCCTGTGTTTTGTACTTGATGGCGCGCTGCAATGACAGCTTCAGGTACTCATGCAGCAGGATGCGGTTGGGCAGGCTGGTGAGGGGGTCGTAATGGGCCAGAAAGCTGAGCTCGGATTGTGAGTTCTTCAGCAGCGAAATATCGGAAAATACCGCTACCCGGTGAGTGATCAGGCCGTGTTCGTCACGCAGCTGGGTAATGGTTTGCAGCTGGGGCAGTACCTCGCCGTTTTTGCGCCGGTTCCAGATTTCGCCGGTCCAGCTGTCGGTGCTGTCCAGCGAGCGCCACATCTCCGCGTAGAATTCCTTGCTGTGGCGGCCAGATTGCAGGAGCCGGGGGCTGTTGCCCACCATTTCGGCGTAGGAGAAACCTGTGATGTCACTGAAAGCACGGTTGACGAAGACCACGATGTTGTTGGCATCGGAGATCAGCACGCCTTCATGGGTGCTGTCGAACACGACGTTGGCCAGGCGCAGGCGCTCGTTGTTGTCGCGCTCCTGGCTGATGTCGGCAGCAATGCCGATGAAACGAACCAGTTCGTTATTTTCGGTGAACAGGCGGCCACGCGAGTGGATCCAGCGGTAGCCGCCGTTTTTGTGGCGCATGCGGTAGGTGTTTTCGTAGGTGCTGTCCTTGCCTTCGGTGAAGAGCCTGGTGATGCGACGCTGTACGTGCTCGCGCTCGTCCGGGTGCAGCAGTTGCCGCCAGCCTTGCTGGTCGCGGGCGAACTCCTTTTCCTCGTAGCCCAGCATCGCGCAGTAGGGCTTGGAAAAGTGGATGCTGGTGCTATTGTTGGCAAGCTGCCACTCCCACATGCATTCGCCTGCCGAGTCCAGGGCCAGCTGCAGTTGCTGCTTGTCATTGAGCGCGTGGTCGTTTTTGCTGCCTTGCTGCAGGCTGTGCTGCAGAACATGGAAGGCTGCCGTGCAGACGAGCACGATCGCAGCCAGCAGGATGCTGATCAGCCCTGCCGGAAGATTGGTGCCAAGCACTAGCCAGGCGCAGCCTGCAACGCAGACCGCAGATACCAGCAGGTGGACCGCGCTGGTTTTAAGCAAGGAGTCTTGAGTCATGGTGTGGGTACCACAGCATCAGCGGTAATGCAGCACAGCTGGCGGCTATGCGGTGGGCAACTGACCAGGGTCATGTCGGAATACAATTATACGTTGCGGGGACTTGTGGCTCAATGAGACCGCAGTCAGAAAATGACTTGCCGGGCAGCGGAGTAGGCTGCAGTGCTGCTGTCTCTGGCTGGCCGTTAACTGCCAGGGAGCATGACTATCCCTGTTTCCCTGGCCGGGGCCATGAATCAAGGCGTTTGGTCAAGCATGCCTGAATAAAAAAGCCCCAAGTATCAGATACTTGGGGCTATATATGGTGCCCGGAGACAGAATCGAACTGCCGACACGGGGATTTTCAATCCCCTGCTCTACCGACTGAGCTATCCGGGCAACGGGCGCTATTAAAAGGCTTTTGCCGGCCAATGTCAAGCATCGGTCGGCAAATAACACTATTCACTGGGAGGGACATAGCCTTCGGCTTGCTCGAACTCCTCGCCGGCAAAATATTTGTCCATTTCGCCCATCAGGTATTTGCGATCCTTGGCGTCCATCATGTTCAGGTGACGCTCGTTGATGATCATGGTCTGGTGGTGCTGCCACTCGTCCCAGGCCTTTTGCGAGATGTTCTGGAAGATGTCTTCGCCACGGGCGCCGGGGAAGGGTGGCTTGGCCAGGCCGGGCAGTTCTTCTTTGTGCAGGCGGCACATCACGGTACGGCTCATTGGATACTCCTTGACTGGGTCTGGCTGCGCAAAAGTTTCTTTACGGGGGCGGCCAGGCCGATGGATGGGGGATGCTCCCTGTTATACCAAACCTGTGGCGTGGTCGTCATCTCTGCCACGCCGGCAACCTGTGTGTGAACAAGCCAGGGCTGGATGTGCAGGCGGAAATGACTGAAGGTGTGGCTCAGGACGGGAAGGCTGATGCGGGCAATTTCGGTCAGTTGCAGGCTGTGCAGCAATGCTGGCAGCTGATCGGGACTGTCCCGCTCGGGCAGGCTGTAGAGGCCGCCCCAGAGCCCTTGTGAGGGACGCTGTTGCAGCAGGATTTCGCCGTTGGGGTTTTCCAGCAAAAACATGCAGGTGTGCTGTTCGGGTAGAACCTTTTTGGGTCGTGGTACCGGCAGCTGGTTTTGCAGGCCGAGCAGCCGTGCCTGGCAGCCGCTCTGCAGCGGGCAGTTGTCACAGTCCGGTTTGCTGCGGGTGCACAGGGTTGCGCCCAGGTCCATCATTGCCTGGGTATAGGCGCCGGCCAGTGCCGCCGGCGGGGTCAACCGTTCGGCCAGCTCCCAGAGCTGGCGGGTGGCGGCGCTGGTGCCGGGATGCTCTTGCAGGGCCGAGTAACGGGCCAGTACCCGTTTGACGTTACCGTCCAGAATGGGTGCGCGCAGGCCCATGCCCAGACTGGCGATGGCACCGGCGGTGCTGCGGCCGATGCCGGGCAGGCTGGCCAGCTCGTCTACCGTGCGCGGAAACTCGCCGTCATGCCGGCTGACCAGCAGCTGTGCGGTTTTATGCAGATTGCGGGCACGACTGTAGTAACCCAGCCCGGTCCACAGGTGCAGCACTGCGTCCTGTTCGGCTGCAGCCAGACTGTGCAAATCAGGAAAGCGCTGCATGAAGCGTTCAAAGTAGCCCAGCACGGTAGTGACCTGGGTCTGTTGCAGCATGATCTCGGAAATCCAGACCCGGTACGGGCTGACATCCTGTTGCCAGGGCAGGTCCTTGCGGCCGTGCCGGGCGGCCCAGGCCAGCACAGCGGAGGAAAACTCCGGGCCGGTCACTTGCGGAATAGCCCTTTGAGGGCATCCTTGAGGTCGGGGCTAACCTTGTCCTTGAGTTTTTCCTCGATTTTCTCGGTCAGCTTGTCGCCGGCCAGGCGGGTGGCAACCTTGCCCAGTCCGTCTTGGTCGATACGACAGTTCTGCCCGGCATCGGCCAGCGGGCCACGGCAGTGTACCGGCCACTCAATACCGACGTAGCGCTGGTTGATGGTGCAGGCCGGGTCCGGCATGGGGCGGGTGTCGCCTTGCAGGATAATGTCCAGGCGGTGGTCCATGCCCATGTGATTCAGGTCCAGCTGACCTTTGCCCTTGATCTGCAGGCCGGGAATGGCGATGCGCAGGTCGGGGGTGTTGACGCTGCCCTTGCTCAGACTGGCGCTGGTCTTCAGCTGGTTGAAGGGTGTGCTGGTGCGGCTGTAGTCCTGGCTGAGGGATTTGCGGTTGAGGGTGGCAATGGCCAGGCACAGCTGCTGTTCCAGGTTGGAGTCGGGCAGGGTGCCGTCAATGATCTCAAGGTTGGCCTTGCCGTCCAGCTGGCTGATCCACTGGCGCTGGCTGTTGCCGCTGGTGGCGAGCTGGCTGTCCAGCTTCAGCTTGCCGGTGACCGGGGCTTCCTCGCCCAGTGCGGCCATGACTTTGTCGATCGGCAGCTGGTCGATGGTGCTGTGCAGGCGGAGCCGGGCCGGTGCTGCCTTGCTGTCCAGACTGCCGCTGAAGGTCAGGCCGCCACCATAAAGGCTGGCCGTGAACTGTTTGAGGTTGATATTGCCATTGCGGGCCTGCAGGCTGAGGCGGGTGTTGTCCAGCGGCAGCTTTTCTGCGGTGAGCCGGTCGAGCTGCAGCTCAAGGTCCAGATTGAGGTCTGATAGGGTGTCGAGGGGCAGCAGGGGGCTGTCATCCCAGGGGTTGTCTCGGGGTGTTGCGGGAGGCGTGTCCGCGCCGGTACCTGTGCTTTTTGCGGCCCGCACCGGCTTGTCGGCCGGGGTTGCGGGCGGCAGGTAGTCGTCCAGGCTGAGCTGGTCACCGTTCAGCCGGACCAGCATGATGCCCTGTTCCAGGTTGCTGATGCCCAGCTCGCCAGTGAAGCTGCTGTCATCCAGGCGCAGGCTGGCATTGTTGAGCAGCAGGCTGTTGCTGCTGCCCTGCAGGTCGGTGGTCAGCTCGAAGTGGCCCAGTGCCGATTTTTTCTGCATCTTGGGCAGTTCCAGGCCGATACCGGGCAGGAATTCGCGCAGGCTGAACGCGGCCAGTGACAGCTGGCCGCTGATGGCGGGGTCGCTGCTCAGCTGGCTGACTTGCAGTTCGCCCATGCCCTTGAGCTGATTGATGGAAAGCCTGAGCTGCTGCCATTCCAGTTGTTGCTGTTGCAGGTCGAGTTGCACATTGCCGGTAGCGGAAATGTTGGCGGATTTGTTGTTCAGGGGTTCGCCGGCCAGCTCTCCGGCCAGCTTCAGGTTGTCCAGCCGATATTGCCGGGTGCTGTGGTCCATCCATGCGCTGGTGGACATTTCCATGCGGGCTCGCAGCAGGGGCGCGTCGCTGGCCAGAAAGCCGGACAGCTTGACCGGAATGTTCCGGCGCTCGCCGATGGCACCGGCGCTGATCTGTACGTTTTCCAGGGTGATGCGCCGGTTGCCCTGCTCGTCACGATAGTCGAGGCGTGCGCTGTTGACGATCAGGCTGTCGATTTCCAGTTTGATACTGGTCGGCGGGGTAACGGGTTCTTGCGGGGCGTCGGCCGCAGTGGCCGGGCTGGCGGGCGTGCCGGCTTCGGCATCGGAGGTTTCCCAGTTGCTGTCGCCTTTGGCATTGCGCACCAGCTGCAGGTCAAGCCCTTCAATGCGGATGTCGCTCATGCGGATCTCTTTGCGCAGCAGCGGCATCACTTTTACCGACAGCGCCAGCAGGCGCACGTTGGCAAAGGGTTGTTCGTGCATGTCCAGGCGGGCCAGGCGGGTGTCGTTAAGCTCCAGCCCCAGCCAGGGGAACAGGCTCCAGCCGATATCGCCGTCAATTTGCAGGTCATAGCCGGTTTTGTCCTGCACCAGGGAGCGGATTTCGTCTTTGTAATCATTGGGATCAATCAGGTGGGTGAGGGCGAAGCCTGCGCCCACAATCAGGATCAGCAGGCCCACAATCACAAGGCCCAGCAGTTTGCTCAATGATTTCATGACCCGGATTTCCTCAGGATTGGCATATATGCATAGTGTAGCAGAGTGCTTTTGTTTGCAGTGGATGGTGGTTTTTGCGGCCTCTGTGGCAGGCTGCAGGTTGCTAGTCCAGATAGTGCCAGGCTACACCCAGGTGCCCGGCCAGGTCTTCCAGCTCGGGACGATTGCGCGGCAGGGCCATCGACAGGCTGGCACCCTGGCTGGCCGCGTCGCGCTGCAGCTCACTGAGCAGGCGACGGGCGACGCCGCGCATGCGGGTCACTTCGCGGACACAGAGATGGCTGACCTGCCAGCGATCCGCTTCACGCAACAGGATGGCGGCACCCAGCAGGCGGGCGTTGAAGCGTGCGCCCACCATGCGGCCATGGGGCAGGTTGTCCTGCAGCAGGGCGTCGGCATCGGCATAGGGGGCCAGCAGCCAGTCCGGCGCGTCGGCGTAGATTTTGTCCAGATCGGTCTGGTCCTGACTGCTGGGCAGTTGAACATGCTCCAGATATACCGGCATGCTGTGCTCCTTTAGTGGCGATGGATTAGGGTTTGCCGATATAATACCGGCTTAAATGATTTGCGGGCGAGGGTTGTGCCCTGTTGACGATGGAGCCAAGAATGACTCAGCGTACTGCTTCTGTGGAGCGTAACACCCTGGAAACCCAGGTTAAGGTCGCCATTAACCTTGATGGTACCGGTGAAGGCAAGTTTGACATGGGCGTGCCCTTCATGGAGCACATGCTTGACCAGATCGCCCGCCATGGCCTGATCGACCTGGACATCCACTGCAAGGGTGACCTGCACATCGACGACCACCACACCGTGGAAGACGTCGGCATTACCCTGGGACAGGCCTTTGCCAGGGCCGTTGGTGACAAGAAGGGCATCACCCGTTATGGCCACTCCTATGTGGTGATGGATGAAGCCATGTCCCGTGTGGCGCTGGACTTCTCCGGTCGTCCGGGCCTGCAGTTCAATGTGCCCTATACCCGTGCTCTGGTTGGCGGTTTTGATGTTGATCTGTTCCAGGAGTTCTTCCAGGGCTTCGTCAACCACGCCCAGGTGACCCTGCACATCGACAACCTGCGTGGCATCAACACCCACCACCAGATCGAGACCGTATTCAAGGCGTTTGGCCGTGCCCTGCGCATGGCGCTGACGCTGGACCCGCGCATGGAAGGCCGCATGCCTTCGACCAAGGGTTCGCTGTAATTTTTTGAGCGCTCGACGATTGCACAATGTCGGGAGCCGGTCTGGCAGGTGTGGAGCAAAGCGTGGGCGACATGGATGTCGCCCTCGAGCCTACAGGGATGTATTTACGGCGACTTTGCGCAACACCTGTCAGACCGGCAAGCACGCAAGCTTTTGATGCGAAATAAACCAAAGCGAAACAACAATGCTGATTATTCCTGCAATTGATTTGAAAGACGGTGCCTGTGTACGTTTGCGCCAGGGCCGCATGGATGATTCCACGGTATTCTCCGATGATCCCGTCAGCATGGCGGCCAAGTGGGTGGAAGGCGGCTGCCGTCGTCTGCATCTGGTTGACCTGAACGGTGCCTTTGAGGGCGAGCCGGTCAACGGTGAAGTGGTTACCGCCATCGCGAAAAAATATCCCGAACTGCCAATCCAGATCGGCGGCGGTATCCGCACCCTGGAAACCATCGAGCACTATGTGCGTGCCGGCGTCAGCTACGTGATCATCGGCACCAAGGCGGTGAAAGAGCCCGAGTTCGTTACCGAGGCCTGCAAGGCATTCCCCGGCAAGGTGATTGTCGGCCTGGATGCAAAGGACGGTTTCGTTGCCACCGACGGCTGGGCTGAAGTCAGCCAGCTGCAGGTCATCGACTTGGCCAGGCGTTTCGAGAATGACGGCGTCAGTGCCATCGTTTACACCGATATCGCAAAAGACGGCATGATGCAGGGCTGCAACGTCGAAGCCACTGCGGCGCTGGCCAATGCCACACGTATCCCGGTGATCGCCTCCGGCGGCATCCATACCATCAAGGATATCCAGGCCCTGCTCGATGCACGAGCGCCGGGCATCATCGGTGCCATCACCGGCCGTGCCATCTACGAAGGCACACTGGATGTGGCAGAAGCACAAGCCTTGTGCGACGGATTCAAATAAAATGAAAGCCCTCGAAAGAGGGCTTTTTTATGTGATGATTTCAGCCGCCCCAAACACCGGTGTGCGACGCAATCATCATTCGCAGCCTGCACGGAATCTGCGCAGCGCTGGGGCATGGGTGAAGCAAACCCTGTGCCGCCATGGATGGCGGCGCGGAGCCTACAGGGACGTACTTGCGGCGTGTTTGCGTAATCCATGCCCCAGCGATGGAGGCCCAGATGTCGGCAACACCAAACTACACCCCACACATGGAGCAACACACCATGAGCAACACCAAACGCATCATCCCCTGCCTGGACATTGAAAACGGCCGTGTGGTCAAGGGCGTCAACTTCGTTGATATCCGTGATGCCGGTGATCCGGTGGAAATCGCCCGTCGCTACAGCGAACAGGGTGCCGACGAGCTGACCTTCCTTGATATCAGTGCCACCAACGAAGGCCGCGACACCACCGTCGAGTTGGTGAAGAAGGTTGCCGACGCCATCAGTATTCCGCTGACGGTCGGCGGCGGCGTGCGCACTGTGACGGATGTGCAGCGCCTGCTGGAAGCGGGTGCCAGCAAGGTATCCATTGGTTCGGCGGCGGTCAGCAACCCCGACTTTGTGCGTGAAGCAGCGGAGAAGTTTGGCAGCAAGACCATTGTTGTCGCCATCGACGTGAAAAAAACCTCGGAGAACGGCTGGGAGGTGTTCATCCACGGCGGCAAGACCAATACCGGCATCGAGGCCATCGGCTGGGCGCAGAAGATGGAAGAGCTGGGTGCCGGCGAGTTGCTGGTCACCAGCATGGACGGCGATGGCACCAAGAACGGCTTTGACCTGGGTGTGACCCGGGCCATCAGTGAGGCGGTGAATGTACCGGTAACGGCGTCCGGCGGTGTCGGCACGCTGGAGCACCTGGCCGACGGCATCATCGAAGGCAAGGCCTCGGCCGTACTGGCGGCCAGCGTATTCCACTTTGGCGAGATCAGCGTACCCGATGCCAAGGCCTACCTGCGCGAGCGCGGCATCAACGTGGCCGGCTGATATCCGGAGACATCCGTGTGCGGGTTCCGGGCTGTGTGCAAAAACAGCCCGGAACCGGATGCATTATTTTTTGCCCAGCACGTTCAGGCCCTTGAGCAGACTCAGGGCCTGGGCGAGCTGATTGTCATTCTGTAGCTGTTCGGCCCGGGCCTTGCGTTCCGGGCTGGCCGGTTGCTGGGTATTGTCCAGATGGCGGGCCAGGTCGGCTTCCTTGATCATGCCGGGCTGGCTTTGTGTGCTCAGCTTGCCACGCTCGACCTGGATATCAGGCTCGATGCCCTGGGCCTGGATGGAACGTCCCGACGGGGTGAAGTACAGGGCGGTGGTCAGCTTGACCCCGTGATCGTCATTGAGTGGCAGAATGGTTTGTACCGAGCCCTTGCCAAAACTGTTGGTGCCCATGATCACTGCGCGCTTGTGGTCCTGCAGGGCGCCGGCAACGATTTCCGATGCCGAGGCACTGCCCCCGTTGATCAGTACCACCAGTGGAATGTGACTGGCGATGCTGATTTGCGGGCCGGCATCGAAGCTCATGTGCGAATTGGGAATGCGGCCTTCGGTATAAACGATCCGGCCCCGACTGAGGAAGTGGTCGGCCACTTCCGCCGCCGCCTGCAGCACGCCGCCGGGGTTGTTGCGCAGGTCCAGCACCAGGCCGGCCAGCGGTTTGCCGTTGTCTTTCTCCAGCTGTTGCAGGGCCTTGCCCACTTCCTTGCCGGTATGGGTCTGGAACTGGCTGATGCGCACCAGTCCGTAGTCGCCATCCAGCAGCTGGCCGCGCACGCTGCGATTCTTGATCACGGCGCGTTTGAGTTTGACGTCAAAGGGAGCCTGGTGCCCGCGGCCGATGGTCAGGGTCACGCTGGTGCCTGGTTTGCCGCGCAGTTTTTCCACAGCCTGCATCAGTGACAGTCCCTTGGTCAGCTGGCCGTCGATTTTCAGGATCAGGTCACCGGCCTCGATGCCTGCGGCAAAAGCCGGGGTGTCGTCAATTGGCGAGATGACGTTGAGCTGGTCGTCTTCCATGCCGACCTCGATACCCAAGCCGCCAAACTCGCCGCTGGTGCTTTCCTGTAGCTCCTGGTAGGACTCGGGGCCGAGGTAGGCCGAGTGCGGGTCCAGGTTGGCCAGCATGCCCTTGATGGCGTTTTCCAGCAGGGTTTTGTCGTCGATCGGCTCGACGTAAGCCATCTTGATGCGCTCCATGACTTCGACAAAGGTGCGCAGCTCGTTGAGTGGCAGGTCCCCCTCGGCGGGTTGCGGGCTGTCCTGGGCCCATAGCAGGCTGCTGAACAGGACAGCCGGGAGCATTTTGACGGCCTGGCGGACAGGCTGGCGGAAAACAGGGCGCATGGGGTGAAACTCCTGGTTCGCGTGAAGGATCGGGTAACTCGGTGCTGCAAGCTGCGTGTTGTCTGGAGGCCGGTGTGTGTCCTGCCCGGGGACATCAGCCCTGGCGCCGGCACCACTGGCCGGGGTCGGTGGCCTGACCCTGCTTGCGGATGGCAAAGTATAGCGCCGATTGCGCCTGTCCGCCTGTATTGCCGACAGTGGCGACCGGCTGGCCGGCCTTGATGCTGTCGCCGGCATTCACCAGCAGGCTCTGGTTGTGGCCGTACAGGCTCAGGTAGCCGTCGTTGTGATCAATGATCACCAGCAGGCCGGAGCCACGCAGCCAATCGGCAAACACCACCCGGCCCGGATGGATGGCGCGTACCTGGTGGCCTTCGGCGGCCTGGATCAGTACGCCATCCCACTTGCTGCGGGTGTCGCTGCGTGGACTGCCGAAGCCGGCCAGCAGGCGGCCGTCAACTGGCCAGGGCAGCTTGCCGCGGGCCTGGGCGAAGTTGCCACCGGGGTGGCTGAACTGGCTGCTGACCTGCGGGCCGCTGGCCGGGCTGGTGCCTGCTGACTGCTGCTGGCGGATGCGGGCCTGGCTCTGCTGCAGGGCCAGCTGGCGCTCCCGTTCGCGGCGCAGGCGCTCTTCTTCAGCCTGGCGGGCCAGCTTTTTCTCGATGGCGGCCAGCAGCTCGTTGAACTTCTTCTGGTCTTGCTGACGGCTGGCCAGTTGTTGCTGGCTGCCCTGTTGTTTCTTGCTTAGCTCGGCCACCTGCTGGCGACGCTGCTGGCGCAGATCGGCCAGCTTTGCCTGCTGTTGCTGCAGTTGCACCTTTTGCTGCTCCAGCTCCTGCTGGTTCTGGTCGATGGCTGCCTGCAGCTCGGTCAGCTGCTGTACCGTGGCCTTGAGCTGGCTGATCTGTTGCTGGCGGGCCTGCTGCAGGTACTGGTAGTAGGTCAGGTTATGGCTGATCAGTGCCGGTTCCTGCTGGTTGAAGAACAGGCGCAGCGGCTCGTGCTGGCCGGCCTGGTAGGCGGCGCGGCTTTGCACGGCAACCAGTTTTTGCTGCTGCTGGCGGCGGCTTTCGAGTTTGCCTTTCTCTAGTTCGAATTCGCGGATTTCCCGCTCATTTTTTTTTTGCTCCGCCTCCAGGGAGCGGATATCTTTTTCCAGGTTGCCGATGTCCTTTTCGGTATCCTGCAACGCCTTTTGTGCAGCGGATTTTTCCGACTGGATCTGCTTGATCAGCTTTTCCAGTTCTGCGATGTCCTGCTGCGCCTTGCGGATATCCTTTTGTGCGTCGCTGCGTTCGTCGGCCAGCAGCAACGGGCTGCTACCGGCCAGCCATGCACCGAGCAACAGAGCGGCACCACGGCGAAGCAGCGGACTGCTCCGGCGTGGCGCAGGTGTCGCACCGGTTCTGTGTGGCAACCGCATCACTTGAACTCGACAATGCTGGTACCGGTCATTTCTGCCGGTACCGGTATGCCCATCAGGGTCAGCAAGGTCGGGGCGACATCAGCGAGGACGCCGCCCTTGCGGATGCAGGCTGCGCGCTCGCCGACATAGATGAAGGGCACCGGCTCGGTGGTGTGGGCGGTGTGCGCCTGGCCGGTGCAGTGGTCGGTCATCTGTTCGCAGTTGCCGTGGTCGGCGGTGATCAGGGCTTCGCCGCCGACCCGCTTGAGCGCACCGGTGATGCGGTCAAGGCATTCGTCCAGGCATTCCACGGCCTTGACGGCAGCCTCGAACACGCCGGTATGGCCGACCATGTCTCCGTTGGCGTAGTTGACGATGATGACGTCGAATTCCTGCTGGTCGATGGCCTCGACGATGCGATCGGTCACTTCGGGGGCGCTCATCTGCGGTTGCAGGTCGTAGGTGGCGACCTTGGGTGAAGGAATCAGCACGCGGGTTTCACCGGGGAAGGGTTCTTCGCGGCCACCGGAGAAGAAGAAGGTGACGTGGGCGTATTTCTCGGTTTCGGCGATGCGCAGCTGGGTCTTGCCCAGCTTGCCCAGGTATTCGCCCAGTACGTTGTCCAGTGTGAAGGGGGCGAAGGCGCAGGGCGCGGCAAAGCTGGCGGCGTACTGGGTCAGCATTACATAGCCGGCCAGTGCGGGTACACGGTCACGCTGGAACTCGCTGAAATCCGGCTCGATGAACGGGCGGGTGATTTCGCGCGCGCGGTCGGCGCGGAAGTTCATGAAGATCAGCGCGTCGCCGTCCTGCATCGGTGCGGGCTTGCCGATCACGGTTGCCTTGACGAATTCGTCGTTCTCGTCACGGGCATAAGCGGCGGCCAGTCCTGCGCTGGCGCTGGCGGCAGTGAACAGTCCTTGTGCATCGACCAGCAGCTTCCACGCCTGTTCGACCCGGTCCCAGCGGTTGTCTCGGTCCATGGCAAAGTAGCGACCGATCAGCGAGGCGATGCGGCCGGTGCCGGCTTCGGCAAAGACACCCTCGATGAACTCGATAAAACCCTGGGCACTGCGCGGCGGCGTGTCACGACCGTCAAGGAAAGCGTGCAGGTAGACCTCTTTGGCACCGCGTTGCGCTGCCAGTTTGATCATCGCGGCAATGTGGTCCTGGTGGCTGTGGACGCCACCGTCGGACAGCAGGCCCATCAGGTGCACGGCCTTGCCGGCGGCGACGGCCTTGTCCACCGCTGCAACCAGCGCCGGATTGCTGAAAAACTCGCCATCATCGATGGCCTTGGTGATGCGGGTGAAGTCCTGATACACCACGCGGCCGGCACCCAGGTTCATGTGGCCCACTTCCGAGTTACCCATCTGGCCGTCGGGCAGGCCGACATCCATGCCGCTGCCGGAAATCAGACCATGCGGGTACTGCTGGCGCAAAGCGTCATAGACCGGAGTATTGGCATGGAAAATGGCGTTGTTATCGGCGTCTTCACGATGGCCAAATCCATCCAGAATGACCAGAACAACAGGCTTGGGGGCTTGGGGCATGACGTACACTCTCGCGTGGATGCTTTCTGAACGCTGCATTTTACCCTGAACCATGGCGTTCGTCATGACTGGCTGCATGGCGAGCGGAAAGCGCCGGAAGCAACGGGTGGGCTGCTGCGTGGGAAATTGCAGGCCTGCTGTGGCGCAGGCAGGAGCGCGAGGCCGGCAATTCGTGTATAATCGCCCGATTTTAACCCACCGGAAACGAGTCCCGAGAATGGATAGGCTGATTGAATTTGTTGGTAACCATTATCTGCTGAGCAGCGCCTTTGTGGTGCTGGCCATTGCACTGCTGCTGTATGAGACACGCCGTTCGGGCAAATCGCTCAGTTCGCGCGAGCTGACCAGCCTGGTCAATGCCGATCAGGCGATCGTGCTGGACATTCGCCAGGGCAAGGACTTCTCCGCCGGACATATTGTCGATTCGGTCAACATTCCCCGTGACAAGCTGGCCGCTCGCATCGGCGAGCTGGACAGGTTCCGGGACAAGACCATTGTCGTGGTCTGTGATTCGGGCATGACTGCCGGCCCGGCCTGTACCCAGCTGAGGGAGGCCGGTTTTACTGCGGCACGCCTGTCCGGTGGCATCAACGGCTGGCGCGGCGACAATTTACCAACGGTCAAGGCAAAATGAACACCATCGTCATATATTGCAGCAACTGGTGCCCGTACTGCATTCGTGCCAAGCAGCTGTTGGACAGCAAGGGCGCGGTTTACGAGGAAGTCAGCGTGGATGGCAAGCCGGATGTGCGTGCCGCCATGGCGCAAAAGGCGGGCCGCACTTCGGTACCGCAAATCTGGATCGGTGAGCAGCACGTAGGGGGCTGTGACGACCTGTTCGCCCTTGAGCGGGCAGGCAAGCTGGACGCTTTGCTGGCCTGACCGGCCAGTCTCAGTCATCACTTTCTAAAAGGATTCAACATGAGCGAACAAAATCAGAACGGCGTTGCTGCAGAGCAGGAACAGGGCTCACAGTTTTCCCTGCAGCGTATTTACATCAAGGACCTGTCGTTCGAGGTGCCGAAAAGCCCGGAAGTATTCCGCAAGGAATGGGCCCCCAAGATCGAAATGCAGCTGAGCACCGGCCATAGCCACCTTGAAGGCGATTTCTATGAAGTGGGCCTGGGCATTACCGTAACGGCACGGATCGAGGACGAAGTGGCGTTTATCGCCGAAGTCGAGCAGGCCGGCATTTTCCTGATCCAGGGTCTGGATGAGGCTTCCCTGGGCCATGCCCTGGGTTCGTTTGCGCCCAGCCTGTTGTTCCCTTATGCGCGGGAAACGCTGGACGGCATGGTGGTGAAGGGCTCCTTCCCGGCACTGATGCTGGCCCCGGTCAACTTTGATGCCATCTATGCACAAGAGTTGCAACGTCGTCAGGCGGCGGCAACAGATAATAGCGGACAGGAATGACCCTGCATCCACGCGGACAGTTTCAGTCATCAAGGGGGTGAAAATGGACAGAATCAATGTGCTGGTTGTTGATGATGCATCTTTTATCCGTGATCTGATAAAGAAATGTCTGCGTGGAACCTTCCCGGGCATCGGTATCGAGGAAGCGTCACATGGCCGCAAGGCGCAGCAGCTGCTGTCGGGCCAGACTTTCGACCTGGTGCTGTGTGACTGGGAGATGCCGGAGATGTCCGGGCTGGAACTGCTGGTGTGGTTCCGGGAACAGGCACAGCATGCCGGCACGCCATTCATCATGGTGACCAGCCGGGGCGACAAGGAAAATGTCATTCAGGCCATACAGGCGGGCGTATCCGACTATGTCGGCAAGCCCTTTACCGGTGAACAGCTGGTCACCAAGGTAAAAAAGGCCCTGGCCGGCAGCGGACGACTGGCCGCACTGCAAAATGCGGCAGCTCCCACCCTGAGTACGGGCACTGGCGGCGACTCGCTGGCCGTGCTGACCGGAGGCGGCAAGGCGAGGGCGGAAGCGCCCCGGCCCAGAGTGGCGGTACCGGCTGCCGCACCTGCCCAGCCGGCCCGAAAAGCGGCTTCTTCTCCTGCTCCGGCCGTCACGCAGTCACGCGGCCAGGCCGTGTTGCGTCTGCCCGGGGCGGAGTTACCGTGCGCCATCAAGGCGATCAGCCTGAAAGAGATGGTGGTGCTGGTCAAGCGTGGCGAGGTCTTGCCCCAGATCCTGTCCAGTGTGGTGGTTGATCTGGAACAGGGCGACCAGACCAGTGAAGTGGCCCGCCTAAATGCCTATGTGCATGCCCTGAGTGCTGTTGAAAACGGCGGAGAGATCCAGTGGGTACAGGTGCAATGCCGCTTTGTCGACCGTGATCCGCAGAAGCTGGACTATATTTCACGCCTGATTGCCCGCGGCACAACACAAAGGCATTTCACACCGGGTGCCTAGCGTTTTTCCGGTTTTGCATGGCGTGCACGCATCTGCGCAAGAATATCCGCTGCGCGTGTGCAAATGAATTCGCACATGCGGGTCGAATGCCGTGCAGGCGGCCGTCATGCACACGCAATTGAGTGTCAAACCAGCAAATAATCCACCACTACGCCGGCAAAGATGATCAGCCCGGCCCAGTGGTTGTGCAGGAATGCCTTGAAGCAGATTAGCGCTTCGCGACTGCGGGTCACATGGAATTCCCACAGGTAGCAGGCCAGGGCCCCGGCCAGTCCCAGTTTGAAGCCCATGCCCAGCTCGAAGTGATTGCCGGCCAGCCACAGGCAGAACAGCGAGGCCAGCTGTAGGCTGAGGTTGATGACCCGGTCGGCATCGCCAAACAGGATTGCGGTTGATTTGACACCGATTTTCAGGTCATCCTCGCGGTCGGCCATGGCGTAGTAGGTGTCATAGGCAATGGTCCACAGCAGGTTGGCGATGTACAGCAGCCAGATTTCGGCAGGCAGACTGTTGGTCTCGGCACTGTAGGCCAGCAGCAAACCGCAGGAATAGGCCGCTCCCAGTGCCAGCTGCGGATAGTAGGTATAGCGTTTGGTGAACGGGTAGATGAAGGCCAGCGCCACCGCCATGAACGACAGGTAGATGGTCAGGGCGTTGGTCAGCAGTACCAGGCCAAAACTCAGTGCAATCAGGAGGGCAAAGCAGATCAGCGCCTCCTTTGGCTTGACGCGTCCGCTGGCCAGTGGCCGGTTTTTCGTACGCCAGACATGGCCGTCGATCTTGCGATCGGCAAAATCGTTGATGCAGCAGCCGGCCGAACGCATCAGGATGGTGCCGGCAACAAAGATGATGATGTTCTTCAGCGACGGGCTGCCTTCGCCGGCAATCCACAGCGCAACCAGTGTCGGCCACAGCAACAGGTAGATGCCGATCGGGCGATCCAGGCGCATCAGCTGGATGAAGTCGAAGGCGCGCGGATGAATCCGGTTCAGGGAGCGCAGCAGTGTCTCGTACATGTCAGTTGGCTACCCCGGCAGGAGCGGGTTGGGCAAGACGTTGCCAGAAGGCCGGCAGAAAGGCTTCGGCAACCAGGATCTTCAGGTCTTTGCGGGTAAAGCAGGAGCGGCGGGCCCACAGGGGGGCAGGGCCGCTGTTGTCAGTGCGCAGTGCCGCCGGCCATGCGTTTGCCGGCAGGCTGCATAATTCGAAAGCTCCGCGCACAAAAGCCTGGTCGGAGAACAGCAGCTCGCCAAGAGACCTGCTGCCCAGGCTGGCCAGGTCAAAACCGTTGCTGTCCAGGGCGTTGCGGCTGGCCACGCTGCGGGCATAGACCCAGGGCTGGTGTTGTCCGCACAGGAAAACCTCGCGTACCCAGCCCAGTGTTCCCGATGGCTCGCCAAGGGCGCGGCACTCGTCTTCGCGCAGCTGTTGCCAGCCCTGCTGTACCGGTTGTACATCAAACAGGTCATCACTGAGTTGCCTGAGCAGGCAGGTCAGCGAGCCCTCGCTCAGCAGCCACTCCCTGAGCAGGGGGGATTCGGGCGGGTTGGAGTGCCAGTCCGGTACGGTATGCAGGGGTGGTGCCACGATGATCAGCCTGTTGTTTGAAACCGGCTCATCTTAGCATGCTTTGAAAAATCAGCCCAAAGCCGGCACCGAAATCATTGTCAGGGTGACTCACGAGTCGGTCTTTTTTGTTGTTTGGCAAGGATTTGCCGGTTAGTGTGCCTGTTGTGAGCAACCGGCAAGCCGGTGCTCCGGTATACAGACGGCAATGGCGGGCGCGTGAGGCGTGCCGGATTGTGGCTCTGGCGCATGAATAACAACTATAAGATTGTGGGTGATTCAGTGACTAAAATACTTTATCCGGCTATTGGCCTGATGAACCGGTTGAGTTTCGCCGTCAAATTCAGTTTGATCAGCTTGCTTTTTGTCGTGCCGCTGTTGGTGACCAATGGTTATCTGGTGCGCGGCTCGCTGGAACAGATCCGGCAAACCGAACTGGAGCGGCAGGGGCTGCACAGCCTTGGCAGCATGTTGCAGGGGCTGGCCGAGGTGCGCCAGCTGGCTGACCTGCTGCATATCAATGCCCAGCTGGCCCAGGGGGGAACCCGTTCCCGGCTCGGTGAGCATCTGGAGCAGCAACAGGCGCGGGTGAGCGGGTTGCTGGCCGGGCTGGAGCCTGCCAGTACCGACCCGGCCATGCGGCAGGAATTCATTGACGGCAAAGAACAGCTGCTCGATCTGCTTCGGGAGTTGCAGGAGGATGACCGGCTGCAGGGGCGCAGCGCGGCTGCAGACCGGCTGCTGGCCCAGCTGCAACTGTTCCTGCGACAACAGGCCAGCCATAGCGGCTTGAGCCAGGATGCATTGGTGCAGGTGCGTTCACTGGTCGAACTGGTGACGGCCGTGACGCAAAATATCAGTGGGCATGTGGCACAGGCGCGAACCATGGCGAGCCTGGCCATGGCCCGGAGTTTTATCGACTCCGCCGCCAGTGCCCGGCTGGATGACCTGCTGCTGGTACTGGAAAAGCTTGAAGCCGATTTTCGTCTGCAGCTGGCCGCAACCGCTTTGCCGGTGGCGCTGAAGCCGGGTGCTGACAGCAGTCTGGCCGGCCTGGGACAGGTACGGGAATGGCTGGAAGAAGAAATCATCATGGCCGACAGCCTGGAAGAGGACTGGTGGCAAACCTTTGAACAGGGCAACCGCTGGCTGGAACTGATCGCCGGGTTTGAACAGCAGGTGCTTGAAGAGCTGGACATTATCCTGACCACCCGCTTGCAGGACAACCGCCGGCAAATGTATGGCCTGACTGCGGTCCTGGTGGTGGTGTTCCTGCTGATTGCCTATCTGTACAGCGGGTTTTATGTGTCGGTGCGCAACTCGGTCAATCATTTGCGCAAGGTCATGGCAACAGTGGCCGCTGGCGACATGCTGGCGGAGGCGCGAGTGAGCAGCCGTGATGAACTGGGCGAGCTGGGTGAAGGGCTGAACCATACCATCGGGCAAATCAGGCAGTTGTTGCGCCAGGTGGCGGATGCGGTCAACGAGGTGGAAGGGCAGTCGGCCACGGTCGAGCGGATCGCCAGTGGCAGTCATGAGGTGGTCAGCCGGCAGTTGCAGCAGCTGGAGCTGATGGTCACGGCGATGAACCAGATGACGGCCAGTGCAGCCGAGGTTGCTGATGGCGCGGGCATGGCGGTCAGTGCGGCCAGTGAGGTCAACGCCCAGACACGCCAGGGCCAGCAGCTGGTGCAGGAGCAGGCGGCGGGCATCCACCGCCTGGCTGGCGAGATCGGGCGTTCGGCTACGGCAGTGGACAGCTTGGCACAGGACAGTCAGGCCATCAGTCAGGTTCTGGACGTGATTGCCGGTATTGCCGGGCAAACCAACCTGCTGGCACTGAATGCCGCGATTGAAGCGGCCCGTGCCGGTGAGGCCGGACGGGGCTTTGCGGTGGTGGCGGATGAGGTGCGCGGCCTGGCCGGGCGCACCCGTGAGGCAACCGGAGAAATTGAAAAAATGATTGAGCGCTTGCAGGCCGGTGTGGCCGACGCGGTGGCGGCCATGCAGAGCAGCCACGCCGGTGCTGATGCGTCGGTGCAGCAGGCGCAAGCGGTTGAAGCCGGGTTGTCAGCCATCCTGCAGGCGGCTGACCAGATTGTTGGACAAAGCCGGAGCATTGCTGCTGCGGTTGACGAGCAAACCCGGGTAGCGCATGAGATCGATCGTAATGTGGTGGCGATCCGGGATGATGGCGAGCAGGCCGCAGAAGGAGCCGGAAGGGCGGCACAGGCCAGCCAGGCGATGGCCGGGCTGGCCAGCCGGCTGAATACCCTGCTGACCGCGTTCAGGATCTGATGCGTGCTGGCAGGCTGAACATGTTTTGGTCACAACTGAAGGTGGAGTGAATATGCGTAAAGCGGAACTGGTAGCCGCAGTGGCGGCGACAACGGGGCTGGGCAGGACTCAGGCCGGGCATGTGTTGAATATAGTGCTGGATGAAATCATGTTCGCCCTGGAGCGTGGCGAGACGGTAAGCCTGCCGGGATTTGGCAGCTTTTCCCGGCGCCATCGTGCCGGCCGTACCGGCAGGAACCCGCAGACAGGCGAAGAGATGCAGATTGCTGCCGGCTATGCTGTCGTGTTCAGGCCCGGCAAGCAGTTGAAGGATGCAGTGGTGCAGGATTAGTCGAAAGTCCGGGGGTGTTTCATGCTCCGGCATTGTTGCCGGCCCCGCGCGCGGGATGACTGCATTTTTGGTCGTTTTCCGGAGAGGGCATTGCTTGGCAGGCCATTGAGCGGAAACGGTTTTTCAGGTTTTTTGATCGGTAAAGTAGAGGAGGAAATGACCCAATGAAATTTCGCATGTTGCTGTGGCTGCTGGGCCGCATGCTGGGCAAGGCCAGCAAGACCAATCCTGAGCTGCAAAAGCAGCTGCAAGACAAGGAGCTGGGCTTTAGCCTGTTGACGCTGGACGGCAAGGTGGCACGCAGTTTCCATGTGGCTGGCCAGCGTATTTCCAGTGTTTCGGGCACAATCGACAATCCGGCCTTCACCATGGGCTTTAGGGATGCAGCCTATGCCTACCAGGTGATGACGGCCAAGAACAAGCAGCTGGCCTTCATGCAGGGCATCCAGGACAAGAACATCAGGATTGAGGGTAATCCGGCCCTGGTGATGTGGTTCCAGGGCCTGTTCAAATACATCGTGCCGAAAAAGAAAAAGCCTAAGAGTTGAGCTGGGTACGGTACTGCAGCGCTTCAGCCAGGTGATTGCGGCGGATATCTGTAATGCCCTCCATGTCGGCCAGCGTGCGGGCCACCTTGAGGATGCGGTGGCTGGCGCGCAGTGACAGCTGCAGGCGCTCGCACGCCTGCTCCAGCCAGAGCCGGTCCGCGTCGCCGAGCGGGCAGTGGCGATGCAGGTTGTCCAGGTCCAGCTGGCTGTTGCAACAGCCCTGCCTTTGTTGCTGGTACCGGCGTGCAGCCATGACCTGTTCACGAGCCTGCTCGCTGCTCAGCCCCTGACCGGTGACTTGCCGCAGCGAAGTGGGCTCGCGTGCCACACTGACATGCAGGTCGATGCGGTCGAGCAACGGGCCGGACAGCTTGGTGCGATAGCGCAGTACCATCTCGGGAGTGCAATTGCAGCGCCCGCTCTGGTCACCCAGATAACCGCAGGGGCAGGGGTTCATGGCCGCCACCAGCTGGAAGCGGGCCGGAAACTGCAAACGGCCGGCCGCCCGGGAAATCACGATGACACCGGACTCCAGCGGTTCGCGCAGTACCTCCAGGACCTTGCGGTCAAACTCCGGCAACTCGTCAAGAAACAGCACGCCATGGTGCGCCAGGGTGATTTCACCGGGTTGCGGGCGGCTGCCGCCGCCGACCAGTGCCGGCCCGGAGGCGCTGTGGTGGGGCTGGCGGAAAGGCCGCCCCGGCCAGTGCTGTAATGGCTGGCTGCTGGTGACCGATTGTACGGCGGCCACTTCAAGGGCTTCGGCATGACTCAGGGGTGGCAACAGCCCGGGCAGACGGCTGGCGAGCAGTGTCTTGCCGGTACCGGGCGGGCCGCTGAGCAGCAGGTTGTGCTGGCCGGCGGCAGCAACCAGCAGCGCGCGCTTGGCGGCCAGCTGCCCCTGTACCTGGTTCAGGTCAGGATGTGCCGGCGGGTCGGTATCAAGCCCTTGCGAACGCCAGGGCACCAGTGGGACGCGCTCATTGAGGTGGTCGACCAGCTGCTGCAGGTGCTCGATGGCGTACAGGGTCAGACCGGGTACCAGGGCAGCTTCTTCGGCATTGGCCGCCGGCACCACCAGCGCGTGGCCGGCTTTGCGTGCGGCCAGTGCCGCCGGCAGGATGCCCCTGACCGGCCGTACATGGCCGGACAGCCCCAGCTCGCCGAGCAATTCCAGTTGCAGCAGTGAATGGGCTGGTACCTGACTGCTGGCAGCCAGCAGTGCCGTGGCGATGGCCAAGTCAAAACGTCCGCCATCCTTGGGCAGGTCGGCCGGGGCCAGGCTGAGGGTGATGCGCTTTTGCGGAAAGCTCAGGTTGCTGTTGATGATGGCGCTGCGCACCCGGTCCTTGCTTTCGCGCACGGCCGTTTCCGGCAGACCGACCAGGCTGAGGGACGGGAGTCCGTTGGACAGGTGGACTTCGACACGCACCAGCGGCGCATCCAGACCCAGCTGGGCACGGCTGTTGATGACGGCAAGGGACATATGGCTTCCTCCTTGAAGCGGTTGGCATGGAGCTGATCCGTCAGCCTCTGCAGGCCGGACACCATGCCGGAAGGGTTTTGCGCAGCATGACCTGCGCAAGGCTGTTATTCCTGCTGTTCCGGCCCGGCCAGCTGTTGTTCCAGTTCCTGCACCCGGCTTTCCAGTGCCTCCAGGCGCTGGCGTGTACGTTGCAGCACCAGCATCTGGCCATCAAATTCGTCACGGCTGACGAGGTCCAGCTTGCCCAGTGCGTTTTGCAGCAGGTGCTTGAGCTGCTTTTCCAGCTCGTGATGGGGCAGGTTGCCTTCGTTGGCCAGCAAGTGCGAGGCACGTGAGGCCAGGGATTCAAGCAGTGATTTGGCGGCAAGCATGCTTAGCTCCGGTTGGGTATGTGCTGCAGTTTAGCATGATGCGGATGCTTTTCCAGAGCCTGTCCGTGCTGAATGCAAACAGGACTATCCATGGCACCGAAAACTTTGCTTAAATAGGCAGCGCTGCACCATGCAGCACCATGCGGACCCGGTTCCTGTGCCGTTGCCAACCTGACAATCGCTGCCAGACCGGCCGCATTCCGGCATGACACCCGGCTTGTTGCCCGTGTTGCCCGGTTTTTGTTGATTCATTATTTCACCTGCGGGAGCCTGGAATGAAACTTGTCACTGCGATTATCAAACCCTTCAAGCTGGACGATGTGCGCGAGGCCTTGTCGGAAATAGGTGTACAGGGCATTACCGTAACCGAGGTCAAGGGCTTCGGTCGCCAGAAAGGCCATACCGAGCTGTATCGTGGTGCCGAGTATGTGGTGGATTTCCTGCCCAAGGTGAAGATCGAGGTGGCGATTGCCGACGGCCTGCTTGATCGTGTCATTGAGTCCATCAGCAAGGCAGCCAATACCGGCAAGATCGGTGATGGCAAGATTTTTGTCACCGCGCTTGAGCAGATTGTGCGTATTCGTACCGGAGAGACCGGCAGCGACGCCATCTGATTTATCGCCCGTACCTTGCATTTCGAAAACGCCTGCCATGCCGGGCGTTTTTTGTATCCGCGAGCTGGTCATGGTCATCGCGCCGGGTTATTGAAACAGTCTAATGCCCGCTGGTAGGGGCATAGCGAAAATGTATCATTGCGGCCATGGCCATTTTTGTTTCTGGGCACTAAAATGCGCGCCCTGAACCAGCTTTGAAGGCGGAAAATAGTGGCCGCCGGGCCGACTGCACACCTGCTGCGGCTGACCGGCAGGGCAAGTACCGCGTGAAAATTTTATGCAAACCGGGGTAATGCATGTTTGAAGATGATATTGAAGACGAAGAACTGGACGGCGAAGAGTCTGCCGACCTGGACATCGATGAGGCTGATGAGGAGTTTTCCGCGGCCGAGGATGGCGCGCTGGACGTAGACGCGCCGGACGCCACCGAGGATGAGGGTGAGGCCCCGGTACGCAGCAAGGCCAAGGCGTCTGCCGTTGAAGAGGACTTGCCGTCTGTGGAAGCCAAGCGCAAGGAGCGTGATGCTCTGGCCGAAGCCATGGCCGCATATCTGGCGCGTGGCGGCAAGATCCAGTCAGTCGAGGGTAGCGAGGACTGAACCCTTGCCCGCCCTTGGGCGGGCGCTCAATCAGTCCTGGCCGGTTGCGCTGCCAGCTTGTATTGACTGGTAGCGGTCGGCCAGCTCAAGGCGTATCTTGCGTCTTTCCAGGGCGTTGCGATGGCGGCGCTTCTGGTCCGAGGTCTTGAGATCGAGCTCGGGAACCTCGACCGGGCGGCCATTGTCATCAACCGCCACCATGGTGAAAAAGCAGCTGTTGGTATGGCGCACGGATTTTTCCCGGATGTTTTCAGTAATCACCTTGATGCCGATTTCCATCGAGGTGCGACCGGCATAGTTGACCGAGGCCAGAAAAGTCACCAGTTCGCCTACATGGACAGGCTGGCGAAAAGTGACCTGGTCGACCGACAGGGTGACCACGTAGCTGCCGGCGTAACGGCTGGCACAGGCATAGGCCACCTGGTCCAGGTATTTGAGGATGGTGCCGCCGTGAACGTTACCGGAAAAATTGGCCTGGTCCGGTGTCATCAGTACCGTCATTGACAGCCGGGATGAATCAAGCTCCATAACACTGTGCCCCTTATGGTTATTGTTGGCAAAAACGAGCGCTCTTTATACCTTGGTCGTAGGCTTGCTGCAAGCGGGCTGCGGGTGATGACAGGGTGGCGGAAGGGGCGTGGCGCTCAGCCGGCATTTTCCAGCCAGTAATCCCGCGCCCAGTGCCAGACCGACTCCCATTCGTCTTCCAGGTAGTCATTCTCACTGACAGACCAGAGCACTACCAGGCCATCGGGCTCCACGGCAAAGTAGAGTCTGTCTTCCTGGCACAGCGGTACCAGGTGGCGCGGCAGGCCCAGATCCCAGGCGGTGGCGGCCACTTCGGGCAGGTAGGTATGGCTGTGCGGGTCGCTGGCGGTGACCGGCTCCAGATGGCCGTAGACCACGTCACTGACTTCCAGCAGGAACTCGCGCAGCTCGTGGGGCAGGTGGATCAGGATCTGCTCCTGTACATCCAGCAGGTCGTCATCGGTGGGCAGCTCCAGCGGTACCGGTACCGGCTGGTTGTGTTCGCGCAGCAGTTCGATTACATCTTCCATGGAATTGCCTCGGGCAAAGCAAAACACCGCCGGGTGGCGGTGTTTTGTGGTCATTGTTGATCAGGCGTTCTGGCGGATGCCGGCAATCAGCCATGGCTGGTTATCGCCGTGCTTGCGCTCCATGCGCCAGCTTTCGCTGAAGGCCTCGCCCTGGTCAAAGCGGGAGGACTTGCTGATGCCGCTGAAGGACAGGGTGGCCACGGTGTAGTCGCCCAGCTCCTCGATGCCGTCCAGCTGCACATCCAGGTTATCGATGTAGGTGGACTGGTAGCCGTCGCCCAGCTCGGCGCGTTCGCGCTGCAGGAAGCCGAGCATTTCAGGGGTGACATATTCTGCCACCTTGTCCATCTCGTTGGCATCCCAGTGCTGCTGCAATTGGTTGAAGTGATCGCGGGCGGCAGTGAGGAAGCTGTCGGCATTGAACCAGGCCGGGGCCTGCATCACCGGTGCCGCGCTGGCCGCCGGGGCGGAACTGCCAAAACCGCCAAACGGATTGTTGCCGGCGGGCATGTCACGCTGCATGGGTGCTCCGGCTGGCATTGGCTGCATCTGTGGGCGGCGGCGGGCTGCCAGCAACTTGAACAGCAGGAAAGCGATACCGGCAAAGATCAGGATATCCATGATTTGCAGGCCTTCAAAGCCGTCGCCAAACAGCATGGACGCGAGCAGGCCGCCGGCAGCCAGACCGGCCAGCGGGCCGAGCCAGCGTGATGCGCCACTGGTGGCGGCGGCCGGCTTGCCGGCATTTTGGCCCTGCTGTGCCGCAGGTTGCTGCTGTTGGCGCTGCTGGGGCTTGGCTTGCTGGTGTTTGGGCGCGGAACCGAAGGATTTGCCACCACCGAAGCGACGGGCTTCGGCGTCGAAACTGAAAGTCAGGCCGATGAACAGGGCCAGGGTTATGCTGAGAAAACGCTGCATGGCATAGCCTCTTGAGTCTTGTTGGAAAATGACCGGTCATCTTGCCTAAAAAACGGGCCTGACGCCAGCATTGATATGTTTTTTTGCCGGCAGAGACTGGCCCGGTGTTGTTAGCGGTCGATCCGGGCGGATTCGACCCAGAACAGCTCGCAAGCGCAAGCGCCGGTGTCGTTGCGTGTCATGGCGGCGGATCCTCGATAGCCGGGTGGTCAGTGCTCCCTGGGGAATTTATAGGCATCGCCCGGCGTATTGTCGGTGTTGCCCTTGCGCAGGTCACGGTACACGGCAGCGCGCATCAGCATCATCGACACCACCGGCGCGGTGAGGATGACAAAGCCGGTAATCAGCAGCTCGTGCACGATTGGCCGTTGCAGCGCCACGCTGCTGTAGAGCATCGAGGCAATCAGGAAACAGCCGGTGCCAACGGTGATGTACACCGCCGGGCCGTGAATGCGCTGATAGAAGTTGGGCAACCGCAGCAGGCCCAGCGCGCCGGTCAGGGTAATCAGCCCGCCCAGCACCAGCAGCAGGCTGACCGGCACCGCCAGCCACAGCGACATGTCGTGCATGCCGGACATCATGGAGTTGCTCATTCAATCACCTCGCCACGCATCAGGAATTTGGCCAGCGCAATCGACGACACAAAGCCGGTCAGGGCAATCAGCAGTGCCGCCTCGAAATAGACGGTGCTGGCAAAGCCGATGCCCAGCAGCAAAATGAACAGCATTGCCGCCATCCATAATGAATCCAGCGCCAGAATCCGGTCCTGGGCGGTGGGGCCGCGCAGCAGGCGGATGACGCAAAATACCATCGCCAGCAGCACACACAGCTGGGCAAAGCCCAGCGCCAGCGTCAACAGCTGCACGCTCATGCTGTCTCCTGTTCAAAAATCTCGATCAGCGGTTGCTCCAGCTTGCCCTTGATCATGTCGATCCACCACTGGGTGTCGTGCAGGTCAAACACGTGCAGCGCCAGATCATGGCTGTCGGGAATGATTTCCACCCAGACCGTGCCCGGCGTGGAGTTGATGATGCAGGCCAGAATCGCCAGCCCGTGCGGGTCACGTAAATCCAGCGGAATGCGGATGAACTTCGAGTTCAGGCCCTTTTTGCTGAACAGGATCAGCATGCACACGTTGAAACTGGAGCGCAGGATTTCCACCAGCGAATAAAACAGCAGGCGGATCGCCACCAGTGGCCGCGATACCCGCACCGGCGTCGGGCGCAACGGTGCTACCAGCAGCGGCACTGCCACCGCCAGCAAACCGCCAAACAGGACATGCACCGGCGCCAGGCTCTGGTTCAGCATCAGCCACAGCAACCAGAGCGCCAGTGACATCAGCGGGGTGGGCAACCAGCGTTTCATGGCGCGTTCTCCGTGGTGACCGGCCGGGTCGACAGCACCCGTTCGATATACAGCTGCGGCTCATGCAGGGCGCTGGCGGTGCGATCCATATAGCTGCTGGCCGGCCCGGCGGCAATGCTCAGCGCAATGCAGGCCAGCAGCAGGCCGGAGGCAGGTAGCGCCTCGGACGGATGCAGGCGTGGCGGCTGCATGTCCGGATTGGACCAGAACACCCGTACGCCAAAGCGCATCAGCGAGATGATGGCTGCCAGCCCGGAAACCACCACCAGCGCAATCAGGCCCAGCGTCAGGGCGCTGATGGCACCGGCATTGAGCAGGGCGTGAAACAGGCTGAACTTGGCGACAAAGCCCGACAGCGGCGGCAGGCCGGTGATGATCAGCACGCAGGCCATGAAGGACAGGCCCAGAAACGCCGTGGCGGCGGGAATTGCCACTCCGGCGGAGTCGTCCGGGGCGTCGTCGATGTCGAAGGCTTCCATGGTGATGGCCAGCATTTCCACGCTGGGGTTGCGCACCCGCCCGATCAGGTCGAGCAGCAGCATGAAGGCGGCCACCGCCAGCGTCGAGCTGGCCAGATAGAACAGCGCCGCACCCACCACGGCAGTGCCGCCATAGCCGATTACCGCCAACAGCGTGCCGGAGGAAATGATCGCGCAGAAGCCGGCCATGCGTCCCGGTTCCTGGCTGCCCAGCAAGCCCAGGGTGCCAAAGGCCAGTGTCAGCAGACCGCCGGCCACCAGCGCGCTGCCCGACAGGGCTGCCCAACTGTCCTGCTGCTCGGCAAACACCAGCAGCCACAGGCGCACGATCACATAGATGCCGACCTTGGTCATCAGCACCAGCATCGCCGCCACCGGCGGTGCGGCAGCGGCATAGGTGGTCGGCAGCCAGAAGCCCAGTGGCCACATGGCGCTTTTGGTCAGAAAGGCAATCGCCAGCACAGCCGCGCCGGTTTCCAGCAACAGCCGTTGGCCGTCATCCAGCGTGGCGGCACGCACCGCCAGATCGGCCATGTTCAGCGTGCCGCAGGCGGCATAGATCAGCGCCACGCCAATCAGGAAGAACGATGAAGCCACCAGGTTGATGACCACATACTGCATGCTGGCGCGCACCCGGCCCGGTTGCAGGCCGAGCAGCAACAGGCCGTAAGAGGCGGCCAGCATGATCTCGAAGAACACGAACAGGTTGAACAGGTCTCCGGTCAGGAACGAGCCGTTGATGCCGGCCAGCAAAAACTGGAACAACGAATGAAAGTGCACGCCGGCCCGGCTCCAGCGGCGCAGCGAATACAGCAGCGCCGCAGTGGCGATCAGCGCGGCCAGCAACAGCATCAGCGCGGCCAGCCGGTCCACCACCATCGTGATGCCAAATGGAGCCACCCAGTTGCCGGCCAGATACACGCCGACCCCGTCGGGCCAGACGTCATGGTCGGTCAGCCAGTAAAGTGTTAGCGCCAGTACCAGCAACGCCAGCGTGCCGCCCAGATTGAGGGCGAACTTCAGCGTCGGGCGGCCACCAAGCAATACCAGTACCGCGCCGAGCAACAGCGGCAGCAGCACTGGCAGCATGATCAACAGGTCAAGGGTAGTGCTCATGCGCTGGGCTCCCTGCCATCCACGTGGTCGGTACCGCTCAGCCCGCGCGAGGTCAGCAGCAGCACCAGATAGAGCGCGGTGGTAGCAAAACCGATGACAATTGCCGTCAGCACCAGCGCCTGGGTGACCGGATCGGCAAACAGGTTGGTGTCGGTGCCGGCCTGCAGCGCCAGTGGCGGCTGGTTAACCGACAGCCGGCCCATGATGAAGATGAACAGGTTGACGGCATAGGAGATCAGCAGCAGGCCGATGATCACCTGAAAGGTGCGCGGCCGCAGGATCAGCCAGACGCCGGACGCAAACAACACGCCAATGGACAGGGCGATGACAGCTTCCATATCAGGGCTCCTCCTGGTGCGGGGTATCGTCATTGGCGTGGGCCAGACGGTGGGCGCGGCTGGACTGGTGTGCCAGCGCGGTGAGAATCAGCAGGGTGGCACCGACCACCACGCCGAATACGCCCAGATCGAAGACGAAGGCGCTGGGCACATGCAGCATGCCGAACAGTGGCAGCTCAAGGTGTGCGGTGTGGCTGGTCAGGAACGGGTAGCCGGCCAACACGGCACCGGCACCGGTGGCCAGTGCCGCCAGCAGGCCCAGCGCCAGCCAGCGGTGCGGATGCAGGTGCATGCGTGACTCCACCCATTGGGTGCCGGCCAGCAGGTATTGCAGGATGATGCCGACCGAGAACAGCAAGCCGGCCACAAAACCGCCGCCGGGCATGTTGTGCCCGCGCATGAAGAAGTACAGCGCACAGACCATGATCATCGGCAGCAGCACCCGCAGGTATACGCCGGGCACCAGCAGATAACCGCCGTTGACCTGTTCCTCGGGTATTTGCCGGGCCGCCGGGTCGGCCGGGTTGGTTTGCTGCGGTGGCAGCGCCATGCTTTCTGCCGCCGGGCGGAAACGGCGCAGCAGGCCATAGACGGTCAGCGCCACAATTGCCAGCACGCTGATTTCGCCAAGGGTGTCGAAACCGCGGAAGTCCACCAACAGTACGTTGACCACGTTGGTACCACCGCCCTGCGGCACCGCCTGTTCCAGGAAGAACTGGCTGATGCCGGGCGCAGCCGGCAGCATCAGCACCAGATAACTGATAGCCGCCATCGCCAGCCCGGATAGAATGGCCAGCAGCAGGTCACGGCTGCGGCGCAAACGGGCGGTGCGTGCCGAGCGCGGGCTGGGTGCCAGCTGCGGCTGGCGCGGCGGCAGCCAGCGCAGGCCGAGCAGAATCAGCACGGTGGTGACGGTTTCTACCATCAGCTGGGTCAGTGCCAGGTCGGGGGCGGACAGCAACAAAAAGGTCAGACACACCACCAGCCCCGCACCGCCGGCCAGCGCCAGCGCCGACAGTCGGTGATACTTGGCCTGCCAGGCCGCCGCCACGGCACAGACACAACCCAGCAGCCACAGCAGGGCAAAGGGCAGATCCAGCGGCGTGCTATGTGCAGCTGTCCAGACCGAAGGCAGGCTGATGGCAGCCGCCACGCCGGCCGCCAGGCAGACCGACACCAGCAGCACCAACTGGGGTTGCAGGCGGCGGGTGCCGAGCAGTTTTTCCAGCTGTGAAGCGCCACTGCGCAGCCCCAGCATCAGCGACTCATACAGCCGCTGGCCATTGATGCGGTGCAGCAGCGGTGGCCGGCTGCTCTGTGCCAGATTGAAGCGCCGGCGCAGGACGGCATACAGCAACACGCCGCCGGTCAGGGTGATGAAACTCATCACCAGCGGCAGGTTGACGCCGTGCCAGACCGCCAGATCATAGTGTGGCAACTGCTCGCCCAGCACCGCCTGTGCGCCCAGCTGCAACAGTGGTCCGACACTGAGGGCCGGCATCATGCCCACTGCCAGGCAGAGCACCACCAGCACCTCGACCGGAAAGCGCATCCAGCGTGGCGGCTCGTGCGGCGTGCGTGGCAGGTCACTGGCGGGGCGGCCGAAAAACACATAAATGAAGCGTAGCGAATAGGCCACGCTGAAAATGCCCATCACTACGGCGGCAAAGGCCATCCAGTAGTTACTGCTGCTGCCGACCAGCAGGGTTTCGGCAAAGAACATTTCCTTCGACAAGAAGCCGTTGAGGAAGGGCACGCCGGCCATCGCCGCCGAGGCGACAATTGCCAGCGTCGCGGTAATCGGCATCAGATGGCGCAGGCCGCGCAGCTGGCGCATGTCACGGGTGCCGCTTTCGTGATCGATGATGCCGGCGGCCATGAACAGCGAAGCCTTGAAGGTGGCGTGGTTGAGCGTGTGGAAAATTGCCGCCACCATCGCCAGCGGCGTACCCATGCCGAGCAGGGCGGTGATCAGGCCCAGATGGCTGATGGTGGAATAGGCCAGCAGACCTTTGAGGTCGTGCTGAAAAATCGCGATGAAGGAGGCCAGCATCAGGGTAGCTACCCCGGCACCGCCAATCAGCCAGGTCCATTCGGGGGTGCCCGACAGCACCGGCCACAGCCGCATCAGCAGAAAGATGCCGGCCTTGACCATGGTCGCCGAGTGCAGATAAGCCGACACCGGCGTGGGTGCCGCCATGGCATGCGGCAGCCAGAAATGGAACGGAAACTGGGCGCTCTTGGTCAGTGCGCCCAGCGCAATCAGCAGCAGCACCGGACGGTACCAGGCATGGGCGCGCAGGGTGTCGCCGGCGGCCAGCACCACGTCAAGGTCGTAACTGCCGGCGACATGGCCCAGCATCAGTACGCCAGCGAGTAGACACAGGCCGCCGCTGGCAGTAACGGTAAATGCCATCCGTGCGCCACGGCGGGCATCGCTGCGGTGGTGCCAGTAGCCGATCAGCAAAAACGAGCTCAGGCTGGTCAGCTCCCAGAACAGCACCAGCTGCACCAGATTGCCCGACAGCACCACGCCCAGCATCGCGCCCATGAAGGCCAGCAGGAAGGCATAAAAGCGCGGTACCGGGTCCTGCGGCGACATGTAATAGCGGGCATAGAGCACCACCAGCAGGAAGATGCCGACAATCAGCAAACTGAACAACCAGGCCAGACCGTCCATGCGCAGCACCAGATTCAGTCCGTAGGCCGGCATCCAGTCGATCTGGTAGCGCAACACCTCGCCCTGGCTGATCTGCGGAAACTGGAAGGCAAGAATCGCCAGGCCAATCAGGCCGACGGCAGCGGCCAGCCAGGCTTCACGGCTGCGTTCGCTGGAAGGCTGCAGGGCGGCCCGTATGCAGCCGATGAAGGGGATGAGAATGAGGACAAGTAACAGCATGGGCTCCTGGTGCAGATGTGCAGAAGGATGGATTGGCCCTGGACCGGTGCAAAAGGCTCCGACAGAAAATGATTAGCCGGTCTTTTTAAAGGTTAATACCCCATGTTGGCAAGGAAAAAATACGATTTGAAACAAAAAACGCAGCCGGTGCTGCGGCCGAGTGGCTGTCGAAACGGGTGTGAAAGGCGGTGACAGGCTTCGGGTCAGCTGCTGCCGGAGCCTGTGCTGCTGCCGTATCTGTAAGGAAGGCTGCAGCACAAGGCAGCCCTTGCGGGTAAATGTGCGGGGCACTAGTGGCCTGTACGGCTAATTTCATTAGTCAATTTCGGCGTCTGAGGCTCCGATGCTGCGTTGCTGCTCCTCGCCATAGCCCCGCTATGACTCGTCACAGCGCCTTGCCCCGAATCCCCAACCATCCGAACTTGAGTTAACGAACTAGCCGTTCAGGCCACTAGCGCAGCTGGAACAGTTCCTGATGAAAGTTGCGCAGGTCCATGCCCAACTTTTCCATTCCGTGCCTGAGGCTATCGGAAAAAGCCGCTGGCCCGCAAAACCAGACTTTGACCGCAGCAGTCTTGCCTGCCAGCAGCTGCTCTGCTGTCAGGTAGCCATCCCGCTGGCTGAAGTGAAGATGCAGGGTGATACCGGGCAGCCGTTCGCACAATTGCTGCAAGCGTGCTGCGAATACGGCTTCCTGCTCGTTTTTGGTGCAATAGTACAGGCTGGCTACGGGGGTTGCTGTGGGCGAGTTCTGCAAGCCTTCCAGCCAGGCGATGAAAGGTGTCACGCCAATCCCGGCAGCAATCCAGATCTGCTCCTGTCCGTCTTCCGGCTGCGGGGTGGTGAAGCATCCATAAGGGCCTTCGATGGTAACCGGCTGGCCAGCACGGATGCTACTGACCAGTTTTTCGGTGTAGTTTCCCAGTCCCTTGATGGCAAACCTGACCTGGCCATCCCTGCAGTCCGAGCTGGCTATGGTGAAGGGATGCGGGCCCTCCAGCCGGTCGAAGGTGACAAAGGCAAATTGTCCGGGGGCGTGCCGCCAGTTGCGGTCCAGCTGGCACACTACTTCAAGCGTATCTGTCAGCAGCTGGCGCACGGCGAGTACATGACCTGTGTGGGTGCTGGTGCGGCCAATGTGCCCTGTCAGGGAGATGAGGGCACACCAGCTGCCTGCGATGCTGGCCGCCGCGATCAGCGCGCCGCCGGGTTGCAGCCACCATTGTGCGGGAGTCAGCACAATGCCGTGATAAACGATGATCAGGTAAAATACTGCCATTGCTTTATGCACGTAGCGCCACAGGTGATAGGGCAGGCGCTGCCATAGCGCCAGCAGGATCATCACGGCAAAGATCCACACCGACCATTCGCCGAGGTCCTTGGCGCTGCCGCGGAAAACTTCCAGAAAGGTCCTGATGCGCTGCTCCCCGGTGGCCTCGCCGAACAGCGTCAGCATCGGGCCTTTGGCCAGCTTGATGCCGTAATGCAGCAGCGCCAGCACTACCGACCAGATACCGGCCCACTTGTGCAGGCGGTACATCTTGTCCAGGCCGCCGAGCGGTTTTTCCAGCCACTGTGGCCTGACTGCCAACAGCATCACCAGCGTCATCAGCAAAAATGACGCCAGCCCGGTGAAGTAAATCAGTTGTTTGCGCCAGGCCCAGATATCCCAGCCGGCGAGCAGGCCGGCCGCCGGCAACAGCCAGGCAGCCAGTGCAACCAGCACGGTACCCCAAATCAGTTTTTTCATCGGAAGCTCCTTTTTTCTACTGATTACAGGATAGGCCCGGCGGCTTAAATCAAGCTGAATGACCGATTCAGGCTCGCTTCAGCTTGCGGCTATACGCTTGTGTGCAGATCAGGCAGTTGTGGATATCAAGATGCACAGGTTCTTTCCCATCATCGGCTTGCTGGTTGCAGTCAGCGGCCAGGCTCACCATCTGGATCATGAGCAGGCATTGCGCATGAGCCGGCAGGGTGAGATCCTGCCCGTGCAGCAGTTGCTGGACTCTGCCATTGCCAGCCATCCGGACGCGCGCTTGCTAGATATGAAACTCAGGCACAAGCATGGCCGTTATCTGTACAAGCTGCAGCTGTTGGATCGCAGCGGCCAGGTGTACAAGCTGTATTTCGATGCGCAAAGCGGTGAGCTGGTCAAGCAAAAAACATACGAGGACTGAACATGCGCCTGTTACTGGTGGAGGATAACGTGGCCCTTGCCGATGAGCTGTGTGCCAGCCTCAAGCGGCAGGGATATGCGCCCGACTGGCTGGCCGATGGCCGTGATGCGCTGATTCAGGGTGCCGTTGAGCCCTATGACCTGGTGATTCTGGATCTGGGCTTGCCGGGGCTGTCCGGTCTGGACGTGTTGCGTCAGTGGCGTCGTGACGGCCTGGACCTGCCGGTCCTGATCCTGACCGCCCGCACCAGCTGGAGCGAGCGCATTGACGGGCTGAAAGCAGGTGCCGATGACTATCTGTGCAAGCCCTTTCATCCCGAAGAACTGCTGTTGCGCATTCAGGCGTTGTTGCGGCGCAGCCATGGCCAGAGCAACAGCAGCCAGCTGCATGTCCATGGCATCACTCTGGATGAAGCCTGCCAGTGTGCCATGCTGGACGGACAACGGGTTGAACTGACTGCGGCGGAGTTTGCCCTGCTGCGCTATTTCATGTTGCATCCCGGGCAGTTGCTGAGCAAAAGCCACTTGCAGGAACACCTGTATGACGGTGAAACAGAACCGGACTCCAATGTGGTCGAGGTGCATGTCAGCCACCTGCGACGCAAACTGGGCCGGGAATGCATTGAAACCCGTCGCGGCCAGGGGTACCTGTTTGGCGGCTTGCCGGCATGAAAGGCTCGATTGCCCGCTATCTGTTGTCACGGCTGGTGCTAATGCTGCTGGTGGCCGGCGTGCTGCTGGTCCAGTTCGGCCTGCTCTGGCTGGATCACAGCCTGCGCCAGTACACGGGCCAGCAGCTGCAACAACAGGCGCAAAGTCTGTTGTTTTCCCTGATTCGGGATGAGGATAACGAGTTGGTGGTCAATTTGCGCCACCATGATGCCCGCTACCTGCAACCTTTCTCAGGACAGTATTTCATCATCCGCATCAATGATGAGGAGTTTCGCTCCCGCTCGCTGTGGGATTTTCCCTGGCCGCCGCAACAGCCGGCGCAAGGCCAGCTGTTTGCCGGTCCGGACCAGCAACAGTTGCTGAGCTATCAGGCCCGTTACCGGCTGGATGACAGCGACGTGCTGGTGACCGTGGCCGAGGATTATCAGCCGCTGCTGGAGCGTTTCCAGCGCCTGCGTATACGGGGGCTGGCCGGGGGCGCACTGGCATTGCTGGTCATCGGCCTGTTGCAGTGGTGGTTGATTCGCCGGGCGCTGAAACCGCTGGAGCAGGCCAGACAACAGCTGCGGGAGCTGGAAAGTGGCCAGCGCCGCCAGCTGACCGGGCAGGTACCGGAGGAAATGCAGCCTCTGGTCAGGCAGGTCAATCATCTACTGGCACATATTGACGAGCAGCTGAAACGCTCGCGCAGTGCCGCCGGCAATCTGGGCCATGCCTTGAAAACACCCCTTGCGGTGTTGAACAGCCTGCTGGCCAGGCCGGAGTTGCAGCAACAGCCCGAGTTGGCGCAATTGCTGCAGGAACAGTTGCAGATGATTGAACAGCGTATCGGCCGTGAGCTGAGCCGCGCGCGGATGGCGGGCGAACAGCATGGCGGGCTGCTGTTTGTCTGTGACGAGGAAATTCCCGCCTTGCTGCAACTGCTGCAGCAGATACATGGCAGTCACGTGCGCTTCGACTACCAGGCGCAAGCCGGCTTGCGCCTGCCCTTTGATCGTGATGACCTACTCGAATTACTGGGCAATCTGCTGGACAATGCCGGCAAGTGGGCTGCCGAGCAGGTACGGTTGCGGCTGTCGGTATCAACCCGGCAGTTGCTGCTGACTGTCGAGGATGACGGCCCCGGTATTGACCCCGGGCAACGTCGGCAACTGGTGCAGCGTGGCCGGCGTGCAGACGAGCAAACACCGGGGCACGGCCTCGGGCTGGCCATTGTGCAGGATATCGTCAATGCCCTGCATGGCCAGCTTGAGTTGCAGGACAGCGAGCTGGGCGGGTTGCTGGTGAGTGTCCGCCTGCCGCTGGTCGGGCCACTTCCTCCACCAGCGGCAAGGTATTGAGTCAGGCAGGGCGAGGCCGGAGCAAAGTATCAGCAACAGGATTGAAGCGTGCTTCGAGGCTGGCAGTGTAGCTTTGCGCAGCGCCTCACCCTGCCGGTCACACCGAAGCCAAAATCAAACCGCCTCCAGTTTGGCAAACGACAGCATCAGCCATTTGCTGCCTTCGCTGGCGAAATGCACCTGTACCCGGGCCTGGGCGCTGGCACCCTCGAAATTGAGTACCACGCCTTCGCCGAATACCGGGTGGCGCACCGCCTGGCCGAGGGTGAAGGGTGTATCCGGTACCGCGCTGCCGTGGAACAGGCTGCTGCCGGAACCCTTGCTGCTGTGGCTGCCCTGGCCCTGCATGCGCACCGGCTGCACCAGCTCCGCCGGAATCTCGCGGATGAAGCGCGATTGCGGGCTGCTGGTTTCGCTGCCGTGCAGCCAGCGCACTTCGGCGCAGGTCAGGTACAGCTGCTGCATGGCGCGGGTGATGCCGACATAGGCCAGCCGGCGTTCCTCCTCCAGCCCGTCGGCACCGTCCATGCTCATCTTGTGCGGAAACAGTCCTTCTTCCATGCCGGCCATGAACACCAGCGGGAATTCCAGTCCCTTGGCGCTGTGCAAGGTCATCAGCTGCACGCTGTCCTCGTGCTCTTCGGCCTGGGCTTCGCCGGCTTCCAGCACGGCGTGGTCGAGGAAGGCGACCAGCGGCGACAGGCCGTCCTCTTCGTCCTGCTCATGGCTGAAGGCCAGCGCGGCATTGACCAGTTCGTCGAGGTTTTCCACCCGTGACTGGCCTTTCTCGCCCTTTTCTTCCTTGTGGTAGGTGAGCAGGCCGCTGTGCTCGATGACATGGCGGGTGCACTGGTGCAGCGGCAACTCGGCAGTGGCGATTTCCAGTTGATCCACCAGTAGCATGAAGGCCTGGATGGCATTGCTGGCGCGGCCACTGAGCAGCTTGTTGTCGGTCATCTGCTGCATCGCCTGCCACAGCGAACATTCATTCTCGCGGGCAAACTCGCGCAGCTGTTCCACGGTTTTGGTGCCGATACCGCGTGGCGGCACGTTGATGATGCGCTCGATGGCGCCGTCGTCGTGGCGGCTGCGCAGCAGGCGCAGATAACCCAGCGCATTCTTGATTTCCAGACGCTCGAAGAACTTCTGCCCGCCATGGATGCGGTAGGGAATGGCGGCGCGCAGCAGGGCTTCTTCCAGCACCCGTGACTGGGCGTTGGAGCGGTACAAAATGGCGATATCGCTCCGGCTGAAACCATCCTGGCGCAGCGCCTGTTCGATGACTTCGACGATGTAACGGGCTTCGTCCTGCTCGTTGAACGCCTGATAGAAACGGATCGGCTCGCCGTCGGCATCGCTGGTCCACAGGTTCTTGCCCAGCCGGCCGCTGTTGTGGTCGATCAGCGCATTGGCCGCCTTGAGGATGGTGGCGGTGGAGCGGTAGTTCTGCTCCAGACGGATGGTCTGGCTTTTGGGGAAGTCCTGGTTGAACTGCTGGATGTTCTCGATGCGTGCGCCGCGCCAGCCATAGATCGACTGGTCGTCGTCGCCGACGATCATCAGGCTGGAGGCGTTGGCGGCCAGCAGGCGCAGCCAGGCGTACTGCACGGCGTTGGTGTCCTGGAACTCGTCGACCAAAATGTGACGGAAACGCCGCTGGTAGTGCTCCAGCAGGCCGGCGTTGTCACGCAGCAGCTCCAGCGTGCGCAGCAGCAGCTCGCCGAAATCCACCGCGTTCTGGCGGGCGCAGGCGTCCTCATAGGCGGCATACACCTGCGCCATGGTGGTCAGGAACAGGTCGCCGGCCGGCTGGATATGACGCGGGCGCAATCCCTCGTCCTTCTGGCCGTTGATGAACCACTGCGCCTGCTTGGGCGGCCAGCGCTTGTCGTCCAGCCCCAGCTCGGTCATCACCCGCTTGACGATGCGCAACTGGTCATCGCTGTCGAGGATGCTGAAACCGTCCTGCAAACCGGCCTCCTGCCAGTGCGCCCGCAGCAGGCGGTGGGCCAGCCCGTGAAAGGTGCCGACCCACATGCCCTGCGGGCTGCGGCCGAGCAGCTGGCTGATGCGTTCACGCATTTCGGCGGCGGCCTTGTTGGTGAAGGTCACTGCCAGAATGCTGTGCGGACCGGCATCTTCCACCTGGCACAACCAGGCGATGCGGTGCACCAGCACCCGGGTCTTGCCGGAGCCGGCGCCAGCCAGTACCCGCTGCTGACCCAGCGGTGCGGCGACCGCCTCACGCTGGGCATCGTTGAGGTTGTTGAGCAGGTGGGAAATATCGTCGTTCATAGAAATAATTGCCGGTAATCAAGACAGCAAACAATGGGCAGGTAACAGAAATCATGGCGGGGCATGATCAGTCATCGGTGCTATAGACTTTGCCTGGCGGCTGCACCTATAGTTTGCGGCGGTACTGCCGGGAGCGTCAGGGTATGAGCAGTAATGCCATTACGATCTGCAATACGCCCAACATCATAGAAACAAGCACGACACTATAAAAGGGCTGTGGCCAATACACAAATGAGCACGATGAACGAGCTTCGCCTTACCAAAGACCGGGAGGCACTTTTGCGTGAACAGCTTCAGCGTTTGCTGCGTAATGCCTGGTTTCCCCATTTTGTGCTAGTGATGTGCGGCTTGTTCGGCATGGCCCTGTTTGAGTATGAGCTGGAGCGGGATAGCCAAGTAGCTGTACTTGTAGCCACTGGTGCGTTGGCGGGTATGCACTGGCTGATGCTACGGGCCTACCACAACTATGGCACAGATATGCTGCGTTACGGTGTATGGAAGGTCTTGCAGCTGGCAGGAGCCTTGATGACCGGGATCGTAACTGCTGCCCTGATGGTGATTTTGCTGCCCGTTGTCGGTGACTGGCAGCAAATGTTGCTGCTCGCCATGCTGATTTCCATGTTGGTATCCTTCTGGCTGGCTAGCGTGGGTTGCATGCTATCGTTTGTCAGTTATGTCACGCCTATTGTGATTGGGGCAGTACAGGTGCTGGCTTCGGCCAGCAGCCCTGAATTGCAGAATCTGGCTATTTTTCTGGTCGGATTGATCCTGGTCGAGTTGCTGACCGGATTCCGGGTATCAACGCTGTATACCAACAAGTTGATGCTGAAGCAGCTGTTGCTGTGGACCCGTGAAGAACAGAGCGAGTCGATGAAGCAGCTGGAACGGGAACTGGCACAATTGCGTACCCGTGAGCAGTCATTGCAGCTGCAGCTAGGCAGCATGCAGGCACACCTTGAACACAACAGCAGCGAACAGACCCAGTCCCTGAAGCAGACTTTTGAGAAGCTGCGAACGAGCGAAGAGCGTTTGCAGCAGGCTCTGGATGCCAGCGGGCTGGCACTGTGGGACTGGGATCTGGTTACCGGCCGCATCTACCATACCGGTTCTGACAAACTGCTTGGTGTCGATGCAGTGGATGCTGACCAGCTGTTGGCAGACTTGCGCCCACTGATGCATCCGGACGATTTGCCGGAGCTGCGTACGGCAATGCTCTCCCACCTGCGTCAGGAAACGGAAGGCTACCGTGTCGAGTACCGGATTCGCCATGCTGACGGGCACTGGGTATGGATCGAAGACAGCGGCAAGGCCATTAGCCGGGACGGGCATGGGCGGGTTTTGCGCATGCTGGGTACCCGCAGGGACATCAGCGGGCGCCGCCAGCATGAAGAGGAACTGAAACTGGCATCGATTGTGTTTGATACCGGCAGCGAGGCCATCATGGTGATGGATGGTGCATTACAGGTGCTGACCACCAATCAGGCGTTTACCCGCATCACTGGTTATGAGCGTGAAAACGCGAAGGCTTTCAAAGAGCGCCTGCACCGGTCTCTTGTCGCATCCGGGCCGGGCAGTGCACGCCAGGTGCTGCTTGAACAGGGAGCTTGGCATGCTGAACTGACCGGTGTACGCAGCTCCGGCAGTACGTTTCCGCTGCGCTTGCGCCTGCATGCAGTCTATGCTCCTGACGGGATCGGCCTGACTCACGTTGTCGCTTTTTTCACTGACATGACCCAGTTTCGCGAGGCACAACAACGTCTGGATTATCTTGCCCGCCACGACGAACTGACTGGTCTGAGCAACCGCAACCTGTTTCACCAGAAATTGCAGGAAGTGTCATGTTATGCGCACTCGGTTGATACCGGGCTGGCATTGCTGCATATCGATCTGGACCGTTTCAAACTGCTCAATGAATGCTTTGGCACCGAAACCGGTGACGAGATTCTGCGCATCGTTGGGCGTCGTCTGCAGCGTTTCTCCAGCCCGCAGCGCAGCCTGGCCCGTTTGGGGGGCAACGAGTTTGTCATGGTGGTGAGTGGCCTGGACGAGCAGGGCGAGCTTGGGTCGCTGGCGGAAGACGTTCTTGCCGCTTTGCGGGCACCTTTCGTAACAGCCGGAGAAGAGCTGCTGTTGAGTGCATCGATTGGTATCAGCTGGGTGCTTGGCGAGGAAATGGATGCGCACATGTTGCTGAATCGCGCAGCGGTGGCGCTGGGGCATGCGAAGTATCTGGGCGGCAACACCTGGCAGTTGTATCGCGACGAAATGAGCGCGGACGGCGGTGAGCGCCTGCAGCTGGAACAACAGCTGCGTCGCGGCCTGAAAGAAGGGCATGTGCAGGCGCATTATCAGCCCAAATTGTGTCTGAAAGAGAACCGGATCTACGCCGTCGAGGCACTGGCACGCTGGTACCATCCGGTACGGGGCATGATTTCGCCGGTGCAGTTCATTCCTCTGGCCGAAGAAACCGGACTGATCGGCGAGCTGAGTGAAACCATCCTGCGTCAGGCCTGCAGCCAGGCGAAACGCTGGCTGGATGAGGGGGCACCGCTGCAGGTGTCGGTCAACCTGTCGGTACAGCACTTGCGACAGGGCAATGTGCTGGAACTGGTACGTACAGTGCTGGATGACACCCGGCTGCCTGCCCGCCTGCTTGAGCTGGAACTGACGGAAAGCCAGTTACTGGACGACTCCGAACGCTTGCTGGCAACCATTGCCGATTTGCGGGCCATGGGTGTGCAGGTTGCCGTTGATGATTTCGGAACAGGCTACTCATCACTCGGCTATCTCAAGCAGCTGCCGGCCAACAGCCTGAAAATTGACCGCAGTTTCATTGGTGACTTGTCCAGCGGCAGCAAGGATGCCGCCATCATACGGGCGATCATTGCCATGGCGCATGGCCTGTCACTGGAGGTGGTGGCAGAAGGAATCGAAACAGGGGAGCAGCTGGAAGCTCTGCAGGCCATGGGCTGTGATGCGGTGCAGGGCTACCTGATTGCCCGGCCTGGACCAGCCGCCGAATTGCAATCCTTGCTGCAGGTGGAAAACCCGATTGCCTGGGCGCTGGAGAGCTGCACGGCCTGAAAGAGCGTAAGGAAACACTGAACAAACCCCAAGGCATCGGTCGGACTTGGTAAAATAGCCCATCACGTCAGCACTGAGTTCACAGTCATGCAAATCACCTTCGCCGAAGCCGAGTTCACCAGCAAAAAGAAGCAAACCCGTCGTGATCGCCTGTTGGCTGTTCTGGAAAGCCTTGTGCCCTGGTCTGTTTTAGAGTCGGTGATTGAGCCGCACTATCCCAAGACAGACGGCAAGCAAGGCCGCCCGGCCATGGGGCTTTCCCGTATGCTGCGCATGTACATCTTGCAGCAGGTGATGGGGTTTTCCGATGAAGGCACCGAAGATGCAGTCTACGACAGCGCGGCGATTCAGCTGTTTATGGGCATCGACCTTGGGCGTGATGCCGTGCCGGATGCAACCACGCTGTTGCGCTTTCGGCGCTTGCTGGAAACCCATGGCCTGACCCAGCAAATCTTTGCTGCAGTCAATTACCAGCTGGCCACCAAAGGCTTGTACCTCAAGGAGGGAACGGTGGTGGATGCTACGATTATTGCTGCACCGCCGTCCACCAAGAACAAGAGCAAAAGCCGTGACCCTGAAATGCGCCACACCAAAAAGGGCAAGCAGTATTACTTTGGCATGAAAGCTCATATCGGCGTTGATGCGGCCAGCGGACTGGTGCATACGCTGGTTACCACGCCGGCCAATGTTCATGACGTCACTCAGGCGCATGCCTTGCTGCACGGCGAGGAGCAGCAGGTGTACGGTGATTCGGGTTATCTGGGGGCTGAGAAGCGGGAAGAAAACAAGGATAAGGATGTGGAGAGGGTCATTGCCATGCGCCACGGCCAACGCCGCAAACTGCGTGATAGCGAAACAAAGAAAGGCCGGCTGACGGACAAAATCGAGCAGCTAAAAAGCCAGATTCGTGCCAAGGTCGAGCATCCGTTTTACTGGCTCAAAGTACACTTTGGTCATCGCAAGGTTCGCTACCGTGGCTTGGCGAAAAACACCGCTCAACTGTATAGCCTGTTTGCACTGGCGAACCTGTTTTTGTCGAGGCGATGTATGCCGCTGGCGGGATAAATCCGCCTAAAAACCGGGATGCTGCCCGGAAAAGCAGCAAAACGGGTAAAACCGTGCGTAAAAAGGTGCTTTTATGGCTCTGGAGTCAAGTTTTCAGAGCTGATTTTTGAAATTATGTGAACTTGCTGACTTGAGCGGTTTTATTCAGCGCTTCCGTAAAATACCTGCGCAGCTGGCGCATTGAACCCTGCCAATACGGTACGGAATCCGGATAGGGGCCGCTATCGCACAAGGCAGAAGCGGCCCGGTCCGGTCAGAAATTACGCATCAGTAGCGCATAATCCAGTTGCACGTCTTCCGGTAGTGGAATGTAGAGAATGTGGCCATCACCGGGTGCCACATCACGCGGCTCGCCTTTCTTGTCTTCGAGATGCTTGAGGGTAAAGGTCAGGTTGCCTTGGGGGGTCATCAGCTCAAGACTGTCGCCGACGGCAAAACGGTTCTTCACGATCACCTCGGCCAGTCCATTCCTGCGCTCACCGCTCAGCTCGCCGACAAACTGCTGCTTGTCGGAAATCGAGTGGCCGTACTCGTAGTTCTGGTATTCGTCGTGCACGTGACGGCGCAAAAAACCCTCGGTATAGCCGCGATGGGCCAGTGACTCCAGCGTATCCATCAGCGACTTGTCGAACGGCTTGCCGGCCAGGGCATCATCCATCGCCTTGCGATAGACCTGGGCGGTACGCGCCACATAGTAGTGGGACTTGGTGCGGCCTTCGATTTTCAGCGAGTGCACCCCCATCTGCACCAGGCGCTCGACGTGCTGAACGGCGCGCAGGTCCTTGGAGTTCATGATATAGGTGCCGTGCTCGTCCTCGTAGGCGGACATGTACTCGCCCGGACGACTGGAGTCTTCCAGCAGAAACACTTCCTTGGTTGGTGCGCCAACGCCCAGCACCGGCTCTACCTGCTCTACAGGTTCAACCTGCTGTACGGCGGCAATCGGCTCGTATTTGTGCACTATGTCGCCCAGCTCGTTCTCCTTGGCCTCGTGGGTCTTGTATTCCCAGCGGCAGGAGTTGGTACAGGTGCCCTGGTTGGGGTCACGCTTGTTGATGTAGCCCGACAACAGGCAGCGGCCGGAGTAGGCCATGCACAGGGCACCATGAACAAAAACTTCCAGCTCCATTTCCGGCACTTTCTCGCGGATTTCCTCGATCTCTTCCAGCGACAGCTCGCGTGACAGGATCACCCGGCTCAGCCCCTGCTTGCGCCAGAACTCGACGCTGGCCCAGTTGACCGCGTTGGCTTGCACCGACAGGTGGATCTCCTGCTGCGGGAAATGCTCGCGCACCAGCATGATCAGCCCGGGGTCGGACATGATCAGCGCATCGGGCTGCATCTCGACAATCGGCTCAAGGTCCTTGATGAAGGTTTTCAGCTTGGCGTTATGCGGTGCGATGTTGACCACCACATAGAACTTCTTGCCCAGCTCGTGGGCTTCCTTGATGCCCAGCGCCAGATTGGCATGGGTAAAGTCGTTGTTACGCACGCGCAGGCTGTAGCGCGGCTGACCGGCATAAACGGCATCGGCGCCATAGGCAAAAGCATAGCGCATGTTTTTCAGCGTGCCGGCAGGGCACAGCAGCTCGGAGCGGAGGGGTGTGGACATTTGGGACTCGTATAATAGGGTACTGCAAAGGTCGGGTATTTTATCTGCTTTTCAGAGGTCTGTCTGCAGCGGAATCGGCTGATGCTGTTGGCGCCGGCTTTGCTGAGCTGGCTCCGTAATCAGGGCATCACCCCTGTAGGTACGAATTTATTCGTACAAAGAAACATCCCGCCAATGCTGTGCGAATGAATTCGCACCTACAGTGCGGGCGCACGCCCTGTCACCCTGCGTGAAGTCGCAGGGTCCATGGCTTCTGCGACAAGCCTTACCCGACCGCTTCGGCTGCGGCATGGGCGCTGGCCCAGGCCCATTGAAAGTTGAAGCCGCCCAGGTGGCCAGTGACGTCGAGCACTTCGCCAATAAAGAACAGGCCGGGCTGTTTTTTGGACTCCATGGTTTTGGATGAAATCTCGTCGGTGTTGATGCCGCCCAGGGTGACTTCGGCTGTGCGATAGCCTTCGGTGCCGGCGGGGGTGATTTGCCAGTTGCCCAGCTGGTTGGCGATGGCTTCCAGCTGTGCGGGAGTGTATTGGCGCAGGGGGCGGTTGTCGATGCCGAAATGCTCCAGCAGGGCGCTGGCCAGTTTGCGGGTGAAGCGTTCGCCAAGCAGGGTTTTCAGTTCGCTGTCGGCGCGCTGTGCCTGTTGTTCCTGCAGCCAGTGCAGGCCGTTACCATTGCCGAGCAGGTCAAGCTGCAGGCTGTCTCCAGCTTGCCAGAAGGATGAAATCTGCAGCATCACCGGTCCGCTCAGGCCGCGGTGAGTGAAGAGCAGGTCATCGGTGAACTCCGTGCCATTGCAGCGGGCGGTGACGCCGGCTACAGCGGTACCGGACAGGCTCTTGCACAGGGCGGACAGTGTCGTCCCGGTAATGGTAAAAGGTACCAGCCCGGCGCGGGTTGGCAGCAGGCTGTGGCCAAACTGCTCGGCAACCTGGTAGCCAAAGCCGGTAGCACCCATGGTCGGAATCGACAGCCCGCCAGTGGCAATCACCAGTGAGCGGCATTGATGGCGGCCTGTGCTGGTTTCCACGGTGAAGCCTGTATCCGGTAGCGGGCGGATCGAGCGGATGCCGGTATTCAGGCGGATTTCGACACAGGCGCTGGCGCATTCAGCCAGCAGCAGGTCGAGAATATCCCTGGCTCCGTCACGGCAGAACAGCTGGCCAGGGTTCTTTTCCACATGGGCAACGCCGTGACGCTCGGTCAGGGCGAGAAAGTCCCAAGGCGTGTAGCGCGCAAGTGCCGACTTGACGAAATGCCGGTTACTGCACAGGTAATCGGCAGGTGTGGCATGCAGGTTGGTGAAATTGCAGCGCCCGCCGCCGGACATGAGGATTTTCTTGCCGGCCTTGTTGGCGTGATCGAGCACCAGTACCCGGCGTCCGCGATGCCCGGCTGCCTGAGCACAAAACAGTCCGGCTGCGCCAGCGCCAATGATGATTACGTCGGGATTTTGCATGGTTGTCTCGTGTTTGATTGGTGCTGTCTGGAAAGCCTGAAGTCTGCATGATCGGGGTATGGGGTGCGCAAATACTGTGTAGGTGCGAATTTATTCGCACACACATCCACGTGGCCCGGCGTTGCCGGGTTTGTCCGGATAAATCCGGACCTGCATCAGCTGTGCAATACAAACTGCCCCGTCAATACGGCTCCGTCAGAGCCGACCTCGGTCAGCACCCGGCTGGTGACTTGTAGCCGGGCCTTGCCGTGCTTGTGCCAGGTGGTGAGAAAACGCTGCCAGGCCTTGTCATCCGGCGCATCACATACGGCAATGACCGGGTCGGCAAACACCGGCAGCGGGTAGCTGATGGTGCCGGACTGCACCACGATATGTGTGGTGTCGATGCCTTCATCGCGCAGCGCCAGATGCAACCAGCCCCAGCCGGCCAGCACTGCGGCGCAGTACAGGCTGCCGCCGAACATGCTGGCCTGGTGGTTGATGTTGGGCGTCAGAGGAAACTGCAGCTGCAGCCGGCGTTCCTGCCAGGAGAGAACCTGCACGCCCATGGCCTGGCTAAGGGGAATGTCGCTGGCAAAGACGCCGGCCAGATGAGAAGTCGCGCAATGCATGCAAACAGCCTGTAGGTGAATGAACGGAGCACAGTATAGCGAACGCCGTGCAGAAAATTTTGTTACTGGCCGGTTAATTTTCTTAAAAACTTTTTTCCATAAGGTAGAATCCTTTATTCGCTTTATTTTTAACAGGGAGTCGGGTTTTGGACCTTTCTGTAACCAATAGTTTGTTTTTTGTAGGCGGTTTATTGGTTGCTGTCAGTATTCTGGTCAGCGCCGTGTCGTCGCGCATCGGGATTCCCATCCTAGTGATTTTCATGGGTGTCGGCATGATGGCCGGCACCGACGGCATCGGCGGCATAGCATTTGATGATTACTCGCTCACCTATGTCGTCAGTAACCTGGCGCTGGCGGTGATCCTGCTGGATGGCGGCATGCGCACCCGGGTGGCAACCTTCCGCGTGGCGCTATGGCCGGCCCTGTCGCTGGCCACTTTCGGCGTGATAGCCACCGCCGTCCTGACCGGTGTGGCGGCGGCGTGGCTGTTCAACCTGACCTTGCTCGAAGGCATGTTGATCGGCTCGATTGTCGGCTCTACCGACGCGGCTGTGGTGTTCAACCTGCTCAACGGCAAGGGCCTTAATGACCGGGTCGGTGCCACCCTTGAGATCGAATCGGGCAGTAACGACCCGATGGCGATGTTCCTCACTGTGACCCTGATCGGCATGTTGCTGGACGGCCAGAGCAGCTTTGGCCTGAGTTTTGTCACCAGCCTGATCCAGCAGTTTGGTCTGGGTGCCATTTTGGGTGTCAGCGGTGGCTGGTTGCTGCTGCAGATGATCAACCGCCTGACTGTGGCCGACGGCCTGTATTCATTACTGGCAGTCAGTGGCGCCATCATGATTTATGCCATTGCCGGTCAGATCGGCGGTAGCGGCATCCTGTCCGTGTACATTCTCGGCATGGTGCTGGGTAACCGCCCGATCCGCAGTCGCCACGGCATCCTGCACATGTTTGACGGCCTGGCCTGGCTCAGCCAGATCGGCATGTTCCTGGTGCTTGGCCTGTTGCTGACGCCGCACGAGCTGTTACCGATTGCCATACCCGCGCTGTTGTTGTCACTGTGGATGATTCTGGTGGCGCGTCCGGTGGCGGTGTTTGCCGGCCTGCTGCCGTTTCGTGGTTTCAACCTGCGCGAGCGGATGTTTATCTCCTGGATCGGCCTGCGTGGTGCGGTGCCGGTCATTCTTGCGGTATTCCCGCTGGTGTATGGCCTGCCCAATGCGCAGCTGTTCTTCAACGTGGCTTTCTTCATCGTGCTGGTGTCGCTGATTCTGCAGGGCTCGACCCTGCCGTTTGCCGCCCGCAAGGCCCGGGTCGAGGTGCCGCCTGCGCCAGAGCCGATTTCCCGTGCCGGGCTGGAAATTTACCCGACCAGCCAGTGGGAGCTGTTTGTCTACCGGCTGCGCAAGGACAAATGGTGTATCGGTGCCCAGCTGCGTGAGCTGAAAATGCCGGCCGGCACGCGGATTGCCGCCTTGTTCCGCAACAATCATCTGTTGCACCCGACCGGCAGTACCCGTCTGGAAAATGACGATATCCTGTGCGTGATTGGCCATGAGGAAGACCTGCCAGCGCTGGGCCGCCTGTTCAGCGAAGAGCCCGAACGCGGCATGGACCAGCGCTTCTTTGGCGACTTTGTGCTGGAAGGTGCAGCACGGCTGGGTGATGTCGCCGCAGTCTATGGCTTGCAGCTGGATGGCCATGCGCCGGGCGAAACCCTGTCGGATTTCGTCACCAGCGCGATGGGTGGCGAAGTGGTGGTGGGTGACTACACCGAATGGCAGGGCCTGACCTGGATGGTGGCGGAAATGGAAAACAACAGGGTCAGCAAAGTGGGTCTGAAGTTTTCTGAAGAACGTGCTGCAGCCAAGCCGCGTTTTTAAGGGGTAGTTACATCAGGCCGCCCGCGACACCGAATATGGGTGCACTATGAAACTAATGCGTTTTTTGTGGCTGCTGATGGTGCTGGGACTGCCCGGCATTGCTGTCGCCTTGCCAACTGCAGACCTGCTGAAAAGCAGCTTGTCCGGGCTGGGCGAGCGCAAGTTGCCGGAGGCCGAGCAGCTTGCGGTTCAGCAGGCTCTGGAGCAGGCACTGGGCTGGCTGGAGAACGCAGAGCGGGCGCGTGCCAGCCTGGAACAGCTGGAACTTCAGGTTGCCGGAGCGCCCGAGCAGATCCGCAAAAACCGCCAGGAGCTGGTGCAATTGCTGCAGCAGGCTGAGCGTCGTCAATTGCCGTCCAGCATCAGTCTGCCCGAGCTGGAAGGCTTGCTGGCCGAGCAGGGGCGTCAACTATCCGCCTGGCAAAACGAACTCAACGAGGCCAATACCGCCATTGTTCGTGCGCAGACCCGGCCGGAACGTGCCCAGAGCGAGATCAGCGCCAACCAGAAGCGTATCCAGGAAATCAATAACCAGCTCAAGACGGCCAAGGAAGGCGGCAAGCCATTGTTGAGCAGCGAACGGCTCGATGCCCTGCGTGCCGAACTGGAGGCCCTGCAGGTGCGCAACAGCTTGCGCCAGGCGGAACTGGTCAACAACAGCGTGCTGCAGGATCTGGCCAGCAGCTCCCGCGAGCTGATGGCAACCCGGGTGCAGGCCCAGGAAGACTACATGGCGACCCTGCAGGGTCTGTTGAGCGAAAAGCGCCAGGCAGCTTCCGAGCTGGCGGTACAGGAGCAGTCGCTCAAGGTGGAAAAAGCCGGTGAGGATACCTTGCTGCTGAAAGAGAGCAGCCTGAACCTGCAAATTTCCGATTACCTGCTCGAAATCACCGAGCGCCGCAACCAGTTGGCGCAAAAAAGCCTGGAAGTGCGCCAGCAGCTGGACAGTGTGCAGCAGGCGGAACAGGCGATGGAAGAGCAGATTGCCGCCTTGCAGGGTAGTGTGCTGCTGGCCAAGATTCTCTATCAGCAGAAGCAGGCACTGCCCCAGCCGAGCTTCGACCGCACCCTTGCCGACCAGATTGCCGACACCCGCCTGTACCAGTTCCAGCTGCGCCAGTACCGGGAAACCCAGCAGCGCCCGGATGACTATGTCAGTCGTGCGCTACAGGGGCAGGCCGATGAGGACGGGCAGGTCCGCGAGGCACTGCAGGAGCTGGTCCGTTTGCGAAGCGGTTTGATGGAGCGGCTGAACCATGAACTCAATGCCTATTTGAGTGAGGCCATCAGTGTGCAGCTCAATCAGAAACAGCTGCAGACGCTGTCGTTGCAGCTGCGCATCCTGCTGGATGAGCACATGTTCTGGATTCCCAGCAACAAGCCGCTGGACCGTGACTGGCTGAAGCAGCTGCCGGCACGCCTCAAGAAACAGTGGAAGAGCCTGGATGGCGGTGCCGCGCTGGGCGAGCTGTGGCCGGTATGGCGTGATTACTGGCTGGCGTTTCTACCGGCATTGCTGGTGAGTCTGGCCGTGTTGTGGAAAAGGCGCAGCCTGTACCAGTCGATCGAGCATGCCCGCCCGCGCATCGGGCACTATCTCAACGACCGGCAGCGCTTCACGCCGATGGCCATCGGGGCGATGTTGTTGCTGTCCTTGCCGGCATTCCTCTGGTTCAGCACGGCAGGCTGGCTGGCGCAGCTGCACACCCTGGGCGTGCCCTACGAATTTGGTACCGCCCTGTTGCATACGGCCAAGCTGGGGCTGGTGTTTGCCGTCGCCTACCGCCTGCTCGGGCGGCAGGGTGTGGCCGGGTTGCACTTTGGTTGGCCGGCGGTGCAGGTTGCCTTTTTGCGCAAGCGGCTGGCTTGGGTGGCACTGGTGGTCTGGCTGCTGGCGCTGGTGGTACCGCTGGCGCAGGCCAACCTGTCAGCCCTGAGTGATGATGTGCTGGGCGTGGTGGTGCTGGCACTGGGGCTGAGCCTGCTTGGCGGGCTGCTGATCAATGCCGCGCTGCAGCAGTATGGCGCGACCAGCATGCCGCTGTTGGGCAAGCTGCTGGCGCTGCTGCTGGGCGCCGCGCCGCTGGTGCTGGTTGGGGCCCTGATTGCCGGGTATTACTACACCGTGCTGCAAATGAGCGAGCGCTTGCTGATGAGCCTGGCGCTGGTCATCGTCTGGGTGCTGCTGCGGGCAGCCATCGAGCGGGGCCTGGCCATTGCCGCCCGCCGGCTGGCCTGGCAGCGTGTCGAGCGTTTGCGCCAGCAGGAAGGGTCCGAAGAGCAGGAAAGCGGCGGTGAAGAGCTGGACATCAGTGTGGTCAACGAGCAGTCGCTCAGGTTGGTGCGCCTGATGCTGGTGTTGCTGCTGGTGGCCGGACTGTACTGGGTCTGGGCCGACGTCATTTCGCTGTTTGCCTATCTTGATAACGTGGTGCTTTACGAGAATGCCGTGCATGGCGGCATTGACAGTCCGACGGTGGATGTCAGCCTGCGCGACCTGCTCAACGCGCTGATCATTGTCGGCATGACCGTCATGCTGGCCCGCAACCTGCCGGGGCTGCTTGAGGTGCTGTTCCTGTCGCGCATCAAGCTGGCGCCGGGCACCTCCTATGCAGCCATGCGCTTGCTGTCCTATACCATTTCCTCGATTGGTATCGTGACCACCCTGGCCGCGCTGGGCGTCAGCTGGAACAAGTTGCAGTGGCTGGTGGCGGCGCTGTCGGTGGGTCTGGGTTTCGGCTTGCAGGAGATCTTTGCCAACTTCATTTCCGGCCTGATCATCCTGTTCGAGCGGCCGGTGCGCATCGGCGACCTGGTCACCATCGGCGACATGACGGGTACCGTCAGCCGTATCCGCATTCGCGCCACCACCATCACCGAGTTCGACCGCAAGGAAAGCATCATCCCCAACAAGGTGCTGGTGACCGAGCGCCTGCTCAACTGGTCGCTCAGCGACAGCGTGACCCGCATCACCCTGCACATCAGCCTGTCTTATGATGTCGATCTGGAGCGGGCACGCCGGCTGATGCTGGAGATCATGCAGGAAAACTCGCGCATTCTCGAAGATCCGGAGCCGGTGGTATTGTTTCTTGAGATCGGTGCCAGCGGCTTCAATCACGAGATGCGCTATCACGTCGGCGAGATCAGCGACCGCAACACCTCGATTGACGAGGTGCACAACCGGCTGGTGGAGCGTTTCCGCGAGGCCGGCATCCAGATGGCATTCAAGCAGGTGGATGTGTTCATCAAGAACGAGCAGGGTGATGAGGCGCACTGGAGCACCAGACAGCGGCACTCCGGCTAGTTTGATGTTTGTCTCGTCATGCCCGGCGGGCAGGCGACAGAGTAACAGCGTCGGAACAGGTGGCCGGTTAGCCTGCGAATACAATGTGCCCTAACGACAGGAGCAAGCATGAACACGATGGATTTCTGCGGCCTGCAGCTGCATGCCGATGATGCCTTTGCCCGGCTGGGGGCGTATTTTTCTGTACGGGTACGACCTAGGCCATTGCCGGAGCCACGCATGGTAGCTGTCAGTCCGCAAGCAGCCACGTTGCTCGACTGGCCGCAGCAGCTGTTGCAACAGCCGGAGTTTCTCGCGCTGGTAGCCGGGCAGGCAGTTTTCGAGGGCATAGAGCCGCTGGCCATGGTTTATGCCGGCCACCAGTTTGGCGGCTACACACCGCAGCTGGGTGATGGTCGCGGCCAGCTATTGGCGCAGCTGCGCAACAGCAAGGGCGAGCTGTGGGACCTGCACCTGAAGGGTGCCGGGTTGACACCTTTTTCCCGCGATGGTGACGGTTGTGCAGTGTTGCGCAGCAGCATCCGTGAATTCATGGCCAGCGAGCACCTGGCCGCGCTGGGTATCCGCACCACCCGCGCACTGGCGGTGGTCGACTCCGACATGCCGGTACGCCGCGAGCTGACCGAAACAGCCGCCACTTTGCTGCGATTGGCCCGCAGTCACGTGCGTTTCGGTCATTTCGAGTATTTCTACTACACCCGCCAATACGAGCAGCTGCACCAGCTGATGGATTATGTGCTGGAGCAACACTATCCCGAGTGCCAAACGGCGGAGAACCCCATGCAGGCCATGTTTGCCGCCATCAGCCAGCGGACCGCCGAGCTGCTGGCCGGCTGGCAGGCCTATGGTTTCTGTCATGGCGTGATGAACACCGACAACATGTCGATTGTTGGCGAAACCCTCGACTATGGTCCTTTTGCCTTTCTCGAACGCTACCAGCCGGGTTATGTCTGCAACAGCTCCGACATCGGCGGGCGTTACGCTTTCAACCGCCAGGAGGAAATGGCCGAGTGGAACCTGACCGCTCTGGGCCAGACCTTCACCGGCCGGGTCGAGCTGGATGCATTACGGGAAACGTTGGCGCAATTTGAGCCGTTGCAGAGTGGGTTTTACCTGCGGCTGATGCGGGCACGGTTGGGCCTGGTTGGCGGGGAGGCTGGTGATCAGGCGCTGATCGAGCGTTTGCTGCGAATCCTGCAAACTGCCGAACTGGATTACAACGGGTTTTTCCGCCAACTGTCTGATGCCGATGATGTTGAGCAGCTATTGCCGCTGGCCGCCAGCTGTGTGGTACCGGCGGACCTGGAACAATGGCTGCAGGACTGGTGGGCGCGGGCCATGCCGGCAGGGAGTGACAACCATTCACGACAGCAGGCGATGCAGGCGGTCAATCCGTTATATGTATTACGCAATTCGCTGATTCAGGAGGCCATCGAGGCGGCACATAGGCAGGATTATCAGCCGGTACAGAAATTACATCAGGTGATGTCGCAACCCTTTGTTGCCCGGCCGGGTTTTGAGCGCTATGCGCGGCCGACAGCGCCGGAGCGGCAGGGATGGCCCTTAAGCTGTTCTTCTTGATTTGTTGGTTTTGCACTGTGGCGGCTTGGGTGTTTTTGCACTGCGGTGCCAGGGTGCGGTGACGTTGTGAGCAGGCTGCCGCTGGTTCGGTCCTGCGGCCCAAACCGCTAAAGGCCTGCCCACAACGTCCCCACACCCGAATCTGCCTTGTGCGGGTGGGAGGATTGGGTCCCGCTATCGCTGATAGCGGGATGCTGACGCGTGGTGGTCTGAGGGTTTTGTGTGGGTGGCTGGTTTTGTATGGGGTTTTGCACTGCGGTGTCAGGGTGCGGTGACGTTGTGAGCAGGCTGCCGCTGGTTCGGTCCTTCGGCCCAAACCGCTGAAGGCCTGCTCCCAACGTCTCCACACCCGAATCTGCCTTGTGCGGGTGGGGAGAATGGGTCCCGCTATCGCTGATAGAGGGATGCTGTCGCGTGGTGGTCTGAAGGTTTTGTGTGAGTTTTGCATTTTTTGCAGGTCGCCGCATCGAGGAGCTTTCAGGCTTGACTACAAAGCTTTCCGCCCACATGCGACAGCAGCCCGCCGATTGGCGGGCTCAATCCTTCCGCCCGTACCAGGTGGCCTGGGCTGTCCGGGGTGTTGCGTCAGGCATTAGCGGTTTGGGCCGCAGGACCGAACCAGCGTCAGCCTGATGCAATACCCCGGACAGCCCCATCAACCGCAGCACAAAAATCTTCTGACCAAAATAAAAACACCCAGAACAAGTCCGGGTGTTTTGTTGGTAACAGATAGATAAAAATTAGAAGGCTGCTGCAAAAATACCAACCACCTGCTCATGCGTCGGCTGGATCGGGTTGGTCAGACCGCAGGCGTCCTTCATGGCGTTGGTGGCCAGTTCGGCGAAGTCTTCTTCCTTCACCTTGAGATCACGCAGACCGGCGGGAATGCCGACTTCGCGGGCCATTTTCTCGATGGCCTCGATGCAGACGGCCGCGCCCTGGGCGTCGCTCAGGCCTTGTACATCAATGCCCATGGCTTCGGCCACGTCCTTCAGGCGGCCGGCCGCAGCCTGGCTGTTGAAGCGCTGTACGTGCGGCAACAGTACCGCATTGCACACGCCGTGTGGCAGGTCGTAGAAACCGCCGAGCTGGTGCGCCATGGCGTGTACATAGCCGAGGGAGGCGTTGTTGAAGGCCATGCCGGCCAGCAGCTGGGCGTAGGCCATCTGGTCGCGTGCGGCCATGTTCTTGCCGTCCTTGACTGCGGTCACCAGGTTGTTGGCAATCAGGGTCACGGCTTTCAGGGCGCAGGCATCGGTGATTGGGTTGGCGGCGGTGGACACATAGGCTTCCACGGCGTGGGTCAGTGCGTCCATGCCGGTGGCAGCGGTCAGGCCGGCAGGCATGTTCTTCATCAGGGCAGGGTCGTTGACTGACAGCACAGGGGTGACGTGCTTGTCGACGATGGCCATCTTGATGTGGGTATTTTCGTCGGTGATGATGCAGAAACGGGTGATTTCCGAAGCGGTACCGGCGGTGGTGTTGATGGAGATCAGCGGCAGCTGTGGCTTGGCCGACTGGTCAACGCCTTCGTAATCGCGGATGTCGCCGCCGTTGCTGGCGACCAGCGCGATGCCCTTGGCGCAGTCGTGGGGCGAGCCGCCACCCAGTGAAATCAGGAAGTCGCAGTTGTTTTGCTTGAGCAGGGCCAGACCGGCTTCGACGTTGCCGGTGGTCGGGTTGGGCTGTACGCCATCATAGATGCATGACTGGATACCACGCTCAGCCAGTTGTGATTGCAGTTGTGCAGCATAACCCAGCTCGACCAGCGGTTTGTCGGTCACGATCAGGCACTGGGTATAGCCGGCCTGCCTGGCGTGATCGCAGGCCTGTTCGACAGCGCCTTCACCAATCAGGTTGACTGAAGGCATGAAAAAAGCAGATACGGTCATGGAAATATCCTCAACAGGTTGAACAGTGTGGCTGGATTGCCGGTGCAAATTTGATTTTATCGGGTCCGGCATGAAGCTGCCTTGTCTGTACGGGTTGCTTTTTGACCATGCCGGTTGCGGATAAATCCGTTGGCCGATAAAAAGGAACACAGCGGCTGGCTGTGTTCCCTTGTCTCATTAGAAGAAGCCCAGTGGGCTGGTGCTGTAGCTGACCAGCAGATTCTTGGTCTGCTGGTAGTGGTCCAGG
>NZ_LNJZ01000007.1 GCF_002866065.1 Thiopseudomonas denitrificans | reverse complement strand
AAACCATACACCGAAGCTACGGGTGCAGACATTCCACTTAAAATCACTTCAATCTCAAGCTTGCGAGCCGTCAGGCGAGCAAAGCCCTCTCTCACGTTGAGAGTGGAGCAGCAGGCAACACAAGTGCTGATTGGGAATAGAGTGATGTCTTTGTACGAAGTACAAAGATATCTTGGTGTGGCAACGCCACAACAAGTGATTTTAAGGGAATGTCTGTGCGGTAGAGGAGCGTTGTGTAAGCCTGTGAAGGTGAGTTGAGAAGCTTGCTGGAGGTATCACAAGTGCGAATGCTGACATGAGTAACGATAATGCGGGTGAAAACCCCGCACGCCGAAAGACCAAGGTTTCCTGCGCCACGTTAATCGACGCAGGGTGAGTCGGCCCCTAAGACGAGGCTGAAGAGCGTAGTCGATGGGAAACGGGTTAATATTCCCGTACTTCTGGTTATTGCGATGGAGAGACGGAGAAGGTTAGGCCATCAGGGCGTTGGTTGTCCCTGTTTAAGGTGGTAGGCAGAGTACTTAGGCAAATCCGGGTACTTAATGCCGAGAGCTGATGACGAGCGTTCTTTAGAATGCGAAGTGGTTGATACCATGCTTCCAGGAAAATCTTCTAAGCTTCAGATAACCAGGAACCGTACTGTAAACCGACACAGGTGGTCGGGTAGAGAATACCAAGGCGCTTGAGAGAACTCGGGTGAAGGAACTAGGCAAAATGGCACCGTAACTTCGGGAGAAGGTGCGCCGGTTGGGGTGAAGTATTTACTACGTAAGCTCCGACTGGTCGAAGATACCAGGCCGCTGCAACTGTTTATTAAAAACACAGGACTCTGCAAACTCGAAAGAGGACGTATAGGGTCTGACGCCTGCCCGGTGCCGGAAGGTTAATTGATGGGGTTAGCGCAAGCGAAGCTCTTGATCGAAGCCCCGGTAAACGGCGGCCGTAACTATAACGGTCCTAAGGTAGCGAAATTCCTTGTCGGGTAAGTTCCGACCTGCACGAATGGCGTAATGATGGCGGCGCTGTCTCCACCCGAGACTCAGTGAAATTGAAATCGCTGTGAAGATGCAGTGTATCCGCGGCAAGACGGAAAGACCCCGTGAACCTTTACTATAGCTTTGCACTGGACTTTGAAGTTGTTTGTGTAGGATAGGTGGGAGGCTTTGAAGCGTGGACGCCAGTTCGCGTGGAGCCATCCTTGAAATACCACCCTGGCAACTTTGAGGTTCTAACCCAGGCCCGTTATCCGGGTCGGAGACAGTGTATGGTGGGTAGTTTGACTGGGGCGGTCTCCTCCTAAAGAGTAACGGAGGAGTACGAAGGTGCGCTCAGACCGGTCGGAAATCGGTCGCAGAGTATAAAGGCAAAAGCGCGCTTGACTGCGAGACCCACAAGTCGAGCAGGTACGAAAGTAGGTCTTAGTGATCCGGTGGTTCTGTATGGAAGGGCCATCGCTCAACGGATAAAAGGTACTCCGGGGATAACAGGCTGATACCGCCCAAGAGTTCATATCGACGGCGGTGTTTGGCACCTCGATGTCGGCTCATCACATCCTGGGGCTGAAGCCGGTCCCAAGGGTATGGCTGTTCGCCATTTAAAGTGGTACGCGAGCTGGGTTTAGAACGTCGTGAGACAGTTCGGTCCCTATCTGTCGTGGACGTTTGAGATTTGAGAGGGGCTGCTCCTAGTACGAGAGGACCGGAGTGGACGAACCTCTGGTGTTCCGGTTGTCACGCCCGTGGCACTGCCGGGTAGCTAAGTTCGGAAATGATAAGCGCTGAAAGCATCTAAGCGCGAAGCATGCCTCAAGATGAGATCTCACTGGAGCTTTAAGCTCCCTGAAGGGCCCTTGAAGACTACAAGGTTGATAGGCTGGGTGTGTAAGCGTTGTGAGGCGTTGAGCTAACCAGTACTAATGGCCCGTGAGGCTTGACCATATAACACCCAAACAATCTGGTGTTACAAGCCAAGAGAAACAGTAATAAGTAACAAACAAGCAAAGACGAAAATTCGTTGAACCGCAACACCGATCGTTTACAATCACACATGACCGAATTCGGGAGCTGAAGCCAAAACAGCTGCAGATCCCAACCGAATTGCTTGACGAACATAGAGCATTGGAACCACCTGATCCCATTCCGAACTCAGCAGTGAAACGATGCATCGCCGATGGTAGTGTGGGGTTTCCCCATGTGAGAGTAGGTCATCGTCAAGCTTCAAACAAACAACCCCTGCAGACATCTGCAGGGGTTTTTTGTGTCTGGACCAGAAGAACGCCTTGGCGCTGCAGAACTGTAGGTGCGAATTTATTCGCACATGAAAACAATCGGTGTGCGAATAAATGTAACCGTCAGGCCATCCCATCTGGAAGCACGCAGTCATCCCGCCGGATAGTATCCACTTAAAAACAAGTGGACACTATCGGACTGGGTAAGCGCCGGGTTCCAGATGGGATTACCGGACGCATACAGATAAAGAGTGGTCCCGCCAGGATGGCGCAGGGTTGAATGGCCATGCATGTAGGCCGTCATGCTCGATCTGAATGCCGTGTGTCGGAGAAAGTGTGTAATGATCCGGTGAGGGGCATCGTGTAGGTATGAATTTATTCGCACAACCTTTTGCGCAGTGATTTATCATGCTTGTCTTTCAGCAATAACCGGAAAAGTCTGTGCTTATCTGTCCGATTTGTGAATCCATGTTGCGTGGCATGCCTGCAGGCGCTGTCTGTGAAAACGGCCATAATTTCGACCGTGCCCGCCAGGGCTACCTGAACCTGTTGCCGGTGCAGCACAAGGCCAGTCGTGCGCCGGGAGACAATATTGCAATGGTACAGGCGCGCCGCTCATTCTTGTCTGTCGGCCACTATCGTCCCGTTGCAGATTTCTTGTCAAGACATGCAGTGACGGGAAATCCGCAAAATTGGCTGGATATTGGCTGCGGCGAGGGTTATTACACGGAAATTCTTTCCGGCAGGCTGGGGCCGGCAAACGGCTATGCTCTGGATATCAGCAAGGATGCCATCCTGCAGGCCTGCAAGCGCAGCAAGAATATCAACTGGCTGGTTGCGAGCATGGCGCGAGTTCCTCTGGCAACGGGTAGTATGGATCTGCTGACCAGCGTTTTCAGTCCGCTGGACTGGCATGAGGCAAAGCGTTTGCTGTCAGGGCAAGGCGTGCTGCTGCATTTGGGGCCGGCACAAGATCATCTGATCGAGTTGCGGCAAATGGTTTACGCAGAAGTGCGCCCCTATGATGATGCCAAGCATCTTGCCTCTTTGCCGGAGGGTCTGGAGGTCGTACAGACAGAGTTTTTACGCTTCAGGATTGGTCTTGAGCAGGATGCAGACCGGCAAAATCTGCTGGTTATGACGCCGCATGGCCAGCGTGTTCGGACAGAGTGCCATGACAGGGTGGTGGAAGGATTGAAAAATGTTACGGTCTCGGTGCGTCTTGATCGGGTACGGCATACCGGAGAACAGTGAGATGCAGCCAGATATTGAAATTTACCTGAAAGAATGCACTCCGGAACAGGCAGGCAAGTGGTTGGCGCAGGTGTTTGAGCAGTGCACTGAATGGCAGCCCCTGGGCCAGGTCCTCAGGTGCAGGTGTGATGGTATCCGGGTTGCCTGGTATGGTCGGGTAGCGGGCTCGTGGAGCTCCTTGTTGTTCGACAGCAGCAGGACTCCGTGGGCAAACGACCTTGAATGTGCACAAGCCGCATATGCTGCTCTTGGCGTTGAAGTACGCTGTGCCCCGGGTGGCTGGCAGGAAGAGCAGGGCGAGAATGGCGCAGACGACTGGCTCAGGGTTGATGCGGACGGTGTCAGTCAGGTTGTCTGGCGGATCTGAGGATGTTTCTTGTTGCTGGCCGGCTGACCCTTTACCCCGGTTGCCCCAGATAAAGAACGATGGCCAGCAAAAACAGAATTGCGTAGACCGATATGGCAAAAAACACTTCGGATTTTTTCTTGTTCATGCGGTTTTATGGCGGATCTATAGATACAAAAAAGGCGAATCAGTGATATTGCTGATTCGCCTTTAAGATGTTTGGTTGCGGGAGCCGGATTTGAACCGACGACCTTTGGGTTATGAGCCCAACGAGCTACCAGACTGCTCCATCCCGCGACGGCTATTATACACAGAATATGCGGGATGTCAAAAAACAATGGCTTACGATTACATGCGTTTTTGTTTCCGGCGTTTCCAGCTGCGTGCCACCCACCAGCGCCAGTACAGCAGGGTAGCGAAATAGCCCGCGGCAGACAGAATGATGGCGGCTACCAGGGAGCCAAAGTAGAGGGGTTGCCAGTGAGTGGTGGTGACTTCCATGATCCATTGCAGGGTGATTTTGTCAGGCATGTTGACAGTAGGTGTACCCAGCATCCATGAGCCGAGTTTGTAGTTGGCGAAAAAAATCGGGGGCATGGTGACCGGGTTGGTCAGCCAGACAAGTCCGATGGACAGGGGCAGGTTGGCGCGCAGGGGGATAGCAACCAGGGCTGCGGCCAACATCTGCATGGGCATGGGAATCATTGCCCAGAATAGTCCGATGGCAACTGCCCGGGCGATGGAGTGCCGGTTTAGCTGCCAGAGATTGCTGTCGTGGATCAGGCTGCCAAGAAAGCGCAACGATTTGTTGTGCTTGATGGCCTCCGGATCGGGCATGTAACGTTTGAAGAGTTCGCGCGGCATCGTGGTACCCAGTCTTGTGGATCAGCGCATTATGGCACTTGTTACTGCAATAATCTGTGGCAAGATGTAACGAGTTTTTATTTTATTGTTTTGGCCGCTGTTTTCGTGAAGTGGATGGAATATTAGACAAATCGCAGTAAAAAGCTACAGGGAGGTGGCTTATGGGGTTGTATGCGCTAGCATTTTCTTCAGGCGTACTGATATTGCGCTTTTTGCCGGCAGTTCCGCCGTCCTGGTTGTTGTTGCTTCTTGGCGGTGGTGCTATTGCCTTTTTATTGTTGAGGCAGCAGTGGGTGCGTTGGCTGGCAGCTGCCATGTTGGGGCTGTGCTGGTCCGGCTGGCATGCAACAACATTGCTGGAACAACGCCTGGAGATAAACCGGGATGGACAAACGCTCTGGCTTGAAGGGCGTATTGCCGGACTGCCGCAATGGCAGAGCGAAGCCGGCTGGCAGGTGGTCAGGTTCGAGCTTGAAGAGGCGAGCTCAAGACGAGTGACGTTGCCACCCCGTTTGCGCCTGTCATGGCGTGATCCGCCACCACTGCGAGCGGGTGAGCGCTGGCGACTGGCGGTGCGCCTCAAGCAGCCGGACGGGCTGCTCAACCCCCATGGCTTTGATTATTTGCAATGGTTGACTGCCCGCAGGATTGGTGCGACCGGAACGGTAAAAGCGGGAGAGTGGCAGGCCGACGGGAACGGAGTTGATGCCTGGCGTGAACGGCTGCGTGAGCGGCTGCTGACAATGTTGCCTGACAACCCGGCTGCTGGCGGAGTCCTGGCTCTGTCCTTGGGTGATGGTTCGGTGTTGTCACGTACCCAGTGGCAAAAACTGCAGGATTCGGGAACGGTGCACCTGTTTGTCATATCCGGTCAGCATATCAGCCTGGTGGCAGGGCTTGGCTACGGCCTGGTAGTACTGCTTGTGCGGCTGGGGCTCTGGCCGATGCGTGTTCCATGGCTGCCGGCGGCTTGCGCTCTGGCATTGGGCGGGGCTTTTGCCTACGGAGCGTTGGCCGGATTTGCCGTGCCGGTGCAGCGTGCGCTGATCATGGTCACGGTGGTTTTGTTGTGGCGCATGAGTTACCGGCCGTTATCCAGCTGGAAACCCTGGTCGCTGGCTCTGGCGGCGGTGTTGGTCCTGGATCCGCTGGTCATGTTGCAACCGGGGTTCTGGCTGTCTTTTGCTGCGGTTGCCGTTTTGTTGCTGGTGTTTGCCGGCCGGTTGGGTCGCTGGCGCTGGTGGCAGATGCTGAGCCGTGCACAGTGGGCCGCAGCCATTGGGTTGTTGCCATTACTGCTGGCATCCGGACTGCCTATCAGCTGGGTAGGGCCAGTGGCCAATGCGGTTGCTGTGCCCTTTGTCAGCTTTGTGGTGTTGCCGCTGGTCTTGCTGGGCATGTTGCTGATCGGCTGGCCGGTTCTGGCAGTGCCGGTTTTGCAACTGGCTGCATATTTGTTATCAGCGTTGTGGCATGCCCTGGACTGGCTGGGACAGGGCTGGCCAGCGTGGCAATCGGCCGTGCCTGAATCATGGATCTTGTTGTTGACCGGATTGGCGGTATTCCTGCTGTTATTGCCTGGCGCGCTGCGTCCGTGGTGGTTGGCGCTGATGCTGCTGACTCCACTGGCCTGGCCGCCGGCCGGGGATGCTGTGCCTGCAGGGCAGGCCCGGATCTGGCTGCTGGATGTGGGGCAGGGGCAGGCGATCGTGATACAGACTGCCCGACATGCGCTGTTATACGATGCCGGGCCCTCGATTGCGGGCATGGATGCAGGTGAAACGATAGTCGTGCCTTTCTTGCGCGGTGAGCGGATCAGGCACCTGAACCGCTTGATCCTGTCACATGCCGACGCTGATCATGCCGGCGGGGCGACTGCGGTATTGCGGCATGTGACAGTCGAGCGTCTGGTGAGCGGTGAGCCGGGCAGACACGGGGAGCTGCAAGCGGAAAGCTGTAGCAATACTGGCTGGGAGTGGGATGCAGTCCGCTTTCGTCAATGGCAGCAGGAGGCGGCAGAGGACAGCAATGCGGCATCCTGTGTCTTGTGGGTGGAAGCGGCGGATGAGCGTTTTCTGGTTACAGGGGACCTGGATGTGGCTGGCGAGCGGGCCCTGCTGGGTGCCTGGCCGGAGCTGCAGGCAGACTGGCTGGTAGCCGGCCATCATGGTAGTCGCACCTCTACGGCACAGTTCTGGTTGCAGCACTTGCAGCCGCATACGGTGCTGATTTCCCGGGGCAGGCATAACAGCTACGGGCACCCGCATCCGCTGGTGTTGGCACGGATCGAATACAACAGCATGCAGCTGTATGACACTGCCGTGGACAAGGCAATACGGATTCAGCTGGGTGCGCATGCGCCTTTATGGAGCATGGCCCAACAACAACGATTCTGGCGTTAAGTCAAAGCGTTCGAGGGGGAGGGTGCGCCACCCAGATCACAACACAATGAAACGCGATGACAATCCTGTCGGACTCTGTCCGGCCTTGTGGTAGAGTTGCGCTTATTTTTCGAAAATGGAGTCTGCTGTGTGGGAGCTGATTAAATCCGGTGGCTGGATCATGCTGCCGATCATTGCCTGTTCTGTGATTGCCGTAGCCATTGTTGCAGAGCGTTTGTGGACCTTGCGAGCCTCACGCATCAGCCCGCCGCACCTGCTGGGCCAGGCCTGGCGTTGGGTACAGGCACGCGAGCTGGATGCGGGCAAGCTCAATGAGTTGCGTGCCAGTTCTCCGCTGGGACAAATCCTTGCTGCCGGTCTGGCCAACTCCCGTTACGGTCGTGACATCATGAAGGAAAGCATCCAGGAAGTGGGTAGCAAGGTTGTAACCGAGCTGGAGCGTTTCCTGACCCCGCTGGGCACCATTGCCGCAATCACGCCGCTGCTGGGTTTGCTCGGTACGGTGCTGGGCATGATCGAGATTTTCAGTGCCTTCATGGGGTCGGGCATGGCCAACGCACCACAGCTGGCGGGCGGTATTGCCAAGGCGTTGATTACCACCGCGGCCGGTTTGATAGTGGCCATTCCTGCGTTGTTCTTTCACCGTTTTTTGCAGCGCCGTGTCGATGAGCTGGTGGTTGGCATGGAGCAGGAGGCGATCAAGCTGGTCGAGGCGGTACAGGGTGATCGTACGGTTGAGCTGAACCAGCCTGCGGCTGTCAGAAAAGGGAGCAAAAAGGCGTGAAATTTCCCCGCAAGGCGCGCGAACCGGTTGATATCAACCTGGCCCCGCTCATTGACGTGGTATTCATCTTGCTGCTGTTCTTTGTGGTGACTACCACCTTTACCCGTGAAACCCAGCTCAAGGTGGATTTGCCGGAAGCCGTTACCGGAACACCGCCGGAGGAGCGTTTCGAGCAGCCGCTGGAAGTGCTGGTTGACCAGGACGGACGTTACGCGGTTAATGGGCGTGCATTGGCCAGCAATGACCTGAATGCCATCATGGGTGCGCTGATTGAAGCGTCCGCCGGCCAGAAGGATATCCCGGTAACCCTCAGTGCAGATGGCAAGGCACCGCACCAGGCTGTGGTGACCGCGATGGATGCAGCGTCCAAGCTTGGTTTTGTGCATCTGCGCATCACTACCGTCGAGGCACAGGCCGAGTAGTGAAACTGGGCGAACGGCTGGTACAGGCCTGGTATGCAGGGCATGCCGGGCTTGTTGCGTTATGGCCGCTAGAGAGGCTGTATCGCAGCGTGGTGCAGCGCAAGCGCAGGCAGTTTCTAAGCGGCAAGCTGGATAGCTACCGTGCGCCGGTGCCGGTGATCATTGTCGGCAATATCACGGTGGGCGGCACCGGCAAGACCCCGCTGATTCTCTGGCTGATCGAATATTGCCGCGCCCGCGGTTTGCGTGTGGGTGTGGTCAGTCGTGGCTATGGTGGCCAGCCGCCCGAATGGCCGTGGCGTGTACGCGCTACGGATGATCCGGCTGTGGCCGGTGACGAGCCGGCGCTGCTGGTGCAGCGCAGCGGCGTGCCGATGGCAATTGACCCGCAGCGTCCCCGGGCCATTCAGCTGTTACTGGAGCAGGAACCGCTGGACCTGATTCTGTCGGATGACGGCCTGCAGCATTATCAGCTGCAGCGCGACCTGGAGCTGGTGTTGATTGACGAGTCGCGCGGGCTGGGCAATGGCCGCTGTCTGCCGGCAGGGCCGCTGCGCGAGCCGGTCGGTCGTCTTGGCGAGGTTGATGCCGTGCTGTTCAACGGTGCAGTGGCCGACAAGGAGCAGGGTTATGCCATGCAGTTGCGGCCGACGGCGTTAGTGCATGTGGCAAGCGGCGAGAACGTGTCGCTGGAGCATTTTCCAGCAGGCCAGGCGGTGCATGCAGTGGCCGGCATCGGTAACCCGCAACGTTTTTTTCGTACCCTGCGCGAACTGGGCTGGCAGCCGCAGGAACATCCCTTTGCCGATCATGCACAATTTGTTGCTGAAGACTTGCGGTTTGGTGACGATTTGCCGGTGCTGATGACTGAAAAAGATGCGGTAAAATGCCGGATAATTGCGCCGGACAATGCATGGTACCTGAAGGTGGATGCACAGCCTTCGGCAGCCTTTGTTGACTGGCTGAATGCCTGTATGACTGAACTCTTTCCCGAACTCCGAGGTGATGAATGATGGATACCAAATTGTTGGACCTGCTGGCCTGTCCGCTATGCAAAAGTGCAGTGGAATACGATCAGGACAAGAACGAACTGATCTGCAAGGCGGACGCTCTGGCTTTTCCGGTACGTGACGGGATTCCGGTGATGCTGGAAAGCCAGGCGCGCACCCTGACCAATGACGAACGCCTGGAAAAATAATCATGCAGCAGCCCTTTTATGTGGTGATTCCTGCACGCTATGCCTCCAGCCGCTTTCCCGGCAAGCCGCTGCAGGACATTGCCGGCCAGCCGATGATCAGGCGGGTCTGGCAGCAGGCGCAGAAAAGCGGAGCTGAACATCTGGTGATTGCCACTGATGACCAGCGCATTTTTGATATCTGCCAGGCGTTCGGAGCCCAGGTGGTGATGACTCGTGATGACCATGAGTCGGGCACCGATCGTCTTGCCGAGGTTGCTTCCATCATGGGCTGGCCGGAGGATGCCATTGTGGTCAACGTGCAGGGTGACGAGCCGCTGATCCCGCCAGCAGTCATCGATCAGGTGGCGGCCAACCTGGCTGCCCACCCGGAAGCGGCCATGGCCACGCTGGCCGAGCCGATCGAAGACATGGCGACGCTGATGAACAACAACGTGGTCAAGGTGTTGTCCGACAAAAATGGCCTGGCGCTGACCTTCAGCCGCGCACCGTTACCCTGGGCGCGGGATGCCTTTGTCGCCCAGCCGGATGAGCTGCCGGCCGGCGTACCTTTCCGCCGCCATATCGGCATCTATGCCTATCGTGCCGGTTTTTTGCAGCGTTTTGTCGAGTGGGGGCCTTGCTGGCTGGAGCAGACCGAGTGCCTGGAGCAGTTGCGTGCCCTGTGGCACGGTGAAGAGATTCACGTCGACGACGCCATCGAGCCTCCGCCAGCTGGTGTGGATACTCCGGAAGATCTGGAGCGGGTACGGGCGTTGTTTGCCGGTTTGACCGGGTGATCTTCGCTAGAGTTACACTCTTGTAGGAGGGGCTTGCCCCCGACAGAAGGTGCGTGCCTTCTCAGGGGCAAGCCCCTTCGCACAGGAGCAGCCCGTGTGTCCTGTAGGTGCGAATTTATTCGCACACAAAACATCCCGCTGGTGCTGTGAGAGAAACTCGCACGAGAACTGCGCCTGCGTCTGATATTGTTAATTTTGTTCGAATAAATTCGAACCTACAGGGTGTGTATTGTTGTAGAGCAACCGTCATTGCCGGGCTTGACCAGAATCTCCACCAGCAATAAGGAGATGTCCGCGTCAGGCGCGGTGGTGACGGATAACCCTTCAATTTTTGGAGAGATCATTGAAAGTCCTGTTTGTCTGTCTTGGCAATATCTGCCGCTCGCCCACTGCCGAGGGTGTGTTCCGCCGTTATGTAAAACAGGCGGGGCTGGACGATAAAGTCACCATCGACTCGGCCGGTACCGCCGACTGGCACACCGGCAAGACACCAGATCCGCGCACCATCAAGGCAGCTGCCCGGCGGGGTTATGACCTGTCGGTACTCAGGGCGCGCCAGGCAGTGGCAGAGGACTTCCACAAATTCGATCTGATTCTGGCCATGGACGAAAGCAACCTGGCCAACCTCAAGGCGATCCGCCCGGCAGATGGCAAGGCCGAGCTGGCGCTGTACTTGCCACGTTTTGGCCTGGGAACCCGTGAAGTGCCCGACCCCTACTACGGCGGCGAAGACGGTTTCGAGCTCGTGCTCGACATGCTGGAGCAGGCCAGCGAAGCCCTGTTGAATGAAGTCAGGAGCAGCCTGTGAGTTTTCAGCCACAAGAGCAGGTCGACCTGCGTCCGTACAACACGTTGGGCGTTAGCGCCCGCGCCCGCTACTTCACCAATGTACGCATCCAGCCACAGTTGCAGGCGGCAATGCGCTGGGCGATAGAAAACGACCAGCCCTGGCTGTTGCTCGGTGGTGGCAGCAACCTGGTGCTGGCCGGCGATGTGCCCGGTTTGGTGATCCGTCTGGAAATGAGCGGCAAGCGTGTGGTGCACGAAGACGACGAGCACGTCTGGGTACGTGCCCAGGCTGGCGAGAACTGGCACGAACTGGTGCGCTGGACGCTGGAGCAGGGCTGGTCCGGACTGGAAAACCTGAGCCTGATTCCCGGCACCGCTGGTGCTGCACCGGTGCAGAATGTCGGTGCCTATGGCGTGGAAGTCCGGGATGTGTTGCAGCAAGTACTGGTGCTGGATGCGCTGGATTTCGGCCTCAAGCATCTGTCGGTCGAAGAGTGCCGATTTGATTATCGCGACAGTCTGTTCAAGCGCGAGCCGGGCCGGCGGGTGATTCTGAGTATCGACCTGCGCTTGCGCAAGCGGCCGCAGTTGCAGCTGGAGTACGGCCCGATCCGTGCCGAGCTGGAGCGTCGCGGCATCAGCGAACCAACCCCGCTGGATATCAGTGATGCAGTGATTGCCATCCGTCAGTCCAAGCTGCCGGATCCGGCGGTGCTATCCAATGCCGGCAGTTTCTTCAAGAACCCTGTAATTGCTGCCGGGCAGGCTGCTGAACTTAAACAGCGATATCCGGAAATGGTGCAGTACCCGCTGGCTGACGGCCAGGTGAAGCTGGCCGCCGGCTGGCTGATCGAGCAGGCTGGCTGGAAGGGCAAGTGTGTTGGTGATGCTTGTGTACATCAGCAACAGGCGCTGGTGCTGGTCAACCATGGCGCTGCCAGTGGCGCGGATGTACTGGCGCTGGCTGCGCAGATCCGGGAGGACATTGCCGGGCGCTATGGTGTCAACCTTGAAATCGAGCCGGTGGTGATAGACGCCGAGTAACGCCTGCAGATTGCTGCCTGTTTGGTAGGTGCGAATTTATTCGCACATGAGCCGCCGTGCGCACAGTTATGTCCGGTTTGTTCGAATAAATTCGAACCTACGGAATTACTGTGGCTGGATACGGATCAGCACGCCCAGGTCGCCATAGTCGATGTAGGTCAACTCGTTATGGGGTACGGCCGCGGTTTGTTGCAGTCGTTCGCTGCGCGCCAGGTTGCCGTCGGCCTTGAATTCGTTGATCCACAGGTCCAGGGCGACCTTGTTGCTCTGGTCCTGCTCCAGGGTCAGCGTGCCTTCAACCGGATGATGGCCGAAAATCTCGTCACCACTGCTCAGGGCAATACGGACAGGTCCGCTAGCCTTGTCCTGTTGCCAGACACGATGCAGCAGGACGCTATAGCCGTTGGCCGGCACCAGTTTGCCGATCGGGCCTTCCAGCAGGCTGCTGCGCAGCTGGAACGCTTCCAGATGCTGACTGTTGCCGGCCCAGTTGTCCGGGGCCAGCTTGCTGTTATAACTGGCCTGCATGTTGCCCTGACGGAACAGGATCAGCTCGACATGGGAGCTGTCGGCGGCCCAAACGGGCAGGGCAGTGGAGACAAGCAGCAGAAGGCTGAGCAAACGTGTACGCATGTTTGAATTTCCGGTTGGTTAGTTCGATAGCTGGTCCAGCAGGGCATCAAGCATAGCAAAACGCTCGGCGGCTGTATCCATGGGGGCGCTGAAACGGAATACGGTGGCGCCTTCAAATTTGTAGCGTTTGGGCTGGCTCTGGATCAGCTTGATCAGCTTGATCGGGTCTACCGGCGTGCTGGAGCTGAACTCCAGACGGCCGCCTTCATCGTTGGCATCCAGTTTGATGATGCCCAGCTGGTCGGCCCTGAGTTTGAGCGAAGCCTGGGCAAACAGATTTTTCGCCGGCTGCGGCAACAGGCCGAAGCGGTCGATCATTTCCACCTGCAGGTCTTTCAGGGCTTCCTCGTCGGGTGCCGAGGCAATTCGCTTGTACAGCATCAGGCGGCTGTGCACGTCGGGCAGGTAGTCGTCCGGAATCAGTGCCGGAATGCGCAGGCTGACTTGGGCACCGTTATCCAGCGGCTGTTCCAGATCCGGCTCCTTGCCGTCCTTGATCGCCTGTACCGCCCGTTCGAGCATGTCCATGTAGAGGCTGAAGCCGACCGACTGGATCTGGCCGCTCTGGCCGTCACCGAGCAGCTCGCCGGCCCCTCGGATTTCCAAATCGTGGGTGGCGAGTACGAAGCCGGCTCCCAGATCCTGGGCGTTACTGATGGCCTCCAGGCGTTTTTCCGCATCGGTGGTCAGTTTCTTGCCGCTGGGCACCAGCAGGTAGGCATAGGCCTGATGGTGACTGCGGCCAACACGGCCGCGCAGCTGGTGCAGCTGGGCCAGGCCGAACTTGTCGGCGCGGTCAATCAATATGGTGTTGGCGCTGGGTACGTCGATACCGGTTTCGATGATGGTAGTGGCCACCAGCACATTGGTGCGCTTGTGGTAGAAATCGGCCATCACCTGTTCCAGCTGGCGCTCGCGCATCTGGCCGTGACCGACGCCGATGCGCGCTTCCGGCACCAGTTTGGCCAGATCTTCAGCGCACTTGTCGATGGTTTTTACATCGTTGTGCAGGTAGTACACCTGACCACCGCGCAGCAGCTCTCGCAACAGGGCTTCCTTGACGATGGCGTCCTGGCGCGGCATGACAAAGGTGCGCACCGACAGGCGGCGGGCTGGTGGTGTGGCAATGATCGAGAGATCACGCAGGTTGGAGAAGGCCATGTTCAATGTGCGCGGAATCGGCGTGGCAGTCAGGGTAAGAATATCCACTTCGCTGCGCAGGGCCTTGAGGCGTTCTTTCTGGCGCACGCCGAAGCGGTGCTCCTCGTCGATGATGACCAGTCCGAGATTGTCGAACTTGACGTCATCCTGCAGCAGTTTGTGGGTACCGATGACGATATCCAGTTTGCCTTCGGCCAGCTGGCCGAGTGCCGCCTTGGTGTCCTTGGCGCTGCTGAAGCGGCTCATCACTTCCACCTTTACCGGCCAGTCGGCAAAGCGGTCACGGAAACTGTTGTAGTGCTGCTGGGCCAGCAATGTGGTGGGTACCAGTACCGCCACCTGCTTGCCGCTGTGTACGGCAATGAAGGCTGCACGCATGGCCACTTCGGTCTTGCCGAAGCCGACATCGCCACAGACCAGGCGGTCCATCGGGGTGCCGGCCAGCATGTCGCGGCGTACGGCATCGATGGCCACTTGCTGATCGGGAGTTTCCTCATAAGGGAAGGCGGCGCTGAAACTGGCGTAATCGGCTCCCGGGTTGCCAAAGGCAAAGCCCTTGCGGGCAGCACGGCGGGCATAGATGTCCAGCAGCTCGGCGGCAACGTCACGCACCTGCTCGGCGGCTTTACGCTTGGCCTTGCTCCACTGGTCCGAGCCGAGGCGATGCAGCGGTGCGCCGTCATCATCACTACCGCTATAGCGGGCGATCAGGTGCAGGTGAGCAACCGGAACGTAAAGCTTGGCCTGCTCGGCGTATTCCAGCTGCAGGAACTCGGTGGCCTGGCCATCAACGGTCAGGGTGGTCAGGCCCCGGTAGCGGCCGACACCGTGGTCGATGTGTACTACCGGTGCGCCTTCACGCAGCTCGGTCAGGTTGCGGATGACCAGTTCGCTGGCGTGTTCGCTGGCCTTGTCGCGGCGCTGACGCTGGCTGATGCGCTGGCCGAGCAGGGCGCTTTCCGGGATCACCGCCAGGCTGTCCAGCAGCAGACCTTCGGTCAGTGGAGCGACGCAGATGCACAGTGGCTCCGGGCTGACAAGAAATTCCTGCCAGCTGGTTACGGCCTGTGGTTTGAGGCCGATGCGCTCAAGCAACTCAAGCAGGATTTCGCGGCGGCCGGCGGTTTCGGCAGTGAACAGGATGCGGCCGGCAAAACTTTCGATGAACGCCTGCAGGCCGGCCAGCGGCTGACTGGCACGGGCGTTCAGGGTCAGGTCGGGCAGGGGAGCAACCGGCAAGTTGGTACGGCCGATACCGGCTTCGGCAGCACGGCTGTCCAGAATGATGCGTGGATGCAGCTTGAGGCTGGCGAAGAACTCCTCGACCGGCAAGTACAGCTCGGCCGGTGGCAGCAGCGGGCGCTCGATGTCGCCGCGAAGGTCCTCGTGGCGACTGCGCACGTCCTGCCAGAAACTCTCGGCGGCCTGTTCGATACCGGGCAGGGTGAACAGCAGGCAGTCGTCCGGCAGGTAGCTGAACAGGGTGGCGGTCTGCTCAAAAAACAGTGGCAGATAGATCTCGATGCCGCTGGCCAGGATGCCGTTGCTGACGTCCTGGAAAATCGGGCAGCGCCGGAAGTCGGTATCGAAGCGTTCACGGAAACGGTTGCGAAAATCCGTGCGGCTTTGGCTGTCGAAGGGAAACTCGCGTGCCGGCAGCAGACGGATGCTGTCTACCTGGTCGATGGAGCGCTGGCTTTCCGGATCGAAGGTACGCAGGGTTTCGATCTCGTTGTCGAACAGGTCTATGCGATAAGGCTGTTCGCTGCCCATGGGGTAGAGGTCCAGCAGCGAGCCACGCACGGCAAACTCGCCATGTTCGTAAACGGTATCGACGCAGTGGTAGCCGGCGGCTTGCAGCCGGCCGCGCATGTTCTCGATATCCAGCGTCTGGCCGGTATCCAGCATCAGGCTGCCGCCGAGCAGGAATTCCTTCGGGGCCAGCCGCTGCAGCGCAGTGCTAACCGGCACGATGAGCACGCCATGCTGCATCTGTGGTAGCTGGTACAGGGCGGCGATGCGTTGCGAGATGATGTCCTGGTGCGGCGAGAACAGGTCGTAGGGCAGGATCTCCCAGTCGGGGAACAGCACCACCGGCAAGTCGGGAGCATAGAAGCGTAGCTCATCCTGCAGCTGCAGGGCGTTCTGGCTGTTGTCGGTGAGCAGCACGCTGAGCTGCTGCCGGCCGGCGGTGGCCAGCGCCAGTAAAAGGCTGCGTGACGAGCCGTACAGGCTGTGCCAGGTCTGTTTGCCGGAGGATTGGGGGGACGGGGGTACTGCAGGTAGGGACACGGGACAGCCTTGGAAATTGGTCAAAGCGCGAATTGTAACCAGCAAGTCGACAGCCGGCCAGTGTAAAGGCTTGCCGCTTTGCGGCGATAAGTTGATAATGTAGTCCCTTTTTTAATCTCACTACAGGTATTTCACGTGACTGAGAAAACAGAACAGTGCCTGCGCGACTGGATTGAGCGCGAGACATTAGCCGAATCGATGATTCCCCTGATTGGTCAGTTGTACCGCAACAATAACGTGATCACCTCCATTTATGGACGTGGCCTGATTAATCGTTCCGTCATCGCCATCCTCAGGGCACACCGTTCTGCCCGTCACCGTGTCGGCAATGATGACCTGCTGGTGCGTGACACCTATCCGGTGATCGAGGCCATGAGCAAGCTGGATCTGGGTGCCGCTTCGGTTGACTTGGGCAAGCTGGCGGTCAAATACAAGGCTGAAGGCAATGGCCGCACCATGGATGAATTCGTGCGCGCCGAGCTGGCCGATGTAGTGGGCAAGCGTAGTGAAAACAAACATCAGGGCACTGATGTCGTGCTGTACGGTTTTGGTCGTATCGGCCGCCTGCTGGCACGGATCCTGGTTGACCGCGTAGGTGCCGGTGACGGCCTGCGCCTGCGTGCCGTGGTGGTGCGCAAGGGTGCCGAGAACGATCTGATGAAGCGTGCCAGCCTGCTGCGTCGCGATTCGGTACATGGCTCATTCAAGGGCACCATCGTTGTTGACGAGGAAAGCAACGCGCTGAACATTAACGGCAACCTGGTCAAGTTCATCTATTCCAACGACCCGACTACCGTGGATTACACCCAGTACGGCATCAAGGATGCACTGCTGGTGGACAACACCGGTCGCTGGCGTGACGAGGAAGGTCTGAGTCAGCACCTGAACCGCCCCGGTATAGCCCGTGTTCTGCTGACCGCGCCCGGCAAGGGCGATATGAAGAACATTGTGCACGGCATCAACCACAAGGACATCACCGCCGATGACAAGATCATCTCTGCGGCGTCCTGCACCACCAACGCCATTGTGCCGGTGCTGAAGGCGATCAATGACAAGTTCGGCATCGTCAATGGTCACGTGGAGACCGTCCACTCCTACACCAACGACCAGAACCTGATCGACAACTTCCACAAGGGCAGCCGTCGTGGTCGTGCCGCCGCGCTGAACATGGTCATCACCGAAACCGGTGCCGCCACAGCAGCTGCCAAGGCGCTGCCGTTCCTGAAGGGCAAGCTGACCGGTAACGCCATCCGTGTGCCGACCCCCAACGTATCCATGGCCATTCTCAGCCTGAACCTGGAAAAGAACACCGACCGTGACGAGGTCAACGAGTACCTGCGCCAGATTGCCATGCATTCCGACCTGCAGAAGCAGATCGACTATGTGGCGTCCCAGGAAGTGGTATCCACCGACTTTGTCGGTTCGCGTCATGCGGGTGTGGTCGACTCTAAAGCCACCATCTGCACCGATAACCGCGTGATCCTGTATGTCTGGTACGACAACGAGTACGGCTACAGCCACCAGGTTGTGCGCGTGCTGGAAGAGATCGCGGGCGTGCATCCGCCGGTGTTCCCGCGCTGATGCATTGATCCGGAGCCGGCCGGGATCAGCCTGCAGTTCTTGTTCGCCTGTGTGAGCGATGATCGGGGCTGGTATGGCTGGCCGGCTTCAGGGCTGGTGCTGGCGTTCACGAGTCGCGGGTTTTGTCAAGGGAGCCTTTTGGCTCCCTTTTTTATAATCTTGATTTTTTGGGCGTTTTTTCGGGACTTTCGGATAATGTTCAGGTTTTGACTGGAAACTTGAACCGGTTGGTCTCTATAATGTCGCCGATAAATAAAGGGGTCGCCGGGTGCTTGTTGTGTGCTGTTGGGCATGATAAATCAAAAAATACCGGTTGATGAAAGATCAATTAACAACGTGGTTAGGCTACCTATGATCAAAATAAAGCGTGGGCTTGATTTGCCCATGGTGGGTGCGCCGGAGCGGCAAATTGACGCAGCTCAAACGGTGCGCAGCGTTGCAGTCATAGGCTTCGACTATAACGGAATGAAGCCAACGATGCATGTGCATGAAGGTGATCGCGTCAAGCTGGGGCAGGTCCTGTTCGAGGACAAAAAAACACCGGGCGTGTTTTTTACCGCTCCGGGCGCTGGCGTGGTCAAATCAATCAACAGGGGAGACCGCCGGGTATTCCAGTCTCTGGTCATCGAACTGGATGGAGACGAGCAGGAAACCTTCAGCCAGTACCCGGTTGAACAGCTTTCCGGCCTGACGGACGAACAGGTGCGCGACAACCTGCAAAAGTCCGGGCTCTGGACTGCACTGCGTACCCGCCCCTACTCAAAAGTGCCTGCCGTGGACTCCACCCCGCGCTCCATTTTTGTCACCGCGATCGACACCAACCCCCTGGCCGGCGACCCTGCCATGGTGATCGCCGAATACGCTGACGACTTCAAAAACGGCCTGCAAGTGCTGTCCCGCCTGGCCAGGGTATTCCTGTGCAAGGCCGACGGTGTCAGCCTGCCGGGTGAAGACGTTGCCGGTGTCCAGGCCGAAGCCTTTGCCGGCCCGCATCCTGCCGGCCTGCCTGGTACACACATCCATTTCCTTGATCCGGTCAGTGCAACCCGCACCGTGTGGCAGATCGGCTATCAGGACGTGATTGCTGTCGGCAAACTGTTCACCAGCGGTCAGCTGTGGGTCGAACGCGTGGTATCGCTGGCCGGTCCGGTGGTTAAAAAACCACGTCTGGTCAAGACCCGCCTGGGTGCCAACCTCAGCGAGCTGGTTGCCGGCGAGCTGGAAGAGGGCGAAAACCGCCGCATTTCCGGCTCCGTGTTTGGTGGCCGTACCGCACGCAACACCTGTGATTACCTTGGCCGTTACCACGTGCAGGTCAGCTGTCTGGCCGAAGGCCGTGATCGCGAGCTGTTCCACTACCTGCGTGCCGGTGCCAACAAACACTCCATCCTGAACATCTTCATCTCCAAGCTGAGCGGCGGCAAGAAGTTTGCCTTCAACACCAGCAGCAACGGCAGTGCCCGGGCCATGATTCCTCTGGGCAACTACGAGTCCGTCATGCCGCTGGACATCCTGCCGACCCAGCTGCTGCGTTACCTCATCGTGGGTGATACCGAGATGGCCCAGCACATGGGTTGTCTGGAGCTGGATGAGGAAGACTTGGCACTGTGCACCTATGTGTGTGCAGGCAAGTACGAGTACGGCCCGATCCTGCGGGAAAACTTAACGCGCATCGAGGTGGAGGGTTAATCCATGGGTCTTCGTGCATTTCTAGACAAGATCGAACATAACTTCGAGAAAGGCGGCAAGTACGAAAAATGGTATGCCCTGTATGAGGCAGTGGATACCTTTCTGTACAAGCCGGCCGATGTAACCAAAACCACCGCCCACGTGCGTGACGGCATCGACCTCAAGCGCATGATGATCACCGTGTGGCTCTGTGCCTTCCCGGCCATGTTCTTCGGTATGTGGAACATCGGCTACCAGGCCAACCAGGTGTTTGCCGCCAGCCCCGAGCTGCTGGCTGCCCAGGAAGGCTGGCGCTTTGCCCTGACCGGTGCTCTGGCCGGTTTTGACCCGGGCAGCGTCTGGGACAACATGATCCAGGGTGCCACCTGGTTCCTGCCCATCTATCTGGTGACCTTCATTGCCGGTGGCTTCTGGGAAGTCCTGTTTGCCTCAATCCGCAAGCATGAAGTCAACGAAGGTTTCTTCGTCAGCTCCATCCTGTTTGCCCTGATCGTTCCACCAAGCATTCCACTGTGGCAGGTTGCCATGGGTATCAGCTTCGGTGTGGTGATCGGTAAAGAGGTGTTTGGCGGTACCGGCAAGAACTTCCTCAACCCTGCTCTGGTAGGTCGTGCGTTCCTGTTCTTCGCCTATCCTGCCGACATCTCCGGTGATGCAGTCTGGACTGCAGTGGACGGCTTTGCCGGTGCCACCAGCCTGAGCGTGGTTTCTGCCGGTGGCATGCAGGCGCTGAGCGATCAGGGTCTGAGCTGGATGGATGCATTCCTCGGCTTCATGCCAGGCTCCATTGGTGAAACCAGTACTCTGGCGATCTTCATCGGTGGCGGCATTCTGGTGATGACACGCATTGCTGCGTGGCGCATCGTGGCCGGCGTGATGCTGGGCATGATTGCCCTGAGCACCCTGTTCAACATGATCGGCTCCGAGACCAACCCGATGTTTGCCATGCCCTGGTACTGGCACATGGTGGTGGGCGGCTTTGCCTTCGGCATGCTGTTCATGGCGACCGACCCCGTGTCCGCGTCCATGACCAATACCGGCAAGTGGATTTTCGGTGCCCTGATCGGCGTAATGGTGGTGTTGATCCGTGTGGTCAACCCGGCATTCCCCGAAGGCATGATGTTGGCCATCCTGTTTGCCAACCTCTGTGCACCACTGATTGACCACTTCGTTGTTCAGGCCAATATCAAGCGGAGGCTGGCACGCAATGTCTAGTAGAAAAGATACAACCGCAGGCACGCTGACGGTCGCTCTGGTCGTTTGTCTGGTGTGCTCCATTTTCGTTGCCGGTGCTGCAGTAGCCCTGCGTCCGACCCAACAGGCCAACAGCCTGCTGGACAAGCAGCGCAGCATCCTGGCCATTGCCGGCCTCGGTGACGCCAGCTTGAGTGGCGATCAGGTCCGCGACATGTTCAAGGGCCGCATCCAGGCACGCCTGGTGGACCTTGAGGAAGGCACCTATTCGGACAAGTTCGACCCGCTGACCTTCGATCACATCGCGTCTGCCAAGGACCCTGCCGTCTCGAAAAAGCTCGACAGCAAAGAGGACATTGCGTCCATCAAACGTCGTGAGCGCTATGCCACCGTCTATGTGGTGGAAGAGAATGGCCAGCTGGATACCCTGATCATTCCGGTTCGCGGCTACGGCCTCTGGTCCACCCTGCATGGCTTCATTGCCGTCAAGGGCGACCTGAATACCGTAACCGGCTTCGGTTTCTACGAGCATGCCGAGACCCCGGGTCTGGGTGGCGAAGTTGATAACCCGAAGTGGAAGTCCCTGTGGCCCGGCAAGGAAGTGTTTGATGCCAGCGGCAAGCCTGTGCTGCATGTCATCAAGGGCAACGTTGACCGTTCCAGCCCGGCGGCAAAAAATCAGATTGACGGCATTGCTGGTGCTACCCTGACCAGTAACGGTGTCAACCATCTGTTGGATTACTGGCTGGGTGAGAATGGCTTTGGCCCATTCCTGAACCGCCTGCGCAAAGGGGAGGCATAACCAATGGCTGAGCCAACCATCAAGGGCGTGTTGCTTGATCCTATTTTCAACAACAACCCCATCGGCCTGCAGATTCTGGGTATCTGTTCTGCACTGGCCGTAACATCGAACCTGAAAACCGCCATCGTCATGTCGATTGCACTGACACTGGTAACAGGTTTCTCCGGCATGTTCATCTCGATGATCCGGGCCCAGATCCCGAGCTCGATCCGCATGATCGTGCAAATGGTGATCATCGCCTCGCTGGTAATCGTGGTGGACCAGTTCCTCAAGGCTTATGCCTATGGACTGTCCAAGCAGCTGTCGGTGTTCGTCGGCCTGATCATCACCAACTGTATCGTGATGGGTCGTGCCGAAGCCTTCGCCATGTCCAACCCGCCAGTGCTGTCATTCTTTGACGGTATCGGTAACGGCCTGGGCTATAGCGCGATGCTGATTATTCTCGGCATCATCCGCGAGCTGTTCGGTTCGGGCAAACTGGTCGGCGTGACCATTTTCCAGACCATGAACGATGGCGGCTGGTACCTGCCAAACGGCCTGCTGCTGCTGCCACCATCCGCGTTCTTCCTGATCGGCCTGATCATCTGGGCGCTGCGCATGTGGAAGCGTGAGCAGATGGAGAAGCCGGACTTTGTCATGGCTCCGAACACTGCCGAGAAGGAGGCTTACTAAGATGGAACACTATTTGAGTCTGCTGGTTAAATCGATCTTCATCGAGAACATGGCGCTGGCCTTCTTCCTGGGTATGTGTACCTTCATTGCACTGTCCAAGAAGGTCGAAACCGCCATTGGCCTGGGTATTGCGGTGGTTGTGGTACAGACCATTACCGTTCCTGCCAACAACCTGATCTACACCTACTTGCTGAAAGATGGTGCACTGGCCTGGGCCGGTCTGCCGGATGTGGATCTGAGCTTCCTTGGTCTGCTGAGCTACATTGGCGTTATTGCCGCCATCGTGCAGATCCTGGAAATGCTGCTGGACAAGTACGTTCCCGCACTTTACAACGCGCTGGGTGTGTTCCTGCCGCTGATTACCGTGAACTGCGCCATCATGGGTGGCACCCTGTTCATGGTTGAGCGTGACTACGACCTGGCCGAGAGTGTGGTTTACGGACTGGGCTCCGGCTTCTCCTGGGCCCTGGCAATTGCCTTGCTGGCAGCCATTCGCGAGAAGCTGAAGTACAGCGACGTTCCTGCAGGTCTGCAGGGGCTGGGCATTACCTTCATTACCATTGGCCTGATGTCCCTTGGTTTCATGTCCTTCTCCGGCGTACAACTCTAAGGAGCAGTGAATAATGAGTTTCGAAGTCTTTTTGGCCATCGGAATGTTCACCGCCATCGTTCTGGCGCTGGTGGTGATCATCCTGATTGCGCGCGCCAAGCTGGTTTCCAGCGGCGATGTCAGCATTCTGATCAATGACGAGCGCAGCGTGACGGTTCCTGCCGGCGGCAAGCTGCTGCAGACGCTGGCTGCGCAGAATATTTTCCTTTCATCCGCCTGTGGTGGTGGTGGCACCTGTGCCCAGTGCAAATGCCAGGTCTTCGAAGGTGGCGGTGACATGCTGCCGGCCGAAGGCAGCCACTTCACCCGCCGCGAGGCCAACGAAGGCTGGCGTCTGTCTTGCCAGGTGTCCGTCAAGCAGGACATGAAGATCCAGATCCCCGAAGAAGTGTTCGGCGTCAAGAAGTGGGAGTGCACTGTGGGCTCCAACCCCAACGTGGCCACTTTCATCAAGGAGCTGACCCTGGTTCTGCCCGAGGGCGAGGACGTCAACTTCCGCGCCGGCGGCTATGTGCAGCTGGAATGCCCGCCACACCGTGTCGAGTACAAGGATTTTGACATCGAGGAGAAATTCCACGAGGACTGGGACAAGTTCAACATCTGGCGCTATGTGTCCGATGTGAAGGAAACCACCATTCGTGCCTACTCCATGGCCAACTACCCTGAAGAAAAGGGCATGGTCAAGTTCAACATCCGTATCGCCACTCCGCCACCCGGCCGTGACGAGATTCCTCCCGGCATCATGTCTTCCTATGTGTTCAGCCTGAAAGAGGGCGACAAGGTGACAGTGTACGGTCCCTTCGGTGATTTCTTCGCCAAGGATACCGATGCCGAGATGGTCTTCATCGGTGGTGGTGCCGGTATGGCACCGATGCGTTCGCACATCTTCGACCAGCTCAAGCGCCTGAAGTCCAAGCGCAAGATCAGCTTCTGGTACGGTGCGCGCTCCATGCGTGAAGCCTTCTATGTCGACGAGTACGACAAGCTGCAGGAAGAAAACGAGAACTTCCAGTGGCACCTGGCCCTGTCCGATCCTCTGCCCGAGGACAACTGGACCGGTCTGCAGGGCTTCATCCACAACGTGCTCTACGAGAACTATCTCAAGGATCACCCGGCACCGGAAGACTGCGAGTTCTACATGTGTGGACCACCCATGATGAACGCCGCCGTCATCAAGATGCTGGAAGACCTGGGCGTAGAGCCTGAAAACATCTTGCTGGACGACTTTGGAGGCTAACATGCTGCGCAACCTGTTACAGGGTGCGGGAGTTATCACAGTCATGAGCCTTGCGCTGGCCGGTTGCCAACCGGCCGAGCGTGTCGAAGTGCTGTCCGGTCCAACCATGGGCAGCACTTACACCATCAAGTATGTTGCAAACAAGACAACACCCGCTGCCGATGCAGCGGGTGTTGTCGTTCAGAACATCCTCGATGAGGTCGACCGCCAGATGTCGACCTACCGTGCAGACTCGGATCTGTCCCGTTTCAACAAGCTGCCGGCCGGCAGCTGTGAACAGATGCCTGCGCCCGTGCTCGAGCTGATCGGCTATGCCGATGAGCTGTCCCGGCTGAGTGAGGGGCGTTTCGACATCACCATCCAGCCGCTGCTGAATGTCTGGGGCTTTGGCCCGGCCAGCCGTGATCGCCAGATTCCGTCTGAAGAGGCGATCAGCGAAGCGCGCAGCCGGATGGGCTATCAGCACCTGAGTATTGAGGGTAATCAGCTTTGCAAGGAAGTTGACCTCAAGCTTGACCTCAACAGCATCGCCGCAGGCTATACTGTTGATCGCATAGCGGCGAAATTTGAGGATCTGGGCATCCACAACTATATGGTCGAGGTGACCGGCGAGCTGATAGCCAAAGGCAAAAAGCCGGACGGCTCGCCCTGGCGCATCGCCATCGAACAGCCGCTTGGTAACGGTGAGCGGGTGTTGCAGCGAGTACTGGAAATTGACGGCTGGGGCGTGAATACTTCAGGTGATTACCGCAATTATTTTGAAGAGGACGGTATCCGCTTCTCTCATACGCTGGATGCGAAAACCGGTGCGCCGATTGCGCACAACCTGGCTGCAGTTACGGTGATTGACCGCTCGGCCATGGCGGCGGACGGACTGGGTACCTTGCTGATGGTGCTGGGCAAGGATGAAGGCATGAAATTTGTCAGGCAGCATGGTATTGCGGCGCTGTTCGTGACCCGTGAAAACGGCGAATTCGTCAGCCATGTCAGCCCGGATTTTGAACAATTGTTTCCCGAACAGGGGAGGTAGTCTCATGACATATCTGATTATGGTTCTGGTGGTATTTGCTGTGATGCTGCTGGTGGTGCTGGGCATGGCTTCGGGCGTGATGGCCGGACGCAAGCCGATTGCCGGTTCCTGCGGCGGCATTGCCGCGCTGGGCATTGAAAAGAATTGCTCGATTTGTGGCGGTGAACGGCTGAAGTGTGAAGAAGCCAATGCCAACGGCACGGTACAGGCGGCCCGGGAGCTGGCCTACGACGCTACAGCACGCAAATGACAGATAGCTGAAGACCGTCGGCAGGTGGTGTCGCGGTGAGTGCCTCCGGGCGCGCAGGCACCAGCAGCGGAGTTGCCAGTCTGTGACGGTTTTCATGGCAGGTGAATTAAGGAGTTTAAATGGCGGTTTATAATTACGATGTAGTCATTCTTGGTTCCGGCCCGGCAGGCGAAGGGGCGGCAATGAACGCGGCCAAAGCCGGTCGCAAGGTTGCCGTGGTGGAAAGCCGTGGTGTGGTCGGCGGCAGCAGTACCCATCTGGGGACCATTCCATCGAAGGCGTTGCGTCACTCGGTGCGGCAGATCCTGCGTTTCAACACCAACCCGATGTTCCGCCAGATTGGCGAGCCGCGCTGGTTTTCCTTTCCGGATGTGCTGAAAAGCGCGGAAAGCGTGATTGCCCGCCAGGTGGCCTCCCGTACCGCCTACTATGCCCGCAACCGTATTGATGTCTACTTCGGTACTGCCAGCTTTGCCGACGAACACAGTATCGACGTGGTGGGCCCGAGCCGGGTGGAAAAGCTGGTGGCCAACCAGATCATCATCGCCACCGGTTCACGTCCATACCGCCCAGCGGATATCGACTTCAACCACCCGCGCATCTACGACAGCGACACCATTCTCAGCCTTGGCTACACCCCGCGCCGCCTGATCGTCTATGGTGCTGGCGTGATTGGTTGTGAATATGCCTCCATTTTCAGCGGCCTGGGCGTACTGGTTGACTTGATCGACACCCGTGACCGCCTGCTCAGCTTCCTTGACCGTGAAATCTCCGATGCCCTGAGTTACCACCTGCGCATCAACAACGTACTGGTACGTCACAACGAAGAGTACGAGCGTGTTGAAGGTGTTGAAAACGGCGTCATCCTGCACCTGAAGTCGGGCAAGAAGATCAAGGCGGACGGCTTCCTCTGGTGTAACGGCCGTACCGGCAACACCGACCAGCTGGGTCTGGAGAATGTCGGCCTGGCGGCTAACAGCCGTGGCCAGGTGGCAGTAGATGAGTACTACCGTACCGAAGTGCCGAACATCTACGCCGCCGGTGACGTGATCGGCTGGCCGAGCCTGGCCAGTGCCGCCTACGACCAGGGCCGTTCTGCAGCCGGCAACATCATTGACGATGGCAGCTGGCACTATGTTGATGACGTGCCAACCGGGATTTACACCATCCCCGAGATCAGCTCGATCGGCAAGACCGAGCAGGAGCTGACCGAAGAGAAGGTGCCTTACGAGGTGGGCAAGGCGTTCTTCAAGAGCATGGCGCGTGCGCAGATTTCCGGTGAAGAGACCGGCATGCTGAAAATCCTGTTCCATCGCGAGACGCTGGCGATTCTCGGCGTTCACTGCTTCGGCTATCAGGCGTCAGAGATTGTTCACATTGGCCAGGCAGTGATGAACCAGCCGGGCGAGGCCAACAGCCTGAAGTATTTCATCAATACCACCTTCAACTTCCCGACCATGGCGGAAGCGTACCGGGTCGCAGCCTATGATGGAATGAACAGGCTTTTTTGAGCGGCTCCGGCCAGGCAGTGGCGATGGCCGGAGCGGCCTTTGAGCAGTTGTTTACGGACTCCCGAGCGTGGCGCTGGCCAGCCCGGGAAAGTCTGTAATCAGGCTGTCAACGCCATACTGGACGAGCTGGCGCATCAGCGCCGGGTCGTTCACCGTCCAGGCGGACACATGCAGGCCGGCGTTCTGTGCATCGAGAATGCGTTTCTCGATGCACAGGCTCCAGTTCAGGGCCAGCAGGCTGCACTGAAAGCGCTGGGCTGTTTTCACCGGGTCCAGCCAGGCATATTCGGCGACCAGCCCGCGTTTCAGATGGGGTGCCTGTTGCATGGCCGTACGCAGTACGGTATGCGAGCTGCTGGTCAATACCACCTTGTCGTTAAGACCGAATTGTTCGCAAAGTCGTGCAATGGCCTGGATCAGGATCACCGCACGCTTGCGTGACAGGCTCTTGATTTCTATTTGCCAGTGTTCGAAAGGGCAGGCTGCCATCACCTCGGCGAGCGCCGGTATTGTGCAGGGTACCGGCCAGGACGGGCCGGCGTGGCGCACATCAGTGCTGGCCAGCTCGGCGGCGGTCTGGTTTTTCACCCGGGCCTTGCTGCCGGCCAGACGCTTCAGGTCGGCATCATGAATGACCACCACCTGATGGTCACGGGACAGGCGCACATCCAGCTCGCAGCGCTGTACGCCGGCATCAAGGCAGGCCTGAAAGCTGGCCAGGGTGTTTTCCGGAGCCAATCCCTTGGCCCCGCGATGGCCATAGATCAGCGTCATCGCGATTGCCCCTGATGCTGGCGTACGCTGTTGATGACGTGGTCGTATTCAAAATAAACCGAAAAGCCCGGGTAGTCCCAGCGCGTGATGGGGGGCTGGCCAACGCTGGCGTGACGCCTTGCCGGCTCGCCATGGGCACGCAAGACGCTGGTCTGGCTTTGCCCGCGTTGTGGCAGACCCGCTGCAGTCTGGCCGCTTTGCTGGCCAAGCGGAATTTTCAGGGTATCTGCCAGCGCAGCGGTACTGGCGGACAACAGGGCGAGAAGAAGCCATTTGGCAACAACCTTGTACATGAAAATTTACTCCTGAAGGTCAGCCAGTGCCTCACGGCGCTCCTGGGCCTGTTTGTGCATGATATGACGGGCAAGAACCTGCCGCTGCGTTTCGCTGGGTTCGTGAAAACAGGCGGCGACCTTGAAGCGGTCGCCTGTTGCCTGGCAGTTGACGATCCGGGCTTGCAGCTGCAGACCGAATGCCTGCGGCAGCAAGATCAGGCGAAGCGTGAGAATGCTGCCGGGCTGATGATGGCGGGTATCGAGAAAGCAGATGCCGTCTTCGGAGAGGGTGACTTCCTGCGGCTCGCCAAAATCCTTCATCAGGCCTTGCGCCAGCGCATTGGCCAGCAGATCAATGCGCTTGTTGGTGATTTTCAGGTAATTGACCAGCGTACGTTGCTGCTCGCTGATGCTGCGCAACAGAGGCTGTGACTCCAGCTCGAGCAGGTAGAGTTCGTTGAGCAGGTTGAACAGCAGCGAGTCCTCGCCGGATGGAGCGCCCGTGCTGATTTGCAGTGCGATCCGGTCCCGGATGCGGTAGTATGCGCGACGTTCCTGAGAGTCCTGTGTGATCATGTTATGTCCAGACTGGGCATGATTGATGGGCTTCCCGGCCACCCGGTTGGCAGGCGTTTGTCACATTCTAGCCCTTAACCTTTTACAGTGCAGCATTATGTTTCGACCTCTGGCTTTGTTTATCGGCATGCGTTATACGCGGGCCAAAAGACGCAACCATTTCATTTCTTTCATTTCTCTGACTTCCATGATCGGGCTGGCACTGGGTGTGCTGGTGATGATCCTGGTGCTGTCGGTGATGAACGGCTTCGACCGCGAGATGCGAACGCGCATTCTGGGCATGGTGCCGCACGCCACAGTCAGCTCGTTTACGCCACTGGATGACTGGCGTGCCACCGGGGCGCAGGTCATGCTGCATCCCGAGGTGCGGGCGATAGCGCCATTTACCCAGCTGCAGGGCATGTTGACGCACAGCGGCAGCGTGCAGCCGGTGCTGGTCAACGGGGTGTTGCCTGAGGCCGAAGATGATGTCTCGATCATCAGCAATCACATGCAGGCCGGCAGCCTTGCGGACCTGAAAAGCGGCGATTTCTCGATCATCATCGGCGAAACGACCGCGCGGCGTTTCAATGTGCGGGTTGGCGACAAACTGACCTTTGTGTTGCCGGAAGCCTCGGTCACTCCGGCCGGGGTGTTTCCGCGCCTGAAGCGTTTTACCGTGGCCGGCATTTTCAAGGTGGGGGCCGAGCTGGACGGCTCGCTGGCCCTGATCCATATCGCCGACGCCGCCCGCCTGTCGCGCTGGCAGCCACACCAGGTGGAGGGCATTCGCCTCAAGCTGAAAGACCTGTTCGACGCGCCGCGGGTCTCCTGGGAGATCGCCGCCACCATCGAAGACAGCGACCTGCATCCGCGTGACTGGACTCGCAGCCACGGCAACCTGTTCCAGGCGATCCAGATGGAAAAGACTATGATCGCCCTGTTGCTGTTGCTGATTGTCGCGGTTGCTGCGTTCAATATCATTTCCACACTGGTGATGGTAGTCACCGACAAGAAAGCCGATATTGCCATTTTGCGCACGCTGGGTGCTTCACCGCGCCAGATCATGGCGGTGTTCATGGTGCAGGGTACATTGATTGGTGTGATCGGCACGCTGATCGGCGGCGTACTGGGCGTGATCAGTGCGCTGAATGTCACCACCTGGGTGGCGGCCATCGAATCCTTCTTCGGTCACCAGTTCCTGAGCTCGGACGTGTATTTCATCAGCTATCTGCCCTCGGAGCTGCGCTGGCAGGATGTGCTGCTGATCTGCAGTGCGGCACTGGGCATGAGTTTCCTGGCCACGCTGTATCCGGCGTGGCGTGCTTCACGGACACAGCCGGCGGAGGCCCTGCGCTATGAATAAGCCGATTGTTCTTGAGTGTCGCCAGCTGGGCAAGACCTACCAGGAAGGCCCGGCGAAGGTCGAGGTGCTGAAAAACATTGATCTGCAGCTGCGGGCTGGCGAGCGCATGGCCATTGTCGGCAGCTCCGGCTCGGGCAAGACCACGCTGCTGCACATGCTGGCCGGGCTGGATGTGCCAACCAGCGGCAGCGTCTGGCTGGCCGGCGAGGAATTGTCGGCACTGTCGGAGCGCAAACGCGGCTTGCTGCGCAACCGTGCGCTGGGTTTTGTCTATCAGTTTCACCACTTGTTGCCCGAGTTCACAGCCATCGAAAACGTCTGCATGCCGTTGCTGATTGGCACCACCCCGATTGATGCAGCCCGTGAGCGGGCCGTAACCCTGCTGGAACGGGTCGGGCTGGGCCACCGGCTGGAGCACAAGCCGGCCGAGCTGTCCGGTGGCGAGCGCCAGCGGGTGGCGATTGCCCGTGCTCTGGTCAACCGTCCCGAGCTGGTGCTGCTGGACGAGCCGACCGGCAACCTGGACCGGGCCACGGCACAGAGCATTCAGGCGCTGATGCTGGAGTTGTCCGAATCGCTGGGCACCAGTTTTCTGGTGGTGACCCACGACCCCGAGCTGGCACAGCAAATGCAGAGGGTGTTGCGGTTGCAGGATGGTGGGTTGGTCGAAGAGTGATTTTTTGCACATACGGTGCGGGGGTGTGCCGTGGGGCTGTATCAGGCTGACGCTCGGCCGTGTCCTTAAAATGCCACAGCCGGCTGATGCCTGACACAACACCCCGTCACACCCAATACACCCTGTGCGGGTGGAAGGAGGGTGGCCCGGCTACGCCGGGCTACTGTCGCTGTGATTGGCTGAATATTTGTAGTTTGAGCGGAACTCCTTTACTTACTAGAATGAGAGCCTTTCGACTGCCTGATAAATCCGCGAACCCTACTCAATACTGGGCAGCAGGTTATGTACAGCCAGAGTTAGCTTCAGACAGTGCCAATTTGTATGCTGTGGTTGCGGACTTGCACAGGCAAAAAAAGCAGGCAAACAAAGCAGCAGCGCAGCCAAATCTATCAACTCTGAAGTTACCACAAATCAATCAGCAAAAAGGGCGTCAGCAGTCCGGCGCAGCCGGACCTCTATCCCTCCCACCGTGCATGGTGTTGAAAGGTGAGGGCGAGACCGGAGCAAAGCCTTGTTGTTCGCGCTGCTTTTAACAGCGCGGGCAACGCGAGCTTTGCGGAGCGTCTTGCCCTCACCAGGCGAATCAAGTACACCAAACACCTCAGCGCACCAAAAGCACAAAATTACTCTACCAAAAGCACCAAAACCCGCCCAGCCTCCGGATAACACCAGACCACGTTCACATCATGCAGCCGCGCCCCATACTGGCGTGAAGGTTCCGGCTGCTGGTAGGCCGGTTTCGGGTCCTGCGCCAGACACTGCTCGATCAGCTCCACCAGGGGTTCCTGCAAGCGCCGGGCATGCTCCCGCGCCGACGCCAGAGCTGCAGGCTGCCAGTCGACAGGCAGCAGTGCCGGCGGCTGTTCGGCAATGCGGTTCCAGGCATCAGGTACCGACTCGACAAAGGGAATGTAGGGTTTGATGTCCAGCACCGGCGTGCCATCAAGCAGATCGATGCCGGAAATGTGCAGCCGGCATTCTTCGTCAATGCGTTCAAGCCTGACCAGTGACTGCCCGATGCTGTTGGGCCGGTGACTGGCGCGGCTGGCAAACACGCCCAGGCGCTGATTGCCGCCAAGCCGTGGCGGGCGCACCTGCAACCGGTGCTGCTGGTCGAGGGCCTGATGAAAGAGAAAAATCACCCAGACATGGCTGACCTGCTCCAGTCCGGCCAGTGCGTGCGGCTGGTTGTAGGGCGGGCGCAGCTCGATGATGCCGCGAGCCGCCGGTGCCAGTGCCGGCTGGCGTGGAATGGCGAATTTTTCTTTGAAGCAGGAACGTACCTCGCCAATCACCTGTAGCTGAAAACTGTCCACGAGGGCCTCCGGAAGCAGGAAAAGGATGCCGCAGCCGGCTGCCTGCAGCGGCATCCGGCGGCTGAAGCCGGCGGCGGGCATGGCCGTCAGCCGGCTACCAGCACACGAATGGCTTCCAGTCGTACCGTGGCCTTGCCCAGCAGCTCGCTGCCTTCCTCCAGCTGGCGACGCAGCAGGTTGATCTCTTCATCACGTACGCTGGGGTTGATCTGCTGCAAGGCGACCAGACGTCCGATTTCGGCATTGAGGGCCTGTTCAAAGGCGGCGTGGGCCTGCTGTGCCAGCTCCTGGTGACGGGGCTGTACCAGTGCGTCGGCTTTTTTCACCAGACTGGCCAGATCGTCACGCTGGCTGCGGGCAAATTTGGCGGCACTGGCGCGGGGCACGCTTTCCAGCTGGCTGTTGAGCGTCTCGAAGCTGACCTTGTCGGCCAGGTTGCGACCCTGCTGGTCCAGCAGGCAGCGGATGATGGTGGGCGGCATGTAACGGCCCAGCTGCAAGTGGCGGGGAGCAATCGCCTCGCTGACATAGAGCAGCTCGACCAGCACGGTGCCGGGCTTGACCGCCTTGTTTTTCAGCAGGGCCACGGCGCTGTTGCCCATCGAGCCGGACAGTACCAGATCCATGCCGCCTTGCACCATCGGGTGTTCCCAGGTGATGAATTGCATGTCTTCACGGCTGAGAGCCAGGTCACGGTCGTAGGTGATGGTGACCGCCTCGTCGCTGCCCAGCGGGAAACTTGCATCCAGCATTTTTTCACCGGGGCGCAGGATGAAGGCGTTGTCCGAGTGGTCTTCGCTGTGTATGCCAAAGGCATCAAACAGCTGTTCCATATAGATGGGCAGGTCGAAGCTTTTTTCCTGGCGGATGATCTGCGCCGCCAGCTGCTCGCCACGACCGCTGCCACCGGAGTTGATTTCCAGCAGGCGGTCACGGCCCCTGTGCATTTCTTCCGCCAGTTGCAGCCGCAGGGTGCGGGCCTGCTCCAGCAGTTCTTGCCAGGCTGGCTCGTCGCCCTCGGCGGGCAGGGCTGTCTCCAGCTGCCCGGCAAACTGTTGCTCCAGCGCCTGCGCGGTCGGGCTGGTATTCAGGAAAGCGTCATGTCCCTGGTGGTACCACTCGAACATGCGCTGCTGGCTGCCGCCGCTGAAGTAGGGCACGTGGATGTTGATGTCGTGCTCCTGGCCGATACGGTCGAGCCGGCCAATGCGCTGTTCCAGCAGGTCGGGGTGCAATGGCAGGTCAAACAGTACCAGGTGATGGCTGAACTGGAAGTTGCGGCCCTCACTGCCGATTTCCGAACAGATCAGCACCTGGGCGCCGAACTCTTCGTCAGAGAACCAGGCTGCGGCCCGGTCACGCTCGATGATGGTCATGCCTTCGTGGAAGGTCGTGGCGGGAATGCCGCTGCGCACGCGCAGGGCCTCGTCCAGATCCAGCGCGGTATAGGCGCTGGCGCAGATGACCAGGACTTTTTTGCCCTTGAGGCTTTTCAGGGTTTCGAGCAGCCAGTCCACACGCGGGTCAAACTGCCACCAGCGCTGTTCGCTGTCCTCGGGCAGGCGGGACTGATAATACAGCTCGGGGTAGAGGCGGCTTTTCAGGCCGCTGCCGCCGGGCAGGTACTCTGCGGGTGGCAGCAGTGGTGCCGGATGCAACAGCCGGCCGGGAAAGCCCTGCATGGCGGCCCGGGTGTTGCGAAACAGCAGCCGTCCGGTGCCGTGGCGGTCAACCAGCATGTGTACCAGCTGCTCCCGCGCCTCCCGTGCTTCGGGCTGACGGGCCTGCCGGATCAGGTCTTGCTGTCCGTCCAGCAACTGTTCCAGCAGCTGGCTGTGCTCTGCCGACAGGTTGTGATCCTCCAGCAGCTCGCCGGCGGCGTCGGCTATCGTATGGAAATGCCGGCTTTCTTCACGGAAGGCGGCCAGATCATGAAAGCGGTGCGGATCGAGCAGGCGCAAACGGGCAAAGTGGCTTTCCAGCCCGAGCTGCTCCGGAGTGGCGGTCAGCAGCAAAACGCCGGAAATCTGTTGTGCCAGTCGTTCCACCAGCGCATAGGACGGGCTGGCCTGCTCCGGCGACCACTCCAGGTGGTGTGCTTCATCGACCACCAGAATGTCCCACTGGGCAGCGAGCAGGGCGTTTCTGGCCTGCTCGTCATCACGGATCCAGTCCAGCGACATCAGGGCGATCTGTGCGTCTTCAAACGGGTTGTCGGCATCGCTGGCGCGAAATACTTCATAGTCATAAATGCTGGCCTGCAGGTTGAAGCGGCGCAGCAGCTCGACCAGCCACTGATGGACCAGGCTTTCCGGTACGATCAGCAGGATGCGGCTGGCACGTCCGGTCAACAGTTGACGGTGAATGACCAGGCCGGCTTCGATGGTCTTGCCCAGGCCGACTTCGTCTGCCAGCAGCACCCGGGGAGCCATGCGGTCGGCCACTTCGCGGCCGATGTGCAGCTGGTGGGCAATCGGCGCGATGCGTGGCCCGCCCAGCCCCCAGAGCCCGCTTTGTTGCTGTTTGCTGCGCTGTTGCAGGCTGCTGTAACGCAGGCTGAACCAGTCGAGCGGATCAACCTGGCCGGCCAGCAGGCGGTCGCTGGCCAGGCGGAAGCGGATGAAGTTGGACAGCCCGGTTTCCGGCAGGCTACAGTCCTCGTTGTTGCGGTCAAAGCCGTGGTACGTCAGCAGTCCGTCGTGTTCCTCGACTTCGCGCACGGTCATGCTCCAGCCGTCGTGATGGCTGATTTCGTCGCCCGGTACGAAGCGGACCCGGGTCAGGGGCGCATTGCGCAACGAGTATTGGCGGGTTTCCCCGCTGGCAGGATAGAGCAGGGTGAGCAGGCGCTGGTCGCAGGTCAGTACGGTACCCAAACCCAGTTCCGCCTCGCTGTCACTGATCCAGCGCTGACCGGGAAAATACTGCTGTGACATTCAAATCTCCGCATGGTGTAAAGAAAAGCGCGCCATTCTAGCGGATTTGGCTACAGCCCGCACGGGTCTGTGCCGATACAGTTGCAGCTGCGGCCCTGCGCTTTACAACCAGAGACGGATTGATATTTGCTTGCGGATGGAATGTCATGCGCTGTTTCGGGTCTGATTGGTCAGGCCGGCAAGCAGATGGGCCCGCTGTTGCTGGCCTGAAAGCAGGATACCCGTATTGTGCGGTCGGGATTGCGGCCATGCGCAGCAGCGCGAAACATCAATGCTTACCAGCAGGAGGTGCAACATGTTGCCCCCGATTCCCCAGGGGCTGGTGCCGGTAACGGTCCAGCAGGACCCGGTCAAGCCCCGCTCTGATATCCAGCCGGTCACGCCGGCCAGTGAAAGCGAAGCCAATAGCCAGGTCCGGCTGGAAGACAAGCAGCCGGACGGACAGGACCAGTACCGGCGCAAGCAGCAGGAAGACGACAGCGAAGAAGAGGAGCAGCTCGAAGACCCCGTCATGCCGGGGAAAAAGCCGATGAGCCGCAAAGGGTTGCTGGTCAACCTCAGGGTTTGACAGTGTCGCTTCCGGATGGCCTGCGTATCACCGGTTGATACAAATCGGGAGCACTGTTGACCTTGATCAATGAGTGCCGCTCCGAACTGCATTAGTGTTGATTAAGGTTTTATTACGGGCTGGAGAATTGTCATGTTTATGGATGTAGTGGTCTTTGCCGGAGTGGGCACAGTGGCATTGATGATTTCGTTTTTCATCGGGTTGTATTTTTTCGTCAAAAAAGCCGAGGAGCGCAAATCCTGATTTTTTGACATGCAGTGCATGCAAGGCTATTTGGGCGACTCCGGTCGCCCTTTTTTTGTCTGCCGTACAGGCCACTAGCCTTCGCAGAGTTTGTTCATCAGCGCCCGCAAGGCCGCCGGCTTGACCGGTTTGGGCAGAAAACCGAGTTTTTCGTTATGCACCTGTACGGGTAACTCCGGGCGCGCATCAGCGCTGATGACAATGCCGGGCAGATGCGGGTTTTTCAGGCTTTCTCGCAGCCAGCGCATGACATTGATCCCGGTCTGGCCATTATCCAGGTGGTAATCGATCAGGATAATCTGGGGCACAAAACCGTCGTTGGCCAGCAGTTCCTCGCAGTCGCCAGTATTGCGTGCCACCCGCACATCGCAGCCCCAGCGGCTGAGCAGGCTGCGCATGCCGCTCAGAATGCTCTCTTCATTGTCGATGCAGAGTACCGCCACGTCCTGCAGAGGCCGGGTCGAGTGGGCCTGGAGCGGCGTGCTGGCAACGGGCTGCAGCTGCCCCTGATACAGGGGAACGGTAACGCTGAAGACACTGCCCCTGCCCAGGCGTGACTGCACCCGGATCGGGTGGGCCAGCAGTTTGCACAGGCCGTCGGCAATGGCCAGGCCAAGGCCGAGGCCTTTCTCTTCCCGGGTCTGGTGGCTGTCCAGGCGCTTGAACTCCTCAAAGATGAAGTTCAGCTTGTCTTCGGGAATGCCGGGGCCGCAGTCCCATACTTCCAGGCGGACATGGTGGCCCTGGCGGCGCACGCCGAGCAACACCTTGCCTTTGGCGTAGCGGAACGCATTGGTCAGGAAGTTCTGCACGATGCGGCGCAGCAGGCGGGCATCGCTGTTGACCCGAATGTCGGGCGCAAACAGGCGAAACTCGATGCCCTGCTGTTCTGCCAGCACGGTAAATTCGGCACCCAGCGCTTCCAGCCAGGGGCGCAACGCAAAGGGTTGCGGGTTGGGGGTGACGCTGCCGCCCTCAAGGCGGGACATGTCGAGCAGGTCGCTGATCAGGTCTTCGGCAGAGCGTAACGAACTATCCAGGTTGCGCACCAGCTCCTGTGCCTCCTCCGGCAGGCTTTCCTGATGTGACAGAGCGGCGGAGAACAGGCGCGCGGCATTCAGCGGTTGCATCAGGTCGTGGCTGACGGCAGCCAGAAACCGGGTTTTCGAGGCGTTGGCGTCCTCGGCAACGCGCTTGGCGCTGGTCAGCTCCTGGTTCAGTTGTGACAGCTCGTGAGTCCGTTCGCTGACCCGTTGCTCCAGCCCCTCGTTGGCTTCTTTCAAAGCCTGCTCCGCTTTGCGGAACGCGGTGATGTCGGTGAAGCTCATGACGAAACCGCCGCCGGGCATCGGGTTGCCGATCAGCTCGATGACCTTGCCATTGGGAAACAGGCGCTCGGAGGTGTGTGCCGTGCCCTGGCGCATCCAGTACAGGCGCTTGCTGACGTGCGATTCCACCTCGCCGGGGCCGCACAGCCCCTTTTCCGCGTTGTGACGGATGATGTCGCCAATCGGCCGGCCGACCTGGATCAGGCCCTCCGGGTAGTCGAATAGCTGCAGGTAACGGGTGTTCCAGGCCACCAGTTGCAACGAGCGGTCAACCACACTGATGCCCTGGGTCAGGTTTTCGATGGCACCCTGCAGCAGGGTCCGGTTGAACTGCAAGGCTTCGGAGGCTTCGCCGACAATGCGCACCACGTCTTCGACGTGCATTTCACGCCCCTCGATCGCGGCGCGAACCACCACTCGGGTGGAAGACGCCCCGAGTACGCCGGTCAGCAGGCGTTCGGTGTGGGCAATCCAGTCGCTGCTGGCGGTCTCGGTCAGATTGAAGGCAATGCCGCGGGTGTAGGCGAAACGGATGAAGCTGTGGCGGGCGCGGTCCTCGCCGACAAAACGGCCGGCCAGGGTTAGCAGGTCACTGACCTGGACTGACAGGGGCGCCTTGTTGCCCACCTGCAGGCTGATGAAACGGTTGGCTTGCCAGTGCTCCGAAACCCGCGTGCGGGAAAACAGTGACACCAGGGCAAACACCATAAAGTTGCCGCTTAGCGACAGTGTCACGCCCAGTGTCAGCGGGTCCACCTCGAAACCGAGCGGGACGGCATACAGCCACTGCAGGCCGGGAATGCCTTCCGGGTCGGCACCGAAACTGCTGGCAATCAGTGGCAGCACCAGGGTGTAGGCCCAGAGCAGGGAGCCGGTGATCAAACCGGCGAACACGCCCTGGCGGTTGGCCTTTTTCCAGATCAGGGCGCCGATCATTGCTGGTGCCATCTGGGTCAGCGCGGCAAAAGCCACCTGGCCGATGGTGGCCAGACTGGCGTTGGCATTGAGCAGGCGGTAACTGACATAGGCCAGCAGCAGGATGACGATGATGCTCAGCCGGCGCGCCGTCAGCATCCAGTAACGGAACGCCTCGAACGGCCGGTCGGTGGTGCGCGCCTGCAACAGCAGCGGCAGCAGGATATGGTTGGAGATCATCACTGACAGGGTCACCACGCCGACAATCACCATGCCGGTGGCCGCCGACGCACCGCCGATGAAAGCCAGTATCGCCAGTAGCGGGTAGCCTTCGGCCAGCGGCAGGCTGATCACGAAGGAATCCGGCGTCACGCCGGAAGGCAGGCGCAGCTGGCCGGCCAGCGCCAGGGGGACAATGAATGCGGCGACAATCAGCAGATAGAGGGGGAAGATCCAGCGGGCGAACTTGAGGTCGGCGGTGACGTTGTTTTCAACCACGGTGACGTGAAACTGCCGGGGCAGGGTGTAGACCGCCATCATCGCCACGCAGGTTTGCACCAGCATGTGCGGCCAGTTGATGCGGGTTGCCCAGAACTCTTCCAGCTCGGGGGCGGCCTTGGCCGTTTGCCACAGGTCGACGGGCCCGCCATACATGCCGTACAGCACAAACAGGCCGACGGCAATGAAGGCCATCAGCTTGATCAGGGACTCGAAGGCAATGGCAAACATCAGGCCGCGGTGGTGCTCGGTCACGTCCAGGTTGCGGGTGCCGAACAGGATGGTGAACAGGGCCAGCCCCACGGTGACGAACAAGGCGATGTCCTGGCCTTGCTGCTCGCCGCTGTGGGTCGAGTCGAGAGTGAGCAGATTGACGCCGAGCACGATGCCCTTCAGTTGCAGGGCGAGGTAGGGCAGGATGCCGACCAGGCAGATCAGGGTGATGAATACCGCCAGTTTTTGTGATTTGCCGTAACGGGCGGCAATGAAGTCGGCAATCGAGGTGATGTTTTCCTGCTTGCTGATGATGACCATTTTCTTGATCACCCAGGGCGCGAACATCAATAGCAGGATCGGCCCCAAATAGATCGGCAGGAACGACCACAGCTGCCCGGCGGCCTGGCCGACCGAGCCGAAAAAGGTCCAGCTGCTGCAGTATACCGCCAGCGAAAAGCTGTATACCGCAACGCGCAGCCTGGGGTGGAGCGGTTTGGTGCGCCGGTCTCCATAAAAGGCAATGGCAAACAGGATTGCCATGTAGGCCACGGCAACAAAGGTCAGAATACCGAAAGAGATAACCATAAAGGATCCGCTGCGAGGAAAACGCTCTGCGGGCGATGCCGGAGCAAAGGGCGAATCATAGCAGGAAGCGGCAAACCTGACATGCATGGCCCTTTTGCTGCTACACTGCGCAGCCCGTTTTAGCCTGTCTGCCGCCTTTGCGGCCAAAGAGAATCATGTCCAAAGCCTTTCTGGAAATTGTTGAATTGCCCGACGGACGCATTGTATTGCGCCGCTCCGATGAAGAAGCCCCGCTGGTGACGCTGAATTTTTCCGGCGAGGCGCGGGAGTTTTTGCAGGAACGCTACATTGATGTCGCCCGTGCCATGTTCCATGCAGGGCTGGAAGCTGCCGGTCACCTGCCCGAAGACGAAACCTATGACAGTGAAGAAGTCAGCCCGGCGCAGCATACCCTGCACTGACCCGGGGCGGTTGCTGTTCATGTCGTTTCGGGAAAGCGCGTTTGCGCTGGCAACCGGCAGACGGCCCATGCATCGACTGATAGCGCGCCGCCGGATGGTCGTGCGCCGGCCTGCCCGTGCAGCACGGTAAGCCGCAAGGTGCCAGCCGGGTGGTGATACCGGTTGACAGTCCGCCCGGCTTGCTGGAGTTCTTGTGCCAGCGCTTTCCTCGTATCGGGCCCGGTATCTGGCGCAAGCGGCTGCTGCAGGGCAGGGTGCTTGATGCCCGGCACCAGCCCCTGCCGGTTGATGCAGGCTGCCATGGCGGCCAGGTGATCTATTATTTTCGCGAACTTGAGCACGAGCCACAGGTGCCTTTTCGTGAAGACATCCTGTTTGAGAACGAGCACCTGGTTGTCGTTGACAAACCCCATTTTCTCGCCACCGCACCGGTGGGCAACTATGTCGAACAAACCGTCCTGCACAGGCTGCAGCAGCGGCTACAGTTGCCGGAACTGACGCCGGTCCACCGTCTTGATCGTCTCACCGCCGGCGTCTTGCTGTTGTGCAAGCAACCGCATGAGCGTGATACCTACCAGGCGCTGTTTCGCCGACAACAGGTCGACAAGGTTTACGAGGCGCTGGCAGCGCCCTTGCCGCAGCTGCAGTTTCCTCATCTGCGGCGCAGCCGGATCATCAGCGATGACGTGCATTTCTTTCGTAGTCGTGAAGTGGCCGGTGAAGCCAACAGCGAAACGCGCATCGAGGTGCTTGCCCGTTACCGGCATCACTGGCATTACCGCCTGCTGCCACTGAGCGGGCGCAAGCACCAGTTACGGGTACACCTGTCTGCCCTGGGAGCACCGATCGTGGGGGATGACTTCTATCCGCAGCCGCTGCGCCGTGCGGCCGACGACTTCAGCCGACCGCTGCAATTGCTGGCCCGCAGCCTGGCATTTACCGATCCGCTGACCGGCGCAGAAATGCTCTTTGCCTCCCGGCGGGACTTGCCGGGACCGGATGAGCTGACGGTGCAGGCCTGAGTTTTGGCGTCAAAACAAACTTGTGCTGCCTTGGTCTACTTGCTACACTATGCGCGCCCTAAAACGGGCCCGTTCAGGATTTGACAATATCCCGCGAAGCCAGGCTTCGACTATTGCGTCCCAGGCGTATCAGGAACCGCAGGTTCCGTTTTCTTTTTATATACAGCATTCAGCGCATATACTCACTACAGGTTGCCGGGGCGATCGTTTCGATCTTTCATGGGTACGCAGCTTTCTTGGGTATTGCCGATGCATACGAGGCATACCATGACCCAGGAAACCGGCAGCTTTGCTGCACTCGGCATTTCGTCGCCGATTTTGCGCGCCATCGAAAAAGCAGGCTACGAAGAGCCTTCCCCGATTCAGGCGCAATCCATCCCCATCATCATGTCCGGTCAGGACATGATCGGCCAGGCGCAAACCGGTACCGGCAAGACCGCCGCGTTTGCCCTGCCCATACTGTCGAAAATCGACCCGCAGCGTCGCGAGCCCCAGGTACTGGTGTTGGCACCAACCCGTGAATTGGCCCTGCAGGTGTCTGAAGCGTTCGAAACCTTTGCCAGCGAAATGCCGGGCGTTAACGTGGTTGCAGTCTACGGTGGAGCGCCCATGGGGCTGCAGCTGCGCGCCCTGCGTCAGGGTGCCCAGATCATTGTGGCCACCCCGGGCCGTCTGGTTGATCACCTGTCACGCAACGCCGAGTTGCTGGGCACGGTCAACTACCTGGTGCTGGACGAAGCTGATGAAATGCTCAAAATGGGCTTCATGGAAGATCTGGAAGCGATTTTCCAGTCACTGCCCGCCGAGCGCCAGACCGTACTGTTTTCCGCGACGCTGCCGCACTCCATCCGTGCCATTGCCGAACAGCACCTGCGCGAGCCGCAGCATGTGAAGATTGCCAGCAAGACCCAGACCGTCGCCCGCATCGAGCAGGCGCACATCATGGTGCATGCCGACCAGAAAGCCAGCGCAGTGCTGCGGCTGCTGGAAGTCGAAGACTTTGATGCCCTGATTGCCTTTGTGCGCACCAAGCAGCAGACCCTGGATCTGGCATCCGCCCTGCAGGATCGTGGCTACAAGGTTGCCGCCCTCAATGGCGACATCGCCCAGAATCACCGGGAGCAGGTCATCGACTCCCTGAAAGACGGTCGCCTGGACATCGTGATCGCCACCGACGTGGCGGCGCGTGGCCTGGACGTGCCACGCATCACCCACGTGCTCAACGTGGATATGCCTTACGACCCCGAGTCCTACGTGCACCGCATTGGCCGTACCGGCCGGGCCGGCCGTGACGGTCGTGCCCTGCTGCTGGTGACGCCGCGTGAGCGTCGCATGCTGAGCGTGGTCGAGCGGGTAATCGGCCAGAAAATCGAGCCCATGGAAATTCCGGCGGCTGCCGACGTGCTGCAGGCGCGCATCAACAACCTGCAGGCCGACCTGGCCCCGCGCATGAAAGCGGCACCGGGCCAGCACAAGGCGCTGCTTGAGCGCCTGACCAGCAGTCTGGATTGCCATCCGGAAGACCTTGCGTTGGCCCTGCTCGGCAAACTGACCGAAGGCCTGGCGTTTGATGCTGCCGGCATTGACCGCGAATACCCGGTTGATGTGGTCACCGCACGACCCGAGCGCGGCCGTCAGACCGAGCGTGGCCCGCGGGGCGAGCGCGAGCGTAACCGTGAGGGTCGTCGGGAGCACCGTGCGTCTCCGTTGCCCGAACTGGGCCGGGTGCGTTGCCGTACCGCACTGGGTACCCGTGACGGTGTTGCCGCACGCAACCTGCTGGGTGCCATTCTCAACGAAGGCGGCCTGGCCCGCGACGCCATTGGCCGCATCCAGATCCGCGAAACCTTCAGCCTGGTTGAACTGCCCGAGGAAGGGCTGGAGCGCCTGCTGGGCAAGCTCAAGGACACCCGTGTAGTTGGCAAGCCGCTGAAGCTGCGTCGCTACCGGGAGTGATTTGGCAGCGGCAACAAAGCCGGCACAGGCTCTGTCGTGCCGGCGCTGCAACAGCGCCGCATTCGGGCTAGAATGTGGCGGTTGCCAGGAGGAAGCCATGCCGCTCAAGATTTGCATACTCGAAGCTGATGACCTGCATCCGCAGTTGCAGCCGGGTTTTCACAGTTTCGGTTCCATGTTCGTCAAGCTGCTGGGTAGCCAGCAGCAGCCGGCGCAATTCGCCGTGTACAACGTGGTGCGCGGTGATTATCCCAGCGAAACAGAGCATTTCGATGCGTTTCTGGTGACGGGCAGCAAGGCCGACTCCTTTGGCATGGATGCGTGGATTGTGCGCCTGCGCGAATACCTGCTGATACGCTACCGGGCCGGAGATGTCCTGCTGGGAGTCTGCTTTGGCCACCAGATTCTGGCACTGGTGCTGGGCGGCCTGACCGAGCGCGCTCCACAGGGCTGGGGTGCGGGCGTGCATCGCTACCGTATGCTGGTTTCCTCGCTAGCCAGCCATGAGTGTCCGCCGAGTGTCAATATGCTGATCAGTCATCGCGACCAGGTCACGCGTCTGCCGGCAGGTGCCCGCTTGCTTGCCAGCAGCGATTTCTGCCCCAATGCCGCCTTCATGCTGGAGGGGCAGGTACTGTGCTTTCAGGGACATCCCGAGTTCACGCCGGAGTTTTCCCGCTCGTTGCTACAGCTGCGCCAGGGAATCTATACGCCCGAGTTCTATGCCGGAAGCCTGAACAGCCTGCAGCAAGGTCATGATGGTCACCGAATCGGCGGCTGGATGCTGGACTTTGTTGCCAGCGCGCGCCGGCAGCGCACCTGAAGCCGTATTTTTCGGCAGGCAGTGGCCCCTGATATCCCCGGCTGTCATGTCATAGCCGGCCCGGGGAGTCCGGGCCGCTAGTGCAGGGTATGTTTTGCCGGTTCGTCCTTTCCGGCCGGTGACCAGGCCTGCACCGTGGCACCCGCGCCGGCTCTTGCCGGTTCACCCAGTTGTGTCAACAATTGGCGTGCGGCCGTGAAACTGCGCGTGCGGTACTGCTCTTCCAGGACGGCAAATGTTTCTTCGTGTTTGCGCCGTTCGGCCTTGTCCAGCGCCTTCCAGGCTTCATGGGTGGGGATGTGCTCGGTGGCGAAAAACACTTCCTGGAATACCGAGTAAGCCTCGTCGTGGCTCAGTTCGAAATTGTAGTGCTCCAGGATCACCTTGAGGCGGATACAGCCCTCGATCCATGGCATCTGCTCGTCCAGCAGGCTGCCGCAGAGTATCTTCAGGTCGCCGGCCAGTTTGCTGGCCACTTCCTGCTGGTGGTTTTCCAGCTGTTTGCGTTGTTGCCATACCTTGCGCCATACATACAGCGCGTAGGCGGCCAGCGCCAGTACCAGCAATGTGCCGACCAGTAGCGTAAGAAACAAGGCATCGCCCACGATACAACCCCCCGGAAAATCAGTAGGAACTGTCAAGGTACTCGCCGGGCGTGAAACTGCCCCGACGACGTACCGGTACTTTTTTATTGAACATCAGTCCGGTTTTCAGCTCGGCCTCCAGGGCGTAGCTTATGGGCTGGTCAGGATTTCTGAACAATGCCACCAGGTTTTTCACGTGTCGCCACAGGTTGGTATGTGCCCGCAGCTCGAAACGTGCGCTGCCATTGGCTGGTACCGTCAGCCACTGGTTGCTTTGACCGCGACCCAGTGAAATGCCGTTGATGTCCAGGTTGTAAGTCATGCCGCGCACCGGCAGGCTCTGTTCGTTCGGGTTGTCGATGCGGAATTCGAGCAGGAATTCCTGTTCCAGCAAACGGGCATAGACCAGCTCGACATTGACCAGCTGCACTTCGGGTTCACGAAAATCGCGACCGAACCAGGTACTGCAACTACTGGTGAAAAAAGCCAGCAACAACACGGCAAATACGCGCATGCCGATATGAAACCGGAAAAAAGGGAGGGCGATCACCAGAAATCCTTGTAAAACGGAAGAAAACGCGGCTGTTGCAGCACTGAACCGGTAAAATACGAGCTAATGCGTCTGATTGCAACACCGCCGCCCTGCAACTTCAGTGGCAGAGGGTGGCAGGTTGGGAGGCAGCTCAAGCTGTGCTTTAATGTTGTTGCAGCCCGCCAAGATAGTCATCCAGCTCAAGGACATGCCATGCACACATACGAGATTGCCTTTTCCGGACAGATAGCGCCAGGTGCCGATGCACAGCAGGTCCGTCTGGGGATACAGCGCCTGTTCAATGCCGGCGAACCATTGCTTGACCAGTTCTTCTCTGGCCGGCGCATCGTGGTCAAGCGCGGCCTGGACCAGGCCACAACAGAAAAGTACCGGCAGGCGTTTACCCGGGTCGGAGCACTGGTTGAACTGGTTGCCGAGCATGGCGCTGCCGATGGGCAGCCTGCTGCGCCAGCCGCAGCAGCTGATGACAGCCGGCACAGACCAGAGCCGGCGGTGCAGGCCGCAGCCGGGGCCAGTCCGGCGGCCGTGCTGGAGGTTGCACCGCGTGATGAGTATATGGCGGCCTTTGCCCACGTGCAGGCACCCGACTTCGGGCTGGCGGCAGTTGGCGCAGACCTTTTGCAGGACAGGGCCGAGGTCGCGGTTGTCGACATTGACGTGTCCGGCATCAGCCTGGCACCGGCAGGCAGCGATCTGGAGCAGCTGCCCGGCGCACAACCGGTCACGCCGCCGGATATTTCACACCTGAGCATTGAGCAGCCCGACTGAAAAAGCCGGCAAATTGCCGCGATTCCGGCTATCATGCACTGAACGGATATCCAGTGGAACAATTGGACTGCAATGCTCACCGATGAACTCAAACACGCCATTCAGGCAGCCTATAGCCGGTTTCTGGAACACAAGGAGCTGAAAGCCCGCTACGGTCAGCGCCTGATGATTGCCGAGGTGGCCCGCGGCCTGGGCAGCATTGAAACCAACGACGACAACGAACGCTGTGGCGATCCGGCTGTCGTTGTGGTCGAGGCGGGGACTGGTACCGGTAAAACCGTCGCCTATAGCCTGGCGGCGATTCCGGTGGCCCGTGCCGCAGAAAAGCGTCTGGTGATCGCCACGGCAACCGTGGCCCTGCAGGAGCAGATCGTCGACAAGGACCTGCCCGACATCATCAAGAACAGCGGCCTGAAGTTTTCCTATGCGCTGGCCAAGGGCCGGGGGCGTTACCTGTGTTTGTCGCGCCTGGACCACTGGCTCGACAGCCATGGCCAGGAGCGCCGGCAGGCCGACATGCTGGCCGAGCAGGGCTACCATATTGACGTCAGTGACGAGCACAAGCAGCTGTTTGGCGACATGCTCGACCGTTTGTCACGCGGTCGCTGGAACGGTGACCGTGACAGCTGGCCGGAAGCCATTGAGGACAGCACCTGGCGCATCATCACCACCGATCACACCCAGTGCCTCGGGCGCCGCTGCAGCAACTACGACAGCTGTTCCTTCTACAAGGCGCGTGAGGGGCTGGAAAAGGTGGATGTCATCGTCACCAACCATGACCTGGTGCTGGCAGACCTGGCGCTGGGCGGCGGCATGGTGCTGCCACACCCGAAAGACAGCTTCTATATCTTTGACGAAGGCCATCATCTGCCCGACAAGGCCATCAACCACTTCGCGCACAGCACCCGTTTGCATGCCACCTCCGAGTGGTTGGGCCAGACGGAAAAAACCCTGACCCGCCTGCATGCGCAAAACCAATTGCAGGGCGAGATGGGAACCCTGATGGAGCAGGTGCCGGCACTGGCCAAAACCCTGCGTGAACAGCAGGGCTTCGTGTTTGCCACCTGCCGTGAACTGGCCGAATTCGCGCCGGTGGGCAACAGCGAGTACGAGCAGCCCCGGCACCGTTTTGCCGGCGGTGTGGTGCCGGATGCGCTGCGCGAGCAGGGGCTGGAGCTTAAAAAGGGCTACATGCAGCTGGCGGACACGCTGGCCCGCATCAATGACCACCTGAAAAAAGCCATGGAAGATGAGCCGGGCAGCCCGGTTGACAGCTCATTGGCCGAGGAATGGTTTCCGCTGTTTGGCAGCCTGTACACCCGTGCCGATGCCAACCTGGCGCTCTGGTCATCCTTTACTGCCGAAGATGCCGCCGAGGCGGCACCCTCGGCCCGCTGGCTGGCGCTGACCGATGCCGGTGCCGACATCGAGGTCAATTCCAGCCCGATACTGGCGGCAGAAACCCTGCGTCGCCATCTGTGGTACGCGGCACATGGCGTGCTGCTGACGTCGGCCACCCTGACCGCGCTGGGGCGTTTCGACCGCTTCAGCATGCGTGCCGGGCTGCCGGCTTCGGCACAGCTGGCCGTGGTGCCCAGCCCGTTCAACCATGCCGAGGCCGGCACCCTGCATGTACCCGATCTGGGTGTGGACATACGGGATGTCGATGCCCACAGCCGGGCGATTGTGCGGGCCTTGCCCGGCCTGCTGGAACACAACCTGGGTGCGCTGGTGCTGTTTTCGTCACGCAGGCAGATGAACGATGTGTTTGAAGGACTGGAGCGTGACTGGCGCAAGCGGGTGCTGATACAGGGCCGGCTGTCACGGCAGGAAACCCTGCAAAAGCACAAAAACCGCATTGATGACGGCGAGGCCAGCGTGCTGTTCGGCCTGGCCAGCTTTGCCGAAGGTGTCGACCTGCCCGGTGACTACTGTCAGCATGTGGTGATCGCCAAGATTCCCTTTGCCGTGCCGGACGACCCGGTGGAAGCAGCACTGGCCGACTGGATTGAAGCACGCGGCGGCAACCCGTTCATGGAGATCGCCGTGCCGGATGCCTCGCTGCGCCTGATCCAGGCGTGCGGACGCTTGTTGCGCAACGAGCAGGACCGGGGGCAGGTGACCATCCTTGACCGCCGGCTGGTGACACAGCGGTACGGCAAGGCGCTGCTCAATGCCTTGCCGCCGTTTCGGCGGGTGATTGATTAGCGGCAGGCCCGGCAGCGCAATCCGGCGACCCGCCGGGCGATGTGTCGCGCGGGGCGGTTACTGAGCGGTTTCGGCCGGCTCCACCATGGGTGCAAGCTGGGCCCGGGCAATCAGGTGTCCAAGATTGGCGGCTTTGGCACGCCACAACAGCGCGGTGTTTTCACAGCACTCCACGCCGCACCCCTGCTCATACAGCGTGCTCAGGTAGTGCATGGCATCGGCATGCTGCTGCTGCGCAGCGAGCAAGAACCTTTGCGCGGCAATATCCGGCCGTTCCTGCTCCAGAAACAGCAGCGCCAGGTCGTTCTGCGCCTGGCTGTTGCCCCGGTCTGCGTCATGCAGCAAGGCGTAGCCGTCGGCATTTTCGGCCAGCTCGATACAGGACTGCCCGGCCACATCGTCCAGCGCCAGCATCACCCGCCCGCGCTCGTCGGTGCTGTGCCGCTGCAGCTTGCCGGTACTCAGGCGTCGCCACAGGGTACGCTTGCTGGTGCCCGTCAGCAGGGCAGCAGCATCAATACTGATAACAGAAACAGGCTTCTCCATGAACTCTCCATAAAAGGGCAGTGGCCTTTGGGCCTTGTGCCGGCCGGAATGTTATATCACGAATCGTGCCTGTCGCATAAAGCTGCTGTGACAGAATGAACTGTCACAGCAAAAGGCTGTGACAAACCGGGCTGTCACAATAACCGGCTGTGACAGGCACGGCTGTCACAGGCTGTCACAGACATGCCGATATGGCAGCGGAAAAAATATTTATTGAATATGTGTTTGATCCTGTAGCCCTTGTTTTGCAAGGTCTGCGGGCTTGTTTGGGCGGTTTTCAGGCCCGGTTTTCGAGGCGGTTTCTACATGTTTTTGGCACCGGAAAAAAAGCTGGCACAGCCGTTGCAGTACTCCTGACAGGTTTATCGGAAACGGGAGATCCCGAACCGGACCTGCTTTGACTAATTCAGGAGAGAAACATGAAAAACATGCAAAAGGGCTTCACCCTTATCGAACTGATGATCGTTGTGGCGATTATCGGTATTCTGGCTGCCATTGCGCTGCCTGCCTACCAGGATTACACCACCCGTGCCAAGGTGTCTGAAATCCTGCTGTCCATGTCCCAATGCCGCACTTCTGTGACTGAAGTTTATCAATCAGGCGCTTCATTGCCCACTCAGAACCATGATAATTGGGGCTGTACAGTTGGAGCTTCCGCTGCTACACAATATGTTCAGAACTTAAATGTTCTTGCAACCGGTATCATTACCGCAACTTCAGCAACTGCTGGTGTCGGCAACGGTGCTGATAACATGGTTATTAGCATGGCACCGCTCAATGATGCTGGTAACGTTGCTACTCGTGGACAAAATATTAACCGCTGGCGCTGTGGCCTTGCAGCTGACGGCACAACAATGCCAGTCAAGTTCCTGCCAGCAAGCTGCCGTGGCAACTAACAACTGTTAGTTCCCAGGAATCAACACCCGCTTCGGCGGGTGTTGTCATATTCATGAAGATATTTCTATTTTTTGCCTGTGCTGCCTTGTTGGCCAGCTTTGTACTGCCCAACCACTACGTGCCATGGGTATCCTTTTATCACGAATCAGCCGCGTTTCTGGCCGGGCTGTTGCTGATTGCCGCTTTGCTGCTGCCTGTAGGCCCAAGGGTACAACTACAGGTCCCGGCTTCCTATCTGCTACTGGTGTTGCTGGCATGTGTGCCGCTTGCCCAATATGTCGGCGGACTCTTGTATTTTCCGGGTGATGCGCTGGTGAGTGCCACCTATATCCTGTTTTTTCTGGCCATGCTGATTGTCGGCTATAACCTGGCGCAAGGCCGGCAGGCACAACCGCAGCTATTGCAGGGGCTGGCCGCTGTACTGATTGTTGCCGGCGTCATTTCCGCATGGCTGGCGCTATACCAGTGGCTGATGCAGCCCGGTACCCTGTGGGTTGCCGACTTGCGGCCGGGCGGACGGCCCTATGCCAATCTTGCCCAGCCCAATCACCTGGCTGCCCTGTTGGCCCTGGCACTGGCGGGCGTGTTGTTTCTGTATGAAAAACACCTGCTGCATCGTGTCAGTACTGGTTTGTTGACGGTTCTCTTTCTGTTTGTCATTGCCCTGAGCCAATCGCGCGCTCCCTGGCTGATGGCGGTGTTTTTCGTTGTGCTGTGGTGGTGGAAAAATACGCATAACACAAGACGGCTCGGCTCTGGCATGGCGGTGAGCTGGGTAGCCCTGTATGCAGGCTTTGTCTGGCTGGTGCCGGAGCTGTCCGAATGGCTGGACCTTGAAAAACTGACCTCGTTGGCCGAGCGAGCACAGGCCCATAGCCGCTGGCCGCTGTATAGCCAGTTTGTACATGCCATTGCAAATGGCCCCTTGTGGGGGTACGGCTGGCAACAGGCCAGCATGGCCCAGTTGGCTGCGGTTCCTTTTTTTACAGACCTGCCCCGCTTTGAATACACCGAATATACGCATAATGTTTTTCTCGACCTGCTGGTCTGGAACGGGCCGGTGCTGGGCGCGGTAATCATTCTGCTTGTTGGTGGCTATCTGTTGCGGCTGGCTTTTCTGGCACGCACCACGGAACAGCTGTTTGCGGTACTGGCCACAGGCTGTTTTTTGGTACATGCCCTGCTTGAGTACCCGCATGCCTATGCCTATTTCCTGTTGCCGGTGGGGTTGCTGGTGGGCAGCTTGCAGGCCAGTGTGCCGTGCAGGGTCTGGCCGGTGCCGCGTCGGGCGGTGATGCTGTTCCTGGCTGCGGCAACAGGCTTGTATGCCGCCATCTGGCATGATTACCGGGCAATCGAGGAAGACTTTCGTCTGCTGCGCTTTGAAAAGGGCGGCATAGGTAAACTCAGGGCGGAGCAGCCGGCACCGGATGTTCTGTTGCTGGATCAGTTACAGGCTTTTACCTGGCATGCACGTGTACCTGTAACAGCCGGTTTGAGTGAACAGGAACTGGCCAGGCATGCACAGGTGGCCCGCAGATACTCCCAGGGTCCCAGTATGTACAAGCAAGTACTGCTGTTGGCATACAACGGCAGGATAGAAGATGCTTATCAGCAGTTGCAGATTCTCAGGCGTTTGCATGGTGAAAAGCTGTATGCCCGGGCAGTTCATGAGCTGGAGTTTGCGGCTGAAACGAACCCGCAGGTTGGCCCGCTGCTTGAGTTGTCAACAGAGTAGGCCGTCAGGATTATATTTTTCTGTAGTGTAAGTACTGCAATCATTGAACCGGAAAGCCGATATGCAACCCCGTTTGAAAGCGTTTTTGCTTCACCTGATGATTTCAGCGTTGATCGCCCTGGTTGTGATGTGTCTGGTATTTTTTATCTGGTATCCGTCACCGCTGCATGCAGCAACAGGAGTGACGGGTATTTTCCTGATGCTGTTGGCTATCGATGTGGTCCTTGGGCCTGCCTTGACATTACTGGTGTTCAAACCCGGCAAGAAAACTCTGGTGCTGGACCTGGTCGTGATCGCTTGCTTGCAGCTCTGTGCCTTGTTTTATGGAGTGTACAGTGTGGCAGAAGGCCGTCCGGCCTGGCTGGTATTTGCCCAGGACCGCTTTGAACTGGTGCGCAACAATGATTTGGATTTGCGTCAGTTGAGCGAGGCTTTGCCAGAGTACCGCCGTCCTTCATGGTTTGGTCCGGGGTGGACAATTGCACTTTTGCCGGAGGCAGCAGCAAGCCAGAATGATTTGCTGTTCGAGTCGGTACTTGGCGGGTTTGACCTTGCCCAGCGTCCCAATCTTTATCGGCCGATCGAACAACACCGGCACAGCGTCTGGTTGCGCATTCGTGCCCTTTCTTTATTAAACGATTTCAACCCTGATAGCCGGGTCCGTGAGGTACTGCAAAGACATCCTGATGCGGATGGCTGGCTGCCACTGGCGGCTGTTGGGCGCGACATGGTGGTGTTGCTCAATCGTGAAAGTGTCAATGTGGTGGCGATTGTCGATTTGCGTCCGTGGAATTAGAGAAAGAGCGTGATGCGCGAGCACCAATTAACTCTACAGGAACCATGGGGTGCATTCTTTGATGCCTGATGCTGACTTTCGGGTAATCAAACTGCTTCACACTTCGGCGCACGTCCGCTTGCAACTCGCCACTGGATAACGCAGCCTGTAGCTCCGCACCGCTACAAGGACGAGCGTCGCATGCCCAACCCCATCAGTCATGATCAGAACTTTAAAAACCTGATCCTCGATTACAGCCATCAGGCGCTGGAGTTTTTCGCCGCGAGCGAAGCCGCGCATATCAACCCCGGCGCACAGATCACCCCGATCCGTCAGGAACAACTGAAAAATCGCCTCGGTGACCGCTTTCATGAGCTGGACGTACCGCTACTGGTCGAGTGGCCGGACGGCCGCCGTGACGCGCTGCTGTTTGTGCTGGAAGAGGAAACCAGTCCGCAGCGTTTTTCCATTCACCGGCTGGCTCATTACTGCCTGGAGCTGTCGGAAATGTATGGCACGAGCCGGGTTGTGCCGGTGGTGATTTTTTTGCGTGATGCACGCAGACTGCCGACCCGGCTACAGCTCGGTGGCGACCAGCTGACCTATTTGAGTTTTCAGTACCTCAAGTGCGATCTGGCGCAGCTGGATGCCAGTCATTATCTGGACAGCCAGAACCTGGTGGCGCGGCTCAACCTGCCCAACATGCGCTGGCCGGAAGAGCAAAAAGTGGACATCTATGCCCATGCCATGAGCGGGCTGTTCAGCCTGGAACCCGACCCAGAAAAACAGCTCAAATACATTGACTTCATCGACATCTATACCGCCCTGGATGATAATCAAATGCACGAGTACCAACAACGCTACCCGCAGGAGAACAGCAAAATGACCGGATTGACCGAACGTCTGCTGCAGGAAGGGATACAGCAAGGCATGCAACAAGGTATGCAACAAGGCAGCCTGAGCGTGTTGCTGCGCCAGATCACCCGCCGCTTTGGCCCGCTGGACAGCAGCACCCGGCAGCGCCTGCAACAAGCCACTGAGCACGAGCTGGAGTGCTGGACTGACAACATTCTGGATGCTCAAACACTGGATGATGTGTTTGTTTGCCATTGAATGAAAATAACCCGCACGAACCGCCACAAGAAAGCCACTGGAAGATGCAGCCGAATCAGCCACTGGCATTGCAGCCGGCCCGCCGGGATATCTCTGTGTTGGTATACGACGCCGTCAATCTGGAAAGTATCCTGATGATGCTTCCCGAGGTACAGACTATTCTGGACGCCATTGCGGTGGGCGGACACAGGATTACTGACCAAGACATGGCACTAAACCAGACCTGCAAGCACGCTTGTCAGGTTTGTTGGCAGATAATACCCGGGCAGGGCTTGTTTGAGCATACCTGACCCCGGTGGCATGCACTTTTACACCGGTATCAACAAGACGATGGCCAGGCCGGCCAGCAGGATGCCGGCCAGGTTTACCCGGGTCAGGCGTTCGCGGAACAGCAGTATGCCGCTGAGGCTGCCGAGCACGATGACGCCGATGTTCATGGCGGTGAATACCAGTGCCGGGTTTTCAGGCATGTCCTGGTGGGCGCGGATATAGGCGTAAATATTGCCGAAGTTGAACAGACCGAGCAGTACGCCGCCGGCCAGGCTGGGCAGGTGCCAGCGGGTTTTGCGCAGGATCAGCCATAAGGCCAGGAAACAGCCGGCAAGCAGGAAGCAGGCCAGCAGAATCACCGGGAAGCGGGCGCCGGTTTTGGCCATCTGCTTGAAGCAGATATCAATCACCCCGTAGCCGGCCCAGACTGCAGGCAGTAACAGCAGGCCGCTTTTGCCCAGCCGGGTGGCGGCTTCCTCCCGGTGTATCAGCCCGAGCAGGGCCAGAATGGCCAGGCCAAGCCCCAGCAGTTTGCCGGCATCGGCGGTTTCGCCAAACAGCAAGAATGCGGCCAGCAAGGGTAACACCAGCGACAGGCGCTGGGCCGCGTCACTGCGGGCAATGCCGGCCCGGTCTACGGCAGCCGCCATCACCAGAAATACACTGGGCAGCAGCAGGCCCAGCGCGGCCAGCAGTGGCCAGTGTTCCAGCAGATGCGGCGCATCGGAAAACGGGGGCTTGAGCAGATAAAGCACCAGGGCCGAGGCTACCACATAGTTGACCAGTACTGACTGGGCAACTTGCAGCTGGAAACGGCGGGCAAGCTTGAGCAGAACGGAAACGGCCACGCTGCACGCAATGGCGCCGGAAAGCATGATCATGGGCAGGAGAGAGGCAGGAAGTGATGTCCCTGTGTACAGCGGACCCGCCTGCCAGGGCAGGCGGGTCGCCGGAGGGTCAGACGGGCTTGATGACCAGCAGGTCGCAGTCGGAGTTTTCCAGTACGCGCTCGGCTGTGTTGCCGATCAGGGCGTTTTCCAGGTTGCCACGGGAGATGGCACCCATGATCAGCAGGTCAACCGCATTTTCCTGGACAAAGCGTGGAATGGATTCTTCCGGCACGCCCTTGAGCAGGTGCTGCTGTTCCGGCTTGACCGGATACTGGGCGAACAGCTCGCTGAATGCATCCTTGTGGCGCTGTTCGGCTTCGGCGAGGTAGTCGTCGTAGGCCAGCACCAGTTCGGCCTCCAGTACCAGGGTCTTGGGCAGCGGGTTATAGCTGTGTACGTACTGGGTGTGCATGCCGCTCTTTTCCAGCTCCAGGCTGGCAGCGATCAGGCGATGATCCAGTGAGGCCGGCTTGTCGGCAGAGTGCATCGGGTCTACCGCCGTGGCTGCAGTCTGGCCGCGCCATTCGCCTTCACGCACCAGCCACAGGGGGGCCGGGCAGTGGCGAATCAGCTGCCAGCTGGTGTTGCTGAACAGCAGGCGTTGCAGGGTGCCGTGGGTGGTGGCGTTACGGAATACCAGGTCAGGCGAGGTTTCCTTCACGTGGGCAATGATTTCGTTATACAGCGGCTTGCCCCAGCGTACTTTGCAGCGGGTTTCGATGCCTTTGTCGCGCAGGGGCTGTGCCAGTTCTTCGAGCCAGTCCATGCGTTCGGCCAGCAGGGCGGTGCGGGCACGTTGCTGCGCGGCGCGATCAGTGAAATAACCGTCTTCCAGGGCCGAGTTGTGATCGCAGATCAGCAGTTCGACTGCAGCACCGGTACGGGAGGCGACCAGGGTGGCACGATCCAGGGAGGGTTGCTTGTCTTTGCTGGTGGGATCAATCACCACAAGTAGATTTTTCAGTTGCATGGGTTCTCCTTAAAGGCATGTCAGCCGTCGTTATTCCAGGTTGATTATGACTTAAATCTGTTGGTCGTGGGGTGGCATAAATCAAAAAACATCTTGAGTAACAGTTTTGCTGCCAAGGTATTGATTTTTTTGCTGCTGTTGCGGCTCAGGCACTGTACCAGTCAAAGCTGATTACCTGCCGGATGTTGTCAGCACCGGTGGCATGCAGCAGCAGGCGGTCCAGCCCGAGGGCAACGCCGCTGCAGTCTGGCAGGCCCTGTTCCAGTGCGGCCAGCAGGCGTTCGTCACAGGGCCGGCCGGTGCCGGCCAGCTCGCGGGCAAAGCGCTGGCGCTGGATATCGGCGTCCAGCAGTTCGTCATAGCCGTTGGCCAGTTCCATGCCGTTGAAGAACACCTCGAAACGTTGTGCCCAGGCGGCGCCGTCGGCTTGCGGCAGGATCTTGGCCAGAGCGGCCTGGGAGGCAGGGAAGTTGTCGACAAAGACCAGTGTGTTGCGCGGCAGGGCAGGCTCTACCTGATGGCTCATGATGACATCCAGCCAGCCGTCCCGGTCCAGTTCGAGATCGGCGTTGGCCAGCTGTCGGCCAAGCGTGGCAATGTCGTGGTCGCTGCAGGACAGCACGTCGAGGCCGGCGAACTCCTGCAGTGCCTGCCGGTAGCTATAGGAGCGCACCGGCAGCTCTGGATACCGTTCGGCCAGCGCCAGTTGCAGCAGTTCGGCCACTTCCTGCATCAGTTGTGGCAGGCTCCAGCCAACCCGGTACCATTCCAGCATGCTGAATTCGGGGTTGTGCCGGCGGCCGGCTTCGCCCTGGCGAAAGACCTTGCAGATCTGGTAGATGTCCCCGCTGCCGGCGCAGAGCAGGCGCTTCATGGCGTATTCGGGCGAGGTGTGCAGCCAGCGGTTGCCATCGGCCTGTATCGGTGTGATGTTGGGGTCGGCGACCGGCGCCTGGTTGAGTAGTGGAGTTTCCACTTCCAGAACGCCGCGCCGGTAAAAGAAGTCGCGGATGCTGCGGTACAGTTGCTGCCGTGCCTGCAGGTTTTGCAGCGCTGCACCGGGTTGCCAGTTGTGCATGGAAGAATGTTCCTCAAAGAAAAAGGGAGCCTTGGCTCCCTTTTTGAATGACAGCCGGGATCAGGCGCGGCTGACGTACTCGCCGGTACGGGTGTCGATCCGCAGTTTCTCGCCGGTGACGATGAACAGCGGCACGCGAACGACCGCGCCGGTGCTCAGGGTGGCTGGCTTGGAGCCGCCCTGGGCGGTATCGCCTTTCAGGCCGGGGTCGGTCTCTGCCACTTCCAGCTCGATGAAGTTGGGGGCGGTGACGCTGACCACGGCTTCGTTGAACAGCATGACGGTGTAGACTTCCTGTTCTTTGAGCCACTTCTTGGTGTCGCCGATGGCATCCTCGCCGGCAGCCAGCTGCTCGAAGGAGCCGTCGGTGGCCATGAAGTGCCAGAACTCGCCATCTTCATAGAGGTATTCCATGTCGCGTTCCTGGATGTCGGCGCTTTCCAGGGTTTCGCCAGACTTGAACGTGCGCTCCCAGACACGGTCGGTGCGGATGTTGCGCATTTTGACGCGGGTAAAGGCCTGGCCCTTGCCCGGCTTGACGAACTCGACATCAGTCATGATGCAGGGTTCGCCTTCTACCATTACGCGAAGGCCGGAGCGGAATTCGTTGGTTGCATGAGTTGCCATGAAGATGATGTCCTGTGAAAAGTGTTATTCGGCTAAAGCGCCGCATTATACGGTGCTATTGTGCGGAAAAACAGCAGGGCCTCCCAGGAAGCCGATTAACCCTGACTGGCAAAGCCTGCTAGAATGCGCCGATTTGATCCGGCAGGCAGTACCGGCCCGCCGGATATCCGGAGGAGAGAAGAATGTTGATCAAGGCCTTACGTAACGGGCTGGGCATGATTATTGTTTTTGCCAACTGGCTGACCTTGCCAAAACCGGTCAGGCGTGCGCCGGCAGAGCAGGAGAGAGTCAACGAACAGGCCCGTGCCTTGCGCCTGTACCAGTTTCGTGCCTGTCCTTTTTGTATCAAGGTGCGCCGCCACCTGCACCGGCTCAATGTGCCGGTGACGCTGGTGGAGGCCGGGCAGGGCAGCGAAGCCCGGGCCGAGCTGGAGCAGCAGGGTGGCAAGCGCCAGGTACCCTGCCTGCGCATAGAGACTGCCGTGGGCGTCGAGTGGCTGTATGAGTCATCGGCCATTATTGAATACCTGGACCGGCATTTTGCGCCGGCAGAAACCGCTGCCTAGCCCTGGAGACGAACCTGATGATGCGTATTGGCCATGGTTACGATGTACACCGCTTCCAGGAGGGTGATCACATTACCCTGGGTGGGGTGCGCATTGAGCACAACCGGTCCTTTGTTGCCCACTCCGATGGTGACGTGCTGTTGCACGCCATTTGTGACGCGCTGCTGGGAGCGCTGGCGCTGGGTGATATTGGCCGTCACTTTCCTGATACCGACCCGCGCTTTCGCGGTGCCGACAGCCGCCAGTTGCTGCAAACCGTGATGTGCATGGTGGAGGCGCGTGGCTGGCAGGTTGTCAATCTGGACAGCACCATTCAGGCCCAGGCACCGAAAATGGCACCCCATATCGATGCCATGCGCAGCATCATTGCACAGGAGCTGCGGGTCAGTGAAGGGCAGGTCAATGTGAAGGCGACCACCACCGAGAGCCTCGGTTTTGTCGGGCGCAAGGAAGGCATTGCCGCCCACGCCGTTGTGTTGCTGGAGCAGTGATGACAGATACGGCATTGCTTGGGCCGACAGCCTGGGGACGGCCCTGTGGCCGTGCGGTGCTGAAAGCCAGCGCCGAGGACTTTCAGGTCAATGAGGTGCTGGATATTCCCCTTTCCGGCAGCGGGGAGCATCTCTGGCTGCTGGTCGAGAAACGCGAGCTGAATACCGAAGAGGCGGTGCGGATCCTGTCCAGAACCTTTGGTCTGGCACAGAAGTTCATCAGCTATGCCGGGCTGAAAGACCGCCAGGCGCTGACACGACAGTGGTTCAGCCTGCATGTGCCCGGCCGCGAGCTGGATACAGCGGCCTTGCAGCATGCACAGTTGCATATCCGTCAGGCGGTACGCCATGGCCGCAAGCTGCAGCGTGGCGCACACAGCGCCAACGGTTTCGTGGTGCGGCTGACGGGAGTGCAGGCTGACCGGCAGTGTCTGGAGCAGCGTCTGCAGCAGATTGCCGACGGCGGTGTACCCAACTACTATGGCCCGCAACGATTTGGTCATGATGGCCACAATTTGCATCAGGCCCGCCATTATGCGGCTGGCGGCCAGCTGCCGGAGCGGCGCAATTTGCGTTCGCGGCTGCTGTCTACTGCACGCAGCGCACTGTTCAACCGCATGCTGGCGCAGCGGGTGGCCGATGGCAGCTGGAACCGGGCACTGCCCGGCGATGTACTCTCGTTCACGCAAAGCCGCAGCTTCTTTCTTGCCGGTGTTGAGGAATGCGCCGATCCGCGCCTTGCCCTGCTGGACCTGCATCCGACGGCAGCACTCTGGGGTGTGGGTGAGCTGCCGTCGCAGGAGGGAATGCTGGCCATCGAGCAGACCGTTGCGGCGGCAGAACCTGCCCTGTGTCGCTGGCTGGAACAGGCCGGGCTGAAACAGGAACGCCGTATCCTGCGTTTGCCGGTACGGGACTTGCAATGGAGCTGGCCGGCTGACGACTGCCTGCAACTTGAATTTGTTTTGCCGACCGGCTGTTTTGCCACCTCCGTATTGCGCGAGCTGGTCGAGCTGGTCACTGTGGAAGGGGATGATCCTCAATGCGAATCCTGATTGCCAATGATGATGGCGTCAATGCGCCGGGCCTGTCGGCCCTGCATGATGCCCTGTGCGATTTTGCCGACTGCACGGTGGTGGCTCCCGAGCAGGACTGCAGCGGTGCCAGCAGCTCCCTGACCCTGAACCGGCCGCTGCACCCGCAGCCGCTGGCCAATGGTTTCATCAGCGTCGACGGGACTCCTACCGACTGTGTGCATCTGGCACTCAACGGCTATCTGGAACAGCCCGTCGATATGGTAGTGGCCGGCATCAATCTGGGTGCCAACCTTGGTGATGACGTGTTGTATTCGGGGACTGTAGCCGCAGCGCTGGAGGGACGCTTTCTCGATCGTCCGGCATTTGCCTTTTCGCTGGTGTCGCGCCAGACCACCCATCTGGCCACGGCCAGCTGGTTTGCCCGGCAGCTGATTCAGGGCCAGCACAAGCTGCAGTTGCCGCCGCACAGTGTGCTCAATGTCAATATTCCCAACCTGCCGCTGGACGAGATTCGCGGTATCCGGCTGACCCGGCTGGGGCATCGTGCCCGTGCGGCTGCGCCGGTCAAAACGGTCAATCCGCGCGGCAAGACCGGCTACTGGCTGGCAGCGGCCGGTACGGTGGCGGACGGAGAAGAGGGCACGGATTTTCATGCGATCAGGCAGGGCTATGTAACCGTCACGCCGCTGCAACTGGACCGCACGTTTCATGCCCGGCTTGACGACGTGCAAAGCTGGGTGGAGGGTTTGTTGTGAACAGTCTGTTGCAGCGTGGCATCGGGATGACGTCGCAGCGCACCCGTGAACGTCTGGTGCAGCGCCTGAGCGAGGACGGCCTGAGCAACCCCCGGGTACTGGACGTGATTTTGCGTACGCCACGCCACCTGTTCGTGGACGAGGCACTGGCGCACCGGGCTTATGAAGATACGGCACTGCCGATCGGCCACAACCAGACCATTTCCCAGCCTTATATGGTTGGCCGCATGACCGAACTGCTGCTGTCGGCTGGCCCGCTGGACAAGGTGCTGGAAATCGGTACCGGATGTGGCTATCAGACCGCAGTGCTGGCACAGCTGGTCGAGCGGGTGTTCACCGTCGAGCGCATCCAGGCGCTGCAGGATCGTGCCAAGGAGCGCCTGCAACAGCTGAACATCCGTAATGTGGTATACCGCTGGGCCGATGGCTGGACCGGCTGGAATGCACTGGCACCCTACAACGGGATTCTGGTCACCGCTGCCGCCAGCGAAGTGCCGCAGGCCCTGCTGGACCAGTTGGCACCGGGCGGCCGCATGGTGATTCCGGTCGGTGACGAGCATGGCGAACAGCGGCTGTACCTGATCGAGCATACCGCCCAGGGCTTTGTCCGGCACGAGCTGGACCCGGTCCGCTTTGTTCCCCTGCTCACTGGAGCACTGCAGTGAAAAATTACCTTTTGCTCTACCTGAAAGGTATCGCCATGGGCACTGCCGATGTGGTACCGGGCGTATCAGGCGGCACCATTGCCTTTATTTCGGGTATTTATGGCCAATTGCTGGATGCCCTGGCCAAGATGCCCCAGGGCATGGTCTGGCTGCTCAGGGGGCGGGTGCGTGAAGCCTGGACGCTGGTGCATGCCAACTTCCTGCTGGTGTTGCTGGCCGGTATTGCCACCAGCATCCTGACGCTGGCGCGCCTGATTACCTGGCTGCTGGAACATCAGACGGTACCGGTCTGGTCATTTTTCTTTGGCCTGATTCTGGTTTCGTGCTGGGTGGTCGGACGCACCATCAGACACTGGAGTCTGGCCGGTCTGGCTGCGTTTGCTGCCGGCGTGCTCTGTGCCTGGTATATCACCGTGGCTGCACCGCTGCACTGGGGGCAGGATTACCTGAGCCTGTTCTTTGCCGGTGCGATTGCCATTTGCGCCATGATCCTGCCGGGTGTTTCCGGTAGTTTCCTGCTGTTGCTGATGGGGCTGTACCATTTTGTGCTGGATGCCGTGCAACGGCTTGATCTGGGCGTGATTGCCGTTTTTTCGCTGGGCTGCGCTTTTGGCCTGCTCGGTTTTGCCCGCTTGCTGAGGGCGGCATTGAACCGTTTTCATGATGTAACCCTGGCGCTGTTGACCGGCTTCATGCTTGGATCGCTGAACAAGGTCTGGCCATGGAAGCAGGCGGTCGGTTTTTATACCAACAGCAAGGGGCAGGACGTTCCCTTGCGTGAAGAAAACCTGTTGCCCTGGCAATTCACCGAATTGACCGGCCAGGATGCACAGCTGTGGCTTGCCATCCTGCTGGCGGTGACCGGTTTCATGCTGGTGCTGGTGCTTGAGCGTTTTGCCCGGAAAAAGGCATGACCGGGGCTGGAGCGGAACGGAGAAGTATTCGGCGACATTTGCCAGAACGAAAATTTACCGCATAATGCGACCTGTTTGCAGAGACGACCATTAGGAAAATTCATGCTCAAGGGTGCAATGCCAGGCGTCACCGGGCGCTTTCTGTTCATTCCGCTGCTGGCCGTCGCGTTGACTGCCCTGTTGGGCGGTTGCGCCAGCAGCACCAACGCGCCAGTGGTGGATCGCCAGCACCGCAGCCAGCCGGCAGCCAGCCAGAAGGCTGTCAGGCCGGTGACCAGCGGCTCTTATGTCGTGCGTCCGCAAGATACCCTGTATTCGATCGCGTTCCGCTTTGGGCGTGACTGGAAGGAGCTGGCCGCCAGTAATGGTATCCCCGCTCCCTATACGATCCGTCCGGGACAGGTCATCCATTTCTCCAAGAAGCCGGCCAGAACGGTCGCAGCGGCCAAGCCGGCGACACCTGCGCGTCCATCCGCCACGACCAGCAAGCCTGCGGCAAAACCGGCCGCCAAACCGGTCAGCAAACCGGCTGCAACAGCAACAAGCAAACCGGCTGCCAGCACGCCCAAGCAGGCAGCCCCCGTTGGCAAGTGGCTGTGGCCGGCCGAAGGGACGGTCATCAGCCGTTTTTCCAGCAATACCACATTGAACAAGGGCATTGATATCGCCGGGCAGATCGGACAACCGGTCAAGGCAACGGCCAAGGGAACGGTGGTCTATGCCGGCAGTGACTTGCGGGGTTATGGCGAGCTGATTATCATCAAGCACGATGACACCTTTATCAGCGCCTATGGCCACAACCGCCGGTTGCTGGTGAACGAGGGGCAACAGGTCGGTGCCGGCCAGCAGATTGCCGAAATGGGCTCGACCGGTACCGACCGGGTCAAGCTGCATTTCGAGATTCGCCGTCAGGGTAGTCCGGTGGATCCGTTGCAATACTTGCCGGGGCGCTAAGGCGCAGGTTTTGGCTTGTTTGGTGTTTGCAGTACCGGTATGGGTTACGCAAACACGCCGCAAGCACACCCCTGTAGGCTTCGTAACGCCAGCCCCGGCACTGTTTGAGCTTCATGCAAGCGGCAGGCAGTGTTGTGCACTGTGCGGCCGGGGTTGCAAAAAGGATATTTTTCATGTCAAGGAGGGCAACCAGATGTGTACAACGTCTGTGCATTCATATCATTCCATTGCAATTGCCAAGGTCGATGGCGGGCAGCATGACAGTCATGCCCGGCATTCCTGTGTTGTGCGCGAAGATGTCGGAAGCTACCTGAGCGAGCTGCGGCAGGTGCCGCTGCTGACTGCCGAAGAAGAGCAAAATTATGCGCAACGGGCCCGCTCGGGAGAGCAGAAGGCGCGCAACCTGCTGATTCGGCATAACCTGCGTCTGGTGGTGAGCATTGCTCGCAGATACCGGGCTGATGGCCTGTCCTTTGCCGACCTGATTGGCGGAGGCAACCTTGGGCTGATTCGTGCTGTGGACAAGTTTGATCCGCAGCGTGGTCACCGTTTTGTTGTTTATGCTGCCTGGTGGGTGCGTCAGGCGATCGACCAGACGGCACGGGAACAGCGTTCGGTGGTGCTGAAGCCGCGACGGCTGGTGCTGCAGCAGCGTCGCCAGCAGCGGATGCTGCGCGAACACTGGCAGGAGCACGGGCAGAATGGTGCCGGGCAGCTGTCCGGGCCGCCGTCAGCCAGCAGTCCGGATCATTTCCTGAATGCGGATGGTTCCGGAGCCTGGCCGGACATGCTGCCGGCAACGCTGGAGCCGGGCGAGGACTACCTTTCACCCTGCCGGAAGCTGGAGCGGGAACAGCTGTTGCAAAAAATACGGGAATGGCTGTCGTACATGCCGCCCCAGCAGGCGCAGATACTGACCCGTTATTTCGGGCTGGATGATCAATCCGGCCAGACGTTGCTCCAGATCGCCGAGCAGCTGCAACTGAGCCGGCAGCAGGTCATCAGCTTGCGCAACCGTGCGCTGGTTTCGTTGCGTGAATCCTTTGTGCGGCACCGGCTTGATGCGGGGAGCCTTTTGCAGGATTAACCCCCTGCCTGTTGCCGGAACCCGGTATAAAAGGTGAAAATGTCGTGGAAATTTGTCGGCATGCGGGCGGGCGTATAAACTACCCCGCATTTGCAAAACCAGTCCCTGAGCAGCCATGAAGGAAATGACCATGACCTATGTAACTCCAGACCTTTGCGATGCCTACCCGGATGTAGCGGTAGTCGAGCCGATGTTTGCCAACTTTGGCGGACGCGATTCCTTTGGCGGGGAAATCGTAACCGTCAAATGTTTTGAGGACAACTCGGTGGTCAAGGCCCAGGTTGACCAGCCCGGCAAAGGCAAGGTGATGGTGGTTGATGGCGGCGGCTCGCTGCGTCGCGCCTTGCTTGGTGACATGCTGGCGGCCAGGGCGGCGAAAAACGGCTGGGAAGGCATCATCATCTATGGCTGTGTGCGTGATGTGGATGTGCTCGCGCAAACCGGTCTGGGCATACAGGCTCTGGCCAGCCATCCGATGAAAACCGACAAGCGGGATATTGGCGACCTCAACGTGACGGTCACCTTTGGCGGGGTTACCTTCCGCCCCGGCGAATACGTCTATGCCGACAACAACGGCATCATTGTTGCAGCCCACGAGCTGAAAATGCCCGAGTAACCACCGGCGCATGGAGTAATGGCCCGTATCGCGTGCGGTTACACCGCCATGGAGCCTGCGGCATCCAGGACAGCATTGTGCCGCGATATTGCCAGAGGCTGGCCAGACCAGGACAGGCGGATGAACAACGATCCTTTTGAAGAATCCCTGCGTGAACTTTTGCAGGGGCCCGGTGCCAGACAACCGTCTGCAAGGGCGCTGGAGCGGGTATTGAAAACGGCCAACCGGCAGACCGGTGCCGGTGCCTTGCTGATGCTGTCGGGACGGGCGCTGGAGGCGGTGATGCTCGGTCTTGAAGGGGTCTCGGCACACTGGCGGCCGGTTTCCCGGTTGCCGGGCAAATCCACTGATAAACACAAGGCGCAATAACTATGCAGCTTGATTCATGGACACAGAGCCTGGTGGGTGCAATGAGCACCCTGTGGCAGAAAATCGCCGCGTTCATTCCCAACCTGATTGGCGCGCTGGTGGTTGTCATCGTCGGCTTTGTCGTGGCCCGCCTGCTGGATGCGCTGCTGTCGAAGCTGCTGGCCAAGCTGGGACTGGACCGCCTCACGCAAGGTACCGGCCTGAACAAGATGATGGCGCGTGTCGGCATCAAGGTACCCATGTCGACGCTGGTCGGCCGGATCGTGTACTGGTTTGTCCTGCTGGTGTTTCTGGTCTCGGCCCTCGAGTCGCTGGGGCTGGAGCGGATCTCCGCGACGCTGGATACGCTGGCGCTGTATGTGCCCAAGGTATTTGCTGCAGCCCTGGTACTGGTGGCCGGCATCCTGCTGGCACAGCTGCTCAACTCGGTGGTGTCGGGTGCCGCCGAAGGCGTCGGAATTGACTATGCCGCAGCGCTGGGCCGGCTGGCTCAGGGGCTGGTCATCATCATCAGTATTTCGGTGGCGATTGGCCAACTGGAAATCAAGGCCGAACTGCTCAACTATGTCATCGCCATCGTGTTGCTCAGTATCGGCATTGCTGCAGCCCTGGCCATCGGTTTTGGCTGTCGCGGCATTGCCGCGCAGATCGTTGCCGGTATCTATGTGCGGGAACTGTACGAGCTGGGGCAGCGGGTGGTGGTTGACGGAATTGCAGGCACCATCGAGGAAATGGGTACCGTGAAAACCATTATCCAGACCGATGATGGCGAGCTGGTGTACTTTGCCAACCGGGTGTTGCTGGAGCAGCACGTAACCAGCCCGCAAGAGTAGTCCGGACATGCATCTTCCGATCATGATTCTTGCGGCCTGATCCGTCTTGACCAGTTCGAAAAAAAACCATCTGTCCTATGTTCCTGCGCAGTTGAGCGATGAGGAACTGGTGCAGCGTGCCCAGGTGGAACTTTTCACTGTTACACGTGCCTACGAAGAGTTGATGCGCAGGTACCAGGCCACGTTGTACAATGTGTGTGCCCGTTATCTGGGTAACGAACGGGATGCCGATGACGTCAGCCAGGAAATCATGCTCAAGGTCTTGTACGGACTGAAGAAGTTCGAGGGCAAATCCAAGTTCAAGACCTGGTTGTACAGCATCACCTACAACGAATGCATTACCCAGTACCGGCGTGAGAAGCGCAAGAAGCGGCTGATGGACGCCCTGAGCCTGAACCCGGTTGAGGAGGCGAGCGAGGACGATGCACCGCTGATCAGGGAAGACCGGAGTCTGGATCGCTGGTTGCTGAACGTGAACCAAATAGATCGTGAAATTATCATCTTGCGGTTTGTGGCTGAGCTAGAATTTCAGGACATCGCCAACATCATGCACCTCGGGCTGAGCGCAACCAAGATGCGCTATAAAAGGGCGATAGACAAATTAAAACAGAACTATTCTGGCGAAAACCTGATATAATAGCCGGGATTTTAACCACCCTTCCTTACTGATGAGGAAATTTTTATGAAGTTGAAGAATACCCTGGGTATCGCCGTAGCTGCAGTTCTGGCTGCAGGTTCCGTTAACGCATTTGCACAAGGTCAGGGCGCCGTTGAAGTGGAAGCCACTGCCAAGCGCTACTTCACTGACAGCGCCCGCAAAATGGACAACGGCAACCTGTACGGTGGTTCTGTCAGCTACTTCCTGACTGAAGCTGTATCTCTGGGCCTGTCCTACGGCGAGTACCACAGCCTTGATTCCAAGGACAAACTGGCAAGCGAAGGCAACAAGCGCAAGAAAATCAACGGCAGCCTGGCCAGCCTGGACGCGACCTACCACTTCCGTAGCGCCGAGAACGCCCTGCGTCCTTACCTGTCAGCAGGTATCGGTCACCAGAGCCTGAGCAACATCGAAGGTGCTTACAGCCGCTCCGGTAATGGCCGTGACCGTACCACCATGGCGCTGATCGGTGCCGGTGCCAAGTACTACTTCGCCGACAACTTCTTCGTACGTGCCGGTGTTGACGGCATGCACGGCTTCGACAACCATCAGTCCGAGTGGATGGCCGGTCTGGGCATTGGTCTGAACTTCGGCGGCGCTGCCAAGCCGGCTCCTGTTGTAGTCGAAGAGCCAGCCCCGGTTGTTTACGAAGAGCCGGTTGAGCCAGAAACCGTTCGCGTTGAGCTGGAAGTCCTGTTCGACTTCGACAAGGCCAACGTCAAGGATGGCAGCTACGCCGACATCCAGAACCTGGCCGAGTTCATGAAGCAGTACCCGCAGCTGAGCACCACTGTTGAAGGTCACACCGACTCCGTCGGTCCTGATGCTTACAACCAGAAGCTGTCCGAGCGTCGTGCTAACGCCGTTCGCCAGGTACTGGTCGAGCAGTACGGTGTTGAGTCCGAGCGCGTGAACTCTGTTGGCTACGGCGAGAGCCGTCCAATTGCCGACAACAGCACCAAAGAAGGCCGTGCCCTGAACCGTCGCGTAGAAGCAGCGGTTGAAGCACAGGTTCAGTAAGATCTGAGTCAGGCAACAAAAGAAACCCGGCTTAGGCCGGGTTTCTTGTTTTAAGCGGTACAGGAAAAGCGCTTTGGTTTTGGTTTGTCCGTCAGCGCTGGTGTTCAGGCATTCTTACGGGACGTGAGTAAAGCCCATATCGTGTTGATATGGGCTTCACTTGTTTGCTGCTGCCAAGTATCACTAGACGGTTGCCACGGCTACCTGGCTGGCGGCTGCACGGCGGCGGTAAAGGGGCAGGGGGATGTCCCAGGCGCCCTGGTACTGCACGCTGAACTCGTCCAGTGCGCGAAGGGCATCATGGGGGTCGCGGTCATCGCGTACTGCAAAAGCATCAAAGCCGCAGCGCTTCATCATCAGTAGCTGATCACGCAGCACATCGCCAATGGCACGGACCTCTTTCTTGAACGCATAGCGTTCGCGCAGCAGGCGGGCACTGCTGAAGTGCCGCCCGTCGGTGAAGACGGGAAAGTTGAGCGCAACCAGGCTGAACACCTCCAGGTCCTGAGCCAGATCTTCCACCAGTTCGTTGCTGTCGAGCCAGATGCCCAGTTGCGCTATTGAGCGCAACTGGTCGGCATGGGCCTGCCACAGGGCCAGCGGAATGATTGGCTGCCGGCAATCCAGGGCGTCCTGTACGTCGGCATCGGCCGGCAACAGGGTCCACTGGTCTTCAATGACTTCGCGATTCTTAATGATGCGGGGCATAGACTTTCTCCTTGAAGGGTTCCAGGCCGATGCGCTGGTAGGTATCAATGAAACGTTCTTCTTCGGTGCGGTTGTCAAGGTAAACGCCAATCAGCTTGCTGATCACGTCAGGCATGGCGTCCTGGGCGAAGGAGGGACCGAGAATTTTGCCCAGACTGGTCTCGCGGCCGCTGCTGCCACCAAGGGAAACCTGGTAGAATTCCTCGCCTTTCTTGTCCACACCAAGAATGCCGATGTGACCGATATGGTGGTGGCCGCAGGCGTTCATGCAGCCGGAGATGTTGAGGTGCAGATCGCCGATGTCGAACAGGAAATCCAGATCCTCAAAACGTTGCTGAATGGCTTCGGCCACCGGTATCGACTTGGCGTTGGCCAGTGCGCAGTAGTCACCGCCCGGGCAGCAGACGATATCGCTGAGCAGACCGATATTGGGAGTGGCAAAGCCAAGCTCGCGGATTTCCTGCCATAACGCCAGCAGCTCGCGCTGCTCGACATCGGCCAGCACCAGATTCTGCTCGCGGGTGCCGCGTGCTTCGCCAAAGCTGTAGCGTTCGGCCAGATCGGCCACCGCATCGAGTTGTCTGGCGGTGATGTCACCGGGTGCAACGCCGGTTTTTTTCAGTGAAAGAACAACACTGATGTAACCCGGCTTCTTGTGTGGGTGGGTGTTGCGCGAACGCCAGCGGGCAAAACCGGGGTATTCAAGGTCCTGTTGCGCCAGCAACTGCTCTTCGTTGTGCAGGGCAAGGTAATCCGGCTCGGTAAAGTGCTGGCTGACACGCTCGACTTCTTCGGCGGTCAGGGTTGTCGGGCCGTCTTTCAGATACTGCCATTCTTCGTCAACCTTGGCAGCAAAGCCTTCCGGTGTCAGGGCCTTGACCAGAATCTTGATGCGGGCCTTGAACTTGTTGTCGCGGCGGCCAAAGCGGTTGTACACGCGCAGGATGGCCTCCATGTAGCTCAATACGTGCTGCCAGGGCAAGAATTCCTTGATGACGCTGCCCAGCAGGGGAGTACGGCCCAGGCCGCCGCCCACCAATACCCGGAAACCAAGCTCGCCCTGTTCGTTGTGACACAGGTGCAGGCCGATGTCATGCACTTCGGTGGCCGCGCGGTCGATGAGGCTGCCGTTGATGGCAAATTTGAACTTGCGTGGCAGACGCAGGAATTCCGGGTGGAAGGTGGACCACTGGCGCAGGATCTCGCACCAGGGGCGCGGGTCCACCACCTCGTCCGGTGCCACGCCGGCAAACGGATCGGTGGTGGTGTTGCGGATGCAGTTGCCGCTGGTCTGGATCGAGTGCATCTGCACGCTGGCCAGGTCGGCCAGAATGTCGGGCACATCTTCGAGCTTTGGCCAGTTCAGCTGAACGTTGGTGCGGGTGGTAATATGGGCGTATTCCTTGTCATACTTGCGCGTGATCTGTGCCAGCATGCGCAGTTGACGGGAGGCCAGCATGCCGTAGGGGCCGGCAATGCGCAGCATGGGGGCATGGCGCTGGATATACAGGCCATTCTGCAGGCGCAGGGGCAGGAATTCTTCCTCGCTCAGCTCGCCGGCAAGGTAGCGCCGGGTCTGGTCGCGGTACTGGGCAACACGCTCCTGAACGAGTTGCTGGTCATATGAGTCATACAGATACATAAAGCTATCCCTGGGTCTGTCAGCGAAACAGCAGGCACAGTAACAACCTTTCTTTATTCTATAAAGTAATTGTTTTTTATATGTTGATTCCTTTTGTGGATAACAGGCGATGGCCTGCATTTGTTTTTCAGCAGCGTAGGCAATATCAACGGAGCAGGTGGCTGGTGTGGAATATCCTTTGAGGGCGGAACCCGAAAACCCTGGCCGGCGTGGCACAGCGGGCGGACGACGGCAAACCGGTGTGTGGCTGGCCATTGCCGTACTGATGCTGGCGCTGGCCGGCCAGTACATGCTGCAGCGGCATCAGCTGCAGGAATTGCAGGGTCAGCTGGTAGCCACCCAGGAAAGTTTTGCCGGGCTGGGCGAGGACTCGCTGCAGCACCTGCAGCAACTGGACGAACGCACAGCCGGCCTTGGCCGCCTGCAGGGACGGGTGCTGGGCATGTCGGAGTTGCTTGGCGAGGTCAGCCAGCAGGTTGGGCAGCTGGCTGTGCTGACGGATCAAGTGCAGGCTCTGCAGGCGGTGCAGGGCGGGCTGCAACAGCAATTGCCGGGGCTGGCACAGCAGCTGGATGAACAGTCGCAGGGGGTTGAGCAGGTGGCCCTGGCTCTGGATGCCGCGCAGCAGCGCCTGCAGACAGAGGTGGTGCAACAGGGCAAGGATGTGGCGCTCCTGCAACAGGAGTTGTCGGCTGCTTTGGGCGGACTGCAGGCATCAGTGCATGAATTGCAGGAACAGTCGAGCCTGGATCGCCAGCAGCTGGAAGTGATTAGCGGCCAGCTTGCCGAAAAAGAAGTGCTGCTTGCCACGCTGGCCGATCTGCCGGAGCGCCATGGCCAGCTGCAGCAATCACTGCTCAGGCTGGCGCAGCAGGTGGAGGCGGAACGTCAGGGACGTCAGGAGCTGAGTGAGGAGATGTCGGCTTTCAGGCTGCAGATGACCCGTGCCCTGGATCGTTTACAGCAGCGCCTTGATGTCGTACAGCCTTAGGCAGCTGGCGGGAGCCTCTCGGCATTTGTCCGGGTGCGTCCTGCTCATAGCCCGTTAAGAACATGAGCGCTGGCCAGCGCACCGGCAATGCAGAGCAATGCTCCGCCCAGGCTTTTCCAGCGCAGCTTGCGTGCCAGCTGGTCTTCGCCATGGCTGGAGAGGATGAACGGCAGGTTTTCATCCGGTTTGCGCATGAAGTGTCCGGCAGGGGCGGTGGCTTGCTGCCGTTTTTGCTGTTGGGCCTGCTGCAGCGCGGCCTGGCGAACCTGCTGCCATTCGCCGGCATCAAACTGGCCATCCCGGTTGCGGTCGAAGCGCTGCAGCAGGGCCGGAAAATCCTGTTTCCATTGACGAATGATGGCCGACTGCATGGCTTCCGCATTCAGCGTCTGGTGGCCGCCCCCCTTTGAATAGAAGTGGCCGATGGCATATAGGGGTTCGCCGGCGTGAAGGCGTTCTTCGGTATAACGGTAGCGACGGCGGCCGAGCAGGGCGGCGCTGAACCAGTGTTGCGGCTGACCGGCCAGGGGATGACGCCGGTCGCCATGCCAGACCTGGCGGCTGACCGGAATGATTTTCGCCCCGCTCGGGTCTATCAGGCACTGGCCGGTACTGTCATCGAGCTTGAGCATGGCAGCGCTGGATTTTTGCTCCAGCGTTCGCCAGCTGCTGTTGTTATTGTTGCTCCGGCGCTGGTACTCCTCGATCCGGTAACTCCACCAGAGGCAGGGCAGGCCGCTGAGCGGGCCACTCAGCGGGGTTTCGCTGTCAACCAGAAAGCCGTACAGCTCGACATAGCCCTGCGCTGCCGAACGGATTTTGGATGTGGGCGTGTCGAGCAGGAAGCGCGCCTGGCGCTGGCAGTGGACAAACCACCAGCCGCCGCCCACGCACAGGCCACCGGTAATGCCCAGGGTGACGGTCAGGCCCAGCCAGTCCATGGCTAGCCAAACAGGTTGCGGATGTTGACGTCGGCGGTTTCGGCCTCGCTGAAGCGCAGCAGCTCGGCGGCAGCAAAACCGAACCAGCGTGCAATCAGCACGTCGGGGAACTGTTCGATGCGCACGTTGTTCAGGTTGACGGCTTCGTTGTACAGCTCGCGGCGGTCGGCAATGGCGCTTTCCAGGCTGGCGATGCGTTGCTGCAAGAACTGGAAGTTTTCATTGGCCTTCAGCTCGGGATAGTTTTCCGCCAGGGCAAACAGCTTGCCCAGACCGCTGCGCAGGCCGGTTTCAGCCTGGCCCAGAGCACCCAGATCATGTGCTTCCTTGGCCTGGTGCACGGCGTTGCGCGCGCCGATCACCGACTCTAGCACGCCCTGTTCGTACTGCATGTATTGCTTGCAGGTATCGACCAGTTTTGGCAGCTCTTCGTGACGCTGCTTGAGCAATACGTCGATATTCGCCCACGCCTTGCCTACACCATGTTTCAGGCGCACCAGGGCGTTGTACAGACCTACGCCCCAAACAATGAACAGGGCGGCGATGACCAGGATGGCAACAAGTATCAGGCTCATGGAGCGCTCCTTGAAATATATGCGTATAACAATGCTAAAGGATCTGAGTATACAGGGATCGGGGGCAGAACCAAGTTCCGCCAGTGACTGTTACCCGCCCGGGCCGCTGTTACCGGACCGGGCTGGACATCGCTTGTAGCGCCTGCATCAGCACGCTGACCTTGTCGATTGATTCCTGGTGTTCGGCTTGCCACTCCGAGGCGAGGGTGATGCCGCCGCCGCCCCAGCAGTGAATGTCGCCATTAAGTGCCAGCAGGGTGCGGATGCACACCGAGCTGTCAAAGCGGCCCCGGTTGTCGAGATAGAACAGGCTGCCGCAGTAGATTTCCCGTGAAGAGGCTTCCAGCCGGTCAATCAGCTGCAGCACCGGCTCTTTCGGGGTACCGCTGATGGACGCACCGGGAAAACACTGCTCCAGTACATCCAGTGCATCCTTGCCGGGCTTGAGCCGGCCCTGCACACAACTGACCAGGTGGTGCACGTTCGGGTAGCTTTCCAGTGCTGCCAGCTGCGGTACCCGGATGTCGTCACACAGCGGTGCCAGCTCGGCTTGCTGCAGCTCGACGATCATCAGGTTTTCCGCCCGGTCCTTGGCGCTGGCCAGCAGCTCGTCAGCCAGTGCGCGGTCTTCTTCCGGGGTGCGTCCGCGGCGGCGGGTACCCTTGATCGGGCGGGCTTCCAGCAGGCTGTCACGGATTCCGAGAAAGCGTTCGGGGGACGCGCTCAGGATTGCGTCCCCGGGACCGAGCCGGACAAAACCGGCGTAGGGGGTGGGACACTGCGTGCGCAAGGTTGTGTATGCCGTCCAGGGATCGCCGGTGCAAGTGCTGTCGAAACGCTGGGTGAAATTGACCTGAAGGCAGGTACCGGCACGGATGGCGGCCTGGACCTGCTCGATACCCTGCCTGTATTCATCGGCGCTGATCAGGGGCTGGAAGACATTCAGCAGGCGGAAGTCGTCGTTCCTTGCAGGTTGTCCTGCCTGTAGCAAGTGCAGAAGAAACTGCCGCCGCTCATGCGTCATGCTGCTGTGGCAGTACAGCCAGCTGTGCTGCTGGTGGTGATCATTGATCAGCGCCCAGTCGTACAGCCCGACTTGCGCATCCGGCAGCACGCGGGAGTGACGGCTGGCCGGTTGGCCGAAGTGGTAGCCCAGATAGCCGAGCAGGCCGCCGGTGAAGGGCAGCTGGCGATGCTGGCCGGAATCGTCGACAGGCAGCTGTTGCAGCAGCTGTCGGGCGCGGCCGAGAAAGGCTGCCGGGGTTTCTGCCGCGTCCGGGCTGATCTGTGCCAGTGGCCAGGCGCTGGCGATGTCGAAGCGGGCCGGGCCTGTCGGAGCAGGTTGGCCGCTGTCGAGCAGAATGGCACCGGGGGCATGGTGAAAGTGTGAGAAACGCAGGCTGATGTCAGCCTGCCAGGGAAGGGGGTAAAAGCCGGGTTGTCGTTCTTCCATCGGTTACTTCGCGGCAAACAGTTGCTGGGCCAGCGCGACACGTTCGGCTGGTGTTTCCGTGTGGTTCTCTTTTGCCAGCGTGGCCACGTGGCTTTCAATGGCGTGGGCACGGGGTGTCAGGCCGGCGTTGTTGGCAATCTGGATGTTCAGGCCAGGGCGGGCGTTGAGCTCAAGGATCAGCGGGCCTTTTTCCTGGTCTAGCACCATGTCGACGCCAATGTAGCCCAGGCCGCAGAGCTCGTAGCAGCTGGCGGCCAGTTCCATGAATTGCTGCCAGTAGGGCAGCTGTACACCGGCTACCGGCTGGGTGGTGTCGGGGTGTTTGCTGATCTTGTTGTTGAGCCAGGTGCCCTGCAGGGTGATGCCGGTGGCCAGATCGACGCCGACACCAATGGCGCCCTGGTGCAGGTTGGCCTTGCCGCCGGACTGGCGGGTGGGCAGGCGCAGCATGGCCATCACCGGATAACCCATCAGCACGATGATGCGGATGTCGGGCACGCCTTCGTAGCTGATGCTCTTGAAGATCGGGTCGGGCGAAACGCGGTACTCGATCAGGGCGCGGTCACGGCCGCCGCCCAGCGAATACAGCCCGGTCAGGATGTTGGAGACCTGATACTCGATTTCGTCATGGCTGATGATCTTGCCGGAGACGGTCTTGTAGCGGCCTTCAAAGCGGTCGGCAATCACGATGATGCCGTCGCCGCCGGCACCCTGGGCGGGCTTGATGACAAAGTCGTTGCGCCCGTCGAGGATCTTGTGCAGCTTGCTGATGTCGCGTTCCGACTCGATGATGCCATACATTTCCGGCACATTGATGCCGTTGGCCAGCGCCCGCTCTTTGGTGAGGATCTTGTCATCCACCACCGGATACAGGCTGCGCTTGTTGTACTTGAGTACATAGTCGGCATTGCGGCGGTTGATGCCCATGATGCCTTTGGCTTCCAGCTCGCGCCAGGTCTTGATCAGGCCGAACATGGGCTTAGTCCTTCAGGAATGCTTTGAAGCGGAACAGTTCGGTCAGGCGATAGCCACGGTAGCGGCCCATTGCCAGCATGAAGCCGACCATTACCAGCAGTACGCCGGGGAAGGTGAACACGAAGTAGTTCAGCTCCTGGATGCTCATCAGGTAGTGCGCCAGCGTGGCAGCAAACAATGTGCCGACCGCCACCTTGAAGGCGGTATTGCCGCCACGTTCCTCCCAGGTGATCGACAGGCGCTCGATGGTCATGGTCAGGATTACCATCGGGAACAGCGAGATGGACAGGCCGCGCTCCAGCCCCAGCTTGTGGCTGAACAGGCTGATCACGGCGATCAATACCACCACGAAGGTCAGTACCACCGACAGGCGTGGCAGCATTTGCAGCTTGAGGTGCTCAAGGTAGGAACGCAACGACAGGCCCAGCGCGGTGATCAGGCTGAACAGCAGGATGCCGAAGCCCAGCTGGGTCTCGCGGAAGGCCAGCGCGATCAGTACCGGCGTGAAGGTGCCGAGGGTCTGCAGGCCGCCCAGGTTGCGCAGGATCAGGATTACCAGCACACCGATCGGGATCATGATCATCACCTGATAGGTTTGCTGGGTGCTCAGCGGCAGGCCGTACAGCGAGTAATCGAGGAAGCTGGTGGCGCTGCTGGCGCTGCCGGTCAGCTGGGCCAGGCGGATGGCGTTGATCTCGCTGCTGTTGATGGTGAAGGTCACCTGCGGACGGCTGCCACCTTCCAGGTTGAACAGGGGTTCGTCGCCCAGCCACCAGATCAGGCGGTCGGCAGGCAGGCCCTGCTGGCCGGTTTGCGGGTTGAAGTACAGCCATTTCTTGCCATTGAAACTGCGGATCCAGAGTTCCGGCTCCTGGTTGGCACCGATGTCGAGGCGCAGGGTGTGCACGCGCTGCATGGGAACCTTGGCGATGGACAGGACCAGGTCGATCACGTCGGCCTTGCGTTCCGGGCTGTTGTTGCCGCCCAGCAGCAGTTTGCTGTTGTCGTCATCCTTGTTGTTGACGCGTTTGATGGTTTCGCTGATGAATGTTTCGATGTCGGCCGAGTGCTGGCGGATGGGGGCCAGCAGGGCCTCGGCAGCGATTTTCTCCATGCCTTCGACCGGCAGGCTCTCACGGAATACCGGGCCGCTAGGTTTGGCTTGGTCGGCACCGAAGCGGGTGGTCAGCACCATGCGGTAATACAGGGTCTGCTTGCCTGCGTTGCGGCGGGCCGACCAGGTGATCTGGCGGTTTTCGTTTTGCCGGTTGACACTGACGCCATAGTTTTTCGAGATGAAGCTCTCGTTCAGGCTGGTGTAATTGTCACCCAGCGGCGGAACGTACATTTGCAGCTTGACCGGGGCATTGCCGCTGGCCTGGAATTCGATCTTGGCATCGATATTCCACAGGTTGTCGGTTTCGTGTTCGGTAACCGGGATGTTGAGCACGAAGATCTGGTAGACCGTCATCAGCACGCCCAGGCTGACCAGTGCGGCAATCAGGATTTTAAGGTGCAGGGTAAGTGAGCGCATCTGTATTTACTCGGACAGGGGAGTGGCGGTGGGCGACAAGCCGGGCTTGCCGGCGGTCATGCTGATGGCCGGGTCGACCACGGCACCCAGCGCCTTGAGGCCGTGAGCGCCCAGCAGGAAAGGGTATTTGAACGCACTGCGGTCGGTAAGGTTCACTTCAATCGGTTGTTGCCGCTCGCCGATGTGCAGTGTGAGGCTGATCACGGGACGGGCGCTGTAGGTTTTTTCTTCTTCGGGATCAACGTCATCGGCGCGCCTCTTGATCCGGGATATGCGGGTCAGCGGCAGTTCGTATACCTGCTCGGGGGCCTTGTCCCAGGCTAGCTGGAAACGCACCCAGGATTCGCCATCACGCTTGAAGCGTTTGATGTTGCGGGCGCTCAGGGACGAGGTGGTTGCACCGGTGTCCAGTTTGGCTGCGAGGCTGACACCCAGCTCGGGCAGGTAAACCTGTTCGTGCAGGCCGAAAATCTGCTTGTCGCCGTAGGGTTCTGCACTGGCAAGGCTGATCATGAACAATCCACCGAACAGGGGAAACAGAATACGTAAAAAACTCTGGGGCACTGTATGGAATTCCTTGGGTTGATCCGGGTATTGCGAATGCCGACCGGCAGCTGGAAGAATCAGGGCCTTGGCGTGCGGCATGCGCAGTGTACATGGAAAAACAGGGGTTTTTAAGTGGGAGCCGGCTGCTTTTCGCTGCGCGCTCCAGAGGTTTCCGGTCCGGGGGGAGGGCAGACGGCCTGCAGTCGTCTTTTCGGGCATGCGCTGTGCAGCGGGCATTGCGGCCAGAAAAAGAAAAGGGTTATCAGGGCCGGGATGCTCTGTTAGAATTCCGTTTTTACACACCGGAAGCTGACTGTGACGTTCAACTGGCTTGATGCCGTCATCCTGGCGCTGATCGGGATTTCTGCCCTGATTAGCCTGACACGCGGTTTCATCAAGGAAGCGCTTTCACTGGTCACCTGGGTGGTGGCCGGAGTGATGGCCTGGCTGTTTGGTGGTGACCTGTCCGGCTATCTGACGCCTTATATCGAGACGCCCTCCTTGCGTGTCATCAGCGCTTGCGCGCTGCTGTTTATTGCCACCCTGATAGCCGGTGGCCTGATCAATTTCTTGCTTGCGCAGCTGGTCCGGGCGACCGGGCTGAGCGGCACCGACCGTTTTTTAGGCATGTTTTTTGGCGCGGCACGCGGTGTTCTGCTGGTTGTGGTGGCAGTCGGCGTGCTGAGCCTTTCTCCCGTGATTCATGACGCCTGGTGGCGTGATTCCGTATTGGTCCCGCATTTTCTGCTGGTTGCTGACTGGTCGAAAAATCTGGTGCTGGAACTGGGCCAGAACGCGGGTAACCGGTAGACCTGTCATGGCCGTCCGGTCATGACAGTAAAGGCGCGGTGCGCAAAGTTAAATCTGCAAGGCAGGGGTTGTCATTCATGTGCGGTATAGTCGCAATTGTGGGTAAATCAGAGGTCAATCAGTCGTTGTACGATGCATTGACCGTATTACAGCATCGCGGGCAGGACGCTGCCGGGATGGTTACCAGCAAACAGGGACGGCTATTTTTACGCAAGGCGGACGGGCTGGTCCGGGATGTGTTCCGCACCCGTCACATGAAGGAGCTGCTCGGTCATATCGGCATTGGCCATGTGCGCTACCCGGTCGAGGGCAGTGCCAGTACCGCCGAGGCACAGCCGTTCTACGTCAACTCGCCGTACGGCATCACCCTGGCACAAAACGGCAACCTGACCAATGTGCGCCAGCTGGCCAAGGAGATTTTCGAGGCCGACCTGCGCCACATCAACACCAACTCCGATGCCGAGGTTCTGCTCAATGTCTTTGCTCACGAGCTGGGGCAGGGCGGAGCACTGCAGCCGACCCCGGATGACATCTTCAATGCCGTTGGCCGGGTGCACGAGCGTTGCCGTGGTGCCTATGCCGTGGTGTCGATGATCACCGGGCATGGCGTGGTCGGTTTCCGTGATCCGCATGGCATCCGGCCGATTGTCTTTGGCAGCCGTGAAACGGAGCAGGGTACCGAATACATGATCGCGTCCGAAAGCGTGGCGCTTGATGCCCTGGGCTTTAGCCTGATCCGTGACGTTGCTCCGGGCGAGGCGGTCTATATCACCGAAGATGGTCAGCTGCATACCCGTCAGTGTGCACGCAACCCCCAGCTGACTCCCTGTATTTTCGAGCATGTCTACCTGGCCCGTCCGGACTCGATCATTGACGGTATCTCGGTGTACAAGGCGCGGATGAAAATGGGCGAGAAACTGGCCGACAAGATCCTGCGCGAACGGCCCGACCATGACATCGACGTGATCATCCCGATACCGGACACCAGCCGCACTTCCGCGCTGGAGCTGGCCCACCGGCTGGGGGTCAAGTATCGCGAAGGCTTCATCAAGAACCGCTATATCGGCCGAACCTTCATCATGCCCGGTCAGGCGTTGCGCAAGAAATCGGTGCGGCAGAAACTCAACGCCATCGAGCTTGAGTTCCGCGGCAAGAACGTGATGCTGGTCGATGACTCGATCGTGCGCGGCACCACCTGTCAGGAAATCATCCAGATGGCCCGCAATGCCGGTGCCAACAAGGTCTATTTCTGCTCGGCAGCTCCGGAAGTACGCTATCGCAACGTTTATGGCATCGACATGCCCAGCGTGCAGGACCTGATTGCCCACAACCGCACCGCAGAGGAAGTTGGCGAACTGATCGGGGCGGACTGGCTGCTGTTCCAGGACCTGGACGACCTGATTGCCTCCACTGAGGGTGGCAAAGTGAAAATCGACCGGTTCGACTGTTCGGTGTTTGATGGCCAGTACGTGACGGGCGATATCGATGAAAACTACCTGAACCAGATTGAAACCTTGCAGGCCGAGCTGGACTTTGAAGACAAGCCGCAGGCCAATGCGATCATCGAGCTGTACAACAGCGACAACTAACCGGATATAAGGCAGCAGGACATGATTACAGACTGGCATCCCGGGCAACTTGACAGTGACCTGAGTGGCGCTGATTTTGATACGCTGGCCGTACGTGCCGGCTACCGGCGCAGCCCGGAAGGCGAGCATGGTGAAGCGATTTTCACCACATCCAGCTATGTGTTCAGGGATGCCGCGCATGCGGCGGCCTGTTTTGCCGGCAGCGAGCCGGGCAACGTCTACTCGCGCTACACCAACCCGACCGTGCGCACCTTTGAAGAGCGTCTGGCGGCGCTGGAAGGGGCGGAGAAAGCAGTGGCCACGGCATCCGGCATGTCGGCCATCATGGCCACGGTGATGAGCTTCTGCAGCGCAGGCGACCATGTGCTGGTATCACGCAGCATCTTCGGGGCTACGGTCAGCCTGTTTGACAAGTACTTCAAACGCTTTGGCATCGAAGTCACCTATGTTGCCATTGATGACCCGCAGGCATGGAAAGCTGCTTGCCAGTCCAATACCAGGCTGCTGTATCTGGAGTCTCCTTCCAATCCGTTGGCCGAGCTGGCAGATATCGGTGCGTTGGCGGCGATTGCCCATGAGGCCGGTGCGTTGCTGGTGGTGGACAACTGTTTCTGTACTCCGGCATTGCAGCAACCGCTGAAGCTGGGAGCTGACGTGGTGATCCATTCGGCGACCAAATACATCGACGGCCAGGGCCGCTGCCTGGGTGGTGCGGTGGCCGGCAGCAAGGAGCTGATGACCGAAGTGGTCGGTTTCCTGCGCACGGCGGGGCCGAGCATGAGCCCGTTCAATGCTTGGGTGTTCCTCAAGGGGCTGGAGACCTTGCGTTTGCGCATGCGTGCGCATTGCGCAAGCAGCATGGCGCTGGCACTGTGGCTCGAGCAGCAGCCGCAGGTGGAAAAAGTCTATTACGCCGGGCTGGACAGCCATCCGCAGCACACGCTGGCCTGCCGGCAGCAGCCGGGCGGCTTCGGTGCGGTGGTGAGCTTTGACATCCGTGGCGGGCAGGAAGCAGCATGGCGTTTCATCGACGCGACCCGGATGATTTCCATCACTGCCAACCTGGGCGATGCCAAAACCACCATCACCCATCCTGCCAGTACCACCCATGGCCGCCTCAAACCCGAAGAGCGTGCCGGCATGGGAATTGGCGACGGTCTGCTACGTATTGCGGTGGGTCTGGAGGAGCTGGAAGACATCCGGGCCGACCTGCAGCGTGGACTAAACGCAGCAGGCTAGCAGCCTGCTGCGTCCGTCGCGTTATCTTTTTTAGCCGGCAGTAGCACGTGGCTCGCCCGACAGGATTTGTGCCTGCTGCTGTGCGGCTGCGCTCTGGCCAAAGGCCTCTACTGCATGCCAGAGCCATTTGGGCAGGCTTTCAGGGTCGAGGCTGTCAATCAGGTTCTTGACCGCCAGGCCCAGCTCGGTATCGCCGTCGATTTGCAGGCGGCGGCGGAAGAACAGGGTGTCAGGATCTTCCTGACGGCTGGCCAGCAACAGGAACTCACGCCAGTTACCGGCAATCGTGACCTCTACGGGTGCCTGCCGGGCAACCAGCAGCTGGTTGCTGCGCGGGCTTTTGGTAATGCACCACTGCAGGCCCAGATCATGAATGCGCAGCTGTACCCAGCGGTCGTCCAGTATGTCGAACAGGCCGTCTTCCAGTGCTTCGGCAAATACCTTGTTGAGACCGCGCTGCATTGCCAGTCGCTGGGCAAAATAAGGTGTATGGCGGGTCAGCGGCAATACGCGATCACCGGCCGAGAGCAGGAAAGGGATGGTTTTCTTCAGCATAGTCCGGCCTCCTCGGCGGTTACCATTCCGGGGCGGCCATGCCAGTAGCCATTGCAGCCCTGTACCGCCAGTGGTGGTTGGCCACCCTGACGGACAAGGTCCCATGCCCGGATCACCTCTGTCATGCCTTTGGCCCGCGGGCTGAGGCGGGCAATATCGGCACCCTGCCTGGCCAGTGACGGATAGTCGGCCAGCAGGTTGTTGATTTCGGCCGACATGGTCTGGATGCCGTTGATGGTGAACAGCGGTTGTCCTTCCTGGCTGGCCAGCGGAATGCCTTCCTCATAATTGATGCAGCAGAATTCGCACTCGTCCTTGGGCCGGTTTTCTGCGCGAGCGGTAAAGCAGCGGGCCGAATAGGCCAGCGGCAAGTGACCGTAGGCGAATACTTCGACTTCCGGGCGCGGGATGCTCATGGCATCCAGCTGTTGCAGGGTATTGTTGATCATGTTGCCGGAACATTCGACCGGAGGCGCCCAGCGGATCAGCCCGCTGTCGATGAATTCGGCCAGCGCATGACCGCTATAGATGTTCAGCGCCGGGCCGCCAGCAAATTGCAGCTTGCGTTCGGACAGGAACTGCACCGCTGCCATGTCGTTGGCCTCCACCATGAAGTCGCCGTTGTCGCACAGGCGCTTGAGGCTGGAAACCTCGGAGTTGGCTTCGATCAGGGTCAGGCCGGACAGCACGATCTGCGCCCTGGTGGCCTGTTGCAGTTCACGGGCCAGTCCGATCCAGCCGTCGAGGTTGAACTCGCGGCGTTTGGAACAGACGGTTTCACCCATGTAGATGATGTCCAGCGGTTGTTCGGCCATGTCGGCATAGAAGCGGGTGACCTGGTCACGGGGCCAGAAAAAAAGGATGGGGCCCAGGGAAAGTTTCATTGTTCGATCAACTCCTATTGCCAGGCGCGGTGATAGGCACCGAGGGTGGTCTGGCTGCCTTCGGACAGGCCGGCCAGGGTTTGGCGCCAGCTGTTTTCGACCCTGAAGCCGCCGGGATTGTGCCGGTAGCTGTCGAGTGCCTCGCGCCAGGCGCGGGTGACCTGTTCGCTGTAGGCTGGGCTGCGCTGGCGGCCTTCAATTTTCACCGCCTTGACGCCAATCCTGTCCAGCTCGGGGATCAGGTCCATGGTGTCCAGGCTGGTGGGTTCTTCCAGGGCATGGAATTTCTTGCCGTTGACGATGAAACGGCCCTTGCACAGGGTCGGGTAACCGGCGGCTTCACCTTCCTCGTAGCGGTCGATGAGCACTTCGTTGAGGCGGGAGCTGAGCTTGCCGTCCTCGTTGCTCCAGCGTACCGCCTTGGCCGGCGAACAGACGCCACACAGGTTGGGTGATTCGCCGGTCATGTAGGACGACAGATGGCAGCGCCCCTCGGCCATGATGCACAGGCTGCCAAAGGCGAAGACTTCAATGGGAACGGTGGTGCTTTCAGCTACCTGTTTGACCTGGGCCAGCGACAGCACGCGTGGCAGTACGGCGCGCTTGATGTTGTAGCGCTGCTGGTAGAAAGACAGGGCCGGACCGTTGGTAGCGGAGCCCTGTACCGACAGGTGCAGGTTGAGGTCGGGATGGTTTTTGCTGGCGTAGGCCAGTACCGCCGGGTCGGCGGCGATCATGGCGTTGACACCCATTGCGGCAGCCTGGTCGACGGCACGCTGCCAGCGCTCCCAGCCGTCGGGCTGGGCATAGGTGTTGACGGCAATGTAGATTTTTTTGTTGTTTTTGCGAATCAGGTCAACGCCTTCGGCCAGTTGCTTGTCGGTCAGGTTGAGGCCGGCAAAGTGGCGGGCATTGGTGTCATCCTTGAAACCGACGTAAATTGCGTCGGCGCCTTGGCGCACGGCGGCTTTCAGTGCTGGCAGGCTGCCAGCTGGGCAAACCAGTTCCATGAAGACTCCCGGAAAACAGAAGGTGGGAAGGCTGCTGGCAAGGTTTGCGGTGGTAAACAATGCCCGCCTCGAAAGGGTGGGCCAGGCGGGTGAAAGACTGGTTACAAATCGGCAAACGGCCAATTTGTCCAGGCTGGGTGCAACTTGAGGGCGCTCTGGCTACAGCCAGTTAATTTAGGTACTTTGCCGACGGATGGCCTTGACGGAAGTCAATGCCGGACCAGGGGATGCAGGCCGGACCCGCATCCCGGCAGGCGGTCAGGCCTGCAGCATGCGGGTGGCTGCTTCCATGGAGGCGCTCAGGTCCTCGTCGGCATCAAGGTCCTGGTCAATGACCTCAAGCCCCAGCTTGCGGAAGGCGTCCACACCGGCCCAGTCAATCTGTCCCAGCGGGTGCTCGCTGCCGGCATGACTTTGCAGCAGGGCGACCTGCACGATATCGGTGTAATCGGTCTGTGCTGTTTGTCGATCAAAATCCAGGTGTTCGGCGGGCACGCTGCTCAGGGCCTGCGGAAAATCCCAGGCTTGCAGGATGCGCTGTCCAAGCTGGGGGTGCAGCTGTTCGATGACTTTTTCCAGGGTGAAGGAGTCGTTGAGCAGCTGGCTGTTTTCTTCGGCGTAGGTGAGGATCGGCAGGATGCCGATCTGGTGTACCAGCCCGGCCAGGGTGGCCTGGTCCGGCATCAGCCGGGTGAACTGGCGGCACAGGACGTGACTGATGCCTGCCACCTCGGTGCTGCGGGCCCAGACTTCGCGCAGGCGGCGATCGATCACGTCGGAGGTGGCCTGGAACATCTGTTCCATGGCCAGTCCCATGGCGAGGTTGGCGGTGTAGTTCATGCCGAGCCGGTTGACGGCCATGTTGAGGTCGGTGATTTCGCTGGTGCTGCGCAGCAGGGGGCTGTTGACAACCTTGATGATGCGTGCGGTCAGTGCTGCGTCATTGCTGATGACCTTGCCCAGTGTGCCGATGGTGGCGTCCGGATCTTCGGCTGTTTCACGTACACGCAGGGCCACTTCAGGCAGCGTGGGGAGGATCAGCTCGTCGTTATTGATGGCATCCAGCAACTCGGACTTGACGGTTTCAATCAGTGCACTCATGGCAACTCCAAAAAAAATGGGGGTACTGGTGTGAAAACAAGGCCGGGTTTGGCACCAGTATGTGGATTCTGCAGGGTCGTCGCGCTTGTCCGGACCTGAATTGATCAGCCAGCCGGACGGCCGTTAGCGCTGGATCTCGCGCTCGACATCAATCTCGTATGGCAGGCTGGCCAGGGTCAGGGGGGGGCGGCTGGCGGTATCAAGGGTCAGCTGCTGCTCCTGTGCGGCATCTGTCTGAACCACGGCCAGCAACTCGATGCCTTCGGTGCTGCGTGCCGCACTGACAACCTCGCCGGCCTTGCCGCCATCGGCCAGCAGCAGGGCTGTCCCGGCTGCCGGAAGCTCGTCTCCGGGAGAGGTAAAACGCAGCATGTGGCGCTTCTGCTTGCCCAGATACTGCATGCGGGCAACGATTTCCTGGCCGCTGTAGCAACCCTTCTTGAAGCTCACGGCATCAAGAGCCGGCAAGTTTAACATTTGTGGAATATAACTTTCGTACGAATCTTCCGTAACGTGACCCAGGCCGCAACGGATCAGTTCGAGCTGCCATGCATTGCGGTCCTTTTGTTCGATGCCGGCAGCCAGTTGGCGAATGGTGCAGGGCGCATCCGTTGCCGGCAGCCACAGTTCGGCCAGGGACGGGCTGACGCGGATGGCCAGCATCTGGTTGTGCTGGACCACGGCACCAGGGGTGGCTGGCAGCTCGATGCCCAGTTCCGGCAGGATACTGTCTGCGCCGATCAGGCCCAGTTGCACCCAGCTGGTGCTTTCATCTTTCAGCACCGACTTGGAGAACATGGCGAACTTCCTGATTTCCACCAGCTGTTTTTCCACCAGTGAGCGGGCCATCGAAAGCAGGAAACCGTCGCCCTGCAGCACCAGGCGGAAACTGGATTGCATGCGGCCTTTGGGGTTGCAGCGGGCCCCCAGGGTACTTTGATCATGGCTGACATAGTTGAGGTTGCAGGTGAGCTGGCCTTGCAGGAATTTGGCAGCATCGACACCGCGTACCGAAAGCATGCCCTGATGATCTAGAACGATAAAACCCGGCGACTGACTCATGGTGTTGCCTCTCTGGAATGACAGGCCGATATGATAGTGCTTTCGCTCCGGCTTGTCAGTGGGTGCCAAACCGCAGTGGCTGGCTTATACTTGCGCTCGGTTAACCGGAGATTTTCAATGACAACAGAAACTGAACTGAACCGTCTGTTCTGGCACAGCCGCCGTGGCATGCTGGAACTGGATGAATTGTTGGTGCCTTTTGTGCGGGAGGCCTATGCCGGTCTTGCTGCAGATGATCAGGCGCGTTATGAAAAGCTGCTGAGCTGTGAGGACCAGGACATGTTTGGCTGGTTCATGCGTCGCAACCAGCCTGATGATGAAGACCTGCAAAAGATCATCGGACTGGTGCTGGAACACAGCCGCAACCGTCGGCGGGGCTGATCATGCCGGCCTGCTTCTGGTTGCCGTCGCGGCTGCTGGTGACTGTGCAGGCGGCACTGGCCGTACTGGCTGTGCTGGCGCTGGCTGGCAGTGGTTTGCCGGTACAGGCAAAAGCGGGTCTGATGTTTTTTTGCGCGGCCTGGACGCTGCTGTGTCTGGCCCGTGACAGCTACCGGCGCGGTCCGGTTTGTCGCACCGGCCTGCGCTACTGCAAAACCGCCGGCTGGGAGCTGTGGCGCAGCGATAGTGGCTGGCGGTCGGTGCAGATACTGGCCGGCAGTCTGGTCATCCGGCAGCTGGTGATTGTGCGTTTTCGTTATGCGGGGCAGCGCAGGGTGCGTAGCCTGGTGCTGCCGGCGGATGTACTGCCCGCCGACAGCCACAGACGTTTACGGCTATGGCTGCGTTTCATCCCTGTATGTGAGGGGGCAGCAGAACGGTCTCCTGTGCCACCGGAAGCTGTCCGGGGTAATCAAGCGTAAAGTGCAGGCCGCGACTTTCCTTGCGCTGCATGGCGCAACGGATCATCAGTTCGGCAACTAACGCCAGGTTGCGCAGTTCAAGTAGATCCGGAGTGACCCGGTAGTTGCTGTAGAACTCGTCAATTTCCTTGTGTAGCAGCAATACCCTGTGCAGTGCCCGTTGTAGTCGCTTGTCGGTACGCACGATACCGACATAGTTCCACATGAAGCGGCGCAATTCGTCCCAGTTGTGTGAAATTACCACGTCTTCGTCCGAATCGGTCACCTGGCTGGCGTCCCACGCCGGTGGCAGCTCGGGCTCGCCGATACTGGCCTGGCAGCTGTCGATGTGTTCGGCAGCGGACTGGGCGTAGACAAAACACTCCAGTAACGAGTTGCTGGCCATGCGGTTGGCGCCATGCAGGCCGGTATAGCTGGTTTCGCCAATCGCGTACAGGCCGGCGAGATCGGTCCGGCCGTGCTGGTCGGTCATCACGCCGCCACAGGTGTAGTGGGCGGCAGGTACCACCGGGATCGGCTCGCGGGCAATGTCCAGGCCGAACTTGAGGCAGCGGCGGTAAACCGTGGGGAAATGTTCGCGGATGAAGCTGGCCGGCTTGTGGCTGATGTCCAGATAGACATGATCAAGGCCCAGACGCTTCATTTCGTGGTCGATGGCGCGGGCGACGATATCGCGCGGGGCCAGTTCGAGGCGTTCATCGTAGCGTTCCATGAAGCGCTCGCCGCTGGGCAACTTGAGTACGGCACCTTCACCGCGCAATGCTTCAGTGATCAGGAAGCTTTTCGCTTGCGGATGATACAGGCAGGTCGGGTGAAACTGGTTGAACTCCAGATTGGCAACCCGACAGCCGGCCCGCCAGGCCATGGCGATGCCGTCACCACAGGCGCCGTCCGGGTTGCTGGTGTACAGGTACACCTTGGCCGCGCCACCGGTGGCCAGGATGACAAAGCGGGCGGCATGGGTGTCGACCTCGCCTGTGTGGCTGTTCAGCACGTAGGCACCGACGCAGCGTCTGGCAGAGTGGTCGCTGGCCGGCTGGACAATCAGGTCGACCGCCAGCTGGTCCTCAAGCAGCTGTATGTTGCTGCGCAAGCGGCAGTGGCGCAGCAGCGTGTCAAAAATCGCGGATCCGGTGGCATCGGCGGCGTGGATGATGCGCCGGTGACTATGGCCGCCTTCGCGGGTCAGGTGGTAGGCGTAATGCTGCTCCAGTTCCTGCTCCGGCGTATTGCGGGTAAAGGGCACGCCCAGCTCGAGCAGCCAGTTGATGGCGGCGCGGCTGTTGGCTACGGTAAACTCCACCGCATCTTCGCGACACAGGCCACCGCCGGCGTTCAGGGTATCCCTGACGTGGGCCTCGATGCTGTCGGTTTCGTCCAGTACGGCAGCAACGCCGCCCTGGGCAAAGTAGGTGGAACCGTAATTGAGCTTGCCCTTGCTGAGCACGGCGATGTTCAGATTGCCGGGCAGTTTGAGGGCGGCGCTGAGGCCGGCAGCGCCGCTGCCGATAATCAGTACGTCGTGTCTGTAAGAATGACTCATGTTGTGACGTCCGTCATGAAAATGCGGTGTTAGTATAGCGCTGCATGCGCGACAAGATGCATATCGGGGAACTTTTTCTGCAAAGGTTGTTCAATACAGGCAACCTGTGGCCAGCCTTCACCAGAAAGGCGGCCGGATTACGGGTGGCCTCTGCCAACGGAGCGCAGCAGGCCCAGGGGATAAGTCAAATGATCATTGATATACACATGCGGGGCAAAAGCGGCTTGGCCGGGTACGGTACATGACCGCCGACGAAGACAAACTGCTGGTTGAGCGGGTGCAAAAGGGCGACAAACGTGCATTTGACCTGCTGGTATTGAAATACCAGAGCCGGATCATGGCGCTGGTGGTGCGTTTTGTGCACGATTCGCACGAAGCCCAGGATGTCACCCAGGAGGCCTTCGTCAAGGCGTACCGGGCACTGGGCAACTTCCGTGGCGAGAGTGCTTTTTATACCTGGCTGTACCGGATTGCCATCAATACAGCCAAGAATTATCTGGTGTCGCGTAATCGCCGGCCGCCCAGTGCCGATGTCGATGCCGGGGACGCCGAGTTTTACGATGGCGACCATGCACTGAAGAACATAGATACACCCGAGCGGTTGCTGCTGCGTGACGAGATCGAAGAGACCGTGCAGCACAGCATCCGCAAACTGCCGGAGGATCTGCGTGTGGCTCTGACGCTGCGCGAATACGAAGGCATGAGTTATGAGGACATTGCCCATGTGATGCAGTGTCCGGTGGGTACGGTGCGTTCGCGCATTTTTCGTGCCCGTGAGGCGGTAGACAAAGCCTTGCGCCCCTTGCTGCATGACAGCTGATTTTACCTGAGGAAGTTGTTGCATGAGTGAACATAGCCTTGAACAAGCCCTGTCCGCACTGATGGACGGTGAAGCCGGAGAGCTGGAGTTGCAGCGCATACTCAGGCATCTGGACGAGCCGGGGATTCGCCAGACATGGCAGGGCCTGAATCAGGTCCGCTCGGCCATGCACCAGGAACCGCTGGTGCATGTCGACGTGTCGGCTGGCGTGCGTGCCGCGCTGGATGGCATCGAGATGGACAGCCCCTTGCGTCAGCCGCAAGAGGCAAGGCCCGCCGGCTCTTCTTCCGCTTCCGGCTGGCGGAACTGGCAGCGTTTTGCTGTCGCCGCATCGGTCACCCTGGCGGTGCTGGGCGGTGTGCGCTTTTACAACCAGTCCCAGTTACAGGGCCCGGAGCCGGTGCTGGCGCAAACGGCAGAACCTGCGGTGCAGATGCCGGCGGCGCCCGCATACCTGCGCGAGCGCCCGGTAGTACTGGCCAGTTACAGCGGGCAGGAGAAGCAGGAAGAGCAGCAGGATATTGCACGTTCCAGCCGCTGGCATCGTGAGCAGTTACCCCTGTACCTGAAACAGCATGCGCAGCAGACCGGCATCAGCGGAGCCGAAGGTGCCTTGCCTTATGCTCGTACTGCCAGCATGGAAGGGCGCTAGTTCCGTGTGGTGTCGCCTGGCCTGGCTGGCGCTACTGGCAGCATTGTTGACGACGGGGCGCTGGGCAGCGGCCCTGACACTGGATGAGCAGCTGCTGCAGTGGCAGCACCTGCAGGAACGTACCAGTTACCATGGCAGCTTCGTGTATGAGCGCACCGGCGTGTTTTCCACCCATGAGGTTTGGCGACAGGCGGATGGTGACGGACATTACCGGGAGCGCTTTCTGCGTCTGAACGGCAGCCGTCTGGAGGCCTTGCGCAGCGACGGTTATCTGGATTGCATGGCGCGCCAGTTTCCGGATTCACCGCTGGCCAGTGTACCCGAACCGGTTTTGCTGTTGCGCAAGTTCGACTTGCAACGCATGGCGGCCGGCTACCATACCGAGCACGTCGGGCGCGGGCGTGTTGCGGGCCGCGATGCGGCAATCCTTCTGTTCACACCGCGCGACGTACATCGCTATCCGCTTGAAATCCATTTCGACCTTGAGGCCGGTGTGGTCTTGAAATCCCTGCTGCTCAATGAGCAGGGTGAACTGCTGGAACGCTTTCAGTTTGTCAACCTTGCCGTGGGCGAGCAGCCGGCGGAACTGTTACAGGTGGCGGACTGCGAGCCGGTCAGGACTGAGGAGCGGGCGGATGGAGAGGCCGGCCCGCAGTGGCGGGCCGGCTGGGTGCCGGAGGGTTTCGTGGCGGTCAGTCAGGGGCCGGTGCAACAGCAGGGCATCAGCAGCCAGCTGTTTTTTGACGGGCTGGCGCATTTCAGCATTTTTGTCACCGCGGTGGATGCCGGCCTGATGGATATGGAACACCGGCAGCTGGGCCCGACGGTGGTCATTTCACGACCGGTGGAAGAAGGCAGCCAACGCTACATGATCACCGTTCTCGGAGAGGTCCCGGCGGCAACTGCACAGCGCATCGCCCTGTCAGTCAGCCTGAGCAGCAACGGGGCCGCTGATGATTGAAGAGCAGGGGCAGGTCATGGCGGTGGACGGCAAGCAGGTCAGGGTTGCAGTCAGCCGGCAGAGTGCCTGTGGCAGCTGCAAGGCACGGGCCGCTTGCGGGCAGGGGCTGATGCAGAGCCTGCAGCCGGGGCGCTGCCATGAGGTCGTGGCGTGGTGCGAATTTCCGGTCCGGGTCGGTGACCGGGTTGTCATCGGCGTTACCGAGTCGCTGGCCCTGCGCGGGGCGGTGCTGGTCTATCTGTTGCCGTTGCTGGCCCTGCTGGCCGGCGCCCTGGCTGCCGACCGGCTCGGGCTGGGCGAAGGGGGGGCGATCATTGCCGGCCTGACCGGTTTTGCCGCAGCGGTATTCTGTCTGTACCTGTATAACCGCAGCCTTGCCGGAAAGCGCGATATGCTACCGCTGGTGGTACGGGTCGAGTCGTCACCTGCTGCTCAACAGGACATCATTCGCTGGCAGCCCTGATTGCCGGAACTTGTCGCCACGGGATGTGTCAGAAAAAACGTATTGCCGGCTGGTGGCATTCTTGCACCATGACCGACAGCAGTTTCTGATCAATCAAGTAGTGGAGTAAAAAAGGATGCGTACTGCGAAAGCATTGCTTGTCGGGCTGTGTGCCAGCCTGATGATTGTCCTGGCCCCCGCAGCCATGGCGCAATTGCCGGATTTTACCGCTCTGGTGGAGGAGTCCTCGCCGGCTGTTGTCAATATCAGTACCCGGCAGAAGCCGCAGGCGGCAATGGCCGGACGCGGACAGTTGACGATCCCCGAACTGGAAGGGCTGCCACCGATTTTCCGTGACTTCTTCGAGCATGCCTTCCCGGCGCCACGCTCGCCCGACAATCAGCGGCGCCAGGAAGCACAGTCACTGGGCTCGGGCTTCATCATTTCTGCGGACGGCTACATCCTGACCAATAACCATGTGGTGGCGGATGCCGACGAGATCATTGTCCGTCTGTCTGATCGCAGCGAGCTGCTGGCCGAGCTGGTCGGGACCGATACCCGTACCGATGTCGCCTTGCTCAAGGTGGAAGGCAAGGACCTGCCCGTAGTCAGGGCCGGAAAGTCGAAAGACCTCAAGGTCGGCGAGTGGGTGCTGGCGATCGGCTCTCCTTTCGGTTTTGACCACTCGGTTACGGCAGGGATTGTCTCGGCCAAGGGGCGCAACCTGCCCAATGACAACTATGTGCCTTTCATCCAGACCGATGTTGCGATCAACCCGGGCAATTCCGGCGGTCCCCTGTTCAACCTGAGCGGCGAGGTGGTGGGCATCAATTCGCAGATCTTTACCCGCTCCGGCGGTTTCATGGGGCTGTCTTTCGCCATTCCCATGGAAGTGGCCATGGATGTGGCTGACCAGCTGAAGCATAGCGGCAAGGTCGAGCGCGGCTGGCTGGGTGTGGTGATTCAGGAGGTCAACAAGGACCTGGCCGAGTCCTTTGGCCTGGACAAGCCGGCGGGAGCGCTGGTGGTGCAGATTCTGGAAGACAGTCCGGCTGCCCGTGGCGGCATCCAGCTGGGTGACGTGATCCTGGGCATGAATGGCAAGCAGGTCGTCATGTCTGCTGATCTGCCGCACCTGGTTGGAGCGCTCAAACCGGGTGATAGCGCACGGCTGGACGTGATGCGTGAAGGCAAGCGCCAGACGCTCAAGGTCAAGGTGGGTGCTGCACCGGGCGAGAGCGGGGATGCTGTTGCCGGCAAGGCGCGTGGCGATGGCAAGCGCATGGAAAATCCGCTGGGAATTTCCGTTACCGAGCTGACCGCCGAACAGAAAAAGATGATTGACCTGGAGACCGGTGTGCTCATCCAGGATGTGTACGAAGGCCCGGCAGCGATGATCGGCCTGCGTCCGGGTGATGTGATCACGCACCTGAACAACCAGCAGGTAGACTCGGTCAAGTCCTTCAACACCATCGTGCAGAAATTGCCACGGGACCGCTCACTGTCGATGCGGGTCCTGCGTCAGGGACGTGCCAGTTTCATCACGTTCAAGCTCGCCCGCTAGGCGTATCCGGGCTGTCATGATAATCACAAACCGGAGCTTGCTCCGGTTTGTGTTTTGTATGCCTGATGAAGACAGGCAAGCCAGCTGCCCGGCCAGCGCCTTGCGCAAGCGGGGGAGCATGCCAGAAATCTGGTGACGACAGCAGCCTTTCACGCCAAGGATGACGGCGACACCTGCAATCAGGTAAACTTGCGCACTATTTTTGCCGGCTTTGGCCGTCGAGTCCTTAATTAGAGTGAAGTTCTGTGAGCGACCTGAGTCATATTCGTAATTTTTCCATCATTGCCCATATTGACCACGGCAAGTCCACCCTGGCTGATCGCCTGATCCAGATCTGTGGCGGGCTGAGCGAGCGCGAAATGGAGTCCCGTGTACTGGACTCCATGGACCTTGAGCGTGAGCGCGGCATCACCATCAAGGCGCACAGTGTCACCCTTGAATACAAGGCTCGTGATGGCCAGACCTACCAGCTGAACTTCATTGATACTCCCGGCCACGTCGACTTCACCTATGAGGTCAGCCGTTCGCTGGCTGCCTGCGAGGGTGCCTTGCTGGTGGTGGATGCAGGGCAGGGCGTCGAGGCCCAGTCAGTCGCCAACTGCTACACGGCCATTGAGCAGGGCCTCGAGGTGATGCCGGTGCTGAACAAGATCGACCTGCCGCAAGCCGAGCCGGAACGGGTGCAGGAAGAGATCGAAAACGTGATTGGCATCGATGCCACCGATGCGGTCCAGTGCAGTGCCAAGACAGGACTGGGCGTGGAGGAAGTGATCGAACGCCTGATCACGCAGATTCCACCGCCGGAAGGCGAGATTGACGCCCCCCTGCAGGCGCTGATCATCGATTCCTGGTTCGACAACTACCTCGGTGTGGTGTCGCTGGTGCGGGTCAAGCATGGCCGGGTGAAAAAAGGCGACAAGATTCTGGTCAAGTCCACCGGGCGCGTACATCAGGTCGACAGTGTCGGCGTATTCAACCCCAAGCACACCCAGACCGACGGCCTGAAGGCCGGTGAAGTCGGCTTCGTGATTGCCGGCATCAAGGATATCCAGGGTGCTCCGGTGGGCGACACCCTGACCCTGTCCAACACGCCGGATGTGGAAATGCTGCCGGGTTTTCAGCGTATCAAGCCGCAGGTGTATGCCGGCCTGTTTCCGGTGAGTTCCGAGGACTTCGAGGATTTCCGTGACGCGCTGGAAAAGCTCACCCTCAACGACGCGGCCCTGCAGTACGAGCCGGAAAGCTCCGAGGCGCTGGGCTTCGGTTTCCGCATCGGTTTTCTCGGCATGCTGCACATGGAAATCATCCAGGAGCGGCTGGAGCGCGAGTACGACCTGGACCTGATCACCACCGCACCAACGGTGGTCTTCGAGACCGAGTTGAAAAACGGTGACGTGATCTATGTCGACAACCCCTCACGCATGCCCGACCCGTCGGTGATCCAGGAAATGCGCGAGCCGATTGTCAAGGCCACCATTCTGGTGCCACAGGAACATCTGGGCAATGTCATTACCCTGTGCATCGAGAAGCGTGGCGTGCAGGTGGACATGAATTTCCTCGGCAGCCAGGTGCAGGTGATTTACGAGCTGCCGATGAACGAGGTAGTACTGGATTTCTTTGACCGCCTCAAATCGGTCAGCCGTGGCTATGCGTCGCTGGAGTATAGTTTTGACCGTTTCCAGGCGGCCAACCTGACCCGGCTGGACATCCTGATCAACGGTGACAAGGTCGATGCACTGGCGCTGATCGTGCATCGTGATCAGGCCGCCGGCAAGGGCCGCGTGCTCACCGAAAAAATGAAAGAGCTGATTCCGCGCCAGATGTATGATGTCGCCATCCAGGCTGCCATCGGTGGCCAGATCGTGGCACGCACCAACGTCAAGGCGTTGCGCAAGAACGTTCTGGCCAAGTGTTACGGTGGTGACGTCAGCCGTAAAAAGAAACTGCTGGAAAAACAGAAGGCCGGCAAGAAGCGCATGAAGCAGGTGGGTAACGTGGAAATTCCGCAAGAAGCCTTCCTCGCTGTGTTGCGAGTGGATGACTAAGCCATGAATCTGGATTTTCCGCTTCTCCTGGTGATCGCGGTGGCGGTCAGTGGTGGCCTGGCACTGGCCGATCGCCTGTGGCTGGCGCCACGCCGTCAGCGTGCAATTGCCGCCTACCGGCAACAGGTGAGCACTGCCGACGAGAAAATACTGGCGCAGCTGGACAAGGAACCGGTAGCGGTCGAATACGGCAAGTCGCTGTTTCCCGTGCTGGCCATTGTCTTCGTGCTGCGCTCGTTCCTGTTCGAGCCGTTCCAGATTCCGTCCGGCTCGATGATCCCGACCCTCCAGGTGGGCGACTTCATTCTGGTCAACAAGTTTTCCTACGGCATACGCCTGCCGGTGGTGGACCTGAAGGTAGTACCGCTGGGCGATCCGCAGCGTGGCGATGTCATGGTATTCAAGTATCCGGAAGATCCGCGCATCAACTACATCAAACGGGTGGTCGGCGTGCCGGGCGATATCGTCACCTACAGCTTCGACAAACGGCTGTATATCAACGGCGAGCCCGTGCCGGAACAGTGGCTGGGTGAAGAGCCCGGCAGCCTGGGCCGGGCGCAGCTGTTTACCGAGCAGCTGGGCGAGCACAGCTATCAGGTACGCAAGGAAAACAACCGGCGCATGGAGCCCAGCCGCGAGTGGCTGGTGCCGGAAGGGCACTACTTCATGCTGGGTGACAACCGTGACAACTCCAAGGACAGCCGCTACTGGAATGATCCGCATATCGCTCCGGAGTTCATGGGCATGGTGCCTGACTCCTATATCGTTGGCAAAGCATCGCTGATCTGGCTAAGCTGGCCATCACCCAAAACGGGCAACCTGCCGAACCTGTCGCGGGCTGGCCTGATTGACTGACAATATTGCCAAAATCGACCCGAACTGATGACCAGAGGGAGTTTCATGAATAGTGCAAAGCAACGCGGTGTTTCGCTGACCGGATGGCTGGTAATCCTGATACTGGCCGGCTTTTTTGCCAGTGTCGGCTTCAAGCTGTTTCCCCACTATATGGATAACAGGGCGCTGGACAAGATGATCACGGCGGTTGATCGTGATGCGGCTAGCGGCGTCAGGGTGCACAATGTTGGCGAGTTCTACTCGCACATCAACAAGAACATGCAGGTCAACAACATTCGCGACCTGAATGCCGCAGACATCATGGACGTGCGCGCCGAGGCCGGCGAGTTCCATGTGCGCCTGAAGTATGAAGTGCGGGAGAAAATCCTGAAAAATATCGACCTTGTCGTTTCTTTTGACAAAGAATATCGCGTGCGTAACCAGTGAATAATCCCCTAGCAAGCCTGCAGCGCAAATTGGGTTACCAGTTCAAGGACAGCAGCCTGCTGACGCTGGCCTTGACCCACCGCAGCTTTTCCGGACGCAACAACGAGCGTCTCGAGTTTCTCGGCGACGCCGTGCTCAACTTTGTCGCCGGCGAAGCACTGTTTCAGCATTTCGACCAGGCCCGTGAGGGTCAGCTGTCGCGCCTGCGTGCCCGTCTGGTCAAGGGTGAAACCCTGGCCGTACTGGCCCGCGCCATGGATCTGGGCGACTACTTGCGGCTGGGGTCCGGCGAGCTGAAGAGTGGCGGCTTTCGGCGCGAGTCCATTCTTGCCGATGCCACTGAGGCCATCATTGGTGCCATCTATCTGGATAGTGGCATGGAAGCGGCCCGCGAACGGGTATTGGCCTGGCTGGAACACGAGTTTGCCGGCCTGACGCTGGTGGATACCAACAAGGATGCAAAAACCCGGCTGCAGGAGTTCCTGCAGTCTCGCGGTTGCGAACTGCCCGGCTACGAAGTGGTGGATATCCAGGGCGAACCGCACTGCCGTACCTTTCATGTTGAATGCCAGGTCAGCCTGCTGGATCACAAAACCAGCGGTCAGGGCGGCAGCCGCCGCATTGCCGAACAGGTGGCCGCCGCCGCCGCGCTGGTAGCCCTTGGCGTCGAAAACGGAAACAACCATGACTGAATCAATCAACAGCCGTTGTGGCTACGTTGCCGTGGTGGGACGCCCGAATGTGGGCAAGTCAACCCTGATCAACCATGTTCTCGGACAGAAACTGGCCATCACCTCACGCAAGCCGCAAACCACCCGGCACAACATGCTGGGTATCAAGACCGAGGGTGCGGTGCAGGCCATCTACATTGACACACCGGGTTTGCATGCCGGTGGCCAGACCGCGCTCAACCGCTACATGAACCGCAGTGCCCTGACGGCACTGCGCGACATCGATGTCTGCGTGTTTGTCGTTGACCGCATGCGCTGGACCGAAGAAGACGAGATGGTATACGAGCGCATCAAGGATTTGCGCTGTCCGCTAATTGTCGCCGTCAACAAGTCAGACCGGCTGGAAGACAAGCTGGACATGCTGGAGCACCTGCAATGGCTGCAGGACAAGCTGCCACAGGCTGAAATCGTACCCATTTCCGCCCTGCACCAGCACAATCTGGACACGCTGGAACAGCTGATTGGCGAGCGTCTGCCGGAGAACGAGCACTTCTATCCGGAAGACCAGATCACCGACCGTTCCAGCCGCTTTCTGGCCGCCGAACTGGTGCGTGAAAAAATCATGCGCCAGCTGGGTGCCGAACTGCCGTACCAGATGACGGTCGAGATCGAGGAGTTCAAGCATGAAGGCCGCATCCTGCACATCCATGCCCTGATTCTGGTTGAACGTGAAGGCCAGAAGAAGATCCTGATTGGTGACAAGGGTGAACGCATCAAGCTGATTGGCCAAGAAGCGCGCAAGGACATGGAAACCCTGTTCGACAACAAGGTCATGCTCAACCTCTGGGTCAAGGTGAAGAAAGGCTGGTCCGATGACGAACGCGCCCTGCGTTCGCTGGGCTATCAGGACTAGACGCAGGCCGGCCGCGCATGGACATGCAGACAGATCAGGCATTTGTCCTGCATGTGCGCCCCTACAAGGAAACCAGCGCATTGCTTGACCTGTTCACCCGCGAGCAGGGCCGCATCCGTGCCGTGTTGCGCGGTTATCGCAGCAAAAAGGGCAGTGCGGCGCGGCCTTTCAACTGTCTTGAAGTCGAGCTGCGCGGGCAGGGCGAGCTGAAAAGCATTGCCCGGCTGGAGCCGGCCGGCGGTTTTTTGCTGTTGCAGGGTGAGCGCCTGATGTGCGCCCTGTATCTCAATGAACTGAGCATGCGTTTGCTGCCACTGGCCGACCCGCAACCGCAGGTTCATGAACATTATCACCTGACCCTGCAGGCGCTGGCTGCCGGCCATGCGGTCGAGCCGCTGTTGCGCAGTTACGAATGGCGTTTGCTGGAGCAGCTGGGTTATGGTTTTTCCCTCGAACAGGACAGTCAGGGCCGGCCGCTGGAGCCGCAGGGCTGGTATCTGCTGCAGCCGGAAAGCGGTTTTCTGCCGGTTGCCGCAATACAGCCCGGTGCTTTTCTTGGCGCCGACCTGCAGGCGCTGGCTGCCGTACAATGGCAACAACCCGGGGTGGTGCGGACGGCCAAGCGCCTGATGCGCCAGGCCTTGGCCCCCCATCTGGGCAACCGCCCGTTAATGAGCCGCGAACTCTTTCTGCGGCACAAGGAGTCTTCTGCATGAACACCAAACAACGCATCCTGCTGGGCGTCAATATCGATCACATCGCTACCCTGCGCCAGGCCCGTGGCGGACGCGACCCGGAACCGGTCAAGGCCGCGCTGCTGTGCGAGCAGGCCGGTGCTGACGGCATCACCATCCATCTGCGTGAAGACCGCCGCCACATCCAGGACCGTGATGTCGAGCTGCTGCGTGAACTGATGCGCACCCCGATGAACTTTGAAATGGCTGTGACCGAAGAGATGCTGGCGATAGTCGAGCGCATCCGCCCCGAACATGTGTGCCTGGTACCGGAAACCCGTGCCGAGCTGACCACCGAAGGCGGGCTGGACGTGGCCGGCCAGGAAGCCCGTATTGCTGCCGCCGTCGAGCGCCTGCAAAAGGCCGGTATCCAGGTTTCGATCTTTCTGGATGCCGACGAGCAGCAGATCCTGGCGGTCAAGCGCACCGGTGCCACCACCATCGAGCTGCACACCGGCCATTACTCGGCCGCGCAAACCGCACAGCAGCAGGCGGTCGAGCTGGAGAAGGTCCGCAAGGCGGCCGCTTTTGCCCAGAAACAGGGGCTGGTGGTTAACGCCGGCCATGGTCTCAACTACCAGAATGTGGAGGCGATTGCCGCGATTCCCGGCATCAACGAGTTGAACATCGGTCATGCCATCATTGCCCATGCCCTGTTTGTCGGCCTGGAAAATGCCGTCGCCGAAATGAAGGCGCTGATGCTCGGCGCTGCCGGCTGAAAGAGCGGACAGTCTGCAAGGCTTTCGGCGCAGCTCCGGCCATGACAAAAATGTGCGTCATGTCCGGAGTGGCGTGAAGGAAATCTTCCGACAAGCGGTAGCCGGATGCAGGCCCCATGCGTCGCGGCCTTGGCGGCCTGCCATAATCCGGATCAAGAAAACGTACCGGTCTCGGCTTGATATCCACATCATGTGCGTATAGGGTTCATGCATTAACCCAATAACTTGTGTTTTCTCGCGTGCCCGTCGTGGTGCGACGAGTCGCAGGAGTCATGCATGAACCAAGCCGTCAAACAGCCTTCGAACATCAAAGCTGTCCAGTCCATTGCCCTGCAACCGGCATCGGCCGATATCTGGGATGCCAAATACCGTCTGAAAAGCAAGGACGGTCGTCCGGTAGATGAAACCATCGCCGCCACCCATGAACGGGTGGCCCGCGCCCTGGCCGACATCGAGCTGCCGGAGCACCGCGAGCACTGGTACGAGCAGTTCCTGTGGGCCCTGCATCGTGGTGCCATTCCGGCGGGGCGGATCATCTCCAACGCGGGAGCGCTGGCCTGGAAACCGGCCACTTCAACCATCAACTGCACCGTGTCGGCGACCATTGGCGACTCCATGGATGACATTCTGTCCAAGCTGCACGAGGCCGGGCTGACGCTGAAAGCCGGTTGCGGCATCGGCTACGAATTTTCCACCCTGCGCCCCCGTGGCGCCTATGTGTCCGGTGCCGGTGCCTACACTTCCGGCCCGCTGTCGTTCATGGATATCTACGACAAGATGTGCTTCACCGTATCTTCGGCCGGTGGCCGCCGGGGTGCGCAAATGGCCACCTTTGATGTCGGTCACCCGGACGTGCTGGACTTCATCCGTGCCAAGCGCGAGGACGGTCGCCTGCGCCAGTTCAACCTGTCGCTGCTGATTACCACCGAATTCATGCAGGCGGTGGAGCAGGATGCCGACTGGTCACTGGCGTTTCCGGTCAGTGCTGCCGAACAGCAAGCGGACCAGCTGGATCTGGATGATCCGGACACGATCATCTGGCGCTACTGGCCCACCCATCGCAACTATGTGGTGCGCGAGGACGGCAAGGTCGCCTGCCGCATCTACCGCGTGATCAGGGCCCGGCGCATCTGGGACTCGATCATGGCCTCCACCTATGATTTTGCCGAACCGGGCTTCATCCTGATTGATCGCGTCAACCAGATGAACAACAACTGGTTCTGCGAAGATGTGCGTGCCACCAATCCGTGCGGTGAACAACCCTTGCCGCCCCATGGCGCCTGCCTGCTGGGCTCTATCAACCTGACCCGCTTCGTGCGTGAGCCGTTCAGCGACAATGCCCGTTTTGACTGGGATGAGTATCGCAAGGTGGTCAACATTTTCACCCGCATGCTGGACAACGTGGTGGAAATCAACGGCCTGCCACTACCCGAACAGCGTGACGAGATTTACCGCAAGCGCCGTCATGGCATGGGCTTTTTGGGCCTGGGCTCGACCATGACCCTGCTCGGCATGAAGTACGGCTCGGCCCAGTCGCTGGCTTTCACCGAGCAGGTATCGCGCGAGATGGCGCTGGAAGGCTGGCGTGCGGGGCTGGAGCTGGGGCGTGAAAAAGGCGTGGCACCGATCATGGACGAGGACTTCGAGGTAACCGGCGAGATGTTGGCCCGTCGCCCGGAAATGGTTACCGACGGCCTCAAGGCCGGCGACAAGGTCAAGGGCAGGCTGCTGTGGGGCCGCTATAGCCGCTACATGCAGCAGGTGGCCGAGGAAGAGCCGGAGCTGGTGGCCGCACTGGTTGAAGAGGGTGGGCGCTTTACCCACCACAGCTCGATTGCGCCAACCGGCACCATTTCCCTGTCGCTGGCCAATAACGCATCCAACGGCATCGAGCCGAGCTTTGCCCATCATTATTTCCGCAACATCATCCGCGAGGGCAAGAAAACCAAGGAGCAGGTCGACGTATTCAGCTACGAATTGCTGGCCTACCGTACCCTGGTCAATTCGCAAGCGACCCCGGCCGATCTGCCGGACTACTTCATCAGCGCCGACGAGGTCACGCCGATCCAGCATGTGGATGTGCAGGCGGCAGCGCAGAAGTGGATCGATTCGTCCATTTCCAAGACGGCTAACGTACCGACAGATTACCCCTACGAGGATTTCAAGGACATCTACCGCTACGCCTGGCAGCAGGGGCTCAAGGGTTGCACCACTTTCCGTTTCAATCCCGAGGCGTTCCAGGGCGTGCTGGTCAAGGAGGAAGACCTGGCCAGCACCACCTACCGGTTCTCCCTGGCCGACGGCAGCGTGGTTGAAGTCAAGGGCAACGAAGAAATCGAATATGACGGTGAAACCCACACCGCCGCCAACCTGTACGAAGCCTTGAAAGAAGGCTACTACGGCAAGTTCTGAGCGGAGAGCAGCAACCATGAGCATCAGCATCAATGAAAAAATCACCGGTTTTGAAGTGGTCAAGCCGGAGGCGGTAGCAGCAACGCCGGCACCCGAGCCGGACTATGTGGAAATGCACGAGAAGGTCAAGCGTCCGGAGCATCTGGTCGGCAGCACCTACAAGATCAAGACCCCGACTTCCGAGCATGCCTACTACGTCACCATCAACGATATCGTGCTGAACCCAGGTACCGAACATGAGCAGCGCCGTCCGTTCGAGATTTTCATCAACTCCAAGAACATGGAGCACTACCAGTGGATCGCGGCGCTGACCCTGATCATTTCAGCGGTGTTCCGCAAGGGTGGCGACTGCACCTTCCTGGTGGAAGAGCTGCAAAGCGTGTTCGACCCCAAGGGCGGCTATCTGATGCGGGGCGGCCGCTGGATGCCGTCGCTGGTGGCGGAGATCGGCGATGTGCTGGAGCGTCATCTCAAACACATCGGCATGATCGAGTCCGAACCGGACCTGCACCAGCAGGCGTATCTGGCGCAGAAACGGGCCGAATACGAGCAGATCAGTGCCCAGGCGCAGGTAGCCCCCAATTGCGACGACAGCACGCAGAGCTATCCGGCCGGTGCGCAACGCTGTGGCAAGTGTCATGTCAAGGCGGCGATCCAGATGGATGGTTGCCTGACCTGTCTGGCCTGTGGCGAGAGCAAGTGTGGGTAGGCTTTTCACTGCGGCTTTTGGGTACGGCTGAGACGCTCCGCCGCACCCGATAAACTTTGTGCGGGTGGGGGAGGAGGGTGGCCCGGCGGTGCCGGGCTGCTGTCGCGACGCCGACAATAAAGCTTGAGCGGTCCCGGGGCAGAAGCCACACACAACAACGCCGCGATTAATCGCGGCGTTGTTGTGTGTGGAGAGAGGGCTTACTCGGGTTTGAGCATGTCTTGCGGACGTACCCACTGGTTGAACTGCTCGTCAGTGACCAGTTCCAGTTCGATGGCGGCCTGGCGCAGGGTCTTGTTTTCCTCGTAGGCTTTCTTGGCGATTTTTGCCGCGTTGTCGTAGCCGATGTGGCGGTTGAGGGCGGTGACCAGCATCAGGCCGTTTTCCAGATGGGCGGCCATTTGCTGCTCGTTGGCGCTCATGCCGGCCACGCAGTGCTCCTGGAAATTCACGCAACCATCGGCCAGCAGGCGGATGGATTCCAGCAGGTTGTGCACAATCACCGGCTTGAACACGTTGAGCTGCAAATGCCCCTGGCTGGCGGCCATGCTGACGGTGGTGTCATTGCCGATCACCTGGCAGGCCAGCATCGACAGCGCCTCGCACTGGGTCGGGTTGACCTTGCCCGGCATGATCGAGCTGCCCGGCTCATTGGCGGGCAACAGCACCTCGGCAAAACCGGCACGCGGGCCGGAGCCGAGCAGGCGCAGGTCGTTGGCCAGCTTCATCAATACTACAGCGAGGGTTTTCAATGCGCCAGACAGGATCACCAGACGCTCATGGCCAGCCAGTGCGGCAAACTTGTTGGGCGCACTGATCAGAGGCAGGCCGGTTTGCGCGGCCAGTGCAGCGGCGACTTTTTCGGCAAATTGCGGGTGGCTGTTGAGGCCGGTGCCCACGGCCGTGCCGCCCTGGGCAATCTGGCAGATGGCGGGCAGGCTGTTTTCAATGGCGGCGCGGGCGTAATCCAGCTGGGCAACAAAAGCCGATAGCTCCTGGCCGAAGGTGACTGGCGTGGCATCCATCATGTGGGTGCGGCCGGTTTTCACCAGATCCATATAGCGTTGTGACTGGGCATGCAGCCCGTCGCGCAGGGTTTGCATACCGGGCAGCAGCTGGTTATTTACGGCCTGCAACACGGCGATGTACATGGCGGTGGGGAAGCTGTCGTTGGAGCTTTGTGCGCGGTTGACGTGATCGTTGGGGTGTACCGGCGACTTGCCGCCACGGCCCTGTCCGGCGATTTCGTTGGCGCGCCCGGCAATCACTTCATTGACGTTCATGTTGCTCTGGGTGCCGCTGCCGGTTTGCCAGACCACCAGCGGAAAGTGTGCATCCAGCGTACCGCTGATCACTTCGTCGGCGGCCTGTTCAATCAGGCTGGCCAGCTCCTGTGGCAGCTCGCCCAGCTCGGCGTTGACTTTGGCGGCGGCTTTTTTCACCTGTGCCAGTGCATGCACCACCGCCAGCGGCATCTGCTGGCCGCCAATCACAAAGTTTTGTTTGGAGCGCTGGGTCTGTGCGCCCCAGTAGGCATCCGCCGGGACTTCAATGGTGCCCATGCTGTCGGTTTCGGTACGGGTAGTCATGTGCTTCTCCTGCAAGTGGTCAATCAGTCGTGGTCTTTGCGCTCGGCAGCGTCCAGCTCGGCATTACGAGCTTTCATCCGCTCCAGCGCATCGGGATCAATCGGCATTTTGTGTGCGGTATCGCGCAGCAGCAACAGGCTGCCGACAATGCTGCCCAACGCAGCGGCGATCACCAGCCAGATATACCAGGGCATGGGCAGGGCCTCATCGAAAGAATGAACTCCACTATACACCCGTGGCCGGCAGATGCCATTTAGAGTTCTTTATGATAATAATTCTCATTTGTAAAATACAGGAGGCTCTATCATCGGGCGGCTTGCGGGTGTGACGCCAGCGCAGACACTGGGTACAATGTGGGTTTTTCCAGACCTGAGAGCATGTCCATGAACAGCCCCGTTGTTGTTGCCCTTGATTTTCCCGGTTTTGAGCAGGCCATGGCCATGGCCCGCCAGCTGAATCCACAGGACTGCCGGGTCAAGGTCGGCAAGGAACTGTTTACCCGCTGCGGACCGCAGGTGGTGGATGCGCTGCATCAGCTGGGCTTTGAGGTGTTCCTTGATCTGAAATTCCATGATATTCCCAACACCACCGCGATGGCGGTGAAGGCGGCGGCGGAAATGGGCGTGTGGATGGTCAATGTGCACTGCTCGGGCGGTTTGAAAATGATGGCCGCCTGCCGTGAAGTGCTGGAGCAGCATCAGGGCAGCAAGCCGTTGCTGATTGGCGTGACGGTACTGACCAGCATGGAACGGGAGGATCTGGCCGGTATCGGGCTGGATGTGGCACCGCAAGAACAAGTGTTGCGTCTGGCCGGCCTGGCCGAGCAGGCCGGGCTGGACGGGCTGGTCTGCTCGGCACAGGAAGCGCAGGCACTCAAGCAACAGTGGCCGGCGGGCCAGCTGGTAACGCCGGGCATTCGCCCGGCAGGCAGTGCCAGTGACGATCAGAAACGCATCCTGACGCCGGCCCGGGCGATGCAGGCCGGTTCCGACTATCTGGTCATTGGCCGCCCGGTCACCCGTGCAGACAATCCGGGGCAGGCTGTCGCCGCCATACTTGCCAGCCTCTGAATACCACGGGAAAGCAGGTACATATACGAATTTTATAATTCAAGGTTGCCGGCCTGCGGTCGATAGAATGTCCGTACATCACAAAGAAGGAAACTGCCATGTTCCGCAACCTGCGCATTGCCCCCCGGGCGGCACTTTTTTTTGGCCTGCTGGGTCTGATCACCCTGTTACTGGGCGTTTTTTCCATAGTGCAGCAAAACCGGCTCGGGCACATCACCGAAGAGTTGGGCACGCTGCGTTTGCCACAGGTGGCAGCGGTAGGTGAAATGCGTCGCGACTTCCTGACCATGCGGTTGTATACCGCCAACTTTGCCCTGACTTCTGACGAGGCAGCCAAGCAGTCAGCCCTGAGAACAGTTGAGGAGGCTGGTCGCTCATTCAAGGCCAATGGCGACAAGCTGGCAGCAATCGTTTCTGCCGAGGGTGGCAAGCTGTTGCAGCAGGCCGTTTCGCTGGTGGAGGTCTACAATGTATCGCTGGGGCAGTGGATGCAGGCACGCCAGGCTGGCCAGGAGCAGCTGGCCGAGGAGATTGACATTCGCCTGACAGCCCAGGGAGCGCAGGCTGTGGAAGCCGTGAATGCACTGGTTGCGTTTGAAATGCAGCAGGCCAGTGCCAGCGTTGCCAACGCGCAGTCGATAGAGTCCAGCTCGCTGACCAGCATCACGGTTGCCATTGTGGCTGCGCTGGTGGCGATGATTGTGTTGGCCATGCTGTTCAGCCGCAGCCTGCTGGTGCCGTTGCGGCTGGCGGTGGAAACCTCCAGGCGCATTGCCGAGGGAGATCTGACCCGTGATGTGCAGGACAGCGGCCGCGATGAGGCAGGTGACATGATCCGCGCGATGCAGCAGATGCAGGAGCAGCTGCGCGGAACCCTTGAGCACATCACCGACTCGTCCCAGCAACTGGCCAGCACATCGGAAGAGCTCAGCCTGATTACCAATGACTCCAGCCGTACGGTGCATGAGCAGAGCAGCCAGCTGGAACAGGCGGTTACCGCCGTCAACGAGATGACAGCGGCCATCGAAGAAGTGGCAGGCAATGCCAACAATACCTCGCGCAACACCGAGCAGACCCAGGTTCAGGTCCGTACCGGGCAGGGCAGGCTGCAGGAAACCGTGGACACCATCGACAAGTTGTCGGCGGAGATCGGCAAGACCAATGAAGGTATTGGCCGTCTGGCCGGTAATGTGCAGGAGATCGGTCAGGTCATCGAAGTGATTCGTGCCATTGCCGAGCAGACCAACCTGCTGGCGCTCAATGCCGCGATCGAAGCCGCCCGGGCCGGCGAGCAGGGACGCGGGTTTGCCGTTGTGGCCGATGAGGTACGGGCGCTGGCCGGCCGCACCCAGGAGTCCACGGTGGAAATCGAGCGCATGATCGGCAACGTGCAGAATGAAACCGAGGTGGCAGTCAACAATATGGAAACCAGCAGTCGCTGGGTGACCAGCACGCGGGAAATGGCATACGACGTACTGGAAGTGCTGAACCGTTCGGCCGAGCTGATGGACCAGATCAACCAGCAGAACCTGAGCATTGCCAGTGCGGCTGAAGAGCAGGCGATGGTCGCGCAGGAAGTCGACAGAAGTCTGGTGGCAATTCACGACCTGTCAGCCCAGACTTCTGCCGGTGCTGATGAAACACAGGTGTCCAGCCAGGAGTTGGCCCGTCTGGCTGAAGGGCTCAACGCCTTGTTGCAACGCTTCAGGTTGCACTGATTGCACCTGCAGTCATGGCCATGCCATGGCTGCAGGCAGGTCCTTGCTGTTACACTTTGCATCAGGAGTTTTGGCTGACCGGTTTTCTGCATGGGGCAGAGAGCGGGGCAGCCTGATCAAGGTGCAAGACAACCATGCTACATCCTGCCGAACATTCCCTGCTGGGCAAGCAAACCCGTTATAAGTCCCGCTATGATGCCAGCCTGCTGTTTGCCATCGAGCGACGGGTGAAATGGGAGCAATTTGGCCTTGACGGCTCGCAGCTGCCGTATCTGGGCGTCGACATCTGGACCGCTTATGAGCTGTCCTGGCTGTTGCCATCGGGCAAGCCGGTGGTGGCCATGGCGGAGGTAGAAGTGCCGGCCGACTCGCCCAACATCATCGAATCCAAATCCTTCAAGCTGTATCTGAACTCGTTCAACCAGTCCGTCTTTGCCGATACACATGCCGTCTGCTCGCTCATGGAGCATGACTTGTCGGCGGTGGCCGGAGCGGCAGTCCGGGTGCGGATGCTGGACCTAGACCAGGCTACTGCGCAGGGATTGGCAGTCTTGCCTGGCGCTTGCATCGACGGGCTGGAGATTGATATCGGCCAATACCATGAGCCTGATGCCGGCCTGCTGCAGACCAGCGAACAGGTCGCTCACGAGCAACTCCATAGTCATCTGCTGCGCTCGTGCTGCCCGGTCACCGGCCAGCCGGACTGGGGCAGTGTGGCCATTGATTACCAGGGTACAAAAAAGCTCTGCCGGGCCGGCCTGTTGCGTTATCTGGTCAGCTTTCGCGAGCATCAGGATTTCCATGAGCAATGCGTCGAGCGGATTTTCCTTGACCTGCACCGTTTGCTCGAACCTGAACGGCTGACCGTCCATGCACGCTATTTGCGCCGGGGCGGGCTGGATATCAACCCTTACCGCAGCACTCACCAAGCGCCATGGGATACCGGACGGCTGGTACGACAGTAGGCAAACAGGAGCATATCGATGAACAAAGCAGACATGACCCTGGGTTTTGCCGGCATAGGCCTGATGGGGCTACCCATGTGCCGGCGCTTGCTGGCGGCCGGTTACCCGTTGACAGTCTGGAACCGTAACCGGGACAAGTGCGCACCCCTGCAGGCGGAAGGAGCCGCAGTGGTAGCGACGCCGGCCGAGCTGGCACAGCATTGTGACGTGCTGATCCTGTGCCTGGCGGATACTTCGGCCGTATGCGAGGTCACGGAGGCAGTGTTGCCTGCCCTGCAAAAAGGCCAGATTATTATTGACTGCTCCAGCATCGAACCGCAGGCCACCCGCGAGCTGGCAGCGCGGGTGGTGCAGCATGGGGCGCACTGGCTTGACGTGCCGGTGTCCGGCGGAGTGGGCGGTGCCGAAAACGGTAGCCTGACGCTGATGGCCGGTGGCGCTGCCGATGTGCTGGCACGGGTGGAACCGGTCCTGATGCAGCTGGGCCAGCGCCTGACTCACATGGGGCCGACAGGCAGCGGGCAGGTGACCAAGATATGCAACCAGATGTTGGTGGCTTGTAATGCGATGGTGATTGCCGAAGTGGTGGCACTGGCGCAGCGCGCCGGAGTGGACGCGGAGCTTCTGACGCCGGCCCTGACGGGCGGTTTTGCTGACAGCAAGCCGCTGCAGATCCTGGCGCCGCAAATGGCCAGCCGTACCTTTGAACCGGTCAGGTGGCATGTACGCACTCTGCTCAAGGATCTGGACATGGCGGCCAGCCTGTCGCAGGAGCAGGGCAGCGCTACGCCGATGAGCGGCATTGCGGCCCAGCTGATGCGCATGCATGCTGCCGCCGGCAGTGCCGGTCGCGATCCGTCCACCCTGATCGAGCTGTACAGCCGGGAGGAACCATGCAACTGATTGCCAATCTGTCGCTGTTGTTTACCGAGCGGCCTTTGCCGGAGCGGGTGGCTGCTGCACGGCAGGCAGGATTTGACGGAGTCGAGATCCAGTTTCCCTACGAGCTGTCACCGCTTGAACTGAAACGGGAGCTGGAGCGGCAGGGCATGCCGCTGTTGCTGATCAACCTGCCGGCCGGAGACCTGATGGACGGTGGGCCCGGGCTGGCGTGCCAGCCACAGCGCCGGCGCGAATTTGCCGAGGCGCTGGATACTGCGCTGGAGTATGCGGCCATTGCCGGGCCGAAAATGGTCAATGTGCTGGCCGGCCGGCTGACCGCAGGGCAAGACCCGGAACAGGCTTTCATGACGCTGGCCGCCAATGTGCGCGAGGCCGCGCGGGCCTTTTCCCGGTTGCATATCGAGGTGCTGGTCGAGGCGATCAATCCGCTCGATATGCCGGGTTTTTTCCTTAATACCCCGCAACAACAGCTGGACTTGCTGCGCGAGATCGCACAACCCAATGTCCGGGCACAGCTGGACCTGTACCATATGGCGCGTCAGGCCATTGACCCGGGGCAGGCGATTGCCGAGCTCGGGGATGCCATCGGGCATGTCCAGTTTGCCGATTGCCCGGGGCGGCATGAACCGGGCAGCGGAGTTCTGGATTTTCCGGCTATTCGTCATCAGCTGGAGCAGGCCGGCTATCGGGGTGTCTGGGCGGCGGAATACCGGCCATCCGGTCGCACCGAAGAGAGCCTTGGCTGGATGCAGAGCGCGGCTTTTTCACGTTAGTGTGTGCATTGTCGGGGAAATTCAACGGAAATGCTGCGAACTCCGGGCAGGCGTCAGGCTTGTACCGGTCAATACCTGACTTCCAATAACCGGACAAGAAGGATCGGTATCATGATGCTGGAAAAAATCAAAACGGCCCTGCAGGTGCTCAACCCTGCATTTCTTGAGGTAACCGATGAAAGCCACATGCACAGTCGTGGTCATGAAACCCACTACAAGGCGGTGATTGTGTCAGAGGCGTTTGCCGGGCTGAGCAAGGTCAGGCGTCAGCAGGCGGTGTATGCAGCACTGAAAGATGTCATGCCCTATGCGCTGGCACAGCATACCTACACTCCCGAAGAGTGGTCGCAGGCAGAGCAGGCACCTGATTCGCCCAATTGTATGGGCGGCAGCCTGCACGACGTGCAGCAGGGCTGAGGGAGCAGCTGCCCTGGCTAGCGTGTGGCCATCCAGATCAGCAGCCCGGCCTGGAAAATGGCAAAGAAGGTCAGGGTGAAAATGGTGAACCTGAGCGTATTGTCATCGCGCTGCAGCAGGCTGATTTTTTCGTCCAGTTTCTTGATTTGAGCGGTCTGTGCACGCAGGTTCTGATCCGAGCTGTACAACAGGTGTGCGGCTTCCAGGTGATCCATCACGCGGACCTTTTCCCGGTTCCAGTCACGCCCCAGCTGCTCCAGGCGGATAGCGGTACAGCTGGCGCTCATTTGTACGCCGTCGTTATAGGTGACGGTGAAACCCTGTGCCTGCAGGGCGTGATCACGGCGCAAGCGGGCCAGCTCATTGGGGGCCTGGCCGCTTTTCAGTCCGACTGTAGGCAAACTGTAGTCATGCCATTTTGGACTGCACCAGTCGATGGCCTGGGCCAGCAGCAAACGGCCCAGGCCACGGTTGCCCGGATCGGTGACCAGCCCATGCTCGGGTAAAACATGAATGGTCTTTTCACGGTGATCAACCCAGAGTTCCAGGCAGTTGTTTGCTTTCGAATTCTTTTTCTCGGGCAGCGTGATGCTCAGGCGCAGCATGCTGAATTCTTTGCTGTGGCGGCTGATGCGGTTGAGGCAGGCAAACAGCAGGGGGCGCAAGCCTGTTTCACGTTCGGCGGCCAGGGGGGCAAGGCGCAAAATCTGCGTGCTTTCGTAGGGCAGGCCGGCCCAGAGCTGCTGTTTCTTTTGCAACGGCGATTCGACCGCTTCAGTTTCCGGAGCGGATGTCGCAGTTTCAGACGATATCATCTCATCTGCGGGACGGGACGCAGGCTGTGCTGGTGTGCCGGTAGGGGCGTTATCGGGCTGCTGGTTCATGTTGCATCAGACCTTGTATGTCATCTTGGTTTCTTCCTGCCTGCTTCGGCAGCTACAACCGAATCTATAGGGTGGCCAAATGCTATCTAGGCAGGCTGCCGGCTTTCCGGCTTTTTCCGTTGCGGCCGACGTGATCCTTGCCGGTACAAGCCATTGGAAGCATCTGTTCAGGTGGGTTTTTTCTGCATTACGCTCAGGATGCTGGCAGTGAAAATCAGGGCGGCACCGGCGATCGAGCTGGGGCCCGGTGTTTCGTTCCAGAGGAGCCAGGCAATGATGCCGGAGAATACGATGGCGCTGTAGGCCACCGGGCCAATCAGACCAGGCGGAGCCAGGGCGTAGGCCTGCGACATGGCAAACTGTGCCAGGGCCGCCAGCAAGCCGGCGGCCAGCAACAGCAGCAGTTGCTGCGAATCCAGCGGCTGCCAGGCCCATGCCAGCGGAATGGCCGATAAGCTGGTGCTGAAGAAAGCAAAGTAGAACACGATACGGAAGGCCGGCTCGCTGTCACTCATTTCACGGATGGACACAAAGGCGCTGGCGGCGAGCAGACTGGCGGCCAGGCCGACCAGCGACAGGCTGCTGAACAGGGCCCCCGAAGGCTTGCTGACCAGCAATACCCCGGCCAGGCCGACCAGTGACAGTGCCAGCATGCGTCTGGTCAACGGTTCCTTGAGCCAGAGCCAGGCCAGCAGTGGTGTGAACACCGGTGCCGAATAGGTAAACAGCATGGCATCGGCCAGTGGCAGGTGGGCGATGGCATAGAAGAAGCAATACATGGCGCCCAGCCCGTAGGCGGTACGTTTCAGGTGGGTCAGTGGCCGGTCGGTCTTCAGCGGCTGCAACCCTTTGGCAAGCACCAGTGGCAGAAAGAACAGCACGCCCACCAGGTTACGGAAAAACACTATCACTTCGTTGCTGACCGTAACCGAGGCTTCACGGATAAACACGCCCATCAGCGAAAACAGCAGGGCCGACAGGGCCAGCAGGGCTGCGCCACGCAGGGGTTGTATGCTGCGCATCAATGCGACAGGCGGTTTTGCAGCTGGGTCAGCATGGTTCCGCGTTTGAACAACAGATGCCAGCGCTTGCCGCCCAGCTGGCGCCAGAGCCGGGCGGAGCGGATGCCGGCAAACAGTAATGCGCGGATTTTGGCTGCTGTTGCTTCCTGCTGCAGATAACGCATGTCGCCATGCACCTGGATGCGCTGGTTGAAGGTGCTGATGGTGTCCTGGTACAGGTCGGCAAAGGCACCGACCACGCCACTGCTGGTAATGCCGAACTGTTCAGCCTGTTGGCCGATGCGCTCCAGCCGTTCGCCGGTCAGTTGCAGCAGGTCGTCGCGGCGGGCGAACTGTTGCTCCAGTCCCAGCATGGACAGGGCGTAGCGCAGGCTTTCGCGGGGCAGGTTGTGGGCGTCGCGCAACAGGGCGGCCTGCAGGGTGCGGTAGCCGTCACGCAGCGCGTAATCATCGCCGCCATAGACATCCAGCGTGCTTTGCGGGTTGCGTATCAGCAGGGTGTTGAGCATGTACTCCAGCGAGGCATCGCTGATCTGGCCGGTTTGCGCCAGCTTGTGTACCAGATGTGCCGCTTGGAACAGGCCGGCAAGAGCCACCAATTGTTCTTGCAGTGGGGTCATGGCCGCTGAATTCCTTCATCCCAGGGTTGGCAGGACTCGATGATGCCGCCGCCGAGGCACACATCACCGTCATAAAATACAATGGACTGGCCGAGGGTGACTGCACGCTGGGGCTGGTCGAAATTCACCTGGAAACCGTCACCAAGGGGCTCCACGCTACAGCTCTGATCGGGCTGGCGATAGCGTACCTTGGCGCTCAGGCCATCAATGCGGGTGACGTCCACCGGGTTGATCCAGCTGACCTGGCGCACCACCAGGCTGCGCGAGAACAGCCAGGGATGCTCATTGCCCTGGCCGACAATCAATACGTTGCGCTGAAGGTCCTTGGCCAGCACATACCAGGGCTCTTCGCTGGCGTCCTTCATGCCGCCAATGCCCAGCCCCTGGCGCTGGCCGATGGTGTGGTACATCAAGCCGGCATGCTCGCCGATCACCTGGCCGTCGGTGGTTTCGATCGGGCCGGGCTGGGCGGGCAGGTATTGCCTGAGAAAATCGGTAAAGCGGCGCTCGCCAATGAAGCAGATGCCGGTCGAGTCTTTCTTGCTGGCAGTGATCAGTCCGTGCTCTTCGGCCAGTGCGCGAACGGCCGGCTTTTCCAGTTCGCCAACGGGAAACAGGCTCTGGGCGATTTCACGGCCGCCCACCGCGTGGAGAAAATAGCTCTGGTCCTTGTTGGTATCGACTCCCTTGAGCAGCAGGCTCTGGCCGTTTTCGTCGAGCCGGCGAACATAGTGGCCGGTGGCGATCAGGTCGGCACCCAGGCTTTTGGCATAATCAAGAAAAGCCTTGAACTTGATTTCCCGGTTACACAGGATGTCCGGGTTGGGGGTGCGGCCAGCCTGGTATTCGGCCAGGAAATGCTCGAATACATTGTCCCAGTATTCGGCGGCAAAGTTGGCTGTATGCAGCTTGATGCCCAGCGTGTCGCACACTGCCCGGGCGTCGGCCAGGTCCTCGCGGGCGGTGCAGTATTCGGTGCCGTCGTCCTCTTCCCAGTTTTTCATGAACAGGCCTTCCACCTGGTAGCCTTGTTGCAACAGCAGCAGGGCCGCAACGGAAGAGTCGACGCCGCCGGACATGCCGACGATTACACGGGTTTGCTGGGGATGGTTCATGATTCTCGAAAAACAGCTGACTGGAAAGGGTGCAGTTTATCAGGTTGCAGTCAAAAAATACCCTTGAGCATGGCCAGCGGATAGCATGAGCCAGCCAGGTGATCCCGCAGGCATTGCATCACCAGCGGACTGCGCCACTGTTGTCGTTCGGCCTGCAGCTCGGCAGGGCTGAGCCACAAGGGCTCGATGATTTCGGCATCCAGCACGGCATCATCCTGGCGCTGCAGGGGCGTAGCGGCAAAGCACAGGCGCTGGTAGGTCACGCCGTTCGGGGCCAGGTACAGATAAATCCCGGTGACGGCGGTGATCCTGACGTGCCAGCCGGTTTCTTCCAGGGTCTCGCGCACGGCCGCCTGTTCGAGGGTTTCGCCTGCCTCAAGGTGTCCGGCCGGCTGGTTGATCATGATGCCCCGGCTGGTGTGCTCACGTACAAACAGAAACCGGCCGTCCTGCTCGACAATGCTGGCAACGGTGATGTGGGGGCTGAATGTCATGGTTAGATGCTCCGTGAATGCTTTGTTTGAAGCGTAAGTCTAAGGTCGTAATACCGGGCCTCGCGTATGGGTTTATGATGGCCCGCAGTCCGGAGTGGAACAGACTTGGTCAGCTGCAAGGTAACCGGCGGGAACTATGCTATAATAGCCGGCGTTGCAAAACATGTGACTCAAGCACCAGATCCGTTGTCGGATGTGCAGTTATATGAAGAATTTCAGCTCTGTCAGGCCACACGCGTGACAGTTTTTTGTTTTAAACCACGTTAACCACGGAGTTACAGCATGGGATACCAAAAGATCCAGGTGCCAGCCGGTGACAAAATCACCGTTAATGCAGACATGTCCTTGAACGTTCCTAACAACCCGGTCATTCCTTACATCGAGGGTGACGGTATTGGTGTTGACATCAGCCCCGTCATGATCAAGGTGGTTGATGCAGCCGTTGAGAAAGCCTACGGCGGCGAGCGCAAGATTTCCTGGATGGAAGTCTATGCCGGTGAAAAAGCCACCCAGGTATACGATTCCGAAACCTGGCTGCCAGAAGAAACCCTGGAAGCCGTACGCGACTACGTTGTATCCATCAAGGGTCCGCTGACCACTCCGGTCGGTGGCGGCATCCGCTCCCTGAACGTTGCCCTGCGCCAGCAGCTGGACCTGTACGTTTGCCTGCGTCCCGTACGCTGGTTTGAAGGTGTACCCAGCCCGGTCAAGCGTCCCCAGGACGTGGACATGGTGATCTTCCGTGAAAACTCCGAAGACATCTACGCCGGTGTCGAGTGGCAGGCCGGTACCCCGGAAGCCGACAAGGTCATCAAGTTCCTCACCGAGGAAATGGGCGTTACCAAGATCCGTTTCACCGAAGGTTGCGGCATCGGCATCAAGCCGGTTTCCGAACAGGGCACCAAGCGTCTGGTGCGCAAGGCGCTGCAGTACGTGGTCGACAACGATCGCGACTCCCTGACCATCGTGCACAAGGGCAACATCATGAAGTTCACCGAAGGTGCCTTCAAGGAGTGGGGCTACGAGGTTGCGCGTGACGAGTTCGGTGCAGAGCTGCTGGACGGTGGTCCGTGGATGCAATTCAAGAACCCGAAAACCGGCAAGAACGTCATCGTCAAGGATGCCATCGCTGACGCCATGCTGCAGCAGATCCTGCTGCGTCCTGCCGAGTACGACGTGATCGCCACCCTGAACCTGAACGGTGACTACCTGTCCGATGCCCTGGCAGCCGAGGTCGGTGGTATCGGTATCGCTCCGGGTGCCAACCTGTCCGACAGCGTTGCCATGTTTGAAGCGACCCACGGTACTGCACCGAAGTACGCCGGTCAGGACAAGGTCAACCCCGGTTCCGTGATCCTGTCTGCAGAAATGATGCTGCGCCACATGGGCTGGAACGAAGCGGCCGATCTGATCATCAAGGGCATCAACGGTGCCATTGGCCAGAAAACCGTAACCTATGACTTCGAGCGCCTGATGGACGATGCCAAGCTGCTGTCCTGCTCAGAGTTTGGTGACGCGATGATTGCCAAGATGTAATCTGATTGCTGTATCAAAAACGCCCCACACCTGTGGGGCGTTTTTGTCTGGAACGAAACATGACTGACGATGATGATTTTTCCCTGTTTGCCCGCGAGATGAAAGGTGTACGCCGGATCCGGGTGGATCAGGCGGAGACCGGCTCCCGGCCGGTGGACAGGCAGAACCAGACGCTGGCACGCCAGCGGGCAGTGCAGGCCGGCACGAAAATAAAGATGGACGGCCTGTCGGATCAGTATGTGATTGATGTGGGGCCGGAAGACTTTCTGTTGTGGGGCCGCGACGGGGTGCAGGACAGCCAGTTGCGTCGCCTCAAGGCCGGTCAGATTGCCTTTGAGGGCAGCATTGATTTGCACGGCATGACGGTGGAACGGGCGCGCAGCGAATTATGGGCCTTTCTGGCCGAGGCAGTGAAGCTGGAAGTGCGCTGTGTGCGGGTCACCCACGGCAAGGCCAACCGGCTGGACGGCCGCAAGCCGATGCTGAAAAGTCACGTCAACACATGGTTGCGTCAGCACGATCGCGTGCTGGGCTTCAGTTCATGCCAGCCGAAACATGGCGGCACCGGTGCGCTCTATGTGCTGCTCAAACGCACCATGCTGGAAGGGCGGGACGAGAGTTCCTTCTAGCTGCCGGGTGCGCACAGATCGCACCTGGACAGCATGTGGCGGAACAGCATTGCCCTAGCGCACAGGCTGCTGGGTGTAAAGCGAGGCCAGCAGGTCGTCGAGCACGGCGTTGTTGAGGTTCTTGTGGTGGTTGGCAATGATCACCACCGCCCAGTTGTTGCCGTCCTTGTCCTGGCTGTAACCGGCAATGGCGCGGACGTTTTTCAGTGTGCCGGTCTTGACGCGGGCCTTGCCGGCAACGGGTTGTTTGGCCAGACGCCGGCGCATGGTACCGTCCACACCCACCACCGGCAGGGATGCCTGAAATTCTGCAGCATAGGGGCTGTGTGCCGCCTGTTGCAACATCAGGGCCAGCTCTCGGGCGGTCAGACGCTCCTGGCGTGACAGGCCTGAACCGTTTTCGATGACCAGCGTGTCGGCCTTGCCGCCCAGCCCTTGCCACCAGTTGTTGATGGAGCGACGTGCGGCCACCACATCGTCGGCATCGGACGGGGTACGGAAGTGGGCACCCAGGGTGATGAACAACTGTTTTGCAATGGTGTTGTTGCTGAACTTGTTGATGTCGCGGATGGTGTCGGCCACAGAAGCGGACGGCAGCCTGGCCAGTAGCTTGGCGCTGGCGGGTGTCTCGCCAAGCAATGTTTTGCCGTTGAGGGTGCCGCCCATGTCGTCCCAGGTGCTCCGGATCACGCCGGATGAATAGCGCGTGTGATCAATGAAGGCGAAGTAGCGCTCGCTGCTGCAGCCTTCGGGAATGCTGCCGGATACGGTCAGGCTAAGCTGGTCGGCACTCTGGCGCGGCAGGAAACTGACCTTGGTATGCACGTGACAGGCTCTGGCCGGAACTACCTGCAGCTGGTTATTGATCTGCACTTCGGGAACCAGCGGGTCCGATACCACCACCGCCTTGCCGCGATCGGTGCGCACGATGAAACGCTGCGCGTTGAAGTTGATCAGCAGGCCGTCGGGTTCGACCATGAAAGGCCGGTACAGGTCGCTGGCCTCGCCATCAAAGGCGATCAGGTTCTTGATGTCGTAGTAGCTGCCGTCCAGTATCAGGTTGCCGCGAATGTGCTTGATGCCCTGCAGCTTGAGGTCACGCAGCAGCAGCCAGAGGCGTTCGGTGGTCAGCTTGGGGTCGCCGCCGCTGCGAAAATACAGGTTGCCGTGCAGGGTATCGCCAATCACCTCGCCATCGGTCAGCAGGTCGGTTTTCCAGGTGTAGGTCGGGCCGAGGGTATCCAGGGCGGCATAGGTGGTCACCAGTTTCATGACCGAAGCCGGATTGACCGACTTGTCGGCGTTGTAGCTTGTGCCCTGTGCGGTACCGTTCAGGGGCAGGGTGATCAGGGTCAGGGAGTCGGCAGGCAGCTGGTGACGTGTCAGTACGCGCTGGATGTCATTGGCGTCAGGATGGGCGGCATGGGCAATGGATGTCAGACTGACGGACAGGCCGAGAAAAGCAGAAAAAATAAATTTGCGCATCGAAAATGAACTGCAGAATTTGAAAAAGATGGACCGGCTGCTGTGCCGGATAAACGTTTAGGTAGCACAGTATGCCTGAACTGCCGGTAATAAAAAATGACGTCAAGATGTGATGGCACTTGCTTAATCGGGCTTCCCGTTTATTAGCCGGTATCTATGAGTAGCAAGTCCGTCTGTACGAAAGGGTTACCTGTAGGTGCGAATTCATTCGCACACGTCGCACACGTCGCACACGCACCTCCGAGGCCCGGCTATGCCGGGTTTGCCCGGATAAATCCGGACCGTAGGTGCGAATTCATTCGCACATGAATCTCTGTTGCCCGGCGATGCCGGGCTTGTCCGGATAAATCCGGACCTACAGAAGCAGCCTGCGTAAGGGTGATCTCCAGCGCGGTGTGTATGCTCATGCGGCCAAATATCTGGCTATCAAAGGCTGGAAGTCTGTTAGACTGTGCGCCTTGATATTTGGAGGCTGTCATGGCAAAAAATCGTTCGCGCCGTCTGCGCAAAAAACTCTGTGTCGACGAGTTCCAGGAACTGGGCTTTGAAGTACAGGTTGCTTATCCCGAGTCCCTGTCCGATGAGGCCATCGAGGCTTTTTATTCCGATTTCATTGTCGAGGCCATCGAACGCAATGGCCTGGGCCTGATTGGCGGCCCCGAGTACGCACTGGTTTGCCTGGGTGCGCGTGGTTCCGTCACACCGGAGCAACGCAGTGCTGTTGAGAGCTGGCTGAAGGGTCGCAGCGAGCCGGCCAGCGTTGAAATCAGCGAACTGCAGGATGCCTGGTACCCCGAGACTCCGGTACGCCAGCAAGCCTGATTGGCATGCAATAAAAACGGGACGCTCAGGCGTCCCGTTTTTATTTGTGCGGAATAACCCTTTATCAGCCGCCCAAATAGGCCTTGCGCACGTCTTCGTTGACCAGCAGGTTGGCACCGGTATCTTCCAGAACCACGCGGCCATGCTCCATGACATAGCCCCTGTCTGCCAGTTTCAGTGCCTGGTTGGCGTTCTGCTCGACCAGAAACACCGTGACGCCGGCTTCGCGCAGCTGTTCCAGAATGGCAAAGATCTGTTGGATGATGATGGGAGCAAGACCCAGCGAAGGCTCGTCAAGCAGCAGCAGGCGCGGCTCGCTCATCAGGGCACGGCCGATTGCCAGCATCTGCTGTTCGCCACCGGACATGGTGCCGGCACGCTGGGCAAAGCGCTCGTGCAGGCGCGGGAACAGGCCCAATACCCGCTCCAGACGCTCTTCACGGACTTCCTTGTCGTCACAGAAAAACGCGCCCATGGCGAGGTTTTCCTCGACCGTCAGGCGGGCAAACACCCGACGGCCTTCCGGTACTATGGCCATGCCCTGACGCATGATCTGGGCAGTGGGCATGCCGAGCAGCGACTGGCCCTCGTAGATGATGTCACCACTGGCCGGACGCGGATCGCCGCACAGGCTCATCATCAAGGTGGTCTTGCCGGCGCCGTTGGCGCCGATCAGGGTGACGATCTCGCCACGTTTAACCTCGATGGAGACATCGTGCAGGGCCTGGATCTTGCCGTAAAAGGTATTCAGGTTGCTGACCTGGAGCATGCTAGTCCTCTCCCAGATAGGCTTTGATCACGTCGGGGTTGTTGCGCACTTCGTCCGGTGTGCCGGCAGCCAGGGGAGCGCCCTGGTTGATCACGACAATGTGGTCGGAGATGTCCATCACCAGTTTCATATCGTGCTCGATCAGCAGCACGGTCATCTCGTGGTGGTCACGCAACTCGGCGATCAGGTGTTTCAGGCCGTCGGTTTCACTGGGGTTGAGGCCGGCTGCAGGCTCGTCCAGCATCAGCAGGGTCGGATTGGTGACCATGCAGCGGATGATTTCCAGGTAACGCTGCTGACCATAGGCCAGAGTGCCGGCTTCACGGTTGGCGTGTTCCAGCAGGCCGACCTTGTCCAGCCAGTAGCGGGACTGTTCCAGCGCGCGCTGCTCGGCATCGCGGTAGCGCGGGGTCTTGAACAAGCCGGCCAGCAGGTTGTTGTTGAGCAGGCGATGCTGGGCCACCAGCAGGTTTTCCAGTACGGTCATGCTTTTGAACAGGCGCACGTGCTGAAAGGTGCGGATCATGCCCTTGTTGGCGATCTTGTGGCCGGGCAGGCCCTGGATCTCTTCGCCACGGAAGCGGATCACGCCTTCGGTCGGTTTGTAGAAACCGGTCAGGCAGTTGAATACCGTGGTCTTGCCGGCACCGTTGGGGCCGATCATGGAGACGATCTGGCCTTCACGGGCTTCCAGCGCGACACCGTCCACGGCCAGCAGGCCGCCAAAACGCATGCGCAGTCCGCTGACTTCAAGAATGTTCTTGCTCATTGGCGCAACTCCACATGCGGACGTTTCATCGGCAGCAGCCCCTGCGGACGCCAGATCATCATCAGCACCATCATCAGGCCGAACAGCAGCATGCGGTATTCATTGAACTCGCGGGCCAGCTCCGGCAAGACGGTCATGATGATGGCTGCCAGCACCACACCGATCTGCGAACCCATACCACCGAGCACCACGATGGCCAGAATGATGGCCGACTCGATGAAGGTGAAAGACTCGGGGCTGATGAAACCCTGGCGGGCGGCGAAGAAGCTGCCGGCAAAACCGGCGAAGGTGGCACCAATGGTAAAGGCGCTGAGTTTGATGTTGGTCGGGTTCAGGCCCAATGCACGGCAGGCGATCTCGTCTTCACGCATGGCCTCCCAGGTACGGCCGATCGGCATGCGCATCAGGCGGTTGATCACGAACAATGTGATCAGTACCAGCACCAGTGCCAGCAGGTAGAGGAAAATCACCCTGTGGTTGCTGTTGAAAGCGATGCCGAAATAATCATGGAAGGTTTGCGTGCCTTCCGGCGCGCGGCGGGCGAACTCCAGGTTGAACAGCGTCGGCTTGGGGATGTTGCCGATGCCGCGCGGGCCGCCGGTGATGTCGGTCAGGTTGTTCAGCAGGATACGGATGATCTCGCCAAAACCAAGGGTCACGATGGCCAGATAGTCACCGCGCAGGCGCAATACAGGAAAGCCCAGAATGAAGCCGAAGAAGGCCGCCATGATGCCGGAGGCGACCAGCCCGCTCCAGAAGCCGATGCCGAAATACTGGGCCAGCAGGGCGTAGGTGTAAGCACCCACGGCGTAGAAGCCGACGTAACCCAGGTCGAGCAGGCCGGCCAGGCCGACCACGATGTTCAGCCCCAGGCCCAGCATCACGTAGATCAGTACCAGGGTGGCCAGGTCGATCTGGCTGCGGCCGGCCAGGAAAGGGAAGGCCAGGGCGGCAATGATGATGATCAGCCAGACCAGCTTCTGCAGCAGCGGGCGGTCGAGAAGATTGCGCTGACCAAAACCGGCCGGACGCGGAATGGCCTCTTTGGCACGCTCGATCCAGTCGCGCAGCAGGTTGTAGAGGAAAATGAAGCCGGCTGCGGCGGCGATTTTCCAGTAAACGGAAGAGTCGGCTACCACCACGGTGAGCTGCGAGCCGGCCTGAGTCAGGCGCACACCCAGCAGCACTGCGGTGAGGATGGCAACGACAATCGCGGAGAAAATGGCAGATTTGAAGTGAAGACGCATCAGACTTTCTCCACCTCGGGACGACCCAGAATGCCGGTCGGGCGGAACAGCAGGATCAGGATCAGCAGGGCAAAGGCCACGGCATCCTTGTACTGGGTGCTGAAGTAACCGGAGGTCATGGCCTCGGTCACGCCCAGCACCAGCCCGCCGAGCACGGCGCCGGGAATGCTGCCAATGCCGCCAAGTACGGCAGCGGTAAAGGCCTTCAGGCCGGCCATGAAGCCGATGTAGGGGTTGACCACGCCGTAGTACAGGCTCAGCAATACGCCGGCCACGGCCGCCAGTGCGGCACCAATGACAAAGGTGATGGCGATGATGGCGTTGCTGTTGATGCCGAGCAGGCCGGTCATCTTGATGTCTTCGGCACAGGCACGACAGGCACGCCCGGTACGCGAGCGGCTGATGAATATGGACAGAGCCAGCATGGCAACGAAGGTGGTGACAAAAATGATGATCTGCATGTAGGACAGACTGGCGGCCGCATCATCGGAACCAAGGCTGATGCCGCCGGTGATCATGCTGGGCATGGCCACGTCACGCGCGCCCTGGGCAATGCGGACAAAGTTTTGCAGCAGGATCGACATGCCGATAGCGGAAATCAGCGGGATCAGCCGGTTGCTGCCGCGCAGCGGCCGGTAGGCGACCCGTTCGATACTGAAACCGTAGGCGCTGGTGACAATCATGCTGAGCAGAAAAGCGCCAAGTATCAGCAGCGGCAAACTTTCCAGGCCCAGCATGGCCAGCCCGGTCAGGGCGATGAAGGTGACATAGCTGCCGATCATGTACACCTCGCCGTGGGCGAAGTTGATCATGCCGATGATGCCGTAAACCATGGTGTAACCAATGGCAATCAGAGCATAGGTACTGCCGACGGTCAGGCCGTTGAGCAGCTGTTGCAGGAAATAATAAAACTCGTCAATCATGCGGGAATACCAACCGGTAAACATAGAGGAAGTGCCGACAGCTTGCTGCGCAAAGGCTGCGGCACATCCAGAAGCCCCGCCAGTGGCGGGGCAGGGTACGGGCTTACTCGGTCAGAGCGGTCTTGGTGTTGTCGGCGTGCCACTCGTAGACGATGAAGCTGAATTCTTTCAGGTCGCCTTTCTCGTCAAACTCCAGGGTACCGGTTGGAGTGTCGAAGCTGTTGCTGCGGATGGCTTCGGCAATCTTGTCGGTGTCGGTGGAGTTGGTGATTTTCATGGCATCAGCCATCACCTGTACGGCAGCGTAGGCAGGGAATACGAAAGCACCGCTCGGGTCCTGTCCCTTGTCCTTGAATGCCTTGACCAGGTCGGCGTTGGCGGGATCTTCGTCAAATGCCTTGGGCAGTGTGGTCATCATGCCTTCAGCGGCAGCGCCGGCAATGGCAGTGATGTCGGTGTTACCCACACCCTCTGGGCCCATGAACCTGGCCTTGAAGCCGTTTTCGGCAGACTGGCGCAGCAAGGCACCCATTTCCGGGTGGTAACCGCCAAAGTAGACGAACTCGACGTTTTCACGCTTCATTTTGGCGATCAGAGCAGAGAAGTCCTTGTCACCGGCGGTTACGCCTTCAAACAGCGCAACAGGGATCTTGGCTTCGTCCAGCGCGGCCTTGACCGCAGTGGCAACACCTTCACCGTACTGCTGCTTGTCGTGCAGAACGGCAGCGCGGGCAGGCTTGAGGTTTTCAACCACGTACTTGCCGGCAGCAGGGCCCTGCATGTTGTCCAGACCGATGGTGCGGAAGATCAGGGTGTGACCCTTCTGGGTCAGCTCCGGCGCGGTGGACGCGGCGGTGATCATCAGGATGCCTTCTTCTTCATAGATGTCGGCAGCCGGCTGGGTGGAACCGGAGCACAGATGGCCAACAACGAACTGGATGCCGTCGTTGACGATCTTGTTGGCTACGGCAACCGCCTGTTTGGGATCGCAGGCATCGTCATAGGTAACGGCTTCGAGCATGCGGCCGTTGACGCCGCCAGCCTTGTTGATCTGCTCGATAGCCATGTTGGCACCCATGGACTGCATGTCGCCGTACTGGGCAACAGGACCGGTTACCGGACCGGCCAGGGCGATCTTGATGGGCTCGGCGGCCATGCTGTAAGTGGCTGCACCGGCTAGCGCCATGGCGGCCAGCAGTTTGCTCAGGTTACGGGTTGTTTTGCTCATAAATGCCTGCCTTTGTAATAGTTCTAAGTGTCATTTTGATGAGTGTCGGGCACGGGGCTCGCTCTACACGCATGGAGTTTAGTCAAGAACCCGTTGTAACGAAACAGGAAAACAGGCAAACCGGCATTGCTATTGGACAAAATGTCTAGATGACCTGCTGGTCAGGCGGCTTTTCGGCCCGGATATCCGGCTGCGGGCACGCCGAGGTCTTGTGAATGGTCAGTGGCGAATGAAGCCGCCATCTGTAGCCCGTTCCTGTACCAGCACCCAGGGCCGGACCACAGTGGCCCAGAGTTCGGGGTCTCGCTGGTGCAGATCGCCAGCTTGTTCATCGGTCAGGAGGTGCAAGCGGTTTTGCTGCATCAGGCTACTGACCAGCTGCTTGTCATCGCTGGCGATGGCTTCGGCCACACTGACCAGGTCCAGGTCTGCGGCGACCCAGAGAAGCTGGCCCCTGGCAAACCAGGGTGCCAGTTCCTGCCAGCTGATGCGGGCGGTTTCACCGAGTATTTCCGCGTACAGCGGGCTGATGGAGTCGGTCATGAGAAAAATTCCGTTGGTGAAAAAAGCGCCTATCATACCTTGTCGTCGCAAAAGCTGCGTGCCGATGCTGGGCAATCGAAATGCCGACGGACAACTTTCTACAAAGTGCGTGTCGGTTCGAATTTATTCGAACGCGATGCCGGGCCTGCGGGTACATAATGAGGCTGCAGGCCAATGTGCGAATGAATTCGCACCTACAGAATGCGGCTTGCCTCCTGAGAGAACTGCAATACTTGTCGGGGGCAAGCCCCCTTATACAGTAGACAGGCCTTTGCTGAGCATCCCTTGAGCCACCACCATGTCAAACGGCTGCTTACAGGTTCTCGCGTGGCACCTCGCCCCGTTCTGGCGCTTCAGGTAGAATCCCGTCTTTGCCCTCATTTATCTGGAAACCTTGATGTTTGCACAGCTAAACCTGCATGAGCGCCTGCTGCGAGCGCTGGAAGAAAATGCCTTTGTCGAGCCGACTCCGGTACAGCAAGAGGCGATTCCCGTCATTCTGGCGGGACGCGACCTGCGCGCCACTGCACAGACTGGTAGCGGCAAGACGGCGGCCTTCCTGCTGCCGGTCCTGCACCAGTTGCTTACTATGCAAGAAGGCGGCGCAACACCAGCCACCCGCGTACTGATTCTGGTACCGACCCGCGAGCTGGCCCGGCAAATTCTGGAGGAGACCGAGCGCTTTGCCCGCTTCACCTTCCTGCAGTCGGCCATGGTGATCGGCGGCGAAGGCTTCAAGGAACAGTCGGCGCTGCTGCGCAAGGTGCCTGACGTGCTGGTGGCAACCCCCGGACGCTTGCTGGAGCATATCCAGGCCGGCAGCATGCCGGCAGGCGAGGTGCGCTGGCTGATTCTGGATGAAGCTGACCGCATGCTCGACATGGGTTTTGCCGAAGACATGCAGGCCATCATCAGTGCCTGTGGCAATCGTCAACAAACCCTGCTGTTTTCTGCCACCACCGGCGGACGGGCATTGCGTGAAATCACCCAGGCGGTGTTGCGTGATCCGCAACACCTGATGCTCAACCCGGTGTCACAGCTCAGTGAAACCACCCGCCAGCAGGTGATCACGGCCGAGAGTGCGGCCCACAAGGAAAAATTGCTGGCCTGGCTGCTGGCCAACGAGAATTATCGCAAGGCCATGGTATTCACCAATACCCGGGCCATGGCTGATCAGCTCTACGGGCGGTTGCGTGCCCAGGATTACCGGGTGTTCGTGCTGCACGGTGAAAAAGATCAGCAGGAACGCAAAATGGCGCTGGAGCGTTTCAGCCAGGGCGGCGAGCGGGTGCTGATTGCCACCGATGTCGCCGCCCGCGGTCTGGATATCGAAGGTGTTGACCTGGTTATCAACTATGACATGCCGCGCTCGGGTGACGAGTATGTCCATCGCATTGGCCGGACCGGGCGCAGTGGTGAAGACGGACTGGCCATTTCCCTGATCGAACATCTGGACTGGAACCTGATGTCGAGCATTCAGCGCTACCTCAAGCAGACTTTCGAGAAGCGCGTGCTGCCGGGTCTCAAGGGCGGCTACCACGGCCCGAAAAACGTGAAAAGCTCGGGCAAGGCTGCTGGCAGCAAAAAGAAAAAAGCCGCCGACAAAAAAAGCGCAAAACCGGTACGCAAGCCGTCACTGCGGAAGAAGCCGTTGACCGGCGATGACGGCCACGCCCCGCTGCGCAAGAAGCCGGCGCGCCCGGCGGAGTAGGTCGTGAAGATGGAAGGTATCCTGGTACAGGCTGCCCCGGTGCTGCCGGTGCTGGTGATTGATGATCCCGCACTTGCTGTACCGCTGGCCAGCGCCTTGTGGCAGGGTGGTATTAGCGTGCTGGAAGTGACGTTGCGTACCGGGCCGGCACTTGAGGTGATACGCCATATCCGGCAGGAGCTGCCCGAAGTGGTGGTGGGTGCAGGCACGGTGCTGAGTGCACGGCAGATGCAACAGGCGCAGCAGGCGGGAGCGCAGTTTGCGGTGAGCCCGGGTTTTACCCCGGCGCTGGCCGAAGCTGCAACCGGGCAACAGATGCCCTGGCTGCCCGGCGTGCAAACCGCCTCGGAAGTGATGCAGGCCCGGGAGGCAGGGTTTCGCCAGCTGAAGCTGTTCCCGGCGGGCGAGCGTGGCCTTGAGCTGCTGGACAGCTATGCCGGGCCATTTCAGGATGTGGTCTTTTGTCCCTCTGGCGGTATCAATCCGGCCAGTCTGGCCCGCTATCTGGAACGTCCCAACGTAATCTGCTGCGGTGGCAGCTGGCTGGCACCGCGCGTGCTGGTCGAGGCGCGGGAGTGGCCGACGATTACCGGGCTGGCCAGACAGGCACGGGAATCCTGTTAACGCAGGGCAGACCTGTACAGGTTTGCCGACAAAACAATAGCTATGTGGTTTTCAATGAACGGGTTGAACATGAACTTACCCTGGGACCGGCCCGAGCCCTTTGTGGCCGGGTTCAAGGCGTTGCCGGAGCACATTGACGAGTTGCGGCATGTCAACAATGCGGTGTATGTCCAGTGGATGGAGAGCTGCGCATGGCAGCATTCAAACGCGCTGGGGCTGGGCTTTGACTGCTTTGCCCGGCTGGACCGCAGCATGGCTGTCTTGCGCCACGAAATCGACTATCTGGCTAGCGCCCTTCGGGACGATGAAGTACTGATGGGAACCTGGCTGGTGCAGACCGACAGCCGCTTGAAAATGGACCGGCTGTTTCAGCTGGTACGGCCCGCCGATGGTGCCACGCTACTGCGTGCACGCACCACCTTTGTCTGCGTGCAGCTGTCGACGGGCAAACCCAGGCGCATGCCGGACGAATTTGTTGCGGGCTACGGCAGTGCCTGGCGTGACTGTTCCGGAGAGCACAGCGGGTGGAAATAGCCCTTGCGCCGATGGAAGGCCTGGCCGATGCCATGCTGCGTGACCTGATTACCCGCCAGGGAGGCATTGACTGGTGTGTCAGCGAGTTCGTTCGTGTAACCGATCAGCTACTGGCGCCGGCAGCCTTTTATCAACTGGCACCGGAACTGAAAAGCCGCAGCAGTACACCCAATGGCACGCCGATGCGCTTGCAGTTGCTGGGTTCTGATCCGGTGTGTCTGGCCGAAAACGCGGCGCGGGCGGTCGAGCTGGGCGCAACAGTGGTGGATCTGAACTTCGGTTGCCCGGCGAAAACGGTCAATAAATCCAGGGGCGGCTCGATCTTGCTCAGGGAACCGGAGCGGCTGTACCGGATTGCCGACTATGTGAGTGCCGCCTTGCCCGGACATGTTCCCCTGACCGCCAAGATGCGTCTGGGTTATGAAGATACCAGTCCGGCACTGGACTGCGCCCGCGCCCTGGCTGAAGGTGGAGCCACCCGGCTGGTAGTGCATGCGCGTACCAAGGTGCAGGGCTACAGGCCGCCGGCGCACTGGGAGTGGGTGGCAAAAATTCAGGACGTGGTCAGCGTACCGGTACTGGCCAATGGCGAAATCTGGTCATTGCAGGACTGGCAGAAATGTCGGGAAATCAGCGGTGTCGAGTCGGTGATGATCGGGCGCGGGCTGGTGTGCCGACCTGATCTGGCCTTGCACATCAAGGCCCATATAGCGGGTGAGGCCTATCAGCCGCTGGACTGGCACGGGCTTTGGCCGCTGCTGCAGGAGTTCTGGCAGCGTGTGCGCCAGAAAGTGCATCCGCGACATGCTCCGGGCCGGCTCAAGCAATGGCTGTCGATGCTGATGCGCAACTACCCCGAAGCGGGCATGTTTTTTCAGCATATCCGCCGCGAAACGGATAGCGGGCAGATTGATCAGCTGATGCTCGGGCCTGTGATGTTTGGGGCATGTGAGCGGGATGCCGCTTCAGGCACCGCCAAACTGCTGACTGATGTTGATGCTTTGCGCCCCGCCGGACTCGGCCGCGCGTGACAGCCTTTGGCGGGCTGCGAGGGGCAGGGGGCTGAGCCAGGTGACGCCCGTGTGGCTGCAGCCCAGCTCAAGCACCTGACAGGCCAGTTCCTGGCTGCTTTGCAGGCCTTTGGGGTGCAAGATCAGGGTACGTTGCGGGTTCAGTCCGGCATTGCGCAGCCATTGCATGGTAAGGGGTTCCGGAGGCGACACCAGTGCCAGCCAGCGTTCCTCCTGTTGTTCGCTGAGCAGCTTGAGCATGGGGGCCAGCAGATGCAGGCAATGCTCGGCACGGCCGCTCAGAATGATTTCGCTGCACCAGGGGCTGGGCTCGGGATGGCTGTCCATTTCCGGCTCGGAGTGGCTTTGCAGGTTGACCGCAGCTTGCTGGTCGAACAGGCCGGGCTGATTGTCGAATGATTGCAGGTTCATGATGTATTTCCCCTATCTGCGAATGACACCGACGCCGAGACCCTCGATCACCAGTTGCTGGTTTTCGAGGTCAACCTCGATGGGTTCAAAATCGCTGTTCTCAGGCATCAGCCAGACAGTGTTGCCCTTGCGCTGGTAGCGCTTGACGGTCACCTCGTCATCAAGACGGGCAACCACCAGCTGGCCGTTGCGGGCCTCGCGGGTGATGTGTACGGCAAGCAGGTCGCCATCAAGGATGCCGGCATCTTTCATGCTCTGCCCGCGCACCTGCAGCAGATAGTGGGCGCGGGGCTTGAACAGATCCGGGCTGACGGGGCAGGTATTGTCGATATGCTGCTGGGCCAGAATCGGGCTGCCGGCAGCAACACGGCCGATTACCGGCAGCTCGCTATCGCTTGCGGGTGGCGTCACGTCACCCGCTTCCGCGTCAATTACACGGATACCGCGCGATGCGCCGGATATCATTTCAATGGCACCCTTGCGGGCGAGGGCCTTGAGGTGATCTTCGGCAGCGTTGGGTGACTTGAAACCCAGCGCCTGGGCAATCTCGATGCGAGTTGGCGGATAGCCGTGCTCGTCGATCCAGTCCTTGAGGAAATCAAGAATTTCACCTTGCCGCTTGGTCAGTTTGCTCATGCCGGAATACCTGTGATTTTATACAGTACACTGGCATTGTATACAGTGTTTCCGGATATGCAAGCGCTAAAACTGCAGCGGATTGCTGTTGCAGGTGGATGCGGGGATGTTCAGGCCTGAGTCAGTGTCAGTAGAAAGTCACTCAGCTCATGGGCACCAGCCTGGCGCAGGCCGTTGCCAAAGGTATTGGCCAGCGGGCTGCTGCGTGGCAACAAAATGGTTTGCAACGAGAGACTGCCCAGAGACAGGGGCAGGCGGGCGTAGGGTACCTTGTGGGTTACCAGGTAATTCATGAAGGCCGGGTCTGTCCAGGCGGCGACCGGCATGCCCAGGGTGTGATAATGCTTCTTCAGCTCGCGGATTGCGCCGGCATTGATGTGGGTGCGATACAGCTGGGCCGGAAGATTGATCGGCAATTCACGGCGGCGGGCATAGACCAGGGAGGCTGCCAGCTCGCAGGTGTTTTGCGGGTCGGCCCAGTAAGTTTTCCGGGGCTCCCATGCGGTCGACAGCAGGTTGACACTCTGGCTCTTGCCGATGGCTATCGACAGGACGCGGTTGAAATCGCGAATGCTGATGATGCGTATGTTGCGGCATTGGCCGGACTGGGCGAGGGCTTCCCAACTGTTACAGGCCAGCAGATCGTCCTGTTCGTGGTTCAGACCGAACAGGCCGCGCATGTCAAAAGAAGTGACAGTTTCTGTCCTGATGCTGACAATTTTGCTGATGAAGCGATAGGCCGCAGCCTTGTCTTCCTGTACCGGTCCGGACAGTGCGCTGGCCGGCAGATTGGCCAGCTGCTGCAGGTGTAACGTATGTTTCCAGTGTATGCTTGGTTCCGGCAGCAGCGGTTGCGGAAATTCCAGGCGCACCTTGCGAGCCACATCGTCAGAGCCAAAATCCGGCTGCTGCCCCTTGCGTTTGAAAACCGAGTTGAACAGGTTGCCCAAAACCGAAGACTGGCTCATTTTGTTGGAAATCCGGAAACCTTGACTGCTGCTGGCGACCAGCACGACATATCTTGAACACCGGTCGTATTGTGCATGTTTTGTGAAAATTTGGCCATGTTGAAATTACATCTTGAGATTGATCTGCCCGCAGACGAGTTTTTGCGGGTCTACCAGGGAACGGCCAACCGCGTGCTGCTGCGCAGCCGTGAAGGCAAGTCGGTCAGCCTGCCGGCGGGACGCCTGCAACCGTTCCTTACCCATGAGGGAATTTATGGCAGTTTCGAGCTGACGTTTGATGCGCAAGGCAAGTTCATTTCACTGCGACGGCTGGCGTAATCGGCTATACTTGCGCTTTTAATTTAACGCCGTTGATTGCCATGTATAGACTTGCCCGCCCGCTGTTGTTTTCCCTGTCGCCAGAAACCGCCCATGACCTGTCGCTTGACCTGCTCGGCGCTGCCGGTCGCCTGGGGTTGAGCAAGCTGGCGGTGCGCCAGCCGGCTGCCGTGCCGGTCAATGTCATGGGCATTGATTTTCCCAATCCGGTAGGTTTGGCTGCCGGTCTGGACAAGAACGGCGATGCCATCCGCGGCCTGTCCGATCTGGGCTTCGGCTTCATCGAGATCGGTACCATCACGCCACGCCCGCAGCCGGGCAATCCCAAGCCGCGCATCTTCCGCCTGCCGCAGGCCGAAGGCGTAATCAATCGCATGGGGTTCAACAACCGTGGTGTCGACTACCTGCTGGATCGGGTGCGCAACGCCAAATTTGACGGCGTGCTGGGCATCAATATTGGCAAGAACCTGGCTACTCCGGTTGAGCAGGCTACCGACGACTATCTGTACTGTCTGGACAAGGTTTACACCAGCGCCAGCTATATCACTGTCAACATCAGTTCGCCCAACACCCCGGGCCTGCGCAGTCTGCAATATGGCGACTCGCTGAAAGAACTGCTGAGCGCCCTGCAGCAGCGTCAGGAAGACCTGACCGAAATGCACGGCAGGCGTGTGCCGATTGCGGTCAAGATTGCACCGGACATGACCGATGAAGAAGTTGCACAGGTTGCACACATCATCCTTGGCTGTGGCATGGACGGCGTGATTGCTACCAACACCACCCTGTCCCGCGCGGGTGTGGAAGGCATGCAGCATGCGGACGAGGCCGGTGGGCTGTCGGGTGCGCCGGTACGCGAGCAGAGCACCCATGTGGTGCGGGTGCTGGCCGAAACCCTGCAGGGCCGTTTGCCGATCATCGCAGTGGGCGGCATTACCGAAGGCAAGCATGCGGCAGAGAAAATCGAGGCCGGTGCCAGCCTGGTGCAGATTTATTCCGGCTTTTTGTACAAGGGCCCGGCGCTGATCCGCGAGTCGGTGGATGCCATCGCCGCTCTGTAGGTGCGAATTCATTCGCACACATGCGCCATCGTCACCCTGTGGCTCCGCTTCGTTGCGTGAATATGGGGGTTATGTGCGAATAAATTCGCACCTACAGGTTCAACCCGGACCTACATTTTTATTTTTTCGAGATCCCTGTTTCATGTCCGACGACAATCTGCTTGAACTTCACCTTAGCTGCCCGAAAAGCCTGGAAGAACTGCTGCTCACCGAAGCGCAGGCGCTGGGGCTGGAGCAGGCGCGCCAGCGTCCGGCGCTGGTTAGCGGACGCGGCACACTGGAAACTGCCTACCGCCTGTGCCTCTGGTCACGGCTGGCCAACCGCGTATTGCTGGTGCTTGGCCGCTACCCGGTACGTACCGCCGACGAGCTGTATGCCGCCATTCAAAGCATCGACTGGCGCGACCATCTGGACAGCAAAAGCACGCTGGCAATTGATTTTTCCGGCACCAGCAAGGCCATCGACAACAGTCACTTTGGCGCGCTCAAGGTCAAAGATGCGATTGTCGATGCGCTGCGTGACCGCATGGGCAACCGCCCAACCGTGGAAAAGCGCAATCCCGATCTGCGCGTCAACGTCCATTTGCGCCGTGACGAGATTACCGTGGCGCTGGATTTGTCCGGTACCAGCCTGCACCAGCGTGGCTACCGCTTGCAGCAGGGCGCGGCACCTTTAAAAGAAAACTTGGCCGCCGCCATTTTGCTGCGCGCCAACTGGCCGGAGCTGGCCAAACAGGGTTATGCCCTCAGCGACCCCATGTGCGGCATGGGCACCTTTTTGATTGAAGGCGCACTGATGGCCGCCGATGTAGCGCCCGGCCTGCGCCGTGAATACTGGGGCTTCCAGGGTTGGCAGGGGCATGTGCCGTCTATCTGGAATCGCCTGCTGGACGAAGCCGAGCAGCGCGCCGAAAAAGGCTTGCAGCAAGAACCGCTGTGGATTCGCGGCTACGAAGCCGATCCGCGCCTGATGCAGCCCGCCCGCAACAATATTGCCCGCGCCGGTTTGAGCGACTGGGTCAAGGTTTACCAGGGCGAACTGGCCACCTATGCGCCCAGCCCCGATCACGGCCAGCCCGGCCTGATGATTTGTAACCCGCCCTATGGCGAGCGGTTGGGTGACGAAGCCAGCCTGCTGTACCTTTATCAGCATCTGGGCGAGCGCATGCGTGGCCAGTTGCAAGGCTGGCAGGCTGGCGTGTTCACCGGTGCGCCGCAATTGTGCAAGCGCATGGGCATCCGCAGCCAGAAGCAGTATTCCTTCTTCAACGGCGCGATTCCCTGCAAATTGCTGATGTTCGATGTGCAGGAGCAAAGCTTTGTTACCGCCCGTGAGCCGGAACAGGGCGCTGCCCGCCAGCAGTCCGGCAACGAAACCGCCAAAGCCGAAGCCCCGGCCATGCTGTCCAATGGCGCACAAATGTTCGCCAACCGCCTGCAAAAGAATCGCAAGCAACTGGGCAAATGGCTGCGCCAGAACGAGATTCAGTGTTATCGCCTGTACGATGCCGACATGCCCGAATATGCCGTGGCCATCGACATTTACGGTGATTGGGTGCATGTGCAGGAATATGCCGCGCCCAAATCGGTGGATGCCGACAAGGCGCAATCGCGCCTGCTGGATGTGCTGGCGGCGATTCCGTCGGCGCTGGGCGTATCGCCCGACAAGGTGGTGGTCAAACGCCGCGAACGCCAGAGCGGCCTGAGCCAGTACGAGCGCCAGGCCAGCAAGGGCGAGTTTATGGAAGTGCGTGAAGGCAACGTCAAGCTGCTGGTCAACCTGACCGACTATCTGGATACCGGCCTGTTCCTCGACCACCGCCCGCTGCGCTTGCGCATTGCCAGTGAAGCCCGTGGCAAGCGCTTTCTCAACCTGTTCTGCTACACCGGCGTTGCCACGGTGCATGCTGCCGCCGGTGGTGCGCGTACTACTACCAGCGTGGATCTGTCGAAAACCTACCTCGACTGGGCACGGCGTAATCTGTCGCTGAACGGCTTTTCCGAGAAGAACCAGCTGGTGCAGACCGATGTCATGCAGTGGCTGGCCAAGGAGCAGGGTGAATACGACCTGATTTTTATCGACCCGCCCACCTTCTCCAACTCCAAGCGCATGCAGGATGTGTTCGACGTGCAGCGCGACCAGCGCACGCTAATCAACGAAGCCATGCGCCTGCTGGCCAAAGACGGCACGCTGTACTTCTCCAACAACTTCCGCAAATTCGAGCTGGAACCGGAGCTGGCCGAGCGTTACGCCATTGAAGAAATCAGTGCGCAAACCATTGACCAGGACTTTGCCCGTAACCAGAAGATCCACAGGGCGTGGCGGATTCGTCATTCTAAAGCTGAAAATAACGACTAATCGGCAATTTTAGGCGTTGTCCTGCCTGTTTTTGATGCTCTGAGGTTGAAGCCTGTGTGCGAATAAATTCGCACCTACATAAAGCGTTCATCAAACCCTGCTGTGCGGGCTACGGATTGCATCACTGTAGGTCCGAATTTATTCGGACAGAACACTGTAGGAGCAGGCTCGCCCTGCGACAGGTGCATGCTCTAGCGGGACCAGCCCGCTCGTAGGTGCGAATTTATTCGCACAGCAATAAAGCTTTCGGCACTTTATTGCCTAAAAAAGCCAAAAGCACTATAGTTATCGGCACTATAATGCCCTTATGGTGCTTTTATGCAGCCACTGACCTTGCAGCTTTATCACCAGGGAGTTTGGCATGATGCCGCCCGCCTAAGCGTTCAGCAGCCCGAATTGGGCTTGGCTGGGCGCTGCAATTTGGCCTATCAGTCAGATTACCTGGTTGAGCATCTTGAAGCCTTACAAACCCGTCTTGGCTTGGCAGTTAGCGCTAACTACCCGCTCAGCTGGGATGCTTGGCACCTGGAGCATGCACCGGCTTTTTTGCTGGATATTTTGCCGGCGGGAGCAGCCAGGCGTTTTTTGTTAGCCAGGTTAGCTACACAAAGGCCCCAAGATATCCATCTGGACCTGTATCTGCTGTCCCGTTATACGGCAGCGCCAATAGGTAACCTGCGCATCAAAGAAGCAGTCCAGGAGCCTGTGGCACATGCGGGCTTTAGCCGTCAAGATGTAGTGCAGCGCGAGGCTAGCTTTCTGGAATATGCCTACGAGCTGGGCGCGGCAATTGGTGGCGCTACCGGCGCGGGCGGTGAGGCACCCAAGCTGCTGCTCACCGAAGATACGCAAGGCAGGTTGCATCCTGACGCTGCCCTAGAAGATACGCAGGCCGTGCAACACTGGTTTGTAAAGTTTGCCCGCAACAAAGCCAGCGCGCGCGACCAAGATATTCTGCGCAGCGAGTACTGTTATTACCAGGCAGTAAGCCAGATAGGCTTAAACACAGTGACCACCCAGGGCATGACACTGGAAGAAGCGCACAAGCCCAGCCTGTGGATGCACCGTTTTGACCGAGCCGTTACCGCCGCGGGCGTGCAGCGCCGTGCGGTTGAGTCCATGTATTCACTGGCGCAAGTCAATCAGCCCGGCGCTTACATGCAACATACCGATGCGCTGAAATGCCTGGTTGAGTTGTGGCGTAGCGCTGGCCAGCAGGATCAAGTGGACGAGCTCGTATTTGAATACCTGCGCCGTGACCTGCTCAATCAAATTCTCGGCAACAGCGACAACCACGGGCGTAACCTTGCCGTATTGCGCACAGAAAGTGGAATCGAGCTGGCACCCATCTATGACCTTGCGCCCATGGTGATGGACGATGAGGGCATTACCCGCACCACCAAATGGCCAAAGCCGGTCGAGCAGGGCGGGCAGGTTGATTGGTTAGCCGCCTGTCAGCTGGCCGGAGACTGGACAGATACAGAGCAGCTGTACCAACGCCTACGCCATGCAGCGCAAGAGTTTCTAGCGCTGCCGGATTTATTGACTGACCTTGGTTTACCGCTAGTCACCATGAATCATCCACGCATCGCACTGGCACAGCTACCTAAACGCCTGACTGATTGGGGGCTGCTGTAATGGACATCGACCAACGCAAACAGCTGCTGGACGAAATTGCCCGGCTACAGGCCAGCGGCGAGCTGACTTTCGGGCAGGCAACCCTGCGACTACGCAAGGAAATCACCGGCCTGCAGCAAGAACGCTTTGCCCGTATGTGCAAAATCTCCCTGCGCTCGCTGCGCCAACTGGAGCAGGACGAAGGCAATCCAACCCTGGCCACGCTCAATGCAGTGTTTGGCCTCTTTGGTATGCGGATCGGACTGGTGCGGGGGTAACAGGCAGCACAGAATCATCACTCAAAACAGTTCGCTGTTACTTCGCTTTCAAGTGTTTATAATCAAACACTTTCAGATGCAAGAAAGGAAGCAGGATGTCAGCGCCCAATCAGCACCCCGAACAACAGGCCCGCGACCGTATCGACCAGATGCTGCGTGATGCAGGCTGGGCTGTGCAAAATTTCCGACAGATGAATCCGTCCGCTGCAACCGGTATTGCGGTGCGCGAATTTCAGACCGATGTTGGTCCGGCAGACTATGTGCTGTTTGTTGACCGCCAAGCGGTTGGCGTAATCGAAGCCAAACCGGAAAGTTGGGGCGACAAGATCACCACGGTAGAAGACCAGTCCCAGGGCTACGCACAGGCACGGCTAAAATACATCAACAACCAGCAGGCGCTGCGTTTTGTCTATGAAAGCACCGGTGTAATCACACGCTTTACCGACAATGCCGACCCCAGCCCGCGCTCGCGGGAAATCTTCAGCTTCCACCGCCCGGAAACCCTGGCGTACTGGCTGATGCAGGACAAAACCCTGCGTGGCCGCCTGCAAGACTTGCCAGCACTTGACCCGACCGGCCTGCGCACATGTCAGAGCACCGCGATCGCCAGTCTGGAAGCCTCGCTCAAGCAGGACAAACCCCGCGCACTGATCCAGATGGCCACCGGTGCCGGCAAAACCTTTACTGCCATCACCGCCAGCTACCGCCTGCTGAAAGAGCCGGTCAACGCCAGCCGCATCCTGTTTCTGGTCGATACCAAAAACCTCGGCGAACAGGCCGAGCAGGAATTTCTCAGCTTCCTGCCCAACGACGACAACCGCAAGTTTGGTGAGCTGTACGGGGTGCAGCGCCTGAAAAGCCCCCACGTACCCACCGACTCGCAGGTCTATATCAGCACCATCCAGCGCATGTACTCCATCCTCAAGGACGAACCGCTGGATGAAGCCCTGGAAGAACACAACCCCGCCGAGCAATACACCAAACCCAGAGAACCGCTGCCGGTGGTGTACAACCCCAAACTGCCACCGGAGTTTTTCGATGTCATCATCATCGACGAATGCCACCGCTCCATTTACAACCTGTGGCGGCAGGTACTGGAATACTTCGATGCCTATCTGGTCGGCCTGACCGCCACGCCGGACCAGCGCACTTACGGATTTTTCCGCAAGAACCTGATTAGCGAATACAGCCATGAGCAGGCAGTTGCTGACGGCGTCAACGTCGGCCACGAAGTCTTCATCATCGAAACCGAAAAAACCACCAAAGGCGGCACCATCAATGCCGATCTGCTGGTCGAGCGTCGCGAACGCCAGACCCGCAAAAAACGCTGGGAAACCCAGGACGAAGACGAAGCCTACACCGCCAAACAGCTCGACCGCGATATCGTCAACCCCGACCAGATCCGTACCGTGATCCGTGCGTTCCGGGACAGCCTGCCGACCATCTTCCCGGGCCGAAAGGAAATCCCCAAAACCCTGATTTTCGCCAAAACCGACAGCCACGCCGACGACATCATTCAGACCGTGCGCGAAGAGTTTGGCGAGAGCAACCAGTTCTGCAAAAAAGTCACCTACCGCGTCGCCCAGGACAAAACCAGCGCCGACGGCCAGTTGCTGGAAAAAGGCGAAGACCCCAAATCCATCCTTAACCAGCTACGCAACGACTACTACCCACGCATTGCCGTCACCGTGGACATGATTGCTACCGGCACCGATGTCAAGGCGCTGGAATGCCTGCTGTTCATGCGCGACGTAAAAAGCCGTAACTACTTCGAGCAGATGAAAGGACGCGGCACCCGCACCCTGGACAAAGACAGCCTGCAAAAAGTCAGCCCGTCCGCCACCAGCGCCAAAACACACTTTGTGATTGTGGATGCCATTGGTGTGACCAAATCGCTGAAAACCGCCAGCCAGCCGCTGATTAGCAAGCCCAGCGTGGCGCTGAAAGACCTCGCCATGGGCGTGATGCTGGGAGTCAGTGATACCGATACCGTTTCCTCGCTGGCCGGACGACTGGCGCGGCTGGACAAACAACTGGACGACAAGGAACGCGCCCGCATAGCCGCAAAAGCCGGTGGTGTGCCGCTGCTTAATATTGTCGGTGAACTGTTCAACGCCATTGATGGCGACCGTGTGGAAGAACGCGCCCTTGCCATCAGCGGCCAGCCAGCCGGCAGTGACCCCGGCGATCAAGTTCGCCAGCAGGCACAGCAACAACTGGTGGGCGAAGTGGCCAGAGTGTTCAACGGCGAACTGATCGAGCTGATCGACAGCATCCGCCGTGACAAGGAACAAACCATCGTCCATGACGACCTCGACCAGCTCACCAAGGCCGAATGGGCAGGCGACAGTCAGAGCAACGCCGAAGCCCTGACCCTGGAGTTTGCCGATTACCTGCGCGAACACCAGGACGAAATCAACGCCCTGAGCATTTATTTCCAGACTCCGGCACGGCGCAGCGAAGTTACTTACCAACAGCTCAAGCAACTGCTGGAAAAACTGAAACAGGATCGCCCCAAGCTGGCTCCGCTACGGGTGTGGCAGGCGTATGAGCATCTGGATCAGGTGCAAACGCCGGCCAGCCCGCTTTCAGAGCTGACTGCACTGGTGGCGCTGATCCGCCGCGTCACCGGGCTGGATTCCAGCATCACCACCTTTGCCAGCACTGTGCAGCGCAACTTTAAAACCTGGATTTTCCAGCACAACAACAGTGCGGAAGAAAAATTCAGTGAGGAGCAACTGGCCTGGCTGCATATGATTCGTGACCAGATCATGATTTCTTGCCATTTTCAGCGCGATGATCTGGAGATATCGCCTTTTGATGCGCAGGGCGGGCTGGGCAGGATGTATCAGTTGTTTGGCGACAGGATGGACTGGGTGATTGCGGAGATGAATAAGGGGCTGGTGGCTTGATGATTTTTTGCGCTGTGGTTGTGGGGTGCGGGCAAGGCGCTGCGCAAAGCTACGCACCCGCACCGAAGCGAGCTTCGGCACAGGTGCTGATGCTTTGCTCCGGCCTTGCCTGCACCCCGTCATGCCACGTGCTGGTTGGGGGGAATGGCCCGGCTGTGCCGGGCTGCTGTCGCGGTGTATAGGCTGAGATGTGTTTTGGGTTGTAGATTAAGAATTACGTACTGACAAGGCGAAAAAGAGTGCAAGAGCAAATAAATCAGCAGTTACCTGAAGGGTGGAAGCTTAAACCCCTTGGTGAAATTGCCAGTATTAATCCAAGGCTCGATAAGAGTGCGATTGACGATGAAACAGAAGTTTCATTTGTGCCGATGGCAGCAGTTGAAGCAGAAAGTGGCAAGATTGATGTTTCTGAAAGTCGTAATTTTATTGAAGTAAAAAAAGGATATACGGGGTTTGTTGAAAATGATGTGCTGTTCGCCAAAATAACGCCTTGCATGGAAAACGGAAAGATGGCGGTTGTTCCAAGGCTCAAAAACGGAGTCGGATTTGGCTCGACCGAGTTCCATGTCATACGAGTCAATAAAGACGTTCTGGCAAAATATATTTACTATGTTGTGTCTTCTAAACAGTTTCGTTCAGATGCAGAACACAATATGACGGGAGCCGTTGGGCAAAGACGTGTCCCAGCTCAATATTTGCAGAATGCATTAATTGCCATTCCCTCTTTGAGTGCTCAAGAGAAAATAGTTACTAAAATAGAAGAGTTATTTAGTGAGCTAGACAGCGGCATTGCTAGCTTAAAGACGACTCAAGAACAGCTAAAAATTTACCGCCAATCTCTACTCAAACATGCCTTTGAAGGCAAACTCACCGAACAATGGCGTAAAGATAACCCCGATAAGCTGGAAAACCCTGAGCAACTGCTTGCCCGTATCCAGCAAGAACGTGAAGCCCGTTATCAGCAGCAGCTTGAAAAATGGCAGCAAGCAGTAAAAGACTGGGAAGCGCAAGGAAAGGAAGGTAGAATTCCTAGGAAACCTGCAAAGTTTAAAAATACGGAACCGCTCTCTTTGAATGAAATATCTGAGCTGGCACCGATACCTGATAGTTGGATCTGGCACCGCTTCGGTTCATTTTATGAAATGCTTTCTGGTTTCGCATTTAAAAAGTCAGACTACTCAGAGTCTGGAGTTCGATTATTTCAAATAGCAAATGTTGGCTTCGGAAAAACTATATGGGAAAGCACGGCATACCTGCCAGAAAACTTTAAAGATATGTATCAAAACTTGATTCTAGAAGAGGGTGATCTAGTTATGGCTTTAAATCGCCCTATGCTCGGTGATTCGCTTAAAGTTGCAATTCTTGGAAAGCAAGACTGTCCTTCTATTCTTTATCAGCGCGTGGGAAAGTTTAGCTTTAATAATTATTCAATTTCTAAATATTTTTTATATTTTCTTCAAAGCTCTCACTTTACGAGTAAGCTAAAAAATGAACTAAGAGGTGTAAATATACCTTTTATTAATCAAACAAGGCTTGCAGAGTATTCACTTCCTTATTGTTCGTTCGCTGAGCAACAAGAAATAGTTAATCAGCTCGAAGAAAAACTATCCATAATTGAGCAAAACGAAAAAGAAATCGAAGCGGCGTTAGCCAAGGTCGAGTTGTTGCGTCAGTCAATCCTGAAAAAAGCATTCTCGGGAAGACTTGTTTAGTTAATTGTTGCAGAACTTGGGCTTGCCCTGCCTTTCTTGCAAATTCACTTTTCAAAAGTGGATTTGCAAGGGGCGCTATTATTTTCATTTTAACTCGCAGTTTTCCTTGGCTTAGTTAGAAACAGGGCGTTCAGTGAGCTAACCAAGCCCCCACCAAGTAACCCACCAAGTAGCCCACCAAGTAACCGAACAAGTAGCCGAACAAGTAGCTGAACAAGTAACCGAACAAGTAAAAAAACTGCTTTCCTCGTTAAGATATGGGGGTAAGCACCAAGGAGCTTATGCAAGCGGTCAGCTTGAGACACAGGGCGACTTTTTTAGAAAACTATCTGAACCCGGCGTTAGACGCTGGCCTGATCGAAATGACCCAGCCAGACGCACCCCGCAGCCCAACCCAAAAATACCGCCTGACCGCTCTGGGCAGGCAGTTGCTGACAGCCCTGTGATAGCGCCTTATTTTTGCTTGCACACCCATAGTCTGGTATAGATAATACTCTTATCCAGTATTACTCATGGTGAAAAGCGCCAGTGAAAACCATCGAGCTTGCCAACCAGTTGCCCATTTCGCTGATCTCGCACGAGATGCTCAGCAGTCGCCTGGCGGGAACGGTGAGCAACATCAACAATAAAATTGCCAGCCTGGTCAGGGCGGGTGATTTGATTCGTCTGAAAAAAGGCTTTTACTGCTTTGCGCCGGCCTACCGAAAGCATCTTCTTGACTTGAAAGCGATTGCCGGCGGCTTGTATGCGCCTTCCTACCTGTCTTTTGAGTATGCGCTAAGCTTTCACGGGATCATTCCGGAAGCAGTGTATGAAATGACTTCGGCAACCACGCGCAATGACAAGTACTACGAGACTCCGGTGGGGCGCTTCAGCTACAAAAAAATCCCGTTGCAAGCCTATTCGCTGGGCGTTGACTGGCGTTTTGACCGGGTTGAGGGCGGTATTTTTGTCGCCACGGTCGAGAAGGCGCTGTGTGACAAAATTCGTTATCACAGGAGGCTCGGTACGCTGTCGCAGCGGGATATGCGTGATTATCTGCTAGATGATATGCGCGCCGATTTGCCGGAAAACATGAATGTTGAGCTGATAAAAACCATTGCCGAAGCGTACCGCTCCAGGAATCTGGCCACATTGGCCAGCGTAATAGAGAGAATGACCCCATGACCCATCCAGCCATAACCCAAATGCTTGGCCGCTACGATTTAAGCAACGCCAGCTCGGGTTTTTATGCATTGCGTGAAATTTTGCAAGAGGTTGTTCTGGTTGCACTTTATGATGCCGGTTTTTTCAGGCAAGCGGCTTTTTACGGCGGCACGGCACTGCGGGTTTTGCATCGTTTGCCGAGGTTTTCTGAAGATCTGGATTTTTCCCTGCTTGAATCACAGCCAGATTTTGATATTACCCCGTTCCGGCAAGCCATTATTGATACGCTGCAAGCCTATGGTTTTACTGTAAGTGTAGAAATTAAACAGAAGAATAGTGCCAGCGCGGTAGCTTCTGCCTTTATCAAGGGCAATACGCTGGAGCATCTGCTGGCAATCGAAGCACCAGCAGAGATGACCCAAGGCATTCACAAAGGGCAGGCGGTAAAAATCAAGCTGGAAGTGGATACAGACCCACCGCCCAATTTTCAGACGGAAGAGGTCATCAGCCTGGTGCCGCGCTCGCACAGCATCAAGACCTTTACCATGCCTTGTTTGTTTGCTGGAAAAATGCACGCTGTTTTGTGTCGGGCATGGGGTAATCGCCCCAAAGGCCGGGACTGGTACGATCTGGTTTGGTATGTGTCCAGAAGAACCCCGCTGGATCTGGTGCATTTACAGGCACGACTGGCTCAAAGCTGCACGTTTCTGGAGAATCAAAAGATAGCCTTGCCTGCGCAACTGACTGGCGATGCCGTGCTGGGCTTGCTGGAGCAGCGTATCGCCAGTCTGGATATCGACAAGGCCAAGGCGGATGTGCTGCCCTTTATCCGTGATGCCAGAGAGCTGCAAGTATGGTCGCCCGAATTTTTTATGGAAATTATCCGGCGAATAAAGTTTCAGGGCTAATGCGAGTTTCTCCGAGTTTTTCGTGTACCTTAAGACCGCATCGTAAGTTACACGAAATTATTGTATGTATATCTGTAACCAGTATCCGCAAAAGCTGTGGTTAACTGAAAATTTGCTGGCTTTGTCTTTAGGTTATTTATGAACGCATCATCCATTGTTTCCCGTGTCTGGAGTTTCTGTACCACCCTGCGTGATGACGGGGTGGGGTATGGTGATTATCTGGAGCAGCTCACCTATCTGATCTTCCTGAAAATGGCGGATGAATACAGCAAACCGCCCTATAGCCGCGATATGGGCATTCCGCCACAATATTCGTGGCAGGCGCTGAAAGACAGCAAGGGTGCTTCGCTGGAAATGCTCTATGTGGAAATCCTGCGCGAGCTGGGCAGGCGCAAGGGCATGCTGGGGCAGATTTTTACCAAGGCGCAAAACAAGATTCAGGACCCGGCCAAGCTCTACCGGCTGATTGACATGATCGACGATGCCAACTGGCTGTTGCTGGGCGCTGATGTCAAAGGCGATATTTATGAAGGGCTGCTGGAGAAAAACGCCGAGGACACCAAATCCGGAGCCGGACAGTATTTCACCCCGCGTCCGCTGATTCAGGCGATGGTGGAATGTGTGCGCCCGCAGCCGGGCAAGACCATTGCCGATCCGGCCTGCGGCACGGGTGGTTTTTTTCTGGCGGCCTATGATTATCTGACTGCGCAACGGCTGGACAGGGAGCAAAAGCTGTTCCTGAAAAACAGCACTTTTTATGGCAACGAGATTGTTGCCAATACCCGCCGCTTGTGCCTGATGAACATGTTTTTGCACAACATCGGCGAGATGGACGGCGACAGCCTGATTTCGCCCAATGATGCGCTGATTGCGCCCAGCCCGCTCAGTGTGGACTATGTGCTGGCGAATCCGCCGTTCGGCAAGAAAAGCTCGATGAGCTTTACCAACGAAGAAGGCGAGCAGGAAAGCGACGATCTGACCTATAACCGGCAGGACTTCTGGGCGACCACCTCCAACAAACAGCTCAATTTTGTGCAACACATTCGCAGCATGCTGAAAACCACCGGCAAGGCCGCCGTGGTGGTGCCGGACAACGTGCTGTTTGAAGGCGGAGCTGGGGAAACCATCCGCAAAAAACTGCTGGAAAGCACCAACCTGCATACCATCTTACGTTTGCCGACGGGCATTTTTTACGCACAGGGCGTTAAAGCCAACGTGCTGTTTTTCGATAACCAGCCGGCCAGCCCCGAGCCATGGACCAAACAGGTCTGGTATTACGATTACCGCACCAACATTCACCACACGCTCAAGCGCAAGCCGCTGCGTTTTGAGGATTTGCAGGACTTCATCCAGTGCTACAACCCGGACAACCCCGCTCAGCGTGTGGCGAGCTGGGATGCCGATACCAATCCCGATGGCCGCTGGCGCTGTTATTCGTTTGACGAGCTGATGGCGCGTGACAAGACCAGTCTGGATGTGTTCTGGCTGCGGGACAAAAGCTTGACCGATCTGGAAAACCTGCCCGAACCGGACGAGCTGGCAGAAGAGATCATCGAAAACATGGAAGCCGGGCTGGAAAGCTTTCGGGCGGTGTTGGCCAGATTGTAATGCCCAACCCCCTCACCGAACTCTACCGCGACCCCTGGCTGCTGGCGGTACACAAGCCCGCCGGTTTGCTGGTACACCGCAGCCCGATTGATCGTCACGCCACCGAGTTTGCCCTGCAGTATGCCCGCGAACTTAACGGTGGCGCGCATGTGTTCCCCTGTCACCGGCTGGACCGGCCTACCTCCGGGCTGTTGCTGTTTGCCCGTGATGCCGATAGCGCCAGCGCCTTTGGCAGGCAGATGATGGATGGCAAGGTGCGCAAAACCTATCTGGCGCTGGTGCGTGGCTGGCCAGTGGAGCAGGGCGAGATTGACCATGCACTGCGCGAGCACGCCACCGACAAGCGCCTTAAAGATGAGACGCTGCCGGTTCGTGAAGCCAGCACCCGTTTTCGGCGACTAAAAACGGTGGAAATTCCCGTGCAGGTCGAGGGTTACCCGCACAGCCGTTACAGCCTGCTGGAGCTGCACCCGCTCACCGGTCGCAAGCACCAGCTGCGCCGCCACATGCAGCACATTGCGCATCCGATCATTGGCGATACCAGCTATGGCCGCACCAGACACAACCAGTACTTTGCCGAACGCTTCGGCTTATCACGGCTGATGCTGGCGGCCACGATGCTGGCGTTTGATCATCCGGTGACGGGTGAACGGTTACAGCTGCAATGCCCGCCTGGTGACGACTTCATGCAGGTTTTAACCATTTTCGATAGTTTGCCGGAGTTGTTTTAACGAGCAGCCCTGTAACGGGCAGGCTATACTAGGCGCCTATTTTTATCCCGCCGGGAGGTGACATGAACACTACAATCGATGAGCAACAAACAACCGAAGAAAACACCCCGCCAGCTGGCGAAAAGCTGCAAAAGGTACTGGCGCGTCTGGGTGTGGCCTCACGCCGTGATTCCGAACAGTGGATCAAGGATGGCCGCATCAAGGTCAATGGCCTGGTGGCCAATCTGGGCATGCGTGTGACACCGCGTGACACTATCAGTGTCGATGGTGAAACGGTCAAACAGGACAAGGAAGCCGCAACGCTGCGCCGGGTGATCCTGTATAACAAGCCGGAAGGCGAAGTCTGCACCCGCCGCGACCCGGAAGGCCGCCCGACGGTATTCGAGCGTCTGCCACGACTGAAAAGCGGTCGCTGGATCAACATTGGCCGGCTGGACATCAATACCACCGGGCTGCTGATTTTCACCACCGATGGCGAGCTGGCCAACCGCATGATGCACCCGTCCTACAACATGGACCGGGAATATGCCGTGCGCGTGCGCGGTGAAGTCACCGAGGAAATGATCGAGAACCTGAAAAACGGTGTGGTGCTGGAAGATGGCCCGGCCAAATTCACCGACATCCAGGCTGCGCCGGAGGGTGACGGTTTCAACCGCTGGTATCACTGCGTGGTGATGGAAGGTCGCAACCGTGAGGTGCGCCGCTTGTGGGAGTCCCAGGGGCTGGTAGTCAGCCGCTTGAAGCGCGTGCGTTTCGGGCCGGTGTTTCTGACCTCGGCACTGAGCGTGGGCCGCTGGCGCGAACTGAACCAGGCGGAAGTGAATATTCTGAGCAAGGAGTGTGGCCTGGAGCCGGTGGCTTTGCCGGATATCAAGCCCAAGACCAAAGAGAAGATCGATCGCCAGGAAAGACGCCTGAGCAAGCCGGGTGCCGCGCCACGCAGGCCGCAGCGCAAGCCCGGGGCCGACAAGCCGCGCGGCAAGCGTTGATCTTTCAGCTGTAAACCGAAGAGCCTGTCAATTCGACAGGCTCTTTTTTTGAACAGGACAATAAGGCTTAGTCGGCCAGGCAAACACGGTTACGGCCATTTTCCTTGGCCATGTACAGCGCTGCGTCGGCACGCTGCAGCAGCTGATGCTGGCTTTCGTCTTTTCTGACGATGGCGGCACCGAAGCTCAGGCTCAGTTTGATACGCTGGCCTTCATGTACGACCACCATATCCTCCACGGATTTGCGCAAACGCTCGGCAACCTGCAGCAGGTAGGGCATGTCAGTGTTGGGCAGGACCACCATGAATTCTTCGCCGCCAAAGCGGAACACGGCATCGACAGTGCGCAGATTCTCTTCCAGTTGCTGTGCCACGGCAATCAGGGCGGCATCGCCACCGGCGTGGCCATACTGGTCATTGACCATTTTGAAGTGGTCGATATCAACCATCAGTACGGACAATGGGGTGCCGGTACGGCGAGCCGACTGCAGGTCACGCTCCAGCAACTCGGCCATGCCGGCACGGTTGCGTACACCAGTCAGCGGATCATGCAGGGAAGCGTGCAGCACCGCGTGATACTTTAGGGCGTTGCGCAGTGGAAACACCAGGGCGGAAGTCAGGCTTTCCAGGCTGGACAGGGCCTGCTCGTCGAGTGCATCAGCGTTATGTGCGCTCAGTACACCGAGCAGCTCACCTTCCAGTTCAAGCTGATAGTCGATACGAAAGGCACCGTTATTCTCGCCCAGCGACAGGTTGATGCGCTGTGCCGCGTTGCGAAATGACAGCCCCTGGAAGTCCAGCAGGCGCTGGCTGGCGGCAAAGAACATGTGCAGCAGTTCGTTGATCTCCAGGGATGTCTGTAGCTGGTTGCGCAGCTGCTGGCCGACTTCCGAGTGGGACGGGCGGAGCTGCTCCAGGGCTTCGTGAGATAAAAGCTGGCTTTTCCCGGAGTGGAAACCGGGGAAGGCGAGAAGATTGGAAGCTTGGCTGGAATTCATGGCTATGTACCTGGTGATGTATCTTGCAGGTACAGTAAAGCGATAATCGTGCCATTATTTATATTTACAATATAAACAACGGGTTATGTCTGTTGTGGGGTGATGGTTGTTATTCGTGACGTTTTTGTGTCGGATAACTGACGTTTTCTCTGTTATCCCTGTATCTGTTTGAATGCAGGCCGGATTGCATGGGTGATTCCCGTCAGGCTGCCTGCCTGCAAGCAGGCATGGCCGGCGGTTCAGGATTTGCCGGCAGAAGCCGCATTTCCGAGTGTGTTGATGAAAGCCTGTGCGGCATTGGACAGGGTGCGCTCCGGGTGCAGGATGTAACCCAGGTCACGGCCGAGTTTCACGCCGGGGACCTGTAGTTCGACCACCTCGTGATCAACCATGCTGCGTGGCAGCACGCTCCAGGCAAGACCGATGGAAACCATCATCTTGATGGTTTCCAGATAGTTGGTATGCATGTGGATGTTGGGTGTCAGTGCGGCCTGGCTGAACAGTTCCAGGATGATTCTGCTGGTAAAGGTCTGACTGCCGGGAAAGACCGCCGGCCAGTTGCACAGGTCTTGCAGTTGCATCGACTTCTGCCGGCTGAGCGGATGCTCGGGAGCGGCAACGAACACCAGCTCATCATGCCAGACCGGTACGCTGAGGATGGATGACATCTCCTGTGGAGACAGGGTGATCAGTGCCAGTTCGCAACGTCCGTGCACCACGTCGTTGTATGCTACCTCGGAGTCCAGAAAGCGGATGTCCAGCACCACTTCGGGGAATGCCCGGGTGTAGTGGCGCAGCACCGGCGGCAAGCGGTGCAGGCCGATATGATGGCTGGTAGCTAGGCGCAGACGCCCACTGACGGTTCGCTCAAGGTTTTGCAGGACGCGCTTGCTGTCTTCCAGTTCGTTGACGATACGGTAGGCGCGCGGCAACAGGGCCTCACCTGCCTGGGTCAGGCGAGTTTCCCGGCCGAGCCGGTCAAACAGGCGTGCTCCAAGCTGCTCTTCCAGAGCGGCCAGACGTTTGCTGACCGCTGGCTGGGTAATGTGCAGCGTCTCGCCAGCCAGCGAAAAGCTGCCATGCTCGGCGATGGCGATGAAGGTTTGCAGGTTGGCTAAGTCCATGGTTGTCGTGTCTGTGCGTTATGGTTGAGTGCTGCGGCCGATGGCTCAGGCAAAGGTGCGTGTCATGTCGTTCATGGCGCTTGCATTGTTCAGCAGGGCCTGGCTGGTGTTGTCGGCATCCAGAATGATTTCCATATTGTCGGCACACGTCGTGCGTATCTGCTGCAGGCTGTTGCCGATATCACCGACCAGCAGTTCCTGTTGTTGGGCAGATTCGGAAATGGCCGCCGTGGTGGCCGCAACCTGGCTGACCTCTTCGATAACGGCAGACAGTATTTCCTGACCGCTGCGCGCCTCCTCCACGCAATGACGGCTCTGCGCGAGATTGTTGTCCATCAGGTGGTGAAGGTTGGTCATGGCGCTGTGAATGCTGTTGGTGCAGGCCTGGATATTGCTGCTGATTTCGTGGGTGCGCATCGACAGGCTGCGTACTTCGCCGGCGACCACTGCAAAGCCCCGGCCATGCTCGCCGGCGCGTGCCGCTTCAATGGATGCATTGAGGGCCAGCAGGTTGGTTTGTTCGGCTATACCCTGGATTTCTGCCAGCCAGCGTATGACGTTGTCGGTTTCAGCAGAGACCTGCCGTGTTGCACTGACCGCCTTCTGGGCATCTTCGGACAGGTTCTGCACATGGTGCGCCGTCTTGCCCAGCTGCTCGTGGGTAAACAGGCAATGTTCTCTTGCCGTGGTGGTGTTGTGGGCGGCGGTACACGTTCGCTCACTGATTTCGCGGGCCTGTTCCGACAGGCTGGCAATGGCCAGAGTGATGTTTTCGCTGTCGATATTCTGGGTCCGGATACCTTCCCGGGCATGGCCCATGATGGTTTGTAAATGAAGGGCGGTACTTGTCAGGCTTGAGGATGCATCGGTCACGCGCCCGAGGATGGTGCGGATACGTGAGTGTTGCAGTCCCATGTGGAAGTCGGCAACCGAGTGCGGAGCGCTGCCTGAGTAAACCAGTCGTGAAATGCTGTCATAGTCCTTGCTCAGGCGGCTGAAGTAGCGAAGGCTGTCGAGCAGGGCAGGGGCGAAAAGCAGGGAGCACACAGCAAGCATTCCGCCGCTCCACAAGGCGGCCTGCCATCCGCTGAACAATGCTGCTGCAAGTGGCAGAAAGGCTATCGGCAACAGGGCCAGCCGGGGCGGGGCGGTTGCCGGACGGAAGCGGCCCGAAGTGTTTTTGCGGGAGCCGGCTGACCGTTCTTGCTGCTTGAGCTTGCGGTAGAGCTTCTCGGCCCGCTTTCTGTCCCCGGGAGCCAGCCGGGTACGGACCGACTGGAAGCCGGTAATTTTTCCGTCTTTGAGAATGGGTGTGACATAGGCATCCACCCAGTAGTAGCGGCCGTCGCTGCAGCGGTTCTTGACCGCGCCGCGCCAGGATTTCCCGGCCCGGATATGGCTCCAGAGCTCATGAAAGGCTGCTTTGGGCATGTCCGGATGGCGCACCAGATTGTGCGGCTTGCCAAGCATTTCCTCCAGTGTATAGCCGGCAACCTGGCAGAACACAGGGTTGGAGTAGGTAATCTTGCCTTTCAGGTCTGTGGTTGAGACCAGTTGCTCGTGCTCGTCGTAGAGGACTTCCTGGTCGATAACCGGTAATGGAATGCGTTTGCTCATGGCATACCTCAATGAGGGACCGGATACTGACGTGAACGCGGCAAGTGTTGCAATCGGCTTGCCAGGACTTGATTTCCGTCATTGATTTTGTAGAAAAGCGCGTGTTGTGGATAGCCTACAGCAGGTTGGCCAATTGCAACACAATAAGCTCATTCCTTTCGGTAATGCAGAATATGATAAAATTCAATTTGAGTTATATTGGCGAAATATCTACCATGCCTGCATGACCGTCGTGCCAGTTCCGGCTGCCAGTGCAATGCAGTATAAGCGTTCCTGACCGGTGGCAGGCGTGGCAGCACTATATTAATAAAGAAGATTACCGGGTAACTCCGTACGGCATCCCTGCGGGCAGGGTATTTGCCCCGGCGTTTCCCCAACCTGATGAGGAACTCCAATGGCTGGTAAAACCCTTTACGACAAGCTGTGGGAAATGCACGAAGTGAAGCGCCGCGATGACGGCTCTTCGCTGATCTACATTGACCGCCACATTTTGCACGAAGTGACTTCGCCCCAGGCATTTGAAGGCCTGCGTCTGGCCGGTCGTCAGCCGTGGCGCATCGATGCCAACATCGCCACCCCAGACCATAACGTGCCGACCACCAAGGCCGAGCGCGCCGGCGGCATTAATGCGATTAAGGATGAAGTATCCCGTATCCAGGTCCAGACTCTGGACGACAACTGTATCGATTTTGGCATCCTGCAGTTCCCGATGAACGATATCCGTCAGGGTATCGTGCACGTGATCGGGCCGGAGCAGGGCGCAACCCTGCCGGGCATGACCATCGTCTGTGGTGACTCACACACTTCTACCCACGGCGCCTTTGGTGCGCTGGCGCACGGTATCGGCACCTCCGAGGTCGAGCACGTGCTGGCCACCCAGTGCTTGGTAGCCAAGAAGATGAAGAACATGCAGGTGCGTGTCGAGGGCAAGCTGGGTGCCGGCGTCACTGCCAAGGACATAGTGCTGGCCATCATCGGCAAGATCGGTACCGCGGGCGGCAACGGCCATGCGCTGGAGTTTGCCGGCAGCGCCATCCGTGACCTGTCCATGGAAGGCCGCATGACCATCTGCAACATGTCCATCGAAGCCGGTGCCCGTGTCGGCATGGTGGCAGTGGACGAGAAAACCATCGAATACGTCAAGGGCCGCCCGTACGCGCCAAAAGGTGCTGACTGGGATACCGCCGTGGCACTGTGGGAAACTCTGGTGTCCGACGAAGATGCACACTTTGACACAGTGATCGAGATGCGCGCCGAAGACATCAAGCCGCAGGTCAGCTGGGGCACTTCACCCGAGATGGTATTGCCGGTGGATGCCAATGTGCCTGATCCGGCTAAAGAGAGCGATCCGGTCAAGAAGGACTCCATCGAGCGCGCACTCAAGTACATGGGGCTTGAAGCCAATCAGGCGATCACCGATATCAAGCTGGACCGCGTTTTCATCGGTTCCTGCACCAACTCGCGCATCGAGGACCTGCGTGCTGCCGCCGAAGTGGCCAAGGGCCGCAAGGTTGCCGACAACATCATTCAGGCGATGGTGGTACCGGGTTCCGGTCTGGTGAAGAAGCAGGCGGAAGAGGAAGGTCTGGACAAGATCTTCATCGAGGCCGGCTTTGAATGGCGTGAGCCGGGTTGCTCCATGTGTCTGGCGATGAACCCGGACAAGCTGGGCAGCGGCGAGCACTGTGCCTCCACCTCCAACCGCAACTTCGAGGGTCGTCAGGGCAATGGCGGGCGCACCCACCTGGTCAGCCCGGCAATGGCCGCTGCTGCCGCGGTAACAGGTCACTTTGTTGACGTACGTGAACTCATGCAAGGAGCCAACTAAATGAAAGCCTTTACACAACATCAGGGTCTGGTGGCTCCGCTGGATCGTGCCAACGTCGACACCGACCAGATCATCCCCAAGCAGTTTCTGAAGTCGATCAAGCGTACCGGCTTTGGCGAGAACCTGTTTGACGAGTGGCGTTATCTGGACGAGGGCCAGCCTGGTCAGGACAACAGCAAGCGTCCGGTGAATACCGAGTTCGTACTCAACCAGCCGCGTTATCAGGGTGCCAGCATCCTGCTGGCGCAGGAAAACTTTGGTTGCGGCTCCAGCCGTGAGCACGCGCCCTGGGCGCTGGACGAATACGGTTTCCGCGCCATCATCGCGCCGAGCTTTGCCGACATCTTCTACAACAACAGCTTCAAGAACGGCCTGCTGCCGATCATCCTGCCGCAGGCTGCGGTGGACGAGCTGATGAAGCTGACCGTGGATAACGAAGGCTATCAGCTGACCGTTGACCTGGCGCAGCAGAAGGTAATCCGCGCTGATGGCGTCAGCTACGACTTCGAGGTGGATGCCTTCCGCAAGCACTGCCTGCTCAATGGCCTAGACGATATCGGCCTGACCCTGCAGGACGAGGATGTGATTCGCTCGTTTGAGGCCGGGTACAAGCAGAAGTATCCGTGGTTGTTTGGGGCATTAACAGGTTGATTTTTTGTTTGCAGCTGCGTGGGCTGGTGTTTTCATGGTGCTGCAAAGACGCTGTGAATACGTCCATGTAGGCTTGAGGGCAGCATCCTTGCTGCCCACACTTTGCCCACCATGCAAACACCAGCCTCAAACTCCGTGCAAACGGTGAGAGAGAGGGCGGGCGTTGCCCGCCTGCTGTCGCCCGTCTTGGTTGGGATTGTGCATTGACTGTAGGTCCGAATTTATTCGGACATTCGCAGTTTCGGTGCTGGGTCGCAGGGTGGGAATGTGCGAATGAATTCGCACCTACCCCTTCGCCCCTCCCGCCGATGCAGACACAGATTCAGAAGCCCCTTTCATGCAATAAAACATTTGCAATTAAAAAGAGAAAAGCCATGAGTAAAAAAGTTCTTGTTCTTCCCGGCGACGGTATCGGTCCGGAAATCATTGCCGAAGCGGTCAAGGTGCTGAATCTGGCCAATGAAAAATACAACCTTGACCTTGAGCTGGTCGAGGGCGAACTGGGTGGTGCGGCCATCGACAAGCATGGCGTGCCACTGGCTGACTCCACCCTGGCGCTGGCGCGTGAGGTGGATGCCGTCCTGCTGGGTGCAGTAGGTGGCCCCAAGTGGGACACCATCGAGAAGAGCATCCGTCCCGAACGTGGCCTGCTGAAGATACGCTCCGAATTGGGCCTGTTTGCCAACCTGCGTCCTGCCATCCTGTATCCGCAGCTGGCTGATGCCTCCAGTCTCAAGCCCGAAGTGGTGTCCGGTCTGGACATCCTGATCGTGCGCGAGCTGACCGGCGGCATCTACTTCGGCACCCCGCGTGACCAGGTGGTGCTGGAGAACGGCGAGCGCAAGGCATTTGATACTCTGCCGTACTCCGAAAGCGAGATCCGCCGCATTGCCCGGGTCGGCTTCGATATGGCCATGGTGCGCAATAAAAAACTGTGCTCCGTGGACAAGGCCAACGTCCTGGCTTCCAGCCAGCTGTGGCGCGAGGTTGTGGAAGAGGTGGCCAAAGACTACCCTGAAGTGGAGCTGAGCCACATGTATGTGGACAATGCCGCCATGCAACTGGTGCGTGCGCCAAAACAGTTTGATGTGGTTGTCACCGACAACATGTTTGGTGATATCCTGTCGGACGAAGCGTCCATGCTGACGGGCTCAATCGGTATGTTGCCTTCCGCATCCCTGGATTCCAACAACAAGGGCATGTACGAGCCCTGCCACGGTTCCGCTCCGGACATCGCAGGCAAGGGGCTGGCCAACCCGTTGGCAACCATTCTGTCCGTATCGATGATGCTGCGTTACAGCTTCAGCCAGGCTGGTGCTGCCGATGCCATCGAGCAGGCGGTGAGCGACGTTCTCGACCAGGGGTTGCGTACTGGCGACATCATGTCCGAGGGCATGCGCAAAGTGGGCACTGCCGAGATGGGCGATGCCGTTGTTGCCGCCCTGCAACAGCTGTAAGGGATATTGACCCGGTTTGCACGACCTGTTGTCGTGCAAACCATCATTAATAAAGGTGTAGTTAGATGAAACGAGTTGGATTTGTAGGCTGGCGCGGCATGGTTGGTTCCGTGCTGATGCAGCGCATGCTGGAAGAGCGGGATTTCGAACTGATTGAGCCGGTCTTTTTTACCACCTCCAATGTGGGTGGCCAGGGTCCGGCGATCGGCAAGGATACGCCCGCGCTCAAGGATGCCTACGACATCAACACCCTGAAAGGGCTGGACGTGATCCTGACCTGTCAGGGCAGCGACTACACCAACGAGGTTTTCCCCAAACTGCGTGAAGCCGGCTGGGATGGTTACTGGATTGACGCGGCCTCAGGCCTGCGCATGCAGGATGACGCGATCATCGTGCTGGACCCGGTCAACCGCAAGGTGGTCGATCAGGGGCTGGACAGCGGCGTGAAGATCTACGTCGGCGGCAACTGCACCGTCAGCCTGATGCTGATGGGGCTGGGCGGGCTGTTCGAGGCTGGCCTGGTCGAGTGGATGAGTGCCATGACCTATCAGGCAGCCAGTGGTTCGGGTGCGCAAAACATGCGCGAATTGCTCAATCAGATGGGCTATCTGCGCGATGCGGTGGCTGGCGAACTGGCCGATCCGGCGTCCGCCATTCTGGATATCGACCGCAAGGTCGCTGCCGCCCAGCGTAGCGACGAGATTCCAGCGGAACACTTTGGCGTGCCATTGGCCGGCAGCCTGATTCCGTGGATCGACAGCGCGCTGCCCAATGGCCAGAGCCGTGAAGAGTGGAAAGCACAGGCCGAAACCAACAAGATCCTCGGTCGCTTCAAGAACCCGATCCACATTGACGGTATCTGTGTGCGTGTCGGTGCCATGCGCTGCCACAGCCAGGCGCTGACCATCAAGCTGAACAAGGATGTGCCGCTAACCGATATCGAAAACCTGATCAGCCAGCACAATCCCTGGGTCAAACTGGTACCCAACAGCCGTGAGCAGACCGTGCAGGAGCTGACACCGACGGCGGTGACCGGTACCCTGAACATTCCGGTCGGCCGGTTGCGCAAGCTGAACATGGGTTCTCATTATCTGGGTGCCTTCACCGTTGGCGACCAGCTGTTGTGGGGTGCGGCGGAGCCGCTGCGGCGCATGCTGCGCATCCTGCTGGAACGCTAGAAGCAAAGAAAAGGCTGCCGCTTGCATGGCAGCCTTTTTGTTTGTGGCCTGCTCCCGGCATGATGGAGCCCGAACTGTGCTCCAGGTCAAAAACGGGGCAATGCGTGCAGCCCTTAAGTCGAATAATCCGGTTTTTCAGTTGCTAAAAGCCGAACGGTCAAAGATACTTACGCTGTCAATTGAAGGATGATTCTAGTTGGCCATGGGTTGCGCCGGGCGACAGGCACCCAAAGCAATATCCGGCTCCACCATTCTTGATGGTGCGAGCAGGGCTGGAGTCTCCGAGAAAATAAGGGAAATGCTATATGCTTCAGGTTCGCAAACTGGTATTGGCAGTAGCCGCTGCTACTTCGATGGCTTCGGGAATGGCGCATGCGCTCGGACTGGGTGAGGTTTCCGTCAAGTCGGCACTGAATGAGCCATTGGTGGCTGAAATCGAACTGCTTGATGCTAGGGGCTTGAGTGCTGAAGACATCAGGTCCAGGCTGGCTTCTCCTGAGGATTTCAGTCGTGCGGGTGTGGACCGGCAGTTTTTCCTGAACAACCTGAAGTTCACTCCGGTGGTCGGCAGTAATGGCAAGAGCTTTGTCCGGGTGACCAGCAACCAGGCGGTTCGCGAACCTTTTTTGAATTTCTTGCTTGAAGTGTACTGGCCGGCCGGACGGGTATTGAAGGAATACACCCTGCTGCTTGACCCGCCCATGTACACACCGCAAGAGTTGGTATACCGCAGTGCGCCGGTTACGGCACCTGTTGCCAGCCAGGCGCCGGTGCGTCCGGCCAGTGCGGTTGCACCGGCGCGTCGTCAACCGGTAGCTGCGGCCACTGCCGCGCCAGCCTTGCAGGGTGACCAGTATCGTGTACAACAAAACGATACCCTGTGGGAAATTGCCTTGCGTGCCAACCGTGGCGGTGGTTCGGTGCATCAGGTCATGCTGGCCATCCAGGACCTTAATCCGGATGCCTTCATTGACGGCAATATCAACAGGTTGAAAACCGGCCAGGTGCTGAAGCTGCCTGATGCCGGGCAAATTACCCGGCGTAGCCGCAGCCAGGCTGCTACGGAATTCCAGGGGCAGGTGGATGCATGGCGATCCGGTGGTCCGGTTGAGCGCCAGCTGGACGCCCGCCGTCGTGAAACGGCTGCTGCAGCGCCAGCTAGGGCAGAGCAGGGCGATAGCCTGCGATTGGTGGCCGCCGAGACCGGCGAGGCCAGCACTGGTAGCGATAGCGGTGTAAGCGGAAAAGCGGTCAATGACCAGTTGGCGCAAACCAGGGAGCAACTGGATTCGGCCCTGCTGCAGAATGAAGATCTGAGCAGCCGTGTGGAAGAGCTGAATAGCCAGGTTGAAAAATTGCAGCGTCTGCTGGAGTTGAAAAACACCCAGCTGGCCAATCTACAGAACATGACCGACGAGGAGCTGGATGCTGCCGTTGCCGCTTCTGAAGAAACTGCAGGCGAAGCTGTTGAAACGGTGACGGAAGAAGTAGCCGGGCAGGATGCTGTCGCTTTGCCTGAGCAGGTAGAAGCAGGTGCTGCTGAAGACCAGCAGGAAGCTGTAGAGCCTGAAACAACACAGGAAGCTGCCGGTGAGGTGGCCTCAGTTGCGGAAACCGCAGAGGAAACAGCGGTTGCCGTGCAGGCTGTTGTTGAAGAGCCGGCCCGGCCGGCCGAGCCTGTGACCGCTCCTGCGGCACCCAAGCCTGCATCAGTGGCCTTTGAGCCGCCGCCCGAGCCGAAGGGTTTTGTCGACGAACTGATGGAAAACCCGCTGTTCCTGCCCGGAGCCGGAGCAGGTGTCGCCCTTTTGTTGTTGCTGTTGCTGGTTTCGCGCCGCAACAAGGCAAAACAGGAGGAGCTGGCGGCTGATCAGTTTGATGAACAGGGACCGGGAACAGCCTTTGCCGGTCACCAAGAGCTGGATGAGGACCTTGACGTCCTTGATGGCGTGCTGGATGATCTTGCCGGTGAGCTTGAAGAGCCGACAGAATTTATCGATGTTCCTGCGACCGCGGAGTCAGCGGTTTCTGATCCGGTAACCGAGGCAGAGAACTATATTTCATTTGGCCGTTTCAACCAGGCGGTCGATGTGCTGCTGAAAGCGATCGATGCGGATCCGCAGCGGGAGGAACTGCGTTTCAAACTGCTGGAGGTCTATGCCGATCTCGAGGACCGCAACGCATTTTTGCAGCAGGTTGACGAGCTGAATGCCATGGGCGTGTCCCAGGTCAAGCTGGATGAGCTGCGTCAGCGTTTCCCGCATCTGATGGGCGAGGACGAAGGTGGCTTGTCGCTGGATGACATCATGCTTGATTTGCCAGACCTGACCGGCGACGCTGCTTCAAGCCCTGCAGGTGACAGCGACATTCTGGCGGATGACATTCCGGGACTGGACGACCTGCTGGCCGTGTCAGATGTTGCTGAAGACTCTGGTGACGAGCAGGATGAGCTGTCCAGTTTGCTGGATGCGGTCGGTACAGAGCTTGATGCAGACATGGGGATCGACTTTGCGCCTGTGTCACCTGCAGCGGATGCCGTGGCCGATGCTGCCGGAAGTGTGGCAGAGGATTTCGAGCTGCCTGATCTCGAAGACATTAAACTGGACGATCTGGACCTGCCTTCCATCGAGGAACCGGACAGTCTGTCACTGACTGATGATCTGAAGCTGGAAGATTTGCAGTTCGAGGATTTTGAAGCTCGTGACGGCATCGGAGCGGAGCAGCCTGCCGATGCATCGGCAATGGATTTTGATCTGGATCTCGATCTGTCCTTTCCGCTTGAAGACGCGACAGAACAGGGACTGACAGAACTGGAAACGGGGGCTCTCGAAGCTGGTCTGGAAACCCTGGAAACAGGCTTTGACGAACTGCAGAATGAGGTGCATGCCGTCCTGCAGGGCAATGATGACCCGCTGCAGGAGCCAGCCCTGGCAATCGAGCCGGAAGTGGAGCTTGCTGGCGGCTTTGATCTGGCCACACCGGAACTTGCAGAAGGTGCTTCTGCCGGTGATGAAGTACTGGCAGAGCTGGCCGAAGAGCTTGATGATGACTTCAGCTTCCTGCAAGGGGATGATGAAGATAAAACCAAGCTTGACCTGGCCAGCGCTCTGACCGACATGGGAGACATTGAGGGTGCCCGTGACATTCTGGATGAAGTCATCCGTGAAGGTGCCCCCGAGCACCGGGAGCAGGCACGCGAGTTGCTGGCCAGGCTCGGATAGTCCATGAGTTTCATGCATGACCCTACTGCGGCAGTCGATATGACTGCCGCAGCCGTTTCCAGGATAGCCCTGGGTGTTGAGTACAACGGCACGGCTTATTACGGCTTCCAGTTGCAGAACAATGATCTGCCAACGTTGCAGGGCGAACTTGAGCGGGCATTGACCACGGTGGCCGGTGGCGAGCCGGTACGGCTGGTCTGTGCCGGGCGGACTGATGCCGGTGTGCATGCCTGCGAGCAGGTTCTGCATTTTGACACCCCTGTGGTGCGTAAGCCGGCAGCCTGGCTGTTTGGCAGCAACCGCTATCTGCCAAGGGATATCAGCGTGGTCTGGGTCAAACAGGTACCGGAGCAGTTCCACGCCCGCTTCAGTGCCAAGCGTCGCCGCTACCGCTATGTCATTCATTCCGATCCGGTACGGCCGGCCCTGCTGCGTGATGGCGTGACCTGGACACACAAGCAGCTGGATGTGTGCAAGATGAACCAGGCGGCGCGGTTTTTGCTGGGCACCCATGATTTCAGTTCGTTCCGCGACAGTGACTGCCAGGCAAAATCTCCGGTCAAGACGCTGGACGGCATCCGCCTGACGCAATATGGGCGCTTCATTGTGCTGGATATCCGTGCCTCGGCATTTCTGCATCACATGGTGCGTAATATAGCCGGAACCCTGATGAGGATCGGAGCCGGCGACAAGCCGGTCGAATGGATGCGGCAGGTGTTGCAGGCGAGAAGGCGCGAAGTGGCAGGCGTCACTGCGCCACCCTATGGCCTGTATCTGGTGCAGGTCGAATACCCTGAAGAATTCGAGCTACCGCGGCAACCGCTGGGGCCATTGTTCCTGTCGGCGATGCCGGATGTGTTTGCGGAGGATGCATGAATACCCGGGTCAAGATTTGCGGTATCACCCGCCTTGAGGATGCGCTGGTGGCTGCGGCGGCGGGCGCCGACGCTTTGGGCTTCGTGTTTTACCCGCCCAGTCCGCGCAATGTGGAGCCGGCACGGGCAGCTGACATCATTCGACAGCTGCCGGCTTTTGTGACCAGCACCGGGTTGTTCGTCAATGCGCCCGAGTCGCTTGTGCGCGAGGTTCTGGACCAGGTTGCGCTGGATTTGCTGCAGTTTCACGGAGACGAATCCCCCGAGTATTGCGCATCCTTTGGCCGTCCCTACATCAAGGCCCTGCGCATGCAGCCAGGGCTGGATATAGCCGGTCAGGCGGCTGCCCATGCGGATGCTCGCGGCATTCTGCTCGACGCCTATGTGGCCGGAGTGCCCGGCGGTACCGGCCAGGTATTCGACTGGGAAGCGATTCCCGCCACCTTAGCCAAACCGCTGATACTCGCCGGCGGGCTGGATGTAGATAATGTCCGTCTGGCAATCGAACAAGTGCGGCCCTGGGCTGTCGATGTAAGTGGCGGTGTGGAAGCAGGGCGGGGCATCAAGGATGCCGAGAAAGTGCGTACCTTCATGCAGCGGGTGCGCGACAGGAGCAACGGCTGATAATTCAGGTGTGACGGTACTCTGTCAGCGGCCGTCTCATATTGTGTTTTTCAAACAAGAGAAATCCTGCCCGGATTCCGGCAGGACGACACCGGCATGCAAAAGGCGTGCAGGGTGATACGAGGAGTATTGAACGGATGAGTAACTGGCTGGTTGACAAATTTATTCCCTCGATTATGCGTTCCGAGGTCAAGAAAAGTAATATTCCGGAAGGCCTGTGGCACAAGTGCCCTGCCTGTGATGCCGTACTGTACAAGCCCGAGCTGGAAAAGGCGCTGGATGTGTGCACCAAGTGCGAGCACCACATGCGCATTGATGCCCGCACGCGGCTGGACATTTTTCTGGACGAAGACGGGCGCGAGGAAATCGCCGAAGACCTGGAGCCGGTGGATCGTCTCAAGTTCCGCGACAGCAAACGTTACAGTGACCGCCTGAAAGCGGCGCAAAAGCAGACTGGCGAAAATGACGCCCTGATCGCCATGAGCGGTACCCTGGAGGGCATGCCGGTAGTGGCGGCGGCGTTCGAATTTTCCTTCATGGGTGGCTCCATGGGTGCGGTGGTCGGTGAGCGTTTCGTGCAGGCAGCCAATGTGGCGCTGGAAAAACGCTGCCCGATGATCTGCTTCTCCGCCTCAGGTGGTGCTCGCATGCAGGAAGCCCTGTTGTCACTGATGCAGATGGCAAAAACCTCGGCAGTGATTGCGCGTCTGCGCGAAGAAGGCATTCCTTTCGTCTCTGTGCTGACCGACCCGGTGTATGGCGGTGTATCAGCCAGCCTGGCAATGCTCGGTGACATCATCATTGGCGAGCCCAAGGCGCTGATCGGCTTTGCCGGCCCGCGCGTGATCGAGCAGACCGTGCGTGAAAAACTGCCCGAAGGCTTCCAGCGCAGCGAATTCCTGCTGGAGCATGGTGCCATCGACATGATCATCCCGCGTCCCGAGCTGCGCCCGCGTATCGGTGCCATTTTGCGCAAGCTGGCCAAGGCACCCATGCAGGTGCGTCCGATCCTGCGTGAGGTTCCCGAGCAGCAGGAGCAGCCTGCCGAATGACTGAGCGCAGTCTCGGGCAGTGGCTGAGCTGGCTGGAGCAGCTGCATCCCAGCGAAATCGAGCTTGGCTTGCAACGCATTCGTGATGTTGCCGACCGGCTGGGGCTGTCCCGGCCGGCACAGCGTGTAGTGACGGTCACCGGTACCAATGGCAAGGGCTCGACCTGCGCGTTTGTTGCGGCGATATGCCAGGCGCAGGGTTTGCGTACCGGGGTATACAGCTCGCCGCACTTTTTGCGCTACAACGAACGCATCCAGATAGCAGGCGAAGCGGTCAGCGACGAGCTGATCTGTCAGGCCTTCAGTGCCATCGAACAGGTGCGGGGAGAGATCAGCCTGACCTATTTTGAAATGGGCACTCTTGCGGCGTTGTGGATCTTTGCCCGCTCCGGGCTGGACGTGGCCATTCTCGAAGTGGGGCTGGGCGGCCGTCTTGATGCGGTGAATATTGTCGATCCGGACGTGGCCGTGGTGACCGGCATTGCACTGGATCATGGTGACTGGCTGGGCAATACCCGTGAAGAGGTTGCCCGGGAGAAGGCCGGCATTTTCCGCGCCGGCATTCCGGCGGTGTGTGGAGACCTTGATCCGCCGCAGAGCTTGCTCGATCAGGCCACCATCCTTGGTACTCCGCTTTATCTGCGTGGCCGGGACTTTGACCTGGCGATAACCGGCAACAGCTGGTGCTGGCAAGGCAAAAGCGGGCAGGGCTCTTCCCTGGTTCTTGATGCCATGCCGCAGCCGTCCCTGCCTGTCGAAAATGCGGCAGTAGCCTTGCAGGTGTGCGCCTTGCTGGAGCTGCCTCTGACGGCAGAAGAGACTGGGGTCGTGCTGCAGGACACACAACTGACAGGCAGGCTACAGGTGATAAAACTGCCGCAGGTTGATGGTGAACGCACCCTGATCCTGGATGTTGCACATAACCCGCAGGCTGCCGCCTATGTTGCCGGCCGTTTGCGTCAGCGCCCGCTTGGCGGGCGACGGCTTGCGGTATTCGGAGCACTGGCCGACAAGGATGTGGATGGCGTGCTGGCGGCCATGCAGGGCGTGTTTGACCGCTGGCATATTGCCGCATTGCCGACGCCACGCAGTTTTTCCCTGGCCGATTTGCAGCAGCATTTGCAACAGGCCGGAGCCGACTTCGTAACCCATGATGATATCGCTGATGCCCTGCAGGGCTGTCTTGAACAAAGCACAGCGGATGACGAAATTCTTGTGTTCGGTTCTTTCTTCACTGTTGCCCGGGTGCTTGAACTGCTGCAAGTGCCGGTCTGGTCTGGACTCGGCGCATCCCGGGGATGCCGCCGGGGCGGCAGCTATCGTGATTGATCCCATTCAGGTAAATGCAAATGAGTGAAACTGACAATAAATTCAAGCAACGCATCGTTGGTGCGCTGGTGCTGGTTGCGCTGGCGATCATTTTTCTGCCGATGCTGTTTTCCAGCAAGGATGAACACCCGTTGCCCCGGGTTGAAGTGCATACCCCGCCGCCGCCGGCCATTCCTCCTGTGCCGGATGTTCAGGTCCAGCCGGTCCGGCTCCCTGAACCCGAGCCGGAACAGGATGCTGTGTATGAGCCTGTGGTCGAAGCCGAGCCGGAGTTTGTATTGATTGAAACCACGCCGGACACGCCGCCGGTACAACCGGCCCCGGAGCAGCCGCAGCCACCGGTGGCAGAAGTACAGCCAGTGACACCGCCGCCGGTTGACAAACCGGTGTCGCCACCGGCTCAGCCGGCCAAGCCCGCGCAGACGACCACACCACCGAAGCCGGCAGAGACACCCGCACGCAAGCCGGTCGCGGCGCCGGGCATCGACCGTAATAATCTGCCGGTTTCCTGGTCGATCCAGCTGGCGAGCCTGGGCAGCCTGGAAAACGCCGAGAGATTGCGTGATGCCTATCGCGCCAAGCACTACACCGCCTATGTGCGCAGCGCCGATGGCATGCACAAGGTGCTGATCGGTCCGCTAATTCGTGAAGCCGAGGCGGTTGCCATGTGCAAACAGCTCAAGTCCCGCGACAAGCAGGATTGCTTCGTGGTGCGCTATCAACCCTGATTGTCCTGAAATATCCGTCAGCAGACGCCGGCAGATGATTGCTGTTGTCTGCTGGAGTGGCTATGTCAAAGTTCTGGCGTAAAGTTGTACCTGCTTGCCAGGCTGTTGTTTTTCTTGACAATGGGTGCAGAAAACGGATAATCCCTGTCAGGCCGCACCGCGCGGCCTTTTTGATTTGTCTTTGCAGCCGTTGCCGTGCTGCATTCCAGTAACTCCGGCCTGTCACGTCAGGGCTGGTCCCGTCTGCCACTGTAAGGCAGGTGACCCGCAGGCCGATCTTGCTGGCTCATCCCAACCCATGTGACCTTTGGTAGGGGTCACCACTAGGAGAGGAGGCGCCAATGCCCGTTATTACCCTTCCTGACGGAAGTCAGCGCAGTTTCGATCATCCCGTATCCATCATGCAGGTTGCCGAGTCGATCGGTGCCGGTCTGGCCAAGGCCACGGTTGCCGGTCGCGTCAATGGCCGCTTGCTGGATGCCTGTGACCTGATCACCGATGATGCCGAACTGCAGATCATTACCCCCAAGGATCAGGAAGGACTGGAAATCATTCGCCACTCCTGTGCGCACCTGATCGGCCATGCCATCAAGCAGCTGTATCCTGATACCAAGATGGTGATCGGTCCGGTGATCGAGGAAGGCTTCTATTACGACGTCTACAGTGAACGCCCCTTCACCCCGGAAGACCTGGAAGCCATCGACAAGCGCATGCGCGAGCTGATTGCCCAGGATTACGACGTCATCAAGAAGCTGACTCCGCGTGCCGAGGTGATCAAGACCTTCACCGAGCGTGGCGAGGACTACAAGCTGCGCCTGATCGACGACATGCCCGAAGAAACCGAAATGGGCCTGTACTATCACCAGGAATATGTGGACATGTGCCGTGGTCCGCACGTGCCCAACACCCGTTTTCTCAAGCATTTCAAGCTGACCCGTTTCTCCGGTGCCTACTGGCGTGGCGACTCCAAGAATGAGCAGCTGCAGCGCATCTACGGTACCGCCTGGGCTGACAAGAAGCAGCTGGCCGAATACATCAAGCGCATCGAGGAAGCCGAGAAGCGTGACCACCGCAAGCTGGGCAAGCGTCTGGACCTGTTCCACACCCAGGAAGAGGCCGCCGGCATGGTGTTCTGGCATCCGAAGGGCTGGACCCTGTATCAGGTGCTGGAGCAGTACATGCGCAAGGTGCAGAACGACAACGGCTACCAGGAAATTCGTACGCCGCAGATCGTCGACCGTATCCTGTGGGAAAAGTCCGGTCACTGGACCAACTATGCGGACAACATGTTCGTCACCGAATCCGAGGCCCGTGACTACGCGATCAAGCCGATGAACTGCCCGTGCCACGTGCAGGTGTACAACCAGGGCCTGAAGAGTTACCGCGAGCTGCCATTGCGTCTGGCCGAGTTCGGCTCCTGCCACCGCAACGAGCCGTCCGGAGCGCTACACGGCATCATGCGGGTGCGTGGCTTTACCCAGGATGATGCTCATATCTTCTGTACCGAAGAGCAGATGCAGGCTGAATCGGCGGCTTTCATCAGGCTGACCCGGCAGGTGTACCGTGACTTCGGCTTTGATGACATCGAGCTGAAGCTGTCCACCCGCCCGGAACAGCGCATTGGTTCTGATGACCAGTGGGATCGTGCGGAAAAGGCGCTGGAAGAAGCCCTGAAAGAAGCCGGCCTGGCCTATGAACTGCAGCCGGGTGAGGGCGCCTTCTATGGTCCGAAGATCGAGTTCTCGCTGCGTGACAGCCTGGGCCGGGTCTGGCAGTGTGGTACATTGCAGCTGGACTTCAACCTGCCGGTGCGTCTGGGTGCCGAGTTTGTGACCGAAGACAACAGCCGTGCCCATCCGGTGATGCTGCACCGCGCCATTCTGGGCTCGTTCGAGCGCTTCATCGGCATCTTGATCGAGCACTACGAGGGTGCATTCCCCGCCTGGCTGGCACCGGTACAGGCGGTGGTGATGAACATCAGCGAAAAGCAGAGCGATTTCGTGCGTGACGTGCAGAAGACCCTGCAAGAGCGCGGTTACCGGGTCAAGACCGACTTGCGCAACGAGAAGATCGGCTTCAAGATCCGCGAGCATACCCTGCAGAAAGTTCCCTACCTGCTGGTGGTGGGCGACAAGGAAGTGGAAAACAACAAGGTGGCGGTACGTACCCGCTGCGGCCAGGATCTTGGCTCCATCAGCCTGGACGAGTTTGTGGCGACGCTGGATGCGGCCATTGCCAGGCGCGGCCGGCTGGACTGATAGCGCCCCGGGAAAAAGCCCTGCAGTCTGAGCTGCAGGGCTTTTTTGTGCCAGCAGGTTGGTTCACAACTGTCATCATTGTGCGGCGGCAGCGAAGTCCCGTTTCAGCCTGGCGAAGCCGCGCCGATACAGCAACCAGGCCAGCAGGCCGGCGATGCTGTTGCCACACAGCACACCCAGATACAGCCCTGTCATGCCGCCCAGCCAAGCACCGGTAGCGACACAGGGCAGGTAGCAGGCAAACAGCCGGATCATCGAAATCATTACCGCCCGTAGCGGCATACCGAGCGCATTGCAGCTGGAAACCAGCAGGATGCACACCCCGAGCATGCTGTAACTGATGGGTACAATCAGCATGTAGCTGCTCAGATAGCTTGCCGTGGCTGCCTCAGGTGCGACCAGACCGACCATCAGGGGGCGTATCAGCAGCCAGAACAGGGCGATAACCGCTTGCAGCACCAGAATGAAACGCACCGCCAGCCAGATCAGCTTATGGACCTGGGTCAGGTCGCGGGCGCCCAGCATCCGGCCCAGCATTGGCGGCATGGACATGGTCAGGGCCAGGATGATCACGATGGAAAAGGTTTCCAGCCGGGTGCCCAGCGCCCAGGCGGCAATGGCCGTGGCACCGAAAGAGGCCACGATACGGGTTGCCAGCAGGGCGGCCATGCCCGGCATCAGCTGGCTGAGCATTGCTGGCAAGCTGATGGTGGCCACACTGGCCAGTGCCCGCCGGATTTCAAGCTGGCGAAGATCAAAGGCCAGCCAGCGATGCCTGAAGACGCGTGAAAAAATGATGGCACTGCCGATGGCGCAGGAGACAGTGGTCGCCAGCGCAGCGCCGGGCAAACCCCAGCCAAGGATGAAGATGAACAGAGGATCAAGAACGATATTGAGCAGGCTGGTAGCGACCATGACCAGCCCGGGCAGGCGCGTGTTGCCGTGAGCGCGGCACAGGCTGTTGCCGAAGTACAGGAAGGCATGGCTCCACGAGCTGATCAGCCATGGCAGCCAGTAGCTGTCGGTATGGGGAAACAACTCTGCGCTGGCACCCAGGGCCTGCAGGATTGGCTGCTTGAGAAAAAACACGGCCAGCGCCAGCACACCCATAAGGCCGCTACCCGTCATCAGCACCAGTGTTGACAGCCGCCGGGCATAATCGGTATTGCCCGCACCGATCGAGCGGGAAATCAGCGCTGTGGCGGCAATGCCGGTACCGATCTGGACCCCGATCATCAGCTGGTTGACCGGCATGGTGAAGCCCATCGCCGCCAGTGGGGCGGTACCCAGCATGCCGATGAATACGCTGTCGGCCAGCTGAAAACTCATCAGGGCGACGACGCCGGCCAGCATGGGCCAGGTCATGGAAAACAGGCGGCGACCCAGGCTGATGCCATCAGACCGGGTACTGGAAACGGAAGCGGGGTTCGGCATGTGGCAAATGTCAGCTGTGAAAGCTGGCAATCCTAACACAACCGGAGGCGGGAGCAGTGAACCGGGGGGCGGGAGGGTTTTTGTATGCCTAATACCCTGATGCAGAAGAAAATATTCCCTGTTTGCCAAAAAGGATTCAAGAGTGGGGGTGTTGCCGATTTGCCAGACAGGCTGCTTCCTGTATTAAATGACAAGGGTTAGCCATGTTGCAGGCTTGCTGATTTTCTGGAGGAGCATGATGAGTCAGTTTGATGGTGTCGATTTTTCCATGCTGGAGCTGGCATCCATGAGGGATGTTGATGCGGGACCGGCTGCCGCACTGGAACGCGCCCTGGACACCGCACGGCACGTCGAGGCGCTGGGCTTTACCCGTTTCTGGGTGGCAGAGCATCACAACATGGATGCCATTGCCAGCTCGGCCACCAGTGTCCTGATGGGCTATCTGGCTGGTGGTACGTCGCGTATCCGGATCGGTTCGGGCGGCATCATGCTGCCAAACCATGCACCACTGGTAGTGGCCGAGCAGATCGGTACGTTGGCCAGCCTGTATCCAGGGCGTATTGACCTTGGGTTGGGGCGGGCGCCGGGCAGCGATCAGGCCACCATGCGGGCGCTGCGCCGTAACCTGGACATCAATGCTGACAGCTTTCCGGATGACGTACGGGAGTTGCAGCGACTGCTGGGGCCACGCACGCCGGGGCAGACGATTGTCGCCATGCCGGGCATGGACAGCAATGTGCCCGTCTGGCTGCTCGGCTCCAGCCTGTTCAGTGCGCAGCTGGCCGCCGAACTGGGCTTGCCGTACTCGTTTGCCTCACACTTTGCGCCGCGCATGATGATGCCGGCGATCGAGCTGTATCGCAGTCACTTCAAGCCTTCAGCCCGGCTCGACCAGCCTTGCGTGATGCTCGGTGTACCGCTGGTGCTGGCGCCGACCGATGAGGAGGCGGGCTATCTTGCCACGACCACCTACCAGCGCATTCTCGCCCTGTTTCGTGGACACAGCATGCTGATGCGGCCGCCAGTCAGGTCCATGGACGGATTGTGGAGTGCCAGCGAGGAACGGGGTGTGTTGGACTTCCTGTCGATGGCGGTGATTGGCAGCCCGGAAACGGCCCGTCAGCGCTTACAGGTATTGCTGGAACATACCGGGGCTGACGAGCTGATCTTCACCTGTGATCTGTACGAGCTTGAGCACAGGCTGCGGGCGTTGAGTTTGCTGGCCGAGCTTAAAGCGGGCTAGCCGGGCATTGTCCCCGCATCTGCAGAACAGGAATTTTGCGCTATACCGGAGCTGTGCGACGTGGCGGGTGGAAATTTCTTGCCGGCACGAACAGGTGACACTCAATGAATATCGGGTCAACAAAAGGGAGCACAGGCGATGCAACTGGATTTCTGGACTGAACTGGAGCGTCCGGCTGTGGCCGACGTCGATGGCCCGGATGCTGTGCAGGCCTGGCTGCAGGCAGGCCTGATCCGGCCGCTGGATTATGCACTGGCGGATTTCTGCCTGCAGCTGGCACCCGGCGAGCATGCTGTCGCTACCCTGGCGGCTCTGCTCAGTCGCCAGCTGCAGGACGGGCATGTATGCCTGCGGCTGGAGCTGCTGCGCCACGAGCTGACCATGCTTGGCGAATCGCATGGGCAGCCCGGGCCGGTGGATTGGTGGGTGCGGCGTTCACTGGCGCAGTGGCTGGAGCTGCTGCAGCACAGCCCGCTGGTTACGCTGTCTCCGTACACCCAAAAGGCCCCGCTGGTGCTGCAGAACCGGCGGCTGTATCTGTACCGCATGTGGCAACACGAGGCGGGAGTGGCGCAGCAGGTGGCCGGGCGCTTGCGGCAGGACATGCAACCGGATGCGGGCTTTGCCGAACAGCTGCAACAGCTGTTTCCGGCGCAGGGCGCCGGCAATGACTGGCAGAAGATCGCTTGCGCCATGGCGGCACTGGGCGGTTTCACCCTGATTACCGGCGGCCCCGGTACAGGCAAGACCACTACAGTGGTGCGCTTGCTGGCATTGTTACAGCAGCAGGCGCTGGAGCAGGGGCGGGCACCGCTGCATATCCGGCTGGCAGCCCCGACCGGCAAGGCGGCGGCGCGATTGAGCGAGTCGATTGCCGGCCAGATTGCCGCGCTACCGGTCGGTGAGGCGGTGCGCAAGCAGATTCCCGAGCAGGTCGGTACGCTGCACCGGCTGCTGGGCAGCCTGCCGGATACCCGCCGTTTCCGTCACCACGCCGGCAATCCGCTGCTGCTTGACGTGCTGGTGGTGGATGAGGCCTCAATGATCGATCTGGAAATGATGGATAACCTGTTGCAGGCGCTGCCGGCCCATGCCCGTCTGATTCTGTTGGGTGACAAGGACCAGCTGGCTTCAGTGGAGGCCGGTTCGGTGCTGGGCGAGCTGTGCCTGCAAGCGGCTGGCGGCCATTATGCGCCGGAAACGCTGGCACGCCTGGAACAGGCGGGCGCTGCCCCGGCAGACCTGACCGGACTGCAACAGGGGGGCGTGCAGGCAAACCCGCTGGAGCAGCGTACCGTCATGTTGCGCCATTCCCGCCGCTTTGCCGGAGATTCGGGGGTTGGACGGCTGGCGGCGGCAGTCAATGCCATGGATGTCGCCGGTACGCTGGCGCTGCTGAGTCAGCCGCTGCCGGATGTACACTGGCCCAGAGCCGTGCGCGGCGTGCTGCCGGAGCTGATCCGCAACGGTTTTGCCCCCTATCTTGAGCTGCTGGGCCGGCAACCCGGCTGCGTGGCCACGGATGAGGGTTTCATGGCATGGGCGGGAGCACTGTTGCAGGCGTTTGACGGCTTTCGCCTGCTGTGTGCCCTGCGCCGGGGCGACTGGGGTGTCGAGGGTCTGAACCGGCTGGCTGCGCAGAACCTGGCAGATGTGCTGAATGTGCCTGCCGACAGCCCCTGGTATCCGGGACGGCCGGTGATGGTCACGCGCAACGACTATGCGCTGGGGCTGATGAACGGCGATATCGGTATTGCCGTGCAGGTCATCGAGGCCGATGAGACGGTGTTACGGGTGGTATTTCCGCGCAATGACGGCAGTGGCGGCGTGCGACTGGTGCTGCCCAGCCGGCTGACGGCGGTGGAAACCGTGTTTGCGATGACGGTGCACAAGTCCCAGGGCTCTGAGTTTGATCATTGCGCGCTGGTGCTGCCGGACGCCTTCAGTCCGGTCCTGACCAAGGAGCTGCTGTATACCGGCATTACCCGGGCACGCCGGCAGTTGTCGTTGCTGACGCCGGTGACCGGTGTGCTGGAACAGGCCATTGGCCGGCAGGTGGAGCGTCACAGCGGGCTGCGCGAGGCCATCGAGTCCTGTGCGAGAGATGCTCAGGGGGCTTGAGGGTCGCGCTGCCGAGAGCCGGGCGTGTTTGAGTGCAGTATTGATCCAGAACACACAATTGCCGATAAGTCCGTGGTGCTGGTATTTTCTTGATTTGAGCAGCCTGTTTGTGCGACGGGTTTCCTCAGTCTGCTGTTGTCTGTGTATAATCGACACATATTTCAAGTGTGATCGGCTGCTGGCCGGTTACGCCGGGTTTTACTGAATAAGGCCACTGTGTGACCGATGTTTTTTTGCAAACCCGCGGGCTGACCTGCGAACGAGACTGGCGTGTGCTGTTTAGCGAACTGGATTTGCAGCTGCGCCGCGGGCAGATGCTGCAGGTATCCGGCCCCAACGGCAGCGGCAAGACCAGCCTGCTGCGACTGCTGGCCGGCCTGATGCAGCCGACCGAAGGCGAAATTCTCTATCAGGGTACTCCACTGGGTCGCCAGCGGCACGAGCTGGCACGGCACAGCCTGTGGATCGGCCATGCCGCCGGTATCAAGGGTTTGCTGACACCCGAAGAAAACCTTGCCTGGCTGACTGCGCTGCAATATGGCGCTTCGACCGATGCCATCGCGCAAGCGCTGGAAGCGGTGGGGCTGAAGGGTTTTGAAGATGTTCCCTGTCACACCCTGTCGGCGGGACAGCAGCGCCGGGTCGGACTGGCCCGTTTGCATCTGCCGCAGGCACCCGCCCTGTGGATTCTCGACGAACCCTTCACCGCGCTGGACAAGAAAGCCGTTGCCCAGCTGGAAGGGCATCTGGCCGCACATTGCGAGCGGGGCGGCATGGTGATCTTTACCACTCACCACGAGCTGCAACAGCGTCCGGCCAATTTCTTCGAACTGGAACTGGGGCAGCAAAGCGCATGAACCGGGTGTTTTTCTTGTTGCTGGTGCGTGAAGCCCGCCTGATGTTCCGGCGTCCCGGCGAACTGGTCAATCCGCTGGTGTTTTTTGCCATCGTGATTTGCCTGTTTCCGCTGGCGGTTGGTCCGGAAACCCAGCTGCTGCGCACGCTGTCGCCGGGTCTGGTGTGGGTTGCCGCACTGCTGGCGGTGCTGCTGTCGCTGGACGGACTGTTTCGCAGCGATTTTGAGGACGGTTCGCTGGAGCAGTGGGTCGTTTCGCCGCACCCGCTGGGTGTACTGGTTCTGGCCAAGGTGCTGGCACACTGGCTGTTCTCCGGCTTGCCGCTGGTGCTGTTGTCGCCGGTGCTGGCGCTGATGCTGGGGTTGCCGGCCGACCGCATTCCGGTACTGCTGGCTTCATTGCTGCTGGGTACACCCATTCTCAGCCTGCTGGGCGCGGTGGGTGCGGCACTGACCGTCGGGCTCAAGCGTGGTGGCATTTTGTTGACTTTGCTCATTTTACCTCTATATATTCCCGTGCTCATTTTGGGCAGCGGGGTGCTGCAGGCTGCATTGCAGGGGCTGCCGACAGCAGGCTACCTGTTGTGGATGGGCAGCATGCTGACACTGGCCATCACCCTGACGCCGCTGGCCATTGCCGCCGGCATCAAGATCAGTGTTGGCGAGTAGGTATCGGATTGTGTTTGACAAGAAGCGGATAACTGCATGAACTGGACATGGTTTCACCGTCTGGGCTCGCCCAAATGGTTTTATGGCATTAGCGGACGCTGGCTGCCGTTGCTGATCGCAGCCACTGTGCTGCTGGTCTGCGCGGGCTTGGTCTGGGGCCTGGCGATTGCGCCGGCGGATTACCAGCAGGGCAACAGCTTCCGCATCATGTACATCCATGTGCCGGCCTCGTTCCTGGCGCAGTCGATCTACATCTCGATGGCCATCTGTGGTGTGGTCGGGCTGGTGTGGAAAATGAAGATCGCCGATGTGGCACTGCAGCAGTCGGCACCCATTGGTGCCTGGATGGCCTTTGTCTCCCTGCTGACCGGCGCGATCTGGGGCAAGCCGACCTGGGGCGCGTACTGGGTGTGGGATGCCCGCCTCACCGCGATGCTGATTCTGCTGTTCCTGTATTTTGGCGTGATTGCGCTGGGACAGGCGATCAGCAACCGTGACAGCGCGGCACGCGCCTGTGCCGTATTGGCGGTTGTGGGTGTCATTAATATTCCAATCATTAAGTATTCGGTAGAGTGGTGGAACACGCTGCACCAGCCGGCCAGCTTCACCCTGACCGAAAAACCGGCAATGCCGGCCTCGATGTGGGTGCCGTTGCTGCTGATGGTGCTGGGCTTCTACTGTTTTTACACGGTTGTGCTGCTGATGCGCATGCGTTTGGAAATTCTGCGTCGTGAATCGCGTACCAGCTGGGTACGGGCCGAAGTGACGCGACTGACAGGCAGGAAAAAATGACCGACTCGATCTTTGCATTCAATTCGTTTGCCGAGTTTCTGGCCATGGGCAAGCACGGCTTCTATGTCTGGCTGTGCTTTGGCGTGACTCTGGCGATCATGCTCCTGAATGTGGCCCTGCCATGGCTGGCGCGGAAAAAATATCTAAACCAGGAAATTCGACGTTTGCGTTGGGAGGCACAAAATGAATCCGGTTCGTAAAAAACGCCTGATAATCATCTTGGCGATTCTGTCAGGGATGGCCGCTACCGTAGGGTTGGCGGTGTTTGCCCTGAGCGAGAACATCAACCTGTTCTATACGCCCACCGAGATTGCCGCCGGCAAGGTTCCGGCCGACGCCCGCATCCGTGCTGGTGGTCTGGTCAAGGAAGGCTCGGTGCAACGCAACGAAGACGCCCTGACCGTGCGTTTTGTCGTCACTGACGGCGATGCCGATGTCACCATCGAGTACCGGGGCATCCTGCCCGACCTGTTCCGCGAAGGGCAGGGCATCGTTGCACTGGGCCGCCTCAACGCGCAGGGTGTGCTGGTGTCGGACGAGGTTCTGGCCAAGCACGATGAAAACTACATGCCGCCCGAAGTGAGTGATGCGCTGGAAAAAACCGGCATGCTCAAGCACTACGAAGCGACACAGGAAAGCAAGAAATGAGTTTGATCCTGTTTATGCCCGAGCTCGGGCATCTGGCCATGATCCTGGCTTTGTGCTTTGCCGTCGTGCAGGCGTTTTTTCCCATGGTGGGTGCCTGGAAGGGTGATCATCACTGGATGAGCCTCGGCCAGCCGGCGGCCTGGGGGCAGTTCGTCTTCTTGCTGCTTTCGTTTCTGGCCCTGACTTGGTCGTTTGTCATCGATGACTTCAGCGTGGCCTATGCCGCCAACAACTCCAACAGCATGCTGCCCTGGTACTACAAGATCAGCGCGGTGTGGGGTGCCCACGAGGGCTCCCTGCTGCTGTGGGCGCTGACCCTGGCAGGCTGGTCTTTTGCCGTGGCAATTTTCTCCCGCCAGTTGCCGGAAGAAATGCTGGCTCGCGTCCTGTCGGTGATGGGCATGGTCAGCATCGGCTTTCTGCTGTTCCTGATCGTCACTTCCAACCCGTTCGAGCGCATGCTGCCGAACATTCCTGCCGACGGCCGTGACCTCAACCCGCTGTTGCAGGACTTTGGCCTGGTGGTGCATCCGCCCATGTTGTACATGGGCTATGTCGGCTTTTCCGTGGCCTTTGCCTTTGCCATTGCCGCCTTGCTGGGCGGCAAGATGGATGCTGCCTGGGCCCGCTGGTCACGCCCCTGGACGCTGGTGGCCTGGGCCTTTCTCGGCGTGGGCATCACCCTCGGCTCCTGGTGGGCCTATTACGAGCTGGGCTGGGGTGGCTGGTGGTTTTGGGACCCGGTCGAAAACGCCTCTTTCATGCCGTGGCTGGTCGGTACCGCACTGATCCACTCGCTGGCCGTTACTGAAAAGCGCGGCCTGTTCAAGAACTGGACCGTACTGCTGGCGATTGCCGCCTTCTCGCTCAGTCTGCTGGGTACCTTCCTGGTACGTTCCGGCGTGCTGACTTCGGTGCATGCCTTTGCTTCCGATCCTGATCGCGGGCTGTTCATCCTCGCCTTCCTGCTGGTCACTGTGGGTGCCTCGCTGACACTGTTCGTGCTGCGTGCGCCTTCGGTCAAGAGCAAGGTCGGCTTCGGCTTCTGGTCGCGGGAAACCCTGCTGCTGATCAACAACATCGTGCTGGTGGTGGTGACCGCGATGATCCTGATCGGCACCCTGTATCCGCTGATCCTCGATTCGCTGACCGGCTCCAAACTGTCGGTGGGCCCGCCTTACTTCAACGCCCTGTTCAACCCGCTGATTGGTGCCCTGATGCTGGCACTGGGTGTGGGTGTGGTACTGCGCTGGAAGAGTACGCCGGGCAACTGGCTGCTGAAGATGGTCGGGCCGGTACTGCTGGCCAGTGCGGCAATCAGTCTGGCGCTGACCTTCCTGGCCGACGAGTTCAACGGTGCGGTACTGGTGGTGTATTTCCTCAGTTTCTGGGTAGTACTGTCCAGCTTGCGTGACTTGCTGGACAAGACCCGTCATCGCGGCTTTTTCCGTGGCTTGCGCATGATGACGCGCAGCTACTGGGGCATGCAGATGGGACATCTGGGGCTGGTGGTCTGTGCCATCGGCGTGGTGCTGTCGAGCCATTACAGCGTCGAGCGAGACCTGAAAATGAATATTGGCGACAGTGTTCAGCTGGGTGCTTACAGCTTTGTGTTTGAAGGTGCGGAACACCACGAAGGGCCCAACTACATTTCAGACCGGGGCACGATACGTGCGCTGAAAAACGGCCGTGAAATTAGTGTATTGCACCCTGAAAAACGCCTGTATGTGGTACAGCAGATGCCCATGACCGAGGCCGGCATCGATCCGGGCTTTACCCGCGACCTGTATGTGGCTCTGGGTGAACCGCTGGAAAACGGCGCCTGGGCGGTACGCTTGCAGGTCAAACCTTTTGTTCGCTGGATCTGGCTGGGTGGTCTGATGATGGCGCTGGGTGCCTGCCTGTCGGCATGGGATCCGCGTTACCGCTCCCGTGTCCGGCAAAAAGTGCGTGACACCCTGACTACCGGACAGGAGAAAAACAATGGCTAAAGGACGCTTGCTGGCGGTGCTGGCGGTGCTGGCCGGTGTTGCCGGTTTTGCCTGGATGTCGATTTACGGCTTGCACAATGACCCGCGCGAACTGCCTTCAGCATTGCTTGACAAGCCGTTCCCGGAGTTCTCGCAGCCGATGCTGGGCGAGCCTGAGCGATTGCTGACCCGCAAGGATCTGCTTGGCAAGCCGGCACTGGTCAACGTCTGGGCTACCTGGTGCCCGACGTGTCGTGCCGAGCATGCCTACTTCAACAAGCTGGCCGCGAGCGGGGTGCCGATTTACGGCATCAACTACAAGGATGATGAAGCCAAGGCAAAAAAATGGCTGCACGACCTGAAAGATCCCTATGTGCTCAATATTAGTGATCCACGTGGTGCACTGGGCATGAATCTGGGTGTCTATGGCGCACCCGAGACGTTCATTATCGACAGCGAGGGTGTGATCCGCTTCAAGTATGTGGGGGCGGTGGACGACTGGGTATGGAAGGAAAAAATGGCTCCGGTGTATGAAGGGTTGCTGAAACCATGAAAAAAGCATTGCTGACATTGGTATGCGGCCTGTGGCTGGCTGCTCCGGCTTTGGCTGCCATTGATACTCACGAGTTTGATACCCAGGCCGAGCGTGACCGTTATCGCAAGCTGACGGAAGAACTGCGCTGCCCGAAGTGCCAGAACCAGAACATTGCCGACTCCGATGCGCCGATTTCGCTGGATTTGCGCGAGGAAACCTATCGCCTGATGACGGAAGAGGGTCTGAGCGATGATCAGATTGTCGAGTTTCTGGTCGAGCGTTATGGCGATTTTGTTCGCTACAAACCACCGGTGGACAAGCGCACCCTGGTGCTCTGGTATGGCCCTTTCACCCTGCTGGGGCTGGGCATGCTGATGCTGGCGCTGATCATTGTGCGCCGTCGCAAGGGTGGTGACAGCGATGCTGCCGGTCAGCAGCTGTCTGGCGATGAGCAGCAGCGCCTGAACGAATTATTGAATCAAACACGGGAATCTGCAGACAAATGATTACTTTCTGGTTACTGGCCCTGGTACTGCTGGTCAGCGCCATGCTGCTGATGTTGTGGCCGGTGCTTAATGTACGCAAGCTCCAGGCTGAAGAAGACCGCACCGCACTCAACGTGGCCCTGTATCAGGAACGCCTGAACGAACTGCAAGGACAGTTCGACCAGGGCACCCTGAGCAAGGAGCTGTTCGAAGAGGGCCGTCTGGAGGCCGAACGCGAATTGCTGGAAGATACCGCCCAGGGCGCGCCGCAACAGAAGGCCCGGCTGGGCATTGCATTGCCGCTGATCGCAACTTTGCTGCTGCCGGTAGCCGGCGCCGGGCTGTACATGGTCTGGGGGGCTGGTGACCAGGTCGCCATGACCCTGGAGCAGGTCCCCTTGATGCAGGAGCAGCAGGCGGTTGATGCACTGATGTCGCGCATTCCGGCCATTCAGGAACCACAGGCCCGTGAACAAGCCATGTCCGAGCTGATTGCCCGCCTGGAAAACATCGTGCGCATGCAACCTGAGGCCGCTGATGTCTGGTTCTTCCTCGGCCGCAGCTACATGAATGACCAGCGTGTGGCGGATGCCGCACATGCCTATTCGCGCGCCATGGATGCCGCCGGCCGCCAGCCGGAAATTCTGGCGCAGTGGGTACAGGCACAGTTCTTTGCCAATGACAGCCAATGGAATGATGAGTTGCAACAGGCAGTCGAGGAAGTGCTTGAAGCCGATCCGCAGGATGCCACTACGCTGGGACTGATCGGCATTGCCGGCTTCGAGACCGGAAACTTCAATGTGGCGCGAGATTCCTGGAACCGCCTGCTCGGTTTCATGGATCCGCGTGACCCTTCCGCCCAGGCGGTCCTGACCGGTGTCGAGCGTGCGGAAAAGGCGATTGAAGAATTTGGCGAGAACAACCCGCAGGCAGTGCGCGGCCCGGTATTGCCGCCGCTGCCCGAACCGAGCGCCCTGAGCCAGTCCGGCCGTGTTCTGCTGGAAATCAGCCTGAGCGACGAGCTGGCGGCCAGTGTTGATCCGGCGGCCACGGTGTTCGTGTTTGCCCGCTCGCCCGAGTCTGGCCAGATTCCGATTGCCGCACAGCGTCTGAGTGTGGCCGGCTTGCCGGCAACCATTGAGCTGAGTGATGCTGATGCGGTAATGACCGAATTGCAGCTGTCAAAAGCCGGCAGTGTTGAGGTTCAGGCCAGCATTTCCAGTGATGGCAATGCCAGCGAGCCTGAATGGGTCAGCGCAAGCCTGGCTGCCGAGGTGGAAAGCGGCAAGGCACTGGAGCTGGTCATTGACCGTCCCGCCCGGGGAGCACGCTGATTTTTCGGGCGGTCGCCATCCCGTGAATGCAAAACCCCGTACGGTTTACCGGCTGTACGGGGTTTGTTTTTTATGGTGCCGTGGCGTTTGACTTGCAATCAGCCGGGAAATCCGTATAATGGCCGCCACGTCCGGTTCCGGACGGTTCTCGATGGCGGCTCTGTTGGTCCCCTCGCAACGATTAACCGTGAACCCGGTCAGGCCCGGAAGGGAGCAGCCGCAGCGGTGACATTGTGTGCCGGGGTGTGGCTGGCAGGGCCGCCTCCATTTCTGCCTGGCAAAATTGCCTCATCTGCTGCTGTGTCGTGGCTCGTTCCATGGACAAGCAGGCGTCTTTTCCTTAGCATGTAGCCCTTCTGAATTACCGGCATGGGATCCTGATGAGTTATCAAGTACTGGCACGCAAATGGCGGCCCCGCTCGTTTCGCGAGATGGTGGGTCAGACCCATGTGCTCAAAGCCCTGATCAGTGCACTGGATACCGGCCGCCTGCACCATGCCTATCTGTTTACCGGCACCCGGGGGGTCGGCAAGACCACCATCGCCCGGATCATGGCCAAATGCCTGAACTGTGAGCAGGGCATCACATCGACGCCCTGTGGCGAGTGCTCCGTATGTCGCGAGATTGATGAGGGGCGCTTCGTCGACCTGATCGAGGTGGATGCCGCCAGCAAGACCAAGGTGGAAGACACCCGCGAGCTGCTCGACAATGTGCAATACATGCCCAGTCGTGGGCGTTACAAGGTCTACCTGATTGACGAAGTGCACATGCTGTCGACCAGTTCGTTCAATGCCTTGTTGAAGACGCTGGAGGAGCCGCCGGAGCACGTCAAGTTCCTGCTGGCCACTACCGACCCGCAAAAGTTGCCGGCAACCGTGCTGTCGCGCTGCTTGCAATTTTCTTTGAAGAACATGCCGCCCGAGTCTGTGGTGGGGCATCTGTCCCATGTACTGGGCAGTGAAAACATTCCTTTTGAGGAACAGGCGCTCTGGCTGCTTGGCCGCGCTGCCGATGGCTCGATGCGTGATGCCATGAGCCTGACCGATCAGGCGGTGGCCTTTGGCGAAGGCAAGGTGCTGGCCGAAGATGTGCGTGCGATGCTGGGTACGCTGGATCAGGGCCAGGTGTTTGGTGTATTGCAGGCATTGGTGGCTGCCGATGCTGCCGCCATGCTGCAGGCCATCCGCCAGCTGGCCGACCATGGTCCGGACTGGATGGGGGTGCTGGGCGAGGTGCTGGGTGTACTGCACCGCACCACGGTGGCACAGATGCTGCCCGATGCGGTGGACAACTCCCAGGGTGACCGGGAGCAGATTCTGCAGCTGGCCGGGGCCCTGCCGCCGGAAGATGTCCAGTTCTATTACCAGGTGGCGCTGCTGGGCCGGCGCGATTTGCCGCTGGCACCGGATGCCCGTGACGGCTTCGAGATGGTCATGCTGCGCATGCTGGCCTTTCGTCCGGCCAGCCTGCCGGGTGCGCCGCGCGCACCTGTGAGCTTTGCAACTCCGGCACGTGGAGATGCAACCGAAGAACAACCTGCCAGGGCTGCTGTGTCGCCGGCCTCCACCCTGCCACCTGTGGCCGGGGCTGAACAACAACAGTCACCGTCACCGTCGGCATCCGGGTCTGCCGCAGAACCTGCAGCAGACGAGCCCGCGCCGTGGGAAGAGGCGGTTGAAACCAAAGTGGCAACACCGGCTGCCGGACTGCCGCCGGTTGATCCGCAGCCTGTGCCTCAGCCGGCATCTGCGGCTCCGGCAACAGGGCCCGTGGTGAGCGAGAAAGAGCCGACGGCTACAGGTGAAGAGCAGGTTCTGCCCGCAGCAACCGGCGCTGTACAAAGCGGTGTTACGGAGACGGGAACAGCCGCAGAGACGCTTGTTGCGGCACCTGACGCACAGCCGGTAGAGCCGGTTTCGGCCAGTGCCGTGGCTGCACCCGTTGTGCCGGAACAGGCAGGGGATGACGATGATGACGATGACGAGGAGCTGGCCGACTTGCAGGACCAGATGGCAGCCTATGCCAGCTGGCAACCCGCCGCCGATGAGCTGCACGAACTGCAGCAGGAGCAGGAGGACGGCGACGTCGACCTGAAACCGGACATCCCTGCCGCCAGCGGGCCGGCGGCACGCTGGATCGAGCTGTGCGAGCGGATGGCCCTGACCGGCATGACCGGGAATATCGTCCGCCAGACCACATTGGTGGCCGATGATGGTGACAGCTGGTTGTTGCACCTGGACCCGCAGCATAGCGCGCTGTTTAACGCCAACCAGCAAAAGCGCATTAACGACAGCATCAATCAGATACTGGAGCGCAGCATCGAGCTGCACATCGAGATCAGGACGCCGCAGGCGGAAACCCCGGCGCTGGCACTTGCCCGCCGCCGTGCGCGGCAACAGGCTGACGCGGTAGTCTCGATCGAACAGGATCCGCTGGTGCAGAGCCTGATCAAGGAGCTGGATGCCCGGGTGCTGCCTGACAGCATTCGTCCGCTCAATCCCGTTTAAATAGATAACAGAGGACTTACCCAATGAAAGGTGGCATGGCAGGCCTGATGAAACAGGCACAGATGATGCAGGAAAAAATGCAGAAAATGCAGGAAGAACTGGCCAACGCCGAGGTGACCGGTGAATCCGGCGCCGGCATGGTCAGTGTGGTGATGACCGGCCGTCACGATGTGCGCCGTGTCAGCATCGACGACAGCCTGATGCAGGAAGACAAGGAAATCCTCGAAGACCTGATTGCCGCAGCGGTGAATGATGCCGTGCGCAAGATCGAAAAAAACAGCCAGGACAACATGGCCAGCATGACTGCCGGCCTGCAGTTGCCCCCCGGCTTCAAGATGCCGTTTTAAGCATGGCGTTCAGTCCGCTGATGCGTGAGCTGATGGACGCTCTGCGCGTACTGCCCGGTGTCGGCCAGAAGAGTGCCCAGCGCATGGCGCTGCACTTGCTCGAGCGTAACCGCGTCGGTGGCCAGCGCATGGCGCAGGCGATCCAGAGCGCGCTTGACCGCGTCGGGCACTGCCAGCGTTGCCGCGCCCTGAGCGAGGACGAGATCTGTGCACTTTGCCTTGATGAACGTCGGGACAACAGCCAGCTGTGCGTGGTGCAGGGGCCGCAGGATATTTTCGCCATCGAGCAGACCGGTTATCGCGGCCGTTATTTTGTCCTGCGTGGCCTGCTGTCGCCGCTGGACGGACTGGGACCGGAGAGTATCGGTATTCCGCAATTGCTGCAGCGCATCGCCGATGAAGGCTTTGCCGAGGTGATCCTGGCCACCAACCCGACCGTGGAAGGCGAGGCCACCGCCCATTACATTGCCCAGAGCCTGCAGGACAATGGCATTCTGGTGTCCCGTCTGGCCCATGGCATGCCGCTGGGCGGCGAGCTGGATACGGTCGATGGCGGTACTCTGACCCATGCGCTGGCCGGGCGCAAGGCCATGGAACTCTAATCGCTTTCCTGTCAGGAACACCTGATGCTGTCGAAAAACCAGAGCAAATTGCTGCGCAGCCTGCAGCGCAAGAAAAATCGCCAGGAGCAAGGCCTGTTTCTGGTCGAGGGCGGCAAGATCGTCAGCGAGTTGCTGGAATCCGGCTGGCCGTTGCACAGTCTGTATGTCAGCGACGACTTTGCTGCTGCACAAGCAGTGGCACTGGCCGGCAGCGGCGTGCCGGTAACGTACTGCAGTAGCGACGAGCTGGCGGCCGCTGGAACCCTGGTCAGCAACCGTGATGCAATTGCCATTGTCCGCATGCCGGGCAGCACCGTACCGGAAATTTCTCCCGGGCAATGGGTACTGGCGCTGGACCGCGTCAATGATCCGGGCAATCTCGGCACCCTGCTGCGCATTGCCGACTGGTACGGCATCCGCCAGCTGGTCTGCACGACCGACACCGTGGATCTGTACAACCCCAAGGTGATCAATGCCAGCATGGGGTCTTTTCTGCGTATTGCTGTAACTTACCTTGATTTGCATGACTGGCTTGCCCGGCTGCCTGCAGAAACAGAGGTGCTGGGTGCCTATCTGAACGGTAATTCGGTGCACCAGTTGCCGGGTAGCCTGCGGGGCGGTGTCTTGCTGATGGGTAGCGAAGCTCACGGTGTTGATGCTGGCCTTGAACCCTTTGTGACCAGAAGAATCACCATTCCTTCTTTCGGTGGTGCCGAATCCCTGAATGTAGCTGTGGCCACTGCAGTCATTTGCGACAATCTTCGCCGTATTTCATCCTGAAAAAGTTCCAGTCAGTTGTGGCTTTCTGACGAAGGAAACCATGGGATTTTACTGGGGTGCTTGCCCGGACAAAGGTTTTCCCGGTAGATTTCAACTATCGCTGTGGTTGTTTTTTGTACAGCCTGAAAAATATTTTCCGGTGTTGCCCAAGCCTTTTGGCCTGATGCTGAGGCTCTTTCAAGCGCCTGTTTCTGGGTGGTTTTTTCGTGTTATCTACAGGTGCTTGCGACTGCCGGGCAAGGGCCTGCAGTGTCCGGTAAAGCCGAAAATAAATTTGTAACTGTTTTTTTTCCTGCTGTAGCATGGCTCGTCCTGATTAGAAAACTAAAAAGGACTGACATGAAAAACCTACGCAAAACCATGGTGCTCACAGCTGTTACGGCAGCGCTAACAATAACCAGTGCGAACCTGTTTGCGGCAGACCTGGCCCAGCTGAAAGACAAGGGTGTAATCCGAGTCGCTGTGGCCAATGAAATTCCTTACGGCTATGCCGACCTCAATGGCGATGTGAAAGGGGCCGGGCCTGAAGTGGCTGCACAGGTATTGAAAAATATCGGCATCGACAAGATCGAATGGCAGGTAACCAACTTCAGCTCATTGATTCCGGGATTGAAAGCCGATCGTTTTGACATGGTGGCAGCGGAAATGGCCATTTTGCCCCAGCGCTGCACAACCGTATTGTTTTCCGAGCCCAACAGCTCCTACGGTGAGGGCCTGCTGGTGCCAGCCGGCAACCCGAAAGGCCTGAAAGGTTACGATGACTTTGTCGAGGGCAGCTACAAGCTGGCGATCATGGCCGGTGCCGACCAGCTGGAAATGATGCAGGCGCTGGGCATGGATGAATCACGCATGGTCACCATCGCCACCAATTCGGATGCCATTTCCACTGTGGCTACCGGTCGGGCCGATGCCTATGCGGCGACCGGCCAGACGGCTGCCGGACTGGCAGCACAAAGCAACAAGGTTGAAGTGGTAGAAGACTTTACCGATCCCGTGATCAACGGTGAAACCGTACGCAGTTGGGGCGGCTTTACTTTTGCCCAGGGCTCGGATGCGCTGCGCGATGCCATCAGCGAAGAGCTGGCCCGTTTCAAGCAGACTCCCGAGTGGGAAGAAATCATGGAACGCAACGGCTTTGTTGCCCATGACCGCGAGGAGTCATTCAAGAAAACCACACAGGAGCTGTGTGACGGCTAACAGGTCGGGGCAACAGCCTTTTTTGGCCGCCCCGTTTACAGCGCAAGCGTAGTGACAGCAGAGGCCGGTCTGCATGAAGACCGGCCGGTACGCCGGCTCTACACAACAGCAGGCCCGCCCCGGGCCTTCTAGCGAACTGTTGCCAATCTTGATCATGGATATTCTAACCTATAGCGGTCATTTGCTTTCCGGTGCCTGGATTACCGTACAACTGACTCTCTACTCCAGTGTGCTGGGGTTGTTTTTTGCTTTTGTACTCGGTGTCGGGAGGGTTTCAGACAACCCTTTTGTGCATGGCCTGAGTGCGGGCATTATCGAGTTTTTTCGTGGCACCTCACTGCTGGTGCAGTTGTTCTGGCTGTATTTCGCCCTGCCGATGATTGGTCAGACGCTTGGCTATGACTGGCGCTTTCCGCCGATGCTGGTGGGCACCTTGGCGCTGGCGCTGAACATAGGTGCCTATGCGGCAGAGGTGGTGCGTGGTGCGATCCAGGCGGTGGCCCCTGAACAGTATGAGGCGGCCAAGGCACTGGATTTCAGCCCGAGACAGACCATGTGGCGCATCATCGTGCCGCAGGCAGTGCCGGAAATGATGCCAAGCCTGGGCAACCTGGCGATCCAGAACCTCAAGGATACCGCGCTGGTGTCGCTGATCAGCCTGGCTGATCTGGCCTACAAGGCCGAACAGCTGCGCAACTTTACCCAGGACAGTACGACCATTTACAGCCTGTTGCTGCTGATGTATTTCGGCATGGCACTGGTGGTGGCCGGGCTGATGAAACTGGCAGAGCGCTACGCCTGCCGCTGGCGTGCGGGAGGCAGTGTCTGATGCTGTTTGGAATTGAATGGGATACCAGCAGTCACTGGGCGTTTGCCGTATCCATCCTGCCGATTCTAGGCAAGGGCCTGTTAGTCACACTGCAGGCCACCGTTGTCGGTTTTTTGCTGGCGGCCGGGTTTGGCCTGGTGCTGGCTGGCCTGAAAGGCATGCGCAGCCGGCTGGTTGCCTGGCCAGCCCGCTTCTTTAGCGAGTTTTTGCGTGATACGCCCCTGCTGGTGCAGCTGTTTTTTCTGTACTACGTGCTGCCGGATTATGGGCTGGTTTTGCCCGCCTTCATGACCGGAGCCCTGGCGCTGGGCCTGCAGTACAGTGCCTATACATCGGAGGTGTACCGGGCCGGCATTCAGTCGGTTCCGGCCGGTCAACTGGAAGCCGCACGGGCGCTGGACCTGACGCCGGGACGTACCTTTTTCGCCATTGTCCTGCCACAGGCGATACCGCGCATCATTCCGGCGCTGGGCAACTATCTGGTTTCGATCATGAAAGATGTGCCCATCTTGTCGGTGGTAGCGGTGCTTGAGGTGCTCAATGTGGCCAGAATCATTGGCGACCGCAGTTTCAATTACATGATTCCGCTCTCCATGGTCGGGCTGATTTATCTGCTGATGACCCTGGTAGCGGCCTGGGCCGTGCGCAAGCTGGACGAGCGCTTGCCCAAAGAAGGAATACATTTGCAATGAGTGAGTCAAACCAGTCAGACAAAATCATCGAGTTTCAAAACGTTACCAAGAGCTATGGGGACCATGTGGTGCTGGATGCTCTGGACTTCAGTGTGCGCCGTGGTGAAAAAGTAACCATTATCGGGCCGTCCGGTTCGGGAAAATCCACAGTGCTGCGTATTCTTATGACGCTGGAAGACATTCAGGACGGCGTCATCCATGTGGCCGGAAAACCGCTCTGGCATGAAGAGAAAAACGGCCAGCTGATGCCTGCGTCGGAAGCCCACTTGCGCATGATGCGCAAGGAAATGGGCATGGTATTCCAGCAGTTCAACCTGTTTCCGCACATGACGGTGATGCGCAATGTAACTGAAGCTCCAAGGCAGGTGCTTGGCTTGAGCCGGGACAAGGCCAAAAAACGTGCGCTCAAATATCTGGATCTGGTTGGCATGACCGAACATGCCGACAAATTCCCCAGTCAGCTGTCCGGCGGACAGCAACAACGGGTTGGCATTGCCCGCGCACTGGCAATGCATCCGAATATCCTGTTGTTTGACGAGCCGACTTCGGCACTGGACCCTGAGCTGGTGGGGGAGGTGCTGCAGGTCATCGAACACCTGGCGAGCCAGCATGATCTGACCATTTTGCTGGTAACCCACGAGATGCAGTTTGCCCGGCAGATTTCTGACCGGGTGTGTTTCTTCGATCAGGGCAAGTTTGTCGAGGAAGGCCGGCCGGAAGAAATCTTCACTGAGCCCAGGGAAGAGCGCACCAAGGCTTTTCTCAGCAGTTTTTTGGGCGACCACTAAGAGATTATGCTGGCAAAGTCAAGGGTGAAAATTCCTTGACTTTTACAGTTGTGCACATCGTCACCCTGCTTGTGCAGGATAGGTTGAATTAGTTGAAAAACCTGATATTTTTCTTTGTATTCACTTGCAAGTCATTGAAAATAAATACTTTTGCTGTATTGTTTGAATTTTGTACAAACTGAGCATGCCCCTTGCACCATGCGCGATTGCCGATGTTTCCTCCAGGTTATGCACAAAGATATCCACAGGGTTTGTGGATGTCTTGGGCAAGCCTGCGCAGTTGTGGAATAAGCGGTATTGGCGTAGCTGAAGCCGTTGCCATGCCGCGATGGTGATGAGTGGCAACAAGGTTGACAGTGCATTCAGAATACGGGGAAAAGGTGCGGCCATCCCTGGCCGCGAGAGAGACCGGTCAACTGGCCTTGGGTTTGAAATACAGGGTTTCGCCGCGCTGCAGACCGTTCAGGCTGGCATCATCACGCACCACTTCGGCTTCGATTGGCAGCTCCTGGCCCTCGACCTTCAGCGTGACGCGGGTGATGGCACCCAGCGGCCGGATATCACGCACGACACCGGCACGGTGTTCGGGTTCGGCCCGGCGTGACAACAACACCTCGTGCGGGCGGAACTGGATCTGCTGGTCGTCCAGCTGCAGCTGGTTGGAGTCGCCAAGGAAGTGGTAGACAAACTCGTTGGCCGGGTTTTCATAGACCTCGGCCGGAGTACCGATCTGCTCGATCACGCCCTTGTTCATCACCACGATGCGGTCGGCCACTTCCATGGCTTCTTCCTGGTCGTGGGTGACGAACACCGAGGTCAGGTTGATTTCTTCGTGCAGGTTGGCCAGCCAGCGGCGCAATTCCTTGCGCACCTTGGCGTCCAGCGCACCAAAGGGCTCGTCCAGCAGCAGGATTTCCGGCTCCACCGCCAGGGCGCGGGCCAGGGCGATGCGCTGACGCTGGCCGCCGGACAGCTGCTCCGGATAACGGTCGGCCAGCCAGTCCAGCTGCACCATGCGCAGCAGCTCCAGCACCTTGTCGTGAATGACGCTTTCCGACGGGCGCTGGCGGCGCGGCTTCATGCGCAGGCCGAAGGCGACGTTGTCGAATACGGTCATGTGGCGGAACAGGGCATAGTGCTGAAACACGAAGCCTACATTGCGCTTGCGCACGTCACGGCGCGACACGTCGGCGCCATTGAAGATGATGTGGCCGCTATCGGGCTTTTCCAGCCCGGCGATGATGCGCAGCAATGTGGTCTTGCCACAGCCGGACGGCCCCAGCAGCGCCACCAGCTCACCGGACTGGATCGACAGATTGATCTCGTTCAGCGCCTTGAAATTGCCGAATGCCTTGTTCACTTGCTGGACTTCGATGCTCATTTTTCTGTTCCCGTAACTTGAATTCTGTTGTGTCGTAAAACTGGTGTCTTGGTGTCTTGGTGTCTGTAGCGCCGGTGAATGGATTCCGCAAACACGCCGCAAGTACATCCATGTAGGCTCCACAACGCCATCCATGGCGTTGAGGGTTTGCTCCACCCATCCCCCGGCGCTACTGCCAAATCCGTGCAACCGGCAGGAGGCGCTGTAGCTGCAATCAACAAACCTTCATAAAGCAGCCATTATCGAGGGAGGTTGTCTTTTCACTTTTCTTTCCCTTCCACGATTTGAGGCGGCTTGCACTAAATTTCAGTGCTGTTTGTGACAAATGCACAGGCTGTGTTTGCGGCAGTGGGGTGCAGGTGGAGCAGGGCTTTGTCGCCATGGATGGCGACAGGGAGCTTACATGGACGTACTTGCAGCGACCCTGCGTAACCTGCACCTCGCTGACGCCCACACAAATCCAAACCACAAACAGTAACCACCAAAAACAAAACCCAGCCTCAAATCATCCCTTTCTTTTCCTGCACCCACTGTTTGACCAGCAACATCACCAGCGCCATCAGCAACAGCAGCGTTGCCACGCTGAACGCAGCGACATGGTTATATTCGTTGTACAAAATCTCGACATGCAGCGGCAGTGTGTTGGTAAAACCGCGAATGTGACCGGACACCACCGATACCGCACCAAATTCGCCCAGCGCCCGCGCGGTGCAAAGCACCACGCCATACATCAGGCCCCAGCGGATGTTGGGCAGGGTGACATGCCAGAACATCTGCCAGCCGGAAGCACCGAGCAGGCGGGCGGCTTCCTCTTCCTGGGTGCCCTGCTGCTGCATCAGCGGAATCAGCTCGCGGGCAACAAAGGGTACTGTGACAAACAATGTAGCCAGCACAATACCGGGTACGGCAAAGATGATCTGGATGTCGTGTTCGGCCAGCCAGTCGCCAAAGAAGCCCTGGGCGCCGAACAGCAATACATAGATCAGGCCGGCGACGATGGGCGATACCGAAAAGGGCAGGTCGATCAGGGTGACCAGCAGACTCTTGCCGCGAAACTCGTACTTGCTCACGCACCAGGCGGCTGCGAGGCCGAACACCAGGTTCAGCGGCACGGAAATACCAACAGCGAGCAAGGTCAGCTTGAGCGCGGCAATGGCGTCAGGCTCCAGGACGGCGGTGAAGAAGCTGGCGTAGCCCTGTTTCAGCGCTTCGCTCAATACCACGCCCAGCGGTAGCACCAGGAAAAACAGGAAGGCCAGCCAGGCAGCGGCAATCAGGCTGATCGCGCCCCAGCGCCGCTCGCGGGCCAGTCCGGTGGTGGTGATGGCTAATGTACTCATGCTTCGTTTTCCAGTTCGGGTACGTGAAAATCCGTTTGTGCAGGGTCTTGCAATGTGGATGCGGGTTGTCCGGACAATGTTGTCAGCCGCGACTGATCCGGCGTTGCAGCAGGTTGATCAGCAGCAGGAAGACAAAGGACACAGCCAGCATCATCACACCAATGGCGGTGGCCCCGAGGTAATCGTACTGGTCCAGCTTGACCATGATCAGCAGGGGCAGGATTTCGGTCTTGCCGGGCATGTTGCCGGCAATGAAGATCACCGAACCGTACTCGCCAACGGCACGGGCAAAGGCCAGGGTAAAACCGGTCAGCCAGGCCGGCAGCAGCGCCGGGATCAGTACGTGACGTAGCACCTGGAACTTGTTGGCACCCAGGCAGCTGGCCGCTTCTTCCAGCTCGCGGGGAATGTCTTCCAGCACAGGCTGCACGGTGCGCACGACAAAGGGCAGGGTGACGAAGGTCAGCGCCAGAATGATCCCCAGCGGGGTGTAGGCGATTTTCAGGGCGATCTCGTTGGCCCACTGGCCGACCCAGCCACGCGGTGCATACAGGGCGGTCAGGGCAATGCCGGCCACTGCCGTTGGCAGGGCAAAGGGCAGGTCGATCAGGGCATCGATGATCTTGCGGCCGGGAAAGCGGTAACGCACCAGCACCCAGGCCAGCAGGGTGCCGACCAGGCCGTTGAGCAGGGCGGCGGCCAGCGCGGCACCAAAACTCAGCTTGAGAGCGGCCAGCACCCGGTCGTGACTGACAATGGCATAGAACTCCGGCCAGCTCAGCTTGCTTGCGTACACCAGCATGCCGGCCAGCGGCAACAGCACGATCAAGCTCAGGTATACCAGGGTGTAGCCGAGGGTCAGGTTGAAACCGGGGATGACGGGAGAAGGACGTAACGCCATGGTCTTGCCTTGTCTTGGTGCATGAATGGCGCAGATTCTAGACAAAAATACATATTCTTAAAAAGACTAATTGGTAATCTGCTTATTCTGTTTTGTCAGTTTGATGTGAGGCAAATGGCATGAGCGCACATGGCCGGAATCCTTTCAATGCTTGCGCACCGGCTTCTGTTTTGACAAACCTTGGTCCAGATCACTTTGTCACTCTATATCCTGTGATAGCATCCGGCGAATTGACTTTGTTCCCACACAGGAGAAGTGCCGTCATGGCCAACGTGAAGTTCTTTGGCGGAGAGCCGGTTCCGCTGGAAATGCACAAGGTGCGCATCGTACAGAAGCTCAATCTGCCCCCGATCGAACGTCGTCTGGAGGCCATTACCGAGGCCGGCAACAACACGTTCCTGTTGCGCAATGAGGATGTCTTCATGGACATGCTCACTGACAGTGGTGTCAACGCCATGAGCGACCAGCAGCTGGCGGCGATGATGATCGCCGATGACAGCTATGCCGGCAGCGCCACCTATACCCGTCTGGAGAACAAGCTGAAAGAGATTTTCGGCATGCCGTATTTCCTGCCGGCACACCAGGGCCGTGCCTGCGAGAACATTCTCGGTCAGGTGCTGGTCGCCGAAGGTGCAGTGGTGCCGATGAACTACCACTTCACCACCACCAAGGCGCACATCGTGCTCAATGGCGGTATCGTGGAAGAGCTGGTGGCCGACGCCGGCCTGGAAGTGACCAGCGACATGCCGTTCAAGGGCGACATGGACATCGACAAGCTGCGCCAGTGCATTGACGAGTACGGTGCCGATCGTATCGCTTTTGTACGCATGGAAGCCGGTACCAACCTGATTGGCGGCCAGCCGATCTCGGTGGCCAACCTGGAAGAGATCCGCAAGGTCTGTGACGAGCACGACCTGATGCTGGTGCTGGATGCCAGCCTGCTGCAGGACAACCTGCACTTCAACAAGACCCGTGAAGCCACCTGCAAGGACCTGAGCATCCGCGAGATCACCAGGCGTATCGCCGACCTCTGTGACGTGCTGTATTTTTCTGCACGCAAGCTGGGCAGCGCTCGTGGCGGCGGCATGTGCATTCGCAGCAAGGAGCTGTACGACAAGATGCGCGGCCTGATTCCGCTGTATGAAGGCTTCCTGACCTATGGCGGCATGTCGGTACGCGAAATGGAGGCGATGACCGTGGGGCTGGAAGAGACCATGGACGAGGACGTGATCAGCCAGGGCCCGCTGTTTATTGAGTACATGGTCAACGAGCTGGCCAAGGCCGGCGTGCCGGTGATTACGCCGCCCGGCGGTCTGGGTTGCCACATCAACGCCATGCAGTTTGTCGACCACATTCCGCAATCGCAATACCCGGCTGGTGCGCTGGCGTCTGCGCTATATCTGGTCAGCGGGGCACGGGGTATGGAGCGTGGCACCATTTCCGAGCAGCGCGAGCCGGACGGCAGCGAAACCTTTGCCAACATGGAACTGGTGCGCCTGGCCATGCCGCGCCGGGTGTTCACCCTGTCGCAGGTCAAGTATGTGATTGACCGGGTCATCTGGCTGTATGCCAACCGTCACCTGATTGGCGGGCTGGAGTTCACCGAGGAGCCGGAGATCCTGCGCTTCTTCTATGGCCGCCTGGCGCCGGTTTCCGACTGGCAGCAGAAGCTGCTGGCTCAGTTCCGCAAGGATTTTGGCGACAGCCTCTGATTCTGCCGCAGCAAAAAAAGCCCGTGTGCATGTGAGTGTCCACGGGCTTTTTCATGTCCGGTTACCTAGTGTTCCGGGTGGTAGCCGATACGGAAACCGCCCCAGTGCTTGCCGTTGACATAAATGGGTACTGACAGGTCGTGCATGTGCTCGCCGGTCTCGCGGATGTAGGTCTGCAGCAGCATGGGCTTTTCATGGCTGCCGCAACGGCTGCCGACCTTGTCGTTGAACAGGCGCTTGGTCCGGTTGTTCAGGTAATCCTGTTCGGCGTTGCCGGTCAGCGGCTGGCTGTAAGGCGTGTTGTGGGTAGGGATGTAGCCTTCCGGCGTGATGCTGATGGCGAACACTACCCCGGGATGCTGCAGGACCGGCTCCTGGTATTCGGGCAGGACGGTATCGGTATAGCGGTCGAAGCTGCTGCTGTATTTTTGCGGATGGGTCCCGGCAATGGGGGTCAGTTTGCGGTCGAACAGCTCCTGCTCGCGCAGGGTTCCCTTGGCGATATCGGCAGTGAAACGCTCGCCGATGGCCTGGGCTGCGTTGCGGGCCAGTTCGTAAACCGCCTGGTGGTAATCGGACAGGCTGACTTCCGACAACCGCTCGCTAATGCTTTCGGTCTGGCTTTCTAGCGCGCTGGCGGCCAGGCTCAGTTGCTGGGTCTGGTTGTCACTGACCGACAGGTCCTGGCGCATCTGGGCAACGGCATGAAAGAGTTCGTCCAGACGCTGGCGGTTGCTTTGTGTGCCGGCGGCGATCTGCCCCATTTGCTGTTCGACACTGGTTGCCAGCCCGGTGATGGTGGTCAGCTGCTCACCGGCGTGCTCAGCCAGCCCGACGCTGTCGGTCAGCTCGAGCATCAGCTGTTGCAGCTGGCTGGCGACTTCACTGGTGTGCAGGCGAATGTCATTGACCATGGCTTCCACTTCTTCGGTGGCGCTGGCGGTGCGGCTGGCCAGCGCGCGTACCTCGTCGGCGACCACGGCAAAGCCGCGACCGGCTTCGCCGGCACGGGCGGCTTCAATGGCAGCGTTGAGTGCCAGCAGGTTGGTCTGGCTGGCAATGTTCTGGATCACGGCGGTGACCTGCTGGATTTCTTCACTGCGCTTGCTCAGGCTTTGCACCAGCTCGCCGTTGCTGGTCGCCTGCCGGCCCAGTCGCTGAATGCAGGCAATGGTCTGGTTTAGCCCGTTGAGGCCGGATTCGCTGTTGGCGCGCATCTCACTGGCACTGCCCAGGCCGCTTTCGCTCAGGCGGGCGGTTTCCTCTTCAGTCACGATCATCTGTTCGGCGCCGCTTTCAATCTGGGTTGCGGCGGCTACCAGGGAGTCGAGTTTGCTGCCGAGCTGGATGGCGGCATGACTGACGCCGGCGGCGGTGATGGCATTCTGGCTGGTGGCGTGGGACAGCTCTTGCGCCAGGCGGGTGGTGGTGTTGGCTGTGGCCTGGCTATTGTCGGGGTGGTAGCTTGTGCTGCGGTGTTCCGGCCAGAGTATGGTGATCAGGACAGGCAGCAAAACCAGAGGCGAGAGCCAGGGCGATGTTGCCTGCCATGCCAGCAGCAAAAGCAGACCTAGTGCGAGGATGGTGGCAGATAGAAGGAGAACGCGTCTGGTTGTCATGGCAGGCCTTGCAAGTCAGCGGGTTACGGGATATGAGGTCATTATCGGCCGGCCGCCAGGTAGCCAAATGCAACTTTAGTCTTTACACGGTGATGCTCAATGAAAACCCCTCCGAAGAGGGGCTTTGTTCATTTTCCAAAAGACGCGCAGTGCCCGCCGGATGGCGCCTGGCCAGAGCCCAGGGCAAAGATCGCCGACTCGAGGCGCAGGTTGACCGGTGCCGAATGCAGCCAGTCCCAGACAAAAAAACTGCAGAGCACCAGCCAGAAAGCCAGGATGCGTGTGGTTTTCAGTTGTGCCATGGTTTAGTACCCGTAATATTTGCGGATGCGAACACCCGCCAGTGAACCGATGAAGGCCAGTGCCACCCAGATCCAGCCGTGCAGGCTGCCGGTGGAAATGCCGCTGACCATGGCGCCTACGTTGCAACCGAACGCCAGGCGCGAGCTGTAGCCGAGCAGGAAGCCGGCCACAATGCCTACGATCCACTGGGTGGCATTCAGCTTTGGCTGGCTGTCGTTCTTTTTGCCGGCAAATACCAGCAGCGCTCCGGCCAGAATGCCGAGGCTGGTGATGGTGGTGACATCCAGAAACACCGATTGCTGTAGCGCGGTGGCGTTACTCGATTGGCTCCAGAAGGCGTTGACGGTCGGATCGAACAGGCTGGTGGCCTGGGCGATCTTGGCGCCCCAGAGACCGAAACTGTAGACGATGCCCCAGGGCTGGCCGGCAATCACCAGGTTGAGCACCGCCAGTACCGCCAGCAGCACGGCGCCCAGCAGCAGGCCCTTGCTGAAGGCGGGGCGGGGTGTTGTCGCGCCCTTGCTCCACCAGAAGCACAGGCCGGCAACCACGGCCAGGCCGCCGAAGGTCAGCGCCAGTGCACCGCCCAGGCCGGCGCTGTCGAGCAGGCTAACCGGCTGCATGGCGCCCAGATCGAGCCACCAGCCCAGATGGGCCGAGCCGAGAAAGCTGCCCAGTGCAAAAACCGGCAAGATCGCCATGTTGAGCGGAATGCCCAGGCCGGCCTTGTACAGGGTGCCGGAGCCGCAGCCGTCAGCAATTTGCATGGCGGCACCAAATACCAGTGCGCCGACCAGCAGGCTGATGCCGGGCGCACCCAGTGCGGCACTCAGTTCACCGGGAAACGCGGCCAGCAGGGGCAGGGATATGGCCGCCGCGATGGCCAGCAACAGCAGTTGGGCATAGGCGCCGCTGGCGTCGCGCTGTTCAATCAGGTTGCGCCAGCCGGTGGTAAAACCAAAGCGCAGGCCGGCCAGCACCAGTCCCAGTCCAATGCCGACCACGAACAGCAGGCTCTGGCGGATCGAGACAAACCAGAGCAGGAACAGGGTGAAGACAATCAGGGCCAGTATCAGCCCGCTACGTTGTTTAAGCATGGATCATTGCACCAGTTGTTGAAATTTGGCCTTGATCTGCTGCCAGCGGCCCGGAGTGTTGGCCATCGGCAGGGCAGCAGGGTTTTGCGTCCACTCGGCCATGGAACCGGGATACAGGCGGACATTGTCCAGCCCGGCCAGCTCGGACAGGACAAACCAGTTGGTTGCCGCCCAGTGGCCGGTATTGCAGAATGACAGGGTTTCACCGGCCTCGGTCAGTTGTTGCTCGCGCACCAGCTGGCGGATCTCTGCGGCAGGACGGATGCGGGTGTCGTTGGTATTGAACCACTGCTGGAAGGGCAGGTTGCGGGCACCGGCAATGGTCCCGCCAACCGTGGCGGTAGGTGCCTTGACGGTTCCCTCGAAGAAGGCCGGCGGACGGGAGTCGAGCAGCTGGAAGTCGCCTTGCTGACGGCTGATCTTGTCGAACAGCTCGTCAGTGCCGACAGCCAGTTGTGGCTGCAGCTGGATGCGGGTCAGGCTGGCCGGGAGTTGCCGGGCGGCCTGCTCGGTGCTGCCGGCCTGTCCGGCCAGCCAGTATTTGAAGCCGCCGTTCAGTACGCTGAGGCGCTCAAACCCCAGGTATTTCAGGGTCCAGTACACGCGGGCGGCGGCACCGAAGTCGGTTTCGTCATCGCCGGTCGAATACACCAGGATATGTTGCTCTGGTGTCAGGCCCAGCTCCTGCACCAGTTGCTCGAAGTCATGCGGACTGAGCAATTGGCCGGGATTACTGGCCGGGCCGCGCCAGCGGCCGTAGGGTGCGGAAATGGCACCGGGAATATGCTCTTGCTGGTACAGCTCGGGGCTGCGGATGTCCACGGCTTGCAGCTCGCCATCGGCCAGCAGGGCGGCGGCCTGGTGTGCTTCCAGCAGTGGCTGGGCGAGCAGGCTGCTGCTAGCCAGCAACAGGGAGACAGCCAGAAAACGTATGAATGAAAGCATGGGAACCTCGGCAGCTGTGGATCAGGCGGGGCATTTTTACACAGCTTGCGTGGAATTAAAAATAACTTTTCTATATATATTAAGAATAACGAAAACATGAAAAACCCGGGCACAGGCCCGGGTCTTTCATTGCTGCTGTTACACCACCGGCAACAGCCGGTGATGCATGACTCAGTTGTTTTCCGCGAGGAAGAACCAGGTATCCAGTACCGAGTCGGGGTTGAGCGATACGGTATCGATACCCTCGTCCATCAGCCAGCGGGCCAGATCCGGATGGTCGGACGGACCCTGGCCACAGATGCCGACATACTTGCCGGCCTTGCGGCAGGCCTGGATGGCCATCGACAGCATCTTCTTGACTGCCGGATCGCGCTCGTCAAACAGGTGGGCGATGATGCCGGAATCGCGGTCCAGGCCCAGGGTCAGCTGGGTCATGTCGTTGGAACCGATGGAGAAACCGTCGAAGTACTGCAGGAAATCGTCAGCCAGCAGGGCGTTGGACGGCAGTTCGCACATCATGATCAGGCGCAGGCCGTTCTCGCCACGTTTGAGGCCGAACTCGCCCAGCAGGTCAACCACTTGAGCGGCTTCGCCCGGAGTGCGCACGAATGGAATCATCAGCTCGACGTTGGTCAGGCCCATTTCGTTGCGTACCTTTTTCATGGCACGGCATTCCAGTTCGAAGCAGTCACGGAAGCTGTCGCTGATGTAGCGGGATGCACCACGGAAACCGATCATCGGGTTTTCTTCGTGTGGTTCGAACAGCTTGCCGCCGATCAGGTTGGCATATTCGTTGGACTTGAAGTCGGACATGCGCACGATGACCTTCTTCGGCCAGAATGCGGCGGCCAGGGTGCTGACGCCTTCGGCGATCTTGTCGACATAGAAGTCAACCGGGCTGGCATAGCCGGCCATGCGCTTGCTGATGATGTCTTTCAGGTCGGGAGCCATTTGCTCGAAGTTCAGCAGGGCCTTGGGGTGCACGCCAACCATGCGGTTGATGATGAACTCCAGACGGGCCAGACCGATACCCTCGTTGGGCAGCTGGGCAAAATCGAAGGCACGGTCGGGGTTGCCGACGTTCATCATGATCTTGAAGTCCAGCTCGGGCATCTGGTCGATGGCGTTGGTGCGGATATCGAAGTTCAGGGCACCGTCAAAGACGAAGCCGGTATCGCCTTCAGCACAGGAAACAGTGACCAGCTGGCCGTCTTCCAGTGCTTCGGTGGCATCACCACAACCGACCACGGCAGGAATGCCCAGCTCGCGGGCGATGATGGCGGCGTGACAGGTACGGCCACCACGGTTGGTGACAATGGCACTGGCGCGCTTCATCACCGGCTCCCAGTCGGGGTCGGTCATGTCGGAAACCAGCACGTCACCGGGCTGGACCTTGTCCATGTGGGCGATGTCGTTGATCACGCGCACCGGGCCGGAGCCGATGCGCTGGCCGATGGCACGGCCTTCAACCAGCACCTTGCCTTTTTCATGCAGCTGGTAGCGCTCCATGACGTTGGCGTTGGCACGGCTTTTCACGGTTTCGGGGCGGGCCTGCACGATGTACAGCTTGCCGTCGTCGCCGTCTTTGGCCCACTCGATGTCCATCGGGCAGCCATAGTGTTTCTCGATGATCATGGCCTGCTTGGCCAGCTCGGTGACTTCGGCGTCAGTCAGGGCAAAGCGCTGACGCTCGGCCGGATCGACATCGACGGTCTCGACGGACTTGCCGGCAGTGGCTTCGGCACCGTAGATCATCTTGATCGCCTTGCTGCCCAGGTTGCGGCGCAGCACGGCAGGGCGGCCGGCTTCGAGAGTCGGCTTGTGTACATAGAATTCGTCTGGGTTGACCGCCCCCTGGACCACGGTTTCACCCAGGCCGTAGGAGCCGGTGATGAAGACCACGTCACGGAAACCGGATTCGGTATCCAGGGTGAACATCACGCCGGCAGCGGCGGTTTCGGAACGCACCATGCGCTGTACGCCGGCAGACAGGGCGACCAGACGGTGGTCGAAGCCCTGGTGTACGCGATAGGCGATGGCGCGGTCGTTGAAGAGGGAAGCAAACACTTCCTTGGCGGCACGGATTACGTTGTCCACGCCACGGATGTTGAGGAAGGTTTCCTGCTGGCCGGCAAAGGAGGCGTCCGGCAGGTCTTCGGCGGTGGCGGAGGAGCGCACCGCGACCGCCATGTTGTCGTTGCCCTGGGCCATTTCGGCAAAGGCCTTGCGGATGTCTGCATCCAGCTGGGCAGGGAAATCGGCTTCCATCACCCATTGACGGATCTGGGCACCGGCTTTGGCCAGGGCATTGACGTCATCCACATCAAGGGTGTCGAGCAGCGTGTGAATGCGCTCGTTGAGGTTGTTGTGATCAATGAAATCGCGATAGGCCTGCGAAGTCGTGGCAAAACCACCCGGGACACTAACGCCTGCGCCGGCCAGATTGCTGATCATTTCGCCAAGGGAGGCGTTCTTGCCACCCACCCGCTCGACGTCGTGATTGCCGAGCTTGTCGAGGGAAACTACGTATTCAACCAAGGTGATCTCTCCACGTTTATGTTCATGGGCCTTCTGGCCAGCGCCAGATTTTAGAACAAACAGGAATGATTGTCATGGTCTAGTGTGTGTTTTACCGGGAATGCCGGTTGCCGGTCGCATTTTGGCTAGTTATTGTCACTTGCGGATCAGCCATTGCCGGGTGTCGTGTTATGCTGCCGGCTTTGTGCGTGGTGCCCGAATTATCACTTAGGATTTTTATTGTCATGAAACGTACTGCTCTTTTCATTTCAGATGGAACCGGAATTACGGCCGAGACACTGGGCCAAAGCCTGCTGGCACAGTTTGACGGTGTGGAGTTCCGCTATGTGACCCGCCCTTATGTGGATACGGAAGAAAAGGCACGGGCGCTGGTTGAGGAAATCAACATCATTGCCGGCAACGAGGAGGGGCGCCCGATTGTGGTGGATACCATCATCGATACCCGCATTCGTGACATCCTGGAAGAAGCCAATGCATTCCGGGTGGATATTTTTGCCAGTTATCTGGGGCCGCTGGAAGAGGAACTGGCCATCCGTTCCAGCTATTCTGTCGGCAAGTCCCACTCCATTGCCCACAGCCGCAACTATATGGAGCGTATCGATGCGGTGCATTATGCGCTGGACAACGATGATGGCGGTCGCACCCGTCACTACGACAGTGCCGACATCATCCTGATTGGCGTATCGCGCTGCGGCAAGACACCGACCTGTCTGTACATGGCCATGCAGTACGGCATCCGCGCTGCCAACTATCCGCTGACCGAAGATGACATGGACAACATGCTGCAACTGCCGAAGTCCCTGCAGGAGCATCGCGGCAAGCTGTTCGGCCTGACCATTGATGTCGATCGCCTGGCGGCGATCCGTAACGAACGCAAGCCCAACAGCCGGTATTCCAGCTACGCGCAATGCGAGTACGAAGTGCGCGAAGTGGAAAACCTGTTTGCCCGGGAGAACATCAAGTTCATCAACACCACGCATTTCTCGGTGGAAGAGATTTCCGCCAAGATCCTGGTGGACAAGGGTATCGAACGGCGTTTCAAATAATGCCGAAGTTGTAATGGAAACGCCCGCAATTGCGGGCGTTCCTGTATCCGGAAAACGCTTAGAAGTCGTTCCAGCCGCCCATGGATTTCCAGCGGTTGACGATATCGAAGAACAGCTCGGCAGTTTTCTCGGTATCGTAACGGGCGTTGTGTGCCTCGCGGTTGTCGAACTCGATGCCGGCGGCCTCGCACGCCTTGGCCAGTACCGTCTGACCATAGGCCAGACCGGCCAGGGTTGCGGTGTCAAAGCTGGAAAACGGATGAAACGGGTTGCGTTTGATGCCGCAGCGCTCTGCCGCCGCCTGCACAAAGCCCAGGTCGAAATGGCTGTTGTGTCCGACCAGGATTGCCCGCTTGCAGCCGGCACTTTTCATCGACTTGCGCACACTCTTGAAAATCTCGCCCAGTGCGTGTTCTTCACTGACCGCCATGCGCAAGGGGTGATCCAGTTTGATGCCGGTGAACTCCAGTGCAGCCGGTTCGATATTGGCACCCTCGAACGGCTCGACGCGGAAGAACAGGGTGTGCTCGGCATACAGCAGGCCGCGATCGTCCATGCCGGGAATCACCGCGGCAATTTCCAGCAGGGCATCGGTGGCGTTGTTGAAGCCGCCGGTTTCCACATCAACCACGACTGGCAGATAGCCGCGAAACCGCTGCGCCATGGGTGAGGCCGGTTTGCTTTTGGCTTTTTCCTGGCCGGTTTCGGCGTCTGCGTAGTCATCGTATTCGCTGAAGTCACGAGTCATGCCGGGTTCTCCAGCAGGCGCCACTGCAAGGTATCGCCGGCACAGAGCGGAACCACCTGGTTGTCGCCAAACGGCAGCACGGCAGGCACTTGCCATGGCTCGCGTACCAGTGTCACCGTTTCGGTGTTGCGTGGCAGACCGTAGAAGTCGGCACCAAAATGGCTGGCAAAGGCTTCCAGTTTGTCCAGCGCGTTTTCCTGCTCGAATGCCGCTGCATATAGCTCGATGGCGGCAAAGGCGCTATAACAGCCGGCGCAGCCACAGGCCGCTTCCTTGGTGTGCTGTGCATGTGGTGCCGAGTCGGTGCCGAGGAAAAACTTCGGGTTGCCGCTGGTAGCCGCCTTGAGCAGGGCTTGCTGGTGGACGTTGCGCTTGAGGATCGGCAGGCAATAGAAGTGTGGCTTGATACCGCCGACCAGCATGTGGTTGCGGTTGAACAAAAGGTGGTGCGGCGTGATGGTTGCGGCCACATTGCTGCCGGCAGATTCGACAAACTGCACGGCGTCGGCGGTGGTGATGTGTTCCATGACCACCTTGAGGGTGGGGAAGCGCTGCACCAGGCCGGTCAGCTGATCATCGATGAAGCGCTTTTCACGGTCGAAGATGTCCACCGAGTCGTGGGTGACCTCGCCGTGTACCAGCAGCGGCATGCCGGCTTCGGCCATGGCTGCCAGCGCCGGATAAATATGCTCGAGGGCGGTGACGCCGGAATCGGAGTTGGTGGTAGCGCCAGCCGGGTAGAGCTTGGCAGCGTGCACGAAGCCGCTGGCCTTGGCCGCACGGATATCTTCGGCGCTGGTCTGGTCGGTCAGGTACAGGGTCATCAACGGCTCGAACGAGCGGCCGGCCGGCACCGCATCAAGGATGCGCTGGCGATACTCGCCGGCTTCGACAACATTGCGTGCCGGCGGAACCAGGTTCGGCATGATGATGGCCCGGGCAAACATGCGTGCGGCATCGGCAACCGTATGCTGCAGTACCGCGCCGTCGCGCAAGTGGATGTGCCAGTCGTCGGGGCGAAGAAGGGTCAGGCGATCGGTCATGTTCGGGGGTCCGGTGGCTTGTCTATGGGTTGGCACGGAATCCTACCGTAAAATCGCCGATTTATCATCCTGCCTTCAAGTTTGTCCGCGCGCTGCCGATACGCCGGATACTCAGTTTTGTCGGGAGAATGCACATGCGCCGCTTGTTACTGACCATCGCCATGGCTTGTCCTGTTCTGGCGCATGGCGTGACCTTCCAGGAGCGCATCGAGGATGTCAAATGGACGGTTGAGGGTGACCGTTTCGAATGCCGCCTGACTCAGCCCGTGACCGGCTTTGGCCACGGCGAGTTCGTGCGCCGGGCGGGAGAGAAGCCGGTCTTCCGCATCGTCACCCGTGAGGCCTGGCTGGCGCGTGGTGAGGCAATGCTGTATGCCGCAGCGAGCAACTGGCAGAGCCGCGACAGTGACATGCTGCTGGGCCGCATCCCGGTTACCAATAACGAGCGCTCGGCCCAGTCAAGCCAGGACCAGGCCGGGCGTCTGCTCACCGGTATGCTGGAGGGCCGCTCCCCGGTGGTGCGCCACCGGACCGTATACGGCGACAAGCTTGAGGTGCGCCTGCAACCGGTCAGCGTCAGGGATGCTTACCAGCAATACCTTGATTGTGTAGCCGGCTTGCTGCCGGTCAATTTTGATCAGGCTCATTTCACCCAGGTGCGTTTTGAGGGGGGCGGTTACGAGCTGAACGAACGCAGCATTGCCCATCTGGATATCCTGCTCGACTACATGCGTGAAGATAAAAGCGTCAATCGTATCCGGCTGGACGGCTACTCTGACAGCAGCGGTGACCGCCTGCTTAACCGGGACGTATCGCGCCGGCGTGCGCTGGTGGTGAAGAATTACCTGGTCGCCAACGGTTTTGACGAAGATGCGATTATCGTACGTTTCCACGGTGAGCGTTATCCGGCCAAGCCCAACAACAGTGCGACCAATCGCGCTGCCAACCGGCGCGTCACCATCCAGATGGAGCGGGTAGACGAGCGCTACGCCCTGAGCGAAGAGCAGCTGGAAGAACATCTCGATCTGTAGCCGCAGGTGCCGCTTTTGGCCCGCATCAGGGAGAAATCCCGCAGAGTGCGCTAGAATGCCTGTTTTCAGGCTTGCTGCCGGGAGGCTGCAAGCCGGGCATATCGTTGTGGATGATTATTTGTATGATGCGAACCTGTTTTATGCTGGCGGGCCTGTTGATGGTCGCTCCGGCGTGGAGTTTTCCGTTTGAGGTGTCCGAAAAAATCAAGGGTGTGGACATTGCGGTCGAAACCATGGATCTTGGGGATAATACCGGAGCGGTGAGTCTGGAAAACTACGGTTCAGACGCGGCGCAGTGCAATGTGCGTTTTCGTAGTGGTCCGGGCGTGCCGGTCAGTCGCAATGCGCGAATCGAGCCGGGCCAAAAATCCCATGTCACTGCAGGTTTCAATCATCAGGTGATCCGCATGCGGGTCGATGTGCGTTGTCAGCCGGCAAAGGGAAAGAGGTAGGCATGGCGGCCATTGTTAAACCTTTCTGGGAAAGCAAAACCCTGGAGCAGATGAGCCGGGATGAATGGGAGTCCCTGTGTGACAGCTGTGGCCTGTGCTGCCTGCAAAAGCTGGAAGATGCCGAAGACCCGGACAGCATCTACTACACGCGGATTGCCTGCAAACTGCTGGACCTGGGCACGGCGCGTTGCAGCAATTACCCCGAGCGCAAAAAAATCGTGCCTGACTGTATTCAGCTGCAACCGGGAGACATCACATCCTACGCCTGGTTGCCGCATACCTGTGCCTACCGCCTGCTGGCCGAAGGCAAGCCGTTACCGCCCTGGCATCATCTGGTCTGCGGTGACGAGAACGCGGTGCATGCCGCCGGAATTTCGCAGCTTGGCCGTATGCTGAGCGAGGAAGAAGTACCGGAGGATGACTGGGAAAATCACCTGATTTTCCGTTGTTGACTGTTCCGGCATTGCCGTCCGGCAGCTGGACTGCCCTGTTGGCATCAGCCACGGGCCGGCACAGGGCGGCGAGCCGGTGTTTGCAGGGTCCCGTGCTCTGGCGTTTGTGCTGCTTCGGCGTTAAAATTGCCGCCTACTCGGTCGCAGCCTACCCGAACAAAACAAGGACTCCTGCATGAATACCCTCCTGATCTGCTCCGGCGGACTTGACTCTGTTACGCTTGCCCATCGCCTGCATGCCCACGGCCAGTTGGCGGCATTGCTGTGCTTCGACTATGGCCAGCGCCATAAAAAAGAAATCGACGCCGCCCGCCTGTGCGCACAGCGGCTTGATGTACCCTTTATTCTGCTTGATATCAGCAGCATCGGCCGGCAGCTGTCTGGCTCGGCCCTGACCGGTGATGTCGATGTGCCCCACGGGTTTTATAGCCAGGACAACATGCAGCTGACCGTGGTGCCGAATCGCAATGCCATCATGCTGACCATCGCCTTTGGCGTGGCAGCTGCCCGCAAGCTGGAAGCGGTGGCCATTGCCGTGCATGGTGGCGACCACTTCGTCTATGCCGACTGCCGCCCGGAGTTCATTGATGCCATGGCCGGCATGCAGCGCCTGGCACTGGCGGACCAGCACCAGGTCAGCCTGCTGGCGCCTTATGTCGAGGCGGACAAGACCGCGATCGCCCGTGATGCCGCCCGTTATGACGTGCCCATTGCCGATACCTGGTCCTGTTATGAGGGCGGCGAGCTGCACTGCGGCCGCTGCGCCACCTGCCTTGAGCGGATCGAGGCGCTGGCGCTGGCCGGCGTCAACGACCCGACCCGCTATGCGCACGGGGAGGGCTGAGCATGTACCGGATCAGCAAGGAATTTCATTTCAGCGCATCACACCAGCTGGTGAACATGCCGGCGGGACACCCCTGTGCCCGTCTGCATGGCCATAACTATGTGGTGCGGCTGGAACTGGCCAGCGAGGAGCTGGACCAATACGGTTTTGTTGTGGACTACACCGCACTCAAAGCGTTCAAGGACTATATCGACGATGCGTTCGATCATCGTCATCTCAACGAGGTACTGGATAGCGACCTGCCAACGGCAGAGTTGCTGGCCAGACATCTGCATGACTGGGCCAAAGCCCGCTGGCCGCAGGTGTGTGCGGTGGCTGTGTCGGAAACGCCGAAAACCTGGGCCCGTTACCAGCCATGATCCTGATCAGCGAGATTTTCGGACCCACGGTCCAGGGCGAGGGTGCACTGATCGGCATGCCGACGGTATTCGTGCGCACCGGCGGCTGTGATTTCCGCTGCAACTGGTGTGACACTTTGTACGCGGTGGAACCCCAATTCAAGACGCAGTGGCAGGCCATGGATGCCGCCGCCATCATGCAGCGGGTTAACCAGCTCAGTGGTGGTGTGCCGCTGCTGATCACCCTGTCGGGCGGCAACCCGGCCCTGCAGCCGCTCGCTCCGCTGTTGCAGCTGGGCAAACAGCAGGGCTATCGTTTTGCCATGGAGACCCAGGCCAGCAAGGTCCAGCCATGGTTCGCTCAGCTGGATTATCTGACGCTCAGTCCCAAGCCGCCTTCGTCCGGCATGCATTTCTCTGCCGGGCGCCTGCGTGAGTGCGTACAGGCGGCAGGCGAAGACACGCAAGTGCAGTTAAAACTGGTGGTGGCCGACGAGCAGGATTATCAATGGGCCAGGCAGCTGGCTGCGGACTTTGCACAGCTGCCACTGTGCCTGCAACCCTGTAACCTGCAGGCTGCCACCCCGCAGCAGCCGGAGCGCATGACCGATCTGGAACAGCTCAATGCCGGCTATCGCTGGCTGGTGCAGCGTATCAGCGAGGATCGCTGGTTTGACGTCCGGATACTGCCGCAACTTCACGTGCTGGTGTGGAACAACGAGCGTGGCGTCTGAACGGCCCGGGCTGATGGCTGACAAGCATCTATGCACAGTCGCTGTCAAGCCTTTGCGTGGCTTGATAATTATATTCAGCAAGTGAGCCTGCCTTTCTTTATTGCTTGTAACTCATTGAGTTACCTTGCTAATTTTTATCTGATCGTTTTTTGGACAATTCGTGGAGAGCCGCAGGCAGCCGTGCCCTGGCGCCATCTATCAGCAACTCGTGCACAGAGTTATCCACAGCTGTTGTGGGTAAGCCCGGGGCGGCCTGCCCGTTGTGAAAGACCGCCTTAATAGCCGGGCTGTGTGGCCCGGCTGTGATGGCGCCAGACCAGCGCCATCAGCAGGCCGCGGGTCAGCATCATGGCATTCATCGCCAGCCACAGACCGTGGTTGCCCAATGGCAGGCTGAGCCACCAGACCAGAAAGAACATCGCCACCGCCACCAGCATGGTGTTGCGCATCTCATGGGCCCGGGTGGCGCCGACAAACACGCCATCAAGCCAGAAGCCCAGGCTGGCGGTAAAGGGCAGGGCCAGCATCCAGGGCAGGTAGTGGCGGGCTTCATGACGGACGCTTGCCAGGTCGGTCAACAGGTTGATCAGCGGTGCGCCCAGCAGCAAGAAGCCGACAAAAGCGCCCAGTGCAATATAGATCGACCACAGGCCGGTAGCCTTGACCGAGCTGTGCAGTGCCGGGGTGTCTTTGGCGCCGACCGCTTCGCCCACCAGCGCTTCGGCGGCATTGGCAAAGCCGTCAAGCAGATTGCTCAGGATTAGTAGAAAGGCGATCAGCACGGCATTGGCGGCCAGGGTGGTGTCGCCGAAGCGTGCGCCCTGCGCGGTGAAAAAGAAGAACACGCTGAGCAAGGCCAAGCTGCGGATGAACAGGTCACGGTTGACCGCCACCAGCTGCAGCATGGGCTTCAGACGCAGCAGCCCCAGCTCAAGCGCCTCACGACGGGCCTGCGGACTGAACTCGCCGCGCAGCCAGTACAGCGCGGCGACCAGCCCCAGATAATCGGCAGTGGCGCTGGCAGCGGCCACACCGCGCACATCGAAATTCCAGATATGGACCAGGCTGTAGCTGAGTACCGCATTGCAGCTGTGCATCAGCAGGGTCATCTTGAACGGCACGCGGGTTTGCTGTACGCCAATGGCAAAGCCGATCAGGGCAAAGTTGGCGAGTGCTGCCGGCGCGCCGAGAATGCGGATATTGATGTACTGCGCCGCCAGTGTCTGCACCTCTTCACTGCCGCCGAGCAACAGCAGCCCCAGGTCACGCAGCCAGGGGTTTACGGCAATCAGCAGGCTGCCCAGTACCAATGCCAGCAGCAGGGCTCGGCAGATGACGATCAGGGTTGACTGCGTACCGCCGCGGGCCTGGGCGACAAAGCCGGTGGTACCCATGCGCAGGAAGTTGAAAGAGAAGTACAGGAACATGAAATAGTTGCCGCCCATCGCCACCGCCGCCAGATAGCGCGGCGAGTCCAGGTGACCGACCACGGCGGTATTGACCAGGCTCAGCAGCGGGGCTGTCAGGTTGGATAGCAACAGTGGCCAGGCCAGCATCCAGATTCGGCGGTTCAAACCGGGAGTTACAGCGTTCATCCAGATTGGGTCCATGCAAAAGGCAGGTATTGTCACCCATCAACCGGTGATAAGCCAGAAAGCCGGTCAGCCAGCACCGTGGACGAATCAGGCCGGGCGGTTTATTCCCAGCTCATGTCCAGCAATTTCCAGTCCTTGCCGGCCAGCTGCCAGGTGGTGCTGACACGGTAGAGTTCGGCCCGCTCGGGAATCAGTCCCTGGGCTCCACTGATGCCGACCTGTGCGCTGCAGTGCCCGCGATCATAAAACCCCTTGTCCAGCCCGCATTGACGATTGACGACCAGCACACCGATATTCTTGTAGCGCAGAAACAGCGCCAGCATCTGCTGGTGGGCCGATTGCCGGTCCAGTCCGTGGCTGGTGCTGAAATCCTGATGCAGCAATTGCATCACGGACTTGGGCTGACGCTGTGAGATGCCCTGTTCAAGAGCACTGGCTGCGGCCTCCAGTGCCGAGCCCGGGTCCTGCTTGCCACAGCCAGGCAACCAGGTGGCCAGCAGCAGTGGAGCCAGCAGTGAAAAAACGTTACGTACATGCATGGTATGCTTCATCATCATCCGGGAGGGGACCAGCATACCGTTAATGGCTGACTTTTGCCGGGTAGGTGAGGCTTCCGTCCGGGCTGATGCGGGCAAACGCTGTCAGCTGCGCCTGTTCTGTCCTGTTGCCCACGATGTGCAGCACGGTCTGACCAGCGGCCAGCAGGTGATCGCTGATGATGCGCCGGTGACAACGCCACCAGACGGCTTCAGCACAGAGGATGGCCACCCGCTGCTGCCGGCCAAGTTCCAGCAAGCCGGCAAAGGCACTGGCAAACTCCGGCTGCAGGCTATAGTCGGCATAGTGGTGAAAACTCTGGTTGATCCAGCCGGCGTTGACGGCCGGGTCAACCGGTTGCCGGCCACGGCGGCCGGCGAGACCGGTCAGGTGACGGTAGCCGATGCCGGCAGCCGCCAGTGCCTGACGTAGCGGCTCCTGATTGAACTGCGGATAGCGGGTGGAGCCGGGCAAGCGGCGTACATCAGCCACGCAGCCAATGGCAGCATCGTGCAGTAATGCCAGAAATGCATCCAGCGCCAGGGTGGAATGCCCCAGCGTATAAAACACCGAACCCGGCGGACTCGGGCCGGATTCGGCCTGCTGCGGAACGGTCGTCATGGGCTCAGGCACGGTCCAGCCAGTCCGACAGTTCGTCGGCGTGCTCTTCTTCATCGGTCAGGATTTCCTGCAGCAGCCGGGTTGTGGTCGGGTCCTTGTCGCCGATGACCTGGATCATTTGCCTGTAGACCTCCACCGCGACCCGTTCGGCCACCAGGTTGGCGCGGATCATGCTGTCCAGGTCGGTGGAGTCATCATAGTCGGCATGACTGCGGGCATGGAATCCGGCCGGATCAAGCAGGGGCTCGCCGCCAAGCTGGACGATACGTGCAGCAAGCCGGTCGGCATGGCTCATCTCTTCGTTGGCATGCACCAGGAATTCATCGGCAATCGGGGTTGAGGTCAGGCCGCTGGCGGTGAAGTAGTGGCGCTTGTAGCGCAGCACGCACACCCACTCGGTTGCCAGGGCGTCGTTCAGCAGGGCGCAAATCTCTTTCGCGTAGGGCAGGATGCCGGGTGTGACGGCACCTTCCTTGAGATGGCTGGTTTCGGCAGCGCGGCGGATCGCCGCTTCGTCGAGGGTCAGGGGGGCGGGGTTGTGGTGTGACTGGCTCATGATGATCTCCCGGTGGTGGCAGGTTGCAGGCGCGGGCGGGGTGTGTCCGGTCGGCAGGAACGATACGAATTTGGCGAGAAAGGGGGGTTGCAGGGGCTTGCCGGAGCGGTATGAGGGTTCCAGCTATGCCGGGTACGCCGCCGGGTATGACAGTGATGAAACGAAGCTGCGTAATAAAGCATGGTGGCCTCCGTTATGACGGCGAGGGTGAATCCGGTGCTGTATATACGTATTTTGCAGCAGGGCGCCGCTGGCGCTCAGTGTGCGGCGGGTGGTTGCTCGCCACGGGTTGTCGGGGTGGCAGGGGCCGGCGTTGGGGATGCCTGTGGTGCCCGCAGCTGTTGCCATGCCGGCAACACCGTGTTCAGGATGGAAAGCAGGTTGCCGAGGGTTCTGGCATTGGGCAGGGTGCCGTGTGGCAGCTGCCCGGCTTTGAGTATACCAGCGGTAAATCCGCCAAGGATACCTGCTGTCAATATTCGCATCGGGCTTGTCGACTGACGGACGGTCTCCTGCAAATTCTCTGCCTGCTGCCGTGTGCTGTCCAGCTGGCTGGCCAACCGCGCCCTGGCCTGGATGACGCGCTGCCGGCAGGCATCGTGACTCATTGCCTTGCCTCCGTTTCGGTGTTGGCTTTTGTCACCAGTTGGCGCAGGGCGTCGCGACTGTGGCGAAAACCCAGATCCGGCAGCAGTCGCCGTGCCAGCAGCAGGCAGATCAGGGTGCCGGAGAGCAGTAACAAGGCCGTCAGCAAGGCTGCAAGCCAGCCGGGGCAGCCCAGTGCAAGCAACCCGCCAATCAGGGCGGCCAGCAGGCACAGCCAGGCGGAGCCTGCCAGAGCCAGCGTCACCAGCGCGTACAACCCCAGGCGCAGCAGGGTGCTGCGGGACAGCGCCAGCTCGGCGCGGAACAGCTCGCTGTGTGCCTGCCAGAGGGCGGCCAGCTGGCGACCCAGCCCGGTTCCTTCGTCGAGTATGCGCCGTGCTGCCTCGTCGAGGGGCAAGGGCTCCGCGCGCTGCGGGTCGTTATCCGGGGTGTGCATGTCGTATCAGCGGCGTGTCAGCCGGGCCAGTACCCATCCGGCAGCAAATGCCACGCCAAACGCGGCAACCGGGTGCTTGCGGATCAGCCCCTGTGCCTCGCAGAGCATGTCGCGCCCCTTGTCGAGCAGCTCGTCCATCTCGGCACCAGCGGCGGTGCGGGCTTCGGCTGCCGCCTTGCAGCCGGCACTGGCAGCGTCTTTCAGATGCTCTTTGGCCTCTTGCAGGTGTTCCATGGTGTCCTCGGCCACCGCTTCGGTCGTGGTACCCTTGTCTGATTTGGTTTGAGTTGCCATGATTTATTCCTCGGGTGGGTGCCTGTGATGAATCAGTTCGTGATTGCCAGCATGACATGAAATGTTGCCTGATGCATGGGCAGTAACAGGATATTTGATTGAAAACCCGGGGTGAAGGTTCATTTTCGGCGAAAAGCGGTCGGCAGCCGTCTGCAAGAAATTGAAACCACGGAAAGTACAGATGCTACCTTGGTTAAATGCCAAACCAACAGGAGAGACCGTATTCTCCAGGCTCTTTGTAGCGTCAGCCCTGTCTGTTTATCGAATTGTTTAAGGAAGAATAATGCGCTCAATCATTCTGCTTATTGCCTGCCTGGTTTTTTTGACAGGCTGCATGTTGCACCGCCACTATGATGAAACCTTGTCAGAAGTGTACGTTTCTCCTGATTACAAGAAGCTTCTGGTTACGGGCGGTAGCAAGCGAAGCTATGAACTGGACATCCCTGACCCGCTGGCAGCGGCAATGCAGTCACCTCTGAAAGAAGGGATAAGCCTTTTGTTTCCGTATCCTTCCGCAGCGTTTCATATCAATGAAGATGGAACACTGGAAGGTCATTTCAATCTGATTCTGGCCGATTCATTCTTTCAGGAGCGTGAGGATTTGATACAGGAAGCCGAAAACCTTGGCTTTTTTCATGGCAGAAAGTACTGGATGAAGGGGCGTATCGAAATAGCGAAAGATGGTGAGGGCATGATGCGTTATGCCGGCTGGACAGATGCCGATGCCGAGAAGTATACGACGGTTCTGGACAGCGTTTATTATTTGCCGATCAGCATGACGGGCAGGAAACTGCTTAACGGCGTGCCTGAAGATATGCAGAGTGCTGATTATCAGGCACTGGACCGTCGTTATAGTGTTTCGGTAGTGGACAGTCACAACAAGAAGGTCAGTTTGCTGGGTCCTGCTGCTGTAGTGACGGGGGGAGCAGCCTGTGCTTATGCCTTGCCCGTGTGTATTGCTGCGTCATTGCCGATGATGGGGCTCAGGCCGTAACCGGCAGGCTTTTCATCTGATGCGGACTGGCTAAAAACCGCAGCCTGATATCTCAGGCTGCGGTTTCTTTGAGGCTGGGTATTACTCGAAAGTCAGCGGACGCTCGCCTTGCTCGTCACGGATGCTGGTGGGCAGCCCGATTTTATTGAGCAGGTTGAGGAACGGGCGCGGGTCGAGTTCTTCGACGTTGACCATGCGCTCGACATCCCACTGGCCATCGGCTACCAGCAGGGCAGCAGCCACTGCAGGTACGCCGGCGGTATAGGAAATGCCCTGAGTGCCGACTTCCTTGTAGGCCGCTTCGTGGCAGGCGACGTTGTAGATGAATACTTCGCGTTCCTGGCCGTCTTTCTGGCCCTTGACCAGATCACCGATGCAGGTGTTGCCGGTATAGCCGGCGGCCAGGCTGTTCGGGTCGGGCAATACGGCCTTGACCACCTTCAGCGGCACTACTTCCAGCCCTTCGGCGGTCTTCACCGGTTGTTCGGACAGCAGGCCCAGGTTGTTCAGCACGTTGAACACGTTGATGTAGTGATCGCCAAAGCCCATCCAGAAGCGGATGTTGGGCACATTGAGGTTCTTCGACAGCGAGTGGATCTCGTCGTGGCCGGTCAGGTAGCTGGTGCGCTCGCCCACCACCGGCAGGTCATCGGTGCGACTGACCTCGAACATCTTGTTCTGCGTCCACTGGCTGTTCTGCCAGGTCCAGACGCGGCCGGTAAACTCGCGGAAGTTGATTTCCGGGTCGAAGTTGGTGGCGAAATAACGGCCGTGATCACCGCCGTTGATGTCGATGATGTCAATGGAGTCGATTTTATCGAAGTAATGGTTGGCGGCCAGTGCGGCATAGGCATTGACCACGCCCGGGTCAAAACCTGCACCGAGAATGGCGGTAACTTTGGCATCGGCGCACTCTTGCAGGCGCTTCCACTCGTAGTTGCCATACCAGGGCGGATTTTCACAGATCTTGGCCGGGTCTTCGTGAATGGCGGTGTCGATATAGGCCGCGCCGGTTTCGATACAGGCGCTCATCACCGACATGTTGAGAAAAGCGGAGCCAACGTTAATAACAATTTGTGCCTTGGTTGCACGGATCAGTTCGGCTGTGGCGGCCACATCCAGCGCGTCCAGCTTGTAACAATGCAATTTTGCAGGTTGTTGCCAGGCTTGTTTGTCCTCCACGCTGGCAGCAATGGCTTCACACTTGGCTAGCGTGCGTGAAGCGATGGAAATCTCACCCAAAACCACGTTGTTTTGCGCACATTTGTGTGCGACTACCTGTGCAACACCCCCTGCACCAATTATTAAAACGTTTTTCTTCATTTACATTGTGACTCCACGTCAAGTTGAACCATTGCTTGAACACTGCAGGGCAGGCCAGCGTTCAACAGGTTCCCGGGTTAGGGGCTCAGGAGAGCCCATCGACAAAGTCGCCGTAGCCAAACTCCTTGATGAGCTCGATACGGCCATCCAGTTGCTTTACAGCAATTGACGGCATTTTCACGCCGTTGAACCAGTTTTTCTTCACCATGGTGTAGCCGGCCGCATCCTGGAAGGACAGGCGGTCGCCAATCTGCAGCGGACGCTCGAAGCGGAATTCGCCAAAGATGTCACCGGCCAGGCAGGACTTGCCACACACCATGTATTCATGCTCGCCGGCATCGGGCGCCAGCTTGGCGGTTTCGCGGTAAATCAGCAGATCCAGCATGTGTGCCTCGATGGACGAGTCGACGATCGCCAGATGCTTGCCGTTGAACAGGGTGTCCAGCACCGTGACTTCCAGTGTGGTGCTGTTGGTGATTGCGGCTTCGCCAGGCTCCAGATACACCTGCACGCCGTAGGTTTCGGCAAACGTCTTGAGGCGGGCACAGAACTTGTCCAGCGGGTAATCCTTGCCGGTAAAGTGGATGCCGCCGCCAAGGCTGATCCATTCGACCCTGTGGAACAGGTGGCCGAACTTGTTTTCGATGGTGGTCAGAATCTGGTCAAAGCGTTCGAAACTGGCGTTCTCGCAGTTGTTGTGCAGCATGAAGCCGGACACCTGATCCAGTACAGCCTCGATTTTGACCGGATCATGCTCGCCCAGCCGGCTGTGTGGGCGGGCCGGATCGGCCAGCGGGAATTCGGAGGTGCTCAGGCCCGGGTTGATGCGCAGGCCACGCACATGTTCTTTTGATGCTTCAGCAAAGCGCTGCAACTGGCTGATTGAATTGAAGATGATCTTGTCACTGTTAGCCAGTACTTCAGAGATTTCATCATCGGCATAGGCCACGCTGTAGGCATGGGTTTCGCCGCCGAATTTCTCGTAACCCAGCTTGACCTCGTACAGCGAGGACGAGGTGGTACCGTCCATGTATTCGCGCATCAGGTCGAATACCGACCAGGTGGCAAAGCACTTGAGCGCCAGCAGGGTCTTTGCGCCGGAATGCTCGCGCACGTAGGCCATCTTCTCCATGTTGCGCAGCAACAGGGCTTTGTCGATAAGATAGTAGGGTGTTTGCAGGGATTCTGACATGGCGCCAATTTTCAAAGAGTCAAAAAGCGCGATTATATAACCTAAAGCTGCTCAATGGCAGTGACGGGGCAAGGTTTTTCCGGTTTTTTTATTGCAGGACAGGCCTGGCTGCGACACTGATGTTGTGCGAGCAGGGCTGGGGTGGCGGACCCTGTCTGCATGGACGCGCCTGCGTGAAGCAAGGATCGCTGCTCAGGCTTGGATGTCAACCAGTCCGCCGGGGCTGGTATCCGCTGCACCAGTGCCTGCCGGCATGTCAGCGATGTTGCCGGGCAAGTCCATGCCGCCCCGGGATAGCTCCTTGTCTAGCTGCTCAAGTTCGCGCTCGGCGTCGGCCACAAGCTTTCGTGACTCCTTGTCGTCGCTGTTCTGGTGTTTGATTTTCAGCAGGGTGAGGGTTTCCTTGAGGAGCTTTCTGGCTTCGGCAAGTACGCTGCGCAGCGCTTTGTCATCATCGTCATCTTCTCTCTGTGTGCCGGGCAGGCGCAGTTTGCCGGAGCTGGACGGGTTCTCTTTTTCATTTTGCCCGGCCGCGAGCGCCATCTGTCCGGCCTCGGCTTGTGCTGAGAGGGCGGCTGCTTCCGGGATTTCTGGTTGTGGCCCGCCCTGCGTGGATTCCAGCCCCGCAAGGGCTGATTCGACAGACGCAACGGGCTCCGCTGCAGCAGAGCTGGCAGCTGTTGTCATGCCCTCCGCGTCGGGGGTGGTGCTGGCGCCATTCTGTGCAGTAAAGGAAAGAGAGGGCAGGGCTACGACGCTGCGGCTGCCATCGCCCAGCTGCTTGCCCAGTGCAGCCAGCTCCTTGGCGATCTGTTTTAGCTCCTGTGCCAACATTTTGTAGTCGCCTGGCGGCAGCTTGGCCATGACCGACTTGAGGGTTTCCAGACGTTGCTTGAGCAAGGCGGCGCGCTGGGTTGCCAGTTTTTTGGGAGAAGTGCTTTTCTTTGTTTCCTGCAGCTTTGCAATGCCGGCTTCCATGTCCTGCATGCGCTTTTTCTGGCGTTCATGCAAAACCTGGCCGGCACTGCTGCCCTGCCTGCTCTGGTTGTCATCAGGCGGCCGGTTTGTGGCTGTTGGCAGGCGGAGAAAGCTGGCGTGAAAAGAGCGGGTGCTGATCTGCATGGTCGAGGGCCCGGTATGGAGGTCATTGCCTATGTATCGGGTTGTGGGCGGCAAGCTTGAATCGGAGCTTTTACGGTGTCCGGTGGGGTAGCTTGCGATGAGTGTGTTTGCAGCTGGTGGCGAATGCCGGAAACGGGAAGTGGCGGGTAAAAGCGCAATTAAAAACTGTGGCGGCTATCGTTCCTGCTTGAGTAGTCCGTTGTTTATGTATAGAATCCGCGAGTCAAGTTTTAACAAGACACTTTGCTTGCTGCTGCAAGTTGGCAAGGTGTAACAAGAACAAGGCATTGCAGTTGCCAATGGATGTCGCCCGGACAAGGGCTGACAGATACGAAAGAAAGCTGCAATGAATTCGGCGCAAGCCACATCCTGAGAGGAATCATCAAACGAGATATGAGACAAGACAGACGTTCAGCCCCCAAGGCACCGATTAATGAAAACATTACCGCCCGTGAAGTTCGCCTGATTGGCGCCGACGGAGAACAAGTCGGGATCGTCTCGATTGACGAAGCACTGGCCGCTGCCGAAGAGGCCAAGCTGGATCTGGTTGAGATTTCTCCGGATGCACAACCACCGGTCTGCCGCATCATGGATTACGGCAAGCACCTGTTTGAAAAGAAAAAACAACAGGCGCAGGCTCGCAAGAACCAGAAGCAGATCCAGGTGAAAGAAGTCAAGTTTCGCCCAGGGACGGACGTAGGGGATTATCAGGTAAAACTACGCAACCTGATACGTTTCCTTGAAGACGGGGACAAGGCCAAGGTTTCCTTGCGATTCCGCGGCCGCGAGATGGCTCACCAGGAGCTGGGCATGGAACTGTTGAAGCAGGTCGAAAACGACCTCGCCGAATACGGCACCGTTGAACAGCATCCGAAAATGGAAGGACGCCAACTGATCATGGTCATCGCCCCCAAAAAGAAAAAGTGACCCCAACAGGCTGCTTGCAGCCCGGGCATTGACAGGCCCCAAGGTCGCTGTTGTTTATACCTTTGAATGCGGAGTTCAAACATGTCAAAAATGAAAACCAAAAGCGGTGCCAAGAAGCGCTTCAAGGCTACGGCCAACGGCTTCAAGCACAAGCACGCTTTCAAGAGCCACATCCTGACCAAGATGACCACCAAGCGTAAGCGTCAGCTGCGCGGTTGCAGCCAGGTGCATCCTTCCGATGTCGCCAACGTTGAACGCATGTTGCGTGTTCGTTAATCCAGGTCGAGGAGAATAGAGAATGGCTCGAGTAAAACGTGGTGTACAGGCACGTGCCCGTCACAAAAAAGTTCTGAAACTGGCTAAAGGTTACTACGGTGCGCGTTCACGCGTATTCCGCGTAGCCAAACAAGCCGTGATCAAGGCCGGTCAGTACGCTTACCGTGACCGTCGTCAGCGCAAGCGTCAGTTCCGCGCTCTGTGGATTGCACGTATCAACGCTGGTGCCCGTGTCAACGGCCTGTCCTACAGCCGTTTCATTGCAGGCCTGAAAAAGGCTTCCATTGAAATCGACCGCAAGGTTCTGGCTGATCTGGCAGTGAACGAAAAAGCAGCATTCGCCGCCATTGTCGAGAAAGCCAAAGCCTCCCTGGCCTAAGGTCTTTCCGGCGATATCGCTGAATAGCTTGATAAGGGAAGGGCCTAGGCTCTTCCCTTATTTTGTTTTAGCCCCCTCACTTTCCCCACCCTTGCAGCGCGGTTATCGCTAGTTGCTAAAGGAAAGATGAAGGCGGCACAGGATTTATAGCGGCATAGGGGTGCAGGTGGAGCAGGGCCTTGTCGTCAAGGCAGTTTTTTGTTCCCGACAAAAACTGCATTTCCGCCATCCGTGGCGGTCAGATGCGACATGGAGCTTACAGGGACGTACTTGCAGCGACCCTGCGGAACCTGCACCCCTATGCCGCAAACACCGTACCAAGCAAAAAACCAGAGCTGCTTGCAAAGAACAAGACAGAGCGCTTTGCAAGCATCTCCAACGGAGCCAACATGGACAATCTTGATCAACAGGTCAGCCAGGCACTGGCGGCCATTGCAGCAACCGATAATGTACAGGCGCTGGAACAACTGCGCGTGCAGTTTCTGGGCAAGAAGGGCGAGTTCACCCTGCTGATGAAACAACTGGGCAGCCTGTCTGCCGAAGAGCGCCCAAAGGCCGGCGCCATCATCAACGCCGCCAAAGAGCAGGTGCAGGACGCGCTCAACAGTCGCAAGCAACTGCTGGAAGACGCTGCGCTGAATGAAAAACTCGCCAGTGAAACTCTGGACGTAACCCTGCCAGGCCGTGGTCAACAGTCCGGCGGCCTGCATCCGGTCACTCGTACCCTTGAGCGTATCGAGCAGTTCTTCACCCGCATTGGTTATGACGTGGCCGAAGGCCCGGAAGTGGAAGACGATTACCACAACTTCGAAGCGCTGAACATTCCGGATCATCACCCGGCGCGTGCCATGCATGACACCTTCTATTTCAACGCCAACATGCTGTTGCGCACCCATACCTCGCCGGTACAGATCCGCACCATGGAAGCCCAGCAACCGCCCATCCGCATTGTTTGTCCGGGCCGCGTTTACCGCTGCGACTCGGATATCACCCACTCGCCGATGTTCCACCAGGTGGAAGGCCTGCTGATTGACGAAGATGTCAACTTTGCCGACCTCAAGGGCACCATCGAAGAGTTCCTGCGCGTGTTCTTCGAGAAAGATCTGGCGGTGCGTTTCCGTCCGTCGTTCTTCCCGTTCACCGAGCCGTCCGCCGAAGTCGACATGCAGTGTGTGATGTGTAACGGCGACGGTTGCCGTGTGTGTAAGCAAACCGGCTGGCTGGAAGTCATGGGCTGCGGCATGGTGCATCCAAATGTGCTGCGCATGAGCGGCATAGACACCGAAAAATACCGTGGTTTTGCCTTTGGTATGGGCGTGGAGCGGCTGGCCATGCTGCGTTACGGGGTGAACGACTTGCGTCTGTTCTTCGACAATGACCTGCGCTTTCTGGCGCAATTCCGTTAATTCAGGCCCAAGGAGAACAGCATGAAATTCAGTGAACAGTGGCTGCGTAGCCTGGTTAACCCTAACGTAAACCGTGACCAGTTGGTTGCCCGCCTGTCCATGGCCGGTCTGGAAGTGGATGCGGTCGAGCCGGTAGCCGGCGAGTTTAGCGGCGTGGTCGTGGGCGAGGTTGTGGAATGCGGTCAGCACCCGGATGCCGACAAGCTCAGCCTGTGTGTGGTCAGCGATGGCGAGCAGCAGGTCAATGTGGTCTGTGGTGCGCCTAACGCCCGTGCCGGCCTGAAAGTGGCCTTTGCCAAAGTCGGCGCAGTGCTGCCCGGCGATTTCAAGATCAAGAAAGCCAAGCTGCGTGGTGTCGAGTCGTTCGGCATGCTGTGCTCCAACAGCGAGCTGAAAATCAGCGACGACCACAGCGGCATTATCGAGCTGCCTGCGGATGCGCCAGTGGGCCAGTGCCTGCGTGAATACCTGAACCTTAACGACGTGGCCATCGAGGTTGATCTGACCCCCAACCGTGGCGACTGCCTGTCTCTGGTAGGTCTGGCGCGTGAAGTGGGTGCGCTGTACAACGTGCCGGTCAGTTATCCACAGATCAATGAGATTGCCGCCAGTCATGAGCAAACCCTGAGCGTCGAGCTGCAAGCTCCGCAAGCCTGCCCACGCTATGTTGGCCGCGTGATCCGCAATGTTGATCTGAGCCGCCCAACTCCGGACTGGATGAAAACCCGTCTGGAGCGAAGCGGTGTGCGCAGTATCGACCCCGCTGTAGACGTGACCAACTATGTCATGCTGGAGCTGGGCCAGCCGATGCATGCCTTTGATCTGGCAAAGATTCGTGGTGGAATCCGGGTGCGCATGGCGCAGCAGGACGAGCCTTTGACCCTGCTGGATGGCCAGCAAGTCAAACTGAACAGCGATACGCTGGTGATTGCCGACCACGAACGGGCGCTGGCGATTGCCGGTGTGATGGGCGGTGAAGACAGCGGCGTTAATGTGGAAACCACTCAAGACCTGTTCCTGGAAAGCGCCTTCTTCGACACCATCGCCGTGGCCGGCAAGGCGCGTAGCTATGGCCTGCATACCGATGCCTCGCACCGTTTTGAGCGTGGCGTGGACTGGCAGCTGGCCGAGCGTGCCATTCAGCGCGCCACCGAGCTGCTGCTGGACATCGTCGGCGGCGAAGCCGGACCGGTGATTGATGCCTGCAATAGCGAAGCCATGCCGAAAACCGCTGAAGTGAATCTGCGTGCCGACCGGGTCAACAGCATGTTCGGTCTGGAACTAGGCGACAGCGAGATTGAAACCCTGCTTAAGCCGCTGGGTTTGCAACTCAACGCACAGGGAGCAGGGCAGTGGCAGGTGCAAATCCCCAGCCACCGCTTTGATCTGGGCATCGAGGTCGATCTGATTGAAGAAGTCGGTCGCCTGTACGACTACGACCGCCTGCCGGTGCGCTATCCAGCCGCGCGTCTGGCACCGCAGAAAAAAGCCGAAGCCCGTGCCGAACTGCCGGCGCTGCGCCGCCTGCTGGTCGCCCGTGGCTATCAGGAAGCGGTCACTTATAGCTTTATCGACGAAGATAGCTTTGCCCTGTTCAGCCCGCAACAGGCACCGCTGAAACTGGCCAACCCGATTTCGGCTGACCTGTCTTGTATGCGTTCATCCTTGCTGCCGGGCCTGCTCAAGGCGCTGGCGCACAACCTCAATCGCCAGCAAACCCGTGTGCGCCTGTTTGAAAGCGGCCTGCGTTTTGTCGGCCAGTTGGGCGAGCTGAAACAGGAGCCAATGCTGGCTGGTGTGATGACCGGCCTGCGTCTGCCCGAAGGCTGGGCGCACGGCAAGGACAAGGTGGACTTCTATGACCTGAAAGCCGATGTCGAGGCGTTGCTGGGTGCTGCCGGCAGTCTGGATGCGTTCAGCTTTGTGCCGGCACAAAAAGCGGGCTTCCATCCGGGCCAGTGCGCTGCCATTGAGCGTGACGGCAAGGTTATCGGCCATCTGGGTGCACTGCATCCGCAAACCGCAGCGGCCATGGATATCGACCAAAGTGTATTCATGTTCGAGCTGGAACTGGAAGCAGCTACTGCCGGCCGCCTGCCGCAGTTCAGCGAGCTGTCGAAATTCCCCGAGGTGCGTCGCGACTTTGCGTTGGTAGTGGATGCCGGGGTGTCGGCAGCGGCGATTGTCGGTTGTATGCGTGAGCGGGCCGGCGAATGGTTGAACGATCTGCGTCTGTTCGATGTCTACCAAGGGCAAGGTATTGAGCCAGGCTGCAAAAGCATGGCCTTGGGCTTGACCTGGCAACATCCATCACGCACTCTTACCGACGATGAGGTCAACTCGACCGTCGAGCGGATGCTGCAAGGCTTGAGTGACGAATTCGGGGCAACCCTAAGGAAGTGATATCGATGAGCGCGCTAACCAAAGCAGGCATGGCTGAAAACCTGTTTTTTGAACTGGGACTCAACAAGCGGGAGGCCAAAGAGCTGGTCGACCTGTTTTTTGAGGAGATCCGCGTTTCCCTGGAGAATAACGAACCGGTGAAAATCTCCGGTTTCGGCAATTTCGAGTTGCGTGACAAGCGCCAGCGCCCCGGCCGTAACCCGAAGACAGGCGAGGAAGTGCCGATCAGCGCGCGTCGTGTGGTGACTTTCCGTCCAGGCCAGAAACTGAGGGAGCGGGTGGATAGCCATGCTGGAAGCCAGTCATAACAACGAGCTGCCCCCGATTCCGGGCAAGCGCTATTTCACCATTGGCGAAGTCAGCGAGCTGTGTGCCGTCAAGCCGCATGTGCTGCGTTACTGGGAACAGGAGTTCGAGCAGCTGACGCCGGTCAAGCGCCGTGGCAACCGCCGTTATTATCAGCATCACGACGTAATGATGATTCGCCAGATCCGCAGCCTGCTTTATGATCAGGGCTTCACGATCGGCGGTGCACGGCAGCGCCTGAGTAGTGAACAGACGGGCGAAGAAAATACGCGCTACAAACTTGTCATCCGGCAAATGATTGTCGAGCTGGAGGATGTGCTGCAACTGTTGCGCAGTTGAGGCCGGATAATCCCGGCAAGGCCCAAACCCAGGCTGCTTTGCCAGTCATGAACAGGATCTGCTGATGTCATCTGCTTTCATTATTGCCCTGGTTATTGGCGGAATTTTTGCCTTGCTGCTGGTGGGTTATCTGAGCAACCAGCATGAAAAAAACAAACTGGAGCGCGCCCGGCGCCGTTCCACTCTGGCCGAGAGACAAGCGCGACTGGCCAGTCTGTCTGATACCTTGCCGGGACAGTACCTCAATGTTTCCCTCAAACAGGGGCTACACGAGCTTGAACTGGGCTTTATCAAGGAATTCCTGAAAGAGGTTCCTGATGACAAGAAAATGCGCACACGCGAAGAAGCCTTGCGTGAGCGTATCGCCGAGGGGGCCGCTTATGAACTGGCCAACACCACCGTCGCCCTGCACAGTGAAGAGCAGGTCAAGGAGGTTCGTTTTCAGCTGGAAAGCCTGTATGCCCAATTGCGCCGGGCGCATCAGGAGGGCCTGCTGCCAGCAGAAAATGCCCGGCAATGGCTGTCCCATCTGCAGGACCAGCTGGTAAACCTGTATCTGGATTACTTTCACACCGCCGGCCAGAACCACCTGCAACGGGGCTTGCCCCGCCAGGCCAGGCTGGTGTTCGAGCGCGCAGTCGGCCTGATCAAGCGTCAGAAAAATCTGCAGCCTTTCAAGGAACGCCTGCAGGGTTTTCAGGCCCTGCTGGAAAAAACCAACCGGATCGTGATGGAACACGATCAAAAGGCATCTGCCCAGGCCAGCGAGCTGTCAGAGTCGATGACAGGGGACGATGAAGACTTGTGGAAGAAGAAGCAGATGTACGACTGACTTGTCGCTGCTCAAACAGGCGTTCCGCCTTCGCGTGCCGTAGCTGCAAGAGCGTAGCGTACAGCACGGTTTGCAACTAATTACTTTCCTTTCGTACAAGACAGGTCCGGCTTGTGGCCAGGCTTGCCCCGGCGGGGTCAAAATACGGTTTTTGTATTCAGGTCGTATTTTTTCGATAGAAAATGCATAATGGATTACCTGATTTGACCGGAGAGTCTGAAAGTGGAAAAAGAATCTCGTAAAGTTCGTGAGTTTCGCCGCCGCGAGCAGGAAATTCTCGATACGGCGCTGCAGCTGTTTCTTGAGCAGGGCGAGGATACTGTCACGGTGGAAATGATCGCCGATGCGGTCGGTATCGGCAAAGGCACCATTTACAAACACTTCAAGTCAAAGACGGAAATCTACTTGCGTCTGATGCTCGACTACGAGCGTGAGCTCAACCAGCTGTTTCACTCTGACAGTGTGGCCAAGGACAAGGAAGCCTTGTCGCGTGCTTATTTTGCCTTCCGCATGGGTGATCCCGAGCGTTACCGCCTGTTTGACCGGCTTGAGGAACGCATTGTCAAAGGGCGCCAGGCACCGGAAATGGTCGAGCAGCTGCACAGCATCCGCGCCTCGAACTTCGAGCGCCTGACCCGCTTGATCGAGGATCGCATCAGTGAGGGCAAGCTGGAAGATGTTCCGCCTTATTTTCACTACTGTGCCGCCTGGGCACTGGTGCACGGTGCGGTAGCACTGTATCACTCGCCATTCTGGAGCTCCGTGCTGGAAGACCAGGAGGGCTTTTTCCAGTTCCTCATGGACATTGGCGTGCGCATGGGCAACAAGCGCCGGCGTGATGAGGCTCCGCGCGTAGCTGACGACGCATGAGTGAAGTTGGCGCAAAAACTGCTTGAATACTCCCGAGTATTGGAACCAGTTGTTTTTTGACGCCCAGGAGAATGCCCGATGCCCGTCATACTGTTGTTTTTGCTGGTTTTGACCGGCTGCATGAAGACCAGTGATCTGGCTTATGAGGGCCGTTATCAGCTGGCTGATGCCGGTTTGCTGGACAGGCATCATGTCGAGCGTGCGCATAATCTGCGGATCGAGCGTGATGCGCTGATTTATATCGTGCAGAGTCATTTTCCACCGGTGGATCGTGATCCTGACGAGGTTGAAGCCAACATTCTGGCGCTGGAAACCTACAAGGCCTTTGTCGAGTATTTTCCGCGCATGCGTCGTTCTCCGGTACCCCTGGGGCTGGATGAGGCCTTTGCCGCAGCCGCACAGGAACGTGCCGATTATCTGCTGTATGTACGACTGGCGCAGGCGCAAGACCGCAAGCTGATGGACAAGGCAGTGATTCAGTTCATGCTGTACGACCGTGCCCACGCCTATCTGTTGGACAATGCGCATATTCCCGTTCGTTCGGGCTTGCTGACGTCAAGACACAACAGGCCTGAAGATTTTCTGCGTGAGCCCATGCTGGATTATGCCCGTCGTCTGCAGGGGCTTGGCGGTTACCCTCATTGACAGAGTACTCACGGAAGCAGAATGACCGACAAACTCGATACGCTGGCCGGTGCGCTGCCTGCCGGTAAAGGCAAGGCTGAAGCCGACTGGAATCCGCCCCTGAGCGGACATCTGGACATGTGTATTGGCCGTGACGGCAACTGGTTTTACCAGGGCGAACCGATGGTTCGTGAGGTACTGGTGAAGCTGTTTGCCGGGATCTTGCGGCTGGAGCAAGGCTGTTATTACCTGGTGACGCCGGTAGAGAAGTATTCCATTACCGTCGACGGGCTGCCCTTTGTCAGCCGGCAGCTTGAAGTTCGTGATCCCGGCCCCCATCAACAGGTGGTTGTCACCAGCAATGTTGGCGATGTGGTAGTGCTTGGGTCTGAACATCCGCTATGCTTCCGGCCTGCCGGCAATGCCGAGGCGGTGCCTTGCATCCATGTGCGTGACGGCCTGTATATGCTGCTGCAGCGCTCCCATTTCTATCAGCTGGCCGAGATGGCGCTGGAGCAGTCGGGGGACAGCGACAGCATCCCCGGCATTTTGAGCTGCGGGATGCTGTTTGCACTGCATGTTTAACATTCATCAAGATTAAGGCAGGGCATTGTCAAGTGCCCTGGGCAGTTCATCAATTCATGAGTTATGCATTATCCATCCAGGGGCTGAACAAAACCTACCGCAATGGTTTTGTCGCCCTCCGGGGCATCGACCTGCACGTACGCGAAGGCGATTTCTTTGCCCTTTTGGGCCCCAACGGGGCCGGCAAATCCACTACCATCGGCATCCTGTCGACGCTGGTGACCAAGACCTCTGGCACTGTCGAGGTGTTTGGCCACGATCTGGATAGCCACCCGCTGCAGCTCAAGCGCTGCCTGGGCATTGTGCCGCAGGAGTTCAACTTCAACCAGTTCGAACTGGTGCTGAACATTCTGGTGGTACAGGCCGGTTACTACGGCATCAAGCGCAAGGAAGCTCTGGCCCGTGCCGAACAGCTGCTCAGGCAGCTGGAACTGTGGGACAAGCGCCATACCCAGGCGCGTCTGCTGTCAGGCGGCATGAAGCGCCGCCTGATGATTGCCCGGGCGCTGATGCACCAGCCGCGCTTGCTGATTCTCGATGAGCCGACCGCCGGTGTCGATATTGAAATGCGCCGTTCCATGTGGGAATACCTGACCCGTCTCAACGAGCAGGGCACCACCATCATCCTGACCACCCATTACCTGGAAGAGGCCGAGCAGCTGTGCCGCAATATCGCCATCATCGATCATGGCCAGATTGTGGAAAACACCAGCATGCGCCAGCTGCTGGCCCAGTTGCAGGTGGAAACCCTGGTGCTGGACCTGAAACAGCCGGTACAGACCAGGCTTGAGCTGGATGGCTATCCGTCGCAACAGCCTGATGACTGCACGCTGGAAGTGCAGGTGGACAAGGAGCGCGGCCTGACCGGACTGTTCAGCCAATTGAGCGGGCAGGGGGTTGAAGTGGTGAGCCTGCGCAACAAGAGCAATCGTCTGGAGGAGCTGTTTGTCTCACTGGTCGAGAACGGCCCGCAAGGAGAACAGGGATGAGTCACGAGCTTGCTTCCAACCTGACGGCGCTGTACACCATCGTGCATCGCGAGGCCCGACGGTTTTTGCGTATCTGGCCGCAAACCCTGCTGCCGCCGGCGATCACCATGGTGCTGTATTTTGTCATCTTCGGTAACCTGATCGGCAGCCGCATCGGCGAGATGGACGGTTTTAGCTACATGCAGTACATCGTGCCCGGCCTGATCATGATGTCAGTGATCACCAACGCCTACAGCAATGTGGTGTCGAGCTTTTTCAGCGCCAAGTTCCAGCGTTCGATCGAGGAGCTTCTGGTTTCACCGGTATCACCGCACACCATCCTGATCGGCTTTGTCATGGGCGGGGTGATGCGCGGACTGATGGTGGCGGTGATCGTAACCTTGTTGTCGCTATTTTTCACCGAACTGACCGTCCACCACCTGGGCATCACGGTGTTTGTCATTACGCTGACGGCGGTGGTGTTTTCGCTTGGCGGCTTCATCAATGCGGTTTTTGCCCGCAGTTTTGATGATATATCGATCGTGCCGTCGTTTGTCCTCACGCCGCTGACCTACCTTGGCGGGGTCTTCTACTCGATCAGCCTGCTGGGCGAGTTCTGGCAGAAACTGTCGTTGGCCAATCCGATCCTGCACATGGTGAACGCCTTCCGTTACGGAATCCTGGGTGTTTCCGATATTGCACCGGATACTGCCATTGCCTTCATGCTGGCCACAGCCGTGGCACTGTACGCATTTAGTGCGCGGTTGCTGATCAGCGGGCGCGGCATGCGGCAGTGAACGCTGGCCGGGCAGGGTTGCAGGGATGAATGGCGATCCTTGGCGCAGGGTAGCCCTGTGCCCTGTTTACCGCTAGAATTGCCCGCCCTGGAGCCGCGCCGGGAAGGTTGGCCCGGTTATTGCTCTCCTCTAGTCAAAGAGACGCTAGGCGTCAAAAAGACGACGAGGTACCGAAATGATCCAGGGTGTTGAATTCAATCGCTTGATGCTTGAAATGCGTGCCATGCAGACCGAAGCCATGGCCCGCCAGAAGCCCGTTGCCCAGCCGGCCGAAGCTCCGGTTGTCAAGGGGCCAAGCTTTTCCGAGCTGCTGGGTCAGGCGGTCAACAAGGTCAACGATGTGCAGCAAAGCGCCAACCAGCTGGCAACGGCTTTCGAAATGGGTGAAAGCGGTGTGGACCTGACGGACGTAATGATTGCATCGCAGAAGGCCAGCGTCTCCTTCCAGGGTATGACACAGGTACGCAACAAGCTGGTCCAGGCCTATCAAGACATCATGCAAATGCCAGTTTAAGGGCGGATAAATCATGGTTGACACAACTGATAATGCTCTCGCTCCGGTAGCGCGAGACGGCGCACCGGGCCGCTCCAGTGTTCCCGGACTGGCATTCATGGACAATCTCATCCACATGCCGGGTCTGCGTCAGGTCGCCCTGATGATCGGTCTGGCTGCCAGTGTGGCGATCGGCTTTGCCGTGGTGCTCTGGTCACAGGAGCCGGACTATCGTCCGCTGCTGACCAACCTGAGCGGCATGGATGCCGGTGCCGTGGTCGACAGCCTGAATCAGGCCGGCATCAAGTACAAGGTGGAACCGAGCTCGGGTGCCCTGCTGGTCAAGGCCGGTGATCTGGGTGAGGCTCGCCTGCGTCTGGCCACAGCCGGCGTCACCGCGGACAGCAAGCCGCTGGGCTTCGAGATTCTTGACCAGGAGCAGGGGCTGGGTACCAGCCAGTTCATGGAAACGGCCCGTTTCCGGCGCGGACTGGAAGGCGAACTGGCACGCACTGTGGCCAGTCTGCATAACGTTCGCAATGCCCGTGTCCACCTGGCGATTCCGAAAAGCTCGGTGTTCGTGCGTGACGAACGCAAGCCGAGTGCTTCGGTGCTGGTCGATTTGCAGCAGGGTGCCAGCCTTGAGCCGAGCCAGGTGATGGCGATCATCAACCTGGTTGCCACCAGTGTGCCCGAGCTGCAAAAAGACCAGGTCACAGTCGTCGACCAGAAGGGCAACCTGCTCTCGGACCAGCAGGAACTGTCCGAGATGACCCGTGCCGGCAAGCAGTTCGATTACACCAGGCGCATGGAGTCGCTGTTCACCCAGCGGGTACACAACATTCTGCAGCCGGTGCTGGGCGAAGGCCGCTACAAGGCGGAAGTGTCAGCCAATATCGATTTCAGCGCCGTCGAGTCCACCTCTGAAACCTTCAACCCCGATCAGCAGGCGTTACGCAGCGAGCAATCGCTGGTTGAACAGCGCTCTTCCAGTCTCGGACCGCAAGGCATTCCCGGCGCCCTGAGCAACCAGCCTCCGGGCGCTGCGACAGCACCCGAACAGGCGCTTGCCGGTGCCGTGGCGGATGGTCCGGTGGCTGCCGGTCAGCCGCTGCTGGACGCCAACGGGCAGCAAATCATCGATCCGGCTACCGGCATGCCGATGCTGGCGCCATACCCGGCCGACAAGCGCGAGCAATCCACCCGCAATTTCGAGGTGGACCGCTCCATCAGTTACGTCAAGCAGGACCAGGGGCGTTTGCAGCGCCTGTCGGTGGCAGTGGTAGTGGATGACCGGGTCACTCTGGATGCCGAAGGGCAGGTGGTACGCCTGCCCTGGAGTGACCAGGATCTGGACCGCTTTACCCGCCTGGTACAGGATGCCGTCGGCTATAGTGCCAGCCGTGGTGACAGCGTCAGCGTGATCAATGCGCCTTTTGTGCCCTTGCCTGACCTTGAATATGTGGAGCCGCCCTTCTATAGCCAGCCATGGTTCTGGGATATCATGAAGCAGGTGCTGGGCATACTGTTCATCGTGATTCTGGTGTTTGGTGTGCTGCGTCCGCTGATGAACAATATTTTGGGTATAAACAAGTCCAAAGAACTGCAACTGGCTGTTGGCGGGACCGGGCTGGGTGAAGCCGGTGGTCTGGATGATATTGATGCCCAGCTGTCCGATGACAAACTGAGTCTTGGCAGCGACGGGCAGCATATCCTGCTGCCCAGCCCGAGCGAAGGCTATGATGCGCAGCTTGGCGCCATCAAGAATCTGGTAGCCGATGATCCGGGACGCGTGGCCCAGGTCGTCAAGGAATGGATCAATAGCGATGACTGATAGCAAATCAACAGCCAAGCTGAACAAGGTGGAAAAAGCTGCCATCCTGCTGCTGTCGCTGGGCGAGGCTGATGCTGCCCAGGTGCTGCGCCACATGGGACCCAAGGAAGTACAGCGGGTCGGTTTGGCGATGGCGCAAATGACCAACGTGCACCGCGAGCAGGTCGAGCAAGTGATGAGCGAATTCGTCGAGCTGGTGGGCGAGCAGACCGGGCTTGGGGTTGGCGCCGATGCCTATATCCGCAAGATGCTGACCCAGGCGCTGGGCGAGGACAAGGCCGGCAACCTGATCGACCGCATCCTGCTGGGAGGCAACACCAGTGGTCTGGACAGCCTGAAATGGATGGAGCCGCGGGCGGTGGCTGATGTGATCCGCTACGAGCACCCGCAGATCCAGGCGATTGTGGTGGCTTATCTCGACCCGGACCAGGCCGGCGAGGTGTTGTCGCATTTTGACCACAAGGTTCGTCTCGACATCATCTTGCGTGTATCTGCCCTCAACACCATTCAGCCGGCCGCCCTCAACGAACTCAACGCCATTCTGGAAAAACAGTTTTCCGGCAGTGCCAACACCAGTCGCACCACCATGGGTGGCGTCAAGCGTGCCGCCGATATCATGAACTTTCTTGACAGCTCGGTGGAAGGGCCGCTGCTCGACTCCATCCGTGAACTGGATGGTGACCTGTCCAGCCAGATCGAGGACCTGATGTTCGTCTTCGACAACCTGGCCGATGTCGATGATCGTGGCATCCAGTCGTTGTTGCGCGAAGTCTCCTCGGATGTCCTGGTGCTGGCCCTCAAGGGTGCCGATGAGGCGATCAAGGAAAAGGTGTTTCGCAACATGTCCAAACGGGCTTCCGAGTTGCTGCGTGATGACCTGGATGCCAAGGGTCCGGTGCGTGTCAGTGAAGTCGAAACTGCACAAAAAGAAATCCTTACCATTGCCCGCCGCATGGCCGATGCCGGCGAAATCGTGCTTGGCGGCAAGGGCGGCGAAGAGATGATTTAAGCCATGAGCAATAAAGACCCGTCCAGCGAGCTGCTTCGCGATCTGCAGGGCGCTGCGTTCACGCGCTGGCAGATGCCGTCTTTTGATGATGACGCGGCCAATGTCATCCAGCATCCGGATGCTCCGGAGGTTGATGATGAGGAAGGGGCTGAAGCGGAGCCTGAAGTCGAGATCGAGGATGTCGAGCTTGATGAGGTGCAGCCGCTCACGCTGGAAGAGGTTGAGGCGGTACGTCAGGATGCCTACAACGAAGGCTTCAGTACCGGCGAAAAAGACGGCTTTCACGCTGGCCAGCTGCGTGCCCAGCAGGAAGCGGAAGCGGCCCTGAAACCGCGCTTGCAGGCACTGGAAAGCCTGATGCAACAGCTGTTTGACCCGATCGGCCAGCAGGACCAGGCGATTGAGCACATGTTGCTGGACCTGGTGTGCCACGTCAGCCGGGAAGTCATCCAGCGCGAGTTGAAAATGGACTCGGCCCAGATTGGCCGGGCGTTGCGTGAAGCCATGAAGCTGCTGCCAATGGATGACGGCCAGGTGCGTATCCATGTCAACCCGCAGGATTTTGCCGAAATCAAGAGCTTGCGTGACCGTCATGAGGAAGACTGGCGGATTCTTGAAGACGACAACCTGCTGCCCGGCGGTTGCCGGGTTGAAACCCTGCATAGCCGGATCGATGCCAGCATCGAAACCCGCTTGCAAACCCTGATCCAGCAACTGCTGGAGCAGCGACGCCAGTTGCGTTCCGAGCCAGTGCCAGCGGACATGCAGCAAAACTTTGACCTGACAGCCGGCGATGAGCCGGAAAGCGGCCAGCGAATTGCCGGGCAGGCTTTGCCAGCCGCTGACGCCGGGCAGGACGGAATCAGCGATGAAGCTTGAGCGTACCGCAATTGCCAGCCGGCTGGCAGCCTACAAACCGGCGCTGAGCCTGCCGGTCCAGCCACCGGTTGAGGGACGCCTGCTGCGCATGGTCGGCCTGACCCTGGAGGCCAAGGGCCTGCGCGCGGCGGTCGGCAGCCGCTGCATGGTGATCAATGCCGATACCCATAACGCTGTCGAGGTGGAGGCCGAGGTGATGGGCTTTGCCGGTGACAAGGTGTTCCTGATGCCGGTCGGCAGTGTCGAGGGTATCGCGCCGGGCGCGCGGGTGGTGCCGATGGCAGGCACCGACATGGTACCAATGAGCGGCAACATGCTCGGCCGGGTACTGGACGGTGCCGGTCGCCCGCTGGACGGCGGCCCGCGCATCAAGGCGGACGACTGGGTGCCGATGATCGGGCCAAGCATCAACCCGCTGCTGCGCAACCCGATCAGCGAGCCGCTGGATGTCGGTTTGCGCTGCATCAACAGCACCCTGACCGTGGGCCGTGGCCAGCGGCTGGGTCTGTTTGCCGGTACCGGTGTGGGCAAGTCGGTCCTGCTGGGCATGATGACACGCTTCACCAAAGCCGACATCGTCGTGGTCGGCCTGATCGGTGAACGGGGCAGGGAGGTCAAGGAATTCATCGAGGACATTCTCGGTGAAGATGACCTCAAGCGGGCAGTCGTGGTCGCTTCGCCGGCGGATGATGCGCCCCTGTTACGCCTGCGGGCCGCCATGTACTGCACCCGCATTGCCGAATATTTTCGTGACAAGAAATACAACGTTCTCTTGCTGATGGACTCGCTGACACGTTATGCCCAGGCGCAACGGGAAATCGCCCTAGCCATTGGCGAGCCGCCTGCAACCAAGGGCTATCCGCCCTCGGTGTTTGCCAAGCTGCCGGCGCTGGTGGAGCGGGCCGGTAATGCCGAGCCCGGTGGTGGCTCGATTACCGCCTTTTATACCGTACTCTCGGAGGGTGATGACCAGCAGGACCCGATTGCCGATGCCGCGCGGGGGGTGCTGGACGGCCACTTCGTGCTATCGCGGACGCTGGCCGAGGAAGGGCATTATCCGGCCATCGACATCAGTGCCTCGGTCAGTCGGGTGATGCCACAGGTGACCAGCCCCGAACATATGAGAAACGCCCAGCGCTTCAAGCAGCTGTGGACCCGTTATCAGCAAAGCCGCGATCTGATCAGTGTCGGTGCCTATGTGCCGGGCGGTGATCCTGATACCGATCTGGCCATCGAGCGCTATCCGGTGATGTCGGAGTTCCTGCGTCAGGGGCTGCAGGAGTCGGAAGACCTGGCGACCAGCGTCGAGCGGCTGGCGGCAATTGTTGCCGCACCGCAACAGCAGGGCTAACCCGGCATGCTGAAAAAAGCCGGACGCCTGGCACCAGTGGTCGAAATGGCCGGGCAGGCCGAGCGTGACGCGGCGGCCAAGCTGGCCAAACTCCAGGTTCAGCTGCAACAGGCCGAGCAACAGTTGGCCGGGCTTGAGCAATATCGCAACGATTACCAGCAGCAATGGATCACTCGTGGCCAGACGGGTGTGAGTGGCGAGTGGCTGATGAATTACCAGCGCTTTTTGTCCCAGCTGGAAACCGCCATCGAGCAGCAGCGCAGCAGTGTCCAGTGGCATGCCCGCAATGTGGAGAAAGCCCGCGAACAGTGGCGGCAGGCTTACGCGCGGCTAGAGGGTTTAAAAAAACTGGTACAGCGCTATCATGACCAGGCCAGGCAGATGGCTGACCGGCAAGAGCAAAAAGCCATGGACGAAATGGCGGCGCGCGCTGGTCATCTCAATCGACCCAAACCCGGAGACATATCATGACGATCCGTTATCAGTGGCTGTATGACTATGTGCTGCGCCGCAAAGGCAGCATCCAGGCGCTGGAAGACAGCTTGCCGGTCCCGTTGACCGAAGAACAGCTGATCGCGGTTCCCGATAGTCGCTACCTGTCACTGATGACCCAGCGAATCTTCCGCGCCGGTTTGCGCCATGCCATGGTCGATGCCCGCTGGCCGGCATTCGAGGAGGCCTTCTGGGGTTTCGATCCGGAAAAAATGGTGCTGCTCAGCGCCGAGCACATCGAGCAGCACATGCAAAACAAGGCATTGATTCGTCACCTGGGCAAGCTGCGCAGCATTCCGCACAATGCCCAGCTGGTGCTGGATATCAGCCGTGAGTACGGTGGCTTTGGCCGCTTTCTGGCGCAGTGGCCGGTTGATGATATTGTCAGTTTGTGGTTCTTGTTGCGCAAGCGCGGTTACCAGCTGGGCGGTTACTCGACCCCCGGCTTCCTGCGCATGGCCGGCAAGGATACCTTCCTGATCACCACCGATGTGGTGGCTGCGTTGGTTGGTCATGGCGTGATTGATCGTAACCCGACCAGCCAGGGCGCGCTGCGGGATGTGCAGGCAGCCTTCAACCAGCTGCATAGAGACAGCGGCCGCCCCCTGTGCCAGCTGTCGGCCATGCTGGCATGGACAGTAAACCACGATTAAAGATCGCCTGGCCTGTCCGTTGCATCCTGTAACCGTGCGCTTTTTGTAGGTGCGAATTCATTCGCACACAACCCTCGCCGCTCGGTGATGCGACGAATCTTGTCCGAATAAATTCGGACCTACAGAAGCAGTTGTACCCCCTGGATTCTGTCCCCGTGCGCTTTTTGTAGGTGCGAATTCATTCGCACACAACCCTCGCCGCTCGGTGATGCGACGAATCTTGTCCGAATAAATTCGGCCCTACAGAAGCAGTTGTACCCCCTGGATTCTGTCCCCGTGCGCTTTTTGTAGGTGCGAATTCATTCGCACACGTATTTCCGGGCCTGATCATGCCGGGCTTGTCCGGATAAATCCGGACCTACAGTAGCACCTGTAGGTGCGAATTCATTCGCACACAACCCCCGCCGCTTGGAGATGCGGCGAATCTTGTCCGAATAAATTCGGACCTACAGAAGCAGTTGTACCCCCTGGATTCTGTCACCGTGCGCTTTTTGTAGGTGCGAATTCATTCGCACACAACCCCCGCCGCTTGGTGATGCGGCGAATCTTGTCCGAATAAATTCGGACCTGCAAGAGCAGTGGGATAGCAATTGACCGCACTGCTGTACGGCCAATCACGAAATTACAGCCCCAGCAGGCCAGCCACGTAATCGACATCCTTGTCGCCACGACCGGACAGGTTGACCAGAATCTGCTGGTGCGGCTGCAGGGTGGGGGCGCTGCGGATGGCCCAGGCCACCGCGTGGGCACTTTCCAGTGCGGGAATGATGCCCTCGACCCGTGACAGACGCATGAAGGCGTCCAGGGTTTCCTTGTCGGTGACACTGTCATACTGCACCCGGCCCAGGTCTTTCAGATAGCTGTGCTGTGGTCCGATGCCGGGATAGTCCAGGCCGGAGGCAATCGAGTGCACAGGGTCGGGGTTGCCTTCTTCGTCGGCCAGTACGTAACAGGCCATGCCATGAATCACACCGGGCTTGCCCATGGTCAGGGTGGCCGCATGGCGGTCGGTATCCAGGCCTTCACCGGCCGGTTCCACACCGACCAGCCTGACCTGGCTATCATTGAGGAAAGCGGTAAACATGCCGATGGCATTGGAGCCGCCACCGACACAGGCAGTGACCACATCCGGCAGGCGCTTGTACTTGTTCAGGCACTGCTCGCGTGCTTCGTTGCCGATGATGGACTGGAAGTCCCGCACCATTTTCGGAAAAGGATGCGGACCGACCACAGAGCCGATAGCGTAGATGAAGTCCTGCGGGTTTTTCAGGTATTCCTCGAAAGCGCTGTCGACGGCATCTTTCAATGTGGCGGTACCACGGGTAACCGGAATCAGGTCGCAACCGAGGATTTTCATCTTGACCACGTTGGGGTGCTCTTTCTCGATATCCACCTGGCCCATGTGGATCTCGCAGGGGATGCCCACCAGTGCACAGGCGGTGGCCAGTGCCACACCGTGTTGGCCGGCACCGGTTTCGGCAATGACCTTTTTCTTGCCCATGTGCTTGGCCAACAGCGCTTCGCCCAGACAGTGGTTGATCTTGTGCGCGCCGGTGTGGTTGAGGTCTTCACGCTTGAGCAGGATCTGCGCGCCACCGAGTTGTTCGGACAAACGCCGGGCATGGAAAATCGGGCTGGGACGGCCCACGTAGTCGGCAAACAGGCTGGCCAGCTCTTGCTGAAATTCGGGCATCTGGCGAATTTCTTCGTAGGCACTGTTAATATCGTCCATCACCTGTTTCAGTTCAGGCGGTACATATTGGCCGCCATAGGCACCGAAGTAACCCTGTTCGTCGGGCATGGCAGCAAAACTGGTTGTGCTGTTCATTGTTATCTCGCTGGCAACTACTGGAAAAACGGGCCGCTGTACTGGCCGGCTGTCATGCCGCCGGATGTCTGTGCAACCCCGTGCAGCGTCAGAGTGTATTTTAATTTGCAAGATTTTGCAGCGCCTTGCCACCAGATGCATAAAAGAATGCGGCAGGTGTGGGGAATGGTTTTGACCCTGTATTGATGGCTCGGTCAAGCGGACGGGGCATGATTGCAGTGAAATGATAAGGAGTGCAGGAAGTATATGACGGATAGCAGATCGCCCGGGCAGTGGTATGCAGAAGCACTGGAGCAAGGTTTTGTTGCTGATGCTGCGCAGCAACAGGCAGTGGCCAGATTGCAGGAAAGCTACCAGGCGCTCCGCGAAGGCCGTTATGCCGGAGCCGGGGTTTACTTGTGGGGCCCGGTCGGGAGGGGCAAGACCTGGCTGATGGACTGCTTCTATGTCAACTTGCCGGTTCCCGGTCGTCGCCAGCATTTCCATCACTTCATGAGGGACTTGCACCGGCGCCTGCACCAGCTGACCGGCACTGCAGAGCCGCTGGAGAGGGTGGCAGACGAGTTGGCCGGGCAAATCAGGGTGCTTTGTTTTGATGAGTTCTTCATCAGCGACATTGCCGATGCCATGCTGCTGGGTCCGCTGATGCAGGCACTGTTCAGGCGCGACATGGCGGTGGTCATGACCTCCAACCAGCCGCCGGAAGAGCTGTATCCCGACGGTTTCAACCGCGAGCAACTGCTGCCGACGATTGCCGCGATCAGGCGCCACATGCGGGTGCTTGCGGTTGACGGCAGCCAGGACCACCGTCTGCATGGCCTGCAGGACATGCAGCAATTGCCGCGCTATCTGCATTGTCCGCCAGGACAGCCCGAAGCAATGCCCACGCTGTTTGCCAGGCTGGCTGGTGACCAGATGCACAGTGACGGTCCGATTGAGTTGAACGGACGGCAGCTGCACATACGTGGCCAGGCCGGACGCCTAGTCTGGTGCGACTTTGCCCAGCTGTGTGAACAACCGTTTTTTGCCCAGGATTTCATCGAGTTGTGCCAGCGCTATGACTGCTTGCTGCTGGGCAGGGTACCGGAGCTGGGTGGTGAACAACAGGCGGCAAAGATAGCCCGTGGAACCGAGGATGCCGCCAGCAGGGTGGTGGCCGGAGACCGGGTTTTACCCTCATTGGCGCGCAAAGATGATGCAGTGCGACGCTTTATAGCCTTGATTGATGAATGCTATGAAGGTAAAGTCCCTGTCTATGTTGAGGCCAATGTGCCTTTTGACGAACTTTACACACAGGGTTATCTGTCATTTGCCTTTCGCAGGACACATAGCCGGTTGTTGGCAATGCAGCATGACGACTTTGCCTGAGTCGTTTGTATCGCCATAAGAAGAAGACAAAACTATGCATTGGTCCCTACGCATTTCCGTTGTTTCCTCGCTGTTGCTGACGGCGGCCTGCGCCACACAGCAGCAAGCCAGCGTCCCGTCGGCTGAAGCCAGGCAGCAATCCGTAGCGATTGCGCCGCAAACTGCTTCGGTTGCCGATGAAATGGACAGTCTGATTACCCGCTCGCAAATGGCCGATGACGTGCTGCTGCGCGCCATGGCGCAAATCGGCACGCCATACCGCTGGGGTGGCAGCTCGCCACAGACAGGTTTCGACTGCAGTGGCCTGATCGGTTATGTGTTCAACCACTCAATGAACATCAAGCTGCCACGCAGCACCACCGAGATGATGCAGGTGAAAGCCCCGGTCATTGCACGGAACAACCTGCGCAGTGGCGATATAGTGTTCTTTGCCACCAATGGTGGCCGTCGTGTCAGCCATGCCGGCATCTATGTCGGGGACAATCGCTTCGTGCATGCCCCATCCACCGGTGGCAAGGTCCGTATCGACAGCCTTGATGCGCCGTACTGGAACAAGGCCTACCTGCAGGCCAAGCGTTATCTGCCAGACCAGCAACTGGTCAGCCTCTGATCTTTAGGTAACCATCCAGTCCACATGAGCGATGATGCTCATGTGGCGTTCTCGTTGCTGCCGGTCGCTCCCGGCAATGCCGGTGCCATATTGCAGGTTTTTCTTCAACCTCTCCGATCTTTCACAAACCCGTGCAGCGCTTTGCGTGCCGGTCGTCTTGATCATTTGCTGGCCTGCTGCAATGCGGGTTGAGCATTTGCTGAAGCTGGTCGGGTTTCCCGGACCGGGGCGCGGGTATTGCGGAATCCCCGGACGGGCAAATAACCTGTGTTTTGTACGAAGATCGGACATCTTTCCGCTTTCTGGCTGCTATAGAATGTCTTTGCCCGGGGACGGCACACATATTGCATTTTCATTAGACAGGGGGCTGCTCTGTGCGTTGAGCAACTCAGCCACTGTCAGGGCCTCTGCCTGGTAGCTGCTTGCAGCTGTAGGATAAAAACAAAAAAATATACAGGAGTAGGAAATGACTAAACGTCACGTCAAACCATTGCTGGGCTGCGTAGCGGCAATCAGCATGATTGCCACCGGGATGGCGTATGCCAAAGAGGGCGGCGACCAGTACCCCAATGGCGCCGAAACCTGGATGGCCGGAGCGGTTCCGCCCAAGGGGAATTACTTCATCAACTACACCGGCCATTATGGCGGCAAATTGCGTGATGGCAGTGGCAAGAAGGTCAGCGGTGCCAAGGTGGGGGCATGGTTTACCGCCCAGCGTTACATCCACATGACTGACAAGAAGATTTTTGGTGCCGATTATGGCTGGCACGTGATCGTGCCGCTGGTTCACCAGAATCTGCGCCTGGGCGGGGCTTCCAAGTCGCGCAACGCGCTGGGCGACGTCACCATCAACCCGCTGATCCTGGCCTGGCACCGGGACAATCTGCACTGGGCCTTTGGTCTGGACATCAATCTGCCGACCGGAGCCTATGACTCCAAAGATGCACGCCGCAGTGTCGGTGCCAATTACTGGAGCTTCGAGCCGCTGTTGGCGGTAACCTGGCTGCATGATGATGGTTGGGAAGCCTCAGGCAAGTTCATGTACAACATCAAGACCAAGAACAAGGACTTCCGTCCGGAACCCGGTGCGCCGAAGATGGATTACAGGTCCGGTCAGGAATTCCATATGGACTATCTGCTGGGCAAGCATATTGGCCAGTGGGGTGTTGGCGTGTCCGGGTATTACCTGAAGCAGACCACCAACGACAAGGTGGACGGCAGCACGCTGGCCAGCTCGCCGGCCTGGAGCAAGGGACGCAAGGGCCAGGTGTTCTCCTACGGCCCTACGGTCAGCTATACCACCAAAAGCGGCATGATGGTTTCCGGTCAGTGGAACCACGAGAGCAAGGTACGCAACCGTTTTGGTGGTGACAAGGTGATGCTGAAGCTGGTGACGGCCTTCTGACCAACCGGTACGCTTTTCAGACAGTTTTACTGATTTTGCACCTCTGGTGCGTGAACAACAGATATCCCTGGAGGACAGCATGACAAATACCAGCAAGCCCCGGATCGGTGTTATCGGAACAGGCGGCATTGGCGGTTTTTATGGCCTGATGCTGCAAAACTCGGGACTGGATGTGCGTTTTCTGGTCCGTAGCGGGCAGGAAGAGCTGCGCCGTGATGGCATGAGCCTGCGCAGCGAAAGCCTTGGTGATATACAGCATCAGGTGCAGGTATGCAGCCAGGTGGAAGAACTCGATGGTTGCGACTGGATACTGGTAAGCACCAAGACCACAGGCAATGCCGAGGTTGCGCGGCTGCTCAACCGCTTGCCCAATCCTGCAGTCAAGGTTGTCTTGCTGCAGAACGGCTATGGCAACGAGGAGCAGATGCGGGCACTGGTGCCGGCACAGATGTCATTGTTTGCCGGCCTGTGCTTCATACAGGTGCGGCGTACCGCTCCCGGCCAGATCTGGCATCAGGGCGGTGGCGCCATCAATATCGGTTATCACAGTGGCGCAGCCAGTGCAGAGCAGGGTGCGGCACTGGCTGCAGAACTGGCGGAACTGTTTGCAGCCGCGAAGGTGCCATCTGAAGTGACAGATGCTGAGCTGGCACGCTGGCAAAAGCTGGTCTGGAACGTGCCCTACAACGGCTTGTCGGTAGTGCTGGATGCCAACACCAGCAGCATGATGGACAATCCGTCCTGTCTGGCCCTGATTACCGACCTGATGCAGGAAGTGGTGGATGCTGCTGCAACCTGTGGCTACGTGCTGCCGGAAAAACTGATGCCTGCCATGCTCAAGAGCACCAGGCAGATGGATAACTATTACCCGAGCATGCACGGTGACTATACCGGTGGCAAAACGCTGGAGTTGCAGGCCATTTATCGTGCGCCCTTGCAGGCGGCTCGCACAGCAGGTGGCGACATGCCGAAAGTGGCGATGCTGTTGCAGCAACTGGAATTCATCCAGGCCCGCTCTGAATTGGCCATTAGTCACGAAAAACCTTGCTAAAAAGCCTTGACATGCGAAGGTTGTACACATGCGGCAAATTATTTGCAATTTGTCGCATGCTGTGCATGAAAACTCGTCGTCATCAAATATTGACTTTCATAACTCATTGATTGGTATGGGTTAAAGTCTGGCTGGTCAAAAAGCGGTCAATTTGACTGAAGGGCATGACTGTAGCAGCGCAGACCGCTTTGCTTTCAGGTTGTGCACATGGTTATCCACAGCTCTTGTGGATATGAGTTCCGGGTGATCGAGTGCTCTGCTGGCACTGTCATCAGGCCAGTTGATGTCTTTTCAGCAGTGCCATGGCCTGGTTGATTTGTTGCAGGCGCTGGTTGCAACCGCCCCGGTCGGGGTGGTGCCGGCTGGCCAGCCGACGATAGGCTTGCCTGATTTCGCCGGTCGTGGGTAACGGCTGGACGCCAACGAAACCGAGGCAGGCCAGTGCTGCAGTTTGCTCGTCCTTTTCATGGATACGGCTGAAGCTGCCATCGAGCATGGCGGCTACCTGCTCCCGGTCGGTTTCGTTCAGCTGCTGCAGGTCCAGGTAGTAGCTGCGCAGCGGGTCTGTTCTGGTCAGCTCGGGCTGGCTGGCACTGCGTGGCAACAGACGGATGCAGAGCGGGCTGATGTCCAGCTGCAGCTGATCTGCCACCAGTTGCTCATCCAGCCGGTACAGGGCGTTGAACAGGGTGAAGTGGGTGCGAAACAGGCTCAGCGGATCGCGCAGATCCGCTTCAGCAAACAGTGGCCACTGCTGTTGGCGCAGCAGGTTGATCAATTGGTATTCGCTCAGTCCTTCTGGTTGCAGACGCAATTGTTGCAGCAGAAAGCCGGGCAGGCTGTCATGGTGGTTCATGGCGTCATCAAAACAGCTGGCGTGTGCTTTGTCCAGAGACAAGAAAGCCGCGACAGGTACTGGCCAATCGGGCAAATCAGGGTAAAATGCGCGGTTTTCATTCTGGGTGAATGTGGTCATGAGCAGCCTGTCCGTCAAACACAACAAATTGCAAAAGCGCTTGCGCCGCCTGGCCGGTGAGGCCGTCGGCGATTTCAACATGATCGAGGACGGAGACAAGGTCATGGTCTGTCTGTCCGGCGGCAAGGACAGCTATGCGATGCTGGACATCCTGCTCTATCTGCAAAAAGTTGCGCCGGTCAAATTCGAGCTGGTGGCCGTCAACCTGGACCAGAAACAACCCGGCTTTCCCGAAGATGTGCTGCCGGGTTACTTGAGCGAGCTGGGTGTGGATTATCACATCATAGAGAAAGATACCTACTCGGTGGTGAAAGAGAAGATCCCCGAGGGCAAGACCACCTGTTCGCTGTGCTCGCGCCTGCGCCGGGGTACCCTGTATACCTTTGCTGACGAAATTGGTGCGACCAAGATGGCGCTTGGTCATCACCGTGACGACATTCTGGAAACCTTTTTCCTTAACCTGTTCTACGGCGGCACCCTGAAAGCCATGCCGCCCAAACTGCTGTCGGATGACGGCCGTAACGTGGTGATTCGTCCGCTGGCCTATTGCAAGGAAAGCGATATCGCCGAGTACGCCGGGCTAAAGGAGTTCCCGATCATTCCGTGCAACCTGTGCGGCTCACAGGAGAATCTGCAGCGTCAGGTGGTCAAGGCCATGTTGCAGGAGTGGGAGCAGAAAACACCCGGCCGTACCGAGGTCATGTTTCGCGCCCTGCAAAATGTCATTCCCTCGCAGCTGGCCGACCGCAGCCTGTTCGATTTCACCAGCCTGAAAATCGATGAGCAGGCGGTTCCGCGTTTCATTGATGCAATGAATATCTGAGTGCCTGGCCTGGAAATTGCTTGATGGTTCCTGACCCGTCAGAGGAGGAAAAATCATGACCATGATGGCCGATTTCTTATTGCAGCCTGCAACCACGCAAGGCGCTGGACGATCCGCCGTGCCTGATACCGGTGCGAGCGCCATTTCACGTCCGCCAGCCGGTGGCCAGGACTTTACCCGTATTCTGGTACAACAGCGCCAGGCCGCTGATGTCAGGCCGGCTCCGCCGGTGCGCAGCAGGGACGAAAGCGTCCGGCAGCCAGAACAGCGGCGTGCGGAAAACCGCCGTGATGAGTCTGAGCCGGTGCGTGAGCCGGCAAGCGATTCGCGCGAAAAAGCTTCCGTATCCGTGTCCGGCGAGCCTGGGGACAAAGAGGGGTTGCGTCAAAAGGATGACGGGGGCGCCACCGGGGATGGCAAAGAAGCAGACCCCGCTCCCGGTGTGGATGAAGATAATGACGGTTTTCTTGCGGTGCCGGGTTTGCTTGATCCCTTGCTGGAGCAAATTTTGCTGGCGCAAGAACAGTCGGGTGAGGAAGTCTCCGTGTTCAAGCAGGATGTGGGGGAGGCTACAGAGGGTATCATGGCCGCAGGCAGTCTGCTGGCGGTGACGCAACAGGCCCGCACGATACAGGAGGCGACTACCCAGTCAGTTGACGCGGGCACTCTGCGTCAGGGGGCGGGAGCTGCTGAAGGGGGCAACCTTTCTGCAGTTGCCACGAAAACCGGAGCCGAAACGGAGGCGGTAGAGCTTGTTGCCGATTTGCTTGAGGAAGGATTGTCGCCGGGCAGCCAGTTACTGGCCGGTACAGCGGCAAGAGCTGAGCGACTGGAGACTGGAGCCACGACGATTCAGGCCGCCGAGCGTGGTGTTTCTGCGGGTGAGACCCGTACTGATACGCTGATGCGCAGTGAAGCGGTCCAGTCGGCGCAGGCGGCGCGCCAGCTGCAGGGCCAGCCCCTGAACATGCAGCAACCGGGCTGGAGCAAGGAACTGACCGACAAGGTGATGTGGATGTCATCACAGAATCTGAAGTCGGCGGAAATCAAGCTGAACCCTGCCGAATTGGGTCGCCTTGATATCCGTGTCCAGGTCGGACAGGAACATACGCAGATCACGTTCAACAGTGCTCATGCCGGAGTGCGTGACTCGCTGGACGGGCAGATGCACCGCCTGCGGGAAATGCTCGAGCAGCAGGGCATGCATAATGTGGATGTCGAGGTGGCGGACCAGTCAAAGCAGCATCAGCAGCAGGAGAGCAGCCGCCGGATTGCCGACCATGGTGCTGAAGCGGGTGAAGAAGAGCTGGTAGCGGTCAGTGAGCTGGAACAACAAGAGCAGGGCCATGCCGGGCTGGTCAGCTATTATGTTTAGCGCGAGCGGATTTGCCCGCGGTTTATGGTTAAAGGCTGGTGTTTGGGTACACTAGCCTCCTGAATTGAGCATAACGGAACAAAGATATGGCCAAAGCGTCCGGGGCAGCCGCAGATCAGGCGGCACCAGCCAAGAAAAACAGGCTGAAACTGATTGTTATCGTTGCTGTAGCGTTGCTGCTGGCAATCGGGCTGTCTGCCGCCGGGACCTGGTTCTTTCTTGGCAAGAACCGCCCGGTACAGGAGGAGACGGCTGTCCAGCCGGCTGCCGCACCAAGGCTGCCGGCACTTTATGAAGACCTGATGCCGCCGTTTGTCGTCAATTTTCATGCCGACGGACGCACCCGCTACATGCAGGTGAGCCTGGCGCTGATGGCGCGCAACCCGGAGCAGCTGGCGATGCTGAAAGTGCACATGCCGGCGCTGCGCAACCAGTTGGTGATGCTGTTTTCCAGCCAGGATTTCGCCGAGCTCAATACCCCGCTGGGGCTGGACATGCTCAAACAGAAGGTAACGGCCACCGTCCAGGCGTTGGCGATGCGGGAAGTCGGGGCTCCGGTGGTGGAGCAGGTTCTATTTACCAATTTTGTCATGCAGTAAGCAGAGGCGGAGGCAATTATGGCCGTTCAGGACCTGTTGTCACAGGATGAAATCGATGCGCTGCTGCACGGCGTTGATGACGGACTGGTGGAAACGGAAGAGGACACCGGCGTTGGTGGCATCAAGAGCTATGATCTGACCAGCCAGGACCGGATTGTCCGTGGGCGCATGCCGACGCTGGAAATGATCAACGAGCGCTTTGCCCGCTACACCCGCATCAGCATGTTCAACCTGTTGCGCCGCACGGCGGATGTTTCGGTCGGCGGCGTGCAGGTAATGAAGTTCGGCGAGTATGTTCATACGCTGTATGTGCCGACCAGCCTTAACCTGGTGCGAATGAAGCCGCTGCGCGGCACCTGCCTGTTCGTGCTTGATTCGCGACTGGTGTTCAAGCTGGTGGACAACTTCTTTGGTGGTGACGGCCGCCATGCCAAGATCGAGGGCCGAGAATTCACGCCCACCGAGTTGCGGGTGGTGCGCATGGTGCTGGAGCAGGCATTTGTAGACCTGAAGGAAGCCTGGCATGCGGTGCTGGATGTGGATTTCGAGTACATGAACTCCGAGGTCAACCCGGCGCTGGCCAACATCGTCAACCCGAGCGAGGTGGTGGTGGTTTCCAGTTTCCATGTCGAACTGGATGGCGGCGGCGGCGAGATCCAGATCACCTTTCCGTATTCGATGATCGAGCCGATTCGTGAAATGCTTGATGCGGGCTTCCAGTCCGATCTGGATGGCCACGACGAGCGCTGGAGCAAGTCGATCCGTGAAGACATACTGGACGTGCGCGTTCCCATCCGTTCCACCGTGGTGCGCAGCGAGTTGCGTCTGCGCGATATCCTGGCCATGCAGCCGGGTGATGTGATTCCCGTGGAAATGCCTGAACGCATGCTGTTGCGTGCCAATGGCGTTCCTACATTCAAGGTGCAGCTGGGTTCCCACAAGGGCAATCTGGCTTTGCAGGTACTTGGACCGGTAGAACGGTCACGCTGAATTGAACAGGCAGGTTGAGAATGACAGACGAACATGACGAAGTAACCAGCGAAGAACAGGCGCTGGCTGACGAATGGGCTGCCGCGCTGGCCGAGGCGGGAGATTCCAGCCAGGATGATATCGATGCCATGCTGGCCCAGGCTTCCGCGCCGGCTGCCGCACCAATGCAGGAATTCGGCCAAGGGCCTGAAGACGCCGAAGCACCGGTCAGCATGGATGGCCCCAATCTGGATGTGATTCTGGATATCCCGGTAGCCATTTCCATGGAAGTCGGCAGTACCGACATCACCATTCGCAACCTGTTGCAGCTGAACCAGGGATCGGTGGTCGAGCTGGACCGCCTGGCCGGGGAGCCGCTGGATGTACTGGTCAACGGTACCCTGATCGCCCATGGCGAAGTGGTGGTGGTGAACGAGAAGTTCGGTATCCGCCTGACGGATGTCATCAGCCCCAGCGAACGCATCAAGCGTTTGCGTTGAGTCGAGGCCGGCATGAAATATCGTCTGCTGCAGTACACGACCGTTCTGTCCGGCATGTTGGCATGCTGGCCGCAGGCGTGGGCGGAGCAGGCTGGCAGCACTGCCAAGGGCTTGCGCGAGCCGGCCGTGGTGCTGGGCCGTACAACCGGCACGGCAGACATGGGCAGCCAGATGCTGCAGTTGTTGCTTGGTTTGTTGCTGGTTATCGGGCTGATTTTTCTATTGGCCTGGCTGACCCGCAGGGTGCAGCAGCGGCTGCCCGGTGGTCACGGCAGCGATACCATCCAGCTGGTGGCAACCCGTTCGCTCGGCCCGCGGGAGCGCCTGTTGCTGGTGCAGGTCGGCAAGGAGCAAGTGTTGCTCGGGCTTACCCCAGGCAGCATTGAAACCTTGCATGTGTTGCAGGAACCGGTTGAGGCGGCCATTCAGGACACGCAAACCGTTGGCGAATTTGCCCGGCGTCTGAAGCAGGCATTGCATCAGGGCGGGCCAGACAAAGACAAGGAAACCTGATGACACGCTGGTTACATGCTGTTTTCCTGCTGGGCGGGCTGCTATTCAGTTCCTGGGGCTTGGCTGCCGAGGGTAATCCGCTGGCGATCTCGGCCATCACCCTGAGCACTGATGCCCAGGGCCAGCAGGAGTATTCGGTCAGTCTGCAAATCCTGCTGATCATGACTGCGCTGGGTTTCATCCCGGCTTTTGTCATGCTGATGACCAGTTTCACCCGCATCATCATCGTGTTCTCCATTTTGCGCCAGGCACTGGGTCTGCAGCAGACGCCTTCCAACCAGATCCTGCTCGGGCTGGCGATGTTCCTGACCATTTTCGTCATGGCGCCGGTATTCGAGCGCATCAATGACGAGGCGCTGCAACCTTACATGAGCGAGCAGATCAGCGCACAGGAGGCGCTGAACCGGGCAGAAGTTCCGATCAAGGCGTTCATGCTGGCGCAAACCCGGGAAACCGATCTGGAGCTGTTCATCCGCATTGCCAAACGCACCGATATCGAGTCTGCCGAGGCCACGCCACTGACCATCCTGATTCCGGCGTTTGTCACCTCGGAGCTGAAAACCGCCTTCCAGATCGGCTTCATGATTTTCATCCCGTTCCTGATCGTGGATGTGGTGGTGGCCAGTATCCTGATGTCGATGGGCATGATGATGTTGTCGCCGCTGATCATTTCGTTGCCGTTCAAGATCATGCTGTTTGTGCTGGTCGATGGCTGGACGCTGATAATAGGTACGCTGGCCAACAGCTTTGGCACGCTCTAGGGAGACCGAAGACATGACACCCGAAATTGCGGTAGACCTGTTTCGAGAAGGCCTCTGGCTGATGGCCATGGCGGTGGCGGTGATCATCACGCCAAGCCTGATCATTGGCCTGTTTGTCGCCATGTTCCAGGCAGCGACGCAAATCAACGAACAGACCCTGAGCTTCTTGCCGCGCTTGCTGGTCAGCTTTGCCACATTAATGGTGATGGGGCCCTGGCTGGTGGGGCGCTGGCTGGATTTCACCCAGAAAATCATGGAAAACATTCCTTACCTGATCGGCTAGGGCGCAGTAATGATCGAATTGGGCAGTGCGGAAATAGGCGGCTGGATCAGCAGTTTTTTGCTGCCGCTGTTTCGTATTGCCAGTGTGCTGATGGTCATGCCGGTAATCGGCACCCAGATGGTTCCGGCACGGGTGCGCCTGTACATGGCGCTGGCGATCACAGTGGCACTGGCTCCGGTGTTGCCCGATATGCCGGCTGTGGAAGCGCTCAGCCTGCAGGTGGTTTTGCTGATTGGCGAACAGATCCTGATCGGGGCGTTGCTGGGTTTTTCCCTGCAGCTGCTGTTTCATGTCTTCGTCTTTACCGGTCAGCTGGTTTCGATGCAGATGGGGCTTGGCTTCGCATCGATGATGGACCCGGCCACCGGCGTTTCGGTACCGGTGCTGGGCCAGTTTTTGCTGATGCTGGTTACTCTGCTGTTTCTGGCCATGAACGGGCATCTGGTGGTGTTTGAAGTGCTGGCCGAAAGTTTTGTCACCTTGCCGGTGGGTAGCGGTCTGCCACTGGACAACTTTGCCCTGCTGGCCGGCCGCCTGAGCTGGGTGATCGGCGCCGCGCTGTTGCTGGCATTGCCGGCGATCAGCGCCTTGCTGGTGATCAATATCGCCTTTGGCGTGATGACCCGGGCCGCACCACAGCTGAATATTTTTACCATCGGTTTTCCGATGACCCTGATTCTGGGCATGATCATCTTCTGGATCTCCACCGCCGACATACTGGCCCACTTTGAGCGCATGACCAGCGAAACGCTGCTGCTGATGCGGGGGCTGGTGCGCAGCTGAGCCGCTTGCCGGCATGGTCGCAGCCGTATACGGGTAAAACATGGCAGAAAACGAAAGCGGTGCGGAAAAGAGCGAAGACCCCACGGCCAAGCGCAAACAGCAGGCCCGTGAAAAAGGGGAAATCGCCCGCTCGCGCGAGCTGAATACGCTGGCCATCCTGCTAGGCGGGACCGCCGGCATGCTGCTGTTTGGTGCCCATCTTGGCACCAAGATGCTGGAGGTGATGCAGCTCAACTTCGACTTGCCACGCGAGCTGCTGTACAGCGAAAGATACATGGCCCTGCACCTGCTGTTTGCGGCCAAGAGTGCGGCTGAGGGATTGTGGCCGTTGTTTCTGGTCTTGCTGGCAGCAGCGGTGATTGGCCCGGTCGCCCTGGGCGGCTTCCTGTTCACCATGGAGCCGCTAACGCCCAAGTTCAGCCGTTTGAATCCGCTATCCGGGCTCAAGCGCATGTTTTCGGTCAAGTCGCTGGTCGAGCTGGCCAAGGCATTGGCCAAATTCCTGGTGGTATTGATGGTGGCGCTGCTGGTGCTGTCAAGGGCACAGGAAGGGTTGTTTGCCCTGGCTCATCAGCCACTGGAGCATGCCATCCTCAGTGCCATGCAAACCATTGGCTGGTGTTCCTTGTGGCTGGCCTGCGCAATGATCCTGATTGCCGCGGTCGATGTGCCGTTCCAGATGTGGGACAGCAAGCAGAAACTGAAAATGACCAAGCAGGAAGTCAAGGACGAACACAAGGACTCTGAAGGCAAGCCCGAGGTCAAGGGGCGCATCCGTCGCCTGCAGATGGAAATGGCACAGCGGCGCATGATGGAAGCGGTGCCGGAAGCCGACGTGGTAATCACCAACCCGACTCACTTCTCGGTGGCCCTTAAGTATGACGAAGATGGCAACCGGGCACCGGTGCTGCTGGCCAAGGGCGGCGACAACCTGGCACTGAAAATCCGCGAGATTGCCAACCAGCACCAGATCATTGTGCTTGAATCGCCCCCGCTGGCGCGGGCGCTGTACTATTCCACAGAGCTGGACGAGGAGATTCCCGCCGGGCTGTACATGGCGGTGGCCCAGGTGCTGGCCTATGTCTACCAGTTGCGCCAGTTCCACGCCGGCAAGGGCAAGCGCCCGCGTCCTCTGGGTGACAGCCTGCCGATACCGGACGAGCTGCGTCGCGACGAATAGTGTTACCGGTTCAGCACGGGTTCAGTTGCTTTTTGGCATGATGTTGCGGGTGCTTTGTGGCTGTTTGCCGTGGCGGGACAGGCCTGAAAACCGGGCTGTTGTCGTCGGGCGACACGCTGTTGTATTACAGCCGGAAAATTAAGGTGGAAAGAACATGAAGTTGCTGGTGGTTGAAGATGAGGCACTGTTGCGCCATCACCTGCATACACGCCTGACTGAAGCGGGCCACGTGGTTGATGCAGTCGGGGATGCCGAGGAAGCGCTATTCCGGGTTGCCGAATTCAATCATGACCTGGCCATTGTCGATCTCGGATTACCGGGCATGGATGGCATGGCACTGATCAGGGAGCTGCGCCGGCTGGGGCACGGCTTTCCCGTCCTGATCCTGACCGCTCGTGGCAACTGGCAGCACAAGGTCGAGGGTCTGGCGGCCGGCGCGGATGATTATGTGGTCAAGCCCTTCCAGTTTGAAGAGCTGGAGGCGCGGCTCAATGCCTTGCTGCGCCGCTCGTCGGGCTTTGTCCAGTCCACCATTGAGGCCGGCATCCTGGAGCTTGACCTGAACCGCAAACAGGCCAGCATCGAAGGCGAACCCCTGCAACTGACCGCCTATGAATACCGGATCCTGGAATACCTGATGCGTAACCACCAGCAGGTGATCGCCAAGGAACGCCTGATGGAACAGCTGTACCCGAACGACGAGGAGCGCGACGCCAACGTGGTCGAGGTGCTGGTCGGCCGTTTGCGGCGCAAACTGGAAGGCGGCAGTGGCTTCAAACCGATTGAGACGGTACGCGGGCAGGGCTATATCTTCAACGAGCCTTGCCGATGAGCTCTGACAGCAACAAAGGATTCTCCCTGCGCGCCCGGCTGATGCTGGGCGCCACTGTCATGGTGTTTGTGTTTTTGCTCGGTTTGTACCCGGCATTGCAGCAAATCTTTACCCGCGCCCTGGAACAGGCTGTCGAACAGCGGCTGGCGGCCGATGCCAGCGCGCTGATTTCCGCTGCCCGGGTGGTTGATGGCCAGTTGCATATGCCCGACAAGCTGCCCGACGAGGAGTTTCCGGTGTTGCCGGCCCGCCAGCTGGGCTTCATTTATGACAGCCAGGGACAGCTGGTCTGGCGTTCGCGCTCGGCCAGTGAACACAAGGTTGACTACCAGCCGCGCTATGACGGGCGTGGTCATGTCTTTACCCGTGCCTGGGACCAGCAGGGACAGGCTTTTTTTGTCTATGACGTCGAAATAGACTTGCTGCGCGGCAGCAGTGCCGCCTACAGCATCATCACCATGCAGGCCGTACGCGACTACCGTCCGATGTACAAGAGCCTGAAGCGCCAGCTGTATGTGTGGCTGGCCGGTTCGCTGGTGTTCCTGCTCGGTTTTTTGTGGCTGGGGCTGGGCTGGGGTACCCGCAGCTTGCGTCACCTGAGCCGTGAACTGGATGAAGTTGAAAATGGCCAACGCAAGGCGCTGAGTGATGAGCACCCCAACGAGTTGCTGCGCCTGACCCGGTCGCTCAACCGGCTGCTCGACAGCGAACGTCAGCAAAGCCAGAAATACATGCACTCGCTGGATGACCTGGCGCACAGCCTGAAAACACCGCTGGCGGTCTTGCAGGGCGTGGGTGAGGTATTGTCACAGCAACCGGCCAATGCGGAGCAGGCCCGCACCCTGCAAACACAGGTCGGCCGCATGAGTCAGCAGATCGGTTATCAGCTGCAGCGGGCCAGTTTGCGCAAAAGCGGCCTGTTGCGTCACCGAGTCCGGCTGGCTCCTGTGGTGCAGACACTGCTGGATGCCCTGAACAAGGTCTATCACGACAAGCAGATCCGGGTGGAGCAGATCTATCCGGCAGAGCTGCGCATGCCGGTCGAGCAGGGCGCCCTGTACGAGATGCTGGGCAACCTGCTGGAAAACGCCTACCGCCTGTGTCTGGGGCATATCCGCATCAGCGCCGGCAAAAGCGGAAGCCATTATGAACTGGTTATCGAGGATGACGGCCCCGGTGTGCCGGCCAGCCAGCGTGAGCGCATCCTGCAACGGGGTGCGCGACTGGATACCCAGAATCCGGGGCAGGGAATAGGTACCGCAGTGGTCAAGGACATCATCGAAAGCTATGACGGTCAGCTGCAGATTGAGGAGTCGACGCTGGGTGGCGCCAGCTTCCGTATCCTGTTACCGCTGAATTAACTTGCGCTCCATCTTTCCGGTGAATACCAGCGGCTGCCTGCAGGCCTTGCACAGATAGCACTGTCCTTTCCTGACCCGTGCATGCCGCTGGGCGCTGAAGTCATGCTGACGGCAACGGCAGGCATAGGCGTACAGGGTTTTCCAGGCAGGTGGTAGCCGGTAACTGTGGCAGCGCTCCGCTGGCAGGCCGAATACCTGCAGCATGATGTTTTGCCATTGCGTGCCATGTGGCCGGATATTTTTGCCGTGCAGCCGGTAGGCAAGCAGGTGTGCCACCTCGTGGGCAACCGTCTGTTGCAGGAAATGCCGGCTGTTTTCACGATAGAGCAGCGGGTTGAAGCGCAGCCGGTTGACTTGCGGATAAGCCATGCCTGCTGACTGGCCACGCAGGTCGAGGCAGATGTCCGGGCGCTCAAAGCTGCGGCCATAATGACGCTCTGCCAAAACATAACATTCCTCGGTGCGCTGTCTGATCATTTCGGGCATTATTTTCTCCACTGGTATTGCTGTGTACAGCAGGCCCTGTTTATTGACGTCAAATAAACGTGGCTAATGAAAAATCTTTTGTACATCAAGATGTTGAAGTTCGTCTATACTGTTGCCAGAACTTCCGGGGCACCATCGCCCTGAATCAGGCCCGGGCTGGAGGGCGCTTGTGCTGTGCACTATGACCGGTTGCAGGCAACCGTGGCCGGTTTCGCGGGATTTGTTCGCCAGGATCTGGAGTTACACGTGAAAGAACGGGCATTGCAACTGCTGAAGCAGATCGAACATGACATTGCTGCCAACCGGATGATCCTGCCATCATTGCCGGAAGTGGCCGTGCGCGTACGCCAGCTGCTGGGCAACGCGGATTGCAGTATAACCGCGCTGGAACAGCAAATCAGCAAGGATGCCGCCATGGCTGCCCGTTTGCTCAAGGTCGCCAACAGTTCGATCATGTCACGCGGCAACAAGGTCAGCTCTCTGCATCATGCCATAGTCAACCTCGGCTTCAGTCTGGTCGGTTCACTGGTGACCCAAATGGCGATTCTGCAAACCATGAGCAAGAGTCGTGATGTCGGGCGGCTGGAAGGCTTTGTTGCCAGCAGTTTGCGCATCAGCTCGCTGTCGCATTCAATTGCCGACCAGTTTGACCATCTGGACCCGGAACTGGCCTCCCTGGGCGGTCTGCTGCACGATATCGGCAAGCTTCCGCTGCGCGAGTACCTGTACAGCAATCCTGAATTCAGCATGGATGAACGCCTGCAATTCGAGCTGATCCTGCATCCTTATGTAGGCGCCATCCTGCTCAAACACTGGAGCATGCCTGATGTGCTGATCCAGATTGCGTTTTATCATGAGCGGATCATGCGAGACAGTCCGGGGCAGCTTCCTGATTATATCGATGTCGTGCTGGCTGCCAACCTGATGCATTACGGGACTGACCAGGGGCGTTATCGGGCCTTCAGGAACCAGCCCATTCCCGCGCTGCAAAAATGCCTGCGTACCGACCGGCTGGCCGAGCTGGAAGGCTCGATCGAGGACCGGATGGAAATGGCCCTTGCCCTGATCGAAAACTGAAATGCTGGCAGATTGTACCGCGCAGAAGATTTGACGTAAGATTGCGTTCAAACAAATGTTTGAATTTCTGTCAGGACTTACATATGGCGCAACCCGACACCGTTGAACGCATCCTGGATGCGGCAGAAAGCCTGTTTGCCGAAAAAGGCTTTGCTGAAACTTCGCTCAGACAGATAACCGGCAAGGCACAGGTTAACCTGGCGGCTGTGAACTATCATTTCGGATCGAAAAAATCACTGATCCAAGCGGTGTTTGCCCGCTTTCTCGATCCGTTCTGTGCAAGTCTGGACAGTGCCCTGGATCAGCACCAGAACGGGGATGGCGAAACCATTACGCTGGGCTCCCTGCTGCAGTTGTTGGTAGAGCAGACTCTGGTGCTCAAGCCGCGCAGCGGTCACGACCTGTCCATTTTCATGCGTCTGCTTGGCATGGCCTTTACGGAAAGCCAGGGGCACTTGCGGCGTTTTCTCAACGAGCGTTACGGTACCACCTGGCGGCGTTACATGGGATTGCTGCAGCAGACCGGGCCGCAGATTTCACCGGTCGAACTGTTCTGGCGGGTACACTTCATGATCGGTACCGTTGCTTTCAGCATGTCCGGCATCAAGGCGCTGCGCGCCATCAGTGAATCCGATTTTTCTACCCGGGTCTCCACGGAGCAGGTGATGCGCCTGATGCTGCCCTTCCTGGCTGCCGGCATGCAGGCTCCGGGAGCTGGCCTGGAACTGACCCGGCAGCCGCCCCGGGAAGCGGAACAAACAGATGTCGTGTAATCGTAACGAGACAGGAGAAGGGCAGGTTGATGCGTTGTTTGTGTCCATTGGCCAGCAACGCATGACAGCCTATGACGGTGAGCGACTGGTCAGCACACACCGGATTTCAACTGCCCTGGCCGGTCCCGGCGAGCAGAAAAACTCCGGGTGTACCCCACGGGGAAAGCATTACATCAGGGCGAAAGTCGGTCAGGGCTTGCCGGTCAATGCGGTTCTCAGGGGGCGTCGCTGGACTGGCGAAATCTGTACTGCTGGGGTTTATGCGGAAAATCCGCACCGGGACTGGATTTTAACGCGCATCCTCTGGTTAAGCGGCTGCGAACTGGGCCATAATCGCCTCGGTGATGTTGATACCTTTCAACGTTATATTTATATCCATGGCACGCCAGAACTGGAGTTGCTGGGGCAGCCGGTCTCCCATGGCTGCATCCGCATGGATAACCACGAGCTGATAGAGCTCTTCAATCAAGTTGCTGCAGGCACCCTGGTTCACATCAGCGAGTAACCTTGCACCTGCGGCATTCGTGCAAGGAAACACATTCTATGCAGGGCTCCCTCATGCTGGATGTCGAGGGTTTCTGGCTGACCGCCGAAGACCGTGCCATCCTGCGCCAGCCACAAGTTGGCGGCGTCATCCTGTTCAGCCGCAATATTGAACATCCGCAGCAGGTGGCCGAGCTGTGCCGCAGCATTCGCCAGCTGCGTCCCGACATGCTGATTGCCGTTGACCAGGAGGGTGGCCGGGTACAACGCCTGCGCCGCGGTTTTACCCGGCTGCCATCAATGCATGCCATTGCCGCTGCCGATGATCCTGTCACCGCAGCCCTGCAGGCCGGCTGGCTGATGGCGGCAGAAGTGCTGGCCGTTGGCATCGACTTCAGTTTTGCACCGGTTCTTGATCTGGACTATGGCCACAACAGCGTGATCGGTCATCGTGCCTTTGGCAAGGACCCCGCGCAAGTCATCAGGCTTGGCGGTGCCTTCATGGACGGCATGCGCCGGGCCGGCATGGCAACGGTCGGCAAACATTTTCCCGGTCATGGCTGGGTTGCGGCCGACTCGCACTTTGACATTCCGGTTGACGAGCGCAGCCTTGCCAGCATCCGTACCAGCGACCTGCAGACCTTTGCAGGTCTGGTCGGGCGAATGGACGGCGTGATGCCGGCCCACATCATTTACTCTCAGGTTGATGAGCAGCCCGCCGGTTTCTCGCGTTTCTGGCTGCAGCAGGTCCTGCGTGCGGAGCTGGTCTTCAAGGGCGTGATTTTCAGTGACGATCTGTCGATGGCCGGTGCCCACGTGGCTGGTGACATGCGCCAGAGGACCTTGGCAGCAATCAGTGCCGGTTGCGACATGATTCTGGTCTGCAATGACCGGGCCGGGGCCGAGCAGTCCCTGAGCTGCCTGCAACAGGAAAAAGCGTTGCCGGCGGCCCGGTTGGCCTGCATGCGTGCTCGCCAGCTGTATTCTGAAACCATTGACTGGCCTGTCTGGTCACGGGCTCGCCAGCTGGTACAAAAAATACCCGCTTGATGTTTGCACGGCGTTGGCTGCGTTGCCGTGATGCAGGGTGAGTTGCCCCGTGCAGGTGCAGGCAAGCCAGAAAAATTCATGCAAAGAAGGAACACAACAATGACAACAACCTACGCAATTATCGGTGGCACCGGGCTGACCCGGCTGGACGGGCTGGTGATCCGCAATGCGGAAGTGATTGAAACTCCTTACGGGCCAACTTCTTCGGCCATCCTGTCCGGCAAGTATGCCGGCCGACAGGTCATGTTTCTGGCCCGTCATGGCCATCCTCACCGGATTCCACCCCACCAGGTCAATTATCGCGCCAATATCTGGGCCCTGCGCCAGGCCGGTGCAGACCAGATCATCGCGATCAATGCGGTTGGCTCGATTGCCACCGGGCTTGAAACCGGGCATTTCTGCGTGCCGGACCAGATTATCGATTACACCTGGGGCCGCAAACATACGTTTTTCGAGGATGAGCTGGAGCAAGTCACCCATATCGACTTCAGCCATCCCTATGATGCGAACCTGCGCAAGCGCCTGATCGCTGCCGTTGCTGCCCATGGTTTTGCCTGTAAAAACCACGGAGTCTATGGCTGTACCCAGGGGCCGCGCCTGGAGACCGTGGCTGAAATCCGGCGCCTGGAGCGTGACGGCTGTGACATTGTCGGCATGACCGGCATGCCGGAAGCCGCGCTGGCCCGCGAGCTGGGGCTGGGCTATGCCTCGCTGGCACTGGTTGTCAACCCGGCTGCCGGCAAGGCTGCGGGGCTGATCAGCATGCACCAGATTGAGCGCGCACTGTCCGGCGGCATGGAAAAGGTAGGCAAGGTGCTGGCCCGGGTGCTGTCGGCCTGACGATTGCCAGACGGATCATTCCTGTAACTGTGCCAGAGCCTCGTTAAGTACCCGGACCACATGATCGATGTTTTCCAGCTCCAGGTTGGCAGTGTCCAGTTGCATCGAAAAGCCCGGCAGCTCGTGTGCCAGGTAGCTGCGGGCCGGTCCCAGGTCACGGCGATAGTCCATGACCTGGTAAATGGAAACCGGGCGGGCAAAGCCCTTGACCTGGATCTGTCCCTTGTCGCGTCCCATGATCTTGTCCTTGATCAGGGTATAGGTCTCACCGGAAATCAGGATTTCATCGGCCCCGGCCGCGCTTTCCAGCCGGCTGGCCAGGTTCACCTCCCGCCCGATGACGGTGTAATCCATGCGTGACTCGGCACCAAAGGTACCAACCGTGCAATAGCCGGTATTCAGCCCCATGCGGATTTCCAGGCGCTTGTGGATACCCTTGGCCTGCCAGCGCTGGCGCAGGGTGCTCATGTGCTTGCGCATTTCGATGGCCATCGATACGGCAGAAATGGCATCGTGCCGGGCCCCGCGGGACCGGGTGTCGCCAAAGAATACCATGATGCTGTCACCAATGAATTTGTCCACGGTGCCGCCGTGCTTGATGGCAATCGCCGTCATTTCACTCAGATAACCGTTGAGTATGTCGGTCAGGTCTTCGGGCTCCATTTCTTCGGACAGGTCGGTGAAGCCCTTGATGTCGGAAAAAAATACGGTCAGTTTCTTGCGCTGGGTTTTGAAGGGGTCTGACAGGGTATTGTTTTTCCTGAAAACCAGATGCCATACCTGGGGCGACAGATATTTGGCCAGGTCCCGTGACAGGTTGTCATGCCGGTCCTGGCTTGCCTGCATTTCCTCGCGTAACAGCTGGATGTTCTGGGCATGTCGCTGCAAGAGCAGGGCACAAACAGCCAGTTGCAGGAGTAGCAGTGCCATGCTCAGGGCGGTGGTGAGCGGGGGAGTATCGAGGTTGACCGGCACAGCCAGCAACAAGCCGCTACTGCTGCCGAGGATCAACAGCAACAATCCGGGCAGGGCATACCATGCTTCACGGCGCAGCAGGAGATAAAAAAACAACAGGCAAACGGATGCTAGGGCAGGGACCAGGGCAAAACCGGACAGGCTGATGGCGATGCCGAGATGCAACGCATCAACGGACAGGAGGGCCGGGTTGGCCGGTATATTCCCCGCGCGCCGGCATATCAGGGTGGCAGCAATCTGGCTGGTGTGGGGATATAGCAGCAGATACAGGGCAAAGAACGTGGCACTCTGTGAAAAGCTTTGCTCCAGCCAGCCGCAAAGCAAGACCAGCGCCAGTCCGGTAAATGCCATGACCCGTTGCAGGTACATGCTGCCATGCTTGTGCTGCAGCCCCTCGCCGTTCAGGACAAGACCCCAGTTGGCAAGAAAGGCGTAATTATATCGTTTGTTGTTCATGTGAACTCTATCAACTGCAAGCAGGCCGTAATGTGTCCGAATCTACAGTGCCGCCGATTTTACATGATGTTACACTTGGCGAGGCGCCCACATGCTACGCTCCTTTGGTTGCAAGGCCAAGAGGCGGGCGGATCAGGGACGTAGCCGGAGACGAGCCCCACAAACGGGCAGCCACCTTTTGGCGTCATCACTGGCAGGTGCAAACAGCAGTTGCCGTGCAATCTTGTTTTCATGTCTTACTCGGGTCGAAACGATGAATCAGGCGCTACAGTTACTTCTTGAACGCACGTCCAGTCCACGCTTGCAGCAGCCCGCGCCCAGCGCGGAACAGCTTGAGTTATTGTTCCGGGCTGCGCTGTGCGCTCCCGATCATGGCCAGATCCGGCCGTGGCGCTTTTTGGTGGTTGAAGGGCAGGGGTTGGTCGAACTCGGTGAACTGTATGCCAGTGCCTTGTTGCAGAACAACCCCGCTGCCAGCACCGAGCAGCTCAGGCGCGCGCAGGCCATGCCGCTACGGGCTCCGATGATTATCGTCCTGATTGCCTGTTTGCAGGAACACCCGAAGGTGCCCGAGTTTGAGCAGATCATCGCGGCTGGCTGTGCCGGGCATGGCATTCTGTTGGCGGCTCAGGCCATGGGGCTGGGAGCATTCTGGCGTTCCGGCGAGTTTTGCAACAACGCGGTCGTGGCTAACGGGCTGGGCCTGCAAGAGAATGAAAAACTGATTGGTTTCATGTATCTGGGAACACCCTCCCAGCCGGCCAAGCCGGCTTCGCGCCCGGCTCCGGCTGCCTTTGTCGGCCATTGGCCGCCCCCTGGACTGGAGCCCACCCGGCCACAGGCTTGACTGCTGGCCTGAAACGCCCGTCAACAATACGGTTTCAATCGTTCATTCAATTATTCGATGCGGCCTGCCGGCAAATGGATGCTGGCAACAAAGCCGCCTTCGATATGGTTGCCAAGCTCCAGCCGGCCTTTTAGCTGCTCAACACAGCGCAGGGCTATGGTCAGACCCAGCCCATAGCCATTGGCGGATTGCCCGGCAGCGCGGACAAAGGGCTCGGCAAGACGATCCAGAAGATCCGCCGGCGCTCCGGGCCCTTGATCCCTGATCTGCAGCAGGATTCCTTGCCCGTCGGGTTGCATTCTTGCGCTGAGGCTGATCGCCTTGCCGACCGGATTGAAACGCAGGGCGTTGCGCATCAGGTTGTCCAGCACGCGTTCGAGAGTCCGCGCATCGGTATGCAGTTCCAGCCCGGCCGGACAGTCCAGTTGTATCTGCTGTTCGGGCTCAAGCAGTCTGGCGTCTTCCACCAGCCCGGTCAGCAGGGGCAATAGCTGTACCTGTTCGGGATTGGGTTGCTCCCGGGTGATGCGGGCAAGCGTCAGTATTTCATCGATCAGGCTGTCGAGCCGCTCGCACTCCAGACGCAGCCTGGGCCATAGCTCTTTGCGTTTTTCTTCGGTGGCCCGCTCGGTCAGGGCAAGGCCTACCTGCAAGCGCGCCAGCGGCGAACGCAGTTCGTGTGAGACATCCCGCAGCAGCTGCCTCTGGCTGCTGAGCAAGCCCTGCAGCCGTTGTCCCATACGGTTGAAGTCTCTGGCCAGTACACCAAACTCGTCACGACGCCTGGCCATCCTGGCCAGGCTGTCCTGCTGGTAGGCGGTTTCGCCCAGTTCGTGGACGGCATTGCGCAAGCGCGTCAGTGGGCGGGTGATGGACAGGGTCAGCAGCAGGCTGGCCAGGGTAATCACCAGCACGGCAATGATCAGCATGGCACCGGGGCCGGTGATGCGGCTTCTTTGCCATTTGCTGATTTCCATTGGCGGCATCCGGTAAACAAACAGCAGGTTCTGTTCTGGGTTGAGGCTGACTTCCTGTGTCAGGCGGCGCCAGGTCGAGCGATGCAGCTCCTCAATTTCATTGGCCCTTTCGTTGCCGCGCATGCGGCCATTGCTGGCGATCATCTGGCCGTCTTCGGCAAAGACCTGCACATCGATATGGTGGGCGCGGCGGGCCTGCTGCAACACCTGCTGTGCCGGTTTCAGCTGGGCCCGGCTATAGTGCTCGAGCCACTGGGCCGAGAGGTTTTTCAGGCCCGGATGCTGCGACAGCAACCAGCTGTCCTGGTTGAAAAGACGGGTGACGAGGAAGGTCAGGGCTCCGGTCAGGATCAGTGCCAGCCAGAGGACGCCGAGAATGCGCCAGAAAATTGATCTCATGCTTGTGTCCTTACGGCAAATCGCCGGCTTGCTGGCCGGCGGTTGTGGCTGTGTCTGCTGACTGGCCCGAGGGAGGGAGAAAGCGGAATGTATCTTAGCATGAAAGAAAGTGCCGGTTTTATGCCGGCAGCAGCGGACTTCCAGTGCTCCGGTGCTGCTGCAGTTCTCGTGTAGCCGGCAGGTTATCCGTTCGCCGCTTTAGCCCGGGGCATGATGTTTCAACGCAGATTACGGCTGTGTTGATGTTGTTTGCCATGGCCGCCATGCATGCCTTTGTTCATGTGCTTCCGGTTGGCGTATGCCTTGGTGCCATGTTTCTTGTCATGCATGCGCTGTTTGTCGTGGCGGGCATGTTGTTTGTGCTTTTGCTGCATGTTCTTGTGCATCGGGCCACGCTTGCTGTGCTGTTCAAGGCGCTGATTGTGGCCGGCCTGCATTTTCTCTTGCTGGCGGTCAAAGGCCATGCGCTGTTCGGGAGTCAGCAGGTTGCGCAGTTCGGCATGATGGCGGTCGCGCTGTGCCTGCATCTGGCGCTGGTGTGCGTCGCTTTGTTCCAGACGCCGCTGCTGCATTTCCTTGTGATGCTTTTGCTGTTCGGCCCGGTGAGCCTGGCGTTTTTCTTCGAATTGCTGGCGCTGGCGTTCATCAAGGTTCAGTGCCTGCAGTCGGCGCTGGTCATTTTTCTGCCAGTGATTGCGGTCATGCTGATTGGTGTCGGCAGCATGGGCACCGGCAAAAGGCAGGACGGCAGCAAGGGCAAGGGCGGTCAGTTTGATACGCATGGGATAATCTCCTGTGTGCGGGGTCCGGTGTTCCGGCTTGGGAGACAGTATGACCTGACGGGAGTAAAGTGCAGTCAGGCCAGTGTAAAGGCGAAGTAAAGCCGGCAGGCTGCTCAGGGCACGCTGGCAGCCGTGGTATAGAGGTAGCCGCGGCCGCGAATCGATACGATACGCGGCTCGCCATTGGCGTTTGGACCCAGTTTACGGCGCAAGTTGCTGATGTGCATGTCGATGCTGCGATCATACAACGTCAGCTTGCGTTCCAGCGCACGCTCGGTCAGCTCGTGCTTTTCAATCGGTTCTTCCGGCCGGCTGAGCAACACCTCGAGAATCCTGCCTTCGGAAACCGTCAGGCTGATCTCTTCTCCGTTGAGGATGGCGGTGCCACGGGCCGGGCTGTACTCCAGGTCGGCATAATGCAACAGGGCAGGGGGGGCCGTCTCTCCACCGGCTGTCTGGCTACGACGCAGAACAGCCTTGAGGCGGGCGGTCAGTTCGCGCGGATCACAAGGCTTGGAGAGATAGTCATCCGCTCCCAGTTCCAGCCCGAGAATTCGGTCGGTCGGCTCCCCGCGAGCCGACAGCATCACCACTGGCAAGCCCTTGTGACGGGTGCGCAAGGTGCGCAATAGCTCGAGACCATTGCCATCCGGCAGCATCACGTCGAGGACAACGGCGTCCGGCAGCTGGCTGTCGTCAAGGCGCAGCAGGGCGCTGGCGGTATCGTGCAAGATTTCGACCTGGAAACCATCCTGCTCCAGCCAGGCTCCGAGCAGGCTGCAAAGCTCCTGGTCATCATCCACGAGCAATACATGGTTCATGGCAGCAACACCTGTCAACGCGGAAAGACCTTGAGAAACGGACGAACCTGAACGCCTGCGTAAACACCGGCGGCAACATAGGGATCGGTATCCGCCCATGCCTGTGCGGCCTCCAGCGAAGCGAACTCGGCCACCACCAGGCTGCCGCTAAAGCCGGCATCGCCAGGCGCAACACTGTCGATTGCCGGCGTGGGCCCGGCCAGTACCAGACGGCCTTGCTCCTGCAGGCTTTCCAGGCGCTCGAGGTGGGCCGGGCGGGCAGCGAGGCGTCGCTCCAGGCTATCGCTCACGTCAGTGGCAAAAATTGCATACAACATGTTCAGGCTCCTTGGGAAGGTGTTTCGGGCGGGGTCTGGATGTGGCGGGCAATGTAAAAGCCCTGGCCAATCAGGAACAGCACGGTCATGCCGAGGCTGCCGAAGACCTTGAAATCGACCCAGATGTCATGGAAGGTGAAGGCAACAAACAGGTTGGCGGCACCGGCCACAATGAAAAACAGGACCCAGGCCATGTTGAGCTTGCGCCATACAGGCTCGGGCAACGACAGGGCATGGCCCATCATGCGCTGGATCAGCGGTTGTTTGCCAATGAACTGGCTACCCAGAAAAGCCAGGGCAAACAGCCAGTTGACGACAGGCGCTTTCCACTTGAGGAAGGTTTCGCTATGAAAGGCCAGCGTCAGGCTGCCAAATACCAGGCAGCCGGCCAGTGTCAGCCACTGGCTTTTTTCGAGCCGTCTTTGTGCTACAAACAGCGCACCATAAACCAGTAGCGAGCTGGCAATCAGCACTGCGGTGGCGCTGAAAATTCCACCCAGTGTCCAGTGCAGGCCCAGCAACTCCAGCTCCCGTGGCTCCAGCTTGAACACGATGAAAAACAGCAGCAAAGGGATAAAATCGATAAATTGTTTCACAATGTCGGCCAACCTTTATGAGAAGGGGCATAATATAGCAAACCCAGACCTTTTCTTTAACCGGAGCCCTGCAAATCAATACTTCAAGCAGCACTGACGTTCAGCGCAGCCCCTTTTCCATCGACCTGCATTGTCACAGTACAGCATCCGACGGTGCTCTGACACCGACCGCACTGGTGCAGCGTGCCCATGAACGCGGCATCCGCATCCTGGCCCTGACCGATCATGACACCCTCAAGGGCATCGGCGAGGCCCGGCAGGCCTGTGATGCGCTGGGCATGCATCTGGTCAACGGCATCGAACTGTCCTGCACCTGGGCGGCGACCACCATTCATGTGCTGGGGTATGACTTTGCGCTGGACTCGATTCCGCTCAATGCATTGATCAGGCGCTTGCAGGACGGACGCTGGCAGCGGGCGGAAAAGATCAGCCAGCGCCTGGCGGCCAAAGGCATGCCGGGCTGTCTGGAAGGTGCCAGGGCGATACAGGCCGGGCTGGGCGAGCAGGAGCAGCCGCCGGCCCGCCCGCATTTTGCCGCCTACATGGTGCAGGCCGGATACGCCAGGGATCACGCTGAAGCCTTTGACAAGTGGCTGGGGGCGGGCAAGCTCGGTGACGTGAAACAGTTTTGGCCGGAGTTTGCCGAAGTCATGCAGGTGCTGGGTGAGGCACAGGCCTTCACCAGCCTGGCGCACCCCTATCACTACAGCTTTACCCGCAGCAAGCGCCGGCGGCTGGTGGCGGATTTTGCCGAGCGGGGAGGGCATGCGCTGGAGGTCAGCAACGGTCCTCAGCCGCCCGAGCAGGTGGGCACGCTGGCTGTCATGGCCCGCGAGTTCGGTTTGAAAGTCACCGCCGGCAGTGATTTCCATATGCCGCGCAACTGGTCCGAGCTTGGCCTGTACCGGGCTCCGGCAAGTGATTTGACGCCGTTATGGCATAGTTTTGCAGTACCGGATTCCCTGCGGGAACCGGAGATTGGAGTTTTACCATGAAATTTTTCCAGATTCACTCAGAAAACCCCCAGCCCCGGCTGGTTCTCCAGGCCGTGGATGTCATTCGCAAGGGCGGGGTTGTCATTTATCCGGCGGACTCATCCTATGCAATGGGTTGCGGAGTTGGTGAAAAGGCCGCGCTGGACCGCATCCGTCAGATTCGCCGGCTGGATGACAAGCACAACTTTACCCTGATGTGCCGCGACCTGTCCGAGCTGGGCCTGTATGCCAAGGTGGGTACCAGTGCGTTCCGCTTGCTCAAGGCGCATCTGCCCGGGCCCTATACCTTCATTCTGGATGCAACCCGTGAGGTGCCGCGCATGCTGATGCATCCAAAGCGCCGTACCATCGGCCTGCGCGTACCGGCCAACCCGATAGCGCAGGCTTTGCTGCAGGAGCTGGGCGAACCGCTGATGAGCGTGAGCCTGATCATGCCCGGAGAAAAGGAGCCAATGAGCGATCCTTATGAAATCCGTGACCGGCTGGAGCACCTGGTAGACCTGATCATTGATGGCGGTTACGGCACTTATGAGGCTTCGACCGTAGTCAGCCTGGTGGGCGAGCAGCCGGAAATCATCCGTTATGGCAGCGGTGATGCCAGTGCTTTCGAGGATGCCTGATAGTGGCGGCCGGGCAGCTTGAGGCCCAGTTGCACGAGCAGCTGCCGCTGGCGCTGGTGTATGGCGAGGCCCTGAGCAGCCTGCCACAGGATCTGTACATCCCGCCGGATGCGCTGGAGGTGATCCTGGACGCCTTCGAAGGCCCGCTTGACTTGTTGCTGTACCTGATCCGCAAACAGAACATCGACATTCTGGATATTCCGGTGGCCGACATCACCCGTCAGTACATGCAATATGTCGAGCTGATGCGTACGGCCCGACTGGAATTGGCGGCAGAGTATCTGGTCATGGCGGCGATGCTGGCCGAAATCAAATCACGCATGCTGCTGCCGCGGCAACAGGCCGGTGATGACGAAGAAGACGATCCGCGCGCCGAGCTGGTACGCCGGCTGCAGGAGTACGAGCGCTTCAAGGAAGTGTCGGAAAAACTGGACGAGCTGCCAAGGGTAGGGCGGGATATTTTTCTGCCGGTGCTGCAGGTTGAAGCCATGCGCAGTGCAAACACCCCCCCGGCCGTGGATATGCAGGAATTGCTGCAGGCACTGGCCGAGGTTTTGCGTCGCGCCGACATGTATGAAAGCCATCAGGTCAGTCGTGAAACCCTGTCGACCCGTGAGCGCATGGGCATTATTCTTGAGCGGTTGCGTGATAGCGGTTTTGTGCCTTTTCGGCGTTTTTTCACTCCGGAAGAAGGCCGGCTGGGTGTGGTGGTGACATTCATGGCCATTCTGGAGCTGGTCAAGGAAAGTCTGGTGGAATTGATACAAAACGAGCCCTATGCCGAAATTCACGTACGGATCAGCCAGTCATGAACCGCCCGCCTGTCAGTTTGCCCCATATCATCCAGGCATTGCTGTTGGCCTGGCGCAAGCCGTTGTCCCTGCAGCAAATTCAGGAGCTGCTGGAGCCGGAACAACTGGATGGCGCGGAAATTTTGGCAGCGCTGGAGCAGCTGGAAAGCAGTCTGACCAATACCAGTCCTTTGCGTCTGGTCAGGGTTGCCAGCGGCTACCGTCTGCAAATTTGTGGCAGCTACACACCATATATCGAGCGCCTGTGGGAAGAACGGCCACAACGTTATTCGCGGGCCTTGCTGGAAACCCTGGCGCTGGTGGCTTACCGGCAGCCGGTGACCCGTGGCGAAATCGAGGACGTGCGCGGTGTCATGGTCAGCAGTCATATCATCAAAACCCTGCAGGAGCGCGACTGGATCAAGGTGGTTGGCCACAAGGAAGTGCCGGGCCGGCCGGCACTGTTCGCCACCACCAGGGCCTTTCTGGATTATTTCAACCTGCGTGGACTTGACGAGTTGCCGCCGCTGCGCGAAGTGCGGGACCTGAGTGCTGCCTTCGAGCGTCTGCAGGACAGCCGGCTCGGTGATGTTGCCGTTCCCGCAGAAGCAGGAACACGGAATCGGGATGATGAAGATGGCCGTGCTGAAGACACACCGGTGCAGGAGTTGAGCTTCAGTCATTTGCTGGCCGAGCTGGAAAAAATGGAAAGCAACCTGAAAACCGATTTTGAAGATCTTGATGTCTCGACAGAGACTGACAAGGAACAATCCGGTTTGGCTGAGCCTGGAAATTGATAACAGCACATGAGAGCCATAATGGATATTATGTTAAATTGAGTGTGCGACGATAAATCGCACGCAGGTATTTGCGTTACTGCTTTCATTTCTTGCTAGGCTTTCATCCTTTCCGTCGTCATTACTTGCTGGAGTTCTTGTTCATGGGAAAAAACATTGCCAAATCCTTCGTGCTTGCCGCTGCACTGGGCTGTTCCTTGTCACTGACCCATGGCATGGCTGCCGAGGTGCACTTAGCCGAAGCGGCCAAAGGCGCCTATGCGGCTACACAGGGCAATCTTGGCATCACCACGCCCTGGTCGCGTGCCGTGCCGCCTACTGCGCATACAGGAGCGCTGTTTGTCAGCATTCGTAACCAGGGTGCACAGGATTTTCTGGTCGCCGCCCATGCGGAGATTGCCGATACGGTGGAATTGCACACTCACGTGCACGCAGACGGCCTGATGAAGATGCAACAGGTGGAACAGGTCGAAGTACCGGCCGGTGGCACGCTGGAGCTGGCTCCCGGCAGCTACCACATCATGCTGATCGGCCTGCGCGAACCCCTGCGGGAAGGCATGCGCTTCCCTGTCCGGCTGGATTTTGCAGCAAGCGGCAGTGTCGAGCTGGAAGCCGAAGTCAGGAGCATGGATGCCGGTACCGGAGCTGAACATTCACAACACGCCCATCACTGAGGCAGGTGCTGCCTAGTGGCCTGTACGGCTAATTCCATTAGTCAATTTCGGCGTCTGAGGCTCCGATGCTGCGTTGCTGCTCCTCGCCATAGCCCCGCTATGACTCGTCACAGCGCCTTGCCCCGAATCCCCAGCCATCCGAACTTGAGTTAACGAACTAGCCGTTCAGGCCACTAGCAGCCACCAGTGGCTATGTATGAAAGTATGAAAGCCGGATCACCCGGCTGCTGCCGGGTGTTGTTGTCGGGCCGGCTTAGCGCGCCGGTGTGCGCATGGTGACGAATTCTTCCGCCGCCGTCGGGTGAATGCCGATGGTGTCATCAAACACCGACTTGGTCGCCCCCGCTTTCAGTGCCACGGCCAGCCCCTGGATCAGCTCGCCGGCATCCGGGCCCAGCATATGGCAACCCAGCACCCGATCGCTCTGCTTATCGACCACAAGCTTCATGAAGATGCGCTCGCTGCTGTCGGTAAAGCTTAGTTTCATTGGCCGGAAGCTGCTGGTGAAAATGCTGACGTCATGCCCTGCCGCTCTGGCCTGCTCTTCCGTCAGGCCGACAGTGGCGATGTTTGGCAGTGTGAATACGGCCGTTGCAATGCAGTCATAACTGACCGGTTTGTACTCTTCCGGCTTGAACAGGCGACGTGCCACAGCCATGCCTTCGGCCAGTGCCACCGGGGTTAGTTGCGGGCCTGCAATCAGGTCGCCAATGGCCAGAATGCCCGGCTCCGAGGTCTCATACTCAGCGTTGACCTTGACCAGTCCATGACTGTCGAGCTCGACATTGACGTTTTCCAGCCCGAGGCTGTCCAGCATCGGGCGACGACCGGTGGCACAGAACACGCAGTCCACCAGCAGGCTGCCGCCTTCTTCAAGTGTCACTTTAAGTTCGTCGCCATGTCCTGTTTTTTCAATGGATTGCACGTTGCTATTAAAGTGAAGCTTTACGCCCTTGGCCTGCATGCTGTCACGCATGTGCTCGCGCACCTCGTGGTCAAAGTGACGCAGGAACAGGTCACCGCGGTAGGACACATGGGTTTCACTGCCCAGGCCATTGAAGATGGAGGCGAATTCCAGCGCAATGTAACCGCCGCCGATTACCAGTACCCGTTTCGGTTGCCGCTCGAGAAAGAACACCTGGTTGGAGTCGATCATCAGCTCCTTGCCGGGGATGTCCGGCAGCACCGGCCAGCCGCCGGTAGCCAGCAGGATGTGTTGCGCTGTATGAGTCTGGCCATTCACTTCGACCTGGTGCGGGCCGGTGATGCGCGCATGGCCGTTGAGCAGAGTCACCCCGCTGTTTTCCAGCAGGCGAGCGTAAATGCCGTTCAGGCGCCCTATTTCCCGGTTCTTGTTGGCAATCAGCGTCGGCCAGTCGAAGCTGGTGGCCGATGCATCCCAGCCGAAGCTGCGGCTCAGTTCGATGTCTTCGCTGCTGTGGGCGGCATAGGACATCAGCTTTTTCGGTACACAACCAACGTTGACGCAGGTGCCGCCCAGATAGCGGCTTTCGGCAACAGCCACCCTGGCACCGAAGCCGGCAGCAAAGCGCGAAGCACGCACACCGCCTGATCCGGCACCAATAACGAACAAGTCAAAATCGTAATTCATGTTGATCCCCGGCAAATTAGGCAAAACAAAAGTATAGCAAAAGCCCGACAGGGACATTTGTTTGTTGATCTGTGGAGTTGACGGGCGTAGCCAGCCGGTAGACCATTGGCGGGTTCGCAAAGCCTGCTGCAAGGAGACAGGAACTTGACTATCATCGCGATTCTTCTGGTTATTGCCGCCTTTTTTGGTGGCTGGTGGTATACCGTACACACATTGAAAGGCATGGATTCGCTGTTTCCACATCTACTTGGCATACCGGTCGGTTTTGTGGCCATGTTCTGTCTGGCCTGCATCTTTTTCTTTTTCGGGGTATTTTCCATTTAGCGGTGCTGTTGCAGGGTGGCGGGGCTGATACGGACTGGAGAACTGTCGGAGTGTGCCCTGGCAGCTTCTATTTTGCTGATAGCCCACCTTTTCACCCGAAACCGGCATGATCCGGATTGCATGAAAAATCTGTTTGACAGATGTTTTCTATACTGTAGAATCACCGCCGCAATATGGAGGAGTGGCCGAGCGGCTGAAGGCAGCGGTCTTGAAAACCGCCGAAGGGCAACTTTCCGTGAGTTCGAATCTCACCTCCTCCGCCATATTTTCTTTTAAATCCCTGTTTTTACAGGGATTTTTTTTGCCTGGAATTCAGATGTGACCATGTTGGGCACTTTTGGCCGGCAGTTTGGTCAATAGTGGCAGCGAATTTCAAGCTGTATGCAGCGGGCACGGGCTTCTGCTATTCTTGCTGCAACCTGCAAACCCGCTGTGGTACATACCAACAAGGAGAATCAACAGCATGCAACGTTTCAATACCCATGAGGTGGCCATCGAGCGCGCCGGCAATTCGGTGTTGCGCAACACCTATGGCCTGCTGGCCCTGACACTGGCTTTCAGTGGCCTGGTCGCCTTTGTATCCCAGCAAATGGGCCTGCCCCACCCCGGCCTGCTGCCTACCCTGATTGGCTTCTATGGCCTGATGTTCGCCACGGTACGCCTGCGCAACTCGGGCTGGGGGCTGGTTACCACCTTTGCCCTGACCGGCTTCATGGGCTATACCCTGGGCCCGATCCTGAACATGTACCTGGGCATGCATAACGGTGCACAGGTCATTTCCTCGGCGTTCACCATGACCGCACTGGTATTTGGCGGCCTGTCCGCTTTTGTGCTGATCACCCGCAAGGACATGAGCTTCCTGCGCGGCTTCATCACTGCCGGCTTTTTTGTGCTGCTGGCAGCAATTGTTGCCAGCCTGATCTTTGACCTGTCTGCCTTCCAGCTGGCGATCAGTGCCGGTTTTGTACTGTTCTCGTCAGCCATCATCCTGTACCAGACCAGCGAGCTGATCAACGGCGGCGAAACCAACTACATCATGGCGACCATCAACCTGTATGTATCGATTTACAACCTGTTTCTCAGCTTGCTGCAGATTCTGGGTGTAGCCAACAACGACTGATTGTCTGCTGTTACCAAGCCCCGCCTGACAGCGGGGCTTTTTGTTTGTATGGAGCATGGCGTGAACGATATTCCGGCCTCTTTGTACCGCCTGAACAGAGCTCTGGTCATGGATGGTTTCAGGCAACTGGTGCCTATTTCCCTGTTTGTGCTGGTGTTTGCTCTGGCGTTCGGCCTGGCAGCTGCCCAGAGCGGCCTTGACCAAACCACTATCCTGGCGATGAGCGCGCTGGTATTTGCCGGGGCTTCACAGTTTGCGGCACTGGAGCTGTGGGGTGAGCAAGTTCCCCTGGTGCCTTTGCTGATGACTGTGTTTGCCATCAATGCCCGGCATTTGCTGATGGGTGCTTCCCTGTATCCCTGGCTGGCCCGGTTACCGCCGGCCAGACGCTACGGTGTCATGTTGGTGGCCAGTGATGCCAACTGGGCGATGTCCCTGCAGGCATTCAGCTGCGACAAGCCCGGTTTCGGGCTGTTATTTGGCGGCGGCTTGTCGCTGTGGCTGTTCTGGCTGCTGGGAACATGGCTGGGCATCCATTTTGGTCACGCCATCAGTGATCCCGATGGCCTCGGACTGGATATGGTGCTGGGCTGCTTCTTGCTGGCGATGGTGGCCGGAGGAGAAAAAACACTGCGCACCCTGGCGATCTGGGCGGTGGCCGGCATCAGCGCATTGCTGGCCTATCGTTTCCTGCCGGAAAACAGTCATGTGATTGTCGGTGCCCTGGCCGGTGGCCTGACCGGTGTATTGCTCGGGAGACCAGCTCATGAACGTTGAGACATCGGGTACGGGACTGGTCATCATCATTGCCGCGATGGCATTGGTGACGCTGGCCACCCGCTGGGGTGGCGTGTTCGTCATGTCTTTCGTGCCGCTGGGCTACCGGGTCCGGCTGTTCATCCAGGCAATGTCCGGCTCGGTACTGATTGCGATCATCGCGCCGATGGCGCTGGAGGGTGACATGGCAGCACGACTGGCGCTGCTGACTACCCTGGTGGTGATTCTGCTGACCAGAAAGCAGCTGCTGGCCATTGCTGCAGGCATTCTGGTGGCAGCAATGGTACGTCAGCTGGGTTGATCAGCCGCCTGCCTGCCGGGCTGCTTTTTCCGCTTCGACCCGAGCGGTCACGTCCCGGGCCATGGAAACACTGCCCTGCACCACTCCGTGCGGGTCCTTGACCAGAGCGAAGGTCATTTCCACATACAGCTTGTGCCCTTCCTTGTGCAGTGCACGGGTCAGGGTTGGCTTGCCGGACAGTTTTAGCTGGCGGCTCTGCATGGCGGCATCAAAACCGCGCCAATGTGCTTCACGCAGGTGCTTGGGGATGATCAGGTCCAGACTTTGCCCCAGTGCATCTTCGGCAGAAAAACCGAAAACCTGGCAGGATGCGGCATTCCAGCGCCGGATATTGCCTTCAGTGTCGGCGTAGATCAGCGCATCGCTGGTCTGTTCGAGAATCCACTCCGCCAGTTGCTCGTTGCTCATGACAGGTTCCTTTTAAAATACTGACGAGCCCATGCTACTCCGGACATTGCGGCCATAGCATAGTGTTTTAGTCGAGTACCCGGCTGTGTGCCTGCAGGAATTGCAGCACTGCTGCCCGCTCGCCCCGAAAGACCACCCGCTCTTTGACCTTGTCATGCTGATAACGATACATGGGATCGTAGTAATCCTGCAGCAAGCGGCTGATCCACAGGCGGTGCAGGCTGTGGTCGTCCTGTTGCAGCTGCGCGTGCAATGCCAGCTCCAGCAGCTGTGCCAGTTCCTGATAGAGGGCCCCACCCAGACGCTTGTGGATACGCTGCATGCTGTCGCGCAGGCGTTCGGCAAACTGTTCGTCACCCTGCTGCGCTCCGTGCAACTGGCGGAATTCCTGGCGCAGGCCGGTTACGTAGTCACGCAGGATGCGTTCGACCCGGTTGTCAACGCTGTCCTCTAGCAACACAATCGGTGCCTCCTGCATGCGCCGGTACAGCTCCAGCGGTACCGAACAGGAGCCGACGATACGGGCTTCATTTTCCACAACAAAATGCCCTATGCCGATATCGCGCTTTTTCAGCAGGTCGATGGCCAGGCGGTTTTCAAAGTCGATCTGGCCTGGCTGCGCGGTGGCATGTTTGCCGAAGCTGGAGCCCCGGTGATTGGCGTGGCCTTCAAGGTCCAGCGCACTGGATAGCGGCGCCAGTACATCGGTCTTGCCGGTGCCGGTCAGACCGTCAATGACGGTAAAGGCACACTCTTCAACCGCCTGACGGGTGGTATCGATCAGGAAGTTGCGCAGGGCCTTGTAGCCGCCGGCAACCCTGGGATAGTCCACTCCTGCCTCGCGCAGCCACTGCTGGCTGATCTGCGAGCGCAGGCCGCCACGGAAGCAATACAGCAGCCCTTGCGGGTGGGTGCGGGCAAAATCGGCCCAGGCTTGAACCCGCTGGTCTTTGACTGCACCACAGACCAGCTGATGGCCCAGCTCAATTGCCGCTTGCTGGCCTTTCTGCTTGTAGCAGGTACCGACCTTCTGCCGCTCGCTGTCCGTCATCAGCGGCAGGTTGACCGCCTGCGGAAATGCGCCCTTGGCAAATTCTATCGGCGCACGGGTATCGATCAGCGGCAGGTTCTGCAGGAATATCTGCCGGTAATCAGCATGGTCAGTCATCAGTATACCTCGACCGCCCAGGCATCCTGTTTCACCAGCTCGCCAATCGGGCTCAGCTCCAGGCCCTGCTGGCGGGCAACGGCGAGAAACTCCGCTTCGCCGGCCGGTGTCACTGCCACCAGCAAGCCGCCACTGGTTTGCGGGTCGCACAGCCAGTGGCGGTCCTGTTCCTCGATGGGCGCGATGCGCTGGCCATAGCTGGCAAAGTTGCGCAATGTGCCACCGGGAATGCAGCCCAGGTCAAGGTAGTGCCCAACCCGGGACAGCCGGGGTACGGCATTCTTGTCGAGGCGGGCGGTCAGGCCCGCGCCGTCGGCCATTTCCACCAGATGGCCAAGCAGGCCGAAGCCGGTGACGTCGGTCATGGCGGTCACCTGCGGCAGGTGCGCAAAATGCTGGCCGGGGCGGTTCAGTTGTACCATCAGGTCGCGTGCCACGTGCCGGTCGGCAGCCTCCAGGACGCCCTTCTTTTCTGCGGTGGTGTAGATGCCGATGCCCAGCGGCTTGGTCAGGTATAGCCGGCAGCCGGCAGTTGCCGTGTCGTTGCGCTTGAGTTGCTGACGGCGTACCTCGCCGGTGACTGCAAGGCCAAAAATCGGCTCCGGCGCATCGATCGAGTGTCCGCCAGCCAGAGGAATGCCGGCAGCGTCACAGACGGTACGACCGCCACGGATCACCTCGGCGGCTATTTCGGGGGCCAGCACATTGACCGGCCAGCCCAGAATGGCAATCGCCACCAGCGGTGTACCGCCCATGGCGTAGATGTCGCTGATGGCATTGGTGGCGGCAATGCGGCCGAAATCAAAGGGGTCGTCGACAATCGGCATGAAAAAGTCGGTGGTGGACACCACCGCACGCTCGTCATCCAGACCGTACACGGCAGCATCATCCCGCGAGTGGTTGCCGACCCACAGGCGCGGGTCCTGAAACTGGTCGCCGCTGCCGGCCAGAATGGTGCTGAGGACGTTGGGGGCGATTTTGCAGCCGCAGCCAGCGCCATGGCTGTACTGGGTGAGGCGGACGGGTTCGGACATTGGGGCTCGCTCAACAATCAATGAAATGGCACGATTGTACGCCTGAAGGGCCGGGATGCACAGGAAGAAGAAACGTGCGCCAGTTCACGTTTGGGGGTAGCATGGCCTGTCGATCAACTTTCTGGCAGTGACAGTCGTGAACACATCCAGCAGCCCTGCATTACCCGGCGCCGGTCTTGGCGTTTCCTTTGGCATTCTGCTTGCCATCAGCAGCACTCACCTGATCAACGACATGATGCAATCGGTACTGCTGGCCCTGTATCCGCTGTTGCAGGGCAGCTACAGCCTGAGCTTCGTCCAGATCGGCCTGATCACCGTGGCCTTCCAGTGTTCCGCTTCGCTGCTGCAACCGTTAATTGGTCTGTACACCGACAAACACCCCATGCCCTGGCTGTTGCCGGCCGGCATGGGCTTTACCGTGGGCGGGCTGATTCTGCTGTCCCGGGCGGACAGCTATCCGCTGATTCTGCTGGCGGCGGCACTGATCGGGGTCGGTTCGGCGGTGTTTCATCCGGAATCCTCGCGTATCGCCCGCATGGCCTCTGCCGGCAAGCATGGCCTGGCCCAGTCGATCTTTCAGGTTGGCGGCACCATGGGGTCGGCGGTCGGCCCCTTGCTGGCCGCGGCCTTTATCGTGCCCTTTGGCCAGCCCAGTGTGGCCTGGGTGGCCTTGTTGGCTTTGGTCGGCGTGATTGTCCTGACCGGTATCAGCCGCTGGCATGCAGCCAACATTAACGGAGTTCGCGGCCGTCGTGCCCTCAAACCGGGCGGAGAGCTGCCGGCCAACGGCAAGGTGCGTCTGGCACTGACGTTGTTGTTGATCCTGATGTTTTCCAAGTTTGTCTATCTGGCCAGCCTGAACAGCTACTTCACCTTTTACCTGATCGACAATTTTGGCCTGGGCATTCAACAGGCCCAGTACAGCCTGTTCATCTTCATGTTCGGCTCGGCACTGGGCACCATTGCCGGCGGCCCGCTGGGTGACCGCTTCGGACGCAAAAAGGTGATTCTCGGCTCGATTCTGGGCGCGGCACCGTTCAGCCTTGCCCTGCCCTTTGTCAGTCTGCCGCTGACGCTGGTGCTGGTATTCATTGTCGGCTTCATCATCGCCTCGGCATTTCCCGCCATTGTGGTCTACGGGCAGGAGCTGGTGCCGGGCAAGACCGGGGCGATCTCCGGATTGTTCTTCGGTTTGTCTTTCGGCATCGCCGGGATTGGTGCCGCAGCGATTGGTGCGCTGGCCGACTTTTACAGCATAGAAACGGTATATCGCCTGTGCGCCCTGCTGCCACTGCTCGGACTGGTGGCTTTCATGCTGCCGGATATGCGCAGAAGCGAGCCCTGATGCTGCAACGCGCGCACTCAGTATCCGTCCATCAGCAGATGCTCATGTCAATGGCGCTGGCCGCGCTCGCGGCTGGCTTCCTTCTTTGCCGCGAGTGACAGCATATAGGCAGAAACCGGCGCGCTGATGATCAGAAACAGGGTGACCAGCAGTTCGTGCAGACGCAGGCTGCCGGTGGTAAAAGTGAAGTACAGCATGGAGGCGATCAGTACGCCGCCCACTCCCAGCGTGGTGGCCTTGGCCGGGCCGTGCAGGCGCATGTAGAAGTCACCGAAGCGCCACAATCCGATGGAACCCATCAGGGCGAAAAAACTGCCGGTCAGCAGAAAGAACGCCACCACCAGTTGCAATCCGAACGACATACAGCCTCCTACTCGATGACATCGCCGCGAAGCAGGTACTTGCTGATCACGACCGTACTGAAGAAGCCGAACAGTGCGATCAGCAAGGCGGCTTCAAAAAACACCCTGCTGTCGATGGCAATGCCGAAGATCACCAGAATCGCCAGTCCGTTGATATACAACGTATCCAGTGCCAGTACCCGGTCGGCAATCGACGGGCCACGGATCAGCCGCACCAGGTTGAGGCAGAAGGCCATACCGATCATGGCCATGCTGATCCAGATGACGATGTTCAACATGCAAATACCCTCTGCAGGAGCTGTTCGTAACGCTGGCGGATCTCGGCCACCAGTTCGGCCTCGTCGGTACAGTGCAGTGCGTGCACTTCCACTTCACGTGTCTCTTCGTCAAAACGGGTAGAGACCGAGCCCGGTGCCAGCGAAATCGCGCTCATCAGCATGAAAATGGCCAGGTCGTTGTCCAGCCGGGTTTCGAAGCGGACAAACACCGGTTGCAGCCCCGTCTGCGAACCCAGCGCCATCCGGGCCACCTGCAGGTTGCCCATGATGATGTCGGTCAGGCTGCGACCGACAAATACGGCCAGTGCCTGCCAGTCGGCAATCCGTGGCAGCGGTGGCCACCAGTGCCCGATCAGGTGCGGAATGCACAGGGCCAGTACGGCCGCAAACACCCAGTGTCCGACCAATGTGAAATCATCCACCAGCAACAGCCAGCCAGCCAGCAGTACCAGGCTGAGCAGGGGGTGCGGCAACCAGACTTTTTTTGCCATGGCCTAGCCTCCTTCCAGCTGTTTCAGATAAAGCTCCGGTTGCAGCAGTTGCTGCGCCGTTGTCAGGCAATAATCCAGCACCGGGCCGGCAGCCACCAGCAACAGCACTGCGCTGCCGGTCAGCAGCAAGGCAGTGGCAAAGCGCACCGGCTGCAGCGGCTCGACCGGCTCCGGCAGCGGACTGCCCTGCTGCCAGAACAACTGACTGCCGGCACGGCTCAGCGCCACGATCACCACAAAACCGGCCAGCAACAACGCCGGCCACAGCCAGGCTGCATACGGGCCGCTGGCCGACTGCAGCAGTGACAGCTTGCCGATGAAACCCGAAAACGGCGGCAAACCGGCGGTGGCAATCGCACCAACAAAGAATAGTGCCCCGAGCCGTGCGGGGGTCAGCAGAGGTGGTCCGGTACGCAGTCGGGCGGCCAGCTTGCCGCGCTGGCGGGCAATCAGGTCGGCGAGCAGGAACATGCCGGCGATGCCCCAGGTACTGTGCAACAGGTAGTACAGGCTGGCGGCAATCGACTGCTCGCTGGCCAGGCTGATGCCGGCCAGCAGTGTGCCGACCGATACCAGCACCAGCCAGGCCAGCATGCTGTGCAGGGTGTCGGCGGCAAAGGCCCCCAGCGCTCCCAGCAGCAGTGTCAGCAAGGCAATGGCAAACAGCAGGTCAAGGTCGAAGGCGCTGGCTGCATCGGCTTCGGCAGCATAGATCAGGGTGACAAAGCGCAAAATGGCATAGAGCCCCACCTTGGTCATTACGGCAAACAGCGCCGCCACCGGTGCAGTGGCGCTGGCGTAAGCCCGGGGCAGCCAGAAATGCAGGGGCAGCAGGGCCGCCTTCAGCCCGAATACCAGTATCAGGATCCAGCCGGCAGCATGCATCAGGTACAGGCTGTCGCCTTCCGCCTGCTGCACAAAACGGGCGATATCGGCCATGTTCAGGGTGCCGCTGATGCCGTAGACCAGTCCGGCGCCGAGCAGGAACAGCGTCGAGCCGACCAGGTTGAGCACCACATAATGCACCGCCGAGCGTAGCCGCTGGCTGCCGCCGCCATGCAGCAACAGCGCATAGGAGGCAATCAGCAGGATCTCGAAAAACACGAACAGGTTGAACAGGTCGCCGGTCAGGAAGGCGCCGCAAATGCCGGCAATCTGGAACTGGAACAGCGCATGAAAGTAGCGTCCGCGCTTGTCGTCACCGGCGCAGGCATAGCCGTTGACCAGTGCGGCCAGCACTGCGGTGGTCAGAACCATCAGGGCGCTGAGCCGGTCCAGCACCAGCACGATACCAAATGGTGCCGACCAGTTGCCCAGACTGTAGATTTGTACCTGTTCCTGGTTGGCCGTCTGCATCAGCAACAGGCTCACAGCCAACAATGCCAGACTGCCGGCCAGGCTCAGCCGGCGTTGCAGGGTGGCCCGCTCGTCACTGAGCCAGGCCAGCACCGCACCCAGCAGCAGGGGCAGAATGACCGGAATCATGATCCAGTGGTTCATGCGCCCTCCTCCGTTTTTTTCTCGTGGCCATCGACATGGTCACTGCCCAGCAGCACATGGGCACGCAAGGCCAGCACCAGCACGAAGGCGGTCATGGCAAAGCCGATCACGATGGCGGTCAGCACCAGTGCTTGCGGCACCGGGTCGGTGTAGTCGGCGGCGCTGCCGATCACCGCCGGCATGCCGGTGTGCAGCCGGCCCATGGAGAACAGGAACAGGTTGATGGCATAGGACAGCAGCGTCAGGCCAAGGGCAACGGGAAAGGTCCGCGCCCGCAGAAGCAGGTAGATGCCGCAAAACACCAGAAAGCCGATGGCACAGGAAAGCCAGAGCTCCATTATTTATCCTCCGGCAGGTGTGCGCTATACCCCAGGTGCCCCAGCTGGCCAAGAATCAGCAGGGTACCGCCAACAACGGCAAAGTAGACGCCCAGGTCAAACAGCATGGCTGAAGCCAGCTCCAGCTCGCCCAGCAGCGGTATCGCGACATGACCGTGAGCCGAGGTCAACAGGGGATAGCCAAACAACAGGCTGGCCAGACCGGTCAGACCGGCAACCAGGATGCCGCTGGCGGCCAGCTTGCGATAATCGAGTTTCAGCCGTTGCTCCACCCACTGCTGGCCGGAGCTGACGTGCAGCAATACCAGCGCCACCGAGGTGACCAGCCCGGCAATGAAGCCGCCGCCCGGCTCGTTATGGCCACGCAGGAAAATGAACACCGACACCAGCAATGCCAGCGGCAAAAGAAGCCGTGCCAGCAACCGCAACATCATGTACTCACGCGCCGCAGTCCACAGGCGGCCCTGGCGGTCGGTGCGTGGTCTGGGCAGTTTGGTGCCGCCCAGCAGTGCCAGAATGGCGATGGCGGTAATCGCCAGGACGCTGATTTCACCGAGCGTGTCAAAACCACGGAAATCCACCAGGACCACGTTGACCACGTTGGTACCACCACCGCCCGGGACGCTATTGTCCAGGTAGTAACGGGCGATGCTGTTGTCGTAGGGCCGGGTCAGGACCGCATAGCTGAGTACTGCAAACAGGCCGCCGCCGGCGGCAGCCACACAAAGGTCGCGCAGGCGGCGCAGGCTGCTGCTCTCTTGCGGGGTTGTGGCCGGCATGAAATTCAGTACCAGCAGCATCAGCAGGATGGTGACCACTTCGACTACCAGCTGGGTCAGCGCCAGGTCCGGTGCGGAGAAACGGGCGAACAGCATGGAAACAATCAGGCCGACCAGCCCGAGCGTGACCAGTGCCCGCAAACGTTCACGATGGAACAGCACTGTCAGCAAGGCAACCAGTGCCATGGCCAGCAGCCCGATCAGTGTCAGCGGGTCAACCGGCGTCAGGGCAACCGGCCCTCCCAGCGATGTCATCGGCCACAGCGTCCAGCCGACCACCAGTACCAGGGCCAGCAGCATCACGGCAAGGTAACGCTGCAGGGATACCGCCTGCACCACCGCCATGGCCCGGGAGGTACGGGTATAGGCGTGTTTCAGGGTTTGACCAAAGGTTTCCAGTGCATTGAGGTCCGGCAGGCCGTCATACCAGCGGTACAGGGGGCGGCGCAGGCTGTATAGCGCGATACCGCCCAGCAGTGCGATGACGCTCATCAGCAGCGGCAGGTTGAAACCGTGCCAGATCCCCAGGCTGTACTCGGGCAGTGCATGGCCAAGGCTGGCCTGTGCTGCACTGGCCAGCAGACCGGAAACGCTAAAGGCCGGAAAAGTACCCACCAGTACGCAAAGAAAAACCAGAATCTCGACCGGAATTTTCATTGAGCGCGGCGGCTCGTGCGGCGGAAATTTGGGCAGATTGACCGGCTCTCCATTGAAGAATACGTCATGGATGAAGCGCAGCGAATAGGCTACGGAAAATACCGCCGCCAGTGTCGCCAGCCCCGGAATCAGGGCGCTGAAGCTGCCCAGCAACTGCTGGTGCAGGGTTTCGGCAAAGAACATTTCCTTGCTCAGGAAACCATTGAGCAGCGGCACGCCGGCCATCGCCGAGGACGCCACCATCGCCAGCACCGCCGTGTGCGGCATGTACTTCCACAGCCCGTTGATGCGCCGCATGTCTCGGCTGCCGGTTTCGTGGTCGATGATACCGGCGGCCATGAACAGTGACGCCTTGAAGGTGGCATGGTTGATGATATGGAAAATCGCTGCCACTGGAGCCAGGTCCGAGCCGAGCCCGAACAGCATGGTGATCAGCCCCAGATGGCTGACAGTGGAATAGGCCAGCAGCCCTTTCAGATCATGCTGGAACACTGCGGTAATGGCACCGACCAGCAGGGTTGCCAGGCCGGCAAAGGTCACCAGATAGAACCACCAGTCGGTGCCGGACAGCGCCGGATACAGCCGGGCCAGCAGAAAAACGCCGGCCTTGACCATGGTTGCCGAGTGCAGGTAGGCCGACACCGGAGTAGGTGCGGCCATGGCGTGGGGCAACCAGAAATGAAACGGGAACTGTGCCGACTTGGTGAATACACCTAGCAACACCAGCACCAGCATCACCGGGTAAAGGGCATGTGCACGCAACTGGTCACCAGCCGCCAGTACGTCAGTCAGCTCGTAGCTGCCCACCACCTGACCGATCAGGATGATGCCGGCGAGCAAGGCCAGCCCGCCGCCGCCGGTGACGGCCAGCGCCATGCGAGCGCCGGTACGCGCTTCGTCACGATGACGCCAGTAGCCGATCAGCAGAAATGACGCCAGGCTGGTCAGTTCCCAGAACATCAGCATCAGCAGCAGGTTGCCGGCCAGGACCAGGCCCAGCATGGCCCCCATGAACAGCAGCAGGCTGGCAAAGAAGCGCGGCAGGTCTTCGTGCTCGCCCAGGTAGTAGCGGGCGTAGACGATCACCAGCAAGCCGACGCCCAGAATCAGCAGGGCAAACAGGAAGCTCAGACCATCCAGATGCAGGCTGAAATTCAGCCCAAGTGTGGGCAGCCAGGCTTGCTGCAGGCTGATCACCTCGTGGGCCAGCACTGCCGGCAGGAAGGTGGCCAGCAACAGCAGCCCGGCTACCGGCGCAAGCGCTGTCAGACAGGCCAACGTGTTGCGTCCGCTACGGGCAAACAGCAGCACCAGAAAGGCGCATAGAAAAGGCAAGGCCAGCAATACTGTCATCTTGGACCCCGGATTCCTGTTGGTTTTTCTTGTTATACATCAAGAACTGCATCAAGTTATACAGTAAGCAAGGTAAGGAAGTCAGTACGACCAATAGACATGCCCGGCTGGCCGGGCAGATCAAGCAAGAGGGGGGTTGATGTGGGAAAGCGGGTGTGTCGCACAGCCCGCGTGCTTGTTGCACCAGGCAGGATGAGGGCTTTGATATGGCAGGGGCGGCATCAGCCGCCCCTGTGTGTCAGTGTGATACGCGGGAGGTACCGTTGACGGTGGTGATGCGGACACGCTCGCCGACCCGGAAGATTTCATTCGGGTTGACGGCCTGCACATAGGCGCGCAGTGCGCCATTGTCTTCGCGTACGGTGATTTCAACGCCCTGGGTACGGGTGATGCCCTCTTCTGCAGCGGCTCCGGCCAGGCCGCCTGCCACGGCACCGATCACTGCGGCAACCGCGCTGCCGCGACCGCCGCCAATGGTGCTGCCGGCAATGCCGCCGACAGCAGCTCCGGCCCCGGCCCCGATAGGCGTTTTGGTGCCTTCAATGCGTACCGGACGCAGGGATTCAATGGTACCCATGCGCACAGTTTGCACCTGGCGCGCATCACTTCTAGAGTAGCTGTCGCCAGTCAGGCTCGAGGCACAGCCGGTGACCAGGCTGACAGCGCTCAGCGCGGCAGCAAATACTATGACTTTACGCATGATGTTCTCCTTGAGTGGATTTGAAACTATTATACACGCCTTCGTGCAAGCAAAATGTAAAGGATGTGTAATGGATTTCATGAGCATCGCCATCATTGTCGTGGTGAGCGTATCCGGTTTTTATTTTCACTGGTGGTTGTATGTGCGTATCAAGCGCTGGGTCAATCGCGACCTGGCATTGTCGATGGCAACGGCTGACCCGGACATGCGTCAATACATGTTGGACAAACTGCTCGAGGCGGAAAGGCTGAAGATTGCCAAAAAAGATCTGCCGGACTGGCTGCGGGCAGCTGCAGGCGCTTACAGCCAGAAGTAGTCGGATCAGGTATCAGGGTGCCAGGCGGGTCATGCTCCAGTCCCCGCTGTCTGGCTGGAGCCGGTAATCCAGCCGATCATGCAGGCGGTCCGGGCGGCCCTGCCAGAATTCGATGCGTTGCGGCAGCACCCGGTAACCGCCCCAGTGTGGCGGGCGTGCAGGATTGTCATTGTCGGCAAAGCGCTGGTTGACTGCAGCCAGGCGCTCTGCGAGCTGCTCACGGCCGCCGATCGGCTGGCTCTGCGGTGATGCCCAGGCGCCCAGTCGGCTGCCCAGTGGCCGCACGGCATAATAGGCGTCTGATTCATCCGCGCTTACCCGCTCCACCCGGCCTTCGATACGCACCTGGCGTTCCAGTACCGGCCAGAAAAATGTCAGGGCTGCCAATGGATTGTCCTCCATTTGCAGTCCCTTGGCGCTTTGGTAGTTACTGAAAAAAACAAAGCCCCGCTCGTCCATACCCTTGAGCAGCATGATTCGCGCATGGGGCTGGCCACTTGCATCCGCTGTGGACAGCAGCATCGCATTGGCTTCGCTGGGCGGTTTTTCCGTTTGCACCGCATGCTCCAGCCACTGCCCGAACAGCTGCATCGGGTTGGCGGGGCTGTTGCCTTCAAGCAGGCCGTCGCGAACATAGTTGCGGCGCATGTGCGCCAGCTGCTCTGCTGTGTGCATGATCTGTTCCTGCCCGGATGGCGGTTAACGGCGGGTCAGCATGGCAACCACCTGGGTGTGGTCTTTTGATACCCGGTGATGCAGTTCCTGTTCGGGCACAACCAGCAAGGCAACGCCAAGCCGCCCGTCAATATCCTCGCCATGGCTCACGCCCAGCGTTTTCAGGCGGTGGCCGGGGACGCGGTTCAGGCGGAAAATGGATGCAACCGACTGGGCGCGCTCATGGCTGACCTGCTCTTTCGACTTGAGCTTGTACTGCCCGGTGGCAATGCCGACCACCATCACGGCAACGTCAGGGTCTTGCGCCAGGTGACGGGTGATCTGGCCGATATTGCCCAGCGCTGCCGGTAACAGCAATTCCGGACGATGCGGATTGAATGTGTCCTTCTCGGCAATGCGGATCAGCCAGCCACCGCTGACTTCCGTAAGCACATAGGGTGTGCCGTCCAGCACGACCTGCAGTTTTTCCTGCTGGACCTGCGACCATTCGGCAGCTGACAGTGCGGATACGGCAGCATCCTGTCGGTCTGTTGTAGCCGTATTGCCGGCACAACCGCTGATGAGGGCAACCAGGCTTGCAACCAATGCTAGACGTACCACATTCCACCTCGAAAGTTTGTAATTTTGAACACTATCCATCTGCAGTCATGATAGCATCAGCACGATGACTGCAAACTGGCCCAAGTCTACACCCTGTCTTGCGCATTGGATAGCCAGCGTTCGAGGCAAAAACAAACTTGTGCGCTACATCAAAGCCGGCGTGCGCGAACTGAACCCGTGGCCAATTCAGAGGTCTCTGAATGCAAACCGGGTCTGCCTCCGGTGCCGGGTTCAATACCCTGATCAGCTCTGGCGAGTGCCGGAACGGTCTGAACGACAACCGCTAGCGGATGGAGCGAGTCAAAGGTGTTTGTAGCGGCCCACTGCCGGCATGAGCAGGTTTTATCAACTGTACAGATTTCACCCGGATTCCTGTCACCACATTTCGCATGGTTAAATAATGAGCACAGCCAAGAAAGCAACATTTACCAGTTCACGTAGTGCCGACAAGTTTGTTGTGCGCTTCCCTGATGACATGCGCGACCGCATTGCCGAAGTTGCGAAACACAACCATCGCAGCATGAACTCGGAAATTGTCGCCCGCCTGGAAACCAGCCTGAAACAGGATCAGGTCATGGACTATAACAACCCGGTTGCGCTGGACGAAAACGAGATAACCGTCCATGAGCGTGAGTTGCTACAGCGCTTTCGCCAGCTGACCCAGCGTCAGCAAAACGCCCTGCTGGCCCTGATTGCCTACGATCTGGAGCAGCATAACGACTGACTCTCCACCCGCGTCATGCTTGCGGAAAGCTTTGGCAGATCGCAAGTGCAGCGGGCGCGGTACGAGTTCTTCTGCACTCCGGTCCCGACCGGGCCGGAGCTTGCTCCCCTGTCCTCAATTCATGCCGGACAAGCGTCAGGGATTGTGACGCTCCTGCCACAGTCTGGCCGCCTCGACCATTGCTTCTTCACGTATACGTCCCAGTCCACGCAACCCCAGGGCAATGGTGGCAATGATTGCCTGCTCGCCATACAGGTCGCCCTCCTCTCCTTTCCATACACTCAGCAAGCGTTCCGGCTGCAGGGTTGGCGCTTTCACCTGGCGGCTGATTTGCGCGGGCCATGATTCCTCCCAGGCTTCTCCGCTTGCCGCACCGAGCAATGTGCCACCGGTATCCGGGCGCACTTCGATTTCACCGCCGTCGCCCTTGATCACCAGTGCATGCTGGCCCAGCAGCACGTTGGCCTGCTGGTGGATCGGCTGATAGCCCGGGTGAAAGATGCTTTGCAGCACGCAGTGCGCACTGAGCGGATTGAGCAGGCGGGCCAGCGAGTGTACCGGCGAGCGCAAGCCCATGGTGTCACGCAGATCGATACAGCGTTGCAGTCGCGGCATCCATTGGCCAAGGCCGATATAGGCCAGGTTATGCTGATCCAGCGCCTGCGCCACCTGCTCCCAGTCGCTGCAGCGCGGAATATCCAGCGCCTCCAGCAGGTCTTCGGTATACAGGCGGCCGTCGGTATGCTGTCCGCCACCGTGCAGCAGGATGCGCACGCCCGACCGGGCCAGGGTCTTGATCGCCAGCAAGTACCAGGGCAGCTGGCGGCGTTTGCCGGCATAGGTGGGCCAGTCCAGATCGACCTTGATTGCCGGTGCCTGTACCCGCTCCTGCACGGCACGGGCAAAGCCGGCCAGCTCCTCGGCGGTTTCTTCCTTGTAGCGCAGCAGCATCAGGAAGGCGCCCAGCTGCACATCCTCGATTTCACCATCAAGCAGCATGCCCATGGCGACGTATGCCTCATCACCGGTCAGTTCACGGGAACCCTTTTTCCCCTTGCCCAGGATGCGGATGTATTGTGCAAACGGATGTTCGCCTGTAGTCATGGATAACCCTTATTCAATAGCAGATCAAAAACAGTTGGCAGGTTTTGGCAGGCCGGCCAGACGGCTGGCAATCCTGGCCGGACGGCCGGCAAATAGCGTATTCAGGTAAAGGCTGTTGCCCTTCTCTTCTCCAAGCTGCTGGCGCACATAGCGCACCAGCGCCCGATTGGCTGGCGCCAGGTCGAATTCCTGATAGAAGCGGCGCACCAGATGCAGGATTTCCCAGTGTTCGGCAGTCAGCTCGATACCCTCTTCCTGCGCCAGAAAAGCCGCGACTTGCTCGCTCCAGTCATCCAGATGCCTGAGGCAGAGGTCTTCATCCAGCTCGATGCGACGGCCATCGACTTCAACTACGCTCACCATGCCACCACCCGCGCATGGCTTTCGCAAAGCCGCACCAGCTCCGGATAATCGATAGCTGGCAAGTTGGCCGGCAGCTGCAGGTTTCGGGCAATGGCATCCTCGGCCAGCACATGCAGTTGGACCTTTTGTGGCCATGCGCGTTGCCAACACAGCACAGCATCACCGCAGAGCACCAGGGCATCACCGGCAGACAGCAAGTCACATAGCTGGCCGGCAGCGTCGCGGCGGTTCACCAGATAAAGGGTTGTCATATTCAGAGCACCAGAGTCTGTGCGTGAGTGGCCAGCAGCTGGCGGATTTCGCTCTTGCTCACCAGCTGCACCTCCAGTGCAAGCTGTTCGGGTAGCAGATTGCGCTGTTGCAGGCTTTCACTGCAGACATATAGCTGTTCAATGCCGAACAGTGGCAGGCCCGACAGCTGGGACTGCAGGTTTTTCTGCTGCAGGATGTCCGGTTGCTGACCGGCCAGCAGCTGATACACGCCCTCGCCCTGCCACAGCATGCTGACGGGCAAGTCAAAGGCACCGCCGGCCAGGGCGATATCCAGGGTTTCGCGGGCCGCCAGGCCCGACCAGGGGGCATGGCTGGCAATCAGCAGCAAGGACTTCATGCATCCCCCTTGAAGTGCACCACGCGATTGGCACTTTGCATGGCTTCATGCAGCTGGCCCAGACCGGACAGCTCAAAGCCTGCGGCCAGGTTGTCGGCGTCTTTTTCGTAGCGCCGCGCTTCGGCTTCGTCCAGCACGCCGCGACGCAGGGCGGCAGCAATGCAGACCACGGCATCCAGCCGGTTTTCGCGGACGAATTCCTGCCATTGTGCGGCCAGATCCTGCTCGTCCTGCGGCACCACCAGCAGGCGCGACGCCAGGTGCACGGCATCCTGATAAAAGAAGATGCGCTGCAGCTGGTGGCCGGCGGCAATCACCGCCCTGGCAAAGCACAGGGCCCGGCGCGAGGCCGGGTCTTGCGGCGAAGAGGAAAGGATCAGGGTGAACTGCATGGATGAATCCGGTAAAAATGACCACGTATCTTATACCAGAAAGTCCGGAGCATGCATCCTGCCGGCTTTTTGCCTGTCAAAGACTGACGTTTTTGACAGATGGGAGCTTATTGCAGATACAGATTGGCCTGCTGCAGATGCTGCCGATCAAGGCTGCCAACCAGTGCAGCCAGCTGCAGCTGGTGCATGATCAGCGCCACCTTGGCGTTGAGCAGGTCGATTTGCACCCTGGTGTGCTGATTGTCGGCATCCAGCTTTTCCAGCATGGTCTTGTCGCCTAGCTCTACGCCCAATCGGGTGGAATCGGCACGCAGGCGACTGGCCTCAAGTGCCTGTTGCAGGGCATCGACCTGCTGGCTACTGACCTGGACCGCATGCCAGGCACTACGGGTTTGCTGGCGTACCTGCTGGCGCATGGCCTCGGCTTCGGCAATCCGTTGCTCGTGAGTATGCAGGGCTTCCCTGCGCTTGGCGCTGCGATAGCCGCCAGTGAAGATCGGCACATTGATCTGTACACCCAGCATCCAGTCATCCGCCTTGTTCAGGGCGGAGCCGTAGCGGCCACTGCCGTCCAGCTTCTCATGGGCCAAGCGACCGACCAGGTCCAGCGTCGGGCTTTTCCAGCTGGAATACTGCGCGATGCTTTCCAGGGCAATATCGGCACCCTTGTCCTGCATCTGCACGGCCGCGTTCAGCTGAGCCGCATCGCTCAGCCATTGCGCCAGGCTGTCCAGCTCGGGAGCGGTCATCCCGGCCGTCAGCGGCAAACTCAACAGCTGTCCTGCTGGCTGGCCGGTCAGGTCGCCATAGGCCGCCTCGGCCAGCTGCTGTTGCATCTGGGCATTGAGCAGCATGGCCTGCAGGCTGCGCGCCTGGGCGGTGGCTTCATGGGTATCGGTCACGGGGCGATCGCCCAGCTCGAAGCGGGTGCGGGTTTCCTGTTCGGCACGCACCGCCTGTTCGTACTGTTGCTCCAGCAACTGTGCAGCCTGGCGGCTGACCAGCACAGCAAAGTAGCGTTCGGCCGCCCGCAGCATCAGCTGTTGCTGTGCATGCTGCCATTCCAGTTCGGCCAGTTCGCTGCCCATGCGCAGCTGACGACTTTGTGCCAGTCGCTCACGGCTCAGGATCGGCTGTTTCAGACCGATCTCGTAGGCACGCAAATCACCGCCGGTAATGGAGTTGTTGAATTCAACCCGGTCTTCGGAGCCCATGTTGGGCGTCTTGAAATTGGCGCCCTGGCTGGAACTCTTGTGACCACCCCGCCCTGCCGTGGCACTGGCACCAAGGGTCGGCAACCAGAGGCTGCGTGCCTGCTGGTCCTGTGTTGCACCGGCGTTGGCCTGCGCCTTGCGGGCACGGTATTCAGGATCATGCTCCGTGGCCAGCTGCCAGGTTTGCAGCAGATCCAGCGGCTGAGCCTGCAGCATGCCCGCCGTCATGCCGATGGACAACGTCAGCGCGGTCAGGGAGTGTTTGAAAAAGCTCATTCTGTTACCTGTCAGTCTTTGTAGGTGCGAATTCATTCGCACAACGCCGGCCGTTTTTTGTGCGAATGAATTCGCACCTACAATCAGCACCCTGGTTTCAGGCCCAGCTTGCGCAGGATGGTTTCCATCAGGCACCAGCGGGTCAGGCCGCTCTGGAAGATGTTGGCACCAACAAACAGGGTGAAGGCCAGGAACCACTCGTTGACGAACCAGGGACTAGACGGTGCGCCCAGTGCCAGGCTGAGCATGATGAAGATTCCGGCGATCACGCGGACCAGTTGCCATGAAGTCATGATGTTTCTCCTTGTGGAATGATTTTGTGTAGTTTGTTGCGGTAGGCGGCGTAGTACAGCAGTGGAATCACCACCAGGGTGAGTACCGTGGACACCAGCACGCCAAAGATCAGGGAAATGGCCAGGCCGTTGAAAATGGGATCATCAAGAATGAACAGCGCCCCCAGCATCGCCGCCAGACCGGTCAGTACAATGGGTTGGGCACGGGTGATGGCCGAGTTGACCACCGCCTGCTCGAAACGCTGGCCCGCTTTCAGCTCAAGGTTGATGAAGTCCACCAGCAAAATGGAGTTGCGCACTATGATGCCGGCCAGCGCGATCATGCCGATCATGCTGGTGGCGGTGAACTGCTGGCCCAGAATGGCATGGCCCGGCATCACACCGATGATGGTCAAGGGAATGGGTGCCATGATCACCAATGGTGTCAGGTAGGACGAGAAGTGCGCCACCACCAGCAGGTAGATCAGCAGGATGCCCACCGCATAGGCGGCGCCCATGTCGCGGAAGGTTTCATAGGTGATCTGCCATTCGCCATCCCATTTCAGCGCATAGTTGCGCCAGGGGTCGCTGGGCTGGCTGATGAAGTATTCATCGATCGGCGTGCCGGCCGGGGTGATGATCTGGCCGATTTCGCTGCGGGCCCAGAACATGCCATACAGCGGGCTGTCCACCTTCCCTGCCATGTCGGCCATGACAAAGTGCACCGGCAACAGGTCCTTGTGGAATACCGGCTGCTCGCGCAGGCTGTCGCTGATGCTGACCAGCTCCTCGATGGCGATCAGCGTACCGCTGATGCTGCGCACTTTCAGTTGCAGCAGGGCGTTGAGGTCGCCATGCAGTTCGGGACGCAGCTGCAGGTAGGCCGAGGCCGGATACTTGCTGCCATCATGCAGCCAGGCGGCATCCTCACCGTGCAGGCCGGCCCGCAGGGTGGCAACAATGTCGGCCTGGGCCACCCCCAGCTGGCTGGCCTTGCTGCGGTCGATTACCAGCAGTTTGCGTGGCGCTTCGGCAATGGCGCTGTCGTCAATATCGACTACCCCGTCGACATTCTGCAGCGCGGCCAGTACCGCATCGCCCACTGCCTTGCGGCCTTCGAAGGTCGGGCCGTAAATCTCGGCCACGATCGGCGCCTGCACCGGCGGCCCCGGCGGTACCTCCACCACCTTGACGTTGGCACCATGGGCCAGGCCGATACGCTGCAATTCAGGGCGCACACGGGTGGCGATGGCATGGCTTTGCTGCTTGCGCTCCGACTTGTCGACCAGATTGACCTGGATATCGCCGCTCTCGCTGGCACTGCGCAGGTAATACTGACGCACCAGACCGTTGAAGTTGATCGGCGAGGCGGTGCCGGCGTAGCTCTGGTAGTTGGTCACTTCCGGCACTGTGGCCAGATAAGCGCCCAGCTCGTCGAGCACGGCCTGGGTCTGCTCCAGCGGTGTGCCTGCAGGCATGTCCACTATCACCTGAAACTCGGACTTGTTGTCAAAGGGCAGCATTTTCAGCAGGACCAGTCCGGTCACCGGCAAGGCCATGGACATGCCGATCAGCCCCATGACACCAAGGCTAAGGAAGAAGCGGTTACGCACACCCTTTTTCGCATCGAGAAAGGGGCGGAAGATGGCAGTGAACAGGCGGGTCAGGAAGGCCGGCAGGCGACCCTTTTTCTGCTGCTGTGCAGTGCTGTCTTGCTGCTTGCCGGTGTTATGCGGCTTCAGCCACAGCCTTGCCAGCCATGGCGTCAATGTGAAGGCAATCGCCAGTGACAGCACCATGCCCATGCTGGCATTGATCGGGATCGGACTCATGTAGGGCCCCATCAGGCCGCTGACAAAGGCCATCGGCAACAATGCGGCAATCACGGTGAAGGTGGCGAGGATGGTCGGGCCACCGACTTCGTCGACCGCCGGTGGAATCAGTTCGGTCAGCTTCTTGCCCGGATTGAGCTGCATGTGGCGGTGAATGTTTTCCACCACCACAATGGCGTCATCCACCAGAATGCCGATGGAAAAAATCAGCGCAAACAGCGAGACCCGGTTCAGGGTGAAGCCCCAGGCCCAGGAGGCAAACAGGGTGGCTGCCAGGGTCAGCCCGACAGCCACGCCAAGAATCGCCGCTTCGCGCCGGCCCAGCGCAAAGAACACCAGCGCCACCACCGACAAGGTGGCAAAGATCAGTTTCTGGATCAGCTGGCGGGCCTTTTCGTTGGCGGTAGCACCGTAGTCACGGGTTTCCACCACCTCGACGTCATGGGGAATCAAGGTGTTCTGCAGCTCGGCCATGCGTGCCATCACCCCTTCGGAGACATCGATGGCGTTCTCGCCTGGCTTTTTGGTGACCGTGAGCGTGATCGCCGGATGGTTCTCGGCATTCTCGCCAGCAGTACCAAAGCGCACATAGTTGCGTGCCGGCAGCGGGCCTTCGCTGACAGCGGCGACATCGCCCAGATAGACCGCCCTGCCCTCATGCACGCCAACCACCAGTTCGGCGACTTCACGGGCGTTGTTGAGGAAACGGCCGGCCTCGATCTGGATCGCACGGTTGCCACTGATCAGTTCGCCGCTGGGCAAGCCCAGATTGGCCGACTTCAGCGCCATGCGCAGGTCATTGACGGTCAGGCCGACGGCGGCCAGCCGCTCCGGCTCCAGATCCACCCGTACCACCCGGCCCGGGCCACCGATGGTTTTCACTTCACGGGTGCCGGGCACACGCTTGAGCTCCACCTCGATGCTGTGGGCAATGCGCTCAAGATCATAAGCGCCGACATCAGGATTGCGGTTGTACAGGGTGACTGCAGCGATGGGCACATCATCAATGCCCATGGGTCTGGTGATTGGCTCCAGCACACCAAGATCACGTGGCAGCCAGTCCTCGTTGGAGCGTAGGGTGTCATGCAGTTTGACCAGTGCATCGTTGCGGGTCACGCCGACCTCGAACTGCACGGTGATCACGGCAACACCGGGCTGGGATGCCGACATCACATGCTCGACGCCGGCCATCTGTGACAGCACCTGCTCGGCCGGAGTGGCCACCATGTTTTCCACATCACGCACTGCTGCGCCAGGAAACGGAATGATGACGTTGGCCATGGTGACGTTGATCTGCGGCTCTTCTTCCTGCGGCGTGACGATGACTGCAAATAGGCCCATCAGCAGTGCCAGCAACGCCAGCAAGGGTGTGATTGGAGAGGCTTGGAAAGCCGCGGCAATGCGGCCGGAAATACCCAGAGGTTGCATGCCTTACTCCCTGTTTGCCGCGTGCGGATCCAGATGGACCTGCTCGCCCTCGGCCAGGCCACTGAGCACTTCCACCAGCTCGCCCTCATTAGCACCAAGGCGCACCTGGCGCAGCAGCGCCTTGCCCGTGGTTGCGCTCTGCACATAGACGGCAGTCAGTTCGGCACGGCGCACCACGGCAGCAGCAGGAATGAACAGCCGCTGCTGTTCCCCGGCAGCGGAGCGTTGCAGACGCACCTTGACCGACTGGCCGGGAACGGCATTGGCCCCGGATTCAAGATTCAACCGCAGGCGTCTGGTTTGCGAGCCGGCATCGGCAGTGGGCAGTTGCTCCACTGCACTGACGGCCAGTTGCTGCTGGCCGTGGGAAACCAGAATCTGTGAGGTATCGGGAAGGCCGCCAGCCAGGGCGGCAACAGGCACGGACACGCCAACCCGCAGCGCAGCAGGATCGAACAGCGACAGCAACGGCATGCCCGGCATGGCCATGTCGCCCTGCTCCACAGGCACATCGATCAGGATGCCGTCATAGGGTGCGGTGATGCGGAAAAAGCCGGTTTGTACAGCCGCAGCGCTGGCCTGGGCCTGCTGGGCATTGAGCTGGGCACGGGTGGCCCGCTGTTCGGCCTCGATACGTTCAAGTGCGCCCTTGCTGATGTAGTTTCTTTCGAACAGCTGCTGCTGGCGCTGCAACTCGCTGGTCAGGGCTTGCAGCTGTGCGCGGGTGGCAGCAGCCTGGGCCTGCATCGCGGCCTGCTGTTGCCGTGCCTGGCTGTCGTCGATTTCCAGCAATAACTGCCCCTTGCTGACCTGGTCTCCGGCCTTGACCAGTACCTGCTTGATCAATCCCGGTACCTGGGCCGCCATGCGGGTTTGCGTCACCGCCTCGATCTGGCCGTCGTAGGCTGCGCTGCGGGTTGCCGACAGGCTCTGTACCTTGGCCAGGGCTGGTGTTTGCGCCATGGTCGGGCTGCCAGCCAGAAAAACCGACAGGCATAAAAAGGCTGCAAGAAATCTGCTCACCAATGATCTCCGGATAGATAATCTATAAAATTAAATATCATTATGTTGGCAGCCCGCTTGTTTTGCAAGAGCAGCGACAAACCAGCCGGTGTGGCAACCTTGCGGTACTGCGGATGAAATCAGGTTCTCGTTACCGTATCATGCGCATTCATTTCAGGCTGGCAGGGATCAGGGTGTCAGGGATCAAACGCAACAAATCGGCAAGACTGGCAATTTTCATTTTCTATGGCTTGCTGCTCACTTACGGACTCTTTCGGTCGGCCTCGCCACCTTCACCTTTTTCAGGTTCGGACAAACTCCTGCATATTGCTGCATTTGGCGGCTTTGCCCTGCTTGCAGCATTGGCCTTCACTCGACTGCCCCGTTGGCTGCTCTGGGTCCTGCTCTGTTTGCTTGCGCCTGCCTCCGAGCTGCTGCAAAACTGGCTGTATCCCGAAACCAGGGTCTTCAGCTGGGCCGATATTCTTGCCAACTGGACTGGCATCGCCTTGGCCGGCATTTTCTTGCTGGTATGGAATTACCGGAAATCACCGCCGCCCTAGCGCTTGCGCAGGTATCGGGGCGACATGCTGCGCCACAACTGCCGCAAGGCGTAACGGGCCTGCTGCAGGTTGCCATCACCGGAATACTGCAGCTGCTGATAGACGGTAACAAAGTCTTCCAGTGCCTGTAACTGCAGAGCATCCAGTTGGCTGGCGATACGCTGCGCATGGCTTTGCATGCCTTCCTGCGGACTGCGCGCCAGTCGACGTCGCCGCATCAGGCGGTCATAGTCTTGCAACAGACGCTGGGCCGGGGCCGGTCTCTGTTGCCATGGCCGGATAATGAAAAGAGCCAGCAGCCCCAGTAACAGCGCCATGGCGGCCACCATGCCAATGCCTATTCGCTGCCAGTTGACCTCGCCGAACAGTTGCCGCAGCCAGGCGTGCTGCCTCTCTCTCTGATAGCCCAATACCTTGCTCTGCCAGCCATGATTGAGGTTTTCCCAGCCCATGCGCAACTTGTTGAGCCAGGCGACATGTCGATAACGGACCGGAGAGAACAGGCTGTTGTCCAGTGCAGCCACCTCATCGCCCAGCGCGTCCTGCAGGCCCAGTTCGATCCGCTCCGGTGCTACCTGGAAGGTCGGGTCGGCCCGCTGCCAGCCGCTGCCCGGCAGCCAGTACTCGACCCAGGCGTGGGCATCCATTTGCCTGACCTGCACATAGTTGCCGGCAGTATTGATTTCCCCTCCCTGATAACCGGTGACGACCCGCGCCGGTATGCCGGCCACACGCAGGGCGAAAGTCATGGCGCTGGAATAATGCTCACAAAAACCGCGCCGGGTATCGAACATGAACTCGTCGATACTGTTTTCGCCCAGTAGTGGCGGCTTCAGTGTGTAGTGGTAGGGTTGCTGGTTGAAATGCGCCAGCATTGCGGCGACCAGCTGCCGGTCATCAGCATATTGCTCGCGCAGCTGGCGGGCCCATTCGCGAGTGCGCGGGTTGCCCGGACGCGGCAGTTGCAGGTTGTGGCGACGACCGGCAGCCGACAGCAACGGCTCGGCCACTGCCTGTGGCCAGGCTTCGGCCTGGTACAGGTAGGTGCGGGCTACCGGACGGTTTCGCTGCAGGCGGAAATCACCCAGCATGCGCACATCGGCTTGAGTGGATTCACTGATATCCAGGCTGAACAGCCAGGGCTGCCGGCTGGGTTGCATGATCACGCTGTAAGCCTGCGATGCCCCCTGTTTGCGCCACTGTCCGGGCAGCAAGTCGGTACCGAAACTGGCCATGCGCCAGCTGCGTCCATCAAACAGCGGCAAGGTCAGCGCACGCCAGTACAGCTGGTTCTTGGCCGGTATCTCGCCGTCGAAGGTGGCGCGAAAAGCCAGTTCGGTCGACTGGCTGAGTTCGGCGATGTCGCCGGGAGACATCTGGCCGGACAGGCCGGTACGGCCTTTCTCCGCTGGCTGCGGCAGGCTCCACAAAGGCTCAAGGCGCGGAAAAAACACAAACAACAGCAACGCCAGCGGAATCGCTTGCCCCAGCAGGCGCAGGGACAGCCCAAGACTGATGCGGGGACTCTGCCGGCTGCCGGCTGCCTGCTGCAAACCGGCCCATGCCGTCAGCAACGCGGCAACCGGCAACAATGAATACAGCGCTGCCAGCAGGCTGTCGTCATACAGGTAACCGGTGACCACGGCAAAAAAGCCGAGAAACACCAGCACCAGTGCATCACGCCGGCTGCGCAATTCCACCAGTTTCAGGGTGAAGGCGGTAATCAGCAAGGCTACTCCGGCATCCAGCCCCACCAAGCTGCCACGGCTCACATAGACCGCAAAAGCGGCACTGACCATCATCGCCAGTTTGACGATGGCCCGTGGCAGGCTCCAGCGGCTGCGGTACACCTGTACCCGCCACAGCGCACAAAACAGCCAGAGCCCGGCGATCCATGGCGGAATGTGGAACAGGTGCGGGGCAATCACCAGTGCCTGGGCAATCAGCAACCACAAGAGTGCATTGCGTGGAATGGCATGCAGCAACGGCGAGCTACTCATTCCGGCTCCTTGCCAAACAGCGCCAGGGCGACCAGACAGGCATCGCGGTGACCAGCTCCGCTATCCGGTCCCAGCAGCCGGTCCGGCAGGCGCAGCAAATAAGGGCGTGATTCCGCATCCAGCCGCAGCACATGAAAGCACAGCACAGACAGCCGGTATTCGCTGTCGCCCTGCAACCCGTCGTAATCCAGCAAGGTGTCGCTGCCCTGCAGCTCGTTGAACTGTTTGACCCACAAGCCCTGCCCCCGGGACCAGGCTTTCCAGTCAATCCGGCGTAATGAATCGCCGAGTTGCCAGCTTTCCAGCCCCTGGTAGTCATCGACGCCGTGGCGCATCTCCAGCAAACCGTCTTCACGTTGGTCGTCACTGTGTGCTGCAGCCAGTGGCAGGCCGGCCTCTAGCGGACGCGGGTATACCAGAACACGCATGTTCAGGTCCGGCTGGCTCCAGGCCACCCAGATGCCGAGCGGAAAGCGGGTTTCAACACGCAGGCGCGGCGCCCGTAGCCAGCCACGCTGGCTGGCCGGCAGATACAACTTGACCAGTACATCCCGGCTTGTGTCGACATCCGTTTGCACGGCCAGCGGCATGCGCCAGCCCAGCGCGATGCCGGGCCGACGGTAAGCTCCGCCCGGCAGCTGTACCGCGAATTGCGCCTGCTCACCGACGAAGCAGGGTTCAGGGGTACGGGCCTGCAATTCCAGCCCGGCCAGGTTACGCCAGGTATGCAGTGCGGTGAGCAACCCCAGCGATCCCAGCAGAAAGGCCAGTGCATAGGCCAGGCTGTTCTGGTAGTTGATGGCTACCAGCAGCATCAGCAGCAGCGCGACGGCAAAAGCCGCACCGGTCACCGTCGGCACGATGAAGACCTGCCGCTGACTCAGGCGGATCTGTGATAGCGGTGGCAGCCGTCGCTGCCACCAGCGCCGGAGCCATTGTTGCATTCCGGTTTTCACAGCGCCGGCACTGTGTCCAGCAGGTCATGGACAATGGCATCGGCACTGCGACCATGGCTGGCGCCCTGCGCATGTCCCAGCCGGTGGCTGATCACTGCCGGAGCCAGTGCCTGTATGTCTTCCGGAATGACATAGTCGCGACCGGCCAGAAAAGCCCAGGCCCGCGCCGCTGCCAGTAACGCAAGGCTGCCACGGGGCGACAGGCCATAGCCCAGTTGCGGGTGGTTGCGGCTGGCTTCGGCCAGGCGCAGGACATAGGCAATCAGGGCATCACTGGCCCTGACCGTGGCCACCTGCTGCTGTGCTGCCAGCAGCTGTTGCTTGTCCAGTAGCGCTTCGGGGCTGATGGCCTGGTTGCGCCCGCCACTGCCGCCGAGCAGGGCATGCTCGGCCCGGCTGTCGGGGTAGCCCAGCGACAGCCGCATGAGGAAGCGGTCCAGCTGCGATTCGGGCAGGCTGAACGTACCACCCTGTGACACGGGATTTTGGGTGGCAATCACGAAAAACGGCTCAGGCAGCCTGTGACTGGTACCTTCTATCGTTACCTGCCTCTCTTCCATGGCCTCAAGCAGAGCGCTCTGGCTCTTGGGTGTGGCCCGGTTGATTTCATCGGCCAGCAACAGCTCGGTGAATACAGGCCCCGGGTGAAAGACGAAACTGCTGCTGTCGCGCTCGAAGACGGTGGTGCCGAGGATGTCTCCGGGCAGCAGGTCGGATGTGAACTGGATGCGCTGATATTGCAAACCCAGTACTCGCGCTAGCGCATGGCTGAGCGTGGTTTTACCCATGCCGGGCAAATCTTCCAGCAGCAAATGGCCCCGGGCCAGCAGGCAGGCCAGCGCCATGCGCACGGCGGTTTCCTTGCCCAGTACCACCTGGTTGACTGCTGCCAGTGCTTTTTCCAGTTGTTGTAAAGCCACTCGGTTCACTCCCTCGCCAAAAAATGCCCGCCGCAAAAGCGGCCGGCCACGGGTTACTGTAAAAGGGATCACCTGCGGGCACGCTGGCATCACCCCAGTGGGCCGGCCGGTTCCGTAAGAGCCGGTCAGCGCCCTGCCCTGGACTCGCGTATGTAGAAACGGGCTTTTTGTGCCTTGCGCCGGCAGCCGGCATACCCCTCGAACTGTTGCTGTGTCTTGGCACCGGTGATCAGGGTCAGCGCCTTTGAATAGCTTACCGTACCGGCAAAGCCTTCGGCCTTGGCCAGGCTAAGCTCGTTCCAGGCGGCGTCCAGTTCGCTGGCGCAGGCCGCACGGTTATGGGTTTTGCCGGCACAGCCGGCGAGCAGCACGCCGGCTGCAACCAGCGCCAGGAGTCCTGTCTGTTTCATGTCTGTCTGTCCTCCCTGCCGGTTTCCATGTCGACCCGTTCCGGCAGTTGCAGTTGTTGTTCCGGCTGGCTGAGATGAATCCAGTCACTGACCAGGCTGTAGGCTACCGCCAACAGTACCGGGCCAAGAAATATCCCCATGAAGCCGAAGGCTATGATGCCACCAAATACGCCCATCAGTACCACAATCAGTGGCAGGTTACCGCCGCGGCTGATCAGGTAGGGTTTGAGGAAGTTGTCAACGCTGCTGATCACCACAAAGCCCCAGAGCAGCATGAAGATGCCCATGCCGTAGCTTTCCTGGAAGAATAGCCAGGCTGTGGCCGGTGCCCACACCAGTGGCGGCCCCATCGGGATGATGCTGAGACCGAAGGTGAAGATCGAGAGCAGGAAGGCACCGGGAACCCCGGCAATGCTGAAGCCGATAAAGGCCACGATCGCTTGGGCCATGGCCGTGCCGATGACGCCATTGACAACACGCCGGACCGTATCGGCCACCAACTCTATGTAATGGTCGGTGCGCTTGCGCATGATGGGCCGCACCAGGCTGCGCATGAAACCGGCCAGGCGCCTGCCGTCACGATAGAAGAAAAACACCAGCAGCAGGCTCAGCGCCAGCTCCAGCATGCCACCGGCCATGACGGCACTACGCCCGAGCAGCCAGTTGCCGAATTGCCCCAGATAGGGTTTGATCGTTGCGAAATACACCTCGCCCTGCGCGTCAAGTGTGTTCCAGAGATCATGCAGCCGCTCGCCCACCAGCGGAATGCGTGCCAGCCATTGCGGTTCGCTGGGCATGCCGCTGGTGCCGAAATCCTTCATCAGCTCCATGCCGTCACGGATGTAATCGGCAATGTTCAGGCCCAGCCAGACCAGCGGAATGGCGACCAGCAGCACCCAGATGCCGGTCAGCAGGGCGGCGGCCAGAGTGCTGTTGCCATGCAGCAGCCGGGTCAGGGTGAGCATCACCGGCCAGGTGGCGAAGGCCAGTACCGCCGCCCAGAACAGGGCGGAGAGAAACGGCGTTAGCACCCACAGGCAGGCGACCAGAAGCCCAAGGATCAGTAGCTGTGCTATCAGGCGGTCGCTTGTTTTCATGTGCGGGTCCTGTTGTAACGGGCCTGGTGTAAAGAGCCTGCCGGTGTTGTGTTCATGGTGCCGGAAAGCCGGGGCGTCAGGGCAGTACGTCCATCCGTGTGGCTGCTCCGGTTTCTTCGCCCAGCTCCATGCGTGTCGCACGAACTCCGGCACTGACCAGTTGTTCGCGCCAGCTGGCTGCCTGGGCACCACTCAGGACCACGCGCAGGGAGCTATCCCGGTTCAGTGCGCGAGCCAGCTGGGGAATTTCGGCACGGATTTCACCCTGGTTGCCGGTTAGTTCGAGGCGCTGGTCGGTTTGCAGTTGCAGCAAAAGCGTTGCCGCGGCCGGATAGAGTCCGTCAGGCAGCTCATCAGTCATGAATTGTTCAACATGCAACATGCCACGGCCGTTGCCGCGGGTCACCGCGTATAGGGCAAACAGCTCCTGCCCGCTGGCACCGGCCAGCAAGGCATACAGCTGGCGTTCATCCGGCCCGTAGAGCCGGGCGTTGTCAAAGACCGCGTTGGCCCACAGGTTGCTCGGGCCGCAGTCGCGTCCCTGGCACCAGTACAGCAGCCGTGCCCCTGCAGCCTGCAACAGTTCGCGCCCCTGGGTAAAGGCGCTATCGGCAGCATGTACGGCAGACAGTTGCCAGGTCGCGCGGTGACGTTCGCCACGCACCGTCAGCTCGTCGGAAAAGCGCAATTGGCCGCTGATTCTACGTACCGAACCCAGCGGGTAGATTTTTTCTGCCGGCTGTCCGGCAGTCTGCTCCAGCAAGCGGGAGTCCACCAGCGATGGCAGCTGACTGACGGCGTCCAGTACGGTCTGCGCGGCTGCCAGCGGACCGGCATAAAGAGTGCTGACAACAGCAAACAAGAAGCCAATTCGGATCGTCAATTCAACAATACTCCGTAGATGAAAATTTGCCGTGACGGCTGTCACCCGGCAAAAAAACCATTGAAACAATCGGCCACTGCCTGTGCACCCTGCTCGTCATTGACATGCAGGTGATGCCCGCCCGGCATCCGCTCCACCTGGATGTTCGGTTTGCCCAGATGGTCGAGGAAGTACACGAATTCAGGAATATTCAACAGCAACCCCTGCTCTGCCAGTACCAGTGACACCGGACACTCTAACGCATTTACAAAGGCCAGGGCATGGGCGTTGGTCAGGCGCAGTGGCGAGGGCAGCGTCAGGCGCTGGTCGGTATTCCAGCTGTAGCCGCCGGCCACCGGGCTCAGTCCGCGTGAGGCCAGCAGCTCCGCCGCCTGCTGACTGACCGCGATCAGGCCGCGCTTGCGGGCCTCGACCGCCTGTTCGATAGTGCTGTATACGGTTTTCTTTTTGTCGGCCAGCGCAATTTGCGCCAGCAGCGCTTCGCCGAGTTTTTTGGGCGAGTGTGCGGCTTCGCCGGTATCGGGAACCAGCCCGTCAATCAGTGCCAGGCGCTCAATGCGCTCGGGTACGGCGCCGGCAATCAGTACCGAAATGATACCGCCCAGTGAATGGCCCAGCAGGGAGAAGCGCTGCCAGCCAAGCTGATGTGCAGCCATCAGGGCGTCCAGCGCGTAGTCCCAGAGCTGATAACCGGCCCCGGGGCCGCGCCGGCCGGAGTGGCCGTGCCCGGCCATGTCCATGGCGACAATGCGCAATCCCTGCAGGCGCGGTGCCAGCAGTTCGAACGTCATGGCGTTATCCAGCCAGCCGTGCAGGGCGAGCACCGGCTTGCCGTTTTCGGGGCCATAGACGCGGGCGGCCAGATCGATGTGGGGGAGCTGGATGCGGATTTCTTCTACCTGGAACATGCGTTTTCCTTTTTTATATTTGTATTGGGTATGACACGGCGATGCAGCATCGCTTTTGAGCCCGGGAACATTCAGATGCACCTGGGCTTCTTGATTCTCACGTTCGCACTTGTGGGTGGTGCATGGCCTGCAAGCGCATCAGGCCGGCGATGACAAAGTCGCCCTCCAGGCAGGCAAGGCTGGCCGTGCCCAGTGGCAGCGGGTGAGCCAGAGTGCCGTCACATAGCCAGCTGCCAAGCAAGCCCACCAGTGGCTGGTGGCTGACCAGCAGCATGTCTGCGCCCGGCAGGCTATCCAGCTGCCGTACTACGCTTTGTACCGGCTCGTCAGGTACCAGCCAGGGAACGACCAGTGGAGTGGTTCCGCAACCGAGCGCCTCAAGCAGGACATCTGTTGTCTGTCTTGCCCGCACATAGGGGCTGCAAATGATCCGGGACAGAGATTGCCCTGCCAAGTGGCAGGCCATGTCCCTTACCTGTTGACGACCATGCTCGGTCAGCTCCCGCTCGGCATCACGACCGCGTGCAGGTGCAGCTTCTCCATGTCGCAATAGCCAGATCTTCATGTTGCAGGCCCGTTATCCGGATTTGCCCCGGGCTGCGGTTCCGGCCAGTCGGCCACTGGCCATGGCTTGTCATCGACCTGAAAGCTGGCAAAGCGGGCAATCTGTGCCAGGAAGCCGCCAAGGCCGCCGCCAAGCCTGGCCAGTCCGTCATGGGGTTTGCCCTTGAACAGCCGGTAAACCAGCTGTAACACGACAACCAGCATCAGTAAGGGAACGGCCAATTGCCACGCCAGTCCGTACAGCAGCATCCACGCCAGCCGGATAGCCAGCGCCTCACGTTCCAGTTTTTTTGCAGCAGACGCCATGATTACTCCGCAAATCCATCAGGTGAAATGAAATCGATATCGGTCTTTGGTTCGCCACTCATCAGGCCGCCAATGATTTTCTGTAGCGGGTAGCCCTCAAACAGGATGGCGTGCAGACCGTTGACCAGCGGCATGTAGACCTCCAGATCGGCGGCCTTCTGCTTCAGCACACGCAGGGTGTTGACCCCCTCGGCCACCTCGCCCAGTTGCTCGACCGCCTGCTCCAGCGGCACGCCCTGCCCCAGCGCAAAACCAACCTGATAGTTGCGGCTTTTTGACGAAGTGCAAGTGGCAATCAGGTCGCCAACGCCCGACAGCCCGAGGAAGGTCATCGGGTTGGCCCCCATTTTCATGGCAAACCGGGTCATTTCGGCCAGCGCCCGGGTAATCAGCATGCTCTTGGTGTTTTCACCCATGCCCATGGCGGCAGCCATGCCGGCAATGATCGCGTAGACGTTCTTCAGTGCGCCGCCCAGTTCGACACCAAAACGGTCCTTGCTGGCATATACCCTGAACGTATCGCCGTGCAGCACCTGCTGCACGCGGCTGCACAGCTCCTCGTGTTCGCTGGCGACCACCGTGGCGGTCAGGGCGCGATCGGCAATTTCACGGGCCAGATTGGGGCCCGACAGTACACCGATCAGTGCCTGTGGTGCCACCTGTTCAAGAATCTGGCTCATCAGCAGAAAGGTGTCAGCCTCGATGCCCTTGGTAGTGCTGACCAGCATCTTGCCGGCCAGCTGCCCGCTGCAGGGTGCGAGCACCGAGCGCAGTGCCATGGACGGCAAGGCAACGAACACCAGCTCGCACCTTTGCAACACGCTGGCAAGGTCGGTGGTCGGCTGGACGTACGGGCCGAGGTCGAGATCCTTCAGGTAGCGCGGGTTTCGTCCGCTTTCCCGGATCGCCGCCGCCTGCGCGGCGTCCCGCATCCACAGCATGACCGGATAGCCGTTGGCAGCAAGCAAGCTTGCTACTGCCGTGCCAAAGCTTCCGCCACCCAGAACGGCTACGGGTTGTTTGACTGTCATTCCATTCCTCTCTTTACCCCTGGCAATGTGCAGGCATTATAGGGTCACACTTCCCCATAACCAACAAGTTTACCCGTCACCGGGCTGTCTGTGGCTTTGTAACCTCATGCCGGCTTCATGCTAAACTTGCACGATCATATTGTTTCATTCGCACAAAGTTACGTTACAACTCAAGGATTCCACATGGGTTTTTCCTCGCGCTATGTCCAGTTGCATGGCAATCCCCTGTTCAGCCAGCTGACTGCTGAAGAACAAGACAGGCTTAAAGAGCGTGCGGAAATACTCAGCCTTGCCCGGGGAGACTACATCTACCAGCAGGGTGATGTCGCCCGGTACTTTGGCTTTGTTCTGTCCGGTTCGCTCAAGCTGTACCGCCTGACCCAGGATGGCCAGGAAAAGGTTTTCAGGATCCTCAATACCGGTGATCAGCTGGCCGAAGGCATGCTGTTCTCCATCCATGCCATTTACCACTTTACAGCCATGGCGGTTGAAAATACCGAGGTCCTGCTGTTTCCGCTGGAAGAGTATCGCGAGGTCATCCTGGGCAACAGCGAGCTGAGCCTTGCCCTGCTCTCCACGCTGGCCCAGATGGAGCAGGACAGTCTGGAAACCCTGGAAATATTGTCGTTCAAGAAATCCATTGACCGCGTGGTCCGCTACCTGGTCGGCCGTGCCCTCAGTTCATGCAGCCGCTGCATGGCACCAAAGTTTGAGCTGCCCGCGACCAAGCGGCTGATTGCCAGCCAGTTGTCAATCCAGCCGGAAACGCTATCGCGCGTCCTCAACCAGCTGGAGCGCAAAGGCCTGCTGCTGCTGGAAGGCCGGCAGATCTGCATCCTCGACCTGGAAAAGCTGTTGACCCACGAATAGCCGGCAAAACTGTGATAAACAGTCCTACCCTGCCGGCCTGTTGTGCTAAAGTCATTTTGTCACTGAATGTGTACCAATAATCACAAAGGCGTGCGGACAACCGCAAGTACCTGTTGTCATCCCATGCCGGCTGTACAATCCCGACTTTGCATACAAGGTGAAACAACATGAAAAAAACTCTGCGTACCAGCATTGGCATGCTCGCCCTGGCCGGCCTGATCACGGCCTGTTCCGACGACTCCGGCAGCAAACAGGCCCAGAGCGCAGCCGCGCCGGCCAGCACCGGTACGGCTGCCGCCCCGGCAGCCGACAACAAGCTTGAAACCCGTTTTGCCACCATCGCCACTGGCGGTGCTTCCGGTCCCTATAACATCATTGCCACCACCATGGGTGAAATTTTCAACAAGACCTATGGTGTCAACTCAAAAACCCAGACCACTGGTGCCTCAGTGGAAAACGTTAACCTGATGGCGCAGAACAAGGTCGAACTGGCCTTCCTGATGAGCGACGTGCTCAGCGATGCGCTGGCCGGTGAAGGCAGCTTCCAGGCACCGGTCACCAACGTGCAGCAGATTGCAGCCCTGTATCCGAACTATGTACAGATCGTCACCTCGAAGAAAAGCGGCATCAAGACGCTGGAGGACCTGCGCGGGAAGCGTGTAGCTGTTGGCGCGCAGAACTCCGGCGTGGAAGTGAACGCACGCAACCTGCTGAACGGCCACGATATCGCCTATGGCGACCTGAGGGTCGACTATCTGGGCTATGCCGAAGCGGCCGATGCCCTGAAAGCCGGCAAGCTGGACGCAGCCTTCCTCACCAGCGGCCTGCCCAATGCATCCCTGCTAGAGCTGGAACAGAGCTTCGACCTGCAAATGGTCAGCATCAAGCCGGAAAACATCGCCCGTATTGCCGAGGACAAGAGCTATTTTGTCTCGCTGGAAATTCCTGCCGGTACCTACGGCAACGACGAGCCGGTAGCCACTGCCGCGATCATGAACGCGCTGGCCGTACGCTCGGACCTGTCGCAGGAAGACGTCTACAAACTGACCAAGACTTTCTTCGAGAGCCTGCCCCAGTTGCGTAACTCGCACCAGGCGATGAACGATGTTTCCGTCGAGACAGCCCAGCAGGGGCTGGTTGCTCCATTGCACCCAGGTGCACAGCAATACTATGACGAGCTGGCGGCGGACTGATTCCCGGCACAGCAAAAAATGGCCGGGCATCCTCACAGGATTGTCCGGCCTTTTTGTTCTGGCAGCCCTGTTATGGCCAGTCGACAGCATCGGGCTGTCGGTGGCCGGACAAACGTGTCGCCTGCCGGACAGCGGCTTTGCCCTGCAGTGGCAACATTCGGTGGAAAAGGAAGACTGGCGCGAGGATTATCGCCGCAGCGGCAGCAAGCTGCTTCTGACCCGCAGCCGCTTCAAGACCTACGGTGCCGGCACGCCCAGTGACGGCAACCTGCATGGCGGGAGCAGCGGGCTGGTCGACTATCAGGTCAACCGGCTGCTGAACGAACTTGACTGGGTTGTATCGGGTAACGTGCAATCCACACTCTGGATAAACCAGCAGGCATGGCCGGTACATGCCTGGTTTGATGACTATACCGTGCTTGGCTTCAGGGTCAGGCGGACCCCTTTTGGGCAAATTTTACTGATGGATTCATGTCATGACCTCTTCAGACAAGGACATAACCCCGGCTAATACCGAACAGGAATTGCTGGAAAAATTTGACCGCGCCTCGGTGCTGCGAAATATCAGCAGCAAACCGGTGGCCTGGCTGGTTTTCTGGCTGTCGGTGGCCTACTCGGCATTTCACCTCTATATCACCTACAACCCGATGCCGGAGCTGCTGCAGCGTAGCGCCCACGTGGCAATCGGCCTGTGCCTGATCTTCTTTCTGTATCCGGCGCGTCAGAGCACCAGCCGTAGCCGCGTCAGTCTGGTCGACTGGCTACTGGTACTGGCCAGCGCTGCCAGTTTCGGTTATCTGGCACTGGAATATCAGGCCATCATGACTACCCGGGGCGGCATTCCCAATACCCTGGACATCGCCTTTTCCATTCTTACCGTGGTACTGGTGATCGAGGGCACCCGCCGCATCATGGGCTGGATGCTGCCCATTCTGGCTTTGGTGTTTCTGGCCTATCCCTTCATCAGCCATTTCGACTTCATGCCGGACCGCCTGCTGACCCGCGCCTTTGACATGGGCGACATCTTCGGCCAGATGTACCTGAAAACCGAGGGCCTGTACTCGACCGCCATCGGAGCATCGGTGACATTCATCTTCCTGTTCATCCTGTTTGGCGCCTTCCTCGCCAAGTCCGGCATGGGTCAGCTGTTCAACGACCTGGCCATGGCACTGGCCGGCCACAAGCAGGGTGGTCCGGCCAAGGTGGCGGTGATCTCCAGCGGTTTCATGGGCAGCATCAACGGCACTGCCGTAGCCAACGTGGTGGGCACCGGTGCTTTCACCATTCCGCTGATGAAGAAGATCGGTTACGACAAGAACTTTGCCGGCGCGGTGGAGGCCAGCGCCTCGGTCGGTGGCCAGATCCTGCCGCCGATCATGGGAGCCAGCGCCTTCATCATGGCCGAAACCACCGGCGTCAGCTACGGCAGCATCGCGCTGGCCGCCCTGCTGCCCGCCCTGCTCTATTATCTCGGCGTGATCGCCCAGGTGCACTTCTGTGCCGGCCGGGAAAACCTCAAGGGTATCCCCAAGGCCGACCTGCCACGAGTGATGGAAGTGCTCAAGGAGCGCGGCCACCTGCTGATCCCCATCGTTGCGCTGGTGGTGCTGCTGTTCAAGTCGGTGCCAGTCAGCTTTGCCGCCTTCTACACCATCATCATCACCATCATTATCAGCAGCCTGCGCAAGAGTACCCGCATGTCGATCAGCGACATCTTCGAAGCCATGGCCGACGGTGCGCGTCAGTCGCTGTCGGTGATGGTGGCCTGTGCCGTGGTGGGTATCATCATCGGCGTGGTCAGCCTGACCAGTTTCGGCAGCGTGATGACCTCGTCCATCATGAGCATCGGTGCAGGCTCGCTGATGCTGACCCTGGTATTCACCATGCTGGCCTCGATGATTCTCGGTATGGGCCTGCCGTCCATTCCGGCCTATATCATCACCGCCACCATGGCCGCTCCGGCGCTGGCCAACTTCGACGTACCGGTGCTGGTTGCCCACATGTTCGTGTTCTACTTCGGCCTGTTTGCCAACATCACTCCGCCGGTAGCGCTGGCCGCCTTTGCCGGTGCCGGCATTGCCGGTGGTGACCCCATGCGTACCGGCTTCATTTCGCTGCGTCTGGCACTGGCCGGTTTCATCGTGCCCTTCCTGTTCGTCTACAACCCGGCGATGATGATGATCGACGTCACCGGCCTGCCGATGAATGCCCGCGAGTTCCCGCTGCCACCGGTGTGGGACATCATTTCCATCAGTTTCACCTCGATTGTCGGCATCATTGCTCTCGGGGCGGCAGTGGAAGGCTACCTGAAAACACCGCTGTCACCCCTGGTGCGCCTGATCCTGGCAGCCGGTGCGTTGATGATGATCATCCCGGAAACCTATACAGATATCGCCGGCATCATCGTGGTGGCACTGGTAGCCGCCTGGAATTGGCGCAGTGCCAGGCAGAGTGCGGTGTCATAAGGCAATCATCACATCCAGGCCACGACCATCTATATGTCCGAATTTATTCGGACATATACGGTATTGGGTGAGTCGTGGCAGGAAAGGATGTGTAAATTCATTTGCACAAGGCCCAAGGCCCGGCGATGCCGGGCCTTGTCCGGATAAATCCGGACCTACAGTGACGCACATGGCCCTCAACCCGGCAACAAACTCAGCACCAGCGGCAAAGTGACCGCTGCCAGCAGCGTTTGCATGGTGATGATGCCGGCCATCAGTTCGCTGTCCCCGTCCATCTGGCGGGTCAGTATGTAAGCGGTAGGTGCTGTCGGCAGGGCAAAAAAGATCACCATCAGTGCTGCCGCCTGGGCTGGAACCCCCAAAAGCCAGCCCAGCATTCCGCAGGCTGCCGGTACCAGCAACAGCCGGGCCAGGCTATTGACCAGCATGGCCGAACGCTCGCCAAGCAAGCCGGCGGGCTGCAAGGCCGCGCCCACGCACAGCAGTCCTAGTGGCAGGCTGCCGGCCCCGAGCATGCCCATCAGGTTGTCACTGCCCAGTGGCATGCCGATTCCGGACAGATTGAGCGCAATCCCCAGCAGGCATGCCTGGATCAGCGGGTTCTTCAGGATTGGCCTCGCCATGTGCCAGGGGCTCAGTCCCTGCCCGGATGCCAGTGCCCAGACTGACAGGAAGTTCAGCACCGGAATTTTCACCGCCATGATGATGGCGGCAATCGCCAGCCCTTCCGCGCCATAAAAGGCACTGACCATGGCCAACCCAAGGTAGGTATTGAAACGCAAGGCACCCTGTACCAGTACGCCAAAGCGTGCGGCGGGCCAGTGCCGATAACAGCGTAACAGCAACAACAGGCACCAGATGCCGCCGGTGCAAAGCAGTGCCAGCAAGGCGATTTTCGGCAAGTCAGGGCTGGAAAACGGGGCTTTCACCATGCTGTTGACCAGCAACGCCGGAAACAAGATGAAATAGTTCAGTCGTTCCGCGCCATTCCAGAACCCCTGCTCCAGAAAGCGCCCCCTGCGCAGCAAATAGCCAAACAGGATCAGGGCGAAAATGGGCCACAAGGGATACAGGACGTTGTGCATGGTGCTTCCGTGTTCAGGTGCGTGATCGGGCCGGCATCATGGCAGGCCGGTAACGCTTGCCATCCTGCCTGCAGACAGATGCTTCCGGCAAGCCCTGTCCATGAATAGCGCAAATCTGATGTGACCCGGAACCCGGAGTGGCTGTCTATGTTGTTCAGTACAGGGGAACAAAGCGGCCGCGTTACTGCTGCAAGCAGCCGCAGGCACCTTAAGTTCTATGGATTTTTTCATGGTTTTACCGCTACCATGGCGCAGTTATCAAACTGAAACCTGCCTGATGGCAACCGAAACACCCAATATTTGCAAGGCGCATAACGAGGAGCAAGCATGAGCAAACAGAATTCATTTACCTACGAAGAGCTGCTTCAATGCAGTCGTGGCGAACTCTTCGGTCCGGGTAATGCACAGCTGCCTGCGCCGAACATGCTCATGATTGACCGCATCAGCCACATCTGTGACACCGGCGGCAAATTCGGCAAGGGCGAGATCGTTGCCGAGCTGGATATCAACCCTGACTTGTGGTTCTTCGGTTGCCACTTCGAAGGCGACCCCGTCATGCCCGGCTGTCTGGGCCTGGATGCCATGTGGCAGCTGGTCGGTTTTTACCTCGGCTGGCAGGGCAACCCCGGCCGCGGCCGCGCCCTGGGCTCGGGTGAAGTCAAGTTCTTTGGCCAGGTGCTGCCCACCGCAAAGAAAGTCACCTACAACATTCACATCAAGCGCACCATCAACCGCTCGCTGATCCTGGCCATTGCCGATGGCACGGTCAGCGTGGATGGCCGTGAAATCTACAGCGCTGAAGGCCTGCGTGTGGGCCTGTTCACCTCCACCGATTCTTTTTAAGGGATAGAGAGTATGCGTCGTGCAGTTATCACCGGTATTGGCATTGTCTCCTGCATCGGTACCGACAAGGCCACAGTCATTGAAAGCCTGCGTACCGGGCGCTCCGGTATCCGTTTCAATCCATCCTATGCCGAAGCCGGCCTGCGCAGTCAGGTTTCCGGTTCGGTCGATATCAACCTCGAAGAGCTGATTGACCGCAAAGTGTTGCGCTTCATGGGTGATGCCGCCGCATTTGCCTATTTGTCCATGCAGCAGGCCATCGAAGACAGTGGCCTGAGCGAAGAGCAGGTATCCAACCCGCGTACCGGCCTGATTGCCGGCTCCGGCGGTGCCTCCACCCAGAACCAGATGGAAGCCATAGACACCTTGCGTGAAAAAGGCGTCAAGCGTGTCGGCCCCTACCGTGTCACCCGCACCATGGGCAGCACCGTTTCCGCCTGTCTGGCCACCCCTTTCAAAATCAAGGGCGTCAACTACTCCGTATCCTCGGCCTGTGCCACCAGTGCCCATTGTATTGGCCAGGCAGTTGAACAAATTCAGCTGGGTAAACAAGATGTTGTCTTCGCCGGTGGCGGTGAAGAAGAACACTGGAGCCAGAGCTGCCTGTTCGACGCCATGGGTGCCCTGTCCACCCAGTACAACGAAACCCCGGACAAAGCTTCCCGTGCCTACGACGCCAACCGTGACGGTTTTGTCATTGCCGGCGGTGGCGGCATGGTGGTGGTCGAAGAGCTGGAGCACGCCCTGAAGCGCGGCGCCAAGATCTATGCCGAAATCGTTGGCTACGGTGCCACCTCCGATGGTTATGACATGGTTGCCCCGAGCGGTGAAGGTGCCGAGCGCTGCATGCAGCAGGCCATGGCCGGCATTGACGCTCCTATCGACTACATCAATACCCACGGCACCTCCACCCCGGTCGGTGACGTCGCCGAGCTGAAAGCCATCCGCGCCGTGTTTGGCGACAAGGCACCGAAAATCAGCTCAACCAAGAGCCTGACCGGCCACTCCCTGGGTGCCACCGGCGTACAGGAAGCCATCTACTCCCTGCTGATGATGGAAAACGACTTCATTGCCGGTTCCGTCAACGTGGACGAGCTGGATGAAGCCGCCCAGGGCTTGCCGATTGTCACCAAAACCGAAGAAGGCGTGAAGCTCGACACCATCATGAGCAACAGCTTCGGCTTTGGCGGCACCAACGCCACACTGGTACTGAAGCGTTACGAAGGCTGATTGCGGTCTTCACCCGAACAAAAATCCCGCTGCATGCAGCGGGATTTTTTATGGATGGATAACATTGGTTGCCCCGATGCAGCAGGCGCCAGATGTTTGCCCTAACCTATGACATTCACCAGCACCCTGCCCTTCTGATGTCCTGCCAGGATCCTGGCAATGGCCTGTGGCGTGTCTTCCAGGCTGATCTCGTCAACCAGGGGCTCAAGATCCATCTTCCATTGCAGCGACAGCATGTCCCACATCGACGCCTTGGCCACCAGCGGCAACTCGACCGAATCGACGCCGAGCAGGTTGGCGCCCCGCAGGATGAACGGAAAGACATTACCGTTAAAGTGCGTACCGGCGGTCAGCCCGCAACAGGCCACACTGCCACCATAGTTGAGTGACTTGACCACATTGAACAGGACATCCCCGCCAACCGTATCCACCGCGGCGGCCCAGCGGCTTTTCAGCATTGGCCGGTCGGTGCCCTCGCCCAGTTCGGCACGGTCGATCACCTCGGCAGCGCCGAGTTCCTGCAAAAATGGAATCTGGTCTGCCTTGCCGGTTGCCGCGACCACCCGATAACCCAGCTGTGACAGCAGTTTCACCGCAACCGAGCCAACCCCGCCGGTGGCACCGGTAACCAGCACATCGCCATCACCGGTCTGCAAGCCGGCACGTACCAGCTTGTACACACAAAGCCCGGCCGTGAAGCCGGCCGTGCCCAGAATCATCGCCTCGCGCAGGCTCAGCCCGGCAGGGCGCTTGATCAGCCAGCTGGCCGGAACACGAATGTAATCAGCCAGGCCACCATAGGTGTTCATGCCCAGGTCATAGCCGGTGACGATGACTTCGTCACCGGGCACAAAGCCTTCCGCTGTCGAATGTTCGACTACTCCGGCGGCATCAATTCCCGGCGTATGCGGAAAGTTTCTGGTCACACCGCGATTGCCGGTGGCCGACAGGGCATCCTTGTAGTTCAGGGATGAATAATGCACACGCACCAGCACCTCGCCTGCCGGCAACTCGTCCAGATCACGCCGGATGACCTGCTGTTTGAACTGCGGCTCTTCAGTGACCCACAATGCACGATAAGTTGTCATTCGCTTTACCTCTTGTATTGTTCTTTAATGCCAGAAGCCCTGTTGCAAGCGCTGCCAGAGTCGTGTTGCGACATTATCGGCGGTGCTGGCGGCAGCCAGGCCGATGCGCTCCTGCAGGTTCTTCCGGAAGCTATAGCTGACCTGGAACACGCTGGCTTCCCGGGCACGTTGCACCAGATATTGGTCGCTGGTGCTGATTTCGTCTACTAGCTGTTTGGCCAGCGCGTCAGTGCCCAGCCAGACCTCCCCCGTTGCCACCGTGGCCATGTCCAGTTGTGGCCGGTAGCGGGCAACAAAATTCTTGAACAGGTCGTGGGTGGTTTGCAGGTCCTGCAAAAATTTGGCCCGGCCCTGTTCGGTGTTCTCGCCCATGAAGGTCAGCGTGCGCTTGTACTCACCCGCAGTCAGTACCTCCACGTCGATATCGTTCTTCTTTAGCAGGCGATGAATGTTGGGCATCTGTGCCACCACGCCGATCGAACCGAGCACGGCAAAGGGTGCGCTGAGGATCTTGTTGCCGATACAGGCCATCATGTAGCCGCCGCTGGCGGCCACCTTGTCGACACAGACCGTCAAAGGAATCTGGGCATCGCGGATACGGGCCAGTTGCGAGGATGCCAGACCATAGCTGTGCACCATGCCGCCACCGCTTTCCAGGCGGAGCACCACCTCGTCATCCTTGCCGGCCAGACTCAGTACTGCGGTGACTTCCTGGCGCAGGCTGTCGGTGGCCGAGGCGCGGATATCGCCGTCAAAATCCAGCACAAACACCCTGGGTTTGCTGACCGGGTTTTTCTTGTCATGTTTCTCTTGCTGCTTGCGCTGTTTGGCCAGCTTTTTCAACTCGGCCTTGTCCAGCACTGCGGCTTGCATGCCCTCCCTGATGTCATCGAGGCGTTCGTTGATCGAGCGCACTTCAAGCTCGCCCTCCTTGCTGCGCTGCCGGCCCTTGAGCCCGGCGACAGTAATCAGGAGCACTACAAGAACAATAAGCACAGTCGCAGCACGCAGCAGAAAACCCGCATAATCCAGTAAAAAATCCACTTGACCCCCAGCCTGCAATATCAATCAAAGAGCATGATTGTACCTGCAATGGAGAAAAAGCGGGGGCCTGCCATGTTGCGGAAGCCCTTGCGGACAAGATTTCAAACAATCGTATGAAATTGTTTGACAGCCGCGATACCAGCCCCTAACCTTGCCCTGTCAAACGCCGCAAACCCGCGGCATCTACCCTTGGCGCCCAGGCGCAACTTCGAGAAAGGAAAATAAAATGAGCTCAGTTGCTGATCACATCAAGACCTATACCGAGCGTTTCAACGCTGCTGCTGCTGCTGGCCTGGATCTGGTGTTCCAGTTCAACATCGAAGACGCCGGCAATTACAACCTGACCGTCAAGGATGGCGCCTGTAATGTGCAGGAAGGTGACAACGCCGACGCCAACGTAACCCTGATCATGGATGCAGAGACCTTTCAGGGTCTGGCCAGTGGCGAGACCGATGGCATGCAGGCCTTCATGATGGGCAAGCTGCGCACCGAAGGCGACATGATGCTGGCCATGAAGCTGAACGAACTGTTCCCCGGCTAACAGCAGCACGGGTATAAAAAACGCAGCTCCGGGCTGCGTTTTTTATTGCGCTCTGGCCGGTCGGTTTCAGCCACCTAGTAGACGGGCAGCTCCATGTCGGCAAACAGCTCGTCACGCTCCTTTTGGTCACGGCACTGGATGGCTTCCTGCTGGATGCGCACCGTCAGATGGGGGGCGAACTGTTCGATGAAGGCCGACATGTAGCCGCGTAAAAAGGTGCCGCGACGGAAAGCAATTCTGGTCACGCTGGACTCGAACAGGTGGCTGGCATCCAGCACCACCAGGTCACTGTCCTGACGCGGGTCCACCGCCATGCCGGCAACGATACCGACCCCCAGGCCAAGGCGCACATAGGTCTTGATCACGTCGGCATCGGCAGCAGTGAATACCACCTTGGGCGTCAGACCCTTCAGGCTGAACGCTTCGTCCAGTTTGGAGCGTCCGGTAAAGCCGAACACGTAGGTCACGATTGGATGCTCGGCCAGCTGCTCAAGGGTAATCTTCTCTACACCGGCCAGCGGATGATTCTTTGGTACCACCACACAGCGGTTCCAGCGGTAACAGGGCATGGTGATCAGTTCGGGGAACGCCTCCAGCCCTTCGGTGGCAATGGCAAAGTCCACCGCACCATCGGCAGCCATCTCGGCAATTTGCGCCGGTGTGCCCTGGTTCATGTGCAGGGACACTTCCGGATAATCCTGCATGAAGCTGCTGATCACCGGTGGCAATGCATAACGCGCCTGGGTATGAGTGGTGGCAACCGCCAGCACCCCTTCCCGCTCGTTGGAAAATTCGTTGGCAATCTGCTTGATCTGTTCGCATTTGCGTAAAATCTCGCCGGCCACGGCAATGACCTGTTCACCAGCGGCAGTGATATGCGAAAGGTGTTTGCCACTGCGGGCAAAGATCTCCACGCCCAGCTCGTCCTCCAGCAGGCGGATTTGCTTGCTGATGCCTGGCTGGGAGGTATACAGCACCTGTGCGGTTGCTGATACATTCAATCCGTTGCGGGACACTTCCCAGATATAACGCAGCTGTTGTAATTTCATGGTTGCCTCGGGATTGTTATAATACAGCGCTCTTATAATAATAGCTGTTCAAAAAAGACAATCTTATAACGAAAAGTCATTCCAGCCAAGCACGATCATGCCTTCATCCCCTATTCGTCCCGGTTTTATTCAAACACTGGCGTGCAACTGGCCTTTCACGGTCAGTCTGCCAGGTTGCCAACTGGTGACGGCATGCTTTGATCCGGCTGCCTCCCGTGAACAGGATCTGCTTGATCACGGCTTGCAACCCTCTGGCAGCAACCGCAAACGGCAAGGCGAATTCCTGGCCGGCCGCCTCTGCGCCGCACAGGCGCTTGGCCAGAACGGACAATGCGCCTCGTTACCGACGCGCGACAGTGATACGGGCTTGCCGGTCTGGCCTGATGGCTGGTGTGGCTCCATTACCCACAGTCATGGCCTGGCGGCAGCCATTGCCGGCCCCACAACACAATGGAGCGGGCTGGGACTGGACATCGAGCGGCTCATCAGCCCAAAGCGCGCCCTGCGCCTGTGCGATGCAATCCTGACCCCCGACGAACAACACTGGTTGCATGATTTAAGCGAAGATGAAGCCGCCCGGCGACTGACACTGATCTTCTCCGCCAAGGAAAGCCTGTACAAGGCCATCAACCCGCTCACCAGAACATATTTCGGCTTCCAGGATGCCCGGATCACCGAATACGCACAGGACGGCTGGCTGACCCTGCAACTGCTGCGCGACCTGTCGGATACGTACCACAGCGGCATGGAATTCCCCTGCCTGTGGACCCCTTACGGCCACGGCATGCTGACGCTGGTGTATCTGTCAGCCTGATCAACTTTGATTTTAAGCAAGAACAGCTCGTACCCTTGCACTGTTGTAGGTCCGGATTTATCCAGACAAAGCCCGACTTTGCCGGGCCATGGGGCTCATGCCCAAATGAACTCACGTATCCTTTCCTGCCACCACTCACCATTACTGAACATGTCCGAATAAATTCGGACCTACAGGTACACACGGGATACAGAGACCTACACAACAACAGCAGCCCGACCCTGCCAGGACATGGGGCTCATGTACAAATGAACTCAGGCATCCTTTCCCGTCTCCATTCATCAATACCGCACATGTCCGAATAAATTCGGGCCTACAGGTACACACGGGATACAGAGACGTACACAACAACAGCAGCCCGACCCTGCCAGGACATGGGGCTCATGTACAAATGAACTCACGCATCCTTTCCCGTCTCCATTCATCAATTCCGCACATGTCCGAATAAATTCGGGCCTACAGGTACACACGGGATACAGAGACGTACACAACAACAGCAGCCCGACCCTGCCAGGACATGGGGCTCATGTACAAATGAACTCACGCATCCTTTCCCGTCTCCATTCATCAATTCCGCACATGTCCGAATAAATTCGGACCTACAGGTACACACGGGATGCAGAGACCTACACAGCGACAGCAGCCCGGCACAGCCGGGCCACCCCCTCCCCAACACCTGGGTGTATCAGCAGGGTGGCAGAGGCCGAAGCCAGGCATTAGCAACAGGGACGAAGCTCCGCTTCGGCACTGGCAGCGTCAGCCTGGCGTAGCGCCTCTACCGCCCTGCCACCCTGCCACCCTGCCACACCGAACACACCAAAAACACCGAAGGAAAAAACATCACCCGGTACAAAACTCCCACGCCTGCTGCGTGGTAAAAGGCCAAAACAACTCAGCCCCGGTATCGAGCCGGGCAAACACCGGGATATGCACGCCGTAACGCTCCACCCAGTCTTCCCGCTCGACAATATCCACCCATTCGATTTGCAATGGCAACACCGTCAACAACGGCTGCAGTACCTTTTCCGCCTCTTCGCACAGATGACAGCCCAGGGTGCTGTACAAACGACATTCAAGCATCATTTCACCTTCTGACAGACACAAAAAAGGGGATGCAAGCATCCCCTTTTTCTAATGGTCGCCCAGAATCAGTTCTGGCCTTCCATCTGCTGGCGGATCAGATCACCGATGGTGGTCGGACCGGCAGCTTCCACTTCCTGCTTGCGCAGTTCTTTCATCGCGTCTTTCTCGTCCTCAACGTCCTTGGACTTGATGGACAGGTTGATGACGCGTGACTTGCGGTCGATGTTGATGATCTTGGCCTCGACTTCGTCGCCTTCCTTCAGCACGTTGCGCGCGTCTTCAACACGGTCACGGCTGATTTCGGAGGCTTTCAGTACGGCTTCAACGTCGTCGCTCAGAACCACGATGGCACCCTTGGCGTCAACTTCCTTCACGGTACCGCGGACAATGCTGCCCTTCTCGTTCAGTGAAGCGTAGTTGGAGAACGGATCGTCTTCCAGCTGCTTGATGCCCAGGGAGATGCGCTCGCGCTCAGGGTCAACGGACAGGATGACAGTTTCCAGCTCGTCGCCTTTCTTGTAGTTGCGAACGGCTTCTTCACCGGCTTCGTGCCAGCTGATGTCGGACAGGTGAACCAGACCGTCGATGCCGCCATCCAGACCAATGAAGATACCGAAGTCGGTGATGGACTTGATGGTGCCGGAGATCTTGTCGCCCTTGTTGTACTGGCCGGAGAACTCTTCCCAGGGGTTGGCTTTGCACTGCTTGATGCCAAGGGAAATACGGCGGCGCTCTTCGTCGATGTCCAGAATCTGGACTTCAACTTCGTCACCAACCTGTACCACTTTGGATGGGTGGATGTTCTTGTTGGTCCAGTCCATTTCGGAGACGTGAACTAGGCCTTCGACGCCCTCTTCCAGCTCGGCGAAACAGCCGTAGTCGGTCAGGTTGGTCACTTTGGCCTGTACGCGGGTACCTTCCGGGTAACGCGCCTTGATGGCTACCCACGGATCTTCACCCAGCTGCTTCAGACCCAGGGAAACGCGGTTGCGCTCGCGGTCGAACTTCAGCACCTTGACGTCGATCTCGTCGCCAACGTTGACAATTTCGCTTGGGTGCTTGATGCGCTTCCAGGCCATGTCGGTGATGTGCAGCAGACCGTCTACGCCGCCCAGGTCGACGAAGGCACCGTAGTCGGTGAGGTTCTTGACAATGCCCTTGACCTGCTGGCCTTCCTGCAGGTTTTCCAGCAGCTGTTCGCGCTCGGCACTGTTTTCAGCTTCCAGAACGCTGCGGCGGGAAACCACCACGTTGTTGCGCTTCTGGTCCAGCTTGATGACCTTGAATTCCAGCTCTTTACCTTCCAGGTGAGTGGTGTCACGCACAGGGCGCACGTCTACCAGAGAATCTGGCAGGAACGCACGGATACCATTGACGTCAACAGTGAAACCACCCTTGACCTTGCCATTGATAATACCCTTAACCACTTCCTCGGCGTTGAAAGAGGCTTCCAGAACCAGCCAGGACTCGGCACGCTTGGCTTTTTCGCGGGACAGCTTGGTTTCACCCCAGCCATCTTCAACCGCGTCCAGCGCGACGCTGACTTCGTCACCCACGGCAATGGTCAGTTCACCTTGCTCGTTGTAGAACTGCTCTACGGGGATGACGCCCTCGGACTTCAGGCCGGCGTGTACGGTTACCCAGTCACCGTCGATATCAACCACGATACCGGTGATGATGGAGCCCGGCTGCATGTCCAGGGATTTAAGGCTTTCTTCAAAAAGTTCTGCAAAGCTTTCGCTCATGTTTAATCCTGCTTTTAAGGGTCGGACTGACCCGTCCACATTCCAGACAATGCGGGTTTATGAATAAAAAGACCGGGGCGGCGCTGTCTGGGCCGCTACCAGCCTTGCTTATAGAACGCTAGCTGCCGAGCCCACGGGTGGTGGCTTCGGCCAGGACGCGTTCTACAACCTGTTCAATCGTCAAGGTGGTCGAGTCAAGCACGATGGCATCATCGGCAGGCTTGAGCGGAGCCACTTCACGATTGGTGTCACGCTCGTCGCGCGCACGAATTTCTTCCACAAGGGCCGGGAGATTAACAGAATGCCCGGCCTCCTTCAACTGCAAATAGCGGCGGCGGGCACGTTCCTCGGCGCTGGCAGTGAGAAAGATCTTCAGTGGTGCGTCGGTAAAAACCACAGTGCCCATGTCACGGCCATCGGCAACCAGGCCGGGTTCCTGACGGAAATCCCGTTGACGCTGCAACAGCCCTTCACGGACGCCTTCCAGCGAGGCGATCTGTGAGGCGTAGCTGCCGACGGATTCGGTACGGATGGCGCGTCCGACATCGGCGCCACCGAGCAGGGTCTTGCCATCGACAAATTCCACCTGCAGTTGCAGCGCCATGGTGCGCAATGCCGCTTCGCTGGTCGGCGCAATGCCGGACTGTTCGGCTGCCAGCGCCAGCACACGGTAGATCGCACCGGAATCCAGCACATGCCAGCCGAGCTGGCGTGCCACCAGCCCGGTGACGGTTCCCTTGCCCGAGCCGCTGGGGCCGTCAATAGTGATTACAGGTATCTGGCTCATGCGCCGACCTCCGCGCTCACGCGCATGCCCAGACGGGCACAGAGTTGTAGAAAGTTGGGGAAGGATGTTGCCACATGCTGGCTGCCGTGGATGCGGATCGGCTGGGCGGCGCGCAGCGAGGCGACGCTGAAGGACATGGCAATGCGGTGATCACCGTGGGCCCAGACTTCGCCGCCGCCCATCGGGCCGCCATCAATGATGATGCCGTCAGGCAGGGTTTCCACCTGTACGCCAAGAGTGCGCAGGCCGTCGGCCATCACCTCGATGCGGTCACATTCCTTGACACGCAGCTCTTCGGCACCACGCAGGATGGTACGGCCTTCGGCACAGGCAGCGGCAATGAACAGTACCGGGAACTCGTCAATCGCCAGTGGTACCAGCTCCTGCGGGATCTCGATGCCCTTCAGCTTCGAGCTGCGCATACGGATGTCGGCCACGCGCTCGCCGCCCACTACACGTACCCGCTCGATGCTGATGTCGGCACCCATCAGTTTGAGGATGTCGATGACACCGGTACGGGTTGGGTTGATGCCGACGTGCTCCAGCATGACATCGGCATTTTCGGCGATACAGGCGGCCACCATGAAGAAAGCCGCAGAAGAGATATCAGCCGGGACCTCGATATAGGTCGCCGACAGTTCGTGACCGCTCTCGATCCTGACGGTCGAATCATGGACTTCAACCGGATAACCGAAACCCTGCAACATGCGCTCGGAGTGGTCACGGGTCGGTGCCGGTTCGGTCACCGAGGTGCTGCCGGAAGCATACAGGCCAGCCAGCAGCAGGCAGGACTTGACCTGGGCGCTGGCCATTGGCATGTCATAGTGCATGCCGGTCAGTTTGTGGCCACCACGGATGGTCAGTGGCGGACGGCCTTCGGCGGCGGTTTCGATCACTGCGCCCATCTCGCGTAATGGATTGGCGACACGGTTCATCGGGCGCTTGCTCAGTGAGGCATCGCCGGTCAGCGTGGTGTCAAATGCCTGCCCGGCCAGAATGCCGGACAGCAGGCGCATGGTGGTACCCGAATTGCCAACGTAGATCGGTCCGGGCGGGGGCTGCAGGCCATGCAGGCCGACACCGTGGATCACCACCCTGCCCTCGACCGGCCCTTCAATGACCACCCCCATGTCGCGGAACGCCTGGATGGTGGCCAGCGCGTCTTCACCTTCCAGAAAACCATCCACCTCGGTGGTGCCGACCGCCAGCGAACCCAGCATGATGGTGCGGTGGGAAATTGACTTGTCACCCGGCACGCGGATGCTGCCATTGGCGCTGCCACCGGGTTGCGCTACGAAAATGAGTTCTTTATCCATGGTTTGCATATATGCCCGTTGAGCCAAAATCGTACTAAAGTGTTCACGTGCCACCCGGGCCCGGGTGAACACCCCCATCAGGTAATGTCCGTCGCTGTCCGCCACCGCCTGGCGCAAGGCCTGCAGGTTGGCGTTCAGCGTGTCCAGTTGCTGCAGGACGGCATCGCGGTTGGACAGGAAGATGTCATGCCACATTTGTGGATCACTGGCGGCAATGCGGGTGAAATCGCGAAAACCGCCTGCCGCATAACGGAAGATATCCAGATTCTCGTCGCGCTGCGCCAGCGAATCGACCAGACCGAAGGCCAGCAGATGCGGCAGATGGCTGGTCGCCGCCAGCACCAGGTCGTGCTGTTCGATACTCATCTGTTCGACGTCGGCACCCATGCGCTGCCACAACTGGCTGACCAGCGCCAGGGCATGCGGTTCAGTGCCGGCATGGGGCGTCAGGATCACCTTGTGCTGGCGAAACAGCCCGGCATCGGCCGCCGTCACGCCACTGCGCTCGGAGCCGGCAATCGGGTGTCCCGGTACCAGCCCGGCCGGCAGCCGGCCAAACGCCTGTTCTGCCGCCCTGACAAATGCACCCTTGACGCTGCCGACATCGGTAATGATCGCGTTGCGGGTGTGTGCGTCGTCCGCCAGCTGCTGCAGAATCGGCCCTGCGGCCAGTACCGGTACGGCCAGCAGGATCACTTCGGCATCGCGGCAGCCCTCCAGCAGGCTGGTATGGCCACTGTCAATCACGCCCATGTCCAGTGCCGCCTGGCAGGTGGACGGATCGCTATCGACTCCGACCACTTCGCGGCACAGCCCCAGTTCGCGTGCTGCCCTGGCAAAAGAAGCCCCGATCAGGCCCAGTCCGACAACCGTCAGCTTGCCTGTCAGCGGGGCGGTCTTTGCCTCAGGCATCATTGACCAGCACCTGCTTTAGAACACCGAGAAAGCGTGCGTTTTCTTCATGCGTGCCGATCGAAACCCGCAGGTATTCGGGCATGCCATAGCCGGCAACCGGCCTGACAATGACCCCTTTTTCCAGCAGTGCCTGGTTGATGGCGGCCGCATCCGGCCCGAAGCGCACGGCAATGAAGTTGCCCTTCGAGGCAATCCACTCCAGCCCCAGCGCTTCCAGCCCGGTTTCCAGCTGTTCCATGCCCTGGTCATTGGCCAGCCGGCTGCGGAACAGGTAGTCCTCGTCTTCCAGCGCGGCGCAAGCGGCTGCCAGCGCCAGGCTGTTGACGTTGAACGGCTGGCGCACCCGGTTGAGCACTTCCGCCACACGGGGCGAGGACAGTGCGTAGCCAACGCGCAAGGCGGCCAGGCCATAGGCCTTGGAAAAGGTCCGCGAGACGATCAGGTTCGGATAGCGCGATAGATATTTCACGCCATTTGGCAACTCGCTGCCCGAGGCATATTCGATATAGGCTTCGTCCAGTACCACCAGCACCTGTTCAGGTACTGCGTCAAGAAAAGCTTCCAGAGCGCTGATATCAAACCAGGTTCCGGTCGGATTGTTCGGGTTGGCAATGAACACGACTCGGGTGTCGGCATCAATCGCGGCCAGCATCGCATCCAGATCGTGGCCATGGTCTTTGGCCGGTACTTCGCGGCACTCGGCGCCGGCTGCCAGTGTGGCAATCGGGTACACGGCAAAGGCGTACTGGCTGAATACGGCGTTGTGGCCCGGTTCCAGCCAGGCCTTGGCCACCAGCTCCAGCACATCGTTGGAGCCGTTGCCCAGGGTGATCTGGGCCATGTCCAGCCCGTAATGGGCGGCCAGCGCCTGCTTGAGCGCAAAGCCGTTGCCGTCGGGATAGCGGGTCAGCTCCGGCAGTGCCTTTTCAATCGCTTCCAGCACTTTCGGGCTCGGCCCCAGCGGGTTTTCGTTACTGGCCAGCTTGATGATGTCGGCCGGGTTCAGGTCCAGCTCGCGTGCCAGCTCCTCGACCGGTTTGCCGGGCACATAGGGTGACAGCTGTTGCACCGGCGTGCGTGCCAGTTGCAAGAAATCACAGCTCATGCAAATTCAACTCCCGCTTGATTACAGCTCAATAATTTAAAGTACAGCTTTAGGATAGGAGCCCAACACCTTGACCCCGGTGGACTGGCTGACGATTTTTTCCAGCACGTCCTTGACCAGCGGATCATCCTGATGGCCCATGAAGTCGATGAAGAACACATAGGACCACTTGCCGCTGCGTGACGGCCGGGTCTCGATGCGGGTCAGGTCGACACCGTTGTCGTGAAACGGAATCAGCAGCTCGTGCAATGCGCCCGGCTTGTTGCTGACCGACACGATGATCGAGGTCTTGTCGTCGCCGGAGGCCGGAACGGGGCGGCTGCCGATGATCAGGAAGCGGGTCGAGTTGTCGGGACGGTCCTCGATCTTTTCGGCATGGATGGTCAGGCCGTACAGGCTGGCTGCCATGTCTCCGGCAATCGCCGCACTGCTCCACTCGCCCTTGACGCGTTTGGCCGCCTCGGCGTTGCTCGCCACTGCCACACGCTCGGCGTTGGGGTAGTAGGCATCCAGCCACTTGCGGCACTGGGCCAGCGACTGGGCATGAGAATAGATGCGGGTGATATGCTCGGTCTTGGTGTTGTCACCGACCAGCAAGTGGTGGTGAATGCGCAGCTCGACCTCACCGCAGATCACGATGTCGTGCTCGAGGAAGCTGTCCAGCGTGTGGTTGATGGCACCTTCGGTGGAGTTTTCCACCGGCACCACGCCATAGCTCACCGCGCCGGCGGCCACTTCACGGAAGATCTCGTCAATCGCCGCCATTGAGCGGGCGTGTACCGACTGGCCAAAATGCTTGAGCGCCGCCGCGTGGGAGAAGGTTCCTTCCGGCCCCAGATAGGCGACCTTCAGTGGCTGCTCCAGCGCCAGGCAAGCGGACATGATTTCGCGGAACAGCCGTGCCATCTCTTCGTTGTCCAGCGGGCCCTGATTGAGGTCCATGATACGCTTGAGCACCTGGGCTTCACGCTCCGGGCGGTAGAAAACAGCGGTTTCGCCTTCGGCCAGTTCGGCCATCTTCACCCGGCCCACTTCTTGGGCGCAGCGGGCGCGTTCGCTGATCAGTTCAAGAATCTTGTGATCCAGTGAGTCAATGCGTACCCGCAGCGCCTGCAATTCCTGCTCGCTCATCAGCCGTGCTCCTTCTCGAATGCTTTCATGTAGTCAATCAGTGCGTCGATGGCTTCCAGCGGTACCGCATTGTAGATGGAAGCACGCATGCCGCCGACCGAGCGGTGGCCCTTCAGGTTAAGCAGGCGACGCTCTTCGGCACCGCTCAGAAACACCTTGTCCAGTGCAGCATCGGCAAGGGTGAAAGGCACGTTCATCCAGGAGCGGGCGCTGCGGCTGACCGGGTTGTTGTACAGTTCGCTGCTGTCGATGTACTCATACAGGCGGCGCTGTTTTTCATGGTTGACCCTGGCCATGGCCTCGACACCGCCCTGCGCTTTCAGCCACTTGAACACCAGCCCGGACAGGTACCAGGAAAAGCACGCCGGGGTGTTGAACATGGAACCGTTGTCGGCCGCCACCTTGTAATCGAGCATGGTCGGACAGCTGCTGCGGGCCCGGCCGAGCAGGTCCTCGCGCACGATCACCACCACCAGGCCGCTGGGGCCGATATTTTTCTGTGCGCCGGCGTAGATCATGCCGAACTGGCTGACATCAACCGGACGCGACAGGATATCGGACGACATGTCGGTAATCAGGGGAACATCGCCGGTCTGCGGAACCCAGTCAAACTGCAGGCCGCCAATGGTTTCGTTGGTGCAGTAATGCAGGTAGGCGGCCCCCTTGCTCAGCTGCCAGTCGTTCTGGCCGGGAATGGCAAAATAATCCTGCGCCCTGGCGCTGGCGGCGACATTGATGTTGCCGAAACGACGGGCCTCATCAATGGCTTTCTTTGACCAGATGCCGGTGTCGACATAGTCGGCGACGCCATCTTCGGGCAGGAAGTTGAGCGGAATCTGGGCAAACTGCTGGCTGGCACCGCCCTGCACGAACAGCACTTTGTAGTTGTCTGGCACCTGCATCAGGTCGCGCAGGTCCTGTTCGGCAGTTTCGGCAATGGCGACAAACTCGTCACTGCGGTGGCTCATCTCCATGACCGACAGGCCACGACCCTGCCAGTCCAGCAGTTCGGCCTGCGCCTGCTTCAGTACCTCTTCCGGCAGTGCTGCCGGCCCTGCACAAAAATTGTAAGCTCTTGTGGTCATGGATGCTTATTCCTGGTTTTCGGTTGTGTCAGCGGCGCTTTCGTTGCTGTCAGCCACGTCTGCGTCAAATTCTTCTTCATCATCACCGCCTGAAGGCTCCTGCACCCGCTCGATGCCGACCAGCAGCTCGCCCTTGGTCAGACGGATCAGGGTCACACCCTGGGTGTTGCGCGACTGGCTGGAAACTTCATCGACACGGGTACGCACCAGCGTGCCCTGATCGGTGATCAGCATGATTTCCTCACCGTCCTGGACCTGGACCGCGCCGACCAGACAGCCGTTACGCTCGTTCTGCACCTGGGCGATCACGCCCTGGCCACCACGGCCACGCAGCGGGAATTCGTCGAGGGCGGTACGTTTGCCATAACCGTTTTCGGAAGCGGTCAGAATGTAGGCGCCCGGCTCGGGGATCAGCATGGAAATCAGCTGCTGCTCGTCGCTGATGCGCATGCCGCGCACGCCACGGGCGGTACGGCCCATCTGGCGTACCTTGCTTTCCTTGAAGCGGATCACCTTGCCACCGTCGGAGAACAGCATCACGTGTTTGGAACCGTCGGTAATGGCGGCGGCAATCAGGGTGTCGCCCTCTTCCAGACGCAGCGCGATCAGGCCGGAGCTGCGCGGACGGCTGAACTGGGTCAGCGGGGTCTTTTTCACCGTGCCCTTGGCGGTGGCCATGAAGATGTAAGCACCGTCAGCTTCGTCATATTCCAGGCCATCGTCGCCATCGTCGCTGTCCACATCTTCGGCAATATCGGCCAGCTCGGGCATGTCGTCATCGTTGAGACCTTCGGCCTCGGCCTGGGCATTGAGTGCTTCCAGGTCGATTTCCAGCATCGCGGTGATGCGCTCGCCCTCTTCCAGCGGCAACAGGTTGACCATTGGCCGGCCACGGGAGGCACGCGATGCTTCGGGAATCTCGAAAGTGCGTAGCCAGTACACCTTGCCCTTGCTCGAGAACAGCAACAGCGTGGCATGGCTGTTGGCCACCAGCAGGTGTTCGACGTAGTCCTCGTCCTTGACGCCGGTGGCCGAACGGCCGCGACCGCCACGGCGCTGGGCCTGATAGGTTTCCAGCGGCTGGCTCTTGGCGTAGCCGCCATGGGAAATGGTGACCACGCGCTCTTCTTCGGGGATCAGGTCGGCAATCGTCAGGTCCACCTGGGAGGCGACGATCTCGGTACGGCGGGCATCGCCAAAACCTTCCTTGACCTGTTGCAGCTCTTCGCAGATCACTTCCAGTAGGCGCTCTTCACTGCCGAGGATTTCCAGCAGCTCGCCGATCAGTTGCAGAATCTCCTGGTATTCGGCCAGCAGCTTTTCGTGCTCAAGACCGGTCAGGCGGTGCAGGCGCAGCTCCAGAATGGCCTGGGCCTGCTCGGGTGACAGGTGATAGAAGCCGTCACGCATGCCGTACTGTTCGTCCAGTTCCTCGGGACGGCAGGACTCGGCTCCGGCGCGCTCGACCATGGCCGCCACAGCGCTGGATTCCCAGGCGGTAGCGATCAGGCGTTCCTTGGCCTCGGCCGGAGTCGGCGAGTTCTTGATCAGCTCGATTACCGGGTCGATGTTGGACAGCGCCACTGCCTGGCCTTCCAGGATGTGGCCGCGCTCGCGGGCCTTGCGCAACTCGTAAACGGTGCGGCGGGTCACCACTTCGCGGCGGTGACGCACGAACACCTCAAGCATGTCCTTGAGGTTGAGCAGGCGTGGCTGGCCATCGACCAGCGCCACGTTGTTGATGCCGAACACGGTCTGCATCTGGGTCTGGGCATAGAGGTTGTTGAGCACCACCTCGGCCACTTCGCCACGGCGCAGCTCGATCACAATGCGCATGCCGTCCTTGTCGGACTCGTCACGCAGCTCGCTGATGCCCTCGATTTTCTTTTCCTTGACCAGTTCGGCAATCTTCTCGATCAGTTTTGCCTTGTTGACCTGGTAAGGAATTTCGGTAACCACGATCTGCTCGCGGCCACCAGCCTTGTCGATGTCTTCGATCTCGGCGCGGGCACGGATATGCACCCGGCCTCGGCCGGTGCGGTAAGCCTCGATGATGCCGGCACGGCCGTTGATGATGCCGTGGGTCGGAAAATCCGGGCCGGGGATGTGCTGCATCAGCTCGTCGACCGACATGTCGGGATTGGCGATCAGCGCCAGACAGCCGTCAATCACTTCATTCAGGTTGTGCGGCGGAATGTTGGTGGCCATACCCACGGCAATACCGGACGAGCCGTTGACCAGCAGGTTGGGCACCTTGCTCGGCAACACCTCGGGAATCTGCTCGGTGCCGTCATAGTTGGGCACCCAGTCGACGGTTTCCTTTTCCAGGTCGGCCAGCAGCTCATGGGCGAGTTTTGCCATGCGCACTTCGGTGTATCGCATGGCGGCGGCGTTGTCGCCATCGACCGAACCAAAGTTGCCCTGCCCGTCCACCAGCATATAGCGCAGCGAGAACGGCTGCGCCATGCGCACGATGGTGTCGTAAACGGCTCTGTCACCATGCGGGTGATACTTACCGATGACGTCACCGACCACACGGGCGGACTTCTTGTACGGCTTGTTCCAGTCGTTGCCGAGCTCTTTCATGGCGAAGAGCACGCGGCGGTGTACCGGTTTCAGCCCGTCCCGGGCATCGGGGAGCGCACGGCCCACAATCACGCTCATGGCGTAATCGAGATAGGACTGGCGCATTTCGTCTTCAATGCTGATCGGCAGGATTTCTTTGGCGAGTTCACCCATGGAAGCTGTGTTCCTTTCTCAGTCAAGGTGCTTGAAACGGCCCGTCTGGCCATTTCCACAATCGCCGGAGTATAGCATAAAAGCCCTTGCCGGAGCAGCCGGGATTTTGCACCGACACGCACGGCAGAACAGCACTGAAAAATCAGCTCAGCTCAACGCTTCCCGTACAAATTCTGGATGCTTGATAAACAGTTTGATCAGGGAGCGGGCTGCTCCGGAAGGTCGGCGAGCGCCCTGCTCCCAGCTTTCCAGGGTGCGAACGGATACCCCCAGAGTTTTTGCAAAGCTGGCCTGGCTCATCTGTGCTTTCTGCCTGGCAAGAGCGACATCTGTTTGAGTGATCCGGTGAGAGGCCGCAGGCATATCGGCAGCCATTTCTTGCAGGCCCTCCAGCAATTCGGCCTGGATGTCGCGTGCCGCATCCCGTTGTTCAATGCGTTTCAAGTGATTCATTGAGTGCCTCCACATATTGGCGCAGCAGCTTCTTGTCGAGCTGATCAACGGCAGATTTGCCATAAATGGTCAGCAGCCAGATTTGCCCGCTGGCCAGCCTGTTGTAATAGATCACCCTGACGCCACCACGTTTTCCGCTCTGGCCGGAATACCAGCGTATTTTACGGATGCCTCCGGCCCCCGGTTCGACGACACCCGCTTCCGGGTTCGTGGCAAGAAATACCTTGAAGTCGCTGTATTCTTCATCGGACCAGTAGTCGCGATAGTACCTGTTGAAAATCGTTGTTTCGCATATTGTATACATCTGCAGTTCATCCTTCTACTACAATGTAGGGGTTGATTGGCCGGAAACCCTTTTGCATCCGGCAAGCTTAGTGCAACGCCCCCTCTTGCATCAGCTGGCGCATCTTTTCTGCTGTAGGCTGCTCGACCACGCCGCGCTCGGTGACAATCACGTCCACCAGACTGGCCGGTGTAACGTCGAATACCGGATTGAACGCCGGCAGTTCCGTGGTCACCGGCTGGCCGGCGACCCGCAGCAGCTCATCGGCGCTGCGTTGTTCGATGGGAATGTCGGCCCCGCTGGCCAGCTGCATGTCGATGGTTGAACTGGGCGCGACCACCATCAGGCGCACATCATGAAAGCGTGCCAGCACCGCCAGCTGGTAAGTACCTATCTTGTTGGCCACATCGCCGTTGGCGGTGATGCGGTCAGCCCCGACAATCACCCAGGTGATATCGCCCTCGCGCAGCAGGTGCGCCGCCGCCGAGTCGGCATTCACCGACACCGGCACGCCATCACAGGCCAGCTCCCATGCGGTCAGTCGCGAGCCCTGCAGCCAGGGCCGGGTTTCGTCGGCGTGCACATGCTCCACCAGCCCGGCCAGATGGGCGGCTCGGATCACGCCCAGCGCGGTGCCAAAGCCACCGGTGGCCAGCGCGCCGGCATTGCAGTGGGTCAGCAGGTGTTGCGGTGCTTCGCAATAGTGGCGGATGACCTCCATGCCCAGCTGCGCCATGCACAGGTTGGCTTCGCGGTCGGCTTCGTGAATGGCAATCGCCGCCGCATCCAGTTGCGCCAGCGGACAGTCTTGTCCGGCATGGGCATCCAGCACCTGCTGCATGCGCTCCAGCGCCCAGAACAGGTTGACCGCTGTCGGCCGTGAAGCCGCCAGCAGCTGCATATCCTCTGCCAGAGCTGCTCGCCAGCCGGTAGCGCTTTCGGCATGGCGTTGCCGCGCCGCCAGCGCCACGCCATAGGCAGCCGCAATGCCGATGGCCGGTGCGCCGCGCACCACCATGTCACGGATCGCCGCTGCGGTCTGTGCTGCATCGCGACACTCCAGCCATGCCTGCTGCAACGGCAGCACGCGCTGGTCCAGCAGGCGCAACACACCACCACGCCATTCCAGCGGCTTGATTTGCTCGGCCCTGATCAACTGTTCACGCATCTGCACACCTCCAACCCATACCGCGCCGGAGTATAGCTGTACAGACCTGCAGGTTCGAATTTATTCGAACACACAACAAACGGAGATGTGCGGATAAAGCCGCACCTTGTTGCAAAAAATAACCAGCCACAGACAGCACAAAACCCTGGCCGCATCAGGTACATTTGCATCACACAATCTACCCGGAACGGAATCACCATGAACACGCCCAACCGCTACGACACCCTGCTACTCCCGCGCTGGCTGGTACCGGTCGAGCCGGCCGGCGTGGTGCTGGAGGATTACGGCCTGGCCATTGCCGGCGACCGCATCGCGCTGATCGCGCCACGCGAGCAGGCGCTGCGACACAACTACGGCCAGATACTGGAGCTGCCCGACAGCCTGCTGATTCCCGGGCTGGTCAACGCCCATGGCCATGCCGCCATGACCCTGTTTCGCGGCATGGCCGATGACCTGCCGTTGCAAACCTGGCTGCAGGAGCACATCTGGCCGGCGGAAGCACGCTGGGTCAACGAGGATTTTGTGCGTGATGGCACCGATCTGGCCATCGCCGAGCAGCTGCTGGCTGGCGTGACCTGCTACTCGGACATGTATTTTTATCCGGAAACGGCCTGTCAGCAGGTGCATCACAGCGGCATCCGCGCGCAGATCTGCATGCCGGTGGCCGATTTCCCCATGCCCGGCATCCGCAGTGCCGATGATGCCATGCGCCGGGGGCTGGAGCTGTTTGACGATTTCAAGCAGCACCCGCGCATCGACATCGCCTTTGGTCCGCATGCGCCCTATACCCTGAACGATGACAACCTGCGCAAGCTGGCCACGCTGCTCAACCAGCTGGACATCAATGTACAGATGCACCTGCACGAAACCGCCCACGAAGTGGAAGAAAGCCTGAAACTTCATGGCCAGCGGCCGCTGGAGCGCATTGCCGGGCACGGCCTGCTCGGGCCGAATTTCCAGGCGGTGCACATGACACAGGTCGAGCGCTCCGACATCGACCTGCTGCTGACCCACAACTGCAGCCTGGTGCACTGCCCCCGCTCCAACCTGAAACTGGCCAGCGGGTTTTGCCCGGTCGAGCGCCTGTGGCAGGCCGGCATCAATGTGGCGTTGGGTACCGATGGCGCGGCCAGCAACAACAATCTCAGCCTGCTGGAAGAAATGCGCACCGCTGCCTTGCTGGCCAAGGCGGTCAGCCGCAATGCCAGCGCACTCAATGCCCATCAGGCGCTGCGCATGGCCACCCTCAATGGCGCACGTGCGCTGGGCCTGCAGGAGCGGACCGGCTCGCTGGAAGTCGGCAAGCTGGCCGATCTGGTCAGCATCAACCTGTCCGCCCCGGCGGTGCAGCCGGTGTATGACCCGGTTTCGCAACTGGTGTATGCCTGCAGTAGCGATGCCGTGGAGCATGTCTGGGTGGGCGGCAAGCAACTGGTCGCCAGCCGGCAGCTGCTGCGCATGGACACCGCCGCCCTTCGTGCCCGTGCTACCGAATGGTGCCAGCGGATTCAGGCCGGCTGAGTTGTCTTATCCGCTTTCTTGACCAGCATTACAGCAAACGCCGGCGAAAACTGGCATCATGTGCCGCATTTGAATGCGCAAGCTCCGCCTGGCCCCGCTTGCGCCGGCATCCACCTGACAGGAACCCCGCATGAGCAACGTTGACCCTCTGGAAATCGCCAAATTCGAAGCACTGGCCCATCGCTGGTGGGACCGTGAAAGCGAGTTCAAGCCCCTGCACGACATCAACCCGCTGCGGGTCAACTGGATCGACGAGCGTGCCCCGCTGGCGGGTAAAAAGGTATTGGACGTGGGCTGCGGCGGCGGCATTCTGGCCGAAGCCATGGCCCAGCGCGGGGCCGAGGTGACCGGCATCGACATGGGCGAAGCTCCGCTGTCGGTGGCCAAACTGCACCAGCTGGAAAGCGGCCTGAACATCGATTACCGCCAGATTACTGCCGAACAGCTGGCCGAAGAGATGCCCGGCCAATTCGACGTGGTCACCTGTCTGGAAATGCTGGAGCACGTCCCCGAGCCGTCCTCCATCATTGCCGCCTGCCAGAAACTGGTCAAACCCGGTGGCCAGGTGTTTTTCTCCACCATCAACCGCAACCCCAAGGCGTATCTGCTGGCGGTGGTGGGGGCTGAATACGTGCTCAACATGCTGCCGCGCGGCACCCACGACTTCAAGAAATTCATCAAACCCTCCGAGCTGGGTGCCTGGGCACGCCAGGCCGAACTGGAAATCCACGATCTCGTCGGCCTGACCTACAATCCGCTGCTCAAACGCTACAAGCTGGAAAACGACGTCGACGTCAATTACATGATGCATTGCAGCAAGCCCCTGTAATCATGTGCATCCGGGCGGTTTTGTTTGATCTGGACGGTACCCTGCTGGACAGCGCACGGGACTTCATCGCGATCCTGCAGCAGATGCGGGCCGGGCGCGGCCTGCCCGCCATGGACGAACAGCTGATCCGCCAGCGGGTATCGGCCGGTGCCGCCGCGATGGTCGCTCTGGCGCTGGAAACCGCACCGGAACAGGCCGGCTTTGATGCACTCAAGGATGATTTCCTGCAACGCTACCATGCCAATCCCTGTGCGCACAGCCGCCTGTTTGCCGGGCTGGCCGAACTGCTGCAGCTGCTGGAGCAGCGGCAAATTCCCTGGGGAGTTGCCACCAACAAGCCGGAACGTTTTGCCCGCCCGATCCTGCATGCCCTGCAACTGGAGCAACGGGCTGCCGTACTGGTCTGCCCCGAACAGGTCAGCCAGCCCAAGCCCGCCCCCGACATGCTGCTGCTGGCCTGCCGGCAGCTGGATGTGCTTCCGCAGCACGCCCTGTATGTCGGCGATGACCTGCGGGACATCCAGGCGGCGGAGGCGGCGGGCATGCCGTCGATGTCGGTCGGTTACGGCTATCACGGCCCGCAGGACAACCCGCCGGGCTGGGGCGCCACCCACCATGTCACCCATTCCACACAGCTGGCCGGCGCCATACTGGCGCTGCTGCAAGCCGATTATCCGAACCCGTCAAGAGACTGAACCATGTTTGATTACACTGCCGCGCCCGACCTGCTCAAAGGGCGCATCATCCTGATCAGTGGTGCCGGCCGCGGCATTGGTGCCGCCGCCGCAAGGGCCTGCGCCGCCCGTGGCGCAACGGTATTGCTGCTGGGCAAGACCGAGAAAAACCTGAATCTGGTGTATGACGAGATCTGTGCCGCCGGCCACCCGGAGCCGGTAGTGATCCCGCTGGACCTGAAAACCGCCACCACCGCCCAGTTCGATGAGCTGGGCGCAATGATCGAGCAGGAATTCGGCCGGCTGGACGGCTTGCTCAACAATGCCTCGATTCTCGGCCCGCGCATGCCCATGCAACAAATTCCCGATGACAAGTTTGCCGAGGTCATGCAGGTCAACGTGCAGGCCACCTTCGGCCTGACCCGCGCCCTGCTGCCGCTGCTCCAGCTGTCGGAGGATGCTTCCGTGGTTTTCACCTCCAGCGGCGTTGGCCGCAAGGGCCGTGCCTACTGGGGTGCCTACGCGGTGTCCAAGTTCGCCACCGAGGGGCTGATGCAGGTGCTGGCCGACGAACTGGATGAAACCCATGTGCGTGCCAACAGTGTCAACCCCGGTGCCACCCGCACCTCCATGCGTGCCGCCGCCTATCCGGGCGAACACCCGAACAGCAACCCTGCGCCGGAAGACATTATGCCGGTGTACCTGTATCTGCTTGGCCCGGACAGCAAGGGAGTCAACGGCCAGGCGCTGAACGCACAGTAACCGCCCTGTGGACGAAGCGGTTTGCTCCAGCCTCGCCTTGCCGGAAGGAGTTACCCTCCGGCAGAATGGCTGCTGAAACATCCAGCCCCGAGCCTACACCTAAAGAAGGGGCTGTCCGGCTGGCAGGCATGACAACCACGGGTTACCATCGGTAACACCTGTTGTCAGTGAAGCGCTTTCATGTACATCTACCGCCTGATCCTGTTGCTGGTTGTCGGCATTTACCTGTTTTCACCCGCCATCATGGACTGGTGGACGGCCAACAACGACCTCTGGTATCGCCCTTATCTGCTCTGGCTACTGCTGATCGTGCTCACCTTTCTTTTGCAGGGCAAGCGTGATGGCGAGTCCTGTTAGCATGCAAGACCTTGCCTGCATTCCTCCGGCTGGTGGCCGCCCATGACCATCAGCGTAATCCATCTGACCGGCTTGGCCATCGGCTATCTGCTGACGTTGTTTGCCACCGCCTGGCTGGCAGAAAAAAACCTGCTGCCGCGCCAGCTGGTGCGGCATCCGCTGATCTACACCCTGTCGCTGGGCGTATACGCCAGCGCATGGGCATTCTACGGTTCGGTCGGGCTGGCCCATCAGTACGGCTATGGTTTTCTGGCCATCTATCTGGGTATTTCCGGTGCCTTCCTGCTTGCGCCGGTGTTGCTTTACCCGCTACTGGAGCTGACCCGCACCCACCAGCTGGCATCGCTGGCCGACCTGTTTGCCTTTCGTTTCCGCAGCACCGCAGCCGGCACCCTGACCACCCTGGGTTTGCTGTTGTGCACCCTGCCCTTGCTGGCGCTGCAAATCCAGGCGGTGGCTGATACCGCCCAGCTGCTGACCGGCTCGCCGGTGCAGGAAAACATCGCACTGGTTTTCTGCCTGATCATCACCCTGTTCTCGATCCTGTTTGGTGCCCGCCACATCGCCACCCGGGAAAAGCACCAGGGCGTGGTCTTCGCCATGGCGTTCGAGTCACTGCTCAAGCTGCTGGCCATTCTGGCAGTGGCCGGCTGGCTGCTGTACCAGCTGTTTGACGGCCCCGCCGGCCTGCAGCAATGGCTGAGCGACAACAAGGCCATACTGCAGCAACTACAACAACCCATGCAGGACGGCCAGTGGCGCGTGCTGTTGCTGCTGTTTTTTGCCGCCGTGATCGTCATGCCACACATGTTCCACATGGCCTTCACCGAAAACCTCAAGCCACGCTCGCTGGTCAGTGCCAGCTGGGGCCTGCCGCTGTTCCTGCTGTTGCTGAGCCTGCCCATTCCACTCATCCTGTGGGCCGGCCTGAAACTGGGCGTGACCACCGAGCCGCAGTATTTCGCCATTGGCCTGGGGCTGGCCCTGAACAACGAAACACTGGCCCTGCTGTCGTTCATGGGCGGCATGTCGGCGGCCAGCGGGGTGATCATCGTTTGCACCATCGCCCTGTCCGGCATGGTGCTCAACCATCTGATCCTGCCTGTCTATCAACCGCCGGCCACCGGCAACATCTACGGCTGGCTCAAGTGGACCCGCCGCCTGCTGATCGCCGCCATCATCCTGGCCAGCTTTGTTGTCTACCTGCTGCTTGGCTCGACACACCAGCTGTCAAGCCTGGGCGTGGTTTCCTTTGCCGGTGGCCTGCAGTTTCTGCCCGGTGTGATGGCCCTGCTGTACTGGCCGAAGGCCAACCGCAATGGTTTCATGGCCGGCACCCTCACCGGCCTGCTGATCTGGGCCTACAGCATGCTGCTGCCGACCCTTGGCCTGGCTACCCGCCTGCCCCTGTCCGACCTCGGGCTCGACTACCTGTCTGCCGAAGACAGCTGGCAGCAGGCGACCGCTCTTGCCATCATTGCCAACAGCTTGGTATTTGCCCTGGTATCCCTGCTCAGCAGCACCCGGCAAGAAGAGCAGATCAGCCGCCAGACCTGCCTGGTCAACCGCTCACGGCTGCCGGAAAGCCGCCGCTTGCAGGCCGGCTCGCCCCACGAGTTTGCCTTTGCCCTGTCCAAGCCGCTGGGCAGCATCACCGCCCAGCGCGAAGTGCAGCGTGCCCTGAGCGACCTGCAACTGCCCATGGACGAGAGCCGGCCCTTTGCCCTGCGCCGCCTGCGTGACCGGATCGAGGCCAACCTGTCCGGGCTGCTCGGGCCGGGCGTGGCCCGGGATCTGGTGTCCAGCTTTCTGCCTTATCAAAACGCTGCCGCCAACTATGTCACCGAAGACATCCACTTCATCGAAAACCGCCTGGAAGACTACCGCTCGCGCCTGACCGGCCTGGCCGCCGAGCTGGACGCAGTCCGCCGCCACCACCGGCAAACGCTGCACAACCTGCCGCTGGGTGTCTGCGCCCTGTCACGGGAAGCGGAAATCACCCTGTGGAACCTGGCCATGGAAAACCTGACCGGCATCGGTGCGGCCCGTGTGCTCGGCTCGCCGCTGGAGAGTATCGATGCCCCCTGGCGTGACCTGCTGGTGAGCTTCAGCCAGGGCACGGAAAACCGGCTGCACAAAAAACGCCTGCACAGCAGTTTCCAGTCGCGCTGGCTCAACCTGCATAAGGCCGCCATTGCCGAACCCGGCGCACCCGGTGACAGCGGCATGGTGCTGCTGGTTGAAGACATCACCGAAAACCGTCAGCTGGAAGACCAGCTGATTCACGCCCAGCGGCTGGCTTCGCTGGGGCGTCTGGCCGCCGGCGTCGCCCATGAAATCGGCAACCCGGTGACCGGCATCGCCTGCCTGGCCCAGATCATCCAGGAAGAGCGTACCAGCGATGAGGAACTGCAGGAAATCAGCGGCCAGATCATCGAGCAGACCCGGCGCATCACCCGCATCGTACAGTCCATGATGGGCTTTTCCCGCAGCGGCCAGCCGCACGACAACAGCCACGAGGCACTGTGCTGGCTGGAAGTTTGCAAAGATGCGGTGAACCTCTTATCGTTGAACACCGATGCGCAGAGTGTGGAGTTTCGTAACCTGTGCCAGCCCGACCACTGGATCAAGGGCGATCCCCAGCGCCTGAGCCAGGTGGTGGTCAACCTGCTCGGCAATGCCCGCGATGCCAGCCCGCCCGGCGGACTGATCCTGATGGCAACCCGGGCCGGCCGCGACTGGGTCGAGCTGAGCATCACCGACCAGGGTAGCGGTATCGCACCCGAGCACCAGAGTCAGCTGTTCGAGCCGTTTTTCACCACCAAGGACCCGGGCGAAGGCACCGGGCTTGGTCTGGCCATGGCCTACTCCATCGTCAGGGAACATCAGGGCGACATCCGCGTCACCAGCCCCCTGCCTGACACGCCCGGCGGCACAAGATTCTGTATCCGCCTGCCCCGCAGCCTGCCGGCTCCGGACACTCCGGGCTAATCTGACCAGCAAGCATTACAGGTTACCCGCAACAGCATCACGCCAGCATTCACAAGTAGAGAGAGTATCAATGTCCCACATCCTCATTGTTGAAGACGAGCCCATCATCCGCTCAGCCCTCAAGCGCCTGCTGGAGCGCAACGGCTACCAGGTGAGCGAGGCCGGCTCGGTACAGGAAGCCCTGGACGGTTTCAGTCCCGGCGCCTACGACCTGATCATCAGTGACCTGCGTCTGCCCGGTGCTCCGGGTACGGAAATCATCCAGCATGCCGGCACCACGCCGGTGCTGATCATGACCAGCTACGCCAGCCTGCGCTCGGCGGTGGACAGCATGAAACTGGGCGCCATGGACTACATTGCCAAACCGTTTGACCACCAGGACATGCTGGCCACCATCGCCCGGATTCTACAGGAACATGCCCGCGCGACAACTGACGAAGAAACGCCGGGCGATCAGGCTCCGGTCGGCGGGCAGCCGGCAGCCAGCGACAATAGCGATATCGGCATCATCGGCAGCAGCCCGGCCATGCAGGCACTGTTTGTCAAGATCCGCAAGGTCGCTCCCGCTGATGCCAACGTACTGATTCATGGCGAATCCGGTACCGGCAAGGAGCTGGTCGCCCGCGCCCTGCACAACCTGTCCGACCGGGCCGGTGCCCCGATGATCTCCGTCAACTGTGCTGCCATTCCCGAAACCCTGATCGAGTCCGAGCTGTTCGGCCATGAGCGGGGTGCCTTTACCGGAGCCGACAAGGCGCGTGCCGGGCTGGTCGAGGCCGCCGATGGCGGTACCCTGTTTCTCGACGAAATCGGCGAGTTGCCGCTGGAAGCCCAGGCCCGCCTGCTGCGCGTGTTGCAGGAAAGCGAAATCCGCCGGGTCGGCTCGACCCAGTCACAGAAGGTCAACATCCGCCTGATTGCCGCCACCCACCGGGATCTCAAGGCGCTGGCCAAAGAGGGCAAGTTCCGCGAAGACCTGTTCTATCGCCTGCATGTGATCGCCCTGACCTTGCCGGCGCTACGCGAGCGTGGTGACGACATCAGCGAAATCGCCACCGCCCTGCTGGAACGCCAGCGCCTGAAAGCCAAACGTACCGAGCCGATGCATTTCACCGATGAATGCCTCAAGGGCATGCACCACTATCACTGGCCGGGCAATGTGCGCGAGCTGGAAAACGCCATCGAGCGGGCGGTCATCCTGTGCGAGGGCAACCGCGTCACTCTTGATCTGCTCGGTATTGATGTCGACCTGGAGCAGCCTGCCGCCCATGCCAAGGCCCCGCAAGAACAGACCGGACAATCCCTGGAGGATTACTTTCAGCAGTTTGTGCTGGAGCACCAGGACAGCATGACCGAAACCGAGCTGGCCAGCCGCCTCGGCATCAGCCGCAAGTCCCTGTGGGAACGCCGCCAGCGCATGGGTATTCCACGCCGCAAGGCCGGGACAGAGGCTGAAGACGAGCGTTAGAGGCTGACAAGTTCTGTGTCTGCAGCGTTGGGGTATGGATTCGCAAACACGCCGCAAGTACGTCCATGTAGGCTCCGTGCCGCCAGGGATGGCGGCACGGGGTTTGCTCCACCCATACCCCAACGCTGCTATAAAGATCGTACTCTCGGCAAACAGGTGTAAACATCATCCCCGCCAAGCCAACCCCTAGCGGTCTGCGTATAATGACCAACCGTTTTATATAACCGGATAGCACACACATGAGTCGTTTTTTCCAGGACCTGTCCATCATGATCCGCGCCAACCTCTGGTTGGTGCCGGTACTGGGTGCGCTGGTTGCCGCCCTGTTCTACTTTGTCGCTCCGCCGCCACCGATGTCGGCAACCATGAGCACCGGCGCGGCCGGTGGCGGCTATCATGCCTTCGCCCTGCGCCTGCAGGAAGAACTCGCCCGTGAACACTTCGAGCTGAAACTGGTTGAAAGCAGCGGCTCGGTCCAGAATGCCGAACGCCTGCTGGACAAGGACTCGGGCATCAATCTCGCCCTGCTGCAAAGCGGCCAGGAACGCGAACTGGACGAACAGCAGCGCCAGTCCCTGCACAGCCTGGGCGCGGTCTATCAGGAACCGCTGTGGCTGTTTGTACGCCGTCACCTGCAAGCTGATACCCTGCAAGACCTGACCGAACGCCGGATTGCCATTGGCAGCCCCGCCGGCGGACTGCGCCTGCTGCTTGAGCCGCTGCTGCAGTCAATCGGCATCGATACCGACAGTCTTGGCGGCAACTGGCAACCCTTCACCGGCAAGAAAGCCGCCGAACAACTGCTGGCTGCCGAGCTGGATGGCGCTTTTTTCATGGCTCCGGCCGAAAGCGACCTCATTCAGCAGCTGGCCGCCCATCCGGAAGTGCGGCTGTTTCCCATTGCCCGCGTCAACGCCTATGAACACCGCCTGCCTTTTGTGCAAGGTATTGATGTCAGCCGTGGCCTGCTCAGCCTGCCCAACGACCAGCCGGCGCACGACATGCAGACCCTGGGTGCCCAGGCCCTGCTGGTGGTCAATAACCAGTTCCACCCGGCGATTGCCCCGCTGATCTTGGCTACCGCGCAAAAAGTCATGGCCGACGGCAGCCTGCTTGAAGCCCCCGGCGACTGGCCCAGGGCCGACCCGCAAGCCTTTGNGAGCGCAGCAAACCCTGGCGTGCCGGCCTGAGCCGTCACAACGACGGCCAGCGCAGCACCGGTGAACAACAGTGGAGCACCTGGCTGAGCTGGGACAGCCCACTGGGGCTGGCTGACCAGCTCAGTGTCCGGGGCAGCAAGGATGCCGTCAGCGATCGTTATCGCCACTCGGCCAGTCATGGCCTGAGCTACCAGCTGCCCTATGGCTGGTGGACCTTCAACTACCATTACAACCACAGTTATTACCGTACCCGCACGCAGGGGCAGGGCTTCTCCTTTGTGCTGGATGGCGTTAGCACCACTCAGGCACTCACCGCCGAGCGTGTCATCCACCGTGACAGCACCAGTAAGACAGCCGTAAATATTGGCATCAGCCACCTGCGCAGCCGCAACTATCTGGACAATTATTTGCTGGATGTATCGAGCCAGCGCCTGACTGAATATCAACTGGGTTTCAACCATGGCCGGCGGGTGGGCAGCGCCTTTGTCAACGTCGACCTGGGCTGGCAACGCGGCAGCGGCGCACTGGATGCCCAGCGCAAAGGCTCACCCAAAGGCGGCCAGCCAGTGGCCCGCTATAACAAATACTCCCTGACCGCCAGCTACCTGCAACCCTTCCAGCTGGCCGGCGAGCGCTTCAGCTTCGACAGCCTGTTGAGTGCCCAACGTAGTGAAGACGTGCTCTACAGCCCGCAGCGTTTCAGCCTGGGCGGTTTGTATTCCATTCGTGGCTATAAAGACCAGAGCCTGACCGGCGACAGCGGCTACTACTGGCGCAACCAGTTGCGCTGGAACCGCCCGATCACCTGGCACTGGCTGCAACCCTTGCTGCAGCAATACAGCCTGCTGGCCGCCTACGATCTGGGCGCCATCCGTGGCGACACCTACAACCATGAAAGCAGTGGCCGCATGGCCAGCCATGCCTTTGAATTCAGCGCACAGGGCGAACACCTGGCGCTGTCCGTCACCAGTGCCCGCAGCCTGTCCCGCCCGGATGCCCTTGAACGCAAGGAAAGACCGGTTTATTTCCGCATCGATGTTTTCTTGTAAAGGACTACAAGATGAATACCCAAAGTCCCCTGTTCAAAACCATTGCCAAGCTANAGCCGACTATTTCCACCGCAAGGGCCCGCCGTTGCTGCAGCGCTACCTGCCATTCCGCATCGCCTCACTGGCCGACCGTTACATCATTCTGGTCATTCCACTGCTGGTGGTGCTGTTCCCGCTGTTCAAGATTGCCGGCCCGGTTTACCGCTGGCGCATCCGCGCCCGCATTTACCGCTGGTACAAATACCTGCGTGACATCGACAAGAAGTTCAACCGCAACACCTTGCCTGAACAGCTGAACGAGGAAATCGGCCGCCTGCAGGCCCTGCAAAACGAACTGGCCAAGGTCGAGGTTCCCCTGTCCTACACCCACGAACTTTATGAACTGCACCTGCACGTACGCTTCGTCATTCGCCGTCTGCAAGAGCTGAAAGAAGGCCGCAGCGACACCCCGGAATTTACAGGTTAAACATGCCCATCCAACATTGCGTCATTCACCATCTGGACAAGAAACCCGACGACAGCCCCGCCGTGTTGCAGGCTGGCGCGGCCCCGCTGGAAATCACCAGCGAGCTGGAAGACCTGCTGGTCGACTTCAACGACAACTACAATGCCAAACAGGGCAAAAGCTGGGCCTGTTTTGTTGATGACGAACTGGCCCTGCCGGCCGGACTCAAGGCCCTGCATGCCGGCGAGCTGGAGTTTCATGCGCTCGGCCTGCAGCTGGCACAACACTGGCAAAAGCTGCTCGATGAGCACCAGCTGTACCAGAGCGCACACCTGTGCCTGATGCTGTACCAGTTCAACATGGCCGACTACTGCGTGGTCGCCCTGCTGCCACAGCGCCGTGGTCTGCGCATCAGCGACGCGCTGCAACCGGAAGACATTCAGCACCTGGATCTGGGCCAGCTGCAACTGGCCTGCCGCATCAACCTGAGCGAATGGCGCAACAACGCTGCCTCGCGCCATTACATTTCCCTGCTCAAGGGCAAGGGCGGCAAGAAGCTGGCTGATGCTTTTCTCGAGTTGCTGCACGCCGAGGAGCACGGCGATGCCCCGGCCGATACCCGCACATTGCTGCGCGCCTTCAGCGACTACATCGACACCACCGGGCTGGAAGAGGAGCCGGTGCAGGAGAAAACCAAGGCACTGGTGCAGTACACCAAGGAGCAGCAGCGCAAGGGCGAGCCGGTCGCGCTGGAAGGACTGTCCGAAGCGCTCGACGAAGAGAATCCGCGCGCCTTCTACGAGCACATCCGCAATCTGGATTACGGCCTGAGCGATTATGTGCCGACCGACCGCAAGACCATCAACCAGTTTCAGCGTTTTACCGGCCGTGCCGAAGGCATCTCCATCAGCTTCGAGGCACATCTGCTCGGCTCGCGCGTGGAATACGACGAGCAGCGCGACATGCTGATCATCCGCCAGCTGCCGACCCAGCTCAAAGACCAGCTCAAGCGCGGCAGCTAGGCCGGTGATGCCTCTTTCCCTGCTACGCGCGGTGCGTGAAACCGGCATGGTCTGGCTCAGCATGTTTGTGCTGGGCATCGGCCTGGGTGTGATGGTCACCAGCAGCGGGCTGCCCTGGTGGGTGGCTCCGCTGCTGTCGGGTGGTGTATATGCCGGCTCGGTCGAGTTTCTGCTGGTCGGCCTGCTGGTGGCCAGCGCGCCGCTGTCGGCCATTGCCATGACCACGCTGCTGGTCAACTCGCGGCACCTGTTTTACGGGCTGTCGTTTCCGTTGCACCGGGTACGCGGCATGAGCAAGCTGTACAGCGTCTTTGCCCTGACCGACGAAGCCTATGCCCTGGCCGCCCCCCGCGACCCGCGCCGGCTCAGCCATGGCTGGATTCTATGGACCCAGCTGGGGCTGCAACTGTCGTGGATGTCCGGCTCGCTCTCCGGAGCCATTGTTGGCGCTACCCTGCTGCAAAACGTCAAGGGGCTGGATTTCATTCTCACCGCGCTGTTCATCGCACTGGCCATGGATGCCTACCGGCACCGGCCTGACCGCGTTACCCTGGTGTCCGCAGCCGTCTTCGGCATCATCGCTGCGTTGCTGGCAGGCGACAGCATGCTGGTGCTGGCCATGAGCGCATTTACCGCTTTCATGTTACTGCGTCATCAATGGAACAAGCGCCGCACACAGCCGGTGGAGCAGCCTGATGCCTAGTACGGGTTATATCTTTCTGGCTGTGGGCGTGGCCCTGGCAATCACCTTTCTGCTGCGTGCGTTGCCCTTCATCCTGAAAAACGCCATCAAGGACTCACCCCTGCTGCTCGCGCTGAACAGCTGGATGCCGCTCGGCATCATGGTGATTCTGGTGGTGTATTGCCTGTCGATGATCGACCCGGCTGACAGCCGGCTGGCTGGCGCACAAGTCATCGCCACGCTGGTAACGGTTGCCGTTCACTTGTGGAAACACAACCTGTTTCTCAGTGTGCTGGCCGGTACCGGCACCTGTGTTGCCCTGGCCAACGGGCTGTTGCCGGCGCTGCTGTAAGCTGTCGCCGCAGACAAAAGACAGAAGGCCCGGGCCAGTGTGCGACTGGCCCGGGCCTTCAAGACCTGAAACCGGTCATCCCTGACCGGAATTCACTCAGAAGCAGTCGCCGGGCGCATGCACCCAGCCGCTCATCAGCACGCGGGCACTACGGCTCATGATGGCTTTTTTGGCAAGCCACTGGCCGTTTTCCTCAATGGCTTCGGCACCGACGCGCAGGGTTCCGGACGGGTGACCGAAACGCACCGCATTACGCTCACCGCCACCGGCCGCCAGGTTGACCAGCGTGCCGGGAATCGCCGCCGCCGTACCAATGGCCACCGCTGCGGTGCCCATCATGGCATGATGCAACTGCCCCATGGACAGGGCACGGGCCAGCACGTCGATATCTTCGGCTTTCACTTCCTTGCCGCTGGATGAGGTGTAGGTGGCTGGCGGGGCGACAAAGGCCACTTTCGGCGTATGCTGGCGGCCAACCGCTTCGGACACATCCTTGATCAGCCCCATCTTCACCGCGCCGTAGGAGCGGATCAGCTCGAACTTGGCCAGCGCCGCGTTATCGCTGTTGATGTCGCTTTGCAGCTCGGTACCGGTGTAACCGATGTCTGCCGCATTGACGAAAATGGTCGGAATGCCGGCATTGATCAGGGTCGCCTGCAGGGTGCCGACACCGGGCACTTCCAGTTCGTCCACCAGATTACCGGTGGGGAACATCGAGCCTTCGCCATCAGCCGGATCGAGAAACTCGATTTGCACTTCGGCCGCAGGAAAGGTCACGCCGTCCAGCTCGAAGTCACCGGTTTCCTGCACCTGGCCATTGGTGATCGGCACATGGGCAATGATGGTTTTCTGGATATTGACCTGCCAGATATGCACGGTGCAGATGCCGTTGTCGGGAATCTTGTCGGCATCGACCAGACCATTGCTGATGGCAAAGGAGCCCACCGCAGCCGTCAGGTTGCCGCAGTTGCCGCTCCAGTCAACAAAGGGCTTGTCGATGGAGACCTGGCCAAACAGGTAGTCGACATCGTGCCCTGGCTGGCTGCTCTTGCTCAGCAATACGCTTTTGCTGGTGCTGGAGCTGCCGTTGCCTAGTCCGTCGATCTGCTTGCCGTAGGGGTCGGGGCTGCCGATGATGCGCAGCAGCAGATTATCGCGTGCTGCACCGGGTTGTTGAGCTGCTTCGGGCAGATCCTGTACACGCAGGAATACACCCTTGCTGGTGCCACCACGCATATAAGTGGCAGGAACTTTAACTTGAGGTACAAAAGACATGATTATTTTTCCGTGCAATTGCTGGTTGGAGATTTGTGTTTGGGGCTGATGGCCGGTTAAGGCTTCCGCAAGCTGACGCTGCCAGTCTTGAGCAAGCTCAAGCCTGTTGCTGATGCTTGCTACAGCCTCACCCGGCCCGCCCCGCGAATTTTGTGCAAGACGCAATTTTCGGGGTGGAGGGGGAAGAGAGAGCTTGTGTCTGGCATGACACTCCGCAAGCTGACGCTACCACGCCGAAGCAAGCTTCGACGCGGCAGCTGATGCTTGCTCCGGTCATGCCAGACACCGAAACTCCATACTTGTCTGCCAGTTCGCTTGTGTTATGCGCCTCACAATGACAAGCACACAACACAAAAACCTCAACCAGAACACGCAACAGCAGCACGGCGCAGCCGTGCCACACTCCCTCCCGCGCGCAAGGTGTGTATTGGAGTTCGGGTTAGACCGTAGCAAGCCTTGCTGTCAGGATTGAACTTGTTCAAGACTGGCAGCGTCAGCTTGCGGAGCGTCTAACCCGTGCTCCCAACACCGCAGTGCAAACCCAACTTGCGACAGCAGCACGGCAGCGCCGTGCCACCTCCTCCCCATCAGCGCGGTGCGAATTTGGGTGACTGGCGTGACCGGAGCAAGGCATCAGCTGGCAGGATTGAGCTTGCTCAAAACTGACAGCGTCAGCCTTGCGTAGTGTCACGCCAGTCACCCCAGCACCAAAGCTAAAAAATCACTCCCCCAAAAAATCCTTGGCAAACTTCTGCAACACCCCACCCGCCTCATACACCTGTACTTCATCGGCAGTATCCAGTCGGCAGGTCACGGTCACGCGCTCTGTTTCACCATTGGCACGATTGATTACCAGCGTCAGGTCGGCCAGCGGTGCCGGTGTGCCTTCCACGTCATAGGTCTCGGTGCCGTCCAGCTTCAAAGTCAAACGATTAACACCTTCTTTAAACTCCAGCGGCAGCACACCCATGCCGACCAGGTTGGTCCGGTGGATACGCTCAAAGCCCTCGGCCACGATCACTTCCACACCGGCCAGACGCACGCCCTTGGCGGCCCAGTCACGGGACGAGCCCTGACCGTAGTCGGCACCGGCGATGATGATCAGCGGCTGCTTGCGGTTCATGTAGGTTTCGATGGCCTCCCACATGCGCATGACCTGGCCTTCCGGCTCGACACGGGCCAGCGAGCCCTGCTTCACGCTGCCGTCCTCGTTGCGCACCATTTCGTTGAGCAGTTTCGGGTTGGCCAGCGTCGCACGCTGGGCGGTCAGGTGATCACCACGGTGGGTCGCGTAGGAGTTGAAGTCCTCTTCCGGCAGGCCCATTTTGTGCAGGTATTCACCGGCCGCCGAGTTCATCATGATCGCGTTGGACGGCGACAGGTGGTCGGTGGTGATGTTGTCCGGCAACAGCGCCAGCGGACGCATGCCCTTCATGGTGCGCGGTGCGGCCAAAGCACCTTCCCAATATGGGGGGCGACGCACATAGGTGCTCATCGGACGCCAGTCGTACAGGGGGCTTGGCGCTTTCTCGGCAGCTTCCATGTCGAACATCGGGATATAGATCTGGTTGAACTGCTCCGGCTTGACGTACTTGGCCACGATGGCGTCGATTTCCTCGTCGCTCGGCCAGATGTCCTTCAGGCGGATTTCCTTGCCGTCGACCACGCCCAGCACATCCTGCTCAATGTCGAAGCGGATGGTACCGGCAATGGCGTAGGCTACCACCAGCGGTGGCGAAGCCAGGAACGCCTGCTTGGCATACGGGTGGATACGCCCGTCAAAGTTGCGGTTACCGGACAGCACAGCGGTGGCGTACAGGTCGCGGTCGATGATTTCTTTCTGGATCACCGGGTCCAGCGCACCGCTCATGCCGTTACAGGTGGTGCAGGCAAAGCCGACGATACCAAAGCCCAGCTTTTCCATATCTCCCAACAGGTTGGACTCTTTCAGATACAGTTCTGCCACCTTGGAGCCGGGTGCAAAAGATGATTTAACCCATGGTTTGCGGGTCAGCCCCAGCTCGTTGGCTTTTTTCGCCAACAGGCCAGCCGCCACCACATTGCGCGGGTTGGAGGTGTTGGTACAGGAGGTAATGGCAGCAATAATCACTGCGCCATCCGGCATCAGGCCTTCGGCTTCCTGCGCACGGGCTGCGTCCAGATTACCGGCAATACCCTTGGCTGCCAGATCGCTGGTGGAAACACGGGCGTGCGGGTTGGATGGACCGGCAATGTTGCGGCCAACGGTGGACAGGTCAAAGCGCAGCACGCGCTCGTACTCGGCGGTTTTCAGGCTATCCGCCCACAGGCCGGTGTGCTTGGCGTACTGTTCAACCAGCTCGACCTGCTTCGGCTCGCGTCCGGTCAGTTTCAGGTAGTCGATGGTTTGCTGGTCGATGTAGAACATGGCGGCAGTCGCGCCGTATTCCGGAGTCATGTTGGAAATGGTGGCACGGTCGCCGATCGACAGGCTATCGGCACCTTCACCGAAGAACTCGACGTAAGCACCGACCACACGCTCCTTGCGCAGAAACTCGGTCAAGGCCAGCACGATGTCGGTGGCGGTAATGCCCGGCTGACGCTTGCCGGTCAGCTCGACACCGACGATATCCGGCAGGCGCATCATGGACGGATGGCCGAGCATCACGGTTTCAGCTTCCAGGCCGCCCACGCCGACGGAAATCACGCCCAGCGAATCCACGTGCGGGGTGTGGCTGTCGGTACCGACGCAGGTGTCAGGGAAGGCCACGCCATCCTTGACCTGCACTACCGGTGACATCTTTTCAAGGTTGATCTGGTGCATGATGCCGTTACCGGCCGGGATCACATCGACATTGTCGAACGCGGTCTTGGTCCATTCGATGAAGTGGAAACGGTCCTCGTTGCGGCGCTCTTCGATGTCACGGTTCTTCTGGAAGGCATCCGGATCAAAACCGCCGCACTCGACGGCCAGCGAGTGGTCAACGATCAGCTGGGTCTGCACCACAGGGTTGACCTTGGACGGGTCACCACCCTTGGCGGCAATGGCGTCCCGCAGGCCGGCCAGGTCGACCAGCGCGGTCAGGCCGAGAATGTCATGGGTAACCACACGCGCCGGATACCATGGAAAGTCCAGGTCACGGCGACGTTCGATCAGCTGCCTGAGCGAATCAGTCAGCGCCGCCGGCTCGCAGCGACGCACCAGCTGTTCGGCCAGAATGCGCGAGGTGTAAGGCAGCTTCTCATAGGCACCCGGCTCGATGGCGTTGACAGCCTCACGGGTATCAAAAAAATCCAGCACACTGCCGGGCAGGTTTTTACGGTATTGGGTATTCATAGTCATGTTTTTACTTCCAGCGAGGGTGATTCAAATTTCGAGTCAGGTGTGTGGTGGCAAGTTACGCAAAGACGCCGTGAATACATCCATGTAGGCTCCCCGGCGACGTCCATGTCGCCGAGGCTTTGCTCCACTTGCCACCCCACACCACAAACCTTGTGCAGTTCGCACGCTCAAAGCATGCTCCACTGTCATTCCGCGCGGGATGACGTTTCTAACAAGTGCACAAAAGGTGTGACTGTCGTTTGCAGGCCTGATTTATTTACGCAAGGCCTGTCAAAGAACTCTTTGTCTGACATCCACGCGGATGTCACAAAAAGAATTCCTGCCAGGAATTCAGGCGGGCAACGCCCGCCCTACTCTTTCCACAAGATTGAGGCTGCCGCTTGCACTATGTTTCAGTGCGGCGGTTCATGTGGAGCAAAGCTTCGGCGACATGGATGTCGCCGGAGAGCCTACATGGACGTACTTGCGGCGACTTTGCGGAACATGAACCGCCGCACATACACACACCTACTCAACAAAGGCAGCCTCAATCACCACCCATCAACGCTCGGAAATAGGTGGCACCGGACGCTGCTCTTCACCGATGTAATCCGCGCTCGGACGGATGATACGGTTATTGGCCCGCTGCTCGAACACGTGCGCAGCCCAGCCAGTCACCCGTGAGCACACGAAGATCGGCGTGAACAGGGGCGTCGGAATGCCCATGAAGCGGTAGGCGGAAGCATGGAAGAAGTCGGCGTTCGGGAACAGCTTCTTCTCGTCCCACATCAGCTTCTCGATGGCGCAGGACACAGGGTAGATCACCTTGTCACCCACTTCGTCAGCCAGCTTCTCGGAGTAGCCCTTGATCACCTCGTTGCGCGGGTCGGACTCGCGGTAGATCGCGTGGCCAAAGCCCATAATTAGCTCTTTGCGCTCCATCATGGCTTTCAGCTCGGCAACGGCTTCGTCTGGAGTCTGGAAGCGGTCGATCAGATCCATAGCCGCTTCGTTGGCACCACCGTGCAGCGGGCCACGCAGCGAACCAATGGCACCGGTTACACAGGAGTACAGGTCAGACAAAGTGGAAGCACACACACGGCCAGTAAAGGTAGAAGCATTGAACTCGTGCTCTGCGTACAGGGTCAGAGACACGTTCATTACTTCGCGGTGTAGGTCGCTTGGTGACTTGCCGTGCAGCAGCGCCAGGAAGTGGCCTGCCAGATCCGGCTCGTCGGTCATGCAGTCGATGCGCTTGCCGTTGTGGCTGAAGTGGTACCAGTACAGCAGCATGGCCGGCATGGACGCCAGCAGGCGGTCGGCCACATCCAGTTGCTGGTCGAAGCTCAGCTCCGGCTCCAGGGTGCCCAGTACGGATACGCCGGTACGCATCACGTCCATCGGGTGGGCGTCGGCAGGAATGCGCTCCAGCACTTCCTTCAGAGCCTGCGGCAGATCGCGCATGCCTTTCAGGCGCTCGACATAGGCGTCCAGCTCGGCCTGGTTGGGCAGCTTGCCGTACCACAGCAGGTAGGCAACTTCTTCAAAGCTCTTGCAGTTCTTGGCCAGGTCACGCACGTCATAACCACGATAAGTCAGACCAGCGCCTTCCTTGCCCACGGTGCACAGTGAGGTTTGGCCAGCAATTTGCCCGCGCAGACCGGCACCGGTCAGTACTTTCTTTTTCTCTTCAGCCATGAGTGTAATCCTCTAGATTTTTATAATGATGCTTACTACTTCATTGTGTGTTCCGTAGAACAACTTCGGTTTGCAGGAGCAGCACCCTGCCCCTGCCTGTTCCGGTTTCCAGCGTGGCGATCAGGCCAGCTGGAGGTCACCCGGCCAGGCCGGGTGATGACGCAACTCAGTTACCTTTCTTCTGCGCAAACAGCGCATCCAGGCTCTGCTCGAAGGCGTGGTAGTTGATACGGTCGTACAACTCCATGCGGGTCTGCATGGTGTCCACCACGTTCTGCTGGCTGCCGTCACGACGGATAGCGGTGTAGACGTTTTCCGCCGCCTTGTTCATGGCGCGAAATGCAGACAGCGGGTACAGCACCAGTGATACATCCACGGAGGCCAGTTGCTCGGTGGTGTACAGCGGAGTGGCACCAAACTCGGTGATGTTGGCCAGAATCGGCGCTTTCACGCGGTCGGCAAACACCTTGTACATGTCCAGCTCGGTGATGGCTTCCGGGAAGACCATGTCGGCACCGGCTTCAACACAGGCAGCAGCACGATCCAGCGCGGCGTTCAGGCCTTCAACGGCCAGCGCATCGGTACGCGCCATGATCACGAAGCTGTCATCGGTACGCGCATCGACTGCCGCTTTGATGCGGTCGACCATTTCCTGCTGGGAAACGATTTCCTTGTTTGGACGATGGCCACAGCGCTTGGCACCCACCTGGTCCTCGATGTGAATGGCAGCAGCGCCAAACTTGATCATGGACTTGACGGTACGCGCCACGTTGAACGCGGACGAACCGAAACCGGTATCCACGTCCACCAGCAGCGGCAGATCGCACACGTCGGTGATGCGGCGCACGTCGGTCAGCACGTCGTCCAGAGTAGAAATACCCAGATCCGGCAGGCCCAGCGAACCGGCGGCAACGCCGCCGCCAGACAGATAGATGGCCTTGAAGCCGGCACGCTTGGCCAGCAGCGCGTGGTTGGCGTTGATCGCACCCACCACCTGCAACGGATGTTCTTCGGCTACGGCGTCACGGAATAGTTGACCTGGAGTTTTACGGCTCATGATTTACCTCGTACAGATAATGGAGTGCCATTGCTGGCCTGATAATGTCGCTCGACATTGCGTCTGGATGTTGCGATATGCCGGCGCATCAGCAGCTCGGCCAGTTCGCCATCGCCATCGGCAATGGCATCAAGAATGCGGTGGTGTTCCTTGAACGCCTGCTGTGGCCGGTTCGGTGTGGCCGAGTACTGCAGGCGGTACATGCGTACCAGCTGGTACAGCTCTTCGGTCAGCAGCTTGGCCAGCATCTGGTTGCGGCTGCCGCGAATGATCTTGTAATGAAAATCGTAATCGCCTTCCTGCTGGAAGTAGTCGATGCCGGCCTGGAACGCTGCATCACGCTCGTGCGTGGCCAGGATTTCGCGCAGCTCGGCCACTTCCTGCGCGGTCATGTTCTCCGCTGCCAGACGGCACGCCAGCCCTTCCAGCGACTCGCGGATCTGGTACAGCTCGATCAGCTCCCGGTGTGACAGCGAAACCACCCGCGCCCCGACATGCGGCACCCGCACCAGCAGGCGCTGGCCTTCCAGCCGGTGAATCGCCTCGCGCAGCGGCCCCCGGCTGATGCCATAGGTACGCGCCAGCTCCGGCTCGGAAATCTTGCTGCCCGGCGGAATATCGCCCTTGACGATCGCCGCCTGCACGGTACGAAACACCTGCTCGGACAGGGTATGGCTCTCCCCGGCAAGGTTGTCGACAGTTTCTGAAGCAGCTGGCTGCATATTGTTAACACCTGGGCGTTTATTTAGGCCCAAAGCTACGGAAACACCGCTAGCCTGTCAACACTGGTCGCATAGATTGTTAACAATCTTACCACCAAGGTCGTATAAGGCAAAATGCAGGCACTGCTCCGGCAGCGCTGCCTGAGCCATATAAAGCACGCCGCATCACGGGCCGGCTTCCTTACCCAAATGCCACAAACATGGCACAATCCAGTCCTTTAACCGCACAGCACACAAGGACACCCCTACATGGACAGCTGGACCTACAGCCCGGAACAGACCACCGCCTTTATCGACCGCTGGCAACAGGGGCAGCACCCTCGACGCCAGCGGCTGCTTTGTGCGAATAAATTCGCACCTACAGGGGTGTAATCCGTAACACACGGAACAAGGTTTGCCCTTCTTTGTGCAGGTGCGAATTTACTCTCACACCCGTGGCGCTGATGCCTTGCCTCAGGCAGCGGTGCGCAACACTTCCCAGGCTTCTGCCCCTTCATATTCATTGCCGCCGGTTGCCTGCCAGATATTGCCAAGCACATCCACGGCTACAGCTCCGGGCGCTTCGCAGCGGGGGTCACTTAGCTGATCCTTCCAGGCGTAAACAGCCCAGGAACCGCCTGTATGTGCCAGCAACACAACACCTGCACGCATCGCCTGAGCGAACGCTTCACTGCAAGCAGGCTGCTCACTGCAAAACCCGGATGCGGCCCTGTCCAGTATTTCTGCAACCACGCTTGAATTTAATTTTTTTCGCCGCCCTGCCTTGAACCAGGAGATTTTCGATTTTTTATTGTGAAACTCCCCTGAAAACAGGGATTCATCTATAAATGACCGCGCAGACTTGGGGGTTACGACGTTCATGCCGGTAAATCCTCTTCATCATTTATAAAGGTGATGTACAGCAAGGCCGCACGCTGTGCGTCCCTGGCCGTATCATCAAGGTATAGAAAGTTGGTCAGCATGACTGGTTTGCCAACCTGGTCGATTTCATGCAGGCTCACTGCCATACGTTTGCCGATGGGCTCCACAAGCATATAAAGACCACCAACCAGCTGGTCTGCCCGGTTTTGCCGCGCATACCAAATGCGGTCGCCACCCGACAAATCAGCCGGGTTACGAGGCTCTATATGTTCTACGGGAGTGTTGGCCAACATCAATTTGGCCAGGATTTTTCTGGTCACCGGCCAAAGCTCTGCACAGGTGCTGGCTGGAGTATTAAAGGTAGCGATGATGGACACCTTGTTGCCTTTTTATATGCTCAGAGTAGATATTTTGTCTGACGCCTCTTGCCAGTCGCCCCGACGTGTTGCTGCCCGCTCCCGGTAAACTTCCTGTTTGCAGGTTCCTTGCTGACAGGCCCTCCGACTTTCGTGCCCACTTTGCCATTTTCATGTTACAGGTTTGTGTAAGCCGGCTTTCTTGAGACAAATGCCTGGTGTTAGTCCGCCACGCGGCCAAAAAATCTTCTTGATTGAGGCACTTCGGCAGGCCCGGATATCCACAATGCCCCGTGGCATCCGGGCCCGGAAGGTTCATCCACAACGCCTGTGGATAAACCTGTGAACAAGCTGGCGGCAGATGTTGCCAAAGGCTGCCAGACAAGGACTCAGTATAGATTGCTCAAAAAATAGCCAATAAAAATTTCAAACCTGTTATCAATGACTTACGATTTATTTGTCACAAAAATGTTATGCTTGCGCTACCGGCAAGCATAAAACCGGACACTTTGCCAGCCTTGTGCACAACATGATTCTGGTACTGCTCCTGACAGCGAAAAGTCAAGCGCTTTTAATTGCCGCCTTTGGTATTGTTGTCGCACCTGACCGCTCGAAAGCCAATGCGTCCGCACATCCTGCACGCCCACTGCCCGACAGGAGCCACCATGAGTTATCCCATCGAAGAAAAACTGGTTGTTGGCGTTGCCTCCAGCGCCTTGTTCGACCTGTCGGAGTCCAACCGGATTTTCGAGCGTCAGGGTGTGACCGCCTATCGTGAGCACCAGCAGGCACACATTGATGATCCGCTACCAAGAGGCGTGGCCTTCCCTTTCATCCGCCGTTTTCTGTCGATCAACCAGGTGTTTCCCGAGCTGCTGCCGGTGGAGGTGGTATTGCTGTCACGCAACTCGCCGGAAACCGGTTTGCGCGTGTTCCGCTCCATCGAGCATTACGGGCTGGACATCACCCGCGCCGCCTTCATGGGTGGCGGCTCGCCGCACGAGTTCATCAACGCCTTCAATGCCTCGCTGTTCCTGAGTGCGCACCAGCCGGACGTGCAACAGGCGATTGCCAGCAACTTCCCGGCCGGGCTGGTGCTGCCGGGCACCATCGAGGATGACGAGAACGATCACCAGCTGCGCGTGGCGTTCGACTTTGACGGCGTGATTGCCGATGACGAGTCGGAGGCAGTCTATAAAGGCAGTGATCTGGCCGGTTTTCAGGCCCATGAGCAGCAAAAACGGGCCATCCCCCACTCGCCCGGCCCGCTCGCGGACCTGTTTCTCAAACTGTCGCATCTGCAACGGCTGGAGCGCGAGCTGTTGAGCGCCAACCCCGGCGGGAAGAAGATACTCAACGTATCCATTGTCACCGCCCGTAGCGCTCCGGCCCACGAGCGGGTGCTGACCACCCTGCGTGACTGGGGTGTGGAGACGGACGAGGCGTTTTTTCTCGGCGGCATGGAAAAGCTGCGCATTTTGCAGGTGCTCAAGCCGCACATCTTTTTTGACGATCAGCTCAGCCATCTGGAAGCCGGCCAGGCGGTCATTCCGATGGTGCATATCCCGTTTGGCGTGGCCAATCACCAGCAGGGCTGAGTCGCACCCCGGCAGCTACAGGTGGCCAGCTCCGGCGCTGTCATGCTCTGAGGGGTACGCGGCCATCGAGATATTCCGGAGCGGCTTTTCTTTCGATCAAATATGGCACGCTTGTCGCCCTGAGCATGCCAGGCAGGCAAAGCGGCCTGTTTGTGCCATCATGCGATTATTCCGACAACAATAAAAACGGGAAATCCGATGAAAAACACACAGGAAAAACGTAACGCCTTCCATGCCCTGCACCAGAGCGGCTGCTTTGTCATGCCCAACCCCTGGGACCAGGGCAGCGCCCGGGCGCTTGAGCAGATGGGCTTCAAGGCACTGGCCAGCACCAGCGCCGGGCTGTGCTGGAGCCGCGGCCACGCCGACGGCCATCTGGGACTGGAACAGACACTGGAACACCTGCAACAACTGGCAGCCTTCACCTCATTGCCGGTCAATGCGGATTTTGAAAGCGGCTTTGCCGACAACGCCGAAGGCGTTTACCGCAACGTATTGCGCGCCACGGAAACCGGCGTGGCCGGTCTGTCCATCGAGGACTCCACCGGCAACCCGGATGCGCCGCTGCGTCCGCTGGAAGAGTCACTGGAACGCTTGCAGGCCGCCCGCGAAGCCATTGATGCCTCGGGCAGCAAGGTACTGTTGACCGGTCGCGCCGAACATTTCTTTGTCGGTATGCCCGACCTGGATGATTGCCTGCACCGTTTGCAAGCCTATGCAAAAGCCGGTGCCGACTGCCTGTACGCTCCCGGCATCCGTACCCGCGAACAGATCACCGCCGTCATCGGGGCAGTAGCGCCCAAGCCGGTTAATGTACTGATCGGCTGGGACTCCGACCTGTCAGTGGCAGAGCTGGAAAGTCTGGGCGTGCGCCGCATCAGTGTCGGCGGTGCCCTGGCACGCGCCGCCTGGAATGGTTTTTTACAGGCGGCACGGCAGATTGCCGAGCAGGGCCGGTTTGACGCCCTGGGTCAGGGCACACCGGCCAAAGAGCTCAATGAAAGGTTTGCCGACTCCTGATTGACTGCATCAAGCGCCGGCGGGTTCTTGCGAGCCTTCAGCTTCAGCGGGCTTTAGTCTGGCCAGCATGCTTTCGAGGAAATCATCGTAGCCCTGTTGCACCAGCGTGAAGGTCTTGCCGATTTCCTCGGCGACAAAACTGCCCTCACCCATCACGCCCAGCCCCTGCAGGATGCCGACGGCTTCGTTGTAGCCTTTCTCGAAGCCGCCACGAATGACATCAACAAAGTCCCGCAGCACTTCTTCAGGATCATCGTTCGGACGCTGCGCCGCATAGGCCTCGTAAAAACCGGTGGACATCGACAGGATGCGGCCGGCCGTGCCCTCGGGGCTGTTATCCTGGCCCATGGCATTCTGGATGGCATTAGGCCCCAGCGCCGGCGCCAGGTGCTCGTTGATGCTGTCGATCGCGCTGCGGTACAGCAACGCCAGCGAGTTGTTGCCGGAGCTGATCGATACATCCATCGACGCCTGCATGATCTGTGCGCTGAGCTGTGCCTTCTGGCCTTCGCGGCTGCTGGCAGCGGCCTTTTGCGCTTCTTCGTTGCCAGTGGCTGGCGCAACAGCCTGGTCACGCTTGATGCTGCCGACTTCAGGCATGACTGGACGGGATACGGGATTCAACATGGTTATGCCCTCCTGCAGGAATTTAGGCTACTGGCACTATATCGGCCTGTGATCATGGAACTGAAGCTGCAATACCCTGCCGTGTTGTTTTTCCTTATCATCAGCCGGCAAACCCCGGTTATCAAAAGCTCATTACGCAAAAGGATGTGCTCCCGTGAAAAAGACAATCGCCCTGTTAATGCTGATCGTGCTGTCGTGCAGCGCCTGCACTCAAACCACCAGTGACCTATGGAACGGAAAAACCAGATTTGAAAGCCTTACCGAAACCGTCAACGGTATCTTCATCACTGAAGATGATGCCTCTCTGGTTTTTATCGCTCAAAACTATCATTACATTTTCAAGGCCGACCCCCTGTTTGTGCACGCCTTCCGTTACACCGGAGACAAAAACATCCAGTACAGTGCTGACAGCGCCTCGATCAACGGTGACAAGGCCACGACAAGAGTCACAATTCACATGCAGCTTGACCCGGCCGGCAGCGATACCGTGCTGTTCCAGGAGTTGCACGACATCGCCAGCGAAACCCTGGCCAACCCCGATGCCACACCGTCTCCATCCAGCCGTCGTGACCTGAGAAACAACATCATCGCCCTGCAACAGGCACTGAAGCACCAGACTGAGGGCGAAGCATCCCCCGCTCACCTCAAACTCCAGCTTGACGGCAAGATTTACCAGGCAAGTGAAGAAGTAAACAGCGCCGCTACCCGTTTTGAAACTGCTTACGAAATTCCGGTCACTGTCAGCTCATATCGCCGCACATCCCTGGCTGGTCGTGTTGCCCTGACCCCTGTTACTGTAGCTGCCGATGGCGCTCTAACCGTTGGTGCTGTCGTGCTTGGAACCATTTTCATTGCTGCTGTGACCATCATTCAACCTGACATCAAAAAGTAACAATCCCATGAACCTGATCGACAGCCATTGCCACCTGGACTTTCCCGACTTTGATGCCGACCGCAACGAAGTGCTGGCCCGTGCCCGGGCGGCAGGTGTGCAGGGCTTTGTGCTGGCCGCCATCAGTCGTGAATACTGGCCAAGACTGTGGCAGGTGGTCGAACAGCATGACGACTGCTACGGCACGCTTGGACTGCATCCCTACTTTCTGACCGATCACCAGCCGGAAGACCTGGATGCACTGCGTGAACAACTGCAGCAACGCCGCCAGCACCCCAGATTGTGCGCCGTCGGTGAAATCGGACTGGACTGGCAACTGACCGATCTCGACCGAGAGCAACAGCAGTTCTACTTCGAGGAACAACTGAAGCTGGCACAAGAGTTCGAGCTGCCGGTGATCCTGCATGTACGCAAGGCCCATGCCGAGGTGATTGCCACCCTCAAACGCATTCCGGTAGCCCGTGGTGGCATCATCCACGCCTTCAACGGCAGCCATGAGCAGGCGCTGGAGTATCGCAAGCTGGGCTTTCTGCTCGGCATTGGCGGTGCCTACAGCTGGCCCATCGCCCGCAAGCTGCGCGCCCTGCTGCCCCGTCTGCCGCTGGAACAGCTGGTGCTGGAAACCGACAGCCCCGACATGGCCCCCGCCTTCGCCGCCAACCAGCGCAACAGCCCCGAGCACTTGCCACAGCTGTGCCGCCTGCTGGCAGATGAGCTGCTGGATATGCCAGCCAAGCAGCTGGCACGCCAGACCAGTGCCAACCTGCAACGGCTGTTTGGCTGGAACTGACAGCCACTAGTATTTGCTGTCTTTTGCTATCATCCCGGCATAGCCAGCTATTTCGTCCATAGCCATAGCTTGGCTTTGCTGAACGCACAAGGAAAAATATCCAGGAAGGACTCATGATGACCACAGACGAAACTAGGCTCCAGCAAGAAGCACTGGCATGGGCGCGCCGCAACAAGAAGTCTTTTGGCCGTGCTCAAACGAACAGGGAAAAATTTCCACCTGAGAAAAAGCCGGTAACCATCTTCATGGCTGGCTCACCCGGCGCAGGAAAAACGGAAGTATCCGAGTCTTTGGCGGAGATACTGGCCCAAGACAAAGGGGATAGTGTTCTACTGGTCGATCCTGACCAATACAGAACCCGGTTTGAAAGCTACGATGGCTCTAACTCCTGGATCTTTCAGCCGGCAGTTAGTGTGTTGGTTGAAAAGGTATTCGACCTGGCCCTGAAACAGAAGCAGAGCTTTATTCTGGATGGCACCCTTAGCAACTTCCAGAAGGCTTCCCACAACATCGAACGCTGCCTGGGCAGAGGCCGCGAAGTGCTTATTCTATATGTCTATCAAGACCCTTTTCTGGCCTGGCAGTTTGTCCAGGCCCGTGAGGCCATGGAAGGGAGACGAATCCTGAAAGAACATTTCATCGAACAGTATTTTGCAGCAAGGGAAGCGGTTAACTGCCTGAAAGCAAACTTCGGAAGCCAAATAACTGTGGACCTGGTCGTCAAAAATATGGACAATGGCCTGCAATTCTACCAGGGCAACGTGGACTCGATTGATCATCACGTCCCTGAGCGCTATACCCTTGAAGCCCTTACGCTTCAACTACCCTAATCCATGGAGTGTCGAGCATGAAACTGTTTGGTTCCAAAGAACAGCTGGCTTCGTCGTCCCCACTTTCTGATTTCCTCCGCAACACCAAGTCAAAAGACAAGAAGAAGGTGTACAGCAAGGTTATTGCCGCTGCTTCTCGGCGTCAGTGTGCCGTTCTTGAGGCTGCCAACAGCAAATTCTAAAGTCAGCAACCCTTTCTCAAAAGCCCGTCCCGCACGGGCTTTTTTGTGCCAGCAACTTATGCAAAAGAACACCCTTTAAAAACAAATCAACCGTTCAAACGAAGCTAAGCCATGCGGACTTCCGAGCATTGAGCGTGCTGTCAGTCTGCTGAAAACCCTAACAGTGCTACAATCCGCACCTTTCCATCTTTGATGTTTTTGTTGTCATGACTCAAGACTCCCCTTTTCCCGGCCGTTTTGCCGTTGCCCCCATGCTGGACTGGACAGACCGTCACTGCAGGTACTTTCTGCGCCTGCTGAGCAAGCATGCCACGCTGTACAGCGAGATGGTCACCACCGGTGCGCTGATCCACGGTGATGCGCCGCGCCATCTGGATTTTGATGCCAGCGAAAACCCGCTGGTGCTGCAGCTGGGCGGCAGCAATGCGCAGGAGCTGGCACAGTGCGCCAGGATGGGCGAGCAATGGGGCTACAGCGAGATCAACCTCAACGTCGGCTGCCCCAGCGACCGGGTGCAGAACAACATGATCGGTGCCTGTCTGATGGGCCATCCGCAACTTGTGGCTGATGGCGTGAAAGCCATGCGCGATACGGTAGACATTCCGGTTACCGTAAAGCACCGCATCGGCATCAATGGCCGTGACAGCTATGAAGAGCTGGTGGATTTTGTCGGCACTGTGGCCGAGGCCGGCTGCAAGCACTTCATCGTGCATGCGCGCATTGCCATCCTTGAAGGCCTGTCACCCAAGGCTAACCGCGATGTGCCGCCGCTGCGCTACGACATTGCCCGCCAGCTGCGTGAAGACTTCCCCGCCCTGCAGTTCAGCCTTAACGGCGGCATCAAGACGCTGGATGAGTGCGAGCAGCACCTTGAGCACTTCGATGGCGTGATGCTGGGCCGTGAGGTGTACGCCAACCCCTGGCTGATGCGCGAGGTGGACGAACGCCTGTACGGTCTGCCCGGTCACAGTCCGCAAACCCGTACCGAGGTGCTTCTGGCCATGCGCGACTACATCGAGCGTCATTGCAGCAACGGCGGCAAGGTGGTGCATGTCACCCGTCACCTGCTGGGCATTGCACAGGGTTTTCCCGGTGCCCGCCGTTTTCGCCAGTTGCTGTCTGCAGATATCCACCGCACCGACAACCCGCTGCTGGTATTCGATCAGGCCATCGAGGTGTTGCAGGGACGTTGACCACGTCATCATTGCGACTCCGGGCGCTATGGCGCGAGGCCGGTCCAGCTGCTAATCTGTCGGGCAATTTTTGACCCGACCAGAAGATCAACCGCCATGACCTCCAGACTCGAACAGCTCAAGCAATACACCACCCTGGTTGCCGACACCGGCGATGTCAGCCTGATTGCCAGCCTCAAACCGCAGGACGCCACCACCAATCCGTCGCTGCTGCTGAAGGCGGCGCAGCAGGAGCAGTATGCCGGCCTGTTGCAGCAGGCACGCAACGGGCACGAGGGTGATGCCGGGCAGGCAGCCACCGCTTTTGCCGTGGCTGTAGGGCTGGAAATCAGCCGGCTGATTCCGGGTCGCATCTCCACCGAGGTCGATGCACGATTGTCGTTTGATGAAGAAGCCACCTACGCCGCTGCCCTTCAGCTGATCGGGGCATACGAGGCCAAAGGGCTGGGCAAGGAGCGCATCCTGATCAAGATCGCCTCCACCTGGGAAGGCATCCGCGCGGCCGAGCGCCTGGAAAAACAGGGCATCCAGACCAACCTGACGCTGCTGTTCTCCTTTGCACAGGCTGCAGCCTGTGCCGATGCCGGGGTATTTCTGATTTCGCCCTTTGTTGGCCGCATCTATGACTGGTACAAAAAATCCACCGGTCAGGATTACAGCGGGCTGGACGATCCCGGTGTGCAGTCGGTGTCACGCATTTACCGCTATTACAAGAGCAACGGTTTCAACACCGTGGTGATGGGTGCCAGCTTCCGCAATCTGGGCCAGATCGAGGCGCTGGCCGGCTGTGACCGCCTGACCATCAGCCCCGAGCTGATCAGTCAGCTGGCGGCACTGGATGGCCCGTTGCCGCGCCTGCTGTCAGCGGAACAGGCTGGCGAGGCACGCATCGAGCTGAACGAAGCCGCTTTCCGCTGGGCGCACAACGAAGACGCCATGGCTACCGAAAAACTGGCCGAAGGCATCCGCGCCTTTGCCGTGGACCAGCGCAAGCTGGAAGCACTGTTTGCCTGATTACTTGAGGTTTTAATGTGCGAATGAATTCGCACCTACGGGGTGCTACTGTAGGTCCGGATTTATCCGGACAAACCCGGCATGACCAGGCCCGGAAATACGTGTGCGAATGAATTCGCACCTACGGAAATGCATGTGGCGTGACAACACCTGTAGGTACGAATTTATTCGTACAGGCAGAAACAGGTGATTGGCATGGAAGGTTATAAATACCGGCTCAGGCGTTTGAGCAGTTCTTGCCGGTGCCTTCCAGAATGCTGACCAGATCGCGGAACTCTTCACGATTGGACTCGTTCAGCGCCATCAGGATATGGTGCGCTTCCAGCACCCGTTCACGTACCACAGCCTGGTCCTGGGGTTGTTCCGGCAGGTCGGTCAGGCATTCGGGACAGGGCGTCGGCGTGTGTACGATATTGAACACCCGACACATGCCCATGGCCTCCAGCTGCTGGCTGATGTCCGGATTGGTGCTGGCCAGGGTTGGCAGCATGCCGAAGTTTTCCCGCGACAGGATCGACAGCTTGGCCAGCAGCCCCAGAGTGGTACTGTCGATGCTGTCCACTTCGGTCAGGTCAATGATGACGGACTGAAAGCGCCCACGGGTGAATTTTTGTTCGATGGTATCGTTCAGAACGGAACAATACGTCAGGCGCACATCGCCACTGCATTTCAGGATGAAACTGCCATCCTGCACGGCATACCTGATTTTTCCGCTACTCATGTCCTGGCCTGCTGATAACAAAAACGGAACGGTCATCGGGGTGCATGTCACTGGTCAGCAATTCGTTGCACAACTGTGTGAAGTCGCCACCATGCCGGGTTACACAGCTTACCAGTGATGTTTCCCTGCTGGCCAGATCATCACCAGCCAGGGCATCCAGAATTCCGTCACTGAACAGGCACAGGGCAAACTCCTGTGACAGTTCCAGCTGCTGGTTTGCATAGTCTGCTCCGGCAAACAGCCCGACCGGCTGGCCCTGCCCCGGCAGCAGCTGTGCAGCTTCCCGAGTCCAGAGTACCGGCCGGGGCGTATGCCCGGCGTGACTCCATTGCAGGCTGTTGTCGCGGGGTGAAAAAATCATGCACAGCATGGTGCCATACTTGCGCATGTCGGCGTCCAGCAAGGCCTGGTTGACATCAGACAACACGGAAGCGGCGGTGGCACCCGGCTGCATGGCCAGGCTGTAGCGCACGGTGCTCTTGATGAACATGCTGAGCAAGGCAGCTGCCGTGCCATGCCCGGATACATCCAGCAGATAGGCCAAAATGCGCCCGTCGGGCAGGCTGAAGAAATCCACCGCATCACCGCTCATGTAGAGCGCCGGCATGATGCTGTGGTCAAACCTGATGCCGCTCAGCACGCTGCCGCTGCGTGGACGTATATGTTCCTGCAGAGAGCGCCCCGCCCTCTGGTCTTCCAGCAGGACATCCAGGGTGAGCCCGGCCGGCATGGCCGTGTCTGCAGTGCAGGTTGCTATGCTGGTTTTTGTCATGAACCGCTCATTGCTTTAAGATGCGGCAAAGGTACTCCTATCAACCGCAGGATTCAACCGCTACGTCAACGGCTTTCGCTCTGCCGACAAGCGGAAAATACTGCACCGTTTTGCCCAGCTCCGGAGCCAGACATGAGTGAACGCTTGCGTGATTATGACGAAAAACGTGATTTCATCCGCATGAACCTGAACAGCGAGGCAGTGTTGTACGTTAACGGCCAAAGTATCCCTGCCGTTTGCATCGACCTGTCCAGTACCGGCATGCAGTTGCGCGCGGCCTGCCAGCTTGCCGCCGGTCAGCAGGTCGAGGTGGAGATCGGTTCGCAGCACAGCTCGCTTAGCGGCCTCAAAGCCACCGCCACGGTAGTGCGCTGCGAACCGGCTGACGGCAATGAGCATGTCCTCGGGTTGCACATCGAGAAGATGCTTTAACCGGTCAAGTTGTTGCAGTTGGTCATTCTTGCACAATCACAGAGTGACCGACGCGACGAGCCCTGCGCTCGCGCACGAAAGCAAAGGGTCGTTTGAGGCTGGCAGAACAGCTGCACCCGGGAACCGGCTGAGTGCGGCAACCGCAGTCAGCCGGCAAGAGGACTAGAAGTCGTCGACCACATTGCCATCCCTGACCCGGAACTCGCGGTTCTGCAGCCAGGCATTACGCATAAAGACATATTTGTCGCCGGATACCAGCTCTTCGGCACTGAGCAGGCTCTCCCGCTTGCTGACCACATCGGCGGCAGCCAGGCCATAGCGTGGACGGTCCTGTCTGATATACGGATACACTGTGCTGTAGGCATCCGGCACCAGTGCCGGCGCGTCACGCAATGTGCTCGGGCCAAGCAGCGGCAGCATTACATAAGGCCCGCTGCCCACACCCCACTTGCCCAGGGTCTGACCAAAGTCTTCGTCATTGCGTTGCAGTCCCATTTTGCTGGCCACGTCAAAGATGCCCAGCACCCCGAACGTGGTGTTGAACAAAAAGCGCGCGGTATCCACACCGGCATCATGGAACTTGGCCTGCAACAGGTTGTTGACCAGATTTTTGCCTTCGCCCAGGTTACCGAAGAAATTGCGCACGCTGCGGCGTACCGGTTTGGGCGTGATCTTCTGGTAGCCTTTAGCCACCGGTTTCAGGGCATAGGTATCCAGGGTGTCGTTGAACCTGAATACCTTGCGGTTCCAGTTTTCCCAGGGGTCTTCTGCACTGATGTACTTCCAGTCATCGCTCTGCCAGTTCTCGTCAGCAAGCAATGTCGGGCTCCAGGCCAGGCAGGCTGCCAGTGAAAGGCCGGCAACGCCTGTTGTAATCAACGAACGCATGGTTATTCCTTCTTGGTTTTTCTTGTTGCTCAACCGTACCAAATACGCGCGAACCGCAGCACTGTACGAAGGGCTTGCCCCTGATAATTGTCTGTCAGGGGCTAATCCCGGGTTAATCGCTACTGATCAGGCTAAGCCCATTCCTGCAGGATCAGGCATAGCGCCAGGTGGTCACGCCCTTGCTGTCTTCCAGAATCACGCCCTGCTCCGCCAGTTCATCGCGGATGCGGTCGGATTCGGCCCAGTCCTTTGCTTCACGGGCGGCCAGACGCTGCGCGATCATGCTCTCGATATCGGCCGGTGCCAGTTTATCTGCACTGCCGGCCAGCAAGAATTCGTCGGCTTCCAGTTGCAGCACACCCAGCACCTCGGCCAGTTTGCGCAGCTGCGCGGCCAGACCGGCTGCAGCCTGCATGTCGCTGGTCTTGAGGCGGTTGACCTCGCGCACCATGTCGAACAGCACGGCACAAGCCTCGGGAGTGTTGAAGTCGTCATTCATCGCCGCAGCAAAGCGCTCGACAAAGGCTTCACCACCGGCCGGCTCGACCCGCTCCAGCCCTTTCAGCGCCAGATAGAAACGTTCCAGCGCACCCTTGGCTTCTTTCAGGCTGTCTTCGGAATAGTTGATCGGGCTGCGGTAATGGCTGGACACCAGCAGGTAGCGCACCACCTCGGCGGGGTATTTTTCCAGCACCTCGCGGATGGTGAAGAAGTTGCCCAGTGACTTGGACATCTTCTCGCCATCGACCCGCACGGCACCGGCGTGCATCCAGGTTTCGGCATAGGTCTGGCCGGTGGCCGCCTCGCTCTGGGCGATCTCGTTTTCGTGGTGCGGGAACACCAGGTCCGGGCCGCCGCCATGAATGTCGAAGGTGTCACCCAGACAGCAGGTGGACATTACCGAACACTCGATGTGCCAGCCGGGACGGCCTTCGCCCCAGGGCGACGTCCAGCTTGGCTCGCCGGGCTTGGCGGCTTTCCACAGCACGAAATCGAGCGGGTCTTCCTTGGCTTCGCCGACCTCGACCCGGGCGCCGGAGCGCAGGTCGTCCAGCTTGATGCGCGACAGCTTGCCGTATTCGGCAAATTTGCCGACGCGGTAATAGACGTCACCATTGCCGGGTGCGTAGGCATAGCCCTTGTCGATCAGGGACTGGATCATCGTGAACATGCCGTCGATATGGCCGGTGGCACGCGGCTCGATATCCGGGCGCAGCACATTGAGGCGGGCTTCGTCCTCGTGCATGGCGGCGATCATGCGCTCGACCAGTGCGGTAAACGGCTCGCCGTTTTCGTTGGCACGGTTGATGATCTTGTCGTCGATGTCGGTGATGTTGCGTACATAGGTGACATCGTAGCCGCTGCGGCGCAGCCAGCGGGTAACCACGTCAAAGGCCACCATCACCCGGGCATGGCCGATATGGCAGTAGTCGTACACGGTCATGCCGCAGACGTACATGCGTACCTGACCGTCAACCAGCGGCCTGAGCGGTTCTTTCTGCTTGCTCAGGGTGTTGTAGATGTATTGTGTCATTTGGCTCCCCAGGAATCACGCAGGGTCACGGTGCGGTTGAACACCAGTGCACCGGGCTGGCTGTCCTTGCTGTCCAGGCAGAAATAGCCTTCGCGCTCGAACTGGAAGCCTTCACCTGCTTGAGCATCAGCCAGCGACGGCTCGGCGCGGCAGCCCTTGAGCACCACCAGCGAGTCCGGGTTGACGTTTTCCAGGAAGTGCACGTCTTCGCCCTCGGCGTTTTTGTCTGGATTCGGCTCTTTGAACAGGCGGTCGTACAGACGCACTTCGCACTCGACGCTCTCGGCGGCCGGCACCCAGTGAATCACGCCCTTGACCTTGCGGCCTTCCGGGTTCTTGCCCAGGGTGTCGGGGTCATAGCTGCAACGCAGTTCGAGCAGCGTGCCGTCGGTATCACGGATCGCTTCGTCGGCGCGGATCACGTAACTGCCACGCAGACGCACTTCGACGCCGGGCGACAGGCGCTTGTAGCCCTTGGGCGGCTCGTCTTCATAGTCGCTGGCATCAATATAGATTTCACGTGAGAACGGCAGCGTGCGCGTGCCCATATCGGTTTTCGGGTGACGCGGCAGTTCCAGTTGCTCGGTTTGGCCTTCGGGATAGTTGGTAATCACCACCCTGACCGGGTTGAGTACGCACATGGCGCGGCTGGCGTTGGCGTCCAGATCCTCGCGGATGCAAAACTCCAGCATGCTCAGATCGACAATGCCGCCGGCACGGTTGACGCCAATCATGTCGCAGAAATTGCGGATGGACGCAGGGGTATAGCCACGGCGACGGAAGCCGCTGATGGTGGACATGCGCGGGTCGTCCCAGGCGGACACATGGTTTTCGTCCACCAGCTGCTTGAGCTTGCGCTTGCTGGTCACGGTGTAGTTCAGGTTGAGGCGGGCAAACTCGTACTGGCGCGGCTTGGCCGGTACCGGCAGGTTGTCCAGGAACCACTCGTACAGCGGGCGGTGGTCTTCAAATTCCAACGTACACATGGAGTGTGTGATCAGTTCGATGGCATCGGACTGGCCATGGGTGAAGTCGTAGCTCGGGTAGATGCACCACTTGTTACCGGTCTGGTGGTGTTCGGCATGGCGAATGCGGTACAGCACCGGGTCACGCATGTTCATGTTCGGCGAGGTCATGTCGATCTTGGCACGCAGCGAACGCTCGCCTTCGGCAAACTCGCCGGCACGCATGCGCTGGAACAGGTCGAGGTTTTCCTCGATGCTGCGCTCGCGGAACGGGCTGTTTTTGCCCGGCTCGGTCAGGCTGCCACGGTATTCACGGCCTTCTTCTGGCGACAAATCACACACAAACGCCTTGCCAGTTTTAATCAGGTGAATCGCCCAGTCATACAGCTGTTCAAAGTAGTCGGAGGCGTAACGCACCGGACCATCCCAGTCGAAGCCCAGCCAGTGGATGTCGTCCTTGATGGAGTCGATGTATTCCTGCTCTTCCTTTTCCGGGTTGGTGTCGTCAAAGCGCAAATGACAAACGCCGCCAAATTCCTTGGCCATGCCGAAGTTCAGGCAGATGGATTTGGCGTGACCGATGTGCAGATAACCATTGGGTTCCGGCGGGAAACGGGTGACAACACTGCCGTGTTTGCCGGACTCAAGGTCCTCCTGGATGATGGTGCGAAGAAAGTTGGCGGCAACAGTGACCGAAGATTCTGGCTTGCTCATGATGTCCTTAAACAGGTGAACCCCCGCTGGCTGCGCACAGGGGTAGGCTAAAATGTACAAAGGGCTTATCATAGCGCAAAACTGTCATTCTTCCGACAGCCCGTTCGTTTTTATGATTGATGGAACCCGACGATGATCAAACTGCACACCAACCATGGCGTAATCACCCTCAAGCTGTTTGCTGACAAGGCTCCGGAAACCGTGGCCAACTTCACCCAGTACGTCAAGGACGGTCACTACAACAACACCATCTTCCATCGCGTGATCAGCAACTTCATGATCCAGGGCGGCGGTTTCGAGCCCGGCATGGAGCAGAAGAGCACTCGCGCACCGATCAAGAACGAAGCCAACAACGGCCTGTCCAACAAGACCGGCACCATTGCCATGGCCCGCACCATGGAGCCGCACTCTGCCAGCGCCCAGTTTTTCATCAACGTGAAGGACAACAACTTCCTGGACCACACCGCCCCTACCCTGCAGGGCTGGGGCTACACCGTGTTCGGTGAAGTGGTTGACGGCATGGACGTGGTCAACGCCATCAAGGAAGTGAAGACCACCAACCGTGCCGGCCACCAGGACGTGCCTGCCGAAGACGTGATCATCGAAAAGGCCGAAGTGGTCGAGGGCTAAGCCCGGATGATCCTGCTGATCTCCGATCTGCATCTGCACGAACAACGCCCGGACATTGCCCGGGCGTTTTTCCGTTTCTTGCAGGAAACCGCACCACAGGCCGACGCCCTCTATATTCTGGGTGATTTTTTTGAGGTGTGGATTGGCGACGACGCCATCAGCCCGTTCCAGCAACAAGTTGCCACTGCGCTAAAACAGCTGGCCGACAGCGGCACGCGCATTTACCTGATGCACGGCAACCGCGACTTTTTGATCGGCAACGCATTCTGCCTGCAAGCCGGCTGCCAGCTGCTCAAGGACCCGGCCCTGCTCCAGCACAACGGTGAGTCCATTTTGCTGATGCACGGCGACAGCCTGTGCACCGACGACCATGACTACCAGCGCATGAAACGCATCCTGCGCAACCCGCTGAGCCTCTTCATCCTGCGCCACTTGCCACTGAAAACCCGACGAAAACTGGCCGGCGACCTGCGCGCCAAAAGCCGCAGCCAGACCCGCATGAAGGCCGCCGAGATAACCGATGTCAATGCGGCAGCAGTTGAACAGGCCATGCAGCGTCATGGCGTGCGCACCCTGATTCACGGGCACACTCACCGTCCAGCTACTCATAACCTACCGACCGGCACGCGCATTGTGCTTGGCGACTGGGATAGCCACGGCTGGTATCTGCAACTGGATGAAACCGGTATCGAGCAGCATTCGTTTGCCATCTGATACCATGCTTTTTACCCTCAAAAAACTTTGTAACAAAACGGCCTGTACGAAATTTGCTCGTATAGATATAAGCGAGCAGTCCAGCGCCAAATGGCTCGCATAACACGTAATCAGCTCTAAATTAATTCATAATGCTTTGTATTTTCAACAGTTCAATTTCGCCAGACAGAATCTGAAGAGTGACATAACTTGAAGCAAATTGGTATTGCGCTTCTGCCAGCTTACGCTGTGCCTCCAAATAGTCTCTTTCAGCATTAATAAGGTCAATCTGCGTTCTCACCCCAGCAGTTAATCCAATTCTAGTTGCTTCAAGTTTGGTATTGTTTGTTTCACAAAGCTGTGTAAATGCTTTAGCTTGATACTGACTGCTCTTGACATCAAGAAACAGTCTTTCCATATCCAGCAGAGTATTTTCAATCGCATTATCATACTCATGACGCAAGAATTCTCGTGAAGCAACGGATTGCCGTGTTTGACTTGTCATTGCGCCACCATTAAACAAAGGAACAGTCATACGAACATCAATATAATTTCCACGAGTAGAATACCTTACTCCCCCTGAGCCAGCGACATTTCGTTTATGTATGTTATCCCGATAGCCAAGATTCAAGTCAATAGTAGGCAAGTGTTGAGATTTAACAGCTTTAACATCGTAATCCGCCTCTTTAACAAGTTCCATCTTTACTTGGAGAGCAAAGTTTCCACTTAATACTTTTTGTTTCCAATACTCAAAAGTTGACACATCCACAGCCCTCATAACGATATTGCCTTGCTGTAACGTTCTATACGGAAACCCTGTCATGCTAGATAACTGTCCAAGGCCGATTTTAAGTTTATTATGTATTGCAATTTCTTCGGCACAAATTGCTTCGTAAGCTGACTGCGCATCATAAAAATCAATAATTGTGCCCGCTCCTTTTTTGTACAAAGCTTCAGTTTGTACAACTTGGGCCGCCATCGATTCTCTTGTTTTTTTTATTAGCTCCAGATCTTTTTTTGACTGCAGTGTATCAAAATATACTTGCGTCACTTTGGTTAAAAGCTGATGACGATGATCTTGTAACTCAAGGTCTGCAATCATAGAGCGGGTTGTGCCTTTTTTATATTGATGCCACTTGGTCACATTCAACAATGCCTGAGTTAGCTCAATACCCCAGCCTTGCATCGCAGAGTCGTCAGCATTGTTTTGCGGCTGTTCCTGGTAATAAGTATTTCCTCGCAATGATGGTAGCAAATGCGCCAATGACTGTGCTTTCGCTTCATAATCGGCATTGCGTTTTTCAGACGCAGCCTGTATTTCTGATGAGTTACTTAAAGCATACTCCCAAGCCTGTATTAGCTCAGAGCCAAAACAACAGTTAGCCCATACCACACTCAGAAGAACTAGAACACTACGCACATTAACGCTCTCTAAAACTAGTATCTATTTTAGTTTTCAACGGACTAAGCAAGTAGTCAATAACTGTTCTTTTATCTGTATTTATTTCCGCAACCACCGACAACCCTGCCGTCAGCTTAATAGAGCCATTAAGCCGTTGCTTATCAAGACTAATAAGTGATGAATACACCAGCCCCATTTTTTCATCCTCAATGGCATCATAACTAATAGATTTTATCGTGCCTGTCAAATAGCCGTGCCTAGTATAAGGAAATGCATCTAGCTTAATTATCACTCCCTGCCCTTTGCGAACAAATCCAATATCTTTATTTTGAATTAGTACATCAACCTCAAAAAAATCCTCTTTAGGAACAATTACCATTAACGGCTGAGCCGTTGTCACAACACCATTAATCGTATGTGTTTCCAGCTGCTGAACCGTACCGTCAACTGGGCTCGTTAATAACATCAAATTATTTCGCTGCTGATTTTTCTCTACTTCAAAGCTTGCTTGGTTAATACTTTCATTAGCTTGGCGGATAGAGTCTAAAGTTTCAGAAATCAATGCTTGCGTGTTAGTCATACGTTCTTCGTGGGTTTGAGCTATCGACTTCTCTATTTCAGTAACTTTTGAATAGTTAGTTTTTACATCAGCCTCTAGCTGCAGCACAGTAGCCTTTTGTTCCAAGTAACTGTGCTCTGTGATAAATCGACTTTCATATAGATCACCCAGATTTTCAAGTTTACCCTGTTCAATTTCCAACAAGCTTTTTGCCTTTTGTTGCTGAGTTTTAATGGTATTAATTTCAGCGTTACGCTGTTGCATTAAAAGATCAAGCTGCTGATCTTTGTACTGCCATGTTAAAAATTGATTCAGTAAAAGATTTTTTGACTCATCAATTTCATCGCTGGTAACAACCAAGTCTCTCGGATGCATAAAAGTGCCGATATTTGAAATATCTTTAATCTCTAAAATCTTAACAAGATTCTCACCACGCCACTTAGCCAGATATGCAGACTTCAGTGATGTACGGGCTTGTTCGAGATCTGATTCACTCCCTATGGCTGTCAATCTAATCAGCGGCTCTCCCTTCTTGACATCCTGTCCATTACGAACATAAACAGCGCTTACTACAGAGTTTTCTAATGGCTGAATAGTTTTGCTATACCCACTAATGATGATTTTTCCCTGACCCGTAGCGACAACATCTACCTCGCTGAACACAGACCATATCAAAGCAAAAAAAACAAAGAGTATAATTAATCTTGCTGTCCATTTTGGAGCAACAGAAACAGGTGTTTCAACCAACTCAAGATGTGCTGGTAAAAAAGCAAGCTCATCATCTTTACGTTTAGGTGGATCAAGCTTGTCTCGTATGGCCCACACATTAATAAACACTTGCCAATAGCGTAAAAGAAGTAATTTAACGGCTGTCAATTGACTGGTTTCCTTACTCATCATCCAGTCCCTTAATTTGCTTGCAACTGGTTTAAATAACGATAATAGCCGTTTTCTATCTTAAGTAGTTCATCATGACTTCCCTGTTCCACAACAATACCCTTGTCCATCGCAATGATTCGATGAGCCATACGAACGGTCGACAGCCGATGGGCAATAATGAACACTGTACGATTACGACAAATCAGCTGCATATTTTTCATAATAGCCCTTTCAGATTCATAATCCAAAGCACTGGTGGCTTCATCAAAGATTAAAATACGTGGATTTGTTATAAGTGCTCGCGCTATAGCAATCCGCTGTCTTTGCCCACCAGACAGCGTTGATCCGTGTTCACCAACTTCCGTATCATAGCCTTCTGTTAACTCCATAATGAAATCATGTGCGCCCGACAGTTTAGCCGCTTCAATAATTCGCTCCATTGGCAGTCCCGTGTCAACCAAAGCAATATTATTACGAACACTGGTATTCAATAATATGTTTTCCTGCAATACGACACCCACCTGTCGACGTAACCATACTGGATCAACCAAAGCCAGATCATTTCCATCAATCTTCACTCGCCCAGACTCAGGAATATATAAGCGCTGTACCAGTTTGGTAAGTGTACTTTTACCTGAACCTGAGCGCCCAACAATACCGATAACTTCTCCACGACCAATTTTTATATTCATATCTTTTATTATTTTCGGGCCATCTGGCCGGTAACGAAAATTAACATTTTCAAATTCAACATCCCCCTGAATAGGGGGCAACGTTAGACGCGATTTAGCGGCTTCAACTGGAGTATTTAGAATATCCCCAAGACGAGCAACCGAAATCCCCACTTGTTGAAAGTCTTGCCAGAGTTGTGCCAACCGAATAATCGGCGCAGCTACTTGTCCGGCCAGCATATTAAAGGCAATGAGCTGCCCGACCGTTAAACTCCCTTTAATAACAAGATGAGCGCCCAGCCACAAAATAGCTATCGTGACAAATTTTTGGATAAGTTGAACACCTTGCTGACCAATTGTAGCAATCCGTACCACCCTAAATCCTGATGTTACGTAAGCGGCAAGCTGCTGATCCCAGCGTCGTGTCATTTGTGGCTCAACAGCCATTGATTTAATTGTCCCTATAGCAGACACAGATTCAACTAAAAACGCCTGGTTGTCAGCATTACGTGCAAATTTCTCATTAAGCCTTGCACGTAAAATAGGACTTACAGCAGCAGACCACAGCGCATAACATGGCAAAGAAGCCAGCACAATAAGCGTCAATGCTCCGCTGTAATACCACATGACCGCAATAAATATAAATGAAAACATCAAATCCATAACCGATGTTAAGGTTTGTCCTGTAAGAAAGTTTCTAATTTGCTCCAGCTCGCGTACACGCGCAATCGTTTCACCTACACGCCTGCTTTCAAAATAACTAATTGGCAATGTCAACATGTGGCGAAACAGCTTTGCTCCCAGCTCTACATCAATTCGACTGGTCGTGTGCGAGAATATATATGTACGCAAACCATTCAGCACGACATCAAAAATGGTAACCGTTACAAACGCAATAGCTACCACATCAAGTGTTGAGTAACTTCGATGCACCAACACTTTATCCATAACTACTTGAAAAAACAGAGGCGTAATAAGTGCAAACATCTGTACAACAACAGATATCAACATAACCTCGCCAATGATTTTTCTATATTTCACCAAGGATGGAATAAACCAGGTAAAATCAAATCGTGCCAGCTCTCCCAATATTGAAGCGCGGGAAGAAACACAAATCAATACACCCGAATACCTTTTTGAGAAACTCTCCCTATCCAAGACCAATGGTTTATTTAACATTAAATCCTGAATTAAAAATCGTTCATCATCTATTTTCGCTAAAACAAAGTGTTCACCATCTTCGCACCAGACAACGGCTGGCAAAGCGACCATATCTAATCGGCCAATATCTTTTTTAATTAATTTGGCCTTCAGCCCAATATCTTTTGCGGCAAGTAACCAGGACTGACGACTCAGCACCTTCTGGCCACTTTCACCGAAACGGTGTACAACATCATCAGTATCAACTGATATACCGTGATACTGTGCAATAATAGACAACGATTGGAGCGAAGTAGAGTTTGACATTTTTTAGCTCACCGCACTATCGAAGGTAGATGTGATTCACAGGAACACTGACCTGGTAATCGCACCGCTCCGGTTCATGCAAACTGTTTTTAGAGCGTATCCACCTGGCTATATTGTAAATCCCAAGATTGCCTTGATACGGCTCAAAACAACTTTTCATTTGATCATTTAAGACTTTAGGTTACTTAAAATAACAAAAAGCCCTCGCACATTAATACGTACGAGGGCTTTAGCTATCCACTCAATAGCTGGAGGCCATATTGGTTAAAAGCAAATTATCTCCATTCGTTTCTGTAAATGAGGCGGTATCCGCTGCAGATTGTGTAGAAAAACCGGCCATTGCATTAATCATTTGCTGGACTTGCGTGTTTGTAATCACAGCACCATCACTGAAATGTATTTCTTCAACTTGCCAAAACTTGCTTGCAAACCAATTTTCAACAGTTAATACATCATTTGTATTTTTTATACTGATTTTTAAATCTTGTCTAGATCTGGTAAACAACAGATCGGACTGAGCAACGTCTTCCTTAAACTTGATAATGTCTTTGTTTTTTGAACTTATATCAAAATCTTGTATTGTGTCATGTCCATATCCCCTGCCAAATATATAGGTATCACTCCCCAGTCCTCCAAAGAGCTTATCGTTACCGGCACCACCATCCAGGATATCATCGCCAGTGCCACCATACAGAAGGTCATCGCCGTCACCACCGCTCAGGTAGTCATCGCCACTGCCACCACTTAAGTAGTCGTTGCCAGTACCACCATACAACCGGTCATTACCTGAGTCTCCATATAACATATCATTACCCGTCCCTCCATGAATGATGTCATTACCGCTTCCACCATAGATAATATCGTTACCTGCACCACCAGAAAGAATATCGTTTCCGCCCATGCCCATTATGGTATCGTTTCCACCGAGGCCATAAATAATATTATCCCCGTTGGGATTACGTATATTTAAAAGAAGCTCACTCCGATTACTTCCAATCAAGACATTCGGCAGATTTATTAAAGAATTAACCTTAACAGCAAATTCCTGTGACGCAGTGTCCCCATACTCGTCTGTTGCAGTAACCTTAATATCAAGTATTCCCAAGGCTTCTTCAAACGGTGGAATACCCTGTAACGTTTCGGTTTCCGAATTAAATGTCAACCAATCCGGGAGTTTATCTCCGTTAGCTAGCGTTACTGAAAGCTGAATCTTGCTGTTATTGTCACTATCCGTAAAGGCTCCTTTGGGAATTTCATACACCAAGGGTGCCAGCTCATACAGACTGGTGTCAGCCAACTGTTCTCCAACTTCAGGTGCATTATTCTGACCAATAATAGTCATTGTTACAGTGCCAACTGATGAGGCCCCTCGTGAGTCTACAACCTTGTAATCGAAGGTGTCAGTCAATGTTTCACCGTGTGCCAAATTTTTAGACAGCTCTTCATGGTCATAAATAATCGTGTCATTTTCCAGCCGAACTTTAACGCCAAGACTGGATTCAAAAACATTCGTTACTGAAAGCACATCTTGCGGATTAATATCGTAATCATTGGCTAACACTTCAGCCGTTTTGATTAACGCAACTTTTTCATGCTCATAGGTGGTTAATTCGTCCGGATTAGCAATGGGAGGCTGGTTAACCAACCAGTCCACCTGTTCGTCAACCAAAATGGTGCCGTCAGCAAACTCTACGCGGCGCACCCCTTCCTGGTTGATATACCAGTTTTTCAGTCGAACTGAACCACTACTGTCATCAAGACTAATCAATAGATCATTACCAACCCGAACTCCTTCAACATCGGTAATCTTAATGTCATCTTTAAAGATCAGCGTGTCATATCCTTGATTATCTATGATACGGTCGTGACCACCATTTTTATGGTAAACAAACGTATCGTTACCCGCTCCTCCGTCTAGGGTATTGTCACCCGAGTTTCCTACAATAATATTATCCAGCTCATTTCCTGTTCCGTTAATATTATCGCTTCCGGACAAGGTCAAATTCTCAACGTAGTCCGACAGCTGGTAACTGACAGTAGAAATAACTGTATCAATACCCTCATCGGCATTTTCTATCACCACGTCATATATATTATCGACGAAGTAAATATCATCACCCAAACCACCGATAAGTGTATCTGCACCCAATCCACCATCCAGTACGTTGCTTCCATCGTTACCGATGATGATGTTGTTGAGCTCGTTACCCGTACCTTGAAGGTCCTCTTCACCCGTGAGGGTCAGGTTTTCTACGTTGGCAGTCAGTGTGTAATCAATCGAGGCCATCACCAGGTCTGTCCCCTGTCCCGCCAGCTCGATTACCTGATCACCCACATCATCAACGATGTAGGTATCGTTGCCCATGCCACCACGCATGATGTCAGCGCCCGTACCACCATCCAGCAGGTCATTACCGGCACCGCCAATCAGGGTGTCGTTACCTGCACCGCCCTCCAAGATGTTATTGCCGCTGTTACCGGTAATGATGTTGTCCAGCTCATTGCCCGTACCACGGATATGACCGCTACCAGTCAGGGTCAGGTTTTCTACGTGATCTGTCAGTGTGTAATCAACGGATGCCTGCACCAGGTCAACGCCTTCGTCAGCGTGTTCGATGACCACATCATTGACGTTATCAACAATGTACACATCATCACCTGCACCGCCCATCATGGTATCAGCTCCGGTACCACCATCCAGCAAGTCATTACCAGCACCGCCAATCAGGGTGTCATTGCCGGCACCGCCATATAGCTGGTCATCTCCGTCACCACCATCCAGAATGTTGTCACCGCTGTTCCCCCGGATGATGTTGTCCAGTTCGTTGCCCGTTCCGTCGATATCAGCTGTGCCAGTGAGGGTCAGGTTTTCCACGTTGGCAGTCAGTGTGTAATCAATCGAGGCCATCACCAGATCTGTCCCCTGTCCCGCCAGCTCGATCACCTGATCACCCACATCATCAACGATGTAGGTATCGTTGCCCGTGCCACCACGCATGATGTCAGCGCCCGTACCACCATCCAGCAAGTCATTACCAGCCCCGCCAATCAGGGTGTCATTGCCGGCCCCGCCATATAGCTGGTCATCTCCGGCACCACCATCCAGAATGTTGTGACCGCTGTTCCCCCGGATGATGTTGTCCAGTTCGTTGCCAGTTCCGTCAATATTGGCTGTGCCGGTGAGGGTCAGGTTTTCTACATGATCCGTGAGTTGGTAAGTAATTGAAGATTCGACAAGGTCAATGCCTTCGCCCTCATGCTCCACCACCACATCGTCAACATGGTCAACTACATAGGTATCATTACCAGTACCGCCCATCATCAGGTCAGCACCCTCGCCACCATCCAGGCGGTCATTACCGGCACCGCCTATCAGGGTGTCATTGCCCTTGCCGCCAAACAACTGGTCGTTGCCAGCGCCACCATCCAGCACGTTGTTTCCATCGTTACCGATGATGATGTTGTTGAGCTCGTTACCCGTACCCTTAAGATCTTCCTCACCCATGAGGGTCAGGTTTTCCACGTTGGCAGTCAGTGTGTAATCAATCGAGGCCATCACCAGATCTGTCCCCTGTCCCGCCAGCTCGATCACCTGATCACCCACATCATCAACGATGTAGGTATCGTTGCCCGTGCCACCACGCATGATGTCAGCGCCCGTACCACCATCCAGCAGGTCATTACCGGCACCGCCAATCAGGGTGTCGTTACCTGCACCGCCCTCCAAGGTGTTATTGCCGCTGTTACCGGTAATGATGTTGTCCAGCTCATTGCCCGTACCACGGATATGACCGCTACCAGTCAGGGTCAGGTTTTCTACGTGATCTGTCAGTGTGTAATCAACGGATGCCTGCACCAGGTCAACGCCTTCGTCAGCGTGTTCGATGACCACATCATTGACGTTATCAACAATGTACACATCATCACCTGCACCGCCCATCATGGTATCGGCTCCGGTACCACCATCCAGCAAGTCATTACCAGCACCACCAATCAGGGTGTCATTGCCGGCACCGCCATACAGCTGGTTACCCAAATCATTACCCTTGATCTGGTTATCCAGCGCATTACCTTTTCCGACCAGGCTGTCACCTACCAGTTCAAGATTCTCAACATGGTCACCCAGCTCGTAATCAATCGAAGCAATAACCGTATCGTTACCTTCATTGGCGTATTCAATGACCTGGTCACCCACATCATCAACGATATAGATATCATCACCGGCACCACCACGCATGATGTCGGCACCCTCGCCACCATCAAGAATATCGTTGCCCATGCCACCAGTTAAAATATCGTTGCCTGCAAAACCTTCCAGATGGCTATTACCATCGTTAGCAATGATCTCGTTATTTAAAGCGTTTCCGCTACCTTTCAGGTCTGCGGTGCCCGTCAGAATGAGTTTTTCAACGTTGTCTGAAAGCTTGTAGTCAACAGAAGCAATGACCGTGTCATAGCCTTCGTTTGCATTTTCCTCAACCACATCATGACTGCTGTCGACAATATAAGTATCATCGCCCTTGCCGCCGCGCATGATGTCATCACCCAAGCCACCATCAATGATGTTGTTGCCGTCATTACCTATAATCAGGTTATTTAGATCATTTCCTGTGGCATTCAGGTCTTTATCACCTACCAGGCTCAGGTTCTCGACATGATCGGTAAGCTGGTAGGAAACCGACGCAATAACAGTATCCGTACCCTCACCCGCCTCTTCAACGACCACATCATTTTCATCATCAACAATGTACGTATCGTCTCCGGTGCCTCCGGCCATAAAGTCCGCGCCTTCGCCGCCATCCAGCAGGTCATCACCGGCACCACCATACAGAGTGTCATTGCCTTTGCCGCCAAACAGCTGGTCGTTGCCGGCGCCGCCATCCAGTACGTTGTCTGCATCATTGCCGGTAATGATATTGTCGAGTTCATTACCTGTACCATCAATGGCGTTTTCCCCGGTCAGAACAAGGTTTTCCACATTGTCGGACAGGCTATAGCTTACAGAGGCCTCGACCGTGTCAATCCCTTCGTTTTCCAGCTCGACAACCCGGTCATCCACATGGTTGACAACATAGGTATCATCCCCTGTTCCGCCAATTAAGGTATCGACACCGCCGCCGCCGTCCAGCCTGTCATCGCCGTCATAACCATAAAGCGTGTTGTCGCCATCATTGCCAATGATGATATTGTCCAGCTCATTACCTTCACCCTGCAAGTCTTCTGTACCGGTCAGCGTGAGGTTTTCAAGGTTGGCACCCAGCGTCCAGTCCAGGCTGCTTATAACCGTATCAGTCCCTTCGCCTTCGGCCTCGATAACCTGGTCATCCGCGTGCCTGACAACATACACATCGTCGCCCTGCAGGCCCTTCAGCGTGCTGGCATGCAGATCGTTGGCAACCAGTTTGTTATCCAGCTCATTGCCCGTGCCCTCAGTCGCAGCACCGGCCAACTCCAGATTTTCCAGGTTATCGCCCAGCGTATAGTCAAAATGACTGATAACCGTATCCGTACCCTCGCCAGCTTTTTCGATAATAATGTCTTCACGATCGTCGGCTGTCAGGATGTAGGTGTCATCGCCTCTTCCACCGATCAAAGTGTCCTTGCCTGCACCACCGGTCAAGATATTGTCTCTGTGGTTACCCGTAATAACGTTGTCCAGTTCATTACCGGTGCCATTGATATTGCCTTGACCAATCAAGGTAAGGTTTTCAACGTTATCCACCAGCGTATAGTCAATAGAGGATTGAACGGTATCAATGCCTTCATCGGCCAGTTCAATCACCTGGTCGCCGACGTTATCCACAATGTAGGTATCGTTACCGCGCCCGCCGATCAGAATGTCTGCGCCGGCCCCACCATCCAGAGTGTCATCGCCATCATAACCATAGAGCGTGTTATCGCCCGAGTTACCAATGATGACGTTATCCAGCTCGTTGCCTTCACCGGTCAGATTGCCTTGTCCTGTTAGGGTCAGGTTTTCAACATGATCCGTCAGTTGATAATTAATAGATGACTTGACTGTATCAATGCCTTCATTGGCCAGTTCTACAACCAAGTCTCCTGCATTATCAACGATATAGGTATCATCACCCGCACCACCAACCATAAGGTCAGCACCTTTTCCACCATCCAGGATGTCATCCCCATCGTAGCCGTACAGCTCGTTGTCCAGCTCATTACCGGTCAGGACATTATTGGCTTCATTACCCTTGCCCACCCGAGCATCGCCCACCAGCGTCAAGGCTTCCAGGTTGTCGCCCAGCGTATAGTCAATTGAAGAGATAACCGTATCAAAACCCTCATTGGGCTTTTCAATCACTTGGTCACCCGCACTGTTCACCACATAGGTGTCATTGCCGCGCCCGCCAATGAGCGTGTCTTCACCCGTGCCGCCGTCCAGATAGTTGTCGCCCGAGTTGCCACGAATGATGTTGTCGAGCTCGTTGCCCGTACCGGACAGGTTTTGAGGCCCCAGCAACGTCAGGTTTTCGACGTTGTCACCCAGGGTGTAGCTGACGTTGCTTTCAACCGTATCAATCCCTTCATCGGCGTGTTCGATCACCACGTCGTCAACGGAATCAACCACGTAGGTATCGTCACCCTTGCCGCCCTGCATGATGTCGTTGTTGCTACCGCCATCCAGCCAGTCGTCCCCGTCACTGCCCAGCAGGGTGTTCTCAGCAGCATCGCCAATCAATATCCCGTTGCCCAGCAGGCTTTCCAGCGTTGCCGTTTCACCGGTGGCCAACTGCAGATCAGCCAGGTTAAAGGAACGACCATCGGCAAAGCGGACAACATCCAGACGGTGCGCCTCGTCATTCAGGCTATTGAACCAGTTGGCAATGCTGATACTGCCCGTGCTGCCGATTCGAAAGAGCAGGTTATTGCCGTCCTTGCTGATGCTGATATCGCCAGGGCGAATGCCCTCGCTAAACTGCAAGGTATCTGTACCGGAATCCCCACGAGTTTCAATAATGGTGTCGTGGCCGCCGCCCAGCTCGTACAGGTAGGTATCATTACCCAGCCCACCGTAGAGGATGTCATCACCGGCGCCGCCGTGGATAAAGTCGTCGCCGTCACCGCCTAGTATCA
>NZ_LNJZ01000003.1 GCF_002866065.1 Thiopseudomonas denitrificans | reverse complement strand
TCTAACATGCATTAGATCGCCTTCCACATAAGCCAATCATCGTGAAAGCGGTATAACCCGATGCAACTAAATTTTGATTGCCCGATTAGACCATGGGGATCAATCCGTTACAAGATCATACTTTTTGGTAGATTATTTTCGCTTGACCCGCCTTGCCTTCACCAGCAAGATACTGTTTATCCATACAGCAAAAGGAAATTGCTATGCCCCAGACACCCAAGCCTGCACCCAAGCTGCGCGATCAGCTGCATGCAATCATTCGTACCAAACATTACAGTCTGCGTACCGAAAAGACCTACTGGTACTGGATACGCTATTTCATACGGTTTCATCGACTCCGCCACCCCCGCGACATGGCCGAAGCAGAAGTAGCCCAGTTTCTGACCTGGCTGGCGACACACAAGAACGTGGCGGCGGCCACCCAAAACCAGGCGCTCAATGCGCTGGTATTTCTTTATAAGCACATTTTGCAACAGCCTTTGCAGCATATCGACGGCATTGCCCGTGCTAAAAAGCCCCGCAAGTTGCCTGTGGTGCTGTCCCATGCGGAAGCCATATCCGTCATTGGCCAGCTGCCACACCCTCACCGGCTGATTGCTTCGCTCATGTATGGAGCTGGCCTGCGCGTCAGCGAAGCCTGCCGTTTACGCATCAAGGATGTGGATTTTAATCTGCACAGGCTGGTGATACGCAGCAGCAAGGGTGGTAAAGACCGCACGACCTTGCTGCCCCAGACGCTGTTTACAGAGCTTGAAGAGCTGATAGCGCAACGGACTCACCAACATGCCAGCCAGTCCGGCATGCCAGCACCTGTTACGTTGCCTTATGCGCTGGCTGACTCAGTTTTCCTACACCCTCAAATACGAAGGGCCTCAAAGCCTCAGCACCCATGCCGAAACTTGCTTCGGTGCGGGTGCGTAGCTGCAGCATAGTTCTTGACCAACCCCACCTCACCATACAACCAACCAGCCACAAAAAAAGGCCATACAAAATTGCACAGCCTTTTTGTTGGATACTGCCAAGTATGCTTACTTGTACAGCTCGCCGCTTTCGTAGCGCTGGAACATCACTTCCAGTGAAACCGGCTTGATCTTGTCGGCATGGCCGGCTGCACCAAAGGCTTCGTAGCGGGCGATAGCAATGTCACGCATGGACTTGACGGTTTCGGCCAGGTATTTGCGCGGGTCGAATTCGCTCGGGTTCTGCGCCATGAAGCGGCGTACCGCACCAGTAGCAGCCAAGCGCAGGTCGGTGTCGATGTTGACCTTGCGCACGCCGTGCTTGATGCCCTCGACGATTTCCTCGACCGGTACACCATAGGTTTCCGGAATCTCGCCGCCAAACTCGTTGATGACTTTCAGCCACTCCTGCGGAACCGAGCTGGAACCATGCATTACCAGGTGGGTATTGGGAATGCGGGCGTGGATTTCCTTGATGCGCTCAATGGCCAGAATATCGCCAGTGGGTGGCTTGGTGAACTTGTATGCACCATGGCTGGTACCGATGGCGATGGCCAGTGCGTCAACCTTGGTCTTGGCGACGAAATCGGCAGCTTCTTCCGGATCGGTCAGCATCTGGTCCATGGACAATGTGCCCTCGGCACCGACGCCGTCCTCTTCACCGGCCTGTCCGGTTTCCAGGCTGCCCAGCACACCCAGCTCACCTTCGACAGACACACCACAGGCGTGGGCCATTTCAACGGTACGACGGGTGACGTCGACGTTGTATTCGTAGCTGGCCGGGGTCTTGCCGTCGGCCATCAGCGAGCCGTCCATCATCACCGAGCTGAAGCCCAGCTGGATGGAGCGCTGGCACACGGACGGACTGGTGCCGTGATCCTGGTGCATACAGACGGGAATATGCGGGAATTCTTCGATTGCAGCCAGAATCAGGTGGCGCAGGAAAGGCGCACCGGCGTATTTGCGGGCACCGGCAGACGCCTGGACGATGACCGGAGAGTTGGTCTTGTCGGCGGCTTCCATGATGGCGCGCATTTGTTCCAGGTTGTTCACGTTGAATGCTGGCAAGCCGTAGCCGTACTCGGCGGCGTGGTCCAGCAGTTGGCGCATGCTAATCAGGGCCATGATATTACTCCTGTAGTCGTTGAATCTTTTTCTTACGGGTGCTTTGAGCCAACCGTAGTGGACAAGGGCAGTAACTGCGCAAAGACGCCGCAAGTACGTCCATGTAGGCTCTGCGCCGCCATCCATGGCGGCACAAGCTTTGCTCCGTTACCGCCCTTGCCCTCTTAAATTTCGTGCAAGCCGCACCCTTTTTTGGGGGGAGTGGGTGTGGCTGCTTGTTTTGTGTTTTACCTGCCACCTTTTATATTGCGGCGGGTCGCTTTTGCTTTTTCTCTCTTCCCACACGGCATGATGCTATTGGGCTGTGGTGGGTGCGTTGTGCAAAGCCTTGGCGACATGGATGTCGCCATGGAGCCTACAGGGATGTATTCACGGCGACTTTGCAACAATGCACCCACCACATCCCTGGCACAATGCCAAAAAAATCACCCTCTTTGTTCCAGCATCTCTACAGCCGGCAGGACCTTGCCTTCGACAAACTCGAGGAAGGCACCACCGCCGGTGGAAATGTAGGAAATCTTGTCGGCCACGCCAAACTTGTCGATGGCAGCCAAAGTGTCGCCACCACCGGCAATGGAGAAGGCATCGCTGGCGGCAATGGCTTCGGCCAGCACCCTGGTGCCACCGGCAAACTGGTCGAACTCGAATACGCCAACCGGACCGTTCCACAGCACGGTTTTGGCGGTTTTCAACAGTTCGGCGAAGTTGGCAGCGGTTTGCGGGCCGATATCCAGAATCATGTCGTCTTCGGCGACATCGGCAACCGCCTTGACGGTGGCCTCGGCATCAGCGGCAAAGGCCTTGGCCACTACCACGTCAACCGGCAGCGGTACGCTGACCTTGGCGGCAATCGCCTTGGCGGTATCGACCAGCTCGGGCTCGTACAGCGACTTGCCTACTGGCAGACCGGCGGCAGCAAGGAAAGTGTTGGCAATACCACCACCAACAATCAGCTGATCGCAAATTTCGGACAGGCTATTCAGCACATCCAGCTTGGTGGAGACCTTGGAGCCGGCAACGATGGCGGCCATCGGCTTGGCCGGCTTGTCCAGCGCCTTGCCCAGGGCTTCCAGCTCGGCGGCCAGCAGCGGGCCGGCACAGGCCACCTTGGCGTGCTTGCCGGCACCATGGGTGGAGGCCTGTGCACGGTGGGCGGTGCCGAAGGCATCCATCACGTATACATCGCAGAGCGCGGCGTATTTTTGTGACAACTCGTCGGTATTCTTCTTCTCGCCCGGGTTGAAGCGTACGTTTTCCAGCAGAACCACTTCGCCCGGCTTGACCTCGACACCATCGAGGTAATCACGCACCAGTGGCACTTCACGACCCAGCGCTTCGCCCAGGTAAGCGGCAACAGGTGCCAGGCTGTTTTCTTCACTGAACACGCCCTCTTCCGGACGACCCAGGTGTGAGCACACCAGTACTGCAGCGCCTTTTTCCAGCGCCAGGCGAATGGTTGGCAGGGAGGCAACAATACGTGCATCACTGGTGACTTTGCCGTCTTTTACCGGCACGTTCAGGTCTTCACGGATCAGTACGCGCTTGCCGGACAGGTCAAGATCGGTCATTTTCAAAACGGTCATGCATCAATCCTTGGTTAGGGCTGTAGAAGTCTGTAAAAAATGGCTGGCAACATCCAGCATGCGGTTGGCAAAGCCCCATTCGTTGTCAAACCAGGCAACCAGGTTAAGCAGCCTCGGGCCACACAGGCGGGTCTGACTGCCATCGATGATCGCCGAATGCGGATCGTGGTTGAAATCACAACTGGCATGGGGAAATTCTGTGTAGTTTAGCAAACCTTTAAGTGGTCCGTGCTGCGCTGCATCGCGGAATAATGCATTGATGGCTTCTACGCTGGTATCACGGGCACATTGCACCGTGATATCCAGACAGGACACGTTTACCGTCGGCACGCGCATGGCCTTGGCCTGGACCTTGCCGGTCAGCTCCGGCAACAACCGCTCGATGCCGCGTGCCAGCCCGGTGGAAACAGGAATCACCGATTGAAATGCCGAACGGGTGCGACGCAGGTCCTCATGGTGGTATGCATCAATTACCGGCTGGTCATTCATCGCGGAGTGAATGGTGGTGATCAGCACCTGCTCGATGCCCACGGTTTCATGCAACAGTTTGAGAACCGGCACACCGCAGTTGGTGGTGCAGGAGGCGTTGGAGACGATGTGTTCACGGCCACTGAGCTGCTGATGGTTGACGCCATAGACAACGGTCGTGTCGGCATCTGCGGCACTGTCCATCGGCTGGGAAAACAGGATGCGGGGCACCCCCGCCGCCAGAAAGCGCCCTGCCTGTTCACGACGGGTATAGACTCCCGAGCACTCGATCAACAAATCGATATCCAGCCCTGCCCAGTCGACCTGCTCCGGCTCCTGGTGGCGCAGCACCTTCACGCAGTCGCCATTCAGATGCAGGCAATCGCCATCAACCCGGATATCACCGGGGAAGCGGCCATGGGTGGAGTCAAAACGGGTTAGGTACTCGATGCTGGCCTGATCGGCAATATCGTTGAGGGCCACAATGCTGAAATTGGTGTCGTAGCCGCGCTCGTATAGCGCACGCAGCACGCAGCGCCCGATGCGCCCATAGCCGTTCAATGCAACGCGATATTTTGACAATGCTTTTTCCTTGACCTGCGCCGGATGTGACCGGCAAATGCCGGGCAGTACCTTGTTTTCAATCAAGAGATGTTACGTCATTTCAGCATGGATTTCCTGCCTTTTGACCGGGCCAAACAACGCATTCGCCCCGCTTGCCACAGAAGCATGCCGGCGCATCCGACCAGCCTGTGCCATACTGTCACGCCACGATTCATGACTTGCCTACGGAGAAACAGCATGCCCGCCAAACTGGACGAAACCGTACTGGACGCACTCAAGATCGCTTTCAGTTACATGCCCAATGCCATTGAAGTTACCCGCTATGAATATGGCGACCGCCACCTGCTGGTGCTGGAACATATCAACGCAGTCAAGGAAGTTCTGCTTGAGCACGGCATTGATCCGGATGAAGTATATGGCGAAGTGCATCCGGATGACTCGCCAAATTCGATGTACTGAGCAAATCTGCCTCACAGATTAACCGTGTTTTTCGGCTCGCCAAGGGATAGCCTGGATGGCCTCATCCACATAAAGCCTGGCGCTGGCTCAAAACAGAAGCCCCCCGACAACCTATGCAAACTTCAATGTTTTCATTGGTTCATCTCAGCTTCCCTGTAGGGCTGACAAATTCGTAGTCTGTATAGATAATTACCTTTCAACACTTCATTGCTCAGGTAACAACACTAGGCTTCCATGGATTATCAACAGCTATTTTCCTTGCGTCAGCATCACCCAGCCTGGCGTTTGCTGCGTGCCGACCACGCTCCGCTGATCCTGTGCTTTCTGCACCAGGCCTTTGTCGCCCCCAACCAGCGCAGTCTGGAGCAGGCAGAACTGGCCTCCCAACTGGACGACTTGCTCTACAGCCTGCATCAGGCGCACAACGAAATCCTGTTTCCACGCGAAGCAACTGCTTATCTGGATGACTGGGCCGACAACAGCAATGGCTGGTTGCGCAAGTTTTATCCACAAGGCAGTGACGAGGCGCATTACGAACTGACAGCCGCAACAGAAAAGGCGGTTGAGTGGCTCGCCAGTCTGGGCAAAAGGCAGTTTGTGGGTACTGAATCACGCCTATTAACCATTTTCGACCTGTTGCGCCAGATGGTTGAAGGCAGCGAAACCGACCCGCAAACCCGTATTGCCGAACTGCAAAAGCGCAAAGCTGCGCTGGATGTGGAAATCCGGCGGATCAAGGATGGCCAGCTAGAGTTGATGGATGACACCAGAATCCGTGAGCGTTTTCTTGAGGTCAACAAAAACGCCGATAGCCTGTTGTCTGACTTTCGTGAAATTGAGCAGAACTTTCGCGATCTGGATCGTGAAGTCCGCGAGCGTATCGCCACCTGGGACGGCAGCAAAGGTGCCTTGCTGGAAAGCTTTTTTGGTGAACATGATGCCATTGCCGATTCCGACCAAGGACGCAGTTTCCGCGCTTTCTGGGAGTTTTTGATGTCGCCCTCGCGCCAGGAAGAACTGTCCGGCCTGCTGCAAAAAGTTTTTGAAAATCAGGCAGTGCAAAGCCTGGAGCCGGATCAGCGTCTGAAGTACATTCACTACGAATGGCTTAAAGCGGGCGAAGTAGCCCAGCGTACAGTGGCGCGTCTGTCCGAGCAGTTGCGCCGTTATCTGGACGATCAGGCCTGGCTGGAGAACAAGCGTATCATGCACCTGCTACGCGATATTGAAGGCAAGGCATTGAGCCTGCGGCAACAGCCGCCGGACAAAAACCTTGTCAGTCTGGATGATGTACGGGTCGAACTAAACCTGCCGCTGGATCGCCCGCTTTACAGTCCACCGCTCAAGCCACGCATCGCTACCCAGGTACTGCTGGAGGGCAGTAGCGATGGCGATACTGATGCCCTGTTCAACCAGATTCACGTTGATAAAGCACGTTTGCTAGCAAATTTACGCTTGGTACTGCGTCAACAGACGCAAATCAGCCTTGGTGATTTACTCAAGCAACACCCGCTGCAACAAGGGCTGGCCGAGCTGGTCACCTGGCTGGAACTTGCCACGGCAGACAACCGCAGCGTCATTGACGAGCAGCAAACCCAGCTTATTCAATGGGTTGACGAACAAGGCCGCACACGCCGTGCCAGTGTGCCCCTGATAATTTTTAGCCGGTAACTCAATCATGTCCGCTTCTTTTACTCCTGTTCTTTCACCCCTGCTCATCAGTCTATTCAAAGGTGTGCTGTACCGCGAAGACGATGCTCCAGCCTGGCAAATCTTGATAGAGCAACAGACCGGCATACGTGACTACATTCAGTTATTGGGGCTGGACTTGATGCTGGACGAAGCTGAAGGCTATGCCTATCTGTGCCAGTCACAACAGGATGACGATGCCCGGACCGGCACACTGCCCAGACTAATTCCACGACGCCAGCTCAGCTATCCGGTCAGCCTACTTCTGGCCTTGCTGCGGAAAAGACTGGCCGAGTTTGATGCCAGCAGCGGAGATGCCAGACTTATTCTGTCTCGTGAGCAGCTGATCGAAATGTTGCGTCTGTTTCTGCCAGAAGGCAGCAACGAAGTACGCCTGATTGACCGCATCGACAACCATATCAACAAGGTGGTGGAACTGGGTTTCCTGCGTAAATTACGCGGCCAGCAAGATGCACTGTACGAAGTGCAGCGCATTCTCAAGGCTTTTGTCGATGCCCAGTGGCTAAATGAATTTGACCAGCGTTTGGCCGAATATGCCGTCCAGTTCAGTGCAGAGGAAGCTAAATAATGAATGATGACAGCCTGGTGCCCATGCTTGATTTTGCCTCTAGCGACGAGCACGCCGGCTTTCGCCTGCATGCCATTGAGTTGTATAACTGGGGGACGTTCCATCAACGGGTTTGGCGCTTTCCCACTGCCGGCAACAATGCCCTGCTGACCGGTGATATAGGCTCGGGCAAATCCACTCTGGTGGATGCCATTACCACCCTGCTGGTTCCGGCGCAGAAAATCGCCTATAACAAAGCTGCCGGTGCCGAAGCCAAAGAACGTACCTTGCGCTCCTATGTGCTGGGTTACTACAAGTCCGAGCGCAGTGATACCGGTACCAGCGCCAAGCCTGTGCCTCTGCGCGATCACAACAACTATTCGGTGATTCTTGGTCACTTCTATAACGAGGGGTACGATCAGCATGTTACCCTGGCGCAGGTGTTCTATATCACGGAAAGCCGTGGCCAGCCGGAACGCTTTTATGTGGTTGCTGATCAGCAACTCAGCATTACCGAGCACTTTGCCAACTTTGGCAACGACCTCAACGCCTTGCGTAAGCGGCTGCGCGACATGCCGGGGCTGATACTGGAAACCAGCTTTACCGCCTACAGTGCCGCTTTCCGCCGCCGTTTTGGCATAGACAACGACCAGGCGCTGGAGCTGTTCAGCCAAACGGTTTCCATGAAGTCCGTGGGCAACCTGACCGACTTTGTGCGCGAGCACATGCTGGAGGAGTTTCCGGTGGATGAGCGCATTCAGGCGCTGATCCAGCATTTTGATGACCTTAACCGCGCCCACGAGGCTGTACTCAAGGCCAAGCAGCAAATTGCCCTGCTGCAACCTCTGGTGCAAGACTGTCAACGCCATGCACAAGCCACTACCGAGCGTGATACCCAGGTGGCCTGCCGCGAGGCGCTGGCGCCGTGGTTTGCCGGGCTCAAGGCGGATCTGCTGGACAAGCGTCTGGCCAATCTGGCACAAGAGCTGGCTCGCCTGCAAGAACAGCAGCGCAGCCTGCAAGACCAGCAACAGCAAGGCCAGTCCCGCCGCGACGAGCTAACCCGTGCCATCGCGCAAAACGGTGGTGACCGACTGGCAGCCATCAAGGAAGAAATAGAACGTCTGCAACGGGAACAAACCAGCCGACAGGATACCGCTAGCCAGTACGACAAGCTGGCACAGCAGCTGGGCTTGCCATTGGCGCTGAGTTCAGAGCCTTTTTTGGCCAACCGTCAGTCCCTGCCTGAGCTACAGGAAGACAGCAAAAACCAGCGTGATGCAACCCAGAACCAGCACACAGAAAATGTCGTCGAGCTTAGTGGCTTGCGCCAGCAGCATGAGCAACTGGATACGGAGCTAGCCTCCCTGCGCCAGCGCCGTTCCAACCTGCCGGCACGAATGCTGGAAATCCGTACCCGACTCTGTGCGGCACTGGAGCTGCAAGACAGCCAGCTGCCCTTTGTGGGCGAGCTGTTGCAGATCCGTGATGATGCGCGGGACTGGGAGGGCGTGGCTGAACGCTTGCTGCATAATTTTGGCCTGTCCCTGCTGGTACCGGACAACCTCTACGCCAGGGTGGCTGAATGGGTAGAACAAACCCATTTGGGCGGGCGGCTGGTGTATTTCAGGGTACGCGAACGGCATACGGTCGCAGACCTCGACACCCACCCGGATTCTCTGGTGCGTAAACTGCAAATCAAACCCGATACCCAGTTCTACGACTGGCTGGAGATCGAGCTTGCCCGCCGCTTTGACTACGCCTGCTGCAACTCGCTGGAACAGTTTCGCCGCGAAGAAAAAGCAGTTACCGCCAACGGGCAGATCAAGGCCGGCCATGATCGTCACGAAAAAGACGACCGCCACCGGCTTGATGACCGCACCCGTTACATTCTGGGCTGGAGCAACGAACAAAAAATCCGGGCACTGGAAAAGCAGGTGGGTGACTTACAACTGCGCATACAAAACCTTGGCGCACAGCTAGCCGAATTGCAGCAACGCCAGAGAGAACTGGAAAACCGGATTAGTTTACTGGACAAACTGTCAATGTTTGACAGCTTTCAAAAGCTTGACTGGAAACCCTTGCAGGTACAAATCCACAATTTGACAGAAGAGCGCCAGCAACTGGAAGCCGAGTCCGACACCCTGCGCACCCTGCAAGAGCAACTGCGCCTGCTTGAAGCCGAACTGCTAACCCTGCGTGATGCTCTGGATGAGAAAAACCGCGATCTGGCACGTTGCGAACAGAAGCAAGAAGACGCACAACAAGCCGCCGAGGCGGCCCGAACGCTCTATCAGTCTGCCACGCAGGAACAGCAAACATACTTTGTCGAGCTTCCTGCTTTACGTGAACAGGCACTAGGCGAGCATAGCCTTACGGTGGAGTCATGCAGCAACAGGGAGCAAGAACTGCGTGCCTGGCTGCAAAGCAAAATAGACAACAGCAGCAAGCGGCTGGAGCGGCTAAGCCAGTCCATTGTTCAGGCCATGAGTGACTACCGCAATACCTATCCTATGGACACTCAGGAAGTCGATGCCAGCGTGGCCGCCGCAGAAGATTACCGCGCCATGCTTGCCAGTCTGGAAGAAGACGGCCTGCCGCAGTTTGAGCAGCGTTTCAAATCCATGCTGAATGAAAACATCATCAATGAAATTGCTACCTTTCAAACCCATCTACGTCGTGAAGAACAGGATATTCGCAAGCGAATTGATGAAATCAACAATTCCCTGCAAGAAATCGACTACAACCCGGGGCGATTGATTCAACTGGAAGCACAGTCCAGCGGCGATGGTGAAATCGCCAGTTTCCGCAACGACCTCAAAGCCTGTACCGAAGGCAGTCTGTCCGGCAGTCAGGATGAACAATACGCGGAAAGCAAATTCTTGCAGGTGCGTCAAATTATTGAACGCTTCCGTGGCCGTGACGGCAGTTCCGAACTTGATCGCCGCTGGACGCGCAAGGTGTGCGATGTGCGTAACTGGTTTGTCTTTTCTGCCTCGGAGCGTTGGCGCGAGGACAACAGCGAATATGAGCACTACAGCGATTCCGGCGGCAAATCCGGCGGCCAGAAAGAAAAGCTGGCCTACACGGTACTGGCCGCCAGTCTGGCTTACCGCTTTGGCCTGGAATGGGGCGCTACCCGTTCCCGATCTTTCCGCTTTGTCGTGATTGATGAAGCCTTTGGCCGAGGTTCAGATGAATCGGCACGCTATGGTCTGGAACTGTTCCGCAAGCTGAATTTGCAATTACTGATAGTTACGCCTTTGCAAAAAATCCACATTATCGAGCCCTATGTGGCCAGTGTTGGTTTTGTACACAACGAACAGGGGCGCGAATCCATGCTGCGCTGCCTGAGCATAGAGGAATACCGGGCACAGAAAGCCGAACGAGCCGACAGCCATGAGCCAGCCTGACTGGACCAGCCCTGCCGATTTGCGTAGCCAGTTGCAAAAACTCTGGGACAGGGGCGAGCTGCTGCGCTCCCGTCTGCCGCAGGCAGAACCCATGTTTCCTCTGCAACTGCGCCTGAAAAAACCAAACTCGAATGACCTTGGCACCCAATTCGAACAGGTACGCCGCTGGATTGCCCAACTGCAACTGCTGGATTCGCGCTACCGGCTGGAATACCGGGAAATCAATCATCGGCAACTGGGGCGCAACCAGATCCCGGATAGCGTCTGGATCGATCAGCCCGAAGATGCACTGCAACTGCTGGGACAACAACGGGCGGCACGCCAGTTTGAACAATTGGTTAGCGCCAGCTTGGCTCTGTTCCCTGCTCTGCATTCATGGCTGCAAAAATATCCGTTGCGGGCGCTGGAGCAAGCAGCGCACTGGCAACAAATCCTGGCGGTTTTGCAGTGGTTTTGTGCCCATCCGCACAGCCAGCTTTACCTGCGCCAACTTGATATCCCCGGTGTGGATACCAAGTTTATTGAGCTGCGCCGTGGCCTGCTCAGCGAGCTGCTCGATTTGGTGCTGCCAGCCGCTCATATTGATGAGCAATGGCGCGGTGTCAAAGGTTTCTGTCGGCGCTATGGCCTGCTGGACAAGCCCCTGCGCATCCGCATGCGCATACTGGATAACCGCCTGGCCATAGCTGGCCTTACTGACCTGGAAGTTCCGGTAGAGCAACTGGCTGGTTTGCAGTTGCCGCTGGAGCGGGTGTTTGTCACCGAAAACGAAGTCAACGCCCTGGCATTTCCCGAGCTGCCCGACTCGGTGCTGCTGTTTGGTCAGGGCTATGCGCTGGACTTGTTGGGTCACATCCCTTGGCTACAAAAACAACCTCTATACTACTGGGGCGATATCGACACCCATGGTTTTGCCATCCTCAATCGCTTGCGTACCTATCTGCCCCACGCCAAATCCATGTTGATGGATCACAGCACCCTGCTGCACCATCAGACACTCTGGGGGCAGGAACCTGCTGACACTGCCTGTACCGGCGAGCTTCCCCTGCTAACCAGCACAGAACAAAGCCTTTATCAGGCACTGCGTGAAAACAGGCTATGCAACGCCGACGGCCAACCGGTTAAAAACCTGCGCTTTGAGCAGGAACTGGTTAGCTTCAACTGGCTACAACAGTACTTGCGCCAGTTGTAAAACAAACAGATAACAGTTAAAAGATACATATTGATCAATTGGACGGAGCATGACTAAGCAATTGGACGCTTGCCTATTGAGCAATTGGACGCTACATTACTAAGCAATTGGACGGCAGCAACAGGCCATTGCATGACATATCCATACCTACCCCGATTAATGCGCAGCAGGGTGCAAGAGGCGCTTGCTGATACACCAGTCGTTTGTTTGCTTGGCCCGCGCCAGGTGGGCAAGTCCACGCTGGCTCAACGCATTGACTCAGATCGCACCTACCTTAGCCTGGATGACTCAACCCTGTTGCAAGCTGCTCGCGAGGATGCAACCGGCTTTATCGAAAGTTTGCCCGAGCGGGTAATTCTGGATGAAGTGCAGCGAGCGCCGGAACTGTTGCTGGCAATCAAGTCGGTAATTGATCGCGACCGCAAACCAGGACGTTTTTTGCTTACCGGCTCTGCCAACTTGCTATTGCTGCCGCAAATTCAGGACTCACTGGCCGGACGTATGGAAGTTGTTTATCTGCATCCGCTAACCGAACAGGAAAAGCGCCTCAGCAACACAACTCTGCTCGAACAACTGCTAACCGGCAAGCTTGGGCCGCAGATGGTGCCTGATTCAGTGCCGCTGGCTCCTGTGGCCGAGGTGTTATGCCAGGGCGGCTATCCTGAACCCAATCAACGAGCGCCGCACCGGGCGCGGCAATGGTATCGCCAGTATCTGAACGCCATTGTGCAGCGGGACGTGCAGGATATTGCGGCAATCAATGATGAAAACGGCATGTTACGCCTGATCGAACTGCTGGCATGCAGAACAGCTTGCCTGCTTAACGTCAGCAGCTTGAGTAAAGAGTTGTCACTGGAGCGCGCTACTGTCAGCAGGTATCTCGGCATTCTGGAGCGTTTGTTTTTGGTGCACCAGCTACCGGCATGGCGGCGCAATCATGCTAAACGTCTGATTAAAAGTCCGAAGTTACATCTGGTTGATACCGGGCTGGCTGCTGCATTGGCGCACTTAACGCCTGAACAATGGTTAACCGATGCAGAGCGTTTTGGTGCGTTACTGGAAAGTCATGTGGTTGAACAACTTATCGCACAGGCTGGATGGCTGGATTCCGAGCTGAGTTTTTACCATTACCGCGACAAGGATCAAGTGGAAGTTGATCTGGTGATTGAGCGCGGTTCTGAAGTCTGGGGCGTTGAAGTCAAACGCTCCGCCAGCATCCAGCCCAAGGATGCCGCTGGGCTGAACAGGCTTGCCGAGCAGGCAGGTGCAGGTTTTCGTGGTGGCATGCTGATTTATACAGGCCGCCACTGCATCAAGCTGCAAGTGCCGGGTTGCTTTGCCGTGCCCGTTGGCATGCTGTGGGGCGAGCAACCGGGGCAGCCGATCTCCAGTGCGCAGGTTTGGCAATCGTTAATAGAGAACAAAACGCTCTAATAATTTTTCTGCGACTTCATCTTCGACCTGACTACTGCCCTTCGTAATGCCCGCCAATGGCAAAGATATAGATAGCGCTATCGTCAAAACGGTAAATCAGGCGATCCTTTTGCGAGATTCGTCTTGACCACAGGCCGGACAGATTATGTTTCAACGGTTCAGGCTTGCCGGTTCCGACTCCTGGATCATCCGCCCGCAGCATTTCCGTGAGCAGCTTGCGTAGAGATTTATGCAGCAGTTTGTCTTTTTCGCGCATGGCTTCGTAGGCTTCCCAGGTATTGCCCTCAAAGACCAGCGATCTCATCCATTTGCTCCTTTGTCGGACGATATCCCTGCCCCTTGGTATGGGTAGCCATTGAGTCAGCAATTTGCTGCATCAAGCCTTGGTTTTGCAGCACATACAGGGTTTCTTGTTCACGCTCCCAGTCTTCGGCACTCATGACCACAAACGCCTCCCCTGCCCGCCGCGTAACCTTTAGCGGCTCGTGCCTGCTAACCACTTGTTCAACAAGGCTTTTCAGGTTATCCCTGAATATGTTTACACTAACCGTATCCATAACAACCTCCATCACGTACGGAATTGCCGTACAACTATAGCTGGAAGCATATTTTGCAGCAACTGGCTGGTATTTTTTCACTGCCCATAAACACAAAAGGACGGGGGGAGGCCGTAGCAAAGCCTCACCCGTCCCTTGGCATGGAACCAGAAGAAATTAACCTTCCAACAACTCCCCAGCCAGCTCCAGCACCTTGTCGACGGTAAAGCCGAACATCTCGAACAGCTCGCCGGCAGGGGCGGACTCGCCATAGGTGGTCATGCCCAGCACACGGCCATCCAGACCCACATACTTGTACCAGTAGTCGGCGTGCGCCGCCTCGATGGCGATACGGTTGCTGACTTCCAGCGGCAGCACCTGCTGGCGATAGGCGGCATCCTGCGCATCAAAGATGCTGGTGCACGGAATGGACACCACGCGCACCTTGCGGCCTTGCGCTGTCAGTGTGTTGTAGGCATTGACCGCCAGGCCGACTTCGGAACCGGTAGCAATCAGGATCAGTTCGGGGGTACCTTCACAATCACGCAGGATATAGCCACCACGTTCTATATCAGCAATCTGCTGCTCGTCGCGGCTCTGGTGATCCAGATTCTGACGGCTGAAAATCAGCGCAGAAGGGCCGCCTTTGCGCTCAAGAGCATATTTCCAGGCCACAGCGGATTCCACGGCATCGCAAGGCCGCCAGGTATCCAAGTTCGGCGTGGTGCGCAGGTTGGTCAGCTGTTCAATCGGCTGGTGGGTCGGGCCGTCTTCGCCCAGACCGATGGAGTCGTGGGTAAACACATAGAGCACACGTTGCTTCATCAGGGCCGACATGCGCACGGCGTTGCGGGCGTACTCCATGAACATCAGGAAGGTCGCACCGTAAGGGATCAGACCGCCATGCAGGGCAATGCCGTTCATGATGGCGCTCATGCCGAATTCGCGCACGCCGTAATAGACGTAATTGCCACTGGCATCCGCAGCGGAAACACCCTTGCAGCCGCTCCACAGGGTCAGGTTGGAGCCGGCCAGGTCGGCGGAGCCGCCGAGCAGTTCGGGCAGCAGCGGGCCATAGGCATTCAGGCAGTTCTGGCTGGCCTTGCGGCTGGCGATGCTTTCGCCCTTGGCGGCCACATCGGCAATGTAGGCAGCGGCCTTTTCGGCAAAATCGGCAGGCAGTTCACCCTGCATGCGACGCTCGAACTCGGCGGCCAGCTCGGGAAACTCTGCGCGATAAGCTTCGAACTTCTCCTGCCAGCCGGCCTCTGCCTTGGCACCTTGCTCTTTGGCGTCCCACTCGGCATAGATTTCGGCAGGCACCTCGAATGGCGCATAGGGCCAGTTCAGCTCCTTGCGCACCACTTCGATCTCGTCGGCACCCAGCGGCGCACCGTGGCTGCTGGCCTTGCCGCCATGCTTGGGCGAACCGAAGCCGATGGTGGTTTTGCAGCAAATCAGGGTTGGTTTGTCGCTTTCCAGCGCAGCTTCCAGCGCCACTTCAATCTCGTCGGCATCATGGCCATTGACGTTGCGGATCACGTGCCAGCCATAGGCTTCAAAGCGGCGCGGGGTGTCATCGGTGAACCAGCCGTCAACCTCGCCATCAATGGAGATGTTGTTGTCGTCATAGAAGAAGGTCAGCTTATTCAGGCCCAAAGTACCGGCCAGTGAGCAGACCTCATGCGAAATGCCTTCCATCAGGCAGCCGTCGCCGAGGAAGGCGTAGGTCTGGTGGTCGACGATGTTGTGGCCGGGGCGGTTGAACTGCGCGGCGAGGATCTTCTCCGCGAGGGCAAAACCCACGGCATTGGCGATGCCCTGACCCAGCGGACCGGTGGTGGTTTCAACCCCTGCGGTATAGCCGTATTCCGGGTGGCCCGGTGTGCGGCTGTGCAGCTGGCGGAAGTTCTTCAGGTCTTCAATGCCCAGATCGTAGCCGGTCAGATGCAGCAGCGAATAGATCAGCATCGAGCCATGACCGTTGGACAGCACAAAGCGGTCACGGTTGGCCCAGTGCGGATTGGCCGGGTTGTGCTTGAGGTAACCACGCCACAGCACTTCGGCGATATCAGCCATCCCCATGGGCGCACCCGGGTGGCCACTGTTGGCTTTCTGTACGGCATCCATACTCAGGGCGCGAATGGCGTTGGCGCGATCACGACGGCTAGACATGAAAAACTCCTGCAAACTGAAAAGAATTCCGCGCATTTTCCCCTACCTGAGCCAATAGGGCAATGTAAGAGCCAACCTTTACCACCACAGATGAAACGCCGGTTATCTGACCCATGTCTCATTTACAGGGCCACCACGCCAATTTACTGGCCTGAGCCATCTGCTTTGGCCATAATTGCTTTTTTATCGCCTTCCACTTCATCAGGTTTTTGCCATGTCAGAACAACCCCATAAATGGCGCTTTTTCCGTGCCGGCGACTTTGAGCAGCCCCTCCTCAAAAACGCAGCCGATCTGGCCGCCCTGCGCCAGCTGGACCAGAAGCTCTGGGCCACCCTCGCCTGCCCGACCGACCGGCTCAACATCAGCCACAAGTTTCTACAGCTGATGGACGAAAACGGCGATGCCCGCATCCGCGCCCCCGAAGTGCTCAACGCCATCGACTGGACACTGGCCCGCCTGAACGACCCCGACTGCCTGTTCACCCAGCGTCCGCTGACTCTGGCCGACCTGAAAGACGGCGCAGACAGCCACAGCCTGATCCTCGCCGCCCGCCGCCTGCTAAGCCTGCTCGGGCGCAACGAGGAAGACAGCCTGACAGCCGACGACACTGCCGACCCCGCCGTGATTTTCCCGCCTGACGTTGCCAATGGCGACGGCCTAGTCCCCGCGCAGCTGACCGGCGACGAAAGCCTGCAAGCGCTGATCGGCCAGATCATTGAATGCTTGGGAGAGCAAACCGACCGCAGTGGCGAGCCGGGTGTCTCTGCTGAGCAGGTCACCGAGTTCTTTGCCCAGGTCAATACCGTCAGGGAGTGGCACCAGAGCGCCAGCGCGGAAGTCAGCGAGCCATTCGGCGATGCCACTGCCAACACCATCGAAGTGCTGGAGCGCGTCAAGGACAAGATCAATGACTACTTCACCCGGGTCGAGCTGGTCGCCTATGACGCCCGTTCCGCCACCATCATGGCCGCTGATGAAGACGAGCTGGCACGACTGGGCGCAGGCAGCCTGGCCAGGCTGGACTGTCTGAAAGACCTGCCACTGGCCAATCTGGAGCAAACCGGCGGCCTGCACTTCTGCCAGGGCATCAACCCGGCCTGGCAAGCCGACGTGCAGGCATTCCGCGCACAGGTAGTCGTCCCCCTGTATGGCGACATCCAGCTGCTGGAGCGTAGCCAGTGGCAAAGCATACTGGACAAGGCCGCAGCCTACTTCGCCTGGCAGGCCGACCGCCCGGCGGTTGCCCTGCTGGAGCAGCTGCCACTGGATACCGTGCTCGCCATCAACTGCCAGCAGGAAGAGGCCCTGACCGCCCTGATCGCCAGCGACCTGGAAGTCGAAGAAGCCGCCCAGGGCTGGGTGGATCTGGACAAACTGCTCAACATGCAGCAGTACCTGGTGCCCCTGCTGAAAAACTTCGTGTCTTTCGAAGACTTCTACGGCAACCGTGAAAAAGCCATTTTCCAGGCCGGACGCCTGTTCATCGACGGCAAAAGCTGCGACCTGGTGATTGACGTGGCCGATGTGGAAGCCCACAGCGCCGTGGCCACCCAAAGCAACAGCTTCCTGATCTACTGCCACTGCGTGCGTCGTGGCCAGCCGGTGGATGGCCGCGAAGAATGCAACATCGTCGCGCTGGTCAGTGCCGGCGTTGACCATGAGCTGATGCCCGGGCGCAACGGCCTGTTCTATGACCGTGACGGCAACGACTGGGATGCCACCGTGGTCAAGGTGATCGAGAACGCCATCAGCGTACGCGAGGCATTCTGGTCGCCCTATCGCCGTATCGCGACACTGATTTCCGACCAGATCCAGAAATTTGCCGCCGGCCAGGACGACAAGCTGATCGCCAGCGCGGCCGAGCGTGTCGAAAATGGCACGACCGCTGCCCCTTTTGACATCGCCAAGTTCGCCGGTATCTTCGCCGCCATCGGGCTGGCCGTCGGCGCATTGGGAACCGCACTGGCGGCGGCATTCTCCGGCTTGCTGGCCCTGCACTGGTGGCAGTGGCCGCTGGTCATCATCGGGCTGATCGTGGTCGTCTCAGGCCCGTCCATGCTGATGGCCTGGTTCAAGCTGCGCCGTCGCAGCCTTGGCCCGATACTGGATGCCAACGGCTGGGCGGTCAACGCACAGGCCCGCATCAGCATCAACTTCGGCACCCGCCTGACCCAGACCGCCAGCCTGCCCAAAGGCTCCGGCAGCCTGCGCGACCCTTACGCCCGCAAGAGCCCGCTGCGCTGGATTGTGCCGCTGATTGCTCTTGTACTGGCCGGCGCTGCCTGGTACTTCGTTGCCGGCCCGGGTACCACACTGCTAAAACCGGATGGGCCTGCTGTAACCGGACAGGTCGACAAACCGGCCACCCCGCCGGTGATAACAGAAGAGATTGCGGAAGAATAATGCACGCATGGCCTGGTTGCGACCTGTCGCAGCCAGGCCTTTCCAGCCAGCAACCCCGCCCTTCTCTCAAGCAAAACCAATCAATATCAATTTTTTTTGATACAGCATTGCAGCACATCATGGTTCGCTTTACACTGCGCCCATGACCAGCCCTGTTTCAGACGAAAATCACAGCATTGCCTCACTGGCCGCTTTCTGCAAAGCAGCCGGCGATCCCTTGCGCCTGAGCATTTTGCGTGTACTGAGCAAGAACTCCTTTGGCGTACTGGAGCTGGCACACATCTTTGACATGGGCCAGTCCGGCATCAGCCACCATCTGAAGGTATTGACCAAAGCAGGCTGGGTTGCCACTCGCCGTGAAGGCAACGCGATTTTCTACCGCCGCAACCTCGCTTCCAACTCCGGCTTGCAGCATACGCTCCTGACACAACTCGATACCCTGTTGCTGCCGCCTGACGTGCAAGCCCGCATCGCCGAAATCCACCATGAGCGGGCCAGCGCCAGCCAGGCTTTCTTCCAGCGCAGTGCGCAAAGCTTCAAGGAACAGCAAGAGCTGATTGCCAGCCTGCACCAGTACCAAGACAGCCTGGCCGGCCTGCTGGACAGCCAGAACTTTCCAGACACCGCGACAGCACTGGAAATCGGCCCCGGCAACGGCAACCTGCTGCCCGAGCTGGCCGGGCGTTTTGCCCGCGTAACGGCCATTGATAACAGCACTTCCATGCTTGAGCTGGCCCGGAAACACTGTGATGAGCAGAAACTGCAGAACATCGAGTTCCTGCTGGCCGATGCCCTGGCCATCGAGTTGCCACAAGCCGATTGCGTATTGTTGAACATGGTCCTGCACCATCTGCCAGCACCGGCCAGTGCCCTCGAACACATTACCCACGCCGTCAAGCCCGGCGGCAGCCTGATCCTCAGCGAGCTTTGCGCCCACGACCAGGCCTGGGCGCAACAGGCCTGCGGCGACCTCTGGCTGGGCTTCGAGCAAAACGAGCTGAGCCAGTGGGCCTGTCAGGCCGGGTTGGTGCCGGGCGACAGTATTTACCTTGGCCTGAAAAACGGCTTTCAAATCCAGCTGCGGCAATTCGCCAAGCCCGCAGACACTCAACACAACCTGAACAACAACGGAGACGCCAGTCAATGAGCGAATATTCCATCTTTACCTCCGAGTCGGTCTCCGAAGGCCATCCGGATAAAATTGCCGACCAGATTTCCGATGCGGTGCTGGATGCCATCATCAGTGAAGACAAGAACGCCCGCGTGGCCTGCGAGACTCTGGTCAAAACCGGCGTGGCGATCATTGCCGGCGAGATCAGCACCAGCGCCTGGATCGATCTGGAACAGCTGGTACGTGACGTGATTAGCGGTATCGGCTACAACAGCTCCGATGTCGGCTATGACGGCGCCACCTGCGGCATCGTCAACATCATCGGCAAGCAGTCGTCCGACATTGCCCAGGGCGTGGACCGCGCCAGTCTGGAAGACCAGGGTGCCGGCGACCAGGGCCTGATGTTCGGCTATGCCAGCAACGAGACCGATGTGCTGATGCCCGCCCCGATCACCTACGCCCACCGCCTGATGGAGCGCCAGGCCGAGGCCCGCAAGAACGGCCTGCTGCCATGGTTGCGCCCGGATGCCAAGAGCCAGGTTACCTGCCGCTACGAAAACGGCAAGGTGGTCGGCATTGATGCGGTTGTGCTATCCACCCAGCACAACCCCGACATCAGCCAGAAGGATCTGCAAGAAGCGGTGATGGAACTGATCGTCAAGCACACCCTGCCTGCCGAACTGCTGCACAAGGACACCCGGTTCCATATCAACCCGACCGGCAATTTCGTGATTGGCGGCCCGGTCGGTGACTGTGGCCTGACCGGCCGCAAGATCATCGTCGATACCTACGGCGGCATGGCACGCCATGGTGGCGGTGCATTCTCCGGCAAGGACCCGTCCAAGGTGGACCGCAGCGCCGCCTATGTCAGTCGCTATGTGGCGAAGAACATTGTTGCTGCCGGTCTGGCCGACAAGTGCGAAATCCAGGTGTCCTACGCCATCGGCGTGGCGCAGCCGACCTCGATCTCCCTCAATACCTTCGGCACCGGCAAGCTCGACGACGAGCGCATCGTGCAGCTGGTACGCGAAACCTTCGACCTGCGCCCCTACGCCATTACCCGCCTGCTGGACCTGCTGCACCCGATGTACCAGCCAACGGCAGCCTATGGCCACTTTGGCCGCAACCCCTATGAAATGACCTATGGTGACGATACCTTCACCGCCTTCACCTGGGAGAAAACCGACCGCGCCGAAGAGCTGCGCTCGCTCGCTGGACTATAACCTCACTGTAGGTGCGAATTTATTCGCACATCGGGTTTCGTGTATAGAAGTGTGCGAATAAATTCGCACCTACAAAAAAGCCCCGCTCTGGATTGCAGAGCGGGGCTTTTTGTTTCCAGCGTTATTACAGGCTGGTATTGAAGGTTACGACAAAATTGCGGCCGGTAGCGGGCATTTCATCCACCGACGCACGGTAATGGCGGTTGTTCAGGTTGTTCAGGTGCAGCGCCAGACGGTGTTGGCCTTCGTCGCCGAAATTGCCGCCAACGGCAAAGTTAAGCGTGCTCCAGCCGGACAAATGACGAGACACCTTGCCGGATTTTTCGATCTCGCGCTCCTTCTTGTCGGTCTTGCTGGCTGCCTGGACAAAACCGTCGGCCCACAAGTCGGTACCGGCGAAGCTGCGCTCGTAGCGCACACCGAGCTGGCCCGAAATAGCCGGCACATCAGTCTTGTAGGTGGAGAAATCATCCATGGTCACCTTGCGGCGCATTAGCGTAGTAGTCAGGTAAGGCGTGTACGGAGTGTCTTCAATCCAGTATTCGGCCAGCAGTTCCAGACCATAGCTTTTTGCCTTGTCGGCGTTGACGTAGATGTCACCGCCGGTACAGCTGTGGCCGTTGGCGCAGCTCTCGAAGGTGATATATTGCTTGGATTTGGTGTAGAACAGGGTACCGTCAAAGACCACGCCACGGTTCTGGTAACGCAGCCCCAGCTCGTAGTTCTGCGAGCGCTCCGGACTCAGGTCCGGGTTGCCATGCAGGGTGATGCCACGGCCGGCACGCGAATCGGTGAATTGTTCCAGCAGGGTAGGCATAACATAGCCTTCAGAATAACCGGCCCTGATGGTGGTGTGATCCAGCCCGGTCCAGGTCAGACCAAGGGATTTGACGAAACGGCTATGGGTGCTGTTTTCACCAGCTTTGTGCTTGCCACCGCTGGTTTTCTCAAGCTCAGAGTTGACATGATAATAACGCACGCCGGCTATGAGCTTGAAGTCATTGGGCAAGGTCCACTCATCCTGCATGAAGGCGGAGGCGGTTTGCATGGTGGCTTTGTCGAAGTTGACAGAATCACCCACTTTCAAAGGAAAACGATTTGCAGGCGGCAGAGCTCCGACATATGACGATGGTGGTACAACTTTTAACAGATGCACTTGGTTACTTTTATCGGTTTCCAGCTCATCTTTTAGATATTAATGCGGCAATCTAATAGAGCATAGTGTATAATCTCAACATTATGAAAATAGATGCCCGAAAACTGAGTCCTGAAGAGCAGCGTGAAAAGCGAACTATCGCTTTGCGCATGCGTGAACAGGGCTATACATTTAAAGCCACTGCTGAAGCAGTGGGTGTTCACATGCGCACTGTCGCTAAATGGACTGAAACAGCAGCACAAGAAGGTAAACAGGCGGCCATTAAAGGTGGTCAGCGTGGAGCCAAAGCCGGTGAGCGGCGCAGCTTGAGCAGTAGTCAGGAAGTTCTCATTCAGACGCTGATTACCGACAAAATGCCCGACCAGCTCAAGTTGGGTTTTGCTCTGTGGACACGCGATGCGGTGCGCGAGCTGATTCAGGAACGCTGCGACTTTCTGATGCCGGTACGTACTGTAGGCGAGTACCTCAAGCGCTGGGGTTACACTCCACAGCGTCCGCTAAAGCGGGCTTATCAGCAGAATCCAAAGGTGGTGCAGCGCTGGCTGGATGAGGAATATCCGCTGATTGCCCAGCGTGCAAAGGTCGAAAACGCCGAAATCCAGTGGGCTGACGAGACTGGAGTACGTAGCGACAGCCACGGTGGCCGCAGCTTTGCACCGGCAGGCAAGACACCAGTACGACTGGTTAGCGGTAGCCGGTTTGCAACCAATATGATTTCTAGTGTTACCAACCGAGGTAAATTGCGCTTCATGATGTACCGGGAAACGATGACATCCCAGGTGTTGATTCGCTTTCTGGATCGCCTTGTTCGCGGCTCGGAAGGCAGAAAAATATTTCTGATTCTCGATAACCTGCGAGTGCACCACAGCAAGAAAGTCGCAGCTTGGGTCGAGGCCAGAAAAGAGCAAATTGAGTTATTTTTTCTGCCCGCTTATGCGCCAGAGCTCAATCCAGACGAATACCTGAACGGCGACCTTAAACAACAGTTAAAAACTGGCAGGGCTGCGCGTACGCAGGCTGAACTTGAAGAGCGGGTTCGTTCAATACTAAGGCGTATCCAGCGGAGGCCGGGACGAGTTTCTTCTTACTTCCGACACCCCAAGATTGCTTATGCCGCCTGATATGGCCTATTTAATTGCCGAGGTAATATTGTAAACCAGCTACTGTGTAATGATCTTCGTGAAGGGCAAGATCAATCTGTGTGCTGCCACCAAAGGTTTTGGTTGTGTCTTTTGAGCTTGAAGCCATGCTTAAAGCAATCTGCGAAGGTGGGAGCGGGCTACCAAACAATTCATAGACCACATCATCCCCTTCCAGGCGGATGAAGTTGTCAAACTCGCGATCGACCTTCTGATAAAACACATCAGCACTAACCTTGCGCACAAGCGGGCTCAAATCAGTGCCCTCGTAGTACAAGCCGGCTTTTTTCAAATCACGCTTGGGCAGGTTGGCATTGAACTGGGTCACATCGATATGACCTGCCGAAACCGAGTTCACGATTCCCGCCGCTGGCAATCCCTTCACCAGCGAGAAGTTGTCTTCCCAGCCATCCGCTTTCAGCCGGTGCTCATTGGCCTTGAACGACAGGTAGTGGTTCTCGCGCTCACCCAGCTTCATGCCAAGGTGCAGACTGGCGTCCTTGTTTTCGGAGCCGGAGTTGGGCAGCTTGGTGCTGTCCGGGCTATGACGACCCTTGGCCACGCGGCGGTCCTTGTGGTCATCACCACTCACTGCCAAACGATAATCAAAACGGTCCAGCGTACCGGACACCGCCGCCGAAGCCTGCTTGCCCTTGCTGCCACTGAAGTAACCCGCACCCAGCTCGACCACTACCGGATCGGTTGCGCCTTTCTTGGTGATCACGTTGATCACGCCACCAATCGCCTTGGCACCGTGCATCACCGAGGCCGGGCCACGCACCACCTCGATACGCTCGATATTGGACGGATCAATCAGGAAAGGCGCACCAAAGGAGCTGTGGTCGGTCATCTCCTGGCCATCAACTAGAATCACCACACGGTTGGACTGCTCGCCACGGATGCGGATGCGCTTCATGCCGGCCACGGCGGTATCCACCACCGAAACACCGGGCACGTCACGCAGCAACTCGGCCACGCTGTCGGCACCGCGTTTCTCGATCTGCTCGCGCTCGACCACCGACACCGACGCCGGGTTGTCACGCACCGTGGTTTCGGTACGGGTACCCACTACAGTCATGGTATCCAGAAGAGTGGTTTTTTCCTGTGCGTGCGCAGCCATCAAGGGGGTAATCGCGGCGGCAATCACTACGGCAAGTCGGGTTCGGTTCATGGGTAAAAGCTCGTGAAAATTCAATGTCATGGTCAGAAATCCGGTGCATTCTAACAGCTACAGCACGCGGTTTCCTTGCTGCAGATCGGTCGACATGTCCCCGGACAAGAATGGTGATCTTTCGCAGCAAAGCGGGATGGCACACTAACATTGATGATAATCATTATCAATAATATCCGGTGGTTTTTATCGCTGCGCCACCCTGTTATGCGATCTCCAATATGTTCGCCAAAATCGGTTACGGCAATTGCAGAATCAGCTTGCAATTATAGATAATGAGAATTATTCTCGTTATGTTTTTTGACTGTTGGAGAATCCGCATGACCTACTTCATCAACGCTTGGCTGGAACGTCCCCAGCCTTATCTGCAAGTCATCCATCGCGACAGTGGCCGGGTTTGCGTGGACTTTCCCGCCCCGGTACTGGAGGAACTGTGCCGCAACGGCGACATCTGCCCCGGTGACCTGCGCACCAGCACCGCCTCGGCAACCAAGGAAGTCGTGCGCCATCTGTTCCACATGGCCACCCTCAATGGTTGCCGCGTTGCACGATTCAGCGCCGCGCACAAATACTCCGGCCAGTCAGCCGGTGCATGATATTGTGCACAACAGTGTTCCATTTTTACGGCTTGCATTATAAAAGATAATCATTAGCATTAATGCCAATATTTTATGGGAACCTACATGCTGACTACCTACGCCACCCTCGACACCAGCGAAGCCCATCGTCTCATCAAACGCCTGTGCGCCCACTGGTCGCACAAACTCACCGTGGAAGCGGAAGACGGTCTGGGCCGTATAGACTTTGGCGAAAGCCGCTGCCTGCTGACAGCCGATACCGAACGGCTGCACATCAAGCTTGACTGCCCTGACGAGGCAGCTTCCGGGCGCATGCAGCAGGTGGTATTTGATCACCTCAAACGCATGGCAAAAGCCGAGCTGGCCGAGCCGCTCTGGAGCAGCAGCAATGTGGAATGAGGTCTACAGTGGTGACGACTATTATTACGGCACCAGCCCCAACGACTTCCTGGCGGAACACATCGGCAAGCTGTCCGGGCGTATCTTGAGCCTGGCCGAAGGCGAAGGCCGCAATGCGGTATTCATGGCCGAACAGGGGCTGGATGTGTGGGCGGTAGACGGCTCGGAAACCGGTCTGGCAAAAGCCCGCACGCTGGCCGCCAGTCGCAATGTCAATTTTGATACCGAAGTGGCGGACCTGAACGACTTTGCACCGCCCGCCGGCAGCATTCAGGGTGCTGTTTCGATCTTTGCCCACTTGCCCGGAGCAGCCCGCCGCCAGCTGCATCAAAGGGTCGAGCAGGCACTGCAACCCGGCGGCATCTTTCTGCTGGAAGGCTACAGTCAGGCACAACTACCGCGCAGCACCGGCGGCCCGAAAAATCCCGACATGCTGTTCAGTCTGGATGAACTGCTGAAAGATTTTTCCAACTCGGACATGCTGCTCGGTCAGGAAATCGAGCGCGAAGTGCTGGAAGGTCGTGGCCACACCGGCGTGGCCAGTGTGGTGCAGTTGATCATGCGCAAGCGCGGCTGATGCCGGATCACTGCCGGGCGAGCTGGTAATACAGGTCGTGATCTTCCTGTATGGCAGCCAGCACCCTGGCCGCCAGCCCGGTTGGATTACGCCGCCGGGATTCCCAGCTTTTAATGGTATCCACACTGGTGCCCAGTGCTGCAGCGAAGTCGGCCTGGGAGACATCCAGCTGCTTGCGGATGGCTTTGACATCCGCCATGTCATAGCGTGTGCAGCGGCCCGCTTGCTGCGTGCCCTGCTCGATGGCGACTGCCTCTTTCAATGAGGCTTCAAGATCGGTAAAAAAAGTCATGGCTTTTCTCCTTTCAACTGACGGGCCAGCGCCTTTAAAACGTCCAGTTCACTGGCAGACAAGGTATCCCGCTGCGACTTGGGGTAGGCCAGCAACAAATAAATCCGTTGCGCATGCCGCCAGTAATAGATAACACGAATACTGCCGCTTTTACCCGCGTTTGCCGTGGCCATACGCACCTTGCGCAAACCGCCACTGCCCTTGATCAGACTCCCCTTGTCGGGTTGCCCAATCAGCTCGGCCTGCAACACCCGCAGCTCGTCATCGGTTGCCAGCTCATCTATCTGACGCGTAAACACGCTGGTTTCCACGAACTCCATAGCCTGATTCATGCTTCATCCCTGACAACAAAACGGGTACATAGTACACCCCCTCTACTTAAGCTGCAAACCATGCCGGAGCCAGGTTATTGTCGGGTCAAACCCGGCAATAACCTATTTACCCCATCCTGAAATACACACAAATACGCTGGCCATTCAGCTCGTGCACCTGCATGGGGATCTCGTACAGCTCGCTGAGGATCTCGTCGCGCATCACCTCGTCCGGCGTGCCCTGCCAGGCCAGCTTGCCGCCACGCATGGCGATGATGTGGTCGCTGTAGCAAGAGGCAAAATTGATGTCGTGCAGCACCACCACCACGGTCTTGCCCTTTTCGTCGGCGGCACGGCGCAGCAGCTGCATCATGTCCACCGCAAAGCGCATGTCAATATTGTTGAGTGGCTCATCGAGCAACACGTAGTCGGTGTCCTGGCACATCACCATAGCGACATAGGCACGCTGGCGCTGACCGCCGGACAATTCGTCCAGATGACGATCCTGAAACTCATTCAGGCTGAGGTAGTCCAGCGCCTCGTCGATGTGATGCTGGTCTTCTGCGGTCAGGCGTCCGCCGCTGTGCGGAAAACGGCCAAACGCCACCAGATCACGCACGCTCAGGCGCAGGCTGGTCTGGTTGTGCTGACGCAGGATCGACAGCCGTTTAGCCAGTTCCGGCCCGGGCGTGCGGGTGACATCCATGCCGTCAATTTCCACGCTGCCGGCGCTCATCGGCGTCAGCCGGCTGATCATCGACAGCAAGGTGGACTTGCCGGCACCATTGGGCCCAATGATCGCGGTGACGCCGCCGCGGGGAATCTGCAGACTGACATCCTGCACCACCAGGCGTTCGTTATACCGCTTGCTCAGGGTTTTGGCTTCGATCATTCCCGCACTCCACGCAACAACAACAGGATAAACAACACACCGCCGCACAGCTCCAGCAGCATGACAAAGGGCAGACGACTTTGCAGTATTTGCTCAACCAGCAACTGCCCGCCGACCAGACAAACCACCGCCACCAGCACGGTGGTCACCAAGGTCCAGCTGTGCTGGTGGGTGCCGCTGATCCAGTAAGCCAGGTTGGTGGCCAGCAGACCAAAAAACAGCATCGGCCCCACCAGCGCAGTACTCACCGACACCAGCACGCTGGCCACCACCAGCAACAGGGTCACGGTACGCCGGTACGACACGCCGAGATTGATGGCGACATCGCGGCCCAGGTTGAGCACATCCAGTCGCCGGCGCTGGGTAAACACTAGTGTCACACACCCCAGCGTCAGCACCAGTGCGACCCACAACAACGACAGGTTGATACGGCTGAAGCTGGCGATGCTGCGCCCGGACTGGATGGAAAACTCGGTTGGGTCCAGCACCCGCAGCGCCAATTCAGTCAACTCGCGAAACAGCAGGCCGCCCAGCATGCCAAGCAGGATCAGCAAATGTAGCCCACGCACCGAATCGCCAAACAGCAGGCGGAACAGCACCAGCGCAATGCCGGCCATCAGCAGCACATCCAGCACGAACACCACGGCCGGCATGCTGCCCAGCCCCAGTCGCGCCCAGAATGCCAGCCCCAGTGCATGCACCAGCACATAGAGCACATCAAAGCCCATCAACGACGGGGTGAGGATGCGACTGTGAGTCAGGGTCTGGAATACCAGTGTGGACACACCCATGGCCACTGCCACCAGCAACATGGCCAGCAGACGGCTGCCACGGTATTCAATAATGAAGGCCCAGTCGCTCTGCACATTCCAGGTCATGAAACCGACGATGCTTAAAACGGCCAGTACGGCGACGAGCAGCAAGCGCCAGCGGGCGGCAGTGGTCAGGCCCATTGTCTGCGCCCCCGTAGCAAAATCACGATGAACACCAGGCTGCCGACAATCGCCAGCAGATTGGCCGAGGGCACCTCATAAGGATGGATCAGCAGGCGGCCCAGCAAGTCGGCGACCAGCATCAGCGCCGCACCGCACAGCGCCACCAGCACAATGCCGCGGCGCATATTGTCGCCCACCAGCGCTCGCACCAGATTGGGTACCACCAGCCCAACAAAAGGCAGCGCACCGGCAGTGATCACCACGCTGGCACTGATCAGCGACACCATCAGCACGCCCAGCACCATCAGCGCCGCGTAATTGATGCCGACGTTGGTGGCAAAGTCCTTGCCCATGCCGATCACGGTGAAGCGGTCGGCCAACAGCATGGCCAATACGGTCATGCCGGCGGCAACCCACAACAGCTCGTAACGGCCGCGCAAAATGGCGGAAAAATCACCGCTGTTCCAGGCCCTTAATGCCTGGCCCAGCTCGAACAGGCTGGCCACCAGGCCGCTACCGCTGGCCAGCACCGCGCTGAGCACCAGCCCCACCAGCGGCACGATCAGCGCCGAACGCAGCGGAATGCGTTGCAAAATTGCCAGAAACAGCCAGCTGCCCAGTGCCGCACAGACACTGACCAGCACGAACTTGAGCCACAGCGCCATGCCTGGATTAATCAACGCCGCCAGCAGCATGCCGAAGCTGGCCGCGCTGAAAGTGCCGACCGTGCCCGGTTCGACCAGCCGGTTACGCGCCAGCATCTGCATCAGCAGACCGGCCACCGCCAGCCCGGCACCGGCCAGAGTCAGCGCGACGGTACGCGGCAAGCGGCTGGCAAACAGCACCCGCGTCACGCGGTCATCGGGCTGGGTCAGCAGGTGCAGCAGCTTCATCTGGCTGGCACCGGTATTCAGGCTGGCCAGCGCCAGCAGGATGACCAGCAACGCGGCACCGCAGGTGAGCAAAAGAGCACAGCGTCCCGTGGACGCCGTTGAGGATGAAGTGGTCATGGATTTGTCTTTATGCAGTTACCCTTCTTGCCGGGTTCTGTGTGCGAATGAATTCGCACCTACAAAAACTTAGTATGCGAATGGTTGTGCGCACCTACAAAACACTTGACGTGCGAATGGTTATGCGTAGGTTCGAATTCATTCGAACAACCCGGCAAAGCCGGGCTGTAGAAGCTAATGTGCGAACAAATATTTTGCGGCCACGCTAATGTGCGAATGAATTCGCACCTACAGATGCGAACAATCACAGATTCCGGGCATGAGTTTACTTGTCGCCAAACACGTCCAGCAGCTGATTGATGTTGCTTTGCAGCACGCGGGCACCGCTGCTGTCGAGCAGGTACCAGGCTTCCGGATCAAGGTAGATAATCTGCTGCTTGCTGCCGGCTGTGGTCACCGCCACCAGTTCGTTGTCCATCATCTGTTTGGCAGCCACGCCTTCACGGCCGATGGCAGCGTCACGGTCCATGACAAACAGCCAGTCCGGGTTGGCTTCCAGGATGAACTCGTAGGACACCGACTGGCCATGGCGGCCGACGGCTAAATCCTTGGCGGCCATGTCCATGCCGAACACGTCATGGATCAGACCGAAACGGGTGCCGATACCAAAGGCAGCCATCTTGCCGCCGGTGGTGAGCAGGGTCAGGCCGGTGCCCTGTTTGGCGGTCAGCTGTTGCAGTTTGGCGACTGACTCATTCAGCTCGGCAGCCACTTTGGCGGCTTCATCCTGACGCTCGAAGATCTCGCCCAGCAGCTCGGTGTGGCGTACCACACTGCCCAGCAGATCTTTAGGGTCCGGAGTCAGGTCCAGGGTCGGACCGTATTTGGACGCTTCCTCGAAGTGGCCTGCGGCACGGCGGCCGAGGATGATCAGATCGGGCTTGAGGTTCTTGATCGCTTCGAAATCCGGCTCAAACAATGTACCGATGCGGACAAATTTGGCATCCGCATACTGTGGCAGCACGCTGGGCAGGATGTTGCCACCGGGAATGCCTTGAGCCTCAACGCCCAACGCAGCCATGGTATCCAGCGTGGACCAGTCCAGCACAGCAACGGTTTTCGGGTTTTGCTCAACCTGCGTCTCGCCCTGGCTGTGCTTGATGGTCAGGGTGGCAGCAGCGGCCGGCAACTGCATGGCCAGCAGCAGGGCCGGTACGGAAAACAGCTTGAACAATGAAGACTTGATGCGCATGGATCTCTCCTGGATAAGAGTTGGCAGCCGCATGGGCCATAACGCTCGACATGGTATGCGAACCATTATCATTTGCAAGCTATTTACAGTTTATTTACTGCCAGCAGCCGCTTATTTGGTCAGTATCAGCTTGTTTTGTCGGGTCAGGCGCAGACTATAGCGGCAATCGTTGTGCACAATAATCAGCTCGCCCTCCTCTCCCAGCAACTCGTTACTGGTGAGCACACGCCGGCTCTGTAGGCCACTGCATGCACCGTGCTGGCTGTTGCCAGGCTGCGCAAGGGTACGTAACAACCCCCGTACATCATTCTGGCACATAGATCATGCTCCCATCTTTCATGCGATAGGTGATGCCAGCCTTGGCACCTTCCCCTTCGCCCATATCACCGCTGGATTTGTAGTGCTCCAGCACTTCGCCCTTTTTAATGACCACTTCCATGGTGTCTTCCCCCGGGTTCTTTACCAGGGTGAAGTTCTCCTGCATGAAGGGGTTGAGCGGATTACTGGCCACAGTCAGCAGCAGTGCGGCAATCACTACCAGAAACACATCTATCAGGTTGACCACCGACAGAATGGGGTCGTCGGCATCGGCATCCTCGATCAGGCGCAGACTCATGGTTGCAGCTCCTGCTTCTGACGCAACTGCTCGATCTCCACCATTTCTTCGGCGTACCAGCGGCGGCGCACGTTGACGACCCAGTAAGTCAATGACGCGGCGATCAGGGACAGGATGACAGCCGAAAACGCCACGGTCAGGTTGTCACTGGCCTGTGACAGATCACCGCCAGACAGGGACTTGAGAGCTGGCCCCATCGGAATCATGGTTGCCACCAGCCCCAGCATGGGCGTGACACGAGTAACGATACGCGGAGCTTCCAGCCGCTTGAAGGCCTGGGTTTCCAGCTCGGTATCCGTCATGGCCGGATTGTTCTGCCAACTGTAGAGCAAATCAAACGCGCCCCTCATACCTTGCTGACGCTGACGGCGCTGCCAGATAAATACACCAACGGCATAAAATGCATAGACAAACAGCACAATCACCGCCAACAAAATGGGCAACATGAACAACTGGCTGGCCTTGTACAGGGCCGTTTCAACAACTAACTGCAATGACATCAAGATTCTCCTGTATGACTAGGTAACCGGGCAACGAAGGAGCCGTCCGGCATACCGGGATTATTCAACGCAGCCGACGTGACTGGTGCCACATGCCGCCCGCCAGAGCGGCCAAGATGGCCAGAAAACCGAACAACGCCATAAAATCAAACGGCTGTGGCGGTGCATCAACAGTATCCTGTTGTTTTTCCAGTCGCTGGCCTTCCACTTGCTCCATCGTTTCAGCAGGCGTTTCCGCACTTTCGGGTTCGGTCGCCATGTCAGCATCCGGGGCACGTGCTCCCAGGCCGAAACCGGCAGCCGCTTCTGCTACATACTCGTTGAATTGACTATTGCTACTCTGTACATCGTAACGTTCGGCCAGCTCCTGCCAACGCTGCGCCAGCTGCTGAAGATTAACCGCATCAGTGCTCCAGTATTCCTTGCGGGCCGCCTCCAGCATGCGCTCGATCAACTGGGCCTGAGCATGCGGATGATGCTCCTCGAACCATTCGTTGATACCCAGTTCGTACTTGTCGTCCAGATAAACAGCCTTGTACTCATCCCATTGGTCATCACGCACGGTTTCCGGTGCTGTCACTTGCCAGCCCCAAAGATTGTTCGCACTGCCAAGCACTTCCAATGCACCGCTGTACCCTTCTTTTTGCACCTGCTCGATCCAGCCAGGGTGCAGATAGCGGGCACGCAAGTCACGGGCGAGGAAACCGGCCGCAGTCTCTACCCGCGGGTTATCGGCATCACGCAGATTGCTGATGTACAGCTGTGGCGATTTGCCATCCAGATAGCGCACCGCCAGTCCGATGCCGCCCAGATACTGGAAAGGATCATCAGTGGTCAGCATGCCGTACAGGTTGGAAGAACGTGACAGAACGGCACCCTGTACGCCACGCAGCTGTTCCGCATAAATGTTGGTGTCATTTTTCTCGCCCCAGCGTGTGCTGTCCGGTCCGTAGGCATACTGCATGCGGTCCAGATACATTTTTGCCAGTTTTTCTTCACCTGCCGCCCGGTCCTGCCCCTGGCCTTCGGTTTCGCCAAAGCTGTTACTGACCAGCGTTGCATCATCCAGCCCTGTACCGTAGGCACCGGATTCGGAAGAAAATATACGGGTACGCGCTGCCAGCCGTGCATCCTGCGCACTCATGCCGGCGGCAAGAAACTGCTGTTCCAGCCGTACACTATTGAGGGCAATCGGGTTATCCGGCTCATCCAGTTCGCTGGCCTGATCGGCAGCCTGTGCCATCCACTGCATGACATTGGGAAACTGGTCACGGTACAAACCAGTGGCTGAAATGATCACATCGACCCGGGGACGTTGCAGCTGTTCAGCAGGGATAACCTCAATCCCGGTCACCCGGCCACCCGCATCCCAGACCGGCTGGTAACCCATCAGGTACAAAGCCTGAGCTTCCAGCAAACCAAAGTGGCGCATGGTTTCAACCGACCACAAGCTAAATGCCAATTTTTCAGGATAGGCTCCCTGCTCTGCCTGATGTTGTTCCAATAGTCTTTGCGCGGCTTGCTGGCCTGCTTGCCAGGCCTCACGGGTAGGAATCCGTGAAGGATCAAAACCGTACAGATTGCGGCCAGTAGGCAGACTGTCCGGGTTTTTGATCGGATCACCGCCATAAGATGTTGGCTGATAGCGGCCCCCAAGAACCCGGAAATAGCCGTCCAGCTCTCCCTGGTTACCCAGCATCGTCCAGTAGTCGCGCCCTTTGGCCAGCAAGGCTTCCAAATTAGTATCGCCTTCATATTTCTTGCCGTAACGCACATGCTGGTCAAGCAGCTTCCAGGGCTCACTGTTGCCCAGCTCTTTATAGTCCACAACCAGCAGCTCTTCCGGGTCCTCCGGAAACAGTGCTTCCAGTAATGGCATGCCCAGCATCTGCTGCACGGTAAACAGGCGTAGATCTGTCTCTGCCGGCTGGCCAAAATGGGCCAGCCCGAGTGGTTGCTGCTGCAAGGCCAGGTCGTGCAAGTGCAGATGCAATGTGTCGGTCAGCTGCGCAAGATTGTTTTCGGCGGTTGTCAGATCAAGCGCCAGGTCCTTGTCGATGTTCAGCTCCGCTGTCAGATCAATAATCCGTGTCGCTGTTGCATTGCGGACCTCACCATCGGTCATTGACTGCCATTGGTGCAGCAACTCGTGCAGCTGGTTAAGCTCGCCATGCAAGCCTGCCGGGCCAAATGAAGGCGTGTGATGACTCACGGTCACAGCACGTCCGCGCCGCTTGGTTTGCAAAGCCTCACCAATGTTGTCAACGATATACGGATAGATCACCGGCAGGTCACCCAGCACCATCAACGGATAATCCTGCACATCCAGACCACGCTCCTTGCCGGGCTGCCATTCGTAAGTGCCGTGCGTACCAAAACTGATCAGTGCATCCACATTGGCCTGTTCACGCAGCCACAAGAAAGTGGCCAGATAGCTGTGTGAAGGGGCAGTTTTGGTATCGTGATAAAGGGCACGCTCGTTATCTTCTTCCCGCTCGCCCCGTGGCGGTTGCGGCATCAGAATTTGCTGCCCCAAAAGCAAACGCGGAATGGCAAAAAACTGCTGCTCATCTTGCTCAAGATACAGCCCGGCCTGTTGCGGCTGGCCCCAGCGCTCAACAATGGCGTCCTGCTTGTCTTGCGGCAGACTGGCGAACCAGCGCTGGTACGTTTCCAGCGGCAAACGGCCCGCGCGGTCGCTGGCCAGCAATTCACTCAACAGGGCCTGACGATAGAAAGGAGCGAGCAAAGCGGTCAGCTCATCAATCAGCTGTTGCTCGGTACGCAGTTCAACCTGATAGCCGCGTTTCGCATACTCTTTCAACAGGTGTTCCAGACTGCGTGGCACATTCATGAACGAGGCGCCCAGGTTTTTTTCGCCAGGCGGATAGTTATAGAACTGGATTGCCGTCTTGATCTCGGCAGCAGGCCGCTGTTGTAAATGGACCAAACGCATGGCCTTGTCCACGGCTGCCTGTAATTGCCGGTCAATCGGCACGATATCACCGTCACTTTGCTGTGTAGCCGCCGCAAACAACGGATCAATCAGGCCGGCAAATTCCGGTTGTGCAAGGTAAAAGGGAATATCTTGCGGAGCCAGGCCCTGCGGGTCTTTTTCCCAGTCAGCCTGGTCACCACTCCGGTACGGCATCGCTTGCAGCACAGGAATGCCCAGCTGTTCAAATTCAGCCTTGCGCCCCTGCGCATTGAGCATGATCTGCATGTTGATCAGCACATTGGCACGAGGCTGGTTGTTCATGCTGACCAAACGAGTGATCTCGTTGCTTTCCATTGCACTGGTAAACAATGGCAAAGCCAGCGCACCAGCTGCCTCGATCCGCTCAATGGTGGCATCAATAAAACCGGTCAGACCGGAATCCACATAGGCACGGTGAAACAACAATGCAATCACCGGCTGGTGTTGATCCAGCTCCATTTCACGCCATTGCAGATAAGCCGGCAGGTCAGCAAAAAACTGGCCATCCGCGTCAGGATGGTAAATTCCTGCCTGTGGTGCGATAATCGGCTCGGCACAGATATCCGCAGCATTTCTCAGCTGGTTACCCAGCTGGCAGAAAAATCCGGCAAAGTTCCGCTTGCCACCATTGCTGTAGTACACGCCCAACTGATCAATCAGCTCACTTGGCAAATGCTTGCCAATACTGCCTTCACGCCGCAGCCAGATCCAGGCTTCCTGATGCTGCTCCAGCAAAGGAGCCACTACCCTCTGTGCAGTCGCCTGCGATGCACCGTAGGGTGCATCCAGCATGAGCAGATCGTACCCCTGCAAATCGCTGTTGGTCAGGGGCTGCTCCAGACCTTCCAGCATGCGGTATTCAAGATTGAACCCGGCCTGGTTTGCCAGGGGTTTGAGACGCTCCAGCTTGCCGGATTGAACCGGCATTGCAGCCAACACCAGAATATTGGCCGAAGCCGCCTGTGCTACGTGCTGGCCAGCCAAAGGACCGGCCAGCACCAGCAATACCATGAGCAGCAAACGCTTCCACACCAGCTGCCGCAGGGTAGTCAACGCTTTCATCAGAAGTTCGCCTCCACACCAACCCACAGAGTACGTGGTTGCTCGACATAGCCATACAACTCGGAGCGATCTTCCAGACGCAGATTACGCAGGTTGTTGACACCGCTACGCAGTTTGAAATTGTCATTGACCTGATAGCCCGCGCTCAGATTGAACAGGCTGTAACCGCTGACACGTTCCAGCTGGCTGTCGCTGTTGGTCAGCCACTGACGCCCGGTGTATTGCCACTCCAGTTGCGCAGTTAGCGACTCGCCCTGCCAGTTCAACATGGGCGTGATCACCAGTTCGGGACGCCCGGTCAACCGGTCCCGGGTATCGCTGTCACGTGCATCCATCCATGTCAGGTTGTTGCTGATGCTGAACCCGGCACCCAAATCACGCACCATGGACAGCTCCAGTCCATGAATGCGAGCTCGCGAGATGTTGTCATACTGATAAAACCCACGCGGACCTATCTTGTTGATCAGTCGTGTATAAATCAGATCTTTGATTTCATTCCTGAAAACAGTGGCCGTATAAGCACTTTTATCATCACGCCAGTCGGCTCCCAACTCCCAGGAACGACTGGTTTCGGGCTTGATGTCGGCATTGCCATAAAACGTGTGCGGGCCTTCACCACCTTCATAAATGGGTGAAATCTGCTTCAGGGTCGGTGCACGGAATGCTTCACCATACCCGCCTTTAAGTGTCAGCTCTGGTGTCACGCTCCAGACCAGATAGGCTCGCGGGCTGGTTTCACTGCCAAAAATGCCGTGATGGTCCAGTCGCGCACCCAATGTCAGGCTCAAGCTGTCGTTGAGGCTGATTTCATCCTGCACATACAGTGCTTTGTGTGTTACGTCATCCGACCCGCCCAGCAAACCGGCATTTTCCAGGTACTCCTCGCGGTGCTCCGCGCCCAGTGTCAGGGCGTGGCGACTACCCAGTGCAAACGCAACGTTTCCGTCCCAGGTTTTATCTTCCAGTCGCTGATCACGTGTGGGGGCAACGCCATTATTACGCTTATTACTGACATCAAAAGTAGCTTTGCCATACCGCAGCTCGGTAGTGGCGTGCGTCCAGTCTGCCTGCCAACTCACTGATTGCTGACGGCGCTCCAGGGTGTAGGTGTCCAGGTAGAATGGTGCGGCACCCCGGGTATTCTGGTGACGATCCAGATCCTCATTGCTGTGCAGCAAATCCAGTTGAAAGCGTTGGCCTTCAACAGGAGTAAAGCCCAATTGCAGGCTGCCATTTTCACGATCATGGCCCTCCATGTCACTCAGGCGCCGGTCTTCCTTGCGCGGCGTGGGCGATCTGCGCAGCTGCTCCACAGCCAACTGCAAATCGAACATCTCTCCCAGCCCGCCACCGACCCGGGCTGACAGCACATGGCCGTTGCCTCCCGAGCCTTTCTGTATGTCACCGCGCGCACTCAGGCTGCCGCTCCAGTTCTTTTGCGGGCCTTTGGTGATGATATTGATGACCCCGCCCACGGCTTCCGAGCCATACAGGGCTGACATCGGACCACGGACAATTTCGATACGCTCGATCTGGTCCATGGCTACCCAACCGTACTGGTAGTCAGAGTGGCCGATAGTGTCGTCAGTCGACGAAATCCGTTTGCCATTAACCAGCACCAGCGTGTGGCGATCTTCGGCGCCACGAATGCTGAGGGTTTTGCGCCCACCAACACCTCGGCCATTGAGCGTAATGCCGGGTGCCATACGAACTGCCTCAAGCAGATTGCCGGCACCACTAGCCTTGATCTGTTCCGCGGTAATCACGGTTACCGAAGCAGGGGCGCTGGAAAGGTTATGTTCGCTGCGAGTGGCGGTAACCACAGTGGAGTCCAGTTCTGCCATCTGTGCAGCCCAGGCAGGCTGGCTCACTGCTGCCACGCAACAAGCCAGGGTGAATGCCGATTTGCGCATGTCATCCTCTCAAGGTTGATCGGCTGGCTTGGGTGCACCCTGGCTGGCTGAATAAATTTATGGTGTGCTACGACTTGCTCCTCAACAAAAAGCCGGAGCGTAACAAGGCAGATCTTATTAGTAATGACTATCATTTGCAACTTGAGCAGCAACCAAACTGCTATCCACAAGAACTGTCTCTGCCTTTCAGTCATGTTAAGACCATAAACCGATCTATTCTTGCCCAAAAATAGAGTTCAGCAGGCAGAGCCACGTCAAAACGTTCGAGTCGCCGAGGCATAGAAAATGCTGGCTTGAGCGCCCTGTAGCAACTCAACCGTATGCTAGTGGCCTCAGGCTGCTGGCAAACGATATTCTCCGGTGCAGCTTACTGCGGCAATATTGATTTGCCCCGCCACATAAAAAACAGTGCACTGGCTAGCGGGAAAGCCGCTGATGCCAACCAGAACAGGCGGCCGCTACTGTCCAGGTCAAACAGTCGCCCCAGCCACACGCTGCCGGCCAGCACCATGCAGCCGGCCACCGATGCCAACGCGCCATAATACAGTGGTAGCTGCCGATGAGCGGCAAAGTACGGCACCAACGACAGCGCCAGCGGCTGCACACACATCTGGCCCAGCATCAGCAACAGCATCAGCCCGGCATAAGGCAGCCATGTGCCCTGCCCCCATCCACCCGGAATTTCATGACGCAGCGCCGGCAACACAAAGGCCAGAGCCAGCAGCATAAAGCCCAGCGCCAGCGTGCGCTGCGCTGGCCAGTGACGAGTCAGGCGGGTAATCGGTAGCTGCAGCACAATCACCAGCAGCGAGGCCATGGCAAACAGCCAGGCCAGCGCATCAATCGAGCCCTGACTACGCTGCAGCTCCTTGGGCAGACCAAAGTACACCTGGTTGTAGCTGAGCAGGTAGCTGCTGTAAAACAGCGCAAACCACAGAAAGGGCCCGTTACCCAGCAAGCGCCGCCAGCCGCTCAGCGGCGATATGCGGCGTACCTGGTGCGGAATATTCAGATGCAACAACAGCAGCGCCAGCATGAACAGCGCGGCACTGCACAGCGCCATGTGCTGAAAGCTGATGCCCCATAGCAACCGGCCCAACAGCGGCCCCAGCACTGCGCCCAGCTCGCCATAGACGGCAAACAGGGCAAACAGGCTGTTGTTTTTGGCTGTGCGACTGTTGTCATCGGCAGCGGCGATTTCTGCAGTCAGGGCTTCCAGGCAGGGGGAAAACATGGCACCGCCCATGCCGGTCAGAATGGCACCCAGCAGCATGCCCCATAAGTCGTCCGCCCAGGCAAACACCAGATAGCCGGCAATGCGTACACAGCAGCCGGCCAGCATCAGCGGGCGACAGCCAAAACGCTCGGCCAGCAGGGCACCCACAAAAAACAAGCCCTGCTGGGAAAAGGTCCGCGCACCCAGCACCAGGCCGATCATCCAGCCGGCCAGCTGCAGGTTGCTGCTCATGTGTACAGCCAGAAAAGGCACCAGCGCATAAAAGCCGATGTTGAAAATCAGCTGGATATTCAGCACAAAATGACGCGAAGGCAGCTGTGACGGCATAAGGAAATCCGGTGCGTGGGGCGGTCAGAAACCCCGGCCACATCGCCCTGCAGCCCTGCCATGGCCAGGCTGCCCGACGTCTCGCCAAGGCTAAAAAGTGGCCGTCCCTGGCCGCTCCGGGCGTCAGCCGCCCAGCGGATACTCCACGGCAAAGCGGACCTGGTTGGTGTCCAGTTCGGCCTGTGCCTTGTTGCTGCGGTGTACGTCGTGGCGCAGGCTGAAGGCCAGCCCTTTGGCCTTGCCGTCTTGTACGGTGTAGCGCAGCATCAGGTCGCGTTCCCAGTGCTTGCCACCCTTGCCATAGCCCAGCCAAGTGTAAGCACCTTTCTGGTCCATGCCGCTGCCGTCAATACCCGAGCCACGGGTATAGGCGGCGGTCAGGTTGAGGCCTGGCAGCAACAGATCACCCAGGTCATAGTCGTACTTGAGTTGCCAGGATGCCTCGCGTGGCGCGTTGAAGTCAGACAGTTGCATGGCGTTGCCCAGCCAGATCGAGCCACGGTTGACGTAGTCAAAGGGCGTATCGCCATCCACCTTCTGATAGCCCAGACCCAGTTTGTGGTTGCCCTGTGCATAGCTGACCATCAGGCTCCAGGTGGTGTTGTCGATTTCACCAGCGCGGGCCTGGCCATAGTCCTTGCTGTGGTACAGGTTAAGGTCAAAGGCCAGTGTGCCTGTGGTTGTCACCGGCAGGCTGTAGTAGCTGCCCAGATAATAGGTTTTCCAGTTGTCCTCATAACGGCCTGCGTAGGCAGTCAGCGACAGTGCCGGAATGCCCTTCCAGGTACCGCCGGCAAAGCTGAGGGCATTGCCTTTCTTCGCATCCGGATTGGCGTAGTTGACCACCAGATCGTTGTTCTGGCTGTTGCTGTTGCGGTCGGCACCGCCGGTAAAGTGGCCGGCCTGCAGGGCAAAGTCTTTCAGGTCGCTACTGGTCAGCAGCCAGCCACGAGTGGTTTCCGGCAGCAGGCGGGTGTCGGACGAGCTGAAAATCGGGTTTTTAGTGCGCTGCTCACCGTACTTGAGTACGGTTGAAGACAGCCGTACCTTGGCGGCCGCGCCGGTGCGGCTGAAGCTGTCACGCGCATGGCCATCCTTGTCCAGCGCCAGCAGGCGTGACTTGCCGGCACGACCGCCACCGCTGTCCAGCTTGACGCCAATATAGCTATGGGCATCCACCCCGAAGCCAACAGTGCCCTGCGTAAAGCCGGACTGGAAGCTGGCCATCAGGCCGTAGGCCAGCTCTTCGGCATAGCCGTTGCGTTCGGCTCGCGGTTTGAAGGCGTTACGTGCGCCGTTACTGCGCCCGCCGTTTTTGTAGTCGCGGTTGTCGTACACAATGCGATTGAGCACTTGCCAGTGGCTATCTTCAACCAGGCCGGCCGACTGTTGTTGTTCGCCGGCCTGGACACAAACGCCAGGCACAGTCATAGAGGCCAGCACGCACAGCGCCAGTGCGGTATATCGGGTTTTCATGTTTAAGTTCCGTAAGGAAGGACCGGCGCAATGCATGCCGCGCCGGCCGGGTTGCGGGTTTAACGGACGTTGGTTTTGACAATGCGCTCAAAGCGCTGCAGGGCTTCGGCCGGCAGGTCAACCGGAATCACCAGGCTGTCTGGCGAGGGGTTGCCGACCTTGACCAGCATCACCATGCCCATGGTGTAATGTGGCGGGCAGCGCAGGCCGTACCAGCCTTCCACGTCAAAGCGGGTGGTAAAGTCTTCGTCGATCTTGCTCATGAAGCGCTCCGCCCCTTCGGGAATGAAGCCCTTGATGGTGCCGACGTTATGGCCGCGGTCCTGCGGAATAAAACGCAGGCTGTCGCCTGGCTCGATGGCCAGATAATCCGGCTCGAAAGGCATGGGGCCGCTGACACCGGTATTGAGCATCAATACTTCATGGACGGTTTGCGCCGACAGGCAGGGGGACAAAATCAGGCTCAGGGCCAGTAACAGGGTTCTCATAGGTTTCCTCGCATGTGGGTCAGTCAGTAAAAACAAGGTTGGGTTGGCCGGTTTCCGGGTCGTGCAGCAGGCGGCTGTTGACGCCAAAGGCTTCGCGGATATTGTCCGGGGTCAGCACCCTGGCGGGCGGGCCCAGGGCAAATACGCGCCCCTCGTGCATCAGCAGCAGGCGGTCGCAGCGCATGGCCTGGTTAAGGTCGTGCAGGGCAATGATGATGCTGACCGGCAACTCGTCCACCAACCGCAAAATGGTCAGCTGGTTCTGGATGTCCAGATGATTGGTCGGTTCGTCCAGCAACAGCAGTTGCGGCTGCTGGGCCAGCGCCCGCGCCAGGTGTACCCGCTGACGCTCGCCGCCGGACAGGCTGTGCCAGATGCGCTGCGACAGGTGGCCGACATTCAGCGCATCCATGGCCTGGCCAACAATGGCGTCATCCTGCGCCGACCAGGGGTTGAGCAGCGACAGCCAGGGCGTGCGGCCCAGCTCCACCGCATCACGCACGCGGATGCGTTCGTGGGTTTCCGCCTGCTGTTCGACAAAGGCCATATGCTGGGCAATTTCGTGGCGTGGCCACTGGCTCAGGCAGCGTCCCTGCAGCAGCACCTGCCCCGCGCTTGGCCGAAAAATGCCGGATAGCATGCGCAGCAGGGTAGACTTGCCGGAGCCGTTGGGGCCGATCAGCCCCAGCACTTCGCCATCTTGCAGCTCGAAGGACACATCCTGCACCAGCGCCTTGCGCTTGAGCCGGTAATGAAGGTTGCGTGCGCAAATCATGGGGTACGTGCTCCACGGATCAGGATCAGGGCAAAAGCCGGCGCACCGATCAGCGCGGTGACCACGCCAATGGGCAACACCTGGCCGGGTACCACCACCCGCGAAAGAATATCGGACAGCACCAGAAACACCGCCCCCATCACCGCGCTGGCCGGCAGCAGCACGGCATGGCGCACGCCGACCAGATAGCGGGCGGCATGCGGAATCACCAGCCCGACAAAGCCAATCGAGCCGACCATGGAGACCATTACCGCCGTCATCAGTGCAGTCAACGCAATCAGCAGCACCTTGACGCGGGTAACGGCAATGCCCAGCGCCGCCGCCGACTGGCTGCCAAAGGTGAAGGCATCCAGTGCGCGGGTATACAGGCCGGCCACCAACACGCCACCCACAGCCACCGGCACGGCCAGCGCCACGTCATCCCAGCGCACGCCGCTAAGGTTGCCCAGCATCCAGAACATGATGCCGCGCGCCGCCTCGGCATTGGCCGACTTGGTAATCATCAGCGACGACAGCGCATGAAACAGCTGCGCACCGGCAATGCCCGCCAGAATGATCTGGCCGGTCATGCGCGCCAGCCCTACCACCAGGGCAAAGGACAATACAGCACCCAGAAAGGCACCCGCCGACATCGACAGCACACCGGCACCCATACCGGCAATGGCGACCGCCACGGCACCGGCGGAAGCCCCCGCCGAAATGCCCAGAATGTAGGGGTCCACCAGCACGTTGCGTAGCAGCGACTGCAGGATCAGGCCACATACCGCCAGCGCCGCACCGCAACTGGCCGCCACAATGGCGCGGCTAAGGCGGTATTCCCAGATGATACCCCGGTCGATGGCATCCAGTTCGTAGGTGGTGCCCAGCAACTGGTTGGCCAACGTCTTGAGAACAGTATCCAACGCGATGCTGCTTTCGCCGGTGGCGGTGGCCAGCAAAATGGCTACCACCACCAGCGCAAAGCCCAGCCCCAGCCGGCGCAGGCCACGTATCAGCATGGCACCACGGCGAAGCGGAGCCGCTACCGGTTGCACCAAGCTGTTACTCATTGCTCTCAAGCGCTGCCAGCAGTGTTTCCAGCCCCTCGATGGCACGCAGGGTCACTTCCATGGCGTGGGCATCCATCACCACGATGCGGCCATTCTTCACTGCCTTCATCTCGCGGGTTACCGGATCGGTACGCAGAAACTCGATTTTAGCCTCTACATCATCGGCCTCGAAACGGCGACGACTCATCTCCGCCAGCACGATCACGTCCGGGTCGGCTTTAGCAATCGACTCCCAGCCCACCGATGGCCAGACTTCGTTGGACTCAACCACATTGCGCACGCCCAGGGTCTGCATCATCCAGGCCGGCACGCCGCTGGCACCCGCTACCCAGGGGTCCATTTCCATGTCGGCGCTGGAGTACCAAACCACGGCCGACTGGCCGCTGTTTTTCAGCTTGCCTGCACGCTCAATGGCGTGGGCTTCGCGCTGTTTCAACTCGTCAACCAGCGCCTGACCTTTGGCCTTCACGTTGAAGATCGCCGCATAATCACTGATGTTCTGGTACAGGCTGTCCAGCGAGAACATGGCCGTACGCACGCCGTCGCTACCTTTGGAGGAGTCCTGGTCCAGGCACTGCGATGCCAGTACATAGGTGTTGATACCCAGGCTGTGGAACTGCTCGCGCTTGCCTACCACGCCCTGCGGGCCAATGCCGTAGAAGAAGTCGGCAGTTACCAGCGCCGGACGCTTGGCCACCACGCTCTCGAAGCTGGGGAAGTTGTCGGCCAGCCGCTCGATGCCGGCGTTGATGTCCTTGAACTGGGGCGCGACATCGGTAAACCAGTTGGACGTCGCAGCCACATACTCCTGCAGTTCCAGGCGATACAGGATCTCGGTGCCGGCCTGACCAACCGTGACCACCCGCGCCGGAGCGGCATCGAACTGCAGAACCTGGCCACAGTTGTCCAGGGTTAGCGGATAGCCGTCCTGGGCGGCCAGTGCAGTACCCGTTGCAGTAATGGCAGTCGCCAGCAGGGCGGCCCTGAACGGTTTATTGAAAAATGACATGTGTTTCTCCTGTGCCTGATGGTTTAGAATCCGGCGACAAAATTAAAGCTAATGATAACGATTATCAATTGATATATATTCAGGCATCTATTCCTTAAGAGAATGCTCCCTGATAGCGGTCACAACCCCTACCGGCGACTCCATTTGCAGGCAGAAAGCAACCATGAAAAGCCCTTTTAATATCAAGCACCTGGAAGCATTCAAGGCAGTCATGGAGCATGGCCAGGTCAGCCGTGCCGCTGCCGCGCTATTTCTGAGCCAGTCGGCCGTCAGCAAGCTGATTGCTGCCCTCGAAGAGCACACCGGACTGCTGCTGTTTGAACGGCGCGAAGGACGCCTCTTTCCCACCGAAGACGCTAGCCACCTGTTCCGACATCTGGGCGCAGTGTTTGCCGGCCTGCAACAACTGGACCGCGAAGCCCGCCTGCTCAGGTACAAGGACAGCCACAAGGCGCTGTTTACCATCGGCGTACTGCCGGCGCTGGCCAGCGAGTTTTCTGCCGGACTATGCCGGCTCTTCCGGCAGGCCCACCCCGACGTGCATGTATCACTGGTAATCGGCAACTCGCCGTCGCTGCGCGCCGCCCTGATGGAGCAGCGGGTGGACGTAGTAATGATGGCTGCGCAGATGAACCACCCGGATTTTCTCGACCAGCCATTCCTTAATGCCGCCCAGGTGTGTGTGATGCCTGTGGACCATCCGCTGGCACAGCGGGACTGCGTGTCCCCCAGCGACCTGCACCAGCTGGATTTTGTCGACTACAATCCCGACGGCCCCAGCTGCCGACCCATTTTCGAACATCATGACAGTCACCCCCGCTACAACATTGCCGCCACCACCGCCGCCATGGTGATCGATCTGGTGAGCGCCGGCTTTGGCGTCGGCCTGGTGCATCCGGCGTCCGCACACTGGCGCAAGCACAATCTGTGCGTCAAACCCTTTGCCCCTGCCGTAACCAGCTCCTACTGCCTGAGCTACCGCAGCACAGGCAATCAGCCCAACGCCGACCTGCTGGCCAGCCTCAATCTCTGCCTGGAACTCATGGTTGCCGATTCGGGTATTCAGTGCCCAACGGAAATTTCGCAGCAGTAGACACAAAAATGGCGCCCGAAGGCGCCATTTTTGTGCATCCAACCCGCTGAGTTAACCGTAGGCCAGATCACTCCCGTCAAAACGTATAGGTTGCCGAGGCATAAAAAATGTAGGCCAGCCACACAAACTCGCAGCAACCAGAAAACACTTGACTGCAACAGACAAAAACAATAGTCTCTAAAATCTTGATCTAAATCATTCGCATTCAGTCTATACTCTACATTAGCGAACTGGTTAGAGACTTAAACTGCTTGATTGAAAGGGCAAGCAGGACACAATCTTACAAACCTGGCTTGAGCGCCCTGTCGTAACTCAACCGTACGCCAGGCCACTTGTGGCCTCAGGTTCTGCAACATTGAGCAAAAGACAATTGACGGAACAAAAGTCTTGATATGGCAATAGAAAAATCTGACGAGCAACCATTATTTCGGCCCGAAGCCAGTCTTGGAAGCCGTGCTGGGTATCAAGGACGCGTGCTCATCCATCAACCTGTCAGCTACACAGTGACAGCTGCTGTTTCGATTGCTCTCATCATCATCGCGTGCACATACGCCTATTTTGGGACCTATACGCGCAAAGCGACGGTTACAGGATTACTGATGCCCGAGCACGGCATGTTACGTCTTTCCTCAAATGCTGTCGGCTTCATCTCCGAAGTCCGAGTGACCGAGGGACAATCAGTTGAGCAGGAAGACGTACTCTTTGTCGTCTCCGGCGAGCGACTCAGTTCGGCTGGAGGCACACAACAATTGATTTCGGAGCAATTGGAGCAACGCCTGCGTTTGTTAGAGAGCAATCGTGTCTTAGCCGACAATCGCGCTGTTGCACAACGTCGCATGTTCGACAACCGGCTACATGCCATTAATGAAGAGCTGGCTCGCCTAGGTGATGAGATTCATTTGCAAGGACGTCGCGTAGCGTTGGCTCAGGCTCACCTACAGCGCCAAAAGGAACTGCTATCCGAAAATTTCATCTCCGTTGCACAATTGCAGCAGGCCGAAGCGGAACAGTTGGCACTGCAAGGCCAACAACAAACATTACGCCGCACCCATGCGGGCTTGTCCCGGGAGCGGATCAATCTTCTTGCACAGCGTGAAGAAACCGAACTTGAGGCCCAGGTTGAGGTTTCCAATATCGACAACGCCATTGCTCTTGTCAGGCAGGAACGGGCAGAAAACGATGTACGCACTGAGCAAATTATCTCAGCTCCTTTTCCCGGATATGTTTCCGGTGTAGGCGTCCAGCTTGGCCAGCAAGTTATGGCAGGGACGCTGCTGGCAAGCCTGATTCCACATGAGGCAGAGCTGACAGCCCATGCTTATATTTCTCCGCGACAAGCCGGGTTTATTGAGCCCGGGCAGACTGCCCTGATGCGCTATGCCGCCTACCCCTACCAGAAATTTGGCGCGGCACGAGCACAGGTACTGGATGTAGCGAAAAGCCCTTATGCCATTCAGGAGCTTCCAGCACATGTCGCCAGCGCACTTCAGGACTCAACAAGTGCTGGCGAGCTGTTCTACCGCGTAACGCTGAAGCTTGAGTCACAGAACCAGACGGTCTATGGAGTACCGCAGCCCCTTCAAGTTGGTATGCTATTGGAAGCCGACATTATTCAAGACAAACGCCGGCTTTATGAGTGGGCGCTGGAGCCTATTTATTCCGTTACGGGAAAATGGATCGAGTAGAGAATGAATAGGATAACTTTCATAAACTACCACCTCTCTGTATATAATTATTTTCGAGGTTAAAAGTGGAAAAACCAAAACTCTATAGCAACGAAGAATGGTCTATTGATTTCCTGGGTGCAAAGTTTGTACTGGGGGACTTTTCAGACTTCTGGCTAGCCACGATTCTTGGCCTGCTGGCCTATGCAGTCTTGTTTGGAATCTATATATTGCTATTGCATGCAAAGGGGCAGCGTTATGACAAAAAGAGCACAACACCCATTCTAATTTTGCTCCCCCTCGCATTGATTATTAGTGGCGCAGCAAAATTTTTAATTTTTTAATAAAAAAACCATGACAAAAAAGGAGAAATGAAATGCGTGAACTATCCATTCGAGATATGCAACTAGTGTCTGGAGCCTTTGGCCCTGTTGGTGCTGTAATCGGTGCAGCCAGCGGCGCAGCAACATATATCGGACAGGCGATAGGCTCGGGAGAAGGAAGCCTGACAGGACTTCTTGGCAGTACAGTGACAGGAGCTATTGTCGGCGGACTTACTGGTCCCGCTGGAATATCTGCCATGCAGGCTGGCGCACTCACAATTGTTGGTACTCAGGTTGGATTTTACGGAGGGATGGCTGGAGGACTTGCACAAAGAGCAGCAGATCAGGCAGGAACTGATTACAACAATGCCGCAGGAACCAATTACAACTAAGGCCAGCCTCGACCATAGCCGTTCAGCTGTTGTAGCTGAACAACTACCGAGCATTTTATAAACCACCAGAAGCTATTTAATAAAACTCAAACTTAGGAGCTTGGCGGCTTATGCATTCCGTCAACTCTAGGCGCTTATCTCATGAGCATTAAATTCAATATTTCCACCAACGAATTCATAGAATGCTATCAGGAAAAAAAGCCTGTTCTTATAAAAGAAGCTGTATCACCGGGTGTTTTTTCCTGGCAAAACGTCAATGAAATATTCGAACGATGTAATGTTTCATCCAATGATTTCAAACTTTCTTACAAAGGGATTCGTCCCAAAAGTGAGTATGTAGAGAGTTACTGGGACATTGGTACATTACGACACCGCCTAATCAAGCCAGTGATTTATGAGTTCTTGCGTAAAGGTGCCACATTAATCGCGAACAAAATTGCAAACGAGCCTGCAGTTAACCAATTTGCGGCTAAGGTAGCCGAGTTTACCGGCAGACAAGTTGTGAGCAGTGCCTATGCAGCGTTCGGTTCACGAGACTCATTCCGCTGCCATTGGGACACTCGTGATGTTTTCGCTATCCAGTTGATCGGTCGTAAGCGCTGGATTGTCTACGAACCCTCTTTCGAGGCACCACTCTACACCCAACAGAGCAAGGACTATGAGCACGAATATCCTTGTCCGGAAACACCCTATATGGATTTTATTTTGGAACCAGGAGATGTTTTCTACCTTCCCCGTGGCTGGTGGCATAATCCTCTCCCCATTGGCGAGGCTACATTTCATTTGGCCCTGGGTACATTCCCCGCCTACACCGTGGACTACTTGGATTGGGCTATCAAGCAGATGCCCGCTTTTTTGGAGGCACGCCGCTCTCTCAGTGACTGGAAAAACGACCAAAGTACGCTTGTAGCTGTGGGGCATCATTTTAATTCATTCATCAACGATCCAAAGCACTACCGACACTTCATGGACGAATTTGTCGGGGCAATCCGAAATCAATCTCCGCTAGCTATCGAGCTGTTTGGAAATCCCGCATCAACCGGAATTCCCAGGCAAGCTGGGTTGCGCCTAAATGTTCATCGACCTCTTGATCTTGATGACGGTTACTTGATTGCAAACGGCACCCGGTTGAATTTGGATGATCAGGGTGTACGTCTGATACGCTGGATTGCCGAACATCCGGAAACTTGCCTGGCTGAGCTAATCACCAAACATCCTGACATTAATGCCGACAGACTCTGTAACCTCGTTACTGAACTTTGTCGCCAGGATGTACTGGAACTATCACGCAACTAACTGCCTGATGCAGCCTATAGGTAGGTATACCTAAATATGAAAGCGGTATTGCAAACAGAGAGTCAGGAGTGCGGGCTGGCTTGTCTGGTAATGATAGCCGGGTACCACGGCCTTCACCTTGATTTGATGAGTGTGCGCCGGCGCTTTTCAATCTCGTTGAAAGGTACCAACCTAGCCCAACTTGGGCATTACGCGCAAAACTTGGGTTTTTCCTGTAGGCCTTTGCGGCTTGATCTTGACGAAATGAGCAAGCTCAGGCTGCCCTGCATCCTGCACTGGAACATGAATCACTTTGTGGTTCTGGAGAAAGTGCAGCGGGGGCGTTTATACCTGCTTGATCCTGCAGTAGGGCGCCGCGTGACATCATGGACCGAGGCTTCTACACATTTTACTGGTATTGCGTTGGAACTGACGCCAAACACCTCGTTTCAACCCGCTCAGCAGAAAACCCGGATTCGCCTTCGCGATCTGATTGGTCGTGCGGCGGGACTGAAACGGGCCTTGGGCAATATCTTCATCCTGGCACTCGCATTGGAGATAGTAGCGCTGCTTTCTCCGCAGGTAACACAGTGGGTGGTCGATGGTGCCTTGGTGTCAGCCGATCATGATCTCCTGCTGATTGCTGTGCTCGGGGGCTGCTTGTTGATGCTCATTGATTTCATTCTACGTATGGCACGCGGCTGGATGGAATTACGATTGAATCAACAGCTTGCGCTGCAGTGGTCGGGTAACCTCTTCAGCCATCTGCTGCGTCTACCTTGGACATTTTTCGAGAAACGCCAGCTCGGCGATATTACTGCTCGTTTCCATTCCCTGGCGGCCATACGCAACGTTCTCACTAACGGGGCGATCATGGTAATCCTTGATGGCCTGGTCACTTTGATTACGCTGGGCATGATGTTGCTCTACAGCACCGTCTTAACCGGTATCGTCGTGGTTGCCTTGACGTTGTACGCCATCCTGAGGGTTGTATTTTATCAACCACTACGTAATGCCTCTGAAGAACGTATCGTATTGGCCGCACGCGAAAACTCCTATTTTTTGGAAACGATCCGGACGGTGCAGCCCCTCAAGCTGTTCGATATGACCTCACTGCGTTTATCGACCTGGCAAAACCTGCTTGCCGATGTTCAGAATCGCGATGTCGCTACCCAAAAGCTGTTGCTGGCATTTTCCAGCCTAAACACCTTGATCTTCAGCCTGGAGGGCATGCTGCTACTCTATGTCGGGGGCATGGCTGTTCTAGAACGGGATCTGTCGCTGGGCATGCTGCTGGCATTTATTGCCTACAAGAGCCAATTTACTGGTCGAGCCAGTCAATTAATTGATCTTGGTGTTGAAATAAGGATGTTATCGCTGCATGCGGAGCGGTTGGCTGACATTGCACTGGAGCTGCCAGAACCTGAAAGCATGATGGAGACCGACCTGGATCGGATACAGCCAAGTATCGAGCTGCGCGACGTGTCTTTCCGCTATGCCGAAGGTGAACCATGGGTGCTGCGGAACCTGTCCCTAACCATTGAGGCTGGTGATTCCGTTGCCATCGTAGGTCGTTCAGGGTGTGGTAAAAGCACCCTATTCAAGCTGATATTGGGCCTGCTAAGTCCTACCGAAGGCGAGATACTAGTAGGTGGTATACCCGTTCGACAACTGGGGCCTCAAATACTGCGCAATCTGGTCGGTGCCGTGATGCAGGAAGATCAGTTATTGGCAGGGTCGCTGGCCGAAAACATCGCCAGTTTTGATCCGGAAGCAAATCAGGAACGAGTAGAAGAGTCGGCACATCTAGCGCACATCCACAAAGCAATCACTCAAATGCCTATGGGTTATCAAACTTTGGTTGCTGAAATGGGCAGCGGACTTTCCGGGGGACAGAAACAACGAATCATGCTGGCACGGGCACTATACAAACGCCCTCGTATCTTAGCCATGGACGAAGCTACAAGTCATTTAGATTTGCATAGCGAGCAGCACATCGTCAAGTCGCTGCATCAAATGACATTAACTAGGATCACCATAGCACACCGCCGAGAAACCATTGCGTTCGCCAAGCGCATTGTTTGCCTAGAACGCGGCAGTATCGTGGAAGACGTCCGTCTTGATGAGGACCAAGCTCTAGCATGAAACAAAAGAAGGGAAGATGGCTGATTTTGTGGGCTTGGGGGGTTGTGTGTGTGGCTGATCCGGTTCAGGCCGATGATTTGATGGAAATCTACCGGCTTGCTTTAAGACATGACGCGCAGTATGCCGCCTCATTGGCGCAACGACGGGTCGGAGATGAACAGCCAATCCAAGGGCGAGCAGGTTTATTGCCGCAGATTTCATTCGATGCTCAAACAAGCTGGAGTGAAACTGAATATAAGGTCGTCACTGGAACGGTAGAGCAACGCCGTCAAAACCGCAGCTATGGCGTTCAACTGGTACAACCGTTGTTTCGCTGGCAGAACTGGATTCAATACAAACAGGGCCAACAACAAAAACTACTGGCCGACCTTCAAGCGGAGAGTGCGGGCCAAGCATTAATACTACGCGTGACTGAAGCGTACTTCAATGTTCTGAACATGGTCGATGTGATTGATGCACTGGAGCAATTGCAAGCTGCAGACGAGCTACAGCTAGCCAGCGCACGCAAGAATTTTGATCTGGGCAATGCCAGCATCGTTGATGTGCATGAGGCCCAGATGAGTCACGACAGAACCATCGCACAGCTGGTAAAAGCCAAGAGCGCCCTGGTACTAGCCAAGCAGGCACTTACTCAACTCACTGGCAGACACCCTGGATCACTTAAACGCTTGGGAAATCGAGTGATGCTGAGTCCTCCAGAACCTACTGATGTCGAAACCTGGGTCACGGCTGCGGAGCGGGGAAACCTTGAAGTGCAGGCTCAGGAATTATCACTACAAATTACTGATAATGATGTTCGAAGCCGCAAGGCTGAACACTTGCCAACAATTGATATGGTGGTCAGCCAAAGTATGCAGCAAAGCCCCAATGCCAGCACAGAGCGCAGTGAGTCTGCAGCCATTGGTATACGATTGAATATTCCGTTATTCAGCGGTGGCAGGACGACCTCATCTACCCGGGAAGCCTTAGCGTTACGAGAACAGGCCAAGTATGAACTAGAGGATACACGGCGCAGTACAGCCCTGGCCGCACGCGAGGCGTGGGCAGGTGTTATGGATGGCATTGCTCAACTCAAAGCATTAGAAACAGCCCAGAGTTCTGCAGATGCAGCTGTAAGATCTAACCAAAAGGGCTACCAGCTTGGGATGCGTACAAGTGCAGATGTTCTTGAAGTTCAAAGCCAGCTGAGCGATATCGTGCAGCAACTTGCCAAAGTGCGCTACGATATTTTACTCGCTAAACTTCAACTAAAAGCGACTGTTGGCTCACTCACCCCTCAAGATCTAAATGAAATAAATATGCTGTTTGAGTGACGCTTCATAAGCGCCCCATAAAAAGATGACGCTTAGTTATTTCACGCGGGAGCCTTTAAAATGACTAACAACACCTATTATGTGCGAGAGATAGCAATTTACTTGTTTTCAGTTCTAACTTTAATTAGCACAGCCTTGGTATTTTACTTTGCGATAACTGGCGATACCGAACAAAGAAATACTGCCACCATATCGACCACCATCGGCGTATTTCTTGTTCTAGCTCTGAGGAAAGATCAAGAGCCTGATAAAAGCAACCAACAACCCAACACATAAATTATAAACAAATCATAACGCGAAAGAACCGGCATAAAAAACCGGCTTTATTTTAATATAAAGCCATCAATCTCACAGAGCTTGACAGTAGTCGATACCCTGGAGATTGACTTACAGTTTAAAGCGTATCTAGTGCATGAGGCGCTCTTGCTTGTCACTCCCGTTCCAGCAATAGTGGCAAACGCTCCATTAGACCGCGTTTGCCTGCCCTTACCCAAAACTGAGTTCAGCAGGCAGGGCCACATCAAAACGCATAGGTTGCCGATGCATAGAAGCTGCGGCCCGGCTCGTTGTAGGTGGCAGCACCCGCTCCGTAGATGTTGCGCGGATCGCCTACACCAACCGCGTTACCCTTGCGGTACAAACGCTTGTTGAACAGGTTGTCGATACCGCCGGTAAAGGACAGCTGATCATTGAGCACATAACGCCCCCCGACACCCACCAGGGCATAAGGTGACAACTGGCTTTGTTCCTCACCGGACATGCGTTTGCCCTGATAGTCGTACTTGTTGGGTGTCTGTTTGCCGTACCAGGTGACGTGGGTATACAGGCTCAAGGCATCGGTAGTCTGCCATTCCAACCGCGAGTTGAGCGTGAACTCCGGAATGATCGACAGCGACTCGCCGGTGGACTTGTTCTTGCTTTGCAGCATCCAGGTCAGGTTGTTTGACCAATACAGGCTGGGCGTCAACGCCAGATTGAAGGTGCCCTCAAGCCCTTCGATCACGGCACGCGGCACGTTGTCCCAGGTAAACACATCGGCATTGGCATAAGTGGTATTGGAGCCCCCAACCGCCTGGCCGACCGCTACGGTACCAGCTTCCACCTTGTTGCGATAACTGTTGTGAAACCAGGTCAGGCCTGCCACCAGGTTGTCGCCGGCATACTCAACGCCCAGCTCCTTGTTGACGCTGGTTTCCGCCTTCAGGTACTTGTTGCCTTGCAGGTAGCAGGCGCCGGCTGCACCCCAGCAACCGATGCCACGGCTATACAGCAGGTAATTCGGGTTGGTCTGGTACAGGTTGGGTGCCTTGTAGGCCCTGGCGATACCGGCCTTGACCGTCCAGTCAGGCGCAAACTCGTGTGACAGGTTGAGCGCAGGGCTCCAGTTGCCGCCAGTGACGCTGTGCTTGTCATAACGCAGGCCCGGGGTCAGCAGCGTTTTATCGTTCAGCTCGATATTATCCTCGATAAAAAACGACAGCATGTGGTCGCGGCTACGGCTATTGCGCTGCGCGGCCAGACCGGGCACTGCACCCGCCTCGGTGGTGGTCTGGGTCATCGAGTTGCCATCGTTGAGGGTGCTGTGCGTCCATTCACCACCCACTGTAAGCATCTGGTTCAGGCCCAGCAATTCGACCGGCATGTCGAACTCGGTATGCAGCTGGTACTGGTTCAATGTCGAGGTTGTCATGTTGTCATCGGAGAACAGCCCCTCGGTACCCCCAGCCAGCCCTTCGTCCAGGCGGCGGTTGCGGGTCTTTTCGTACTGCACATAGCTCAGCGAGCGGCCAAAGTCATACTCGCCGCGGTGGGTAAAGGCATAGTTTTCCCGGTACATGATGTTGGTTTCACGCCCGATATACTTGTCCACCCGCTCAGAGGTCGCCACCAGGTTGCCGCTCGAATTGGTGGTGAAGTTGTTGGTGTTTTGCGTGTCACCGGTATAGATGTTGCCCTGGCGGCTGAAGCTGGCATCCAGGTCAAACTGATGATCGGCCACCGGCTGGAACACCAGCCTGGCGGCCAGATCCCGGTTGCGTACGCCCTCGCGGCCGGCCGGATAGGTATTACGATAATCGGTGCCGTTGGTTGCCACACCACGGGTTGACTGGTGCCCGCGGTTGATGTCCCGGTCATCGGAGTCGGTTTTGGCAACGTTGCCGGTCAGGCGGAAACCCAGCTTGTCAGACAGAGGGCCGGACAGAATGAAATTGGTCCGCCGGCTGGCACCGTCCTTGGAGGACTGCGGCTGGCTCATGTACGCGGTCACCTGCCCGGATAGTTGGTCAGGCACGCCCTTGGTAATGATATTGACCACACCACCCGCAGCACCGCTGCCATAGCGTGCCGCTGCCGGGCCACGCAAAACCTCGATGCGCTCGACCGCTTCCATCGGCACCCAGTTGGTGTCGCCACGGCTGTCGCGCTCGCCACGCCAGCCATAACGTACCGACATCCTGCTGCTGGCCGGCCGACCGTCAATCAGGATCAGGGTGTTCTCCGGCCCCATGCCGCGAATGTCAATTTGCCGGTTATTGCCGCGCTGGCCGCTGGTGCTGTTGCCGGTCAGGTTGACGCCCGGCATGGTACGGATCACTTCGGACAAATCATTGCTGACCGGACGCTTGGCCAGATCTTCCTCAGTAATAATGGACACGCCCGGGGCCTGCTTCAGCTCTTCCTTGGCGGTGACCAGCATTTGGCCAAGGTCGTGCACATCGGATTCAGCTGCCTGTGTATGCATGGCAACAGCTACGGGCAGGGCGCTCAATAGCCAGATGGATTTATGCATAGGTATTACCTCTTCTGTGAGTATGGTGAATCTCCGCAATCAGCGGGAGTTGTCAGCAGCAATACCGGCCTGCTGTGCAACACGCAACGCTTCAGGCAACGATGCAGCAAGCAGGCTGCCGTGGCTGTGTGAAAAGTATTCATGATATTCAACCGTCAGGCCCGGCCGGGCTGACAGCCTGAGCGCCAGCTGGCGGGTCGCGTCTTCCGGCAGGGTATCGGTACTGCGCCTTGACTGGCTGCGTTGTATCACCACCATGGCTGTCGCATGCTCAAGACGCTGTGCAGCCAGCTTTTCATGTTCCAGAGCCAGCCCACCCTGCCACCACAGCGATGGATCAGCAGCCACATATCCTTGATAGCTATCTGGGTGGTTAAACAGCACATGCAATACAAACAGTCCGCCAAACGAGTGACCCCACAAGGTCTGACGAGCCAGGTCCAGCTGTACGCGAGATTGCACCAGCGGTTTGACCCTGTCTTCGATCAGCCGCCAGAAAGGCTCTGCCCCGCCGTACGCCCGGCCATCTGCGGGCGACTGCAGCGGTGTGAAGGTATAGTCGAAGCTACGTGCTGGCGAATCAAAATACAGGTCGGTGTCGTAGCCGATAGCAACCACCGCCGGCCAGTCACCGCCAGCCATGCCAGCCAGCACGGAATCATCGAGGGCAGCCAGAGCGGCATTGCCATCCAGCACATAAAGCACCGGATAACCTCGCTCCGGCATCGCTGCCTTCGGTCTGGCCAGAGTGATTCGGTAATGTCGCTGCCCGTCGGCAGAAGAGAGGGCATGTTGCTCAAACTGGTACAGCGACGAATCCTGTTTATCCCAGGAATGCTCGACTTTGCGAGTCAGGTCGGGAGCGGCCTGCACACTGCAGGACAGCCCCGCCATCAACACTAGCCACAGTGCTTTTATTTTTGTCATGCGCGACGCCCGGCCACAAAAGGGCTTGCCAGCCCGGCGGCAAACACCAGCATGATCAGGTACCACACGCGGTAATCCGCTTCATGCTCGCTGTGCTCGACCTGCTCCAGCTGCTGGCCGGTGACGGTCTGTGTCTGGGCAGCGGCAGCCGGCTCCGCAGCCGCGGCAGCAGCAGCCGGGGCAGCCAGCGGTGCCAGGCCAAAGCCGGTTGCCTGCTGGTTGACGTAGTCCTTGAATACCTCGTTGCTGCTGAACAAATCATGGCGGTTGGCCAGATCGGTATAGGCTTCGAGCATCTTCTTCAGAGCTTCCTCGTCGGCTCCCCAGTAGCCCTTGCGCACAGCTTCCAGCATGCGCTCCAGGATCTGCGCCAGCGCGTCAGCGTTGTGCTCCTCGAAGAAGGCCTGCATGTCCAGCTCGTATTTGTCTTCAACATAGACGTCAAAGAACTCCTGCCAGTGGTCATCACGGATGGCGTCCGGCGTCATCACTTCCCAGCCCCACATGTTGTTCATGCGGTCGAGAATGGTGGTGGCACCGGCGTAGCCGGCTTCCTGCATGGCCTCGATCCAGCGCGGGTGGAAGTAGCGGCTGCGAAATTCCTGGTTGATGAAGGTTTCCAGGCTCTGCACTTTCAGGTCATCGCTGCGGCGCAGGTTGGAGACGAACATCTCCGGCGTTTTGCCATCCAAGTGACGCACGGCCAGGCCGATACCGCCAAAGTACTGGAAAGGGTCGTCGTTGGTCATCATGGCGTAGAGGTTGGTGGAGCGGGAGAACACCACGCCATCGGTGCCGGACAGCATCTTGCTGTACAGTTTGGAGTCTTCCACCTGCTCGCTCCAGCGCTTCTGGTCCTTGCCGAAGGCAAAGCCCATGCGGCGCAGGTAGTTTTCCGCCATGTCGGCATCGCTGTCCCAGCTGCCGGAATCCAGCGTGGCACCGGCCAGACCGGTACCGTAATGGCCGCTCTGGTTAGAAAAGATGCGCACGGTAGACAGATAATCGGCATCCTCTTCGCTGCGGCCCTCATCCTTGAGCTGCTGCTTCATGGCCAGGTGGTTGCGGTGCAGGAAGTTGTTGTCTTCCTTCAGGCGTGCCACCTTGTCCACAGCGTCGGCCAGCAGCAGCAACACGTTGGGGAAGGCATCGCGGTACAGGCCGGTCGGGCTGACCACCACGTCAATGCGCGGACGCTTCAGCTCGCTGTAGGGAATGATCTCGGTGCCGGTGACCTGGCCCTGGCGGTTCCACACCGGCTTGACGCCCATGGCATGCATGATCTGTGCTTCCAGCGCACCCTGGTGACGCATGGTTTCCAGGGACCACAGCGAGAACGCCAGTTTTTCCGGATAGCGGCCATGCTTGGCCACGTAATCGGCAATGGTCTGGTCCATCAGCTGCACACCGGCTTCATAGGCTTCCGGTGACGGCACCTTGGCCGGGTTGAAGCCGATCAGGTTGCGGCCGGTAGGCGCAACTTGCGGGTTGCGGATCGGATCGCCGCCGTAGCTAACTGGCACATACTTGCCCTCCAGCGCTTCGACCAGGGTTTCCAGCTCGCGGATGCCGTGGAAGTTGTCCCAGTGTTCGCGGCCTTCTTCCAGGGCGGTTTTCAGCCCGTCCGGCAAACGCTTGAGTTCGCGGCCTTCAATGTAGGCCTGCAACAGCTGAAAACCGTCCAGTGCCTCCAGCTTGAGCACGCCATTACTGTCGGTGTTTTCCTCGATCGACAGCGCCAGCCCGTGCTGTTTCTCATAGGCAGCGGCAGGCTGGGCAAAGTCGTCACCCAGAATCTGCAAAATGGTGGTGTACAGGTGCGACTGCTTGGGCAGCTGGCCGAAGATGTGCACGCCCAGCGGCTGGCTCTGGCGGGCAATTTCTTCCAGATGGTCCTGCAGGCGATTGATTTCGGTATCGAAATTTTCCACCAGCTGCTCTTCACTGATCTGCATGTCCTGCAGCAGGTTGATGGTCTTGCTCAGCTTGATGATCTGGTCGCGGGTGTTACTGCGGGTCTGGCCGTCATCCAGCAGCATGTAGTTGCCGGTCAGCTCCATCAGTTTGGCCACGTCGGCATACAGCCCGGCCTTGGCAAAGCCCGGTGTCAAATGGCTGACCATGGTAGCACGACCACGGCGCTTGGCCTGCATGGCCTCGCCGACGTTGTCGATGATGTAGGGATAGAACACAGGCAGGTTGCCGATCACCAGATCCGGCGCGTCATACACCGACAGGCCGCGCTCCTTGCCACCCAGCCATTCCTGCGAACCGTGGGTACCCAGGTGAATGAGCGCATTGGCCTCGAAAATGTCTCGAACGTACAGGTAAGTGGCCAGATAACTGTGGTTAATCGCCTGGCTGGTATCGTGATACAGGGCGCTGTGTTCTTTGGCAGTATCGCCACGCAGGCCCTGCGGCAGCACGATCATGTTGCCCATGCTCAGACGCGGAATGACAAAATATTGCTGGCCATCACGCTCCACCAGTGCCTTGCTGTCCTGCGGCTTGTCCCAGCGCTCGTTGATCGGCGTGCGCACGTATTCCGGCAGTGCATTGAACCACGCCATATAGGTGCTCAGTGGCAGCAGGTCAGCCAGCTCCTTGTCGAGCAACGCCTCGATACCTTCGCCGCGATAGTAGGGACGCAGCAGTGCATTGGCCTCTTCAATCAGGGTGTCGGCCTCTTTCGGCTCGATGCCGTAACCTTCCTGCTTGAGGGTGGTGGCAATCTGCTCAATGGACGAAGGCACATCCAGGAAGGCCGCGCCTACGTTGCGCTCGCCCGGAGGGTAGTTCCAGATGAAGGTGGCGATTTTCTTGTCGGCATTGGCCTTCAGCGCCAGACTGGCATGATTCCAGGCCCGCTCCACCAGCGCATTGAGTTGCGGCTCCATCGCCTTGACTTCGCCCTTGTAGCTGGTAGCAATCACCACGGGATCAATCACACCGGCATCTTCCGGCATCACCAGGAAAAACGGCGTCATATTGGCGGAAATACCGGCATGATCCTTGATAAAGTCCTGTTCATCACCGTCAGCATAATTGAGCGCCTGAATCACCGGCACGCCCAGCGCCTCGAACTCGGCACGGCGCTTGTCCACATAGTGCATGGAACGGTAGTTGATCATCAGCCGCAGCGGGACTTGTTGCGCATTGGCAAACAGCGCCTTGAAGTCCTGCACCTGGTCATCTTCGTCATAATAGAAGCCGAACACGCTGGCACCCTTGGCAGTCAGTCGCTGGATCAGCGCATCCACCACGTCAGACTGTTCATAGTCCACCGCACCACGGTGCATGCCGATGGCAATCAGCGGCTGCTCGGCAACCGGTTGCAGCCAGTCAAAAAATGCCTTGTTGTCGTCCGTCAACAGCTCCGGGAATTCGGGGTGATAGAGGCCCATGGCCGGCACTTCGACCGGCGCGCCCGCCTGCACCTTGCTGACGCCAAGCACCTCGCTGGCCAGATAGGTCAGCATGTTCTGATAATTGATGCGTCCGGCATTGCGCGAGTAAGCCTCCAGGGTGTCCTGCTGTTCTGGCTGCAAGCCCTGGTTCAGCATGGCGTTACCCGGGTTGCCCAGCGCCACCACCGGAATGTCCGGAAACTGCTTGAGCAACGGCTGATGGCGCTCGAACATGGCGTTAGACAGCATGGGGTTGATGCCGTCCAGCAGCACCACGTCGGCCCCGGCCCAGTACCCGGCCAGCTCCTCATCGTTCATCTCGTCCATGCGAGTGACCACCTCAAACTCGAATGGCTGCTGCTCGGCCAGGCGCTCAAGCAGTTTGGTCTTGGCCATGATCTTGCTGCTGGCCAGCATCAGCACTTTCGGTTTTTCGGCAGCCTGCACAACACAGGCCATGCACAGCGCCAGCAGCAGGGTAAACAAACGGATCATGGTTGTTCTCCGGTAGAATCATCGCCTTCGGGTACATAGACAAAACTGCCGTCAGCCATGCGGTAGGCGATACCTGCCCGCATGCCCTCGCCGGAGCCGATCTCGCCGCTGGACTTGTATTGCTTGATTTCCTTGCCCTCTTTCACCCAGACCTCCATGTTGTCCTGTCCGGCATTTTTCACCACGGTCACGCTGTCCGACGAAAACACGTTCATCGGGTTTTGCGCGATGGCAATCAGTAGTGCAGCGATCACCACCAGAAATACGTCTACCAGGTTGACGGCGCTAATGATGGGGTTGAGTTCTTCGTCTTCATCAAGGAGTCGCATGCTTACTCACCCTGACGCAGCTTACGGATGTTGACCAGCTCGCTGGCCAGCCAGCGCTTTTTCACCGAGGCCGGCCAGAAGGTCAGCGAAGCGATGGCCAGGCCCCAGATCACGGCAGCAAAGGCAATGATCAGGTTTTCACTGATGCCCTGGATGTTGCCGTCAGCCAATGACTTGAGCGCCGGCCCCATCGGAATCATGGTAGCGATCAGGCCCAGCATGGGGGCGATGCGGGTAACCACGCGCAGATTTTCCAGCTGACGCAGGGCCTCGATTTCCAGCTCGTCTTCGCAGGCGCTTTTATTCTTCACAAAAAAGTTGTGCAGCGGATAGCCCAACACCCAGCGCGCCTCGCCTGCCTTCAAGCCCTGACGATAAGCGGCAGCATTCTTCTTGCGCACCGAGTACAGCGACGCAAACTGGCCCATGGCATACACCGCGTAAACAAATAGTGCCAAAATCAGCAGCAGAACAGGAAACATCAGCACCTGTGACACCTCGGCCATCAGGGTTTCGATCTGGAAAATATTCATGGAAAGCTCTTGGGGTTGAATGAGGGCGCAATCCTAGCAAGTCAGGCCGCTCGCTTCAATCATAATCTTAATGAGAATCTATCTCATTACCATTGACTAAATCAATCCAATACGCATACCATCTGCTTCCCTCCAACTCCCATAATCCATATTCAGGGACTGACAGATGTCTAAATTCAGCTACTCCATCCTGGCTCTAGCCATTGCCGCGCAAACCCAGCTTGCCCATGCAGCACCCTCCCAGGAAAAAACCCAAAGCGACATGGGTGTGACCGTGATCAGCGCCAAACGTGTCGAACAGAACCTTGAGGACGTGATCGGCAGCGTGTCCGTAATGACGGCGGAGGATCTGGAGAAGCAGGTGGTAACCGATATGAACCAGCTGTTCCGATATGACCCCAGCGTGCAGGTCACCGGCTCGGTCGGCGGCTCGCAAAACATCAGTATTCGCGGTATGGGCGGCAACCGTGTGCTGATGATCAAGGACGGCATGCGCATGAACGAAGGCTACGGCGCCAACGGCCTGAACGACATTGTCGGACGCGGTTTCATCGACACCGATACCCTGAAACAGGTGGAAGTGGCCAAGGGTGCCTCTTCATCCCTGTACGGCTCTGACGCCCTGTCCGGCATCGTGGTATTCACCACCAAGGATGCCAGCGACTACCTGAAAGACGGCGAAACCATTGGCGGCTCGGTCAAGGCCGGCTACAGCGACAACTCGGAGCAGGCCAGCCTGGGGGCCACCCTTGCACTGCGTACCGGGCCGGTCGATCACCTGCTCAGCGTGAGCGGCCGCAAAGGTGAAGAGCAGCAAAACTACAAAAAAGACAAAAAGCCCTTTGATATCGATTCACAAAGCGTGCTCTATAAAACCCGTCTGCACCTGAGCGATACCGACTCCATCGGTTTCAGCGCCGACCTGTGGGACCAGGAGGTGGAAGGCAGCCGTGCCGACGGCCTGCTGTCCTATTTCCGTGGACTGGGCCAGTATGGCTATCGTATTGCCAGCGAAGGCCAGACCCAGAACAAGAAAACCCGTTCATTCAAGCTCAACTATCTGTCTGACGCCGACCGCTTCTTCTATGACCATCTGAACGTCAGCCTGTACCTCAATACCAACCAGCAAAAAGAAAACGAGTTCGGTTTTCTGGATATCAACGCGCCAATGTTCGGTACCGTTGAACAACGAGACATGCAACAAAAAGCGCTGTACAAGCAGCGCACCAAGGGCTTTCTGTCCAGCGCCACCAAACGCCTGAACGACATGCACGAGCTGGGCTACGGGCTGGATATCGAGTCCACCCAGAGCCAGCGCAGCGTCAGTGAAAAGCGTGTGGTACTAGGCAACCCCGGCAGCCCCAACAACCGAGACACCCATACCAACAAGTTTCCGAAAAACGATATCAAGCGCTACGGCCTGTACATCAATGACACCATCAGCCTGCTGGATGGCCGCTGGCAGATCATTCCCGGCGCGCGCTTTGACCGTTATGAAATGGACCCAAACGGCGCTACCCAAACCGACGGCACTGCATTCAAATCCATCAAGAAAGACAATGTGTCTTTCAACCTGGGTACTCTGTATGAGCTAACGCCAGAGCTGAACGTCTACGCCCAGTACGGCCAGGGCTTCAAGGTGCCGGCCTACGATCTGGCCTACATCGAGCACGATCTGCAACCAACCACCAACTACCGCTATACCATCGTGCCCAACGGCGATCTATCACCGGAAAAAAGCCATACATACGAAATCGGACTGCGCGGCAATACCGGCAGACTGTCGTACAACACCGCGGTGTTCTACAACAAGTACAAGGACTTCCTGGAGACGGCACTGATCAGCTCAACCACCACCGGCAGCGTTGTGCACGACATTTTCCACTACCGCAACATTGATTCCGTGACCATCAAGGGCATCGAGGCCGGCCTCAAATACGACCTGACCCATGCCCTGTCCGTATATGGCAACGCTTCATGGCAAGATGGCAAGGACGACAACACCGGCGACTACATCAGCACCATCAGCCCGCTGTCAGGCATTGTTGGTCTGGGCTATCAGGACGGCAGCTGGAGCAGCGACCTGATCCTGAACTGGGCCAAGCGCATGAGCAAGGTCAACAGCGGTGAAGTCAAGACGCCTGGCCATGTCACCCTGGACTGGCAAGTCGGTTACAACTTCAAGGATACCGTCAAGGTCAACCTGGCTGCGTTCAACCTGCTGGACAAGAAGTACCTCAAGCATACCAGCGCCGCCGGACATGCCGAGTCGTCCAACCTGACTTCACTACAAGAAGCTGGCCGCACCTTCAACGCCAGCGTCAGCTATCTCTTTTAGAATAGCTCTCGTTGAGATAAGGGCAAACTCATTCGCGACTGGCCGTTTCAAAACTACCCGGATCGCGAATGAGTTCACACCGGCTACGATTTCTGTCAAAACCATAATAGTGGTAATGGATTCTATGATGCGCCTGATCCATATCAAATCGGTTTATCTGGAGCATTTCGAGTGGCTGGTACGCTGGCTTAATGGTCGGGTGCGCTGTACTGAAACGGCGCGCGACCTAAGTCAGGATACTTTTGTGCGGCTTCTCACCCTGGCGGACCCTGAACGCATCGACAGTCCGCGTGCCTGGCTAATGGTGGTTGCCAACCGTCTGATGATCAATAACTTTCACCGCAAACGGCTTGAGCACGACACGCTTGAGCAGGTTGCGTTGCTGGTCAATGAAGAAAGCCCTTCCGCTGAAGCTGCTGCGCAAAATCAGGAGTTGCTGGCGCTAGTTGTTGACACCTTGATCAGCGAACTGAGTGAACGTCACCGGCAGGTGCTTTTGATGTCACGCGTACAAGGCATGACATACAAGGAAATCAGCAACGCTCTCAACATCAGCACCCATAACGTCAAATACTATCTGGTCAGCAGCGTTGCCCGTCTGCACGAGCGCCTGTTTGAAGCAAAGAGCCATGAACACTGAGGGCATGCACCCTAATGCCGACGAAGACCCCGCGAGCATTCGACAGCAAGCTGTCAACTGGCTGATACGCCTAGATGAAACCCCGCACGATCTTGAGCTGAAAGCATCCCTGAACGACTGGCTGAATGCTGACCCCTTGCACCAGCAAACATTTCGACAAATCAAAATGATCTGGCTGGCAACCTGCCAAACCTCCCACGCTCCCCGCAGACGCCCACGCATCAGGCCAGTTTTGCTCATCGCCTGTCTTGCGCTGGCACTCCTGTTTCATCAGCTGCACGCCCCCGACTACCGCTCGGCTACAGGCGCTTTGCGTACGGTGATCTTGAATGATGGCTCAAAACTGATCCTGGGAGCTGACACCGCCATTGATGTTGACTTCAATACCACACGACGCACGGTCCGGCTCAGACAAGGCAGCCTGTATGTCGAGGTCGGCAAAAGCGACTACCCCAGGCCATTTGTCGTGGAAAGTCCGGCCGGACAAGCCGAGGCTCTTGGCACGGTTTTTTCGGCAATCTGGCAAACAGACCAGCTCCTGGTTAGCGTGCACGAGTCAACTGTGCAGCTGACACCCAGCCTACAGCGGGATGCAAGCCAGGTTCTACATGAAGGCGAAAACGCCATTATTTCCGCGCTTGATGTCACCCGCCTGCCAGATACCCCGCAAAGCCGGCAGCCAGGCTGGCTCGACCAGCAACTGGTTTTTACCGACGCCCCGCTCCGCCAGGTACTCGAACAGTTGCAACGCCATGACTCCGGCTGGCACTGGCTACAACTGCCAGAGCGCCACCTGCTACGCACATTCACTGGTGTGCTGGATGCAAGCAACCTTGAGCAAGCCTATACCACCCTGGCATCAAGCATGGATCTTGAGATTGACCGCTCCATCCCGTTGCTCACACGCATCTCCAAAAAAGAATAAGTCTCATTTACCCACTTTCTCTCCTGAATGGTCTTTATCTATAAGCACGTTTGTATAGGACGTGCTTGCTCCCCTGAACATGTCTCTGCCTGGTGGGCACGAGACCTGCCCAAGGACCGATAAAACAACATAAAACCAGGAGAGATAATGATGTATCAACCCCGCTGGTACACCCGGAGGATTTCCCTGATCTTGGCTGCCAGCCTGATGCTGCCACTCACTGCTCAGGGCAAAACACTGGTGCTGGATATTCAGGCACAAGAACTAAGCCACTCAATTACCCGGCTGGCTCAAGAAGCGGGTATCAGCATTGGTGCCCCAGGCAGGCTATTGCATGGAAAAACCGCTCCTGCACTGTCAGGCAACATGTCTCTGCAGCAGGCACTGGAGATCTTGCTGGAAAATTCGGGGGTGGCCTGGCAAATGCGCCCCGACGGAAGCGTGGCATTGACAGCCGTGCCGAGCCCGTCTGTTGCGCAACTCAATACGGCCACTGTAATCGGACAGGGGGTCTCTGTGTACGGTGGTCAAACCCGCCTGAGCGACGAGCAACTGGCTGCAACTCCTTCGGGTAACGCCAACCTGACCGACAAGCTGGTGCAGCTGCCCTCTGTAGAGTCTCAGGGCATGAGCCGCAGCAGCATGGGAGCAGGAGAGTTACGCCCGGAAAATCTCAGCATCAACGGTGCGCATTTTTACCAGAACAACTTCACCGTAGACGGTATCAACATCAACAATGATCTTGATCCGGGACGCTATGGTCCCGGTGATTTTGACCGGATCGGAAGCCATTCACAGGGCCTGTATGTTGATGTGAATTCAGTTGCCAGTGTCGAAGTCAACGACCACAACGTCAGCGCATCCAAGGGCCAATTTACCGGTGGCACCGTTGATGTCGAAACCAAACGTTACGATGGAGATAACCATTTTGGCATCAACTGGCGTCACTCCAGCGACAAACTCACCCGCTATCACTATGACAAGAAAGACGCCAGCGCTTTCAAGGACGGCGAGCTAAGCCTGTTTGAGTCAACCAATCCGGTACAGCCCCGCTTCAAAAAAAACCTCTACAACCTGCACGCAGCCTTTGGCATGGGTGGTAACTGGGGCACGTTTGTCTCTGTATCGCGCAACGAGTCGATCATTCCTTTTCTTGATTCAAGGACCCGAGGGTTTGATGTCACGCCAGATGGCGCGATTCATGTCGGAGATTTCATTGAGGCACAAGACGTCAAGCAGTGGCGCAGGAACGATAACGTCACCGCCAAAATAAGCTGGCAGCCAGACAGTCAGCAAATACTGGATATCCGTTTGCTGTACGGGACCGGCAAATCCAGATACCAGATGGGCGGTGTGGTCGGCTCGGACTACACCGATGATCATCACAGCATGGGGCTTGGCATAGGTTATAAAAACAGACTGAGCTTTGGTCAATACAGCCTGGATCTTGATATCACCAAAATGGGAGACGAGCGCCTCTCCAACAATATGTACTACGCTGTCATCAGCGGCCTTTATTCTGACCGTGCCGAGGCATCAGGCGGGCCTCATGCGCTAGACAATACCCAGACCAACTACTCTTTCAAGCCAAAATTCCAGTTCGATACTGTTGATATTGCAGGCAGTCAACACAGTATCAGCAGCGGGCTCGAAATCAACAAAAAGCGCATGGAGGCATCACGACCGAATACCACGCTGGTACACACATTCATTTGTATGACAGGGGCCTGTAATACACCCGCCGACCTGACCTATTTTAGCAGGGCGTACTACCTGCCCTACGAGATGGATATTTCTCAGAATGAGTATGCAGTATGGCTGGAAGACAATATCAAAATAGGCCAGCTGCAAATTCGTCCAGGAATGCGTGCAGACTACAACAGCTTTCTCAGAAATATCGATATATCACCAAGACTGTCCATGAACTACGACGTTTTTGGCAATCAGAAAACCAACATCAAAACCGGATATAACCGATACTACGGCCGCTCCTTCCTGCATTTGCAGGCCAAACCTTACTACGACTCCAACACCGTATCCATATTGTACCCTGGCGTTTTGGACATCGTGACAAAGTCGCAAGTAGATCTTGACTCAATAAACAGGCTGAAAACACCCTATGATGATGAAAAAGTGTTGGGTGTCAGTCAAGACCTGGGGTTGTTCAGGGTAAGCCTTACCGGCATCAACCGGAAAGGAAAAAGTCAGGTTAATAGCTTTTATGACAAGCAGCTGAATAAAACCTACTTCACCAATAACGCGGCCTCTGAAACCAACACAGTCACTCTTGAGCTGTCCACCATACAGTCAATCAATGTTGCCGGTTTGTTTTTTGATGTCAATGCGGCCTTGAAATGGATGGAAAGAAAGTCCAACCAAATCAATGAGGGCTACGGCACCAGTGCTGCCTATGACAGTACGCTGGGGACAGGTGTTGACCGTACCGATAAAGTTATTTATCAGGGCAAGGTAATCAACAGCAAAGACCTTCCTGTTAACAGTTTTGGCAACCCTCTACGCGCCCAGGTCAGTGTTTTTACTTCCTGGCCAAAGTACGACCTTAACATGAGTAACTTCTTTACATGGCGTGACAGATATGTAGCCTTAAAAAGGCTAAGTGCCAACGGCATTGACCCAAGCACCAACGAGCGCCTTGGTGTTTATATCAAGGAAAAATATGGCAGAATCCATACCTGGGACATGCAGTTGAAATGGTCTCCCCAGGTCTCAGGCATGCAGCCATATGTGCAAATGGACATTCTCAATGTCACGGACGACAAAAACATTGGCTCAACCACCTCGTCCCAGCCTGTTTATGACATCGGACGGCAACTCTGGCTTGAAGTCGGCATGAACTTTTGACCGCCTGGCGGCCTGCCTGATTAGTTAATTAACAACATGCGAGAAAGACAATGACTAGTTTAAGAAATATTCTTGTACTTGTAACAGCGGCGTTAACAATTGGTTGTGTTTCCGGATACTCAACATCCCGCCCTGACAGCCAACAGGAAAAGCGCGTTTCAGCAGACAACACACCAGAGAAAATACCCATTCCCTTTCAGGGCACACTGCATACAGACAATCCACTGGTTGGGCATTTTTGGTCGGTCCGGGAAAATCAGCTTGTCTCATGGAAAGATGTGCTTGAGCAGATCCACACCAGTGATTGGCTGCTGCTCGGAGAAAGCCATGGTGTCATTGACCACCAGAAAATGGAAGATGTGTTCATTCAGGTACTGGATCGTTCTGACAAGCTGGGGGCGGTTGCATTTGAACAACTCAGTGAAGAGCAACAGCCACTCATCAGCCCATGGCTTGGCAAGGGCAATGAGGTCAGCGGCCATGACCTGGCCTGGCACCCCGATTCCTGGGACTGGAATACGTATGTATTTCCGTTAAGCAGCGCACTGAATGGCGCAAAGCAGGTTCTCGCGCTTGATCCAGCCCGCGAGCGGGTGCAGCAAGTTTATCAAGAAAGCAAGTCTGCCAAACCACTCTCCGGCTCCTATGGCGTATTGATGGACGGGCTGATTCGGCAAAGCCATTGCAACCTGCTCCCTGACAACATGATTGATCCAATGATTAATGTGCAAAGCGCCAAAGACAGGTTTATGGCCGATGTGCTCAATTCCGCGACAACTCCAGGTGAGACCGGCGTTGCAATCATGGGCTATCAACATGCGCGAAAAGATTATGGAGTCCCGCTCTGGCTGGCTAATGACATCACCAGTACAAGCATACTTTTACAGCAGGTAACCGCAAGTGCTGATCCATCCAGCTATATCTACAACCCATTCGAAGGAAGAGCTATTGCAGATTATATAATGTTCACTCCGGGTCATGAATCGCCAGATTACTGCGAGCAGCTCAAGGCAGGGCTTTCCTACCATCAATAACTCGACAGCATGTTACAAAAAACGGTGAGCATGACCGGTAACCCACACGCCCACCTGACACAACATCAGCCGGCAAGACAGAAACAGCTACTGTCTTGCCGGCTGTGCACTACCCGCCACTGTATTTACGTCAAAAGCTCAGCTTAAGCCCCAACGTCAGATTGCGGCCTGGCAGCTGGACCTGATCCTTGATAAAGGACGTATGTTCCCTGGCCTTTATATTGAGCAGATTATCGCCCCGCAGGTACAGGGTATAACCGGTATCGTGATACTGGCCGTTGTAGGCCAAGCTGGCATTGAGCATGTTGTAGCCGGACGTTTTGCTCTCGTAGTCAGCGATCTGTGTTTGGCGCATTACACGGTAAAAGCTGAAGCTGCCATCCAGCTGGTCGGTAAAACCGTACTCGGCACGCACGCCCAAGCGCTCAGCCGGAATGCGAGCCAAATTGCCCTTGCCGTTACGCAACTTGCCGCGTACATGGTCACCAAAGACTCCTGCCGTCAGGCCATTGCTGAAGTGATAGCTGGCCTGTGCTTCGGCACCACGAAACAGGGCGTTCTGCTGACGGTACTCAATGACACGGTAATCCGAGCCGGGGCGCTCACCGGTATCCGCACCATGAATATAGTCATTGATCCGGTTTTGAAACAAGGAAAGATCAAAGGTGACCCGGCCCTGTGTTTTATGCAATCCCAGATCCAGATTGTGAGATGTTTCTTTTTTCAGGCGATCATTACCGATTTCAACCGTACGACTGGCAGCATGCGGACCAAATGCATAAAGCTCTTCAGCAACCGGCAAACGCTGGGAGCGGGATACAGACGCCGTTACCTGGTAATCCGGCCAAAACTGCCAAACAGTCCCCAATGACAGTGATGTACCGGCATGGTTGCGGTCCTTTTGCTGCGACTTGACAGCAATATCTTGCCATTCATGGCGCAGACCCAGTTCGTAACGCCAGTTGCCATGCTGGTATTCTTCCAGTAAAAACAGGGCATGGTTTCTGGTTAGAGTTTGCGGCACATAAGCCTCTTCACCCGTAGCCTCGAAATCTCTGCGCAGCGTCTGTCCGCCCAACACTCCCCGCCAGCCCCATACAGGCTCGTGGGTCAACTCCAGCCTTGCATCCGTTGACCTGCTATCAAAGCGGGTACCAACACTGCCTTCCTCGATCTCCGCATGCTGGTAATCGCTGTGCCCCAGGCGCAGCTTGATGTTACTAAAGCCAGCAAAGGGATCACTGTATTCAGAACGAAAATCCCAGCGTTTTTGCAGCATATCAATGTACGGAACGCCATGATCGTGATCGTGATCATGGCCGTGGCCGTGGCCATGACTGCCACAGTGCCAATGCAAGCCCGCACCCTGACCGTGGGTATGGCAGTGCCCATGCTCATGAGCGAGCAAACCATAAACATTGCTTTGCCGTGTATAAGCCAAACCGGTATAGCCCTTGTCGCTAATCCAGCTCATACCCAGGCTGACAGTATCTGTATCATTGTAAGAGCCGGTTTGTCGCCTGGAACGAGAACCGTCTTCGTGTCCTGCCAGGCGGTATGCGTCAGCATTACGCTTGAGTCCTTCCGCCCGCAGGGCCAGCGAGCCCAGCCCCAACGTAGCCCCCGCCATGAAAGTACTCTCGTTGGCTACGGTATTACCTTGCCAGCCAAGCTGCACCTCATGACCATCGTCCGGAAGGCGTGTCGGAATTTTGCGGTCCAGCAAGTTCACCACCCCGCCCACTGCCCCACCGCCATACAGCAGGGTAGCCGGACCTTTCAGCACCTCAATTTGCTGCAACAGCAGAGGCTCGGTCGTTACCGCATGGTCGGCACTGAGGGTGGACGCATCCAGCACATCAATACCATCACTGAGCACCTTGACTCTGGCACCATCCATGCCGCGAATAACCGGGCGGCTGGCACCTGCACCAAACGAGCTGCCACGCACTCCCGGCAAGTGCTCAATGGTTTCACCCAGGGTTGACCTCCCCTGGCTGGCCAGCTGTTCAGCACTGATTACTTCTGCCGGCGTGGTCATACGGGTTGGCGTACCTGACAGGGGGCTGGCATGAATAAAGGCCGGCTTGAGTTGCAGCTCCTCTGGAGCGGCACTGACAGCCGAAGGAAGCCACGGAGCAATTGACAATGCCACTGCAGTAAATGGAAAAGGGATTGGACGTTTCATGATGGGACCTTGAGTTGATGGTTGGAACAAAACAAATGTTATGTTATAATGCTTCTACGTTTTGGCAACCATCTGTGGAAAATTTTTCACAGTGCACTCAAAACCAGATTGAACCCTGCCCAGGTTTCTGGGCCAGATGGATATACAAAGAGGTAAACCAATGAAGCTGATCAGAAAAACCAGCCTGCTACTATTGCTTGGTACAGGCTTGCTACCACAGGTCGGCCTGACCGCCGGGGTACACCAGCATGGCGTGGCGCAGCTGGATGTTGTTATCGAGCCACCTGCCCTAACCCTTGCCCTGCACTCACCGCTGGCCAACCTAATCGGCTTTGAGCATCCGCCTGCTACTGCCGAAGAGCAGGCACTCTGGGCTGAGTTACAAGAGCACATGCAACAACCCGAACTCCAGCTGCTACTACCACAAGCCGCTGACTGCAGCTTGCAAAGCAGCGACATGAATGATCCTTTTGCACACCACGCGCAACACAGCCATACCCATGAGGATGAGCACGATGACGATCACGACCATGCCGACTTGACTGTCGAATACCATTTTCACTGCACCCGGTCCGAATACCTGAAACACCTGGATCTGCCACTGTTGCAAAATTATCCGGGTATCGAAAAACTTGAGGTGCGCATGCTGACCCCCTCGGGACAGCACCTGCAAATCCTCCAGACACCAGACCAACGGCTGACGCTGCCATGAGTCCACTCATTGAAATCCGGCAACTTGCATTTGCCTGGCCCGACAACTTGCCCGTGCTGCAGATTGAACACCTGCAGCTTGAGCGTGGTGAGCACCTGTTTATTCAGGGAGCATCGGGCAGCGGAAAAAGCACCTTGCTTAACGTGCTCGGTGGCGTCCTGACCGGCTTTACCGGCGAGGTCCGGGTGAACGGTCTGTCACTGGCACAATTATCTGCCCGGCAGCGCGATCGCTTACGTGCTGATTGCATGGGCGTGCTGTTTCAACAGTTCAACCTGCTGCCCTATTTGAGCCTGGAAGCCAATGTCAGCCTGCCCTGTGTATTCTCCAGGCAGCGGCGTGCGGCAGCTATCACACGTAGCGGCAGTGTAGCTGCAGAAGCCAAACGGCTACTGCAGCGGCTGGGTCTAAGCCCGCAGCAGTATGGAAAGCGGCCGGTCGCACAACTTTCAATTGGCCAGCAACAGCGTGTAGCGGCAGCACGCGCCCTGATCGGCTCACCACTTTTACTGATTGCAGACGAGCCCACGTCTGCACTGGATGGCCATAGTCGTGACTTGTTCATGCAGCTATTGATGGAAGAGCTGCAACAGGCAGATATCACCCTGCTGCTGGTCAGCCACGACCCGGCACTGGCCCGTTATTTTTCCCGAACGCTCAAGCTGGAGGGCAACACATGATGTTTTTGCACATAGCAGCCCGCAGCTTGTTCAGCCGCCGGGCCAGTGTCTTGCTGACGTTATTCACGCTGGCACTAAGTACGGCACTACTACTGGGGATTGAGCAGATCCGGGCACAAAGCAAAGCCGGATTTTTCAACACAGTAACCGGGACCGACCTAATCGTCGGTGCCCGTTCCGGACCGGTGCAACTGCTATTGTACTCGGTGTTCCATGTTGGCTCGGCTACCAGCAATATCCGCTGGCACAGCTATGCCGAACTACGGGATGACCCGCGTGTAGCCTGGACCATTCCCTTGTCACTGGGCGACTCCCATCGCGGCTATCGTGTCATAGGTACCGACAACGGCATGTTTGAACACTACCGCTATGGAGATGGCAACCGACTGCAACTGGCCGCAGGCAACCAGCTCAATGATCTTTTTTCCGTGGTGCTGGGCGCTGAAGTGGCCCGTACCCTGGACTATCAACCAAACGATGAGCTGATCATTGCCCACGGCACCGGCAACACCAGCTTCATGCAACATGACAACATGCCGTTTTATGTCAGCGGTATCTTGAAGCCAACAGGAACGCCACTGGACCGAGCCCTGCTGGTAACTCTGGAAGGGCTGGAAGCCGTGCACCTGGGCTGGCGTGCTGGTGTCCCTTTGCCGGGCGCCCAAGCGACACCGGAGCAAGCGCGTCAGCGCGATCTGACACCACGCCAGTTAACAGCAGCCTTGGTGGGCCTGAACAGCCGCATGCAGGCTTTTCATCTGCAGCGTGAACTCAACAGCAAACCATCTGACCCGTTAACAGCGGTCATGCCCGGCGTAGCCTTGCAAGAGCTATGGCAAGTCGTACGTCTGGCAGAAAAGGCACTGCTGGCAGTATCTGCCGCCGCGTTGCTCATCGGTGTGTGCGGTATGCTGGCCGTACTGCTTGGCAGCATGCAACAGCGCCGTCATGAAATTGCCGTACTACGGGCACTGGGAGCATCCCCTATACGCATTTCAGCGTTACTGCTGCAGGAAACACTGCTGTTGACCGTGCTGGGCCTGTTACTGGGGCTGGCATTATTGTGGGGCGGCATTCATTTGTTGCAACAGCCCTTGCTGGAACAGTTCGGTTTGCATGTCGGCCTGACATGGCCCAGCACACAACAAAACCGGCTCGTTGCCATTATTCTTGGCATGGGTCTGTGCAGCGGGCTGATACCCGCAATACTGGCGTACCGGATGGCACTGGTAAACAGCCTGGGCCAACGCCACTGAAGGAGTCTTGCATGCGTAGATTTGTACTAATGGCCGGCTGGCTGTTGCTATATCCGGTGTGGGCTCACCCGGATGTGTTAGTCAATGGCGAGCCAGCCCCGCTCATCCAGTGGGATGACCTGATGCCTGAAGGCTACGGAGCGGGGTTGATGGAGTTGTTTGACAGCCCAGAGCTGGACCAGATTGACGACTATAGCGAGCGCGGCATGGAGCTGATGCGGCAGATGATGCAAAAGCTGTCATCTGCTCCGGTGGTGGATGACATGGATGGCCGCATGGTCAGCATTCCCGGTTTTGTGGTACCACTGGACAGTCCGGGCGGCATGGTACGACACTTCTTTTTAGTGCCTTATTACGGAGCCTGCATTCATGTGCCCCCACCGCCGTCGAACCAGATCATTGACGTGCACTTTGAGCCAGGTACTCATGACGACAACCTCTATGATGCCATTTTGGTGAGTGGCCGGCTAACCACCGAAACCTATAGCCATGAAATGGGTACCGCCGGTTACCGGCTGGAGGCATACAGCATCCAACCCTACAAGGCCTCATCGTATTTTGATTAACGGCCGGCCTGATTAACTCAAGTTCGGATAACTGTGGCCCCGGGGCAAGGCGCTGCGACGAATCATAGCAGGGCTATGACGAGAAGCCGCGACGCAGCATGGGGCACAGGCGTCGAAATTGACTAACTGAATTGGCCAAACAGACCGCTACCCTGCACATATCCTTGGTGGCTTGCCTGTAGAAAAACCAAATGAGAACGCCTATCATTTAGCCTCTTATCAAATGGCCTTCTCTTAACAACCATGCTCGACTCCCTATACCGTGAACACAACAACTGGCTTAAAAGCTGGATCGGGCGGCGTTTGGGTTGTCCAGAGCAGGCCAGCGACCTGGCGCAGGAAACCTTTGTTCGCATCCTCACGCAGCAACGCCAAGTGCAGCCACATACGCCTCGCGCATACCTCAGCACCATTGCTCGGGGCTTGATGATCGACCTGTTTCGCCGTAAAAGTCTGGAGCAAGCTTATCTCGACAGCCTGCAACAGCTACCCGAGACCACAGCCATTTCACCCGAAGACCACCACTTGATCATCGAGGCACTGATGCACATCGACCAGATGCTGGATCAGCTGGGCGAGCGCAGCCGGCAGATTTTCTTAATGGCCCAGCTTGATGGCCTCAGCCACGCCGAAATCAGCCGCCGTATCGGGGTTTCCGTCAACACCGTGCGCAAACACTACATCCGCGCCCTCACCCACTGCCTGCTGCTGATGGACGACAGCCATGAAACTGACTGCTGAAATTCTCGAACAGGCCGCCACCTGGCATGTGGACCTGCAACAGGCCGCACCCGGCGACCCGCTGCATGCCCGCCACCAGCAATGGCTCCAGCAAAGCCCGCTGCACCGCCAAGCCTGGCAGCGCATGGAAAAGCTGCAACACAGCTTCAACCGCCTGCCCGACAACCTCACCAGTGTCAGCCTGCAAAACGCCCGCTACTCGCGCCGCCACATGATTCAGGCGCTGGCGGTCTTGCTGGCCGTGGGCGTAACCGGCTACAGCCAGCGCCAGCCGATTGCCAACCGCTTTGCCGACCAGCGCACCGCCACCGGCCAGCGCCGCAGCCTGACGCTGGACGACGGCAGCCAGGTCGAAATCAACACCGCCACCGCCCTCAACATTGAATACAACAGCCAGCAACGCATCCTGCACCTGCGCGAAGGCGAAGTTCTGGTCACCACCGCCGCCGACCAGCGCCCGTTCAGCGTACATACCCGCCACGGCATAGTGCGTGCCCTGGGCACCCGCTTTCAGGTTTACAGCACCGCACACAACAGCTTGGTACAGGTTCACCAGCACTCGGTTGAAATCCGCCCCACCCGTGCCGACGCCAGCCCGGTCATCCTGCACAGCGGCCAGCAAAGCCGCTTTACCCCGCAACAGGTCGGGCCCATCCAGCCACTGGCCGCCCACGCCGACAGCTGGACACAGGACATGCTGATTGTCAGCAACTGGTCACTGGGCGAGTTTCTCGACCAGCTCAACCGCTACCATAGCGGCCAAATCAGCTACACCCCGGCGGCGGCAGCGCTGCGGGTATCCGGTGCCTTTCACCTGGACAACACCCGCGCCATCCTCGACAGCCTCAGCGCCACCCTGCCCATCCAGACCCGCCAACTGGCCGGCTACTGGACACGCATCGACCACGCATAAAAAAATATTTCGCATCAGGGGTTGTTGATTTGGCAGTACTGTTCGGCTCTATAGATAGGAACGATTATCTCTAGCATTTTCGTTCGAGGAATAACCTAATTAGAACAGAGACTCATGCATGCCAACCCAACAACCCCTTACAGGCTTTCACCGCAAGCCACTCAGCCACGCCATTTTAATTGCCTGCCTCAGCCTGGGCACCACCGCCCTCAGCGCCCCGCTTAACCTGGCGCAGGCGCAAACCGAAAACAGCGCCCTGCACAGCTTCAACATTCCAGCCGGCAACCTGGAAACCGCCCTGCAACAGTTTGCCGCCCAAAGCGGCATCAGCCTGGCCTACAGTCCGGAACGGGTACAGGGTCGCCAGTCCGCTGGCGTACAGGGCCAATACAGCACCGCTAGCGCCCTGCAAAGCATGCTCGCCGGCAGCGGCCTATACGCCAGCGCCCAGCCCAACGGCAGCTACCGGCTAGAACTGGCCCAAACCAGCGTCGACAGCACCGCCCTGCCCACTGCTGTTGTTTACGGCGGCCGGCTCAACCCGGACGAAGTCGGCCACAACAACGTCTACAACGAAAACGTCACCAGCGTGTACCAGGGGCGTGAGGAATTACAGCGCTTCCAAACCTCCAACCCCGGCGACGTGTTCAAAGGCATGAACGGCGTGTACAGCATGGACACCCGCAGCAGCCAGGCCATTACCCCCAACATTCGCGGCATCACCGGTGAAGGCCGGGTGCCGCTGACCATCGACGGCACCGAGCAGTCCACCAACGTCTGGCTGCACACCTTTGGCGTTGGCAACCGCAGCTATGTAGACCCCGCATTATTTCGCAGCATCGAGGTAGAAAAAGGCACTTCCCTGAGCCGTGGCATTAAAAGCGGGGTTGGCGGCTCGGTAAATGTCCGCACCATTGAAGCCAACGACATTATTCCAGAGGGTGATAACTGGGGGGTAGAGGCTAACCTAAAAGCTTCCAGTAATACGAATACACCAAAACATGATGCAAGTTCATTTTATGGAAAAGATTATCGCGATATTCCAGGCGCTTCTCGCAGTAATACAGATGCCATTCAAATTCACAACAACCCACGCAACAAAGGCAGCTCATCAAAAACAAACACTGATGATCATTCAGAGATGCTAACCATTGCAGGCCGCAATGAATTTTTTGACGTTCTAGTTTCGCGCAGCGAGCGCAAAAGCGGTAACTATTATGCAGGGAAAAACAACTCAAACAAATACAAAGGGCATGACATATATAACGAAAAAACCACTGACAGATTCATCCCTAACCTGACAAAACTTTATTATGCCGGGGACGAAGTATTCAACACTTCAAGCGAAACAGATACAACACTTATTAAAAGCAACCTATACTTCACAGGTGAGCAAAAAATAGGCTTGCAATTCATGCGCACAAACACTGTATTTGGTGAAACAACTCCAGGTGATACTATTTTAAACTGGCAATACAGAGAAGCCTTTGAGAAGACGGCAACAGACCAAAACATAGACATAGACTGGGATTACTATAGATTTGTACACGAAAGGCCTCGTACAAAGCTTCGCCTTGATAGTTACAAAATAGACTACGAAGCCAAACCGTTAGACTCCAACATACTCAATCTGGAGGCAAGCCTATGGCATACAAAGACCAATGGCACTCGCTATCAAACCGGCGCACACCCTTACGGTATAACAAACGATGACCAAACAAACGCTTTGCTACATGATTATGATTGGTGGATGACCAACTACCCTGAGTACGCAGATTTTTTAACCGAGCCTGATCACGACGGAATTATTCACCCAGAAGGCAGACAATGGACCACGCATGATCGCACCGGATTTGATCTAAGTAATCAATTCATTTTATCCGACAGCTTGCAACTCTTGTTGGCAACAAGCTATCAGCAAGAAAAGCTTAATGAAAAAGTTCAAAGTTCAGGAAAGCAATCCAACGGTTTATTTCCTGATGGTGCTGGACTACACCGCTCCACTGGAATTCTTGGCCCCCGTTCAGGTGAACGTAAAGAATATTCAGCATTATTCAATTTATCCTGGCAAGCTAATGACTGGCTTAACCTGACTGCTGGCACCCGTTATACACGCTATAAAGGCAAAGACGTAGGGCTGGCAAAAATGCGCCGCTTGCGTGATGAAAACTTTAAAACGACCCAGCAAAAAACAGGCGTACTGCTAGAGTGGGGAGAACTATTAACTGATGAAGAAAACTTGGCCTTCCAGCAAGCCATAGCCAATGGGACAGTTTTTCAATTTATTGATAAACATGGAGAGGTATCAATCAGTAATACAAATAGCCATGCATATCTATATTGGAAAAAAAGCGCATTTGTTCCAATCAAAGACGGAAAACTTGACTCGTCGCAAAACCCCTTTGCCAACGGTCAGATAGATACTTCAAAGCTGTACCAGACCGTAGATAACCCTTTGCGTGCCGACGGAACGCCAAACATAGCAAACCAAGTTGCAGTATTGCGCCCTACAGGTGGGACTTACGGTAAAGATATTTATGAGCGTCTGGATGCCAGCCAAGGCTGGGAGATGCCTGAAGAACAATCGGGTGATGCCTTTAGTCCGGTATTGAGTGCCACCGCCCGCATCACGCCATTTGGCACCACCTTTATTCGTTATGCGCAAACTACCCGCTTTGCCAGTATCAATGAATTAACCTCTGGCACTCTTATTAACGGTCAGCTTGGCAATCTGGCCATTAACGGTGCCAGCAAGCCTGAACGCAGTACCAATTGGGAGATAGGCTACGCCCACGATTTACGTCAGTTCTTTCCAAACCTATTGGCCGCAGATGCTCGCATTAGTTATTACAACACTGAAATAAAAGATTTTTTTGATCGTGACATTTATTACAACACTATTCAATTTGACAAGAAGAAAACTCAGGGTATCGAGTTACAATCACGCTTCGATAGCGGTAATTATTTTGGCAGCTTTGGAGCCACTTACCGACTCAAGCAAAAACTTTGCGATAAAGATTATGCATCTGGTATGGATCCAATTTATAACAGGATACCAGACTGCATTACAGGCGGCTTTCCGGGCACCTATAGCGGCAACAGCCTTCAACCCAGGTACAGTATTGATGCACTTATGGGAACAAGATTATTTAACGACCGATTGGAGCTTGGCTGGCGTAGCACCTACCATAAGGGAGCGGAAAATAAACAACTAGACAAGCTTCTAGCCTCAGAGCAAGGCCCAGGCGGCTATGGAACTTACATAAGCGACGCGTGGTTCACAGGTGGTCTGGATGGTTTTTACTGGCAATCAGTACTGCTGCACGATATTTACGCCAACTACAACTTGAATAATAATTTTAGCGTTAATCTTGGCGTGACCAATCTGACAGACGAGTATTACCTTGACCCCATGTCAAAATCACTGCTTCCTGCTCCGGGGCGTACAGTGAGTGCAGGTGTGACAATTAATTTCTAGTTTTTACTGGTTTTTTTAAAAACCAGAAATCCCGGCAGCGTTAAAACTGCCAATCAACTCAACTTTGCACGGTAATTCATTATGCAAAAATCAATTCTGACACTGGCCGTTATTGCGGCTCTGACCAGCAACGCAGCGATGGCTGCTTCTAACAATGTTCAGGGCAGCAGCTCTGGGAGCTTGGTTCAGGTTGGGCCTTCCACACATACATGGTTTGACAAAGGAAACTCCGGGCTTAAACTAAACAATAGTTCCTCTGGTTACATTGATCTGGCCGATGGCCCAATTCGCGGCTCCAACGCAGCACTTGCTGATGCTCCTGACAGTAATGGTAACTATTTCTTGTATCCGGCACATGTTGGGCAATTGCCGCTGCCACTTAAAGTGGCTCAAGTCTGGAAAGATGAAACCTCTGTAAATGACGCCAACACAGGTAGCGATTACGCCAACTTTGCCGTTAACAGCGTGCGCCAAATCACCACCCTGTCGCTGGCACCACAGTTTGGCGGTCTGGTCATTGGCCAAGTGGGTGAGACTACCCCTGGCGCTGTCAGTTCAACCACTCTGTTGCCAGTTGGTGAGGGCGTATACTTTGGCGAGTGGGCTCCACGGGTTGGTTCGCCTGCTGCATCCGGTACCAACCTCAATATGACCAGTGGGGACCGTACTGTCTGGTACGTCGGTGACAATGCCACTACTTCCACCACCATGCCGACAACCATCAACGCCACCTATGGCGTAATTGGGACCGGCCAGACCGGTACCGATGCCAACGGTAATACCCTGGCTGGCGGTCTGCCCGGCAACCTGAACCTGTACCAAGGCAAACTGGATGTAGCCTATGCCAACGGTTCCGGCACCATTGGTGCAGGTGCTACCAACAACAGCATCAGTCGTGATGTGAATGGTGTTACCCAGACCATCAGCTTTGCTGGCACAACCATTGGCAATAGCGGCAGCTTCAGTAACGGTTCGACCATTCAGGGTCAGTTCTACAATGGTGCTGAAGCGCTGGCTGGTATTTATCAGAGTGCGACTGGTGTAGCTGATGACGTCGCCTTCGGCGGCAGCAAAATCAGCGGCACCATCACTCCTTAATGTTTGACCACTCTCCACTGGCGGCCACCAGTGAAGAGCGTCAAACCGGACGCTGCCGAATGTAACCCGTTCGGTAGTGTTTGAGGGAAACCACGTTGGGGCCGGTGCGCCGGCCCCATCTTAATACACCCAGATTTTCTGTGGAATCTTTATGCCACATCTTTCCTTTTGCGAGAGTAGAGGCAGGGTAAAAAATTCATTCTTTACCCTGCCTCTACTCTCTGCGCTGTTGCTGTGCCTGTTAACCATTCCCAAGGCCCAGGCCAATGACGACGATACCCGCTTTATTCAAGACCAAACCCGTCGCAGCATTCAGCAGCAATCGCAGGCCGAGCAGGAGCTGGCGGCTCCGCCCGGCACACTGATGTACGAGGGCCAGCGTTATCAGGTTGCCAGCACGCTGGAATCGTTAACCCCGGCCATTTATGTGGCCATCAACACCAGCCAGTGGAGCCAGTTGCCCGAGTTTGTCGAGCGTTACCGTGCGCTGCCGGGCCACCGCCCAGCACTGGCCAATATGGCGGACAGCCTGTATGCCCGTTTTCTGGGCAAGTATCCGCAGGCGCTGCGACTGATGGAGCAAGCCAGCGAACAGGAGCCGCAAGACGCCCGCATTCAACTGGAACTGGCCCGGCTGTGGTTTGAGGATCACCAGGAGCGGCGTGCCGCCAAGGGCTTTGCGCGGGTGCTGGGCATGGGCCTGCCCGAGCAGGCGCAGATGCTGGTTGCCCAGTACCAGCAGGCCATGGCCATTCGTGACCGTTGGCATGGCAGTGCGGCGCTGGGCTGGGGCCGCAACGACAATATCAATCAGGCCAATGGTTATTACAGTTGCCTGAGTTCGTTTGCCGGCATTTGCCTGTTTGAGCGCCAGATGCCGGAGCCGATTGCATCCCGCATGAATAATTACGAGCTGTCGTTGCAGCGCCGCTTCAATCTGGCCGGTAACCACAACCTGCACCTGCAGCCCATGAGTTACGGCAGCTATTATTCAAAAACCAATGATGCGCCCAATGCGTCGCTAAAGGATTACAGCACCAATCTGGCGATTGTGCAGGCGGGTTATCAGTATCTGGATGTGCGCAACAGCCTTACGCTGCTGCCCTATGTGGAGCATTACTACCGTAACCGGGCCAGCGAATATATGGCACATGGCCTGCAACTGGAGGCCCGGCGCAGCCTTAGCCAAAAATGGCAAATCGGCACCAGCCTGGACAGTAAGCGTTACGAATACACCCGCAAGGGCAAGCAGTTGGGAGCCAACTATGCAATGCACCAGTGGGGCTTGAACCTGTCCTATTCGCCACGGGCCAATACCAGTCTGTATGGCGGGGTGACAGCCAGCCGCCACAAATACGAGGTGGATCAAGCCAGCAGCAAGGACTGGTCGGCACGCGTTGGGGTGTATCAGGGGTTTGCTGGCCGTGCCGGATTGTTTGTTAACGCCCTGGCGATTTACCGTGAAACCCGCCACGATGCCTATGATTTTTTCCTGGGCGAACAGCGCCGGGACCGCCAACAGTTGTATATCCTCAGCGCCGGAGCCAATGGCTGGCAGTTGGCCGGGCTGACGCCGGAAATCCGTGTGCGCCACAACATCAACCGCAGCAATATCGGCTGGGCGTTTGATTTTGAGCAAACCGAGGTCAGTCTGATGCTGAGAAAGAGTTTTTGAGGCAACACCTTGGTAAACATCCCACTGTCCCGCCTGCCTGCATGAGGGCAGGGCAACCGATGGCCCCATAAATATGCGCCGGTTGTATCACTCCTGACACAACCGGCAACTTGCCGGGGATGGAATGGCCTACAACCCTAAAAACTGGAATGGTTTACTGTCTACAAAGTGACCAGATACTTCACCAGCCAGTACCCGGCTTTGGTTGGCGTCCAGTTTCAGAACCTTGACAACCCCGCTGTTCTCACCAAAGTCCATTGTTTTCAGGTCGACCCAGAAAACATTCGGGCTCATCGCAGACTCGAAAAAATACAGTAGGTCTTTATGGTCTGCCACTGTACGCCAACGAGTTGATGAAATATTCGGCTCTTCCGGGGTGGTAATTCCGTACGGCACCGACACATTCCGGATCACACTGAACATGCCGGCAATCGACTCTCTGGCACTCACTGCCTGCGGAATGGCATTGACATAAAAAGAGGCTCGTGCAAAACGGTCAGCCGCTCGATTGGTGCCTGGCAGCATGGTGACACCACCGATGCTTTGCCAGTACGTATTCAGTGCCAGCTGCTGTTCGAACGTAGGGGAATTGGTCATGACCTGATAACTGCGGTCATGATGAATCACCTGCTTGCCGTCAATGTATTCGATAATAGCGCTGTCACCGGACGCATCGGACAACGACAAATGCAGGGTTGCCAGCCTTTCCTGCCCCGGTACCTGCGCGGTCACTATGGTGAATGGTTCCTGACGCAGGGCCTCTACCGCACTGGCAACATCAGGGAAATTATCCAGCATATACTGGGCCCATGCAGCCAGAGTCAAACCGGGCTTGCTGTCAGCAGTAAAGTCAGGATATTCCGATTCGACCAGCCAGAGCACATTGGCTGAAAGCCCTTTTTCATTCAGCCCATCAGTAGTAGAAATATCGTAGCCGGAAGCAATCACGCTGCCATATGTGGACGTCCATTGAATTGAATTCGGACCGGTTTGGCCGGAACGCTTCATCCCGCGAGGGAATACCCACAAATTGGTATCCACGTCGGTTTTCCAATCCATGGAACGTGCTGTAATTACCCGGTCATTTTCACCCAGGTAAACCACCCGGGTACAGGCATCCGCTATGCCAGAGGCCAGCAGCAGCCCCATGGCACAGGCCAGAAAGCCCGAGCGCTTCATGTTCTGGTGTTCACTGTTATGTTTCATCATCACGCTCCATTGATTAGAAACGAACGGTCAACCCGGCTACCGGGCCTGATTGACGTATATCGTACTTGAATGTATGCCCCGTAAAATCAGTTGACGTATAACGCTGCTTGAGTGATCGATACCCCAACCTAAAAATTACCGGAAAGTTGCCCACAACTGCACGATAACCGAGGTAGGTATTGATGTTGCTGCTTTTCTTTCCCCCTGTATCCATTCCACCCAGCTCAACCAGGGTTGCCCAGTTCCAGCGCGTGCTCAAATCAATACTCAGGCGCGCCCCCAAAAAAGGATCAGTCCACCGAGCCTCCTTATTCATCCTGATGCCATAAGGTTTGTTTTTTACCGAAGCGCCAATTTTGGTCCAGCGCACCCCGACAACAGGGTCCAAGGCTATATGGCGTGCCTCACCAAAAACGGTCGTTCCAGGCAGTTCGTACTCATACGCCCGATAGAATCCGCCAGCAGCGACGGTCGTTTGCCGGACCGCCAGGTTGAACGCCTGCCCAAGCACCTGTTCGTTTTGATCGGTATCAACGTGAACAACATCCAGATAGCCACCCCAGCGATGATTGGTCAACTCGATATTTCCCATGAAAACCGAGTCCAGATGACTGGCAATTTCCGAAAATGGCATATCAATTTTATGTTTTTTACCTGCCAGCTTCATGTTTCCATTCAATGAAGCGCCCCATAAGTAAGGACTCACCAATACAGACCAGTTGCTGGCCGGCGCTATGTTGAGGGGCGGCGATTGTTCAGCCAAAGCCAAACCCGGCAGGATACCCGACAGCAGGGCATACACTGGCCAGGCAGCACGTTTGTTCTTGCTGGCTACGCCCAGGAAACCAATGCGGTTTTTGGCCAGGTGTTTTATGCCGTGAACTTTTTTAACCATATGCTGCTTCCTCATATTTGGAGCACACATGCCAGCCGCTCTGTGTACATGTTCCCTGTATCCGTCAGTGCGGTTGTCAAGGGTAAAACCTTACCAACACGCAAACCCACCTGCAACAACTCTGCTTTAATCAAGTTCTGCTACCGCTCCGGCAGGGCCATATCAAGCAGTCTGTCACCCCTTACAGTCAAAGTTACAAGGCCCTATAGCCAGACGCCAACAAGCATGGCACATGCATGAAACTCTCGCCTCAATACAAATCCGCCCTGTAGCGCCCTTGCTGTTTCAATGCCTTGAATCGGCTGGCACCAAGCAGCCCAGTCAGCACGGTTTCGACGCTACGCCCCATGCCCTGAAGGCTGCCGCACAAGTACAGCACGGCACCTTTATCCAGCCATTCCAGCAGGCGGGCCTGATGTTTTTGCAAACAATCCTGCACATAGGCTGGTTTTTGCGGATCACGGGAAAACGCCAGATTGAGGTATTGCAGGTGCCCGTTCATCAGCCAGTTCCCGGTTTCTTCGGCCAGAACCTGATCGGTTTCCGGGCAGCGCTCGCCGAACAGCAGCCAGTTGTGACTTCCGATAGGCCGTGCCTGCAAGTGCCCGCGCAAGCCGGCCATGCCGCTGCCGGCACCAATGAAAATGGCCGGCGCCGTATCGACCGTACGGAACGCCGGCTTGGCACAGACCCGAAACACGATTTGCTCGCCCGCTTCCAGTGTCTGGCACAACCATGACGAGCATTGACCGGCCAGCCGTACAATCAGCTCCAGCTGTTCGCCACAAGCACTGGCAATCGAATACTCACGCCCGGACAACTGCGGGTTGTTGAATGGGCACACGCGGATGGTATCCCCAGTTTGCCAGCTGACATCATGCACCCGGAAACGCAACAGGAACAACCCGGGGCTGTTGCTGCCCGGGTTCAGGCAGGTACGTTCCAGCAAGATGGCACTGTATTCGTCAGGCGTCACGCCTGCCGGCACCGGAGAAAGGTTGAAACGCTGCGCCAGGCTGGCTTGCCAGCTGGCGATGTCTTGCGGATGCTGGTTATCCACCGTCAACAACGGCCAGCCCTGCTGTGCGCCCCGCTCCAGCAGGGCGTCCTGCAACTGCCGGGCAAACTGGCAAAACAGCGGATAGCGCCGATCGCCCAAGCCCAGCACCTGGACGCTGGCATGGGACAGGTCGATGCCGGTTGGCAATTGGTGCAAAAAGGCCCGTGCGTGTTCCGGTGGCTGGCCCTCACCGTACGTACTGGCCACAAACAACAATGTGCGACTGGCTTGCAGCTGTGCATGGCTAAGACGATGCAGCGCCGCACAATGAGCCTGATATCCGGCAGCCTGCAACTGGTGTTGCAACTGTTCGGCCAGCTGTTGTGCAGCGCCACCCTGGCTGGCCCAGCCCACCAGGATGCAGTCGGCTAGCGGCGCGTCGCTCACAGCCTGTCTGCGCTGGCGTAGCCAGATGCGGCCACATAACGCCAGATAGGCCAGCAATACAACAGCCGCCCAGAGCAGGCGGCTGTATTCGGCGGTTAGCTGATCCATGAAGCTCAGGGAGCCATCACTTCAAGGGTGGCGGTATAGCTGTCGCGGCGCTGGGTGACAGGAGAGTCATCCTTGACCGGCATGCTGCTGACCGCTTCAATCCAGTACATACCGGCCTGTGGCCAGTCGACACTGAATTCGCCCTGGTCGTTGGTGGTCAGTTCGATCTCGTCCAGAGTGTCACGATAACGGATGCCTTCACGAATCAGCGTCACCTTGACGTTGGCTGCCTGCTTGCCATCCAGCAGGAACACAAATCGGGCCGCTTCACCCTGCACCAGATCGTTCGGGTGAGTAGAAGGTGCCAGCTCCAGACCCTTGCCGGTGGGTTTCAGCACCTGCTCAGAGGGCGCACCGGAGGTAACAAAGACTTCCATGCGGCTGGAAGACCGGGTCACCTGCAGCTTGTCCGCCTTGGCCGGAATCGCAGCCTTGATATCTTCCAGCTTGCCGGACCAGCGCTTGCGCTCGCCATCCAGCTCGTAACTGGCAAACAGGCCCTGGTTGGCGATGGCCAGTTTCCAGGTACCCTTCTGGTCCAGCTCGACATCAAAGGTGCTGCGATAGCGGCCGGTGTTGCCAAACTGCGGCTGGGCCAGACTGCCGTCCGGACGCTGGATCTGCAGGCTGGCACGTGGACGCTGCATCGGCTGCGGAGCCGGCTTGCCGTCGGCTGCTTGAGGCGGCTGTTGCGCACCGGGACGGGCAAAGGGCTGACCTACGCCTTCAATTTGCAGCGGAAAGTGTTCAAAGTAAAAAATATCGTTGGACACCGCCGCATCCACGGTCACCCAGGGTGCATCGCCGGACAAGATAGTGGCCGACGGCAGCATCCAGGAACGGTGCGCATGGGCTGAAAATGACAGACAGGTGGCCAGCGTCAGCAGGCCCAGTTTGGTAAAGGTTTTCATTAAGCACATCCTCAAGGGGTCAGAGTGGCCGCAATCCGGCCCAGTTCATGGGAGCCACGGGCTTCGCCGGTCTGCTGCTGGTCAATCGGCCACTGCAGCGGAATGCGCAGCAGCTCGCGCCCGCCCACTTCGCGGGCCGCTTCTACCAGCAGCTGGAACTCGCCGGCCTGCAAGCCTTTCAGGGCATCATCACTGGCGCTGAAGGTCAGGTTATGCACGCCCGGCGCACGGGTGGCGGCACTGACGCCATCCACCGGAAACTCTAGCGTGCGGCCGCTGCGCCGCCACCACTGGCGCATGTCCTTGAGCCATTTCTCGCCTTCGTTGTCCTTCATTTTGATGTCGTACCAGACGTTAAGGTTGGCCACATGCCGGCCGTCCTGCTCCAGCCACAGCGCCACGTAAGGGCGGTGGTATTCGGCCACATCCAGCCGTGGAATCTCGACGTCAATGTCCATCCGGGCTGCCGACAGCAGCGGGCTGGCAGTCAGCAACGCCAGCGGTAAAAACAGTTTTCGCATGAATCATCCTTTAATGAATAAACAGCAACATCAATAGCAATGGAACCAGCGCACCGGCTAGGGTCAGCGGCCACGTCAGGGCCTGGCGACCCGCCTGGCGCACTAGCAGCCACAGTCCGGTCAGGCTGAACACCACGCAGACCACAGCAAAGCCGTCAATGAACCACGACCAGAGCACGCCGGTATGACGCCCCTTGTGCAGGTCATTGAAATAGGCAATCCAGCCACGGTCGGTGACTTCGTACAGCAACTCGCCGCTGCCCAGGTCAACGCTGAGCCAGCCGTCACCGCCCGGGCGGGGCAGTGGCAGATATAGCTCCTCGTCACTCCATTCCAGACTGCGCCAGTCGAGCCGCTTGCCCACCGTCCGCTCCAGCCAGCGCCGCACATCGACCGGCAAGGCGTCTGCTGGCGCATCCAGTTGCGCCAGCAGTGCTTCGGGCATTTGCTCTTCCAGGGTGTGGACACTGGGCCGCGCCTCGATCTGCCCGGCATGGTTCAGCGTGATGCCGGTGACGGCAAACAGCAGCATGCCGGCCAGGCACAACGCAGAACTGATCCAGTGCCATTGGCGTAAAGTGCCGAAGCGAGCCAGAAAGCTAGCCATATGTACATAACCACCAGTTGCCAAAATGCTGCCTGTCTGTGTGAACGCGTCACCGGACGGGCATGAAAATGTCATTGCCAGAGCAGCAATGCAGCCAAATTTCACCTGACTGCATCACCTCGCTCACAATAACGGGATACCTGGATTCATCAGATCCTCTCTGGTTTAAAAGTCGTAACGAGCACTCAACCAGAAGTTACGGCCGGCGGGTTTGTTGTTGTACTCATTGTAGTAGTTGGTGGTACCCACCCTGTCAGCCAGGCTGTATTCAAGGTAATCCTTGTCAAACAGGTTATTGACCCGGCCAATCAACATGAAGCTGTCACTAAACCGGTAGGAAGCACCCAAATTCCAGGTTGAGTAGTCCTTGTAGTACAGATCCTTCGAGCTACCCGCAGAGCTTGTGTAGGTGGAACGATAGCGATCAATATCCCCGGAGTACTGCAAATAAGTGTTCAGCCTGGAAGTAGGCTGCCAGTCCAGCGTTGCACTGAACATATGCTTGGGCGAACTACGCAAAGGCTTGCCGGTTTCCTTGTTCTCAGAATCCAGGTAAGTCCAGTTACCTTTGACAAACAAATTGTCAACAATGTAATACCGTCCCGCCACTTCAACACCACTGATGGTCGCTTTGGCTACGTTGTCCTTTTTGGTCAGGGTACCATTTGCTGCCCGCAAGGCTTCCCAACGGTCGCCTGCGCTACCGCTCAGTTCGGAATTTTCAATCTTGTCCTTGAATTCATTCCTGAACAAAGTGACATTGACATTATGCTTGTCGGCATGCTCATAGTAAGCAGCAACTTCGTAGTTGACTGACTTCTCAGGCTTCAGGTTCGGGTTGCCAATCATCGGGTTGGCACCCTGGCTGCCAAAACCGGTAATGCCGTCATACAAGTCCGTGGCCTTGGGCGTTTTATAACCTGTAGACACGCCCCCCTTGAATGTCCAGCTATCATTAAGCGCATAAGCCAGATAGACCCGAGGCGTGGTATGGCTGCCAAAGTCTTCGTGGTAGTTGTAGCGGGCACCATAGGTCAGGGTTAGCGGGTCGATAAAGTTCCAGCTATCCTCTGCATAGAGTGCGTACTGATAGTATTTTTTGACTTCGCCCTGGCTGCCACCTTCCATGCCAAATGCACCGTCCTTCAGCCTGGAATCCTGGTACTCGGCACCCGCCACCACGAAGTGGTTGGCCAGAGGCACTTCATACTTGGCACTATAGGTGGTGTTGGTGGACTCCAAAGGACGGTCCGGGCGCGGCAACATGGCCAAAAACACCGGGTCAGCCATCGCAGCCGCTAAAGCTGCATCAATGTTGGCGTAAGGAGCACCCGCACCGGTATAGCGATAATTTGCAGCTATGTATTCCCTTTCATCCAGGGTAGGCGGTAGCGTGCGGCCATCATTCTTGGAGTCTATATGATGGATGCCCATCGTGCTTTTACCCAGACTCCAGCCAGCTTCCCAGAACAGCGAGTACTGGCTTCTTTCAAATCTCAGCTGGTCCTTATAGCCTGCTCTTGACTGCAATAATGCCCTGTAAGTGTCATTGGTGCCCAATGGGTCAACCGTGTCGCCAGATTTGGTCAAGTAAGGAGTGTTATCATATTTTTGCTTGGCTATATCATAGTCAGCCTTGATGGTATGGTCCTTGTTCGGCGTAAAGGTCAGCCCAACACCAAAGGTCCAGGCTTCATTCTTGACGTTGCCCTTGCCCGCACCAAAGCTGTTGTTGTTTTTGCTGACATCAACACCATTGTGCCAAAGCTTTTTAAACTCGGGGTTTGACAGGTCGGCCTCATAGAAGCTACCGCGCACGCTGACACCAAGAGTGTCTTCAATTAGCGCACCCATCGCCGAAAAATCCACATTATCGTTGTTGCCATAGTCGCTATCGGTCTGGAAAGTCTTGGCGTAACCAATGGAGCCAACCCATTCATTGGAAACTTTTTTGGTGATGATGTTGATGACACCGCCAATGGCATCGGAGCCGTAGATGGTACCCATCGGGCCACGAATGACCTCAATGCGCTCAACCATGGACAGGGGCGGGATACTGGCGTACTGGACGCCGTTAAAACTGTTCGGATACAGTTCACCGTTGTTGTTCTGACGCTTGCCGTCAATCAGTACCAGCGTATAGTCGGCACCCATGCCGCGAATGCTGATCTGCCCATTGTTGGTTTTGTCATTGGTCTCACCAATGTCAACGCCCTCAATATCCTTCACCGCATCCAGCAGGTTGGTATAGGGCTTTTTCTTCAGGTCCTCCTGGCTAATCACCGAAATACTGGCTGGCGCATCGGTGATCTTTTGCTCATAACCCGCCGCACTGACAACCATTGAGTCGAGCTGGGCAGGGGTGTCTGCCAGTACCAAGGGGCTTGCTCCGAGTACGGCACAAGCCAGCACGGAACGGGTGAACGGAATTCGCATCCTGATGTCTCCTGTCGTTGGTGAGGCTCGACATGGTAGGGGGAGAACTTACACATGTAAATCTTAATGCGAATCATTCTTGTTAGTATTAGTGTCTAATTGATTTTTCTTTCAACATGTGCGATACGCGCACATGCGTTTTTCGGGTTGCCAAGCCATTTGCCGACACCCGTTGCACAGGTATTGAAAAGCAAGGGAGTCGCTGCTAGATTGCATGTTCGCAATTGATTCTCATTAAGGATTTGATCATGAAACTCGGCTTCTCCACCCTGGCCATGGCAGCTGCCCTGGCATTTTCCGCAAACAGTTTTGCCACCGAGCGTGTTGAACACTTCAAGGGCGTGCCTTCCCCTGACTTGGCCACTGCAGTAAAAAATTTTAGCGAATACAACAATTTGCTGGCCAAACAGCTGGACGGCGAGCTGACCCCGCAAGCATTGGCAGAAATCCATCAACTAACTTATACGCTGGAAGTCGCGCTGGAGAAGATCGGCGACGAAGTGAAGGCACTGGCTGACACCCTGGAAGAAGTCCACGTGGCGTCGGAAACCTCCGAACCTGAAAAATTGGCCGAGGAAGGCAAGAAATACATGCAGGTGGTTAACGAGCTGAAAAAGCTGTAGTCCCGGTCTGCCATCAAGGCGGCCCCGCTCCGGAAGCGGTGTTGCCCTGGTGGCAGCTAGCGCAGTACACACATGAAGCAGGCAGCACTCCTCGCAACCAGAAAGCCCGCAAAGAGAAAGCAGGCCTTTTGACTACTGTCAGAAGGCCTGCTTTGTTGTGGCATGCCGGTTTGTAGCCAGGCAGGTATTACTGCGCAGTGTAACCACCATCAACCGTGTACTGCGATCCGCTGACAAAGGAGGCATCATCAGACAGCAGGAAAGCTACCACACTGGCAACCTCTTCCGCCCGGCCCAGCCGGCCGATCGGGTGCAGCGCAACCAGCGAGTTGTATTCCTCGCGGCTCAGTTCGTTGAGCAGCGGCGTATCAATGTAGCCGGGGTGTACCGAGTTGATGCGGATACCCTGTGAAGAATACTGCAGCGCCGCACTCTTGGTCATGCCCGACACCGCGTGCTTGGCCGTCACATAGGGTACATAGCCGGGTGTGCCCACCAGGCCCAGAATGGAAGCGGTATTGACGATGGCACCACCGCCAGCTGCCAAGATGGCCGGCACTTCGTACTTCATGCCGTAGAAAACGGCATCCAGGTTGATATCCATCAGTTTCCTGTAGCCGGTCAGATCCGTCTCGTGTAACGGCCCTTGCGGCCCGATGATGCCGGCATTGTTGAAGGCCAGGTGCAGGGCACCAAACTGGTCGACGGCAAAGGCCACCGCCGCCTCGTTCACTGCAGGCGAAGTGAAGTCACCACCAAAGGCAACAGCCTTGCCGCCTTTGCTGACAATTTCATCAACCACTGCTTGCGCGGCCTGTTCGTGCAAATCGGCAACCACTACCGCCGCACCTTCGGCCGCGAGTCGAAGCGCAGTCGCTTTGCCAATGCCGGACGCAGCACCCGTGATCAGTGCGGTCTTGTTTGCGAATCGGGTAGACATGATCTTCTCCTTTTGCTTAAAAGTTGCACGCTTGACACTTTTCCTGCCCCATTCCCGGCAAGAAACCGGCAAAAGCTCTCGGGCACGAAATAGCTGTCCTGGTGCAGATGTGTCCTTTACACGCTATCAAGCGCCCCTCAACAACGACAGAGACGTGATGACGCAGGCTTCATTGCAGCGGCAGACTGTCAGGCTTGCGTCACAGGACATGAAATTCATCGATCACTTTGACAAACGATATTGATTATCGTTCAGACCATGTTTTAAACTGAGCCACCATTCCCGCATCCTTGAAGGATCACCACATGAAAGCACTGCAACAGACCGCCCTGACCCTGTCCATGCTGGCTCTGGCTGGCCAGCTGTACGCCAAGGAATATCCGGTCGGCGAGCCGGTCGAGATCAACGGCATGGAAATCGTCGGCGTTTACCTGCAACCGGTGAGCATGGAGCACGCCAACCATGACTCCCACCACCTGAGTGCTGCCGATGCCGACATCCACCTGGAAGCGGATATCGCCGCGCTGGCCAACAACGCCAACGGCTTTGAAGAAGGCTCCTGGGTGCCTTACCTGACCGTCAACTACACGCTGGAAAAGCTCGACGGCAGCAACTGGGTACAGCAAGGTCCGTTCATGCCCATGGTGGCCAATGACGGCCCGCACTACGGCGATAACGTCAAGCTGAACGGTCCGGGCAAATACCGCGTGACCTTCAACATCGCGCCGCCCTCCGCCTTCACCGCAGCCAACTTCGGCCGTCACACCGACAAGGAAACCGGCGTGGCCGAGTGGTGGGAAGCCTTTGACGTCAGCTGGGAATTCCCTTACGCCGGTATCGGCAAGAAGGGTGGTTACTGATAAAATCGCCCGCGCTGTACAAGCCCCGCCCTGCGGGGCTTTTGCCGTTACAGGGACTGCCGCTGGCCGGATGGCACAGGTGGTAACGGCTGACAGCACAGCCTAAGGAAGCGCACGTTCTCATTCAGTGTTCCGCAAAACCATGGAGCGCATTGTCATGATCCACCAGACCCCCTGGCTGGCCCGCGCCGGCGACTGGCTGCGCGACCATCGCCGAACCATTCTCACCCTCCAGTGGCTGATTGTCGGTATCTATGCGGTGCTGATCATCGTGCCACTGTTTTATCCTCTGCCGGACAACGATGCCCGCATCCTCAACAACATTACGGTGTTTGCCCAGTTCTGTTTCTGGGGCATCTGGTGGCCCTTTGTCCTGCTGTCGATGGTGTTGTTTGGCCGGCTGTGGTGTGGCGTGCTTTGTCCGGAAGGAGCACTAAGCGAATGGGCGGCCAACCGGGGGCTGGGGCGTGCCATTCCACGCTGGATGCGCTGGGGCGGCTGGCCCTTTACCGCCTTTGCCCTGACCACCATTTACGGGCAGATGGTCAGCGTATACCAGTACCCCTATGCGGTGATGCTGGTGCTCGGCGGCTCGACCGTGGCCGCGATGCTGGTGGGTTTTGTCTATGCCAGGAACAAGCGGGCCTGGTGCAAGTACCTGTGCCCGGTCAATGGCGTGTTCGCCCTGTTGTCAAAGCTGTCGCCGATGTATTTCCGTACCGACAAGCAGGTCTGGGACGACAATCTGGCCCATGAAAAAGCCAATCTGATCAAGGTGCAGCCGGTCAACTGTGCGCCGCTGCAACCGCTGCGCAGCATGCAGGGCGGCAGCGGCTGCCACATGTGCGGGCGTTGCAGCAGTTACCACAACGCCATCACCCTGACCGCCCGCTCGCCCGGCGACGAGGTGATCCATCTGGCCGCCACCGAATCCGGTTTCTGGCAGACGGCGCTGATTCTCTACGGTTTGCTCGGCATCGCGCTGGGCGCCTTCCACTGGACCGCCAGCCCATGGTTCATCCAGTACAAGCAGTTTCTGGCCGGCTATTTCATCGACCATGAAGTGTGGTGGATTTTGCAGACCAACGCGCCCTGGTTCCTGCTGACCAACTACCCGGCCAACAACGATGTGTTTTCATGGCTGGACGGCCTGTGTCTGATCACTTACATCCTTGCCACGGCGCTGGTGCTGGGTACCGCCATTTTGCTATGTCTGATGGTGGCGGTGCGGGTCGCCGGGGCTTTCAGCTGGCAACGGGTACACCATCTGGCACAGGCATTCATCCCGCTGGCCGGGGCCGGCGTGTTTCTTGGCCTGTCGGCCACCACGCTGAGCCTGATCCGCCATGAGGGCATCGCGACCTGGTGGGCCAATGATTTGCGGCTGGGCCTGCTGGTACTGGCAACTCTGGCGGTGGTTTATCTGGCTCTGCGCATCATTCGCCAGTGGACCCGTGGCTGGCGCCAGTTGCCGGCCATGGTACTGGTACTGGCCGGACTGGCCTGCGCCAACGCCGCCTGGGGCTTCATGTTCTGGTGGTGGTAACTGTATTCAGCGGACCACATCGGCCAGCAGCTTGAGGCCGAGCAGCCCCATCAGGCTGCCGGCAATACGGTCAATCCACGCCTTGCCGGCCAAATAGCGGGCACGCGGTGCCGGTGCCGACAGCACCAGCGTGACCAGCGCATACCAGCCAAACTCGATGGCGAATACCAGCAACGGCAGCCCCACCAGTACTGCAACAGGTACATCACGCGGCAGCAACGAGGCAAAAATGCCGGCATAGGCCAGCGCGGTTTTCGGGTTGCTCAACTGGGTTGCCAGCGCCAGCGCGAAGGCCCGCCACAGGCTGCCGTTGTTTTTCTGGCCCAGACTGTCCAGTGACAATGGCTGGCGTGCACCACGCAAGATACGCCAGCCGATATACAACAGATACAATCCGCCAGCCAGCTTGAGCAGGCCATAGAGCACCGGCACCGCGGCCAGCAACGCCATCAGCCCCAGCAGTGCCACCAGCGCAAACGTGATACCGCCAACGCCCATGCCCAGCGCCGCTGCCAGCCCGGCCGGCCGCGACACCGCCAGTGCGGTGCGGGCCACCAGCAAGAAACTGGGGCCGGGAATCATCGCGCCCAGGGTAAAGGCGGCGGTCATGGTCAGCAGGGCAAGGGTGAGATCCATAGGATATTCGATGGTGACAGACGAGAAAGCTGACGAAGATTGCCACGTTGCCGGGCTCCCCGCAATGTTGGGAGCCATCAGCACACGTGTTCCGCGACTGCTGAGAGCGACGAATGCTCCGCTATCATTACCCTGCTTGCAACACTCGCCTATAACCTGCGGCACGACTACACTGGAAGTCCTGCCACACCCAACCATGCGGAGCCTTCATGTCCACCACTGCGGAACAGCTGTCAGCCTCTTCTTCTGCCATTGCAGACGTCCAGGACCCGGCCCGCTGGCACATCCTGATGGTTGTTCTTGCCGCCATCTTCATGTCGCTGATGGGCGTGAGCATTGTCAACGTGGCGCTGGCTTCCATCCAGCAGGCGCTGCATGCCAGCCAGTCGGACATTCAATGGGTGCTGTCCGGCTATGCGCTGACCTTTGGCGTGGTACTGGTCAGCGCCGGGCGGGCCGGCGACCTGATGGGCCGTGGCGGCTTCTTCATGATCGGTGTTGCCATCTTCACCCTGGCCTCGGTAGCCGCCGGGCTGGCACAAACGGCTGACCAGCTCAATCTGGCCCGTTTTATCCAGGGTGTCGGTTCCGGCTTCATCAACCCGCAGGGCGTGGGCATGATCCAGCAGTATTTTCGCGGGGCAGAACGGGGCCGGGCGTTCGGCTTCTTCGGTACAGCGGTCGGTGTATCAGTGGCCATCGGGCCGGTGCTGGGTGGTTTCCTGATCGAACTGGGCGGAGACAGCTTTGGCTGGCGACTGACTTTTCTGGTCAACGTGCCGGTCGGGCTGCTCACGCTGTGGCTCGGCTATCGCTGGTTTCCGCGTCCGCTGCTGCATCGGCCACGGTTAATCAATGGAGGAAATTATGCAGGTCCGGATTTATCCGGACAGGGTCCCGCTGTGCGAATGAATTCGCACCTACAAGAATGTGCCCGGCACGACCGCAATATTGGCTCAACTGCATCCACGCGACAAAGACAGGGGCTCAGCTCGCTGGACCCGGTTGGAGCCTTGCTGCTGGGGCTGGGCGTGCTGGCGGTGCTGTTTCCCTTTGTCGAGGCGCGTGAGGCCCATTTGCTGTGGCTGCTGGTACCGCTGGGGCTGGTGCTGTTCTATCTGTGGGTACACTGGGAGCGGCTGTATGCGCGCATGGGGTTCAGCCCGATGGTCGACCTGAACATCTTTCACACACCCAGCTACCGCAACGGCGCAATCATCATGACGCTGTACTTTCTGGGCATGACCAGTGTCTGGGTGCTGGTGCCGCTGTTCATCCAGCTGGGGCTGGGCAAAAGCGCCCTGGAAGCCAGCCTGATCGGCATTCCATCAGCGTTGCTCTCGGCCTGGTCGGCCAATTGGTCCGGCAAACGGGTGACCCGCATCGGCCGCGCGATTGTGGTTGGCGGCCTGTGCATGACCCTGCTCGGGCTGGCCAGCAGCATACTGGTGGTTCAGCTGCACCTGCACGGGCTGCTCAGTCACTGGTGGCTGCTGGGTAGCCTGGCCCTGTTCGGCCTTGGCCAGGGTTCGGTGATCAGCCCCAACCAGACATTGACGCTGGCCGAGGTGCCGATCGCCTATGCCGGCAGTTCCGGCGCCATCATGCAGACCGGCCAGCGCATCGGCACCTCGGTCGGTATCGCCGTGATCACCGCGCTGGTATTTGCCGTGCTGCCGCACAGCAACTGGCATCTGGCCTTTACTCTGGGCTTTGTCAGTATCATGCTTACTCTGTCGCTGGCCTTGTGGATGTCGCTCAAGGACATGCGCATGCGCCGCTCACCTGACACGTCCGCTGCGAGGTAATCACCCATCATGCCCGCCTCCGGTTTTACCCAGCCACTGCGCCACCTCTGGGCACTGGACAAATTCGGCCCCGGTCTGCGCTTTTTCATTGCGCTGAGCCTGTGCACCGGCTGGGTCTGGCTGTTCGACCGCATCGATGCGCTGATCCCGCTCTATCTGGGCGTGATCGCCTCGGCACTGGCGGAAAGCGATGACAGCTGGCAGGGCCGTCTGCTGGCGGTCAGTGTCAGCCTGTGCTGTTTCCTGCTGATGAGTACCGCCATCGAGCTGCTGCATCCCTATCCGGCATGGCTCTCGCTGTTCGTGGTGATCTCGACCCTGGTGCTGATCGTGCTGGGCGGAGCCGGCTCGCGTTATGCATCGATCTCCTATGCCACCCTGATTCTCGGCATCTACACCATGGTCGGGCTGGAGCAACACAGCCCCGAGGATGCGGCCCTCTGGCAATATGCGCCGTGGCTGTTATACGGGGCGATGCTGTATGGCCTGCTCTCGGTGATCTGGTATGCACTGTTCGCCCAGCAACCGTTACAACAGAGTCTGGCCCGCCTGTTTCGCCGCCAATGTGACTATTTCAAGGCAAAATCTGTGCTGTTCGAGCCGCTGCGCAACATGGACATCCAGGTCAAACACCTGGAACTGGCGCAACAGAACGCCCTTTTGGTGGAGGCCCTCAACGAAAGCAAGACCCTGATCCTGCAGCGCGTCGGCCGCAACCGTACCCGTGCCGGTACCAGCCGCTATCTGAAGCTGTACTTTCTCGCCCAGGATCTGCACGAGCGCGCCACTTCCAGCCATGCGCCCTATCAGCAACTGGCTGATGCGTTCTTTCACAGTGACGTACTGTTCCGCTGCCTGCGCCTGATCCGCCAGCAGGGCGATGCCTGCGCGGCACTGGCCCGGGCCATCGAGCTGCGCCAGCCATTCGATTACGGCGCGGGGCATGCCCAGGCACTGGAAGACCTGCAGGCCGCCATTGCCTTCCTGCACAAGCAGAACAACCCGGAGTGGACGCCCCTGCTGCGCTCCCTGCGCTCGCTGGCAACCAACCTGGGTACCATGGACCAGCTACTGGGCCAGGCCAGCAACCCGGACGCCCTGACCTTGCAGCAGGACAGCAACCTGTTCGACCGTGAGCCGCAGAGCCTGCGCGAGGCCGCACAGCGGGTGGCGCAGCATTTCACGCTCAAGTCCGCCCTGATGCGCCATGCCATCCGCATGTCGGTGGCCGTGGCCAGCTGTCTGCTGATCATGCTGTTTCTTGCACCCGAACAGGGCTACTGGATCCTGATGACCACGGTGTTTGTCTGTCGCCCGCACTATGCCGCCACTCGGGTACGCATGCTGCAACGCATCATCGGAACCATCCAGGGGCTGGCCATGAGCTGGCTGCTGTTCCAGATCACGCCGCTGCTCTGGGTGCAGGCGCTGTTCGCAATTGCTGCCGGGGTCGGTTACTTCGCCACCCGCACCAGCCACTTCAAGGCATCCACGGCTTTTATCACCATGATGATGCTGATCTGCTTCAACCAGATCGGTCACGGCTATGACCTGTTTCTGCCGCGACTGCTGGATACCGTGGCCGGCAGCCTGATTGCCGGGCTGGCGGTATTCTTCATCCTGCCGGACTGGCAGGGCCGCCGCCTGCACCAGGTTGCCGCCGCCACGCTGCGCACCAACAGCCAGTACCTGCGCCATATCATGCAGGAGTACAGCCAGGGCAAGACCGACGACATGCAGTACCGCATCGCCCGCCGCGAAGCCCACAACGCCAATGCCGCGCTGAGTCGCAGCCTGGGCAACATGCTCAAGGAGCCGGGTCATTTCCGCCGGCAAAGCGAAACCGGTTTCGAGTTTCTGCTCTACTCGCACAACCTGCTGAGCTACATTTCCGCGCTGGGCGCGCACCGCGGCAACCTGGCCGACGCCCCCAACTACCCGTCCCTCAACCGCGAGGCGGAACAACTGGCCGCCAACCTCGAACAGCTGGCCAGTGACCTGGAGGCCCTGCGCCCGGTCAACGCCGACTGCAGCATGGAAGAAGAGCAAAACAGCCGGCTGGCCGCCATGCAAGTGGGCGATGATGACCACCTGCGCCTGCTGCACGGCCAGCTATTGCTGATCAGCCAGCAGCTGGCACCCCTGCGCAGGCTGGCAAGCAGGCTGGTAGTGCAATAGCAAGCGCCAGCACCGGAACGGGTTGCAAAAAAACGCCTGCTCGAAGCAGGCGTTTATCAAGATTTCCGCATCAGAATCCGCTCAGCCAGAGCTGCGCATAACCGGTAGCCGGGTATTGCGCCAGCACCTGTTCGCGGCCGGCAGCCAGTTGCAGGTTGCCGCTGTGCTGCAGCAGGCTGTCGATCACTTCGACCAGCTCCATGCGGGCCATCGGCGCACCGGGACAGACGTGGATGCCGGCACCATACAGCAGGTTGTCCTGCGGGTTGCGCTCCCACGAGAAGCAATCCGGCTCGGGGAACACTTCCGGGTCACGGTTGACCGCCACCCAGTTGAGGTAGACCCGATCTTCAACGGCAATCTGGCGACCGCCAATCTCCACCGAGCAGGTAGCGCGACGACGGTTCTCCAGCAACGGGTTGTGCATGCGCTGGATTTCGTCATTGGCGTAATAGAGTTTGTCCGGCTGCTCGCGCAATTGTTGCTGTAGCTGTGGATCACCAGCGAGGAAGTGGGCAATGATGCCGATACCGGACGCCAGGGTACCCACTTCGCCCACTGTCCAGTTGCGCAGGATGCTGGCAATTTCAATATCGGTTAGGCTGCGACCGTCAACCTGCTCATGCATCAGCTCGGCAGTGATGTCGGCATCGGCAACAATACCGGGCTGGCGTCGTGCGGCCAGCTGTTCGGCAACAATACTCTCGAACTCTGCGGCCAGGCGTGCCAGCCCGGCACGATCCTGCTTCAAGGTGGCCTGCTGGTTCTGCTGTGCCCACTGGCCCAGTGGCTGCTGCAGCTCTTGCGGCCAACCCATGAAGGCACACTGCGCACGCAGGGCGAACGGCAGGGCAAAGTCGGCCATCAGATCGACCGTTTGCCGGCCTTGCAGGCCCTGCGCCAGCTCGTCGGCAATCGCACGACAAACCGGTTTGAACCAGGCCACTCGCCGCTCATTGAAATAAGGCTCGATCAGCTGGCGAAACGGCGTGTGTTCAGGCTGATCCATCCCGTTGGGCACAGAGACATGGCGTGATACCCGGTTACTGAAGCTCTCGTGATCCAGCAGCACGCGCCGCACATCGGCATGGCGGAACAGGGTCCAGTTGCCCTGTTCATCACGTGCCACCGGACAGGTCTCGCGCATCCGGTCATAGGCCTTGCGCTGGTCTGCCAGCACCTCGGGGCTGCGGATATTCCAGTCAGCGGGGATACTACCACTCATCGTCATGCCTCCTGCGCAATGCAATATAACGTGATGATCATCACATACCGCTGTTGTTTCGGCCCTTGCTCAAAATCAAAATTGACTCAAATCAATGCACCGGATTTTTCACCCGGATCTTTGTTTCTCCTTGTAAAACCTGTGGCCGACAAATATTTTCATACCTTGTCCCGGCCACGGACTACTGTTGATGACACCACCCATGCCATGGAGGCAATGATGCACGCAGGAATACTGTGCCTGTCCGCTGTGCTGCTCGGCAGCCTGGCCCTGCCCGTCCTGGCCGAGCGTCACTGCCCGGACTGGCCGGAGGAGCAGCTGCAACAGCAAATCATCCACCTGCAACAACAGCTGGAACAATGGGACCGCTCTTATCATGTCGAGGGCCGCAGTCTGGTCGATGATGAAGTGTACGATCAGGCCCGCATGCGGCTGGATAACTGGCAATATTGCAATGGCGATGATTCGTCTGCCATCCGCTTGCCTGGCGACACCGGCTACGCCCTGCCCCACACCTATACCCAGATGGGGCTGGACAAGCTGGACGAAAAACAGCTGCGCCAATGGCTGCGCGACCGGCAGGATCTCTGGGCGCAGCCCAAGCTTGATGGCGTCGCCGTCACCCTGGTCTACCGGCAAGGGCAGCTGCAACAGATGATCAGCCGTGGTGATGGCCGCCACGGACAGGACTGGCTGCAGCATGCCCGGCACATTGACGCCATCCCCAAACAACTGCCACGCCCGATTGACGCCAACCTGCAAGGCGAGCTGTACCAGAAACTGGAACGGCACATACAATCGGCCCATGGCAGCCATCAGGCCCGCAGTTCGGTCGCGGGCTGGCTCAACCGCAAGCAAGTGGACGGTCAGACCGGCCGGCAGATCGGCCTGTTTGTCTGGGAGTGGCCGGACGGGCCGGCAACCATGCCAGAGCGCCTGCAACAACTGGCCGGGCTGGGGTTTTCCGATACCGCCGCTTTCAGTCAGCCGGTTAGCGGAATGGACGATATCCGTCACTGGCGCGGGCACTGGTACAACAGCCCGCTTCCCTTTGCCACCGATGGTGTGGTGATCCGTCAGGGCGAGCGCGCCGCCAATCGCTTGCAGCATGCCTATCCGCCGGCCTGGGCAGTCGCCTGGAAATACCCGCTCAGCCAGGTAGTGGCCCGCATCAGAGGGTTCGAATTCAACATTGGCCGCACCGGTCGCATCACGCCGATCGCCCTGCTGGAGGAGGTGGAGCTGGACCACAAACGCATCAGCCGTATCAGTCTGGGTTCAGTCGAACGCATGCAGCGTCTGGAGCTCGGAGTGGGTGATCACATCAGCGTGCGCCTGTCCGGCCATGCCATCCCGCAGTTGGCCGGTATTGCCTGGCGTAATCCGCAACGACAGGTCCCGTCACCACCCGACCCGGCCCTTCATCACCAACTCAGCTGCTTTCGTCACCGGAGCGGCTGCGAGCAGCAGTTCCTCGCCCGCCTGCACTGGCTGGGCGGCAAGCAGGGTTTGAACATGAAAGGAATGGGAAGCGGCACCTGGGCCATTCTGGCCGATGCCGGCAGCATCAACAGCCTGGCCGGCTGGCTGGAGCTGGATGATGAGGCCCTGCAGTCACTCAATGGCGTAGGCAAAAAGCGGGCAAAGCAGCTGCTGACAATTTTCGTACAGGCCCGTCAGCAACCTTTCGGGCGCTGGCTGACAGCCATTGGCGTCCCTCCGGTGTTGCGGCTGCTGCCCGGCGACAGCTGGCCGCTGCTGGCCGGGCTGGACATGCCGGGCTGGCAGCGGCGCGGTTATTCGGCTCGCAGTGCGAAAACCCTGCACGATTTCTTCCAGCATCCCGAGGTACAACTGCTGGCAGCACATCTGGCCGCTACCGGAATAGACGGCTTCCAACTTGCGGAGTGAGCCCCGCAACAGGTGTCAGTAAATACGGAACTCCTGGTGGCAGCCTTCGCAGGCCTTTTCCACCACATCAATCCGCACACCCAGCGCATCGGGATTCAGCGGCTGCTGCTGCGCCGACTGGAGCAGCAACGCAGTGGTGCCTTCCAGCTCGCGTGCCAGTTGCATGAAGCGCTCACGCTGCTCCCAGACATCATCACGGGCGGAGCTTTTCGATTCTTTGGCCTCTGCATCAAAATGCTGCCAGGGCTGGCGGGAAATCTCGTCAAGGCGACGCGCCTTTTCGGCAAACGTCTGCTCGTCAAAGGCAATGCGGCCACGCAGCATGCCACCCAGATCTTCGCTCAAGTTGAGCATTTCCTTAAAGATCACCTTGCGCTTGCCCAGCGGCGAATCAGGGTCCACTCCGCCACAACCGGACATTGCCAGCACGGACAGCAATACAATCATTCTTTTCAACATTTCAACATTCCACTCTGGCGCAAGTACGGGGGCAGCCGGTGTTTGACATGTCCGCCCCTGCGAAAACGCCTGTCAGCTGCCCCAAAATCACGACCGGCAAGGGTAACAGTTTCACGGCTGGAATTTAAGCGGCGAGTGTCTCTGCAATGCTCTGTCGACACGGCTGAAACAGGCTTTATCCGGTCAGCCGCTCCGTGCTAGTCTGCCGGTTATTTCTCCCGGGAGCGCGGATCAATGGCAACGCACGGCTGGTTCTACTGGGCTTTTCTCTCTGCCGTTTTTGCCGCGCTGACGGCAATCTTCGTCAAGCTGGGTGTACAGGATGTCGACTCCGACCTGGCCACCCTGATCCGCACCGCCATCATCCTGCTGGTGCTGGCCGCCTTTGTCATGGCCACCGGCAAATGGAGCAACCCGCTGACACTGTCACCCCGCACCTGGTGGTTTCTCGGCCTGTCGGCGCTGGCCACCGGCGCTTCGTGGGTGTGTTACTTCCGTGCGCTGAAACTGGGTGAAGCCTCCAAGGTGGCGCCCATCGACAAGTTCAGCATCGTGCTGGTGGTGCTGTTTGCCGTACTGTTTCTGGGTGAACGCCCATCACTGCGCGAATGGTCGGGCATTGCCATGATTGCCGGCGGCGTACTGGTGCTGGCGCTCAAGCGCTAACCGTCCTCAGGACAGCTGCGTGCAGCGGGCAAATGCCTTGCCGTCCTTGTCCAGCACCCTGGCCAGTCGTGGTAGCAGTTTCTGCATTTTCTCCATCATCTGCCAGGGCGGATTGACCACCAGCATGCCGGAAGCTGTCATGCCTCGACCCGGGCTATCGGGCGCCAGCCCCAGCTCGAACACCTGGATATCCTTGATGCCGGCCTTGACCAGCTGCTTTTGCATGCGATCGATCCGCTGACGCTCCACCACCGGATACCAGATGGCATAGGTGCCACTGGAAAACTTCTTGTGTGCCGCCAGCAGGGTCCTGGCGACCTGATCGTACTCGGTTTTCAGCTCGTAGGACGGGTCAATCAGCACCAGTGCCCGACGGCTCTGCGGCGGCAGCACCGCGAGCAAACCGGCCAGGCCATCGCTGTTGTACACCTTGCATTTGCGGTATGGCTTGAGGTTGGCCTGCAAACGGGGAAAGTCGTCAGGGTGCAGCTCGTGAAACCAGCCATGATCCTGCGGGCGCAGCCATCTGGCGGCAAACAGAGGCGAGCCGGGGTAGAGTTTCAGCGCACCGCTCTTGTTCACATCGGCAATCGCCTCGCGGTACAGCGCCAGCTCCGGCCAGTCCAGATCCATCAGCTTGGCGACACCATCCTGATATTCCTGCAGCTTGTCCGCCTGCGCCGACTGCAGGTTGTACAGTCCGGCACCGCCATGGGTATCCACATAGGCGAAGCCCTTTTCCTTGGCCGTCATGTGCTGCAGCATCTCCAGCAGGATGATGTGTTTCAGGACATCGGCAAAGTTGCCGGCGTGAAAGGAATGGCGATAACTGAGCATGGCTTTTCCACAACAGGAACAAAGCCGGCATGATACCCCAGATAGTGCCCTTTTCACTGTCATTCCGCGCTCGAACGCATACTGCAAGGCCGTACTCCGTCATTCTGCGCTGCACAGCGTGCAGTCGCAGAGCCCATCCGTTATACTCTGCCTCCTTTATTGCACGAGGGGCGCTGCAGCAGGTTCTCTGTCAGGCTCGTGCGATGTCCCTGCGGTTTCCCGCACTCTTTGCAACGGCGCCCGTTCGACTTCAATGACACGAATGGAGTACTCATTACATGAGCGCCAACGACTATAAAGTTGCCGATATCACGCTGGCCGACTGGGGCCGCAAAGAAATCATCATCGCCGAATCCGAAATGCCTGCCCTGATGGGTCTGCGCCGCAAATATGCCGGCCAGCAGCCGCTGAAAGGCGCGAAAATCCTCGGCTGCATTCACATGACCATCCAGACCGCGGTACTGATCGAGACCCTGATCGAGCTGGGCGCGGAAGTACGCTGGTCATCCTGCAACATCTTTTCCACCCAGGATCAGGCCGCTGCCGCCATTGCCGCTGCCGGCATTCCGGTATTCGCCTGGAAGGGCGAGACCGAAGAGGAATACGAGTGGTGCATCGAGCAAACCATCCTCAAGGACGGCCAGCCATGGGCTGCCAACATGGTGCTGGACGACGGCGGCGACCTGACCGCAATCCTGCACGAGCGCTACCCTGAAGTACTGAAAAACGTACACGGCATCACCGAAGAAACCACCACCGGCGTACACCGTTTGGTCGAGATGCTGAAAAAAGGCACCCTGAAAGTGCCGGCCATCAACGTCAACGATTCGGTTACCAAGAGCAAGAACGACAACAAATACGGCTGCCGTCACAGCCTGAACGATGCCATCAAGCGCGGCACCGACCACCTGCTGTCCGGCAAACAGGCGCTGGTAATCGGTTACGGCGACGTGGGCAAGGGCTCGGCGCAATCGCTGCGCCAGGAAGGCATGATCGTCAAGGTCACCGAAGTCGACCCGATCTGCGCCATGCAGGCCTGCATGGACGGCTTCGAGCTGGTTTCCCCGTACCTCAACGGCGAAAATGACGGCACCGACACCTGCATCGACCAGCAGCTGCTGGGCAAGATCGACCTGATCGTCACCACCACCGGCAACGTCAACGTCTGTGATGCACCGATGCTGAAAGCCCTGAAAAAGCGTGCCGTTGTCTGCAACATCGGCCACTTTGACAACGAGATCGACACCGCTTACATGCGCAGCAACTGGGCCTGGGAAGAGGTCAAGCCACAGGTGCACAAGATCCACCGTACCGGCAAAACCGTTGATCCGGCCAACGACGACTACCTGATCCTGCTGGCCGAGGGCCGTCTGGTCAACCTGGGCAACGCCACCGGCCACCCCAGCCGCATCATGGACGGTTCCTTCGCCAACCAGGTGCTGGCCCAGATCCACCTGTTCGACCTGAAGTTTGCCGACCAGGACGCTGCTACCCAGGCCCAGCGCCTGACCGTGGAAGTGCTGCCCAAGAAGCTGGACGAAGAAGTGGCGCTGGAAATGGTCAAAGGCTTCGGCGGCGTACTGACCCGCATGACCCAGACCCAGGCAGACTATATTGGTGTAGCAGTGGATGGCCCATACAAGCCGGATACCTATCGCTATTGATTCTGGCTTTTGGTGGTGTATTTGAGGGTGTTTTTTGCTGTGGTGCATAGGGGATGTCTGCTGTAGTTGCGCAAAGACGCCGCAAGTACGTCCCTGTAGGCTCCGCAACGCCATCCTTGGCGTTGCAGGCTTTGCTTCACTACAGCAGACACCCCACATACACCGTGCAGGCTGGGAGTTTGGGGTGCGGGCTGCACGCTAGGTGCAACATTAACCAGCACCTTTATGGTTGATGGTTATGGCTGGATTAGTCTCGCCATCACCAAGCGTGCAGATTGCACGGAGTTTGTAGCAGCAGCGGGGTGCAGGTGTAGCAGGGCTGTGCCGCCAGGGATGGCGGCGCCAAGCTTACATGGACGTACTTGCAGCGACCCTGCGGAACCTGTACCCCGCTGCTGCAACCACCATCACCAAAACACCCAACTGCACAGCAAAAACAACAGAACAAAGCACAAAAGAGATAAAACCATGTCAAAGCAACGTTTCAGCTTCGAGTTCTTCCCGACCAAGACCGAAGCCGGCCACGAGAAACTGCTGGCCACGGCCAAAGAGCTGGCCGGCTACAAACCCGAGTTCTTCTCTTGCACCTATGGTGCCGGCGGCTCCACCCGTGACCGCACCCTGAACACCGTACTGCAACTGGACAAGGACACCGGTATTCCTACCGCTCCGCACCTGTCCTGCGTCGGCGACAGCAAACAGGAGCTGCGCGAGCTGCTCAACCTCTACAAGGACAACGGCATCAAGCGCATCGTTGCCCTGCGCGGTGATCTGCCCTCAGGCATGGGCATGGCCAACGGCGAGCTGCGTTACGCCAACGAACTGGTCGAATTCATCCGCGAGGAAACCGGCAACCACTTTTTCATCGAGGTCGCCGCCTACCCGGAGATGCACCCCCAGGCCCGTAATTTCGAAGACGATCTGCAAAATTTCGTGCGTAAAGTACAAGCCGGCGCCAACAGCGCGATCACCCAATATTTCTTTAATGCCGACTGTTACTTTTATTTTGTCGACAGAGTGCGTAGACTTGGCGTCGATATTCCAATCGTGCCCGGCATCATGCCGATCACCAACTACAGCAAACTGGCACGTTTCTCTGATGCCTGTGGTGCCGAACTCCCCCGCTGGATCCGCAAACAGCTCGAAGCCTACGGCGACGACAGCGACAGCATCCAGGCGTTTGGCACCGAAACCATCAGCAAGATGTGCGAACAGCTGCTGCAGGGTGGCGCACCCGGACTGCATTTCTACACACTGAACCAGTCCATACCCAGCCTGGCCATTTGGAATAACCTTCAGCTCAGTCAGCGCCAGTAAGCGCATGCAAGCGAACATCCTGTCTGCACAACCTGCAGACAGGAAACAGACGACCCGTCAACGGTGTTCGCTACACGACTCCATGCACACAATGCAACACGTGCCAAAGCATGCAGCGCTGCCCGTCATTCCCGCTGAAGCCATGATTTTCAACAGACAGTTGCCATCCGGTATTTTTCCTGGCGCAAGGCCAAATACTTCGATGGAGTGAATATTCGCTGACTGTCTGATTTTATACATTGCGCCCATCAATCGGCACCGCCGATTCACAGGAAGACTGCATGTCCTTTGCTTCACTCGGTTTATCTCAAGCCCTGGTTACCGCCGTGCATAACGCCGGTTATGAAACGCCCACCCCCGTCCAGCAGCAGGCCATTCCGGCCGCCCTGCAGGGACAGGACCTGATGGTTGCCGCCCAGACCGGCACCGGCAAGACCGGCGGCTTCGCGCTGCCCATCCTGCAAAAAATCTTCGCCGACAACCAGGAGCCGGCCCGCCTGCCAAAGCAGACAAGGGTTCTGGTGCTGGCACCCACCCGCGAGCTGGCCGCCCAGGTTGAAGAAAGCTTTCGCCTGTATGCCACCCAGCTGCCGTTTCGCAGTGCCTGCGTGTTTGGCGGCGTTGGCATCAACCCGCAAATCCGTGCACTGGCCAAGGGGCTGGACGTACTGGTGGCCTGCCCCGGCCGCCTGCTCGACCTGATCGGCCAGAAAGCCGTGGACCTCAGCGCCGTTGACACCCTAGTGCTGGACGAAGCCGACCGCATGCTCGACATGGGCTTCATCCATGACGTGAAAAAGGTCCTGAAACAGTTGCCGGCCAAGCGCCAGAACCTGCTGTTCTCTGCCACTTTCTCCAAAGACATCACTGCACTGGCCAACCGCCTGCTGCACAACCCGGTACGCATCGAGGTGACACCGCCCAACACCACGGTGGAGCGCATCAAGCAGAGCATGTTCCTGATCCCCGCACCGCACAAGCGTGCGCTGCTGGCCCACCTGATCACCATGGGTGCCTGGGAGCAGGTGCTGGTATTCACCCGCACCAAGCACGGTGCCAACCGCCTTGCCGAGTACCTGAGCAAGAACGGTCTGCCGGCTGCCGCCATTCACGGCAACAAGAGCCAGAATGCCCGCACCAAGGCACTGGCCGACTTCAAGGCCAACGAGATCCGCATTCTGGTCGCCACCGACATTGCCGCCCGTGGTCTGGACATCGACCAGCTGCCCCACGTGGTCAACTACGAGCTGCCCAACGTCGAGGAAGACTACGTACACCGCATTGGCCGTACCGGCCGTGCCGGCCGTCCGGGCGAAGCCGTGTCCCTGGTTGCCCATAGCGAGCAGAAACTGCTGCGCGACATCGAGAAAGTCACCGGCCAGCGCATCCCCGAAGGTGACTGGATGGGCTTTGACATCAACCAGGCCATCGAAGCCGGCCTGAAAGCTGAAGAAGCCGAACAGGCCGAGCAGGAGCCGGTTCGCAACCAGCGCCGGCAGGCGGGCGGCAAAAGCCAGCGCAACGACCAGGAATCCCGTGGCCGCCGCAAAGGCCAGCAGGATGCCACCGACAACAAACAACAGAACAGGGGTCGGCAAAAAGCTGCCGCAACCGCCGAAGCCGATTCCGGCAACGAGCAAGGCAAGGGTCGCAACCAGCGCCAGCGCAACCAGAACCGCGACAGCAACCCCCGCCAGACCACGCGCAACAATCGCAATACGCACAATGCTGCCGGCAAACCGGCGCTGCCACCCGATCGTGATCCGGAAGAGTTTCTGGATGACGAAATCGACAACTTCGGCAACAGCGTCGACTACGTCAGCCCCTACAAGAACAAGCCCGGTGTCGCCAGCGGTAACCGTGGCCGCCAGCAAGCCCCCAGCGAACGCCGCCCGCGGGCTGCACGCAACAACAACCGCAGCCCTCAGCAGGGTGCTGGTGCCGGCCGCAACAACACTGGCCGCCGCCAGAACCAGCGTCATCAGCAAAACCCCGACCTGTTCGTCAAGGCCGACCCGACACCAGCCTATATCGCCGCCAAACGCGAACGTGAGCAAGCCGGCAACGCACCGCTGATCATCCGCAAGGGCGAGCGTCTGCCCAGCCTGGAACAGCTGGAGCAACTGGAAAACGCCCGCAGCCCGAAAAAGGAGCGCCCCGCCCTGCTCGGCTTGCGTGACTGACGGCCGCCGGTGAAAACGATTGCCTGCCATGGCAGGCAATCGTTCTTGTACAATCTATCCCCCTCTGATGAAAAAGACGGTTCCTGATAGCTCGCGGAAGCCTTTTTGCGCTTTTGCGGTCATTTTGCTACCCTGTATCCCGTTTTTATCGCGACCTGCCCCAAATTTCCCGTCAGCCGGGATTGCGGGCTACTGCCGGAATGTAAGGAATACGGCTTGCCATGCAGGCCATTAGTGACTGATTATCAAGTCGACTACCGGTTGGCACCAGGAGGTGCTGTCTTTTTTATCTGCCGTGCAGATATCCATCGAGCCAGGTACTGACCCTGTCAGTCACAAGGAGTCCTCATGCAAACACCCACGCAACGCAGTGGGACCATCAACCCACCCGTCTTTTATATTTCGGCCGCCATCATCATTACCCTGGTGATCTTTGCCAGTGCCGCCCCCGACGTCGCCCAGACCGCGTTTGGCGCAGTGCAGGGCTGGATCATGGAGAACGTCAGCTGGTTCTACGTTCTCACCGTTGCCCTGATCCTGATGGGCATTGCCTTCATGGCCATGAGCCGTTATGGCGACATCAAGCTTGGTCCCGACCACAGCACCCCCGATTACAAAAACTCTTCCTGGTTTGCCATGCTGTTCTCCACCGGCATGGGCATCGGCCTGATGTTTTTCGGTGTCGCCGAGCCGGTCATGCACTTTCTCACTCCGCCAGTTGGTGAGCCCGGTACGGTCGAGGCGGCCAAGGAAGCGATGAAACTGACCTTCTTCCACTGGGGTCTGCATGCCTGGGCGATTTATGCCATTGTCGCGCTGGTGCTGGCGTTCTTCTGTTACCGCCATGGCCTGCCGCTGACCCTGCGCTCGGCGCTCTACCCGCTGATCGGTGAGCGCATCTACGGCCCGATCGGCCATGCCATCGACATCTTCGCCATCATCGGCACCGTATTCGGTATCGCCACTTCGCTGGGTTTCGGCGTGTTGCAGATCAACAGTGGCTTCAACTACCTGTTCGATCTGCCGGTCAACGAAACCATCCAGGTCATCCTGATTGTGGTCGCCACCGCGCTGGCAACCCTGTCGGTGGCCAGCGGGCTGGACCGCGGCATCAAGATCCTGTCGGAAATCACTCTGGTGCTGGCCGTCATCCTGATGCTGCTGGTACTGGCTTTCGGTCCGACTGCCTTCCTGTTCAAGTCCTTCGTGCAGAACACCGGTAGTTACCTGTCCGAAATCGTCAGCAAGACTTTCAACCTGTACGCCTACGAGCCGACCGACTGGATCGGCGGCTGGACGCTGTTCTACTGGGGCTGGTGGATTTCCTGGTCACCCTTTGTCGGCATGTTCATTGCCCGCATCTCCCGTGGCCGCACCATCCGCCAGTTCATTACCGGCGTACTGCTGGTGCCAACCGGATTCACTCTGGCGTGGATGACCGTATTCGGCAACACAGCCATCGACATGATCCTCAACCGCGACATGGTGGAACTGGCCGAAACCGTCAGCGCCGACTCCTCGCTGGCGCTGTTCAACTTTCTGGAACACTTCCCGCTTAGCAGCGTGCTGTCGCTGGTGGCGGTAGCCATGGTGTTCTTGTTTTTTGTTACCTCGGCGGATTCCGGTTCACTGGTAATCGACATGCTCGCCTCCGGCGGCCAGATCAACACTCCGGTGTGGCAGCGCATCTTCTGGACTTCATCCACAGGTATCGTAGCCATTGCCCTGCTGCTCAGCGGCGGCCTTACGGCCCTGCAGACGGTTACCATTGCCAGTGCCCTGCCGTTCTCGGCGGTATTGCTGGCGTCCATGTGGGGCCTATTGCGCGCACTGCACATTGACTCGACCAAACGCATGCTGCTGCAACAGTCCACTGCCAGCCGCAGCAGCAACGTGTCCTGGCAACGCCGCCTGCGCAACATGGTCAGTTTCCCGCGCCGTGCCCACGTCAACCGTTTCCTCGACGAGGTGGTCAAACCGGCCGCCGAAGAGATTGCCATCGAACTGCGCAAGCAGGGTCTGGAAGTTGAGGTACGCGAAGGCAAGGAAAACCGCGTGCAGTTCGAGGTGCAGCACAATGCCGAGGTCAACTTCCTCTACGAAGTACGCCCGCGTGCCTATCTGCCCCGGACTTCAGCTGCCAGGATGACGACGAGGCCTGCGAACTGGAGCGCAAGTACTTCCGTGCCGAAGTGCACCTGCTGGAAGGTGGCCAGGATTACGACATCATGGGTTGGACCAAGGATGAGGTGATCGAGGATATTCTCAGCCAGTACGATCAGCATATGCACTTTTTGCATGTTGTACGGGAGTAGGTTTTGCACTGCTGTGAATAGGCTGGTCGGGGTATTGCATCAGGCTGCCGCTGGTTCGGTCCTTCGGCCCAAACCGCTAAAGGCCTGACGCAACACCCCGACCAGCCAACGTCACCTTGTGCGGGTGGGGAGATTGTGGCCCGCCTTTGGCGGGCTGCTGTCGCATGGAAGCCCGTCGGCAGTGGTTTCACTGTCGTCACCCTGTGTGGGGCGAGGCATGATTACGGGTTGATGCCATATCTGCTCTTCGACATTGCCCGACTTGATCGGGCAACCTGTAGGTGCGAATTCATTCGCACAAAGATCTACCAAATGTCCGGCTGCGTCAGCCATTGTTCGAATAAATTCGAACCTACAAAGCGGCTCGCACAGAAATGTGCTTCCGTGGTGCTATTTGATGACGATGTAAGGTCAGCCACACCAGTAACCGCCCATCATCGGCACCCTGCACGAAGTCGCAAGGGCCAATGTTTGATCTGGCAAAATGGATTCTGCGACTCCGCTTCGCTGCGCGCAGAATGGCGGAAAAGTGCAAGGAGACAGCGACTGCTAACTGCTAACTGCTAACTGCTAACTGCTAACTGCTAACTGCTAACTGCTAACTGCTAACTGCTAACTGCTAACCAAAACATGTGGCCACAGCTTCCAAGCAGCAACAACCCGTTCCAAACAAGCGCACACAACCAGCATCCAACACGCGACAGCAGGCCGCCACAGGCGGCCCCAGTCCTTCCCCCCCCGCACAAGGGACCTTTGGCTGTGGTGTTGTCGGGTTCAGGCCTTCAGCGGTTTGGTCCGCAGGACCGAACCAGCGGCAGCCTGTAACCCGACAACACCACAGCCCTACCCCGCAGTGCAAAAATCACGTCCAAACCCCAAACCCCCGGCACAATGCTAGAATCCATCCCCCGCTACATCCCCTACCGGAAGCCAGAAAAATGAGCCGTCTCAACCCCCGCCAGCAAGAAGCTGTCCACGCCATCAGCGGCCCGGTGCTGGTGCTGGCCGGCGCCGGTTCCGGCAAGACCAGCGTGATCACCCGCAAGATCGCCTATCTGGTGCAGCAGTGCGGCATCTCCGCCCGTCACATTGTGGCGGTGACTTTCACCAACAAGGCGGCACGGGAGATGAAGGAACGGGTCGGCTCGCTGCTACGTGGCCGCGAAGGCCATGGCCTGACGGTATCCACCTTCCATAACCTGGGCCTGAATATCATCCGCCGTGAACATGCGCTGTTGGGTTACAAGAGCGGCTTCTCAATCTTTGACGACAGTGACGTCAAGAACCTGCTCACCGAGATCATGCAGAAGGAATACGCAGGTGACGACGGCGTGGACGAAATCAAGAACCTGATCGGCCAGTGGAAGAACGACCTGATTCTGCCGGAACAGGCGCTGGAGCAGGCACGCAACCCGAAGGAGCAGACCGCTGCCGTAGTCTACATCCACTACCAGCGCACGCTGAAAGCCTATAACGCGGTGGATTTTGACGACCTGATCCTGCAGCCGGTCAAGCTGTTCCAGAACCATCCCGAGGTGCTGGACAAGTGGCGCAACCGCGTGCGCTACATGCTGGTGGACGAATACCAGGACACCAACGCCAGCCAGTACCTGCTGGTGAAGCTGCTGGTAAAGGAGCGTGCACAGTTCACCGTGGTCGGCGACGATGACCAGTCGATCTACGCCTGGCGCGGCGCGCGACCGGAAAACCTGATGCAGCTCAAAGATGACTTCCCCTCGCTGAAAGTGATCATGCTGGAGCAGAACTACCGCTCCACCGGCCGCATCCTCAAGTGCGCCAACACGCTGATCGCCAACAACCCCCATGTATTCCAGAAGCAGCTGTGGAGCGACATGGGCTTTGGCGACCCCATTCGTGTGCTGCGCTGCCGCAACGAGGACGCCGAGGCCGAGCGCATCGCTGTCGAGATTCTCACCAATCACCTGCGCACCGGTCGGCCCTACAACCACTTCGCCATCCTCTATCGCGGCAACTATCAGGCCAAGCTGATGGAGCTGAAACTGCAGGTGCACAAGATTCCCTACCGGCTGACCGGCGGTACCAGTTTCTTCAGCCGCCAGGAAGTGAAGGACCTGATGTCCTACTTCCGCCTGCTGATCAACCCGGATGACGACAACGCCTATCTGCGCGTGATCAACGTGCCGCGCCGCGAGATCGGCTCTGCCACACTGGAAAAGCTCAGCGCCTATGCTACTGCGCGCAAGGTCTCACTGTACGAAGCCAGCGCCGAACTTGGCCTGCGCGAACAGCTGGCCGAGCGTTACACCGAGCGTCTGGCCCGCTTCAAGCACTACATGGACAGGCTGCGCCAGCGCTGTTTCAGCGACGACCCCATCGCCGCGCTCAACGAGATGCTGCTGGATATCGACTACGAAAACTGGATCCGCCAGAACAGCTCCAGCGAAAAGGCCGCCGAGTACCGCATGGCCAACGTGCAGTTCCTGCTGGAAGCCCTGAAAAACACCCTGGAGCGTGACGACGAAGGCGAGCTGACCATCGAGGATGCCATCGCCAAGCTGGTGCTGCGTGACATGCTGGAGCGCCAGGAAGAGGAAGCCGAGGGCGCCGAAGGCGTGCAAATGATGACCCTCCATGCCTCCAAAGGGCTGGAATTTCCGGTGGTGTACATCATGGGCATGGAAGAGGAAATCCTGCCGCACCGCTCCAGCATAGAGGCGGATACGGTCGAGGAAGAGCGCCGGCTGGCCTATGTCGGCATCACCCGCGCCCGCGAGAACCTGACCCTGACCCTGGCCAGCAAGCGCAAACAGTATGGCGAGGTGATCGACTGCACGCCGAGCCGTTTTCTCGACGAGCTGCCGGCCGATGACCTGATCTGGGAAGGCCTGGAAGAAGCCCCGCCGGAAGTGAAAAAAGCCCGCGCCGGCAGCGCCCTGGCCGATATGCGGGCGATGCTGGGCGGCTGAGTCACAGAACTCTTTCTGTTATTGTAGGAACGCTTGGCACTCTACGCTGTTGAGCAATCACTTCATGCTTAAACCAATGAGGCAAGCACGCCATGAGACAGGAAAAGCTGCAGCTCCAGCCCTTGCAAAACGCCGTTTCATCACTGACAGATGCGCTGGCTACCGTGGCTGACTCCACATGGTTTGAGCAACAGCAGCCCCGGGTGCAAAACACGCTGATTGCCGGAGTCATCCAGAACTTCGAATTCGTATATGAAATCAGCACCAAAATGATCAAACGCCAGCTCGAGCTGGAAGCCATTTCACCCGAAGAAGTGGACCAATCAAGCTTTCGCGACATCCTGCGTACCGCGGCAGAAAAGGGACTTATCGATGATGTTGAGGCCTGGTTCCGCTATCGCCTGATGCGCAATATCACCTCGCACACCTACAAGCACGAGAAAGCCAGGCAGGTTTATGAAGGCACACTAGTGTTTATCAAAGATGCCCGCGCCTTGTTGCAACAGCTGGAAGCGCGCAATGCCTGATCTGCCAGATATCGACATCACGACCAGTCAGTGGCATATCGTACGCTCCATCCTGCAAGCCCATGTGCCGGAATACCCTGTCTGGGCGTTCGGCTCACGCGCCAAACACACTGCCAAGAAGCATTCGGATCTGGATCTGGCAGTCATTACGGAGACGCCGTTGAGCCTGGATACCCTGGCTGCTCTGACTTCCGCTTTTAGCGAATCAGATCTGCCATGGAAAGTAGATATCCTTGATTGGGCCAGTATCGACAGCAGCTTTCAGGACATCATCCGCAAGGACAGGGTTGAGGTCATGGCTGGCCGCTAGAAAACTCATCCACCAACGCACGCACAGCCGGGCTGGAGCGGCTATGGCTGACAATCACCACATCCAGTTCCAGCGCGGCGAACTTGAGCAGGGCCCGGCGCAGGCCAGCCATGATCCATTCACGGTCATTGCCGAAGGCACCACCACCCAGCAGGGTCAGGAAGACCCTGTTCTGCCCGTTTTCCAGCAGATTCTGCATGGCCACATATAAAGTCGCCTCATAGGCGGCATCCAGTATCAGGCAGGCAAACTCGCGCCATGATTCGGCCTGATGCGGTGAATAGGCTACCGGCAGGGCGCTGCAATACGCCTGGGTGACATGGTGCCGGCAATCCGGCAGGGTAACCTGCGCATCCGACTGGATGCCGATGCGGACCAGACCGGCCAGCGCGTCACGGGTGCTTTCATCGGCCTGTTGCAGCAGCTGTGCAATCTGCTCCAGCCCCTGCTGGCTGGCCTGCACATAGCCATTGCTCATTTGCCAGAGCTGGCCCTTGTCATTGCCCAGAGCACGGCCCAGCTCGGCCAATGCATCAAACTGCAATGTGGCCGTCTGACCGGTCTGCCCGGACAGGGGCATGAAATAATTGCGCCAGATGGTCCCGGCACCACAGGCAATGGCACAGGCCGGTCCCTGGGTCTGGTCCGCGCCATAGATGCCGACACCCTGCTCCGGCGTCACCTGCGGCGAAACCATTTCCAGCAGGTTGAACTGTGATGCCACCTGGAACAGCGCACCGGCATTGGTCGCATCAGCGTGCAGCTGCAGCACATCGGCCACCTGTTCGCGTACACGCAATCGTAGCGGGGGATTTTGCTGGCCAAGCTGCTCCAGCTGCTGGTCGTATTTGTCGCGCAGCTTCTGCAGCATGGGCGCGGAAAACCCGCCACAGTCCCAGCTGTTGCCATTGGCCAATGAAGTCAGCCGCCGGCCCTGCAGCTGCAACTGGCTACGGACCTGATCGGGAGATTGCTCGGCAAAGCCGGTAAGTTGCCTGAACCAGTTCATGAGTGACACCCTGAGACGTAGACCTGAAGAACTGCATCATGCCAGCCTCTCGGCACGAACGCATGCAGGCCGGTATCACAAAGCTGACACCAGATGTGAGTTAGTCCCTTTCTTCGTCCTGCTCTTCCTCGTCATCCACACCCATGGCACGGCGCAGTTCGCGACCGTGGCTGGCGGCGTACTCGTGACCGGCCTGGCCGATTTCCTGCAGCACGGCAATATCCACCTGGTCAAAGGTCAGTACACGGCCGCCCTTCTCGTCGACCAGTTTCTGCGCGGCGCTCTGGTCGGCAAAGGACACCAGCGTCGGGCCCATGGCACCAATCAGGTCGGTGCCGGTGACATACCAGGCCTTGCGTGCATCCACCAGATGCTCGTCTTGCGGCTGGTCCCAGTGCGCAACGGACATGTCGTGGACGTAGATCTGTGCCTGCAGGGTCTTGTTTTCCGGCTGCAGCCACCAGGCAAACAGGTCGGTGGTGGAACAGAACTTGAGGGTTTCACCGTTGTGTTTGTTGATCGATTCGGCCTTGGGCCCCGGCCATTCCATGATGATCATGCCGCACACATGGCACTCGTCACCGGAGTGGATGGCAACCGGATCCAGATTGATATCAGCCCTCTCCTGCTCCTGGCAGCCAGTCAGGGCCAGCGCCAGTACGGCAGAGAACATCAAGGTAAACAGTTTTTTCATGGTCATTACCCCAGTCGTTTGGCAAAGCGCCAGTGCGCCAGCAGTAAAATGGCGACGACCCAGCCGGCCAGACATGCCCAGAGCACGGCAGCTCCGACCGGCAGGTCGCTGGCCAGCGCCATCACGCCCATGCCCTGGCCACCGGCTTCGAAGCCGCCCAGGTTGATCAGCCGGTAGATGTCGGTCGGGTTGAACAGCAGCAGCCAGGGCAGCAGCTCGGGGCTGATGCGCCCTTCGGTCACCACCAGAATGGTCAGCAGCGCCAGGTCAAACACCAGCACGAACAGGAACCAGACACCCAGCGCCAGACCTGCGGCGGTGCTCTTCTCGTTGGCATGGCTGCTGAGCACATAGGCAAAAGCCAGGAACACCAGCCCCAGCAGGATCGAGGACAGGATGAAGCGGCCAAACGAGAACACCAGGGTGCCAATGGAAACATCCGGCACCCACAGGGCGATGGCCACCGCCGCGCTGCCAAAGCCGATCAGTGTGGCCAGGCCAAGAATGCAGCCATGCCCGACGAACTTGCCGGTCAGCAACTGGCCGCGGCTCAGCGGATAGGTCAGCAGCAGCATCAGGGTGCCGCCTTCCTCTTCACCGACCACCGCATCGTAAGCCAGCATCAGGGCGATCAGCGGCATCAGGAAAGTCGCCAGGCTGGCCAGACTGGCAATGGTGGCCGGAATCGAGGTGAAACCGACCTGCCCGGAGGCTGCGGCACCAAACCAGGTGATGCCCACCGCCAGCACGGCAAACAGGATGCTGATGGCCAGGATCCAGCGGTTGCGCATGCCGTCGCTGAATTCCTTGCGTGCAATATGGTAGATCTGTTTCATTACTGCTGAACTCCTGCCACACCCACGGCACTGGCCTTTTCCATGTAGAAACGGTAGATGTCCTCCAGCGACGGCGGACGGATCTCGATGTCTTCCAGCGGCAACTTGAGCAGCTCCTGCAGCACCGGCAGTTTGGCCGCAGCCGGCACGCTGAATTCGTGCCAGTCGCCGGCCAGCGGCTGGTGCTCCAGCAGCTGCGGATGCTCAAAGCCTGCACCCGGCCCGTTGATGCGGATGCGCACCGGCAAGCCGGCCTGCTCGCGCAGCTGCTGCAGGTTGCCGACCGCTTCCAGATGGCCACGGGCCAGAATTACCGCCTTGTCGATATAGGGTTCGACTCCCGGCAGCACGTGGGAACAGATGATGATGCTGGAACCTTCGTCGCGCAGCTGGCCGATCAGCCGGTACAGCTCGATGGTGGCGATGGGGTCCAGCCCCACGGTGGGCTCGTCCAGCAGCAGCAGTTTTGGCCGGGCCAGCAATGCCTGGGCCAGGCCGAGACGCTGGCGCATGCCCTTGGAGTAGGTCTTCACCCGTTCGCCGGCAGCGGCGGTCAGGCCGACCTGCTCCAGCAGACCAAGCACCTGACTGTGATCGGCGCCTTTCAGGCGGGCGAAGTGGCTGAGAGTCTCGTAACCGGTCAGCTGCGGGTAGAACATGACGTTTTCCGGCAAAAAACCGATCTGCTGGCGTACCTGCGCGTCGCTGGCATCGCCGCCCAGCACACGGACCTTGCCGCCACTCTGGCGGATCAGGCCCAGGATCAGGCGCACCGTGGTGGTCTTGCCGGCACCGTTATGGCCGAACAGGCCCATGATCTCGCCGGCCTGCAGTTGCCAGCTCATGTCATGCAGCACTTGCAGCTTGCCGTAAAACTGCTGGACCTGTTCCAGCTCGACAACAACACTCATGAATCTATTCCTTGCTTCGGCGGCATCTGTGTCGGCCGCATCAATGGATGGCTGTCCTGTACGCCCGGGTACTTGACCACCGGAAAGGCACGCTGCACCCAGCGCAACAGCTCGATGCCGGGGCTGTGCATCAGCAGGCGCACCTGCGGATAGGTCCACAGCAGGCGGTCGACGTTGTCGTTGGGTTCATAGGGCACATCGCCAATGCCGTCGGCATTGCGGTCCCAGCCCAGGTAGTCGCTCCAGAAGTTGCCCTGGCCTTCGTGCGACCACTCCTGGTTGCGCAGGGCCACGTACTTGACCTGCTGCTCGTTGTTGTAGAAGGCGTTGTGGTAGATGTGGTTGTCTTCCGAGCCGGCGGTCAGATGTACGCCCATGGCGCTGTTGCCGAAGGTGTTGTCGGTGATGACATTGAACAGCGAGTTGAAGATGAACAGGCCCTTGCCTTCGGCTCCGCTGATATGGCCATCGGCGTCACCCACACCGGACTGTACCGCCGTGACATGATTGTTGCGCACGGTGGAATAGGTCAGGTAGTTGAGCAGGATGCCGTAGTTGTCATCGTGGTCGGAATAGTTGCCCTCGACCATCAGCTGGCGGCTCTGCATCAGCGCGTAGCCGGTACGGGTGCGCGTGGTACGGTTGCCGGTGACCGTGCTGCGGTGGGAGAACATGTAGTGGATGCCGTAGCGCAGGTCGTGCAGGTCGTTGTTGGTCAGGTCGTTGTCGTCGGCCGCCTCGATGTAGATGCCGTCACGCACATGCCAGACCTTGTTGGCGTTGATCAGGCAATTCTTGGTGGCAAACACGTGAATGCCGTTGCCGCGGTCGGCCGAACGCAGCTGCTCATAACCCTGTACATGGTTGTGTTCCACCCGCACATTGCGCACGGCATCCATCCAGATACCGAAGCCCGGCCCATGCAGGCGGTTGTTGATGATCTGTGAATCCTTCGCAGTCCGTTCGATGAAAATGCCGGAATCCATTTCGGTCAGGTTGGTGCCCCAGTTGATCATGCGGCAGCCATCAAAGATGACGCCGGGGGCCCGGATGTTGATGGCGTTCTTCTGGCCCTGGGCATCAAACACTGCCCCTTCCTCACATTCAAGATGGATGGGCACGTCGACCACATGGTTGCCCTTGTATTCGCCTTTGGGCAGCTTCCAGTGGGTATCGGAAATACGCTGCAGCGGCAGCGTGGTAACGGATATCAGGCTCTGGTCCGCACCGGGTGGCGCCTGGATCGGAAACAGCTCGATTCCGCGCATCACCTCGGGCACATCAAAACCCGCTTTGTTTTGTAGTTTGTCGGCCCAGGAACCCTGGGCAAAACAGGCCACAGCCACACAGGCAAGCCACGTATTGACTGATCGCATACGCTTCCCCGAATGCAGAGGCATTGAAGCCGGAATGCCCGGCTGGCGAACCAGCCGGGCAAGGGTTGCCGTTTAGCCGTTCTTGGCACGTACCTTCATGCGGCCGGCCATTTCCATGTGCAGGGCATGGCAGAACCAGGTGCAGAAGTAGTAGTGCACGCCAGGTTTGCTGGCAGTGAAGGTGACAGAGGAGGTTTGCTGCGGGCTGATCTCCATGTTGATGCCATGGTTGACCAGGCAGAAACCGTGCGACAGGTCTTCGATATGGTCGAGGTTGGTGACGGTTACGGTCACTTCGTCGCCCTCGTTCACTTCGAACTCGCTTAAACCGAAGGACGGAGCCACCGAGATCATGTAGACACGTACCTTGTTGCCGTCACGGATGACCTTGTTGTCGGTCTCCAGGTTGACACCATCCTGCTTGGCGCGGGCCACCGCACCGGCGAAGAAGGGGTCGTTGCGGTCCCAGACCCGTTTGGTCTGGATCTGATCACGACGGATGATGTTGATGTCGTGCGGCTCGGCAAAGGCGGGGCCGTCATGCACCAGCACCATTTCATCACCGGAGATGTCGAACAGCTGGTCGTTCTCGGCACGCAGCGGGCCGGTTGGCAGGAAGCGGTCCTTGGAGAACTTGCTCAGAACCACCAGCCACTTGCCGTCGGCATCACGGGTCTCGCCCAGGGACGCCTGCAGGTGGCCCGGCTGATAGTGCACGTCGGACTTCTGCAGGATGTAGTTGACCTTCTCGCCCTTGTAGTGGCGAATGGCGGCATCGACGTTCCACTTCACCACCTGGCTGTCGATGAACAGCGAGGAGTAGGCGTTGCCACGACCGTCGAAGGTGGTGTGCAGCGGACCAAGGCCCAGCTCGGGCTCGGCGACGATGACATCACGCTCGTCGCTCAGCTTGTCAGCGAACAGGTCTGGCAGCCTGGCCAGCTCGATCACGGATACGGTTGGTGACAGCTTGCCGTTGGCCACCCAGTACTTGCCGTCCGGAGAGGCGTGAATGCCGTGCGGGTTTTTGGGCACTGGCACGTAGCGGGTGTAGGGGCTGTTCTTGCCGTCCTTCTTGCGGCCGTCGACTACGGGCACCTTGGAGCCGGGCAGGGTGATGAACTTGCCAGCCTTGACGTCTTCTTCGATCTTGTGCAGGTCGAAAACCACCACCCAGTCACGCTCGTTGCGCATCTGGCCGGCCAGGTCGAAGGCCATTTCGGAGTTGTAGCAGGTGGCGCCGGCAAAGCGGCCGGTGTAGTCGGTGGCAGTGTTGTCGAGGTTGCCGTCAACAATGCACTGCCACACCACGTCCATGGTTTCCGCATCCAGCGCGGTGTACATGGTGAAGTGTTCCGCCTCGTCCACCTTCTCGATCAGCTTGCCGTCGTTGGGATGCGGAATGATGAATTCGCCGTTGGCGTAGACACGGGTGGTGCTGGGCACACGCTGACAGTGCAGGCCGTGAATCGACTGGGTGTTCGGAATCAGGGTGACCTTGTCACACTTCATCACATCCAGGCGGATACGGGCAACACGGGTGTTGGCCTTGTCGTTGATGAACGACCAGCGGCCATCGTAGTGACCATCGGTGCAGGAAGATTGCGGGTGGTGGGTGTCACCGTTTTCCCATTCGGCAGTCTCGCCGAGAATTTCCTTGCTCTCGTTGGTCATGCCCCAGCCGGTGGCCGAGCAGCGGTTGAACACTGGTACCCGCATCAGCTCGCGCATGGACGGGATACCGACGATGCGCACTTCGCCTGACTGACCACCACTCCAGATGCCATAGTATTCGTCCAGCTCGGCAGGGCCGACATGGGCTTTGGCCATGGCATCCTTGGCCGGGCTGGCCACCGCCTCACGGCTGGACATGGAAGTTCCCACTGCGGTGGCAGCCGCCAGCGTGGCTCCGGTGGCAGCAGTTGCACCGAGGAAGCTGCGGCGGCTCATGCCGTTCTTTTCAACTTCCTGGGTTATTTTTTTATCAGTCATGACAGACATCTCCTGGTTTGAGCCCCGCCTCGGCGAGTCAGGGCGAAGATTCCAGCTGTACAGCCGGGATAATGTTTACTGCCTGTTTGGCAGCAGGGGCTTCCTTGACCCGCTCGCGGCGTTTCTTTTTCGCCACCAGCGGCGGGCAACGGTCGTCGTTGTAGTAGGTCACCTGGCAGTCGAGGCAGTGGTGACACTCGTTGGCATTGATATGGCCGTCCGGATGGATCGCCTGCACCTCGCACTCCACCGCACACAGCTGGCACGGGGTACCGCACTCCTTGCGGCGCTTGAGCCAGTCGAACAGGCGCAGCTGGGTCGGGATCGCCAGTGCGGCGCCCAGCGGGCAGATGTAGCGGCAGTAAACCTTGCGCGTGAAGATGTTGATCACCAGCAGGATCACGGCATACAGCACGAAGCTCCACTCACGCATGAAGTGCAGCGTGATCGCGGTCTTGAACGGCTCGACCTCGGCGAACTTCTCGGCAGTGCCGATGCTGTCCAGCGAGATCGCGAACAGCGCCAGCAAAATGATGTACTTCACCGCCCACAGCCGCTCGTGCACCGCCCACGGCAGTTCGTACTGCTTGATCTTCAGTGCGCGTGCCGCCTCGTTGATCAGCTCCTGCAACGCTCCGAACGGGCACAGCCAGCCGCAGAACACGCCACGGCCCCACAGCAGGATGCTGATGGCGACAAAGCTCCACATGATGAACATGATCGGGTCGATCAGGAAGGTATCCCACTTGAAGTCGCCCATGAAGGCATGGGTGAAGGCGAACACGTTGACCACCGAGATCTGGCCCAGCGCATACCAGCCGATGAACAGCACCGTGAAGCTGAGGTAACCGATACGGATGCGGTGTAGCAGTTTTGGCCGGCGGGCCAGCACGTCCTGCATGAACAGGATCGCCACCAGTACGACCAGCGCTGCCAGCAGCACGCCGACCTGGAAGCTCTTCTGGTACCAGACCTGCAGCCACAGCGGGCGGTTGGCCTCTTCGATCGCGGCCAGCTCGGCCCTGGTCAGCACCGGGCGCTCGATGTATTCCTCGGGCCACTGGTAGCCCAGCTCGAAGCTGGTGAAGATGCTGTCGATCGGGCCGGTCTGGCGGCGTACCAGCAGCTCGAAACCGAGATTGCTGCCCGGATCGACCGCATACTTGGCGCGAGCGATGAAGATGCCCATCTCGTGAAAATCGGGCATGCCGGCGGCATACACGTCACTCAGGCGGTAGAAGTCCAGGTCGCGGAAGCTGATCACCTCGCCAAACTGGCGCAGCTGGATACGGTCGAAGATGCCGCCGCGCACATAGCCGGAGCCCTTGAACGAGAAGTCGCCGTTGGCCATCACGCCGAACATGTAGTCGCCCGGCTGCAGCTCTTTCATCACCCGCTCGTACTGGCTGTCGCCCAGAATGTTGCGGCCAATGGTCGGCGTGGTCAGGTCGGCAAAATAGAGGTCGATGAAGGTGTTGTCACGCTTGTCCGCCGGGGCGGCGTCAACGCCTTCGGCTTCGGTGCCGACAAAGGCGTCATCCACCTGGCCATAGTTGAGCAGCAGGCGGCGTACTGAGCCGTCACCGGTCAGCGTACTCCAGTCCTTTTGCTCGAACAGGTCCATCCTGATGCTGGAGGGTTTGGGCTTGACGTCGGCATGCGGCTCGACCAGGCCCAGGCTGACCGCCACCTTGTGCGCAGAGGTCATCACCGCCTCGTTGACCACCATCACGGTGACGGTGGCACCGGATACGGCATCAATGGTCACCGCGCTTTCGTCCTTGGTACGTCCAATCACCACGCGCTGGGTGACGTGGATGCCCTGGTACTTGGCGGCAAAGTCATGCAGTTTCTGTTCGGGAATGCCGATCAGCAGGATCGGTTCGTCGTGATACAACACGTAGTTGTCGAGGATGTTGCCCGCAGGGTCGAGGACCACCTGCATGTTCATCGGTTTGCCCGAGTAGGCAGGAATCGGGGCGACATTGATGGTCTCGAAGGCGTAGCCGACAACCTCGTCGCCCTGTTTCAGGGTACGTACCCCGAACTCGCCTTCCTGTTCGGAAATGAAGCTGACACCGGGCAGAACGCTGTCAATGCGCTCCTTCTCCAGCGCACTGGGCGGTTCTGCAAGGGCCTGGCCCGGCAGCAGGGCCAGGGCAGACAACAGGGTGATAATTACCGATAAGCGCCTAAAATACTGGCTTGACATCTTTCACGCTCCCGTACGGAGTATCTTGAAACTGGCATGAAAGCCGCAGCATTGCGCCCGGGCACCTTGCAGGCATTTACCGATACGCCGGCACCCTCTACGACTTTAGTGTGTCTAGATAATCGCGAATCGGGAGGACAGTCTACAAAGTGACATATTGCCGCAGTGGCAACCTCCCCCTACAGGAATCGACGGAAGCCTGTCCGAAAATCATCTGAAGCTGTCACAAGGAAAGAGCAATTACCTTGCTATTCATATAGTTACAAAAAACAAAAGCTTGAAATCCCGGTTTTTCGTCCGCCGTCGCTACGAACGCCCCCGGCGCATCCTGTTTTTTCTGCACAAGGGAACTGCAAAACAACTGATCCAGGTCAAATTTTCCCGACCGCTTGCAGTCGAAAACGACATGTTCCGGCCGGCCCGGCGGTCAACGCATGGCAGTACCGGCAAAAATGTATAATTGATGTCACTTTCTCTGACCCCGGCAAATCATGACTTCTACCGTGCAAAGCATCAGCATGCGGCTGATCATCCTGCTGGCCTCCCTGAACGCACTGGTTGCCGCAGCCATCGACATGTACCTGCCGGCTTACCCGGCAATAGGTGCCGGTTTGCAGATCAGTGCCGGCGAGGTGCAGCAGACCCTGACGGTGTTCCTGATCGGCCTGGCGGTCGGCCAGGGGGTCTATGGTCCTCTGCTGGATCGCTATGGCCGGCGCCAGCCACTGCTGGTTGGCGTCCTGCTGTTCGTGCTCGGCTCGGCACTAGCAGCCCTGGCTCAGAGTTTCGAGTTGTTGCTGGTGGCCCGTTTCATCCAGGCGCTGGGCGCTGCCGCCGGCTCAGTCACGCCGCGTGCCATCATTGCCGATACCTGTGACGTGGATACGGCAGCACGAGCCTTCTCGATGCTGATGCAGGTGATGATGATTGCGCCGATCACCGCACCGCTGATCGGTAGTGCCACCCTGATGTTCGGACCCTGGCAGCTGATCTTCTGGGTACTGGTGATTGCCGGAGTGGTCGCCGGACTGTGCAGCTGGCGCATGCTGCCGGAAACCCTACCCGCGGAAAGGCGTCTGCCGATCTCGGTGCGAAATATCCTGCGCAACTACTTCAAGCTGCTGGCACACTCGCGTTTCATGCTGTTCACCCTCGCGTCCAGTTTCACGGTCGGTGCGCTATTCACCTACATCAACAACTCGCCATTCGTTTTCATCCAGCAGTACCAGCTGTCGCCCAGCCAGTACAGCCTGATCTTTGCCGCCTGCGCCAGCGCCATGATTCTCACCGGTCAGATCAACCTGCGCCTGCTGCGCCTATACAAGCCCCTGCAGGTGCTGTACATGGGGCTGACCGGTTTCGTAGCCGCTTCCGGCAGCCTGAGCATCCTGGTGGTGCTGGAACTGGCTGATGTTTGGAGTTATGCGGTGATCCTTGGCCTGGGCCTGTCGATGCTCGGCATGATCACCGGCAACCTGACTGCGGTGACCATGGGCTATGCGCGGCAGTTTGCCGGTATCGCCTCGTCGCTGATGGGCATGCTGCAATTCCTGCTCGCAGGCTTGCTGGGCTTCATCGTCAACCTGACCCCGACCACCTTGCTGACCCTGCCTGCGGCGCTGGCCGGTTTTGGCCTGACGGCCTTTATCCTGTGCTATCTGGGCTCGCGCGCACCGCTGCGCGAATAGCTCGCAGGCTTATTCCGGGCATGAAAAAAGCGACCTTGATGGTCGCTTTTTTCATGCCTGTAGCAAATCTAGGCCAAGATCGAACCCTTGAGTTTTTTCATCGCCGCCTGTTCGATTTGCCGGATGCGCTCGGCAGACACATCATACTGCGCGGCCAGCTCGTGCAGGGTGGCTTTTTCGTCATTCAGCCAGCGCTGCTGGACAATGTCCCGGCTGCGCTCGTCCAGCTGCCCGAGTGCCTGATACAGGCTGGCGCTTTCGCTTTCGGCGGTGTGTTCGGCCTCATAGCGCAAGGCCGGGTCGTGGCTGTGGTCTTCCAGATACTGTGCCGGAGCAAAAGTGGCATCGTCATCATCCGCATCCAGCGGGTCGAACGTCATGTCATGGCCGGTCAGACGGCTTTCCATCTCGTGCACATCGCGCACTTCCACACCCAGGCTGTCGGCCACCGCACTGGCTTCGTCCTGGGTCAGCCAGTTGAAGCCCTTTTTCTTGCTGCGCAGGTTGAAGAACAGCTTGCGCTGAGCCTTGGTGGTGGCCACCTTGACGATGCGCCAGTTGCGCAGGACAAACTCGTGAATCTCGGCCTTGATCCAGTGCACGGCAAAGGACACCAGGCGCACGCCCTTTTCAGGATTGAAACGTTTGACCGCTTTCATCAGGCCAACGTTGCCTTCCTGGATCAGGTCGGCCTGGGCCAGGCCATAGCCGGAATAGCTGCGGGCAATGTGGACAACAAAACGCAGGTGGGCCATCACCAATTGGCGAGCCGCATCCAGGTCCTGTTCGTAGTACAGGCGCTCACCCAGCTCCCGCTCCTGCTCGACAGTCAGCAGGGGAATGCTGTTTACCGAATGCACGTACGCCTGCAGATTGGCACCAGGGCTCAGCAGCTGTACCGGTTGTAAGGCTGTAGTCGTTGTCATGTAAATCGTCCCCCAAATTCATGGTCTTGCTCACTGAAGAGTCAGACCCGGCCTCTGTGGATAAGTTCAGTTAAACATTGAATATCATGCAGTCATGCCAATATCAATGCACTGCGCAGAGAGTCGCGCTGCCTGTCTGGGCGGAGCGCCGCGACAGCCGCCACCTCAGCTTGGCAACAGCTCGCGCAAGTGGCGCGCAACTGCCAGCCAGGCACCGATGTAACCCAGCAATACTGCACCAATCAACAAAGAAAATCCATCATCAAGCGATACACCGGCCAGCCGGAAATCACTGGCGTACAAACTGGCCAGCTCCGTTACAGACTGATTGAGCCAGGCAAAGCCCCAGACCAGCAACAGCCAGGCCAGACAGCCGCCACCGACACCGTACAGTGCCCCCATATAGAGGAAGGGCCGGCGCACGTAACCGTCGGTACCGCCGACGAGCTTGATCACCTCGATCTCGGTGCGGCGGTTTTCGATATGCAGGCGGATGGTATTACCGACCACCAGCAACAGCGCGGCAATCAGAACCAGGGTCAGGGCGAAGATGAAACGCTCGCCCAGCCGCAACATGGCGGCCAGCCGCTCGACCCACTGCAGGTCCAGCTGCACCTGCTGCACGTGAGGCATGTTTTCCAGGCTGTGCACCAGTTCCTGCAAGCCGTCCGGATCAATCTGCAGCGGCGTGATCAGCAGGCTGGACGGCAGCGGGTTGTCCGGCAGCTCCTGCAGTACCTGGCCCAGTCCGGAAAAACTGGAAAAGTCCTGCAGCGCCTGCTCCCGGCTGATCCACTGCACTTCGGCAATGCCTTCATGCGACTGCAAATCGGCCAGCAATGCCTGTGCCTGCCTGTCCGTGGTCTTCAGTTCAAAAAATACCGAGATTTGTGCCGCCTGCTGCCAGGATGCTCCCAACTGGTTCAGGTTGTTCAACAGCAAGGTCAGGCCCATCGGCAGGCTCAGCGCCACCGCAATCACCAGGCAGGTGAAGAAGCTGCCGAATGGCTGGCGCACAATACGCCAGGCACTGTCGAGAAAACTCGCCCGGTGGCTGTTCAGCCAGGCCTGCAGCTGGACACGGGCTTCAGTCGCCTCGACGGGCGGGCTATCCACCCGGTGACGCTCGGTTGCACCAATACGCTTGCCAGGCTGGTCGGGAGTCAGTTGTGCGCTCATCAGACCGCCTCGCCATCGGCAATCAGGCGACCGCGCTGCAGGGTCAGCATGCGGTGACGCATGCGGGCGATCAGCGCCAGGTCGTGGCTGGCAATGATCACCGTAGTGCCCAGCCGGTTGATGTCTTCAAATACCGCCATGATTTCTGCTGCCAGTTTCGGGTCGAGGTTGCCGGTCGGCTCGTCCGCCAGCAGCAGGGCCGGCTGGTGCACGATGGCACGGGCAATGCCGACCCGCTGCTGCTGGCCGGTGGACAGGTCCGAAGGGGGTTGCATGGCCTTGTCCCTGAGGCTGACACGTTCCAGTGCCAGGCTGACACGGGCATTGATCTCCTCGCGCGACAGGCCAAGGATGTGCAGTGGCAAGGCCACGTTCTCGAAAACACTGCGGTCGAACAGCAGCTGGTGGTTCTGGAATACCACGCCGATCTGGCGACGCAGGAAGGGAATCTGCGAGTTGCGGATCTTGCCCAGATCCTGCCCGGCCAACAGCAATTTGCCGGCGGTGGGACGTTCCATCGCCAGCAACAGGCGCATCATGGTGCTCTTGCCCGCGCCCGAATGGCCGGTAACAAACAGGAACTCGCCACGGCGCACATGCACACTCAATTCATGCAGGCCGACGTGCCCGTTGGCATAACGTTTGGCTACCCGGTCGAAACGGATCATTCGCCGTCCTTGCCGGCAAACAGTGCCCGCACAAAATCCCTGGCGACAAAGGGCCGCAAGTCGTCAATGCCTTCGCCCACGCCAATGAAGCGCACCGGGATATCGAACTGCTTGGCCAGCGCGAAAATCACGCCACCCTTGGCGGTACCGTCCAGCTTGGTCAGCACCAGACCGGTGACGGCCACTGCCTCGTTGAACTGGCGGGTCTGGTTGATGGCGTTCTGGCCGGTGCCGGCATCCAGCACCAGCAGCACCTCGTGGGGAGCCGACTCGTCCAGGCGTGACATCACGCGCTGGACCTTCTTCAGCTCTTCCATCAGGTTGTCCTTGTTGTGCAGGCGGCCGGCAGTGTCGGCAATCAGCACATCGATACCACGGGCACGGGCCGCTTCAACGGCGTCATAAATGACCGAAGCCGAGTCGGCACCTGTGTGCTGCGCAATCACCGGGATGTTGTTGCGCTCGCCCCAGACCTGCAGCTGCTCGACGGCCGCGGCACGGAAGGTATCACCCGCGGCCAGCATGACCTTCTTGCCTTCCTTTTGCAGGCGCGACGCCAGCTTGCCGATGGTGGTGGTCTTGCCGGCACCGTTGACGCCTACCACCAGAATCACCTGCGGTTTCTGGCTGGCCAGGACCAGCGGCTGCTCAACCGGTTGCAGCAGCTCTTCCAGCTCGTCCTGTAGCGCCTTGAACAGTGCATCGCTGTCGGCCAGTTCCTTGCGTTTGACGCGCTGGGTCAGGCGCTCGACGATTTCACTGGTGGCCTCGACGCCAACATCGGACATCAGCAGCCTGGTTTCCAGCTCTTCAAACAGGTCATCGTCAATAGCCTTGCGGCCCATGAACAGGGTCGCGACACCCTCGCCGAAGTTGGCACCGGTTTTCGCCAGCCCCTGACGCAGACGGGCAAACCAGCCCTTTTTGTTGCCGTCATCCGCGTCGGCAGCGGAAGCCACCGGCTCCCCGACGGGTTCGGGTTCGGGTTCGGGTTCGGGTTCGGGTTCGGGTTCGGGAGCATCCGCCACGGCGGGGTGAGTGGCAACATCCGTCTCACCGGCTATCGGCATGTCTGTTGCCGGCTGTTCAGCAATACTGATATCCGCACCTGCTTCGACTACCGGCCCGCTTCCGCCTGCCACAGGTGCAATCCCGGGCCGCCCTTCCCCCAGCCCAAAAGCTTCCAGCTCTGGCTCTGGCTCTGGCTCTGGCTCTGGCTCTGGCTCTGGCTCTGGCTCTGGCTCTACAACAGTTTCCTGCGCAGCTACAGCGGCCGCAACCGGTTCACCCTCAAGCTCGGCCCCGTCAGGCTGCTCACCGGTTATCTGCTGTTCTGCGCTGGCCTCGGCAAGCTTTGGCACAGCCTCGGCTGCGGGCTTTTTGCGGAGCCAGGAAAACAATCCTTTCTTCTGCGGGGGCGTTTGATTTGTGTCGTTACCGGAACCAGACATGGATAATGGCGATCTCAGCAAGGGCTGTTGCCGCCTGTGGCACAACAACCGTGAATGAAAATGCGGTGTATTCTATCATTAGTCCCCCGAATGTCCCAGAAAGCTGCTACGACAAAAGACCAGACCCTTCAGGATTTCCCATGTCATCATTGTTACGCCTAGGTATCACCCTGTTTGCCACCACGCTGGCAATCCTTCCCGTGCAGGCCTCCACCCCGCCAGCTACCCATGAATTCAGCCTCGACAACGGCCTCAAGGTAATTGTCCGCGAAGACCATCGCGCACCTGTCGTCGTCAGCCAATTATGGTACAAGGCCGGCTCCAGCTACGAAACGCCCGGCAGCACCGGTCTGGCCCATGCACTGGAGCACATGATGTTCAAGGGCAGCAGCAAGCTGGGCCCGGGCGAGTCCTCGCGCATTCTGCGCGAGCTGGGTGCGGAAGAGAATGCCTTCACCAGTGACGACTACACCGCCTACTACCAGGTGCTGGCCAAAGACCGGCTGGAAGTGGCGCTGGAAATGGAAGCCGACCGGCTGGCCGGCCTGACCCTGCCCGAAGACGAATTTCTGCGTGAAATCGAGGTGATCAAGGAAGAGCGACGCATGCGCACCGACGACAACCCTTCGGGACTGGCCTACGAACGTTTTCTGGCTCTGGCGCATCCGGCCAGCAGCTACAGCATTCCCACCGTCGGCTGGATGCACGACCTTGAACGCATGACCATCGATGACCTGCGCCAGTGGCATGAGCGCTGGTACAGCCCCGGCAACGCCACCCTGGTGATTGTCGGCGACGTGCAGCCGGCAGAGGTCAAAACCCTGGTTGAGCGCCATTTCGGCAGCATTCCCGCCCGCGCCGTGCCCGAGGCAAGGCAGCCGCTGGAACTGGACGAGCCCGGCGAGCGCCGCAGCAGCCAGTATCTGAAAACCCGTCTGCCGTCACTGCTGCTGGGTTTCAACGTGCCTTCCCTGAGCACCAGTGAAAACACTACGGAAATCCACGCCCTGCGCCTGATCAGCACCCTGCTCAGCGGCGGTGAAAGCGCCCGTCTGCCGGTACGCCTTGAGCGCCAGCAGGAACTGGTGGCCGGTGCCGCCAGCTGGTACAACGCCTTTGCCCGGGGCGACAGCCTGTTCATGCTGTCGGCCACACCCAATATCCAGAAAGGCATCACCACCGAACAGGTGGAGCAGGCCCTCTGGCAGCAGCTGAAAGCATTGCAGGACAGCCCGCCAGATGCGGCCGAGCTGGAGCGGGTACGTGCCCAGCTGATCGCCAGCGAAGTCTATGCCCGCGATTCCATCACCCGGCAGGCCCGCAGCATCGGCATGCTGGAAACCGTCGGCCTGTCCTGGCAGCTGCTGGACAGCGATTTCGACAGCCTGAATGCCGTCACCCCGGCCGATATCCAGGCGGCCGCACGCCGCTTCTTCACGCCGCAACGCTCCATCACCATGCATGTCCTGCCCGAGGAGGCCCGTCCATGAGCCGCCTGTTTTCCTGCCTGGCCATCAGCTTGCTCGCCGGCAGTCTGCTGGCCGGTTGTGCCACCCAGTCCAGTCAAACCGACAGCCGCCTGAGCAGCCTGGCACGGCTGGGTGACCAGGCACCCGAGCGCCGCAGTCTGGATATCCAGCAGTGGCACACCACCAGTGGCAGCCAGGTGCTCTTTGTTCAGGCACCCGAACTGCCAATGTTCGACATCCGTCTGACCTTCGCCGCCGGCAGCAGCCAGGATGGCGGCCAGCCCGGCCTGGCCAGCCTGACCAACGCCCTGCTCGATCAAGGTACTGCCAGCAAGACTGCCGACGAGATCGCCCTTGGTTTCGAGAACCTTGGTGCCCGCTTCGGTGGCGGCAGCTACCGTGACATGGGCATTGTCAGCCTGCGCAGTCTGAGCGATCCGGCATTGAGCGAGTCGGCCCTGCAGCTGTTCACCGAGCTGCTGGCCGAACCGGCCTTTCGTCAGGCCGATATCCAGCGACTGAAAAATCAGCTGCGTGCAGCCTTCGAGCAGCAGCAGAAAGACCCGGGCACACTGGCCAACCAGGCGCTGTTTGCCGATCTCTATGGCCAGCATCCCTACGCCCACCCCAGTGCCGGTGACGCAGCCAGCATTGCCGGCATCAGCCGCCAGCAATTGCGCGACTTCCATCAGCACTTCTACACAGCCGGCAACGTGCAGATCGCCCTGGTCGGCGACCTGGACCGCGCCCGTGCCGAACAGGTCGCAGAACGCATCAGCCGCGCGCTGCCGCAGGGCAAGACAGTAGCCAAGGTTGATACGGCAACCCCGCCCGGGGCCAGCCAGCGCCATATCGACTTCGACTCCAGCCAGACCCATATCCTGCTGGCACAGCTGGCAGTGGAGCGTGGCCACCCCGACTACCCTGCACTGTATCTGGCCAACCAGATTCTGGGCGGCAGCGGCTTTGGCAGCCGGCTGATGGAAGAGGTGCGGGAAAAGCGCGGCCTGACCTACGGCATCTACTCCATGCTCAGCCCGATGCAGACCCGTGGCCCTTTCATGATCAGCGTGCAGACCCGTGCCGAACTGAGCCAGGCGACACTGGAGTTCGTGCAGCAACTGTTGCGTGAATTCATCGCACAGGGACCCACCGCCGCAGAGCTGGCTGCCAGCAAGCGCGAGATTCTCGGCAGCTTTCCGCTCAACGCTGCCAGCAACTCTGGCATTGTCGGTCAGCTTGGCGCTATCAGCTTCTATGGTCTGCCGCTGACTTGGCAGGACGACTTCATCAGCGAAATCGAGCAGCTTACTCTGGAGCAGGTAAACGCCGCCGTTAAGCGTCATCTGGATGCCGACGCCCTGACCATCATCACGCTGGGCCCGGAAGTGGAGCAGCTGCCACTGCCGCCCGCCGTGGAGCGCACTGATACACCCATTGGAGTACGTCACTGATGGCCCGCCCAGTAGCCAGAGGCGGCAAGCACGCCGGCAGCAACCAGCTGCGCATCATCGGCGGCCAGTGGCGCTCGCGCCGGCTGAGCTTCCCCGATGCGCCCGGCCTGCGCCCGACCCCGGACCGGGTACGGGAAACCCTGTACAACTGGCTGGCACCCCATATCGATGGTGCCCGGTTGCTGGACTGTTTTGCCGGTAGTGGTGCGCTGTTTCTGGAAGGACTCTCGCGCGGAGCCGGCAGCGGCATCGCGCTGGAGCTGGAGCGTCACGCTGCAGACAGCCTGCGCGCCAACCTGCAACTGTTGCAGGCCACTCAGGCAGAGGTTACGCAGACCGACAGCCTGCGCTGGCTGGATCGGCCAGCCGATCGCCAGTTCGACCTGGTGCTACTTGATCCGCCCTTTCACCGTGACCTGCTGCAGCAGGCCTGCCAGTTGCTGGAAGACAACGGCTGGCTGGCCGAACAAGCCCTAGTCTATACCGAGAGCGAACAACCGCCCTCTTCGCTGGGTCTGCCGGCACGCTGGCAACTGCATCGTGAAAAACATACCGGGCAGGTATACTACGCACTCTGGACAACCTAGGACGCGACCATGGAAAAACTCAAAGGCCTGCTCGCAGTTGGTGCCTTGCGCCTGATTGCCATGCTGCCCTGGAGCGCAGTACAGAAACTTGGCCGGCTGGCCGGCTGGCTGATGTACAAATTCCCCAACCGTTCGACACAGGTGGCACGGATCAACCTGAAGCACTGTTTTCCCGACCTTGCCACCACAGAGCTTGAACGCCTGCTGCAGGAAAACCTGAAGAACATCGGCCAGTCCTTCACTGAAAGCGCCTGTGCCTGGGTCTGGCCACCACGCAAGACCCTGCAACGGATCAGGGAAGTGGAAGGACTGGAAATCCTGCAAAAGGCACGGACCGAAGGCAAGGCCATCGTCGGCATCACCAGCCACCTGGGCAACTGGGAAGTGCTGAACCATTTTTACTGCCTGCATGGCGGCAATCCGGTCATTTTCTATCGTCCGCCCAAACTCAAGGCAGTGGACGAGTTGCTCGCCCGCCAGCGTGCGCAGATGGGCAACCGGGTTGCACCCTCCACCCGCGAAGGCATCATCAGCGTCATCAAGGAAGTGCGCAAAGGTGGCGCAGTCGGCATTCCCGCCGATCCCGAGCCCAGCCTCAATTCCGGCGTGTTCGTACCTTTTCTGGCGGTACAGGCACTGACCAGCAAGTTTGTCGCCGGCATGCTGGCCGGCCAGCAGGACAAGGTGGCCGGAGTATTCCTGCACGCCGTGCGCCTGCCCGATCACCGCGGCTTCAAGGTGATTATCGAAGCCGCCCCGGACGACATGTACAGCAGCGACACCGCAACCGCGGTGGCCGCCATGAGCACCACGCTGGCCAGTTATGTCGCCCGCTGGCCGGAACAGTACATGTGGACCATGAAGCGCTTTCGCCGCCGCCCTGCAGGCGAGGCACGCTGGTATTGACGCCTGATGAATAAAGCCACAGTATCTACAGCAGCATTGCCCACAAGGAACAGGTAGCCCCTCATGCAAGTACATCTACGTCAACACATCCGCACTGCCCTGAAGTGCACCATCAAGGTCACACACCCCGATTTCGCCGAGGACATCATTGCCAATACGGAAGACCTGTCCGATACCGGCGTATTCGTCCAGCACCCTGTTCTGGCCGGCCTTAAAGTGGGGGATGTGGTCTACGGACAGGTTCAGGACATGCCGATCGAGGCACCGGTACTGATGCTGGAAGTAATGCGCGTGACTCCTGACGGTGCCGGCTTCCGCTTTATCCAGCAATGAGCCGGAAAACACTAGCGGCAATCATGCCAGCTGCAGTCCGTCACCACCGCATCCAGCGGCATGTCCCAGGGTGCCACGGGCAGCCGCTCGACCTGTTGGCAGGCATGGGCCAGCCCCAGCAGTCGCGGTAACGGCATGCTGCAAGCCGCCAGACTGCGGTCATAAAAACCGCCACCCATGCCCAGCCGGCCCCCACCGGCATCAAAACCGACCAGCGGCAGGCATACCAGATCCAGCGTCCACAACGCACGCTGCTGCCGGTGATCAGGGATCGGCTCGACAATTCCAAAACAGTTCTGGCCCCAGCGGGTGGCGACATCGACACGCTGAAAAACCATCTGCCCGCCTGCCCGGCACGCTACCACCGGCAGGTAAACATGTTTTTTGCGACGCTGAGCTTCGCGCAGCAGCAGGTGGGGGCTTATTTCACCATCACTGGCCAGATACAGGGCGATATGGCGGGCACGACGGAACCAGGGATGCTGTGCCAGTTGCAGATACAGATTCCGCGCGGCTTGCTGCTGTTGTGCAGCCGTCAGGGCGCGGCGCTTGCATCTGAGCAAACGACGCAAGCTTTGACGTTCAGCAGAAAGGGATGAAGAAAGCGCGGTCATGGCAGGACAAGAAAGGACTCCCCGAAAGTGCCGCTACTGACGTGGCCCTTGAACCCGAAGAGTCCAAGGTGGAGCCCGCGTTGAACCTTCAGGCTTTCCGCAAGCGGACATGCACACCAGTTCACAGGGCAGGCTCCGTTTTGAGTGAATCGGCTCAGGGACGTAATCAGCTGGCGCACACTCCAGGGAGCTGGCCTCAGTATACACAGGATGGCAGCCTGCCTCAAACCGGATAAAACAGGTTTCAGGTATTTGCCAGCGCCTGCTCCAGCTGCCCCATCAGCTGCTGCATTTGCTCGCCGTTCATGTCACTGACTTCTTCCAGCTGACGGGTGCGATGTTGCAGGTCGTGGGTGATGTTCAGGGCCGCCAGTACCGCAATCCGCTCGGCCCCGATCACCTTGCCGCTGCGGCGGATCTCGCGCATCTTGCCGTCCAGGTAGGCCGCCGCCCGCTCAAGATTGCTCCGTTCCTCGACCGGACATACCACATGGTATTCCTTGTCCAGGATATAGACGGTTACGGTCTGGGTCTGCTGCGTCATGATTCTTGCTCCAGGGCCTTGAGCCGGGAAATCATCACCTCGACTTTCTGCCGGGCGGTCTCGTTTTTGCTGATCAGCTGCGCACGTTCTTCCAGCCAGCGCTGCTCAGCCTCCCTTAGGGCAGCATGTTGTGCCTTAAGTTCAGCATGTTGCTGTATCAGCCGCTGGACATTGTCTGCCAGAGCGGCAAAATCCGGTTTTTTCACACTGCCTCCTGTTGACCTGCTTGCAGCCGGCCGGGTCAAGTCCTGCCTGTTTCCCGGTACGCAACACCAGTCTTCGGGTCACGCAAACAACCGGGAGCCCACAACAATACAGCAGCACATACCACGCAACAACGTTGCAGACAACAAATGCAGCCTGCGGTACCGGCCTGATCAAGCTATACTTGCCCGGTTCGACCCTTCACGCACTGCCAAGTTTCAGGACCCGCCCGATGAGCCAACCTACCTCCGCCTATATGGCCTTCATGCAACTGCTGACCAGCCAGGGCCAGCACTTCAGCCCGGCCGAACTGCACGGCCTGCTGGTCGGCCACAGCTGCGCCGGTGCCGGCTTTGCCCCCCAGGCCTGGCTCGATAATGCCGCCCAGCTGTTTGACGGTGACATTCCGGCCAGCCTGCAGCCTGCCCTGACCGGCCTGCAGGACATGCTCAAGACCGAAATCAGCGCCGATGACTGCATGGCCATCACCCTGCTCCTGCCCGGCGATGACGACAGCCTGCCGGCCCGCAGCCAGGCACTGGGACAGTGGTGCCAGGGCTTCCTCAGCGGATTTGGCAGCAGTATCGGCGACAGGAAGCTGTCTGCCGAAGCCCGCGAAATTCTCGAAGACTATGTCGCCGTGGCCCAGATCAGCTCCGGCGATGATGAAGAAGAAGGGGGCGAGGCTGCCGATGAGGCCAGCTTCATGGAAGTCAGCGAATACCTGCGCATGACAGCGGTATTCCTGTTTACCGAGTGCAACACGCCAGCCCCAACGCCGGACAGCCAGCCCGAACAGCCCGCCATCCACTGACAACAAGGAGTTCTCCGTGTCCATTCGCCCCGCCGAATACACCAGGCGCCGCCAGCAGCTGATGAGCCAGATGGCGGCCAACAGCATCGCCATCCTGCCTGCCTCGCCGGTATGCAACCGCAACAACAGCGTGGATTACGCCTACCGGCCCAACAGCGATTTCTACTACCTGTCCGGCTTTGACGAGCCGGAAGCCGTGCTGGTACTGATCCCCGGCCGCGAACACGGCGAGTACATCCTGTTCTGCCGCGAGCGTAATCCGGAAAAGGAACTCTGGGACGGCCTGCGCGCCGGCCAGGAAGGTGCCATCCAGGATTTCGGCGCCGATGACGCCTTTCCGATCGGCGATATCGACGAGATCCTGCCCGGCCTGCTGGAAGGCCGTGACCGCGTCTACTACTCGGTGGGCAAGAACCTGACCTTCGACCAACAGTTGATGGACTGGGTCAACGTGATCCGCAGCAAGGCCCGTCTGGGCGCCAGCCCGCCGAAAGAATTCGTCATGCTCGATCACCTGCTGCATGACATGCGCCTGTACAAGAGCGCCGCCGAAGTGGCCCAGATGCAGCATGCCAGCGACATCTCGGCCCGCGCCCATGTGCGTGCCATGCAGGCGGTACAACCGGGCATGCATGAATACCAGCTGGAAGCCGAGCTGGATTATGAATTCCGCAAGAGCGGCGCTCGCTTTGCCGCCTACTCGTCGATCGTCGCCGGTGGTGCCAACGCCTGCATCCTGCACTACATCAACAACGACCAGAAACTGCGCAATGGCGATCTGGTGCTGATCGACGCCGGCTGCGAGATCAACTGCTACGCCAGCGACATTACCCGCACCTTCCCGGTCAACGGCCGCTTCTCGCCAGAGCAGAAAGCCCTGTACGAAGTCGTGTTGGAAGCCAACTTGGCCGCCATCGACTGCGTACAGCCCGGCCGCCACTGGAACGAGCCTCACGAAACCAGCGTGCGGGTGATCACCGAAGGGCTGGTACGTCTGGGCCTGCTCGAAGGCGAGGTCGATACCCTGATCAATGATGAAGCCTACAAGCCCTTCTACATGCACCGCGCCGGCCACTGGCTGGGACTGGATGTGCACGATGTCGGTGAATACAAGGTCGGCGGTCAGTGGCGGGTGCTGGAACCCGGCATGTGCCTGACCATCGAGCCAGGCATCTATGTGGCAAAAGACAACCCGAACGTCGACGCCCGCTGGCGCGGCATCGGCATCCGTATTGAGGACGATGTGGTGGTCACCAAAGACGGCCACAAAATCCTCACCGGCGGCGTACCCAAGACGGTGGATGAAATCGAGGCGTTGATGGCAGCAGTGCAATAGCTTTTAGATGAAAGGTTCGGGAGGCACCATCGGGGTACACAGATCGTGCATTGATCAAGCACACCAAAGGTTGAGCATGCACTGAAATCCGGGGACGGCTGGGGCATGAGTGGAGCAAACCCTGCAACGCCAAGGATGGCGTTGCGGAGCCTACAGGGACGTACTTGCGGCGTGTTTGCGGAATTCATACCCCAGCCGTGCAAGCATCAACACTTTAAAAAGACAGCAGGAGAACCCCATGGAAACCGTCAACATAGCCATCATCGGCGGCGGTCTGGTCGGCGCCAGCCTTGCGCTGGCCCTGCAGCAGGGTGCCCGCGAGCGGGGCTGGCGCATCGCACTGATCGAGCCCTTCGCCCCCGGCAACGCATTCCAGCCCAGCTATGATGTCCGCGCCTCGGCCCTTGCATACGGTAGCCAACAGATCTACCAGCGTCTGGGCATCTGGGATCAGGTAGCACAACGGGCGCAGGCTATCGAACACATCCACATCTCCGAACTGGGCCGCTTTGCCGCCGCCGAGCTGCATGCCAGCGAACAAGGCGTCGACGCACTGGGCTGGGTGGTGGAAAACGCCTGGCTAGGCCACTGCCTGTGGAATGCGCTGGACAGCGACATCATCGACTGGCACTGCCCGGCCAAAGTGACCGCCATGCAGGCGCAGGAAGGCGGCTACCGGCTGCAACTGGATAACGGAAAAACGCTCAACTGCCAGCTGGCGATCCTTGCCGACGGCGGCCGCTCCGGCCTGCGTCAGCAGCTGGGCATCCACTGCAACGAACGCAGCTATGGCCAGACCGCCATCATCACCACCGTCAGCACCTCACAACAACACGGCGGCTGGGCCTTCGAGCGCTTCACGCCGGACGGCCCCATCGCATTGCTGCCGATGACGGAAAACCGTTTTGTGCTGATCTGGACCCGCCTGCCCGGTGAAGCCGAACGGCTGGCCGGCCTACCCGAGCGCGAGTTCCTGGACGAGTTGCAGGACTGCTTCGGCTACCGCATGGGCAGCTTTGTCCAGGTGGGCCAGCGCCACCTGTATCCGCTGTCACTGGTGCAGAGCAGCGAACAGGTACGCCGCAACCTGGTGGTGCTGGGCAACGCCGCCCACAGCCTGCACCCGATTGCCGGACAAGGCTACAACCTGTCACTTAGGGATGCCATGGCACTGGCCGACACCCTCCTGACCAGTCAAAAACCGCTGGGGGATCTGGCCACATTGCAGGTCTATACCGCCGGGCAGCAGCTGGATCAGGACCTGACCATCGGCTTTTCCGACCAGGTCACCCGCCTGTTTTCCAACCGTACCGCCGGCCTTAGCCAGGCACGTAGGCTCGGCTTGCTCGGCCTTGAACTGTGCCCGCCGGCGAAAAACCTGTTTGCCCGCCAGGCCATGGGGCTGGGCAGCCGTCCCGTCAAACCGGAGAGCATTGCATGAACGCAGATATCATCATCGTCGGTGCCGGCATGGTCGGCAGCGCGCTGGCCCTGGCCCTGCAAGACAGCGGGCTGGCGGTACTCCTGCTGGACGGCGGCCCGCTCAAGCCGGCCCCGTTCAACCCGCAGGATACCTTCGAACCACGGGTCAGCGCCCTGTCCGCCGCCAGCCAGAACCTGCTGACCAACCTCGGCGCCTGGGACGGTATTCTGGCCCGTCGTGCCAGCCCCTACCGTAACATGCAGGTGTGGGATGGTTCGGGTACCGGCAGCATCCACTTCAGCGCCAGCAGCGTGCAGGCCGAGGTGCTGGGCCACATTGTGGAAAACCGCATCGTGCAGGATGCCCTGCTGGAACAGCTGCAGGATGGCAAGGTGCGGCTGCTGCCCGGTGTTCGCCTGTCCATGCTGCGACACTCCGGCAACGACTGGCTGCTGCAACTGGAAGACGGTACAGAACTGCGCACCCCACTGCTGATCGGCGCCGATGGCGCCAACTCCAGCGTGCGCCGGCTGGCCGGCTGCGCCACCCGCGAATGGGATTACCTGCACCATGCGGTGGTCACCAGCATCCGCACCGAACAACCACACCAGCTGACCTGCTGGCAGCGCTTCACCGATGAAGGCCCGCTGGCTTTCCTGCCGCTGGCACACGCCGATGGCGAAAACTGGTGCTCGATTGTCTGGTCGCTGCCGCCAGAGCGGGCGCAGCAGGTGATGAAGCTGAATGATGATGAGTTTTGCCGACAGCTGACCGATGCGCTGGAAGGCCGTCTTGGCCAGGTTGTGCACGCCGACCGGCGTTTCAGCGTACCGCTGCGCCAGCGTCATGCCAAACGCTATGTGGAGCCGGGGCTGGCGCTGCTGGGTGATGCCGCCCATGTGATCCACCCGCTGGCTGGCCAGGGCGTCAACCTGGGCTTTCTGGATGTGGCCGAGCTGGCCGATGCACTGCTCAAGGCCGTCGCCCGTGGTGAAGACCTTGCCAGCCTGCAGGTACTCAGCCGCTTCGAACGCAAGCGCATGCCACAGAACCTGGCGATGATGGCCGCCATGCAGGGCTTTCAGGACCTGTTCCAGGCCGATGCCCTGCCGCTGCGCTGGCTGCGCAATGCCGGATTGAAGCAGGTGGACAGCATGCACGAAGCCAAGGCGATATTCGTGCGCCAGGCACTGGGACTGGGCATGCAGCTGCCGCCACTGGCGCAGCAGGGCTGATATTGTCATACCCACGCCTGTCACCCTGCGCGTAGCATGACTGCTCAGGATGAGACCTGCGATTGTACTTTGCACATCTGTAGGTGCGAATTCATTCGCACATGCATCTTGCACCGGGCGTGACAGGTTGCGCGGATGTTCGAATAAATTCGAACCTACAAAGCCGGGCTGTTGTGTGCGAATTCATTCGCACACGAACCTCAACCGACCAAGCAACGCTCGATTTGTTCGAATAAATTCGAACCTACAGTTCCAGCAACTGCACCTCGCCCCGGCTGAGGTTCTGCATGGCTTCCTGCAGGAGCTGCTGCCTGTCCAGCGGTGCTGCCAGCTGCAATTGCACGCCATCGGCAAGAAAGTTCTCGTTGAGCACGGTCCCGCCTTGCTCGGCCAGCAGGCCCTTGAACAGCTCCAGCAGCGGATAGGGACACAGGCACTGCAGCCTGACCTGTTCGATCAGCGGTTCGAAGGGCGCATCCTGCAGGCAGCTGTTGACACTGCCGCCATAGGCGCGGGCCAGCCCTCCGGTGCCCAGCTGGATGCCACCATACCAGCGGGTCACCACCACCAGACACTGGTCAAAGCCCTGGTTTTCGATAGCCGACAGGATCGGCCGGCCCGCCGTGCCGCCCGGCTCGCCATCATCGCTGAAACGGTATTGAGCCCCATGCAGCCAGGCCCAGCAGTTGTGACTGACCTGTGGCGTGGACAGCCTGGCAATCAGCTCCGGCGCTTCATCCGGTGACGGCAAATGCACGGCCTGTGCCAGAAAGCGGCTCTTGCGGATTTCCAGCTCAAAGCTTGCAGTTGCAGTCAGCCGTTTGCGGGGTGTGTCGCTACTCATCGTATTATTCAGCCGTCTGTTAAGGGCGCCCTGGCGGCAAACAGCCGGGGAAGGCACAAAGGTACCCGCCCCGGCTGTTGAGTGTCATGACTTACGGCCCTGATCAGGCCGGGCCATCAAACAAAGGTGAAAATGTCTTCAGCTGCCAGACGGCCCTTGGGCAGCCTGGCATTGAAGTCGTCCTCGCTGTGGTAACCAAAAGCCACTGCCGCAACGGCAACCAGGTCTTGCGCACTCAGATCAAACTCCTCGCTGAGCACTTTCTGGTCGACACCCTCCATGGGAACGGCATCAATATCCAGCAGGCCGGCAGCCAGCAGCGCACCACCCATGTTCAGGTAGATCTGCTTTTCCAGCCAGTGCGGGACATCCTTGCACTCATACTTGTGAAAACCGTGGTAGCTGACACGGGTGTTGTGTGCAGCCTCACGGGCCTGCGGATAATCCTTGAAACGGCCTGCCTGCTCTTCGGCAGCCAGAATCTTCTGCAGGTGCTCCTCGTCGACACTGGTGCGCGAACAGAACAGCACCACGTGCGAGGCATTGAGGATCTTCGGCTCGTTGTAGCCGTACGGGCCTGCCGCACCCCTGGCGATGCGGGCCTTGCCCTCGTCGGTGCTGGCCACGATGAAATGCCAGGGCTGGATATTGGTGCTCGAAGGCATCCAGCGCAACACATCTAGAATCTGCTGCACCACCTCGTCCGACAGCTTGCGGGTGGCATCGAATGCCTTGCTCGCATGACGACGCTGCAAGGCGTCCTGGATAGATAATTGCATGCTTGTTCTCCTTGTTATCAACGTTTATGCACCGGCGTGCTGTCTACGGCCGGCTGCATGACTGGCAAGCCTCATCTGACTGCATGGCTGACATGCGTGTCAAGTCAGGCCGGTGCAGACCACTTCGCCAGTTTAGCCGCCGACCTGGACCCGGCGCATGGCACGCTCGAAACGGGTCTCCTCCCGCGTCAGCTCGAGCAGGCTGTCTTCCACAAACACCAGGTGTTCATGAGAGCGGGCCCGGGCAGCCTCTGCATCGCCGGACAAAATCGCATCCAGCAGGTCCCGGTGCTGATCGTATAGCAGATCGCGCGAGCCGTGACGCTCGAACAGGCTGGTCAGGTTCTTCACGATGCTTTGCTCCAGCAGGGCAAAAATGCCACGCATGCTGTGCAACAACACGACATTGTGTGCCGCCTCGGCAATCGCCAGATGAAAGGCTGCATCCGCCTCGGCTTCCTCTACCGGGTCCATGGCCTCATAGGTCGCCACCAGGGCATCGAATCGTCGCTGCAGCATCGCCTTGTCGGCATCGGTGGCACGCAGGGCCGCATAGTGGGCGGCCAGTCCTTCCAGTGCGTGGCGGAACTCGAGCAGGTCATAATGGAACTCGTCATGTCCCGCCAGCAGTTTCAGCAACGGGTCCCTGAACGACTGCCCCAGTTGCTCGCAAACGTAGTTTCCACCGCCCTGGCGGCTTACCAGCAAACCACGGGCCACCAGTTTCTGCACCGCCTCGCGCAACGATGGCCTGGAAACGCCGAACTGCTCCGCCAGCTCGCGCTCGGGAGGCAATTTCTGGCCCGGTTTGAGGCTGCCCTCAAGGATCATCGCCTCCAGCCGCTGCATGATGACGTCCGACACTCGTGGACGCTGAACCTGAACAAACGCCATGCTTTCTCCTAAATGGTATGACCACTTCTCTAAAGGCACACAACCCGGATGCCATCGGACCATGCACAAGCCCCGGCATGCATGACACCGCAAAGAAAAGAGGGCAGAAAAAACGTCGCCCTACAGCCAAGCACCCGCAAAACAAGCTTGCCAAGCTAACAGTTTGGCAAAAAACACCAGCACTAGACCATGGTCGGATTCAAACAGCCTATTCATTGACTGATGACAAAGACCCCACATAGCATGACCAAACACGCCAGTTAATTGGTCTGACCAATTTACATCAGTTAACAAAACCATGCAAGCCCGGTTCATTCCGGTTCCGCAAGCCAGGCGAGAAGAAATGAGCGACGTAATCAAGCAATATCCGGCCAAACCCGCCAGGGTGTATTTCTACGCCACCTGTCTGGTCGACCTGTTCTATCCCGAGGTTGGCTTGGCCGGCATCCAGTTGCTGGAACGTGAAGGCATCGAGGTGATCTTCCCGCAACACCAGAGCTGCTGTGGCCAACCCGCCTACACCTCGGGGCTGAACGGTCAGGCACGGACTGTTGCCGCCAGTCAGCTGGAGCTGTTTCCGGAAAACTGGCCAGTAGTGGTACCGTCCGGCTCCTGCGCCGGCATGCTGCGCAAGCATTACCCCCGGCTGTTTGCCGGCACAGGCCTGGCAGAACAGGCCGAACAGCTGGCCGGCCGCACCTGGGAGCTGACCGACTTTCTGCTGCATGTATGCCGTATCCGCCTGCAGGACCATGGCGAGCCGGTCAAGGTTGCCGTGCATACCTCCTGTTCCGGCCGCCGGGAAATGGGCATTGCCGATACCGGGCCGGCCCTGCTCGCCCAGCTGGACAACGTGGAGCTGGTACAACAGGCACGGCCGGCCGAGTGTTGCGGCTTTGGCGGCACCTTTGCCGTGCGCCATCCGGAAATCTCCGCCGCCATGGTCGAAGACAAGGCTCGCGCACTGGATGATTGCGGCGCAGACCAGTTTGTCAGCACGGATTGCGGTTGTCTGATGAATATCGACGGCTTTGCCGACAAGCAGAAGCTGGCTACTCGCGGCCAGCACGTTGTCAGTTTTTTGTGGCAGCGTAGCAAGGGAGGTACAGCATGAGCACAGCCACAGACGCAGTGAAGCACTTCACGCCCAGAGCCCGCGCCGCACTGGACAATCCGGCGGTACGCGGCAATTTCCGCAAGGCCATGGACGGACTGATGAGCAAGCGTCAGGATGCTTTTGCCGACTGGGACCTGGAAGAGCTACGCGAGCTGGGCGCCGCAGTACGTCTGCGCGCCCTGAGCCGGCTGCCCGAACTGCTGGAGCAACTGGAGCGAAACCTGCAGGCCAACGGCATTCAGGTGCACTGGGCGCAAACCGGGGAGCAGGCCTGCGAGATCGTCCGTGACATCTGCGTTGCGCGCAACGCCCGCACGGTGATCAAGGGCAAGTCCATGGTCAGCGAAGAGATGGAGCTGAATGCCTTTCTCGCCCGCTCCGGCATCGAGGCACTGGAGTCTGACCTTGGCGAGTACATCATCCAGCTGGCCGACGAAGCCCCGTCACACATCATCATGCCGGCGATCCACAAGAACACCACCGAAATTTCCGAACTGATGCATGAAAAAACCGGCACCGAGCGCTCCAGCGATGTCGACTACCTGACCGCCAGCGCCCGGGCCCAGCTGCGTGAAAAATTCATGCAGGCTGATGTCGGCGTCTCCGGCGTCAACTTCGCCGTGGCGGAAACCGGCACCCTGTGTCTGGTGGAAAACGAAGGCAATGGCCGCCTGACCACCACCGTACCCGGCTGCCACATTGCCGTCACCGGCATCGAGAAAGTGGTCGAGCACCTTGCCGATATCGCCCCGCTACTGGCCCTGCTGACCCGCTCGGCCACCGGCCAGCACATCACCACCTACGTCAACATGATCAGCGGCCCGCGCAAGACCGATGAAAAGGACGGCCCGGAAGAAGTGCATCTGGTGCTGGTCGATGCCGGCCGCTCGGCGATCTATCAGGACCGCGAGCTGCTCGACACTCTGCGCTGCATCCGCTGTGGTGCCTGCATGAACCACTGCCCGGTGTATACCCGCATCGGCGGTCATGCCTACGGCACCACCTATCCCGGCCCGATCGGCAAGATCCTGATGCCTCACATGCTGGGTCTCGACAATACCGGCTCGCTGGCCACCGCCTCGACCCTGTGCGGGGCCTGCGCCGAAGTCTGCCCGGTAAAAATCCCCATTCCACAACTGTTGCAGCGCCTGCGCAGCGAAGCGATGGATGGCGATCCCCAGCGCCCGGCCACTGTCGCCGGGCACGGCAGCAAGCGGCGCTGGCTGGAAATGCTGCTCTGGCGTGGCTGGACAGTATTCAACAGCCGCCCCTGGGCCTACCGGCTGGGCACCGCGCTGATTACCCGCTGCCGTCGCCTGATGCCATCCCGGCTGGGTGCCTGGACCCGTTATCGCAGCGCCCCGCGCCCTGCCGCACAAAGCCTGCAACAGCAGCTGCGCCAGCGCCAGTGCAAGGAGTCATGACATGAATGCACGCGATGCCATCTTGCAACGCTTGTACCAGGGGCGTGAGCAACAGGGCGGTTTCGAGCCGCCAGCCAGCGACTTCAGCGTTCTGCAGCGCCCGCACTGGAACAAAACCAAAAAGCTCGAACGTTTTGTGCAGGCGATGAGCCCGGTGCATGGCGAGATCCACAGTACCAGCCGGGACAACTGGCACCTGCTGCTGCAACAGCTGGTACGGGACAAGGGCCTACGCAACCTCTGGATCGGCAATGGTACTCCTCACGGCAGTTTTCTCGCCGACCACTGGCAACTGGAGCAGGTACCCCTGCTGCAACGCACGCAACCCGTGAATGAATGGAAGGACGAGTTGTTCAATGACGTAGCTGCCGCCCTGACCGGCTCGCTCGGTGCCATTGCCGAAACCGGCAGCCTGATCCTCTGGCCGACACCGGCCGAACCCAGGGTCATGAGCCTGGTGCCGCCGGTGCATTTTGTCCTGCTCGACAGCGACCGGCTATACGCCACCTTACACGAAACCATACAACAGGAAGGCTGGGCGAAAAACGGTATGCCGACCAATGCCCTGTTGATTTCCGGGCCATCGAAAACCGCCGACATCGAGCAGACCCTCGCCTATGGCGTGCACGGCCCGCGGGAACTGGTGGTACTGGTTCTGGAGTGAACATGCGTTGCCCAAAACGGGCAACGAGGAATTCGGCGGCACCCTCATTGCAGGTGCTGCCGGCAATACAGCCCCGCCCGAACGGTTTGCGGCCTGGCGGGCCGGGCTGACCAATAACAAGAAGTGTCATTTGGCACGAGGACTATAGCATGACTGATATAGCACTACCCCTGCTGGCGTTTGCCCCGCTACTGCTGGCCGGCATCCTGCTGGTCGGCTTCAACCTGCCGGCACGCATTGCCATGCCTGCGGTATTTGCAGTTACCGTGGCCATTGGCCTGCTGGCCTGGGACATGTCCCTGAACCGCGTTCTGGCTTCCAGCCTGCAAGGCCTGATCATGACCGGAGCCATTCTCTGGATCATTTTCGGAGCCATCCTGTTACTCAACACCCTGAAGCACTCGGGCGGCATCACCGCCATCCGTTCGGGTTTTTCCAACATCTCGCCGGACCGGCGCATCCAGGTGCTGGTGGTGGCCTGGCTGTTCGGCTGCTTCATCGAGGGCGCCTCGGGCTTCGGCACACCGGCGGCAGTCGTCGCTCCGCTACTGGTTGCACTGGGCTTCCCGGCTCTGGGCGCGGTGATGATCGGCATGATGGTGCAGTCCACGCCGGTATCCTTTGGCGCGGTCGGCACGCCCATTGTGGTTGGTGTAACCGCCGGACTGGACCGTACCGGCATCAGCGAGCAGCTGGTGGCACAAGGCTCAAGCTGGGAGATGTTCTATCACCTGGTCACCTCGAAAGTGGCACTAACCCATGCCGCCGCCGGCATCCTGATGCCACTGCTGATGTGCAGCATGCTGACCCGCTTCTTCGGCCGCAACAAGTCCTGGCGTGAAGGGCTGGAAGTAACACCCTTTGCCCTGTTCACCGGCGTGGCCTTTGTTGTGCCCTATGCCCTGGCCGGCGTCTTTCTCGGCCCCGAGTTTCCGTCACTGATCGGCGCTCTGGTCGGCCTGGCCATTGTGGTTCCGGCCGCCAAAGCCGGCTTTCTGATGCCGAAAAACAACTGGGACTTCGCTCCGGCCGACACCTGGCCGGCAAGCTGGATGGGCAGCATCCAGATCAAACTGGACAGCCTGACCACACAGCGTCCCATGTCCGTCGCCATGGCCTGGCTGCCCTATGTGCTGCTGGCCGTACTGCTGGTCCTGTCCCGCGCCATTGCCCCGGTCAAGGCGTTTTTCCTCAGCGTGCTCAACTTCAGCTGGAAAGACATTCTTGGCGAGCAAGGCGTGTCCGGCGGCATCGAGCTGTTGTACCTGCCCGGCGGCATCATGGCGCTGGTGGTGGTCCTGACCTTCTTCCTGCACCGTATGAACTTCACCCAGCTCAAGGCGGCAGTCAGCGAGTCATCGCGCACCCTGCTTGGTGCCGGCTTCGTGCTGATCTTCACCGTACCCATGGTGCGCATCCTGATCAACTCCGGAGTCAACGCCGCCGACCTGCCGTCCATGCCGATCGCCATGGCACAGCTGGTCTCGAATGCCTTCGGCAGCATCTATCCGCTGTTTGCGCCTGCCGTGGGAGCACTGGGTGCCTTCATTGCCGGTTCCAACACCGTCTCCAACCTGATGCTGGCCCAGTTCCAGTACAGCACCGCCGAGTTGCTCGGCGCGTCCACCATCACACTGGTTGCAGTGCAGGCCGTAGGTGCCGCCGCCGGCAACATGATCGCCATCCACAACGTGGTGGCAGCCTCGGCCACCGTCGGCCTGCTCGGCCGGGAAGGGCGCACGCTACGCATGACCACCCTGCCGACCCTGTACTACCTAGTTGTAGTCGGCATAATCAGCCTGTTGATGGCCTGATCCCGTGGCCGGTCCTGACAGGCTGGCCACGTCATTTTTGCACGCGAGATGCTTATGTACCCGATCACCGACACCTACCGGGCGCTGGTCCATGAACTGGCAGAATTCATTCCGTCCACCCGCCTGCTGACCGACGAGTTGAGCCGGCTGGCCCTGGGCACCGATGCCAGCTTCTACCGGCTGGTGCCGCAGCTGGTGGTGCGGGTCGAAAGCGAACGCGAAGTGCAACAGGTGTTGCACAGCTGCGCCCGGCGCGGTCTGCCGGTCACCTTCCGTGCTGCCGGCACCTCGTTGTCCGGTCAGGCAGTGACCGATTCGGTACTGATTCAACTCGGCAACGGCTGGAATGGTCATCAGCTGCTGGGCGATGGCGCTGCCATCCGTTTGCAGCCGGGCGTGATCGGTGCCCGTGCCAACAGCATTCTCGCCCCGCTGCAGCGCAAGATCGGCCCGGACCCGGCCTCGATCAACGCCTGCATGATCGGCGGTATCGCCGCCAACAACGCTTCCGGCATGTGCTGCGGCACGGCAGAAAACTCCTACAACACCTTGCTCGAGCTGCGGCTGATCTTCGCTGACGGCACCTTGCTGGATACCGCCGATGCGGCATCGGTCGCCGCCTTCCGTGAAAGCCATGCTGAACTGCTGGAGCAGCTGCGCCAGCTTGGCGAGCAGACCCGTGCCAACCAGCCACTGGCCGAACGTATCCGCCACAAATATCGGCTGAAGAACACCACCGGCTACGGCATCAATGCGCTGGTCGACTTCGAGGATCCGCTGGAAATTCTCAAGCACCTGATGATCGGCTCCGAGGGTACCCTGGGCTTCATCAGCGCCATCACCTACCGCACCGTGCCGGACTATCCGGACAAGGCAGCGGCACTGATCCATTTCCCCGACATCCACACCGCCTGTACCGCCACCACATTGCTGAAGGAAACGCCGGTCAGCGCCGTCGAGCTGCTGGACCGTGCTTCGCTGCGCTCGGTACAGCACATGCCCGGCATGCCCGATGACCTGGCCGAGCTGCCGGAGGGCGCCACCGCGCTGCTGGTGGATGTACGCGGCGCCGACGACGGGCAGCTGGAGCAAAATATCCAGTACATCTGCCGGACACTGGCCGACATTCCGGTACTGCGTCCGCTGGAATTCACCCGCGACCCGGCCACCTATGACAGCTACTGGAATGTGCGCAAGGGTACCTTCCCGGCCGTGGGTGCCAACCGGGTGATCGGCACCACGGTGATCATCGAGGATGTCGCCTTTCCGCTGGAGCGACTGGCCGAAGGCGTACTCGATCTGCAAGAACTGCTGCACAAGCACGGTTATCACGAAGCCATACTGTTCGGCCATGCTCTGGAGGGCAACCTGCACTTTGTCTTTACCCAGAGTTTCAACGACCCCGCCGAAGTGGCCCGTTACAGCGCCTTCATGGAAGAGCTGGCACAGCTGGTGGCAGTGGACTACGGCGGCTCGCTCAAGGCCGAACACGGCACCGGCCGCAACATGGCGCCCTATGTGGAGCTGGAGTGGGGCAGCGAAGCCTATGCGCTGATGAAGCGCATCAAGCAGCTGTTCGACCCGGCCTGCCTGCTCAACCCCGATGTGCTGATCAGCGACAATCCCAAGGTGCACGTGGAAAACCTCAAGCCGCTACCCGAGGCCAATCCCATCGTCGACAACTGCATCGAGTGTGGTTTTTGCGAAGCGGTCTGCCCGTCACGCCGGCTGACCCTGAGCCCGCGCCAGCGCATTGTCATCTGGCGCGAACTGCAGCGCCGCCGCCAGCAGGGAGCCTCTGCTGAAAGTATCCGTGCGCTGGAGCAAGGCTGGCAATATCAGGGACTGGACACCTGCGCACTGGATGGCTTGTGTTCCACCCGCTGCCCGGTCGGCATCAACACCGGCAATCTGGTGCGCGATTTGCGCGGCAAGCAAAACCGGAATCTGCAAAACCGTGCCCAATGGCTGGCCCGCCGCTTTGCCGGCATCAGCAAGGCGGCACGTCTGGCACTAAAGCTGGCCAGTACGGGTCGCAGCCTGCTTGGCGACAAGGGCATGGCCGGCTCCATGGCGCTGGCGCGCAAAGCCGGCTTGTCGGTCGGTCACTGGCGGCCCGGTCTGCCGGCTGCGGCACCCGCCTTGCCGCGGCAGCGCCTGTTCGGGCCGGCCAACGGCTCGCTGCCGGCGGATACGGTCATCTACTGGCCTTCCTGCATGAACCGGGTACTGGGCTCGGACCGCAACGCCAGCGATCAGCGTCCTGTTTATCAGGTGGTACTCAGCCTGCTGGAAAAAGCCGGCTATCGTGTGCTGATCCCGGACAACATCCACAGCCTGTGCTGCGGCATGCCATTCCAGTCCAAGGGGCTGTTCGAGGTGGCCGACGGCAAGCGCAACGAGGTACTGGAAGCGACACGCCAGCTGGCCGGCGATCAGCACCTGGCCGTGATCACCGATGCCAGCGCCTGCAACCTGCGCATGCAGGAGTGCAGCAATGAGCGGCTGCAGTTTTACGAAGCAGCCGATTTCATCCATCGTCACGCATTGCCACGGCTGGAGATTCAGCCAGCGGATGAGCGCATCGCCCTGCACCTGACCTGCTCCACCACCATGGGGGGTAACAGCCAGTCGCTGCTTGGCCTGGCTAAAGCCTGTGCCCGTGAAGTGGTAACGCCTGCTTCGGTTACCTGCTGCGGCTTTGGCGGCGACCGGGGCTTCCAGGTACCCGAGCTGAACACCTGTGCACTGCAGGATTTGCGTGGTGAAGTGCAGGGCTGCAGTGCCGGTTATTCCAACAACCGCACCTGCGAGATCGGCCTTGGCGAACATTCCGGGCTGCAGTACCAGTCCATCCTCTACCTGGTGGACCGGGTCAGCAGCACGCCCCGACTGTAGGTGCGAATTCATTCGCACAACAACGCACATGATCTGTACGAATAAATTCGTACCTACAGAAGCAAGCCGCGCCCCCGACTGTAAGTGCGAATTCATTCGCACAACAACAACGCACATGATTTGTACGAATAAATTCGTACTTACAGAAGCAAGCCGCGCCCCCGGCTGCAGGGGCGAACTCATTCGCACAACAACAACGCACATGATCTGTTCGAATAAATTCGTACCTACAGAAGCAAGCAGCGCCTCCGGCTGTAGGTGCGAATTCATTCGCACAACAACGCACATGATTTGTACGAATAAATTCGTACTTACAGAAGCAAGCCGCGCCCCCGGCTGCAGGGGCGAACTCATTCGCACAACAACAACGCACATGATCTGTTCGAATAAATTCGTACCTACAGAAGCAAGCAGCGCCTCCGGCTGTAGGTGCGAATTCATTCGCACAACAACGCACATGATTTGTACGAATAAATTCGTACTTACAGAAGCAAGCCGCGCCCCCGGCTGCAGGTGCGAACTCATTCGCACAACAACAACGCACATGATCTGTACGAATAAATTCGTACCTACGGAAGCAAGCCGCGCCCCCGGCTGGAGGTGCGAACTCATTCGCACAGCAACAACGCACATGATCTGTACGAATAAATTCGTACCTACGGAAGCAAGCCGCGCCCCCGGCTGGAGGTGCGAACTCATTCGCACAGCAACAACGCACATGATCTGTACGAATAAATTCGTACCTACGGAAGCAAGCCGCGCCCCCGGCTGGAGGTGCGAACTCATTCGCACAGCAACAACGCACATGATCTGTACGAATAAATTCGTCCCTACAGAAGCAAGCAGCGCCCCCGGCTGTAGGTGCGAATTCACTCGCACAACAACGCACATGATCTGTCCGAATAAATTCGTACCTACAGAAGCAAGCAGCGCCCCCGGCTGTAGGTGCGAATTCATTCGCACAACAACGCACATGATTTGTACGAATAAATTCGTACCTACAGAAGCAGGGCCATCCAGTCCGAATACATCCCGGCGCTGGGTCATGCCGCCCCAACCATATCCGACCAATGCACTAGGTTATACCCTCCCAAACATGGCATAATGCCTCACATTGCTTTCATCCTTGTCAGCAATCATGCTGGCTGCCATCGCCAGCCCCAAAAAACCGGAACATTTTTGCTAAACGCACAGAATTCATAGCGGCAGCGGTGTACAGGCATGGCGGAACCATCCCGCCAACTCATCACCAGCAGCCCCACCCCACAGAGGCCCCGATGTTTTCTGCCAAACTCAAAATGCAGCTCAAGCAGTCCCAACACGAAAATGACCGCCTGAACCTGGAAAATCAGCAACTGCACCAACAGATTGCACAGCTGGAACAGCAGCAGGCGCAGCTGCAGGCCAGATTGCACCATCAGGAGCGGGAGCGCACCACCCATCAAGGCGTCTATACCAGCCTGGGCAGCTTTGGCAACTCCCTCAACGGCGTCAAGAATTCCTTCATGAATCTGGTCGATACGCTCAACATCGAGCGTGACTCCGCACTCAAGGCCGCCGAGCAGTCCGATACCAACCGTATCGCTTTCGAGCGTATTGCCGAAAATTTGCAGGCCACTTTCCGCCTGATGCACCAAGCGGCCGAGCAGGTCAGCAGCCTGAGCCAGAGGGCCGAGGAAATTGGCGGTTTCGTCCAGCTAATCCAGGATGTGGCGAACCAGACCAACCTGCTGGCGCTCAATGCCGCCATTGAAGCGGCGCGGGCCGGCGAAGCCGGTCGCGGTTTTGCCGTGGTGGCCGACGAGGTACGCAATCTGGCACAGCGCACTTCCGACGCAACCGAAGACATCTCCCGTCTGGTACAGGACATCCAGAACGAAACGCGCAACGCCAGGGAAATCATGGACCGTGGTGCTACCGATGCAGGCAGTCACGCCACCGAAAGCCAGCAAGCGGTACTTAGCATGCACGAGCTGTTGGAACTGTCACGGCGCATGGAGCAGGCCATCAGTGACTCCGCCATCCTGGCCAACGTGGAACTGGCCAACATCGACGAACTGGAACTGAAACTTGAAGTGTACAAGGTGTTCTTCGGCATTTCCGACACACTTCCAGAAGACTTCCCCGACGAACAGCACTGCCGGCTGGGCCAGTGGTATTACCAGGGCGATGGCCGCGAACTGTTTGCCGACATGCAGGATTACCGCAGCATGGAGAGTCCGCACAAGGCAGTGCATGACCAGGCCGTCAACGCTGTCCGGTATTACCGTGCCGGCCAGCTAGAGCAGGCGCTGCAGGCACTCAACGCCATGGAGCACGCCAACCATACCGTCATGCAGGGACTGAACTCCATGTTGCACAAGCTGGGACATCTGGCCCGCTAACGGTTCCGCCTGCCGCAATCAGTAGCGTTCCAGTTTGCCTGCGTACTGGCGGTACAACCGCTCCAGCCATGGCCGGGAACACCGGAGCCGCAGCCGGCGGGTGGCTGCCATGGCACACTCCGGAGCGTTCCGGAGTGGATCTTCGTCTATACCACAATGCTTCTTCGTCCATATCACAGTACTATAGTGACGCGATGGCATCACCGCATTACCGGATGCCCGGGCTTCATCCTGCCGACCCGGCCCCACGGCTGGCTGTACTACAATTTATGCAAACATCCATGAACAACACCAGAGCCTGTCTTGCCTGTACCCTCGGCGCCACCCTGATCGTACTGAACCTGCCTGTCCAGGCCGGCGAACACAGCCTTGAAAGCACCCGGCTACTTGACCTGTCACTGGCGGAGCTGATCAACATCCCTGTCATCACCGCCTCGCGCAGCGCAGAACATCGCGACCAGACGCCGGCCCACATCATGGTGGTGACCCGCGAGCAAATCCGTGAGCGCCGCTACAAGAATCTGGCCGATTTGCTCCAAGACATGCCCGGCGTGGACTTCCAGCGCGGCACCAAGTCATCACAGTTCAACCAGTTCACGGTTCAGGGCAATCTGGGTCCGAACCGCCTGCTGGTACTGCTCGATGGAGTGCGCATCAGCCAGCCATCGGCCGGCAGTTATCCGGTTGCCGAAAACCTGGCGCTGTATCAGGCCAAACAAGTCGAGTTCCTCTACGGTCCGGCCGCCGCACTCTATGGTGCCGACGCGGTATCCGGCGTGGTCAACATCATCACCGAAGCCGGCAACCATACCGATGGCAGCTGGTTCTCCGTCGGCGGCGGCAATTTCAACAGCCGCGAATACTCTTTCATGACCGGCTTCACTGGCGGCAACAACCTGAGCCTGTCCCTCGGCGGTCACTGGCAGGAATCCGACCGCGCCCGGCTGGACAAGCTATACAAGTCCGACTATCGCAAAGTCGATACCAGCACCAAAGATCAAAACGGCGAGCCTTTTATCCGCGCAGCCGACCGCGAGCGCTATCGCGGTGAAGTCAGCAGCCACAGCCTGTTTGCCCGCCTGGACTGGGCCGATCAGCTGACTTTGGGCTACTATCGTCACCACTACACCAACCTGACCAGCACCACCGACCCTTACGCAACCACACATTACAGCAGCAAGGCCCGCTGGATAACGACATCGGATACCCTGTATGGCAGCTACCGGTTTGCGCCAACAGACAAACTCGATGCCCGGCTGCAGCTGGATTATTCACGCATGGAGGTGGACCCGCGCTCGCACTACAACAACAGATACAACGGTTTCGCACCGGGATATTCCTACAGCTACGGCCGCCGTATCGGTATCGAGCAGAGTTTTGACTGGAGCTGGACCGACCAGCAACAGGTCCAGTTCGGCCTTGGCGCGCAGCACTTCAAGGCTATCGAGGGCGGTTCCATGCCCTACAAATACAACACCGGCAAGACACCCGGCCAGCAGGACATGCTGTACCCGAACACCACACTGCCGATGGACATTGCCCACGACCGCAACCAAAGCTACTTCGGCTACACCCAACTGCTGTCTGAGTGGAGCGACAGCCTCTCGACCACTGTCGGCTTCCGTTTCGACCATCACACAGTCTATGGCGACAGCTTCAATCCGCGTCTGGGTGTGGTCTGGAAAGCACATGACCGGCACCTGTTCAAACTGCTATACGGCGAGGCATTCCGTGCACCCTCGGCCGATGAAGGCTTGAGCGGCTACGGCACCTTCAATGCCACACCCAATACAGACGGCCTTTACGAAGGCTCCGGTTTTCGCGTGGCCAACCCCGACCTGAAGCCGGAAAAAGCCCGTACCCTGGGGCTGGTCTGGGAGTGGCGTCCAACCCGCAACCTGAACCTGGTCAGCAACCTCTATCACAGCCATATCAGCGACCTGATCGTGACCGGCAACCGGGAGGACAATACCACCGCCATTGCGGGCGCAATCCTGAAAAACGCCAGCCAGAAAGTCAACGCCGGCCGCCAGCGCCAAACCGGCCTGGACCTGAGTGCCCAATGGCGCTTCCGCCTTGACGACAACTGGAGCGGCGATCTCTGGGCCAGCGCCGGCTGGATTCACGGCCGCGTCAAGGAAAGCGGCGTGGACCGCAAGATCCCCTACGTCTCCACCTATCGGTTCAAGGCCGGCACCACCTTCCGCTACCAGGATCACGTCACCATCACGCCCAAGCTGCGCTGGACCGGCAGCGTCACCAATGGCCGCACCCGGCCACCCGAAGATGACAACCTGCCATCCGCCAGCTGCAGCAGCAGCAAAAAGGCACCCGGGCGCTGTGCCACACCCGGCTATGCCGTGCTCGATACCCATCTGGGCTGGCACAACATCCTGCACAGCCCGGCCAGCCTGTGGCTCGACGTATACAACCTGACCGACAAGCGTTATTACGCGGCTGCCGGCTCCGGTAACCACACCTTCTGGGACATGCCGCAACAACCCAGAACCTGGGTCGTGTCCCTGGAGTGGCATTTCTGATTATGGGATTGCCCTTGAAAGCCCTGCTGCGCTGGACGGTACTGGCACTGTTGCTGGCATGGCAGCCGCTGGCTGCCAGCGCGACAGCCACCGCTGTTACCGAATATGCAGTCAAGTCTGCCCTGTTGCTGAAACTGACCCGTTTCGTCTACCTGCCAACAGAGCAGGAGGATCGCCCGCGCCACCTTTGCATACTCGGACAAAATCCCTTTGGCGATACGCTGCAACAACTGAACCAGGCATCCGCTCCCGACCAGCAGGTCGAACTTGTCTTCCTGTCCGCTACCGAACAGGCCCCGGGCTGCAACTATGTATTCATCAGTCAGAGTGAACGCAGGCGGCTGGGCAGCATTCTCCGGCAACTTGACGGCCTGCCACTGGTAACCATTTCCGATCTCAGAGGCTTTGCCCGCAACGGAGGCATGGTCGAGTTTGCCCTGACAAACGAACAAGGCAGCCAGCTGAACATCCTCATCAATCGCAAGACAGCCAGCCGGCAAGGCATCACGTTCAACGCCCAGCTCTTGCGGCTGGCAACCCTGGTCAACGAATAACACAGAAATACGGCCATGACATTCAAGCACATTCGCAGCAAGCTTCTCCTGCTATTTTCCCTGGCTGTAACGGCCTCGGTCCTGCTGGTCCTGGCCCTGATGGTCTGGTTGCAAACGCATCTGATCCGCGCCGAATGGCAAGCCTCGCTGCAGGCCCAGGCCAGCCTGATTGCCCACAACAGCCAGGCCGCCATCGACTTTCAGGACCCGCGAGAGGCCAGCCGCCTGCTGCATTCACTGGAAAACAACCCGGCCATTCTGCAAGCCAGCTTCTACACCGATAGCAACCGCATCCTGTTTGCCCGTTATCAGTCACCCCGACTGGCCGCAGATTTCGAGCTCACCGATGCACCACAGCGTTCCGGAGAAACCTTCAGGTTCAGCGATAACCGGCTGCTGGTCTGGGCCCCCGTTCCGGGTGACAGCAATGAGGCATATCTGGAAATCATCGGCAGCCTTGCACCGATGCAGCACGCCATCCGGCAAATGGCCCTGAAAACGGCGCTGTATCTGTCCGCACTGCTGATCATTTTGCTACTGTTCGCCAACCAGGCGGCCCGCCGCATGGCCTCGCCACTGCAGGAAATGAGCCGGCTGACCAGCGCCATGGCGGACAACCCGCAACTGGCTGACCGCATCCACGTCACCGGCGAAGACGAACTGGCGCAACTGGGCAGCAGCCTCAACCACATGATCGACTCGCTGCAAACCCGTGACCGGGAGCTGGAGCGCTATCGCCAGGGACTGGAAGAACAGGTTGAGCAGCGCACCCGCGAGCTGGTCGTGGCGGTGGATGCCGCCAACGAGGCCAGCCGGGCCAAATCCGACTTTCTGGCCCGCATGAGCCACGAAATCCGCACACCAATGAATGCCATTGTCGGGCTTGGCCAGCTGTTGCTGAACAGCGGCCTGAACGAGCACCAGCGCCAACAGCAAGAGCAGGTGCTCTCTGCCTCGGACATGCTGCTCGGCCTGATCAACGACATCCTCGACTACTCGCGGATCGAGGCGGGCAAGCTGGAAGTGGAACACATCCCCTTTGCACTGGAGCAGATCTTCCGTGATGTTTCCAGCCAGCTGGCCCTGCGCGCCCAGCAGCGCGGGCTGGAGCTGCTGTTGCATCAGGCTGCCGATGTTCCCGAACGCATTTACGGTGATCCACTGCGTCTGCGCCAGGTACTGATCAACCTGATCAGCAACGCCATCAAGTTCACCGAAACGGGCGAAGTGGTAGTACGAGTCGAGCGCATTTCAGCTCCTGACAGCAAACATGACAGGCTGCGCTTCAGCGTGCGGGATACCGGCATGGGCATTCCGTCCGAAAAACTGGAAACCCTGTTCACCCCTTTTACCCAGGTTGACGGCAGCATGACCCGCCGTTTTGGTGGCAGCGGCCTTGGGCTGGCGATCTGCGACCAGCTGGTTGGCCTGATGGGTGGCACTATCAGCGTCGACAGCCAATTCGGTATCGGCAGCACCTTCACCTTCGACATTCCTTGTGATATCGCCAGCGAGCGGCGTGCTCACCAGCAAGCGTCCGGTTACACGCTCAAACAACAACGGGCACTGATCATTGATGACAACGCCAGCGCCCGCGACATTCTGCAAGCCATGCTGGAAGAGCTGGGCATGCGCACAGAAACGGCAGACAGCGGAGAGCAGGGCTTGCACATGCTGCAGCAGGCCAGCGCTGCCGGCGATCCGTTCCAGCTAATCTTGCTTGACTGGCTGATGCCGGGCATGGACGGCATTGAAACTGCCCGCCACATCAACAGCAGCCTGCACAACCAGGCCCCGGCCATCCTGATGGTCACCGCTGGCAGCTACGAAAAGCTGTTCGGGCTGGTTGACAATGTCGGCTTGAAACACATCCTGACCAAGCCGGTCAACCGCTCCGCGCTGCAGGAAAGCATTCTTGAAAGCATGGGCCTGAGCCGGGCCAGCCTGCCACCGGCTACGCAGGAAGCATCCACAGTCCATGATTTCAGCCCCATCCGTCATGCCCGTATTTTGCTGGTGGATGATGTCGAGCTGAACCGCCTGGTTGCACTGGCTCTACTGGAAGAGACCGGCATACAGGTTGATACCGCCGAGCACGGCCTGCAGGCCATCGCCATGGTCGAAGAAAACGACTATGACCTGGTGTTGATGGATATCCAGATGCCGGAGATGGATGGCCTGACCGCCACCCGCGAAATCCGTAAGCGGCCACACCTGCACAACCTGCCTATTCTGGCCATGACTGCCCACGCCCGCGCCAGTGACCGCGAACTGAGCCTTGAGGCCGGCATGAATGACCACCTAACCAAACCGGTCAATCAGGACATTCTCTACCGGGCACTGCTGCAATGGATTCCACACCGTACTGCCGATGATGCCCGGCCCACGACACCAGCCGGGCCCGCCGATGCAGTGGCCGCCGCATCGGTTCTGCCGCCGCTACCGGGCGTAGATACCGCCAAAGGGCTGACTCACACCATGAACAAGCCCGAGCTGTACCGGCGCATCCTGGAGCGCTTCCCCGGCGAATTTGCGGCCAGCGCAGAAGCTATTACCCAGTCCATTGCCATGCAAGACTGGCCATTGGCCCGCCGTTTGGCCCATTCACTCAAGTCGGGCGCTGCCACCATCGGGGCCGATGCACTGGCCACAATGGCACTGGCCGCCGAGCAACAACTGGCGCAACAGCACGCGCCGGATGACACGCAGCTGGGTGCATTAGCTGCCGAACTGGACCGGCTTTGCCAGCTATTCACTATGCTGCAGCCGGAACATCCCGCCCCGGGCACAGAGACAGCCCAGGTTACCGGCAGGCTGCCAGAGTTGATAGACCAGTTGCACAGCCTGCTTGACAGTGATGACGCCCGGGCCCTGACCGTGCTGGACAGCTTGCAGGAGCATCTGGCCGGCATGGCTACTGTCAGCACAACCCTGATCGAGCTGCGCGATCATATTGAAGACATCGAATACGAGGCCGCACTGAACCTGCTGCCACGGCTACGCCAGTTAGTGCAGGAGCTATCCGCATGATCAATTTGCAACCCCAGACTTTTACGCTGCTGATCGTGGATGATGAAAAACAGAACCGGCTACTGCTCACCGAGCTGTTTCGTGATGAACACAAAATCATCCTGGCCAAGCATGGCGAACAGGCCATCAAACTGGCCAATGAACACCTGCCAGACCTGATTCTGCTGGATGTACTGATGCCCGGCATGGACGGGCTGGCCACCATTCGCGAACTCAAGCGCAACGATGCCACCCGGAATATCCCGGTAATGTTCATCACCGGTCTGAACTCGCCGGATGACGAAGAGCAGGGGCTGAACCTGGGGGCGGCCGACTACATCGGCAAACCTTTTCATACTGCCGTGGTCCGCGCCCGGGTACGCAATCAGTTGCAGATCGTGCATCAGCGCCGCCTGCTCGAACAACTGGCCTCGCTTGACGGCCTGACCGGCATACCCAACCGCCGGCATTTTGACCAGGCATTCGAACGTGAATGGGCACGCTGCCAGCGTTCGGGACACCCCATCTCGCTGATCATGGCCGATGTTGATCACTTCAAGAACTACAATGACACCCTGGGTCACGCCGCCGGCGACCGGGTCCTGCAGGATATCGCCACCCTGCTGAGCACCTGCATTCAGCGCCCCGCCGATGTGGTCGCGCGCTATGGAGGAGAGGAGTTTGTCATTCTGTTGCCGGAAACCCCCGCAGCGGAGGCGCAACAGATTGCACAGCGCATACTGGAGCGCCTCAGCACAAAAAATACGCCCCACCCACAGTCGGCAACCGCTCCGCACATTACCCTCAGCCTCGGCGGCGTCAGCTTCACGCCCTGCCGCAACGAGCCGGATAGCGCGGTACTGGAACAGGCCGACGCGGCCCTGTATCAGGCCAAGGCACAAGGCCGCAATCGCTGGGTCTGGGCTGACGTCCCGAGCACCAGCAGCTGAGCGATAGCGGTAGATGCAAGTATCAAAAATCGCAGAAGCCTTAATATTGCGGTGCCACCACCGGCAATATCAGGGTAAAACAGGTACCCTCATCCGGGTTGCTGCGCACTTCGATGCGACCGCCCAGCAGGCCGGTGACCAGCGTGTATACAATATGCAGGCCCAGCCCTGAGCCCCCCTTGCCCAACTGGGTGGTGAAAAAGGGATCAAAAATCTTTTTTTGCTGCTGCTCCCCGATCCCGACGCCATCATCACAGACCGTGATATGCACGTTCTCCCCCTCCATCAGGCAGCCCAGACGAATGATCCCTTGCTCCCGGCCTATAAAGGCGTGGGTCAGCGCATTATTGATCAGGTTGATCAGGACTTGCCCCAGCGGGCCGGGGTAACTGTCCAGCACCACGTCTTCACTCAGCTCGTTACGCAAGATGAAAGGCGTCTTGCGCAATGTCGGTTGCAACGTGGTGACGATTTCATGGCTGAGGGTCCTGAGCCCGAACGGGCGGCGCTGATAACTGGTCTGATCGACGGCCAGTTGCTTGAAGCTGCTGATCAGCTCGGCCGAGCGGGCCAGATTACGTTCGATGATCTGGCTGCCATCCCTGACTTCATTGAGGAAATCCTGCAACGCACTGCGGGTCAGCCCCTGCTGCATCCCCTGCTCCAGCTGTTTACGGGCGAAGTCGAAGGATGTTGCCACCATCAGCGCGTTGCCAATAGGGGTATTCAGCTCGTGTGCAACTCCAGCCACCAGCGCCCCCAGCGAGGCCAGCTTCTCGCTTTGCAGCAACTCTTCCTGGGCGCGCTGCAGATTGTCGAGGGTTGCGCTCAGCTCGGCCGTGCGTTCAGCCACCCGTTTTTCCAGGGTGGTATTGAGTTCCATGATCTTCTGTTCTTGCTGCCGCCGCCCGGTGATGTCCAGCTCGATGCCATCAAATACCAGATAGCCATTAGGCAGTCTCCTTGGTGACGAAATCAGTAACATCCAGCGGTGTTCGCCATCCGGCCGGATAATTTCGGTCTCCATGCGGAAGGTTTTCATTTCAGCGATGCACTCTGCTTCATAGGCAGCCATGCTCTCGGCATCAATAATGAATTGCTCGTATACCCGTTGCGCATCGGCCAGGGCCTGCTCCACGTTGATGCCATGCAGCTGTTCCACACCCCGGCTGACGTAGGTGAAGCGGCGGTGCTCTCCATTGAAACCACACTCGATCCGATACACCATGCTATCCGGGATGCTGTCACTGATGACCTGCAACTGTTGCTGGCTTTCCAGCAACGACGCTTGGGCCTCTTTCAGGGAGGTCACATTGATGTGGGCACCGACCGTCAGCGCCGTCGGTTTGCCATCGGCATCGGGCAGCGTCCGGCCGCGCGACGAAATCCAGACCCAGCTGCCATCGGCATGCCGCATGCGGAATTCGTTCTCATATAGTTGCATGGTGTCACCGGCCAGATAGTCGGCAAACTTGCGTACCGCTTCGTCCCTGTCCTCCGGATGCAGCAGTTCGTCCCAGACCACCTGCAGGTCTGTAATGCCGGCAAACTCGGCCATGTCGCGCCCCAGCATACTGAAGTATTCGGCACCACACCACAATGCCTGTTGTTGCGCATCCCACTCCCAGACACCGGTATCAGATGCCTTGATCAGGGCCTTAAAACGCTCACTTTCCTGCAATGCCGCCTGTTCAACCCGTTTTCTGGCAGTGATGTCCTGACGCGCTCCGATCATTTTAAGTGGCCGGCCATTCTCGTCCCGCTCAGTCACCATCCCGTTGTCACGCACCCAGACCCAGTCTCCGTTCTTGTGCAGTGCACGCGTTTCGCTGATGTAACGTTCAGTCTGTCCGTTCAGGTGGGCCCAGACTCGTGCCGCATTATCTTCCACTTCACCAGGATGGGTCAGCCGGCGCGCAGTATCGCTGGTGATTGGCTCCAGCTCTTCCAGCCGGTAACCCAGCATTTCTGCCCAGTGCTCATCAAGGGTGACCTGGTTGGTAGCCAGATCCCACTCCCAGATGGCGCAGTCAATGGCATTCAGTACAAAACCCAGACGCCGCTCGCCCTCAGCGCGTTCATGTGCAAGTTTACGCACGGGCAAGGCAAAGTGACGGCTGATAAAGTGTGTTGCCAGCATGCCAACACCCAGCAGGGCGACCAGCAGCAGCAGGACATACAACAAACCCTCGACCAGAGCACTATGGGTGCCAGTCTCGCTGATGCCCAGCAGCAGCACCCCCTGCAAGCGATTATCGAAGCCGCCACGGTAGGCCATGCCCACCTCGCGCACGCGCTCTTTTCCTTCTGTCAGCCGCCGGTTCAGCAAGGTATCCGGATGATCGAGCAGAGCGCGGAAAAATTCCTGTCCGGCTTCTTTGTCCTGCGGCGTTTCGAGAAGCTGTCCGCTACTGGCCACGACCTCGCCAGCGGGGTTCAGCAAACGGATATAGGACAGATCCTGATATTTATCCTGCAACTCACCGATCAGCAATCGCATCCGGTGGGTACCACTAAAGCTGACCTTGCCCAGCGAGTCCGCCAGCACGCTGGTCACCAGCCCGGCCAACCGGTTCTGCTCGCGTTCCATCGCCTTGTGGAAATACCAGCCGGTTGCGACCATCACACCCAGCATCAGGCCAAGAATCAACAATCCGTACGCCAGCGCGAGGCGCCGGTCGATATTGCCGTAATCGTCACGTTCCATCAGTCACCTTCCCTGAGCCGGTTTTGCCACTGTCTGGATGTCGAAGGCCAAGGTTTGGTAAAGCTCGGCGGCAAACTGCCTTGCCAGCCCGGATAGAGTTCCAGGGTTTCCATCGTCACCGGAAAAGCCGGAATGATCACCTGTCGCGGCACTGCCTCGCCCTGCAACACCCGATATGCATGCTGCAGGGCAGTGCCGCCCATCAGGGCACAAAACTGGGCACTGTCAATCCGGGTCAGGTTGCCGTCACGAATGTTGTCTACCGAGCCCGGATCGCCATCCACCGTGGCGTGGATGATTTCGCTACGGCCGGCAGCAACCAGCGTCTCCACCAGGCTCAGGCCGGCACCGTTGTTGACGGTAAACACCACATCAACACTGCCCTTGTCCGGAAAATCCCGCAGCAGATCCCGCGCAGCCTGCACACCCTCTTGCGGTTGTACGGCCTGGTAGCTTTGCAGGATGTGGTAATCCACCCCGGCCGCCTGCAGCCCGTCAAGAAAGCCATTGACCCGCTCAACGGTTGACGACACCAACGGGTATTCGACCAGCACCAGCCGCAGCGGCCGCTGCCGGGCAAACAGCGATGCAATATACTCGCCACCCAGATAGCCGGCCTGGTGGTTGTCCGACGTGACATAGGAGGCCAGTACGCCACCACTGATGTACTGGTCATAAGCGACTACCGGAATACCGGCCAGGTTGGCCCGCTGCAGTGGTTCAATCAACGCGGCGTTGTCAGTCGGCTGCACGATGATGATATCCGGAGGGTTGTTGTCCACCATCATCCGCATTTGCCAGATTTGCCGCTCAATTCCCTCGCTGCCATCGCCTGCGACCATGGTGTGCAACCGCACCCCACGCTGGCCGGTAGCCCGCGCCTGCTGGTTGATGCGCTCGGCTTCCTGCTCCAGCCCGCGCCGCATGACCTGCTGGCTGGCAATGGTGTCCGACCAGTAGAGCACACCGACCTGCCAGGGTTCGCTCCCGGATGCAGACGCATGGACGCTGACCGACAACAATAGCCAACAGGCTATCCGGCGCATGTGCCAGCGCATTGCCTAGCCTCCGGCCCGGGCTTCCAGCCAGGAGCTAAAGTCGGCCTCGGACATGGGGCGGGCAAACAGATAACCCTGTCCATCCTGGCAACCGGATGCCAGCAGGGCCGCGCACTGGCTTTCCGTTTCAATGCCCTCGGCAATGGTTTTCAGCTGCAGGTGATCAGCCATGGCGATGATGGTTTCTACCATGCTGAAACTGCCGCTACTTTCCTCGCCACTGACAAAACTGCGGTCAATTTTCAGACGGTTCAGATGGAGCCGCTGCAGCACACTGAGAGACGAGTAGCCGGTACCAAAATCATCCATGGCAATCTCGATGCCCTCGGCCTGGATCTGCTCCAGCTTGGCTTTGAGACGTTCAAAGTTCTCAATCGCCACCGACTCGGTCAGCTCAAGCTCGAGCTGGTAGCCGGGCACCCCGGCTTCACGCAAGATGCGTAACAGATTGCCGACAAAGCTCGGTTCGGCAAACTGCGCATGGGAAATATTCACCGCCACACGGAAATCAGGTGCCACACGTCCATTCATTGCCGCACGCCAGTTCAGTGCCGTGCGCAGCACCCATTCACCAATGGCAATCATCAGGCCCGACTGCTCGGCAATCGGAATGAACACATCCGGCGCAATGAACTGGCCATCGGGCGTGCGCCAGCGCAACAGGCATTCGGCCCCCACCACCTCGCGGTCGTGCAGGCGAATGAAGGGCTGGTAATACAGCTCAAGATGCTGTTCGGACAGGGCGCTGCGCAGCATCTGCAGCATGTTGATGCGGTCCCGTGCGGCGCGGCTTTGCTCGGCGCGGAAGTAGAGGGATTTACCCCGCAACAGGCGTTTCGCCTGTTTCAGGGCAGCACCGGCATTTTTCAACAACTCGGCACCGCATTTGCCATCGGTCCGTACCAGCCCGCTGGTGGCTGACAGACGCAGCGACTCGCCATTGGAAATGGCGAAGGGCTCGGCAAACAGCGCTTCAATCACCTGCGGGTTGACTTCGGCTTCGGTACCGTAAAGCCCGAACAGGTTGCTGGCCAGCCGCGCCACCATAGTGTCGTCAGATGTGCGCTCACCCAGTCGTGCCGCCACCGCTTGGAGGACGGCATCGCCAAAATTCTCGTCGAGAATATTGTTGATGTCGGCAAAGTTGTCCAGATCGATCAGGGCCAGGGTTCGCCCTTCTGCCTGCTCCTGCTCCAGCATCCTGAGCAGGGCATTGCGGTTGGGCAGGCCGACCAGCGTATCCTGAAAGGCCAGGGTTTCGATGTCCAGATACAGCTGCAAATTTTCGAAAGCCGCCGACATGTTGCTGCAAAACACCTTCAATAGCTGCTGCTCGATGCTGTCCAGTTCACGCTCGATGTTAAGGTAGGCCGCCAGCGCCTGGCCCTCGGTGCCGCCCAGAAACAGGCTCAGCTCGCCATCAAGCAAGTGCCGGCGCTGCACCAGGCTTTGCTCGAGACGGGTCCGCATGCCGGAATTGGGCAGGTCGTGCAGGGGCATGCCCACCCAGTCACTGTACCGGCCAGCAGCCGCCAGCACATAAGGCTGTTGCGTCGAGGGCCGGATGGCGGCACAAACCAGGCTGTCACAATCAACTCTGAGCAAGGCACACAGCTGGGTCAGCAGGCCACGGGAAAACTGGTGCAGGCCGGACGGACGCCCCAGCTCGCGGGCAGCATCAAGTATCTTTTCCAGCCCGGAACGACTTGCCTCGATCTGCCTGATCTGGGCATACGAACGGATGGCCATGGTCATGCTGCTGAACAGCCGGGTCTGGGTCAGTTCGCTCTTGGTGCGATAATCATTGATATCGTAATTCTGGATGGTACTGATTTCAGGTGCATAGCCCGGCTGGCCAGTGCGCAAGACAATGCGCAAACTGGTATCCCGCAGCTCTTCGCGGATGTAGCGCACCAGCTCCAGCCCCGCATCTTCACGCTCCATCACCACATCAATGACTGCAACCGCAAAAGGCGGGCTTTGCTGCAAAATCTTGCGGGCTTCGGCATCGCTGTAGGCATGGGTAAAGGCCAGGGTACCGCCTTCAAAGCGAAGGTTGCGCAAAGCCATTTCAGTGGCGGCATGGACATCCGGCTCGTCATCAACCAGCAGCACCGGCCAGACGGCCTGCTCTTCGTACGACTCTGCGACTGTCTCATCGTCAAGGAATACCAGTACGTCCTTATCAGCAGCCATTACCCGATCCTTGTTTGAATTATTACAAGCATATAATTATTGTTCTCAGTCATGCCGCACTGATTCGAATCAGTTTTTTAGTGATATACCATACTGGGCACGTACCGTATTTTCAAACGGTTATTATTCTTAAAGATGGAAGCGACAACCATTGACCAGAGGCAATAAACGCCCGTATTGGTTATACTCCCGCGATCATTTTCAGGACCCCCGCCATGATCAAGAAATGCCTGTTCCCCGCTGCCGGTTACGGCACCCGCTTTCTGCCCGCCACCAAGGCCATGCCCAAGGAAATGCTGCCCATCGTCAACAAGCCGCTGATCCAGTACGGCGTGGAAGAGGCCCTTGAGGCCGGCATTCATGACATGGCCATCGTCACCGGCCGCAACAAGCGGGCCATCGAGGACCACTTTGATATCAGCTACGAGCTGGAATCGCAAATCGAGGGTACCGACAAGGAGGATTACCTGCGCGGCATCCGCCACCTGATGGACAACTGCACCTTTTCCTACACCCGCCAGGTGGAAATGAAAGGCCTGGGTCACGCCATCCTCACCGGCCGCCGCCTGATCGGCGACGAGCCCTTTGCCGTGGTACTGGCCGATGACCTGTGCCTGAACCTAGGCAGTGACGGTGTGCTCGGCCAGATGGTACAACTGTACAAGCAGTTCCGCTGCTCGATTGTGGCCGTACAGGAAGTGCCGTCCGCAGACATCCACCAATACGGCGTGATCGCCGGCGAGATGATTCGTGACGACATCTACCGCGTCAACACCATGGTGGAAAAACCCAAGGCCGAGGACGCGCCATCCAACCTGGCAATCATTGGCCGCTATATCCTGACACCGGACATCTTCGAACTGATCGAGGAAACCGAACCGGGCAAGGGCGGCGAGATCCAGATCACCGACGCGCTGATGAAACAGGCCCAGCGCGGCTGCGTGCTGGCCTACAAATTCAAGGGCACCCGCTACGACTGCGGCAGCGGCGAAGGCTTCATGGAGGCCACCCAGTTCTGCTACGACAACCTGTACCTGAAAGGGCTGTCCTACTGACAGCTGCCGGTCAGCGCCGCATCCGCTTGTCCAGATACAGATGGCCAACCAGATCGCGGCTGCGGCTGCTGACCTTGCCACCCTTCGCCCGCTCCCTCAGCAGCTGCAACAACTGCTGGCACTGTTCATCACTGGCACCATCACGCCATAGCCAGCTGGCATAGCGCTGCAGTATGTAGTCCGGATCATGGCTGGACGTGCCGCTGCGTTCCTCAAACGCCAGCTGCGGAAAATACCCCCACTGATACAGCAGGTTGAACAGGTTATAGAGGCCATCGGCGCTCTTGCTGCCCACCGGCCTGCGCGGCAGGCCGAGCTCGTCCTGCAGCTCGCCAAGCAGGCTGTCTTCACGGTGTGCATAGGAACAAACATAGAAACCGCTGCGGCTGGTCGCCAGCGCCTTGCGCAACATGGCCGTGCCGGACAGGGCCGGACTCATGTAGAGGAACACCAGATCGAACGCCTCTTCCCAGCCCAGCTGGTACAGATCCACCGCCTCCCAGGATGAATGCAGCAGCACATCCGCCTGCCCTGCCAGTCCGGCCGCCTGCAGCTTCTGCTGCGTGTGACGCAGCATGTTGGCGGAGATTTCCACCCCGCTGACCCGCGCCCCGCGACGGGCAAACTCCAGCAGGTGACGGCCACCGCCAAAGCTGATCTCCAGCACTGCCTGCCCGCTCAGCTCGTGATGCTGCAGTACCGTCTGCAGGGCCACGTCCGTTGCGGAAACGGTAAACCGGCTGACCTCGTCCGCGCGGCGGTCCCAGGTCTGCTCGCTCAGGGCCAGATCGGGCTGATGGCTGTCCAGCAGCCCGGCAAAATACTGTTGAAGGTTCATGCGTTACTCCTGCCATGCTTGCCGGAACATGCCGGCGTGGTCTGCACATGCTAGCAGCTGTCTGCGTGAAGGGGCTTGCCCCTGAGAGAATCCTCGACTGGTCGTTACGAGAATCTGCCATTCAGGCTAAAATCCTGCCTATCCCGATTCCATGGAAACCCAGCATGCCCCAAGCCTTCCAGTTCACCAGCAGTGGCAACAACTACAGGGCAAGGCACCTGAACCTGTTTGTCCATGGTTACTTGTCGGCCAGCGACGAGCGTGACCGCAGCCGGCTGCTGCGCTGCGTACCCCCGTTGCCGGACGACGAGGATGCCTTCTGGGACTCGGGCTCCATGCGCGAGGTCTGGATCAAGGTGTTGCAGGGTGCCGCCGGCAGTTTCGGACTGAGCAAACTGGGACTGGCCCGTGGTGTGGCAGTGGCCGCGTTTGGCGGCTACCGTCATTACAGCAGCAAAAAAAGCCAGACCCGCAACCTGGCACTGGCCCTGCTGCCCGAGCTGCAGGCATATGCCCGCCAGCACTACCCCGACCTGCAAAGCATCAGTCTGTACGGCCACTCCCTTGGCGCCCGGCTGCTGATTGAGGCCTTGCTGGCCGGCACCCCAGCCGACAGTCTGTCGATCCTCGAGCTGGTCTTCATGGGCGGTGCCCGCGCATTGAGCAATGGCGAACAGGAACAGATACTGCCGCAGGTTCGTGAGCGCGTCTGCAATTTCTACTCAAGGTCCGACCGGGTACTGATGGTGCGCCCAACCACCGGCAAGTACATCGGTCGTCACCCGCTACCCGAACCGCTATTGCCGGCCCCGGCACACGTCATCAACCGCGATCTGGATATCGGCCACACCGACTACTGGTACATTCTCTACAGCATCCTGCAGCAGGTGCGCGGACGCGATGTCACGCAGTCAAAGCCGAGTGATGACGAGTAATGACGGGGCAGGCAGTGTTGTCAGGGCGGCATTAGTACTGTCATTCCGCGCGTAACGCAGTGGAGTCGCGGAATCCAGTCTTTTGGATCCTGCGATTGCGCCTTGCGCAACGCAGGATAGCAGCCATGGCAAGCTGGCCTGCCACCCGGCGCCATTGGCATAACAGCCCCGGTTAGCGTGGCCGGCGCATGGTCAGGGTCTGCTCGCTGCGACCAAAGGGTCCCAGCTCGTCATGCAGCACCGAGCTGGTCAGGCCGACACCATCGCTGCCGAACTGCTGGCGGGTTTCCAGCCCCAGCCACTCGCCCTGCGGCATGCGCAGCAGACTGATGTTCAGGTCCACATTGGGGAAGATCCATTCGTTCGGCATGGCCCTAGCCGCCACACCATTGGCGGTATCCACCATACCCATCAGCCGGACAAAGGCTGATGTCGGCTCGCCCTCAACCATCTCCAGATCATTCTTCAGCCACACCCGGCCATGGCCCGGACGGTGCTGTTCAATAATTGTTTTCAGTTGCAGGCTACGAATATAGCCACCACCCCAGGCACTGAACGCTGGCCAATCCTGCATCTGTTCAGGCGGCGGCATGTGCGGGTCCTCCAACCCCTGCGACTTGCTGCTGTCACAGGTTTGCAGACGCCAGACATTGGCCACTATGCAGGCCTGCCCGCCGGACAGCATACGCACCTCAACCAGCTCGATGGTGCGTCCGGGGCGCAACATGCGGGTTTCCACCGTGAAAGGAGAAAAATGAATCATCCCCCAGATGTCCAGATTGATCCGCGCCGAGCGCAATTCCGGCCGCGGGCAAAACAGCTCCAGCTCGCGACAGAGAATGCCGGTAGCCGGCGCCATGTGCTGCTCCTGCGGGTTCCATACCCCCTGGGCGTGTTCTGTTGGCGCATATTCGGCGCGCGTTACCCCTTGCTCATCCTGCGTACGGCTGAGCAGACGATAGTAAGAAGACAAGATGCATTCCTCGTTTTTAGTTGTAGTTATTCATTTGCGTAGCTATGCAAGACCATGGCAGTGCAACACATCCTTGCAAACAATCTCATGCTGATTGTCCTGCAACAGGGTACGAAAAAATCCCGCTGCCGGCACTGTTATTTCCATCGTCAGGATCATAACCATCTGCATGATCACTGTTTAAGGTTTGCTTAAGCATGCACTGGCATACTGTTCACAACTAAAAAACAATCATCAACTAAGGGTTCAGACCCGGGAGTAGCGCATGAAGAATATGAAATTCCTGATCACCCCCTTGCTGGCCGGTTTGCTGGCAGTCACTGGCGGTCAGGCCTTTGCGGCAGACCAGACAGCCCAGCGCGGCCAGGGCCAGAAAATGGGCCAGCAACAGCAAGGCCAGAGCATGAAGCAAAAATGGCAGGAACGCCGCGACATGAAAAAAGGCCGCAACCAGGACCAGCGCAAGGATGCTAAACGCAACATACAGGGCAATATGCCAGCCTTTGCCGACTTTGATCTGAACGGCGATGGCAAGATCACTGAAGCCGAGTTCACCGAAACACGCACCGCCCGTATCAGCCAGCGCGCCCAGGACGGTCGTCAGATGCGCGGCCTGACCGACGCACTCTCATTCGAGGAGCTGGACACCAACGGGGACGGCAGCATTTCACCCGCAGAGTTCGCCGCCGCGAAAAAGCTGCATCAGCAGCAATCCGGCAAACAGCAAGGCCGTCGCGGTAGCGGACAAGGCCGCGGGCAGTAAAGAGTAATGGGACGCCAGCCACTGAACAGGGTTGCTGGCGCACAAGGCGAGTGATGCCGCCTTCCGGCAGTCCGGCCCGGGACAAGGCAGGACCGGGCTGCCGGCCATTTTATACCCTCACAGCTACGCCGCTGCAAAAGCGGCAGCAACCCATAAAGCACCCTACCCGCCAGGCCGCTCACAGCCGCCCAGTCCAGCCGCTGCGCTGGCACTGGGCACGCTTGGTGTCGTCAATACGGCCGTGCTGTTGCTACTCTACCTGTATGCGTTGCAACGCATTTCGGCCAGCACCTGCAGCGGCTTCATCGCACTGGAACCTGTGTATGCCATCAGCTTTGCCGCCCTGCTGTTTGGCGATCCGGTCACCCCATGGATTCTGGTCAGCATGGCGCTCATCATCGGTGCGTCGCTGATCCTGTTACGGATTGAACAGAAAGCGCACTAGCTGATCAGGCATCACCACGGATGGCGGCAGCTAGCGTCGTTCCTGTCTGATCACCAGTGCTATGCCGGCCAGTACCACCAGCGCCGATATCGCCTCCTGCAAACTGACCGTCTCTCTCAGGACAACAGCACCAAAAATCGCACTCAATACCGGCACACTGAGCTGGACCGCACCAGCGGTAATCGCCGCCATGCGCACCCTGACCCAGTACCAGAGCGCATAGCCGACACCGGAAGCCAGGCTGCCTGACAACAGCGCATAGAGTCCCCCTGCAACATCCAGACTCAGGCTGCGATACTGTACGGCAAGCAGCAATAACGCCAGCGGCAGAGTCAGAATGAAACTCAAGGCGGTACCGACAACGGGCGAGTCCCCCTGCTTGCCCAGTAACGAAAAGCCGCCCCAGGCAAAGCCGGCCAGTGCCATCAACAGGGCCGCGCTCAAAGACGGTGCAGCCGCGCCCGGCGACAGAAACAATACCAGCCCGCCCAGCGCCAATATCAGCCCCGTGATACTGGTACGCTCACCCCGCCACAGCCCGTAACCAATCATCAACAGTTGCGCCGCGGCAAATAGCACCAAAGCCCCGGCTCCGGTACTGATATGCCGGTAGGCAAAGGAAAATGCTGCCGCATAGACGAACAGCAACAACGCCGACAGCCAGTCCGTCTTGCCGGTTTTCAGCGGCTGCCGGCCGGCCAGCGCAATCAGCGACAAAGTCACGGCACCGGACAGGATGCGGATGACAGTGAAAGAGGCGGCATCAATGCTGGTCGTCTGGAAAGCCAGCCGCGCCAGCAACGAATTGGCGGCAAAGGCCGTCATGGTCAGGCAGGTCAGCAGCAGGACAAGCCAGACAGGGCTGGCGGTAACACGCGCAGGCATGGATCGGGCCTTGATGGGAGTGATAGAGCGAAACAAGCGCATTGTGCGGGCTGCAGCAGGAAAGTAAATGCGCCAAAGGGGGAGGCCGCACATCCTGAGCGGTAAAACACATGGTATAAACACCGGTACCTTCCCGCCCAGCGAAGGGAGCCATGACAGCTACAGCAATGACCGCCCTCTACCCGGCCGTCCCGGCCGGTCTTGGCACGCACAATCCAGTCACGGCCCGCCTCGACAATCAGGGTGTCTTTGGCCCGCTACTGGTGGGCTTCGGCAAATGGCTGCCGGTTGTGGTACAGCCGTCGCAAAAATCCCACCTGCTCCCATGCGGAAATGGCCAGCAGCCCAAGCAGGAGGGCAAGCAGCCGAACATACAGGCAATTGGCCGGAGCTGGAATGCCCGGGCTATACTTGCGCCGCATTCACCCGCCTGCTGCCTGCCAGCACATCCGGCGGGTTTTTTGTTGATTACACACCGGTCAACCATGATACGCACCCTGCTCCGCACCTCTCGTCCGCCCTTCCTGCTGTTGCCCCTGGCCATTGTGGCGCTGAGTCTTGCCCTGGCCTGCCGGTATGGTGCGGACTGGTCGGCACTGCCAAGCTGGCTGGTACTGGCCGGCGCCCTGGCCGCACATGCGGCGGTCAACGTGCTGAACGAGGTGTACGATGCCCGCAGCGGACTGGATGAGCGGACGCAGCGTACCCCCTTCAGCGGTGGTAGCGGCGCGCTGCAGGAACAACCGCAGCTTGTGTACGCCGCCCACTGTCTTGGTCTGGCGCTGGTTGCGCTGGTGAGCGCAATCGGCCTGTACCTGGTCTGGCTGCGCGGCTGGGGCCTGCTACCAATCGGGCTGGCCGGCCTGTTGGTGGTGATGGCCTACACCCCCAAAATCACCAGCTCACCCTGGTTCTGCCTGATCGCCCCGGGCCTGGGGTTCGGCCCGCTGATGATGCTGGGCAGCCATTTTGCACTGACCGGAGAATACAGCCTGACGATGCCGGTCTGCTCGCTGATTCCCTTTTTCCTGGTCAACAACCTGCTGCTGCTCAACCAGTTTCCGGATCTGGAGGCCGACCGCAGCATAGGCCGCAACAACATCCTGATCGCCAAAGGTCCTGCCACCGCATTGCGTGTGTTCCACAGCTTCCAGCTGGGCGCATTCCTGACCCTGCTGTTTCTGGTGCTTGGCTCATGGCTGCCAGCCACGGCATTGCTGGGCATGGCCGGATTTATCCCGGCGCTTGCGCTATACCGCGGGCTGAAAAAAATGCCTCCCGGCAGCGTACCGGACAACCGCCTGGTGGCCCTGAACGTGCAGGTCAATCTGCTGGTTCCCTCCTGCATGGCGCTGGGCGTGGTGCTGGCCTGAGCGGCCCTGCGGGCAGTCGAACGCCACAGCAGAAACAAAAACCGGGCAAGGGACTTCTGCCGCAGCCAGAACACGGAATGCAAAGGCAAATGATGCATTCGGTGAGTACAGTGCAGCCATGATAATGAGGCTTGCAGTGATCGATAGTCAGCCAAGGACAAGCCTGTCTGGTTCAATAAGCGGCCAACCGAAAATGACACTTTTGCACACAACAGGCACAAAAGTGAGCCACTGATGTTTGTGTTGCCAGGCATCCTGCAAACGAATACCCCGTTAGAGGTAAAGGGTCACTACCTTCTATAACGAGACCGGCAAACAGTCTATAGTCTGGCTATCCGTTTGGCTTATAAAAGGACTATCCGATGAAACCTGGCCTGCCCGCTTTACTGCTTGCCTGCTGGATGCCCCTGGCCGGAGCCGCCGAGATTACCCTGTCGGCCGCCGCCAGCCTGAGCAATGCCTTCAAGGACATTGCCGCAGCTTTTGAACAGGAACGGCCCGAACACAGGGTACAGCTCAATTTTGCCGCCTCCGGCGTACTGCTCCAGCAAATGGCCCATGGCGCACCGGTGGACATCTTTGCCAGTGCCGACCAGGCCACCATGGATCAGGCCCGCGATCTGGACCTGCTGGACAACGCCAGCAGGCGCGACTTTGTCAGCAACAGCCTGGTGCTAATCACCCCGATGAACGGCCAGCCATTACAGACACTGGAGGATCTGCGGCAACCTGTCTGGCAGCGCATTGCAGTGAGCAACCCCGACTCGGTACCGGTTGGCCGCTACAGCCGCGACGTGCTGACCGGTCTTCAGCTGTGGGATGCACTCCAGGACAAATTCATCCAGACTCAGAACGTCCGTCACTCGCTGGACTATGTGGCCCGCGGCGAGGTGGATGCCGGCTTTGTCTACGCCACCGATGCCGCACTGATGGCGGACAAGGTCAGCGTGCAGCTGACCGTACCGACAGCAACACCGGTGCTGTATCCCGTCGCCATTACCGCGCCGGGTACACACAACCCTGCCAGCCACGACTTCATCGACTACCTGTTCGCGCCTGCCAGCCAGGCCATCCTGCAGCGCTACGGCTTTGGCACGGTGCAGTAGACCGGCATGAGCAGCGCCTGGATTGCCCTGTCCCTGTCACTCAAGGTGGCCGGCTGGGCAACTGCCATCAATCTGGTGCTAGGGGTGGCTACCGGCTTCTTTCTGGCCCGTACCCGCCTGCCGGGCCGCGACCTGCTGGACAGCCTGCTGACCCTGCCCATGGTGATGCCGCCAACGGTGCTGGGCTACTACCTGCTGGTACTGGTGGGGCGCAACAGCACCCTGGGCAGCTGGTTATATGACAACTTCGGTATCAGTCTGATATTCACCTGGCAGGGCGCGGTACTGGCCAGTTGCATTGTCGCCTTTCCGCTGGTGTTCAAGCCGGCCCGCGCCGCTTTTGAAGAGGTCAGCCCGCAGCTGGAGCAGGCTGGTCGTGTGCTGGGCTTGAGTGAGCTGTCGATTTTTTTCCGCATCACTCTGCCGCTGGCGTGGCGTGGCATTCTGGCCGGGCTGCTGCTGGCCTTTGCCCGGGCGCTGGGCGAGTTTGGTGCCACCCTGATGATTGCCGGCAGCATTCCGGGCCGCACGCAAACCCTGTCCATTGCAGTGTACGAAGCGGTGCAGTCCGGCCAGGACAGCACCGCCAACCTGCTGGTGCTGATCACTTCAGTGGTATGTATCACGGTACTGCTCAGCGCCAGCTGGCTGTCACGCAGTCACCGCCGGAGGCAGGCATGATCGAGCTGCAACTGGAAAAAACCCTGACTTCACCCCGGCGCCGTTTCCAGCTGCAGCTGGGCTTTACCTGTAGCGACCAGCGACTGCTGGTCTATGGCCCATCCGGTTCCGGCAAATCACTTTTGTTGCAGCTGTTGGGCGGGTTACAAACCCCCGACAGCGGCTATATCCGGCTCGCCGGGCGCACCCTGTTTGATGCCGATCACAAGATCAACCTGCCTGCCCGCCAACGCCGGATTGCTTACCTGTTCCAGGACTATGCGCTATTTCCGCACTTGACCGCGCGGCAGAACATTGCCTTCGGTTTGCGCCGTGGCCTGCTCAACCCCGGGCGCAACATCTGCAGTCAGGCCGTAGACCAGTGGCTGGAGAGGTTTTCACTGCAGGATGCCCAGCACCTGTATCCCTACCAGCTGTCCGGCGGCCAGCGCCAGCGCACCGCCCTGGCCCGGGCGCTGATCATGGAACCCGCGGCCGTGTTGCTGGACGAACCCTTCAGTGCGCTCGATCCGCCCCTGCGCCAACACATGCGTGAGCAGCTGGCTACACTGCAAAGCCAGCTGAATATTCCGATGATCATGATCAGTCATGACCCTGTGGATCTGGAGTTCTTTGCCGCTGCCGTAGTCCATATCGAAAACGGTCAACTGGCTGGCATCGACAACGGGATACCTATTTAGCTGTATTTTCATTTCGTCAGCCATCCGGCAAGCTCAACCGGTACCTTTCATTTTGCTGGAGATGCCACATGAACAAGGCTGCCATGACCGAGGCCATCATCCTGGCCAAAAACAAGCTACAGCTCAGCTGGGAAGCCATTGCCGCCCATGCCGGTCTGGACCCCGTCTTTGTCACCTCTGCCTGTCTGGGCATGAACAGCCTGCAGGAAACACCTGCCAAGGCCATTGCCCAATTTCTGCAGCTGCCGGATGAAATTGCGACAGCTCTGCAGCAATATCCGCACAAGAACTGGGATAAAGCCGTTCCTACCGATCCTCTGGTCTATCGTCTCTATGAAATCGTCGGCGTCTACGGCGACACCCTGAAAGAGCTGATCCACGAAAAATTCGGCGACGGCATCATGAGTGCCATCGACTTCAGCATGCAGCTGGACAAGGAAGAAAATCCGGCAGGCGACCGGGTCGTGCTGACCCTCAACGGCAAGTTTCTGCCATATAAAAGCTGGTAAAGCTGCCGTTACTGCCGGCCCCGGGATGCGCCGGGGCCGGCAGCTTTTATTTGTCAGCCAGCTGTTTTACAACAGCTCGGAAAATGGATAGAAGTTCAGCAGATCGCCCGGTTGGTGGCTGCTATCGTCAGGAATTTCCAGCAGGCCATCAGCCCAGGCGGCACTGCCCAGGATGCCGGAACACTGATTGTCGTAACGCTGCAGTCTGCCATCCTGCCAGCCAACCCGCATGAACTCGCGCCGCACACCCGGGTTTTCTACTGCAAACGCCAGCGGAACCGGATAACACCTTGGCAATACATCCTGCATGCCCATCCGGCGCAAAATATAGGGCCGTGCCAGCAACACGAAGGTCACCAGGGTGGACACCGGATTACCCGGCAATCCCATGAAGGGCATGCCGCGGTAGGTGCCAAAGGTTTTTGGCTTGCCCGGCTTCAGCGCCAACCGCCAGAAACTGACTTCGCCCTCTTCGCGCAGCACCTGCCCCAGATAGTCCGCCTCGCCCACCGACACCCCGCCCGAGCTGAGCAGCAAATCGATGCCGGCCAGCGATGACAGCTGCTGTCGGATCCGTTGCGGGTCATCCGGCAGACAGCCAAGGTCAACCACCTCGCAACCCAGCCGCTGCAAACAGTGCATCAGCAAGATGCGGTTGCTGTTGTAGATCTGGCCGGGCCGCAGCGGTTGACCCGGCTCGACCAGCTCGTCGCCGGTGGACAGAACCGCCACCCGCAAGCGACGCCGGACGTCCACTTGCGTCATGCCCAGCGAGGCGGCCAGCGCCAGCTCGACCGGCCCCAGTCGCGTTCCGGCTGGCAGCATCAACTGGCCGGGCCGTGCTTCCTGACCGGCCGGGCGGATGAAGCGTCCCGGTTTGACCACCTGCGCCAACACGGCATTGCCTTGCGCATCCAGCTCGACGTTTTCCTGCATCTCGACCGCATCGGCGCCTTCCGGCAGCGGGGCACCGGTGAAGATCCGGGCGCAACTGCCCGGTTGCAGCGGCCCGGGCATCTGTCCGGCAAAGATCTTCTGGCTGACCGGCAGTGGCTGGCCCGGCACCACGTCGACACTGCGCACCGCGTAGCCGTCCATGGCGCTATTCGGCCAGGGCGGCAGGGTCAGGCCGGCCACCAGCGGCTGCGCCAGGATACGGCCTGCAGCTTCAGCTGCCGGCACCTTGCAGGTTTGTGTCACCTGCTGGCGGTCGGCATATTCCAGCAGGATGCGTAGCGCTTCATCAAGGGGCAGCAATGGCATGCTCAACCCCGGCTGGCGCAGGCAGGAGTCTGGGTCAAATGGGCTACCAGATTACACGGCCCCTGGCGGGCATCCAGCTGTGGTTGCAGGATGACTTCCCAGGCGGTGCGACAGGCATTGGTGGAACCGGGCATGCAGCACACCAGCGTGCGGTTGGCCAGGCCGGCAAAGGCGCGGGACTGGATGGTGGAAGTGCCGATGTCCTGATGTGAAATCTGCCGGAACAGCTCGCCAAAGCCTTCAATGATGCGGTCCAGCAGGCAGGTCACGGCTTCCGGCGTGCTATCGCGGTCGGTGAAACCGGTGCCGCCGGTGATCAACACCGCCTGCACCCGGTCGTCGGCAATCCACTGGGCCACCTGGGCCCGCACCTGGTACAGGTTGTCCGGCATGATCTGGCGATCGATCAGGTTGTGCCCTTCCTGTTGCAGCTGGCCCACCAGGTACTGGCCGGAGGTGTCGGTCTCCAGGGTACGGGTGTCGCTGACGGTCAGCACGGCAATGTTCAGGGGTATAAAAACGTCACTGGTATGGCTCATGGGATGTCCTTAATAAAAGCTCAGGGTCTGGCCTTGTTTGTCCAGCGCAAGCAAACTGGCCACTTTGCCCGAGTGTATCGCCTGCACCATCATCTGCAAGGGTTGTTCGGCCTGTTCGGTGGTGGGTGCAATGCCGGCATGACCTGACAGGCTGCTGACGAACACCAGATCCCAGGGCTGACCTGTTTTCTCCGACTCCTGTACCAGCGCGGCAAAATCGGTAAGCTCGCCGGGGCTCTTGTCGACGCAGAGCACCGGAGCCAGCGCACCACCACCGCCTTCGGCAAAAGTCTTTTTCTGCTCCTCGGTTGCCCCATCGGGCAGTTCGGCCCGGGCAAAAACAAAGAGCAACTGCTGTGGTTCAGGCTGTTGGCGGGCAGCAGTCAACAAGTCTGTAAAATTCAAAATGTTCATTGGTCATCGCCTTTTTGTACAAGATGGGGCCTGGCAGCAATAACCTGCCAAATGGGTAGCTCAACCGCCACTGGCATTCATGAAACGCAAAATTTGCACCTCGCCATCTGCGCTGAAATCATGACGCTCCGGCTTATAGCGCAGCGCCTTGCGAACTGCGATCATAACCGGCTGGTCCTCAAGCGGATAACGGCGCAGCAAGGCGTTCAGGTCAAGGTCGTGCTCATTGCCCAGACACAGTAACAGTTTGCCCTCAACGGTTAACCGCACGCGGTTGCATGTCGTGCAGAAATTGTTGCTGTGCGGAGAGATGAAGCCGATACGCGTCTGCGAGTGGTCCTGCAAACGCATATAACGGGCCGGTCCACCGGTGTTCTCGGTACTGGGAAGCAGGCGATAACGCTGCTCCAGCAACTCACGAACCTGTTCACTGGTAAACAGCGCATGCTCACGCGAGCGTCCGACCTGCCCCAGCGGCATCTCTTCGATAAATGTGATGTCAAGGCCGTTGTCCACAGCGAAACCGGCCAGATCGAGAATCTCGTCATCATTTGTCCCGTTAATGATGACACTGTTGAGTTTGACCGACTGAAAACCGGCAGCACGGGCAGCCTCGATTCCACGGATCACCTGATACAGGTCACCGACCCTGGTCATGGCACGGAAGCGCTCGGGACGCAACGAGTCGAGACTGATGTTGAGCCGCTTCACCCCCGCATCCAGCAAGGGGCGGGCATATTTGTCCAGCTGCGAGCCATTGGTCGTCATCACCAGCTCCCGCAGCCCCCCGATTGCGCTGATGTTGCGACACAAGCCGACAATCCCCTGGCGCACCAGCGGCTCACCACCTGTCAAACGGATTTTCTTTACTCCGTTGGCGACAAACATGCGGGCACTACGCTCGATCTCTTCCAGTGTCAGCACCCGCTGCCGTGGCAGAAAAGTCATGTCTTCGGCCATGCAGTAAACACAGCGGAAATCACAACGGTCGGTTACCGAAATCCGTACATAGTCGATATTGCGGCCAAAGCCATCCACCAGCTTGCTGGTCATGCCATAGACTCCTTAGCGGTTATTGCAGCAAAGGTGACACTGCTCCCTGCAGGGCAATACCTTCGACATTGGCCTGTGCAACCAGAATTTGCAGGTATTGTGCAACACTTTTATGCCAGCTGCGCTGACCCAGCTCGGCACTTATTTTGTCTCGCACAATCTCGAATGGCAGCAATTGCCCTTCGATACGCTGCTGCACCTCTACGATGTGGTAGCCATAGCGCGACTCGATGGCCTGCCCGGCCAGTCCTTCCGGCAAGCGCAGCAGCTGCTTTTCGAACTCGGGGACAGTCTGACCCGTAGAGATTTGCCCCAGCTCACCGCCCTGGTCCCGGGACGGACAGTCGGAATATTCCCGCACCAGTTCAGCAAAACCGGCAACACCCTGCTGCAGTTGCTGCTGCAGGGTCTTGGCCAGTTGCGCCTGGTCACTGCGCTGCTCGCTGTCCTGCGGATCGGCAGCCAGAAGAATGTGCCTGGCAGCCAGCAGGGGCGGCGTGGTGAACTTGCGCGGGTTATTGCGATAGTACAACTCCAGCTCGGCTTCGGTCACAGCAGGAACCTGCACTTCCTGCTCCAGCAAACAACGCACCAAGGTTTCTTCGGGGCTTTCGTTGTCGCGCGGCTGTGCCTGCAGGTCGATCTCCCTGGCACGCTGCAGCAGCAACTCGTGCAGGACCAGCGCCTGGGTCGCCAGGAACATGGCCTCCCGCTGAGACTCTGCCGGGTGGTATTGCATTTCCCTGGCAATGGCATCCGCCTCCATCCGGACTCCGTTGACCCGCACAATGGGCATTTCCTGGTTGCTGCTGGCAATCAAGTTTGCTGTGACCATGGTTGTTTACTCCTTAACAGTTCAGCCTTTCTGGCGCACGATCTGATAGCGACGTCCCAGATACCAGACAGGCGCGCTGACGATATGCACCAGACGTGTGAAGGGGAACAGCACGAACAGGGTCACGCCCAGGAATACGTGCAGCTTGTACACCAGACCGACCGGTTCGATGGCACTGGCGGCCTTGACCGGCTGCAAGGTAACAATGCTTTGCGCCCAGTTGCCCAGCATCACCATGACGGAGCCGTCCAGATGCTGCGTGGAGGCAACAATGGTCAGCAGGCCCAGAATCAGCTGCACCAGCAGTACAAACAGGATCATGATGTCCGAGGTGCTGGATGTGGCACGTACACGCGGGTTGTTAAGGCGGCGCTTGATCAGCATTACCAGTCCGACCAAGCACAGAATGCCGAAGAACCCGCCTGATACCATGGCGAGAACCTGCTTTGCACCCGAACTGATGAAGCCGTGATACACCGCCTCCGGAGTCAGCAGGCCAACGAAGTGGCCGGCCAGGATGAAGATGATCCCGACGTGGAACAGGTTGCTTGCCACACGCATATCCTTGCCGTCCAGCATCTGGCTGGAACCGGCCCGCCAGGTGTATTGCGACAAGTCAAAGCGTGCCCAGCTGCCGATCAGGCAAATGGCCAGGGCAATATAGGGATACACACCAAAAATCAGAAAATTAAAACTGGACATGTCAGTCTCCTAGAATTTGCCAGCGGCATTGGATGCATCAGTAAAATCCACCCAGTGGACAGGTACCGCGACCTCTTCACGGGCACGGAAATTGCCGGCCGGTGAAGACAATCCGCAGGAAGCCTGGCCATCGCCCTGCATGAAAGTGACGGCCTCCTCTTCCCACTCGGCATCCAGTGCCTCCAGACTGTCATCCACCGGGTCTTCGGCAACCTTTTCGCGGGCCTGGCCAATCTGCTCGGCCGGATCAACTCCGGCCAGCTGCAGCAGCGCATGGAAACAGGCGGCATAGGGACTTTCGCTCTCTTCCAGCCGGGCACCGAGCAACGCCAGCAGATGCTGGATGTCGGCCAGCCCGGTACGGGCTGTCAGCTGGTCGCGACTGGCCAAATACTCCAGGTATAGCGGGATGTAATCCGGCAGTTCCTTTGCCGCGATGGCAAAACCGGCCTGCTCATATTCCGCCAGCAGGTCGACCATCGCCTGACCGCGATCACGGGACTCGCCATGCACATGCTCAAACATCAGCAGGGACAAATGCCGGCCACGATTGAACAGGCTCAGGTACAGGGACTGCGCATCAAGCAGTTCCTGTCCGGCGATGTGCTGCAGCAAGTCACGTAACGCCTGGCGCTGCTGCGGGCTGATGAAAAGACACTGCCCAATCGCGTCATCCAGCTCAACCCTGGCATCCATCAGCTGGCGTTCGGGGTAATCAAGCAATAAAGAAATTACTTTTATAATTTCCATACTTATTCCTCCCATACCTGGACAGTTTTCAGCACATCCCGGCGGTTCTGCTTTTTGCCGCCAAACATGTTCAGACTGGACTCGCCACCATGGCTGCAGCCGTCTCCGAAGCTGAAACCGCAACCATTGCGTTCGGCAAAGGCGTCAGTCATGGACTCTTCACGGTGGGCAGTCGGAATGACGAAGCGGTCTTCATAGTCGGCAATCGCCAGATAGCGGTACATTTCTTCGGCCTGGGCCTTGCTCAGACCGACATCTTCCAGCGCGCGCAGGTCTTCGACCCCTTCAACGTGCTGGGCACGCTTGTATACGCGCATTGCCAGCAGGCGCTTGAGTGCCAGTTTGACCGGCTCTTCATCACCGGCAGTTAGCAGGTTGGCCAGGTAACGTACCGGAATGCGCAGGCTATCGACATCTGGTAGCACGCCGTTCATGCCGATCTTGCCGCTTTCCGCAGCGTTCTGGATCGGTGACAGCGGCGGCACATACCAGACCATCGGCAGGGTGCGGTACTCGGGGTGCAGCGGCAATGCCAGTTTCCAGTCCACCGCCAGCTTGTATACCGGCGATTTTTGGGCAGCGCTGATTACCGAGTCAGGAATGCCGGCCTTGCGGGCGGCGGCAATCACCTCGGGATCGTTCGGATCGAGGAACATTTCCAGCTGCTTCGGATACAGGTCATGCTCATTCGGCGTGCTGGCCACTTCGTGGATCTTGTCGGCGTCATACAGCAACACACCCAGATAGCGGATGCGGCCAACACAGGTCTCGGAACAGATGGTCGGCATGCCGGCCTCAATGCGCGGGTAGCAGAAAATGCACTTTTCGGACTTACCGCTCTTCCAGTTGTAGTAGATTTTCTTGTACGGGCAGCCACTGATGCACATGCGCCAGCCGCGACACTTGTCCTGGTCAATCAGGACAATGCCGTCCTCTTCACGCTTGTAGATAGCACCGCTGGGGCAGGAGGCCGCACAGGTCGGGTTGAGGCAGTGCTCGCACAGACGCGGCAGGTACATCATGAAGGTGTTTTCATACTGCCCGTAGATATCGGCCTGTACCGCATCGAAGTTCTTGTCCTTGCGGCGTTTCTCGAACTCGGTACCCAGGATCTCTTCCCAGTTGGGACCCCACTCGATCTTTTCCATGCGCTGGCCGGTGATCGCCGAGCGTGGCCGGGCCACCGGCTGGTGTGGCACCTCGGGTGCGGTATGCAGGTGTTGATAGTCGAAATCGAACGGCTCGTAGTAGTCATCGATCTCGGGCAGGTCCGGGTTGGCGAAGATGTTCGCCAACACCCGGAACTTGCCGCCGATGCGCGGACGGATGCTGCCGTCGGCTTCACGCACCCAGCCACCCTTCCATTTTTCCTGGTTTTCCCATTCTTTCGGGTAACCGATGCCCGGCTTAGTTTCGACGTTGTTGAACCAGGCGTACTCCATGCCCTCGCGGCTGGTCCAGACGTTTTTACAGGTCACCGAGCAAGTGTGACAGCCGATGCATTTGTCCAGGTTCAGAACCATGGCAACTTGTGAACGTATTTTCATGGCACTCTCCTTAAAGGTCTTGGGACAGTGGTTGTGGCAGGTCATCTGTATCTGAACCATCGAGCCAGTCGACCTTGTTCATCTTGCGTACCACGACAAACTCGTCACGGTTACAGCCCACTGTGCCGTAATAGTTGAAGCCATAGGCCTGTTGTGCATAGCCGCCAATCATGTGGGTCGGCTTGAGTACCACACGGGTCACCGAGTTGTGGTGGCCGCCACGGGTCTTCGTGGTTTCCGAACCGGGCACGTTCACGATCCGCTCCTGGGCGTGATACATCATGATCATGCCTTCCTTGACCCGCTGACTGACCACCGCGCGGGCGGTCAGGGCACCGTTGGCGTTGAAGCACTCGACCCAGTCGTTATCCTCGATACCGGCCTTGCGCGCATCAAGCTCCGACAGCCAGACAATCGGGCCGCCGCGGCTCAGGGTCAGCATCAGCAGGTTGTCGGTGTAGGTACTGTGGATACCCCACTTCTGGTGTGGCGTGATCCAGTTGAGCACGATCTCGGTGTTGCCATTGGCACGTTTGCCCTTGACGATATCCACGGTACGGGTATTGACCGGTGGCCGATAGCTCATCAGCTGCTCACCAAACGCCTGCATCCAGGGGTGATCCTGATAGAACTGCTGGCGACCGGTGATGGTGCGCCACGGAATCAGCTCGTGCACGTTGGTGTAACCGGCGTTGTAGCTGACATGTTCATCTTCCAGTCCGGACCAGGTCGGGCTGGAAATGATCTTGCGTGGCTGCGCCTGAATATCACGGAAGCGGATCGCCTCATGCTCCTTTCCTTTGGCCAGATGGGTATGGTCACGGCCGGTAAACTCCGACAGCGCGGCCCAGGCCTTGACCGCCACATGGCCGTTGGTTTCCGGTGCCAGCGACAGGACAGCCTCGGCGGCGTCAATGGCCGACTCGATACGCGGACGACCTTGGCTTACACCTTCTTCCAGCACCGGCTTGTTCAGCTGGGCAAGGAAGGTCACTTCATCGTCGGTGTTCCAGTTGATGCCCTTACCCCCGTTACCCAAACTGTTCATCAACGGGCCAAGCGAAGTGAACTTCTTGTAGGTGTTCGGATAGTCACGCTCGACCACCGCCATATTGGGCGCGTTCTTGCCCGGCTGCAGTGGTTCACCGGCTGTCTTCCAGTCGGTACCGCCAAACGGCTGCGCCAGCTCGCCGGGACTGTCGTGCTGCAGCGGTACGGTCACCAGATCCTGCTCGACCCCCAGATGGCCCTCGCACAGCTCGGAGAACTTCTTCGCCACACCCTTGAAGATTTCCCAGTCGGTACGCGATTCCCACGCCGGGTCAATCGCCGCCGACAGAGGGTGAATGAAAGGGTGCATGTCCGAAGTGTTCATGTCGTCCTTTTCGTACCAGGTAGCGGTCGGCAACACGATATCGGAGTACACACACGTCGAGGACATGCGGAAGTCCAGGGTGGTAACCAGATCGAGCTTGCCGATGGCACCTTCATCCTGCCACTCCACCTCGGTCGGCTTGTAGCCGATGCTGCCGCTGTCATCGTTCATCACGCCATGCTTGGGTGTACCCAGCAGATACTTGAGCATGTATTCATGCCCCTTGCCCGAAGAACCCAGCAGGTTGGAGCGCCAGACAAACATGTTGCGCGGGAAGTTTTCAGCACTGTCAGGCTGCTCACAGGCAAATCGCAGTGAACCATCCTGCAATGCTTCCACCGCGTACTCTTGCGGGGTCTTGCCAGCCTTGGCGGCATCACGACAAATCTGCAGCGGGTTGCGGTTCAGCTGGGGAGCACTTGGCAGCCAACCAGCACGCTCGGCGCGGATGTTGTAGTCCAGCGCGTGCTCGGGCAATTCATCCTTGTTGGCCAGCGGCGACAGAATTTCATGCATGTTCATCTTCTCGTGGCGCCACTGCGAACTGTGGTTGTAGAAGAAGCTGGTGCCGTTCATCTGGCGGGGCGGACGGTGCCAGTCCAGACCAAAGGCCACCGGCAGCCAGCCAGTTTGCGGACGCAGTTTTTCCTGACCCACATAGTGCGCCCAGCCGCCACCGGTCTGGCCGACACAACCGCACAGCATCAGCATGTTGATCACGCCACGGTAGTTCATGTCCATGTGGTACCAGTGGTTCATTGCCGCGCCGATGATGATCATCGAACGGCCACGGGTCTTGTCGGCGTTGTCGGCAAACTCGCGGGCCACCTGAATGACCTTTTCGCGACTGACACCCGTGATCGCCTCCTGCCAGGCCGGAGTACCCGGAATGCTGGCCTGATCGTAGCTGCTGGCAACGTTCTCGCCACCCAGGCCACGGTCAATGGCCAGTCCGGCGGCACTGATATCGAACACTGTGGCAACACGGGCCTTGCTACCGTCAGCCAGCGTGATTTCCCGGCTCGGTACACGGCGGAACTGGATGTTGTCACCGTCCACGTGCTGGAAATAGTCGTGCAGGTCACCACCAAAATAAGGGAAGGCTACATCCACCGCGTCACCGGCATCGAGCAGGGACAACTGCAGCTTGACCTCTCGGCCTTCGCCACCCTCGCGAGCTTCGATATTCCACTTGCCTTTCTCGTTCCAGCGATAACCAATGGAGCCTTGAGGGGAGACGAATTCATCAGTAGTGCTGTCGAGGGCAATGGTTTTCCACTCGGGGTTGTTGTCCTGGCCCAGATTGTTGTCCAGGTCTGCCGCCCGCAAGAAACGGGTGGGTTTGTAGCCTTCCGCATGCTGTTCCAGCAATACCAGCATCGGCATGTCGGTATAGCGCCGTACATAATCGGTGAAGTATTCGCTGGGGTTTTCAAGGTGGAATTCCTTGAAGATCACATGATTGAACGCCTGTGCCAAGGCGGCATCGGTACCTTGCTTGGGGTTCAGCCAGAGGTCGGTCAGCTTGGCCACTTCCGAATAGTCAGGAGTAACCGAAACCGTCTTGGCTCCCTTGTAGCGTACTTCGGTGAAGAAGTGCGCATCCGGGGTACGTGTCTGTGGCACATTGGAACCCCAGGCAATGATGTAGTTGGAGTTGTACCAGTCGGCCGACTCGGGCACATCGGTCTGCTCGCCCCAGACCATCGGCGAGGCCGGCGGCAGATCGCAGTACCAGTCATAGAAGCTCAGACACACGCCGCCCATCAGCGACAGGTAACGTGAGCCGGCGGCGTAGCTGATCATCGACATGGCCGGAATCGGCGAGAACCCTACTACCCGGTCCGGGCCGTACTCCTTGGTGGTGTAGACGTTGGCCGCCGCTATAATCTCGTTGACCTCGTCCCAGCTGGAGCGGACAAAACCGCCCAGACCGCGCTGACTTTTGTAAGACCTGGCCTTAGCCGGATCTTCGACAATGCTGGCCCAGGCCTCTACCGGCGCCTGGTTCTTGCGTGCGTCACGCCACAGCTTGAGCAACGCCTTGCGCACCTTGGGATACTTGACCCGGTTCGCGCTGTAGATGTACCAGCTGTAGCTGGCGCCACGCGGGCAGCCGCGCGGTTCGTGGTTGGGCAGGTCCGGACGGGTGCGCGGGTAGTCAGTTTGCTGCGTTTCCCAGGTGATCAGCCCGTTTTTAACGTAAATTTTCCAGGAACAGGAACCAGTACAGTTCACCCCGTGGGTGGACCGGACGATCTTGTCGTATTGCCAGCGGCTTCTGTAACTGTCCTCCCAGTCACGGGACTCCTGACGGGTTTCCCCGTGACCATCGGCAAATTCATCCTGCTTTCTTTTGAAGAAACGCATTTGGTCCAGTATTCGACTCATTGCTCTACCCTCGTCAAATGCTGCCGACACACCACTGTGTACCGGCAGCGTATTCAATCCCCGTCTTCCGGGTACAAATTTATTTTTCTTGCTCTGCCGCCAGTTCCAGGTCAACCGAAGACACGGCATATTCCTCGGCAAATGAACCTTCAGGCTCTTTCAGCCAGAAGAAGCAGGCGATGTAACTGAGCAAAGCACCGCCAGCGATAATGAAAAAGAATTGGGACGGCGTAACAAAGGTGTACAGAGTCAGATAAAACACTGCGCCCACGTTGCCGTATGCTCCGGCCATACCGGAAATCTGACCGGTAATACGCCGCTTGATGGAAGGAATAACGCCGAAGGTGGCACCCTCCGCTCCCTGTACGAACACCGAACAGAGAATGGTGATGGCGACTGCCATGAACAGCGGCCAGCCGCTATTCATCAGACCCATCAGGGCAAAGCCGACAGCGATACCCAGCATGTAGGCCAGCATGACAAAGCGACGGTTACCAAAGCGGTCCGATACCAGCCCACCAATCGGACGGGCAATCAGGTTGACGAAAGCAAAGGATGCGGCAATCAGGCCGGCAGCCGTTGCTGTCAATCCCCAGGTCATTTCAAAAAACATCGGCAGCATGGAGACCACCGCCAGTTCGGCACCAAAGTTGGCAAAGTAGGTGGAGTTAAGTGCTGCTACCGAGTTGAAATCATACTTGTCATCCTCGGGCACGCCCTTGCGCAAAATGGGCAGATTGACCAGCAGAATCTGCAAGATCTGATAAGCCACCACCAGCACAATCACACCATGACACACCCACGCCCAACCGGACGACAGGTAGCCCATGTTCTCGATGCGCCAGACCAGCACCGACAGGATGCCAACCATCGGAATGGTCCAGATGATCAGCTTGATCATGTCCCCCCAGGTACTGACTTCCATTGCACTGACCTTGCGCGGTTTATGATGAATGGTACCCACGGGGCCATCAGTAATTGCATACCAGTAATAGACGCCATACAGCGCCATCATCACCGCACTGACACCAATCGCATGACGCCAGCCGTCATCACCACCAAACATATGCAGGGCAATCGCCGGCAGCGACATGGCCGCAGCAGCCGAGCCAAAGTTGCCCCAGCCGGCATAGAAGCCCTCGGCAAAGCCGATGTCGCGCGGCTTGAACCACATCGCCGTCATATGGATACCAACCACAAAACTGGCACCAATGGAACTGAGCACCAAACGTGAAATCAGCAACTGGGAGCGGGTGTCACCATAAGCAAACGCCAGTGCCGGCAGCGCCATGGTGACCATCAGCACCGAGAACACCCGACGCGGACCCCACTTGTCCAGTGCCATCCCCACCAAAATCCGTGCCGGAATGGTCAACGCTACGTTGGCAATGGCAAACAGGCGCAGGTCGTCGGCGGTCAGCCAGTCCACGCTTTTCAGCATGCTGGTGGCCAGCGGTGCCATGTTGAACCAGACAAAGAAACAGATATAAAAAGCAATCCAGGTCAGGTGTAATGCCCTGATTTCCGGTTGCCTGACCCTAAACAGATCTGAAGTTTTCATGCGTATTCTCCGGCCTGCGAACTTACGAACAGGACTGGATCAAAATTGGACATTTGACCCGCCTGGTAAGAAAAGAACTGACATTGCCGAACGTCATGAAGTTGAACTCTTCGACCAGCGCATCCAGCGTTTTACCGATGATGTTGCTGTCGGCTTTTTCGCTGTGCCGGGCAAGCACCAGCAAGTCAGGTTTTTTGCTGTGTACCGCTTCCAGGATCATCTTGCGCGGATCCCCCTCCGCGATGATCACCTCGGCGCTGACACCAAGTTCATTCAAGGTTTGTGCGGCTTCGCGCACCGACTCAGAAAAGTCAAACTTGTATTCCTCATAACCTTGCTCGTTAACTCCGCTTGAGCCTGTATTCGGGTCCACCACTCCGATGAGGGTGACCCTGGGCTGCATGCAGGCAAACATTTTCAAGGTCTTGTCCAGTGCCTGTCGGGCATTGGTTGAGTTGTCGTAGGCAAACATGATGTTCATGCCAAATTCCTCTCATGCAGGCAAAAATCAGGGATTCGCTACATAGGCGTTCTTGCGCAGGTAGAACCACCAGTTCAATACCAGGCAAAACGCGTAGAAGATCGCAAACCCGTACATGGCAACCTGTGGCGTGCCGGCCCTGATCTGTTCACCAATGACCACCGGGGCAACAAAGGAGCCGTACGCGGCAATGGCGGATGTCCAGCCCAGTACCGGACCGGCCTGCTCGCGGTCATAAATCACGCCAATGGTGCGGAAGGTCGAGCCATTGCCAATTCCAGATGCGGCAAACAGGATCAGGAACAATGCAATGAAGGTGAAGAACCAGGTTTCGGGGTGAGCCGAACCATAGGCGGCCTGCATGACATAACCCAGTGCCGCCGAAGCCACCACCATGATCACGGTGATCACCTGGGTCACCAGCGAGCCACCCCACTTGTCAGAAATCCAGCCACCGATCGGCCGGGTCAAAGCGCCGAGAAACGGGCCGATCCAGGCATAAGTGAGAGCGCTGGGCGCATTCGGGTTGGCAACGCGTGTGACCACGCCATCAGCTCCCACCTCGTTGACGAAACCGAAAATCACGGTAATCGACAGCGGCAGCGCCATCGAAAAGCCTATGAAGGAGCCAAAGGTCAGGATGTAGAGCACGCTCATCGACCAGGTGTGCTTGTCACTGAAAATGGCAAACTGGCGCTTGATGTTGGGCTTGATGCTGCCCGGTATCAGACGCAGGGCGCCCAGGGTGGCAATCATGATCAGCGGCATCGCCACCCACATGTTCAGCACACCCAGACCAAAGGGTTTGGGCAGGTACAGGTACAGGCCGATCACCGAGGTGACAAAACTGATTGCGTAGAGACCAAGGATCTTGCTGAAAGCACTGACTGGAGTACCTGGCGCCGGAGTGATCGGGATAATATTGTTCATGCCGAACCAGCCAATCAGGCTCAACGGAATCAGAAATACCAGCCAGACCCAACCGCCGTTCTGGATCCAGGTGGCAGAACCTGCCGGAATACGACCAATCAGCGTTCCGCTGTCCTTGATCAGTTCCATCGGCGCACCACCAATCGCACCAAAGACACCCATGGTCATCACCAGGGGAATCAGGATTTGCATGGTGGTTACGCCAAAGTTGCCCAGACCGGCGTTCAGTCCAAGTGCCAGGCCCTGCTGGCGCTTGGGAAAAAACGTGCTGATGTTGCTCATGGAGCAGGCAAAGTTGCCACCGCCAATACCCGACAGCAGCGCCAGCAGCTGGAATACCCACAGTGGAGTGTTCGGATCCTGCAAGGCAATGCCGGCGCCTGCGGCCGGAATGATCAGCAACGAAGTGGTAAACACGATAGTATTGCGGCCTCCCGCAATGCGGATCATGAAAGAAGCCGGAATACGGAAGGTGGCGCCTGCTAGGCCTGCAATTGCGGTCAGGGTGAACAGCTCGGCCGGCTCAAAAGGGAATCCAAGATTGAGCATTTGTACCGTGATGATTCCCCACATCATCCATACGGCAAACCCCAGCAACAGGCTGGGAATGGATATCCACAAGTTCCGGTTGGCCACAGCCTTGCCCGTGTTTTCCCAGAACGTATGGTCCTCGACGTCCCACGTTTCGATATTTTTGTTCATCGTCTACCTCGGTCGGGTCTGGTAAAAATATCCTCACGCAATGCGAACACTGCTGTTGAGCGGATACTAAAACCGGAGACAGAGGCGAAAAAACCAAGCGCGGTACTGGGTTAATTTCGAGGCTACCCACAAAGGGGTAACAAAAACCAACAACTTCATTGAAAATCAATATGTTAGATCAAAATTTCCAGCATATTCAAAACCATGGAAATTAGGGGGTATTCAATTATGCCGGCTGATTTTGCTAAGTTTCGGACTGATTTCATGGCAACTTGCCCGGACATAAAGCAGCCGGGCATTCAGGCCGCAACCGGTCGCTTACACACGGAACGCCCATGAGTACACAGCCAGAACAAGGTCCGCCACACGAGTTCCAGATTTCGTTCAGGCACTCGGTGATCCTGAAAACGTTAATTGCGTTTTCTTTGGTGATTTTCTTCAACCTGCTAAGCATGCTGGCCGGCATGTATCTGGCCGAATCCATTCGCGGCGATGCCGAAGCCATTAACAAGGCGGGCAGTCTTCGCATGCAATCCTACCGGTTGGCACTCGCCATCAATGTCGGCCCGGATAGCCAGCAAGATGCCAATACCATTCAGGATTACATAGAAGAGTTTGGTCAGACTATCCATGCCCGCTCCCTGGTACAAGCGGTCCTCAACCAAGAGGGTCTGAAGCATTCCTATAGCCAGATCGTTAACCGCTGGCAAAACCTAATGCGTCCCTTGCTGGAGCAAAAACCACCACAAAAGCGGGCCTATAGCCATGAAGTTCCACTTTTTGTAAAAAAACTGGATGATTTTGTACACGAGTTGCAATTGGCCTCGGAGCGCAAGCTTTCCTATATCCGCGGATTGCAGATTTCCGCGCTGTTCATCACCATCCTGCTGGCACTGTTTGTGATTCTAAATTCGCACACACGCCTGGTGGTACCTCTGCTAAAAATCATTGCCCACGCCAAACATATCGGAAAAGGCAACCTGGATCAGAAAGTCGACATATCCAGTAAAATCAACGACAAAAACGAACTGGGCCTGCTAGCCCAGACCCTTGACATGATGGCGGTGGAGTTGTCCGGGCTATACGCCAGCCTTGAACACAAGGTCGATAGCAAGACCCTTGAGCTGAAAAAGAGCAACGACAGCCTGAAGCTTCTGTTCAACACGGCAAAGAGTCTGTACAAAACTGCCGATGACCCTATACCGGCGCTAGCTGACTTATTACCTCCAATCAAACGCACGTTGCTCTGCGAATCGGTTGTGCTGTGTCTGTTCAATCTGAATGAAAAAGAAACCCGTAAAGCCCATACCGTACTCACCACCCGCCAGCACAAGAAACCCCCATACTGCCAATATCCGGACTGTACCGACTGCCCGGCACTGGAATCGGGAAGCGGGTCCGACTGTGTGTATAGCTTCCCGCTCACCGCCGAAGGTACCTGCTTCGGCTACCTGCAAGTCGAAACACGGGAAGCACACAAACTGGATGAATACCAACATCAGTTGCTGACCACCTTGGCTGATTTCTTTGCCGTTGCCCTCAACCTGAATACCTTGGGGCAAAAACAGGCACGCATTGCCTTGATGGAAGAGCGTGCCGTGATCGCTCGCGAATTGCACGACTCATTGGCACAAGCCTTGTCCTATCAGAAGATTCAACTGGCACTATTGAAAAAACAGCTCACCAGCGGCCAGGACGAAGCCGTTTTGCTGGCCACCTTCAGCGACTTGCAAGCCGGTCTGTCAGCCGCCTACCGGCAACTACGGGAGCTGCTGTCAACATTCCGCCTGAAGCTGGATCAGCCGGGGCTGGCTGCCAGCATCGACGCCACCATCAAGGAGTTTTCCCGCCATACCCCGGTGAAAATCCTCTTCGACTCGCAAATCAAGCACTGCCCACTGACGCCCAATGAAGAGCTGCATAGCCTGCAGATCATCCGCGAAGCTTTAAGCAACGTAATCAAGCACGCCAATGCAAACACCTGTCGAATCAGCCTGCAACAGGACCCCGGTGGTGCAGTACACCTGCTGGTGGAAGATGATGGTATCGGCATCGACCTTTCCAACAACCGCTCGGGGCATTACGGCCTGTCGATTCTGCAAGAACGCAGCCAGAGCCTGGGCGGTCAACTGGATATCACTGCCCTCCATCCGGGTACTCGCATCCATGTACACTTCACGCCGCAGTATATTTTCAACCAAACAGGGAGAGTCACATGACACCGCCGATCTCAGAGCCCGCTCGCATCATGCTGGTCGATGACCACCCCATGCTCCGGCGCGGCCTGGCCGATTTGCTGGCCATGGAAGATGACCTGCAGCCCGTTGCCCAGGCGGGCTCCGGTGAAGAAGCCATTCAGATAGCGACTTCAATCGAACCCGAGCTTGATCTGATCCTGCTGGACCTGAACATGCCGGGACTTAACGGGATTGAAACCACCAAGGCACTGCGCACCGCCGGAGTGGACGCAAAAATCATCATTTTTAGTGTTTCCGATGAGCATTCAGATGTGGTCGAAGCCCTGCGCGAGGGTGCTGACGGCTACCTGCTCAAGGATATGGAACCCGAGGAAATCGTGCTGCAAATCCGTGCCGCAGCACAGGGCAAAACAGCCCTCAGCCCGGAGCTGACCCACATTCTTGCCTCGGCGATCAAGGGCCGCCTTGAACCGGCATCACAGCCGGTCGATCTGACACGCCGCGAAAAGGATGTACTTGAGCTGATCGCCAAAGGCCAGAGCAACAAACTGATCGCCCGCAATCTGGAGATCAGCGAAGGCACGGTCAAGGTGCACGTCAAGCGTGTATTACACAAGCTGGGCCTGCGCTCCCGTACTGAAGCTGCAATTTGGGCCCTGGAACATGACCTTGCCAAAAGCATCTAGACCATGACCAGCGTCCCTCCTGCAAGCCTCCTGCCCGACTGCAGCATCCTGTTACTGGCGGGTGGTCGTGGCCAGCGCATGGGCGGCCGTGACAAAGGCTGGATCCACTGGCACAACCGCCCTTTGATCGAGCACATGCACCAAGTGGTGCGGCCACTAACCGATGACCTGATCATCTCCTGCAACCGCAACCACGAACGTTATCGGAAGTTGGCTGACCAGCTGGTCAGCGATCCTGCTGCCGATTATCCCGGCCCGCTGACCGGTATCATCGAAGCACTGAAAGTAGCCGGCAACGCCCAGTTGCTGATACTACCCTGCGACGCCCCTCGCATTGACCGGGCACTTTTGCGCAGTTTACACAGGCAGGCCGGTAAACGACCGGTGATGCTGCATCATCGAGACCACTGGCAACCGCTGTTCAGTCTGCTGCCGGTCAGCCTGCTGCCTGCACTGCAGGAGCAATGGAAGGCCGGCCAGCGCAGTCCGCTCCGTGCGCTGCTGAAGCTGCAGCCGGTGGCTGTCCATATTGCCGCCGGCGATCGCCGGCTAGACAATTTCAATGAGCCGGCCAGGCTAACGGAAACACTGGAATAGGAGTCAGCATGCTTACCCATCTGGATAATCAGGGCCGCGCCAACATGGTGGACGTGACCACCAAGGCCATTACCGAACGCGCGGCCACCGCCTGTGCCCTGGTGCACATGCAACCGCAAACGCTGGACATGATCCAGCAGGGCGGCCACCCCAAGGGCGATGTGTTTGCCGTTGCCCGCATTGCCGGCATCCAGGCCGCCAAACGCACCCACGAACTCATTCCCCTGTGCCACCCGCTGATGCTGACCAGCGTCAAGGTTCACCTCGAGCCCCGGCCGCCACAGCATGTATACATCACGGCGACATGCAAACTGGCCGGCCAGACCGGCGTGGAAATGGAAGCCCTGACCGCCGTTTCCGTGGCGGCACTGACCCTGTACGACATGTGCAAAGCGGTGGACAAGGACATGCAGATCGAACAGGTACATCTGCTGGATAAACAGGGTGGAAAAAGCGGCCACTATGTCCGCGCTGAAGGCAAAACCGCCCCGGGAGGCCAACCATGATCAAGGTGCTGTTCTTTGCCCGCTACAAAGAGGTGCTCAAACAGGAGCAGCTGCAACTGCAATGGCAGGCGCAGTGGCAAACGCTGGGCGACATCCGCGCCCATCTGGTGCAACAGGGTGGACCCTGGAGCGTACTGGAAGACCCGGGCATCATGTGTGCCCGCAACCAGGACATGTGTCGCCTGGACACTGCGGTACAGGACGGTGACGAGGTTGCGTTCTTTCCCACGGTCACCGGGGGTTAGCATGATCAGCATCCAGGTGCAAACCGCTCCCTTCGATTCCGGCCAGCTCACTGCAGCAGTGCATGGCGGCAATCTGGCGGTGGGCGCGGTAGTCAGCTTTACCGGCTATGTGCGCGACTTCAACCAGCAGAAACAGGTACACGGCATGTTTCTCGAACACTTTCCCGGCATGACCGAGAAATCACTGGAACAGATCGCCCACGAAGCCCGCCAACGCTGGCCGCTGCAGTCCGTGCAGATTTTACACCGGGTCGGCGAACTGGAGCAGGGCGAACCCATTGTGTTCGTCGCCACCGCCAGCGCCCACCGCGAGGACGCCTTCAACGCCTGCGCCTTCATCATGGACTATTTGAAAACGCGCGCGCCCTTCTGGAAAAAAGAACAGACCGCCGCAGGCAGCCACTGGGTCGACGGACGCGCCAGCGACCAGGCAGCTGCGACACGCTGGCAACAGGACAGCAAGGATTCTCCATGAACAATCCATGTGAACAAAGCAGCCTGCACAGCATCGGGCAGGCCATCGACATCCTGACAACCCTGCTGCAGCGGCCGCTGGACAGTATCCGCCTGCCGCTGACCGAAGCGCGCGGCAAAGTCCTTGCCGCAGACCTGGCGGCACGGCTGGATGTCCCGCGCTGGGACAACAGCGCCATGGACGGCTACGCCCTGAACAGCGCCGACCCGGACCCGGCCAACCCCTGGTTGCCCGTGGCCGGCTGCCAGGCCGCTGGCGACCCGCCGTCCACCCTGCAGCCCGGCCATTGCATGCAGATCTTTACCGGCGCGGTGTTGCCCGCGGGTGCCGACACAGTCATTCCGGTAGAAAACTGCCGTACCAACACCGGACAAGTCTTCTTTGAAAACTGGCAGCCCGGTCAGAATATCCGCCGACAGGGCGAAGAAACCCGGGCCGGACAACCGCTTCTTGCCCAGGGTACCCGTCTCGATGCACGGCACATCGGTCTGCTGGCCAGCCAGGGCTATGCCGAAGTTCCAGTCTATCGACCACTGCGCATAGGTATCCTCAGCAGCGGCAATGAACTGCGTGACCCGGGCACCCCGCTTGATGACGGGCAAATCTACGACACGAACAGCTTTTTGCTCACCAGCCTTCTGCAGGGCTGGGGCTTTGCCGTTACCTGTTACCCACGCATGCGTGACGAACTGGCCGCAGTCTCGCAACAACTTGCAATTGCAGCCGGTGAACAAGATGTCCTGATCAGTAGTGGCGGTGTTTCTGTTGGGGCAGCTGATCATATGAAAACAGCAGTGCAGCAGCATGGCCAGATCAGCTTATGGCGTGTCGCTATCCAGCCCGGCAAGCCACTGGCATTTGGCAGCATCGGCAAAACACCCTGGATCGGCTTGCCCGGCAACCCTGGTGCAAGCCTGGTTACGGCGCTCGTTATAGCTCGCCCGGCCCTTCTGGCAGCGCAGGGCCAAATGGATGTTGCAGCCAAAACGTTACCTGTACAGGCAACCTTTACCCAGACCAGAAAGCGGGTTCGCGAACAATATTTGCACGCCCGTCTTGAAGCGTGCGCACACGGCTTGCAAGCCCGCTTACACCCAAAACAAAGCTCAGCCATGCTGGCCAATTGCAGCTGGGCAGACGGCATGCTAATCGTTCCCGGGCACACCTCCGTCAGCGCAGGTGACACGCTTCAGTTTGTACCGTTTTCCTCCTTGCTGTGAGCACAACCCGTCGCCGTGTTTCCTCGGGGGTTATCTGTGGCTTGAAAGCCACAAGTGCAACGCAAGGAGTACTCAACAAATCATTTTCATCGCTCTTGAGCTACATTTAATTCCATAGAAATTCAAGCGTAGGCCCTTAAATGCCTTCTTACTCTGGAATGGGCTAGAATGCCCGGAGTTTTAGGAGGGAAAATGATCAGATTCAGACTCAAAGAGCTGGTAGCGGAAAAAGAATTTCAGGAAGGGCGCAAGATCACTTTCGAGGAAATCTCGCGAGAAACCGACATTCACCGCACCACGCTGTCCAGGATTGCCAATATCAAGGGTTATGTCACCACTACCGAGGTGGTCGACAAGCTCTGTACCTATTTTGGGGTTGGCACCAGCGAGCTTGCCGAACACCTCCCCGATCCGGTACAACAGGACCGCACCCCGCCCGCCCCATAGCCACTGCCACGGAGCCACGCATCAGTGAACGCTGTAGAAATCGAACAGGCCATTACCGACCTTGCCGCCCGGCCCTTTGATGCGGGCGAATTCCCCTACGCCTTTCTCGAAGCCTTTGGCAACAAGGCCACCACCCTCAAGCGCCTGCGCAGCGGCAACACCAACAGCTCGGACGTGGGCGGCGTTTTGCAGCGCAACAACATCCACCTCGCCGTAGCCGAACCCGGTGCAGTCACCGACACCCTGGCCGCCCTGCGCGACAGCCCGGCCACCGGGCGTGCCAAGGCCAAGTTCATTCTCGCCACCGACGGCACCGACTTTGAAGCCGAAGACCTGGCCAGCGGCGAAACCATAGCCTGTGCCTACGTCGACTTTCCCGATCACTTTGGTTTTTTCCTGCCGCTGGCCGGTATCTCCACCGTTCAACAAATCCGCGACAGCTCCTTTGATATTCGCGCCACCAGTCGCCTCAACCGGCTGTACACCGAGCTGCTCAAAGACAACCCCGACTGGGGCCGGGGCGCACAACGCCACGAAATGAACCACTTCATGGCACGGCTGATTTTCTGCTTCTTTGCCGAAGATACCGATATTTTCGCCACCAACAGCCTGTTTACCCACACCGTCAGCCAAATGAGTGACGGCGATGCCAGCAACACCGCCGAGGTCATCAGCACCATTTTTCTGGCCATGAACACCGCCCGCAACCAGCGCGAAAGCGCCGGCATACCACGCTGGGCCGACCGCTTCCCCTACGTCAACGGCGGCCTGTTTTCCGGCTCCAGCCAGGTGCCGCGCTTTAGCAAAATATCCCGCTCCTACCTGATCCACATCGGCACCCTCGACTGGACCAAAATCAACCCGGACATTTTCGGCTCCATGATTCAGGCCGTGGCCGACGAAGACGAGCGCGGCGAGCTGGGCATGCACTACACCAGCGTGCCCAACATCCTCAAGGTGCTCAATCCGCTGTTTCTGGACGAGCTGCGCAACAGCCTCAACGAAGCCGGCGACAACACGCGCAAACTGCTCAACCTGCGCCAGCGCATGGCGCGCATCCGCGTGTTTGACCCCGCCTGCGGCAGCGGCAACTTCCTGGTGATTGCCTACAAGCAAATGCGTGAGCTTGAAGCCGAAATCAACCGCCGCCGCAACGAAGCCGACCGCGCCAGCGAGATCCCGCTGACCAACTTTCGCGGCATCGAACTGCGTGGCTTCTCCGCCGAAATCGCCCGTTTAGCGCTGATCATTGCCGAATACCAGTGCGACGTAACCTGGCGGGGCAAACAACTGGCACTGGCCGAGTTTCTGCCGCTGAGCGCCGATAACTGGATCGTCACCGACAACGCCCTCAAGCTCGACTGGCTCAGCGTCTGCCCGCCCACCGGCGCTGCCGTCAAACTGCTGGGTGACGACCTGTTTCAAACCCCGCTTGATCAGGCAGAAATCAGTTTCGAGAACGAAGGCGGCGAAACCTACATTTGCGGCAACCCGCCCTATCTGGGCAGCACCTGGCAAAGCGCCGAGCAAAAAGCCGACCTGCAAGCCCTGTTCGACAAACGCTGCAAAAACTGGAAATCGCTGGATTATGTTGCCGGCTGGTTTCTCAAGGCTGCCGACTATTGCCGGCACGGCTCTGCCGCTGCTGCTTTTGTGTCCACCAACTCCATTTGTCAGGGCCAGCAAGTACCCATCTTATGGCCGCTGGTGTTTGCCACCGGCTGCCAGATCAGCTTTGCCCATACCAGTTTCAAATGGGCCAACCTCGCCAGCCACAATGCTGGCGTGACTGTGGCGATTATTGGCATCAGCAGCACGCCGCCTGCCCAGAGACGCATTTTTTCGCTGGATGAACAGGGGCAAACCGTCGAGCGGCTATGTGAACATATCAATGCTTATCTGATTTCCGGCCCTGCTGTAATTGTCGAAAGAGCCTCGCGTCCGCTTTCCGGACAAGCAGAAATGAGCTTCGGCAACAAACCCGTAGATGGCGGTCATTTATTGCTGTCACGCCCGGAGCTGCAAGCACTACAACTGACTCCGGAACAGCACAGCCGTTTTATTCGCCGAATTTATGGTTCGGCAGAATTTATTCGCGGGCTGGAGCGTTACTGCCTGTGGATTGACGATCAACATCTGGACGAGGCTCTTGCCATTCCACTCATTGGGCAACGCATCGAAGCAGTTAAAGCCATGCGCCTGAATAGCCGTGACAAGGGTGCTAACGAAATGGCAGCACATGCGCATCAAATGCGGGAAATGAACATCGGCAAACTACAAACTATCGCCATGCCCTGCGTGTCTTCAGAATCTCGTGAGTATTTGCCCGTAGGTCTGCTAGACAATAAGTCCACCGTAACCAATCTGGCTTTTGCTCTCTACGATGCGCCCTCGTGGAACATGGCGCTTCTTGCCAGCCGTCTGCATCTGGTCTGGATTGGCACTGTTTGCGGCAAAATGAAAACTGACTTCCGCTACTCGAACACCATGGGCTGGAACACCTTCCCCATTCCCCAGCTCACCGAAAAAAACATCACCGACCTGACCAGCGCCGCTGAAAACATCCTGCTCGCCCGCGAAGCCCATTTCCCCGCCACCATCGCCGACCTCTACGACCCGGCCACCATGCCCGACAACCTGCGCGCCGCCCACAACCACAACGACGAAATCATCGAACGCATCTACATAGGCCGCCGCTTCAAAAACGATACCGAACGGCTGGAGAAGTTGTTTGAGATGTATACCAGGATGACTGAACAAACCGCCAAAAGGACAAAGGCATGAGCGAATTAATTTTATACACCAGCGACGACGGCCAAGCCGGCCGGTCTCCACCCGCGTGAAGAGGCCGAGACTAGTGGAAAAGCTTCAAATACTCTTCAAAAGCAAACAATCTATTACGTCGTTGCTCAGTAAGCTCTGCCAGCACGCCATAGCTAACCAAATCGTTAATCAAAGCCGCCGCCGTATTGGTTGAAACATCCAATGTCTGGGCTACCCATTTAATGTCAATGATGGGTTGACCATACAATTGGCGCACCAGGTTTTGCGCATTGTCTTGTCGGCGCGTGCTAAAGCGGGGTAGTACCTCTCTTTCAATGCGTTGCTTCAAGTCGATAATTGCACGAAACACCGCAGCCGATGCCCGCGCAGTTTCTTCAACGCCAAATAAAAAAAACACGAGCCATTCACGCATGTGGTTGCCATTCCGTACCGCCATCAAATGATCCACATAGGCTGTTTTATGCCGCTCAAAATAATCCGACAGGTACAGCGCGGGCTTTGTCAGCAGCCCCTCGGAAGCGAGATACAGCGAAATCATCAAACGCCCCAGACGGCCATTGCCATCAAGAAAAGGGTGGATGGTTTCAAATTGGTAATGAGCAATGGCAATCCGCAGCAATGGATGCACAAAGAAATGTTCTGCATGTAAAAATTTCTCCAGATCCCCCATCAGTTCAGGGACATGCTCATGATGCGGCGGTACAAAAACGGCGTGTTTCAGGCTAACGCCAATCCAGTTTTGGCTGCTGCGAAACTCTCCGGGCAACTTATGCTCGCCGCGTACTCCCTGCATTAATTCGGCATGGGTTTGCTTTAGCAGCCGAACAGAAAGTGGCAGGGTCTGCAAGGAGTCAATCGCAAAACGAATGGCCCGGATGTAGTTTTGCACTTCGGTCCAGTCATCACGCTCTTCTGGCTTCAGGTCGTCAGCACCCTTGAAAGCATCTTCAATATTGGTTTGGGTGCCTTCAATACGACTGGACTGGGTAGCTTCTTTGGCAACATACATCTGAATGAAAAAATCAATATCAGGAATGAGCTGACTAAAGGCATTCAGCTCTCCTAATGCCCGATCAGCCTTGCCCAGCATATCCATCAACTCCGGGTCAGAAATCAGCCACTCGTGGCAGATTAGCTCCGGCAAAAATGCCTTGTACTCGTACCGCTGCTCATAGCGGCCAGCCTGAAAGTCAGATAGATTCATTTGTCAGAAACCATGCTTGTTTTTGATATAGCAAAAAGCGTATATCAGAATCTCGCTCTCCTGCAAGCTTTATGTCAATAAACGCTCAGAATCTGACATAGCAGGTTCTTTATGTCAGATAGTCCACGCTTTGCACGTGATACCCTGCCGGCTGATCAGGGTTGGGGAGGGCACCAGCTAGCAAAAATGAACACGGAGCTGGCCAAACCAATGGCGTGAGCGAGTGATTGCTACAGTGCTGCTATATGGATATGTATTATGGTACAATTCAGCCAACAACACCCGCCACGCCTCTCAACGAAGCGCACCCCGGCGGGTTTTTTATTTCAGGCTTTTGCTTATGAAATTTACCAGGCTACCCATTGATGTCGATGCCCAGATTGCACTGCTCAGGCAGCGTGGCTTGTTGATTACTGATGAGAATATAGCCAGGCACCTTATGGATAAACTTAGGGACGCAACCAGCTGAAGGGCGTTTAATTCAGAAAGGGGAAAAGCGTGGGACTTACTACGTTTTGCCCGCTGATGAATGATCGGTTGTGCGCGGTTATGCGCGGTTATGCGCGTGCGCATAACACCTAACCGCGCGGTAGCAGGCCAGTGTTTCCGCCATTATCCGCGAGTTATAAGCTGCTCTATGAGCTTTCTATGAGCCTTTACCGCGCGCTCCATGAGGTACGGGCTTTATGAGCAGATATTGGTTTACAGCTTTGCCTGGCTCTGTGTTAGCATTCAGAACAAGCCCAGCTTACTCCTGAATAAAAATGTCGGATAAAAAAGAAAATAGCACAATAGACCAAATACTTAGCCGTATTTATGGTAATGGTAGGGGTTGGGCTTTTTCCAGAAAAGATTTTGCCTTGCTCGGCAATGCCGATCTCATCGACAAAAGCCTGTCCATCCTTGCCCAAAAAGGCACTATCCGGCGGGTTATGCGGGGTCTGTACGATTACCCCCGCTACAGCAAATGGCTTCAGCAAAGTCTTGAGCCCGACATCGACCAGGTTGCCCACGCCCTGGCTCGCAAGTACGGCTGGAGCATTCAGGTCACTGGTAATGCAGCCCTGAACATCATGGGCTTATCGACCCAGGTGCCAACCCGTTATCTTTATCTGAGTGATGGCTCCAGCAAGGCCTATCTGATAGGCGCTGTTGAGCTGGAATTCAAAAAAGCCCGTTACAGCCTGCTCAATACCAAACGCCAAGACAGTGCCTTGCTGGTACAGGCGCTGGACTCCCTGGGCAGCGCCAATGTGGGTCAGGCCGAGCTGCAAGCCTTTGCCCGCTATCTGGCACCCGACAAACCGCTGCCTGCCAAAATACGCAACGCCATTGCACGCGATACCCAGTATGTAACCAGTTGGATTCAGCAGGCCATCATGCAAATTCTTGAACTGGCCAGCAGCGAGGAGGCGAGATGAAGCGCCTGGCTTTAGTCAGTGCCCAGCAACGCAGCGAATTGTTTGCTGCCACTGCCAGCCGGATGGGCATTACTCCAGCCGCTGCGGAAAAAGACTTCTGGATTGTCTGGGTGCTGGCACGGCTTTTTGAGCATGCCAAATGGGGTCAGTTGCTGCGCTTCAAAGGTGGCACCAGTTTGTCCAAAGCCTATGGTGTGATTGAGCGCTTTTCCGAAGACATCGACCTGATTCTGGACTGGAGCGGTTTGTCAGCGGATAACCCCACAGCACAGCGCAGCAAAACCAGCCAGCAGAAATTGAACACCAAAATTAATCAGGCTGCACAGGCGTTGATTGCGGAGCAGTTGCTGCCAGACCTGCAAAGCAGCTTCTCACCTGTGTGCACGGTGGCCCTGGATGATCAAGACCCGCATACGCTTAATGTGTTTTACCCGGCAGTATTTGCTGCCGGTTATCTGCGTCCGGTCATCCGTCTGGAAATAGGCCCGCTGGCGGCCATGTTGCCCATGCAACACTGCATGATTGAAAGCTATGCGGCCAGTAAGTTTCCGCAGGTGTTCAGCCAGCCCGGCGTGCAAGTACCCACCATCAAGCTGGAACGCAGCTTTTGGGAAAAACTGACCATCCTGCATGCCGAGGCACACCGGCCCGCCAACAAACCATTGCCCAGCCGCTATGCCAGGCATTATTACGATGTGTGGTGTCTGGCACAGCATTCGGCCATTGATGCGTTTATTCAAAATGCCGGCTTGCTGGCCGAGGTTGTTCAGTTCAAACAGCAGTTTTATCCGGTTGGCTGGGCAAGTTACAACACCGCCACCCCGGCACAGATAAGACTGCTGCCAGCACCTAAGCATCTGGATTTGCTCAAAAAAGACTATCAGGCCATGCAGGAAATGCTGTTTGGTGAGACACCGGACTTTATAACGCTAATGAATGATCTGCAAAAGTTGCAAAATACGATTAATACGGTGTGAGTCTATACCCGTTTTTACGCACGGCACGCGCACACCAATTGTAGGGAATCAACATGACCAAAAGCGTTCCATCCGTCTCTGTCAATTACGCCAGCAATGGCAGCTCGACCCGCTCCAACAGCCTGGGCATGCGGGCGTTGCAGGAGCGTGCCTATGAGCGCCGTGGCGAGCAGTATCTGCTGATCAAGTCGCCGCCGGCTTCGGGTAAAAGCCGGGCGCTGATGTTTATTGCGCTGGACAAGCTGCATAACCAGGGGCTGAAACAGGCGATTATTGTGGTGCCGGAAAAGTCCATCGGCTCCAGTTTCCATGACGAGCCGCTATCAAAATTTGGCTTCTGGGCCGACTGGACGGTAGAGCCCAAATGGAACCTATGTAACGCGCCGGGCAGCGACAATGGCGGCAAGGTCAAATCGCTGGGCGTGTTTTTGCAAAGCGATGACCGCACGTTGGTATGTACCCATGCCACCTTTCGTTTCGCGGTGGAGCAGCTGGGCGTGGAAGCATTCGACAACCGGCTGATTGCCGTGGACGAGTTTCACCATGTGTCGGCCAACCCGGACAATATTCTGGGTGCCCAGCTCAAGGAGCTGATTGCCCGCGACAAGGTGCATATCGTCGCCATGACCGGTTCCTATTTCCGTGGCGATGCCGAGGCGGTGTTGTCGCCCGAAGACGAAGCCCGCTTCAATACCGTGACCTACACCTACTATGAGCAGCTTAACGGCTACGAGCACCTGAAACAGCTGGATATAGGCTACTACTTTTACTCCGGTGCCTACGTGGATGACATTCTCAAGGTGCTGGACCCGACCGAAAAAACCATCCTGCACATTCCCAACGTCAACTCGCGGGAAAGCACCAAGGACAAAATCCGCGAGGTGGAGCACATCATCGAGATGCTGGGCGAGTGGCAGGGCACCGATGCACACACCGGCTTTCAGATGGTGAAAACCGCGCAAGGCCAGCTGTTGCGCATTGCCGATCTGGTGGATGACGACCCCAACAAAAGGGACAGGGTATCCGCTGCCCTGAAAGACCCGGAGCAGAAAAACAACCGCGACCACGTGGATATCATCATTGCGCTGGGCATGGCCAAAGAAGGCTTTGACTGGATCTGGTGCGAGCACGCGCTGACGGTCGGTTATCGCTCCAGCCTGACCGAAATCGTACAGATTATTGGCCGCGCCACCCGGGATGCGCCCGGCAAACAGCGCGCCCGCTTTACCAACCTGATTGCCGAGCCGGACGCCACGGCAGACAGCGTATCCGAGGCGGTCAACGATACTCTGAAAGCCATTGCTGCCAGCCTGCTGATGGAGCAAGTATTGGCACCGCGCTTTGAGTTCAGGGCCAAAACCCCCGCCAGCGGGCCACAAGCCGGCTTTGATTATGGCGAAGGCGGCTATAACCCCGACAGATGCAATGTGGGCGTGAACGAGGAAACCGGAAAATTCCAGATCGAGATCAAGGGTCTGGTCGAACCGGCCAGCCAGGAGGCCCGGCGCATTTGCGAGGAAGACCTGAACGAAGTGATTGCCAGTTTTGTGCAGGACAAAATCACCATTGAGCACGGCCTGTTCAATGAGGACATCATTCCCGAAGAACTGACCCAGCTGCGTATGGGCAAGATCATCAAGGAGCGCTACCCCGAGTTGGATGCCAGGGATCAGGAAGCTGTGCGCCAGCATGCGGTGGCCGCCCTGAACACTGTGCAGCAAGCCAAGCTGGCGCTGACTGGCATGGAAACGACAGCTGCCGGAAGCAGCGAACCCGGTCTCAATACCGCGCTGATTACCGGCGTGCGCAAATTTGCCATGGATGTGCGCGAGCTGGATATTGACCTGATTGACCGCATCAACCCGTTCAGCGAGGCCTACGCCATTCTGGCCAAAACCATGAGCGAGGAGCGCCTCAAGCAGATTGCCGAGGAAATTTCCAGAAAACACATTAGCCTGACCCCGGACGAAGCGCGTGAGCTGGCGCGCCGGGCCGTCGCTTTCAAGCAGGACCGTGGCCGCCTGCCGGAGCTGACTGCCAACGATCCCTGGGAGCGCAAAATGGCCGAAGGCGTAGCCTTTCTGGCCCGCATGAAAGCAGGAACCCTGAATGCCTAAGAATTTTACTGCCGAAGACGATGAGCTGCTGGCCGCGCTGGGCATCGAAGTTGAAGTCAAACCGCAAAAGGCGTTAACGCCACGTCAGGAGCGCATCATTGCCGGCTTTGAAGAGATTCAGCGCTTTTATGAGCAGCATGGGCGCGCGCCGTTGCATCTGGAAAGCGGTGATATTTTTGAGCGCCTGTACGCCGTGCGACTGGAGCGCCTGCGCAGCCTTGAAGAATGCCGGGAGCTGGTGGAGGCGCTGGATCATCAGGGTTTGCTGACCACCACCGCCGACAGCACGCCCGACCTGGATGCGCTGGATGATGATGCACTGCTGGCCGAGCTGGGCATTGAGCCGGCAGCATCAGAGCTGACCACCCTCAAACATGTGCGCTCTACAGCAGAAAAACGCGCGGCAGAAGAAATTGCCAACCGGGAAAGCTGCAAGGACTTTGAGCGTTTTCAGCCGTTGTTCAAGCAGATAGCAGCCGACCTGGGCAGCGGCGTGCGCAAAACCATGCCATTTGGCAACGACACCAGCATCGAAGTAGGCCAATGGTTTGTGCTGGACGGGCAAACGGCTTATGTCGCCGAAGAGGGTGAAGAGTTTGATTCACCCCAGGGCAAAAAAGACGCCCGTTTGCGAGTGATTTTTTCCAACAAGACCGAAGCTGCCCTGCTGCGCCTGTCACTGGTGCGCGCCCTGTACAAAGACGAAAGCAGCCGCCGTATCACCGAGCCGGACGCCGGCCCCCTGTTCAGCGGCGTTGAAGAAGACGGCGATATCGAAAGCGGCACCATCTATGTGCTACGCAGCCAGTCGCAGCACCCCTTCGTGGCCGAACACCGCGAGCTGATTCATAAAATCGGCGTCACCGGCGGCAAGGTTGCAACCCGCATCGCTAATGCCGCTCACGAGGCAACCTATCTGCTGGCCGAGGTTGAAGTGGTCGCCACCTATAAGCTGGTCGGCATTAACAAGCACAAGATGGAAGCGCTGTTTCACAGGATCTTCGCGCCTGCCCAGCTGGAGTTGACCATCGAAGACCGCTTTGGCCATCCGGTCAAACCCAGAGAGTGGTTTCTGGTGCCGCTGCATGTGATAGACGAGGCTGTGCAGCGCATCATGGATGGAACGATAGCGGGGGCTACCTATGACCCGGCCAGTGCCAGGCTGGTGTGATATACGATACCTTTACAAGAGCTACAACGCATTTAACCGGCTGCCCTGCCCACAAGCCATGAATAGCGGCAATTTGACAGGCCGCAAGGTATGATACGCAACAAAGGCTTTGTTTTTTTACGGCCATATGCAAGGCGTATTCATGAGTCATTCAGGCATTTTTTGCAGCTTGCGTACCCTTTTGCCATTCAGGTCTCTGCCGGGGTTGCTCTTGCTGATTGCACTGGCACCGGCCCAGGCGGCTCCGGTCAGGCTGGTGGTGCAGAACGAGGCGCACCTGGCCCATGCCCGTGCGCTGGTTCTGGCCGCTTTCGAAGCCGGTGGCCTGGAAGTGCAACCGGATGATGCACCGATCGGAAACGAGCGCCGTGTACAGTCCCTGATGGACAGCAGGCAGATACATGTCAGCATGATTCCGGCCAGCGCAGAGCGGCTGCAGCTGGTGAAAGAGGGCAAGCTGCTGATGATTCCCGTGCCGCTGGACCGTGGTTTGCTGGGTTATCGTATCGGCCTTACCGTCAACAGCCGGCGTGACGCCATGGCACAGGTGCGCACCAGTGCAGACCTGAAAAACATCATCATTGGCCAGGGCGAAGGCTGGTCCGATCTGGATATCTATCACCACGCCGGCATCCCGACCCATGAAATCAAGGACTGGACGCAGGATGTTTTTGCCCGCCAGATCGATGCCGGAGTCATGGACCTGTATCCGGTCGGACTGGTGGAAACATTCAATTATTTTCTCGACCACTATCGTCAGCTCTACGCAGAGGTCACGCTGGAACCGTACCTGATCATCCGGTACCCCTGGTTCAGGTTTGTCTGGGTTACAGCAGACCTGCCCCATGTTCATGCCGTCCTGGAACGGGGCTTTGAAAGGCTGATCGAGAGCGGCGAGTTTCTGCGCATCTGGGAGCAGCACCGGCAGGCACCTTCAGAGGCAATGCTGGCCGGTCGCACCATCATTGACCTGGCCAACCCGTACTACAGTCTGGAAGTCATTCCGGCACACTGGCGGCATTTGCTGATCAGGCCCCTGCAGAAATGAAAAAGCCCATCACGCGCAGCAGCACCCTGTTCCGGCAGTTTGTGCTGTCGCTGACTTTCCCCGTACTGCTGGCATTCATGCTGGCCGGGCTGGGTACCGTCTGGATTACCTGGAGCCAGCAGCAAAGCGATCTTGCCCTGCAGAAAGAAAGCATGCTGCAGTCTTACCGTGAAGCGCTGGTAAAGCCGCTCTGGGACTGTGACAACAACACCGTGGAAGGCATTTTGGTCGCCATGATGTACCAAACCGGCATTGCCTGGGTGCAGATCAATGAAGCATGCCGCGAACAGATCTTGCAGGCCGGCGATGCGCAGCTCGCAGACAACCCGGACTCCGTGGAAGTTTTTACGCTGGAATACCTGGACGAAAAAGGACGCGGTTTTTATGTCGGCACCCTGGAAGTACTGTTCAAATCACAGTCCATCCAGACCGGACTGGCTGATAATTTCTGGCGTTACCTGATGTTGCTGGCGGCCCTGCTGGCCAGCATGCTGTGCATTACGCTGCTGATTTTCCGCCGCCTGATCAGCAATCCGTTGCAGCGCTTCCAGATCATCATCGAGCAGAACAAGAACCGCACGGACAGCCCGCTGGTTAGCGCAGGTGCCGCTGCCACACAAGACAACGAGCTTGGCCAGGTCATGCATGCCTATGATGACCTGATGCAGGAACTGTACGACGTCATTACCCAGCTCAAACAGCAACAGGCAACCTTGCACGACATGGCACACACGGACAGCCTGACCGGCCTGGGCAACCGCCTGAGACTGGAAGATGTACTGACACGGGCACTGGCCCGCAGCCACAGGAGCGGCCAGGCCGGCTGTGTGTTCCTGCTGGACCTGAATGACTTCAAGCCGGTCAATGATACGTGGGGCCACGCTGCCGGCGATGTGGTGCTTCAGCAAGTCGGCGAGCGCTTGCACGAACTGCTGCGCGATACGGATGTGGCGGTGCGCCTGGGCGGTGACGAGTTTGTCGTAGTGGCCGAAGAAGCCGGCGACCGCAGCGCCGTTACGCATCTGGCCGAGAAAATTCGTCAGCGCATTGAGCAGCCATACGCGTTCAGGGACCAGCAGCTGCAGGTGGGCGTCAGTATAGGTTACGCCCTGTTTCCTGATGATGGTGAAAGCAGCACTGCCTTGCTGGCCCGCGCCGATCAGGTCATGTACCGGGAAAAGCGTAACCGCTAGACTGTGCCCAGACGCCTTGCAAGGCATCAGCAACACTTTTCGGGAGCAATATCAGCTGACCTTTAAACTGTAACCGACTGATATACAAGCAAGAATGGCGCACTCGGCGGGATTCGAACCCACGACCCCTGCCTTCGGAGGGCAGTACTCTATCCAGCTGAGCTACGAGTGCGTGGCGCGCATTATACACAATTTTCGGCATTGGGCACTGCAGCTTTTTCCGGGCGCTTCTTTGCCCAGGCCACCTTCTTTCCGTAACACGACAGCAGGCTGGCGGCCAGATCAGGCCTTACACTATTTACAGATTTCCTTGTACTACCACAAAGATAATTGTTCTCATTTGTGTTACCCTGCGCACACTTTTTACGGAGGCCCATTCCATGACTGATTTCAATCGCCGTACATTTTTGCGCAACAGCCTGCTGGTCGGTGGCGGCCTGATGATGGGCATGCCCGCCCTGAACCTGGCCAACGCTGCCGAAGTGCAAACCCTGACCCTGTACAGCGGCCAGCATGAAAAAACCACCCAGGCCATTGTCGACGCCTTCACCAAGGCCACCGGCATCCAGGTAAAGATCCGTACCGGCAACAGTATCCAGCTGGCCAACCAGATCATTGAAGAGGGCAAGCGCTCGCCCGCCGACGTGTTCTACTCCGAAGAAAGCCCTCCCGTAGCCGCGCTGGCCGAGCGCAACATGCTAGCCCAGCTGCCACAGGCAACCCTGGACCAGGTGCGCGAAACCTACCGCGCCACCGACGGTACCTGGACCGGCATCACCGCGCGCTGCCGTGTCACCGTATTCAACCCTGACCTGATCGACGAAAGCGAGCTGCCTGCCTCCGTCATGGACATGGCCACCGAAGCCTGGAAAGACCGTGTGGCCTTCGTGCCTACCAGTGGCGCTTTCCAGCAGCAGATCGTCGCCATCAAGCATCTGCTAGGCCGTGATGCCGCGCTAGACTGGCTCAAGGGCCTGAAGAAATACGGCCGCATCTACAACAACAACATGGCCGCCATGCGTGCCGTGGAGCGCGGCGAAATCGCCACCGCGCTAGTCAACAACTACTACTGGTACATCGTCGCGCGTGAGCAGGGCGTGGACAACATGAAGTCACGCCTGCACTTCTCCGGCCCGCAGGACCCGGGCGCGCTGATCACCGTATCCGCCGCTGGCGTGCTGAAAACCGCCAAGAACATGGACGCCGCCCAGAAACTGGTCGCCTTCATGACCAGCATCGAGGGCCAGAAGGTCTATGCCGGCGGTGTTGCCGAGTGGCCGATGAACCCTGCGGTCGAGTCCACCTTCGACATCAAGCCGTTTGACGAGCTGCAACCACCTGCCGTTAACCCGGCCAACCTGGGTGGCGCTGACGAGGCCCTGCAACTGCGCCGGGAGGCTGGCCTGGCTTGATCGCATCCGCAATCCGGACTGGCAGGCGCAACCCGCTGCGCCAGTCCTGGATGGTCTGGGCGGCACTGATTCCAGTCACCCTGGTGGTGCTGCCGGTCATCTATATCTTCATTCGTACAGCTCAGCTGGGCGCCCATGGTGCCTGGGCTGAGCTTTTTCGTGCGCGCAACCTGGAGCTGCTGCTCAACACACTGATTCTGGCCGGTGGTGTCACTTCGCTGGCGGTGGTGTTCGGCCTGTCGGTGGCCTGGTGTGTGGAGCGCAGCAATCTGCCCGGCCGCAACTGGCTGCGGGTGGTGGCCGGTTTGCCGCTGGTGGTACCGGCGTTTGTCGCCAGCTATGCCTGGTCGTCGATTGATTCCATGTTCCAAAATATGGCCGGTGCCATTCTCATTCTGGCGTTGGCCAAGTATCCGCTGGTGTATCTGCCGGTGGCCGCCTCCCTGCGCAATACCGACCCCGGCTTCGAGGACGTGTCGCGTTCGCTGGGCAAGGGCCCCTGGCGTACCTTCTTTTCTGCCTTGCTGCCACAGCTGATTCCGGCACTGGGCGGCGGCGCATTGCTGGTCGGCACCCACATGTTTGCCGAGTTCGGCGCACTGGCGCTGCTGCGCGTACAGACCTTCACCACTGCCATTTTTGAAAGCTACGAGCTGCAGTTCAACAGCTCGGCGGCGGCGATGCAGTCGATGGTGCTGATCGTGCTCTGTATTCCGCTGATCCGGGCCGAGATCCGTCTGCGTGGCGGGCGCAATGTGGCCCGTGTCGGCAAGGGCAGTGCCCGCCAGGCGCAACCGGTGCAACTGGGTGTCTGGACGATTCCTGTATTGCTCGGCTTTATTGTGCTGTTCGCGCTGGCGCTGGGCGTGCCCTTTGTCATGCTCGGCTACTGGCTGTTGACCGGCGCTTCTGTGGGTGTCGGCTACGAAAAAATCTGGCCCGCGATTCAGGGCACGCTGACGCTGGCCGGCAGCGGTGCGCTGTTCACCAGCCTGATGGCGATTCCGCTGGTGATGCTGGCGGTGCGCCAGCGCGGTCTGCTGGCACGCCTGGCCGAACGCCTGCCCTATATAGTGCACGGCCTGCCCGGCGTGGTGGTGGCGCTGGCGCTGGTGTTCCTCGCCATCCGCGTGGTGCCCTTTGCTTACCAGACCATTTTTGTCGTGCTGGCCGCCTATGCCATTCTGTTTTTGCCACTGGCCCAGTCGTCGCTGCGCGCCTCCATCGAGCTGTTGCCGAACAATCTGGAAAATATCGGCCGCAGCCTGGGCAAGCGGCCGTTCCATGTATTTGTCACCGTCATCCTGCCGAATATCGCCCCCGGCATAGGTGCGGCGCTGGCGCTGATGATGCTGGAAATGGCCCGCGAGCTGACCGCCACCCTGATGCTGGCACCCACCGGCACCACCACACTGGCGACCCAGGTCTGGTCCTATACCTCGGACGGCGAGTTTGCCGCTGCGGCACCCTTTGCCGCCCTGCTGGTGGTGATTTCCATCCTGCCAGTGTGGATCTTCACCCAGCGCATGCTGCGTCAAGGAAACTGACATGAGCCATATCCGTATCGACAACATCCACAAGAGCTTTGGCCCGGTCGAGGTGCTCAAGGGCATCGACCTTGAGCTGGAACAGGGCTCAGTGCTGGCGTTGCTGGGTCCATCAGGTTGTGGCAAGACCACATTGCTGCGGCTGATTGCCGGCTTCGATCCGGTGGATGAGGGCAGCATCCATTTTGGCCAGAAGCTGATGGCGTCCTCTTCGGTATTTGTACCGCCAGAACGCCGCCGCATCGGCTATGTACCCCAGGAAGGTGCGCTGTTTCCGCACCTAACGGTAGAGGGCAACCTGGCCTACGGCCTGCCCAAGTGTGCCAACCGCAAGCAGCGGGTCGCCGAGGTGCTGGAACTGATCGGCCTGCAAGATTTCGGTCACCGTTACCCGCATGAATTGTCCGGCGGACAGCAGCAGCGGGTGGCGCTCGGTCGCGCGCTGGCGCCCGATCCGCAACTGGTGCTGCTGGACGAGCCGTTCAACGCACTGGACCTGGAACTGCGCCGCAGCATGTGCGAGGACGTCATCGCGCTGCTGCGCAAGACCGGCACCACCGCCATTCTGGTCACCCACGACCCCGGCGAGGCCTTTGCCGTCTCCGACCAGCTGGCGGTGATGATGAAGGGCCAGATCATGCAGTGCGCACCACCGGAAACCATTTACTGGCAACCGGCCAGTGAAACCGTGGCCCGCCTCACCGGCGACGCCATCTTCATGCCCGGCGAGTGTGCCGAAGGCGGTATCCGCAGTGCGCTGGGGGTGATTCCGCTCTATAGCAGCTGTCCGGTACCCAGTTGCCACAACGCTACCGTGATGGTGCGTCCGGAGCAATTCCAGTGGTGCCAGAACTGCAAGGGCGTACCGGCCTGGGTCACCCGCCGCTCGTTCCGTGGCGATCACACGCTGATCGAGGTGGAAATCGATGACATGTGCCTGAGCCTGCGCATGCCCTCGCTGACCACCCCGCAACTGGGTGAAAGCGGCCATCTGCGCGTGCTGGGCAAGTGCATGGCCTGGGCCTGACACAGGCCCTGTCACAAAACTGCAACCTGCACCATCTAGACTAATTCTCTGCCATAGAAGGGCCTGACTACGGGAGCGGCCCTTCCCGTTTTCCCCTGATGGAGAGAGTTGTATGCGCCCCCTGTTTACCCTTGCCGCTGCCGGGCTGCTCAGCGCCTGTGCCCAGAGCGGCCCTGTCCAGCTGTATTCCGGCAGCAGCCAGCCGGTGACACAGCTGGTCACCCTGGATGTGCCGCCGGCACTGGAGATCCTGCACATCAACGGCCAGCCGGTACCCGCCGCCAACCGGATGACTGGCAACCAGCCACGCCAATTGCAGCTGCAGCCGGGCAAGTACCGTGTCAGCGCCTATTACAAGAACATCTTTGATATTGACGGTGGCCTGTCGCACGAAGTGGTGCGCAGCAACAGCGCGGTATTCAGCATCAATGGCAAGGCCGGCGATGTCTGGACGCTGGGCTTTGCCGCACCGCAAACCCTGGAGGACGCCCGCAATCAGCGATTGTCCTTTACCGGCTGGGCTGAAAACAGCGGCACAGGCGAGCGGGTTGCCGGTGAGGTTACCACCGAACAGACTTCCGTGCTGAACCTGCTGGCCGGTGATGGTCCCGCGCAGAGCCCGCGCAACACCGTGGAGCCACTGGCCACACCAGCGCTGCCGACAACGGCCACGCTGCCCAATGACAATGCAACCCTGACCACCCTGCAACACCTCTGGCTGATGCTGGACGAACAGGGCCGCACCAGCTTCCTGCGCTGGGCCGCAGACTGATCCCAATTGCTCCTTGCCCTGTGTTAGGGTTCACCCGGCCATGTGCCGGGTTTTTTATGCGGTCGTATCGGTGTCCCGGTGATTCATCGTTTGCACGAGCACGCCCCGATGAGACAACTGCCCGGCCCTGCTGCTACAGGAGCCATTCTGGCCTGAAGTGATGCGCCGGCAGACGGCGCGGAAGGCTTTTCCGGCATGGACCTCTCCAGTACCGGCTTGCGGACAGGCTCAGCCGTACCGCACAAATGCAAAAACGCCAGCACGAGGCTGGCGTTGTGATGCTGCAACAGCCGTCAGAAGTCGTAACGCAGTCCGACCGACAGTCCTGCCGCTTCGGTACCTGTTGCGGCAACACCCGGCTTGGCACTGCGTGCCTGTGCCCAAGGGGCCAGCTTCGAGTGTTTGTCATTGTCCATAAAGGCATAGTTGGCATAGACCCGCACTGCCTTGTCCAGTTTGTGCTCGACGCCCACCACCCACATGTCGGCACCATAGTCGGAATCATCCGCATCACGGGTCATCCACATCGCCTTGAGCGCGGTGTTCTTGCCCAGCATGTACTCACCGCCTAGCCCGTAAGTGTCGGACGACAGCTGCTTGCGCAATGCGCTGTTGCCGGACTTGTAGTCGGTGCTCTGGTAAAAACCGACCAGTTTCAGGTCATCCATGACCTTGTAGGAGCCGGCCAGCCGCAAGCCGTTACGCTTGCCACGACTGTTGTCCGCACCCACCGTTTCGTAGGCCAGCGCAGCAGCCAGCGGGCCTTTGGCGTAGTTGAGCGACAGGCTGCCGGCATTGCTGCTGTCATCCTCTTCTGTGGCTGCCTGGCCTTCATAGACCGAATACGCCAGCTTCATGCTGAAGCCGTTGTACTCCGGTGACGTGTATTGCAGCGTGTTGTCGTAGCGCTCGTCAAAGCGGGCATTGCCGACGCGGGTCAGGTTGCGCATGTCACCGACCTGGTCGCCAAACAGGTTGGCCGGACCACGTGCCGTTTTGAACGGGCTGTCAAAGCGGCCCATCTGGATGGCACCAAAGTTGCCGCGCAGGCCGACAAAGGTATCTCGGGTACTGAAGCTGGCGCTGTCACCGTCATTGCTGCCGGTGGTGAAGTTGATCTGCTGCTCGATCTGGAAAAAAGCGGTCAGGTCTGGATTGATCTCGTGGCTGCCCTTGAAGCCCAGGCGCGAGGAGTTGCTGGACAGGTTGGCCTTCGAGTAATCGGCACCATCATCCAGATAGTCGACCGAAACATGGGCGCGACCGTAGATGGTCACATCGGCCATGGCCTGAGTGGAAACCGCCAGTGCCAGCGCCGTCGCCGGCACAGTCAGATAACGCCCTGCGGGCTTGATTGCATTGAGCTTGATAGCCATTTAAGTATCCCCTTGTGTTGGACAGGACACAGCGTTTGTCTTGTTTGCTGTGGTTGCCGGGGATACTAGTGGCCCATCATGGCAGGGCTGTTACCGTCTGATGACGGTTTGATGACAGACGCGCAGCCTGCGCTCGATCATGGCAGGGCGGCTATCGCCTGCCCGATTTGCCCGAGCCGGTCCGCCCAGCTGCCACCCGCATGTACCAGCGGCTGGCGGTGCTGCACCAGCCAGTGTTCCAGTCCGGTATGGAAGGCCTGGCGTGTGGCCAGTTCCGGCTGGCAGCGCTGGCCATCGGCTTGCCAGGGCAGGCCGTCGGGGCTGAGCAAAAATACCGCATCGTAGTGTTGCTGCTGCAACAGCTGATCGATCCAGCCCGGGCTTTGGCCAAACAGGGCCAGACTCCACTGCCGGTTGCTGAGCAGGTGGGTGTCCAGCAGCAGTAGCGGCGGCTGCAAGGCACGGGCCTCCTGCTCGCGCCGCCATTGTTCACGGGCAATGATCTCGACATCGGCATAACAGGTATCGCGCTGGTGCAGCTCGATGTATTCACGCACATATTCGCGCACCACCGGTGCCCCGAAACGCTGCGCCAGCGCGGTACAAAGGCTGCTCTTGCCGGCGGACTCGGGGCCGGTCAGCACCACCACCTTCATGCCGTGGCCGCCTGCTGTTGCGGGCGGCTCCACTGCCACCAGCCATAGGCGGCCAGCCCGGTGAATACCAGATACAGCAGCGCGGTCATGTGCAGCCCGACCGACAGGAACATGCCGACATAGACCACATCCAGCACCAGCCACAGCGGCCAGCACTGCAGGCGCTTGTTGGCCATCCAGTACTGGCCGGCCAGGCTGAAGCCGGTCAGGGCGGCATCCAGCCAGGGCAGGTTGGCATCGGTGTAGCGGCTCATCAACACACCCAGCACCAGGCTAATCAGCACTGCAACCCCCAGGTCACGTACCACCCGCAGCGCCGGCAATACTGTGACCGGCAGGGGCCTGTGCTGCGTGCCGCCACGTAACCAGCGCCACCAGCCATAGCCCTGCAGCACCGCATAGATCATCTGCAACAGCATTTCCGAATACAGCCGCGCATCATAAAAAATGCCGATATACAGCAGCACCATCACCAGCCCGACGGGCCAGGCAACAGGCTTCTGGCGCGTCATCAGCCAGACGGACAGCGCACCAAGGACAGCGGCAAGGGATTCGATCCAGAACATCGGTCAGGCAGGGGCCGGTAACTTTGCGGAGGCGGCATTATACGCCATCTGCCGGCTGGCCGGACTTGTCCTGCTGTTGCCGTCGCCAAACGGAAACACCCGGCGAGGCCGGGTGTTGTCACTGTTGCACTCAGGTAAAGATGCTGTAGAGGATTACCGTCAGCGCCAGCACCGGCAGCGGTACCAGTACACTGACCACCAGCACGCCGGGGTAGGCCCGCTGGTGGGTTTCCTTACAGATGGCACGGATGGTGGTGACCACGTAGCCGTTGTGCGGCAGCGAATCCAGACCACCGGAAGCGATCGCGGAGATCCGGTGCATGGCACCATTGTCCAGCCCCATGCCCTGGTAGATCGGGGCCAGGATCGGCAGGGCAATACCCAGACCACCGGATGCCGAACCGGTAATGCCGGCAATCACGGTCACTGCCACCGCCAGGCCGGCATACTCCAGGCCGGGCAGGTCGGTCAGCACGGCAACAATGCTGGCAAAAGCCGGCGACTTCGACGCCACCGCGCCAAAGCCGACCACGGCACAGGTGTTGGAAATGGCGACCAGCGCATTTTCGGTACCCGTGCTGATCATCTGGCCGGGCCTGGTCATCTGTTTGTGAAACATACCATAGCCCGCCAGCAGGCTGGCCAGCATCGCCACCAACAGGGCCTCGATCACCGGAATATACAGGCTGAGCAGGTTGAAGCCACCCACCAGAATCACCAGCGGTACCACCGAAGGCCAGAAACCGACCAGGGTAGTACCGGTGCTGGCCACGGCACCATAATCGGCCGGCAAGTCAAAGCCTTCGCCGCGAGCCTTGGCACGGTCCGCCATGATTTTCAGGCAGATGCCGCCCAGCGCCATGATCAGCAGGCTCATCAGGACACCGATGATGCCGCCGGCAGTGGCCGTGGTGCCGAAGTGAGTGGTAGGAATCAGGTTCTGGATTTCCGGCGAGCCGGGCGACACCATGGTGAAGGAAATCGAGCCGAAGATAATGGCCGCCGGAATAAACCTGTGCGGAATGTTGGCACTGCGGAACAGTTCGAAGGCAATCGGATACAGGGTGAAACCGACCACAAACACGCTGACACCACCATAGGTCAGGATGGCCCCCGCCCCCACTACCGCCATGATCGCCCGCCGGGCACCCAGCACCTGTTTCGACTTGTTGGCAATCGCCAGTGCCGCACCACTGTCATCCATCAACCGGCCGAAAATCGCACCGAGCAGCAGGGCCGGAAACCAGGTGGTGAAGAAGCCGGTAAAGCCTTTCATGTAGTAGTCGAGCATGGCGGTGCCCAGATGCATGCTGCTGGTCAACGCCACAATGATGGCGCAGAGCACTGCCGCAAAGATGATGTTGACACCGCGCATGGTCAGGATGACCAGTAAAACCAGACCGGCCAGCAAGCCGAGATAGCTCAGGGTAAGCATAGGAAACACCTGCAATTGATCTTGTTATTGTGTTGCCCGTGCGAGGTGTGGACGGGCAGTCAGGTTTGAGTCTATGGACTAGATTTCTGCACTAAAACCCGTTGATCACGCAGACCAGCCGTGCATTTATGCACAGCAATTACTTGGTTTTCCAGCTAACCATTGTGGATTCAGGGGCTCGGCATCCGTGCAACCACAATCAGCTTCGACTTTCCTACAACCAAGGTCGCATACTGCGGTAGACTTGACCGTACCGATATACCGGACGGCATCCGTACTGCCGTCGCGCGCCCTTCTGGAGTCCTGCCCATGCAAAAAATGTCATTCCTGTTGTCCGTCCTGCTGCTGGCATGCCTTCTGCAAATGCCGGCAGCCAGGGCCAATGAAGCTGCTCCGGTCAACTACATCACCCTGGTACCTCCGCTGGTGGGAAATTACGACCCGGGCAGCAAAAAACTCAAGTACTACAAGGCCGACATCGCCTTGCGCGTGAGCAATGACAACAAGGCGAAAGTGGAAATGCACGAGCCGCTGATCCGCGATCAGCTGATCCTGCTGTTTGCACAAAAAACCGAAGAGGACTTTGCCACCATCGAAGGCAAGGAAGCGATCCGCAGGGACGCGCTGCTGCGTGTTCAGCAGGTGCTACAACAAGAGGAAGGCCTGCCGCTGGTTGATGACCTGCTCTTCAACAATCTGGTGATGCAACGCTAGAAGCCATGCCAACGGCCTGCTGGCCGGAAAACAAGAACTCTTGCATCCATGCGCTGCCCGGCAGTGGCGCGAGACTGACACAATACCCATGCCTGCCACGGGTAGCTGCACCAGCCGTGCCCTTCCACAGCCCCAGACAAACCGCCAGACCATCACCAAGCAGCTGGCCCGTTCATTTTTCGGCGTACCTGCCGATAAAGGCAACGCTCCCTTACCCACACCTCCCTGCTGACGTCATCGAGACATCCTGAAATGCAAAACGCGAGTGCCCCCATTCCCGAATCATCCAACAACCGTTTGCTTGGCATTATTGCCAACTACCAGAAGCACATTGGCAAGACACTGTGGATCATGACACTGCTGGCCTGGGCCATGTCGTGGCTGTATGCCGGCGTGCACCAGACCTGGCTGCTGGCCCTGACCATTGGCGGTGCCCTGACCGCAATCAACAGCCTGCTGCTATGGCAAGCCTCATACAGGGTATCGTCCATCGGTTCGGGTATTGTCCTGATGTTCTTTGTCAGCCTGCATGTCCACCAGCTGCACGGCATGATCGAGGGCCACTTCGGCTATTTCGTCTTCATTGCCGCGCTGTTCGCCTATCTTGACTGGCGTCCGGTCGTTGCGGCAGCCGCTACCGCAGCAGTACTGCACGTCAGCATCCACATGCTGCAGATGGCCGGCTATCCGATTTACCTGTTTCCGGAACATCACCATTCCTGGACGATTGTCGCCGTGCATGCGTTTTATGTGGTCATCGAGTCAGCCGTACTGATCTACATGGTCAGCCTGGCCCGTCACCTGCTTGAGGTTTCACAAAACCTGCTCAGCACCCTGTCCGCAATCAATGACAAACAAGACAGTCTGGACCTGGGTGCGCGCATCGACGCACGGCACCGCAACAACCCGCTATTGGCCCTGTTTGACCGCGTGCTGGGCAGCATGGACCAGGCCCTGCAACGCACCCTGCAGGCCGAGCGCGACTCGACCCTGCTGTTGCAGCAGACCGGCCAGGACATGCAACTGCTGACCCGTCAGGTCGACAGCAACCAGGAAGCGGCCAGCCAGATCCATACGTCCCTGACCTCGATTTCACGCATGTCCGAAACGGTGTACCAGGCCATTGATGAAACCGTAACGGCCATTCGCCAGGCTGCCGAACGCCAACAGGCCGGCAGCCGGATCATTTCCAGCTCGGAGCAAAGCCTGAGCCAGCTCAGCACAACCCTGGACAACACTTCAGAACTGATCCAGAGCCTGGCGGCCGACTGCGCTGCCGCCATGAGCATTCTTGACGATGTCCGCAGCATTGCCGAACAGACCAACCTGCTGGCACTCAATGCCGCCATTGAAGCCGCCCGTGCCGGCGAGCAAGGCCGTGGTTTTGCCGTCGTCGCGGACGAAGTGCGCACCCTGGCCACCCGCTCGGCCCAGGCCACGCAAAGCATCGGCGACATCATTCACCGCCTGCATGCCATCTCGCAAGACTCGGTGACCACCATGGAACAAAGTGCCGGACAGGCCCAGGGCAACCTGCAACATGCACGCCAGGCCATTGAGTATTTTGTCGAAATCGATGGCATTCTGCAGCAGATGACCCGCCTTGGTGACGACATCATCCAGGCATCCCGGGAACAGCAGGCCGAAATCGGCGAACTGCTGGTCCAGGCCGGGTACGTGCGCGAAACGGCGCTGGAAAGCAGGAGCGCCAGCCTCAGTGTCGATCACAATATCAGCGCACTGATGCAGGAATTTGCCCAGCTGAAAAACAACCTGGCCGCCTTTCGTACCAGCGCGTCATAGGCTTTTGCTGATGCGGGATGGCTGCGAATGACTCCGCAACCGGCGGCACAGCCATACGCCGCCTGTCATGCCGGCTTGCGCAACACGCCGTAGACCACTTGCCAGGTAACCGGCAACCCGGCCGGCTGGCGCAGCTGCTCATAGCTGTGCAGCAGTCGCTGGTAGGCATTACGCCCAAGCAGGCCAGGGCGCTCGCCCTGTTGCAGGTGCTGGGCACCTATGCCGCGCAGATGGCGGGTAACCGCGCGCACATCGGCGTAATGCTGCACATGGGGCCGACACTCCAGCTGTAATGTCTGCAGCCCGCTGTTCGCGCAGTGCTGCCGGTAATCATCCTGCGTACGAAACCGGTTGACCCGGCCGGTGCTGCCGGCCGCCTGCCAGCTCAACCCGAGTTCGTACAGGGTACCGCTGGCCAGACTGCTGAAGGCCAGCACCCCGCCGGGCCGCAAGATCCGCCCGGCTTCAGCTAATATCGAAGCAAAGTCCTCACACCACTGCAATGCCAGGCTGCTGAATACCAGATCCTGTGATTGTGCGGCCAGCGGTACAGCGGCAGCATCAGCACAGAGATAATCGGGACCGGGCCGCAGGGCACGTGCCTGCTGCAGCATGCCCGGAGCAATATCCAGACCGGTACCCTGTGCGTCGGGAAAACGCTGCTGCAACTGCTGGCAGAAATAGCCGGTGCCGCAGCCCAGATCCAGCCAGCTGTCGACCTGCAGCATGGAGGGCAACTGCTCCAGCAACCGGAGGCCCACCTCCCGTTGCAGGGCAGCCTCGCTGTCATAGCTGTGCGCGGCTGCCGAGAACGCCCGCGCCACCGGATTGATGCAGGGCTCAGCCATTTACCGCACCCCCTGTCATGAAAGCATGCACTGCGGCGGCCAGCTCACGGTGGTCCGTGAGTACAAAGGCATGACTGCCCGGCCAGCTGCACACCTGCGCTTGAGGATTCAATAACTGCAGGTCATGCGTCACACCGACTAGTACCAGTGCATCAGCTTCTGCCAGCACATGCAGCTGCCGGCACTGCAGCTCGGCAATGGCGGTACGGTTGTCCAGCTGCGCCAGCCAGGACAGGCTGGCGAGCCGGCTTTCGGTATCAGTCGAGGCGGTAGCTGACAGCTCTGCCGGCACAGCCTCAATTTGACCGCCATGCAGGCACAGCTGCTGAAAGCCTTTGAGGGTACCGCTCCAGTCGCGTGCAGCGCGGCGGCTGAAATTGTTGAACTCCCGCTGCGGCATGGCATGAGGCCAGTCGTTGCGGGCAACGAAGCAGGCATTGCTGGCCAGCGTAACCAGTCCCGGGCAGCTGTTACCACGTCTGTGTGCCAGTGCGGTGGCCAGCATGCCGCCCAGCGACCAGCCGATCAGCCAGCTGTCTGCCGGTATTTGCGCATCCAGTTCGTCCAGCGCCTGTTCCGCTGTGGTGCATTCCGGTAGTGGCAGCAGCTGTACTTCGTGCTTGTTCGAGAGGTAGTCGGCCAGCGGCTGCAACGGAGCCAAGCCCAAACCCCAGCCGGGTAGCAGGCTAACCTTCATCACTCACTCTCAGCAGATATACGTCCGAACCTGTAGGTGCGAATTCATTCGCACACCATGATCCGGTGTGGTCCATATTTGTGCGAATAAATTCGCACCTACACATTGGCAAACTCCCCGTGCACCTGCTCCAAAGCCGTCAGCAACTGCTCCACTTGCTCCCGGCTATGGCCGGCGGTCAATGTGATGCGTAGACGGGCGCCACCTTCCGGCACTGTCGGCGGACGGATGGCGGTAACCCAGATACCCAGCTCGCGCAAACGCTGCGACATGGCCAGGGCGCGGCCACTGTCGCCGACCAGCAACGGCTGGATGGCGGTCGGGCTGTCGACCAGTGGCAAGCCCAGCAAGGCGGCCTCGTGGCGGAACAACCGGATCAGCTCTTGTAGATGTGCCCTGCGATCATTGTCCTCGCGGGCCAATCGCACACTGGCCAATGTGGCACAGGCTACCGCCGGCGAGCTGCTGGTGGTGTAGATGTAGGGCCGGGCAAACTGGATCAGGCTTTCAATCAGCTCGCGGCTGCCGGCAACAAAGGCCCCGGAGGTGCCCAGCGCCTTGCCCAGCGTGCCCATCAATACCGGCACCTGCCGTGCATCCAGTCCGTAATGCTCCAGCGTGCCGGCACCGCTTTCACCCAGCACACCGATGCCGTGGGCGTCATCCACCATCACCCAGGCTCCATGCTGGCCGGCCAGTGTGCAAATATCAGGTAGCGGAGCCAGGTCGCCATCCATGCTGAATACGCCATCGGTGGCAATCATTGTGTCGCCCTGGCAGCGGGCCAGGTGACCAGCCAGACTGGTCATGTCATTGTGCAGATAGCGCTGGAAACGGGCACCCGACAGACGGCCGCCATCCAGCAGCGAAGCATGATTGAGACGGTCGTGCAGCAAGTGATCGCCAGCTTGCAGCAGCGCGGTCAGCACCGCCAGATTCGCCTGATAACCGCTGCCAAACAACAATGCAGCTTCACGACCGGTCCAGTCCGCCAGTGCCTGCGCCAGCTCTTCGTGGGGCTGCATGTGGCCGGTGACCAGATGTGCCGAGCCACCGCCCACGCCCCAGCGCCCGGCACCCTGTTGCAGCGCTTCGACCACCTGCGGATGGCTGGCCAGCCCCAAATAGTCATTGGAGGCAAAAGCCAGATATTCGCGGCCATCAATCTGCAGCAACGGCCCTTGCGGGCCCTGCACACAGACATGGCGGCGATAGCGTTGTGCCTGCTGCTGGGCAGCCAGCCGGCCGGCAAGGTCAAACGCCATGGCTACTGCGCTGCTGCGGCGTCGTAAAACAGCTCGCTGCCGCGATTTTGCAGCACCGCCTGCTCCAGCGCGGCATAGTGCACATCATCGTCGTGCTCCTGGCGCTGCTCGGGCTGGATGCCGAGGCGGGCAAACAGCTGGCGGTCACGGTCGGCTTCGGGGTTGTCGGTGGTCAGCAACTTGTCGCCGTAGAAAATCGAGTTGGCCCCTGCCATGAAGGCCAGCGCCTGCATCTCGTCGCTCATCTGCTCGCGTCCGGCCGACAGGCGCACATGGCTCTTCGGCATCATGATGCGCGCCACCGCCAGCATGCGGATGAAATCAAAGGGATCGACGTCTTCGGCATCCGCCAGCGGCGTGCCCTGTACCTTGACCAGCTGGTTGATCGGTACGCTCTGCGGGTGTTCCGGCAGGTTGGCCAGCTCCAGCAGCAGCTTGGCACGGTCGGCCAGTGACTCGCCCATGCCGAGGATGCCGCCGGAACAGATCTTCATACCGGCATCGCGCACGTGAGCCAGCGTTTGCAGGCGCTCGGCGTAGGTGCGGGTGGTGATGATCTGGCTGTAGAACTCGGGCGAGGTGTCCAGGTTGTGGTTGTAGTAGTCCAGTCCGGCCTCGGCCAGCTCGCGGCTCTGCTGCTCGTCCAGCCGGCCCAGGGTCATGCAGGTTTCCAGGCCCATGGCCTTGACGCCCTTGACCATCTCCAGCACGTAGGGCATGTCCTTGGCAGTCGGATGTTTCCAGGCCGCGCCCATGCAGAAACGGGTCGAGCCCTGTGTCTTGGCGCGCTGCGCCTCCTCCAGCACCTTTTGCACTTCCAGCAGCTTCTGCTTGTCCAGCCCTGTGTTGTAGTGACCGGACTGCGGGCAGTACTTGCAGTCCTCGGGGCAGGCACCGGTCTTGATCGACAGCAGAGTGGAGACCTGCACACGGTTGGCGTCGAAATGTTGCCGGTGTACCAGCTGGGCCCGGAACAGCAGATCATTGAATGGCAGGTCGAACAGGGCCAGCACCTCGTCGAGGCGCCAGTCATGACGAAGGTCGTGGGCAACTTGCATGGATTGTTCCTTTTTATGGCTGCTAGACTGCACAAAGTTGTCGCAATATTCAGGGAGGAATCATGCGCTGTCAACTTTTATGGATACAAAAGGTTTACAACTTTTTATTGCAGCCGGACCATTGCCTGCTCTGTCTGGGCCGGCCGGACAATCAGCCATTGCCGATTTGCAGCGGCTGCCAGCAAGACCTGCCCTGGCTGTTACACGGATGCCGGCATTGCGCCCTGCCGATTGCCGCCGGGGATGATGAGTGCGCTGCCTGCCAGCAACAGCGTCAACCATTCCACAAGGCGTACTGCGCCTGGCGTTATGATTTTCCGGTCAACATGCTGGTGGGTAACTTCAAATACGCCAGAGACTGGCCCGCAGGACGTCTGCTCAGCGAACTGCTGATCGCCCATTTGTCCTATTTGCAGCAGGAGGAAGGACTGGAACTGGCCGAGGCGCTGATACCGGTGCCGCTGGCCAGCCAGCGCTTGCGCCAGCGTGGCTACAACCAGGCACTGATGATCGCCCAGTGGCTGGGCCAGCCATTGCAGCGGCCCGTCTTGCACAACGCCGTGCGCCGGGTACGCTATACCCGTACCCAGCAGGGGCTGGATGCCCGGCAGCGGCAAGCCAACATGCTCAATGCGTTCCAGGTGATGCAACCGCAACAGGTGGCTGGCCGCCATCTGGCACTGGTCGACGATGTACTGACCACCGGTGCCACCTGCGCGGCACTGGCCCGCACATTACTGGCAGCCGGTGCCCGGCGTGTGGATGTGTATTGCCTGGCACGAACCGGCAGACAAGAGCTGATGCAACCCTGAACGCCCGGCAACACTACGCAAAACCTCCCGGCCCGCCTGCTCAATGCAAACGACCCGGGAGGTCTGTACGGCGACACAATTCCCGCGCTACGCCAACGGATAATGCTCCAGTTCACGGGCAATCAGCATGCGCTGGATTTCACTGGTGCCCTCATAGATCTGGGTAATCCTTGCGTCACGGTAGTGCCGTTCCACTGCGTAATCCTCCAGATAGCCATAACCGCCATGCACCTGGATCGCCATTGAGCACACCCGTTCGGCCATTTCCGAGGCAAACAGCTTGGCCTGTGAAGCCTCCGACAGGCAGGGCAGACCGGCGCTGCGCAACTTGGCCGCATGCAGCACCATCAGCCGGCTGGCGTTGATTTGCGTATGCATGTCGGCCAGCATGTTGGCGACGCTCTGGTGTTCACGGATCGGCTTGCCGAACTGCTCACGCTCACCGGCATATTTCAGCGCGGCCTCAAAGGCGGCACGGGCAATGCCCACCGACTGGGCGGCAATGCCCAGCCGGCCACCTTCCAGCCCGGACAGCGCCAGCGCCAGACCCTTGCCACGCGGCCCGAGCATGTTCTCTTTCGGCACCCGACAATTGACCAAAGTCACCGCGCAGGTATCCGAGGCCTTCAGCCCCATCTTCTGCTCCATGCGTTCCACTTCAAAGCCGGGCGTGTCGGTGGGCACCAGGAAGGCCGACAGACCCTTCTTGCCCAGCTCCGGGTCGGTAACGGCAAATACGATGGCCAGCCCGGCCCGCTTGGCGTTGCTGACAAACTGCTTGCTGCCGTTAATCACCCAGTGGTCACCATCCTCGACGGCACGGGTACGCAGGTTGTTGGCCTCGGAGCCGGCCTGCGGCTCGGTCAGGCAGAAGCAGCTGAGCACCTCACCGGCGGCCAGCGCCGGCAGCCATTGCTGTTTTTGCTCCTCGCTGCCCCAGTTAAGCAGGGGCGCACAACCGACCGAGCTGTGAATACTCATCACCGCACCGGTGGCAGCACAGCCACGGGCGATTTCTTCCACCGCCAACGCATAACAAGTGTAGTCGATGTAAGAGCCGCCCCAGTCTTCCGGCACCATCATGCCCAGCAGGCCCAGCTCACCCATCTGGCGCAGCACCTGGTCGTCCAGCCAGCCTTCCTTTTCCCAGCGCTCGGCATTGGGCGCCAGCTCGGCGGCGGCAAAGTCGCGCGCCATGTCGCGAATCATCCGTTGTTCTTCGGTCAGGTCAATATCATGCATGATCATGCTCCTTGAGCGCCGGCCAGGCTGATACCGGCAAACAGTGCATCAACTTCCGTTTGCGGTACTTCTTCGATGCTGCCGTATTTCCAGCGCGGGTTCTTGTCTTTATCCACGATCAGGGCGCGAACGCCTTCAATGAAGTCACCTTGTTGGAACCAGCGGGCGACCAGTTGCAGCTCCATGGCAAAGCATTGCTGCAGGCTCAGCCCGCGACCATGCCGCAACAACTGCAGGGTGGCGGCCATCGCCAGCGGTGAGCGGCTACGCAAGGTGTCGATGGTGGCTTGCGCCCAGCCGGTCAGGGACGGGTCCTGTTCACCGGCCAGCGACTGCAGGATGTCCGGCACCCGGTCAAAGGCGAAATGACGGTCAATCGCACCGCGCAGCGGCTCCAGCTCGCCCTGTTTACCGACCGGACTGGCCAGGGTTGCCAGCAGGCTGCGAATCGACTGTTGTGGAGCCAGCTGCCAGTCCATCTGGTCCAGGCAACGATCCAGCTCGGCCACCTGTTCGTCGGCAATCAGCCAGTCGGCCAGGCCGGTATAGAGCGCATCTGCGGCACCCACCATGTTGCCGGTAACGCCCAGATAAGTGCCAAGCTCGCCGGCCAGACGGGACAGGAAATAGCTGCCACCGACGTCCGGAAAGTAGCCGATGCTGACTTCCGGCATGCCCAGCCGCGCGTGGCCGGTCACCACCCGGAACGCCGCCCCCTGGAACAGCCCCATGCCGCCGCCCAGCACCAGCCCTTCGGCCAGCGCCAGCAGGGGCTTGGGGTAGTCATGGATGTGCTGGTCCAGCCGGTATTCTTCGTGAAAGAAGGCTTCGTTGAGCGGGCTGCCCTGCTGATGGTTGTCATATAGCTCGCGAATGTCGCCACCGGCACAAAATGCCTTGTCACCGCTGCCGCGCAGCACCACCGCCACCACATTATCATCGGTAGCCCACTGTTCGAGGCAGCTCTGGATCTGCCGTACCGCTTCGAGATTGATGGCGTTGTAGGCGGACGGGCGATTGATGGTGAGGTGTCCGACCCGATTGCGGACTTCGGCAAGAATCAACGGCTGAATGTCAGTCACGGCGTTACTCCTGTTTTGTGTACAGCTTGATGATGGCGGAAAAATCCAGCTGGCCATGCCCCTGCAGGCTGAACGCCTGATACAGCTGCTGGGCAGCAGCGCCCAGAATCACCGGTTGCTTGGCCAGACGCGCCGCCTCGGTGGCCAGGCCCAGATCCTTGAGCATCAGGTCGGTGCCAAAGCCGCCAGTATAGCCGCGACTGGCCGGGACATTCTCCAATACATCCGGATAGGGGTTGTTGACCTCCGAACTCCAGCAGCGTCCGCTGGAGGTGTTGATGATGCCGGCCAGCACCTTGGCATCAATGCCCAGTGAGGTACCCAGCGCCATGGCTTCGGCAACGCCGATCATCGAGATGCCGAGCAGCATGTTGTTGGCCACCTTGGCCACCTGGCCATTGCCGCTGTCGCCACAGTGCACGATGTTCTTGCCCATCGCCGCCAGCACCGGACGGGCGAACTCGAATTCCTCCGCGCTGCCACCGACCATGAAGGTCAGGGTACCGGCCGTGGCACCGGCGGTACCGCCGGAAACCGGCGCATCCAGCATGTAGTGACCGGCCTGGCGGGCGGCGGCACTGACTTCACGGGCACTGTGCGGGTCGATGGTGGAACAGTCGAGCAGGTGAGTCGGCTGCTGCAACAGCGACAGCAGGCCTGCATCACCCAGATAGAGGGACTTCACATGGGGGGCGGCCGGCAGCATGCTGATCACCAGTTCGGGACGGGCGGTTGCCAGCGCTGCCACCGAATCACAGGCGGTTGCACCAGCGCCAACCAGTGCTTCTACCGCTGCGGCAGACAGGTCGAAAACGCTCAGTTGGTGGCCTGCCTTGAGCAGGTTGGCGGCCATCGGGCCACCCATATGGCCGAGGCCGATAAATCCGATATGCATGGGGTGTGACTCCGTTATTGTTGGTTTTGAGTCCGGAACGGCAAGCCGGCCCGCGACGGGCCGGGCTGCGTCTGCTTATTTAAGGCTGATGGTGGTATTGAGCGCTCCGGCTTCGGCGTCTTCGTCGAACCAGCGGGCAGTGACCGTTTTGGTCTGGGTGTAGAACTGCACCACCTGCTTGCCGTACGGGCCCAGATCACCCAGCTTGGAAGCGCGGGAGCCGGTAAAGGAGAAGATCGGCACCGGCACCGGTATCGGCAGGTTGATACCGACCTGGCCGACATCGATGTCTTCCTGGAAACGGCGGGCTGCCGCGCCGGAGCGGGTAAAGATGGCTGTACCGTTGCCGTTGGGGTTGCGGTTGATGATGTCGATCGCCTCATCCATGCTGTCGGCGGTCATCACGCACAGCACCGGCCCGAAGATCTCTTCGTTGTAGATACGCATGTCGGTGGTGACACCGGAGAACAGCGTCGGCGCGACAAAGTTGCCGTTTTCATAGCCGGGCACCTGCGGGTTGCGGCCATCCAGCTCCAGTGTCGCACCTTCGCTGACACCACTCTCGATCAGGTCGGTAATGCGCGCCAGCGCGCCCCGTGAAATGACCGGTCCGACATCGGTGCCCGGCTCACAGCCGGCGTTGACCCTGAGGGTTTTCGCCCGCTCCACCAGCTCCGGCAGCCAGTTTTTGCTTTCGCCGACCAGAATCACCACCGGCAGCGCCATACAGCGCTGGCCTGCGGCACCAAAGGCGGCACCGGCAATGGCGTTGAGGGTCTGCTCCTTGTTGGCATCGGGCATGATGATGGCGTGGTTCTTGGCTCCCATCATGCACTGCACGCGCTTGCCATTGAGCGAGGCGCGGTTGTATACGTGCGTGCCGACATGGGTCGAGCCGACAAAAGACACCGCCTTGATCTCCTTGTGGTCACAGAGCGCATTCACCGCATCCGGGCCGCCGTGGATGATGTTGAGCACGCCGGCGGGAATGCCCGCTTCCAGCGCCAGTTCGGCCAGACGCATGGTCACCATCGGGTCCTGCTCGGACGGCTTGAGCACAAAGGTATTACCGGTGGCAATCGCCATCGGGAACATCCACAGCGGAATCATCGCCGGGAAGTTGAATGGAGTGATGCCGGCACAGACGCCAATCGGCTGCAGCAGGGTGTAGGTATCGACACCACCGGCCACGTTGTTGGCCAGCTCGCCCAGCTGCAGGTTGCCGATGCCGGCAGCGTGTTCGACCACCTCCAGGCCACGGAATACGTCACCTTCGGCATCGGCCAGGGTCTTGCCCTGTTCGGCGGTCAGGGTGGCCGCCAGCTCCGGCATGTGCTCGCGGATCAGCTGCTGATACTTGAGGAAAATCCGTGCGCGGGTACCAATTGCCGTCTTGCGCCAGGTCTTGAACGCTGCGGCCGCGCTGGCGATCGCCGCTTCGATTTCATCGGCGGTAGCAAAGGGTACGCGGGCCAGAACTTCCTGGGTAGCCGGGTTGACCACCTCGCGCCATTCGCTGGTTTTGGACTCGACAAACTCACCATTGATGAGTAGCTTGACCGTTGGAATACTGGATGCAGTCATTGTATACCTCGCTGTGCGGCTGTCCGGTACATGACAGGTGTGCCGCCGGATTTGTCTGAAGAAGGCCGCGTGCTTGCCGCCCACAAGAATTGTTTTTGTTTTGTGCGCCCTGCTTGGGTACGGCTTCAATGTAGCAGTGCAAATTTATCATTAACAACCCACATGACTGCAGATTCATTGTGCAATTTTGCAGATTAGACCTAAGGCGAACAGCAAATGGACTGGGACCAACTGCGTTTTTTTCTTGAGCTGGCACGGGCCGGACGCCTGGTGATTGCCGCCCGCCGGCTGGAGGTGGACCACACCACCGTCTCGCGCAAAGTGCAGGCACTGGAGAAAAAACTCGGCATGACGCTGTTCCTGCGCGAGCCCGACGGCTACAAGCTGACCGAAGCCGGCCGGGACCTGCTGCCGCAGGTCGAAGCAATGGAAAGCGCCTATGTCGGCATTGCCCAGTCACTGACACCCGGCAGCGACCAGCAGCTGTCCGGCCTGGTGCGCGTCGGTGCCACCGAAGGCTATGGCAGCACCATCCTGGCCAGCCAGCTGACCCGGCTGTCACAGCGCCACCCGGACCTGAAGGTCGAGCTGCTGGCGGTTCCGCGCGCGCTGCAACTGTCGCGCAACGAAGCCGATATCGTGATCACCCTGGAGCGGCCCGAACGCGGCCCCTTCATCATCACCCGCCTGACCGACTACAGCCTGCGCCTGTACGCCAGCCACGGTTATCTGGCGCAGCACTCACCCATCCACCAGCGCGAGCAGCTGAAGGGGCACAGCTTCGTGTCCTATGTCGATGATCTGCTCTACAGCAAGGAGCTGCTGTTCCTTGACGAGGTGGTCAAACCGGCGCGCACGCCCCTGCGCAGCACCAGCATTTTGGCCCAACAGCAGATGGTTGCTGCCGGTGCCGGGCTGGCGATCCTGCCGGCCTTCGCCGCCGACCAGAACCGGGCACTGGTACCGGTGCTGCCGGATGCCATCCACTTCACCCGGACCTTCTGGATGCTGATGCCGATCGAACTGAAGGACATCGCCCGCATGCGCACCACCTGGAACTTCCTGCGTGAGCAGGCGGCCCAGTTGCAGTCCACCCTGCTGCCGGAGCATGGCTGAGGTGACGACAGCCGCAGCGCCGCCACGCGGTACCGGCAACACCGTCTCCATCGAGCTGGTCAAGCAGTCGTTGCAGGTCGCACACCGGCAGGGCTTCCATGTGCCGCCGCTGCTGGAGCGCTGCGGCTTGCCGGCGGACATCCTGCAGCAGGCCTCCGGCCAGCGTTTGCCGGTGGCCCGCTTTGCCGAGTTCTGGCGCCAGCTGGCCGACTTTCTGCAGGACGAATTCTGCCTGATGGACAGCCGCGCCATGCGCCCGGGCAGCTTCGCCTTCATGTGCCGGATCGCCGCGCGCCAGCCAACCCTGGCCGAAGGCATTGCCGCCGGCCTGCAGTTTTTGTCACTGGTGTTCGACGACATGCACGCGGTGCTGCACCGGGAACAGAACCTGGCACAAATCGTATTTGTCGAGAACGAACCACAGCCCAAGCGGGCCTTTGCCTATTTCACCTTCTGGATGTATGTCCACGGCCTGACCTGCTGGCTGGCCAACCAGCGCATCCCGATCCTGGCCATCGATTCGCGCTGCCCGCCGCCGGAGCTGGACGAAGACTACCGGGTGATGTTTACCCACAGCCTGCGCTACAACTGTCAACAATCCCGGCTGCTGTTTGTCTGTGACAGCCTCGACAGCCCGATCCGCCGCAGCGAGGACGAGCTGCAGCGTTTCATTGCCGAGTCGCCCGACAACATCATGGTCAAGTACCGTGACCCGCACAGTCTGACCAGCCAGGTTCGCCAGCTGCTCGGTGCCATTACGCCCGCCGCATGGCCTGATGCACCGGCCATGGCGCAACAGCTGTGCATGTCGGTGGCCACGCTGCGCCGCCGTCTTGCCGAGGAAGGGCAAAGTTTCCAGGCAATCAAGGACAGCGTGCGCAAAGCGCGTGCCCTGCAGTTGCTGGCCAATGAGCATGAGACCTTTGTCGATATCGCTGCCATTCTCGGTTTTGCCGATGTCAGCTCGTTCTACAAGGCCTTCCGCAAGTGGACCGGTATCCAGCCCGGCTTCTACCGCTCGACCGTACTGGGTCAAAATAGCTGATTGTCCAAATCGCTCAACCAGATTGATGGGTTTGGCTATTGTTTTGTCTCTGGCTTCAAGCCGACCATCAAGGCGTACCTCTTGCACTGTCAACAATAATAATTTGCCAGGAGTCAGCCATGAACCCCGTCAATCACGACTATTTCGACGCTTTTAAAACCTTCGACTACGCCGCCACCGTGCGCAATGCCATCAGCGGCAGTCTCGATGCCATGAATGCCTGTCACGAATGCTGTGACCGCCATGCCCTGCCCGGCCGCATCGGCCTGCTGCAGGAAAATGCCGACGGCACGTCCAGCATCCACAGCTACATCGAACTCAAGGATCAGGCCGCGCAGTTTGCCAACTTCCTCGCCAGCCAGGGCATTGGTGCCGGGGATGTGGTTGCCGGCCTGCTGCCACGCAGCCACGAATTGCTGATCACCATTCTCGGTACCTGGCGTATCGGCGCTGTCTATCAGCCGCTGTTTACCGCGTTCGGCCCCAAAGCCATCGAGCACCGGCTGCACACCTCGGGTGCCCGGCTGGTGGTCAGCGATGCCAACAACCGCGCCAAGCTGGAAGAGGTCGACAACTGCCCTGACGTGGTGACGGTGGCCGGCCGCAAAGGTACCGGCATTGCCCGTGGCGACTTCAGCTTCTGGCAGGAAATGGCGGGGCAGAGCACCGACTTTGCCCCCGTCATGCGCAGTGGCGACGATCCCTTCCTGCTGATGTTCACCTCCGGCACCACCGGGTTGGCCAAGCCCCTGCAGGTACCACTGAAGGCGATTGTCGCTTTCCAGCGCTACGCCATCGACGCGGTCGGCCTGCGCATGGATGACTCGTTCTGGAACGTGGCCGACCCCGGCTGGGCCTATGGTTTGTACTTCGGTATTACCGGGCCGATGTCGATGGGCGTGCCGGTGCTGTCGGTAGACGGCATTTTCAACCTCGACCGCAGCCTGGCCATCGCGAAAAAGCACAAGGTCAACAATCTGGCCGGCGCGCCCACGGTGTTCCGCATGATGATCGCCGCCGGTGAAAAGGTCGCCCACGAATGGAAAGACCAGCTGCGCGTGGTCAGCAGTGCCGGCGAGCCGCTCAACCCGGAAGTGATCCGCTGGTTTGCCGACAACCTTGACGTGCAGATCAACGACCACTATGGCCAGACCGAGCTGGGCATGGTGCTGTGCAATCACCATAACCTGGAGCATCCCGTACACATGGGGGCGGCCGGCTATGCGTCACCCGGCCATCGTGTGGTGGTGCTCGACGAAGAGACCCTGACCGAGTTGCCCGCCGGCCAGCCGGGCATCCTCTCGGTTGATCTGGAGCAGTCGCCGATGACCTGGTTCCAGGGCTACAAGGACATGGAAACCACCGCGTTCCGTGGCCGTTATTACCTGACCGGCGACACCGCCGAGCTCAACGATGACGGCAGCATCAGCTTTGTCGGACGTTCCGATGACGTCATCACCACCTCCGGTTATCGCGTCGGCCCCTTCGATGTGGAAAGCGCGCTGCTTGAGCATCCCGCCGTGGTCGAGGCCGCAGTGGTCGGCAAACCGGACCCGCAACGCACCGAGATCATCAAGGCCTTCATCATCCTGCAGGATGGCTACCGGGGCACGCCGGAGCTGGCCGAGGAGCTGCGCCTGCATGTGCGCAACCGCCTGGCCGCCCACGCCTACCCGCGTGAAATCGAGTTCCCGGACGAGTTGCCGAAGACCCCCAGCGGCAAGGTGCAACGTTTCATCCTGCGCCAGCAGGAAATCAACCGGACCAATGAACAACAGACCCGTCAGGCCGCCAACGGCTAAGGAAAACTGCATGCAAATCGCCCAACATTCCTTTGTTGTCAGTGGCGCCGGCTCCGGACTTGGTGCTGCTACCGCCCGCCATCTGGTGCAACAGGGCGCACAGGTGGTGCTGCTGGACATCAACCGGCAAGCGGTAGCGGAGCAGGCTGATGCACTCGGAGCGCATGCGCTGGGTCTGACACTGGACATCTGCGACGCGGATGCGGCGCAGCAAGCACTGCAGCAAGCTCGCGAACACTTCGGTGCCCTGCATGGCCTGGTCAACTGCGCCGGCATCGTTGCCGGTGCCCGCATCCTCGGCCGCGATGGCCCGCATGGCCTGGAGCTGTTCAACCGGGTATTGCAGGTCAATGTTGGCGGCAGCTTCAACCTGTTGCGACTGGTGGCCGGCCATATCGCCGACAATCCTCCGGACGCCGGCGGCGAGCGCGGCGTGATCATCAACACTGCCTCGGTGGCCGCCTTTGACGGCCAGCTCGGGCAGGCTGCCTATGCCGCGTCCAAGGGGGCGATTGCCAGCCTGACCCTGCCGGCCGCACGCGAGCTGGCCCGGGCCGGCATCCGGGTCATGTGCATTGCGCCGGGCATCTTTGAAACCCCGATGATGGCCGGCATGACCGAGGAAGTACGCCGCAGCCTGTGCGCCGGCGTTCCCTTTCCTCCCCGGCTGGGCCGCCCGGACGAGTACGCTGCACTGGTGCAGCACATCATCGAAAACAGCATGCTCAACGGCGAGGTGATCCGCCTTGACGGCGCGCTACGGATGGGAATCAAATGACCATGAAGATTCAGGACCCGGTTGTCATTGTCGGCATGGCACGCACACCCATGGGCGGCTTTCAGGGCAGTCTGTCCGCGCTGAGCGCGCCGCAACTCGGTGCGCAGGCAATCGCTGCCGCCGTGCAGCGCAGCGGCGTGCCAACAGAAGCGGTCGATGCAGCATTCTTCGGCTGCGTGCTGTCGGCCGGTCTGGGCCAGGCCCCAGCGCGCCAGGCGGCACTGGCGGCCGGGCTTTCAACCGCCACACCCTGTACCACAGTCAACAAGATGTGCGGTTCGGGCATGCAGACAGTGATGCTGGCCCATGACGCCCTGCTCGCCGGCAGTGCTGGCGTGGTGGTGGCCGGCGGCATGGAGAGCATGAGCAACGCACCCTATTTGCTGGACAAGGCCCGTCAGGGTTACCGCATGGGCCACCAGCAGGTACGCGACCACATGTTTCTCGACGGACTGGAAGACGCCTACGACAAGGGGCGCCTGATGGGCACCTTTGCCGAAGACAGCGCCGCCGACTACGGTTTCAGCCGCCAGCAGCAGGATGACTTTGCCGAACGCTCATTGCAGCGTGCCTGCCAGGCGATCAACAGCGGAGTGTTTGACAGCGAAATCACTCCGGTCACGGTCAAATCCCGCAACGGCGAGGTTAGCGTCAGCCAGGACGAACAGCCGCCCAGGGCAGACCCGGCCAAGATTCGCGCCTTGCGCCCGGCCTTTCGCGAGGATGGTACCATCACCGCGGCCAACGCCAGCTCGATTTCTGACGGTGCTGCGGCGCTAGTGTTGATGCGCCAGAGCGAGGCTCGTATCCGCGGCCTGCAACCGCTGGCCATTGTGCATGGCCACAGCAGCCACGCCGCCGAGCCGCACCTGTTTACCACCGCTCCGGTCGGTGCCATCAATGCATTGATGCAGCGTACCGGCTGGAACCTTGAGCAGGTGGACCTGTTCGAAATCAACGAAGCTTTCGCCGTGGTCACCCTGATTGCCATGCAGGAGCTGCAACTGGATCCCGAACGGGTCAACGTCCATGGCGGTGCCTGTGCGCTGGGCCACCCGATCGGCGCGTCCGGTGCCCGCATACTGGTCACCCTGATCAACGCCCTGCAACAGCGCAAGCAGCGTTACGGCGTGGCCGCCGTCTGCATCGGCGGTGGCGAGGCGACGGCCATGGCGATCGAGCTTTGTCAGGTATAAAGCCAAGCCCCAATAGCGATTTTAAGCTTGTAACTGAACCGTCATATCAATCAGATTTGCCTGGCCATTTGCGCAAAATTGGCCGGACGGTGTGATATCTGTCAGCGCAAAGCTTGTGCGACCATGGATGGTCGCACAGAGCCTACAAGGATGTACTCGCGGCGTCTTTGCGCGACAGACATCACACCGCTACGCTGTATGTATATTATTTTCACAACAAGGAGAGCTTCAATGTCTCAAGAACTGGAAACCTATCAGAGCGCCCAACAGCTGCAACTGAGCAACAAACTGGTAGTGGAAAAAATCGGCCATACCGCCCTGCTGACCCTGAACAACCCCTCAGCCAACACCTGGGACGCCGGCATGCTGCGCGGCATCGAACAACTGGTTGCGCATTTGAACCAGGACGATGATATCTACGCCCTGGTGATCACCGGCGCTGGCGAGAAATTCTTCAGCGCCGGTGCCGACCTGAATTTGTTTGCCAGTGGCGACAAGGCCATGGCGCGGGAAATGGCTCAGCGCTTCGGCGCAGCCTTTGAAGCCCTGAGCAACTACCGCGGCGTCAGCATCGCCGCCATCAATGGCTATGCCATGGGCGGCGGACTGGAGTGTGCTCTGGCCTGTGACATCCGCATTGCCGAAGAACAGGCACAGATGGCCTTGCCCGAAGCCACTGTCGGCCTGCTGCCCTGCGCTGGCGGCACCCAGAAACTGCCCTGGCTGGTCGGCGAAGGCTGGGCCAAACGCATGATGCTCTGTGGCGAGCGCATCAATGCCGCCACCGCCGAACGCATCGGGCTGGTCGAGGAAGTGGTTGCCAAGGGCGAGGCGCTGAATGCGGCGCTGGCACTGGCGGAGAAAGTCGGCAACCAGAGCCCGGTCGCGGTTCGCGCCATCAAGCCGCTGATCCAAGGTGCGCGCACACAGGGGCCGGACCACTGGCTGCCACTGGAACGTGAGCTGTTCGTCGACCTGTTCGATGCGCAGGACACCACCGAAGGCGTCAGCGCCTTTCTGGAAAAGCGCAAGGCACAGTGGCAAAACTGCTAACCGGCAGATTCAGCCTGTTGGCCATTTGCCGGTTTGTATGCCCCGCATAACCCCGCTTGCCAACAGGCTGCCTGGCACCGATCGGTTTTAACTGCATACATTGGCGGCTGTAAGCCGCCAGTAAGATCTGCGTTATACCAGCCGGATCCGCAGCAGATGAGACCGGTCACAGAACAGCCGCCCTGGAACCCAGTGAAACCCGCCACAGCAATCACAGTGCAAACCCACTTCAACAGACCTTTCTCCGGTATCCTGTACACAAATCACCAAACACGAGATACCCCAATGTACAACTGGCTTAACGACCTGCCCAAGGCCGAACTGCACCTGCACCTGGAAGGCTCACTGGAGCCCGATCTGATGTTCGAGCTGGCACAGCGCAACAACATACAATTGCCCTGGAACTCGGTGGATGAAGTCCGCAGTGCCTACAACTTCAACAACCTGCAGGAATTCCTCGACATCTACTATCAGGGCGCCAACGTGCTGCAGACCGAGCAGGACTTTTACGACCTGACCATGGCCTACCTGAAGAAGTGCGAGGAGCAGAACGTGCTCCACGTGGAACCTTTCTTCGATCCGCAGACCCATACCGACCGTGGCATCCCGTTCGAGGTGCCGATGCGCGGCATCAGTGAGGCACTGGCCGATGCCCGCGACCTGATGGGCATCAGCAGCGGCCTGATCCTGTGCTTTTTGCGTCACCTGAGCGAAGAGCAGGCCTTTGCCACGCTGGAGCAGGCCATGCCGTTCCGTGACCAGTTCTTTGCCGTGGGGCTGGACAGCTCCGAGATGGGCCACCCGCCGGTCAAGTTTGCCAATGTGTTTGCCAAGGCGCGCAGCGAGGGCCTGCTGGCTGTCGCCCATGCAGGCGAAGAAGGGCCGCCCGAGTACGTCTGGCAGGCGCTGGATGTGCTCAAGGTGGACCGTATCGACCACGGCGTGCGCGCCTGGGAAGACCAGAAACTGGTGCAGCGACTGATTGACGAGCAGATCGCGCTAACGGTCTGCCCGCTGTCCAACACCAAGCTGAAAGTCTATGAGCACATGAGCGAGCACCCGATTCTGCAGATGCTGGAGCAGGGGTTACTGGTAACGGTCAACTCGGACGATCCTTCCTACTTCGGCGGCTATGTGACAGAAAACTATATGGCGCTGCACGAGCATCTGGGCATGACCAAAGAGCAGGCAGAACAGCTGGCTGCCAACAGTTTCAAGGCGCGGCTGGCCTGATACCGTTGCATGTCCCATGCCAGACATGCTGCAGTAAAAATCTGAAAACAGGGTGCGCGAAAAGGGCAGCCCTGTCATAATACGGCACCGTTTTTTTGCTGTGGGTACTGCCCTTGTTGATCGCATTTATCGCTGTTGTTCTGAGTCTGGTCCTGATGGTCTGGAGTGCCGACCGCTTTGTTGATGGGGCTGTAGTAACGGCAAAATACTACGGTATGGCGCCATTGCTGGTCGGCATGGTGGTGGTCGGCTTTGGCACCTCCGCACCGGAAATGGCGGTATCCGTGCTGGCCGCGATGCAGGGCAGCCCGGATATCGCGCTGGGTAACGCCTATGGCTCCAATATCACCAATATTGCGCTGATTCTTGGTGTATCTGCGCTGATCTATCCCATTACCGTATCCAGACAGGTACTGCGCAAGGAGCTGCCGATCCTGTTGGCGGTGACTGCCTTCACCTTCTGGCTGATCCAGGACGGCAGGCTTGGCCGCCTTGAAGCAGTGGCACTGTTGCTCGTATTCGGCCTGCTGATGGCCTGGAACGTACTGATTTCACTACGTTCGAGATCGACTGTGCTGCGACCCACCGAACCGGCTTCCGATCCGACCGGCATGACGATTCGCGTGGCCCTGGGTTGGCTGGTGGCCGGTCTTGTGCTGCTGGTGCTCAGCTCCCAGGTACTGGTCTGGGGCGCGGTCAAGATTGCTGTCGGCTTTGGCGTAAGCGAGTTGCTGATCGGCCTGACCATAGTGGCGATAGGAACTTCCCTGCCGGAGCTGGCATCCTCCATTGCCGCAGCCCGCAAGAAGGAACACGATATCGTCCTGGGCAATATTCTGGGCTCGAACCTGTTCAACACCCTGATAGTGGTTGGCCTGGCCGGAACCATCAGGCCGATGCCGGTTGCTGCCGAGGTGCTGAGCCGCGATATTCCGGTCATGGCCGGCTTGACGCTGGCGTTGCTGGTACTGGGTTTTGGTTTGCGCAAAGCGGGCAGCCTGGGACGTTTCAAAGGGCTGCTTCTGCTGATCTGTTACTGCGGCTATACCCTGTATCTGATTTCTACCGCCATTCCCGCAACAGCCTGAGCTGGCTGCACTGCAGAGAATATTGGCGAGAGGTTCCGGTAGCTGGCGTGCCCAGATACCGGAACCTGGTCTGCTCAGCTGTTACTTGATCTCAACCTGGCTGCGCATGCCGCCCTCATAGTGGCCGGGGATGTTGCATGCAACTTCTATATCGGCCGCCTTGGCAAAGGTCCAGACCAGGCTGCGGGTTTCGCCAGGCTCCAGCGTGACCACGTTGGGATCATCGTGCTGCATGTCCGGCATCTCCCGCATCATGATCTGATGCTCCTTGTGCTCTTCCTTGTCACCAATGGCAAACTCGTGCGTCAGAACACCATGGTTGGTGATCTCGAAACGGATGGTTTCGCCGTCCTCGACAACAATGGGCTCGTGTTTGAACTCCATGCTGTCGTAGGCATCGACCTTGATCACCCGGCTGACCTGCTCAGGGGTGCCGGGCACTCCGGCAGGTGAGACGGCATGTCCATGTTCGTGATCATGACCGTGCGCTTCTTCAGCAGGGTTGGCCAGCAGGCTGGTGGACAGAAAAGCTGCAGACAGGGCGAGGCTGACGGTTTTGAAATTCATGATGTGTCTCCACTAAAAACTGATACTTTCATACAGATGCGCTCAAGCATGACCATCCATGGCCAGCGCCTTGCGCGTTGCTTTAGATAGCAAGCAAAGGTGCGGCAAAGCCGCTGCGGGGTTATGAAAGCAGTTGTGGAGGACGCTCGATCCGGTTGTTGAAGCTGGTAACAAGCCGGGTATCCGTTTCGGCATTCTGACCGGGGGCTACAGGCCAGTTGGCCTGGCCTGGATTGTTCAATGCAGCGCTACAGCCGGTACATTGCTGGTACAGGCAATTGCCCGGACATTGTTCCGTATCGTGCGCAGTGTCGAGATATGTCGATTGTGAAGAGGGCGGGCTTGAATCTGCAGGCTGCAGTTCGAAAAGCGGTGTTGAGGGGCAGGAGCGTTCACAAACAGGCACATCAGTATTCTGATATTCCGCCGCCAACAGACCATCCAGCGGGATAAACCCGAAGGCAAGCGCGAGGAATACAAGGCGTAACTGTTTAAGCATGAAAGCGCTCTGCAGACAAAACGGGTTTTAAAAACATGGTGATTATGCGTAGCCAAGTTGATCTCATCATTAAGGGTGCTGCGTAGCTGCAGCGCGGTCACCAGTCAGCACCCTGCATACCGCATAAAGAAAAATCAAACCGCTACGGGTGCCTTGATGTGCGGGTGTGCCTGATAGTCACACAGCTCGAAGTCCTCAAAACGGAAGGCAAATACATCCTTCACGTCTGGATTGATCTTCATCGTCGGCAGCGAGAAAGGCTCGCGTGACAGCTGTTCTTCCACCTGCTCCATGTGGTTGGAATACAGGTGACAGTCGCCGCCGCTCCAGATGAATTCGCCCGGTTGCAGGTCGCATACCTGCGCCAGCATCAGGGTCAGCAAAGCATAGCTGGCGATATTAAAGGGCACGCCAAGGAAGATGTCGGCCGAGCGCTGGTAGAGCTGGCAGCTGAGCTTGCCGTCGGCAACATAGAACTGGAACAGCGCGTGACAGGGTGGCAGCGCCATGTCATCGACCAGTGCAGGGTTCCAGGCGGAGACGATCAGGCGGCGCGAGTCGGGGTTGGCCTTGATCATCTGCACCAGCTTGCTGATCTGGTCGATGGACTCGCCATTGGGTGCCGGCCAGTTGCGCCACTGGTAACCATAGACCGGGCCCAGATCACCGTTTTCATCTGCCCATTCGTCCCAGATGCGCACGCCGTTGTCCTGCAGGTATTTGATATTGGTATCACCCTGCAAGAACCATAGCAGTTCGTGAATGATCGAGCGTAAATGGCACTTTTTCGTGGTCACCAGCGGAAAGCCGTCGGCCAGGTCAAAGCGCATCTGGTAGCCGAAAACGCTGCGGGTGCCGGTACCGGTACGGTCGGCCTTGTCGGTACCGGTGTCGCGCACATGGCGCATCAGGTCGAGATACTGTTTCATGCAGGCTGCTCCTGGCGCTTATACGCCAAAACCATCAGGAAAATACCCACCGCCATCATCGGCAGGCACAGGATCTGGCCCATGGTCAGCCAGTCGAACGCCAGATAACCCAGCTGGGCATCCGGCACACGGACAAATTCAACGATAAAGCGGAATACGCCGTAACAAAGGGCGAACAGGCCGGACACCGCCATGGTCGGTCTTGGTTTGCGCGTATACAGCCAGAGAATGACAAACAGTGCCACGCCCTCCAGCGCAAACTGGTACAGCTGCGACGGGTGGCGCGGCAGCTGCATGGGGTCGGTCGGGAATATCATTGCCCAGGGCACATCAGATACCTTGCCCCAGAGCTCGGCATTGATGAAGTTGCCGATACGCCCCGCGCCCAGCCCGATCGGCACCAGCGGCGCAATGAAGTCCATCAGCGCCCAGAACGGCTTTTTATGCTTGCGGGCAAACCAGAGCACCGCGATCAGCACGCCAAGAAAGCCGCCATGGAAGGACATGCCGCCTTCCCAGATGCGCAACACCAAAGCGGGATTGGCGATGTAAGACGCCAGGTCATAGAACAGCACATAGCCCAGCCGACCACCGGCGATCACGCCCAGCGCACACCAGAACACCAGGTCGGACAGGGTATCTTTTGTCCATGCTGGATCAAACTGCGCCAGCCGGCGCTTGGCCAGCCACCAGGCAGCACCGATGCCGACCAGATACATCAGGCCGTACCAGTGGATTTTCAGCGGTCCGACAGCAATGGCTACCGGATCAATTGCAGGGTATTGCAGCATGCGTGTGCCTTACTGAAGCAGGAAATTGAGACCAACGATCACCAGCATCAGCGCAAACAGGCGCTTGAGCAGCAACGGATCAAGCCGGTGTGCCAGTTTTGCACCGACGCGGGCGAACAGCATTGAGGTGGTGGCCATGCCAACCACAGCCGGCCAGTAGACAAAGCCGGTACTCCACTCGGGCAGTCCTTCGGCGTGCCAGCCGGTTACCACATAGCCCACCGCCGCTGCCAGCGCAATGAGCACGCCGCACGCCGAGGATGTGGCCACCGCCTTTTTCATGTCGGTACTGCGCCAGACCAGGAAGGGCACGGTCAACGAGCCGCCGGCAATACCGAAAATCGCCGAGGCCCAGCCAATCACGCCACCGGCGGCCAGCAAACCAGGCGATGCGGGCGGCGGCTTGCGGGTTTTCGGGGTCAGGTTGAAGGCCATCTGCACCGCCATCGTCAGGGCAAAAACGCCAATGATTTTTTGCAACATCGGCCCCTGGATCATTGAGGCCGTCATGGCTCCCAGCGCTGCCCCCCCGAGCACACCAATACTGATCGGTCGTACCAGGTGCCACAGGATCGCCTTGTGCTTCTGGTGCGCCAGCACCGAGTTGACGGAGGTAAATATGGTAGTTGTCAGCGAGGTTCCCACAGCAATGTGAGTCAACACATCGACGCCGATTCCTTGCGCCGTCAGGCTATACACCAGCACCGGTACCAGGATCAGACCGCCACCGATTCCGAACAGTCCGGCCAACACACCAGATAGCGCGCCAACCACTAAATACAATACCAATTCCACAATCAATCCAGCCTGTCTTGTCCGGCAAAGTGGGTCATTCTACACGCCCGGACAGCATCTGCCGACCAGATCACGAGCGGATATCCCTGATAGCCTGAAAACAGCCCGAGCCTTGTCACGCCCATATTCTGGTCAATAGTGCTGCTCTTCGGTTTCTGCAGCCAGGTCGGGGCCGTCTTCGAGCGGGATCTCCACCATGTGCTCCTGCACCTGTTCCTCCTCGATACGCGGGTCCAGCGCCACCACCAGCGGCGAGCTGGCCAGACCGTCGGGCATCGCCAGGTGCTCGACCGGTTCTTCCGGCACCTCGGTTTCCGGCGTCTTCAGCTGCGGGCGCACACGCAGTGCGATCAGCCCGGCGCTGACACAGAAGAACACGAACAGCATGTTGGGTCCCATGCCACGCATCAGGCTGCCGACCAGCAGGGGGCCCATGCTGGCACCGGCACCGAATACCGCCAGCAGCACGGCCGCGAGTGAAACACGTTTTTCCGGCTCAATGTTGTCATTGGCAAAGGCCACCGCCAGCGGATACAGGCTGAACACAAAGGCACAAGTGGCTGCACCACCGACAAAGAATACCCAGTGCGGCCACACCGTTTCCACCGCCAGCGGCGCGGCAACCAGCAGCAGCAACACACTCAGCAGGCGGATCAGCTTGGGCCGTTCAAAGGTGTCCGACAGGCGGCCCAGCGGCATCTGGACCAGAAAACCGGCGGCAACGCAGGCCGCCATGAACAGGCCGACATCCCGGGTATCCATGCCGATACGGCTGGCATACAGGGGGGCCAGACCGTAGAAGGCACCCACCACCGCACCGGCCAGCAATGTGGTGAACATTGCCATGGGTACCTGCTGGTAGAAATAGCGGGGGGACAGCGAGGCCGGCGTCAGCGGCTCGGGGTGAATGCGCCGGGTCAGGGCCACCGGCACCAGACACAGGGAAAAACACAGGGCCACCAGCAACAACAGCTCGATGCCAAGCTCCGGCAAGCTCGCCAGCATCAACTGGCCGACCACCATGCCGAGGTAGGAGGCCATCATGTAGCCGGAAAATACCTTGCCACGGTTCTCGCTGGTGCTTTGTTCGTTGAGCCAGCTCTCCACCACCATGTACATGCACATCATGCCGACACCCACCAGCATCCGCAGCACCAGCCAGAGCCACAGGTTATCGGTCAGGCCATGGATGATGGCGGCCGCACAGACAATGCCGGCCGCGGCTGCATAGGCACGGATATGTCCGACCCGGGCAATCAGACGGTGCCCTTTCTTGCCGCCGCCAACCAGTCCCAGATAGAACGAGGTCATCAGCGCGCCAACCCAGACACTGCTGGCCCGCTCGGCCACATGCAACGCCAGGTAAGTACTAAGCAGACCAGTACCCAACAGCATCAGGAAAGTGGCGAAATACAACCCGCGATACGACTTGAAAATGGACATGGCAAATCCAGGAACGACCAAACACAGTATCGACCGCTATCACGACCGATACTGTCCAGTGAATGTGAGATTGTTTTGTGCAGCCAGTGTACGGTGTCAGGCAGAAATCAACAAACTGCCAGTTTGTGTTATGGCCTTGTGGTACTGGTGCATGGCCCGGCTAACCATCACGCCAGTTAATGGCGCACAGCAAAGTGCCCGAACATTGTGTTCAGTTCCTGCCATAGTTCAGGCAGGCCGGATGGCAGATCCTGACGGCCAAGATCCGTCGTCAGCATCTTGCCGTCACGGGCCGGCTGCACGATGAAGGTGCGTGCCCCCCTTTGTTGCAGCTGGCGGGCCAGCAGGCGCAGGTCGTCCGGTTGCAGCAGGTTCCAGTGCACGGTGGTACGGCATTCGTATGCCACCCCGCTGGCCAGCAGCAGGTCCAGGCTACGCCAGTTAGCGGCATCACTGCCGATGATTTGCGTGATACCGTCGACCTGACCCTGTGCCGCCTTGACGTCAAAGCCGACCCAGTCGCACAGCGGTAGCACCCGCTCCAGCGCTGCCGGCTTGATGCCGGCAGTATGCAAGCCGACCTTGAAGCCCAGCTCGCGCACCTGCTGCATGGCAAGCGGCAAGCCCGGTTGCAATGTGGCCTCGCCACCGCTGAACACCACGGCCTGCAACAGGCCCTGGCGCCGGTGCAGAAAGGCCAGTACCTCGTCCCAATCAACTGTCGAGCCACCGACCGGAGCGATCAGCTCCGGGTTGTGACAGTAGTGACAGCGCCAGGCACAACCCTGGCAAAACAGCACACAGGACAGGTGATCCGGGTAGTCGATGGTGGTCAGCGGCACCATGCCGCCGATCTGGATGGGCATGGTTTAGCGGCTGGCGCTTTCGGTGAAGTGCTGACGCTCGCGGTGCTCGGACTGTTTGCCCTTGTTGAAGGCGCTGACCGGGCGGTGGTAACCCATGACGCGGGTCCAGACTTCGCAGCGTTGGCGGCGTTCTTCGGGGAGATTAGATGTGTTCATTTTACTTTCCTTTTATGGTTGAGGCTTGTGTCTGCGCCACCGGAGTCTGGGTACTGCAGGGACGCTGCAAGTACATCCTTGTAAGCTCCAAGCCGCCATCCATGGCGGCCAAGGCCCTGCAATACCCAGACTCCGATAGCGCTATAAACTCCGTGCAATCAACGGAGCAAGTTTAAAATACTGGTGTAACCATTCTTGAAGCATGCACAGTGTTTTCAGATTTAATATCATGCAGTTGCAGCTTCTTTTTCCAGCTCGACTTCCAGCTGCGCATCGCACTGCGGACAAAATTCATGTTCGCCGGCCAGATAGCCATGCACCGGGCAGATGGAAAAGGTCGGGGTAATGGTCAGGTAAGGCAGGCGGAAGCGGCCAAGAGAGGCCTTGACCAGATTCTTGCAGGCTTCCACCGAGGAAATCTGTTCGTTCATGTACAGGTGCAAGACAGTGCCACCGGTATATTTGCATTGCAGCTCATCCTGCAATAGCAGCGCTTCAAAGGCATCGTCGGTATAGCCGACCGGCAGCTGCGAGCTGTTGGTGTAGTAGGGGGCATCCGGGTAGCCGGCCTGCAGGATATCCGGGAAACGCACCTGGTCTTCCTTGGCAAAGCGGTAGGTGGTGCCTTCGGCCGGGGTTGCCTCAAGGTTGTACAGATGGCCGGTTTCTTCCTGGTACTGCACCATTTTGGCACGGATATGATCCAGCACCTCCAGCGCCAGCTGACGGCCCGACTCCGTATGCATGCCTTCGCGGTCACCGGTCAGGTTACGCAGCATTTCGTGCATGCCGTTCACGCCGATGGTGGAGAAGTGGTTACGCAAGGTGCCCAGATAGCGCTTGGTATAGGGGTACAGCCCGTTGTCCATATGCTGCTGAATGACAGTGCGCTTGACCTCGAGGCTGTCACGCGCCATGTCCATCAGCTCGTCCAGCCGGGCGTACAGGCCGGGCAGGTCGTTTTTGTGCAGGTAGCCCAGACGGGCGCAGTTGATGGTCACCACACCCAGCGAACCGGTCTGCTCGGCTGAACCGAACAGGCCACCGCCACGCTTGAGCAGCTCGCGTACGTCCAGCTGCAGCCGGCAGCACATGGAACGTACCTGATTGGGCTCCATGTCGGAGTTGATGAAATTCTGGAAATACGGCAGGCCGTAGCGGGCAGTCATGGCAAACAGCCGATCGGCGTTTTCACTGTCCCAGGGGAAATCTTTAGTGATGTTGTAGGTCGGAATCGGGAAGGTGAACACCCGGCCTAGCCCGTCACCGGCCTGCATCACTTCGATATAGGCACGGTTGATCAGGTCCATTTCTTCCTGTAGGTCGCCATAGGCGAACGGCATTTCCACGCCACCGATATAGGGAATCTGCTCGCGCAGGTCTTCCGGGCAGACCCAGTCGAAAGTCAGGTTGGTGAAGGGTGTTTGCGTACCCCAGCGTGAAGGCACGTTGAGGTTGTAGATGAATTCCTGGATGTACTGGCGCACCTGCTGGTAGTCGAGCCGGTCCTTGCGCACAAAAGGCGCCAGGTAGGTATCAAAGGAGCTGAACGCCTGGGCGCCGGCCCACTCGTTCTGCAGCGTGCCGAGAAAGTTGACCATCTGGCCCAAAGCACTGCTCAGGTGCCTGGGCGGGCCGGCTTCAACGCGGCCGGGAATGCCGTTGAAGCCTTCGTTGAGCAATGTACGCAGCGACCAGCCCGCACAATAGCCGGCCAGCATGTCCAGATCATGGATGTGCAGGTCCGCGTTGCGGTGTGCCGCACCGATTTCCGGGCTGTACACCTCGTTGAGCCAGTAGTTGGCCGTCACCTTGCCGGACACGTTGAGAATCATCCCGCCCAGTGAGTAACCCTGGTTGGCATTGGCGTTGACCCGCCAGTCCTGGCGCTCCAGATATTCGTTGATGGACGAGGCCACATCGACCTGCTGGTGCTGCGTGGCGGCTTGATTCTGCTGGCTTGTCATGCTTATCCCTACACAATATATGGTGTATCGCTACACTCTAAACACAAGATGTGGTGGATATTAAGAGCTTGCCTTGCAGAAAGAATTGACCAAAATCAAGACCGGAGCGAGAACCAGCATTCACGGGGCCTGCAGGCCGGAGATAAGATCCGGCCGCGAAACACGGCAGGATTCAGTGGGTGGCGGACAGGCTGTTCAGCTGTACCAGGCCGCCATCGGCGACAAAGGGCACCCAGCCACGGGCGCGGATTTTGCGCAGGGTGCGCAACGTACAATCAGGAGAGGAAGGGTCGCAATAATCAATGGCAATCACGGGAATCTTGCGGGTTTGCAGGGCATGTCCGACCTGTGCCGACAGCCATTCCCGGTCCCTGTGTGATACCTCGACATACTCGCCGGCCGCTTCGTCCCAGCCCTGATACAGGGACTCGAACGCCAGAGCGAACACATCTTCGGCCACAGCAGGAAACAGCTCGAAGCCACGATTCAGGATGATATGGTGCTCAGGCCACCGCTGTTTCAGACGGTGGATCAGCTGCTGCAGACCGGCACGACTGGCATTGCCACGCGCCCCGCTTCCATGCACCAGCTGGTAGGAATCCAGGGTATCCAGAAAGAAACCCTGATAGCCCTGTTCGACAATCGGCGTGAAGACTTTTTCCAGCAGAAAATCAGCCCATTCGGGGCGGGCGACATCAATCACCATGGAGCGCCAGATCCTGTTGCGGTCGAGGATCAGTTCTTGCGGGATATCGGCATAATACGCCCGGCTTTCCAGTGCCTCGCCGACACTCACATAGGCCAGCCACTGCGTGTTGGCGCGTCCTGACAGGTCAAAATCGTGCTCTGGCTCCAGAACTGCCATCTGATAGCTGTCCAGCATTGTCCAGTCGGGGCGGTCACCATAGTAGAAGGCAATACTGTGCAACGCAGACGCCGTATCGGCAGGCTCTTGCTGTGCCATGCGGTAAACGCAGCCGCCCAGCGCCAGTGCGATCAGGGCACTGCCGGCGAGAAACTTGAACAAGGCCAGACTCATGACGCTCAGGCCGTGCCGGCGTTGTCTTGCAGCATGTACACCTCGTACTCCAGCTGCTCGAAACGGCCATTGAGCAGGAACATGCCGAGCAGCACATCCAGCAGCAAGGCACCGCCGAAGCCGTAACCGTAATAGGCCGGGCCCAGCTCCAGCGAAACCCGGGTCAGGACAATGTTGAGAAACATGAACAGGAATGTCAGCAGCAGGGCATGCCGGCGCTTGTCCAGATAGAACATGAAGTTGAGGATCCCCAGCAGGACCATCTGCAGGCTGACGCCGATCACGTCCACCTTCAGCATCGGGAAATACAGGCTGGAGACGCCAATGGCATTGAGCAGCTTGTCGCCGAAGGCGAAAATCAGCAGCACCACCATTGCCTGTACCTTGAAGATGTCGTAAATGCAGCTGCGTGCGGCCAGTACCATGTCGTTGCGCCACATGCGGATCTCGCCCAGAGCACCGCCCTGGCGTACCGCATGATAGAAAGCGTCATATTTCTGGATGAACTCGGTCTCCACCCGCAGCAGCAGCACTGCCATGCCCGGGATGATGCACAGGTAGGCAATGAATACCGGAATATCGTAAATCACCGAGGCATGTAGCGGGCCTATCACCTGGTGGCCCGCCTCGGAAAACCAGAACATGAACTTGTCCGCCCAGACGCCCGCGTTGAAAAACAGGCCGACCAGAATCAGGACCGGATAGGACGCCTTGCGGTCAAAGATGTCCGCCGAGATGTAGGTTTCCGAGTCGTAATCGCGGTGGATCAGCAGGGCCAGGAACAGCAGCAGGACAAAATGCCCGGTGACAAAGCCCGCCAGCAGACCGTTCAGGCCTTTGCCCGCCAGGATGTAAGCGACCAGCAGCACCACCGCATAGCCCAATACGAACCCCTTGATGATGGTGCCATAGCGCTTGATGCTGGCCAGAAAGGTGACACCGATCCAGATGTTGCTGAGGATGACAAATCCCGACAGCATCAGCATGCGGTACAACGCCGACTCATGCCGGAACAGGGTGAAGGCCAGTATCAGGCCAAGGCTGCCGGTGACGGCCGTGGTGACCAGGCAGATAGCATTGAAACTGGGCAGGATGCACTCCTGACAGCGGTCAAACAGCCGGTCGGAAATATAGCGGGTAAAATACAGCTGCACGGCACCGGTAATCACCAGGCTGCAGGCGAACAGGTAGGTGACGGACACATAGAACTGGATGATATGTACCGGCCGGTCGACCGCCCAGAGGCTGATGCCGCCAAGGACAAGAATCCCGAGAATGGACAGGATCAGCGGCCCTGCGCTGTTGATACCCGCATACATGTAGGCCCACAAGGTGCTGCTGAAACTGTCTCTGCTCAATATCTTCTGCAATTGCAGGTGCAAGCCGGCCATTGTTGATTCTCCTGCTGATCCGGCGGTCATGCCGGATATCGATAGTCTTGGGCCTGCGGGTCAGGCAGGCTGCTCCGGGCTTTGTGCCAGCAGCTGCTGATAGAGTTCGCAGTATTCCTGCAGTATCAGGCTGTCGCGATAAAACCGCTCGACCCGTGCAATGCCCGCCTGCTGTGCCGCACGCCAGCGTAAACTGTCGGTCAGCAGCTCAACCATGGCAGCCGACATGGCTTCCGGGCTGGCAATCGGCACCACGGCACCGGCAGCGCCCAGGGCGCGGTCTTCATCATTGCCGCCTTCGAGCAGCTGACGGCAGGAGCCGACATCGGTGGTGATGACCGGTACACCGGCGGCAAAGGCCTCCAGCACGACCAGCGGCAACGCCTCACTGATCGAGCTGAGCGCCAGCAACCCAAGCTTGGGCAGGACATCCTCGATACGGCAAAAACCTAGAAAACGCACGCTGTCCTGCATGCCCAGGCTCACCACCAGCTCGTGGCATTCCCGCGCATAGGCCGGGTCTTCGGTTTCCGGGCCGATGATCCAGCCTTCAATGTCAGGCAGTTCCTTTTTCGCGACAAACAGGGTGCGGATAAAGGTTTTCACATCCTTGATCGGTACCACCCGGCCGATCAGGCCGACCACGGCCGGAATACCGGGCTCCCGCTGTTCGCGCAACACGGCCAGCCGCTCGACATCAATACCGTTGGGAATGCAGCGGGTTTTTTCCGCTGGCGCCCCGTCGGCAATCTGCCGCTGACGGTTACCCTCATACAGGGCAACAATCTCGGTTGCGGCCTGGTAACACATCAGGCCCATCTTCTCGAAAAACCGCACCCACAACTCCTGGAAATAACCGGAGCGAGAGATATCTTTCTCGAAAATACTGCGATTGTCCTGAATCCAGCGGCTTTGCAACAAGTCGATCTTGCGCTCCTTGGTGTAGATGCCGTGCTCGGACACCAGCAACGGGCTACCGCTCCGGTAATGCAGCAAGGCCCCGAGGAACCCGGCATAGCCGGTGGAAACCGTATGGTAAACCCTGGCCTTGGGAACGCTCATGGCCAGCTCGGCCAGCTGCCACAAGGGCTTGTGCATGATGCGTACGGTCCAGAAATAATCGGTGAACGACGGGTCGGTGGAGTATTCCTCATAGCGGTTGGTGATCAGCTTCCACGACTCCTCGCTGTGCAGAAACTGCTGCTCGTCCAGTTTGCCGCCCTTCTTCATCATCGGCAGCACGGTACGGATCAGGCCGCCGATATCATCCAGACTGTCCCCGCTGCGCAAACGGTCATGCAGGTCGGCCACGCTGGCAAATGCCTTGCGGTCACCCTTGCTGCCCCTGATCTCGACCGCCGCACCCTGTTCATGAATGTAATGTGCCTCGAAATGCAGGACATTGTCGGGCAGCTCATAGCGGGGCTCGGCATAATCCTGTTTGCGTCCACCCAGAAATACTATCCCGAAACTGGTGTCGGGAAAGGTCCTGATCATCTGGTTGACCCATGCCGAGACCCCGCCGTAAACATAGGGAAAGGTTCCCTCCAGCAGAAACATCACGTCAACCATGTCGGCTTTTCGCTGTAACATATTCATGTCGTCCAAAATCGTATGCCGGGCTGCAGCTGGGCGGCTGCAAGGCTGTAATCGACGCTGGCCAGATGGCGGCGCACATCGGTGAAATTGCGCTGCAGGAAAGCCGCTTCGGCCTGCCAGGGCAACAAGCGCTCACGCGGGAAGTCATGTCTGGCAGCATGCCCGAGGTAATGGGCAGCCTGTTCCGGTTGTTTCCTGAGCAGAGAGCAGCGCGCCAGCAGGTACCACATCTGCCCCTCTTCCTCGTCAATGCTGACAGCAAAACGGGCATGCTCCATGACCCTGTCCAGTACATACTGATACACATCACCGGCAACCAGCCGCTGATAGATCAGCTCCCAGTACAGCTGAGCCATCCGGGCATGCAGGTAGCCCTCCTCCTTTCCGGCCAGGCCATTTTTCTCAAGCTTCTGCTGGGTCCTGGCGATTTCCTCCATGATGCCTTTTTCGGCACTGTCCATCAGGCCATAGGCCAGCAGCCGCAGCTCTTCCTTTTGGTCGCTCAACAGGTTGCGCAACACTTCCTCGGTCAGGTGGATCGGCATGGACTGCAAGGCCGTCATCGCGGCCATGCGATCACTGTCGCTGCTATCGGGATTTTCCAGTCGCGCCCTGATCCGGGTACCGCCGCCATAGACCATGCCCCGGACCAGCCTGGCAACAAAACCGGGAGGCTCGATCCGGTTGGCCGAAGCCAGCGGAACAAAGCTGTAGCCCAGCAACGCGATCATCAGCCACAACAGGAAGAACACCAGCATCCCGACCACCGGCATGAACAGGCAGCCGACAAACACATACAGGTACAGCCAGCCTGTGGTCCGGTGGTAATGACGCATGATCACCGGTCCGGCAACCAGCACCAGGGACAGCGATGCCAGCACCTGCAAGGCCAGGAACGCCAGCATCGGGTCCAGGCCGCTAACGGCGCCGCGCAGTGCCATGATGGCCGCCACCTGCAACAGGATGGCCAGCAGCGAGAATGCGACAAGAAAAATTGCCCTAACCATGATCTTCACACCGTCGCAGCAATCCGGCCAGGGCTTCTCCCGGCTGGTTATTGTCAATATGAGCAGCGTGTACCGCGACCCCCGCACCGGCCAGTCCGGTATTGAACTGCCGCATCAGGATGTCATCCAGCCGCATCAGGTAACCGTCCACCCCCTTGTTACCGGCCAGCGGCAGCAGCATCACTGCAATTCGCGCCCGTTCAGTGGAAAAAGTCCACAGCATGTCCATCAATCGCTGCTGGCGCACCATCTCGTCATGGAGCGACTCGGCCACGCCACTGGCCGGAAACGCCATGACCAGCAATGATGAGCGCACACCGGTCTCGAACTGCAACTGCGCCAGACGTGCCAGCTCCAGTGCGACCGGAGCAGGACAGCCCGGCACATGCTGCTGCACCCTGCCGATCAGGTGGGCACTTTCCAGCCCGTTGATGTAATAACCAAGCAATGTCATCAGCAACTGCAGGTTGTCCTTGCTCACTGCCAGGAAAGGCATGCGCTGGATCAGCAGCACACCCCTGAGCTCGTCCCGCGAGTTCTTCATCGGCACACATGCCAGATACTCGCTTTCCCGGCTATCCAGCTCCTGCAGGTGGACCAGCATCCTGTGTTCCAGCGTCTCGCGCAGCATCGGGTCGTCCGGGTTTAGCCGGCAGCCATTGCCAATCGAGGCAACCGCTTGCGCAGAAAGTTGTCCGCCGGTCACGGCGTAAACCGAAGCCGTTTCCAGCTGGCAGTTGAGGGCAACGAACTCCAGCACGCTGGACATGTTCGGCAGTGCCTCATCCATGCCCTGCACCGCAGATTGTCTTTGCAGAAAGCCCACCGCATCCCGGAGCGTGAACGGCTGGGCCAGCAGCTCCTGCTCCAGGCGCTCATGGGAGACGCGCAACAGGTAATGATTGCTGGTCAGCACCGACAGGCGGTCACTGACATAATCGTTGACCCCCTGCATGTGCTTGATCCGTGTTGACCAGATATCGCTGAAGTAACCGGCAACAATGGTCAGCAGAAAACCGCCGACAAAGAACAGGGTCGGAAACACCCCGCCCGGAGCCGGAGCCGGAGCCGGAGCCATGACCATGAACCAGACCCCCAGCAACAGCATGCCGGAAAACAGGCCCGACAGGCTGCCGTAACGCAGCGCGAACACCAGCGGTACCAGCCAGATCCACGGGAAACCGGCCCCCGTCAGCAACGGATCTGCCGGCCTGAGCCAGTAACAGAAGCCCACAACCAGCAGGGTGCCCAGCAATGTTTCCAGTATGGTCACCGGCCACTTGACCGAAGGCGCCAGCAACCGGCCAAGTCGCCAGACGCTACGTGTCACGTCCGTAGTGCGCCGGGGCTGTGCCGGCGCGTAAGATTCCGGTTGCATGACGCACTCCTTATCTTGATGGTGACAATGGTGCCAGCAGCTGGTTGGTCAGCTTCTGGCTGACACCGGAGACACCGGAACGGCTCCAGCCGCTGCGGCTGCCGGTGGCACTCCAGACGGTTTTCCCGCTGTTGAGGTCAACCAGGTTGAAGGTCAGCCCGGCCACCGGTTCGCCATCGACACCAACCTTGTAACGCCACTCTTCCACGGCACCGGTCAGGGCATAGCTGGCGCCGGTGTTGCGCGCCCATTTGAGACCCTCGGCAGCCGACAGCTCGACCGAGTCCATGATCAGCACGTTGCCGGTACGCTCCTGCTGATAGGTAAACAGCCCGGTGAAACCTTTCTGGTGCAGGATGCTCTGGGCAATGCTGGTGGCCCGCTGGCCGGCATCCGGGGTTTCGGTGTAGTTGACCATCGGCACGACGGCAATGCTGGTCAGGTCGTCCAGACGCGGGTTTTTCCCGACGTCCAGTGTCGAGCAGGCGCTCAGCCCGGTCAGCACGGCAAGGGCCACGCCCCGAGAAATGATTTTACGTTTCATGATGCTCTCCCGTTTTTCTTGAACAGCTGGATACATTCAAGCGTTGTGCTAGAAATTCAGATAGTAGGAAAGAAGCAGTTGGCTGGTGCGCTGGCGGTTACGCGCACCGGTTGCTTCGTGCAGATATTGCAGAACCAGGTGGTCACCACCCAGTACCGGACCGCCGATTCCGGCACTGAACGCCGGGCCGTGGCCGTTCTTGTTGTCACGGATGTAACCTGCATCAAGAAACGGCTTCCAGGAGCTCTTGCGCGTGGTTACATCGTTGTTGCCAAAGCCGGTCATGATGCCGTAACGGCGGAAGTTCTCAGGTACCAGCTCGCTGTTGGCAGGCGCCACCCCGTCCGGGTTCATGCGGGTCAGGGCAGAGTGCGTCCTGTTCTTGCCTCTGGCCGAGTAATTGCCCTGGCCAGCCACCAGCCGTACGTTCCAGTCCGGATAGGCATGGTAGATGCGGTAGCCCAGCTCCTGGTTGAACTCGGTCCCCCTGGCTATGGCATCATGCTTTTGCGTGTAGAAACGTGCCACTTCGGCGTTTGCGCTGGCAAACCAGCGCGAGTCTTCCGGCTGCCACGACAGGGCGAAGTCCAGCATGTTTTTATAGCCGGCAACCTGCAGGTAGGGTGACAGGCTGGTGTACTGGCGCCAGCCCAGGGTGGCCGATGGCACCCAGGTGCCGTGCCGGTTGACCTCGGCAAAGATCCGTCCGGTGGCGAAGGACCTGAACCCGTCGCGCTGGCCCAGCGTCAGGGTGAAATCATGCTCCACCGTGCGGTCGTGGATGCTGAGCTCGTACTCGCGATCCGTTGACGGTACCCAGACGATATCCTGCTTGCGCCTGGTTTTCTGCTGACGGGTGATGCCGTGTAGCGTGATGCCGTATCTGTTGGTCAGCTTGAGCCTGGCAAACATGTCCAGCTCGTGAGTGCTGATGGCTTCGCTGCGCCACAGGCCCATACTGACACCCAGCGCAGACTTGTCCGGCCAGATCACCTGGGTCAGGTCCTCATGGATGGCATCACCACCCGGCGTCACGTCCAGCCCCTCAAACAGCAGGGTTTCCTGCTCACTGGTACGCCGGTTGGCGCCCAGTGCGGCAACCTGGCTGTAGTAGGCGATGCGCCCCTGACGCAAATCGAGCAGCTCGGCAGCAGCCGTCGTATCGGACTCTGCCAGTGCCAGGCTCATCTGATAGTCGGCGCTGGCCGGCAAATCACGCACGGCCGGATGCCGGAGCAGTATCCGCGCCCGGTCATTGGCTTCCTGTTCCAGCGAAATACCGATACCGGCCAGCAGGCTGTACGGGCTGACGCCCTGCTCCGCCACGTCATCGCTGACTTCGGCTGCCGTACGCATCCCGCTGACGTCACCCAGGCGTGACTGATAGCGCACACCGGGGGCAGACAGGCGCATATCCTGTACATAAAGCTGATTGAGGGCACGACTGGTGACTTCCGCATTACGCAACCGCTGGGCCAGAACGCCACGCGCCTGCCACCAGTCCAGCTGAACATCCGCCGGTACCGGCGCACCCGCCACATCATTCACTCCCTGCAACCTGGCATGCAGTTCGCGCCAGGCGTTGCGATACAGACGCTGGGCCAGTTCATCATGGCCCCCCTGCTGCTCTGCATCGGCCAGTGACATGATCCATAGCGGGTCTTTTGTCACCTCTGGCGGCTGCATGCGCATCAACCGGATTGCACGTGCCGTCTGCCCCAGGCGCAAATACGCAGCGGCAAACACCTCACGATAGTCAGCATTCAGACGGACCAGCCGGCGCCATTGATACAAGCGCTGGCGCAGCTCCGCTTCGGTACCGTATTCAACCAGCACCCACAAATAGGAAATCCTTGCATCATCACTGGCCGGCGCCGCGTTCACCGCATCACGGAAGCTGGCTACCGCTTCGTTCCACTGATGCAAATAGAGGTGGTAACGGCCCTTGACCATCAGGGCAGCGGCCGAACGCTGAAAACCCGTACGCTGAGCTCCGCTCAGCCCGCGCATGATTTCACCAACCCGGCTCCAGGCCCTGAGTTCGGCATAGTTGAGCAAAGCTGCTTCCACTGCCCGCTGCGGATCGACCCCCTGCTGCAGGTTCATCTCCGCAATGCGGGCAGCATCCATGGGCGAGTTCAGAAAGAAGTAGGTCATGCCGGCCAGATCTGCCGAAGTTGCCTGGCCGGTAGCCAGCAAACTGCGATAGGCACGACTGGTATCCTCGCTGCTTTGCAGCAGGCGGCCAAGCTCGGCATAAAGCCGCCAGTAATCTGCCGTATCAGCAGCTTCGGCTGTCGAATCAGCCTGCTCGCGCATCAGCTGCAGGGCACTTTCGTCCTTGCCCTGTTTGTAGCGCAAGCGTGCCACACCAGTGACATGCTGCGCCCTGCTGGCCGTGTCGACCTGCCACAGGCGATGATAGAGCTCTTCTGCCCGCTGGTCATGGCCGGCCCGCTCGGCCAGTTCGGCATAACGGCCCAACAGCACCGTACTGCGCGAACCCGAGACCTGCGTCTGCAGGAACTGCATGGCACGCTCGGGCTCGCCCAGCCGTTCATAGGCCAGCACCAGCTCGTCATACAGCGCAGCATTGTTCGGAGTATTGCGTATGTCGAACTGCAATGCCTGCAGGTAGCGTGCGTCATCATTCAGACCGATGCTCAAACGCCGCACATGGCTCCAGGATTCTGCCGAACCCGTCAGCCCGGCATGGCGGCTCCATGCTTGCAATGCCAGCCCGGGCTCACCCCCCCACTCTGCCACCTGGGCCAGGCGCGGCTCCCAGATCCGGGCGGGCATGCCCCTGGCCAGGGCTTTTTTGGCAATATCCCGGGCCTTGGTCAGGCTGCCGCTTTCCACATACACCTGATACAGCAGATCGTAATCGTTGTCGGTAACCGGAGTTTCTGCCGGCTGCATCGCCGGCTCCGCGACAGCAACCTGTTCGTTGGCAACCGCTACAAACGGCCGGCCGCTCAGCCAGCCGGCAACCCTGAGCCCGGCCTGCAGCCCGCGGTAAGCGTCAGTGGAGCGGACAGCACCAGCGGCCGCATGCGTCCAGCGTGCCGGTGCTGCCAGCAAGGCACGTGCAGCACTGGCCGGCAGGCTGTAGGTCCGCGCCAACCATCCCGTAGCCGGGGCAACAGGTTCATTACTGCTCAACTCCAGCAGGCTGGCCAGCAGGCGGGCGTATTTGTCGACCAAATCGCCACGGTTGGCCATGCGGGCCAGGTTGAGCATATAAATGATGACCTGGCGATCATTCTCCAGCCCGGTCATATGCTGCTCGGCCAGCTCACAGGCCAGTGCCGCCCGGTCACCCGACTCAAGTACCTGCAGTGCCCGCAGAAAAAGCTCCCGCTTTTGTGGCAGTTCGGCAGAAAGATCAACCGCTGCAAACAGGCTATCGGCAGCTTCCTCATACTCCTGCCTGGCAAACGCCAGTTCTGCCGCACGCTGGTGCCAGTCCAGCGCATTGTCTGCATCACTGCCGGCCAGCTGGCGATAAAAATGCAGAGCCACGTCGTAGGCTCCGGCAGCCCAGGCCATTTCCGACAACGCCGCCTGGCGAGCCGGAGCCCAGGCATAGGCTGTTGCCTGTTCAAGCTCGCTGCGCAATACCGCCATGCGTTCCGGGCGGCGCTCGTCCTGCACATCCAGTTCATAAGCCCGCTGCTGGGCGACATTGACACGCAGATACAGTGCCTGCCTTTTCGTTTCCTCATCAGCCGAGTCAAGCTGCTCTATATGCCCTGCCAACGCCAGCGCCTGCTCCCTGCGATTCAGCTTCAGGTATTGCTCGCCAAGCAGCATCAGCCTGGGCACGGAGTCCGGCTGCACACGCAACCATGCCTCCAGGTAGGACACCGTCAGTTCGGAGGCCGGCTCGTTGTCATAGTAGTCATCCTGGTAACTGTCATGCTGGAAAGCGGCCACCAGGGCAACCAGTACCACCGCTCCCAGCAGCAGTACCACGGCAAAAGGACTTAACTGTTCGCGTCGACTATTCACAATCCACCTGTACCTTGTGGTAATCCACCTGCTGTCCTGCCTTGCCTGCTACCGGCACCTGGAGCGACCGGCCCTGCACCACCGGTCGCACCGGCTTGCCATCAACCCGGACCCGGCACTGGCCGGCTTCTTCCAGCCGGACCTGCGGACGGTAGTAACCGCCAAAATCGAACTGCAGGCTGTTGCCATCACGTTGCACATTGCGGACAAAACCGGATGCCTGGCTGATGCGCGGTACCCCGCGACTGTGTTCGCTACCGATACGGAAACTGGCTTCATCACCGGCCATGTGTACATAGAGTCCGCCCGGGCCGGGCAGATAGCCGGTGATGCCGCTGGCAGTGGCCAGTTCGGGAACCCCCTGTCCTGGCCAGCGCAACTGCCGCAGATGCTGGCCACTACGCACTTTCCAGCCATCCCCGGTCCGTGCCACCACCACATGCCGCCAGTCCAGCACCCGCCGGATATATTCAGTGGTGTAGATCGGCAATACATCCTGGCCCAGGCTGTATTCAAACAGGCTGTGCAGGGCTTTCAGGGAAGACGGCTTGGACGCCGAATACGAGTGGTAATAGATGTTGATCGGCTTGATACGCAATGGCCGGTCCGTCAGTTCAAAGGTCTCCTGCGCCCGACGGAAGCCATAAAACGGTCCGGTCCAGTCATTGGTATAGACGTTTTCATTCATGACCGCCGCATACACCTGGTACTCGTCATCCGTCTTGCCCTTGGCCACGCCATAGGGGCCAATCTGGGTCCAGGTGTTGCTGGAACGGGTAATGGTGGTGTTACCGGCATTGATGTTCAGCACTCCGGCTGCGGCGGCCTTCTGTAAACCGATACGTGGCGGAATGGCATCGCCCGACCAGAAAATCGCCTTGACCTGCTTGCCGGGCGGAGCCAGCTCACGATTGATGTAGTCAATACTGCCGGATATCTCCCTGTCGATATCAAACCCGTAACCGGGAATATCCAGCGATGACGTGCCTGCGGTATACCACTCGCCCAGCTCCTCCGGGCCCAGTTTGATGCCGGTATCCGGATCAACATGTGACCAGAAGTAGGGGTGCGAATAGGTATGGCTGGCCAGCTCGACATTGGGCAGGGCAAAAATGCCGCGCGCAATGCGCTCCAGCTCCGGACGGGCCCGCTTGTCCATTTCGGTCATCTCGGCTTCAATCACCGACATGCTCATGGGTACCGGATAACGCTTGAACACCTGGTCCTTGAGGATGGCACTGCAGAACTGCTGACGCTCGCCAGTGTGGCTGAGCTCGTCATAAGACAGGAAACCGTCACCATCAACGTGGGTAAAGAACAGGCGGTGACCATTTTCGGTGGTGACATCCGGGACCGGTATTTGTGGCAGTCGCAGCGCCTGTTGCAGGAAGCGCATCGGATCAATGACCCAGCGTTGCTGCTCAAGGCTGTCCAGGTAGACCACAGTGTTGTTGTCCACGACAAAACCGCCCCAGGGCGTAATGGCTGCCGCATCATAGACATGATCATCACTTTGCAGCCGCAGCAGCGGTTTGCTATGGCTGCCAACGCGCACACCCAGCGCATCCCGGATATCAGGATTTACCGCCACCTCAAAGGCCAGCAGCTCATCCTGCAGCAGGATTTCAGGCTTCCTGTCCAGTAATACCCGCTGCTCGGGTACGAATTCCAGATCCAGCGCAGGACCATTCTGCATGTTCAGGGCAAAGCCGAAATCATTGAAAACGGCAACCTTCAGCCCCTGCTCGATGCGCTGCAACAACCAGCTCTGCAAGGCCAGCGGGTTTTGCACCTCCAGGCTGCCAACCAGCACAATGCCGGCATAACGGTCATTGGTGATACCCAACGGCAGCGGATCGCGCAGGTCAGCGTATTCAATGTCATAGCCCAGGTAATTGAGCGGCATGGCCAGGTTGAGTACACCAAAGGTCTCATCCAGCGGCTGACCCTGCTCCAGCAGCTGCAGCAGCAAAACCTTGCGCGGCATGACTTCGATACGCCCCTGCCCTATGCCATCCAGAGCAGGCGTGGTCACGTATGGCAGCAAACCGTCAGCCAGCAGTTGCTGCGCCTGTTGCTGACGACATGTCCTGTCGCCCGGGACACAATAGTCGATGGCAACCACTGTCAGCCCGTGCTGCTCCTGCAGCTGTCTGGCTCGCGCCAGCCCGGCCTCACGCACCTTGACCGGCACACGCGCCATCAGGCCGCCAAATGTGCGGCGTCCGTGATAGAGAGAATCGAATACCGCTCCCGATAGCCTGGCTGCCCGCTGTTCCGCCACGTCCGCATGGTTGCGCACCAGCAGGGGCAGCCCCGGATAACGGGTAGCAAGTTCGTCCACCAGCGTGGTCATCATCCGGATGCGGTCCGGACTGCTGTCGGCGAGTTCGCCCTGGTCGTCCAGCAACAATCCCTGATAGCCTGCCTGCACCAGCGGCTGCACATGTTCGGCAACATAGCGGTCAACCTGGCCCTTGTGCTGTCGCCAGTGCGCAGCGCGCACGGTTACGCGGGCAAACCAGCGAGTTCGCGGAGTACCGGAAAGGTCCGGCAAGGCCACCCGTTCCGGGTCGATGACCACGGTATCAAAGGCCCGCAGCTCATCGAGCGGCAAGTCATTGCCGTAATAGAAGGCGATATCGCCAAGGCTGGAGGTCACAGGCTGCGCCTGCGCTGCAGTGGGCAGCAAGACGGCCAGACAGGCAAGCACGAGCCGGCACAGCGTGCCGAACGAACACCACACATTCATTTTGATAACCCTGCTTCAAGCAATGGTACTTACATGTTCTGTACAGCGTCCCTGCATGGACATCCTGTCCTCCATCAAATCTCCCCAAAACTACCTGGCGAACCTTGATGACAGCTGTTCTTGAAATGAATGAAGCAGTGAGCAGCCTGTTTCACGGAAGAGTCCGCCACTGGCGAACATTTCCCGGAACGTCAAATTTGCGACACTCAGGAGTTTTGCTTCCTGTAGTGTCAAAATAACTCTACTCTCTTTTTCTGCTGACAGTTAATGCTATTTGGCCATAATCTGTGACCTGCATCACAGATATTCAATTTACTCTTTCTTTAGGGGAATCTTGCTGATGCAGGCCTGTCATGCGACGCTCAGTGCAGCGCGCATCCGGGAAGCAGCCAAACTCAAGCGACCAAGCCAGAGGCGGCCCGGTATTTCATGCACCATCAAAACGGCACAAGGTGCAGGCGAACAGAAGAAGCAAAGCGGCAAGCAGAGCACCTGCCGCACAAGGAGCCCACTAGACCGGCTTGGCCCCCATCAGTGCGCTGGTGCCCAGCAACAGCGCCAGCAGGATCAGCAGCCAGACCAGGGCAAACACCTGCTGCCTGCCGCTGGCCTGTTGTTTTTGCGCCAGCAATTGCTGCCAGCGGCCAAGATTTCCGGCCAGCAGAAAGCCGAAAGGCACAAACAGCGGCAACAGCAGAATGCTGATCAGCAGCCACTTCTGGTCCAGCGGCATTGCCGCCCAGTGTGTCAGCCACCAGCCGCTGACCGGCAGCGACAGCCACAGCAGGGCAAACAGCGGCAGGCTGATTTGGCGGGTACGCTGCAGCTTGCGTTGCAGCTCGTCCGCTTTTGCATTGCGGGCGCGCCACAGAAGCACGGCATGCACCAGCAGTCCCAGCATCAGGAATACTGCAACACCACCATGCAGGATACGAACCGTCAGATAATGTTCCACACTCAGCTCCTTAGGCTAAAAACAGCTGGTAGGCCGGGTTGTCGGTCTCTTCCCAGAACGGGTAGCCCAGCGTGGACAACGCCTGTTCGAACTCGGCGTACTCTTCCTCGTTGACCTGCAGCGCAGCCAGCACCCGGGCATCGGCGGCACCATGATTGCGGTAATGGAACATGGAGATGTTCCAGCGTCCGCCCAGCTGGTTGAGGAAATTGAACAGCGCACCCGGACGCTCGGGAAACTCGAAACGGAATACCCGCTCGTTGTTAACGGCATCGGCATGACCACCAACCATGTGGCGGATATGCAGCTTGGCCAGCTCGTTGCGGGTCAGGTCCAGCACCGGAAAGCCCTGATTCTGCAGCTCGGCAATCAATGCCTTGCGCGGATCGGTATCCGGGTGGGTCTGTACGCCAACGAAAATGTGCGCCTGCCCGTTGGTGTGGTAGCGGTAGTTGAATTCGGTGATCTGCCGGGTACCCAGCGCCTCGCAGAAGCGCTTGAAGCTGCCCGGCTCTTCCGGGATGGTCACGGCAATGATCGCCTCGCGACGCTCGCCCAGCTCGGCCCGCTCGGCCACATAGCGCAAGCGGTCAAAGTTGATGTTGGCACCGGAATCGACCGCCACCATGGTCTGACCGCTGATGCCGGTCTTGTAGACGTATTTCTTGATGCCGGCTACCGCCAGCGCCCCGGCCGGTTCGGTGATCGAGCGGGTATCGTCGTAGATATCCTTGATTGCCGCGCAGATCTCGTCGTTGTCCACGGTAACCACATCGTCAACATACTGGCGGCACAGCTCGAAGGTGTGCTTGCCGATCTGGCCGACGGCCACGCCATCTGCAAACAGCCCGACCTGTGGCAGTACCACGCGGTCATCGGCCTGCAGGGCCTGCTGCAAGCAGTTGGAGTCTTTCGGCTCGACGCCGATCACCTTGATCTCGGGGCGCAGGTACTTGATGTAGGTGGCAATGCCGGCCAGCAGGCCGCCACCGCCACAGGGCACGAAAATGGCATGCAGGTCACCCTGGTGCTGACGCAGAATTTCCATCGCGATGGTGCCCTGGCCGGCAATGACATCAGGATCGTCATAGGGGTGAATGTAGACATAACCCTTTTCCTCCACCAGCTGCAGCGACAGCTCCAGCGCCTGTGGAAACGCCTCACCATGCAGCACCACTTCGGCACCACGGGCGCGCACCGCGTCGATCTTGATCTCGGGTGTGGTCTTCGGCATCACGATGGTCGCGCGGATACCCAGATACTGCGCTGCCAGCGCCACGCCCTGGGCATGGTTGCCGGCCGATGCGGTGACCACGCCACGCTCGCGCTCGGCCTGGCTGAGCTGGATGATCTTGTTGTAGGCGCCACGAATCTTGAACGAGAACACCGGCTGCAGGTCTTCACGCTTGAGCAGAATATTGTTGTCCAGTCGCTCTGACAGTTGTCGTGCAGGATGGATGGGGGTTTCTACCGCCACATCATAGATGCGGGCATTGAGGATTTTCTTGATGGTATGTTCGAGCATGGTACAGCCAGTTTGTAGGGTTCAATGGACAGTAGTCCCGAGTGTACTCTACAGACCCGCACACAACCATTATAATGGCCAAAATTCATCCATCCGGAGCCTGATGTGAGCCAAGACCAGTTGAAACAAGCCGTTGCCCAAGCCGCCGTGAAAGAAATCCTGCCCCGGCTGGACAAGCATGCCGTGATCGGTGTCGGCACCGGCTCCACCGCCAACTTTTTCATCGATGCGCTGGCCGCCTACAAGGATGACTTTGCCGGTGCCGTGGCCAGCTCCGAAGCCACCGCCGAGCGCCTGAAAAACCATGGCATCGAGGTGTTCGACCTGAACAATGTTGCCGGCCTCGAGTTTTATATCGACGGTGCCGACGAGACCAACCCGCACCTGGAGCTGATCAAGGGTGGCGGCGCGGCGCTAACCCGCGAGAAGATTGTCGCGGCCGTGGCCAAAACCTTCATCTGCATCGCCGATGACAGCAAGAAGGTGGATTTTCTCGGCAACTTCCCGCTGCCGGTCGAGGTGATTCCCATGGCACGCAGCCATGTCGCCCGTCAGATCGTCCGTCTGGGCGGCGATCCTGTTTACCGCACCGGTGTGGTCACCGACAACGGCAATGTCATCCTCGACATTCACAACATGCAGATCACCGATCCGCGCGGTCTGGAAGAGCAACTCAACGCCATTGTCGGCGTAGTCTGCAACGGCCTGTTCGCCGCCCGCCCTGCCGATGTGCTGCTGCTGGGCACCAAAGACGGCGTACAGCGCATCGTCAATCAGCGCGCTTGATACGCAGCGTTGATGTCCTGATACGCTCTGCCATATTGCCCCGCTTGACCGGGCAATATGGCATGCATAGCCGACCTCAGTCCTTGACGCCAGCTGTCAGGTTTCGTGTCTTGCCGATGGTTTCCAGCTTTTCATCCAGCATGTGGGTCAGATAGGGCTGGCCACTTTCACTGACCCGGAACAGGCCATAGCGGGCCGCTTCATACTGCTGACCGCTCCCTTCCTGGAAGAAAAACGCATTGGTGGCAAACTGCACGCTGCCATGACGCAAGCGGTACTCTAGACGCAGCTGCCCTGCAGCCAGTGTCTGCCCGCTATCCAGCGCCACAAAACGGGCCACGTCCTGCTTGTCCAGGACTACCACCACCCGGCCGGTCAGCGGCGGCATGCTGCTGTCATCCGGCTTTTCTCCGGCAGCATCCCGTTGCTTCCATAAGGCCCGCTGCACTTCATTACCGAGCGCAAAGCGCAGTGCCATATAGTCGCCCTGCATCAGCGAGCGCGGGTCAACAGGTGCCAGCTCAAGAATCACTTCCTGGCCGCTTTCCAGCACCTGCTCGGTACGGAAGATGGAATAATTGATGCCGGCCAGCACCAGCAGCAAGACCAGAACGATGCCTGCCTTACGCATCAGCACTCTCCTTTTCCGGCCTGTTCAACCCCGGTAGACGCAATAACCAGAAGCGCAACCCCAACAGCAGAACGGCCAGCCCTGTCAGGATCATCGATTTGACCAGCAGGGTCTGTTCCAGGTTGTAGTAATACAGCAGCAACATGCCCAGCAGAACCACCAGGTTTGCACCCCAGTACAGACGTTGACCCTGCAGCCACGCCAGTGCCAGCAACAGCACCGTCACCGTTACGCCGGGAATCTGCCAGCCGGCACAGGCCACCAGCACACCCAGCGCCAGGCCATATAACCGCTCGCTTGGCTGCTGCAGCTTGCGTAATAGCAGCCAGCCCAAAAAACCGGCCAGCACCAGAGTCAGCAACAGGGGCTTGTGCGCCCATAGGCCACCCCTGCCCAGCGCCAGCAGTTCGGTATGCTGCAACACCAGCCAGGCCCAGAGCGCCAATGTCAGCCCGCGCTTGAGCGGGCGAATCCATTGCTGCCAACAGGCCAGGCGGGCCTCCTCCAGATACAGCCAGCCGGTCACCGCCAACAGCAATGGCAATACGCCCTGCAGTAACAGCGTTTGTTCGTGTTCTACCGCAAAACCGGCCAGCGCATAAGCCAGGGCAATCACGAAAACCGGCACGCACAGGCCGCGCACAAAGGTATCGCGCACCAGCAGAAACACCGGAACCTGCACCAAAGCAATCAACAGCGCCAAAGCTACCGGCAGTTCGAGCAAGGCCAGCCCCACCAGTACCAGTCCCTGTCCGGTCAGCGCTGCCGCCACCGCCAGCTGGTGCACGAACACCGAGCGCTGCAACCGGCTGATCCAGGCGGCCAGCGCCAGCAACACGGAACCCAACACCACCATGGACTGATGCAGCTGGCTGGAAGAGAGAAAAAACAGCACAGTGCCCGGAATAGCCACCACCGACAGCAAGAAAAATTGCGCCGCCAGCCAGGCAGTAACCGCTAGAAACATCCGCAGATACCAAGGCTGCTGCAGCGCCGGGGTCAACGGCCCCTGCACCAGCTGCCGTGCGGACAGGTCCTGCCACAGCTGTTGTGCATCATTGCTCATGGGACGCCCCCTTCGGTTTCAGCCAGGCATAACCACCCAGCGCCACCAGCAGTATCAGCAGCCCTTGCAGGAAAAACAGCGCAAATACATTGTTGCTATCAAACCAGCGGATCACCCACAGCGACAGCCAGGCAAGCAGCGACAACAATACCAGCACCATGAGCTGACGCTGAAAACTGCGCCAGGCATACAGCACCACCAGCAGTGTCATCAGGGCCAGCCAGGCCAGGTGGCCCAGCCAGGGATGAATGCGCACACCACTATCAAACACCGCCAGCAGTGCCCAGCCGGTAGCGATAACCAGCAATACCAGTACCAGCAGAGTATTGGCGAGATGCCAGAGCGGCCTCCCGTCCTGCCAGGCCAGTCGCGCCAGCGGCAGCCAGAACAGCAGGTTCATGCCCAGCAGCAGGGCAAAGCGCAAGTCAGGACTCAGCTGGGTGAACGTCTGGCAAGCCAGAACCAGAGCCACATTCAGCAGCAGCATGATCAGGCCGGCAACCGCCAGATTGCGCCCCAGCACCGCCCAGGGCACCAGTAACAGACCCCAGAGCAGAAACAGCTCAAAGGTATCCGCCCCGGTCTGGTAGGTTTGCCCGACCAGCGCCAGCAAAGCGCCCAGCAACAACGCACTGGCAAACACTCCACTCTGGGCGATCCAGTGCTGCAACGGATAACGCAGCAGCACCAGCAAAGGCAGCGCCAGCAGCAGCTGAGCCAGCGCAAAACGTTGCAGGCGGCTCAGGGCATCCCAGTTATAGGCAAAAAAGAAAATCACACCACTACAAGCAGACAACAACGCACCGATCAGCAGCAAACGGTCGAGAAACACCAGCGTGCGTGCGCGATCAGGTCGCGTTTGCGCCACCTCCAGCGCCTGTTCAAGATATTGTGGCGACAGCACTCCGGCTGCCACCCAGTTCAGCAATGTACGAGAATCCATTAGCGCATAATCCTTGCCGGGAACAGAGCCAGTTTACGCCGGTTTATTACCGGCTGCCGGAAGATCAGCACAGTCCGCGCACCTGATCAGTCCATACGCCGTTTGCCTGGCCTGTTCGGTATTCAGTCGGCCGCCGGCACAAAGCGGTAAAACAGGTTGGGTTCGCCCACAATATAGATCACGCCCTGATCGTCCATGGCCACGCCCTCGGCCTGCTTGATGCTGCTGGTCAGCCCGTTGAAACCGAGCATCAGGCTCATAAAGCTGACCGGCTCCTCCTGCTCATTCAGTTCCAGCAACATTTTCGATTCATCCGACAGCACCAGCAGATGTCCAGTCCGGCGATCCAAATCCAGCCCGGAAATATCACGCATGAACAGCTCGTCCGATGGCAGCTCGATCAGCGGCCCGGCCAGATTTTTCTCCAGATCAAAATCCATGGCATAGAGCGCATGCGGATCGCGCTCCTTGGCGACGATAAAGCGTGAATTGGCCGCATCCCAGGCCAGCCCTTCCAGTCCCTTGTTTTTCGGGTACAAAAAGGCGTCGTCCAGCACGGCAAGATCAACAGCCAAAGCTTTCGTCAGGTCAATCCTGTCCTCAACCGGCAGCGAGAACAGCACCAGCTTGCTGCGACGCTCGTCCACCAGCGCAAAACGGCCGTCACTCAAGGCCTCGATACCCTCGGGATCGGCAACTCCGAACAGATCGATCTCGCGCAACAGCTCACCCTCCAGACTGAGCTGCGCCAGCTTGGGAATCTTGCCGGTGATGGTAAACAATGTATTGCTTGGTGCATGCCAGGTCAGGCCTGAGATTTCCGCCTTGAGCAGCCGCTCGACCGGCTTGCCCTGGATATCGGCCGAATAGCGGTTCAGCCAGATGCTGGCAGCCCGCTCCTGCTGCGGTGTACGCATCTCCCGCGAGGTTTGCAGCAGACGGTCATCAAGCTCGAAGTAATAGCCCAGACCACCAAGCAGCAGCACCAAAGGCACCATCAACCAGATACGCATTATAAATATCCAAAAACAGCGAAAGTCGTTCGACTCTGGGCCGGCAATAAAGTTCTGATGGCAGGGCGCCATAGCTACCGGTCATGTGCCCCCGGCCAGCTATCATGTAGCATAAACAACCCGGATATTTGTACACAGGTACGTCATGCAACAACAGGTACTCGACTTCTGGTTTGAAGAGCTCAAGCCCGCACAGTGGTTCAAGGCTTCAGCAGCACTGGATAAAACCATCCGCACCCGCTTTGCGCCGCTATTGCAGCAAGCCATGCGCGGCGAGCTTGAAAGCTGGCGCAATACAGCAGAAGGACGGCTGGCGGAAATCATCGTGCTGGACCAGTTCAGCCGCAATATCCATCGTGGTACTCCACTGGCCTTTGCCGCCGACCCAGTCGCTCTTGTTCTCGGCCAGGAAGCCCTGCGCGCCCAGGCGCTGGAACAACTGGAAAAGGTAGAGCAGCGTGATTTTCTGCTGCTGCCCTTCATGCACAGCGAATCAGCACGGATTCAGCAACAGGCCCTGCCGCTGTTCAAGGCTCATACCACTCCGGGTTGCTACCGTGCCGCCCTGCAACACAAGGCCATCATCGACCGCTTCGGCCGCTATCCGCACCGCAACGCCATCCTTGGCCGCAGCTCCACCGCTGAAGAGCTGGAGTTTCTACAACAGCCAGGCTCTTCCTTTTAGGCAGGGTCCAATAACCCGCTGGTCTGGCACCGGTTTCCAGCCTTTGCCCGGAATGCCGCCAACGCGTAGAATCCCCGCATTAACATCAACAGAACTACAGGAAGTCGCCATGCCTGACTATCGCTCGAAAACCTCCACCTTTGGCCGCAACATGGCCGGCGCCCGTGCCCTGTGGCGTGCCACCGGCATGAAGGACGAAGACTTCAAAAAGCCCATCATTGCCGTGGCCAACTCCTTCACCCAGTTCGTACCTGGTCACGTACACCTGAAGGACATGGGCCAGCTGGTTGCGCGCGAGATCGAAAAGGCCGGCGGCGTCGCCAAGGAATTCAACACCATCGCCGTGGATGACGGCATCGCCATGGGTCACGACGGCATGCTGTATTCACTGCCCAGCCGCGAAATCATCGCCGACTCGGTGGAATACATGGCCAACGCCCACTGCGCCGACGCCCTGGTGTGCATTTCCAACTGTGACAAGATCACCCCCGGCATGCTGATGGCAGCCCTGCGCCTGAACATTCCGGTGGTATTCGTCTCCGGCGGTCCGATGGAGTCTGGCAAGTCCAAGCTGTCCGCCAACCCGCTGAATCTGGTCGATGCCATGGTGATCGCCGCCGAAGACTGCGCAACCGACGAAGAAGTCGCCGAAATCGAGCGCAGCGCCTGCCCGACCTGCGGCAGCTGCTCCGGCATGTTCACCGCCAACTCGATGAACTGCCTGGTGGAAGCCATGGGTCTGGGCCTGCCCGGCAACGGCACCACACTGGCCACCCACGCCGACCGCGAAGAGCTGTTCCTGGAAGCCGCCCGCACCATCGTCGACATCACCCAGCGTTACTACAAGGACGGTGACGAGTCCGTTCTGCCGCGCAACATCGCCAACTTCAAGGCGTTTGAAAACGCCATGACCATGGACATCGCCATGGGCGGCTCCACCAACACCATCCTGCACCTGCTGGCCGCAGCCCAGGAAGGCGAGGTCGACTTCGATCTGCGTGACATCGACCGCCTGTCACGCAAGGTACCCGAGCTGTGCAAGGTCGCACCCAACATCGAGAAGTACCACATGGAAGACGTGCACCGTGCCGGCGGCATCTTCGCCATTCTCGGCGAACTGGCCCGCGGCGGTCTGCTGCACACCGACCTGCCCACCGTGCACAGCAAGACCATGGCTGAAGCCATCGCCAAGTGGGACATCACCCAAACCACTGACGAAGCCGTGCACGAGTTCTACAAGGCAGGCCCCGGCGGCGTACCCACCCAGACAGCCTTCAGCCAGGCCACCCGCTGGCCAACGCTGGATCTGGACCGCGAAAACGGCTGTATCCGCAGTGTCGAACACGCCTACAACAAGGAAGGTGGTCTGGCCGTTCTCTACGGCAACATCGCCGAAGACGGCTGCGTGGTGAAAACCGCCGGTGTCGACCCGTCCATCTGGGTGTTCGATGGCAAGGCGAAAATCTTTGAAAGCCAGGACGATGCGGTACGCGGCATCCTCGCCGACGAAGTGAAGCCCGGTGACATCGTCATCATCCGCTACGAAGGCCCGAAAGGTGGCCCCGGCATGCAGGAAATGCTCTACCCGACCAGCTATCTGAAGTCCAAGGGTCTGGGCAAGGAATGTGCGCTGCTGACCGACGGCCGCTTCTCCGGCGGCACCTCCGGTCTTTCCATCGGCCACGCCTCACCGGAAGCCGCCGCTGGCGGTGCCATCGGCCTGGTACAGGAAGGCGATCATATTCTGATCGACATCCCGGCCCGCACCATCCAGCTGCAGGTCAGCGACGAGGAACTGGCTGCCCGCCGTATCGAACAGGACAAGAAAGGCTGGAAACCGGCCAAGGAACGCCCACGCAAGGTCAGCACTGCGCTGAAGGCCTACGCCCTGCTGGCCACGAGTGCCGATAAGGGTGCGGTGCGGAATAAGGAACTGTTGGGGTAACTCAAAAAGAACTCAAGCTCGACTGATAACCCTCAAAACCCGCTGGCTCAGCGGGTTTTTGATTCTACTTTCTAAACCGCAGCGTTCCTAGAGCGCTCGCCCCCACAACAAGATAGCTTGCAGTACAGAGGATGCTGCTACTCCATGGACTAATCCGGCATTACATGTATGCGTTGAGTCAACCATGCGGCATGCACATGATCTGGGATACGAAGTAACTATAGTGAGCGATGCTGTTCCTGCTTTTACAGCAGAGCAACAAAAGCACGTACTCCCAGAAAGTACTGGCCAAGCTAGGCATGGACATGTGTACGGCTACTCGAGAAAAACTCTACTCTCAATTTCTTGGTGTTATTTCATGATATGAAAAAAATTTGGTTTTTAATTAAATTTACAGCGTCTTTTCTACTTTCCATATTAGCCATTTCTCTTCTTTTTATCGAGAGTTCTCGATTGGCTCTTTAATTTCGTCTTTAATTCTGTTAGTTGTAGCAATTTCACCATGGCTAGTTCAGCCGTATGGAGCCATAGCACCCAAAAATAAGCTTACAAAAAGAGTGAATGCGGGTCTTGAGCGCGTGCTGATGCTTATTATTACCATGTCTTTTTTTGGTATAGTCTATTCGTTTGGAATATCGGTTGATTATGCTTTTTATCTGGTGATGTTGGCTTTAAGTGCTGTAACTATACTTATACCGGTTGTTGCGGTTATGTATCAGATTAAAATACAAAGGAGTGAAGTTAAGTCAGTTAAAAAATTAGAAGAAACTAACAATGATATATTACCTCGGCAATTAAATAGGCCATATCAGGCGGCATAAGCAATCTTGGGGTGTCGGAAGTAAGAAGAAACTCGTCCCGGCCTCCGCTGGATACGCCTTAGTATTGAACGAACCCGCTCTTCAAGTTCAGCCTGCGTACGCGCAGCCCTGCCAGTTTTTAACTGTTGTTTAAGGTCGCCGTTCAGGTATTCGTCTGGATTGAGCTCTGGCGCATAAGCGGGCAGAAAAAATAACTCAATTTGCTCTTTTCTGGCCTCGACCCAAGCTGCGACTTTCTTGCTGTGGTGCACTCGCAGGTTATCGAGAATCAGAAATATTTTTCTGCCTTCCGAGCCGCGAACAAGGCGATCCAGAAAGCGAATCAACACCTGGGATGTCATCGTTTCCCGGTACATCATGAAGCGCAATTTACCTCGGTTGGTAACACTAGAAATCATATTGGTTGCAAACCGGCTACCGCTAACCAGTCGTACTGGTGTCTTGCCTGCCGGTGCAAAGCTGCGGCCACCGTGGCTGTCGCTACGTACTCCAGTCTCGTCAGCCCACTGGATTTCGGCGTTTTCGACCTTTGCACGCTGGGCAATCAGCGGATATTCCTCATCCAGCCAGCGCTGCACCACCTTTGGATTCTGCTGATAAGCCCGCTTNCTGTTCACGCATGCGCAAAGCGATAGTTCGCTTTTCACGCTGCTCTTCAGGACTCAGTTTTCGGGCATCTATTTTCATAATGTTGAGATTATACACTATGCTCTATTAGATTGCCGCATTAATAAATCGCGTGCTCGGTCAGCTTAAAGGTGATGACGCTAATGCATTGCGTAGCATAGTAGAGTCACTTGAAGAAGATAGAACCAAGAAAATGAAAATTAGAATGGACAGTAGCTTTATTGTTCCGTTTTTATTTGTATTTGCTATGGGCATAGCAACGCTTATTTTAACACTTTTTAACTTTAAATAAGAAAGTATCTGCAAACATCTGGCAGATGTGACCTCGTACTGTGAACATTTTACGTGCGACTCAATCTATCTTCTAAAGAACTGATTTCAAATTATTACTAGCGTAATGGCAGTGAACGCTTAAGCCAGCGCAGGGTTTTAGAGCAATCCCATGGGGACTAATTATCCCTAGGTAACCACGGTTTAGGTAGTGGTTCACTAGAAAACAAATGGGCCTGGTACATTTTCATTTATTACCTCGGCAATTAAATAGGCCATATCAGGCGGCATAAGCAATCTTGGGGTGTCGGAAGTAAGAAGAAACTCGTCCCGGCCTCCGCTGGATACGCCTTAGTATTGAACGAACCCGCTCTTCAAGTTCAGCCTGCGTACGCGCAGCCCTGCCAGTTTTTAACTGTTGTTTAAGGTCGCCGTTCAGGTATTCGTCTGGATTGAGCTCTGGCGCATAAGCGGGCAGAAAAAATAACTCAATTTGCTCTTTTCTGGCCTCGACCCAAGCTGCGACTTTCTTGCTGTGGTGCACTCGCAGGTTATCGAGAATCAGAAATATTTTTCTGCCTTCCGAGCCGCGAACAAGGCGATCCAGAAAGCGAATCAACACCTGGGATGTCATCGTTTCCCGGTACATCATGAAGCGCAATTTACCTCGGTTGGTAACACTAGAAATCATATTGGTTGCAAACCGGCTACCGCTAACCAGTCGTACTGGTGTCTTGCCTGCCGGTGCAAAGCTGCGGCCACCGTGGCTGTCGCTACGTACTCCAGTCTCGTCAGCCCACTGGATTTCGGCGTTTTCGACCTTTGCACGCTGGGCAATCAGCGGATATTCCTCATCCAGCCAGCGCTGCACCACCTTTGGATTCTGCTGATAAGCCCGCTTTAGCGGACGCTGTGGAGTGTAACCCCAGCGCTTGAGGTACTCGCCTACAGTACGTACCGGCATCAGAAAGTCGCAGCGTTCCTGAATCAGCTCGCGCACCGCATCGCGTGTCCACAGAGCAAAACCCAACTTGAGCTGGTCGGGCATTTTGTCGGTAATCAGCGTCTGAATGAGAACTTCCTGACTACTGCTCAAGCTGCGCCGCTCACCGGCTTTGGCTCCACGCTGACCACCTTTAATGGCCGCCTGTTTACCTTCTTGTGCTGCTGTTTCAGTCCATTTAGCGACAGTGCGCATGTGAACACCCACTGCTTCAGCAGTGGCTTTAAATGTATAGCCCTGTTCACGCATGCGCAAAGCGATAGTTCGCTTTTCACGCTGCTCTTCAGGACTCAGTTTTCGGGCATCTATTTTCATAATGTTGAGATTATACACTATGCTCTATTAGATTGCCGCATTAATAGCTTCAATCACACCCACGGCATTGCGATTGATGAACATCACTCAATCCGCCGAGCCAGTTTCAGTGGGGGTATTCACGCATTGTTGGCGTGCTTTGGCTTCAGGTGTCATGCGTGCTCTCCCCACCAAGAGTGCAGGTCTATCGCCCACTTTCTATCATCATGGATCGATATAAGTCTTTGATTCAAGCGGCTGCTGCCAGCGTATCGCCTTATTTCTATCGCCCACTTATCGACGATATGGTGTAGGTTGTCCGATAGACTGCTCATGTCTCCGCCCAGTACCGCCGCCAGCGGTTGCTGCCCTCAAAGCGGACTTCCCCTCGTTCGATCAATTGTTCTAGCGCACGCTTGACTTGTCTAGGATGGATTTCTCCGCCGACGCGTTGGTGAATGTCGCTGATAGCCGAACAGGGATAACGCTGGAGGTCTTCCAGGACCAGTGCGGCCAGGCGGTGCGGCTCAATGCGTTTGAGAGTGGTTTCGCCAGTGAACTGGAGGCTACGCAGCAAGCTCGGGTCAATAAAGTAGCGGGTTGCCTGGGTACGTCCAGCACTTTGTACCAGTTGCCAGTCCAGTAGGCGCTTGAGCCAGGGCTGCATAGCCTCAACCGATGGCAGTTCGAGGGCGCTTGTTAGTTCACGAGCCGTCAGAGCATCGCGTTGCGCTAATAGACCCAAGGCAATCCGCTCGCGCTGCGTGAGTTGATAAGTCTGGTCTGCCTTTGCAATGAAGTCGATGACCTCAGGCTTGAGGATGCGGCGGCACACTGTCACCTGTACGCGATCATGGGTCTCGATCAACTTGGGAGCCGGGCGGCCTTGTGAGAGCAGTACTTCGAAAATCTTGTCAAAACCGCTGCCTTCCCGCTCCATCAGTTTCAAGTCATGGAACAGGCGAGCCAGGTGTTCATTACGGCGCACGGTGGTGTGTAAAACATTCTGTGGGGTGACACCCAGCGGCAGCGAGCCGGGGTTGACCACTTCCAGGCGGTCAGGATACAGGTTCAGGAAAATGTCACCACGCTGGGTGTAGGGGCGATGAACCAGCGCGTTAACTAGTAGTTCGCGCACCACGATTTCGTCGAAGGCGGGCACGTTCTGGCGGTACAGGCCATCGGGCAGCTCGTAATGCTCACGAAAGTCGGGTACCTCTTGCCAAACCGCTTCAATCAATTCCATCGGGCTTTGCGTGTGGTCATCCCACACCAGCTTGTTGACCTTTTGCCCATGCTCGTCGTACTTGATGAACTGGATGACCGGTGACGTGGTTAGTTGGGCGCGGTGATGCTGGCGGCCAAGACCAAGCACGCCCAGGTTGGTGAGGTCCGACCCTTGCGTGAGCTGATAGTGATCAAGCAGTTCGTCGTCAGTTTTTTCCTTGACGGAAGGCTTGACGCGGTCCGATGCGCGCAAGGCTGCAAGCAGCTTGTCGCGTTTGGTGACATCCATCTCAGCACGTGGAACATGCAAGGTGGTTTGCGTTTCCCACGGCAATGCAGCACGTTCACTGGCCAGACGCATCACGTCATCGCCCGTCACGGGTTTGCTTTGATCAGCCACGCGCAGGAAGTAGCGGCCATCCGTGGTGGATGCGACAGACATGGCACGGGGGACACGTAATTCGATGTACTGACCGCCATTAGGAGTGGTGGCAATATCTGGCAATAAAGTCACATTGACCGTGCGCTCTGCCAACTTGCGACGCAGAGTGTCAGGCAAGTCTAAAGGAATGCGCTGGTCGGCAGGAGGCTCGTTCTGACCATCCTCAATCCCCAGCAGTAGGCGGCCACCCGTTGCATTGGCAAAGGCAATGCAATCCTTGGCGATTTCGTTCCAGTCTGCCGTCTTGCCAGTCACGGCTCGCAAAGACTTCTGGTCGAGAAGCTGGCCTTCCAGGCTCACGAGTCACCTCCTGCTGAATTCTTTTTTATCCGGTCCCGTCGACTCCTCATCGGCACCACCTGAGCGCACCCAGTCATCCACTTCGGAGAGCTGGAACTTCCACAGCCGTCCCACGCGATGCGCAGGCAAAGCCTTGCGCTCGCGCCAGCGATAAACGGTGTCCTTGGCCACACCCAAGTGCTGGGCGACATCTTCAGCGGTAACCCACGGCTCGCTATTCATATTGATGACAATCGGAATTTATTTTTCAAAGTCGTTCAAAATCGTTTTGAGTCTATCATTTGAATGCGATAGAAACATCAAATTGTTCTGGGCTAAGGTCGTTGTGAATTGAATGGCTGCCTGTTGGTTGGTATGCGATCCACGTTATATTGCCTCGGCAACCAAATAGGCCATATCAGGCCGCATAAGACATCTTTGTGTGCCTGAAAGTAAATAGCGACCGCAACCGGCCAAGGAACGGCCACGCAAGGTCAGCACCGCGCTGAAAGCCAACGCCCTGCTGGTGATCCGTGGGAATAGCAATGCGGAACAAGGAGTTGTTGGGGTCAGGCTGTTACAAACTTTCAGCACTAATAGCGAATCTTGTCAGGCTTGTTCATCCACTCTTCAAAGACAGTGATCGCCTCGTCCTGGCCCAGCTGCTCCATCGGCAGTTGTCTGGCATTGAGCGGTTTTGCGATTTCCTGATAGATCAGGTCGTCATCGAACTGGATATCGGCGGCATCCCGGCACGTGTTGGCATAATACAGCTTGCCGATTCGGGCCCAGTAGATGGCCGCCAGGCACATCGGACAAGGCTCACAGCTGGCGTAGATTTCGCAGCCTGACAGGTCAAAGTATTCAGACGGGCGCATGCCGCCCGTATCGCCACCACTTCGGCATGGGCGGTCGGATCATTGCTCGAGGTTACCCGGTTCCAGCCCTCGCCGACAATTTCACCATTCCTGACCACCACCGCACCAAAAGGTCCGCCGGCGTTCGCCTGCATGTTCGTTCGTGAAAGTTCGATGGCTCGACGCATGAGTTTTTTTTCATAAGCATCCGGTATCAGGCAAGAAACAAGAAACAGTGGCAACAATCGGGGGCAGGTCAACAACTCTCACCCAAGGATATCGGTAATTTCCCCCAACCGGTTCACACTGGCAATCCGCTGCCCGTCCCAAATCATTTCGTAATGGCTGCTTTGCACAACCGATAACACCGGCTTAGGTGTACACAGGGCCCAACAATGCTGCCCGCCTTTACGGACAGACCTGTATTTCAGGCCCGGCAAGCCGCTCTCTTTGACCGCAGAGCCCAATATGCGGCTGGCGCTGTAATCATCCGGTGCATAAACCGGATGCTGCCCGGGCAAGCCACTGATATCAGCCATGCCGTTCTGGATAAACTGACAACTCAATCCCCGCAGTACGATACGCTCGAACTCCAGTCCGCTTACGCCTTGCCAGTAGCTTTGCTGATGGTGGCGTACTTCAGCCAATGCGGTGGGCATGGCATCTGCCAGATACAACACACCATAGCTGCCAGCACTGAACCGCGAGCCTGCCGGGTTGACGTGGGTGAAGGGAGCCACCGCATAGGAGCAGCCTGTAACGCCAAAAGGAATTTCATTGCGTGGCAGCTGTTCGATACGGCCTGCCTCATTGAGCAGGCGCGGGTTGGTTCTGGCTTGTAGCTGATAAAGAATTTCAAATTCGTCCGCATCGGCCACATCGTCAAACAGGGCTATGGGTGGAAATTTGGAGTTGCCCAGCCGATAGCCGGTTGCTTCAGTGGCCGGTAGCAGCGGTAGCTGTTTCAGCTCTACCACTGGGCACCACGCAGGCCATCAATGTGGCGGTGGGTTTCGTACAGGCTGGCGAAACTGCCATCGCTCATCACCTCCAGCGGACTGCGACCGTTGAAGAACCCGTTCTGGTTGGGCATGGCAACAAAGCCATACAGGTTGGCCGGGTTCTCAAACAGGGTACGCAGGGCCGCATGAATATTGAGTACATGACTGATTCGGTCCAGCTGGTCATCATCCAGTTTTGCGGCACTGCCATTTTCAGCCTTGCTACGCGCCAGGGTACTGGCCGAGACCCGCAGAATCTTGCCCATTTGCTCACGTGTCGCACCCCAGCGCTCCATGATATTCATCGCCACACGCAAACCACTGGCAGCCATTTGCCTTGAATCAGTCTGATTGTGTTCAACATGCATGCTCATGACTGACCTCCATCTTGATAAAGTGTTATTTTTGCACGCTCGTCTGAAGATAGCAAAAAGCGCAATTGAACGTCTACAGAAATAGCGTGACATGCCCACAATCCAGCTGCTGGTCAGCGATCAAGCACTGGCTGCCCGCCGTATCAAGCAGGACAAAAAAGGCTGGAAACCGGCCAAGGATGGCGCCGCGCCCCGGTCTTGCATACAATCACTGCCCGCGCCGCACCCGGCAGCGGCCTTCCATCCATTTGAAACGTTGCCTGCCCCATGTCCCAATCCATCACTTCCGCGCCAGCTCCGGCCAACTCACGCTCCCGCGTCATGTTTGCCAGCCTGGTCGGCACCACCATCGAGTTCTACGACTTCTACGTTTATGCCACCGCAGCCGTGCTGGTCTTCCCCTACCTGTTCTTTCCGCCGGGTAACGAGAGGGTAGCGCTGCTGGCGTCCTTCGCCATTTTCGGTGCAGCCATGATTGCACGTCCGCTGGGTGCAGTATTCTTCGGCCACCTGGGTGACAAGATCGGGCGCAAGACCACGCTGATCTATGCCCTGCTGACCATGGGTATCGCCACCTTCCTGATCGGCCTGCTGCCTACCTACCATGCCATCGGCTGGCTGGCACCACTGCTGCTGGTGATCATGCGCCTGGCCCAGGGTTTTGCCATTGGCGGTGAATGGTCCGGCGCGGCACTGGTCGCCACCGAGAACGCCCCCGCTGGCAAGCGCGCCCTGTTCGGTACCTTCCCGCAGCTGGGTGCGCCACTGGGTTTCATCATCGCCAACGGCCTGTTCCTGATCGTCGCTGCCGTGCTGCCATCGGATAACCCGTCACGGCCATCGGACGCCTTTCTCGACTGGGGCTGGCGCATCCCCTTCCTGTTTTCGGCGGTGATGGTAATCATCGGCCTGTGGATTCGCCTGAACCTGGTGGAAAGCACGGCTTTCTCCAAGGCTGTGTCCACCGGCAAGGTGGTCAAGCTGCCGCTGGGTGAAGTGGTACGCCGGAACTGGCGCGAGCTGATCCTCGGCACCTTCTACATGCTGGCCACCTATGTGCTGTTCTACCTGATGACCACCTTCTCACTGAGCTATGGCCGCGCACCGCTCGAACCAGCCACAGGCCAGCTGGGCGGGCTGGGCTACAGCTACAACAACTTCGTGCTGATGCTGATCTTCGGCGTGGTGTTCTTCGGCATATTCACCCTGCTGTCCGGCCTGCTGGCAGACCGTCTGGGCCGGCGCAAGACGCTGATTCTGGTCACGCTCGGCATCATCCTGTTCGGCCTGCTGTGGGTGCCGCTGCTATCGGCGGGATTCGTTGGCGTGATGCTCTGGCTGGTGCTGGGGTTCAGCCTGATGGGCATGACTTTCGGTCCGATGGGCGCGCTGCTGCCCGAACTGTTCCCGACCAATGTGCGCTATACCGGCTCGGGCATTTCCTACAATGTGTCCTCGATCCTTGGCGCCGCCGTAGCACCGTTCATCGCGGTCTGGTTATGGGGCATGGGTGACGGCAGCCCGTTGCTGGTCGGCATCTATCTTGCCTGCATGGCCCTGCTCACGCTGCTGGCGCTGATCATCGGCAAGGAAACCAGGGACGTCGATATCAACCACTGAGTTACACTGTCCGGGTAGCGAGGCATCAACCAGGAGAAAGTCATGTTCAGATATTGCAAGACCCTGATACTGGGCCTGTGGCTGAGCGCTGTCGCCAGCCCGGCCAATGCTCTGGAGCCCGGTGAGCCAGCCCCGGACTTCACCCTGCCCGGCTCCGACGGACAGACTCACCGCCTGGCCGATTACCTCGGCAAGCAGGCCGTGGTGCTGGCCTGGTTTCCCAAGGCCTACACCTCCGGCTGCACCATCGAATGCAAGTCGCTGGCGGAAAACGGCCATCTGATCCGCGAATATGACGTGGCCTACTTCATGGCCAGTGTCGATCCACTGAGCAAGAACATCGGTTTCGCCGAATCCACCGACGCCGACTTTCCGTTACTGAGCGATGAGGACAAGTCGGTAGCCCGTGCCTACGGGGTGCTGCATCCACTGGGCTTCGCCCGCCGCCATACGGTGTACATCGGCAAGGATGGCCGGGTGCTGAAGATCGATACCGACGTCAAACCCGCCACTTCCGCCGAAGACATGGCCGCTACGCTCGGCGAGCTGGGTGTGGCCAGGTTGCGCTGAAATCACGGCGACTGCTGTGCGGGAGCGCCTCAATAGCCGGGCAACGAAATCCGGTTCACGCTGGAAACTTGTCGTCCGTTCCAGATCATTTCATAGTGGCTGCCTTGCACAACCGACAGCACCGGTTTGTCCTGCGGTTCCCTTTGTCGCATTGCATAATGCATCACCAAATCATAAAGTGTTGTTTTACCTTCAGGAGCAACACGCATGCAATTTACCCGGTTCATGGACAAATACCCGGTGTTCAGCCTTGAGCTGCTGAAAACCCAAGCCCGTTTTACCTGTGTGGACGAGATTCTGGCAATACTTGAGGCCAGGGTCGAGGCCAGCCCGGTGGCCTGCAAAATAGCCCTGTTCGATCACTATGCCCACACCAGCGCATTGCCGGAAGGAGAGATTGCTGACGACATCCTGGCAGCCAAGCATCTGGTGTTCTGCTTCGGCATCAAGTTGCCCACACCCCTGGCCATGGCGGTGCGCCCGCGCTCCATCGGCGTGACCGAGCTGAATGACCGTTTTGTCGTGTCCTTTATGGAAGCGCCCAACCCGCAGATGAACGAAACCCTGAAACAATGGGTGACGGAGCTGAACGACTGACGGTTTGCCGAACCATTTGCGGCATGCCGTCCGGGCACTGGCGAAGCTGCCTTCAAGGAAGCCCGACTGGCCAAGGCCTTCGACAAGCTGGAAACCGTGCTGCAGCACACCCAAGGCAAACAACAGCCTTTAAGCGAACCGCCCGGCTACCGCTGCGCAACTCAACATACTCCGTTCTCGCTCACTTGCGCTCACACGGCCATTTTCGCCAGCTGACTAATCTTGGTGGACTGGTACACCACCTTGCTGCCGTTGAAAGATAGCGCCTTCAGCTTGATCAATTGCTCCAGCACCGCCTCGGTCATGGCCAGATTCTGCCCCATGCGGGTACGGATGCTGTTTTTAAGCGTGGTTTCCGACGCGGGGCGGTTGCCGCTATATCGCTCCAGATGCTCACAGTACAGGCGCACACCACTGGCAACATCGCGAATAACCGGTGTGACAACAGCGGGCTCCGCTATTGGCTGCGGGCTGGTCACTGGCTTTTCTTTGCCTTTGCGCAGAACAGAGTGCCCCTGCCCTTCCAGCAAACTGACCAGATGATCCAGATCGGAATCATCCGAAACAATGGTGAATTCTGCTGCCGCCTCAAGCTGCTGCGCCAGCATTCCGGCAAAGAAGAAAATGCCGAAGTCGGCAGCATTCTTGCCGATACTGTCCATCTTGTGGATTTGCAGATGACCGGCACTGATGGTTTCGTGCAACGGCATCAACCAGTCCAGCGGAATTTTTGCGCCCGTGCTGGCATAGCAGATGATCACCTTGTCATAATCACGCAGGCTGTCCTGCAATTCCTGAATATGATTGGGGCAATTTTCCAAATCGATCAACAGGATTCGCAATGCCTTTACATGCTCGACAATGACCGGTGAACCATATTCAGTGCTGGACAGATCATCCTGTGTCATGGCGTTCCTTCCAATAGCTACAAAAACTTTAGGCGATACATCATTCCAGACTCGGCATGATCGCACAACGTGCCTGTAGTACCATGCCTTGTGTTTTCCACAAAACCGGCACCCATGAGTTGAAAGTGCAGCTTTGTCTTAAATACTCACATTGTCATGCCTTCATTCCTGTCAGCACCTCATGCCCAGACTCCGCCAACTCCCGCTTCGCACTGCCCTGCTCCTGTTGCTGTGCTGGCTGTTGTTTCTGCTGGCGGACCGGCTGGACCCGCTGCCGGATGTGCAGGCCAGTGGTGCCCAGGTGGTGCTGGCACGCGATGGCCAGCCGCTCTGGCGTTTTGCCGATGACGAGGGCGTGTGGCGCTATCCGGTGACGCTGGACGAGGTATCGCCGCTCTATCTGCAAGCCCTGCTGGATTACGAGGACCGCTGGTTCTATCTGCATCCCGGCATCAACCCGCCCGCGCTGCTGCGGGCCGCCTGGCTCAACCTGCGTCATGGCCGTATCGTCTCTGGCGGCAGCACTCTAAGCATGCAGGTGGCACGCATCATCGAACCGCACAGCCGTACCTGGCAGGGCAAACTGCACCAGATCTGGCGCACCCTGCAGCTGGAATGGCATCACTCCAAGGATGAAATCCTTGAAATCTATCTGAATCGCGCCCCTTTTGGCGGCACGCTGGAAGGGGTGTCGGCGGCCAGCTGGGCCTATCTGTCGAAACCGGCCAGCGAACTGACCCATGCGGAGGCCGCATTGCTGGCGGTGCTGCCACAGGCCCCCAGCCGCCTGCGCCCGGACCGTCATGCACAACGGGCGCAGGCGGCGCGGGACAAACTGCTGCAGCGCCTGCGCCAGCACGCTACCTGGCCGGCACAGCAGATTGACGAGGCACTGGCCGAGGAGATCTGGCTGGCCCCGCGTCAGGAACCGGCACTGGCTCCACTGCTGGCTCGCCGCCTGCGTCAGCCGCACAGCGGGCGTATCCGAACCACCATCGACTTCGCCCTGCAGCAACGGCTGGAACAGCTGCTGGCCAGCTGGAAACATCGTCTGCCGCCGCGGGTATCCGCCGCCATTGTCGTGGCGGAAACGGCCAGTATGGAAGTGCGCGCCTATCTCGGCTCGGCGGACCTGCATGACGAACAACGCTCCGGCCATGTCGACATGGTGCAAGCGGTGCGCTCGCCCGGTTCGACCCTGAAGCCCTTTCTCTATGCACTGGCACTGGAAGACGGCCTGATCCACTCCGAGTCGCTGCTGCAGGACGTGCCCCGGCACCATGCCAGCTACCAGCCGGGCAACTTTGCCCGCGGCTTTGGCGGGCCGGTATCTGCCAGCGAAGCATTGCTCAACTCGCTCAACCTGCCGGCGGTACAGCTGCTGGAGCACTATGGCAGCCAGCGCTTCGACGCCCGCCTGCAACAGGCCGGCATTCGCCTGCAGTATCCGGGCGACGGCATTCCCAATCTGGCGCTGATCCTCGGCGGTACCGGAGCAAAACTGGAGGATCTGGTCAGTGCCTATGCCGCGCTCGGGCGCAATGGCAGCACCGCCCCGTTGCGTTATCAGCCGGACACACCCCTGCAACCACGCCCGCTCACGACACCGGGGGCAGCCTGGGTGGTACAGCGGATCCTGTCCGGCCACCTGCAGCCCAACAGCGCGGAACAACAACGCCGGCAGGGCTTTGCCTGGAAAACCGGCACCAGCCATGGCCACCGTGATGCTCTGGCTCTGGGTGTGGGCAACGGTCATGTCATCGGTGTCTGGGTTGGCCGACCCGACGGCACGCCGGTACCGGGACAATACGGGCAGGTCAGTGCCACCCCGCTGCTGTTGCAGGTGTACGACATCCTTGCGCAGCAACCCGGCCGGCTCACCGGCAATCCGTCACAGCCGCCCGCTGTGGGTGTCGCCGCCATCTGCTGGCCGGGCGGACAACCACTGGCGGCCGATGACGGTAACTGCCGCCGCCAGCGCATCGCCTGGACGCTGGACGGCATCACCCCGCCAACCCTGAATCTGGCCGGCCTGTCCCAGCCCGTTTGGCAGCGCATCTGGACTGATGACAAAGGCCGGCAAGTGGCCGCCGACTGTCAGCAAGCCCGGCCAACGGACATTGCCCTGTGGCCGGCCACGCTGGAGCCCTGGCTGCCGGCCGGCGAACGCCGCAGCCGCCGCCTGCCTGCGGTCAACACTGACTGCCCGCCAGTGACACAACCGGTGGCCGGCGAGCTGCGCATTCTCGGTGTCACGCCTGGCGCCAGGCTGCATTTGCCACCACTGCGCAGCCATGAGGAACTGGTCGTCGAATTCAGCGTCGAAGGTGCAAGTGGCGGACTGTGGTGGTTCCTCAACGGCCGGCCGCTGCAGCAAACGGACGGCAGCACCGCATTCCAGCACGCCTTCACCCGCCCCGGCAAACAGCAGCTCAGTGTGATCGACAGCAACGGCCAGACCGCCCTGCTGGAATTCAGCACTGTGCTGCCGGTCACGGACTGAGGCGGTTACGACATCATTCCTGATGACGCCCGGATCGGGCCATGGTTATAGTAGTGCCCTCAGCCAAGGAAGCCGCCATGCACAACACCCGCACCTCCAGAATTCTGCTGCATTTCCTCGCCATCCTGCTGTTTGGCAGCCTGCTGGCCTGCAACCAGGAAACGCCCGACAAGAAGGCCGCTACGGGCACTGCAGTTGTCACCGCGTCCGCTACAGATACCAGACCGGATCCCGCCCACTATCAGGGCCAGCCCCTGACACTGGTCGATGTGTCCGAACAACAGGTGGACGGAGCAGCGACGCTGGTGCTGAGCTTTTCCGTACCTCTGCAGCCCGGCCAGGCCTTTGCCGAGTTCATCAGCATCAATGACCTGACGGCAGCCACCGTACTGGAGCCAGCCTGGGTGCTAAGCGATGACGGCATGGAGCTGCGCCAGCGCCATCTGCCACCCAAACACAGACTGAATATCGAGGTGCAGGCCGGACTACTGGCGATCACCGGAACCCGGCTGCAACAGGACAACCAGACCCGGCTGACCACCAACAACATGGAGCCCATGCTGGGCTTTGCCAGCAAGGGTTCACTGCTGCCGATCGAGCTGGCACAGGGGCTGCCGGTGCAATCGCTCAACGTCAACGAGGTGGATGTGGACTTCTTCCGCATTCACGATACCTCGGTACCTGGCTTCATCGCCCGTCATGACAGCAGCGGATTCTCCGTCTGGAACAACGACGACCTGCAAGCCATGGGTCGTCTGGTCTACAGCGGCCGCTTCGACCTGCAGGGCGAAGACAACGTGCAGCAGCGCAGCCTGTTGCCGGTCAACGACATCGAGGCCCTGCAACAACCGGGCGTCTATTTCGCCGTCATGCGTCAGGCCGGCAATTTTGCCTACACCCAGCCCGCCACCCTGTTCACCCTGAGCGATATCGGCCTCTCCGCACACCGCTCGGCACAGGCACTGGACCTGTTCGCCCTGGGCATTGCCGACGGCAAGAGCCTGACCGGGATCAGCATCCAGCTGCTGGATGCCAGGGGCCAGCTGCTCGACGAGGGCAGTACCGACCACAAGGGCCACCTGCAACTGCCGCTGCACAAGGACGCCACGCTGGCCCTGGCCCGCAGCGGCCGGCAAACCAGCTTTCTGCCACTCAAGCGCGGTGCACTGGACCTGAGTGAATTCGCCGGCCTGGACGGAGCAGCCCAGCGTCCCATGCAGCTGTTCGTATTCGGTCCGCGCGACCTGTATCGCCCCGGTGAAACCGTTTTGCTCAATGCCCTGCTGCGCGATGCCGATGGCCAGCCGCTACCCGAGCAGCCGGTCCAGGCACGCATCCTCACGCCGGACGGCCAGGAGCTGCGCAGCTTCGCCTGGCAGCCGCAGGAGACGGGCTTTTACCAGTACCGGCTGCAACTGGCCGACAGCGCACCGACCGGCCGCTGGCAACTGGTGGTTGATCTGGACGGCAGCCAGGGCATCAATCAGGTGCGTCACGAATTCCAGGTGGAAGATTTCATGCCCGAGCGCATGGCACTCGAACTGTCCGGCAGCACGCAGCCGCTGACACCGGATGCCGCGCTCGACATCCAGGTGGAAGGCCGCTTCCTGTATGGCGCACCTGCCGCCGGCAGCGAGGTGCAAGGTCAGCTGTTTGTGCGGCCGCTGCGCGAGGCGCTGCCTGTCCTGCCCGGCTACCAATTCGGCTCGGTGACAGAAAAGCTGCCGACCCAGAGCCTAGACTTCAAGGCCGTCCTCACCGACGACAAAGGCCACGCCAACCTGCAGATGAAAAGCCAGTGGGACGAAGCCCGCTCGCCACTGGAACTGGTGGCCAGAGTCAGCCTGATGGAGTCCGGCGGCCGCCCGATCACCCGCCGCCATCTGCAAGCGGTCTGGCCGGCATCACAGCTGGTCGGCATCCGTGGCCATTACACCAGTGACAACCGGGTGGATGAGAACTCCCTGGCCAGCTTCAGCCTGGTGCTGGCCAATGCCGCAGGGGAACTGCAGGCCGCCGACAACCTGCAGGTACGCCTGATCCGCGAGCGCCGCGACTATTACTGGAGCTACTCGGCAGAGACCGGCTGGCGCTCCCGCTATAGCGAAAAGAACCTGACCCTGCAACAGCGCCAGATCAGCCTGGACGGCAAGACGCCGGCGCAAATCGAATTCCCGGTGCAGTGGGGCTCTTACCGCATCGAGGTGGAAAACCCGCAGACCGGACTGGTCAGCAGCGAGCGCTTCTGGGCCGGCTACCGCTGGCAGGACAGCAGCGAGGATGGCGGCGTGCGCCCCGATCAGGTGCGCCTGAAGCTGGACCGCGCCGCCTACCGCAACGGCGAGACTGCCAAAGTGCGCATCGAAGCACCCCATGCCGGTTCCGGCTATGTGCTGGTGGAGTCGGCCGACGGCCCGCTCTGGTGGCAAAACATTGAGGTGCCGGCCGACGGGCTGGATATACGCATTCCCGTCGACAAGGACTGGAAACGTCACGACCTCTATGTCACCGCACTGGTGGTACGGTCTGGCGCGCACAACGCCGAGCAGACCGCCAAACGGGCCGTGGGCGTACTGCACCTGCCGCTGGATCGCAGCAAGCATGCGCTACAGCTGGAACTGGAAGCCCCGGACAGCACCCGCCCCGGACGCGAACAGCTGGTGCGCATCAAGGTTCGTGATGCCGATGGCAAGGTTCCGGCCGGCAGTCGCGTGCTGCTGTCGGCGGTGGATGTCGGCGTACTCAACATTACCGGCTTCAAGACACCGGACCCGCTTGACAGCTTCTTTGGCCGCAAGGCCTATGCCGTCGACCAGCTGGATGTTTACGGCCAGCTGATCGACGCCGGCAAGGCCGGGCTGGCCCGCCTGCGTTTTGGCGGTGATGCCGCGCTGGAGCAGGGTGGCGATCGTCCGAAGAGTCATGTACAGATCGTCGCCTGGCAAAGCGATGTGCTGACTGTGGATGCCGACGGCTATGCCGAAACCCGCCTTCCGCTGCCGGAGTTCAACGGCCAGCTACGGCTGATGGCCCAGGCTTGGGATGACGACCGCTTCGCCAGTAGCGAACAGCTGATGACCGTAGCCGCACCGCTGGTGGCCGAGCTGGCCATGCCGCGCTTTCTCGCCCGGGGTGATGACAGCCAGCTGATGCTGGAGCTGCACAACCTGACCGACCAGCCGCAAAGCCTGCAGCTGAAACTGGATACAGGTGACCTGCTGGAGCTGTCCGACACCCTGCCAGATCCCCTCCCCCTGGCCGCCGGCCAGCGCCAGCGCCTGCCGCTACCGGTACGGGCAATCGCCACCGGCACCAGCCAGCTGGCTCTCAGGGTTGATGGCCTGCAACTGCCGGACGAAACCCTGCCCGCCCTGCAACGTCAATGGCAGCTGGATGTGCGCTCGCCCTGGCCGGACCAGTCGCGCCGTGTCACCCGCCTGCTGCAACCGGGCGAACACTGGAGCAGCGCCGATGACTGGCTGGACGGCTGGCTGCCGGGCAGTACTCGCGCCCGCCTGACCCTGTCGACACAACCCATGACCAGCCTGGCCACTCTGGTGCGCTCGCTGTACGAATACCCCTATGGCTGCTCCGAGCAAACCGCCAGCCGCCTGTTGCCGCTGCTGTACCTGCCGGCCGAGCGCCTGTCGGAACTGCTCGACAAGCCGGTCAGCACAGAACAACGCCGTCAGTTGTTGCAGAGCGGTATCGAGCACTTGCTGAGCATGCAGCGCCCGGACGGCTCCTTCGCCATGTGGGATGCCAACGGCGAGGAGATCCCCTGGAATACCGTGCTGGCCACCGATTTCCTGCAACAGGCCAGCCGGCAGGGGCTGGAAGTGTCTGCCGCACGGCTGGACAAGGCTCGCGAGCGCCTGCTGCGCTATGTGCGTGAAGGCTATCTGGTCAGCTACCAGTACACCGATGATGTCGCCCACAGCCGGCTGGCCACCCAGAGCTACGCCGCCTATGTGCTGTCGCAGCAGCAGCCGGTACCGCTGAGCGCCTTGCGCACCCTGTACAACCGGGCTGCCGATGCGAAAACTCCGCTGGCGCTGGTGCACCTGGCGGTGGCGCTGGACAAGTCCGGTGACGGTCAGCGCAGCCAGCAGCTATTGCAAAAAGCCGGCCTGTTCCAGCGTGATCGTCACCTGTGGGTACAGGATTACGGCAGTCCGCTGAGCGACTTGGCCTGGCAGATTCATGCGCTGAACAGCAACGGCCTGCTGCCGGATACCCAGCTCGGCCCACGGCTGGAGCAACTGGTCGATGCCATTCACGGCAAGCGCTGGCTGTCGACCCAGGAAAACGCCGCCGCCTTCATGGCACTGCACAGCGCCGGTCTGGGCAGCAGCGAGCCCTGGCAGGCCAGCCTGCAAACAGCCAGTCGCGTGCTGGAGCTGTCAGCGAAGCAGCCTTCCCGCAACCTTGGCAGTGCGGACCTGCGCCAGCCGCTGACCGTTACCAACGATTCCGAACATGCGCTGTATCAGGTACTCAATGCACGGGGCAATCCGGAGCACTACAGCCCGCAGCCGGATAACGTGCTGAAAGTCGGACGTGATTATTTCAATCTGGATGGCAGCCCGGCACAACTGGGCCAGCTCGCCAGCGGCGACCTGCTGCTGGTGCGGCTGCAGATCAGTGCCAGCGAGACCGTGCGTGACGCCCTGGTGGTGGACTTGCTGCCGGCCGGCTTCGAGCTGGAAAACCAGAATTTGGGTGAAAGCAGCGTGTTGCTGAGTGATGTCAGCACATTCAAGGGCTGGCAGACGCAAATGCAGGAGACACGCATCGCCATGCAGTCCTGGCTGGATGACCGCTATGTTGCCGCTGTCGAAGCCGGTCCGTGGCAGGCAACCACGCTGCTGTATCTGGTCCGTGCCGTCACTCCGGGCGAATACCAGCTGCCACCGGTGCAGGTGCAGTCGATGTACCGGCCCGACTGGCAGGCCGAATACAGGGGAGATGATGACAGGGTTGTGATTCGTTAGAGTACAAAAACTGTGTGAATTCATTCGCACAAACACCGGCCATATGCCCGGCCTTGCCGGGCAGTGTTCGAATGAATTCGACCCTACACCAGGCTTGATCCCGGCGCTCCATGTAGGTGCGAATTTATTCGCACAAGTAACCGCTCATTTGCCCGGCGTTGCCGGGCAATGTTCGAATAAATTCGAACCTACACCAGGTTTGATCCCGGCGCTCCTTGTAGGTGCGAATTCATTCGCACAGCAGGGTTCGAAGATGCCCTGCAGCGTATGTCATTCGCCCGGCGTTGCCGGGCAGTGTTCGAATGAATTCGACCCTACACCAGGCTTGATCCCGGCGCTCCATGTAGGTGCGAATTTATTCGCACAAGTAACCGCTCATTGGCCCGGCGTTGCCGGGCAATGTTCGAATAAATTCGAACCTACACCAGGTTTGATCCCGGCGCTCCTTGTAGGTGCGAATTCATTCGCACAGCAGGTTTCGAAGATGCCCTGCAGCGTATGTCATTTGCCCGGCGTTGCCGGGCAGTGTTCGAATGAATTCGAACCTACCCCATCGACATGCCCGGCAGGATTTGCGAAGCGATATACAGGTAAACCACCACACCCGAGGCATCACACACGGATGTGATCAGCGGTGCACTGGCACTGGCCGGGTCAAGGTTGAACTTGCTCAGGACAAAAGGCAGGCTCATGCCGATCACGCAACCGACCATGACAATGCTGACCATGCTCAGCGCCAGCACCAGTGCCACCAGCGAATCACCGCGAATATAACCCAGCAACGAAACCGCTGCCGCCATGGTACAGCCCAGCAACAGGGCAACCGTGGCCTCCCGGCCAAGCAGCTTGAACCAGTCCTTCATCACCACTTCACCGGTGGCCATCGCCCGCACCATCAGCGTCGACGACTGGGAGCCGGCGTTACCGCCACTGTCCACCAGCAACGGCAGAAAGAACACCAGCACCAGGTTGGCGGCAATGATGTCCTCGAAGTGGGCGATACCGGCACCGGAAAACAGGTTGCCGAACACCAGCAACACCAGCCAGAACACCCGCTTGCGGTACAGCAGGCCGATGGTGGCATCCTTCAGGTTACCGACCGACGTGGTGACACCGGCGGATTTGTGGAAGTCGTCGGTGGCTTCCTCGCTGGCCACATCCATGGCATCGTCATAGGTGACAATCCCCACCAGACAACCCATCTGGTCGGTAATCGGCAGCGCCAACAGGTCATAACGGGTAATGCGCTTGGCGATATCTTCCTGGTCTTCGCCGACCTCGCCACTGACCACATCAGCAATCATCAGCTGGTCGATGGTCTTGTCCGGATGGGCCAGAATCAGGTCGCGCAGGGATACCACCCCGAGCAACCGGCGCTCGTCATCAATCACATACGACTGGTAGATGGTCTCCGCATCCGGGGCTTCATGGCGCAGGGAGGCCAGCGCCTGGGCCACCGTCATGCCCGGTTTGAGCATGGCATAGTCCGAGGTCATCAGCGCACCGGCCGTGCCTTCCTCGTAAGATGACAGCCTGCGGATGTCTTCACGCTCGGCCTGGGCCAGCGCCGGCAGCAGTTCATTCTGCTGTTTCGGATCTAGGCGCTTGAACAGATCGGTTCGCTCGTCCGCCGGCATCTCGCCAACCAGCCGGGCCAGTGTCGCCCGGGGAAACTCGCGCGCCAGCCGTACCTGTTCATCAGCATCAAAGTAAGCGTAAATCTCGGCCCGGCCGGGCAGCCGTTCCAGCAAGCGCCAAGCCTGTTCGGGGGCAACCAGCTCCAGCGCGTCGGCGATATCCACCGGCCGCAACCCTTTCAGGGCATCAAGTGCTTCATCCAGCTGGTCATTGTGCAGGGCAGCGCTCAGGACGAGCGCAATATCTTCGTGGGTAATGCTCATATCAGTCTCCGGGGCATGCACTGGCCACCCGGAAACGCGCCCTAGGCAGGGCTCAGGGCATGATCAAAGGGCGGGCAGCAGCTGCCGGCAAGCAGGTATCAAATTATGCAAAGTTGTCCATGAAGGACATAAACAAGAACTTTCCATACAGCGTCAAAATCTCGTAACACCGCATATGCGGCGGGCGAATACTAGGCTACCCATTGGCAAAGGGCAACCTGACAGCAGGCTGCCCCGACATTAAAAGGCCTGTTGTTAAGCGTCCGTTCATGACATGCGCAAAACAGGATCGCAATTCGTCATGACCAACAAAATTACAGGGCCAACTCCAGCACCTGGCGGCAAACCTCCGGCGTGATATCCCCGTGTTCGCCCAGTGTGGTCATGCCATGGGCTTCCAGCTGCTGCAACACCGGCTCGATGCAGGCTGCATCCAGTCCGTAGTCCGCCAGCCGGGTCGGCACGCCAACCGCCTCGAAGAATGCCCGCGTACGCCTGATGGCTTCATCAATGCGCTGTTCCTCGCTGCCGCTCGTCAGCTGCCAGACCCTTGCCGCATATTGCAGCAGCTTGTCCCGCTTGGCGTCACGGCGTACCTGCAGCATGGCCGGCAGCACCACCGCCAATGTTTGCGCATGGTCCAGCCCGTACAGTGCGGTCAGCTCATGGCCCAGCAAATGGGTCGACCAGTCCTGCGGCACGCCGGCCCCGATCAGGCCGTTCAGGGCCAGACAGGCCACCCACATCAGGTTGGCACGCAGTTCCTCGTTGTCCGTTTCGCTAACCGCCTGCTCGCCAATCTCCACCAGCGTTTGCAGCAAGCCCTCGGCAAAGCGGTCCTGCAGCGGGTTGTTGCCCACCACCGTCAGGTACTGCTCGATGACATGTACAAAGGAGTCCACCACCCCGTTGCCAACCTGACGGGCCGGCAGACTGAAAGTCTTGGTCGGGTCCAGCACCGAAAATTGCGGAAACACCAGGTCGCTGTGCATGGGCAGCTTGGCCTTGTCGGCCAGACGGGTGACCACCGCACCATTGTTCATTTCCGAGCCGGTTGCCGGCAGGGTCAATACCGAAGCCAGCGGCAAGGCTTCGGTAACGTTCTCGCCGCCATTGAGCAGTATCTGCCAGGGATCACCGGCGAAATTGACGGCAGCAGCAACAAACTTGGTACCGTCAATCACCGAGCCGCCGCCCACTGCCAGCAGGTAATCCAGCTGTTCGCGGCGGATCAGCTCCACCGCCTGCATCAGGGTTTCATAGGCCGGGTTGGGCTCGATACCGGAAAAGTACTGCACATGGCGTTCACCCATTGCCTGGCGTACCTCGTCGAGCGTGCCGTTACGCTCGACGCTGCCGCCGCCATACAGCACCAGCACGCGGGCATCCGCCGCTATATGCCGGTCAAGTTCGGCAATGCGGCCCTTGCCAAGAATGATGCGTGTCGGGTTGTAAAAATCGAGACTGAGCATAAAAACACCTTTTAATCGTTAGTCAGCAGCAATGGCAAAATTTGTCCGGCCGGCCCTTGCAGGCTGTATTCATTGGCACGGCCCACAGAGATTGGCTCCGGATTGACATGGATTACCGTGGCACCCCTCCGGGCGGCCAGATCGGGAATCATCGCTGCAGGTTGTACCACACCGGAGGTACCGATCGACAGCAGGCAGTCACAGTCGCCGGCAGCGGCAAATGCCGCATCCAACGCGCCCTCGGGTAACGCTTCGCCAAACCAGACCACCCCTGGGCGTACCCGTCCGTTACAGGAACTGCAGCGCGGCGGCTCCAGTGCCTGCTCGCTGGCCATTGCCGGTGCGCCGGCAAATTCATGGGGCCGGCCACAATCGAAGCAGCGCGGAGCAAAGATGCTGCCATGCAGGTGCAGCACATCCCGGCTGCCGGCCCGCTCATGCAGGTCGTCAACATTTTGCGTAATCAGGGTAACCCTGGGCAGAGTCTGCTGCAGCCCGGCAATGGCGCGGTGCGCCGGGTTTGGTTCCACGCCCAGCAAGAGCTGGCGCCGCCACTCGTACCAGCCCCAGACCAGCGCCGGATCACGCAAAAACGCTTCAGGCGTGGCCAGCTGCATCGGATCAAAGCGTGCCCAAAGCCCGGTCAGCGCATCACGAAAGGTATGCACACCGCTTTCTGCCGACACGCCAGCACCGGTAAACACCACCAGATGCCGCGCCTGGCGCACCGCCTGTTTTGCTGCCGCTGGAATATCTGTCATGGCTGTTCTCCTCTCATGCCGGGATGCAAGCAACCACCATCCGGAACCGGATCACCATCCGCCGCTCAATATATTCTGCATACTGTTTCTGGCCTTTCGGCCAGCGACCCTGCAAAATAGTGCTTTTTGCCCCGCCTGCTTGATCCGGCATTCGTTTTAGCACATTTCTATGCTTTCTTCCCTGTTTTACCGGTCACTCCACTCACTGCTGCTATCGTTGCTGCTGGTGCTGTCCGGCTGCGCCGGCGTCAAGACCGTCAGTGTCAGCACCACCGATTACATGTCCCAGCGTCGTGGCGACATCCTCACCACCGGCGAGCTGAGCCCGTCCACCCATGCCGCCCTGCAAGTGCTGGGGCTGGATGTAGCTGCCTGCAGCAAGCAGATCGAAATCTGCCATGAACAGCTGAGCAACAGCAACGGACTGGATGCCGAACAGCGTACCGCCGCCCTGGCCGAACTCTGGCTGCAGCAGGCCATCAACGGAACAGCCGCCACAAGCGAGCCGGCAGACCGGCAACACCGGGACAGCCTGCATGCCTGGCTACAATCGGCCCGCCATGCCTACGCCTACCTGTTCTTTTCCGAGCGCACCGCCAGCGAGCGGGCCCTGGAAGACCGTCAGACCCAGGTACGCGACTACTACAACTACTCCGTCCAGCAGGCTGTCACCCGCCTGTTCGACGAAAAGCAGCAGGAGCTGCGTGGCAGCCTCGACCGCTTCGGCAACTTCAACATCAATGCCGATGGCTGGCACATCAGCGGCAAGCTGAAGAACCTGCGCCTGTCGCGTGACCAGCAGCTGCCCCAGCAGCTGGTACCCGCCGCCTCGCTGACCTTCAAGGGCTTGCGCAACCAGTACCGGCGTGACGGCATCGGTGCAGAGCTGGTGGCAGTGATGGCGAAAAAGGTGGTCACCAGCCAGAGCAGCGAACAGGCCTACAGTGAAACTCCGTTTCCGGCACTGACGCTGGTGCTGCGCTTTCCCGGCGACAGCCTGGAAGAGGTGCTGGCCACCCGTACCACCGAGCTGATGGGCTTCGACCCCTACCGCCTGGACCATGTCACCCTGGCCGGGCAGTATGTGCCGCTGGCGGCTAACTTCACCTCCGGCTACGGGCTGTGGCTGGCCCGCTCCGGTTTTGCCAACCAGTCGCTGCTGACACTGATCGGCCGTGGCGAGATTCTCGAACAGCCGCACGTCTACCTGATGCAGCCCTATGACCCGCGCCGGCGCATCATTGTCCTGCTGCATGGCCTGGCCAGCAGCCCGGAAGCCTGGATCAACGTGGCCAACGAGATCCTCGGCGACGAATCCTTGCGCCAGAACTACCAGATCTGGCAGGTCTACTATCCGACCAACGCTCCCATTGCCCTCAACCATGCCCTGATCCGCCAGGCTTTGCAGGACACCATCAGCTCGCTCGACCCGCGCGGCCAACACCGCGCCACACAGGACCTGGTGCTGATCGGACACAGCATGGGCGGGGTGCTGTCACGCCTGATGGTTTCCGATTCCGGCGACCAGCTCTGGCAGGAAGTGGTTGACCGCTACCAGCTCGACGGTCAGCGCAAGGCGCGTGTCCGCAAGGCACTCGAACCCTATGCCTGGTTCAAGCCGATGCCCCAGGCACGCCGGGCGATATTCATTGCCGCCCCGCATCGCGGCACACCGGTGGCCGAATACCGGCTGGCGCGCTGGACCGCCAACCTGATCAAGCTGCCCTTTTCCATGCTCGGCCGCATGACGGAAATCGCCCAGCTGCTGGTTGACCCTTCTTCTGCCAACGCCACACCGGTGGTTCGCGGCTTCAACAGCATCGACAACCTCAGCAACCGCGACCCCTTCATCCGCGCCACTGCAGGACTGCCCATCGCCGATGGCTTGCCGTATCACTCGATTATTGGCCACGACAAACTGAAAATCCCGCTGTTGCAGTCCAGTGACGGCGTGGTGCCCTACCAGAGCGCCCACCTTGAAGGGGCTCGTTCAGAGAAGGTGATCCACTCCTGGCACAGCGTGCAGGAAACTCCCGAGGCTATCCTGGAGGTCCGCCGCATCCTGCATGAACATTTGCAGACCACGCCGGCACTGGCGGAGGCTCCCTGATGCTGCACTGGAGCCTGCGCCTGCTGCTGAGCCTGCTAATCCTGCCGGCGGCAGTCTGGGGCCTGCTGGCCCTGCATTTTCAGCTGCCGTTCAACCCGGCACAGAACACCTTCATCCAGCTGACCTGGGCCGGCCTGGGCTTTTACGCCCTGTACCTGCTGTGGCGCGGCTACTGGAAAACCGGGCTGATACTCTACCTTGTGTTGCACGGTGAGCTTTTGCTGTGGTGGGGCGATATCCAGCCCTTGCATGAGCGTGAATGGGCCGACGAAGTGGCCCGCATGACCACCGGCGATATCAATGGCAACCGGGTGACCCTGCACAACGTGCGCAACTTTGCCTGGCGCTCGGACAACGACTACGACATCCGCTGGGAAAGCCGCGAATACGACCTGCAGCGCCTGCGCTCGGTGGACATGATCAGCTCGCACTGGGGCATGGACAGCATTGCCCACGTGCTGGTGTCATTCGGCTTTGATGGCGGCCAGTTCGTCACCTTCAGCGTGGAAATCCGCAAGGAAAAGGACGAGGAGTTTTCCGAACTGGGCGGTTTCTTCAAACAGTTCGAGCTGAGCATTCTCGCTACCGACGAGCGTGATGCGGTGGCTGTGCGCCCCAACGTGCGCGGCGAGGACGCCTACCTGTATCGCATAGCCATGCCGGCCCAGGTCCGTCGTGCGCTGTTCCTGGCCTATGTCGAGCAAGCCAATGCACTGGCAAAGACACCGCGTTTCTACAATACCATTACCGTCAATTGCACCACGCTGGTGTATACCATGCTGCAGCAGGTGACCGGCGGCCTGCCGCTGGACCCGCGCCTGCTGCTGACCGGCTACCTGCCCTCCTATATCCAGGAGCAGCACGGCCTGATCGAAGGCTTCGGGCTCGACGAACTGCGCGAACTGGGCCATATCAATCAGCGCTCGCTGGCTGCCGCCGGGCGCAGTGACTATTCACGGCGCATCCGCGAAGGCGTGCCCGGCTGGCGACACGAACCACAGGCCCTGCCGCAGGGATTGCCTTTCTAGCTTGGGGCATTGCAGTGCGTCACCGGAGCGTCAAGGCGTGAAACAGGCCGCATTTGCACATCATCACGGCATAAATCATAATTACCGGCCGCGTGCAGGATGCACGCAATCTGATTCCATCTCCAGCAGGCCTTCTTTCATGCACAGCGTAGAAAAAATCGGCGGCACTTCCATGAGCAGCTTTTCGGAAGTACTGAACAATATTTTCCTGACCGAACACCCGGAGCACGGGGTCTATCAGCGCATTTTTGTCGTTTCCGCTTACAGCGGCATGACCAACCAGCTGCTGGAGCACAAGAAAACCGGCGAACCCGGCGTCTACCAGCGCTTTGCCGAAGCCAGCAGCGACGAAGCCTGGCAAAAGGCGCTGGAAGCCGTGCGCGAGGCCATGCTGGCCAAGAACGCGGAGATCTTCGGCGACAACAGCCATGCCCTGCAGCAGGCCAACCAGTTCATCAATGGCCGCATCGACGACTGCACCCACGTCATGCGCAGCCTGCAGCAGCTGTGCCATTACGGGCACTTCCAGCTGGCCGAACACCTGATGAAGGTACGCGAGATGCTGGCGTCACTGGGCGAGGCGCACAGCGCCTTCAACACCGTGCTGGCGCTCAAGCTGCGCGGCATCAACGCCCGCTTTGCCGACCTCACTGGCTGGCAACAAAGCCGCGCACCGTTGAGCTTCGAAGACACCATCACCGAACACTTCAAGAACTTCGACTTCGCCAGCGAGCTGGTGGTTGCCCCGGGCTACACCCACTGTCGCGAAGGCCTGATGAACACCTTCGACCGTGGCTATACCGAGATCACCTTCGCCCAGATCGCGGCCGCTACCGGCGCCAAAGAGGCGATCATCCACAAGGAATTCCACCTGAGCACCGCCGACCCCAACCTGGTCGGCCATGACAAGGTAGTGACCATCGGCATGACCAACTATGACGTTGCCGACCAGCTGTCCAACCTGGGCATGGAGGCAATCCACCCCCGTGCCGGCCGCACACTGCGCCGCGCCGGTGTCGAGCTGCGCATCAAGAATGCCTTCGAGCCGGAACACGCCGGCACCCTGATTTGCCAGAGCTACTCCAGCGAAATACCCCGGGTAGAGATCATTGCCGGGCGCAAGGACGTTTTCGGCATCGAGGTGTTCGACCAGGAAATGCTTGGCGACCCCGATTACGACACCCAGATCACCAACATCATCAAGCAGCTGCGCATCTACATGGTCAACAAGTCGCGCGATGCCAACAGCATTACCTATTTCTGCTCGGGCTCGCGCAAGATCATCAATCGCGCCGCCCGCCTGATCGAGGAGCACTATGACAAGGCCGAGGTGACAGTACACAACGTGGCCATCGTCTCCGCCATCGGCTCCAACATGAAGGTAAAGGGCATTCTGGCCAAGATCGCCACTGCGCTGGCCGATGCCGGCATCAGCGTACAGGCGCTACAGCAGACCATTCGCCAGGTCGAGGTGCAGATCGTGGTCCAGGAAAGCGATTACGATAGCGCCATCAAGGCCCTGCACCGCGCCCTGATCGAGCCGGAAAACTACAACGGCGTCATCAATCAGGCGGTCTGAGACCTGCAGGCTCCGGCCTGTCCGGCCATCGGACAGGCCGGCCTTTCCCTCCTGCGGGCGTCATGCACGGCCCGCCTGCGGCAAAATGTCGCAAGACTTTGTTTATTAAACGATATATCTTTTGGCTTTCCCACGTCCCGAACCGGAGAGCCAACATGACAAAAACCGTATTCGCACTGGGCCTCGGCCTGGCCCTGGCGGCTTCCAGCGCACTGGCCGCCGAGCCACAGCAAGTTACCGTTTCCCTGACTTCCGCCAGCCCGATGAGCCAGGGCATGGCCATGGTACTGGCCAACCAGATGCAGGAACAAGGCGCGCAAGTTGATATCCTGCTGTGTGACACGGCCGGTGACATGGCACTGAAAAACGCGACCGGCGAAGCACTCAAGCCGAACAACGTCACCCCGGTGCAGCTGCTGGATGCTGCCATCAAGAAAGGTGCCACCGCCTCGGTCTGTGCCCTCTACTTGCCCAATAACGGCAAGACGGCAGACGACCTGCGTGCCGGCATCACCCCGGCCAAACCGGCAGACATGGCTGCCCGCCTGCTTGAACCGCAGCGAAAAGTCATAGGCTTCTGATCAGCCAGACCCGGCCAGGTCACCCTGCATCTCAAAGCGGCAGGCGAAGCGGCTGCCCTGACCCGGGGTGCTGTCGATTTCCAGCTGTCCGTTGTGGCGCAACAACACATGCTTGACGATGGCCAGCCCAAGCCCGGTGCCACCGGTGGCCGTCACGCGGCTGGCGTCAGGCCGGTAGAAACGTTCGGTCAGGCGTGGCAGGTGATGGGCGGCAATGCCGGGACCGGTATCATCAAAGATCAGCCGGCCACCTGCGCCCTCGCCTGCATCCGGCTGCCAGTGCACATGAATGCATGCGTCCTGGCCGCTATAATGCACGGCATTGGCCAGCAGATTGCCAAAGGCACTGGCCAGCTCGGTCTCGTCACCCTGCAGGTGCAAGTCAGGCGGAATTTCCAGCCGCACCTGCTGGCCTTTATTGCGGATCAGCAGATCAAGACCATCCACCAGCCCCTGCACAAGCCCGGCCACCGCTACCGGCTGCGGATCATTGCGGGTTTCGGTGTTTTCCAGCCGTGACAGCAGCAGCAGGTCACGGATCAACAGCTCCATGCGCTCGCTTTGTGCCCCCATGTGTTGCAAGGCGCGGTGCAGTGCCGCCTGCTCTGCGGGTACGGTTTCGATCAAGGTTTCCAGATAGCCTTTGAACACCGTCAGCGGGGTCTTCAGCTCGTGGCTGACATTGGCAACAAAGTCCTTGCGCATCTGTTCCAGCCGGTGCAGACGGGTCACATCACGAATCAGGATCAGGTACTCGCCTGCACCAAAGCGGGTGATGCTGTATTCCAGCAGGCGCTCCTTGCCGGTGGGAGCCGGCAGGCACAACGGCTGGCTGAAATCATTGCCCTGTAGGTAGGCACTGAGCGCCGGATGACGCACCAGATTGGTCAGTGCCTGGCCGCGATCGCTGGCCATGCGCAGGCCCAGCGCCTGGGCGGCAGCCTGGTTCCAGGTTTCCAGCTGCTGGCGGCGATCCAGCACCACCACACCGTCACGCAGCGCCGACATGGAATTTTCGGTACGGCGGATCAGCTGGCCCAGCTCGTCGCGGGCCAGGTTTTCCTTACGCAGCAGTCGATACAAACTGTTGAACAGATCGCCCCAGGCACCGCTGCTCTCCGGTGGTTCCCAGTCGGCCGGATATTGCAGCAGCCAGCGGTTCAGGCGTACCAGTTGCAACAGGTTGAACGCGGTATAACCCGCCAGTACGACCAGCAGCGGCCACAGGCTGCGCAACAGCCAGGCGGCCAGCCCGGCAAGCAACAACAGCCAGGTCAGCCGGCGCAGCTCCTTGACAATGGTGAAATTCAAATCAGTCCTACTCCTGCAGCCCCTGCTGTGAAAAACGGTAACCGGTACCACGCACGGTCTGCAGCAGGCCGGCAAAACCATGCGGCTCCAGGCTTTTGCGCAGGCGCCGGATGTGCACATCAACCGTGCGATCCTCGACATAAACACCGCTGCCCCACACCTGGTCCAGTAGCTGCTGTCTTGAATAGGCGCGCTCGGCATGGGCCATGAAAAAAGCCAGCAGGCGAAACTCGGTCGGCCCCAGGCTGAGCGGCTGGCCATGGGCGGTGATGCGCTGGCTGACCGGGTCCAGCACCAGCCCGCCACAGTCCAGCGGCTGCTCGCCGCCCAGCGGGCTGCTGCGGCGCAATACCGCTTTGACCCGCGACACCAGTTCACGGGTGGAAAACGGCTTGGTCACATAGTCGTCAGCACCGGCATCCAGCCCCTGGATCTTGTTGTCCTCGTCGCCACGGGCGGTGAGCATGATCACCGGCAATTCAGCCGTGGCCGCTTCGCGTTTGAGCCGGCGTGCCAGCTCGATGCCGCTGGTGCCGGGTAACATCCAGTCCAGCAGCACCAGATCGGGGGCATGATCGGCAATCTGCACCAGCGCCTGCATGGCATCTTCCGCCAGCAGCACCCTGAAACCGGCCAGCTCCAGGCTGGTGGCCAGCATGTCGCGAATGGCTGCTTCATCATCCACAACCAGCAGTGTCTGCTCATTCATCATCAAACCGTCCTGTCAGCGAGTGTTTGCGTCCATTAGATGACAACTCTGTGACAGTTTAATGAAAATCGCTGATCTTTTCGGGTCGTTAGCGGAAATTGTTTCAAATGCCCTGTGCCGCATGGATCCAATCGCCTGGCGGAACGGCACAGGCTCCGTTGGCGGCCAGGTAATCCAGCCAGGCCGCCAGCGGCATGGCGGGCGACCACAGGTACCCCTGCCCTTCACTGCAGCCCAGCACCTGCAGCCGCTCCAGACAATCCTGCGTCTCGATGCCTTCCGCCACCACACGGAAGTTGAGGCTGGCAGCAATCTGCAGCATGGCCCGCACCAGGCGGTCATCGGCTGCCGCATCCGCCAGCGGCATGATGAACGATTTATCGATTTTCAGCCGCTGGGCCTGAAAGCGGCTCAGGTAACTGATATTGGAATAACCGGTGCCAAAGTCGTCTATGGCCATGCCGACACCAAGCCGGCTCAGCCGTGCCAACTCCTGCTGGACGGCTTCGTCATCATCGATCAACAGGGACTCGGTCAGCTCCAGCTCAAGGTTGCCGGGCGACAGGCCGGTCAGCCCGAGCTTGTCGGCAATCCGCTCCGACAGCGAAACACAGCGGAACTGCACAGACGAGACGTTGATGGATACGCCGATGCCGGCAAACCCCTGTGCCTGCCAGGCCGCACAGTCGGCAATGGCCTGCTCGGCCACCCAGCAACCCAGCCCGGCAATCAGGCCGCTTTCCTCGGCCAGCGGAATAAAAGTCTCCGGAGAAATGAAACTGCCGTCCTGCTGCGGCCAGCGCAACAGGGCTTCGGCTGACAGCACCCGCCCGCTGACCAGGCAAACCTTCGGCTGGTACCAGAGCACGAACTCCCGTGCCTCCAGCGCATCCTGCATGTGCTTGAGCATGCGGAATTTGTCCACGCTGGCGCGGCCCAGATCATCGTGGTAAAGACAGAATGCATTGCGCCCGCGCCGCTTGGCCTCGTACATGGCCAGGTCCGCCAAGCGGCAAATTTCGGCAAAGTTGTCGCTGTGAAAAGGGGCAATGGCGACCCCGACCGAGGCCGTGGCGACAATGGTATTTTGCATGATCTGCATGGGAGCGCTGACTATGTCCAGCAGCTGCTGCGATCGGCCACGCAGAATGCCGTCCCACTGCTCCGGGTCTTGCGGCAGCTTGGTCCGCACCAGCAGGAATTCATCACCGCCAAACCGGTAAAGCAGCTCCCGCGGTGCCAGGCTCTCCTCCAGCCGGCGCGAAAGCTCCTGCAACAGCAAGTCGCCCGCTGCATGACCAAGCGAGTCATTGACCGGCTTGAAGTTGTCCAGATCGATGAAGTACACGGCAAGCTGACAGCCTTCCCGGTGAGCCTCTTCCATCATCAGTGCAAAGCGCTTTTCCGCATCACGGCGGTTAAACAGTCCGGTCAACTGGTCACGCCTGGCCAGCTCGGTAATCATTTTCTCCCGCTCAAGAACACGCTGATTTTCCTTGCGCAGGGACGCCATCAAGCCACGCATGTCCTTGACCAGGATATAAACGCTGAAACCGGTCAGAAAGAAAATAATGTTGAAGAAGAATATATGGGCATAGGTGATGTCCGGCAGGGACATCGTGAAGTGTCCCAGCACGGTCAGAACCGTCAACAATGAACAATACAGCAGGATGGCCAGCAGCAGCCCGGAAAACATATAGGCATTGCCCGCAACTGCGGCAAAAACCAGCAACCCGGGATAGCCGAGCATGGCCATGTCACGCACACCGCCGGATATCCAGATCAGGCTCGACAGCACCACGAACAGGTTGATCAGGAAAACACCCACGGAAGCCCGCATATACCCGCGCCAGGCGAGACCACCAGACAACAGCATGCCCAGTAGACCGGCAACCAGAACCAGCTGCTTCGAGCCCACGGCCAGACAGGCAGCGCTGGCCATGCTGATAAAAGTGGCAATGGATATCTGCAACAACCGCCTGGAACGCTTTGCGACAATGTCATCAACCGTATCCAGCCTGTGCGCCTGGGATCTGAACAGCACTGCATGCGCCTCCTCTCGGTACCCGGCGCATACTCTATAGCAAAATGCCGCAAGCCTGTATCAGACCGAAGTCGCTGGCCCCGCCGCCGATCACATTCCCTTGAGCGCCACTACCAGCATCTCGATGAATGCACGGGTCTTTGCCGGCAGCAGGCGCCGACCCGGAAATACCGCCCAGACATCGGCTCCCTTCAAGCGCCAGTCAGGCAACACCTGCTGCAAGCGCCCGCTCTGTACCAGCTGCCTGACAAAGCTGTGTGGCAAGGCGACAATGCCGGCATCATTACAGGCCAGATGCATCAACAGCTCCGATGTATTCGCCTGGATTCGTCCGTTCATCTCACCCGTCCACTGCTGCGCATCATTGATCAGCTGCCAGGGCACAACCTGGCCACTGGCACTGCGCAGCTGCAAGGTCTGATGCTGCTGCAGATCATCCGGGTGCAACAGTTCGGCATGATTGCGCAGGTACTCCGGGCTGGCATACAGCCCGTTGCCCATGTGGGCCAGCTTGCGTCCCACCAGCAAGGCGTCATCCGTCAGCTGGCCTATGCGCACCGCCAGATCGAAGCCTTCGGCCAACAGGTCAACCCGCCGCGAAGACAAGTCCAGCTCGAGGCTGACCTGGGGGTGCAGACTGGAAAATGCCGCCAGCATTTCCACCAGAAACAGGTTGGCAAAATCGCTGGGAATGGATACCCGCAAACGGCCACTGGGCTCCAGCTTGCGCTGCTCGCTCAGCGCCCAGGCGGCACTAACCTCGTGCGCCACCTGCTGGGCATGCTCCAGCAGGACACGGCCAAAGTCGGTCAGGTGCATCTGGCGCGTGGTGCGCATCAGCAGGCGCTCACCAAGCTGCTCCTCCAGTGCGCTGATACGCCGGGAGATGGTGGACTTGGGCCGGCCCAGTCGCTCACCGGCAGCGGTAAAGCTGCCCAGTTCGGCAACACGGGCAAAAATCAGCAGATCATCAGCCGATAATTGTTCCCCTGAAGCAACAATGTTATTCATTCAAGCCACCTAATCATAAATTGATGTTCAAAGTAGACTAGTGCCATCGTAACCACAACAGGACAGCAAACAAAATGAAAATCTTGCAAATCAATGGCAGCGCCCGCAGTGAAGGCGCACACTCCACCACCATCGCCAACCGCATCAGTGAGCGTCTGCTGCAGGAACATCCCGCTGCACAGCTTGAGGTGCTGGACCTGTCTGTCAATCCGGTCAGGGTCTTTGACGAAGCCGCCATTCAGGCCCTGTTCACCCCGGCAGAGGCCCGCACTGCCCAACAGCAGGAACGCGCCGCACACAGCATGGCACTGGTAGCCCGGTTGCAGCAAGCCGACGTACTGGTTCTGGGTGTTCCGATGTACAACTTCGGTATTTCCTCGCAGCTCAAGGACTGGATTGACAACGTCAGTCTGAACCAGGTGACTTTCCGCTACACCGCCAACGGCCCGGAAGGTCTGCTGAAGAACAAGCGTGCCCTGGTCGGTTTTGCCCGCGGCGGCCTGTACCGTGGCACCGAAGCCGACACCCAGACCCCCTACTTCCGTGCCTGGCTGAAGTTTGTCGGTATCGAGGATGTGCAGTTCGTGTATGCCGAAGGCCTCAACATGGGCGAAGAGGCCAGCCAGGCCGGTTTTGCTGCCGCAGAACAGGATCTGGCCACAGCACTGGCACAGTTCTGATCACCGCCCCGCTGATACCTGATGGAGCCATAACCCGAGAGAGTACGAGGACTTGAACATGAATACACGGCCATTACGACATATTGAACAGCAGCTGCACGGTCGCGCTACATCCGACGGTGCCGGCGTCAGCCTGACCCGTTACCTGTACGGTTTGCCCCTGCAGCAGCGACTGGACCCGTTCCTGATGCTGGACGCCTTTGGCAGCGACATTCCCGACCAGTACATTGCCGGCTTTCCCGACCATCCTCATCGCGGTTTTGAAACCATCACCTACATGCTGGAAGGGCGCATGCTGCACCGTGACAGTGCCGGCAACGAAGGCCTGCTGGAAAGTGGCGACCTGCAATGGATGTGCGCAGGCAGCGGTGTCATCCACTCGGAGATGCCACAGCAAGTGGCCGGCCGCATGGAGGGTTTCCAGCTGTGGTTGAACCTGCCGGCACAAGACAAGCTCTGCCAGCCCTGGTATCAGGACATCAGGGGGGACAGCGTCCCCGTTGCGCAAACCGCCTCCGGTAGCCGCATCCGGGTGGTGGCCGGTCACAGCCATGGCGTGTCCGGCAGTGTGCAGCGTCCGGTAACCGAACCGCTGTATCTGGATGTGCAGCAACCGGCTGCCGGCACCGAACGGCACGAAATTCCAGCCGGGCACAATGCCTTTATCCAGCTCTATCGCGGCCAGATCGAGATTGACGACCAGACCGTCACCGCACCCTGCATGCTGATTTTGGACAATCCGGACAACAGCACCGGCGTACAGATCCGGGCCCTGCATGACAGCCGCTACCTGGTCGTAGCCGGCAAGCCGCTGCGCGAACCCATCGAGCAGCACGGCCCCTTCGTCATGAACAGCAAGGAGCAGATCTACCAGGCCATCCAGGATTACCGTAACGGCCTGCTGGGATAGCCCGCTCCCCATTTCCACCCGGGCGGATTGAATCACCCTGGCGCATGGCCCGGGCTGGATCAATCCGCCCACACAGGTGTGACGCCTCCTTGACGATTGCATGCCGCCTTCCGCCCCGCAACGACGGAACGGTTTGCGACGCAAGCCACATTTTTTGCCCTGTCCATCCCTGATGGGCTAAAATTTGCACCTTTCCAGCCGTATCAGGACTTGCTCCATGAATCGTGTGCTTTACCCGGGTACTTTCGACCCCATCACCCATGGTCATACCGACCTGGTCGAACGTGCCGCCCGCCTGTTTGACGAGGTCATCATTGCCGTTGCTGCCAGCCCGAAAAAAGGTCCGCTGTTCAGCCTGGAGCAACGCGTCGAGCTGGCCCGTGAAGTGACCGCACACCTGCCCAACGTCAAGGTATACGGTTTCAGCAATCTGCTGGCCCACTTCGTCAGGGAAGTCGAAGCCAACGTGCTGATGCGCGGGCTGCGTGCCGTCTCCGACTTCGAATACGAGTTCCAGCTGGCCAACATGAACCGCAAACTGGCACCCGAGGTGGAAAGCCTGTTCCTGACCCCCTGCGAGCAGTATTCTTTCATCTCTTCCACGCTGGTGCGTGAAATTGCCGCACTGGATGGCGATATCTCCCAGTTTGTCCATCCTGCAGTGGCCCGGGCACTTGAAGAGCGCTTCAAGCGTTGATCCGGAGCAAGAAGCTGCTGCCATAAAAAGTGCAAGTTACCCCGCGTAAACCCATTTCAAGGAGCCGGCCCCATGGCTTTGATCATTACCGACGACTGCATCAACTGCGATGTGTGCGAACCCGAATGCCCCAACAGCGCGATTTCCCAGGGCGACGAAATCTATGAAATCGACCCCAACCTGTGTACCGAATGCGTGGGCCACTATGACGAGCCCCAGTGCCAGCAGGTCTGCCCGGTCGACTGCATCCCGCTGGACCCCAACCATCAGGAAACCAAAGAGGAACTGATGGAAAAATACAAGATCATCACCGGTCAGGCATAGTTTTCCGCCCGGCCGCCACCCACCGTGGCGGCCTTGTTGCATGAAAACCGCCTGCAATCCTGCCGTTTGCCTGCCCGCGCAGATGCCGGCATCAAGATGCGGCAGGCAGTGTCGTGCCTACAGATGAATCAATGGAAACTCGTCTTCCCCGACACCCAGCCGCCTGACCTCTTTCAATAGGTCTCCGCCATCCAGCACGCCCAGCTGCAAGACATTGCGCAAGCTCTGGGTAATGCGGCTGACGTAGCCCAGATCATTCATCAGCGAGCTGGCCTGCAGGTTGTCCAGTTTCTGCTTGCGTACCTCGGCAAAGATGCGGTTGCGGAAATCGGCATCAAACTTCGCCGCCTGCCCGTCCAGCCATTCCAGCCGGCTGCGCCAGACATCGTCGGGGACATCCAGGCCACCCACCTCGCGCACCTGGCGCAAGATCCACAACAGATGGCGGCGCAGGTCCAGATAGTGGTTGTGGACCAGCGAGCGGTCATCACGCAGATAATGACCCAGGTTCTTTTGCAGGTGCTTGGCGTCCTTGACCGCATCCACCAGCTGCAGTGCCGCCACCTGCGCGGTCATCCAGCTGCGCTGCTGGCTGTCATCCATTTCCTGGCTGAAGCGGCTCATGAAGCCCAGCAAATCCGAATACACGCCCTTGATGTGCAGCTGATACAGCGCTTCGGCATCCAGCACGGCAGCCTCTTGCGGTTGTGCATTGAGCCGTGCCTCGTCCACCCGCGCACTGCTTAGCTGCTCCACCGGCTGATACAGGGCGTGACAGATCACCTCCAGGCTGAGCCGGCCCAGATGTTGCAACTCCAGCGCCACCGCCCGCATGGCAGTATCGGTCGCGGCCAGCGCCGCCTCGGTGAGATAACGCGCACGGGTCACCGGCTGATGGATGCGCACGCTGGTCGGCGTGCTCGATGCACTGATCAGCACCTCCGGCTCGTCCCGCTCGGGCAGCAACCGCTGCATCCAGAGTGCCAGCTGTGGCTGCAAGGGCCAGAGCACCAGCACACCCAGGACGTTGAACAATGTCTGGAACAGGGCCAGTTGCAACAGGCTGTTGTCACCCGCACCCAGCACACTCATCAGGTTCTGCACCAGCCAGAGCAATGGCATCAGCAGCATGAAGGTCAGAACACCACTGACCAGGTTGAACAGCGTATGCACCAGCGCCAGCCGCTGGCCACTGCGGTTGCCGCCCAGCCAGCCCATCACCGCGACATTGATGCTGCTGCCGACGCTGCCACCAATGGCCATCGACATCGCCTGCCACAACTCCAGCTGGCCTGCGGCCAGTGCCGCCAGGATCAGCATCAGGGTGGCATGGCTGGACATCAGCATGGCGGTTAGCGCCATGCCGGCCAGCACCAGCAGCAGCTGGCTGCCGACACCGGGCAGCAATTGCTCGCCCAGCGCCCAGTCGCTGCCGAAATCGGCAAAGCCGCTTTTCATCTGCTCGATGCCGAGAAAGATGAAAGCAATGCCGAGGATGATCCGCCCGGCCGCCGCACCCTTGCTACCGGCAAAGCGTGCCAGTACGCCAAATACCAGCAACGGCATGGCCAGCGGACTCAGGCTGATATTCTGCCCGGCCATGGCCAGCAGCCACATGCCGCCACTGGTGCCAAGATTGACCCCCAGAATGATCGCGATACCGCCGGCCAGCTGGATCATGCCGGTACTGATGAAGGCTATGGTCAGCATCGACATCAGGGTGGTCGACTGCAGCACCATGGTGCCGGCGACACCAAACAGAAAGCTCTTCAGACGTGTGGCTGTGCTGCGCTCCAGCCACTGCTCCAGCTTGCTGCCGGCCAGCTGCTTGAGCCCCTCCTCAAGACACTGCATGCCAAACAGGAACAACGCGATTCCCGACGCCAGACGCAGCCAGGCATCGCTGTACCAGAAGCTCACGGATAATATGCAAACCGCCAAAACGGGCAGCAAGAAACGCCGGGGACCAGGCATGTCCTACACTCAAAACAGGCAAAAGTACGAAGATGTCATGCAAGGGCTCGCAGAGCCCGGCACGTATCGAGTGTAGCAGATCAAAAATGAAAAAAGCCGGCATGCTCCATCAGGGAACACGCCGGCCACAAGTCTGCCGGGACAGGTTTTACTGGTCGTTTGCTTTGCCATAACCCGGCTTGCTGCAGCCCAGGCAACGCACAAAGGTTGCTTCGCCGGGCTCCACTACCAGCGCTTTCCATGTCTTGCTGGCACTGCCACTGCCCCAGGCAAACGGCAATGTCACCAGATAGACGCCAAAACCAACGGCTGTCGCTGCCAACAACATCGGCCTGGCAATCACCGCATCGGCCACCATGGCATAGGCTGCCGGGGTTTCTTCATCATGGTATTGGGTATTGCCAGCCATGGCCGGCATGCCGGTCACGGCCAGAGTCAGGGCCAGCGAAGCGGCAGTGATGCGGAACAGTTTCATAATGCGGTCCTTCTGCAGGTCGTTTCAATATGCCAACACTATATACACAAGAATCCGGCTTGTCAGTGTCTTGCAGGCTGCAATATAGATGTGTGTCACAATTCAGGGGCCTGGCCTCGCGTCATGCTGACGCCCGCTGGCTCAGCTTTGGCAGTGACCGCAGAATACACTGGAGCGCTGTCCGAGCTTCGCCTCCCTGAGCTCGCGGCCACACTTCAGACAAGGCAGCCCGCCACGGCCATAGACGAACAGCTGTTGCTGAAAGTAACCGGGCTTGCCATCACCACCGACAAAATCCTTCAGTGTGGTGCCACCCTGCTCGATGGCCCGCGCCAGCACCGCTCTGATTTCCCCGACCAGACGGGCATAACGCTGTTTGCTTACGCTGCCCGCTTCTCGACGCGGATCGATGCCGGCGGCAAACAGCGCCTCGCTGGCGTAGATGTTGCCGACACCAACCACCACCGCATTGTCCATGATGAACGGCTTGATCGCGGTCTTGCGCCCCCTGCTTTTGGCAAAGAGGTCATCAACGGTGAAGGCATCACCCAGCGGCTCGGGGCCCATTCTGGCCAGCAGCTTGTGCGACAGCGGATCGTGGCTCCAGAGCATCAGGCCGAAGCGGCGCGGATCGGTGTAGCGCAGGCTCTGGCCACTGGCCAGCTCGATATCGACATGATCATGCTTGCCCGGCGGCTCGCCCTGTGGCACCAGCCGCAAACTGCCGGACATGCCCAGATGACAGATCAGGGTGCCGGCGTCAGCCTGTATCAGCAAGTACTTGGCGCGGCGTTCGACCTTGCGGATATGCTGGCCGGACAGGCGCACATCCAGGTCTTCCGGCACCGGCCAGCGCAGGCGGCCATTGCGCACCACCACCCGCTCCACCTGCTGGTCAAGCAGATGCGGCTCGATACCACGACGGGTGGTTTCGACTTCAGGCAATTCAGGCATGACAACCCTTAGCGTACAAAAGTGGAGAAACTGTACTTCTGGCCGGGCAACTCCATCAGGATCTCGTCACCTTCCTGCAGCGGACCGACCCCGGCCGGCGTGCCGGTCAGCACCACATCACCCGGCTGCAGGCTGAACATCTGTGCCATGTGCTGGATCAGCGGTACCACGGGGTTGAGCATCTCCCTGCTGTTGCCCTGCTGGCGAACTTCGCCATTGACGGTCAGGCGCACATCGACATTGGCGGTATCGGCCACCGCATCGCTGACAATGAACGGGGCGATCACACAGGCACCGTCAAAGCTCTTGGCCACTTCCCAGGGCCAGCCCTTCTTCTTCAGCTGGTCCTGCACATCGCGCAGGGTCAGATCCAGCGCCGGCGCATAACCGGAGATGGCATCCAGCACCTCTTCTTCATTGGGCGTCTTGGACAGCGGCTTGCCGATCAGCACGGCAATTTCAATCTCGAAATGCACCGCACCACGGTCTTTGGGGATATTGAAACCGTTGACCGGACACACCACCGAACTACCGGGCTTGATGAACAGCAGCGGCTCATCAGGCACTTCGTTACCCAGTTCTTTTGCGTGGTCGGCGTAGTTGCGGCCCACACAAACCACCTTGCCCATCGGGTAGTGGATGGTAGTGCCGTCCTGGTATTGATGTTGATAGCTCATTGTTTCTTCTCTATTTATTATGGGTGGTGTTTTTTCAGGGGTGGAGTGCAGGTGTGCTGGCTGTGAGCTGTACTGCGGCTGCGCAAACGCGCCGAAACAAGTTTCGTCACGCCTGCTAAGGCCTGGTACAGCTCCCAACCAGCACGCAATACACTCCTGCTGTCGGAGGGTATGGCGCGGTTGCACCGCACTGCTGTCGCGCGCCAATCTGTCACCTCTGTTAACAACCTTCAGATACGGCAGCCTACAAGATACCTGCTAACGACCTGCCCTATCTATATGCACACAACATGCCGCAGCAATGCGACAGCAGCACGGCAAGGCCGTGCCCTCTCCCAACCGCAGCAAGTGTTTATTCAGGGCGGATTGTGCTCCATGCCAAGCATTAGCAGCTGTGCCGAAACTTGCTTTCGGCGCGGCTGCGTAGCTGCAGCATGGAGCACAGTCCGCCCGGCAACACTACACTGCACCCCATCAATCAAACTGCAAAAATCTTCCCGGGATTCATGATGCCATTGGGGTCAAATACCGCCTTGACCGCCTTCATCACGGCAATCTCTTCCGCGCTGCGGCTGTAATGCAGGTAGTCACGCTTGGTCATGCCCACGCCGTGCTCGGCAGAGATGGAGCCGTTGTACTTCTGTACCGTCTCGAATACCCACTGGTTGACTGTGGCGCACTTGGCGAAGAACTCGTCCTTGTCCATGTCATCGGGCTTGAGAATGTTCAGGTGCAGGTTGCCATCACCAATGTGACCAAACCAGACCACTTCAAAATCCGGATAGTTTTTCTCGACAATTTCGTCGATATCCCGCAAAAACGCGGGAACCTTGCTGATGGTGACGGAAATATCGTTCTTGTACGGAGTCCAGTGGGCAATGGTTTCCGAGATGTACTCGCGCAGTTTCCACAGGTTCTCCAGTTGCTGCTCGCTCTGGCTCATCACGCCGTCCAGCACCCACTCCTGCTCCATGCAGTGCTCGAACACCGCCAGCGCCTGCTCCATCACTTCCTCGCTGGTGGCCTCGAACTCCAGCAGCGCATAGAACGGGCATTCGGTATCAAAGGCTGGCGGTACGTCGCCACGGGCCAGCACCTTGGCCAGCGCCTTGTCGGAGAAAAATTCGAACGCGGTCAGGTCCAGCTCTTTCTGGAAGGCATGCAGCACCGGCATGATGGAATCGAAATCCGGCGTACCCAGCACCAGCGCGGTCAGGTTCTTCGGCGCACGGGCCAGACGCATGGTGGCCTCGACGACAAAGCCCAGCGTACCCTCGGCACCAATGAACAGCTGGCGCAGGTCGTAACCGGTGGCGTTCTTGATCAGGCCCTTGTTCAGCTCCAGCAGCTCGCCGCTACCGGTAACCACCTTGAGGCCGGCAACCCAGTCGCGGGTCATGCCGTAGCGAATGACCTTGATGCCGCCGGCGTTGGTGCCGATATTGCCGCCAATCTGGCTGGAACCGGCCGAAGCGAAGTCCACCGGATAATACAGGTCATGCTCTTCGGCAAAGTTCTGCAACTGCTCGGTGACCACGCCCGGCTGGCAGACCACGGTACGATCATACTCGTTGAAATCAAGAATGCGGTTCATGTAATCGAACGACACCACCACCTCGCCATTGGCGGCTACAGCGGCAGCAGACAGGCCGGTACGTCCGCCTGAAGGCACCAGCGCCACCTTGCGTTCATTGGCCCAGCGGACAATGGCCTGCACCTGCTCGGTGCTGCGCGGGAAGGCAATCGCCAGCGGTGCCGGGGCAAAGTGTTTGGTCCAGTCAATGCCATGGCTGGCCAGGCTGCCGGCATCGGTCAGGACTTTGCCGTCATCCAGCAGGGCTTTCAGTTCATCAATCAGGGCGCTGTCGCTCATCGGGTACTCTCACATCGTTCAACACCATCCTGAAAAGTCTTCAGCTCACAGGATTGGCTATTTTTTGGTGCGCTTATGGTAGCATGGACGCCCTGTTAATCGTGCACTCTCGCGATTGATGGAGCCGTCCCGGATCAGCCCGGCGGACAGCAGCCACTCCTGCTGGCTCCCGCCTCTCCCGGACCATTACTGACAACCGCTGTGAAAAGCGATAAAACACCGTTAACTGTCGAGACCACAGCCTGCCTCGCATCCTTGTTTTATCCCGTCCCTTGAGCAGCGTTCGCTGAGGACACAGGTTTAAATCATGAGTAAGACATCGCTTGAGAAAAGCAAAATCCGCTTTCTGCTGCTGGAAGGCGTTCACCAGAATGCCATTGACACCCTGCATGCCGCCGGTTACTCCAATATCGAGTACATCACCGGCGCCCTGCCGGAAGACGAGCTGAAAGAGAAAATCGCCGATGCCCACTTTGTCGGCATCCGCTCGCGCACCCAGCTGACCGAAGACGTGTTCGCCTGCGCCAAGAAACTGGTTGCGGTTGGCTGTTTCTGCATCGGCACCAACCAGGTTGACCTGAACGCAGCCCGCGAACGCGGCATTGCCGTTTTCAACGCGCCCTATTCCAACACCCGCTCGGTTGCCGAGCTGGTACTGGCCCAGGCCATCATGCTGATGCGCGGCATCCCGCAGAAAAACGCAGTCTGTCACCGTGGCGGCTGGGACAAGAGCGCGACCGGTTCCTATGAGGTGCGTGGCAAGAAACTGGGCATCATCGGTTACGGCTCCATCGGTACCCAGCTGTCAGTGCTGGCCGAAGCACTGGGCATGCATGTCTACTACTACGATGTCGTCACCAAGCTGCCACTGGGCAACGCCACCCAGGTCGCTTCCCTCGACGAACTGCTGGCCATGTCCGATATCGTTTCCCTGCACGTTCCACAACTGCCTTCAACCAAGTGGATGATCGACGAAAAGCAGATCCGCACCATGAAGAAAGGCTCCATCCTGATCAACGCCGCCCGGGGTACCGTGGTGGTAATTGACGCGCTGGCAGCCGCCATCAAGGACGGCCATCTGGCCGGTGCCGCCATCGACGTGTTCCCGGTCGAGCCGCGTGCCAACGGTGAAGAGTTCGTCAGCCCGCTGCGCGGCCTGGACAACGTGATCCTGACCCCGCACATCGGCGGCTCCACCCAGGAAGCCCAGGCCAACATCGGTCTGGAAGTGGCCGAAAAGCTGGTCAAGTACAGCGACAACGGTACCTCGGTATCTTCGGTCAACTTTCCCGAAGTGGCATTGCCATCGCACCCCGGCAAGCACCGCATCCTGCACATCCACAAGAACATTCCCGGTGTGATGAGCGCGATCAACAAGGTGTTCGCCGACAACAACATCAATGTATCGGCGCAGTTCCTGCAGACCGACGAGAGCGTTGGCTACGTCGTGATTGACGTGGACGCCTGCAGCTCCGCCCTGGCGCTGAACAAGCTGCAGGAAGTGGAAGGTACCATGCGTTGCCGTGTGCTGTATTCCGAATAAGGAATGCATCCACGCAAAAAAGGAGCCGCTGGGCTCCTTTTTTGTTTGCAGTAGCCCGCCGCCGACGTTATCTCAGCCACGAATGCGCCAGACCGGTACCTGCACGAATCAGCACTGACCACCCTGAATACGGTTGTCGCTGTACAACCGCTCATGCCCCGCAAATGCCAGCTCCACCGCCGTACCTTGCAGCCACAGCTGAGGATACGCCCGTAGCAATTCTGCCAGCTGCTGCTCTTGCCCGGTATTGAGTACCCCGTCCAGGCAATAAAGCAGCGGTTGCTGCGGATTCAGCGCCAGCAACTGGCTCAATGCCTGCAGCGAAAACGTGCCCGGCAGCCACTGTACATTTTGCTGTTTTTCCTGCAGTTCCAGCGCCAGCAACAAGGTACGCCATGGCGCGGTCGGCACGCCGCCAAGCACCTGCACGCCCCGCTGCTTTTTACCGCCACCCGCCGGCCAGTAACGCAGCGCATAGCGCATCAACTCGGCCTGCAACAGCGCCTCCAGCGCCGCTGCCGCCCCATGCCCGGCCAAACGGCCAAACAGCGGCAATAACACCTGCTTACGGCACCAGCTGGCCGGGTACTGCTTGAACAGTTCCTGCAAGGTTTCCGCCAGCCTGCCCGCCTCAAGCTGCTCCAGATGCGCCAACAACTGCTGTTGCAGGTGTAGCGTTTCTTCGTCCTGCACCACAGCCGGCAGTGGTGCATCGCTGCCCAGCAACGGGCGAATCTTGCGTAGCGGCACGCCGCGCTCAATCAGCGCCAGCGTTTGCAATACCCGCTCCACATCCGCCTGCCCATACAGCCGATGGCCTTTGGCGGTACGCGCCGGCTTGAGCAAGCCATGGCGTCGCTCCCAGGCACGCAGGGTGATGCTGTTCACGCCGGTACGCTGGCTCAGTTCACCAATCGGAAAGCACCCGTCACGGGTGAATGCTGCATCCATCACAAACACCTTGTACAAATATTTTTTCTGTATAAGAATAGTTATACGCTTTTCAGAATTGTACAAGAGAATCCCTGCCCCATGTCAGCCCAACCTTTACGCCTCGGTATCAGCGCCTGTCTGCTCGGCCAGCCGGTACGCTATAACGGTGGCCATAAATACTCGTCCCTCTGCAACGATGTGCTGGCCTCCGCGGTGGAGTTTGTCAGCTTCTGCCCCGAACAGGCGGCTGGCTTTGGTACGCCACGCCCCGCCATGCATCTGCGCGGTGCTGCCGATAAACCCGACCTGGTACTGGCCAAAGACGGCACTGACAACCTCGGCCCACAACTCGAAGCCGGCTACCGTCAACCGCTGAACAACTTCGACAGTGTTGACGGCTTTATCCTGATGCAAAAATCACCGAGCTGCGGCCTGTTCCGCGTCAGGCTGTATGACGAGGCGGGACGGCAACAGCGTGAACACACCACAGGGCTGTTTGCCAAAGCCCTGCAACAGCGTTTTCCGCTACTGCCGCTGGAAGAGGAAGGACGCCTGCACAACCCTCAGCTGTTCGACAACTTCATGCTGCGGGTGCAGGCGCATCACCATTTCCGCCATCAAGTACTGGCGCAGCCGTCACCGGCGGCCCTGACCGGTTTTCATGCCCGCTACAAATACCTGCTGATGGCGCATAGTCAACAATTTGCCCGCGCCATGGGCCGTTTTCTCGCCAGTTCGCAACAGTTGCCGCTAGAGCAGCGTTGCCATGACTATCAGCAGCAACTGATGCAATGCCTGGCCAAGCACGCCAGCCGCAAGGGGCACAGCAACGCCCTGCAACACATGCTCGGCTACCTGCGTGGCACAGTCAGCGCTGATGCCCGCCAGCTGCTGGCAAAAAGCATCGAGCAGTTCCGCCACGGCCACCAGCCGCTGCATGTACCGCTGGGCTTGCTGCACCACTACGCCGCCCAGCTGGAGCGCAACTACCTGCGCCAACAGCAGTATTTCAGTCCTTACCCTGCCCGGCTGTATCCGGCCAACCGCACGGAGCATCTGTAATGCGCCAGCTGGTATGGCTGCGCAACGACTTGCGCACAATCGACAACAGTGCCCTGCACCATGCCATGCAACAGGGGCCAACTCTGGCGCTGTATATACTCAGCCCGGTTCAATGGCAATTGCACGACGAAGCCGCTATCAAGCTGGATTTTCGCCTGCGCAACCTGCAACAACTGGCCGAACGCCTACAGCTCCTAAACGTGCCGCTCATCGTTACCCAATGCGACCTGTGGCAAGAGCTGCCACAACGGCTGCCGGAGTTTTGCCGCACATGGCAGGTCAGCAGTCTGCATTTCAATGCCGAATATGGCGTCAACGAGCAACAACGTGACCGGCAGTGCGCTGAGCAACTGGAGGCTGCAGGCATCAGGGTATACCGTCACGGCGACAGCTGCCTGTTCCCGCCCGGCAGCCTGCGTACTCAACAAGGGCAGATGTTTCAGGTATTCACTGCCTTTAAAAAAGCCTGCTGGCAACGCCTGCACGCCGCGCCTTTGCGCAGCCTGCCACCTCCAGTCGCACAGGCCCCCACCGGCATTGCCAGTCAGCTGGATGCCATCCAGCCGTATCTGGCGCACAACCCTGACCGGGAACGCCTCTGGCCAGCCGGTGAAGACGCGGCCTGGCAGCAACTTGAGCGCTTTTGCCGGCAGGATATTCACAATTACCAACAAGAACGAAATTTCCCCGCGCTGGACAACACCAGCCGCCTGTCGCCGGCGCTGGCCTGCGGTGTGCTATCGGTACGCAGTTGCTGGCAGCGAGCGTTGCTGGCCAATCAGGGCGAATTTGACAGCGGCAGCGAAGGGGTTGTCACCTGGCTGACCGAGCTGCTGTGGCGCGAGTTTTACCAGCATCTGCTGGCACTCAACCCGCGCCTGTCCAAAGGCGAGCCGTTTTTAGAGTCAGGCAAGCGCATCCCCTGGCGCAACGACCCCGGACAACTGCACGCCTGGCAGCAGGGTCGTACCGGCTTTCCGCTAATTGATGCCGCCATGCGTCAGCTGGCAGCAACCGGCTGGATGCACAACCGCCTGCGCATGGTGGTGGCGATGTTCTTTTGCAAAAACCTGCTGCTCGACTGGCGACTGGGCGAACGCTGGTTCATGCAGCAACTGATTGACGGCGATCTGGCCGCCAACAACGGCGGCTGGCAGTGGTGCGCCTCCACCGGCACCGATGCCGCACCCTACTTCCGCGTATTCAACCCCGTCACCCAGTCGCAACGCTTTGACCCCAAAGGCGAGTTCATCCGCCGCTGGTTGCCCGAGCTGGCACATCTGGATGACAAGCAGATTCATCTGCCGCAACACGGTCATGATCTGTTTTCCGGCAGCTATCCCGCTCCCATCGTCGATTTGAAAAGCAGCCGGGCGCGGGCGATTGAGGCCTTCTCTCGCGCCAACGGAAGCCTCAACAGCCTTTCAAGCTAAAGATGCTTGCCAATGAACTCGAAGCCCTGTTGCCGGTAGTGCTCCAGCTCGTTGACCAGATGATGCTGCGCACCCGGCAGGATATGTACACGCGGGCTGGTGAACTTCTCGCCCAGCACCTGCAGGTTGTGTTTCCAGTCAACCGTACGGTCGGCATCTCCCTGCACAATCACGGGAGATACCGGCGAACGGCCGGCCTGCTCGATCCGCGGAATCCAGTCGGCCAGCGCACCCACCCAGGCAGTGGGCAATACACTGGCCTGCAACGGGTCCTGCTGCAAAAAATCGATAAACTGCTGATCCCCGGAGTTGTGTGAGCGCCGGCGCGGTATTTCCTGCACAAAGGGCTTCAGCCCCTGATACAGCAACAGGGACTGCTTCCAGGCGCGTGGCCGGACCAGTGGTGCCAGCAGCACCAGCTGGCCAAGATCAGCCGGCCAGCCACGCAGCGCCAGTTCCATGCCAATCGCCGCTCCGGTACTCTGCCCGATCAGGTGCACCGGTTGCGGCAGCTCAAGCGGGCTCACCAGCTCGCGTAACGCTGTCAGCACCTGCTGGTATTCGCCAAACGAGCCGATGCTGGCGCGTGCTCCACTGGACAGGCCGTGGCCGGGCAGGTCACAGGTCAGGACGCAGAACCCCTGCTGCAGTACCCAGGCATACAGGTGTCCATACAGGCCCATATGGTCATAATAACCGTGCAGGACAATGCAGGTGCCACGCGGCGTTTCCGCCGGCCGGCAGACCTGCGCTGCCAGCCGGTAGCCGGCCACGTCGAAACGGCCCAGCCGCTGCTGCACACCGGCCAGCCGGCCGGCAAAATCAATGCCGTAATAAGCCCGCCAGAGCTGCACCCATTGCGGTTCGGGCTCCCGGCCCAGGAGTGGCGGCAGGGAGTCTGCCTGCATCCAATCCGTGTGTCCGGCGGTGATCGGCTGGCTCATGACATCAGTACCTGCGACAATATGGCTATATGGTTTTAGGGGCCTGCATGGCAGTCTGCTGCACGGACTTGCCCGGCACACCGACACCAGACATTACCCGGCGATACAGCACCCATGCATAAAAAATTGCTGACAACCCTGTTTGTACTGGCCTGGCTCGCTGCCATGCTGGCTGCACTCTGGTGGTTCCAGAGTCGCCATATCCGCCCGTTCAGTCCTTCGACAGCGCTGTTTGGCGGCGCACAGCTGCAGTTGCCACAAGAGCTGGCCGGCCCCGGACCGATCCGGCTGGTGCACTTCTGGCAACCATCCTGCCCCTGTAATGCCGGCAACCAGCAGCACCTGGCAGAGCTCATGGAACGCTTTGCCGGCGACGTACAATTCTATCATGTGCAAAAAGCCGGCACCAAAGGCCAGCTGGCCAAGCCGTTGCAAACGATGCAGGCCATTGAAAGCATGCCGGGAGGCGAGACGCTGCCCGCCAGTCCGGCCGTCGCCATATTTGACCATACCGGGCAGCTGGCTTATTTTGGACCCTATAGCGAAGGCGCCATCTGCACCTCCAGCAACAGCTTCATCGAGCCGGTACTGGACGCCCTGCAGCAGGGACGTCCGGTTGCGGCGGCCAATACACTGGCCAACGGCTGCTTCTGTGACTGGTGACGGCCGGCGCTTATTACTCTCCAACAGGGGAGGTTTGTGCTACCCTTCACAGTCAGCCTTATTGTTGTAGCTGTCCACTTCGAGAGCAGTTCATGGAACCACATCCCCTACACCAGAGAATCCTGCGTGAACATCACCTGTTTCAGCCCCTTTCCGAGTACCAGCTGGGCAAGCTGCTGGAAGAAAGCCAGCTGATCAACCTGGACAAGGACGAGTATGTCTTTCGCCAGGGTGATGCCTGCCAGTACTTCGGCTTCGTCATTTCCGGCAGTATCAAGATCTATCGCCTGACTCCGGACGGCCAGGAAAAAGTCTTTGAAGTCATTGGCGACCGCAAGACCTTTGCCGAAGCCATGATGTTCATGGATACCAAAAACTACGTGGCCACCGCCCAGGCGGTAACCCCGACCCAGCTGTTGCTGCTGTCCAGCTCGACCTATATGGGCCTGATCCGCGAAAACCAGGACCTGGCCAGCGCCCTGCTCGCTGCCTTGTCGATCCGGCTACATACGCGCATCAACGAAATCGAGATCCTGTCGCTGAAGAATGCCACGCATCGGGTCATCCGCTATCTGCTGTCCCAGGCCCTGCGCTCGTGCAGCAGCTGTGATACACCGAGTTTCGAGTTGCCTATCGCCAAGCGCCTGATTGCCGGCCAGCTGTCCATTCAGCCGGAAACCTTTTCGCGCATCATCCACCACCTGAGTCACGAAGGCATCATTCGGGTGGAAGGCCGCCTGATCTGCATTCTGGACCGTGAGCGACTGGAAAACTACGAGTAAGCAAGTCGGGCCTTGATTGTCATCAAGCAGGGCTTGCCGCTCTTGCAGTTATGTTTGGGCCTCCCAGACGGCTCGCCAGACAGAGGATCACACCATGGCAACCTGCCTGTTTTGTCAGGAACAGAACCCACCCGGGCAGACAAGCTGCACCCACTGCGGCATGGCCCTGCCGCAGCAGGAAGAAAAGCGCAAACAGCAACGCCTGAGCCGCTTTGTCTGGTTTGTCATCCTGTTTTCACTGTTCTGCGGCATCATGATCATCTGGCTCGGACGCACGCCGCCCGTCATCGGCTGACCAACCCGCTCCATAACGGCAAGGGCCCCGGACAGGGCAGGACGGTTTCTTCAGGCCTGACCGGAATCACGCGCCTGCTGACAAGCGATGCACAGGCGTACTCCGGGCAAGGCCTGACGCCGGCCCTCCGCAATCGGTTCGCCGCACTCATCACAGTCGCGGGCACTTTCGCCGCACGGCAAAAGATCGCGGACACGCCGGACCGCATCATCCAGCGTATCCTGCATCTGTCCGGCTGCCGCATCTTCCGACCCCCAACCCTTGGCCATCTCAGCTGCCTCCGTCGCCGCCATCCCCGGCATCAGCTGCAGCTTTCAGTTCCGCTTGCTGTTTTTGCCAGGCAGCCAGTTCTTCGTAGTAGAAATCCCAGACACAGGGTTCACATGCACTTTCACAACAGTCGAACTCGCCAGGCGGTTCGGGTTTTTCCAGCAGGGTTGCCATGCTGTTCTCCTGTCAGTATCCAAAGATGATTTGCCCCGCAGCCATCTGCGGCAGTAAGGTAGGCTCAGGCTGAAACCTGCGGAGGCTGTATCATGTCCGACTCTATTCATTTTGCCGTGCAAAGTCACCCGTTTGCCGCACTGCTGGCCGCCCGTGACGAGCAGGGTGTTTGTGCCATCCTGCTCGGCGATACCACGGACGAGTTGCGTGCCGACCTGAAAAAGCGCTTTCCGAAACAACAGCTGCTGGAAGATGAAAATCCGGAAACGCTGGCCACCCTGAAGAAAATTGCCGACTTTCTCGACCGGCCCGACCACGAACTCAAGCTGAAGCTGCACCTGCGTGGCACTGAATTCCAGATGAAGGTATGGGACGTGTTACAGCACATCCCCCTGGGCAGCACCATGAGCTACAGCGAAGTGGCCCGGCGTATCGGCCAGCCCACAGCAGTACGCGCAGTAGCCCGTGCCGGCGCCAGCAACCCGGTGGCTCTCGCTGTGGCCTGCCACCGGGTGATACGCAGCGACGGCGGCATTTCCGGCTATCGCTGGGGCGTCGAGCGCAAACTCAAGTTGCTGGAGATGGAAAGGAAATATGCCAAAGCCAGGCCCTGACGGATATCAGCCCTGCGCCGGCCGGGGCGCATAGCTGAACACATCCGCCTGCATCTGCTCAGGCTGCATGCCGTGCTCCACCAGTGCATCCAGGGTGCCATAGACCATGGCCGGCGAGCCGCTGGTGATTACCCGGTATCCGGCAAGATCAGGCATGTCCTTGATCACCGCCTCATATAACAGGCCGCTGCGTCCTTCCCAGCTGTCATCGTGGCTGACCACCTTGTGCAGATACACATTTTCCATCTGCTCCCACTTGCTCCAGGCAGCCAGCCAGTAAAAGCCCTGTACCTCGCGCGCGCCCCAGTACAGGTGGATCGGCGTGGCACTGCCAAGCTTTCTGGCCTGCTCGATGATGCTGTGCATTTGCGACATGCCGGTGCCGGCAGCAATCAGCAGCAGGGGGCGTGCATCAGCCAGATCGGCGTGAACATCGCCAAACGGCAGCTGTACGCGGGCGACCTTGTCCCGCTGCAGCTCGGCCAGCAATTTCATCGGTGGCGCATTGGTCGCCAGAATTTGCAAGCGCAGCCGGTCGCCTTCGGCCGGTGCCGAAGCGATCGAGTAGGGGCTGAACTCACCCGTCTGCGCAGCCAGCAACAGATACTGGCCCGCCTGATACTCAACCTTCATATCAGCCGGCAGCTGCAGGCAAACCTCATAGACTTCAGCGCCCAGACAATTGATGCCGATGACGGCGCACTCATGCGTTTTTACTGCGTTTTGTTCCACATTCATTACCTGGTCGACATGGGCGACCTGTTATATCAACTGGGTTCAGGCAGATTGCCGAACAATTCCGGCAACAGGCTGGCAATAACGAAAATCAATTTTTCGAAAAGCCGATTATAAGCCGATCCGGACGCACAACGGTATGTTAAAGCAGAAAGCTGATCAGCCAGCTGCCCATTGCATAGACGCTGGCCGCGAACGCCAGGCCATAAGCCAGCCACTTGATCAGGCTGCGTGACCGGCATTTCAGGTCATACAGGCCATGGCGGATGCGGTGCGCGGCGTGAAAAGCGGGCAGGGCGATCACCGCGCCGACAAACACCACGGCAAAGATGCTGCCAAAGGCTTTCACCGCCTGTGCATGGCTCAATTCAATCCAGCCCAGCGGCAAGGCCAGCGCCAGAAAAAACACCGCCGCCGGCACGAACACGGCAAAGCATACGCCGCCGCCACTGAACAGCCCCCACCAGATGGGTTCGTCACTGCGTTTGACTGTCTTGCTCATAACACCCCCCAGAAAATCCAGGCTGCCAGCACGAACACACCGGCGACACCGGCCCACTGGCCGGCCACAATCAGGTTGTCCGGCACTTTTTTGCCGCCCAGACGGATCGGCATTACCCGTGGAAACAGCACAAAGAAGGTCGCTGCATGGTACAGGCTGGCCACCAGCGCCAGCGCATTCAGCGCCAGCACCAAGGGGTTCCCCATCACTGCCACCCAGCTGTTCCAGGAGGCTTCACCTCGGGTCAGCGAGTAGATGCCGGCCAGCATGCACAGGATGAAAAACACCAGCGGCAGCACCGTGGCTTCGCGCAGCATATAGGCCTTGAAGGCTGAATTCTTCAGCCACCAGGTGCGGCCCAGTTCAGTCTTGTACGTCATTATTTTTTCCTCCTGAACAGTTGCAGCACCATGTCCTGGGCCGACAGCACCTTGGCCTGGTTGACCGCCGCCGCCGGGTCCACCGACTGCGGACAGACTTCGGAGCAGTAACCGACAAAGGTACAGCTCCAGGCGCCTTCCTCGGAGCCGATCAGCGGCATGCGCTCGGCACGGCCTTCGTCGCGGCTGTCGAGGTTGTAGCGGTGCGCCAGCGCCAGTGCGCCGGGGCCGATAAATTCTGGGTTGAGGCCGAATTGCGGGCAGGCGGCATAGCACAGGCCACAGTTGATGCAGTCGGAAAACTGCTGGTACTTGTCCATTTGCGCAGGCGTCTGCTTGTGCGGCGTCATCTCGCTCACGCCATTGGCCTGCTCCTTGATGATATACGGCTGGATCGCGTCCAGATGCTGCATGAACTGCTCAAGATCGACAATCAGGTCACGCTCGACCGGAAAGTGCGCCAGCGGCTCGATCAGCAGGGTGCCGGCCGCTGCATAGTCGCGCAGGAACACCTTGCAACCCAGCTTGGGCTCGCCATTGATCATGAAACCGCAGGAACCGCAGATCGCCATGCGGCAGGACCAGCGGTAGCTCAGGCTGGAGTCCTGCTCCTCCTTGATGCTGTTGAGCGCATCCAGCACCGAAGTGCTGTCATCGAAGGGCACCTGATAGCTTTCCACCACCGGTTCGCTATGCTGTTCCGGCAGATAGCGCTGGATTCGGACTTCCATGGTTTTCATGCCTTGTCTCCTTTACCGGCTTCGCCATAGGCACGCACACCCGGCGGCAACATGGATACATCCACATCCTGCCACTCAAGACGGGCATCGGCGCCGCCCTGGTAATACACCAGACTGTGCTTGAGGAATTGTTCGTCGTTGCGCATGGTGCAACCCTCGTCAAGACGCTGGTGGGCACCACGGGACTCGCGACGCTGCAACGCACCCATGCAGGTAGCCTCGGCAACGTCCAGCCCGCAGCCCAGCTCCAGGAAGTACAGCAGCTCGGTATTGTACTGCTTGCTGGCATCCCTGATGCCGGCCTGGCGGTACTGCTGCTTGAGTTCGCGGATGGTATCCAGGGTTTTCTGCATGCTGGCTTCTTCACGGTAGATGCCGCAGCCGTCCTCCATGGTTTTCAGCATGGCACGCTTGATCTCGACCCAGTTGATGCTGCTGTCGCGGCTGGTCAACTCATCGAGTTGCTGTTGCTGGCGCTCGGCCTGCTGTTGCAAAGGTGCCAAATCCGCCTGCTCGTGACGGCGGGCATGGGCTACCGCCTGTTCGCCGGCCAGCCGGCCAAATACCAGCAGCTCGGTCAGCGAGTTGGAACCCAAACGGTTGGCGCCGTGCAGGCCCACCGAAGCACATTCGCCGGCGGCATACAGGCCTTTAATGCTGGTTTCACAGTTGGCATCGGTGGTGATGCCGCCCATGGTGTAGTGCACCGCCGGGCGGATCGGAATCAGGTCCTTGACCGGATCGACGTTGACATAAGCTTTGGCCAGCTCGCGGATCAGCGGCAGGCGCTCGTTGATGTGGGCCTCGCCCAGATGGCGCAGGTCGAGGAAGGTGACATCGCTTTCACCGTACTTGCCGGTACGGCCTTTTTGCTGCTCGTGCCAGAACGCCTGGGACAGCTTGTCCCTTGGGCCCAGCTCCATGTATTTGTTTTCCGGCTTGCCCAGCGGGGTTTCCGGGCCCAGACCGTAGTCCTGCAGGTAGCGGTAGCCATCCTTGTTGGTCAGGATGCCGCCTTCGCCACGCGCCGCTTCGGTAATCAGGATGCCTGAGCCGGGCAGGCCGGTGGGGTGGTACTGGACAAACTCCATGTCGCGCAGCGCCACGCCATGGCGGTAGGCCATAGCCATGCCGTCACCGGTAACAATGCCGCCGTTGGTGTTGAAGCGGAACAGGCGGCCGGCACCGCCGGTAGCCAGAATCACCGCCTTGGCCCGCAACAGGTGCAGCTCGCCAGTGGCGACTTCCAGCGCCAACACGCCGGCAATACGCTCGCCCTCGGTGAGCAGGTCCAGTACGAAGAACTCGTCCAGGCGTTCAATCTCTTTGTACTTGAGCGAAGTCTGGAACAGGGTGTGCAGCATGTGAAAGCCGGTCTTGTCGGCGGCAAACCAGGTGCGCTCGATCTTCATGCCGCCAAAACGGCGTACCTGAATGCTGCCGTCGTCCTTGCGGCTCCAGGGGCAGCCCCAGTGCTCCATCTGCACCAGTTCCTGGTGGGCATGGCGCACGAAATAATCGACCACGCCCTGCTCAGCCAGCCAGTCGCTGCCCATCACGGTGTCGTCAAAATGTGCCTGAAAGCTGTCGTGCTCCTGGGTGACTGCAGCAGCGCCGCCTTCGGCGGCTACAGTGTGTGAGCGCATCGGGTAGACTTTGGACACCAGGCCAATGCGCAGCGGGCTGTTGTCCTGCTGCGCCTGCTCGGCGGCGGCAATGGCAGCACGCAGACCGGCTCCGCCGCCGCCCACCACCAGAATATCAAAATCGGTTTGTTTCATGTCAGTTCCTTCGAGTCGCGTGGCTACAGCCGGCTACCGGTCACAAAAACGGCCCTGTTAGGGCCATTTCTGCGTTAGGGGGCGCTGCTGGCTGGACTGATACCAGCCTAGCGCCTAATCAATGCCAAGGTCTTGCCATAGCTCATCAATTCGCTGCTTTACGGCAGGGTCCTGCTCGATCACCACACCCCATTCACGCTCGGTTTCGCCCGGCCACTTGTGGGTCGCATCCATGCCCATCTTGCTGCCCAGGCCGGAAACCGGCGAAGCGAAGTCAAGATAGTCGATGGGTGTATTGTCGATCATCACCGTATCGCGGGACGGGTCCATGCGCGTGGTAATGGCCCAGATCACATCGTTCCAGTCACGGGCGTTGATGTCGTCATCGGTGACAATCACGAACTTGGTATACATGAACTGGCGCAGGTAACTCCATACACCGAGCATCACCCGCTTGGCATGACCGGGATACTGCTTCTTGATGGTGACCACCGCCATGCGGTAGGAGCAGCCTTCCGGCGGCAGGTAGAAATCGACAATCTCGGGAAACTGCTTCTGCAGGATCGGCACGAACACCTCGTTCAGTGCCACACCGAGGATCGCCGGCTCATCGGGTGGACGGCCAGTGTAGGTGCTGTGATAGATGGCGTCCTTGCGCATGGTGATGCGCTCGACAGTGAACACAGGGAAACTGTCCACTTCGTTGTAGTAGCCGGTATGGTCGCCGTAAGGGCCTTCATCCGCCATTTCACCCGGATAAATATGACCTTCCAGAATGATCTCGGCCCGGGCCGGTACTTGCAGGTCACTGCCGATGGCCTTGACCAGCTCGGTGCGCTTGCCGCGCAGCAGGCCGGCAAAGGCATATTCGGACAGGGTGTCCGGCACCGGCGTGACCGCACCCAGAATGGTGGCAGGGTCCGCGCCCAGCGCCACCGCAACCGGGTAGGGCTGGCCGGGGTTCTTCAGGCACCAGTCACGAAAATCCAGCGCACCGCCACGGTGACTGAGCCAGCGCATGATCACCTTGTTGCGGGCAATCACCTGCTGCCGGTAGATCCCGAGGTTCTGGCGCGGCTTGTTCGGGCCACGGGTGATGGTCAGACCCCAGGTGATCAGCGGTGCGGCGTCACCCGGCCAGCAGGTCTGGATCGGCAACTTGCCCAGGTCGACTTCATCGCCTTCAAGAATGATTTCCTGGCAAGGACCGGTCTTGCGCACCCGGGGTGCCATCGACAAAACCTTGCGAAACATCGGCAGTTTGTCCCAGGCGTCCTTGATGCCTTTGGGCGGCTCGGGCTCTTTCAGTTGCGCCAGCAGCTTGCCGATCTCTCGCAGCTGATCGGTGCTGTCCGCACCCATGCCCAGCGCCACCCGCTCCGGCGTGCCGAACAGGTTGCCCAGTACCGGCATGTCGAACCCCTTGGGGTTTTCGAACAACAGGGCAGGGCCGCCCTTGCGCAGTGTGCGGTCGCAGATTTCGGTCATTTCCAGTACCGGCGAGATTTCCTGACCGATACGTTTCAGCTCGCCACGTGCTTCCAGCGCCTGGATGAATTCACGCAAATCCGCATACTGCATGCCCGGTTACCCTTACTTGCTGCGGCGCATGGCCATGAAGAATTCGTCGTTGGTCTTGGTGTCTTTCAGCTTGTCGAGCAGGAACTCGATGGCGGCAATCTCGTCCATGGAGTGCAGCAGCTTGCGCAGAATCCACATGCGTTGCAGCTCGTCTTCGGTGGTCAGCAGCTCTTCGCGGCGGGTGCCGGACTTGGTGAAGTTGATCGCAGGGAACACGCGCTTCTCGGCGATGCGGCGATCCAGAATCAGCTCCATGTTGCCGGTACCTTTAAATTCTTCGTAGATCACTTCGTCCATCTTGGAGCCGGTCTCGACCAGCGCGGTGGCGATGATGGTCAGCGAACCACCTTCCTCGATGTTGCGTGCCGCACCAAAGAAACGCTTGGGTTTTTCCAGCGCATGGGCATCAACACCACCGGTCAGCACCTTGCCGGAACTGGGGATTACGGTGTTGTAGGCACGGGCCAGACGGGTGATGGAGTCAAGCAGAATGACCACATCCTTCTTGTGCTCAACCAGACGCTTGGCCTTCTCGATCACCATCTCGGCAACCTGCACGTGACGGGCAGGCGGCTCGTCAAAGGTGGAAGCAACCACTTCGCCGCGCACGGTGCGCTGCATTTCGGTCACCTCTTCCGGACGCTCGTCAATCAGCAACACAATCAGGTGGCATTCGGGATTGTTGCGGGTAATGTTGGCGGCAATGTTCTGCAACATCAGGGTCTTGCCCGCCTTCGGTGGCGCCACGATCAGGCCACGCTGACCCTTGCCGATCGGCGAAGCCAGGTCGATCACCCGGCCGGTCAGGTCTTCGGTGGAACCGTTGCCCGCTTCCATCACCAGGCGCTGGGTCGGGAACAGCGGAGTCAGGTTCTCGAACAGGATCTTGGTCTTGGCATTTTCCGGGCGATCAAAGTTGATGGAGTCAACCTTGAGCAGGGCAAAGTAACGTTCACCTTCCTTGGGCGGGCGGATCTTGCCGACAATGGTGTCGCCGGTGCGCAGGTTGAAGCGGCGAATCTGGCTGGGCGACACGTAGATGTCGTCCGGGCCGGCCAGGTACGAAGCACCTGCCGCACGCAAAAAGCCGAAACCGTCCTGGAGGATTTCCAGCACGCCATCACCGGAAATTTCTTCGCCACTTTTGGCATGGCGCTTCAACAAGGCAAAAATGATGTCCTGCTTGCGCGAGCGGGCCATGTTTTCCAGGCCCATGGCAGCAGCCATGTCCAGCAATTCAGTTACGGGTTTTTGTTTGAGTTCGGTCAGATTCATAAGGAAGGAAGGAAATTAGTGAACAGGAAGGAAGCCGGCCATGCAGGCAGACAAACCACAGGGAAAACGATTCGGATGTGTCCAATACGGAAAACGGGGAAGGGGGTATTGGCCAGAAAGTGCAACGGCTTGCGCGTTACGAGTCGTGAATCTACCACCTGCGGTGGCTTGCGTCCAGTCCCGGCCGGCCAATTGGCCGGGAGCGGACAACATTATGCAGTTTTACTGCCACCGGCAGCCATTCTTGTGGCCTGGCCGGTGTAATTGGCGGGTGCCGGTCAGATATGGCTGTCGATGAACGCGGCCAGCTGGCTCTTGGACAGGGCACCGACCTTGGTGGCTTCGACATTGCCGTTCTTGAACAGCATCAGGGTCGGGATGCCACGCACCGCGTACTTGGGCGGGGTTTCCTTGTTGTCGTCGATATTCAGCTTGCACACCTTGAGCTTGCCGGCGTATTCCTGGGCAATTTCTTCCAGCACCGGAGCAATCATCTTGCACGGACCACACCACTCGGCCCAGTAATCGACCAGAACCGGGGCATCGGCCTGCAGGACATCACGCTCAAAACTTGCGTCAGTGATATTGCTGATATGTTCGCTCATGAAAGACTCCCCATGTAATGCAAATTGATTTCAATGCCGTGTATCATAGCTCGACTTTAGTGGTAGTGAAAGCAAACCAGGGAATTTCTGGCTTGCCAGATGCCTAACCGGAAGCTTCGTTCTCTTGCCGATTGTCATGGCCCGTGCCGCCGCTTCATGGCACGATTGGCCTGTGTCAATCCGGGAATCAGGTCATGCCCCAGCACAAAAACTTTCCCCTGATAGCCGCCATCGATCTTGGCTCCAACAGCTTCCATATGGTACTGGCCAAGACCGATCAACAGGATATCCGCATCCTTGACCGCATGGGCGAAAAGATACAGCTGGCCGCCGGACTGGATGAGCACCTGCGCCTGCAGGAAGACGCCATACAACGCGGTCTGGACTGCCTGCGCCGCTTTGCCCAGCGCATTGGCGACCTGCCACCGGGCAGCGTGCGCATCGTCGGTACCAGCACCCTGCGGGTAGCCATCAATCGTCGCGAATTCATCGAACGGGCAGAAGCAATCCTGGGTCATGACGTGGATGTCATCTCCGGCCCCGAAGAAGCCCGCCTGATCTATCTGGGCGTATCCCAGACCCTGCCGGACAGCCCCGGCCGCCGGCTGGTGGTCGATATCGGTGGCGGCAGTACCGAATTCATCATCGGCCAGGAGTTCGAGCCCCAGTACCGTGCCAGCCTGCAGATGGGTTGTGTCAGTTACGGTCAGCGCTTCTTTCCGGACGGAGAGATCAGCACCGGCAACTATGTCCGGGCTTACACCGCAGCACGTCTGGAAATGATGGAAAGCGAATCCAGCCTGCAACGACTGGGCTGGCAAGACAGTGTTGGCGCATCCGGCACCCTGCGCTCGGTGGCACAGGCCTGCCAGGCTGCCGGTATCGGCCAGGGCGAGATCAGCAGGCAGGGCATCCGCCACCTGAAGCAGATGCTGCTCAAACTGGATAACGCCTCTCAAATCGACTTTCCCGGCATCAAGCCGGAACGCCGCTCGATCTTTCCGTCCGGACTGGCCATCGTCGAAGCCATCTGTGATGCGCTGGACCTGTCAAAGATCTCCCTGGCTGACGGAGCGCTGCGTGAAGGCGTGCTGTACGATCTGGTCGGCCGTCATCACCACGAGGATGTGCGCGAGCGTTCCATTTCCTCCTTCATGGCACGCTACCATGTCGACACCACCCACGCCCTGCGCGTCGAACACAAGGCGCTGGAGCTGCTGGAACAGGTGGCCCCCGACTGGGAACTGGACGAGGAATGGCACGGCGAGCTGCTCAGCTGGGCGGCACGGGTGCATGAAGTCGGCCTGGACATCGCCCACTATCACTTCCACAAGCACGGGGCCTATCTGGTCGAGCACTCGGACCTGGCCGGTTTCTCCCGCCAGGAACAGCAAATGATGGCCTTGCTGGTACGCGGTCATCGCCGCAACATTCCCGCCGACCGCTTCCAGGAGTTCGGCCGTGACGCCACAGCCCTGTTGCGGCTGTGCATCCTGTTGCGCCTGGCAATACTGCTGCACCGCATCCGCAACCACCACTGCATGCCCGATCTGCAGCTACGGGTGTCCGGTTGCCAGCTGCGCCTCCTGTTTCCCGACCAGTGGCTGGACGACAACCCCCTGGCCGCCGCCGACCTGGCTAAGGAGGCCCAATGGCTGCAGCGTGTCAATCACCAGCTGGAGGTTGTCTGAGCACCTCCTGCCCGACAAGCGGTACCTCACCAGTTACCGGATAGGGCGGCAGCTCAAGTTGTAACAGGTGACGACCGGCCATGGCCAGGCTACCGCTGCGACGCTCCAGCCCGGTAGCACTAAACTCGAAGGTATAGCGGCGCACCAGCCGTCTCCGGCCGCGATCATCCGCCAGCCAGCGCCAGCCGGCAAATGCCACATGGGCATCCAGCAATTGCAGCCCCTCGGCCCGGCAACGTCGCTGTGCATGCTGCAACGCCTGCTCACGCACACCACGGCCACGCCAGAACCAGCCAAGCAGGGCCAGCAAAAACAGCCCGGCAACAACCTCTCCCAGCGTCACGTTGATTCCCATTGACAATACCACTCCCGGCCCGGAGGCAACCGGCAACCCCAAGCAGCTGTGGATAACTCTTGGCGGCACGGCTACAATAAGCGTTCTTTTGATCCATCTTTCGGGAGTTGTCCGTGCCTGTCAATCTCTGGCTGCAATCCGTCGATTTTTTACGTGATGAGCTGCCTGCCCAGCATTTCAACACCTGGATACGCCCGTTGCAGGTCGAAGCGGCCGGTACCAGCCTGCTGATCTATGCACCCAACCGTTTTGTGCTCGACTGGGTCAATGACAAGTATTTCACCCGCTTGCTGGAGCTGATGACCGAGCGCAACAATGGCGAAGTACCGGATGTCAGCCTGCTGATCGGCAGCCGCAGCCAGTCACAGGTTCAACAGCCTGCTCCCGCACCGGCAGCGCCACCGGCACCCGTGACGGCACCTGCCACAAGCCAGCCGGCGCCAGCTCCGGTGGTTGCCGCACCACCAGCAGCCGCTGCGCCTGCCGCCAAACCGGCGACCAGCAACGAGCCGGCCGAAGGCAAGTCCGTGGTGACCCGTCACGTCAGCAGCCTGAACCGCTCCTTCACCTTCGACAGCTTCATCGAAGGCAAGTCCAACCAGCTGGCCCGTGCCGCCGCCTGGCAGGTGGCCGACAACCCGAGTCACGGCTACAACCCGCTGTTTCTGTATGGTGGCGTCGGTCTGGGCAAGACCCACCTGATGCATGCCGTCGGCAATCATCTGCTGCAAAAGAAGCCCGGCGCTCGCGTCGTCTACCTGCACTCCGAACGCTTTGTCGCCGACATGGTCAAGGCCCTGCAGATGAACGCGATCAACGAATTCAAGAACTACTATCGCTCGGTTGACGCCCTGCTGATTGACGATATCCAGTTTTTTGCCGGCAAGGAGCGCTCCCAGGAAGAATTCTTCCACACATTCAACGCCTTGCTGGAAGGCAACCAGCAAATCATTCTGACCAGTGACCGTTTCCCCAAGGAAATCGACGGGCTGGAGGAGCGCCTGAAGTCCCGCTTCGGCTGGGGCCTGACGGTCTATGTCGAGCCGCCCGAGCTGGAAACCCGCGTCGCCATCCTGATGAAAAAGGCCGAGCAGGGCAGGGTGGCACTGCCACACGACTGCGCCTTCTTCATTGCCCAGCGCTTCCGCTCCAACGTGCGGGATCTGGAGGGAGCACTGAAGCGGGTTATCGCCCACTCCCACTTCACCCACGAACCAATCAGCATCGAATTGATCCGCGAATCACTGAAAGACCTGCTGGCCCTGCAAGAAAAGCTGGTCAGCATCGACAACATTCAACGCACCGTTGCCGAATACTATAAAATCAAGATCGCCGATCTGCTCTCCAAAAGGCGTTCCCGTTCGGTGGCCCGGCCGCGCCAGGTGGCCATGGCCCTGTCCAAGGAAGTAACCAACCACAGCCTGCCGGAAATTGGTGACGCATTTGGCGGGCGCGATCACACCACGGTGCTGCATGCTTGCCGTAAAATTGCCGAATTACGTGAAGCAGATGCGGATATCAGCGAAGATTACAACAACCTGCTACGCACCCTGACGTCATAACAAACCTAGCCGGACCGGATACTTTTTGCCAAGAGGCCCAACATGCAATTTTCAATCCTACGAGAAGACCTGTTAAAACCGCTGCAACTGGTAGTGGGTGTCGTTGAACGCAAACAGACCATGCCCGTGCTGTCCAATGTGCTGTTCGCCATCGAGAACCAGCAGCTGTCCCTGACCGGCAGTGACAGCGAGGTCGAGCTGATTGGCCGTGTCACCCTGGCGGAAGCGGCCGACGACGGTGAAATCACCATCCCGGCCCGCAAACTGATGGACATCTGTAAAAACCTGCCAGCCGAGGCACTGATCAACTTCCGTCTCGACGAACAGAAAATGCTGATTTCATCAGGTCGCAGCCGCTTTACACTGACCACGCTGCCGGCCTCCGATTTCCCGCAGATGTCCGAGCAGGAAGACTCCTTCTCGTTCGAGCTGCCACAGGGCAACCTGCGCTATATCATCGAGCGCACCAGCTTTGCCATGGCGCAGCAGGATGTCCGCTACTACCTCAACGGCCTGCTGCTGGAAACCGGGCCGAACCGCCTGCGTGCAGTAGCCACCGACGGCCACCGGCTGGCCCTCTGCGATGCCGAAGCCGGCATTGCTGAAGACAACGCCCCGCACCAGGTCATCGTGCCGCGCAAGGGCGTGCTGGAGCTGGCCCGCCTGATGAGCGATGAAAACGCCAATGTCCGCATCAGCCTCGGCGCCAACTATATCCGCGCCGTCGGCAAGGACTTCACCTTCACCTCCAAACTGGTGGACGGCAAGTTCCCCGACTATGACCGTGTTTTGCCGCGTGGCGGCGACAAGCTGGTGGTTGCCCAGCGTCAGCAACTGCGCGAAGCGCTGAACCGCGCCTCAATCCTGTCCAACGAGAAGTACCGTGGCATTCGCCTGCAATTCGAACAGGGACTGCTACGCGCCCAGGCCAACAACCCCGAGCAGGAAGCAGCCGAAGAAGAAGTCAGCATTGACTACAACAACAGCTTGCTGGATATCGGCTTCAACGTCAGTTACCTGCTCGACGTCCTCAGCGTCATGACATCCACCGAGGTACGTATCACCCTGTCCGATGCCAACAGCAGCGCCCTGCTACAAGAGGGAGACAACAGCGACTCGTCCTATGTCGTGATGCCGATGCGCCTGTAACTGCAAAACCCGAATGACCATTCGTCACCTCACGGCGACAGGTGTGCGCAACCTTGCACCTGTCGCCCTTGACCCTTCACCCCGCATCAACTTGCTATACGGCTGCAATGGCAGCGGTAAAACCAGCTTTCTGGAAGCCATCTACTTTCTCGCCCTGGCACGCTCGTTCCGCAGCGCCCGCATCCAGCCCATGATCCAGCAGGACCAGGAACAGGTTCTGGCCTTCGCCCGGATCACCACCGCCTCCGGTGACGAACTGGGCATTGGTGTAAGCCGCAATCGCCAGGCCGATATCCAGATCCGCATCAACGGCGAAAACATCCGCAGCATGGCCGAGCTGGCACGTCATCTGCCGGTTCAGCTGATCAATCCCGAAAGTTTCCGCCTGCTGGAAGGCGCCCCGAAAATACGCCGCCAGTTCCTCGACTGGGGAGTGTTCCACGTGGAACATTCCTTCATGCACTGGTGGCAACGCCTGCAGCACAGCCTGAAACAACGGAACTCACTGTTACGCCATGCTATAATCGACGACCAGAGCTTACAGGCATGGAACCTCGAATTCTGTGCCGCCAGCGAACAGATAGACCAGTTTCGTCAAGACTACATCCGCCGTCTCAAGCCCGTCTTCACTCGTACCCTGTCCGGGCTGATCGATCTGCCCGGCCTGAGCCTTAGTTATTACCGTGGCTGGGACAAGGACAAGAGCCTGCAGCAAGTGCTCGACGATTCGATCCAGCGGGACAGGCAGCTCGGCCACACCCAGGCCGGGCCGCAAAGAGCCGACTTGCGCTTGCGTATCGGCCAACAGAACGTAATGGACATACTGTCTCGCGGACAACAGAAACTGGTGGTGTGCGCCCTCAAAATTGCCCAGGGGCACTTGTTGGCAGAGTCGATGGGGCAGCAATGCGTTTATCTGGTCGACGACCTGACTGCCGAACTGGATCCGACACATCGCAAAGCCCTGTGTTGTTTGCTTGAACAACTGGATTGCCAGGTATTCATCACCGGCACCGATCCAGACAGCCTGAATCACGACTGGCGCAAGGACACGCCCGTCAGCATGTTCCACGTGGAACATGGCCACATTAAAGAATCCGGAGTAACCGAATGAGCGAAAATGTCACCTATGACTCCAGTAACATCAAGGTACTGAAAGGGCTGGATGCCGTCCGCAAACGCCCGGGCATGTACATTGGTGATACCGATGACGGCACCGGCCTGCACCACATGGTGTTCGAGGTGGTCGACAACTCGATTGACGAAGCCCTGGCCGGGCACTGTGACGAGATCTCCATCACCATTCACCCGGACGAATCCATTACCGTACAGGACAACGGCCGCGGCATTCCGGTCGACATTCACCCGGAAGAGGGCGTATCCGCTGCCGAAGTCATCATGACCGTACTGCACGCCGGCGGAAAGTTTGACGACAACAGCTACAAGGTATCCGGCGGCCTGCACGGTGTCGGTGTCTCGGTGGTCAACGCCTTGTCCAGAGAGCTGGTGATGACCATTCGCCGCCAGAACAAGGTATGGCAGCAAACCTATCATCATGGCGAGCCCCAGGCGCCGATGCAGCCGATTGGCGACACCGACAAGACCGGTACCTGCATCCATTTCAAGCCCTCGGCAGATACCTTCAAGAACATCCAGTTCAGCTGGGAAATTCTGGCCAAGCGCCTGCGTGAGCTGTCATTCCTCAACTCCGGTGTCGGCATCCGTCTCAAGGACGAACGCACCGGCAAGGAAGAGCTATTCAAATACGAAGGCGGTCTGAAAGCCTTTGTTGACTACCTCAACACCAACAAGACCACCATCAACCAGGTCTTCCACTTCTCCGCTTACCGCGAAGAAGATGGCGTCGGCGTCGAAGTGGCCATGCAGTGGAACGACGGTTTCAACGAAAACCTGCTGTGCTTCACCAACAATATTCCACAGCGCGACGGCGGCACCCACCTGGTCGGCTTTCGCACCGCATTGACCCGTCACCTGAACAACTACATCGAAGCCGAAGGCATGGCCAAAAAGGACAAGGTCGCGACCACCGGTGACGACGCCCGTGAAGGGCTGACCGCCATTGTTTCGGTCAAGGTGCCCGACCCCAAATTCAGTTCGCAGACCAAGGACCGTCTGGTCTCGTCGGAAGTGAAAACCGCCGTCGAACAGGAAATGGGCAAGTACCTGGCCGACTATCTGCTGGAAAACCCGGCCGAAGCCAAGGCGATTGTCGGCAAGATGATCGACGCCGCCCGCGCCCGTGAAGCAGCGCGCAAGGCCCGCGAAATGACCCGTCGCAAGGGTGCCCTGGACATCGCCGGCCTGCCCGGCAAGCTGGCCGACTGCCAGGAAAAAGACCCGGCACTGTCCGAACTCTACATTGTGGAAGGTGACTCTGCGGGCGGCTCTGCCAAACAGGGCCGCAACCGCAGAACCCAGGCCATCCTGCCGCTCAAGGGCAAGATTCTCAACGTGGAGAAGGCCCGTTTCGATCGCATGATCTCGTCCCAGGAAGTCGGTACGCTGATCACCGCACTCGGTTGTGGCATCGGTCGTGACGAATACAACATCGACAAACTGCGCTACCACAACATCATCATCATGACGGATGCCGACGTCGACGGCTCGCATATCCGCACGCTGCTGCTGACATTTTTCTTCCGCCAGCTGCCCGAGCTGATCGAGCGCGGCTACATCTATATCGCCCAGCCCCCGCTGTACAAGGTCAAGCGCGGCAAGCAGGAGCAATACATCAAGGATGACGAGGCGATGGAGGAGTATCTGACCCAGGCCGCACTGGAAGATGCCAGCCTGCATGTCAACGAAAACGCCCCTGGCCTGTCCGGTACCGCGCTGGAAGCCTTGGTACAGGAATACCGTGGCGTAATGAGAACTCTGGAGCGCCTGTCACGCGTCTACCCGCAGGACATCACCGAGCAGTTCCTGGACCTGCCCCAGCTGTCTGAAGATGCGCTGCAAAGCCCCGAGCAGGTGCAGCAGTGGACTGCCGCCCTTAACGAACGCCTGACCGCCGTCGTACGCTCCGGCACCGAATACAGCGCTGAAGTGTGTCAGGACAGCGAGACCGGCAGCTGGTATCCCTGTGTGATCATCCGGGCCCACGGTGTCGAAGACCGCGTGCATTTCAAAAAGGAGTTCTTTTCCAGCAATGACTACGCCAGCGTCGCGGCGCTGGCTGCACAGCTCAACGAGCTGCTGGAAGAGGGTGCCCACGTCATGCGTGGCGAACGCAAACAGAAGGTTTCCAGCTTCAAGGAAGCCCTGACCTGGCTGATGGCCGAAGGCTCCCGCCGTCTGGTCGTGCAGCGCTACAAGGGGCTGGGCGAGATGAACCCGGAGCAGCTATGGGAAACCACCATGGACCCGGAAACCCGGCGCATGCTGCAAGTCACCATCGAGGACGCGATTGCTGCCGACCAGATCTTCAATACCCTGATGGGTGATCATGTCGAGCCGCGCCGCCAGTTCATTGAAGACAACGCCCTGGCTGTTTCCAACCTGGACTTCTGATCTTCACCCCCAATAAAAAACGGACCTCGTGGTCCGTTTTTTATTGCCTGCATCTCGGCACTGCAAAGCCACGCTCACTCCGGCTCCCCGACCAGCCGGCAGGGAAACGACAGACTGACGGTAAACCCGCGCGCATGCTGCACCGACGTCAGCTCGCCCTGGTAGCGCTGGCACACTGCAGAGACTATCGACAAACCAAGCCCGCTGCCTTCGCTGCTGGCCTTGGCACGCCAGAAGCGCTTTTGCGCATCGACAAACTGCTCCGGATCAAGCCCCGGGCCACAGTCGGTGACCCGCACATAGAGACGCCCGTTTTCCCTGTCCAGCGTCAGCCGGACCGCCCCCTTGGGCGAGTACTTGAGTGCATTCTCCAGCAAGTTGCGGATCGACATGCCCAATAGACGGTCGGGCACATTGGCCAGGCAGGGCTCCTGCAAGTGGCTCTCGACCTCGATACGGGAAAACTCCGGGTGTGCAAACAGATGTTCCAGCACCTGGCGCACAATCTGCAACGGGGGCAGTGTCCCGGCACGGCCGGGATCGTTATCCACATCCAGCCGCGACAACAACAGCAGATGTTCCAGCATGGCCTGCATGCGCTCGACTGCCTGTTCCGCCTTGCGCAGGCTGTTTTCGCCCTGGCTGCTGCCGGCAGCCATCAACGCCACCTGCAAGTGCGTCTTGATTGCGGTTAGCGGGGTACGCAGTTCGTGGGCTGCATCATCGTTAAAACGCCGCTCACGTTCCAGCAGAGCACCCAGCCGCTCCAGCAGCTGATTCAATGTCACCACCAGCGGCTTAAGCTCCACCGGTACCGACTGCACGTCAATCGGGGCCAGATCATCCGCCTTGCGGCCGGCCAGATGCAGGCGCAAACGGTTCAGGGGGCTAAGGCCCTGGCCGATGCCGAACCAGATCAGTACCAGGCTGCCCACAAGCGCCAGCACCACAGGCAGGGCAGCAGCCAGAAACATGATCTGCTGCAGATGTTCCCGCTCGTCGAGCCGGTCGCCAATGGTGATCAGCATCTGGTGACGTTGCACCGTAAACGTGCGCCATTCCTCACCATCAACCCGGGCGTCGGAAAAGCCGACCAGCTCTTCCTCCGGCTGCGAGAAGATCATGTTCGGCATGCGCACCAGCACTTCGCCACGCAGCGTGCGTACCTGACAGACCAGTCCGCGCTTGAGCCCGCCCAGCAACGGGTTGGTGAAAGGGCTCATCGCCGGGTTGACCGACGCCTGCGGAATCTGTTCCAGCAGCCCGGCCACCATGTGCGCAGAAGACTCCAGCCGCTGGTCCAGCACCCGCTCAAGCTCCTGGCGCAGATCGCCCAGCAGCCAGATGGCGGCAAAGGACCAGAGCAGGGCAAAGGTGCCGCCCAGGATGAACAGCAGGCGCTTACGCAGGCTCATTGGGCTTGCCCAGCCGGAAACCCAGGCCACGCACGGTCTCGATCACCGTACTGCCGAGTTTGCGGCGCAAGTTATAAATGTGAACGTTGATTGCGTTGCTCTCCACACCATCACCCAGCCCGTAAAGGCTGTCTTGCAGCTGTTCGGCACTCAGGATGCGGCGTGGATTGTTGAGAAAGGCCAGCAACAGCATCATCTCCCGCCGGGCCAAATTGATATCCTTGCCATGCAGGCTGACTGTCAGCAGGTTTGGGTCCACCACCAGCCCTTCGTGTTCGATCAGGTGGGTACTGCGGCCAGTGGTGCGTCGCAGCAGGGACTGCAAACGTGCAGTCAGCTCGCGCAGGTCGAACGGCTTGAGCAGGTAGTCATCGGCACCGGCCTGTAACCCGTCAACCCGCTGGCTAACCGAGTCCCGGGCACTCAGGATCAGCACCGGCATGTCATTGCCACTGGTGCGCAACTGGGTCAGCCAGTCCAGCCCGTCACGGTCGGGCAGGCCCAGATCAAGCACCACTGCATCAAAATGGCCCACCGCAAGCGCATGGCTGGCAGCCGACGCGGTATCGACATGATCAACGGTAAAATTGGCCAGTGACAATCCCGCACTCAGGCCCTCGGCAATCTGACAATCATCTTCAACTAAAAGAATATGCATCGGTACTCATTCCGTTGGCCAAAGCTCATGGGCATAAAATTGGCAGAAATAGATTAATGTTAAGTTAATCCTTAACAGTAAGGCTGTCATCACGACTGTAAATGCAGGACAATACAACATTTGTCTGATCAGGGTAGCGGTCAAATCGGAAACACGCCACCCTTCAGTATTTTTCCTTGAACGGACTTGATTATGCGTTACCTGGCCAGCCTGTTGCTCCTTGTTTTCAGCTTTTCGGCGCAAGCGTTTTTCAGTAACCAGCAAGACTTCCTCCCGGTTGAAGAAGCCTTTCAGCTGGAGCTGCTGGAAACCCCGGACAACAACAGCGTCCTTTACTGGACCATCACCCCCGGCCACTACCTGTACCGGCACAGCATCAGCGCAGTCGATGCGGACGGCAATGCTGTCGAACTGAGCCTTCCCGACGGCCTGGAAAACGAAGACGAATTCTTCGGTTTGACCTACATCTACCGGACCGACCTGCAGGTGCCGCTTGCACCCGACCAGCCCCGGCCCCATGCGGTAACCTGGCAGGGCTGTGCCGATGCCGGGCTGTGTTACCCGCCGCAAACCACCGAAGTGGGCCTGACCGCCGCCAGCCACCAACCACAGGACACATCCGCCGCGCTGGCCGGAGACCTGGGCATTGCGCAACAGCTCGCCAGTGCCGGCCTGCTGGTCAACCTGGCGGCATTTTTTGCCATGGGCCTGCTGCTGGCGTTCACGCCCTGCATGCTGCCTATGCTGCCGATTCTCAGCAGCGTGATTGCCGGCAGCAAGCCCGGTGGCTGGCAGGGCGCAAAACTGGGGGCTGCGTTTGTGGTGGCCATGTCGCTGGTGTATGCCGCACTTGGCGTCATCGCCGCCCAGCTCGGCAGCAATCTGGCCGCCGCCCTGCAAAACCCCTGGTTGTTGCTGCCCTTTGCCGGCCTGTTCATCCTGCTGGCCATGGCCCAGTTCGGCCTGTACAGCCTGCAGCTGCCCGCGTTCATCCGTGAACGGCTGCAGAAAACCGACCGCAACATCAAGGGCGGTAACCTGCTGGGTGCTACCGCGCTGGGTGTCCTGTCCGCCCTGCTGGTCGGTCCCTGCATGACCGCCCCCCTCGCCGGTGCGCTGCTGTATATCGGCCAGTCGGGCGACTCGCTCAAGGGCGGGCTGGTCCTGTTCAGCCTCGGGCTGGGCAGTGGCTTGCCGCTGCTGCTGGCCATGAGCTTCGGCATGCGCTGGCTGCCAAAGCCCGGCCAGTGGATGGAGCATATCAACCGCATCTTTGGCTATGCATTGCTGGCCGCCGCCATCTTCATCGTGCGCGGCCTGTTGCCCGACAGCCTGGTGCTGGCCCTGTGGGCGGCGTTACTACTGGCCGTTGCCGTACACCTGGCATCCCTGCAGCCAAGAGGCTGGACTCTGTTCACCCGCTTCACCGGCATCTTGCTCGGCGTCTGGGCCTCAATCATGCTGATGGGCGCAGCCAGTGGTGGCAGCGACCCCTGGCAACCACTGCGTCACCTGCAAGGCGGCACAACCGCCACAGTCACCCAGCAGCCGGTACGCATTGCCGATCCTGCCCAACTGAAAGAGCAGCTCAGGCAGGCACAGGAGCAAAACCAGTGGGTAATCATGGATTTCTACGCCGACTGGTGCATTTCCTGCAAGGTGATGGAGCGCACGGTATTTGGCCAGCCCGACGTACAGGCAGCCATCAGCGGCATGCGCTTTCTGCAACCGGACGTGACGGACAACACAGCAGCCCAGCAGGCACTGCTCAAGGAGTACGGCATTATCGGCCCGCCCACCATCATCTTCGTCAACCCGCAGGGCAGGGAAGTGCGTAGTGCCCGCATCACCGGCGAAGTCAACGCCGCCGAATTTCTTGCATACCTGCAACAAGCACGGAGCGAGTGAATGCTCAGTTTCAACATCGGCCCCCTGGCCATCCCGACCCAGCTGGCCATTCTCTACCTCGGCCTGCTGTGCGCCTGGCTGACCGGCTGGTGGCTGGGTCGCAAGCGCAAGGCCGACCCTGAGCCAATCCTGTTCCGCTTGTTGCTGCTCGGTTTTGTCGTGGCGCGGCTGGCCTTCGTCATCCGCTACCATGACCAGTACAACGGCAACTGGGCCGGCATGCTCGATATTCGTGACGGCGGCTTCAACCCGCTGGCCGGAGTGCTGGCCGCTCTTGCCGGAGCCGGCTGGTATCTGTGGCGCAAGCCCGTGTTGCGCATTCCACTGGCCGCCGGGCTGGCCACCGGAGCGGTAATCAGCGGGCTGGGTTTCGCCATCCTGCACGCCATGCTCAGCAGCCAGCAACTGCCCGACCTCTCGGTACGCAACCTGCAAGGCGAACCGGTCAGCCTGCACGACCTGCGCGGCCGGCCGATGGTCATCAACCTGTGGGCCACCTGGTGCCCGCCCTGCCGCCGGGAAATGCCGGTACTGCAGGCCGCCCAGCAGGCCAACCCGGACATCCTTTTCGTCTTCGTCAACCAGGGCGAAGGCCAGCAACAGGTCGAGCGTTTCCTGCAGCAACAGGGCCTGCAGCTGGACAACCTGCTGCTCGACAGCGGTGCACGGCTGGGGCAATCGGTCAGCTCGCTGTCATTACCGACAACGCTGTTCTATGATGCCGACGGCATCCTGCGCAACAACCACCTGGGCGAGCTATCGGCTGCCAGCCTGCATCATGCCATGCGCACCATTGCACCCGCACCCGTCACCACCGACACCCGCCCGGCACCATCTCATCCATAAATGAAAGGACACCCCATGAAACTGACCCGCATTGCCGCACTGGTTGCACTGTCCGGACTGGCCAGCATCGCCTCTGCCCAGGACTACCCGGCCCCCATTGAGGCCATGCAAGCCAAGGGCGTGGAAATCCTCGATACCTTCAACGCTCCCGGCGGCCTGGAAGGCTATGCCGCGATTTATCACGGCCGTCCGCTGGCCATCTACCTGACCAGCGACAAACAACACGCCATCATCGGCAGCCTGCTGGATGCCAGCGGCAACGACCTGACCAGCCCGGTGATTGACGAAAAAATCAACCGCCCGCAAAGCAAGGTGATCTGGAGCAAACTGGAAAAAGACAGCCACTGGGTTTCCGAAGGCTCGAAGCAGGCCGACAAGGTGGTCTATGTCTTCACCGACCCCAACTGCCCCTACTGCAAGCGTTTCTGGAACGATGCCCAGCCCTGGGTCAAATCCGGCAAGATCGAACTGAGGCACATTCCGGTCGGCGTACTGGGCGAGGGCAGCCGCAAGAAAGCCGCCTACATCCTGGCAGCCAAAGACTCGACCAAAGCCCTGATCGACAACGAAAGCGGCAAGGCACCAGCCAAGGAAAACGCCATCAGCGACCAGCAGGCCACCCAGCTGGATGCCAACCTGCAACTGATGTCCCAGGTCGGTGCCAGTGGCACACCCGCCATCCTCTATCTGGATGAAACCGGCATGCTGCAGCTGCACCCCGGCGCTCCACAGGGCGAACAGCTGGTCGAGATCTTCGGTTCAAAACCCTGAATCCGTGAATGAATGTAAGCTTGCTATGGCCTTCTCCGGCGGCCGGCACTAGAATGCCCATGCCGGAAACTGGCCGGTCAAACAGGAACCTGACAACCTTCATTCAAGGATAAAAAATGAAAGACATTCTCTTTTTCGAAACCATGGTTACGCCAAAGATCATTACATTCGTGTATTGGTTGCTGCTGTTTTTCTCGGTTGTTTCTGGCTTGGGTGTCATGTTTGGCGGCTATGGCGGCTTGTCTTTTACAAAACTACTGATGGGACTGGGCACAATCATTGGTGGCGCGATTGGCTCAAGAATCTGGTGTGAACTCATGATTGTCCTGTTCAAAATCCATGAAAACCTGAAAACAATCGCCAACAAGGCTGAGCAGTCCGAGTAATCCATCCGTATCTCTCAAACCACCGCCAGGCGCTTTGAGACAGACATACAGGCTGATCCAGATCCGGTGACCGGGCATTCCGTCACCGGATTTTTCAACCCCGCTCCTGACCTTACCCCTGCACCAGCTGCTCCAGGCCAGGCCTGCCAGCCCGGTTTGTCGCTTTTGCGACAGGCAAACCCCTTGGCCATTACCGCTTGCCGGCACGGCTATTGGTGCATTTTCCGTGTAATATCATCCTGACACACGACCTCTCCCCGCATATACCAAAAAAGCATAGGCCAATGCTTTTATATTCTTTAAGGTTTTAAGCCGGCACGTTTATAGTCTGTCCACTGACTCGTAAAGTTCACTGGTACACGACAATGAAAACAACAAAACTCTCCCGCTACTGGCTGCTGGCCGCTACCGCCGGCCTGGCTTTCGGCACAGCACAAGCCGAAACCCGAAGCCTTTCCGACTCCCTGCAAATCCAGGTACTCAGCGCTGCCTGTGCCAACTGTCACGGCACCGACGGCAATCAGGGTGGTGCAGTGCCTGTCATCGCTGGCCGCCCTGCTGGCGTACTTGAATCACAGCTGCTCGCCTTCAAGCGTGGCGAAGACCCCAAAGCCACTGTCATGCCGCGTCATGCCGCCGGTTATACCGACGCTGAGCTGGCTGCACTGGCTAACTACTTTTCCAAACTTGGCCGTTAACGGGGTCCCGACATGAAAAACACTGACAAGAATTTCGCTCTAAGCCGCAGAACCCTGCTCAAGGGGCTGGGTGCCGCCTCCCTGCTGCCACTGGTTTCCGCCTGCAGCACCAACGCACTGACCAGCAGCAGTGCCGGCCGCGTAGTGGTAATCGGCGGCGGCTTTGGTGGTGCCACCACGGCCAAATACATCAAGCGCTTCAATCCGGCCATCGACGTGACCCTGGTGGAAGTGAACCGCACCTTCCATACCTGTCCGTTCTCCAACCTGGTACTGGCCGGCGAGCGCAAGCTGGATGCCATCGAGCACAACTATGACGAACTCAAGCAGGTCTATGGTGTTCGCGTCATTCATGCCCGCGCTGAAGATGTCGACCCGGTTGCCCATACCGTGCGCCTGTCCACCGGCACCAGCCTGCAGTACGACCGTTTGGTTCTGTCTCCGGGCATCGACTTCCGCTGGAACGCCATCGAGGGTTATGACGAGGCAGCTGCTGAGCTGGCTCCGCACGCCTGGAAGGCCGGCCCGCAAACCGCACTGCTGCGTCGCCAGCTGGAAGAAATGGAAGACGGCGGCACCTTCGTCATGAGCGTGCCGGACAACCCCTTCCGCTGCCCGCCCGGACCTTACGAGCGCGCCAGCCTGGTTGCCCACTACCTGAGCAAGCACAAGCCGAAGTCCAAGATCCTGATTCTGGATGCCAAGGACAATTTCTCCAAACAGGGCCTGTTCACCCAGGGCTGGAAAGAGCTGTATGGCGACCGCATCGAATGGGTCAGCCTGTCCAATGACGGCAAGGTGGTACGTGTCGACGCCAACAAGCTGGAAGTGGAAACCGAGTTCGGCAACCGCCACAAGGCTTCCGTGCTCAACGTGATTCCGCCACAGAAGGCCGGTTTCATTGCCGAGCGTGCCGGCGTCACCAACGCCGGTGGCTGGGTACCGGTGAAGCCGCAGACCTTCGAGTCCGAACAGGCGCAAGACATCTACGTGATCGGTGATGCCAGCATTGCCGCGCCTATGCCCAAGTCCGGCTTCAGCGCCAACGCCCAGGGCAAGGTCGTTGCAGCGGCCATTGTCGCTTCATTGGCCGGTTTCGACTCGGTCAACCCGACCTGGTCCAACACCTGCTACAGCCTGGTAGGCCCCGACTACGGCATAACGGTTGCCGATGTCTACCGCGTCGAGGACAATGCGCTGGTGGCGGCACCCGGTGGCGGTGTCAGCCCGCTGGATGCGTCTCCGGCTTTCCGCAAGGCCGAGGCCGATTACGCCCACGGCTGGTACGAAGCCATTGCACGCGATACCTGGGGAACCCGTTACTAAATGCCGGACTTTGTCGAAGCCTTGTTGGATGCCCCGCAACAGCTGATGCTGTGGGGCACCCTGCTGTTTGGCCTGCTGCTGGGCGCGCTCCTGCAATGGAGCCGTCTGTGTCTGTTGCGCGGGCTGGTACATGTGCGCCAGGGCAACCATTTGAAACTCAAGGCTTTCGCTCTGGCCATGACCGCTGCCGTAGCCAGCAGTCAGCTGCTGGCCTGGTATAGCGGAGTCGACCTGGCCGGCTCCATCTATGTGCAGGACAATCCGGCCCTACCGGTCATCCTGTTTGGCGGATTGTTGTTCGGCTGCGGCATGGCGCTGGCCAACGCCTGCACCGGGCGCAGTCTGGTACTGGCCGCCGGTGGCAACCTGCGCTCGCTGGTGTGCCTGCTAAGCCTGGCCATTGGTGCCGGGCTGGCATTGTCCGGCCTGCTGGCCGAGCTGCGTGTCTGGCTGGAAAACCTGACCCGTTTCAGCCTGCCGGTATCACGCCTGCCGCTGTGGGCAGGGCTGGTACTGGTCGCCGGTCTGCTGTTTTACGCCCTCAAGGGCAGAACACTCTGGCAATCGACCCCTGATCTGGTCGGCAGCCTGCTGGTCGGTATCCTGATCAGCAGCGGCTGGTGGCTGACCGGTGTGGTCGGTGCCGACGAGTTTGAACCCGTGCCACTACTGTCCGTCAGCTTTGTGGCACCGGTATTTGAAACCCAGCAATACCTGCTGCTGTTTACCGGCAGCAAACTGAGTTTTGGCATTGTGCTGGTGGCCGGCGTGTTTGCCGGTGCCCTGTTGCGGGCACTGCTGGCCCGCGAATTTGTCTGGGAGGCCTTTGACAGCCCGGGCCGGCTCAAGCGCAGCCTCAGCGGTGGTTTATTGATGGGTGTGGGCGGAGTATTATCACTCGGATGCACCTACGGACAGGCGCTGAGCGGTTTTTCCACCCTGGCCATTACCAGCCTGGTCGCCATAGCCGGCATTGTAGCCGGTGCCTGGTGCACCCTTGCGTTACTGAAAAATTGAGGAAGACGATCATGTCCCGACTGCTATTTGCCCTGCTGCTGAGCACTCCCCTGAGCCTGCTGGCTGCCGAACCGGCCGAGTTTGCACCGGTTGCCGAACTGCTGGCTGGCAGCACACCGCAAACCGCCGGCCTCAAGCTGGACCTGCCCAGCGTGTCCGAGGATGGCTCCGCCGTGGCGGTCGGTATCCAGTTTGAAGGCCAGCTGGAGCCGGGCGACCGTCTGGCCAGCCTGCACCTGTTCGCCACGGAAAATCCGCGTCCGGAGCTGATCGCCTTCCGCCTGCTGTCCGACCAGACACTGCCGGACTTCAACACCCGCATCCGCCTGAACGAAAGCCAGCAAGTGATTGCCGTGGCCGTCAGCGAGCAGGGCCACAGCTGGATCAGCGCCAAGGATGTGCGGGTGACCATCAGCGGCTGCCTGGTACGCGACCCGGATGCAGAGGTAATTACCGGCATGCAGAACCCCCGCATCGCGCTGCCAAGACGCATCAAGGCTGGCGAGCCGGTCGAGCTGCGTACCCTGATCAACCACCCGATGGAAACCGGCCTGCGCCCGGATGCCGACGGCAGTCTGATCCCGCAGAACCTGGTACAGAGCCTGCAACTGGCGATTGACGAGCAACCGGCGCTGGAAGTGCAGTTTGCCAACGGCACCGCCGCCAACCCTTACGTGCGCCTGGTGGTGCAGGGGCAGGGCAAGGAGCTGGACTTCCGCTGGCAGGACCAGCAGGGCGAGGAAGTGGTGGAGAAGCGTCAGCTACCACTGTAATCAGCCTGCAAGCACAAGGGGCTCCCTTGGGCCCCGTCCCACATCGGCATCCCGTGAAAACACCGCCCACTTCAGGCGGTGTTTTTTATGGTCTGGCCGAAACAGCAAGCCTGACTTCAGCAGGAGCTGTCATGGCCACTGCAGATTGAATCTGTCACGCGCCACAGTCGGCAGCCCGGCATCATCTATGTGGCTTGCAACCAGTTCGCCATCTGCCTTGCGCACCCGCAACTCGTTGCCCACCACGGCTAGGCGGCTGCCATCCGCTGCTGCGCGCGCCATGATCAGCTGTTCCATGAAGGTCGATTCCGGATGGGTGCTGGTGTACCAGTTGGCCACTTTCTGATCGATAGCATGCATCGGCGTGCCATCGAATTCATATATGTCCAGCCAGCCGCCGTCCTGCCACACCTGGTGAAACCAGCGGCCGTCTTCCAGCACCAGTCGCCGCCGGTCATGGGGCGTCTGCTGCTCCAGTCCGGCCTGCCAGAGCAGTGCCGAAGTCAGGGAAAAACCGCCAACGCCCACATCCGTCAGCCATTGGCGGCCATCCAGCTCAACCAGCACAAACAGGTGGGTACGGCCCGGAATCTCGCTGCGTTCCTTGCAACGCAAACGCACCCGCGCGCCCAGCCCGGATGCCCGGTAGCCCAGCGCATTCAGCACACGAATGAACAGGCCATTTTGCTCGAAGCAATAACCGCCGCGCCTGCGGGTGACCAGCTTGTCAAAGATGGCATCCGGCTCCAGGCTGATCGGCTGCCCCTGCAGGACATCCAGATTCTCGAAAGGGATCGACTGCGCATGGGCTCGGGTCAGGGCATGCAGCCCGGCAAGGCTTGGGACAGCCTCTGGCTGATGACCAATGCGGTCAAAATATGCGGCAAGAAAATCCATGGTCACCACCACTTCAGACATCGACAAAACAAATCCGGTAAAACTTCGCAGGCGACAGACTACCCGGCCTGACACAGGACACACAAAGACGGCAACATCCCCTATGATGAATGCATCACGCCACCACCAGCGATATTGCAAATATCCCTGCCGGTGACTGTAGCACACAAGAAATGGGCGAACGCAGACATGAAAACCATCGGTCTTATCGGCGGCATGAGCTGGGAATCCACCATTCCCTATTACCGCCAGATCAACGAAACCGTCAAAGCGCGACTGGGCGGCCTGCACTCGGCCAAAATCATCCTCTACAGCGTCGACTTCCAGAAAATTGCACAGCTGCAGCAGGCTGGCGACTGGGACGCCGCCGGCGAAGTGCTGGCCAGCGCAGCAGGTGCACTCGAAACAGCAGGTGCGGAACTGCTGCTGATCTGCGCCAACACCATGCACAGGGTGGCACCTGCAGTGAAAGCCGCCACCAGCATTCCCCTGCTACACGTTGCCGACGTCACCGCCAGCGTGATCAAACAGGCGGGGCACTCCAGGGTCGGGCTGATCGGCACCCGCTTCACCATGGAGCAGCCGTTCTATCGCGAGCATCTGCAACAGCATGGGCTGGAAGTGCTGGTTCCCGACGCAGCGGACCAGAACAGCATTCACCGCATCATTTTCGAGGAGCTGTGCCTTGGCGTGGTACGGGACGAGTCACGCCAGATCTACCGGACAATCATGAAGCAGCTGGTGGAGCAGGGGGCACAGGCCATCATTCTGGGTTGCACGGAAATCGCCATGCTGGTGAGCCAGGCCGACTCGTCCGTACCCCTGTTCGACACCACCGGCATCCATGCCCGGGCCGCAGCCGAGCTGGCGCTGGAAGATTGAATTGGCCAGGTTTACGCTCTTCAAAAAACAGGGCTCCCGCTTTCGCGGGAGCCGGGCCAGTTCCTGGTAACAGGAACGAGAAGCGAACAACAGGCTGTCTAGAACCTGTCCGTGATCGCACCTTCAGCGGCACTGCCTACGGTTTTGGCATATTTGGCCAGAACACCACGCTTGACGTTGGGCTCGGGCGCTGCCCATGCCGCCTTGCGTCTGGCAAGCTCGCCTTCCGGCACATCGAGTGTAATGCTGTCTTCAACGGCATCGATGATGATCCTGTCACCGTCTTCAATGAGAGCGATAGGGCCGCCCACCATGGCTTCGGGGCTGATGTGCCCAACGACAAAGCCGTGGCTTCCGCCAGAGAAGCGGCCATCGGTGATCAAGGCTACTTCGTTGCCCAGGCCACGCCCCATGATCGCCGAAGTAGGGGAGAGCATCTCACGCATACCCGGACCACCTTTGGGGCCTTCATAGCGGATGACGATGACGTCGCCGGCCACCACGGTGCCGTCAAGGATGGCTGCCATGGCCAGCTCTTCAGAGTCATACACTCGGGCAGTGCCTTCAAAGTGGGTGCCTTCTTTGCCGCTAATTTTGGCCACGGCACCGGTCGGGGCCAGGTTGCCTTTCAGCACACGCAAATGGCTGTCCTTTTTGATGGGCTGGTCGAAGGGCATGATGATGTCCTGGCCTTCGGGATAGTCTTCCACGTCTTTCAGGTTGTCAGCCAAGGTGCGGCCACTGACCGTCAGGCAATCGCCATGCAGCAGGCCTTTTTCCAGCAGGCGCTTCATCAGTGGGGCGATACCACCGATTTCAATCAGCTCTGACATCATGTATTTACCGGACGGACGCAGGTCAGCCAGCACGGGCACACGCTTGCCGATTTCAGTGAAGTCATCCAGCGTCAAAGGCACGCCTACGGCATCGGCCATGGCGAGCAGGTGCAGGGTAGCGTTGGTGGAGCCACCCAGTGCGATAACCATGGTGACGGCGTTTTCAAAGGCTTCACGCGTCATGATGTCGGACGGCTTGATGTCCTGTTTCAGCAACCACTTGATGGCTTCACCGGCACGCTGGCAGTCCTTGTGTTTTTCAGGGGACACCGCTTCCTGAGCCGAGCTGCCCGGCAAGCTCATGCCCAAGGCTTCAATCGCAGAGGCCATGGTGTTGGCGGTGTACATGCCACCACAGGAACCAGGACCGGGAATGGCTTCTTTCTCGATTTGAACAACCTGCTCCTCGGTCAGGTCACCGCGTGCGTGAGCACCAACCGCCTCAAATACGGACACAATATCAGTGTGGTTTTTGCCGGGCTTGATGGTGCCGCCGTAGACAAAAATGGAGGGACGGTTCAGGCGCGCCATGGCGATGATACTGGCCGGCATGTTCTTGTCGCAGCCGCCAATCGCGATCAGACCGTCAAAGCCCTGGCAGCCGGCAACGGTTTCGATGGAGTCGGCGATGACTTCACGTGACACCAGGGAATATTTCATGCCCTGATAGCCGTTGGCAATGCCGTCCGAAATGGTGATGGTATTGAATACAACAGGCTTGGCACCGGCAAAATAAACGCCTTTGGCTACCTCATCGGCCAGGCCGTTGATGTGCATGTTGCAAGGGGTCAGGCTGGCCCAGGTGGAAGCAATGCCCACTTGAGGGTGTTTGAAATCCTCATCGGTGAAGCCCACGGCGCGCAACATTGAACGCGCCGGTGCCTTGTCGATGCCGTCTACGACAATGGCGGAGTATTTGCGGTTCTCGTCGTCAGTGATAATCATCTGTCCCTCACTCAAGCAGTGCTTTGGCTGTGTGGATGCTTTGGCGCATGTGCTTGCGCTTTGTTTGTCCCAAACATAGCACCACTTGCTTAAAGAACGATTAAAGCCATGGTTCTACACAACAAACAATTGATCACTATTAACAAAGCCGGCAGCTTCCATGCCCAGACTGCAGCCGGGCAGGTATTGAAGGGAATTGATCAGGCTTGTGACCTGCCTACCGTAATGAACCATTGCGGATGCATCTGCGCAAAATCCTGCCTGATATTGCTTGGCAGGTAACTGGCCGGATCCAGCACAAAGGCTTCGCCCCGCACACGCTGAAATACCGTCCAGTGCCAGAATTCACGGCCATCCCGCTGATGATGCTTGATCGGCAATAAAGCCAGATCGGGCAGGGTATCCCAGGACTCAAAAGGCTTTGTTTCAGTTGCCACTTGCACACCCGCCCCGGTCAACAAGCGGCGCACATAGCCTGTATCCGACCACAGCGATTCATCCTCTGCATGGATGCCGCTGGCATTGGCGATGGCTTTCATTTCTGGATAGCTCTTGCCCAGAATGGTTGCAACAATGGCAATGCCACAGCCGGTTGCCTCTTGCTGGACAACTGGACTGAGCATAGGTATTTGATCTTTGATGATGAAACCATATGTTGGAAATTCGGGAGCACAGCCAAAAAGCCGTGCTCCCGATCTGTGCAGACGAATCCGGACTTAGAGACGGGCGCCCCTGACTCCCTCACTGATCTCGCGACACTGCGCCAGCACATCTGCAATTGCCTGTTCCGGCGTGACAGCCGCATTGATCTTGTCCACCAACGCGGAACCCACCACCACGCCATCAGCCAGGCGGGCGACGTTGGCCGCATGCTCGGCAGTGCGAATACCGAAGCCGATGCACACCGGCAGGTCGCTGTGGCGGCGCAGGCGGGCAACCGCTTCACTTACCTGGTCCAGGCTGGCGGTAGCACCACCAGTGACACCGGCCACCGAGACGTAATAGATAAAGCCGGAGCTGTCCTTGAGCACAGTCGGCAGGCGCTGGTCATCGGTGGTCGGAGTGGTCAGGCGAATGAAGTCGATGCCGCCGGCCTGCGCCGGTTCGCACAGTTCCTCGTTGTGCTCGGCGGGCACATCGACCACTATCATGCCATCCACGCCGGCCTGTTTGGCATCACGGATGAAGGCGTCCACACCGTAATGATGAATCGGGTTGTAGTAGCCCATCAGCACGATCGGCGTATGGTCGTTGCCCTCGCGGAACTCGCGCACCATTTGCAGGGTCTTGCGCAGGCTCATGCCGTTGCCCAGCGCCCGCTGGTTGGCCAGCTGGATGGCCGGGCCGTCAGCCATGGGGTCGGTGAAGGGCATGCCCATCTCGATCACGTCGGCACCGGCACCGGGCAGACCGCGCAGGATGGTCAGGGCGGTAGCGTAGTCCGGATCGCCAGCGGTCAGGAAAGTCACCAGCGCAGCGCGATTTTCTTGTTTCAGTTTGGCAAAGCAGGCCTGGATACGGCTCATGACTGCGCTCCTTTCTCACCCAGATAGTGCATGATGCTGGCCATGTCCTTGTCGCCACGGCCGGACAGGTTGACCACCATCAGGTGATCCCTGGGCAGCTGCGGTGCGCGCTTGACCGCTTCGGCCAGTGCATGGGACGACTCCAGCGCGGGGATGATGCCTTCCTGACGGCACAACAGCTGAAACGCTGCCAGTGCCTCGTCATCGCTGACAGCGGTGTACTCGACCCGCCCCACATCACGCAACCAGGAGTGTTCAGGGCCAACGCCCGGATAGTCCAGACCGGCTGAAATCGAGTGGGCATCCTTGATCTGACCGTCCTCGTCCTGCAGCAGATAAGTCTTGTTGCCATGCAGCACGCCCGGAGCACCCAGAGTCAGGCTGGCAGCATGCTTGCCGGTTTCCAGTCCCAGACCGGCGGCTTCGGCACCGACCATTTTCACCGTCGGCTCGTCGAGAAACTCGTGGAACAGGCCGATGGCGTTGGAGCCACCGCCGACACAGGCGATCAGCGAGTCGGGCAGACGACCTTCCTGCTCCTGCAGCTGGTCACGGACTTCCTTGCCAATCACTGCCTGGAAATCACGCACCATGGCAGGGAAGGGATGCGGGCCGGCCACGGTACCGATCAGGTAGAAGGTATTGTCGACGTTGGTGACCCAGTCACGCAGCGCCTCGTTCATGGCATCCTTGAGCGTGCCGGTACCGGCGGTGACCGGAATCACCTTGGCCCCCAGCAGGTTCATGCGGAACACGTTGGCCTGCTGGCGCTCGATGTCGGTGGTGCCCATGTAAACCACGCACTCAAGACCAAACCGCGCTGCCACCGTAGCCGTGGCCACGCCGTGCATGCCGGCACCGGTTTCAGCGATGATGCGTTTTTTGCCCATGCGCCGCGCCAGCAGAATCTGGCCGATGCAGTTGTTGATCTTGTGTGCGCCGGTGTGGTTCAGCTCTTCACGCTTGAGGTAGATCTTCGCGCCGCCAAGGTGTTCAGAAAGGCGTTCGGCGTAATACAGCGGGCTTGGACGGCCCACATAGTCACGCTGAAAATACGCCAGCTCGCGCAGAAACTCGGGATCAGTCTTGGCCTGTTCATAGGCCTCGCCCAGCTGCAAAATCAGCGGCATCAGGGTCTCGGCCACATAGCGGCCACCAAAAATGCCAAACAGCCCGCGCTCATCGGGAGCATCAAAATAAGTGTGCATGCCTTTCCCCTGTAGGTGCGAATTCATTCGCACAATGAAAATTGGGTGTGCGAATAAATTCGCACCTACAGCAATTCTGTGACAAAACCGGCCAAAGCAAAAGCGATTATTTTATTGCCATCTGTTATTATTTCTCACATGAATGACCTGCACAGACTACCATCCCTGAATGCACTGAAAGCCTTTGTTGCCGTTGCCGAACAGGGCAGCATCAGCATGGCTGCTCAACAGCTTCATGTCACCCACGGCGCAGTCAGTCGTCAAATCAAGCTGCTGGAAGAAGAACTGAACACCAGTTTGCTGGAAAAACAGGGGCGTGGCATAAAACTCACAGATGCCGGCCAGCAGCTATACCAGAACTGCCAGCCGGCATTCAGGACCATTGCCGAAAGCTGCCAACAGCTGCGTCAGCAACAGCAGGAAAAACCGCTGGTGCTGGCCTGTTCCGGCAGCCTGCTGGCGCGCTGGCTGATCCCGCGTCTGCCACCGCTGCAACAGGCATTGCCGGATCTGCCCCTGCAACTGGTCACCAGCGCCGATGACGAGCGCCCGCAACAACAGGCCGACCTCAGTCTGTCCTTCATGAACAATCCCGTAGCCGACGAGTTGTTGATACCGCTGGAACAGGAACGTATCGGCCCCGTACTGGCCACCGCCCTGGCGCAACAGCTTGATCTGGACTCCAACAAAGCCATACCCCAGCTGCCGCTGCTGCACACATTGTCCCGGCCACAGGCCTGGCCGGACTGGGCAAGACACAATGGCATCCCGCCGGACAGCCTGCACATGGGCCAGGGTTTTCCGCACCTGTCCTATTTGCTGGAGGCAGTACTGGCCGGGCTGGGCATCGGCATCGCCCCCGAACAGCTGATCCGCGCCGATCTGGAACAGGGCCGGCTGCTCGCCCCCTGGGGCTTTGTCAGTACCGATGCCTGGCTATGTGTACAAATTCACAACATCAGCCAGCGCCAGCGCATCGAAAAGCTGACTGGGCTGCTCGCTACCCTGTCCTGATGGAATCGGAGTCCGAAAAAATATATACTGGCATTCAAGCATCACCAGACACCCCATGGAGGATGTCATGCAGATTTCTTCAAGCCTGATGAGCGCGGGCGTGCAAACCATCAAGGCCAGCCAGCAACAACTGGCCAGCACGGCACAAACTGTTGCCAATGCAACTGTCAGCGACATGCCCATGATGAACATTGCCGATCTGACCCAGCAGCTGGTGCAGATGGATCAGGCCCAGCATCTGGCCATGGTCGGCGGCAAGATGGTCGAGGCCGCCAGCGAAAACATCGGCACCCTGATCAACACCATGAGTTAAATCTCTTTTTCCGTCCCGTCTCGAAGCCCGTGCATGTATTTAAACTGCACGGGCTTTTTAGTTTTCCCGCCAAAAGCCCGGACCCTGTATGTCATCCAGATCCTTTCCGCTTTTGCAGAAGCATTTCCTTTTCTGTCAAAACTGACTCTCCGGTCTCTTCTGCCTACCACTTTTGGCTAATCCCTGCGGATACAAAATCGCCCGGTAACGCTTGACAACACTCCCTGCTGGTCGTAACTTTCAAACGGCCGTTTGAGTGTTTTGCCCGGCGCAGGACACTTCCCCACATTGCATGAATTCAAGAGCCGCGAAACCACTTCACAGCCGAGCGGCTCCAATAATAAAAGTCATCTCCAGAGGTCTTCACCATGCCCGAATATAAAGCCCCCTTGCGCGATATCCGTTTTGTCCGTGACGAACTGCTTGGCTATGCCGAGCACTACCAAAGCCTGCCCGGTTGCGAAGAGGCCACCCCGGACATGATTGACGCCATTCTGGAAGAGGGCGCCAAGTTCTGCGAAAACGTCATTGCCCCGCTCAACCGCGTGGGTGATACCGAAGGCTGCACCTGGTCTCCCGAAGGCGTGACCACCCCGACCGGCTTCAAGGAAGCCTACGAGCAGTTTGTCGAAGGCGGCTGGCCCAGCCTGGCCCACGACGAAGCTCATGGCGGTCAGGGCCTGCCAGAATCCCTCGGCATGGCGGTCAGTGAAATGGTCGGCCAGGCCAACTGGTCCTGGGGCATGTACCCCGGCCTGTCCCACGGCGCGATGAACACCCTGAGCGCCCACGGTACCGAAGAGCAGCAACAGACCTATCTGACCAAGCTGGTATCCGGCCAGTGGACCGGCACCATGTGCCTGACCGAACCCCACTGCGGCACCGACCTTGGCATGCTGCGCACCAAGGCCGAGCCACAGGCCGACGGCAGCTACAAGGTAACCGGTACCAAGATCTTCATTTCTGCCGGCGAGCACGACATGGCGGAAAACATCGTACATATCGTACTGGGCCGCCTGCCGGATGCACCGGAAGGCACCAAGGGTATTTCCCTGTTCATCGTGCCCAAGTTCCTGCCGGACACCAGCGGCGAAGTCGGCGAGCGCAACGGCGTATCCTGTGGTTCGCTGGAGCACAAGATGGGCATCCACGGCAACTCCACCTGCGTGATGAACTTCGACAACGCCACCGGTTTCCTGATCGGCCCGCCCAACAAGGGCCTGAACTGCATGTTCACCTTCATGAACACCGCCCGCCTGGGTACCGCACTGCAGGGTCTGGCCCACGCCGAAGTCGCCTTCCAGGGCGGCATCAGCTACGCCCGCGAGCGCCTGCAAATGCGTTCTCTAACCGGCCCGAAAGCTCCGGACAAGGCCGCCGACCCGATCATCGTGCACCCTGACGTGCGCCGCATGCTGCTGACCACCAAGGCGTTCTCCGAAGGCAACCGCGCCATGCTGTACTACGCCGCCAAGCAGGTGGATATCGTGCAGCGCAGCCAGGACGAGGAAGCCCGTGTACAGGCAGACACCCTGCTGGCCTTCCTGACTCCGATTGCCAAGGCGTTCATGACCGAAACCGGCTTTGAAGCCGCCAACCATGGCGTACAGATCTACGGTGGTCACGGCTACATCTCCGAGTGGGGCATGGAGCAGAACGTGCGCGACAGCCGCATTTCCATGCTGTATGAAGGCACCACCGGCATCCAGGCGCTGGACCTGCTGGGCCGCAAGGTACTGATGACCCAGGGTGAATCGCTGAAGGCCTTCACCAAGGTGGTTCACAAGTTCTGCAAGTCCAACGAGGAGAACGAGGCCATCAAGGAATTTGTCGCACCACTGGCCGACATCAACAAGGAATGGGGCGAGCTGACCATGAAGATCGGCATGGCCGCCATGAAAGACCGCGAAGTGGTCGGTGCTGCCGCCGTGGATTACTGCATGTACTCCGGCTACGCCTGCCTGGCCTACTTCTGGGCCGACATGGCACGGGTTGCCGCCGAGCAACTGGCTTCCGGCACCAGCGAAGAGGCCTTCTACAAGGCCAAGCTGCAAACCGCACGCTTCTACTTCGCCCGTATCCTGCCGCGCACCCGTGCGCATGTTGCGGCCATGCTGTCCGGTGCCGACAACCTGATGGATATGGCGGAAGAGGATTTTACACTGGGCTATTGATGCCGGTTTGCTAGTGCTGGCAGTTGGTACAAAGCTACGCAAAGACGCCGCAAGTACATCCTTGTAGGCTCCCGGCCGCCATCCTTGGCGGCCAAGGCTTTGCTCCACTTTATACCAACTGCTTCAAATTCCGTGCAATCCGCCAGATCCGCCCGTGTGGGGAGAGGGAGGCGAGAGACAACCTCCGTGCATCCGTCACACCTTGGCTTTTGCACAGGCTTACCGCAAAAACTCGCAGGCAACACAAATGTTTCAGGCAGGCGGATGATGGTGGAGTAAAGCGTGGGCGGCATGGATGCCGCCCGGGAGCCTACAGGGACGTACTTGCAACGTCTTTACGTAATCATCATCCGCCTGCTGCCACACAGTTCTGAACAAATATTATAAAGGGAACCAGCCAATGGCCGACTATAAAGCCCCGCTACGCGACATGAATTTTGTCCTCAATGAAGTCTTCCAGGCGCCGCTGCTGTGGGCCAGCTTGCCGGCTCTGGCCGAAACCGTTGATCCGGATACTGCTAGCGCCATTCTGGAAGAGGCCGCCAAGGTCAACGCCGGCATCATCGCTCCGCTTAACCGCGAGGCCGATGAGCAGGGCGCTCAATGGAGCAACGGCGAAGTGAAAACCGCCGACGGCTTCATCGAGGCCTGGCAGACCTATGCCGAAGGCGGCTGGGTCGGTGTCGGCGGTGCTCCGGAATATGACGGCATGGGCATGCCCAAGATGCTCACTGCCCAGCTGGAAGAAATGGTCAACGCGGCCAACGTCTCTTTTGGCCTGTTCCCGATGCTGACCGCAGGTGCCTGCCTGTCGCTGCATGCCCACGCCAGTGAAGAACTGAAGCAAAAATACCTGCCCAACATGTACAGCGGCCAGTGGGCCGGCTCCATGTGTCTAACCGAGCCGCATGCCGGCACCGATCTGGGCATCATCCGCACCAAGGCCGAGCCACAGGATGACGGCAGCTTCCGCATCACCGGAACCAAGATTTTCATCACCGGCGGCGAACACGACCTGACCGAAAACATCATTCACCTGGTACTGGCCAAGCTGCCCGACGCACCCGCCGGTGCGCGCGGCATCTCGCTGTTCCTGGTGCCCAAGTTCATGGTCAACGAAGACGGCAGCCTCGGTGAGCGCAATGCCGTGTCCTGCGGCTCCATCGAGCACAAGATGGGCATCAAGGCATCACCCACCTGCGTGATGAACTTCGACAACGCCATCGGCTACATCGTCGACGAACCCAACAAGGGTCTGGCCGCCATGTTCACCATGATGAACTACGAACGTCTCGGTGTCGGCATCCAGGGCCTGGGTGTGGCCGAACGCTCCTACCAGAGCGCCATCGAATACGCCCGCGAGCGCCTGCAAAGCCGTGCCCCGACCGGTGCACAGCAGCCCGACAAGGCCGCCGACCCGATCATCGTGCATCGCGTGATGAACTTCGACAACGCCATCGGCTACATCGTCGACGAACCCAACAAGGGTCTGGCCGCCATGTTCACCATGATGAACTACGAACGTCTCGGTGTCGGCATCCAGGGCCTGGGTGTGGCCGAACGCTCCTACCAGAGCGCCATCGAATACGCCCGCGAGCGCCTGCAAAGCCGTGTCCCGACCGGTGCACAGCAGCCCGACAAGGCCGCCGACCCGATCATCGTGCATCCTGACGTGCGTCGCATGCTGCTGACCATGAAAGCGATGAACGAAGGCGGCCGTGCGTTTTCCACCTATGTCGCCAAGCAGCTGGACCTGGCCAAGTTTTCCGACGATACCGCTGTCCAGCAACAAGCCGGTGAACTGGTTGCCCTGCTGACCCCGGTCGCCAAGGCCTTCATGACCGACGTGGCGCTGGAAACCACCCTGCATGGCCAGATGGTATTTGGCGGCCATGGTTACATTCGTGAGTGGGGCCAGGAGCAACTGGTGCGCGACTGCCGCATTACCCAGATTTACGAAGGCACCAACGGCATCCAGTCACTGGACCTGGCCGGCCGCAAGCTGGTGGCCAATGGTGGCGCGTTCTACCAGCACTTCAGCAAGGAAGTGCACGACTTCATCGCTGCCAACCAGCAGTTGCAGGATTTCACCGCACCACTGCAAAAAGCCATCGAAAATCTTGATGAGTTGTCCGCCTGGCTGGTAGAGCAGGGCAAGGCCAACCCCAACGAAATTGGCGCAGCCTCCGTGGAATACCTGCATGTATTCGGTTACACCGCCTATGCCTACATGTGGGCACTGATGGCCAAAGCCGCACAGGGCAGGGAAGGCGAAGAGGACTTCTACGCCAGCAAGATGGGCACCGCACGCTTCTACTTCGCCCGCCTGCTGCCACGCATCCACTCCCTGACTGCTTCGGTCAAGGCCGGTAGCGAATCCCTCTATCTGCTGGACGAGAAACTGTTCTAATACCAACCCACCTGTTTGTGCGAATTTATTCACACAAACACCTGTCACATGCCCGGCCATGCCGGGCATTGTTCAAATGAATTCAAACCCACAAACGCCCCGTAGGTGCGAATTTATTCGCACAAACACCCCCACCTCCCCGGCCACGCCGAACATCGTTCAAATGGATTCGAACCAACAAACGCCCGTAGGTGCGAATTTATTCGCACAAACACCCCCACCTCCCCGGCCACGCCGAACATCGTTCAAATGGATTCGAACCAACAAACGCCCGTAGGTGCGAATTTATTCGCACAAACACCCCCACCTCCCCGGCCACGCCGAACATCGTTCAAATGGATTCGAACCTACAAACGCCCCTAGGTGCGAATTTATTCGCACAAACAGCCCCGCATCCCCGGCCACGCCGAACATCGTTCAAATGGATTCGAACCTACAAACGCCCCTAGGTGCGAATTTATTCGCACAAACAGCCCCGCATCCCCGGGCACGCCGAACATCGTTCAAATGGATTCGAACCTACAAACGCCCCTAGGTGCGAATTTATTCGCACAAACAGCCCCGCATCCCCGGGCACGCCGAACATCGTTCAAATGGATTCGAACCTACAAACGCCCCTAGGTGCGAATTTATTCGCACAAACAGCCCCGCATCCCCGGGCACGCCGAACATCGTTCAAATGGATTCGAACCTACAAACGCCCCTAGGTGCGAATTTATTCGCACAAACAGCCCCGCATCCCCGGGCACGCCGAACATCGTTCAAATGGATTCGAACCTACAAACGCCCGTAGGTGCGAATTTATTCGCACAAACAGCCCCACATCCCCGGCCACGCCGAACATCGTTCAAATGGATTCGAACCTGCGCCAACATCAAAACACGCAATGAACAGCGACCGAAAGCAAAAAACATTGCCATCGTCTATACTGTCCTCTTTCAAAATCCGGTGATGCCACGTTACACATGCAAACCGGTCAACTTGCTTAATGGATGGTGGATAACTCTATGACTGCCCTGAAAAACGATCGTTTTCTTCGCGCCCTGCTCAAGCAGCCGGTTGATGTCACGCCCATCTGGATGATGCGCCAGGCTGGTCGTTATCTGCCCGAATACCGTGCGACCCGTGCCAAGGCCGGTGGCTTCATGGATCTGTGCATGAACCAGGAACTGGCCTGCGAAGTAACCCTGCAGCCACTGGAGCGTTACCCGCTAGACGCCGCCATCCTGTTCTCCGACATCCTGACCATTCCCGATGCCATGGGCCTGGGCCTGTATTTCGAAACCGGTGAAGGTCCGCGTTTCAAGAAGATCGTCGATACCCCGGAAGCCATTGATGCCCTGCCAATTCCCGATCCTGAACAGGATCTGGGCTACGTCATGGATGCGGTCAAGACCATCCGCCGCGAACTCAATGGCCGCGTGCCGCTGATCGGCTTTTCCGGCAGCCCCTGGACCCTGGCCACCTACATGGTTGAAGGCGGTTCCTCCAAGGACTTCCGCAAGAGCAAGGCCTTCATGTATGACCAGCCGGAAGCCATGCACCGCCTGCTCGACAAGCTGGCCCAGTCGGTTACCAGCTACCTGAACCAGCAGATCCTGTCCGGTGCCCAGGCAGTACAGATCTTCGATAGCTGGGGCGGCAGCCTGTCATCCGCGGCCTACCTCGAGTTCTCGCTGGCCTACATGAAAAAAATCGTCGACGGCCTGATCCGCGAGCACGAAGGTCGCCAGGTGCCGGTGATCCTGTTCACCAAGGGCGGTGGCCTGTGGCTCGAGTCCATGGCCGAAACCGGCGTCGAAGCGCTGGGGCTGGACTGGACCTGCGACATCGGCAGCGCCCGCGCCCGTGTCGGCGACAAGGTCGCCCTGCAAGGCAACATGGACCCGTCCGCGCTGTACGCCAGCCCGGCCGCCATCCGCAAGGAAGTCGAGCGCATCCTGGCCAGCTACGGCCATGGCTCCGGTCACGTGTTCAACCTCGGCCACGGCATCACACCCGAGGTCAAGCCGGAAAACGCCGGTGCTTTCATTGATGCGGTGCACGAGCTGTCGGCCAAGTACCACCAATAGCAGAACTGTACCTTTCAAGCACGAAAAAGCCCGGAATTTCCGGGCTTTTTCGTACATGCATGCGGTCATCAACGAACCTTGGCAAAATCTCCTTTCAAGGCCACACCCGCCATGATGGCACCAGCATGACACTCGTATTTGTCGCGGCTCTTGTACTCTTTGTGCTGATAGTTGCTGACCAGATTGACCACTGCATTGGCACCCTGACGCTTGGCCGCTTCCTGCAAATGGATCAGGGCTGACTGCAACACCCAGCTGCACGCGTTTTCGTCGGACTTGCCAAAGGCATTGGTTTTCTTGCTGGTAGTCAGGTTGCGGCTGACGATATTGGCACCAGCCGGCGCATGACCAAGATAGAACTTCACGCTGCCATCCAGACGGCCGGCATTGGTGGCTTCCTGGATCACTTCCTGAAAATCGAGGTAGTGAGTGGTATCACGCGCCTGTACAACCGTCGGCACACAAGCCATGGCAGTGGCGAAGGCCAGCACTTTATGCAATTTTTTCACGTGTGTATCTCCATGTGAGCAGTCAAATAACGCAATACAGGATAAGTGACCCGGCCGGGGAAATAAACAGCCTGGTCAGCAAAAAACGTTCTGATGTGCAGCTATCCACAATTCGGTCAAAAGCCGTAATGGCTACCAGAGAAAGGGCAGAAACCGTTTGCTGCGCTGCATGTAGTCGCCATAGTCAGTGCCAAAGTACACAAGGCATTCCTTCTCGTCCTGGCGGGCGGTGATGTAGAGGCACAGGCTGACAAAAACCGCCAGCGCCAGCGTCATTCCGGTCAGGTCCTTGACCGCCGCGCCCCACGCCAGCAACATCAGCGACAGGTACATCGGATGGCGAATCCACGCATAGATGCCGCTATCAACCAGCCGGGTGGTTTGTTCAAAATCATACAGGCTGCCATCGTTGCGGCTGCCGGCAACCGGACGGCCACGGCTTTTCAGCTGGAACAACCCGGTCACCACCACCGCAATGGAAGTCATCAACAGGCACCAGGACACCAGTTGGCGGGCGGAGTAACGTTCCTCAAACCAGACATCCCCATTGAGTACCAGCAGGGCCAGAATACCCACCCACGCCAGAAAACGCGGAAAACCATGACTGCCCGGTCGTCGCATGCTGCGCCAGGACAATGCCAGCAACAACAAAGAACCGGCACAAAAAAGCGCCCAGGCCACGCGGATATCCATCAGTTCAATTCTCCGCTCTGTAAAACACTCTATAATCGCCCGAAACTTGCCCGGGTATCCTTTGCTCCATGACTCATGCCGACCTGCAACAGCTTCTGCCACACCGCAACTCCGCGCTCTGGCTGCACAGCATTGGCGACCACGATGAAAACTCGATCCGTGGTTGCTGCCGTGCCGACTGCCTGCAGCAGCTGCACGAACCGGCCCCCCTGATGCTGTTCGAGGCGGCGGCCCAGCTATGCGCTGCACACGGCGCATTATACGCAGGCAATACCGCAATTAAAGCAGCGCATATTGGCAAGGTATCCGGCGTGCGCCTGCATGCTCCGCTACAGCCCGGTACGGAGCTGCTGCAACTGCAGGCCACGCGGCTGGGCCATTCGCCGCACAGCGCGCTCTACAGCTTCGATATCCGCCAGCAGCAACAACCGCTGCTCGACGGCCAGCTGCTGGTGGTACTCAGCCATGCTTGATCTGCAACAACTGGGCTACCGTTATCCTGGCAGTCCGGCACCGGCGCTGCAGGACATCAGCCTGCACATACAGCCCGGCGAATGCATCGGCCTGCTGGGCAGCAACGGTGCCGGCAAGACCACCCTGCTGTCACTGATCGCAGGGCTGATCCAGCCACAGCAGGGCAGCCTGCGCTGGCAGGGGCACAACGCCATTGGCCTGGTGCCGCAATCACTGGCCTTTCACGCCCGCCTGCGGGTCAGTGAAAACCTGCAACTGTTTGCCGACCTGTACCGGCTGCGCGGCAGCGAGCGCCAGCACCAGCTGGAGCAGGCCATAGACGCTGCCCAGCTGGAGTCACTGCTCAAACGCACCGCCGCACAGCTGTCCGGCGGCCAGCAACGACGTCTCAACTTTGCCCTCGGCCTGCTGCAACCGGCACAGCTGTACCTGCTCGACGAAGCCACCGTCGGCGTGGACAGCGCCAACCGCCAGCGCATGCTGCAGGCAGTGCGCAGTCTGGCCGACAATGGCAAGGCGGTAATCTACACCAGCCACTACCTGCCTGAAATCGAACAACTGGCCGATCGTGTGCTGCTGCTGTCCGAAGGCCGTCTGCTGCTGGACCAAAGGCTGCAAGAACAGCCCGCACAACAATTTAGCGCCCGCTGGGCCGATACCATCCCTCAGGCCCTGGTGCAACTGTGCCACGACCGGCACTGGTCCTGCAGCCAGCAGGGCAATCAACTGAAACTGGAACTGTCCGATCCGCAACAGCTACAGGAACTGCTACAGCTGCTCGCCAGCCAGCCTGCACCGGTGCAGCTGGACTACGGCCCGGCCAGTCTGGAACAACTCTACCTGCACAGTAGCGGAGGCCAGCTATGAGGCTGTCGGCACTGGTCCTCACCGAATGGCGGCTGGCCTGGCGCGATGCCCATGCCATCGGCGTGCTGTTTGTCATGCCTGCGCTGTTTCTGCTGATCATGGCTTTTGCCATGTCCGGCATCCTGCGTACCGACCTGCCGCCACCTGCCCTGCAGGTAGAAGTGCCACAGGACAGCGCCGACAGCCGGTTTTTTCTTGCCGCACTCGCAGGCCAGCTATCCGGCAGTTCACTGCAAAACGCCCGTACCCCTGATGTCCGTATTGTACTGGCCGCCGACTTCTCCGAACGCCTGCTCGACAGCCCGCACACCGGACCGGAACTGGCCTTTGCCGCCGCCAGCGACAGCCTGCAACGCACCCACATCCGCACCGCCGTCACCCTGGCGCTGGCGCAAACACGCATGGCCGCTTTTCTGATCGACAGCGAGCTGCTGGACGACAGCCTGCCACTGGAACAGCAGCTGCAACAAGTACAGCAGCAAACCGAAAGCCGCCTGCCCGAATACCAGATCCTCAGCAGCGGCTCGCTGGCCGCCAGCGCCAATGCCGGCCAGCTCAGCGTGCCGGCCTGGCTGATTTTCGGCATGTTCTTCATCGTGCTGCCCATGTCCAGCCGCCTGCAGCAGGAGTTCCAGTCCGGCGTGCTGCTGCGCATGCGGGTCATGCGTATCCCGCCCGTGCTGCTACTGGCCGGCAAACTGCTGCCCTACGCCCTGATCAACCTGCTGCAGTTTGTCTGCCTGCTGGCGCTGGGCCTGTTTGCATTACCCTGGCTGGGCTTGCCGGCCCTTGAACTGCACGGCACCCCGGCGGCCTACCTGCTGCTGGCCCTGAGCATCACCCTGGCCAGCTGTAGCTTCGGCCTGCTGGTATCGGCGCTGGCCCGCAACAGCGAACAGGCGCTACTACTCAGTGCCGGCAGCAACCTGATTCTGGCGGCCATTGGCGGCATCATGGTGCCCAAAAGCATGATGCCGCCTGCCATGCAGCAACTGGCCAGTCTGTCACCCATGAGCTGGTCGCTGGACGCTTTCCTCACCCTGTTGGTCGGGCAGGGCAACAGCACTGACATCCTGCCCGGTTGCCTGGCCCTGCTACTGTTTGCCGCCGCCTGCGCCCTGACCGGTACGCTCCTTTTACATCACAGGTTAAAAAACACCCTATGGACGACACACAACTGAAACAGCAGATCAAGCAGCTGATCATCAACGAATGCGACAAGGAAGACGATTTCGACTGGCAGGACGTGCAGGACGCCGAGCCGCTGTTTGGCGGCGACAGCCGCATCGGCATGGACAGTCTGGATGCCCTGCAGGTCTCGCTGGCACTGCAGCAACGCTACGGCGTGCGTATCGAAGGTGCCAAGGACGGCCGCCGCATTCTGGCCAGCGTTGACAGCATCGCCGCCTACATCCGCCAGCACCCATGAGCGTCTGGCTACACCACCCGCAACTGCACAGCTGTCTGGGCGAGGATCTGGCCAGCGCCGCACAGCGGGTGATTGCCGGCCAGTTGCCACAGCCGGATACCTTTACCGTGCATGAGCGCGACCAGCGGCTGCCTTGCCTGAGCGCCCGCCCGCAACTGACGCTGGAGCAGCGGCTACACGCCATGCTCGAGCCCATCCGCCAGGCAACCGGCAGCCTAGCCGGTCACCTGTTGATCGTAGCCAGTTCCGGCCTGGACATCACCGGTTTTGAACAGCTGACCTGCGAGCGCGGCCACTTCAAGGCGGAATACTCAACGCCGCTGCATAGCATCGCCAGCGCCCTGCAGCACGACTACGGCTTTGCTGCCAGTTTGACCCTGAACACCGCCTGCAGCAGCGCCGCCAACGCGCTGATCTACGGCGCACGGCTGCTGCCGCAGTACCAGGGTGTGGTGGTGCTGGCCTTTGAACCGGCCAGCCAGCTGATTCAACAGGGCTTTGCCGCCCTGGAGCTGACCAATGAAAGTGGCCGTTATCAGCCTTTTCACCCAGAGCGCGACGGACTCATTCTGGGCGATGCCAGTGCTGCCGTGCTGCTCAGCAACCGGCAGGGCAACAGCCACTGCCGCCTGCTCGGCGGCTACAGCGCCTGCGACACCAGCAGCGTCACCGGCACCCGCGAAGACGGCAGCCATATCCTGCACGTCAGCCGGCAGGCACTGGCCAATGCCGGACTTACAAGCGGCGACATCGAGCTGATCAAACTGCATGGCACCGCCACCCGTGCCAATGACGATGCCGAAGCGGCCGGCAGCCAACACTGGCTGCAACAGCCCGGCCCGCCCGCCCTGTGCGTCCTGAAACCCTGGCTGGGACACAACCTCGGAGCTTGCGGACTGACCGAAACCCTGTTGCTCAACGCCTGCCTGGAGCAGGGACAGTTACCCGTCCATACCACCGACAACCGCCAGTTACTGCTGCCACTGGCCACCCGGCGTCGCTGGACACCGGCACGCACCCGCATTCTGGCCAACTTCTTCGGCTTTGGCGGCAACAACGCCTGCCTGGTTCTGGAAAGCCACGCCCGCAAGGAACAGCCATGAAGATACTGGCACACCACCAGCTGGAGATTCCGGCCAGCCAGGACAACAAAAGCCTCAAGCAACAGCTGGCACAGCATCTGCACCGCCTGCCGCGCCGCGTGGACCGTCTGACCTGGCAATGCCTGCTCGCTGCCGCTCCGCTCAAGCCACAGCTGCAGACCCGCTGCGGAATCTATCTGGCCAGCCACTATCCATCACGCGACACCATGGGCAGCCTGCTCAACAGCGTATGCATCAGCCAGCTACAGCCCAAGCCCTTTGAATTCGTCAACAGCGTCAGCAACGCCGCCGGCTTTTATCTGGCCCAGCTGCTGGAGCTCGAAGGCCCCAACCTGTGCCTCGGCTCCCATGCGCACATCTGGCCGCAGCTGCTGCAACTGGCGCACAGCGATCTCGCCGCCGGGCTCATCCGTCAGGCACTGCTGATCAATTGTCAGGAAGACCCCGCCGGCAATGCCACGCTGGAGGTATTGCTGGTAACGGGAGGGGCGGGGTGCAGGATACTGGACTGGACAAACTTGCAGCCCGGCCAGCCGGCCTAGTCCTTCAGCCACCCCTTCAACCCCGCTACCAGCTGCTGCTCGCTGTCAGCAATCTGCAACAGGCTGTCACTGAGCTGTGACAAGGGCGGCGGGTTCTGTTTGCTGCGGCCATGTTGTACGCACAGCGAGGCAAACTGTCGCCACTGATCGCCGGTGGCAGTAAGCCGGGTGGACAGTTCACACAGACGTTCATCGCCGATCAGGCGGCCGGCCTCTTGCAGGAAGCTGGCATACATGAAGCGGAAGCCGGCACCGCCGGTGCCGATTTCTTCCTGCATGCGCACGATATGGGTGAGGTACAGGCGGTTGTATTTGTGCCCCTGTGCATCCAGCTTGCCGATCTTGCCGGCCAAATGACGGATGCCGCGCACGCCAATCCAGGGCAGCGGCAGGCCGTCGAGAATACGGGTGGTACCCAGAATGCTTTTGCGTACCAGCGCCGGCCAGTCCTGTTCCTGTGGCACATCGTCCAGCCAGTACAGCAGCCCTTTAGGTGCCAGCGCCCCTTTGGCAAAGCGCGCGCGCTGCAAGTCGTCAGCCGCGCAGCGTACCGGCTGTTCAAACACCGGATCGCTGAGCAGGTACTCGTCGCCCTCGCGGCCATAGGCCAACAGGTTGTGGGCATTGAAGTGAAAACGCATTTCCGGCGGAAAGTAGGGCAGCCAGAACACCGAGCTTTGCATGCCGACCAGCCGGCCTTCATCCAGCGCGCGGTCTAGCGCGGCACGGCCCTGCGCTTCATTGCCGAAGGTCTGCACATGCAGGCGACACCCCAGGCGCTTGCTCAGGGTCTTGATGATGTGTTTGGGCGGCATGCGGTAGGCGATCAGCGGCATGCCGCCCAGCTTGACCAGCGGCAGGTAGGCAAAGGCCAGTCCCGAGGCCAGGCCAAAGGCCATCGGCTCGCTCATGGGCAAGCCGGCATGGGTCAGCAGGCTGGACATCACGCCGGTTTCGCAGTGGGCGCTTTGCTGGTGATTAAAGGTCATCCCGATACCCCTGTTGGCAGGCGGTGAGCTGCTCCAGCGGCAACGAAAACGCCTGCGCATAGCGGAGCAGGATTTTCTGTGGCAGCGCGGCAAATACAGCGGGCCGGAAATGTCGGCGGATGCGCCAGCGCCACAGGCCGGTGCACTGTGCCAGTGCCAGCTCGTCCATGCGGTAGCGATACATCAGGTATGGCAACACGGACGTGGCTCCGGCCTGCCAGTCGGCGCGAGCCTGTTGCGCCTGTTGTTCCAGCTCCTGCAGGGCCAAATCAGTGGCGTAGTTTTCCGCTTCCCAGCCGGCGCTTTGCGCTTCGTGGTATTCGCCCTTATCGTCCACCGCATACAGCAGTTTCTGGTGGCCGCCGTATTTGGAACCGTCGGCGTCCTGGGGTACTTCGTCGAGTTTCATGGCGCTACCACGGTCAGGTGCATGAAGGCGCTGGAGAAGCGGCCACTTTCCGGCACATAGCACAACAAGGTTTCACCGGCCTTGAGCCGGCCCGAATGGAACAGCTCGTCCAGAATGATAAAGATCGAGGCCGAGCCGGTGTTGCCCTTGGTGGTCAGGTTGGTGAACCAGCGTTCCTGCGGGATATCCAGCCCCACTTCGCGCAGGCCGTCGCTCAGGCGGTCGCGGAAAAACTCGGACGAATAGTGCGGCAGGAAGTGGTCGATGGCAGCGGCCTGAAGCGGGCGTTTGGCCAGAATGCGCTTGAGCGCCTCGACCACGGTGTATTTGACAATGTTGTCGTTGAGCAGCTTGACGTCCTGCTTGACCGCCAGCACCGAACGGGCATCGCGCTCGGCTGGTGTGAAGCGACTCCAGCCGGTCAGGGTGTCGCCTTCATAATCGGCACCGGCATACATGCAGGCCGGCAAGCGATCGGCAAACGATAGAATATCCAGCCAGTCGATGCGCAGGCTGATGCCGTCGCTGTTGGGACTGGCCGACAGGCGTACTGCGCCGGCACCGTCGGACAGCATCCAGCGCAGAAAGTCTTTTTCAAAGGCCAGCTCCGGCTGCTTGCCCAGCGCTTCGGCCCGCTGCTCGCATTCATTGGTGAAGTTCCCGGCGCGCATCAGATTGGAGGCGACTTCCGAGCCGCAGGCGACCGCATCATTGCTCTGTCCTGTTGCGACACTCATCCAGGCATATTTCAGGGCGGTCATGCCGCACAGGCAGATCCCGGATGTCGAAACCACTTCGCAGGGCGGATTACCCAGTTCGCCATGCACCATGACCGCGTGATTGGGCATCACCTGGTCCGGCTGTGAGCTGCTGGCCACCAGGCAGTCGATGCCGGACAGCGGTGCCGCCGCATCGCACAGGCCACGGATGGCCCGGGCACTGAGCTGGGCGTTGCTGTAGGTCGGTTCGAGGGTGGCCGGGTCAATGGCGTAGTGGCGGCTGCGAATGCCATTGCTGCGCAGCACCAGCTTGCGTGCCCGCGACGGTCGTGCACCGACCTGGCCCAGTCGCTGCTCCATCTGGTCGTTGCTGACCGGTTCGTGGGGCAGGCAGGCACTGATTCTGTTGATGTAAACGGGCTGTATCACGGCAAATCCATTGTAGTGTGTTTTATTCGCCGGACGGGCCGGCAAAAGCGGCTTTTTGTCGGGCGATGTGCTTGCGGGTCAGGGGTTGTAGCAGTTTTTTCAGTACCGCCACCACCGGTACCACGGTGATGATCATGCACAGCAGAAACAGGATATACACCGCCAGGCCGAGGCTGCGCCGGCGGCTGTCCTGCGGTCCCAACCGGGCCAGCAGCCGGCTCCAGACCTGAAAGCTGCGGTTGCCGATGCGCTCGCTGGCAATCAGTTTCTCGTCCACCCGTACCGCCTGCAAACCGCGCAATACCGGCTCCTGCAAGGGTGTCGAATCATGCTCCAGCCGTTTTTTCAGTGCCTCGCCAAAGCGGCTGGCCGCACGGATATCGTCTTCGGCAATGCCGGCCCTGGGCAGCCAGCGGCAGGGTTGCTGCTGGCCGGTGAACATCCACAACGGCGTGGCCAGAAAGCTCAATGCCATGCCGCACTGGTCGGTCAGGGCCACATGGTCAATCAGCCGGGCATTCAGCTGCTGCAGGCGCAGCTTCATCTTTTCCTGTGCCATCAGCCACATGTTGCGACAGCCGACCAGTGTCATCACCGGAGTGTCACGCAGCAGTTTTTCCGCTTCGGGTGTGGCCAGGAAACTGGTCATCGGCAACGATGGCGACAGGAACCACACCTGATAGGCCAGAATCACCAGGTCATAGCGCACATCCGCATTCACCTGCAATGGCTGTAGCGGCTGCGGTTGCATGCGTACGGTTTCCGGAAAGATGTGGAAGAAACGCCAGAACGGCCAGGGAAACGGAAACGGATGCTGCATCTGTATTTGCAGCTGGTCCACCTGTATGCTGTCGCTATCCCGCAAGGGTCCGGCAACCGAGTCGGCAAGCCGCCGCAGTTGTCCGCTCTGGGAATAATGAACCACCAACACACGCCGCATTACAGACCTACCCTGCCCATGAGTTCAAACCGGAACCGCCCAGTCAAAATTGACCGAATTATAGGCCAGATTGGCTGCCTGTTTTCCATTTTTTCGGCCAATGCCGCCACCCTGGAAGTCCACATCGACAACCGCCAGGGGCCGGGAACCATCTATGCCGCACTGCATGCCGGCCCGGCAGCGGACTGGAAGAGCAAGCCGGTTGCGCTGGGCAGTACCGATTCGGACCTTCTGCTGTTCGAGGATCTGGAACCGGGCCGCTACGCCTTGCAATTGTTCCAGGACAGCAATGCCAACCAGTGGCTCGACATGAGCAAGCGCGGCATGCCGCTGGAGCCGGTCGGGCTGTCGGGCAACCCGAAGCCTGCACGGGGCCGGCCACCGGCCAGCGAATGCCTGTTCACCCTGGAGCCGGACGGCAGCCGGATCCACATCCAGCTGATGCACCCGCCGGCTGCCCGTCAGCGCTAGCGGGCAGGCTGCCTACATGAAGCTCAGACGCGACTGGATGTCGTTATCCAGGTTCTGGACCCAGCGGTTGTAGTTGCGGTGAATCGTGTGCCGGCGCGAATTGTAGCCCAGCCCCTCGCTCGATTCGTGGCGGATGCTGAACTGCTGGGCGCTGTAATCGATGCGAATGCGGGCAATGTGCCGGTCCTGCTTGTTGTAATGGGCCATGATGGTCCGGCCATCATCTGAATCCATTTTCCAGCCGTAACGCACCAGTGACTGATGGATGGCGCTCTGCATATCCCGAGTATTGACCTGTTTGCGCGTATCCAGCGTCTGGGTGGTGGTCAGGATCGGTGCTGCGGTGCTGCAGCCGGTCAGCAGTACCGCACCAAAAATCAGGGCCAGTGTGATCTGTTTCATGTTCAATTGCTCCAACGCTTGAAAATCAGTGACGTGTTGATGCCGCCAAAGGCGAAATTGTTGTTCATGACAAGCTCGTGCTGCATGCGGCGCGGCTCGCGCAGGTAGTCCAGCTCGCCGCAGCGGCTGTCCACTTCGTCCAGGTTCAATGTGTGATAGTAGGTGTCACTGTTCATCATCTCGATGCTGAACCATGACTCGAGCACACCGCAGGCACCCAGGGTATGACCGAGAAAGCTCTTTTGCGAGCTGATCGGCATCTGCGGGCCGAACAGCTCGCTGGTGGCCAGGGTTTCGGCAATGTCGCCGGAGTCGGTGGCGGTACCATGACCGTTGACATAACCGATGGCATCCGGGGTCAGCCCGGCATCCTGCAGCGCCAGCTCCATGGCCAGACGCATGGTGTCCTTTTCCGGCTTGGTGATGTGACTGCCGTCGGCACTGCTGCCGAAACCGACAATCTCGGCATGGATGTGCGCACCACGGGCCAGCGCATGTTCCAGTTCTTCCAGCACAAAGATGCCGGCCCCCTCGCCAATCACCAGACCGTCGCGGCCACTGTCATAGGGGCGGGGCGTCAACTGCGGCGTGTCGTTTTTCTGGCTGGTGGCGTACAGCGCATCAAACACCATGGCTTCGGTGGCGCACAGTTCCTCGCCGCCGCCGGCCAGCATCATCGGGATGCGGCCGAACTTGATCGACTCGTAGGCATAGCCGATGCCCTGGCTGCCGCTGGTGCAGGCACTGGAAGTGGGGATCACCCGCCCCTTGAGGCCGAAGAAGATGCTGATGTTGGCTGCCGTGGTGTGCGGCATCATGCGTACATAGGAGTTGGCATTCAGGCCATGGGCCACCTGGTTGAGCAGCATGTTGCCGAATACCTTGACCTCTTGCGGGCTGCCGGTGGAGGAGCCACAGGCAACGCCCATGCGGCCATCGGCAATGATCGGGTCACCCAACAGGCCGGCATCGGCCAGTGCCCGCTCGGCGGCATACACGGCAAACTGCGATACCGGGCTCATGCTGCGCAGCTGCTTGCGCGACCAGTGGGCCGGTACCCTGAAGTCGACAACCGGGCCACCAAGCCGGGTATTCATGTCCGGATACTGGTCCCAGCACGGCATGTAGCGGATGCCGCTGCGGTTGTTGCGAAAGTTGTCACTGATGGTGGCCCAGTCGTCGCCGAGCGAAGTCACGCCGCCCATGCCGGTCACCACCACACGTTTGAATCCTGTCATCAGCACAGCCCGCCATTCACCGCTATGACCTGGCGGGTGATGTAGGCCGCCTCGTCAGACATTAGAAAATTGACTACACCAGCCACTTCATCGGCCGTACCCATGCGCTGGGCCGGGATCATCCTGAGCATTTCCTCCACCGGCACATGCTCGTCCAGCATCGCGGTGTCAATCAGCCCCGGTGCCACACAGTTGACGGTGATCCTGCGCTTGCCCAGCTCGATGGCCAGCGCCTTGGCCGCACCGATCAGACCGGCCTTGGAGGCACTGTAGTTGACCTGGCCACGGTTGCCGATCAGACCGGAAACGGACGTCATGCAGACGATGCGACCCGGTTTGCGCCGGCGGATCATCGGCATCATCAGCGGGTGCAGCACATTGTAGAAGCCGTCCAGGTTGGTGCGCAGCACGCTGTCCCAGTCATCTTCGCTCAGGGCCGGAAAGGCACCGTCACGGGTCAGGCCGGCATTGCACACCACGCCATACCAGGCACCATTGCGCTCGATGGCCGCCTCCAGCTGCTCGCGCGCCGCCGCCCGGTCGGCCACGTCGAATTGCAGGATATCGGCCTGTCGGCCCAGTTTTCCAATTTCTCCGGCCACCTGCTGCGCCTCGGCCAGCCCGTTGCGGCAGTGCAGGGTCAGGTCGAAACCGGCACGGGCCAGGCGCAGGGCAATCGCCCGGCCGATACCACGGCTGGAGCCGGTAACCAGAATACGTTCGCTCATGGTGCTACTTCCTTGGTAAATGAATCGGGATCAACCGGACGGAAGACATTCAGCCGGGCCCGCACCTCAATGTTGTCGGCATCAATGCCGCACTCGAAAACACCCATGCCGTTGTCGTCTTCCAGCGAACGGCGTGCCCAGATGCACAACAGGCTATCGACCGGGAAATGCGTAACGTTGCAGTCGAACTTGCGCGTGCCCAGCAAAAAGCCCAGTTGCACCTGTCCGCCGCTGTTTTTGGCACGCAAACCGGCATAGGCCGCCACCGCCTGCGCCATCAGCTCGATACCCAGCCAGACCGGCCAGCTGCCATCCGGCAGCGCAAACAGGCGATCGCCGGCCACCCGGGCCTGCGCCACGATGGACTCCTCATCCCAGTCATCAATGGCATCCAGCAAAATCATGTCCCCGGCATGGGGGAGTAAATCGGCAAGTGGCCACGTCATCCGCTTGTTCCCAAAATCAGGCTGGTGTTGTTGCCGCCAAAGGCAAACGAGTTGCTCATCACCCAGCGCAGGCGCTCGGCCCGCTCTTGCAAGCCGGCCAGCCGGATGGCCGGCAACTGCGCATCGGGCTGACCATCCCACAGATGCGGTATCAGCAAGGATTGCGGATTATAGCCCGATTGCAGCATCAACCAGCAAAAAGCCGCCTCCAGCGCACCGGCCGCGCCCAGGGTATGGCCCGTCAGCGGCTTGCTTGACGAACAGGGTACGGCTGAACCAAGCAGGCGGCTGACCGCCTGCGACTCCATGGCATCATTATGCTCGGTGGCGGTGCCGTGCAAATTGACATAGTCCAGCTGTTGCGGCTGCAACCCGGCATCCTTCAGCGCCTGCTGCATGGCCTGGATGGCACCGGCACCGTCGGGGGCCGGCGCGGAAATATGGTGGGCATCGGAACTCGCTCCACAACCGGCCAGCAATACCGGCTCATGGCCAGCCAGCGGTTCACGGGTGAGCAGGAACATGGCTGCCCCTTCGCCAATGTTGATGCCGCTGCGATTGACCGAGAACGGGTTACACAATGTAGTGCTGACCGCCTCCAGGCTGGTGAAGCCGTTAAGGGTCAGATCGCACAGGCTGTCGGCTCCGCCACAGAGCACGGCATCACAGACCCCGGCCTGCAACAGGCGGCGGGCACTGAGCAGCGCCCGGGCCCCCGAGGTGCAGGCGGTCGAGATGCTGTAGGCCGGCCCCTGCAAACCGAGCCAGCGGCTCAGGAACAGGGCCGGATCAGCCAGCTCCTGTTGCCGATAACTGTAGGCTGCCGGCAGCTCGCCGCTACGCGCCCAGCGGCCAAGATGTTCGCCCGCCTCAAGGATGCCGCTGGTGCTGGTACCGACCACCACGCCAATCCGCTGTGTACCAAAACGCCCGGCCAGTTGCTGCAGGCCGGGCTGCAAGGGGGCAATCGCCGCCATCAGCAAACGGTTGTTGCGGGTATCATGATGTTGCAGGTGCTCCGGCACAGCCGGCAAGCTGGTGCTGACCACGCCACAGGTCAGGACGCTATCCGCCACCCGGCCGGTAACCGGCTGCATGCCGCTGCTGTCACCAGCCAGCAGCCGGCTGGCGATTTCCTGCAAGGTATCCCCCAGCGTGCAAACCACACCGGGAGCGGATAGATAGGTTGATACTTTCATGGTGACTCCAGTTGCCGCACCTGCAGCCTGCTGCTATCGGGCAGTTCCAGTTCGATATTCTCGCCAGCCAGCGGCCTGTCGTCGGTCAGGCTGCGCACAATGGCCGTCAGCCAGGCTTCGGCGGCGGCATGCGGCGGCAACAGCCCTTCATTGCGCCAGCCTCCGTTACGCAGCTGCTTGCGCGCCACCGGCATGCCGGCCGGGTCAAACAGCGAAGCACGCAACACGCCCTGTTCGTCCTGCAATACCAGCAGGTAGTCCAGCGCCGGCTGCTGTGGCTGCTGTACCTGCAACCACAGCTGTTGCGGTAACGGCCAGTGCCAGTGTTGCTGCAATACATCCGCCGGCAACACCGGCTGGCGGGCGCAGGCTGTCAACAGTACCAGCAGCAGCCACAGGCCGCAGTGCCTAGCCATTGCTGCGGCACAGCTCGGCCAGCACGGCAAGACGGCGGCGCGAGTCCGCCACATAGGGGTTATTTTCATCCCAGGCATAGCCGGCCAGAATCGAGCACACCATGCGCTTGACCTCAGGCTGCGGGTTTTCGTAATAAATCACGTCCTGGAAGCTGGTGTCGTACCAGCCTTCGACGTAGGTACGGAAGGTTTCCACGCCTTTTTTCAGCGGCACGGCAAATTCCTGTTCCCAGTCGACCGATTCGCCGCGCAGCTGGCGATCCAGCAGGTTGGCGGCCAGGCTCGACGAGCGCATGGCGATGGTTACGCCGGACGAAAACACCGGATCGAGAAACTCGGCCGCATTGCCCAGCAGGGCAAAGCCCTTGCCGTGCAGGCTTTTGACGTTGGCCGAGTAACCGCCCAGGGTGCGGAACGGCTGGTCCCAGACCGCGTTCTTGAAAATGCGCTTGAGGTTGGGTGCTTCGCTGACAAACTCTTTCAGGCAGGTTTCCAGATCCTCGGGACGGCCGACAAAGCGCTCTTCCAGCCCGACCACGCCCAGCGAGCAATAACCATCGCTGAACGGAATACTCCAGTACCAGACATCGCGCATCTCGGGGTGGGTGGTGATCAGGATTTTTTCGCGGTTGAATAACGGATCGTCGATATTGTCGCGCACATGGGAAAACACTGCCTTGCGCACCGGCAGTGAGGAGGGCAGTTCCAGGTCCAGCATGCGCGGCAGCACCCGGCCATAGCCGCTGGCGTCCAGCATGAAAGATGCACGAATCTGGTAGCAGTAGCCATCGGTCAGGCGGCGCACGGTCAGCAGCGGCTGCTCGCCGCTGTTGTCCACAGCAATGATTTCTTCCTGATAGCGGATCTCTACGCCTTGTGCCTCGGCCTGATCGGCCAGCAGCTTGTCAAAGCTGGCACGACGCACCTGATAGGTACTGCCGGCTCCCGGAGTAAAGGTGTCACGAAAATCAAACTCGGTGTAACGATCGCCCCAGCCAAAGGCCGCACCATGCTTGACCTGCAGGCCGGCATTGCGCACCGCCTCCAGCATGCCGGCTTCCTCGATAAAGTCGATGCAGTGCGACAACAGGCTTTCGCCAATCACGAAGCGCGGAAACTGCTGACGCTCCAGCACCAGCACCTGATGCCCCTTGCGCCGCAAAATGGCCGAGGCAATGCTGCCGGACGGCCCCGCACCAATAACCACCACCTGCTGCTGTTCAACTGCCAGCTGTTCGTTTGCCATAAGGCTTACCTCGTCTTGATTAACCGGATTCCCAGCACGGCCGGCAACAGGGTTGCCGTCACGCTCATCAACAAAAACACAAAATACAGCAGGCTGCCGATCAAACCCTGCGCCAGCAGCACATTCAAAAACACCACTTCCGTCAGGCCGCGAATGTTCAGCAACACACTGGCCTGCCAGCGCACGGACCGGCTTTTGTGCGGCCAGGCCCAGCTTAGCCCCAGCCAGTTGCCAACCAGCTTGGCCAGTACCGGTGCCAGCAAAAACACCGGCAACCACAGGCCGGCCTGCTGCCAGTCCAGCGCGCCGATATCAATCTGCAGGGCACCACAGGCCAGCAATACCGGCACGCACAGATACCATTGCACCCGGCTCCAGCCCGCAGCCGGCAGCGGCATGCGGATGCGCAGCCCCAGCTGCGCCATCACCAGCACATAGCTGACACCAAACAGCAGGGCATTGAAACCCAACACCTGCAGCACGGCCAGAATCACAAAAAACAGCACGCCCGGCACCGCTTCGTGGCGCAGCTTAAGCCGGTACAGCAATAGCGGCAAGCAGCCCAGCGCCAGCGGCAACAGCAGCATCTGCCAGACCGGCCCCGGCTGCGCCAGTGCAAACAGCCCCCAGCACAGGATGTCGATCAGGATGGCAGCCTGCAGCAAATCGGCCATATCCTGCAGCGGATAGCGGATCGACTGCAAATACAAAAACAGTACCGGAATGGCGGTCAGCGCAAACAGGAAACCAATCGCCATGCGGCTGGTGGCACTGCTGCCGGTCAGCAGCCAGCCGGCACACAACAGCCCGCAGACAAAGGGCACAGCAAAGCTGGGCAGGGCGATTTTCAGGCTGTTCAGGTTCAGGCGGCTGTCGGCAATATCGGCCAGAATGGCTCCCATCACCAGCGCAAAACTCAGGCTATACAGCCAGTGCACCCAGCCGGGCTGCAACAGGGCAGCCGGTTGCAGCGCCGTGAGCGACAGCAGCGGCAAGGCCAGCGCCAGCAGCAGCTGGCACAGAATGGGCATCGCCCCCAGCCGCCGGCACAGCAAAGTGACCAGCGCAAAACCGCTCAACAGCAACAACCAGCCGCCAGCAATCATGCCGGAGTACGCCTGGCCCAAGGGGCCAGCAGAAAACAGAACACCAGCCCCAGACTGACCGCCAGCCCGAAGCTGCTGACCGCCGGTGTTGCCGACAGCGCCAGCAAGCCAAACGACAGCCAGGTGGTCACTGCCGCCAGAAAAGCACCGAGCAGACTGGTGGCCGCGCCACCCACGCCCTCATACATGATGATGGCGTAATCCACGCCAATCGCCGTTACCAGCAACAAACCGAAAATACTGAACAGGGTCAGCGGCAGCCCCAGCCAGCCCAGAGTTGCCGCCGCCAGTACGGCGGAAGCCAGCGATACCGTCAGGGTGCGCAAAGCACCGCGCCAGCCAAGAAACACCGCCAGCAATATAAAAATCGCGCCACTGGCCAGCACCTTGGCCCACAGCGCATGACGCTGGGTACTGGCAAACAACTGGTTCAGCCGTGCCGGACGATCGACCCAAAGCACACCATTAACGTTATCTGCCAGGCTGACCATGGCCGAAGTATCCGTCAGCCCCTGCAAACGCACCATGCTCACCAGTGCGCCTTGATACTCACCCAGCCATAGCATCCGCCATGGCTCACCCAGCCGACTGTGCAGCAGCTCGTCCAGGCTCTGTTGCGGCTGTTGTTGTAGTTGCTCCAATTCGTCACCAATCAATGCTTCAGGCACGCCCAGCTCCAGCAACGGGGCAAAATCTTCAGGCTTTAAAGCCGCCAGTGCCGTATTGAGTGAAGGTTCGCCCGCGCGGCCAGCCAGCAACTGTCCCGGCGATTGATAACCAGCCAACGCACCAGCCATAATCTGCGTATCCAGTTCTCGCTCCAGACTGAACAGCCGTTCAAGCAGCTGCGCTTCATCCGCACCCTGCACCAGAAAAAACTGGCTGGTCGGTTGCTGGCCGGTCAGCTCGCCAATCCGGCGTGCCTGCTCCAGCAACTGCGCATCCGGCACAATCCACTGGCGCAAATCATCATGCTGTTCGATGCGCAGCAAGCCGCCCAATGCAAAGAGCATGACTATTAGTAACAAGATACGACTGTTGATGCGTGCCACGAAACGCGCGTGCCAGTCCAGCAAGCACTGCATCCAGCCCAGCGGCAGCGGCCATGGCTGCAAGCTGCGACTGCGGCGCAACAGCCAGGGCAGGGCAGTCAGGGTACACAGATAAGCGCCGAGCAAACCGGCCACTGAAAACACTGCCACCTGGGTCAGGGCAACAAAGGGGGTAAAGGCCAATGCACTATAGCCAATCAGGTTGGCCAACATTCCCAGGGTTAGACCGGGCAAGGTAGCCCGCAGCACGGCCATGGCATTCCAGGGTTGCATCACCCAGCCCTTGGACAGGTAATGCATGGGGAAGTCGATGGTCACGCCAATCAGGCTGACCCCCAGCACCAGCGTCAACACATGAATCTGGCCAAACACGGCAATGCAGGCCGTTACGCCCAGCCACAGCCCAAACAACGCTGGTAACACCGCCAGTAAACTGCCCAGCCTGCGGAACAAGCCCACAATCAGCAGCAGCGACCCCAGCAATGACAAACCACCGAGCCAGCTTATTTCTGTTTCGGCCTGTTGTTGCGCCCGCGCTGCAAATAGCAAGCTGCCGCTGGCCAGAACCTGTCCACCTTCGGCATGGATGTGTTGGGTTAATTGATCGAGACTGGCCGCTGCTGCCAGCGCACCCTTGCCAGAAAAGCCACCTTCAAGGCTGTTCAAGCGCAGCAAATACCAAGTCTGCCCCTCGGCTTCGATCAACAGACGGCCATCTAAATCGATATTAATCAGGCTATTGCCCTGCAATTGCTGCTGAATGGCAGGGATCAGCCCCAGCCAGTCCTGCTGTGCGCTGACCAGCGAAAAGCCACCTAGCGGATCGACAATCTGGGCGGCGCGGCGGGAAAAGTAATCCTGTGGATGACTGGCAAGCTGTTGGCGCAGCTCCTGTGGAGCCAGACTGCTGCGGGCGGCCAGCAAATCACTGGCCAGCGCCGTCAAATCAGTATCAATACGGTCCTGTACCTGAGAAAAATGGCCACTTTGGCGCAGTTGATCCGCCCAGCCATCCAGACGACTGCCCGCTTGCGGATGACTGATCAGCAAGACCAGCTCACGATCCAGTGCCTGCTGGCTCAATTGCTGGGCATGCTCAATCAGGGCGCTTTCCGGCTCGTGCGGCAGAATATCCAGCAAGCTGGCACTTAGTGGCGCGCCATTGCGCCATTGCCACAGGCTCAGCGCCAGCAGCGCGATCAGCAGCAACGCAAAAACGGCAAACAGCCGCCGCTCAGTCAGCAAAAGCGGCTTGTTCATCACTTGACAGTTCCGTATCCGGGCGAATGTCCTGCATCTGCATCAGGGTGCGATCACCCTGGCTTTCCAGCAGCTCTATGCTGCGCACATACTGGCCTCCGCGTACCTCGATACGCTGGAAAATCTGCTTCAACAACAAGCTTTTCGGCAACAAACTCAGCAGCCAGTCGTCCTCGCTGCCCTGCACCTGCAAGTCAAACTCCTCACGCAAACCCTGTTGATCACCTTGCAGCACCGACAAAAACAAGCGGCTCTGGCGGGCGGCGGCATCCTGGTTGCCCTGCACCTGCCAGCGGCCATCCTGCCACAGCGCAACTCCTTGCGGACTAATGCGATAACGGCGCGGCAGCGGCTTGTCCAGATCCCACAGCAAACCGTCCCTCGACAGCACAAAGCGACCATGACTGCGCAACGGTTGCGGCAAACCACGCAAGTGTTTTTCCTGCACAAAATCACCGCGCAATACCTGCACCTGGGCCAGCTGCTGCGCCAACTGTTCCTCGTCAAAGGCAAACACGCCTGTCGACACCAGCCAAAAAGCAGCCAGCGCGTATCTAATCCACATAACTGCCTTACACCTCAAAAAAACCGTCGCCTGTAGGTGCGAATTTATTCGCACAACAAAACCCGAAGTTACCTTCACAATTCTGTACGAATAAATTCGTACCTACTTTTTCAAAGACTCTCGCGCTACCGCCGCCTCAACCGCCTCGCGAAACTCCACCGGAGCCACAAATTGCATTTCACGGTCAGCCATGCGTACCGCCACCTGCACGGTGGAGCCACGGGTCAGGCGTGCGCCAGTGGCGCTGTCGGTAATCAGATAATTGATTTTCAGCCGCTCCTGCCATTCCACCAGATCGGCGGTAACGGTAATTTTCTGGCCAAATTCGGCCGGCAACACATAGCGCAACTGCAAGTCCACCACCGGCCAGCCGTAACCGCACTCACGCATCTGGTTGTAGTTGTGGCCAATCTTGTCGAGCAGGGCGCAACGCACCACCTCGAAGTACTTCACATAGTGGCCGTGCCAGACGATGTTCATCATATCGACATCGAAAAACGGCACTTCCAGCTCGACACTGGCCTGCAAAACGCCTTTTTTACGCATACAGCCTCCAGATCCGCTCACGAATCTGGCCAACACACTGGCGCAGCTCGGCTTCCAGCGCACGGTCATGGGTCAGTGGCGGGTAATCACTGGCCAGCGCCAGCAGCATGCCCTCCAGCGCCTCGCCCATTTCGACCTGACCCTGTTGCTGGCGCAGCCACACACCCTGCCTGGCGGCCAGCAATACCGCAGCCGCCACCTGTTCGGTGAGCTCCAGATTGCGCCGCGCATCGCGGGCGGCAATGGTGCCCATGCTCACCTTGTCCTGGTTGTGACACTCGGTGGAGCGGGAAAACACGCTGGCCGGCATGGTGTTTTTCAACGCTTCGGCAGTCCAGGCGCTCACCGCAATTTGCACCGCCTTGAAGCCGTGGTTGATCATCGCCACGTCAGACGGCGCACCGGACAGGTTGCTGGGCAGGCCATGGTTGTAGCGGGTATCCACCAGCAGTGCCAGCTGGCGATCCAGCAAATCGGCGACGTTGGCAATCAGGTTTTTCAGGCTGTCCATGGCAAAGGCGATATGGCCACCATAGAAATGGCCGCCATGCAGCACCCGCTCCTGATCGGCATCAATAATCGGGTTGTCGTTGGCGCTGTTAAGTTCGGTTTCGATAAAGGTACGCAGCCACGGCAGGCTGTCGGCCAGTATACCCAGCACATGGGGCGCACAACGCAGCGAATAGCGGTCCTGCAAACGGTGCAGGCCGTTGAGGCAAAACTCTGGTGATTCTATGCCGTCCAGATCGTCACGCAGCCAGGCGGCTACCTGCACCTGTCCCGCATGGGGCTTGGCCAAAAACAGGGTCTCGTCAAAGTGGCGGGTGTTGCCCTCCAGCGCCACCATGTTCAGCGCGGTAATCCGCGTGGCCAGCTGCAGCAGGTATTCGGCGCGGGCGTACACGTCACAGGCCACACCGGTCATGGCGGCAGTGCCGTTCATCAGCGCCAGCGCTTCTTTCGGGCGCAGCTTCAACGGCTTCCAGCCGAGCTTTTTGTGTATCTCGGCAGCATCACGCACCTGCCCCCGGTACAGCACCTTGCGCTCGCCGGACAGGGTAGCCGCCACATAGGACAGCGGCGTCAGGTCACCACTGGCACCCACCGAGCCTTCCTCGGGGATCAGCGGCAACACGTCTTCCTGCAAAAACTGCGTCAGGCGCTGCAGCAGTTCCAGGCGCACACCGGACATGCCAAAGCACAGCGACTGCAGGCGTGCGGCCAGAATCATGCGGGTTTCTGCTGCAGAAAAATGCTGGCCCATGCCGCAACCGTGAAAGGTAAACAGCCCCCTGGGCAACGCTTCGACCTGCTCCAGCGGCACCGATACCACGCAGGAATCGCCATAACCGGTGGTCACGCCGTAGATCACCCCTTCGCGATCCAGCAGGCTGTCGAGAAACTGCGCGCCCTTGCGGATGCGGGCACAAAAGGCCTCGTCATCCTGTAGACGGATATCGGCTTCGCGCCGGGCAATGGCGTTGACCTGTTCAATGGTGAGGGGGTGTTGGCCGAAAACGACGGCTTCATGGGTCTTGGTGTTCATCGGTATTCCAGAAGGGGTGAAAATTGAACCATTGTTGTGGTGCTTGCAGGCAACGCTGTTCAAGGCGGTGGGCGTAACGCTGGACGCTGTCCTGCAACACCTGCTCGCGGGTGCTGCGCTGCCAGCGGATGCGTTCGGCAAAGGGTTCCAGACAGATACGGTAGCGGCCATCCAGCTTCAGACAAAAAAACAGGTTGACCGGACATTCCAGCAAGCCGGCCAGCAGCCAGGGCCCCTGGGCAAACCAGGCCGGCTGGCCAAGAAAGCTGGCGCGACTGCGCCGCCGGTCATCCAGCGGTACGCGATCACCGGCAATTGCCAGCCATTCGCCACGCTCGATGCCTTCGCTGAGCTTGAGCATGGTGGCCGCATCCAGCTGCGCCACCTGAATCAGGTTGAGGTTGCTGGCACCGCTCTCGTTGAGCAGGCGGTTGATTTTTTCGGCATGGGCAGTATGTACCAGCACATTCATGCGCACTTTTTTACCGGCTTCGGCCAGTGCCCGGCACACTTCAAGATTACCCAGATGCGCACCTACCAGAATCTGGCCACGTCCGCTCCGGCTGTGTGACTGGCCGCGCACGCCATGGGGATCATCCACATCCAGATCGGCCAGCCCCAGCTTGCCGTGCAGCACGTCAAACTTGTCGAGAATGCTGTCGGCAAAGGCCATGAAGTGCCGGAACAATTGGCCGCTGGTCACGGGTTGTGCCGGCTGGCCGGAAAATGCCGCCAGATTGGCGTAATACTCGCGGATGCTGGCACGGGCGCTGCGACCGGTCATAAAAAAATACAGCACCACGCCATACAGTACCGGCGCCATCAACCGCCGTCCCAGCAAGCGGGTCAGCTGCAGGGTCAGTCGCATCCAGAACAGGCTGCCGCGCTCGTTTTTATTTGCCCAGTGCTGCCTGCTCATGGCCACACCTTGCGCCACAGCAGTATTGGCAGGCGCAGCAGCATGCCGAAAAACAGCCGCGTATGCATCTTGCTGATCAACCAGTTGTCTTGCCAAAGGCGGAAATTGGACAGGCCGCCTTCGGGGTAAATCACCCGCACCGGGTACCAGCGCATGGGCACCTGCCGCCAGTACAGGCGCACCAGAATTTCAGTATCAAAGTCCATGCGCTCGCCCAGCCTGACCTGATCAATCAACTGCACCACCGGAGCCAGCGGATAAACGCGAAAACCGCACATTGAGTCGCGGATGTCCAGCGACAGGGTGTGAATCCAGGTCCAGACGTGGGTGATGTAACGGGCATACAGGCGGCCCCTGGGTACGCTGGCATCGTATTCGGGATAGCCGCAAATCAGCGCCTGCGGAAACTGCTGCGCCTGTTGCAGAAAGTGGCTAACCCGCTCCAGATCATGCTGGCCGTCGGCATCCACCTGCAGTGCGTGGCTGTAACCCAGCCGCTGTGCCTCGCGCAGGCCGCTCATCACCGCACCGCCCTTGCCCCGGTTATGCGCATGCACCACCAGATGCACCTGCTCCTGCTGTGCCAGATCGCGCATGATGGCTGCGGTATCGCTGCCGCTGGCATCATCCACCAACACACAGGGCAACCCCAGCGCCCGCAATTCCTGTACCACCGCAGGCAAGGGCTCGCCATGGTTATACACCGGAATCACCGCGCACAGGGCCACAGTCGAATCAGTCATCAGCGGCCACCAGGGCAATCCGGCCGGACGAACAAGGTGCACCTGCGGCAGTAAAGGCAAAATAGAGCTTGCCACGCTCGGGCTCGAAACGTAGATCCAGCTCGACCCGATCGCCGGGGCGAATCAGTTGTTGAAACTTGAGCACTTCCATGCCGGCAAACTGTGCCGGCAACTGCATCAGCTGGCGACCCAGCAGCAGTGCCCAGTCAACCTGCACCACGCCGGGCAACACCGGACTTTGCGGGAAATGACCGGTAAAAAACGCCAAATCATGGGGAATTTGCAACTTAAGCTGCCAATGCCAGTCGCTGCCGGTTCGCTCCAGCACCAGCGGCTGGCGCGGGCGCTCCTGTTGCAGAATCTGCTCCATTTGCTGTTGTTGCAATTTGCCCTGGGCATTGACCGACAGTTGTTCGATAAATCGCCAGCGCCTTGGCAGCACCAGTGCTTCGCAATAGCCGGACAGGTGCTGGCGCAGGGTTTGCACCAGCCGGCTGCGGCCACCGTTACGCAGGGCATGCAGCCCGCCGGCACTGAGCACTACCAGCGCAGCCAGACTGGCGCGGCCATTTTGCTGCAGCAACAAACGGCATTCACTGACCCAGTCATGTTGCTGCAGGCTGTCTTCCAGAAAAGGCAGCGAGACGCGCTTTTCTTCAAGTTTGACGATACGGTCCAGCCGGCCTTTCAACACAAAGCGGCCATCATCCAGTAATTCGATGGCATCACTGGTGTGTTCCGTACCGGATTCCTGCCAGCTGGAACTGACCTGCAGTGCGCCTTCCGCGTTCTGGCTGATGTGTGCACCGGGAAACGGCGTCCAGCCCTGGCCGCCCTGCCGCCAGGCGATGCCGCCGGTTTCCGAGCTGCCATACACTTCGGTGGCAGCCTGGCCCAGCCGCTGTTGCAGCTGCGCACCGGCATCCACCGGCAAAGGGCCACCGGAAGAAAATACCCGGCTAACCGCCGCCAGTTGTGGCCAGTCCAGATTGTCGCCCATGCGCTTGAGCAAGGCCGGACTGCACACCCAGACAAAAGGCCGTCCTTGCGCCAGACAGGCCATGCTTTGCTGCTGGATTTCTTCGGCAAACGGCAAATGTTGACGGATAAAATAGCGTCCGGCACACAGCGGCCATAGCAGGCGAAACAGCAAACCATAAATATGCTGGGTAATCACACTGCCAAAAAACACCGCATTGTCCAGCGGATTGCCCCACAGCTGTTCCAGCACCTGCAGCTCGTTTTGCAGCTGCAACAAAGTTTTGCGAATCAGTTTGGGTTCACCGGTCGAGCCGGAGGTGGAAAGGGTCAACAGGGGCACATCCAGCGCCAATTGCTGCGCAGGCACAGGTTCACAGGCTTGCCAGTGTTCGGCATGAGCGGATTCCAGCCACAAACAGCCCGACTGCTCCAGGCGCTGGCGGGTTTGTGGCCGGTCATCGCCGGGCAATACCAGCTCAACTCCAGCACGCCATGCGCCCAGTGCAATCACCGCCAGCATGCCGGCATCCAGTTCGTAAACCGCCAGTTTTTGAATTTTGGCAGCTTGCAGCCAGGCCGCCAGCCGCAGCGCCTGTCCGGCCAGCTCATCATGGGTCAGTGGCGAAGGACCAGTCAGCACGCCCTCATGCCGGTGCAACAGCAAATCCGCAATATCAATCCAGCTCATCAGCTTTTTTTACCCGTTGGCGAATCAGCCATTCAATGCCAAACATCAGACCAATCAAAAAATAAGCAATAAAACCGTTATATAGCAGCCACCAGCTACGCGGTGCCCATAGGGTCAGCGCGGCTGCCACACCAGCATTGGCGGCAAAAAACAGCACCCAGGCCACAGTCACCTTGCGGGTATAGGCTACCGCCCGTGGCGGCAAGTCCGGCTCCTGCAGGCGCGCCAGTCGTTCAATCACCGGCGGACCACTGACCAGACTGGCAGCAAATACCAGCATCAGCAGGCCATTGACCAGCACCGGATACCAGTACAACAACTGCCCCTCGTTAACGGTAAACAGTAACAGGCAAAAAGCCAGCACAACAGCGGACTGGATTTTGCCTTGCCCGCCGGGCAGCGTAAAACTGCGCAATAGCCATACCAGGGCCAATACCACGGCAAACAGCCGTGGTGAAAGGTGGTCAAAGCCGAAATACACCACAAAAGGGTAAACAATACCGGTTACGACAACCAGTATTGTCAAAAGCGCCTTCATTCGCCTGTGCTGTTGGCCAAGATGTAAATCGCTTCAACTACGTCGCCGACCGTGCGTACGGCCTTGAATTCTTCAGCGGCGATTTTCTTGCCGGTCAGCTGTTTGAGATGGTCGATCAGGTCAATGGCATCAATGCTGTCGATTTCCAGATCCTGGTACAGGTTGGCATCCAGACTGACCTGCTCCTCGTCCAGTTCGAACAGTTCGACCAGCGCGTCGCGCAGCATGATGAAAATCTCTTCACGGCTTTGCATGGTCACTGCCCACCCTGCTGCTTGCTGCGAATGAAATCAGCCAGGCTGTCGATGCTGGCGAAGTGCTGGCGAACGTCTTTGGAGTCGGCATCGATCTTGATGGAAAAATGCTTCTGGATGGCCAGGCCCAGCTCCAGCGCATCCACCGAATCCAGCCCCAGTCCGTCACCAAACAGCGGCGCCGTACTGTCAATGTCGTCGGCTGTCATGTCCTCAAGACCAAGGGCATCAATGATCAGGTTTTTTACCTCAAGGTGCAGATCGCTCATTTTTTGTCAGTTCCTGTACAAAATATTCATGTAAACGGGCATCAAGCCTGCGTGATGCAACGGGTGGCGGGGCAGCCTGTGCATATTCCCGCGGATCAATATCTTCCCCCACGCTGAGGCTGAAATGCACCCTGCGGGCGGGAATGCTGTACCAGGGCTCGGCCTTGGTCAAGGTGGTCGGGGAAACCCTGATGACGACCGGAGTCACGCACAGGGCACCACGAATGGCAATGGCAGCCGCGCCACGGTGAAAAACCGGCATCTGCCCCGGGCTGGTACGGGTTCCTTCCGGGAAGATCACCAGCGTCTGGCCTTCGCGCAACGCAGCTGCGGTTTCCTCAATCATTTCCACACTGGCATTGTTGCTGATGTAGCCGGCCGCCCGTACCGGCCCCCGGGTAAAGGGATTATGCCAAAGGCTTTCCTTGACCACACAGTTGGCATCACGCATGCAGGCAATCAGCAGCACCACATCAATCAGTGACGGGTGATTGGCCAACACCATCTGCCCGGCACGCCCAAGACGCCCGGGATGATCGATGGACCAGGTGATGACGCCGGTACGGCGCATGAACTCGACAAAAAAACAAAAGGCGCGGCTGATCAGCAGCCTGGCACGACGGCGTCGTTGCTGCGGATCGCGCTCAAGCAGGGCAATCAGCGGGAAACAGATAATGCGCAACAGCAAGCCACCCAGCCCGAACAGGGCAAAGCTCAAGCCGGTAAAGACCAGCCGCCACAGCCTGGGCGGATTCCAGTGATCCCTCATTGTCCAGTACACCGCCATTGCCAGTTGCCGCTGCAATGCGAGACTTCATCGCCCAGCAACAGGGGCAGCAGGCGCAATGCCGGTGGCACCGGGCAACCGCTTTCACTTGCTTCCCGTGCCTCCTTCTTCGCCTCGCTTGCACAAGGCTCCAGCGTCCAGCGCGTACCTGCAACCAGCTGCAGGGCGATGGCGTGGGCAAAAGGCACGTCATCAATCCAGGGCAGGTAAACCTCTGGCTGGTTCTCTTCGGCAACAATCACCAGAACCGACGGCGCACCTGCCTGCAACAGCAAAACCGCCTCCATGACAGCCAGCTCCAGCCCTTCACTGGTGGCGGCAAGGGCGGTCATCTCGCTGGTGTCGCCACGAAACATGGACCACAGGCCAATAATGGCATTGTGTACCGACAGGCTGAAATGAGTTGGCGATAACGCCTCACCCAGCCCGAGCTGGGTCAGCAAGGCCAGGTTGCGCGGTGTCTCGCCATGCCTGGAGCAGAATACCACCGGCTGCGCGCCCTGCATTTCCGCCAGCGGCCAGGCTACATGAAAGGCCATTCGCGCCAGCGGGCTCAGCCGGCGACGCTGCATCGCGGGTAAAAACGAGACATCCGGCTGACCTGCGGCCATATCCGGTAATGCAGGATGGGCATGCCAGTCCCGCCATTGCCGTGGTGTAGCCAGACCGGGCGCCCAGGCTCTCCAGTCCCTGATATCAAATTGCATCATTCATGTCCTTGCCAAACCGCCTGCTTCACACCCGCATATTGCCTTCAAATGGCTAACAGTGCATTTTAGCAGTATTTCCCTGAATTGGATGAGCCTGTCCCATGAATAGATGCAACTTCCAGCTCAACCCGCAAAGCGGCTGGCTGCAGGGTGCGGAGCAGATCGCTTCGGTAAACTTCAATCAGCGCCCTACGGATGAAATTTCCCTGCTGGTGATCCACAACATCAGCTTGCCACCGGGGGAGTTCGGCACCGGCATGGTTGACGCCCTGTTCACCAACTGCCTGCCCGTTGATGCCCATCCGTTTTTTACTGAAATCAGCCACCTGCGCGTTTCCGCCCATTTCCTGATCGAACGCAACGGGCATGTCAAACAGTACGTCAGCTGCAATGAGCGGGCCTGGCATGCCGGAGTCTCATCTTTTCAGGGCCGGGAAAACTGCAACGACTTTTCCGTCGGCATCGAACTGGAAGGCACCGACGACCAGCCTTTCACCGACAACCAGTATAGCGCTCTGCAACAGCTCACCGCCGAGCTGATGCGCTGCTATCCCGGCATCACGCAGGAACGCATTTGCGGACACAGCGATATCGCACCAGGCCGAAAAACCGATCCGGGCCCGTTTTTCGACTGGCAACGCCTGAAAAATTCCTGAGCCAACTCTGTGGATAACCGCTATTGAAGCCTGCTGACAACCCGGCTGATAAACGGTGCATGGTCCGGGCTGTGGATAAAACCGGCAGTTACACACAGGTTGCACAGACCTTGCAGACAATCCATACCGCTGCTGACTACAGGCTTAAACCAATCATAATAATTTGAAATATAAGTAATTTTACGGCTTTTCAACAGAAACCCTGCTGCTTATGAATAATAATAAAAACTGTCTTTTTATCTTTTAAAATATTTTTGTTCTATTTTTCATGACCCGGATGAAACCGGATACAAACCATGCTTGCCCGGCGCAGACCCGGGCCGACAAAATAAAAGTGGTAGTGGTGTGCCGGAAAGCCTGATGACAATTGACCTGACTGCCGAAAGCCACTAGAATCGCCAGTCTTGTTTTTAACGGGGACCGCTTTGGGACCCATTTGTCCACTGAAGTATCAGGTATCAACACCATGAAACGTACTTTCCAACCCAGCGTTATCAAGCGCAAGCGTGACCACGGTTTCCGTGCCCGTATGGCTACCAAGGGCGGCCGTGCCGTTCTGGCCCGTCGTCGTGCCAAGGGCCGCAAGCGTCTGAGCGCCTAATTGACAGCGAATGAATCAAGGATTTGGCCGGGAAAAACGGCTGCTTGACGCTAAACAGTTCAAGGCGGTCTTTGATTCACCTGATTATCGCTTGTCAGGACGCTGTTTACTGGTTCTTGCACGTCACAACCAACTTGAGCATGCCCGTCTGGGGCTGGTCGTTGGCAAGAAAAATAGCAAGCTTGCGGTGACGCGCAACCGGATCAAGCGAGTGTTTCGCGATTATTTCCGCCTGCACCAGAATGAATTGCCCTCTGTCGACATGGTGATCATTACCCGCAGGGGAATCGCCGACCTGTCAGCTTCCGAGCTGCGACAGGAGCTGGCCCGGCAGGTCAATCGCCTGCTGCGCCAGTCCCGGTCGGCATCGACACCCCCCTCTGTTGTACAGGCAGGTCAGAGCAATGCGTAAGCTGGTGATTCTACCCATCCGGTTTTATCGCTATGCCATCAGTCCGATGATGGCCAGTCATTGCCGCTTCTATCCCAGTTGTTCCGCTTATGCCATCGAAGCCATCGAGCAACATGGCAGCCTGCGTGGCAGCTGGCTGGCAGCTAGCCGTCTGGCACGTTGTCACCCCTGGCATCCTGGCGGTTTTGACCCTGTTCCGCCTGCTTCCGATCAATCTTTCCTGGCCAAGTAATTATGGATATCAAGCGTACGGTTTTAATCCTCGGTCTTGCCGTTGTTTCCTATGCATTGGTGATGCAGTGGAACAATGACTATGGCGATCAAGCCGAAACCATTACCAGCACACAGAGCGCGGTTGCTGCCGACCTGCCTGTTGTTGATGCGGCCCGTGCCGATGACCTGCCTGTGGCTACTGACGAGCACACTGTTGACACAACAGCCGGCATTGCTCCTGCAGCCAGTGCCACCGGCAGCCTGATACGCATCCAGACCGATGTGCTGCAACTGGCGATTGATCCTGTCGGTGGCGATATTGTCGAATTGAAGCTGACGCAATATCCCAAGCGTTCAAAGCAGCCTGATATCCCGTTCCAGCTGTTTGAAAACAGTCACGAGCGGCTGTATGTGGCACAAAGCGGACTGATCGGCAGCGATGGTCCCGATGCCCGCAGTGCCGGCCGCCCGCTGTTTAGTACAGCACAGCAAAATTACCAGCTGGAGCCGGGTCAGGACAGCCTGAATGTTGACCTGCAATTCAGCGAAAATGGTGTCAACTACACCAAACGCTTCACCTTTCACCGTGGCCTGAATGAAAAATGTAGCGCCCGTGATATCGAGCGACGCAAGAAAGCCTGTGTCAATGATCAGGCTTACCAGATCGACCTGTCTTATCTGGTTGACAACCAGGGTGAGCAGGCCTGGCGCGGCAACCTGTTTGCCCAGCTGAAACGTGACGGGCAGGGTGATCCTTCTTCAAACAGCCCGGCCGGTACAGCCACCTTCCTCGGTGCCGCCCTGTGGACACCGGACGAGCCTTACAAAAAACTGAAAATGGGCACCATGGATGACAAGCAGTTCAAGCAAAGCATCCAGGGCGGCTGGGTTGCCTGGTTGCAGCATTATTTTGTCACCGCCTGGATACCTGATCCTGCCACCACCAACAATGTCACCACCCGCAAGGACGCTGCCGGCAATTACATCATCGGTTATACCAGCCCTGCAGTGCAGGTTGCTCCTGGAGAGCACGCCCGTCTGGATGCCACCCTGTATGCCGGCCCGAAAGATCAGGCCAGCCTGAAAAAGCTGTCCCCCGGTCTGGAGCTGACTGTTGACTACGGCTTCCTCTGGTTCCTGGCGCAACCGATTTTCTGGTTGCTGAACGTGATTCATGGCGTACTCGGCAACTGGGGCTGGTCGATCATCGTGCTGACCCTGATGATCAAGCTGATATTCTTTCCGCTGTCAGCCGCCAGTTACAAATCCATGGCCCGCATGCGTGCGGTGGCACCGAAAATCCAGGCGCTGAAAGAACAGGCTGGTGATGATCGCCAAAAACTGTCCCAGGGCATGATGGAGCTGTACAAGAAAGAGAAGATCAACCCATTGGGCGGCTGTCTGCCGATCCTGGTGCAGATGCCGGTGTTCCTCGCCCTGTACTGGGTACTGCTGGAAAGTGTGGAAATGCGCCAGGCTCCCTGGATGTTCTGGATCACCGACCTGTCGATCAAGGACCCGCTGTTCATACTGCCGATCATCATGGGTGCCAGCATGTTCGTACAGCAAATGCTCAACCCGGCACCCCCTGATCCCATGCAGGCCAAGGTAATGAAGATGCTGCCAATCATCTTCACCTTCTTCTTCCTGTGGTTCCCGGCGGGGCTGGTGCTGTACTGGGTGGTCAACAACATCCTGTCGATTGCCCAGCAGTGGTACATCACCCGCAAGATAGAAAAAGCGGCCGCCAGCAAAAACTGACCAACGCTTTTCCACAGATATTTGAATAACCGGCAGACCCCGCTATCATGCGGGGTCTGTTCGTTTCAGCAGGTTCTTATCCCATGACTTATCCACAAGATACCATTGCCGCGATTGCCACAGCGCAGGGGCGCGGTGGCGTTGGTATTGTGCGCGTGTCCGGCTCACTGGTAACAGACATTGCCACAGCGGTTTGCCAGGTCCGTCTGCAACCACGACATGCCCGTTATGGCAGTTTTGTGGATAACTCCGGCCTGCCGCTGGACGAAGGTATTGCACTGTTTTTCAAGGGACCGAACTCCTTTACCGGTGAGGACGTGCTGGAGCTGCAGGGGCATGGCGGTCCGGTGATTCTTGACCTGATCCTCAAGCGTTGCGTGGAACTGGGCGCACGGCTAGCCCGACCCGGCGAATTCAGCGAGCGGGCCTTTCTCAATGACAAGCTGGATCTGGCCCAGGCCGAAGCCATTGCCGACCTGATCGAGGCCAGTTCCGTCCAGGCGGCCCGTAATGCCGTGCGTTCATTGCAGGGCGAATTTTCCCGTCATGTGCATGAACTGACCGAACAGCTGATCGAGCTGCGCATCCATGTGGAAGCGGCGATTGACTTTCCCGAGGAAGAGATCGACTTTCTCGCTGACGGCCAGATCCTGGCCAAGCTGGAAGCGGTGCGCAACCGTTTGGCCGATGTGCAAAACCGGGCCGGGCAGGGTGCATTGTTGCGTGACGGCATGAATGTGGTGATTGCCGGCCGGCCCAATGCCGGCAAGTCCAGTCTGCTCAATGCACTGGCCGGCCATGAAGCTGCCATTGTCACCGACATTGCCGGTACCACCCGCGATACGCTGAAAGAACATATCCACATTGACGGCATGCCCCTGCACATGACCGACACTGCCGGCCTGCGTCAGACCACTGATGCGGTGGAGCAGATTGGCGTACAGCGGGCTCTCAGGGCCATCGACCAGGCTGACCGCATCCTGCTGGTAGTGGACAGCAACAGCGGCGAAGCCGCTGATCCCTTTGCACTCTGGCCGGAATTTCTCGACCAGGTGCCACCAGTCGGCAAGGTCACCCTGATCCGCAACAAGGCGGACCTGTCTGGCGAACCCTGCGCTATCGAATCCTTTGCCGACGGCCACAGTTGCATCAGCCTGTCGGCCAAGCAGGGCCAGGGCATTGATTTGCTACGCGAGCACCTCAAGTCATGCATGGGTTATCAACAGACCAGCGAAAGCACCTTTAGCGCCAGACGCCGCCATTTACAGGCACTTGAGCAAGCCAGCCACAGTTTGCACAATGCTTATGAACAACTTGTCCACAGCCGCGCTGGCGAGCTGGTAGCCGAAGATTTGCGCATGGCCCAGCAGCAGCTGGGCGAAATTACTGGCGAGTTCAGTGCCGACGATCTGCTTGGCCGGATTTTCTCGAGTTTCTGCATCGGTAAATGACGCCCGCTTTTGCCGGATGCCAATGCTAGAATCATGGCCTTTCCGTCAAAATCGCAGGAGCGATCCATGTTGTCACGCCGTTTGAAACTCGTTGTCCCCGTAGCCCTGTCCCTGCTGCTTGCCGCCTGTGGACAGGAAGCCGAAAAAAAGTCGGCCAAAACCCTCTACCTTGAAGGTTATCAACAGCTGAGTGCCCCGACCGCCCAGTACAACTTCAATGCCGACATCAAACTGGATGGCCATCAGCTGGAACCCATGCTGGCGGATGTCAAGCTGACGCTCAAGGGAGCAGCGGATATCGAACGCAAAAAGTTCGAGATCATCCCGGAAGTCAAGGCAGCCATGTTCCAGATCACACTGCCCCTGAGCCTGGACCTGAAACAACAGCATCTGATGCTGGACCCTTCCGATATCATCAGTGCCATGCAGATGTTTCAGCCGGGCGCAAGCGGAGTGGTGGAACGCTATAAAAACAAGTATGTCCGGCTGCAGAAAGCCAGCTTCAAGCTGGATGAGGAACAGCAGCAAGAAGTCGACAGCGCTCTTGGCGTTGCAGGCGAGGTACTGGATATCGTTTTTGACGTGGCGGAAAAAGTCAGCCAGGATCTGCCTGAAAGCAGCTTCCAGCTGCAGGAACTGGGCGACTCCGGCAAGCATGCCGGTGCTGTTACCGCCGTCACCCTGACATTGACAGCTGAGCAAAGAAAAAAGCTTGAGGATGACATGTACATCCAGGTCAGGCAGCGAATCACTGAAAGCGACAGCATTCCCGACGAGATCAAGGAAAACATCATCGTCGCAATGGAGGAAGCCAAAGCTGCTGAGCAAGTCCAGGAAAATACCGATTCAATCATCTATCTCAACGACAAGGGCCAGATTGTCCGCATCAATGACCGCTACGCCTACACTGTGGAAGGCAAGCAGGCACTGGTCGACCTGCATGTGGTACTGAGCAATTACGGCCAGGCCCAGTTTGTCATCACTCCGCCGGAAGAGCGGATCATCGACCTTGATGAGGAAGAAATTGCCATCATCCAGTTTCTGATGGGCAAATAAATCCTTCCCGGTTTCACTCGGGGGTCGATCGTCCGGTCGGCCCCGTCCTTTCCCGGTTTAACCATTTCCCTCTCCTTATCCTTGCCTGAGATCGGCCATATTTCTGTGCTTGGCATAAAATTCTGGCAGGACAAGCCCTGTGGATAACCGGACATGGAGCTGGTTGGTAACTCGTACCGAAAAGTCTGCATAACCCCGCCTGTGGATAACCGTTTGGGTTGTCCACAGGACATGCAAAGGATTCGCTACTGGTTACCAAGCCGTTACCAGCAGACTTATCAATTATGTAACATAATGAAAAATAAGTGAAAAATCATTATATCCACAGAAGTTATCCAGTCTAAGAATAATAATAAAAACAAGCTTTTCTTTATTTAAAGTTTATTTTGATCTTTTTGAGCAGACAGCTTATTCCTCAATGCTTTTTACCCGTGATGCGCAAGGTGCTAGAATTGCCCCTTTGGCCCATAACATGCTTTTCAGCCCACGAAGCCCTGGTCCCCGGCCGGAAACCGGCAGAAAATGACAGCAGCTGCCCGGTCAACAGATATTTTGAGGTACAAGGTGGATTACCCTTCCCGTTTTGATGTCATTGTCATTGGTGGCGGCCATGCCGGCACCGAAGCCGCATTGGCAGCTGCCCGCATGGGCAGTAAAACCCTGCTGCTGACCCACAACATCGACACGCTGGGGCAGATGAGCTGCAATCCGGCCATCGGCGGTATCGGCAAAAGCCATCTGGCCAAGGAAATCGATGCCCTGGGTGGTGCCATGGCAATGGCTGCCGATCATGCCGGCATCCAGTTCCGCGTGCTCAACAGCCGCAAGGGTCCGGCAGTACGTGGCACCCGCGCCCAGACTGATCGCGCCCTGTACAAGGCATTTATCCGAAACATGCTGGAAAACCAGCCCAGTCTCTGGCTGTTCCAGCAGGCAGTTGATGATCTGCTGGTTGAGCAGGACAGCATCCGGGGCGTGGTGACCCAGATGGGTGTGCGTTTTTATGCCGACAGTGTGGTGCTGACTACAGGTACCTTTCTTGGCGGAACCATTCATATCGGAATGCAGAACCAGCCCGGTGGTCGTGCCGGTGATCCACCCGCACTGGCGCTGGCCCGGCGGTTGCGGGAGCTGCCGCTGCGCATTGGACGGCTGAAAACCGGCACACCACCGCGCCTTGACAGCCGCAGTATCGATTTTTCAAAACTGATCGAGCAACCGGGAGACACACCCCTGCCGGTCATGTCCTATCTGGGCAAGGTCGAGCAGCATCCCGAACAGGTCAGTTGCTGGATTGCCCATACCAACGAACGTACCCATGAAATCATCCGTGCCGGCCTGGACCGCTCACCGATGTATACCGGGGTCATTGAAGGTGCCGGGCCCCGTTATTGCCCGTCGATTGAGGACAAGATCACCCGCTTTGCCGACAAGGATAGCCATCAGATTTTTCTTGAGCCGGAAGGACTGCAAACCCGCGAAATCTATCCCAACGGCATCTCGACCTCGCTGCCTTTCGATGTTCAGCTGGAGCTCGTGCGTTCCATGGCCGGGCTGGAGAATGCCTACATCATGCGGCCGGGCTATGCCATAGAGTACGATTACCTGGACCCGCGAGACCTGAAGCACAATCTGGAGTGCAAGCACATCACCGGGCTTTTTTTTGCCGGTCAGATCAATGGCACCACAGGTTACGAGGAAGCCGGCATCCAGGGCCTGCTGGCCGGCTGCAATGCCGCCCTGCGGGCACAGGGCAGGGACAGCTGGACGCCAAGACGCGATGAAGCCTATGTTGGCGTACTGGTGGATGATCTGATCACCCTGGGTACCAAAGAGCCCTATCGAATGTTCACTTCACGCGCGGAATACCGGCTGATCCTGCGCGAGGACAATGCCGACATGCGTCTGACTGAAAAAGGCCGCGAACTGGGGCTGGTCGATGATGTGCGCTGGGCCGCCTTTGTTGCCAAGCGCGAAGCGATCGAGCAGGAAGAGCAGCGCCTGAGCACCACCTGGGTACGTCCGGGCACACCACAGGGCGATGCGTTGGCCGCGCACTTTAACATTCCGCTGTCACATGAGTATAATCTGTTGAATTTGCTGGCCCGTCCCGAAGTGGACTATGCCGGATTGCAACAGGTTACTGGCAACGGTCTGGCCGATCAGCTGGCCGCTGAACAGGTGGAAATCCGAACCAAATATGCCGGTTACATTGCCCGCCAACAGGAAGAAATTGCCCGGTTGCGGGCCAGCGAAAATATAGACTTGCCCGCTGATATCGATTACTGGAGCATTTCCGGGTTGTCGCGGGAAATCCAGCAAAAACTGACCGACATACGTCCGGCAACACTGGGCCAGGCGTCACGGGTACCCGGAGTCACACCGGCAGCCATTTCCCTGTTGATGATCCAGTTGAAAAAACGTCAGGCCGGACAGGCCCTGGAGTCTGCTGATCCATGAGCATCAGTCCCGCACAGCGTCAGTCACTGATTGACGGTGCACAACAATTGCAGACCGGGCTGGAGCAACACCAGCTTGAGCAGCTGCTCGCCTACCTGGCGTTGCTGATCAAGTGGAACAAGGCCTATAACCTGACCGCCGTACGCAACCCGGATGAGATGGTTTCGCGCCATCTGCTCGACAGCCTGAGCGTTTTGCCTCATGTCCGCGAGGGTGGGCAACGCTGGCTGGATGTGGGCAGTGGTGGCGGCATGCCCGGGATCATCCTGGCCATCATGCTGCCGGAAAAACAGTTTGCATTGCTGGACGGCAATGGCAAAAAGACCCGCTTCCTCACCCAGGTCAAGCTGGAGCTGGGCCTGGCCAATGTGCAGGTATTCCACCAGCGTATCGAGGATCATCAGGTTGATACCGCCTACGACGGCATCATTTCCCGCGCGTTCAGTTCACTGGCCGATTTTACCGGCTGGACTTCCCATGTCGGCAACGCCGATACCTGCTGGCTGGCAATGAAAGGTGTGGAGCCGGACGACGAGCTACAACAGCTGGGGGGCGAGTTTGTGGTACGAGAATGCCATAAACTGTTTGTGCCCGGTTGCCAGGGACAGCGTCATCTGCTGGTACTGGCCCGAGAAGACGGAGAACACTGACATGGGCAGGGTCATTGCGGTTGCCAACCAGAAAGGCGGAGTGGGGAAGACCACCACCTGCATCAACTTGGCCGCCTCGCTGGTAGCGGCCAAACGTCATGTGCTGGTTGTGGACTTGGACCCGCAGGGCAACGCCACCACCGGTAGCGGCATCGACAAGCTGGATCTGGAATATTCCGTGCTGGATGTCCTCACCGGACAGGCCAGCCTGGTCGATGCCATGCACTACTCCGAGCAATGCGGTTATCAACTGTTGCCGGCCAACCGTGACCTGACCGCTGCCGAAGTGGTGTTGCTGGATGTGCCACAGCGTGAATCCAGACTCAAGGATGCACTGGCCCCGGTGCGTGGCAACTATGATTACATCCTGATCGACTGTCCGCCGTCGCTGAACATGCTTACCGTCAACGCGCTGGTCGCGGCAGATAGCGTGCTGATTCCGATGCAGTGCGAATACTATGCCCTGGAAGGACTGACCGACCTGATCGGCAGCATCCAGCGCATTACCGAGAGCCTGAATCCGCAGCTGGAGATCGAAGGCATCCTGCGTACCATGCACGACCCGCGTCTGAGTCTGGCGATGGATGTGTCGGAACAACTTAAAGAACATTTTGGTGATTTGCTGTTCAATACCCTGATTCCGCGCAATGTGCGTCTGGCTGAGGCACCCAGCCACGGCATGGCGGTGCTGGGTTATGACAAGCAGTCAAAGGGTGCACTGGCCTATCTGGCGCTGGCTGGCGAATTGGGCCGGCGTCAGCGGGAACGCCAGCGCAGCCAGAAACAGTAACAGGAAAGAAAAATGGCAGTGAAGAAAAGGGGACTGGGACGTGGTCTGGATGCCCTGCTGGGCAGCAGTACGGCACGACCGGTACCGGATGCAGCGGGCGAACCGGCAGATGCGGGCTTGCACAGCATTGCCCTGGACCTGATCCAGCCGGGAAAATACCAGCCGCGCAAGGACATGGACCCGTCAAGCCTTGAGGAATTGGCACAATCGATCAAAGTGCAGGGCATCATGCAGCCGATCGTGCTGCGTACGGTTGCTGCCGGCAAGTATGAGATCATCGCCGGTGAACGGCGCTGGCGTGCAGCCCGTCTGGCCGGGCTGGACAGGATAGACGCGATTGTGCGTGAAGTGCCCGACGAAGCGGCCATCGCCATGGCGCTGATTGAGAATATCCAGCGTGAAGACCTCAACCCGGTCGAAGAAGCGGTAGCGCTGCACAGGCTGCAGCAGGAGTACGAACTGACCCAGCAGGAAGTTGCCGATGCCGTCGGCAAATCCCGCGCAACGGTTGCCAACCTGTTGCGCTTGCTGGCTCTGCCGGAAGAGGTCAAGACGCTGGTCGCTCATGGCGATATCGAAATGGGACATGCCCGCGCGATTCTTGGCCTGCCGGCCGAACAACAGGCCGAAGCGGCCCGGCATGTGGCCGCGGAAGGCATGACCGTGCGCCAGACCGAGGCCCATGTGCGTGCCGTGCAACAACCCAAAAGCGAGCCGCAGGTCAAACCGGAAGATCCGGATATCCGCCGGCTGGAGCAAAAACTGGCCGAACGCCTGGGTGCCATGGTGCGTATCCGTCATGGTGCCAAAGGCAAGGGCCAACTGGTGATCCAGTATGCGTCGCTGGACGAGCTGCAGTCGGTACTGGCCCGCATGCACTGAGCCTGATGCTTTTCGGAGCAAGACTTTAGTCGCAAAAAAAAGGGCAAATCGATACCAGGCCGACCCTTGGTCACAAAAAGTGACATTTGAGTTGAATGCAGAGCCCGTGCGCCCTATACTCTCTGCGCAATTTTGTAGTGGCGAAGGTCAAACGCTACAAGCCGGTTAAAGGAGTCCGATGATGGCAATCCGCAACAGGATTCCGTTCTGGCAACTGGAAGCGTTCCCTGTCCTTCTGTTGCAACTGGCAGTCAGCCTGTTGCTGGCAGTGCCGGCAACCTTGTTGCTGGATGCGGTTGCCGGCTACTCGGTAGTGCTGGGCGGATGTATCGCCTGGCTGCCCAATGCCTGGTTTGTGCGCAAGGCGTTCATGTACCAGGGGGCGCGATCGGTGACTGCGGTGATCCAGTCATTCTGGTCGGGTCTGGCGGGAAAAATGATTTTGACGGCAGTGCTGTTTGCACTGGCGTTCGTGGTAGTGCAGCCGTTGAACGTGGCCGGCCTGTTTGCCGGTTTCGTCCTGGTTCAACTGACTGGAGCGGCGTCACTGCTGTTAATGAAAGGTTTCTAAAGCGTTAGCATCTGAGGCAACTATGGCAAACAGCAATGCTGAGTACATTCAGCACCATCTGCAAAACCTGACTTACGGTAAAATCGACGGCGTTTGGCGCTTTGCCCAGACTGCAGAAGAAACCCAGCAAATGGGCTTCTGGGCCATTCACGTGGACACCATGGCGATGTCCCTGCTGATGGGCTTTGTCTTCCTCTACCTGTTCCGCCGGGTGGCCAAGATGGCCAACAGTGGCGTACCGACCGGCCTGCAGGGCTTTGTCGAGGTGGTGGTCGAGTTCGTGCAAAACATGGTGCGTGACACCTTCTACGGCCGCAACCCTCTGATTGCTCCGCTGGCGCTGACCATCTTCACCTGGATCCTGCTGATGAACAGCCTGAAATGGATTCCGGTTGACGTCATTCCGGGCATCGCTGATGCACTGGGTGTACCCGCATTCAAATACGTTCCGACTGCCGACCCCAACGCAACTTTCGGCATGTCCATCGGCGTATTCCTGCTGATCATTTTCTACAGCATCAAGGTCAAGGGCTTTGGCGGTTTCAGCAAGGAGCTGGCCTTCACCCCGTTCAACCACTGGTCGCTGATTCCTTTCAACCTGTTCCTCGAAATTCTCGGCCTGCTGACCAAGCCGTTCAGCCTGGCGCTGCGTCTGTTTGGTAACATGTACGCCGGTGAGGTGGTGTTCATCCTGATTGCACTGCTGCCTTTCTGGGTACAGTGGACCCTTTACGGCCCATGGGCGATCTTCCATATTCTGGTGATCCCGCTGCAGGCCTTCATTTTCATGGTGCTGTCGATCGTTTACCTGAGTGCAGCCCACGAAAGCCATTGACGCGCAAGAGAGCGTTGATTTAAACCTCTAAACTGTAAAACCTAAACCTGAAAACTCTAGGAGTAAACCATGGGAATCGTAATCCTTTCAGCTGCCATCATCATCGGTCTGGGTGCACTGGCTACCGGTATCGGCTTTGCCCTGCTGGGCGGCAAACTGCTGGAATCCACTGCACGTCAGCCAGAACTGGCGCCATCCCTGCAAACCAAAACCTTCATCATGGCCGGTCTGCTTGACGCCGTTCCAATGATCGGTGTTGGTATCGCCATGTACCTGATCTTCGTTGTTGCTCCAACAGCAGGCTGATTGCGCGATTTCATGATTACGGCAGGCAGATGACCTGCCGTAGGACGTTATCTTTGGATAAACAATGAAATAGCATGGGGTACATCGATGGCTATTAACCTGACGCTTTTGGGTCAATTGATTGCCTTCGCTATTTTTACCTGGTTTTGCATGAAGTTTGTATGGCCGCCGATCACGGCAGCCATGGATGCACGCCAGAAAAAAATTGCTGAAGGCCTGGATGCAGCCGGACGTGCCGAGCGCGACCTGAAGCTTGCTCAAGAAAAAGCTGCTGACATGCTGCGGGAAACCAAACAGTCTGCTGCCGAAATTATTGAAAAAGCCAACAAGACTGCTAACGAAATAGTTGAAGAGGCCAAGCAACAGGCACGCGCTGAAGGCGAACGTCTGCTGGCTGGTGCAAAAGCCGAGATCGACCTGGAAGTGAACCGCGTCAAAGACGACCTTCGCAAACAGGTTTCAGTACTGGCTATTGCAGGTGCTGAAAAAATCCTCGGTTCCGCCGTGGACGCCAAGGCACACAATGATCTGGTCGAGCAACTGGCCACTGAACTTTAAGCGAGGCAAGCGATGCTGAATATCAATACGCTTGCAAGACCTTACGCCAAGGCTGCTTTCGAGCATGCTTCGGCAGCCGGGCAGGAAGAGGGCTGGGCATCAATGCTGTTGCTGGCCAGCAGCCTTGTCGAAGCTCCCGAAGTGGTTCAGCAACTGGGCAACCCGTCGCTGAACAAGCAGGCAAAGGTCGAGTTTCTATTGCAGCTGTGCGGAAAAGAAGCGGATAAGGATTTTGCCAATTTTCTCCATGTACTCGGAGAAAACGGCAGGCTTTCTCTGCTCCCCACCATCAATGAGCTGTTTGCTGCACTGGTTGCAGAAAAAAACCGTGCCGTTGAGGTGGAAGTGCAGTCTGCTTTCGAATTAAGCGCTAAACAACTGAAAACACTGGCTGCCGCCTTATCCAAGCGGCTTGATCGTACCGTTCAGCCCAAGGCGACTGTAAACCCCGCTTTAATTGGCGGCCTGTTTATCCGTGCTGGTGATTTGGTCATTGACGGCTCGGTCCGCGGCAAGCTGGACAAGCTCGCCGAAGCGTTGAAATCCTGATTTGGGGACATATGGCATGCAGCAACTGAACCCTTCTGAAATTAGCGAAATCATCAAGCAGCGTATTGCCAAGCTTGATGTTTCCGCACAAGCCCGCAACGAGGGCACCATCGTCAGCCTGTCTGACGGTATCGTACGCATCCACGGCCTGGCCGATGTGATGTACGGCGAAATGATTGAATTCCCTGGCGGAATCTTTGGTATGGCACTGAACCTGGAGCGTGACTCCGTGGGTGCAGTAATCCTGGGTGCTTACACCGGTCTGACCGAAGGCATGAGTGCCAAGTGTACCGGCCGTATCCTGGAAGTACCGGTTGGTCCGGAACTGCTGGGCCGTGTTGTTGATGCTCTGGGTAATCCGATTGACGGCAAAGGTCCGCTGGAAACCAAGCTGACCGATGCTGTGGAAAAAGTAGCACCTGGCGTGATCTGGCGTAAGTCCGTAGACGAGCCGGTACAGACCGGTTACAAGTCTGTTGACGCCATGATCCCGGTTGGTCGTGGTCAGCGTGAGCTGATCATTGGTGACCGCCAGATTGGTAAGACCGCCCTGGCTGTCGACGCCATCATCAACCAGAAAGACAGCGGCATCCGGTGTGTCTATGTGGCCATCGGCCAGAAGCAGTCCACCATTGCCAACGTTGTGCGCAAGCTGGAAGAAACCGGCGCCCTGGCCAACACCATTGTTGTGGTTGCCAGTGCTTCCGAATCTCCTGCCCTGCAATACCTGGCGCCATACTCCGGTTGCACCATGGGTGAATACTTCCGTGACCGTGGTGAAGACGCCCTGATCGTTTATGACGACCTGTCCAAGCAGGCTGTGGCCTATCGCCAGATTTCCCTGCTGTTGCGTCGTCCGCCAGGACGTGAAGCCTACCCGGGTGACGTGTTCTATCTGCACAGCCGTCTGCTGGAGCGCGCATCCCGCGTATCCGAAGAGTACGTTGAGCAGTTCACCAACGGTGAAGTCAAGGGCCAGACTGGTTCCCTGACCGCCCTGCCGATTATTGAAACCCAGGCAGGTGACGTTTCCGCGTTTGTTCCGACCAACGTAATTTCCATTACTGACGGTCAGATCTTCCTGGAAAGCGCCATGTTCAACGCGGGCATCCGTCCTGCAGTGAACGCCGGTATCTCCGTATCCCGTGTTGGTGGTGCAGCCCAGACCGACCTGATCAAGCGTCTGTCCGGTGGTATCCGTACTGCTTTGGCCCAGTATCGTGAGCTGGCCGCATTTGCCCAGTTCGCTTCCGACCTGGACGAAGCCACCCGCAAGCAGCTGGAGCATGGTCAGCGCGTAACCGAGCTGATGAAGCAGAAGCAATATGCGCCGATGTCCATTGCCGACATGGCGGTTTCCCTGTACGCAGCTGAACGTGGCTACCTGGAAGATGTGGCAGTCGATAAGGTTGGTGCATTTGAAGAGGCCCTGCTGGCCTGGTTCAAGCGCGAAAAAGCCGACCTGATGGCAACCATGAACAAGGAAGCTGCCCTGAAACCAATTGATGCCCAGATCAAGGAAGGCATCGAGCAGTTCAAGGCAACTCAAAGCTGGTAACACGCAGCGGGAGCTTGTCTCCCGCCTGCTAACCTGAAAGGTGTCAAATGGCAGGCGCAAAAGAGATTCGCACCAAGATTGCGAGTATTAAAAATACGCAAAAGATCACCAGCGCCATGGAAAAGGTGGCGGTCAGCAAAATGCGCAGGGCACAACAGCGCATGGCTGCAGGCCGTCCCTATGCAGAACGTATTCGTCAGGTTGTCGGCCATCTGGCTGATGCCAACGCCGAATACAAGCATGAATTCATGGTCGAGCGTCCGGTCAAAAAAGTGGGCTATATTCTGGTTTCCACTGACCGTGGCCTCTGTGGTGGCCTGAACTTTAACCTGTTCAAGAACCTGATCCAGAACATGCAGGAATGGCAAAAGCAGGGTGTCGAAGCCGAGCTTTGCATCATCGGCAACAAGGGTGCCAGCTTTTTCCGTCCATACGGCATGGAAATCAGTGCAACCGTTGGCGGTCTGGGTGAAGAGCCCGAGATCAGTCAGCTGATCGGTAGTGTCAAGATCATGCTCGACGGTTTCCTGGAAGGTCGTATCGACCGTTTGTATCTGGTGTCGAACAAGTTCATCAACACCATGTCGCAGAAACCTGCTGTTGAGCAGCTGGTTCCTCTGGCAGTGGATGAAAAAGTGGAAAACAGCCGTCTGGGCTCATGGGACTATATTTATGAACCCGGCGCCAAGGAACTGCTCGATTCACTGATCATCCGTTACATCGAATCCCAGGTGTACCAGTCCGTGGTTGAAAACGTTGCCTGTGAGCAAGCAGCCCGGATGATTGCCATGAAGAACGCGACTGATAACGCCGGTGACCTTATTGATAACCTGCAACTGGTTTACAACAAGGCACGCCAGGCGGCTATCACCCAAGAAATTTCCGAAATCGTTGGCGGCGCTGCCGCGGTTTAAGAACGGTTCAAATATTCAGAGGACCAGATATGAGCGGACGTATCGTTCAAATTATCGGCGCCGTAATCGACGTGGAATTCCCGCGCGAACAGGTTCCGAACATCTATGATGCCCTGCACGTGCAAGGCAAAGAAACCACCCTGGAAGTCCAGCAGCAGCTGGGCGACGGCATTGTCCGTACCATCGCCATGGGTTCCACCGAAGGCCTCAAGCGTGGCCTGGATGTGACCAACTCCGGCGCTGGCATCAGCGTTCCGGTGGGTGTAAAAACCCTGGGTCGCATCATGGACGTTCTCGGTAACCCGATCGACGAAGCCGGCCCCATCGGTGAAGAAGAGCGCTGGACCATCCACCGTGAAGCGCCAAGCTACGCGGACCAGGCTGGTGGCAACGAAATCCTGGAAACCGGCATCAAGGTCATCGACCTGGTTTGTCCGTTTGCCAAGGGCGGTAAAGTCGGCCTGTTCGGTGGTGCCGGTGTTGGTAAAACCGTCAACATGATGGAGCTGATCCGTAACATCGCCATCGAGCACAGCGGTTATTCCGTATTTGCCGGTGTGGGTGAGCGTACCCGTGAAGGTAACGACTTCTACCACGAGATGAAGGATTCCAACGTACTGGACAAGGTTGCCCTGGTATACGGCCAGATGAACGAGCCACCCGGCAACCGTCTGCGCGTAGCCCTGACCGGCCTGACCATGGCCGAGAAGTTCCGTGACGAAGGCCGTGACGTACTGTTGTTCATCGACAACATCTACCGTTACACCCTGGCCGGTACCGAAGTATCCGCCCTGCTGGGTCGTATGCCTTCCGCGGTTGGTTATCAGCCGACCCTGGCCGAGGAAATGGGCGTTCTGCAAGAGCGCATCACCTCCACCAAGACCGGTTCAATTACCTCAATCCAGGCCGTATACGTACCTGCGGATGACCTGACTGACCCGTCTCCAGCCACCACCTTTGCTCACCTTGACGCAACCGTGGTACTGAGCCGTGACATCGCTTCCCTGGGTATCTACCCTGCGATCGACCCGCTGGACTCCACTTCCCGTCAGCTGGACCCGATGGTCATCGGTCAGGAGCACTATGAATGTGCCCGTGGCGTACAGTATGTCCTGCAGCGTTACACCGAGCTGAAAGACATCATCGCCATTCTGGGTATGGACGAGCTGTCTGAAGAAGACAAGCTGCTGGTGACTCGCGCGCGTAAAATCCAGCGTTTCCTGTCCCAGCCATTCTTCGTTGCCGAAGTGTTTACTGGCGCCCCGGGCAAGTATGTTTCCCTGAAAGATACGATCCGCGGTTTCCAGGGTATCCTCAATGGTGACTATGATGAACTGCCCGAACAGGCGTTCTACATGGTCGGTTCCATTGATGAAGCCGTCGAAAAGGCCAGCAAGCTGTAACAGGCCGGGCTTTTTGATCAAGCAACCTGCTGGTGGGCAGAAACGCCCACCGGCAAAACACTGAGGCAAAGATTATGGCCATAACAGTACACTGCGATATTGTAAGTGCAGAGGAAGAGCTGTTTTCCGGCTTGGTTGAAATGGTAATTGCCCATGGTCACATGGGTGATCTGGGTGTACTGCCCGGTCACGCACCTTTGCTGTCCACCATCAAGCCCGGTCCCGTCCGTGTGATCAAACAGGGTGGCAACGAGGAGGTATTCTATATCTCCGGCGGCTTCATTGAAGTGCAACCCGATATGGTCAAGGTGCTGGCTGACACGGCAATCCGTGCAGACGACCTGGACGAGGCTGCGGCCATGGAAGCCAAGAAGGCTGCCGAAAAAGCCATTAACGCCAAGTCCGCCGATATGGACTACAGCACGGCTTCGGCACGTCTGGCCGAAGCGGCTGCCCAGTTGCGCACCATTCATGAACTGCGCAAAAACCGGCGCTAACTGTGTCGCAAATTCAAGAAAGGGTAGCCGTCAGGCTGCCCTTTTTTGTTTATACTGACCCGCATGCCGGAATCATGACAGCTGTCTGATTATTGACGTGCATGTTTTGTTACTTGCGATATAGCCCTGTCCGGGCGCTTTCATATTCTGCTTAAAATTTCCAGGAAGGCACCATGTCCCTTGATATTGTAATTTTGGCGGCGGGTCAGGGCACCCGTATGCGCTCAGCCTTGCCCAAGATCCTGCATCCAGTAGCCCACAAGTCCATGCTGGGTCACGTGGTTGATGCAGCGCGAGCACTTGGGCCGCAATCAATCCGGGTTGTGGTCGGGCATGGTGCGGAGCAGGTTGAGCAGACGCTTGCAGCACCAGACCTTGATTTTGTCCTGCAGGCCGAACAGCTGGGCACCGGGCATGCAGTGGCACAGGCCCTGCCGCATCTGGCAGCGGACACTGTCCTGATACTTTATGGCGATGTTCCCCTGATTCAGGTGGATACTCTCAAGGCCCTGCTGCAGCGCTGTGATGAACAGCGTGTCGGCCTGCTGACCGTGCTGCTGGATGATCCTGCCGGATACGGGCGTATCGTACGGAATGCGCATGGCGAGGTTGCTGCCATTGTCGAACACAAGGATGCCAGCCAGGAGCAGCTGTCCATCCGCGAGGGCAACACGGGCATTCTTGCCGTGCCGCGCATCAAGCTTGAGCAGTGGCTTTCCCGGCTGTCCAACGACAATGCCCAGGGTGAATACTACCTGACCGACATCATTGCCATGGCAGTGGCGGACGGCTTGCAAGTCGATACCGAAACCGCTACGGATGCCATGCAGGTGCAAGGAGCCAATGACCGGTTGCAGCTGGCCCAGCTCGAGCGTCACTACCAGAAGCTGCAAGTGGAACAGCTGATGCGTCAGGGCGTGACCCTGCGTGATCCGGCCCGTGTCGACATCCGCGGCGAGGTGGTTGCCGGGCGTGATGTGCTGATTGACGTCAACGTGGTACTGGAAGGCAAGGTGATTATTGAAGACGGCGTGACCATTGGCGCAAATACCGTCATTTGCAATACTGTCCTGCGCAAGGGAGCCGTGGTCAAGTCACATTGCCACCTGGAAGGTGCCGAGCTTGGTGAAGGTGCCGATTGCGGCCCGTTCGCCCGCTTGCGTCCGGGGGCGGTGCTTGGCAAGCATGCCCACGTCGGCAATTTTGTCGAACTGAAAAATGCCCGTATGGGCGAGGGTGCCAAAGCCGGACACCTGAGCTACCTGGGCGACAGCGAGATCGGGGCACGGACCAACATCGGTGCCGGCACCATTACTTGCAATTACGACGGTGCCAACAAGCACAAAACCGTCATGGGCGAGGATGTATTCATTGGTTCCAACAGCTCGATCGTTGCACCCGTGACGCTGGGGGATGGGGCGGTAACCGGTGCCGGATCGGCCATTACCAGCGATGTGCCGGCCGGAGCCCTGGCGATTGGACGTGGCAGACAACGTAATATCGAAGGCTGGCAGCGACCGAAGAAAGCCTAGGGTGAAGTTGCGCACGGGCTGCGGGGCAGCCCGTCAGCGCCAGCGCAGCAACTGATTTTCCTCGTTGATTTGCTGGTTCAGCGTCCAGTAATCATAGAGAACCCCAAGCAAGAACAACCCGCCGGTCAGAAGATAGAGCAGGCCGGTAATCCATTTGCCCTGGTACATGCGGTGAATGCCGAAAACACCGAGAAAAGTGAGCAGAATCCAGGCCAGGTTGTAATTGATACGCCCGCTCTGGAACTGGCTATTGGCATTACGGTCCATCGATGGAATCAGGAACAGGTCGACCAGCCAGCCAATGAAAAACAGCCCCAAGGTGAAAAACCACAGGGTTCCGGTCAATGGGCGGCCGTAATAGAAACGGTGGGAGCCCATGAAGCCGAAAATCCATAGCAGATAGCCCATGACCGGGCTGTGGCTGGGTGCCGAATAATGCATTGTGCAACCTCTACAAATTTCATGAAAACGGGATTCATGGTTAGAACAACAATTTTGCTGTTTGGTTTGATTTTATCTGCCTGCGCGCAACTGCCAGTGGATACCAGCCGGCAATCCGGCAGTTATGATCACCGTGTGCAATGGATTGTCTTGCACTATACCGCGGCGGGCTCGCAGCGCTCACTTGAGCTGCTGACCACAACGGATGTCAGCAGTCATTACCTGCTGGACGGCAAGCGGATATACCGTCTGGTTGATGAACGCCATCGTGCCTGGCATGCCGGTGACAGCCAGTGGCAGGGCCGGACATGGCTCAACTCCTCGACTATTGGCATCGAGATGGTGCATCAGGGCTATGTTGAAACCGCAGATGGCAGGCAGTGGCAAGTCTGGAACAGGGAGCTGGTTGATGCCCTGGTGCTGTTATTGAAAGATATCACTGCCCGTTACGGGATGGGAGTCGACAGCATTGTCGGGCATGCTGATATTGCTCCGCAGCGCAAGGTGGACCCGGGCCCGCTGTTTCCATGGTTCCGCCTGGCACAGGAGGGCCTGATCCGCTGGCCACTGCACGGAGATATTGTGCAACAGCAACCACTATTCGAGCGTGAATTGCCTGATCCATCGTGGTTTCAGCAACAGTTGCGGGCGTTGGGTTACGCCGTCGAGCCGACTGGCGAGCTGGACGGGCAGACCCGCAATGTACTTGCCGTTGTGCAAATGAAATACCGTCCACAGCTGTTCGATGGTGAACCTGATGCGGAAACGGCAGCGATACTATGGTCTTTGGTCAGACAACAGTCATCCTGAGGGTTTTTAATGCTTAACTTGCTCTGGTTCGGTTTTTTCCTGGTTGCCGCCATCGCCGGCGCAGCACAGTGGGTGCAGGGTGATCCGGGTGTCTGGGCGGCCATGGTGGAAAGCCTGTTCAGCATGGCCAAACTCTCGGTTGAAGTGATGATCCTGTTGTTCGGCACCCTGACCCTGTGGCTGGGTTTTTTGCGTATTGCCGAGCAGGCCGGGCTGGTCGAGCGCATCGGCACACTGCTGGGGCCACTATTCGCCCGGTTGATGCCGGAAGTGCCGCGCGGCCATCCGGCACTGGGCCTGATCACCCTGAACTTTGCTGCCAACGGGCTCGGGCTGGACAATGCCGCCACACCGATCGGCCTGAAAGCCATGCGTGAACTGCAAAGCCTCAATCCATCCTCGACCACCGCATCCAATGCGCAAATCCTGTTTCTGGTACTCAATGCATCATCACTCACCCTGTTGCCGGTTACCATATTCATGTACCGGGCGCAGCAGGGGGCGGTTGACCCGACGCTGGTGTTCTTGCCGATCCTGCTGGCAACCAGCGCCTCTACCCTGGTTGGCCTCTTCTCGGTTGCCGTGATGCAACGTATCCGGCTATGGGAGCCGGTGGTGCTGGCTTATTTGCTGCCATTACTGGGAGCGCTGGCGGTTTTTATCGTGATCCTGTCAGGTTTGAGCGCTGTGACTCTGGCCGCGGTCTCCTCGTTGCTGGGCAACCTGACACTGTTTGGCATCATCCTGTTTTTTCTGCTGCTGGGCACCTGGAAGCGGATACCGGTGTATGAGGCCTTTGTCGAAGGAGCCAGAGAAGGTTTTGATGTGGCTCGCAGTCTGCTGCCCTATCTGGTTGCCATGTTGTGTGCGATTGGTGTCTTGCGGGCATCCGGTGCGCTGGAGTTTGGCCTGGACGGGGTACGCTGGCTGGTAGAGTGGCTGCAATGGGACAGCCGTTTTGTGGATGCCTTGCCGACCGCGCTGGTCAAGCCGTTCTCAGGCAGCGCGGCACGGGCAATGCTGATAGAAACCATGCAGAGCCAGGGGGTTGACAGCTTTGCGGCACTGGCGGCGGCGACCATTCAGGGCAGTACCGAAACCACCTTCTATGTGCTGGCGGTCTATTTTGGTGCCGTTGGCATTCAGCGTGTGCGCCATGCGGTCGGTTGTGCCCTGCTGGCCGAACTGGCCGGAGTGATTGCGGCAATCATGGTGTGCTACTGGTTTTTTGGATAAACCGATGAAGATGAAAATGACGAGCTGTACCGGAATCGTGCTGGCGATACTGACAAGTGGTTGTGAAGCGGTGTTACCCGAACACGATCCGGCAATGGCCTGGGTCGATGTTGCCGGACGTGCCGGTTACAGTCTGTCCGCGAGAAGACTGGACGGTGTGAAGACTTCTGACGCGCGGTACTTCCAGCTGAGCCCGGGCCGGCATCAACTGGAGTTGCGCCTGGGTTATGAGCGCAAGGGCAGTGCCAGCGGTTCGCAGTGGCGCCACTGCCGGGTGGAGTTCGATTACGCCGGGTTCGCTGCCGGTCAGCGCTACTCGGTGTATGCCGTGGCCACGGGCTTTACCGTCCGCGTCTGGCTGCGGGACCAGAGCGGCGAACGGGTGCTGGAGAGCCGTTCGGTACGCTGTGGCAGCCAGTACTGAAAATAAATTTCAGCAGGGGCTTTACAAGCAGTTTTAAATCTGTAGAATACGCACCTCATCAAGCGGCGCATTATGGGTAGCTCAACCCAAGCAGTTGATTTTAAAACAAAAAATTTAAAATCAGGGGTTGACAAGAGAAAACAACTCTCTATAATGCGCAGCCTCAGTTGAGACGCAGTTCTG
>NZ_LNJZ01000005.1 GCF_002866065.1 Thiopseudomonas denitrificans | reverse complement strand
CCGCAAAAACTGCCTGTCAACCCTTGCAGGAAATTTTATTCCGCCCGCCTGATAACCGCCCTGCACATCGGCATGTAGCCGGACTGACCGGAACTGGGTGCCGCCTGAAGCATAACGCCCGCGACACCCCGATCCAAACAGCCTAAACCATCATTTTTTACGCTTGTCTTCCACTTGCCACTGTTTGCCATCATGGGTGGCACGCCAGCCGGAAGGCTTGCCGTCGATTTCAGTCTGTACGTACTGCTCCTTGCTCTTGCGGCTATAACGCACTACAGCCGGACGACCGTCCGGATCGTGGGTTGGCGCACTGAACAGAAAGCTGTACTTCGGATCGATTTCGTCCTTGTGTGGCAGCAGCTCGACAATCAGCGGAGCACGGGTCTCGCGTTTTTTCGGAAACTGGCTGGCCGCCAGGAACAGGCCAGCAGCACCGTCACGCAACACATAGGTGTCGTCAACTTTTTCACAACGCAACTCCGGCATGGGCACCACATCCATCTTGGGCGGTGCCGGTTCGCCATTGGCCAGCAGCTTTCTTGTGTTCTTGCACTCGCTGCCAGTGCAGTCGAAGTATTTGCCGAAACGGCCGGTCTTCAACTGCATTTCGCTGCCACACTTGTCACATTCCAGCACCGGCCCGTCGTACCCCTTGATACGAAATTCGCCCTGCTCGACCTCGAAGCCGGAACAGTCAGGGTTGTTGCCGCACACATGCAGCTTGCGGGTCTCATCCAGCAGATAGGCATCCATGGCAGTACCGCACTTGGCGCAGCGCTTTTTCTGGCGCAGCAGCAGCGATTCGGACTCGCCTTCGTCATCGGCGGCAATCTCGTTGCCCGGCACCAGGTTCATGGTCGCCTTGCAGCGCTCCTTGGGTGGCAGCTCGTAGCCCGAGCAACCCAGGAACACTCCGGTACTGGCGGTGCGGATCATCATCGGCCGGCCACATTCCTTACAGGGAATGTCGGTCAGGGTCGGCGCATTGCGGCGCATGCCGCCTTCGGCCTCATCGGCCTGCTCCAGCTTCTTGCGGAAGTCGCCATAGAATTCGTCCAGCAGTTGTTTCCAGTCCAGCTGGCCATGGGCCACGTTGTCCAGACGCTCTTCCATCTGCGCGGTGAAACCGTAGTCCATCAGGTCGGCAAAGCTTTCACTGAGGCGCTCGGTAACGATGTCGCCCATTTTCTCGGCATGGAAGCGGCGGTTCTTGATGGTGACGTAGCCACGATCCTGAATGGTCGAGATGATGGCGGCATAGGTGGACGGACGACCAATGCCCTGCTTCTCCAGTTCCTTGACCAGGCTGGCCTCGCTGTAGCGCGCCGGCGGCTTGGTGAAATGCTGGGACGGATCCAGTTTTTGCAGATCGAGGGCTTCGCCTTCTTTCAGGTCCGGCAGCACCTCGTCCTCGGCATTCTTGCCCTGCGGCGGCAACACTTTGGTGTAGCCATCAAACTTGAGAATGCGGCCACGGGCACGCAACTCAAATCCGGCTGCAGCAACCGTCAGACTGGTCGACAGATATTGTGCCGGCGGCATCTGGCAGGCAACAAACTGTCGCCAGATCAGCTCATACAGACGCTCCGCATCACGCTCCATACCCTTGAGCATGCCTGGCCGCAGCCTGACATCAGACGGACGAATCGCCTCGTGAGCCTCCTGCGCGCCTTCCTTGCTGCTGTAGAAATTCGGCTTCTCCGGCAGATAGCTGTCGCCATATTCTTCGCCAATAAAACCCCGCACCATGTCGATGGCGTCGGCAGACAGGTTGGTCGAGTCGGTACGCATATAGGTGATGTAACCGGCCTCGTACAGGCGCTGCGCCATTGTCATGGTCTTTTTCACACCAAAACCCAGGCGCGTGCTGGCAGCCTGTTGCAAGGTGGAGGTGATAAAGGGGGCGTTCGGACGACTGGAGGTCGGCTTGTCTTCACGCTTGCTGACCTGATAGGCAGCCGGCTTCAGTCTGGCCAGCGCTGCATCACACTGTTCCTTGTTGGCCGGCCGAAAATTCTTGCCATCTTCACGTACCACCTCGAAGCGGGCTCCGAGCTGTTTCTGGTTGAGCAGGTCGGCATGCACTTGCCAGAACTCTTCCGGCACAAAGGCGCGAATTTCCTTCTCACGCTCAACCACCAACTTTACCGCCACCGACTGCACCCGGCCGGCCGACAGGCCCCGGGCAATTTTTTTCCACAGCAGCGGCGAGACCATGAAACCCACCACACGATCAAGAAAGCGTCGTGCCTGCTGGGCATTGACCTGATCCATGCTCAACTCACCCGGCTCGGCAAAAGCACTCTGGATGGCTTTTTTGGTGATTTCGTTGAACACCACACGCTTGAAGCGGCTATCGTCGCCCCCGATGGCTTCGCGCAGATGCCAGGCGATGGCCTCCCCTTCACGGTCCAAGTCCGTTGCCAGATAGATTTCATCAGCATCCCTGGCCAAGCGCTTGAGCTCATCGACGACCTTTTCCTTGCCGGGCAAAATCTCGTAGCGGGCCTGCCAGCCATTTTCCGGATCAACCCCCATACGGCCGACCAGCTGGCGACGTGCCTTTTCTTGCGGGCTGAGGCTGTCATCCGCTTTGCCCCGCCGGGTTGCCGTACCACCACCGGTCGGCAGGTCACGAATATGCCCCACGCTGGATTTGACCACAAACTGGCTGCCCAGATATTTATTGATGGTCTTGGCCTTGGCCGGGGATTCCACGATAACCAGCGATTTACCCATAATTCAAACAGTCCTGGCTTTAAAAGCAGAAATTAAACCCGGCCAGACGGCAAAACGCGACCGGCAAGGCATTAAATCAGTAATTAGAGTGGCTATATATAGTGCTGCAAGGTCTTGGTCAACCCCGCCCTTTGCACACGGTCCAGCCATAAAGATGCTGACACCTTAAAGGACAGCCCGTGCATTTGTCCAATACAGGGCTTTGCCATCCGAAAAACGCAGGCGGGAATTCACCACCCGGAACGTGACTGGCGTAGCCACAGCAGTCACAAAATGGTTTCGTTTCCCTGCCCAAGCCTATAGACTCCTGAACAGGTAATCCGCAGTTACCTCACAATAAAAACAATCCGGGAGCATCCGCCAACAGCATGCACCACGCATCGGCATGCAAGGCGGGTTTGCAGCCATCCCTTATGACTGATTCTCGCAGCAGGAGATCACCCATGTACAAACTTGCTTTCGCATGCTTTCTGGCCGGCATGACCCTGAATGTCCAAGCCAAAGTTGATCCATCACAGGCAGCCCGCCTGGGTAACGACCTGACCCCACAGGGAGGCGAGCGCGCTGGCAGTCCCGACGGACTGATTCCGCCCTGGAATGGCGGCATTACCCGACCCCCGGCCGGCTACCAGAAAGGAATGCATCACCCTGACCCGTTCTCCAACGACCAGCCCCGACTGGTGATCGACAAGAACAACCTGGCCGAGCATGCAGACAGCCTGCCGGCAGGCCTGCAAGAGCTGGTCAGAAACAACCCCGAGTATTCGATCCGGGTATTCCCGACCCGCCGCTCCGCTTCGGCACCCCAGCGGGTTTACGACGCAACCCGCACCAATGCCACACAAACGGAACTGATTTCTCGGGGTAATGGTGTGGAGGGCGCAACCGCAGGCATCCCGTTTCCCCTGCCCCAATCCGGGCTGGAAGTGATCTGGAACCACATCATGCGTTACCGTGGCGACCAGGTCCGCACCTACACCAACCACGCGGCAGTGTTGCAGGGCGGCAAGTACAGTCTGCTCAAACGCGAACGCGACATCCTGTTTACCTATGGCCAGCCAGGGCTGAGCGAAAAAGACCTGAACAACACCCTGCTCTATTATAAATACCGGGTGCTTTCACCGGCGGCTCTGGCCGGTACCTCCCTGCTAGTGCAGGAAACCCTGGACCAGATCCTGGCAATGCGCAAAGCCTGGCGCTACGACCGTGGCGAGCGGCGTGTCCGTCGCCTGCCCAGCCTGGCCTACGATGCGCTACAGCCCGATACCAGCGGCATGGCCACTGCCGACGTGGTGGATGCCTACAATGGTGCGCCCGACCGCTACGAGTGGAACCTGTTGACCAAGCAGCCGATGGTTGTCCCGTACAACAGCTATGCCCTGCACCAGAAGGGGGTTCCATACGACGAGATCCTGCAGCCAGCCTTTGTCAATCCGCAGCTGCTGCGTTATGAGTTGCACCGGGTCTGGATTGTTGAGGCCAACCTGCGCACCGGCTTCAGTCACCCCTACCACAAACGCCGCTTTTATATTGACGAGGACAGCTGGCAAATCCTTGCTGTCGACCTGTATGACAAGAAGGGCGAGCTGATCGGGTTACAGGAAAGCCACTCGATCAACTACTACGAATTGCCGGCATTTTTCAGCACGCTTGAAACCATCTACGATTTCAAGCGCAAACGCTATTTCGTAGACGGTCTGGATAACAACGAGCCGATGTATGACTTTGATGTAGAGCTGCATCCGCGCGACTTCACGCCCAGCGCACTGCGCCGCGAAGGCAACTAAAACCATGGCTCCGGGACGGGATTGCTTCCGAATGATGCTGCACCCTCTGCACGCATGACGGACAAACCGTTCCCGGATAACCGGTTTCACTCATGCCCGTAAAGAGCTCCCGCAGCAGCGGCCTTCAGGCACACAACAGCCGTGGGTGCATATCTGCCTGCTCCTGGAGCTGATACAGAAAAGCAAGGCCCTGCTCCCAGCAGGTATGACCTGAGTCGATATTGATGTGTCCGGCCTGTTCGAGGATATGGGCACTGCTTCCCCAGTTTACCGCAAACTCCAGTGCCCGCTCGCAACTGGCGGCATGATCATTGGTGGAGCCAACCAGCACACTGGGAAATGGCAACACGGTTGCCGGAACCGGTGCAAAACCGGTCAGTGCCTGCGGGCAGCCCGGGCGCTCGACATCGGCCGGGGCTACCAACAGCGCACCACTGATCTTTGCCAGATCCTCTGCTGCTGCCTGCCGGCTCCAGTGCGCCACCGTGATGCAACCCAAACTGTGTGCGATTAGCACCACCGGGCCGTTCAGGCCGCGAATTTTTCGCGCCAGCGTCGCCACCCACTGCTCCAGCCCGGGCCGTTGCCAATCCTGCTGCTCAACCCGTGTCGCATTGGGCAGCACCTGTTGCCAGTACGACTGCCAGTGCCCGGCAGGCGATCCGTTCCAGCCCGGAACAATCAGATAGGTGATCGGTGTATGGCTCATGACGCTCTCCCATGTCGCCAGTCGGGCTGGCATATAAAATTCATGACGAGACTATGCCTGACAATCAAGAAGCACAAAAGGAATATAAATTTATTTTTCGATAACTGTATGGAATAAACAAGGCTAGCCGCCATACTTTTGCCACAAAAAAACCGGAGCACCAGGCTCCGGCTTTCGTACCACACGAATCGAGGCTGTCTTACACCCGCTCAAACACGGTGGTAATGCCCTGGCCCAAGCCGATACACATGGTGGCAATACCCAAGCGGCCGTTGTTCTGCTTCATCACGTTCAGCAGGGTGCCGGAAATACGCGCACCGGAACAGCCAAACGGGTGACCCAGGGCAATGGCACCGCCATGCAGGTTGACCTTCTCGTTCATCTTGTCGAGCAGCTTGAGGTCTTTCAGCACCGGCAGAGACTGCGCGGCAAAGGCTTCGTTCAGCTCGACAAAATCGATGTCGTCCATGGTCAGGCCGGCACGCTTGAGCGCCTTCTGGGTGGAAGGCACGGGACCGTAGCCCATGATTGCAGGGTCAACACCGGCAACAGCCATGGCGCGTACCACCGCCAGCGGCTCCAGACCCAGGTCCTTGGCACGCTGGGCGGACATGACGATCATGCAGGAAGCGCCGTCGGTGATCTGTGAAGAGGTACCGGCAGTGACGGTACCATTCTTCGGATCAAAGGCAGGACGCAAGGCGGCCAGACCTTCAATGGTGGTTTCCGGACGGATGGTTTCGTCATAGTCGAATACCTTGAGGAAACCGTTCTCGTCATAGCCCTCCATCGGGATGATCTCGTCCTTGAACTTGCCCTCGACCGTGGCCTTGTGCGCCAGACGGTGCGAGCGCTCGCCAAAGGCGTCCTGCGCTTCACGGGTGATGCCATGCATCTTGCCCAGCATTTCGGCGGTCAGGCCCATCATGCCGGACGCCTTGGCGGCGTACAGGGATTGCTGCGGGTTGGGGTCAACACCGTGCATCATGCCGACGTGGCCCATGTGCTCCACACCACCAACAACAAACACATCACCGTTGTTGGTCTGGATCGCCTGCACTGCAGTGTGCAGTGCACTCATGGAAGAACCACACAGGCGGCTGACGGTCTGGCCGGCACTGGTGTGCGGGATCTGCGTCAGCAGGGAGGCCATGCGGGCAATGTTCCAGCCCTGCTCCAGGGTCTGGTTGACACAGCCCCAGATCACGTCTTCCACTTCAGCAGGATTGATTGCCGTGTTGCGGTCCAGCAGGCTGCGGATCAGGTGTGCCGACATGTTCTCGGCACGGGTGTTGCGGTGCATGCCACCCTTGGAACGACCCATGGGGGTACGGCCAAAATCAACGATGACGGCGTCTCTTGGATTCAAGCTCATTGTTATATTCTCCTGTTAGCCGAAGAAAGATTGGCCGTTTTTCGCCATCTCACGCAGTTTCTCTGTGGGCTGATACATGGCGCCCTGGTCCGCATACCTGTCGGCCAGCGCGACAAACTCGGCCACGCCGATGCTGTCGATGTAACGCAGTGCACCACCACGGAACGGAGGGAAACCTATACCGTAGATCAGGCCCATGTCGGCCTCGGCCGCAGTTTCGACGATACCGTCTTCCAGGCAGCGTACGGTCTCCAGGCACAGCGGGATCATCATGTAGTTGATGATGTCCTCGTCGGTCAGCTCGCGCTTGTCATAGACGATGGGCGCCAGCAGTTCGGTGATGCTTTCGTCAAACACCTTCTTCTGCTTGCCCTTTTTATCCAGTTCGTAAGCGTAGAAGCCCTTGCCGTTCTTCTGGCCAAGGCGGTCGGCCTTGTACAGCACGTCGACACAGGTCTCGCGCTCTTCCTTCATGCGGTCGGGGAAACCCTCGGCCATCACGTCACGGGCGTGATAGGCGGTATCCATGCCAACGACGTCCATCAGGTAGGCAGGGCCCATCGGCCAGCCGAAACGCTCCATCAGCTTGTCGATGCGGGTGAAGTCGACACCGGCGCTGACCAGCTTGGCGAAACCGCCAAAGTAAGGGAACAGCACACGGTTGACCAGGAAGCCCGGGCAGTCGTTGACCACGATCGGGTTCTTGCCCATTTTCTGTGCGTAGGCAACAGTGGTAGCAACGGCCTCGTCGGAGCTGTGCTCGCCACGGATCACCTCGACCAGCGGCATCATGTGCACCGGGTTGAAAAAGTGCATGCCGACGAAGTTTTCCGGACGCTTCAGCGCCTTGGCCAGGTAGTTGATGGAAATGGTGGAGGTGTTAGAGGCGATGATGGTGTTCTCGCCCACCTGACCCTCGACCTCGGCCAGCACCGCGTGCTTGACCTTGGGGTTCTCGACCACGGCCTCGACCACGATGTCGACATTGCCGAAATCACCGTAGGACAGGGTCGGGCGGATCGCGTTCAGGGTCTTGGCCATGCCGGCCACGTCCATGCGCTTGCGCTCGACACGCTTGGTCAGCAGCTTGGCTGCCTCGTTCAGGCCCAGCTCGATGCCTTCTTCGCGCACGTCCTTCATCAGGATCGGCGTGCCCTTGAAAGCGGACTGGTAGGCAATGCCGCCGCCCATGATGCCGGCACCCAGTACGGCTGCCTGCTTCACCGGCTTGGCGATTTTTTCATAGCCCTTGGCCTTGCGCTTGAGCGCCTGGTCGTTCAGGAACAGGCCAACCAGGCTGGCGGCTACCGGGGTCTTGGCCATTTTGGCAAAGCCTTTGGCTTCCACTTCCAGTGCCTTGTCACGGCCCATGTTGGCCGCTTTCTGCATGGACTTGATGGCTTCAACCGGTGCGGGATAGTTCGGGCCCGCCTTGCCGGCGACAAAGCCCTTGGCGCTCTCGAAGCACATCATCTGTTCAAGCGGGTTGAGCTGAAGCTTGTCCAGCTTGGGCTGACGCTTGGCCTTGTAATCCAGCTCGCCACTGACGGCACGCTTGAGCAGATCCAGCGCGGCATCGCGCAGTTTATCAGCAGGCACCACCGCATCCACAGCACCCACCTTCAGGGCCTCTTCGGCGCGTGCTTCCTTGCCGGCGGCAATCCACTCAATGGCATTGTCGGCACCAATCAGGCGCGGCAAACGCACGGTTCCACCCCAGCCCGGGTAGATGCCAAGCTTGACTTCCGGCAGGCCGATCTTGGCCTTTTCCGCCATGACGCGGTAATCCGCGGCTAGGGAAATTTCCAGACCGCCACCCAGAGCGATGCCGTTGATGGCCACCACGGTCGGTACGTTCAGGTCTTCAAATGCACAGAACGTCCGGTTGACTTCCATCACTCCTGCAACCAGCTCATCGTCGGGCAGCTCGAACATTTTGGTGAATTCGGTGATGTCGGCACCGACAACGAACACATCCTTGCCACTGGTCAGCAGCACGCCACGTACACTGCTGTCAGCAGCAATGGCATCCACTGCTTCACGCAGTTCGGTAAGGGCAAGGCGGTTGAATTTGTTTACGGATTCGCCCTGAAGATCGAATTTCAATTCGACAATGCCATCTTCAAGGGCCGATACCGTGAAGGCTTTACCTGCGTAAATCATTCACTGTTCTCCACTGGGTAGAAAAGCTTGGGGCGGCAAGGACTGCCCACGTCACAGCCTGCAAGGCAGGTAAGAATCGGCATGGCAACCCGTGCAGCCGGAACGCTGCTTTATAGTTATTGGGTCCCTGACAAACAATTCATACGCTCGTTTGATTCGGGTCTGCACACATTCAGCCAAAAAGGGCGGTTTGTCAAATCCTTTGATGTTTTTAATCGCCAGACACCGGACCGGCCGCTGTGCCGTCTCCCGCCAAGCTAGCAAGAGAGCGGCTGCGGCCAAACCGGAAGAGCACCTCCGTTTCAGGAAAAACACGCATGAACCTTGCACCGCAATGCTGCACGCACCAACATTTTCAGGCTACACTTCCTGTCAACCTGATTCCGAGGAGCACACCCATGACCTACCAGCACATTCTGATCGCCACCGACCTCAGCCCCGAGTGCCACCTGGTGCTGGATCCCGCTACGCAGCTGCAGAAACTGCTTGGTTGCACGCTGTCCCTGGTGCATGTCATCGAGCCGTTAAGCATGAGTTTTGGTGCAGACGTCCCCATGGACCTGGGCATTTTGCAAGAACAGCAAACCCGCCAGGCAGGCGAGCGCCTGAATGAAGTGCTACCGGGCTGGCCCGGCCTGCAACGTGAGAATTGCCACCTGAGATATGGTCAGCCCAAGGCCGAGATCCACCAGCTGGCAGAAGAGATCAGCTGCGACCTGATTCTGGTGGGCAGCCATGGGCGTCACGGCCTGGCCCTGCTACTGGGTTCAACCGCCAGCGACCTGCTCTCGGCAGCCCCCTGCGATGTGCTGGCGGTCAACCTGCAAAAACACAAGCACTGAAGCCCCGGAGCAACACACAGCCCGCAGCCGGTGTCATAAAAGCAGAAAGCTACCCTCGTCCATGATCAGCGGACGCACCTTTTCCAGCTGCGCATCCAGCGAATAGGTCATGCTTGACGCCATCGAGAAGAAGCCCAGGAATGCCTTAAGGTTGGTATCGCCGGCGCAGACGTCATGAATGCGATGCCACAGCGCCTGGTTCACCAGCTGCAACTGGGCAAAATCCCGGGTCAGCGCGGTCAGCTCCCAGTCCGCACTGCGGCCTTCACGGTACTTGAACAGCTCGCGCAGCACATACATGGATACCGTACGCAGCACGAACTCGCTGTCGCTGGCAAAAGGCAGATGGCTACGCGCCATCGGCTTGAGCCGGTTCAGGATCGGGCAACCGGACGTTGCCATGATCACACCCAGCAACGAGCGCAGAGCCACCTCCAGGTTGACCAGCTTGCTGTATTCGCGTTCCTCGGTACGCACATGCGTCCACGCCTTGCGGAAGGCCGGCAAACCCTTGAAATCCTCCACCACGACCTTCAGGTCGACCGCTGCCGGGCAGGCGGGATGCTCGCCGGAGTTAAGCGGACAGTTAGTGCACTTGTGGTAGTCCAGCCGCGTCCAGTCATCACTGGCGCCGACCCGGTCGCTGGCCAGCACACCGCGCTCGATCTGCACCTTGTAGTTGAACGCATGCTCGTCATCGAGCGTGATCCGGTATTCTACGGCCATCTGATTCCCCCTGCGTGCCTGCGTCTAGTCACTCTCAAGCTCGGCCCAGCGTTCCAGTAAAGTATCCAGCTCCTGCTCTGCCGTTTGCAGGCGCAACAGGACCTGTTCAGTGTGTTCGTGGGGCTGCTGATAAAAGCCCGGATCGGAAACCTGCTCCTGCAGCCGCTCCAGCTCGGCTTCCAGTGCATCAATCTGCCCGGGAATCGCCTCCAGTTCGCGCTGCTGGTTATAGCTCAGTTTTTTCCTGGCAGGCACTATGCCATCATCACGCACGCCCTGCAGCTGTTGAGCGCTTTTTTTCCCTGTAGATTGCTGCAAGTCATCCTTTTCAACAGTCCCTGCACCAGTTACCGATTTTTCAGTCATGCCCAGCAGCTGCACCGATCCGCCCTGGCGCAGCCAGTCCTCATAACCGCCAACAAACTCGTTGACACGCCCGCTGCCATCAAACACCAGCAAACTGGTAACCACGTTATCCAGAAAGGACCGGTCGTGGCTGACAATCAGCACCGTGCCGGCAAACTCCAGCAAGACTTCTTCCAGCAGCTCCAGCGTTTCAGTATCCAGATCGTTGGTCGGCTCATCCAGCACCAGTACGTTGGCCGGCCGGGTGAACAGTTTGGCCAACAGCAGCCGCGCCCGTTCGCCGCCGGACAAGGCCTTGACCGGAGTGCGTGCCCGTTGCGGGCTGAACAGGAAATCACCCAGATAACTCAGTACGTGACGGGATTTGCCATTGATCGTGATCTGGTCGCTGGATTCGGCAACGTTGTCGGCAACCGTCTTTTCCAGATCCAGCTGGCCACGCAGCTGGTCGAAATAGGCCACTTCCAGTTTCGAGCCGCGCTCGATGTGCCCTGATGTCGGTTCCAAGTCGCCCAGCAGCAGCTTGAGCAGCGTGGTCTTGCCGCTGCCGTTGGCACCGAGCAAACCGATACGGTCACCGCGCTGCAGCACCATGGAGAAATCCCTGACCAGCATGCGGCCGCCCGGATGGGCAAAAGAAACCTTCTCGGCAACGATCACCTGCTTGCCGGAACGCTCGGCCCCCACCAGCTGCATGCTGGCCGTACCCTGTCGTTCACGGCGCTGGCTGCGTTCGACACGCAATGCCTTCAGTGCCCGTACCCGGCCCTCGTTGCGGGTCCGGCGGGCCTTGATGCCCTGCCGGATCCAGACTTCTTCTTGTGCCAGTTTCTTGTCAAACAGGGCATTGGCCGTTTCCTCGGCTGCCAGCTGCTGTTCCTTGTGTTCCAGAAAGCTCTGGTAATCACCGTTCCAGTCCAGCAGGTGACCACGGTCCAGCTCCAGGATGCGCGTGGCCAGGTGTTGCAGAAACGTCCGGTCGTGGGTAATGAACAGCACTGCGCCATTGAATTCCAGCAGCGCCTCTTCCAGCCAGGCGATGGCACCAATGTCCAGGTGGTTGGTCGGCTCGTCCAGCAACAGCAGGTCCGGCTCGGCCACCAGCGCCTGCGCCAGCAGGACACGGCGACGCCAGCCGCCGGACAGTTCGTCCAGGCGCTTGTCGGCCGGCAACTGCAAACGACTCAGGGTGCTGTCCACCAGCTGCTGCAAGCGCCAGCCGTCGCGGGCCTCCAGCTCACTCTGCACCCGTGTCAACTGCTGCAGGTCCTCGTCCGTCTCAATCGACAGGCTCAACTGCTTGAAGCGCGCCAGCAGCTCGCCCACACCGGCCAGCCCGTCGGCCACCACTTCAAATACCGTACGCTGCTCACCCAACGGCAGCTCTTGCGGCAACTCACCGATTTTCAGGCCGGGGGCCCGCCAGATTTCACCCGAATCGGGCAGCTGCCCGCCCTGCACCAGTTTCAGCATGCTCGACTTGCCGCTGCCATTGCGGCCAATCAGACAAACGCGCTCGCCTTTGGCAATCTGCCACGACACGGAATCAAGCAACGGATTCATACCGTACGCGAGGGAAATCTGGTTCATTTTCAGCAAGGTCATGCTGTTCTCCTGTTTTAGATGGCGCATAGTTTACCTGTTGCCGGGCCGGGATGCTGCATGGCACATCAACACCCTGTTCTACCAGCCGGCAAACAGGTAGGCTATGCACGAATTTCAGGCATGAAAGAGCCACGACAGCCTTGCACAGGTTGGTTTTGGCAGGCGTTTGCGCCTCATGCCCGGGACGGCACCGCCACAAATACCGACAGGATTCTCCGGATGAGCATGCACATGCGTCTTTTGTCCCTTGTTGCCACCAGCTTGCTGCTGACAGCCATGCAGCCGGCTCAGGCCGACAACCGCCTGCAACAACAACGCAGCCTATACCAGAAGGCCAAAGCCGAACTGGATACCGGCCGCAGCGAAACCTGGCTGGCCAACCGCAGCTTTTTGCAGAGTTATCCGCTTGCCTCCTATCTGGCCTATGAAGAACTGACCCAGCGCCTGAAAGATGCCAGCAATGCGGAAGTCGAGCACTTCCTGCAGGAACACTCCGACTTGCCCCAGCTGCGCTGGATGAAACTGCGCTGGCTGCGGCTGCTTGCCGAACGCGGTGACTGGGCTCTGTTTTTCAAGCACTACCGCCCCGAGCTGAACTTCAGCGAACTGGACTGCCTGGAAGGCCAGGGTTTGCTGGCCCTGGGCAAACCGGCTGAAGCCCATGCCCGCGCCGAAAAACTCTGGCTGAGCAGCCAGTCGCAACCCAATGCCTGTGACCCGCTGTTCGCACAATGGAAAGAAGCCGGCCTGCGCACCCCTGAACAGGTATGGGCCCGCCTGTTTCTCGCCGTCCAGGCACGCAACGCAGGCCTGGCCAAATACCTGGGTGGCGAATACAGCAAGCCCGATAGCGCCCGCCTGTTGAGCGAAGTGGCCGCCAAACCGGAAAAGCTGCAACAGACCGCCCTGTTTGTCCATGACAGCATGGAAAACCGAGACATCGTCAGCCTTGGATTGCGCCGCCTGATCCGCAACAACACCGACCTGACCCTGCAGCTGCTCAACCATTACAAAACCCGTCTGAGCTTCAGTGACGAGCAGAAGCGCATGCTGGCCCGTGATATCGGGACACTGCTGGCCAAGCGTTTTGACGCCCGCGGACTTGGCGTAATGCAGGAGTTCGATCCGCAACACAGCGATCCGCTGGTCGGCGAATGGCATGCCCGCCTTCTATTGCGACTGGGCCGCTGGAGCGAGGCGCAAAAACTGATCAGCGCCCTGCCGGCGGAAACGGCCAGCAGCCTGCGCTGGCAATACTGGAACGCCCGCAGCACCCAGTTTGCCGACCCCAACAGCCGTCAACCACTGGAGCAATACCAGAAAATCGCCGGCGAACGGGACTTTTACGCCTATATGGCCGCAGATCACAGCCAGCTGCCCTATCAGCTCAACCACCGGGCCGCACCGGTAGACAGCAAGACCCTGGAGCAGGTGCGCCAAGCCCCGGTCATCCAGCGCGCCCTGGAACTGCATGCCATTGGTGACGAGCTGGCCGCCCAGCGCGAATGGAACCATGCCAGCCAGCTGTTCACTCATGAGCAACTGCTGGCACAGGCCCGCCTCGCCTATGAAATGAACTGGTTCAACCCGGCCATTCGCAACCTGGGCCAGGCACGCTACTGGGACGATCTGGATATCCGTTTTCCGATGGCATACCGTGACGGTCTGGTACGCGAGGCGCGGGCACAAGGGCTGCATTCCAGCTGGGTCTACGCCATCACCCGCCAGGAAAGCGCCTTCATGCCTACCATCCGCTCCCATGCGGGCGCGATGGGCCTGATGCAGCTGATGCCGGCCACAGCAAAGGAAACCGCCCAGCGCTACAACATTCCGCTGGCATCTCCCCAGGCCGCACTCAACCCGGACACCAACATCAAACTGGGAACGGCCTATCTGAACCAGGTCATGCAGCAATTCCGCGGCAACCGCATTCTCGCCTCGGCCGCCTACAATGCCGGCCCCGGCCGTGTGCGCCAGTGGCTGCGTGACGCCGATCACCTGCCCTACGATGTCTGGATCGAAACCATTCCCTTTGACGAAACCCGCCAATACGTACAGAACGTACTGACCTACTCGGTCATCTACGGGCAAAAGCTGGAAACCCCGGCCCCACTGGTGGAATGGCACGAGCGCGAACTGACACCAAACAACTGATTCTCTTGCCGACAAAAAAGCCCGCAACCGTGAAGGTGGCAGGCTTTTTTGTCATGGCCAAATCAGTCTTCACGCTCCAGCCGGTCAACGATCACGTCGACCAGCTTCTCCGGCTGGAACTTGGACAGGAAATTGTCACAACCCACTTTTTCAACCATCGCCTGGTTGAAGCTACCAGACAGCGAAGTATGCATCACCACATACAGGTCTTGCAGACGCGGGTCCCTGCGAATTTCAGTGGTCAGCCGGTAGCCGTCCATCTCCGGCATTTCGGCATCGGTAAACACCATCAGCAACTTGTCGGTCAGTACTATTCCCTCATCGGCCCAGGCCTGCAGCTGTCGCAGCCCCTTCAAGCCGTCGGTGCACTGATGCACCTGCAGCCCGAGCTGTATCAGGGTTTCGGTCAACTGGCGCAAAGCCACCTGGGAATCATCAATGATCAGCACTTCCCGCCCGACCGCCTTGGCCAGCAATGGATTATCCAGCTTCCCCTCGGGAATTTTGGTATCCATGGGAACGATTTCTGCCAGCACCTTTTCGACATCGATGATTTCGACAATCTGCTCATCCATCCGGGTAATGGCGGTCAGATAATGCTGACGCCCGGCGCTGGAAGGCGGCGGCTGGATGTCTTCCCAGTTCAGGTTGAGGATACGCTCCACCCCGCTAACCAGAAACGCCTGCACCGAGCGGTTGTACTCGGTGACGATGATGGTGCTGTGCTCGTTCGTGACCTGTGGGCGCATGCCGATCGCCTGGGCCAGATCCACCACCGGGATAGTCTGACCACGCAGGTTGACCACGCCGATAACATGCGGATGACGCTGCGGAATTCGCGTCAGGCCCGGCAAGCGCACCACCTCCTGAACCTTGAACACGTTGATGGCAAACAGCTGGCGACCACTAAGGCGGAACATCAGGATTTCCAGCCGGTTCTCGCCCACCAGCTGGGTACGCTGATCAACCGTATCCAGGATACTGCCTGCAAACTTGCTCATAACATCTCCCGGTATTCAATGGAATAATGATGCTGTATCGGCATCAGCCCAGCGAACTTGAAAACCTGCCCGCGTTACCGGCAGGTTTTGTGCCGTTACAGGCTCAGCTTGCGGCTGGAAGCCTTGATGAACTCCTTTTTCAGCTCCTCGAAGGTATGTACCGCCGGAAACTGCGGGAACTCGGCAATCACATTGTCCGGTGCGTGGAACAGGATGCCGGCATGGGCCTCGGACAGCATGGTGGTGTCGTTGTAGGAGTCGCCGGCAGCAATCACGCGGTAATACAGGCTCTTGAAGGCCAGCACCGACTGACGCTTGGGGTCTTTCTGGCGCAGCTGGTAATCAACCACACGATCGGTTTCATCCACCACCAGCTTGTGACACAGCAGCGTCGGAAAACCAAGCTGGCGCATCAACGGCTGGGAAAACTCGTAAAAGGTATCGGACAGAATCACCACCTGGAAACGCTCGCGCAGCCAGTTGACGAACTCCACCGCGCCATCTAGCGGCTTGAGGGTGGCAATGACTTCCTGGATGTCGTTCAGTTTCAGGCCATGCTCGTCCAGAATGCGCAGGCGCTGCTTCATCAACACGTCGTAATCGGGAATATCGCGGGTAGTCGCCTTCAAGGCATCAATACCGGTTTTCTCGGCAAACGCAATCCAGATTTCAGGTACCAATACCCCTTCAAGGTCCAGGCAAGCAATTTCCACAGAGTCATCCTCAATTCAAGAGTCGGGAGCAGGCCGGCAAACAGCCGTGCAGCGATTGTATGAATATAGCCAACCTTTCTAAAAAGCAGGCCACATTCAAGATATTTTGCATATGGATTTTGTTAGAATGGCCATTCTAACCGATCTATACAAGACAGTGTTATGCCGCTTACCCCCAACATTCAAGCCCTGCAGCTTGCCTGCAATGAAAAAAGCCCGCAGCAGATCCTGAAAACCGCCATCGACACCTTTGGCGACCAGCTGTGGCTTTCCTTCAGTGGTGCCGAAGACGTCGTTCTGCTCGACATGGCCCGCAAGATCAATCCGGCGGTTCAGGTGTTCAGCCTGGATACCGGTCGCCTGCATCCCGAAACCTACCGTTTCATCGAGCAGGTGCGCGAGCACTACAACATCCCGGTCGAAGTGCTGATGCCCGATGCCGATGCCGTCAACGCCATGGTACGCGACAAGGGACTGTTCAGCTTCTATCGTGACGGCCACCAGGAGTGCTGTGGCGTGCGCAAAACAGCCCCGCTGCGCAAAAAACTGGCAACCGTCGGCGCATGGGTCACTGGCCAGCGCCGCGACCAGAGCCCCGGCACCCGCAGCCAGGTAGCCGAAGTTGAGCTGGATACCACTTTTGCGTCCAGCGAGCGGCCGCTATACAAATTCAACCCGCTGGCCAACATGACCAGTGAGGAAATCTGGGCCTATATCCGCATGCTCGAACTGCCCTACAACAAGCTGCACGAGCAGGGCTATATCAGCATCGGCTGCGAACCCTGCACCCGCCCGGTGCTGCCCAACCAGCACGAACGTGAAGGTCGCTGGTGGTGGGAAGAAGCCACGCACAAGGAGTGCGGGCTGCATGCCGGCAACCTTGAAAGCGATCGCTGAAAGCATTTTCAGTCAGGGGCTTGACAGCCCGAAAACGCATCATTAGAATGCGCGTCCATTGATTGGCTACATAGCTCAGTTGGTTAGAGCGCAGCATTCATAATGCTGATGTCCCAGGTTCAAGTCCCGGTGTAGCCACCATATATTTAAAAGGGCCAGCATTAATTTGCTGGCCCTTTTTTTATGGTTTGAATTCTGAGTCGCCCCGAGCCAATGAGATCCATAAGCAGCACTGTATGCCCCTGGCTGGATGCCTGCCGCCCGAAAACCCTGCCTCTGGCCTGCATGTCGATACTGGTCGGCGGCGCCCTGGCCTTGTCTGCCGGTTCGTTTTCCTGGCCGGTGCTGGCACTTTCATTCTGGACTGCCGGCCTGTTGCAGGTTCTGTCGAACCTTGCCAATGACTATGGTGACGGCTTACGCGGAGTGGATGACAGTAATCGTCTGGGGCCGGTACGCGCCCTGCAAAGCGGTATGCTGACCCCGGCCCAGCTCCGGCTGTCGCTGTTTGTCGTAGCGGTTCTGGCCGTGGCCAGCGGGTTGTGGCTGATCCGTGTTGCCGGTCTGGATACTGCCGACCTGCTGGTTTTCACCCTGCTGGGCGTACTGTCCATCATCGCCGCGCTCACCTATACCCTGGGCCGCAAGCCTTATGGCTATGCCGGGCTGGGTGATGTCTCGGTATGGCTGTTCTTTGGCTGCCTGGGTGTGCTGGGCAGTTACTACCTGCATGGAGCCCCGTTGCATGCCGGGCTACTTTTGCCCGCCAGTGCCTGCGGCTTTCTCGCCGTAGCGGTGTTGAACGTGAACAACATGCGTGACATCGACAACGACCGGCGTCATGGCAAGTACACACTGGCCGTACGTCTGGGGCTGCCAAAAGCCCGCCTGTACCACCAGGCCCTGCTGCTGTCAGCCGTTGCGCTGTTTTTGGGTTACCTGGCCAACAACCGCATGGCGGCTTTCTATCCGCTTATGTTTCTGCTGATATCGGTTCCGGCTTACCGGCATGCCCGGGCCGTCCGCCGTGCCCCCACGCCCGGCCACATGGCCCCCCTGTTGCCAGCGATGGTGGGCTGCAGCGTGCTGGTCAACAGCGGCTTCAGCCTGATCCTGCTGGTACAGGCCCTGCTGGCCGCATAAGGAAAAACAATGCCGATCAATACCATTCTGCTGCCGCTGTGCCTTGCGCTGATGATGCTGGTGGTCGGCAGTGGCCTGGAGCCGGGGCATTTCAGGCCGCTCTGGCACAAACCCAAAGCCGCGCTCAGCGGCCTGCTGGCCCAGTTGCTGCTATTGCCGGCGCTGGCCTGGTTGCTGATCGTCCTGTTTAAGCTGCACGGTGCTCTGGCAATCGGCCTGCTGCTGGTGGCGGCAGCACCCGGCGGAGCCACCTCCAACCTGTTCAGCCATCTGGCACGTGGTGACGTGGCGCTGTCAGTCGCCCTGACTGCCTGCATGGGTCTGCTGGCCCCGTTCTGGATGCCATGGGCGGTACAGCTGCAACTGGGCTGGTTGGGCAGCAGTGCGGCATTCAAACTGTCTCTGCAGCAATCGGTGATGCAGCTGTTGCTGGTGACTGCCCTGCCCCTGTTGCTGGGCATGCTGTGGCGGCACATGGCCAAAAGCTGGGTCAGCCGTCACGAGCAACACCTCAAGAGGTTTGCCCTGCTGGTGTTATTGCTGATGATTTCCGCACTGGTGGCCGGCAACCTTCCAGCCCTGTCGACTGGCGCAACCCTGCAGGCAGCCATGCTGGTGACCCTGCTGGCAATGATGGCCCTGCTGATGGGCTTTTTGTTTGCCCGGTTACTGCGGCTTGATACGACGCAGGCCCGCACGCTGAGTTTTGAAACCGGCGTACAGAACGCCGGCATTGCCATGCTGGTGGCCTTCTCCCAGCTGCAACTGCCCGAAGCAGGGATGGTCGCCCTGCTCTACGGCTTGCTGATGAATATTCCTGCATTGCTGGCGCTGCTGGCGTTCAGCCGCAGCACCAGCCAATAACAGTCAGCCTCTCCGCGGCCACATGCTTTCAAACACACCATCATGGTCAAGCCACTTGTGCTTGAGCGCCATCAGGATGTGGCCGGCAATCATGGCACCACAAAACCAGGCCAGGCCAACGTGCAGCCATTTGGCTGCGTCATACAAGTCCGGCGCAGGCGCAACCAGCGGCGGCATCTGGAACAACCACAGGAACATCACAGGCTTGTCTGCCACCGAGCTCCACAACCAACCCGACAGGGGCAGGGCTACCAGCGCCACCACATAGATGGCCAGATGTCCCAGCTTGGCGGCCTGCTGCATTGCCGGGCTAATGCTGTCTGGCAATCCGGGAGAACCATGCAACAATCGCCAGACAATGCGCAGCGGCACCAGAACCACCAGCGTGATGGCCAGCGCCTTGTGTGTGATCGTCAAACCATGCTCCGGATTGATCCAGTCCCTGGCATATACCGCCAGCATGCCCGCCGACCACACCGCCAGCCAGATGGCAGCTGTCAGCCAGTGCAGAACCCGTGCCGGCTTGTTGTAGCTGTGATGCATTGTGTATTCTCCCGCTATCAAAATGTGCGGCCAGTCTACACAGCGCATCAATGAATGATTATCCGGGCAAAAAGGAATCAATGGTGCATCAGGACAACAATAGACATTAAGCCGGGCATGGCAACTCAGTCAGCCGTTGCCGACTCTGCCAGGCCTTTCCTGCGCTCAAAGCGCCGGCCCAGCCGGTCAAAGAACAGATAAACCGCAGGCGTGCTGTACAGCGTCAACAACTGGCTGAGCAGCAAACCGCCGACAATGGCCAGCCCCAGCGGCTGGCGCGTTTCACTGCCCTCGGCACCGCCGATCAGCAAGGGCAAGGCTCCCAGGATGGCAGCCAGAGTGGTCATCATGATCGGCCGGAAGCGCTGCACCGCCGCCAGCACAATCGCCTCCCGCGGTGCCTTGCCATCATCGCGTTGCAGATGCAGGGCAAAGTCGATCATCAGGATGGCGTTTTTCTTGACGATACCGATCAGCAGGAACAACCCCAGCAACGAAATCAGGCTGAACTGCCCGCCGGTCAGCTGGATGGCCAGCAATGCCCCCACGCCGGCCGACGGCAGGGTCGAGAGAATCGTCAGCGGATGCACATAGCTTTCATAGAGCACCCCCAGCACCAGGTACACAATGACGATGGCGATCAGCAACATGTAGCCCTGGCTGTTCTGCGACTGACTGAAAAAACCGGCGGTGCCGCCCAGCTTGCCCTGCACTTCGGTCGGCAGGGCTATCCGCGCCATGGCCTGCTCAATCGCCGCACTGGCCTGATCCAGACTGACACCTTCAGCCAGGGCAAAGCCGATGCTTTCCACCGCAAACTGGCCGTCATGCTGGACACTGTCGTTTTGCAAGCTGGCCTCCCAGCGGGTGAAGGCCGACAGTGGGATACGCTCCCCGTCGCTGCCAATGACCATGATCTGTTCCAGCACCTTGGGCGAGCCGGCAAACTCGGGATCGATCTCCAGCACCACGCTGTACTGGTTCAGCGTTTCATAAATGGTCGAGACCTGCCGCTGGCTGAAGGCGTTGTTGAGCAGCGCGGTCACCGTGGCCATATCCACGCCCAGACGGGCCGCCTGCGCACGGTCAATATCCAGGGTCAGCTGCTGGGCTCCGCGCCCTTCGCGGCTGTCAATGTCGGTCAGTTCCGGCAGGGCACGCAAGGCATCGCGCACTTTTGGCTGCCACTCGCGCAGGTCCTCCAGCTCGCTGGCCAGCAGTACGTATTCGTGCTGGGTATTGCCGCCCTCACGCCCGCCCAGCCACAGGTCCTGCTCGGGTGACAGGAACAGTCGCGAGCCGGGAATTTTCGGTATCTGATTGCGCAGGCGGTTGACCACGGCCTGCGCATCCGCCCGCTCGGCCACCGGGTTCAGGCGCACGATCAGGAAGGCATTGCTGCCGCCGCTGATGAAGCCGGCCACACTCTGCACATCCTTGTCCTTGAGCAACGCCTGGCGGTATTGCTCCATTTTCGGGCGCATGGTGTGGTAGGACAGGCCATCATCGCCACGGATATGGCCACGCAGCTGGCCGGTATCCTGTTGCGGCATGAAGGTTTTCGGCACCGCCATAAACAGCCAGACATTGGCCGCCAGCGTCAGCAGCAGGCCCAGCAGCATCCAGCGCTGATAGTTCAGCGTCCACATCAGGCTGCGCCGATAAGCAGCGAGCACCCGCGCGCCCCAGCGCTGCAGGGCATTGGGTGCTGGCTGCTGCTCTTCCACCCGCAGCCAGCGGGCACACATCATGGGTGTCAGGGTCACCGACACCAATAGCGAGATCAGGATGGCAGCCGTCAGGGTGATGGAAAACTCGCGAAACAGCCGCTCGACAATGCCGCCCATGAACAGGATGGATACAAATACCACCACCAGCGACAGGTTCATCGACAGCAGGGTAAAGCCGACCTCTTTGGCACCCAGCAATGCCGCCTGCATGGGTTTGAGGCCCAGCCGGATGTGCCGGGCGATATTCTCCAGCACCACAATCGCGTCATCCACCACCAGCCCGGTGGCGATGATCAGCGCCATCAGCGACAGGTTGTTGAGGGAAAAGCCCAACAGGTACATCACGGAAAAGCTGCCGATCAGCGATACCGGCACGGCAAAGGCCGGAATCACCGCCGCACGCCAGTGTCCCAAAAACAGCAGCACCACCACAATCACCAGCGCCGTGGCGATCAGCAACGAGCGTTCGGCCTCATGCAGGGTCGCGGTAATCACCGGCGAGCGGTCCATCGCCACCTGCAGCTGCACCGCAGCCGGCAGCACCGCCTGCAAGCCGGGAAGCTCGGCCTTGATGTCATCAATGGTGGCAATGATGTTGGCATTGGCCTGACGGTTGATCACCAGCAGCACCGCACTCTGATCATTGAAAAAACCGTTGTTGTAGCGGTTTTCGACATCATCGGAAATTCGCGCCACATCACTCAGACGCAGAATGGCACCATCACGCTCACGGATGATCAGTGGCGCATAGTCGGCGGCCTGATACAACTGGTCATTGGCCTGGATCTGCCAGTGCCGGCTGCCCTGCTCCACCTGGCCCTTGGGGCGCTGCTGGTTGGCGCTGGCAATGGCATCACGCACTTCGTCCAGCGCCACGCCATAATGTTCCAGCAAACGCGGTTCCAGCTCGACACGCACGGCCGGCAGCGATGCACCACCGACCTGCACATCACCCACCCCCTGCACCTGCAACAGTTTCTGTCCAACGATCGACTCGGCCAGGTCATACAGCTCGCCGCGCCCCAGTACGTCACTGGTCAGCGCCAGCACCATGATCGGCGACTGGGTCGGGTTGACCTTGCGGTAGGTCGGCATGCTGCGCATGCCGCTGGGCAACAGCTCGCGGGCGGCATTGATCGCTGCCTGCACCTCGCGGGCGGCAGCATTGATGTCACGGTCCAGATCGAACTGGATCATCACCCGGGTGCTGCCCTGGGAGCTGCGGCTGCTCATCTGGGTGATGCCGGCAATGCTGCCCAGCGCCCGCTCCAGCGGCGTCGCCACGGTGGCCGCCATCACCTGCGGGCTGGCCCCCGGCAGGCTGGCCTGCACGGTTATCACCGGAAAGTCCATGTCCGGCAGCGGTGCGACCGGCAACAGGCGAAAGCCGAGAATGCCCGCCAGCACAATCGCCACACTCAGCAGCATGGTCGCTACCGGGCGGCGGATGAAAGGCGCGGACAGGTTCACGCCAGCTGCTCCTGCGCCTGCTTGTTGGCCGGGCTGATGCGGTCAAAGAACAGGTAGATGACCGGCGTAGTATAGAGCGTCAGCACCTGGCTCAGCAGCAAACCACCGACCATCACCAGCCCCAGCGGCTGGCGCAGCTCGGCACCAGAGCCGGTGGCCAGCATCAGCGGCACGGCGGCAAACAGCGCCGCCAGGGTGGTCATCAAAATCGGCCGGAAACGCAACATGGCCGCCTGATAGATCGCCTCTTCGGCACTCATGCCCTGATGCCGCTCGGCCTCCAGCGCAAAGTCGATCATCATGATGGCGTTTTTCTTGACGATGCCGATCAGCAAGATGATGCCGATCACCGCGATCATGCTCAGGTCATTGCCGGTCAGCACCAGCGCCAGCAAGGCACCGATCGCCGCTGACGGCAAGGTCGAGAGAATGGTCACCGGGTGGATGTAGCTCTCATAGAGCACGCCCAGCACCAGATACATGGTCACCACCGCCGCCAGAATCAACCACAGCGTACTGGACAGCGAGGCGCGAAAGGCAGCCGCCGCCCCCTGAAAATGGCTCTGGATGGCCTCGGGCATTTCCAGTTGCTGCTGGGCCTGCTCGATCACCGTGACAGCGTCACCCAATGACACACCGGGCGCCAGGTTGAACGACACGGTAATCGCCGGAAACTGTCCAATGTGGTTGAGCACCAGCGGCGCGGACTTTTCTTCAATGCGCACCAGGCTGGCCAGTCGCACTGCCTGTCCGGCGCTGCCACGCACATGCACGTCCTGCAGGCGCGCCTGCGCATCGGCCGGGTCACCCATTGCTTCCAGCACCACACGGTACTGGCTGGTCTGCGTGAAGATGGTGGATATCTGCCGCTGCCCGAACGCATCGTACAGAGCATCGGTAATGGTACTGACGCTGATGCCCAGACGTCCGGCCTGGTCGCGATCAATGTCCAGATAATATTGCAACCCGTCGGCCAGCTGGTCGCTGGCTACGTCACGCAATTGCGGTTGCTGCTGCAGATGCTCGACCAATTGCGGCGTCCAGCTTTCCAGCAACTGCGGATCGGCCGACTCCAGGCTGAACTGGAACTGGGTACGGCTGACCCGGTCTTCGATGCTCAGGTCCTGCACCGGCTGCAGATACAGCTGGATGCCCATCACCCGGTCCAGCTGCGGGCGCAGGCGTTCGATGATCTGGCCGGCGCTCTCGCTACGTTCGGCAAAAGGCACCAGATTGATCAGCAAACGACCGGTATTCAGCGTCGGATTGTTGCCGTCCACGCCGATCTGGGTCGAAACGGACTGCACCGCCGGGTCCTGCAACAGCACTTCAGTCAGGCGCTGCTGGCGCTCGCTCATGGCGGCAAAGGAAATGCTCTGCGGCGCTTCGGAAATGCCCTGAATCACACCGGTGTCCTGCTCGGGGAAAAACCCCTTGGGCACGGCAATCCACAGCAGCGCGGTCACGATAAAAGTCGCTACCGCCACCAGCAGCGTCAACGCCTGATGCCGCAACACCCAGCCAAGGCTTTTGCCATAAGCGGCAATGATGCGGGTCAACCAGTCTTCCTGCGCTTGCTCCTGTTTGCCAGGCTTGAGCAGACGGGCACACATCATTGGCGTCAGCGTCAGGGAAATGACCAGCGAAATCAGGATCGCCACCGCCAGTGTGATGGCGAATTCGCGAAACAGCCGCCCGACCACATCCTGCATGAACAACAGGGGAATCAGTACCGCAATCAGCGAAAACGTCAGCGAAATCAGGGTAAAGGTGATCTGCTTGGCGCCCTTGAGCGCAGCATTCAGCGGCGTCTCGCCTTCTTCGATATGGCGGGCGATGTTTTCCAACATGACGATGGCGTCATCGACAACAAAACCGGTGGCGATGGTCAGCGCCATCAGTGTCAGGTTGTTCAGCGAAAAGCCGGCCAGATACATCACGCCAAAGGTGCCGATCAGCGACAGCGGCACGACAATCGACGGGATCAGCGTGGCGCTGAGTTTTTTCAGGAACAGGAAGGTCACCAACACCACCAGCACGATCGCCAGCACCAGCTCGAACTGCACATCTTTCACTGCCGCACGGATGGTTTGCGTGCGGTCGGTCAGTACGCTCACTTCGATGCCGGTCGGCATGCTGGCGACAATCGCCGGCAACAGGGCCTCAATACGTTCGACCACCTCGATCACATTGGCACCGGGCTGGCGCTGGATGTTGAGCAACACCGCCTGCTGCCGGTTGGCCCAGGCTGCCAGGCGCTCGTTTTCCGCGCCTTCGATGATGTTCGCCACATCGGCCAGACGCAGCACGCGGCCATCCTCATGTTTGAGGATCAGGCTGGCGTAATCCTCGGCACTGCGCAGCTGGTCATTGGCATCCAGCTGGGTAATGCGCGAAGGCCCGTCAATGCTGCCCTTGGGCTGGTTGACGTTGGCCCGGGTGATCAGGCTGCGCACTTCCGCCAGCGTCAGCCCGGCTGCAGCCAGCGCCTGCGGGTTGGCGCGGATACGCACGGCCGGGCGCTGGCCGCCGCCCAGACTGACCAGCCCCACCCCGCTGATCTGGGCGATTTTTTGCGCCATGCGCGTATCCACCAGGTCATTCACCTCCGGCAGCGGAATGCTGTCCGAGGTGATGGCCAGCGTCAGGATCGGGCTGTCTGCCGGGTTCACCTTGTTATACACCGGCGGTGCCGGCAGGTCGCCGGGCAGCAGGTTGGTGGCAGCATTGATCGCCGCCTGCACTTCCTGCTCGGCCACATCCAGCGACACCTCCAGGCTGAAGCGCAAGCTGATCACCGAAGCACCGCCCGAGCTGTTTGACGACATCTGTTCCAGCCCCGGCATCTGGCCGAACTGGCGTTCCAGTGGCGCGGTCACCGCGCTGTTCATGACCTGCGGGCTGGCACCCGGATACAGCGTCATCACCCGGATGGTCGGATAGTCCACCTGCGGCAACGCCGCCACCGGCAGTAATTGATAGGCAAGCACGCCCAACAGGAACAGCGCCACCATCGTCAATGTGGTGGCCACCGGACGCAGGATGAAAATACGGGAAAAATTCATGATGTGTTACTGCGGGCTGCGGCCGGCAGGATTATCCCGCCGGGCTGCCCCGTCCGGGCCATCTACGATTGGTGCCTGCGCTGCCGGTTCGCTGCTGCCATCGGCACGGATCACCTCGACCTTGCCGCCATCCTTGAGACGGTCAACCCCCTCAAGCACCACCCGCTCCCCCGCCTGCAAACCGCTGGTGACCAGGGTAAACTCGGCACCCCCCAGTCCCGTCTGCACCGGACGCATCCGCGCCTTGAGCTCCTCATCGACCACCCAGACAAAGCGTCCCTGGTTGCCAAACTGCAGCGCGTCATTGGGCACTTTCAGCACATTGTCATGCACCGCCAGTTGCAGGCGCACATTGACAAACTGCTGTGGAAACAGGCTGTTGTCTTCATTGGTGAAGCGGGCCTTGAGTCGCACGGTACCAGTATTGGCATCAACCTGGTTGTCCATGCTGTCAAACACGCCGGCAGCCAGCAGGCGCTGTTCGTCACGGCTCCAGGCCTCGACCGGTAACGGCTCTTCACTGCTGTCCAGAGCCTGCAACAGCTCCGGCAGGTATTGCTCGGCCAGGGTAAAACTGACCGCTATCGGCTGCTGCTGGGTGATGGTCGCCAGTACCGTGCTGCCCGCAGCCACGTTGTTGCCCACATCGACCGCGCGCAAGCCCAGACGGCCGGCAATCGGTGCGGTAATGCGACTGTATTCAACGTCCAGCCTGGCAGCATCACGCTGGGCTTCGCGCACCTTGAGCGTACCGCGCAACTGGCTGACCTGGGCCTGTTGCTGCTCAAGGGTCTGCTTGGCGATCGACTCATCCCTGATCAGGTTCTGATAGCGGCGCAGGTCCTGTTCGGCCTGCTGCAACTGGGCAGCGGTTTCCTGCAACGCCCCCTCCGCCTGCAACAATGCCGCCTGATAACTGCGGTCATCCAGCCGCGCCAGCACATCGCCCTGCTGCACCTGTTGCCCCTCGGCAAACAGCACCTCACGCAAAATACCGCTAACCTGGCTGGTGAGCTCGGTGCTGTTCCAGGCCGTCACCGTGCCCAGCGCCTTGATGGTACGGGCAAATTCGCCCTGCTCCAGCTGGTGTACGCTGACAGGCACCGCCTCCATCATGAAACCGCCACGCATGCCCATGGCCGGACGCCCTGCCGGCTGGGCCTGTTGACCCGGGCCAAACTGCTGCCAGCCCCAGTACCCCCCGGCCGCAAGCATAATGAGCACCAGCCAGAAACCGAATTTACGCAACAAAGATGAAGAGGAAGCAGAAGTTCGAGACACAACAGTCCAGCCCGTCAAATGAAATGCTGTAGAAGATAGCAGGCCATTGAAAAATATTCAGTGTGTTTACACTGCATTTACCCGCCTGTCCGCCCGATATTTCCTGCAAACCCACGGCAGTTGCAAAGATCACATTGACTGGAACGATGTGGTGTTTGAGGTGGACTTGCTCAAGTCGCAGGAAATCAACCTAGACTACATCCTTGAGCTGATTTTCGAGAAAAACAAACAGAACAAGGACAAATCTGCCCTGCTGGATGAAGTGCGCCGCCTGATCCGCTCCAGCCTTGGCAACCGCGCCAAGGAAAGCCTGGTGGTAGATTTCATCAACCAGGCCGACCTGGACCAGATCCCCGACAAGCCGGCCATCATTGAAGCCTTCTTTAGCTTTGCCCAAACCGAGCAAAAACGCGAAGCCGAAGAGCTGATTGCCAGCGAAGGCCTCAACGAAGCCGCCGCCAAACGCTACCTGCTGAACTCGCTCAAGCGTGAATACGCCAGCGACCACGGCACCGAGCTGAACGAAGCCCTGCCCAAAATAAGCCCGCTGAACCCGCAATACCTGACCAAGAAGCAGACGGTGTTCGAGAAAATTGCGGCCTTTGTGGAGAAGTTTAAGGGCGTGGGTGGGGAGGTTTGACCGATTAAAGGCCATAAAGCCCATAAAAGGCCAACGGAAGGGCCTTAAGGGCAAAGGAGCTACCCTCAAAAGGCTGCATGGCAAAAAGCTATGCAGTCTCCTTCCAGAGTGCCGAAAACTCATAAGGCGTCATGTACTCAGCCCGGCTCTGGTCCAGGTAATCAGCCCACCACTGGCATATTTTCAATCGTTCCTCCCAGTGTTCGGCCTTGTGTATGTAAGCCGCACGCACGCCATTGCGCTCCTGAGGGTAAACTCATTTGTCGAACCGGCCCTACCCCTAAAACCACCCTTATTATCTCGGGCTGTCCAGACATTCCAAAAAAACCATCTGACACCACCGGACACAAAAAAGCCCCGTAGAGACAGGGCTTTGGCGGTATTCATGGTACATCCTGAGATGCCCTGACAGAGTATGCAGTAATAAAATGGTGCCCGAAACCGGAATCGAACCGGTACGAAGTTGCCTTCGAGGGATTTTAAGTCCCTTGCGTCTACCTATTCCGCCATTCGGGCTGAATGACGCGCCATGCTGATGAATGGCAACAGGCGCAAAAATATATAGTGTTTGCCCGACAAGTTCAAGCTGATCGGCAAACAAGCAGTTAGCGGGCCCGGCAATGCTGCCATCTGCACATGGCAACATCGTGGAAAAACCGGCTGCATGCCGTTTTATCGGCTGCATCACAAACCGCTTCTGTTTGCTCAGGAACCAGTTTACTTACGCATGCAAAAGGGTAATATACGCAGTAGTCAGTCTGCATTGATGCGGACTGCTTTCCATGGAAAAACCCAACTCTCAAAGGGGAAAAAAATGAAAACAGCTCTGAAACTTTCTGCTCTGGCCCTGGCTGGCGTTCTGGCTACCGGTTGCTCCCTGACCAAAGAAGCCGATGCCCGCATCACTGCTTCTGAAGATGCAGCTGCCCGCGCCCAGGCTCGTGCTGACGAAGCGTACAACAAGGCCAACGAAGCCCTGTCCGCTGCCCAGCGCGCTCAGCAAACCGCTGACGAAGCCAACGAGCGTGCACTGCGCATGCTGGAAAAAGCCAGCCGCAAGTAATATTGCAGCCAGCAAAAAAGCCGACTTTCGAGTCGGCTTTTTTATGTCTGCGATAAACCGGCCTGTTACTTCTTGCCGTGAATCCGCTGCAGCAGTTCCGCTTCGGAATGCGACAGGCCGCAGGCCTGCTGCAAATCTTCGGTGGTGGCGCCCAGCCCTACCAGCCGGGCCGCTTCGATAAACGATAAGCTGCCCGGATCGCGCTGTTCGAGTTGCAACAGCTTGTCCGGCATCGGTGCAAACTGTTCGCGCAACTCATGCAGCTCCTTGCCCATTTGCATGCTGCCGGACAGGTAGTTGTCCAGACGACGGGCCAGGTTATCCTGCTGTCGCTCCTGCTTGTGCAGCGACTGTGCCAGCTGTTCCTGCAATGCCTGTATTTTCCGGTTTTGCCAATACAGGGCATAACCGCCAGCCAGCGCCAGCAGCAGGATCGTCACCAGCAGGCCGTACAGCATCAGAAATCATCCAGCTCCGCCCACTCCTGTGCGGTCATCATCTTTTCCAGATCAACCAGGATGAGCAGTTCGTCATTTTTGTTACAGACGCCCTGAATGAACTTGGCCGCCTCTTCATTGCCGACATTGGGTGTGGTTTCAATTTCGGACTGACGCAGATAAACCACCTCAGCCACGCTATCAACCAGGATGCCGACCACTTGTCTGTCCGCTTCAATGATGACAATGCGCGTATTGTCGGTGACCCCCGCTGACGGCAGGCCGAAGCGCTGCCGGGTATCAATCACGGTCACCACATTACCGCGCAGGTTGATGATGCCCAGCACATAGCCGGGAGCACCGGGGACCGGCGCTATTTCGGAATAGCGCAAGACTTCCTGCACTTGCATGACATTGATGCCATAGGTTTCCTCTTCCAGACGGAAGGTAACCCACTGCAAGACAGGATCTTCAGAACTGTTCGCAGATGTAATGTTCATTCATTTCTACCCTTGTCTCAAACCGGCTGCCTTGAATGACAGGCCGTAGTATTGGTTGTTATCGGCTGTTTGTACAGTAGCTTGATAGTCAGTCTGTCGTTGCCTGTGCGTTTTCCCTTGCACTGACCTGCTGCGCCAATGCCTGGACATCCAGCAGTGCGCACATGTGTTCGATAATGGTACCGGCCAGCCATTGCCGCCCTGTCCGGCGAGTGCGCCATTTGACCGCATCCGGCTGCAGGCGGACTGATTCATAAACCGCATTGACGGCCAGCCCCCAGGAATGGCCATCAATGGAAATGACAAAACGAAAACCGTCCCTCAGCTTGTCGTGATAGCGCTCCGGCATGACCCAGCGCGCCGTATCCAGCACTTTCAGATTGCCGACCGGCGTCGGCATCATACCGATAAACCAGTCGGGCTGGGCAAAAATGGGCGTAATTTCCTCTCCCTCCAGCGGGTAAATGCTACCCAGGCATACCAGGGGGACGGCCAGTTTCAAGCCGGCAACCTCAAACAGCAGGCATTCGAAGGGCTGGTCTGTCCATTCGGGCAGAGCCTCGGCCGGGGATGCCGCCGGAACAGCCGCCGGCATTTCGTCCGGTTCTGGCACCACCGGAGTGGTCAACGTCGGCAAAATGACGATCTGTTCTTCACGTTCTTGCAACAGCAATGACGGCGAATGCTCGGCCGGTTCTTCCTGCAGCACGGTCTGTACCTCCTGGAGCAGGCCGTCAAGGTAGTTTTGCAGTGCCGTTTGCGACTTGTGCGGCTTCATCACTCTGTTCCTGATTGCATATCGGTTCGCTGTATTTTATTGCATGGGCATTCCCGTTGGCCGCCATGCATTACCCCTGCGTTAACAGGGGATAGCGGTGAAATCACGGCCTGCACCGGCTCAAGCGCTCTGTTCAATCTGCATCGACTGCTGCAGCAAATGCTTGAGCAGCACCCGGTAGGCCAGTACGCCCCGGCTGTTCTTGTCCTGCACCGAAGGCACCAGGCCGGCGCGGCTGGCATCACGCAGCCGCGTATCAATCGGAATGTACGCCTGCCACAGATGTTCGTTGTACTGGTTGCGCAGATAGCGCAGCGTTGACAGGGACGCCTGAGTACGGCGGTCGAACATGGTGGGCACAATGCTGTAAGGCAACGGCTGCCGGCGCGAGCGGTTGACCATGTGCAGGGTGTTGATCATGCTCTCCAGGCCCTTGATGGCCAGAAACTCGGTCTGCACCGGGATGACCAGCAGCTCGCTGGCGGCCAGTGCATTGACCATCAGCACGCCCAGCAACGGCGGGTTGTCGAGCAGGGCAAAGTCAAACTCGCCGGACAGATGCTCCAGCGCCTTGCTGACCACCAGTCCCAGCCCGCCCTGGCCCAGTGACTGGCGCTCGAGCACTGCTACTGCGGTACTCGAAGGCATCAGGCTGATCCGCTCGTGGCTGGTTTCCAGCAGCAGGCTGCGCGGCAGTTCGGGGTCCACTTTGCCGCCGGCGGTAAACAGGTCATAGCAGCTGTTTTCCAGGGTATCGGGGTCATAGCCGAAATAGCTGGTCAGTGACCCGTGCGGGTCAAGATCAACCACCAGCACCCGGCGTCCGGCATCAGCCAGCAAGCCGGCCAGCGCGACGGTGGTGGTGGTCTTGCCGACGCCACCTTTCTGGTTTGCCACGGCCCAAACTTTCATACTTCATCTCCAGCGCAACAGGTACGGCGTCATGTTTATGACGTTACCTTCCTGTCATGATCCCATTGAGCCATCTCAAGCAAGCTGCATGCCAACTGCATGGGCAGCCGCCATGCCGTCAATGTCGGGCTGATGCGAAAAAGGGGCATTCCAGCACGGCAGGTCCGGCCTGGCAGCCGCCGGCATAGCTCCCTCCACGCCATGGTAAAGCGGCTGGTAACCGGTGCCGGACATCACTCAGACGCAAAGCCTCGCATATGCCGGCCTTCGGTGTTGCGCGAAATGATCAGGACCACCCGGCGGTTTTTGGCCCGCCCTTCGGCGGTGCTGTTATCGGCAACCGGCTGAAACTCGCCATAGCCGACAGCTGCCAGGCGCTCGGGAGCCACTCCATCCAGCGCCAGCATGCGCACGATACTGGCTGCACGTGCCGCTGACAGCTCCCAGTTGGTCGGATACAGGGCAGTACGAATGGGCAGGTTGTCGGTGAAGCCCTCAACCTGGATGGGGTTGTCATAAGGTGCCAGGATCTTTGCTATTTTTTCGACAATATCAAAGCCTTCCTGACGGGGAACAGCATCTGCCAAGGGGAACAGCAGGTTCGAGCTGAGTTCAAGCTCCAGCCAGAGCTCGTTGGCACGGACGTGCAACTGTCCGTCGCCGAGCAGGCTGGAAAACTCTTCCCGGATCTCGTCGGCAATCCGCGCCAGAGGCTCCTTTTCGGTTTCCCCTTCCTGCTCCCCTCCTTCGGCATCGACACCACGCACATTTTCCTGGCCGATCGGAATCGGTTTGATCGATTTGTCCTGCTGGCTGAAAATCCCTTCCATTGCTTCAGATAGTACTTTGTACTTGCCTTCGTTGACCGAAGAGATCGAGTACATCACGACAAAGAATGCAAACAGCAGGGTGATGAAGTCCGCATAGGACACCAGCCAGCGCTCATGGCTGGGCGGATCATCCTGGCGTCTTCTGCGTGCCATGGCCTACTCCAGAAAACCCTGGAGCTTCATTTCAATGGAGCGCGGGTTCTCCCCGTCGGCAATCGACAGCAACCCTTCCAGCATCATTTCCCGGTAACGTGACTGGCGCAATACGACTGTCTTGATCTTCCCCGCCAGCGGCAGCAGGATCAGGTTGGCTACCGCCACGCCATAAATAGTCGCGACAAAGGCAACGGCGATGCCGGTGCCCAGCTGCGAAGGGTCGGCCAGGTTGCCCATGACATGGATCAGCCCCATGACGGCACCGATGATGCCGACGGTGGGTGCATATCCGCCCATGCTTTCATAGATCCTGGCTGCCTGCAGGTCACGGCTTTCCTGGGTGTAGAAATCCACCTCGAGCACACTGCGGATGTTTTCCGGCTCGGCTCCGTCGACCAACAGCTGAAGCCCCTTGCGGGCATAGGGATCAGGCTCCGCGTCGGCGATTGACTCAAGCCCGAGCAAACCGTCCTTGCGCGCCACCATACTCCAGCCAATGATGCTGTTGATGCCGCGCTGCATGTCGGTGACCGGAGGGAAAAAAGCCCAGCGCAGCAACTGCAAACCACGCTTGAAATGGCTGACGGGAGTTTGCAACAGCGCCGCGCCCAGGGTGCCACCAAATACAATCAGCGCTGCCGGACCGTTGATCAGTGCGCCTATGTGGCCACCTTCAAGGAAATTGCCGCCAATGATGGCAATGAATGCCATGGCCAGTCCGATCAGGCTGAGAATATCCATCAGATGCAAGCCTCTGCCAGGGACGGGCCGACGTCGTTGAGTGAAACTATCTGGTCAGCCAGGCCGGCCTTGACCACGGCCATCGGCATGCCATAGATCACACAGCTGGCTTCGTCCTGTGCCCAGACCTGGCTGCCGGCCGCTTTCAGCAAGCGGGCACCTTCGCGTCCGTCCGAACCCATGCCGGTCAGCACCACTGCCAGTACCTTGTCCTGGTAAACCTTGGCCGCCGAGCCAAAGGTGACATCGACGCTGGGCTTGTAATTGAGGCGCTCGTCACCGGGCAGGATGCGCACCTGGCCACGGGTATCAATCATCATCTGCTTGCCGCCAGGTGCCAGCAAGGCAAGCCCCGGTCGCAGGATATCGCCGTCTTCGGCTTCCTTCACGCTGATGTTGCACAGCTTGTCGAGCCGGTCGGCAAACGCCCGGGTAAAGGTACCGGGCATGTGCTGGACCAGTACGATCGGGGCGGGAAAACTGGCCGGCAAGGCTGTCAACACCTGTTGCAAGGCAACCGGGCCACCTGTCGAGGTTCCGATGGCCACCAGTTTGTAGGCCCGGCGCTGGGCTTTAACCGCAGCGCCGGCAGCGGGCCCCGCTGCCGGTACGTCCGCAGCCGGCATGTCTGCGAGCGGTGTGCGGGTGGTGCGCAGGCTCCGGGCAGTGCCCGCGCTTGCCGTCACCGCTGCCGCAGCGGGACGCGCCACAGACGGTGTTGTCACCGGAGCCGTGCTGCGTAGCGACGACAACGTCCGCTGGCCAAGCCCCCCGCGATTGGTTCGTGCCAGTGCCTGGACCTTGTCACACAGCATCTGCCGGACTTTTTGCGGATTGCGGGAAATATCCTCGAAATTTTTCGGCAGATAATCAACCGCGCCCGCTTCCAGCGCATCCAGGGTTACTCGCGCCCCCTCATGGGTCAGCGAAGAAAACATCAATACCGGGGTCGGACAACGCTGCATGATCTGCCGTACGGCGGAAATTCCGTCCATGACCGGCATTTCGTAGTCCATGGTGATCACGTCCGGGCGCAACTCAAGAGTTTTGTCGATCGCCTCCTGGCCATTGCTGGCAGTGCCCACCACCTCGATACGGGAGTCGGCCGCCAGGATCTCGCTCAACCGGCGACGGAAAAAACCCGAATCATCAACAATCAAGACTTTTACAGCCATTCACCTTTTCCTTAAAACTGGACCAGCATTCAGGCGTAGTGTTTCAGCACCCCGGGCACATCCAGGATCAGGGCAATGCGGCCGTCACCGGTAATGGTTGCACCGGACATGCCGGGGGTTCCCTGCAAACCACGCCCCAGCGGCTTGATCACCACTTCTTCCTGCCCGATCAGCTGATCGACGACAAAGCCGACGCGCTTGTCACCGACACTGACCAGCACCACATGGCCATCTTTTTGCTGTTCGTGCCGACGCTCCGGCTGCAGCCAGCGGCTGAGATAAAACAGCGGCAGCGCCTTGTTGCGCACAATCACCACTTCCTGGCCGTCAACAATGTTGGTGCGCGACAGGTCCAGATGGAAGATTTCATTGACGTTGACCAGCGGGAAGGCAAAGGCATGCTCATTCAGCATCACCATCAGGGTCGGCATGATCGCCAGCGTCAAGGGAACCTTGATGACCACCTGCGAGCCTTCGCCCGGCTTGGAATACACATTGACGCTGCCGTTGAGCTGGGCAATCTTGGTGTTGACCACATCCATGCCCACGCCACGTCCGGACACGTCGGAGATTTCCGTCTTGGTGGAGAAACCCGGTGCAAAAATCAGGTTATAGCACTCCAGCTCGGTCAGGCGGTCGGCCGCATCCTTGTCCAGCATGCCCTTTTCCACTGCTTTGGCACGTAGCACATCGGCATTCATGCCCTTGCCGTCATCGGTGATCATCAGCAGGATATGATCGCCCTCCTGGGCAGCGGACAACACCACCTTGCCGGTACGGCTCTTGCCGGCGGCTTCGCGCTCGTCCGGCATTTCAATACCGTGGTCCACGGAGTTGCGCACCAGGTGCACCAGCGGGTCGGCCAGTGCTTCAACCAGGTTTTTATCGAGGTCGGTATCTTCACCCACCAGCTCCAGGCTGATTTCCTTTTTCAGGCTGCGCGCCATGTCACGCACCAGTCGCGGAAAGCGGCCAAACACCTTCTTGATCGGCTGCATGCGTGTTTTCATCACGGCAGATTGCAGATCAGCCGTGACCACATCCAGGTTGGACACGGCCTTGGCCATGTCCTCGTCTTCACTGTCCAGGCCGAGGCGAACCAGCCGGTTACGCACCAGCACCAGCTCGCCAACCATGTTCATGATGTCATCAAGGCGGGCAGTATCGACCCGTACAGTGGTCTCTTCAACCGGAGCTGACGAAGAGTTGCGTGTCGCGGCAGGAGCTGCCGAAGAGTTGCGTGTCGCGACAGGAGCTGCCGGCGCTGCCTTGGCAACCGGTGCGGCAGACTTTTGCTGGCTGGCAGCCGGGGTGGCAGCGCCATCATTTGCCATGGGGCGCACCTGGAAGCGACCCTTGCCATGCAGCTGGTCAAGCAGGGACTCAAATTCGTCATCAGTGATTTCATCACTGTCTGGCTTCTGCTCCTCGCCGGCGCTGGCTGCGGCGGTATCCGCTACGTTTTCCACTCCGCCGAACTTGCCTTCGCCGTGGAGCTGGTCGAGCAATGCCTCAAATTCATCTTCGGTAATTTCATCGCCCGTGGCAGCCTCTGTAGCGGCCGGGGCAACAGCTGTGGCCGCCGGCCCGCGACCCTCGCCATGCAGCTGGTCGAGCAGCGCCTCGAACTCATCTTCACTGATAATGTCACTGGCATCACCGGGAGCCGGCTCCGGCGGTTCCGGAGAACTCATGGCCAGCATCTGTTCGAATTCGCGATCGGCTTCGTCGACTTCTTCTGCCGTCTCCTCGGCCACGGCAGGCTGGGCAGACTCGGGCTCGGCCAGAATGGCCAGCTGCTCCAGCAGCGCGGCCGGAGCCGGGGTAACCTCGGTACGCTCGCGCACCTGATGAAACATGCTGTTGACGTTGTCGAGCGCTTCCAGCACCACATCCATCAGCTCCGCGCTGACCCGGCGCTCACCCTTGCGCAGGATGTCAAATACGTTTTCAGCCACATGACAACACTCAACCAGCTCGTTGAGCTGCAAAAAGCCGGCACCGCCCTTGACCGTATGAAAGCCACGGAAGATCGCATTCAGCAAGTTCATGTCGTCCGGGGAACTCTCCAGTTCAACCAGCTGCTCGGACAACAGCTCGAGAATTTCTCCGGCTTCCACCAAAAAATCCTGGAGAATTTCTTCATCGGCTTCGAAGCTCATCGCAAGCTCTCCTTACAGCCCTAAGCTGGATAATAAATCGTCGACATCAACCTGATTAGATACGACATCTTCTCCTTTATCGGCACGAATCTGCGGACCTTCACCCCTGGAGTCACTTTGTCGGGGCTGACTGCTTTTTTGCAGGGTTTCCGGGTCGTGCTCTATGCCAGCAACCAGATCAACGGTTCTGGCCATGCCGCCCATGCGGGCTAGGCTGTCTTCCACATAGCCAATCAGCTCGGTGACACGCTTGATCACCTGGCCGGTCAGGTCCTGAAAGCTCTGGGCTGTCAGTATGTCATTGAGATGGGCCGACATCTGGTCACTGTCGTGCAGGCTGCGCAGCAAAAAGGCCTCGACACGGCGCGCCAGGTCCCTGAATTCGTCCAGCGGCATTTCGCGCCGGGTAAATCGCTGCCAGTCAGCGGTCAGGCTTTGTGCTTCATAACTGATGTAGTTGACCAGCGGAGCGCTGGCCTCAACCAGGTCCATCGTGTCATTGGCTGCTTTTTCCGTCATGTTCATGACATAGTTCAGCCGTTCGTTGACATCGTTGATCTGCGACATTTCCTGTGCATGGGGAGTGCCGCTCTCGATCTGCAGATCCAGAATGGCGCTGTGCAACTCTCGCGTCAGCTTGGCCACTTCCTCGTACAGGCTCTGGTTGCGGATGTCATTGATTTGGTCAACCAGCTGTGCTGCGGCCGCCCAGTCACCGGCAGCCAGGTGCTCTTGCAGGCGCCCGGCATGCTGTTCTACGGCCTGTTGCAAACGGGCCTGTATGCTCTCGTATTGTGTCACGGCCAACCCCGAATCGGACCGCATCAACCGTTGACGCGCTCAAAAATCTTCTCGATCTTGTCCTGCAACGCTTGTGCAGTAAAAGGCTTGACCACATATCCGTTGACGCCGGCCTGGGCCGCTTCGATGATCTGGTCCCGCTTGGCTTCGGCCGTAACCATCAGCACCGGCAAATGCTTGAGACGCTCATCGGCCCGGACTGCGCGCAGCAGGTCGATGCCGGTCATCTGCGGCATGTTCCAGTCGGTCACCAGAAAATCGAAGTTGCCGCTTTGCAGCATAGGCAATGCGGTGGAACCGTCATCGGCTTCCTCGGTATTGGTAAAGCCGAGGTCACGCAAGAGGTTCTTGATGATCCGCCTCATTGTTGAAAAGTCATCAACAATCAGGATTTTCATGTTCTTGTTCAAGCAAACCTCCAAATGTTTAATCTGCCGGCAGTGTCCGACGTATATATATCATTGGTATCCATTAACAGCCTTGATCCCTGTTGGTTTTCCACCCGGCGGCACTGCCTGCCATTCCGGCCCCCTTGCAACCATCAGCCAGAGAAATCTAGGAGCCGGAGCGCCAGTCTGACAGGCGGCTGCGCAAACGCGCCGCGCACTGGCTGTGCAGCTGGCTCACCCGGGATTCGCTGACACCCAGTACCTGGCCGATTTCCTTCAGGTTCAGTTCTTCGTTGTAATACAACGAAAGCACCAGACGCTCCCGCTCCGGCAACCCGTCAATCGCTTCGGCCAGCGCCTCACGAAAGCGCTCATCTTCCGTGGCGTAACCCGGTTCATGACTCTGCCCATACTTGGGCTCCGGCGCGCCATCTTCCATCAGATCATCGAAGCTGAACAGCCGGCTTCCCCTTGTATCGGCCAACATCCGATAATATTCATCCAGATCGACACCCAGTTCTTTGGCCACCTCGCGATCGGTCGCATCGCGCCCGGTGCGCTTCTCCACTTCCCTGACTGCATCACCGACCATACGGGTGTTGCGGTGCACCGAACGTGGTGCCCAGTCGCCCTTGCGCACCTCGTCGAGCATGGCACCACGGATGCGGATGCCGACAAAGGTTTCAAAGCTGGCACCCTTGCTGGCGTCAAATTTCCTGGCCGCTTCCAGCAGGCCGATCATGCCGGCCTGGATCAAATCTTCGACCTGGACGCTGGCCGGCAGACGGGCCAGCATGTGGTAGGCAATGCGCTTGACCAGAGTAGCGTGCTGCTCAAGCAGGCGGGATTGCTCATCCCCTCCGCTTGCCCGGTTGTACATCTGCAGTCCGCTGGAAAATGCCATTACCTTACCTTGCTTCCATATATTTACGAGCCGATCAGCCGGTCGACAAAAAACTCCAGATGCCCCCGCGGCGTATCTGTCAGCGGCCAGGCATCGACCTTTTGTGCAATGGCGCGAAACGCCTGGGACGCCTTGCTGCGCGGATAGGCCTCGTACACGGGACGCTGGCGCTGAACGGCCTTGCGCACCATCTCGTCATAGGGCACGGCACCCAGATACTGCAAGGCCACATCATCAAGAAAACGTTCGGTCACATTCACCAGCTTGTTGTACAGGTTGCGCCCTTCCTGGGGAGTATGCGTCATATTCGCCAGCACCCGGAACCGGGTGATGCCAAACTGCTTGTTGAGCAATTTGATCAGCGCATAGGCATCGGTGATCGACGTCGGCTCGTCACACACCACCAGAACGACTTCCTGGGCTGCGCGGACAAAGCTGAGGACGGAATCGCCAATGCCGGCGGCGGTATCAATCACCAGCACATCCAGATTGTCACCCAGCTCACTGAAGGCCTGAATCAGCCCGGCATGCTGCAAGGGTGTCATCGAGACCAGGTCCTGCGTTCCGGAGGACGCCGGTACAATCTTGATGCCACCCGGCCCTGTCAGCAATACATCACGCAGGTCGCACTCACCGGCCATGACTTCGCTCAGGGTCCGCTTGGGCTCGAGGCCGAGCAGTACGTCAACGTTGGCCAGGCCAAAGTCGGCATCCAGCAGGATGACCCGGCGACCCAGCCCGGCCAGGGCCACGGACAGGTTGACGGAAACGTTGGTTTTACCCACGCCGCCCTTGCCTCCGGTTACTGCAATTACTTGAACAGGGTTCTTGTTTGACATCTACTCTGTACCTTAAAAACATTCAGTCAGTTGGCGGCCGGCTGTTCAGACCACATGACGTGCCTTTTGGCAAACACCCGCATACAGTTCGGCCATGACCTCCTCACCGGGTTCGTCCGGGTTTTGCATGCGTACCGCCCGGCTGACCAGCTGATGACTTCGAGAGACTTGAATGTCATCAGGAATTTTAGGACCGTCGGTAGTATAAGCTACTGCGAGGCCTTGGCCAATTGCCATGCCCAGCACTTCACCCATGCTGACGGCTTCATCCAGCTTGGTGATGATGCAGCCGGCCAGTCCGCAACGCTTGTAGGCATGCCAGGCAGCCTTCAGCACTTGCGCCTGGCTGGTGGCCGCCAGTACCAGATAATTGCGGATCGGCAGCTTGCGGCTGGTCAGATTGTCCAGCTGCAGCGTCAGTTGCGGATCACTGGCCGGCAGCCCGGCGGTGTCGACCAGCACGATCCGTTTTTTCGCCAGCGGCAACAGTGCCTGTTCCAGCGACTGACCGGCCTCGACATGGCTGACCGGCACATTGAGGATGCGGCCAAGAGTCTTCAGTTGCTCTTGCGCACCAATACGGTAACTGTCCATGCTGACGATCGCGATGTTCTGCGCACCATGTTCCAGCACATAGCGCGCTGCCAGCTTGGCCAGCGTGGTGGTCTTGCCCATACCGGCCGGGCCGACCAGGGCAATCACCCCGCCCTGCATGACCGGTTCGTCCTTTGGTGTCTGCACGGAGCGGGCCAGCAACGCCAACACCATCTTCCAGGCCTGACGCGGCTGCAGATCCTGCGGAATTTTTTTCATGAGGCTGCTGATGACATCTGCAGGCAGGCCCATCTGCTGCAGCTTGCGCCATAGCGCGGCCTGCCCCGGCTGCTGCTGACGCAAACCCTGCCAGCCCATGTTGCCCATTTGTAGCTCGATCAGTTCGCGCAGCCCCATCAGCTCGGAGCGCATTTGCGCCAGCTCCTGCTGATCGGCAGCGCTGCGTGACTGCGCCGGGTTTTCGTCCGGGCGCAAGCGCGCAACCTCGGCGGTATGCTCCAGCACGCTGTCAAGCAGTTGACGGTCACGACCACCGGCAGCGATCTGCGCCCGCTGTTCAAAGTCGGTTTTGGCACTGAGGATTTTCTGGCTGGTTTTGCGCAATTCGGCTTCCAGCTCGGGGTTGGCACGGGCCGGCAACGGCTGGGCACTGTAATCCAGTGCCGCAGTCAACTCGACACCACCGGCCAGACGGCGCGTGGACAGGATGGCGGCGTCAGCCCCCAGTTCTTCCTTCACGCGGTTCATTGCCTGACGCATGTCGGCGGCAAAAAAACGTTTGACTTGCATGGCCATGATTGTGCCCCTTGTTTAGTTCTGGCCTACCGTCGCAACGATAGTGACCTGTTTGTTGTCCGGAATCTCCTGGTAGGCCAGTACATGCATATTGGGTACGGCCATACGGGCAAAGCGCGACATCATGGCCCTGATCTGGCCGGCGACCAGCAAAATAACCGGCTGGCCCTGCATTTCCTGACGTTGCGCCGCCTCTACCAGAGACTGCTGCAGTTTCTCGGCCATGCCAGGTTCCAGCAAAATTCCGCCTTCGCCACCCTGACCAGCCTGCTGCAAACTATTAAGCAATATTTGTTCCAACCTTGGCTCAAGGGTGATCACCGGCAGCTCGGAGTCAAGCCCGACAATGCTTTGCACGATGGCACGGGATAAAGACACCCGTACTGCCGCAACCATGGCGGCGGGATCTTGACTCTTGGCCGAAGCATTGGCGATCGCCTCGGCAATGGTACGAATGTCGCGCACCGGCACTTGTTCCTGCAGCAGGTTCTGCAGGATCTTCAACAAAGTCGACAGGGATACCATGCCCGGCACCAGTTCCTCCGCCAGCTTGGGCGAGCTCTTGGCCAGCACCTGCATCAGTTGTTGCACCTCTTCATGGCCGATCAGCTCGTGGGAATGCTTGCCCAACACCTGATTGAGATGGGTTGCCACCACCGTGCTGGCATCGACCACGGTATAGCCGAGCGACTGTGCCTGGTCACGCTGGTTCGGCTCGATCCACACGGCCTCCAGGCCAAACGCCGGATCAACGGTCGCCAAACCATTGACGGTGCCAAATACCTGACCGGGGTTGATCGCCAGCTCTCGCTCCGGGTACACCTCCGCCTCGGCCACAGTGACGCCCATCAGCGTCAGGCGATAGGCATTGGGGTTGAGGTCAAGGTTGTCACGGATGTGCACCGACGGCATCAGGAAGCCCAGGTCCTGCGACAGCTTCTTGCGCACGCCCTTGATGCGGGTCAGCAGCTGGCCACCCTGGTTGCGGTCCACCAGCGGAATCAGCCGGTAACCGACCTCAAGACCCACCATGTCCACCGGCGTCACATCATCCCAGCCCAGCTCACGCTGCTCAGGCTGTACTGCCGCAGGCAACTGATCAGCCTGCTGGGCTGCCTGCAATTCCTTGCTACCGCCCTCTTCCGCCTTGCCGCGACGCCAGATCCAGTAAGCACCACCGGCAGCCAGCAGGCCCAGACCGATGAAGGACACATGCGGCATGCCCGGCACGGCACCCATCGCCATGAGGATCGCGGCCGAAATGGCCAGCGCCTTGGGCGAACTGAACATCTGGCGCTGGATCTGCTGGCCCATGTCTTCGGCGGTGGTCACGCGGGTCACCATCACCGCTGCCGCCGTGGACAACAACAGGCCGGGGATCTGCGCCACCAGACCGTCACCGATAGTCAGCAGCGAGTACACCACGCCGGCGTCCTTGAATGCCATGGAGTGCTGGGCCATGCCGATGGCAATGCCGCCAAGCAGGTTGATGAACAGGATCAACAAACCGGCAATGGCGTCACCGCGCACAAACTTGCTGGCACCATCCATCGAGCCGTAAAAGTCGGCCTCCTGGGCCACCTCGGCACGGCGGGTCTTGGCTTCGTTCTGGTCGATAATGCCGGCGTTGAGGTCGGCGTCGATGGCCATCTGCTTGCCGGGCATGGCATCCAGGGTAAAACGGGCGCTGACTTCGGAAATACGCCCGGCACCCTTGGTCACCACCACAAAGTTGATGATCATCAGGATGGCAAACACCACGGCACCGACCACATAGTTGCCGCCGACCACCACGTCGCCAAAGGCCTGAATCACCTTGCCCGCCGCGTCACCGCCCTGGTGGCCATGCAGCAGCACCACCCGGGTCGAGGCCACGTTGAGCGCCAGCCGCATCAGGGTGGCGACCAGCAAAATGGTCGGGAAAGCGGCAAAATCCAGCGGACGCATGGCGTACACACACACCAGCAGCACCACAATGGCCAGCGCGATGTTGAAGGTGAAGAAAACGTCGAGCAAAAACGGCGGAATGGGCAGCGTCATCATGCCCAGGATTACCAGCAACAGTACCGGAACCCCCAGGTTGCCCTGCCTGAGTATCGATACGCCACTGCGCATGCCTGTCATCACCTGTGTACGATCCACGCTTCACTCTCCAAAAAAACAGCGCCAACTAACTGGCGGATTGTCATCATGGATATGCAAAGCAAGAAGTGTTCCAGAGACAGCCCTGTTGTTCAGGCTAACCGAAAAATAGCCCAACCCCTGCCGCCAGCATGGCCAGAACCAGCACCAGACTGGCGCGGCGTGCCAGTGGCCAGCCGCCAACCACCAACACAATACCGGCCTTGACCGCCGTGTTGGTCATCGCAGCCAACAGGATGCCGCGCACGGCAACCTCGCTGGCCAGCCCGTCCCGGGCCTGCTGTGCCAGCGCAATGGTGATTGCATCGACATCGGCAATGCCGGCAAACAGTGCCAGCACATAGACCCCCTCATTGCCAAACCACTGCTCGGCTCCGCGTGACAGCATGAAGACAAGTGTCAGCACCAGCGCCATGACGATGGCTTGCTGCAAATCCATCGGGTTGCTGAGCGCCGGCTGGCCGCATTCCGTTTGTTCGCCCTTGTGCCTCCACAGCAGCCAGCACACCGCCAGCAAAGGCACCAAACCCAGCCCGATGATGCCGGGTAACAGGGGTAACAGCAGCGCCCGGTTGACCACAGCCACTTCCAGCAACAAGCGCGGAGCCATGGTGCCACATGCCAGCACAATACCTGCGGCCAGCAAGGTGGTACGCCCGCTACCCAGTCGCGCCATGCGTGAAAAAGCCAGGGTCAGGGCCGTGCTGGAGGTCAGGCCGCCAAGTAGCGCTGTCAACACCAGACCAACCCGGTCACCCAGCACCCGCACGGCAAAATAGCCGACAAAACTGATGCCGGCAATCAACAGCACCAGCCAGCCAATCACCTGCGGATTAAGGCTGTCCCACGGCCCCATCGCCTCGTTGGGTAACAGCGGCAAAACCACCAGCACAATTACCAGCATTTGCAGCGAAGCGTTCAGCTCCAGGCGGGTCAGGCTGCGTAGCAGGGCATGAATATGCTCCTTGGTTCCGAGCAGAACGGCGGTAATAACGGCGGCAACAGCGGCCTCCAGATAAAAGCCGTATACCGCCAGGGCACCAAGCAGAAAAGCCAGCAACGCCGCCACTTCGGTGGTTGCACCCAGGTCGCCGGTGGCCTTGCTGGTGTGGATGTAGCCGACAATCAACAACGCCGCCACACCCAGCAATGCTGCCGCCAGAAATAGCGGCGAGGACAGGATTGCCAGCTGCGCCACCACCCCTCCGGCCAGTCCGAGCAAACCAAAGGTGCGAATGCCGGTTACGGTCTGGTCATCGATTTCTTCGTGGCGCTCCTCATCCAGGTTCTGCGAACGCCAGCCACGCTCAAAGCCGATGACCAACCCGACCGCCAGCGCGATCAGCATGCCAACCAGTTCAGTGCCGTAATTCATTGGCAATGTCCTTTGTCAAAAACCCGATAGCGATGTGGTTTCAGGCATCCTATTGAAGTGCTGGCAGAAGTCATGCAAAAACTGGAAAGCTACGCTTCATAGGATAGCAAAAGCACTTCCGCCGCCTGCTGTCGAAGCGGAATAAGCGATTGATAGGCTGTCGAAGAAAACCAGCTGTCGAGCGCAGCAAGATCCGGAAACCTGATGACGACAATGTCCGGGTGCGGGCTTTCGCCGGCAAGTGCAGCCACCTGTTTGCCACGAAAGACAAGCTCGCCTCCCCAGGGGGCCACTGTCGCGGGGACTTTACTGCAATATTCAGCCCACAGCTCAGGGTTCTTCACCGTGATTTGCCCAACGATATATGCGTTACTCATATGCGGAGATTCCAGGGGGATTGAGTAAAGAGAGGCAGCGCCGCACTCTGTGGCAAATAGTGAGCGCAACGAGAAACTTATCCTAGACCAGTCCGGTTTAGCCGGTCCATCCCTCCAAAGCAGCAAGCAGCTATCAGGGCTGGCCAAGGTCTGTGCCAGGCATCAGCACCTGTGACGCAGCATGCTTCGGTGCGGGTGGCCATTGTGCGAATAAATTCGCACCTACGATTGTGCCCAGTCAGCCGCAGCACAGACCTTGACCGGCCCCAACCACCGCCCTGCAAACCGCTCCCCCAAAAACATCAAGCCCCAACTTCAGCCCACTGCTTCGCCAATCTCTTATCCGACACCGGCAAACGCGTCCCCAACTGCTGCGCAAACAACGACACCCGATATTCCTCCAGCATCCAGCGATACAGCTGCAGGGCAGGATCGTATTTGCCTTCTTTCTGGTGCTTGTCCAGCCGGTCGCGGTATTGCTGCTGGTAGCCGTTCAGCTCCAGCGTCCATACGCGGTCTTTTTGCAACTGGCTGCCGAGCTTGTCGAGGCGCTGTTCGATGCCCTTGAGGTAGCGCGGGTATTCCTGCAGCCACTGGGCGGGCACTTCGCGCACAAAGCCGGGGTAAATCAGCGCCGCCAACTGGCTTTTGATGTCGTTGAGAGCAACTGCCATTTGCAGGTCGATACGACCCTTGAAGCGCTTTTTCAGCTCGTGCCAGCGCTGCAAAATGTCACGCAGGCGCTTGATTAGCTGTTCGGCCTGCTCGACTACCGATCCCCTGTGCTGTTCGGCCAGTTGCTGCACTGCACCGGCGTTACGTGGCAACTGCTTGAGGTCGGCCAGCGCCAGCTGTTCGGCACAGGCCAGCAGCACGTCTTCGGCCAAGGCATCGATGCGGCCCAGATCGCGATACAGCAAGGTGAGCTGATTGTCGCGCTGCAACAGTTCACGCACATAGTTGCCCGGTTCGCTCCACTGCTGCACCAGCAGGCGTTGCAGGGCGCGGCGGTGTTCGTGATCGGCCTGCGCCTGACTGGCAAACTGGCCTTCCTGCACCTCGCCGTCACGGTCGATCAGCGCCGGGAATACGGTCATTTCCAGTCCGGCGACTTTCTGCTGTTTGAAACTGTCCAGCTCGAAGCTTTTGGTATCCAGTTCCTGCGCCTGCCGCTGTTGCTGCTGCTCGCGCAACTGCCCCAGCGCCTGCTGGCTGGCGGTGCCGAAACGCCCCAGCAGTTCACTCAGGTCGCGGCTCTCGCCCATGCGTTTGCCCTTGGCATCCAGCACCTCGATGTTCATTTTCAAATGCCGTTCGATGCCGTGCCAGGCTTCATCCCAGGCGTCATCCGATATGCGCACGCCGGTCATACGCAAGAGCTGATGCCCCAAGGCAGCGGTCAGGTCGCCCTCGCCAAAGGGCATTTTTTCCAGTGCGGCACGGACAAAGTCCGGCACTGGCACAAAGTTCTTGCGCAGCGCCTTGGGCAGCTGGCGCACCAGCGCGATACACAACTGTTCCAGCAGGCCGGGCACCAGCCATTGCAAGCGTGCCGGCGGGATCTGCAACAACACAGGTACCGGCACGCTGAGGGTGACACCGTCACGCGGGTGGCCCGGTTCGAATTCATAGCTGAGCGGCAGTTTCAGGCCGTCCCAGTTCAGGTGATCCGGATACTGCTCTTCGGTGACTTCACTGGCTTCACGCTGCAGCACGTCCTCGGCGGTCATGTGCAGCAGCTTGGGCTGTTTGGCACTTTCGCGCTTGTACCAGCGCTCAAAACTGGCGGTCTGGTAGATGTCGGCCGGCAGGTGACGCTCATAGAAGGCGAACAGCACTTCTTCGTCGGCAAGGATGTCGCGGCGACGTGCCTTGGCTTCCAGCTCGTCCAGTTGCTCCAGCAGTTTGCGGTTGGCAGCCAGACAGGCAGCACGGCTGAGGATTTCGCCACCGACCAGTCCTTCACGAATCAGCAGTTCCCGCGCCAGCTCCGGCTCTATGGGACCGTAATGCACGGCGCGGCGACCGACCAGAATCAGTCCGTACAGGGTGATCTGCTCATAGGCCACCGCCTGCCCGCGCTTTTTCTCCCAGTGCGGCTCCAGATATGTGCGCTTGAGCAGGTGCGGCGCGGCCTGCTCCGCCCACAGCGGATCGATACGCGCCACCAGCCGGGCATACAGGCGGGTGGTTTCCACCAACTCGGCAGCCATGATCCATTGCGGTTTCTTGCGGCCAAGACCGGTGGACGGGTGAATCAGAAAGCGTTTTTGCCGTGCGCCGAGATAGTCGTTGTCTTCGCTTTTCTGGCCGATATGACTGAGCAGGCCGGTCAGCAGAGCCTTGTGCAGGCCGTCGTAACTGGCCGGCTCGTCATTGAAGGCCAGCTGCAACTCGCGGCAGATCAGCAACAGCTGGCGGTGGGCATCGCGCCACTCCAGCATGCGCAGGAAATTGACATAGTTCTGGCGACACCAGCGCCGCGCACCGCTGCTGCCCTGCTCCTGGCGCTGTTGTTCAAACTCGCGCCACAGGTTGATCAGGGCGGCAAAGTCGGAATCCGGGTCCTTCCATTGCGCATGGGCCTGATCGGCGGCCTGCTGTTTGTCCGCCGGACGCACTCGCGCATCTTGCGTAGAGAGCGCACTGGCGACAATCAGCACCTCGCGCAAACTGCCCTGCTCGGCCGCGGCCAGCAGCATGCGCCCGACCCTCGGGTCGATCGGCAGCCGCGCCAATTGGCGGCCCAGCGGGGTCAGCTCGTTGGCGCTGGTGACGGCCTGCAATTCCTGCAAGGTGGTGAAGCCGTCGGTGATGGCACGGCCTTCCGGCGGTTCGATAAAAGGAAAGTCTTCAATGGCACCCAGACGCAAATGCAGCATCTGCAAAATCACTGCCGCCAGATTGGTGCGCAGGATTTCCGGATCGGTGAATTCCGCACGCGACAGGTAATCGCTCTCGCTGTACAGACGGATGCAGATACCGGCCTCGACCCGTCCGCAGCGCCCCTGACGCTGGTTGGCGCTGGCTTGCGAAACGGCTTCAACCGGCAGGCGCTGCACTTTGGCGCGGTAGCTGTAGCGGCTGATGCGGGCCGTGCCGCTGTCGATCACATAGCGGATACCGGGCACGGTCAGCGAGGTTTCCGCCACGTTGGTAGCCAATACGATTTTGCGGCCCGACTGCGGCTGAAAGATTTTTTGCTGCTCGGCAGGCGACAGCCGCGCATACAGCGGCAGCACCATGCTGTGCTTAAGTTGCGCCTTGCGCAGCACCTCGGCGCAATCGCGGATTTCGCGCTCGCCGGGCAGAAACACCAGCACATCGCCGGGCAGGCGTTTCTGGCTGCGCTCATGCTGTCCGATTTCCTCCAGCGCACGCAGAATGCCCTGCTCCACGCTGAGGTCTTCTTCCAGTGCCTGCCCTTCGGCATCACGCTCGCCGAGCAGCGGGCGATACCAGGTCTCCACCGGATAGGTACGCCCCGACACCTCGATGATCGGCGCATCGTCAAAGTGCTTCGAGAAGCGCTCAAGGTCGATGGTGGCCGAGGTGATGATGACTTTCAGATCCGGTCGCTTGGGCAGGATCTGTTTGATATAGCCGAGCAGAAAGTCGATGTTGAGGCTGCGTTCGTGCGCCTCGTCGATGATCAATGTGTCGTAGCGTTGCAGAAAGCGGTCATGGGCAGTTTCCGCCAGCAGGATGCCGTCGGTCATCAGCTTGACCAGCGTCTGCTCGTTACTGTAATCCTCGTGACGGACCTGAAAACCCACCAGTCCGCCCAGCGGCGTGTGCAATTCTTCGGCAATCCGTGTGGCGACGCTGCGCGCCGCCAATCGTCGTGGCTGGGTGTGGCCTATTAGCCCCTGCACGCCACGCCCCAGCTCCAGACAGAGCTTGGGCAGCTGGGTGGTCTTGCCCGAGCCGGTCTCGCCGGCAATCACCAGTACCTGATGCTGTTCCAGTGCTTTTTTAATACTGTCGCGGTGTTCGGCAATCGGCAGCTGGTCGTCATAGTCGATACGCGGCAGGCTGGCGCGGCGGCGTTCGGCCAGAGCTACCGAATCAAGCAGGCGCTGCTGCAGTTGTTGTTCGCGTTGGGCATCCGGTTTTTTGCGTAACTGCTGCCATTGGCGGCGCAACGGAAACTGGTCGCGCAGCATGGCGTTAGGCAGCAATTGGTTGAAATCCCTGGAACGGCTTGGGCTATCGGTTTGGGGCATGGAATGGAAAGACCGGACAACTGAAAAGGGGCTATTGTCGCAGAAAGTGGCGGCAACGGGAAAACTGCTGCTACAAACAACTGTGCGAAGGGGCTTACCCCTGAGGCTGCATCAAAGCATATCGCTCCCGTCTGCGAATTCATTCGCACATGACGCTCATCACCTAGGTTTCCCAACAGCTGTCCGAATAAATTCGGACCTACACTGAGGCACCGGAGAGAGTAGCTCAGTCTGCTACTAGTAAATCAGCAATCCACAATAGCTGTGGATAACCCTGTGGATGATCTGATGAAAAGTCCGGCTGGTGACCTGAACTCAAGGCCGTTAAACAATCTGGCTATTTTCTGATCACCCGCATCTATTTATTGCAAATCAATGACTTACATCAGCATGACAACTGCAAATAAAAAATCCGGAAGTCAAGCCCTGACCGCTCAGCCACTTTATAATGGGTGTGCACAACAATAAGCATGCTGCTGAAAAAACATCGCACAACGCCCATATTCAGGCGGTTTCAAAGCGGTTTAATAACCCCGGAGACAAGCTAAAGCTGCTATTGCGCCGTGGGAGTATCAGCAGCATCCCAGCCACCGCCCAGCGCGCTGATCAGTTGCACGCTGGCGGTCAGGCGGCTGGCCTGCAAGCCAAGCAAGGTACGCTCGGCACTGTGGGCAGTGGTCATGGCATTGCTGACCACCGTAAAGTCGACCAGACCGGCGGCATACTGGTTTTCGATCAGGCGCAAGGCATCGCGGGCCGATTCCAGCGCTTCGGCCTGAACGGCATATTCCTGCTCCAGGCTGGCCAGTTGCACCAGGGTATCTTCAACTTCGGCAATGGCTTCCAGGGTGGCCTGGCGATAGCCGGCAACCTGCTGGTCATAGGCCGCCTCGGCCTGCTGCAGTTTGGCCCGCCGGGCACCGGCATCAAACAGGCGCAGGTCAAGCTGCGGCCCCAAGGACCAGAAGCGGTTGGGCGTGCTGATCAGACCCGACCAGGCATCGGCACGGTAGCCGCCGCTGGCACTGAAGCCGAAGGTGGGAAAATAGGCGGTTTTGGCCACGCCGATCTCGGCATTGGCGGCCATCACCCGCTGCTCGGCGGCGGCAATGTCCGGGCGGCGCTCAAGCAGGCTGGACGGCAGGGTTTGCGGCAGCGCCGGCATGGCCGGCAACCCGTCAACAGCTGCCAGCCCGAAGCCGCTGGCCGGCCGGCCGAGCAGCACGGCAATGGCATGGGCGCTGCGTGCCCGCTGGCTGTGCAGGTCGAGCTGCTGAGCCTCGGTGCTTTTCAGCTGGGTCAGCGCCTGGCTGACATCGGCACGGGTTACCATGCCCGCCTGGTAGCGATTTTCACTGATGCGCAGCACCCGCTGGTAGGCATCGATATTGGCAGCGGTAATGCGCAGCTGCTCATCCAGGCTGCGCAGCTGGATGTAGTTTTGCGCCAGCAGACTTTGCTGGCTCAACCGCAGTGCCGCCCAGTCGGCAGCACTGGCGTCCAGCCGGGCCTGGCCGGCTTCCACCTGGCGGCGTACTTGCCCCCATACATCCAGTTGCCAGCCCAGGCCGAGCTGGACATTACGATTGTTGCCGATGTCGCCACCGGCCTGTTGCGCGCGGGTATCACCGGCTTGCGCGTCCAGCTGCGGATACAGCGCCGAGCGGCTGCCGCCCAGCGCGGCCCGCGCTTCGCGCCAGGCCGCTTCGGCGGCGATCAGGTTCTGGTTGTCCTGTTCCAGTTGCTGCAACAGTGCGGCCAGTACCGGATCATCAAAGTTTGCCCACCAGTTGCCGGCATCGGCCCGGCCCGGCTGGGCGACTTTCCAGCCGTCCGCTGCCGCAAAGGCTTCCGGCACTGCCTGCTCCGGCCGTACGTAATCCGGGCCGAGCATGCAGCCTGACACGGCCAGCATGACCACCAATGCAACACCTGTTTTCAACACCTGGTTTCTCCCGTACCTGCCTGTGCAAATGCGGCATAGCATAGCGGATTACGGCCAGCGGGCCGTACCGTTTACCGCTACTTTACCTATCAGGACATTGGCGGCCATCAGGCAGCTAGTGGCCTGTACGACTAATTTCATTAGTCAATTTCGGCGTCTGAGGCTCCGATGCTGCGTTGCTGTTCCTCGCCATAGCCCCGCTATGACTCGTCACAGCGCCTTGCCTCGAAACCTCAGCCATCCGAACTTGAGTTAACGAACTAGCCGTTCAGGCCACTAGAAGCTGCAGCCAAGGCACTGCCACAAACTCCATGCAATCAGCCGGTTTCGTTTGTGCCATGTCATCACAACAAGCATGGCTGTTAGCATCTTTGCATTATGTCCGGACGGGCGGCTCTGCTAGTCTTGATGCATGCACTGTTGGACAGGCGTGGGGGCACCCGCCTGCGAAATCACTACAAGCAGTAGCGATGGCAACATCTCCGCATCCTGCTTGCCCACTACAAGGAGCACCGAATCATGAACACAGCCTACACCCCGCCCCGGATCTGGCAGCATGAAGAGAAGGACGACAACAAGTATGCCAGCATCAACCGCCCCACGGCCGGTGCGCGTTTTGAACAGGAACTGCCGGTTGGCCAGCACCCGCTGCAGCTGTATTCGCTGGCCACGCCCAACGGCCAGAAAGCGGCCATCATGCTGGAAGAGCTGCTGGAACTGGGCGTTACCGGAGCCGAATATGATGCCTGGCTGATCGATATCGGCAAGGGCGACCAGTTCGGCAGTGACTTTGTCGCCATCAACCCCAACTCGAAGATCCCTGCCCTGCTGGACCGAAGTGTCAACCCGGCGCTGCCGGTGTTCGAGTCCGGCTCGATCCTGCTGTATCTGGCGGAGAAGTTCGGCCATTTCATCCCTGCGGACCATGCCGGACGCACCCGTTGCCTGAACTGGCTGTTCTGGCAGATGGGCGCGGCACCCTATCTGGGTGGCGGCTTTGGTCATTTCTATGTCTATGCCGGCGAAAAATACGAATACGCCATCAACCGCTTCACCATGGAAGCCAAGCGCCAGCTGGACGTGCTGAACCGGCATCTGGCCGACAACCGCTACATGGCCGGCGACGAATACAGCATTGCCGACATGGCAATCTGGCCCTGGTACGGTGGTGTGGCGACCGGTGCGGTGTACGATGCGGCCGAGTTTCTGCAGGCCCACGAATACACCCATGTATTGCGCTGGCAGGAGCAGATCGCCAAACGCCCTGGAGTACAGCGTGGCCGGCTGGTCAACCGTGGCGAAGGCGGACTGCGCGAGCGCCACAGCGCGGCAGATTTTGACGGTTTGGTTTGATCCACCCCGGCAGCCAAGGCCCGGACAAGACGAAGCCCGCAAATTTGCGGGCTTCGTCTTGTGGCACTGATCAAAATCGGGACTCGCAGAGCGCAAGCCCCGCCTATCGGAAAGGCCGGTCAGCCTTCCTGCAGCAGATCTCCGGATTGCTGGTCGGCATGGTACGAGGAGCGTACCAGCGGGCCGGAGGCGACATTCTTGAAGCCCATTTTCATGCCTTCGTCGGCAAACCAGGCAAAGGTGTCCGGGTGTACATAGCGCTGCACCGGCATGTGGTCACGCGAGGGCTGCAGATACTGACCGAGCGTCAGCATGTCGATGTTGTGCTCGCGCATGCGCTGCATGACCTCGATCACTTCCTCGTCGGTCTCGCCCAGCCCCAGCATCAGGCCGGACTTGGTCGGCACATGCGGCACCAGCTGCTTGAAGCGCTCCAGTAAATCCAGCGACCATTCGAAGTCGGAACCGGGTCGCGCCGCACGGTACAGACGGGGCACGGTTTCCAGGTTGTGATTGAACACGTCCGGCGGCGTGGCGGCGGTGATTTCCAGCGCGATATCCATGCGGCCACGGTAGTCGGGCACCAGCGTCTCGATCTGGATTGTCGGTGACAGGGCGCGAATTTCGCGTACGCAATCGGCAAAGTGCTGGGCACCGCCATCACGCAGGTCGTCACGGTCCACCGAGGTGATCACCACATAGCGCAGACGCATGTCGGCAATTGCACGGGCCAGGTTGACCGGCTCGTTGACATCCAGCGGATTCGGGCGGCCATGACCGACGTCGCAGAACGGACAGCGGCGGGTGCAGATGTCGCCCATGATCATGAAGGTTGCCGTACCGCTGGAGAAACACTCGCCCAGGTTCGGGCAGGAAGCTTCCTCGCATACGCTGTGCAACTTGTGCTTGCGCAAGGTTTGCTTGATACCTTCGACTTCCGGAGACACCGGTACCTTGACGCGAATCCAGTCCGGCTTGCGCAGCACTTCATCGGCAGGGATCACCTTGACCGGAATGCGCGCCAGCTTGTCGGCACCACGGAGTTTGACGCCGGTTTCTACAGCACTACGGCGGGTTGCCGCTGCAGGTTGTTCGCTCATGACTGTCTATTTCACCTGTTAAAAATTCATGGGTTGAATGCCCCAGGGCGCCGGCCAGGATAGTGGCCAGCTCGCGTCCCGCCTGTTCAACACTTGTCGCGATACCGGTTTCGTCAGCCAGTTGCGTCATGCGCAGGCCCTGATAGCCGCAGGGATTGATGCGGCGAAACGGCTCAAGATCCATGGCGACATTGAGCGCCAGGCCATGAAAGGAACAGCCGCGACGGATACGCAGGCCAAGCGAGGCAATCTTGGCATCATTCACATAGACGCCCGGTGCGTCGGCTTTGGCACGGGATGTCACATTATAGCCGGCCAGCAGCTGCACCAGGCTGTTTTCAATCAAGCTGACCAGATCCCTCACGCCGACGCCCTGCCGGCGCACGTCGATCAGGATATAGGCAACCAGCTGGCCCGGACCATGGTAGGTGACCTGGCCGCCACGGTCCACCTGCACCACCGGAATATCGCCAGGAAACAGCAGGTGCTCGGCCTTGCCGGCCTGCCCCTGGGTGAAAACCGGCGGGTGCTCCAGCAGCCAGATCTCGTCGGGTGTTTCGGCGTCACGCCGGTCGGTGAAGTCCTGCATGGCATGCCAGGCCGGCTCGTAGTCGACCCGGCCCAGCCAGCGCACCCGCAGCGGATGCTCCATCACAGCACCATGCGGACTTTGCCGGTCTGGCGCAGGGCCTCGTTGAGGCCGCTCAGATGTTCTTCACTGTGTGCCGTGATGCGCACCCGTACCGAGCAGAAGCGGCCGTTGCTGCTCAGCTGCTGGTCGGCGGTGGCCGGGTCGAACTCCGGCGCATGGGCACACACCACATCCAGCACGGTCTGCACATAGTCGTCGCCGTGATCGCCGATGATCTTGACCGGATACTGTTCGCAGGGAAATTCGATTTTGGGCTGCTCTTCTGCCGTCGCGCCCAGGTCGGTGATGTTGACTTGCATGCCGGGTTCCTCAGTTGAACAGGTTGAAGATGAACAGGCGCAGGCTGTCCCAGATACGCTTGAAGATGCCGCCCTGCTCCACGTCATTGAGGGCGACCAGATCAGCACTGTGCAGCAGCTCGCCATCAAGACGGATTTCCACCTTGCCCAGCGGCTGGCCGGCCCGGACCGGAGCGACAAGACGGTCGTTCATGACCGCTTCGGCTGTCATCTTGTCCGCCTTGCCACGCGGCACCACCAGTGACAGGTCGCTGGCCAGGCCGGCATCCACCTGGGCCTGTTTGCCTTTCCAGACCTGTCCGGACGTCAGGGCCACACCCTTCTTGTAAAAGGTGCGGCTTTCAAAGAAACGGAAACCGTAGGTCAGCAATTTCTGCGTCTCGGCAGCGCGGCTGGCTTCATCACGCGCACCAAACACCACCGAAATCAGGCGCATGTTATCGCGTACCGCCGAAGCCACGAGGCAATAGCCGGCTTCTTCGGTATGGCCGGTTTTCAGGCCGTCCACGGTGCTGTCACGCCACAGCAGCAGGTTGCGGTTCTGCTGGCGGATGCCATTCCAGAGAAATTCCTTTTGCGCGTAGATGGCGTAATGCTCGGGATCTTCGTCAATGATGGCGCGGGCCAGCCGGGCCATATCATGGGCCGAGGAATAATGCTCCGGGTCCGGCAGGCCGGTGGCATTGCGAAACGAGCTGTTGTGCAGCTGCAGGCTGCGTGCCTGCTGGTTCATCATGTCGGCGAAGGCTTCTTCGCTGCCGGCGATATATTCGGCCATGGCCACGCTGGCGTCATTGCCGGACTGGATGATGATGCCATGCAGCAGGTCATCGACCGAGACCTGCTTGCCCACCTCGATGAACATGCGCGAACCGCCGGTGCGCCAGGCTTTCTCGCTGACGGTGACCAGATCCTGTTCGCCGATCTGGCCGTTGCGGATTTCCTTGGTGGCGATGTAGGCCGTCATCAGCTTGGTCAGACTGGCCGGGGGCAGCGCTTCGTCGGCATTATGCTCAACCAGAACCTGGCCCGTGGCCGCATCCATCAGTACATAAGACTTGGCCGCCAAGGGCGGCATGGCCGGAATGGCAGCCTGCGCTGCAGCCACCGAGCCGGTAAACACCACGGAAGCGGTAACCAGTGCGACACGTGCCAGTTGTTTCAAATCGATCATTTTTTACACACCACATCCTGAAATTCTTGAAGTTCTTTGTCTGACTGCCAGTCAGTCGATATTGACCAGTGTCGGGCTGCCCAGCCCGGCCAGCTGGACCTGCTGGCGGATGGTGTCAGCCTGTTTTGCATCCGATAGCGGCCCGATACGCACCCGGTGCAGCACCTGCTGGTCACGCACCACCGAACTGACCTTGACCTGCGATGCCGTCACGGCACCGAGCTTGTCACGCAGCAGCTGGGCGGCGTCCGGGTTGGCAAAGGCGCCCACCTGCAAATAGATGCCACGGCTTTCCGCCTGCGGCGTCACGTCCAGCGGCAGCAACGCGCCGGCATGCTGCTGAACTGGTGGCACATAAACCTCGACAGCAGTTTGCCGTACAGGTTCAGGTGCTTTTTGTGCGGTTCCCGTCACCACCGGCGGTTTCTGTCCGCGCTCGGCCCACCACTGCTCCGGGTTGATGCCCTCGACCTTGACCCGGGCCACGCCCTGTTCGGCGTAACCGAGCTTCTTGGCGGCGGCAAACGACAGGTCGATGATGCGGTCGGAGTAGAACGGCCCGCGGTCATTGACGCGCAGGGTGACACTGCGGCCATTGTCCAGATTGGTCACCTTGACGTAGCTGGGCAGCGGCAGGGTCTTGTGCGCGGCGGTCATGCCGTAGAGATCATAGGTTTCGCCGTTGGCGGTATGCAGGCCATGGAACTTGGTGCCATACCAGGATGCCGTACCGCTCTCCCGGTAATTGTGCGCGCTTTGTATCGGATAGTACTTCTTGCCCAGCACCACATAGGGCGAAGCCTTGACCGGCCCGTAATGCGGCATCGGCGTGGCATCCGGAATACCGGATACGTCCTTGTCCCACCAGGGGGCGCCGTCATTCTTCGACTGTTTGTAAGGTGCCGATGGTGCCGGTTTGGTGGCAACGGTCTCACGCTTGGCCGGCTTGCTGCCGCAGCCGTGCAACGCCAGCCCGGCAGCCAGCAACAAGCTGCCGGTCAGCAAACGGATGGAAGTCATTATCGGGTTTCCTTGAATTCACTGGCCAGTGTTTCGGCCAGCTGGGTCACGGCCATGGCATACATTTCGCTACGATTATAGCGGGTTATTGCCTGGAAGTTGGGCAAACCCAGCCAGTATTCAACCCCGGATTCGCCATCGAAGCGAAATGCCGTCACGCGGGTTTTCCCCGCAACCTTCTGCTGTGCCTGCCAGCCCAATGCCTTGAGTTCTTTCATGCTATGCTTCGGGTCCAGCCCGCCGGTCAGCCCCTGTTCGGCCTGTTCATTCTTCAGGGTGGCCGGTACTGCCACTTTCTGCCCCGGCTGCCAGCCGTGCTCGATGAAATAGTTGGCCACGCTGCCAATGGCATCTTCGGCATCGGTCCAGATATTGATACGGCCATCGCCGTTGAAGTCCACGGCATAGGCGCGGAAGCTGCCCGGCATGAACTGCGGCAGGCCCATGGCGCCGGCGTAGGAGCCTTTCAGGCTGGCCGGTTCAAGCTGTTCCTCACGGGTCAGCAGCAGGAACTGCTTGAGCTGGCCACGGAAGAATGGTGCCCGAGGCGGGTAATCGAAGGCCAGTGTGGACAGCGCATCCAGCACGGAGTAACGCCCGGTGTTGCCGCCATAGAAGGTCTCGACACCGATGATGGCAACGATGAACTCGGCCGGCACGCCGTATTCTTTTTCGGCACGTGCCAGGGCCTCTTCATTTTCCGCCCAGAACTGCAAACCCTTGTCGATGCGCTGGCGCGTCAAGAAAATCGGCCGGTATTCCTTCCAGGGCTTGACCCGTTCGGCGGGGCGGGAAATGGCATCAAGAATGCCCTGCTGTTTGTGCGCAAGGGCAAATACCTGTTGCAGACGTTCTTCCGTGAAGCCGAACTCATCGCGCATTTCGGCCATTAGCTCCAGCGCCAGCGGATGCCGCGCATAGTCTGCCGCCTGTGCACCGGCCAGCATGCCGGCCGAAACCAGCACAGCGGCCAGCAGTTTTTTTCCGGTTGTAAAAACCATGGGTCAAAAAGCTCCTAAGTCTGGGCGATCCACTTGCGATGGGTGTGGACAGCCATGAGAATGCCAAAACTGGATAACAGGGTGACAATCGAGGTGCCACCATAGCTGATGAACGGCAAGGGGATGCCAACCACCGGCAACAAGCCGCTGACCATGCCGATATTGACAAATACATAGATGAAAAACGTCAGCGTCAGCGAGCCGGCCAGCAACTTGCCGAATACCGTCTGCGCATGCAGCGTGATGTAGAGTGCGCGAAACACCAGCAACAGATAACCCAGCAGCAGCAGGCAGACGCCGACCAGGCCGAACTCTTCAGCCAGCACGGCGATGATGAAGTCGGTATGGCTTTCCGGCAGAAAGTCCAGATGCGACTGGGTACCGAGCAACCAGCCCTTGCCCAGTACACCACCGGAGCCGATCGCCGCCTTGGACTGGATGATATTCCAGCCGCTGCCCAGCGGGTCACTTTCCGGGTTGAGAAAGGTCAGCACGCGCTGCTTCTGGTACGAGCGCATGAAGAAATTCCACATGACAAAACCGGCCGGCACCACCGCCGCCAGCGCCGCCAGAATCCAGCGCCAGCGCAAGCCACCGAGAAACAGCACAAACAGGCCGGACATCAGCACCAACAGCGCGGTACCCAGGTCCGGCTGGCGGGCAATCAGCAAAAAGGGTACGACAATCAGCACCAGGCTAATGGCGATATGCTTGAAACTGGGCGGCAAATTGTGGCGTGCCACATACCAGGCCAGCGTCAACGGCATGAAAATCTTCATCAGTTCGGCCGGCTGAAAGCGCATCACCCCGGGAATGTTGATCCAGCGGGTAGCACCCATGGCCTTGTGCCCCATGATTTCCACCACCAGCAACAGCCCGACCCCGACCAGGTAGGCCGGTGCCGCCCAGCGGGCCATCAGGCGTGGATCGATCTGGGCTATCACCATCATCGCCAAACAACCGATGCCAAACGAGCTGAGCTGTTTGGTCAGCAGGGCCTCGCTTTTACTGCCGGCCGAATACAGGATGAAGATGCCACCGGCACCCACCAGCAGCAACAACAGCACCAGCCAGCCATCGATATGGATGCGCTGCAAGAAAGGCGTGCGTGCCTGGAACACGTCGCCCTGGCTGAGTGTCCGGTCAAAGCGGCTCATTGTCCTGCCTCCTGCCCGGCCAGCGCCGGCGCATCCGCGTTGGTCTCTGCCTCTTGTGCAGCGTCCGTTTCTTCCGGCAGCAGCCAGGCATCCAGTACCGCCCGGGCCACCGGCGCGGCAACAGACGAGCCGGACTCACCATTTTCCACCATCACGGAAACCGCAATCTCCGGCTTGTCGGCCGGCGCATAGGCAACGAACAGGGCATGGTCACGATGGCGCTCCTGGACCTTGTTGCGGTCGTACCTTTCACCCTGCTTGATCGCCACCACCTGGGCAGTGCCGCTTTTGCCGGCAATCCGGTAGGGTGAGTCCTTGCCGGTAGCGCGCGCGGTACCCCGTTCTCCATGCATCACCGCCTCCATTGCCTGGCGGGCATGCTCCCAGTGCAACGGGTTGGCCAGCTGGATGTCCGGATACGGATCTTCATCCACCACCGGCTCACCACCCACCGTGCGCGCCAGATGGGGCTTTGCCCACTTGCCGCGGGATGCAACCAGCGCGGTGGCCTGCGCCAGCTGCAACGGCGTGCTTTGCATGTAACCCTGGCCAATGCCGAGAATCAGCGTCTCGCCCGGGTACCAGACCTGCCGGTAACGGTCGCGCTTCCACTGGCGCGACGGCATCAGGCCGGCGCTTTCCTCGAACATGTCCAGCGCAACCCGGCGGCCGAAACCGAACAGGGTCATGTATTCGTGCAGCCGGTCGACGCCCAGCTTGTGGGCCAGGTCGTAAAAATAGGTATCGTTGGAACGTGCCACAGCCAGCTCCAGTCCGACCCAGCCGTCGCCGTTACGGTTCCAGTTGCGGTATTTGTGGCTGTTGTTGGGCAGCTGGTAATAGCCGGGGTCATAGACCCGTGTTGCCGGCGTGATCACCCCGGCATCCAGCCCGGCCAGCACCACCATCGGCTTGATGGTGGAACCGGGCGGATAAAGCCCGCGCAACACCCGGTTATACAGCGGCTGGTCGATCGAGTCGCGCAGCTCGGCATAGGCCTTGAAACCGATACCGGTGACAAAGGGGTTGGGGTCGTAGCTGGGCTCGCTGACCATCGCCAGCACCTCGCCGTTGTTGGGGTCCAGCGCGACAATGGCACCACGCCGGCCGGCCAGCGCGTTCTTGGCAGCCTGCTGCAGCTTGATGTCGAGCGACAGATAGATATCCTGCCCGCTTTGCGGCTCGACCCGCTTCAACACCCGCAAAACACGGCCACGGGCATTGGTTTCCACTTCTTCGTAACCGACCTTGCCATGCAGCTGGTCTTCATAGAAGCGCTCGACACCGAGCTTGCCGGTATGGTGGGTACCGCTGTACTGGACAGTATCGAGACGTTTCAGGTCATTTTCATTGATGCGCCCGACATAGCCGACGGTGTGGGCAAACTGCTCGCCAAACGGGTAGTGGCGCACCATTTGCGCCTCCACCTCGACACCCGGCAGGCGGTACTGGTTGACGGCAATACGGGCTATCTGCTCTTCCGTCAGCTCGAACAGCACCGGCACCGGCTCGAAGGGACGACGACCCTGTTCGACCCGCTTGACGAAGGCATCCAGCTCCTGTTCGTCCAGCTCCAGGATATCGATGATGTCGGCCAGCACCTGTTTCCAGCTGCCGGCGCGTTCGCGGGTCAGGGTCAGACTGAAACTCGGCCGGTTGTCGGCCAGCACCACGCCATTGCGGTCATAGATCAGGCCCCGGGTCGGCGGCAGCGACTGCACATGGATGCGATTGTTCTCGGCCAGGGTCGAATGGTGCTCGTACTGCATCACCTGCAGAAAGTACATCCGCGCAATCAGCACTGCAGTCAACAGCAAGACAAAGGCTGCCGTCACCACCAGGCGGCGGCGAATCAGCCGCTGGTCGCGTTGATGGTCTTTGAGGCGGATGGCTGGCGGCATTGGTTCAGTACTTATTTGTGATAGGGATGACCACTGAGAATGGTACAGGCACGGTACAGTTGCTCGCCGACCACGATGCGCACCAGCGGATGCGGCAAGGTCAGCGGCGACAGTGACCACTGCTGCTCGCTGCGCGCCTGCACCTGCGGCGCCAGTCCTTCCGGGCCACCGATCATCAGGTTGACGGTGCGGGCATCCAGTCGCCAGCGATCCAGCTCGGCCGCCAGCTGCTCGGAGCTCCAGGGTTTGCCATTGACCTCAAGCGTGACAATCCGTTCCCCGGGCAGCACTTTGCCCAGCATGGCATCCCCTTCCTGCTGGATCAGGCGCCGCACGTCAGCATTCTTCTTGCGGGTGACCAGCGGAATCTCAACCAGTTCCAGCTGGATCTCTGCCGGCAGCCGCTTGACGTACTCGCGCCAGCCTTCCTCTACCCAGCCCGGCATTTTGCTGCCCACGGCAATCAGGCGGATGCGCACTCAGATCGCATCCTGGCCACGGTTCTGCTCGGCTCCCTGCCACAGGCGCTCCAGGTCATAGAAGCTGCGGGTCTCTTCCTGCATGACATGCACCACCACCTCGTCCAGGTCAATCAGCGCCCACTCGCCGACGCTCAGGCCTTCATTGCCCAGCGGCTGGATACCGTTTTCCTTGGCTTTTTCAATAACCGCCTGTGCCAGCGCCTTGACGTGACGTCCGGACGTACCACTGGCAATCACCATGTAGTCAGTAATGCTGGTTTTGTCGCGGACATCAATCTGAACGATGTCTTTGGCCTTGCCTTCTTCCAGCTCGGCAATCAGGGTTGTCACCAGTTGTTCGATTTGCATAAAACTCACTTGATTCAAATGGAATGAATGGCCCCGTACAGGCCATGCTGCTGAATGTAATCCCGGACCGCATCCGGTACCAGAAAACGTATGTTGCGTTGCTCCGCCAGGGCACCGCGAATGGCTGTGGCCGAAACCGGCAGCGGCGGCTGCTCAAGCAGCGCAATCTGCCCGCCCGGCCCCTGCAGCCCGGAGTGGTGCGCCACCTGCCGCTGCTGCAACAGCTGTTGCAATGCATCCGGCAAGGCAGCCGGCATGTCGGGGCGCTGCAATACCAGCAGGTGGCAATGCAGCAGGACTTCCTGCCAGCGGTGCCAGCCCGGCAACCCGGCAAAGGCATCCTGCCCCAGAATGAAATACAGTTGCGCCTGTGACGGCAATTCCTCGCGTAGCGACACCAGAGTGTCAATGCTCCACGAAGGCCCTTCCCGCCTCAACTCACGATCATCCACGCTCAGGCCGGCAACGCCTTCGACGGCCAGCCGGACCATGTCCAGCCGCTGCTGCGCACCCACCATGGGCGTGGCACGGTGCGGCGGTACCGCACCCGGAATCAGGCGGACCTCATCCAGTTCACAGTCTTCCAGCACCTCGATGGCGCTGCGCAAATGACCTATGTGTACCGGATCGAAGGTTCCTCCCAGAATGCCGATTTTTTTAGCCACGAATGTGTCCGTCGCCAAACACCACGTATTTTTCACTGGTCAGGCCGAGCAGGCCGACAGGGCCCCGGGCGTGCAGCTTGTCGGTGGAAATGCCGATTTCTGCACCCAGGCCGTATTCGAAACCGTCGGCAAAACGGGTCGAGGCGTTGACCATCACCGAGCTGGAGTCCACTTCGGTGAGGAAGCGCCGTGCCGTGGTGAAGTTTTCGGTGATGATGCTGTCGGTATGCTGCGAGCCGTGGCGGTTGATATGGGCAATCGCCTCGTCAACCGAGTCCAGAATGCGGATCGCCAGCACCGGCGCATTGTATTCTTCGTCCCAGTCCTGCTCGGTGGCGGCAACCATGTCGCCGGCAAACAGTTCCAGGCAGCGCGGACAACCACGCAGTTCGACACCCTTGTCCTGCAGTACTTTCACCAGCGGGCGCAGCACGCTCTCAACCTGGGAGTTATGCACCAGCAGGGTTTCCATGGCGTTACAGGGCGCATAACGCTGGGTCTTGGCGTTGTCGGCAACACGAATGGCTTTTTCAGCATCGGCGTCCACGTCCACATAGACGTGGCAAACACCGTCCAGATGCTTGATCACCGGCACCTTGGCCTCACGCGAGATACGTTCGATCAGGCCCTTGCCGCCGCGCGGCACAATAACGTCCACGTACTCGGGCATGGTGATCAGCGCACCCACGGCGGCACGGTCGGTGGTTTCCACCACCTGCACGGCACTGGCCGGCAGGCCGGCAGTTTCCAGACCCCGGTCCAGGCATTCGGCAATGGCACGGTTGGAGTGGATGGCCTCGGAGCCGCCACGCAGAATGGTCGCGTTACCGGACTTCAGGCACAGGCTGGCCGCTTCGATGGTCACGTTCGGACGGGATTCGTAGATGATGCCGATCACGCCCAGCGGCACGCGCATCTTGCCCAGCTGGATGCCGGACGGCACATAACGCATGTCCTGGATCTCGCCGATCGGGTCCGGCAGGGTGGCGACCTGGCGCAGGCCCTCGATCATCTCGTCGATGCGCGCCGGGGTCAGTTCCAGGCGGTCAAGCATGGCATCATCCAGGCCATTGGCACGGCCGGCGTCCATGTCCTTGCCATTGGCCTCCAGCAGGCTGGCACGGGCGGCGTCCAGTTCATCGGCGGCAGCCAGCAGGGCCCGATTCTTCTGTGCGGTCGGCGCACTGGCCAGCACACGGGAAGCTTCACGGGCAGCCTGTCCCAGGCGCTGCATGTAGGCTAAAACGTCATCAGTCATGGAAATCCTCACCCTGCACATGAACAAATGCGGGATTATACCGTTGTGCGGCGCTAAACGCACCGCCGATGTCGCGCCCTGTCCGGCTACAGCAGGTCATACAGGTTTTTCAGGATCAGCACCGAAGTCACGGCAATGAACAGCATCCGCACAAAAGCCGTGCCCCGGCTCAGCGCCATGCGTGAACCGGCATAGGCTCCCGCCATCATGGCGGCAGCCATGATCAGCCCATAGACATAGTGGACACTGCCCAGCCACATGAAGGTCAGCATGGCGGCGGTGTTGCTGGTCAGGTTGAGCAGCTTCGAACTGCCGGCGGCGCGGACAAAGTCCATGCCCATGAACAACAGCGCCATGATCATGAACGAGCCGGTACCCGGGCCGAAAAAACCGTCATAGAAACCGAGCCCGACCACCAGCCCGCAGGCCAGCAGCTTGCGCCTGGGCGTCATCGCAACGGTTGACTGCAAACGCCCCAGGTCTTTCTTCCACAGACTGTACAACAGCACCACCACCAGCAGCACAATCACCAGCGGCTGCAGGATTTGCGGTGAAATCTGGTGTACCGCCACTGCACCACACATCGACGCCACGAATACCCAGGGCAGCACCGGCCACAGCAGGCGCCAGTCCACCTTGCCGGCACGCATGAAGGTCAGCATGCTGGTCAGGTTGCCGGTGGCCGCCGCCAGCTTGTTGGTACCGATGGCCACAGCCGGGGGCAGGCCAACCGCCAGCAGGGCCGGCACGGTAATCAGCCCGCCACCGCCGACAATGGCATTGATGAACGCGCCGAGAAAGCCGAATCCGACCAGCATCAGCACGGTATAAAAATCAGGCACCCGATCCTCTTCCTGCCGGCCAGCCGGCGATGATCCGCACAAACAAAACGGCCCCGCACACAGCAGGGCCGGAACAGCTCAATGGCAACGGACGAACGGCAAGGAACCGGCCTTGCTCCGCCCGTGCAGGTTACTTTTTACCTTCCTGGCACACGCAAGCACGCAGCGCTTCGCTGAGCTGGTCAACCACCAGCGACCAGTTGGCATCAGCACACAGCAGTTCACGCAGCAGTTCAACCTGGGACTCGCTCCAGAACGGAGCCTCCAGAATATGCACGTCCTCAGGCAGTTCATTTTCCAGCAAGAAGCGCTCGATTCCTTCCTGGCTCGAATCAAGACCCAGCTGCAAAAACAGGTTGGTCATGCGGGGAGTTGCGGTAATCATGGCGTCACCCTCTTTCTAGCAGGCTACTCTGATTGCAAACGCCCGACTGCAGGCGCTCGCTCCTGTCAAACCTCGGCCCCATGATACGCCAGCAGGCCCGACCAGCGTCAACCGATAAAATCCGTCCGTGTTTTCACGGGACAGCTGCAGCGCTGCCATGACATCCGGCAGCGGACTGCTCAGGACTCATCCAGCTGCAGACGGCCGGTTTCAAAATCCAGGTGACGCGGCTCCAGCCCGGGCATGTTCTTGTTGACCCGTGCCGACAGCTGCGCAAAACGCTCAACCTTGCCGTGCAGCCCCTGCTGCCCGGACAGTGAAGTCACCACGCTGTTGTAGTGATTGCTGACCGTACCCAGTGTATTGCCCAGCCGCATCAGCCGCTCGGCGACCAGACACACCTGATTGTAGATATCGCCGGCGCGGTCACTGATCTCCCGTGCCTCCTGCTGGCTGCGTTCCAGCATCCACAGGCTGGACACCGTGCGCAATACCGGAATCAGCGTGGTATGGGAAACCAGCACGACATTCTTGCGCACCCCGTACTCGAACAGCGTCCTGTCATGGCGCAGAGCCTCGATAAACGCCGGCTCGACCGGCATGAACATCAGGACAAATCCCGGGCTGTGTACACCAGGCAAGTTGCTATAGTCCTTGCCGGCCAAATCATCAATGTGGCGGCGCACGGCCTGCAAATGCGCCGACAGCGCCTGTTGCCCCTGCTCGGCATCCTGTGCCGCAACCAGTTGCTGGTACGCATTCAGCGTCACCTTGCTGTCAATGACCAGATGCTTGCCGTCCGGCAAGCGGATGAGAAAGTCCGTCTGTTTCAGACGCCCTTCAGCATCACGAAAACTGCGCTGCACTTCATAATGATCACCCGCGATCAGCCCGCCCAGCTCCAGGGTGCGCTGCAGCTGAGCCTCGCCCCAGGCACCGCGCTGCTGCGAATCCCCTTTCAGGGCAGACACCAGATTGTTGGCATCGGTGCTCATCTGCAGTCCGGCTTCCAGCACCTTGCGGATTTCCGTGCTCAGACTGGCGTTGCCCTGCAGCGCGGCATCATGCACTTCGTTGACCCGCCTCTGGAAACCGTCGATCTGTTCACGAAAGGGCTTGAGCAGGCTGTCGATACCGGCCTGGCTGGTTTGCGTAAACGCCTTGCCCTTTTCCTCGAAGATGCGGTTGGCCAGGTTTTCAAACTCCTTTGCCAGCAACTGGCGGCTGTCATCCAGCTGCTGCAGCTGTTGCTGGAAATGCTCTTCCCGCGCCTGCAGGCTGGTTTTCAGCTCGGCATGCTCGGTGGCCATCTGCTGCTGCCTGTCCTGCATGGCCTGACAGGCCTGCTGTTCCTGCTGCAGCTGTGAGCGTGTCTGTTCCAACTGGCCATATACTGCCCGATAGCGCTCGCGCAGCGCTTCCAGCTGTTTTTCGCTTGCGTGGTGCTGCTGCAGGTATTGCTGGCCCTGGCGCTGCTGGTGCTGCACCTGTTCGCGGGCTTCATCCAGCTCCCACTCCAGCCGCTCGACCTCGGCCGAGGCCCGGGCCAGCTGATGTTCGTGGCTGTTTGCCTGCAGGCGGCTGTCCTGCAGTTGCAGCAATAGCTGGCGCATGCGCCCACCCTGCAGCACCGCGCTTAGCAGCCCTGCCAGTACCGCAATACCGAGCCCGCCCGCCAGCAACATCCAGGCTTGCAGGGTCCATGATGTAGTGAGCAAAATCGTTTCCCGTGTGGATTTTCCAGGCCGTGCCTGCCAGTTGATCGAATGACGCCAGTTTACCAGCAGCCGGGGCTTTTGTTTGGTCTCTGCCGCACGGTTCATACAAACAGCTGGCTGCAGACACTTGCAGCCCGGCAGATGACCACCAGGGTGCTGCGTAAATGTAAAAGCCGGAACACCACACAAACAATAATCAATATCACTTGCAAAAAGTTGATCGGTATCATGCTATCCGCTTGCTAATTGTTTACCTGCCCATATACTGATGCAAACCGTTCTCAACAAGGAAGCAGCCATGGCTTTTTGGGCCCGTATCCATGTCATCCTTTGCGCCTGCCTGCTGTCTTCTTTTGCGTGGGCCCAGAGCGGGCTGCCGGTCAAGAAACTGACACTGGCCGGGCCGGCGGCCGGCGTTTCCAATGCACTGATCCACCTGGTTGCCAGCAACGGGCTGGCCGATATCGCCGAAGAGACCGAGTTTGTCCTGTGGAGCAACCCCGACCAGCTGCGCGCCCTGACCCTGTCCGGCAAGGCCGACTTTCTGGCCGCACCCACCAACGTGGCGGCCAACCTGTATAACCGTGGCGTCCCCCTGAAGCTGATCAACGTGTCGCAGTGGGGCGTGCTGTGGATGATCTCGCGTGATGCCGACAAGAAAACCCTGGCCGACTTCAAGGGCGAGGAAATCGCCATTCCGTTTCGCGCCGACATGCCGGACATCGTCTTCACCCATCTGGCAGAAAAACAGGGCATTGACCCCAGGCGGGACTTCAAGCTGAACTACAGCGCCACGCCGATGGATGCCATGCAGCTGCTGATCACCCGTCGCGTCAACCATGCCCTGCTGGCCGAGCCGGCGGTATCCATGGCGCTGCGCAAGACCAAATCTTTCCCGGTTTCCATCATCGCGCCCGAACTGCACCGCAGCGTCGACCTGCAACAGGAATGGGGCCGCCTGATGAGCACCGAAGCACGCATTCCCCAGGCCGGCATCACCGTGCTGGGCGAGACGGCCAACAATGCGCAACTGGTCAGCGCCTTCGAAGCGGCCTATGCCCGTGCCAACCAGTGGTGCATCGACAACGCCGAAGCCTGCGGCAAGGAAGTGGCAGCCCAGATCAAACTGCTGATGCCCGAAGCCGTGGCCGATGCCCTGCAGCACCAAAACAACCATTACGCCACCGCCTCTGCAGCCCGTAGCGAGCTGGAGGCTTTTTATCAGGTATTGCTGAAACGCCAGCCGGCATCGGTGGGTGGCAAACTGCCGGATGAGGGGTTTTATTTTTCAGCCAGCAAAACGCAACAGGTAACTGAATAATGTGCTGGTGTTGTCAGGCCGGGTTACGCAAAGTCGCTGCAAGTACATCCATGTAAGCTCCATGGCGGCATCCCTGCCGCCAAGGCTTTGCTCCACCCGGCCTGACAACACCCCAAACTCCGTGCCCGCCGCGTTTTGCTGGCTGGTGCGAAGGGGAAGAAAAGCATGGCCCGGCTTTGCCGGGCTTTGTCCGGATAAATCCGGACCTACAATTAACGGGAGTGTTGGCTGAAATGCACAAAACTGCCGCAAACACATGTAGGTGCGAATTTATTCGCACAAGGGACACTCAATGGCCCGAGCCTACCGGACGGTGCAGGCGCAGCCTGCGCCACTTCCTCCTCCAACCTTTTGGGGCGTAATATCACCACCGTAAAACCGGCAAGCAACACAAATGTATACAAAGCGGTTCGGGTTACAGTGGAGCAAAGCGTGGGCGACATGGATGTCGCCCTCGAGCCTACATGGATGTACTCGCGGCGTCTTTGCGCAACTGTAACCCGATCCGCCAAACACAAATCCAGCAGCCAACACGATTCAAGCCCCAAAAAAAGAAAACCCCTCCATGTTTAATTACTTTCTCCGCTCCCTCTCTGCCACGCTCTCTTATCTCTGGAGCGGCTGGGGCGCCATTGCCAGTTTGCTGCTATTCTGCGCCGCCTGGGAGCTTGCCGGGCTCTACTACGGCAGCCTGATCCTGCCCGGTCCGGTCGAGACACTGAAACAACTGGGCACATTGTTTGACCAGGGCGAGCTGCTGCCCGAGCTGCTCATTTCAGCCCGCCGGGCCCTGTACGGCCTGCTGCTGGCACTGGCCGCCGGTACTTTTCTCGGCATGCTGGCCGGGTTTTCCGTTACCGCCTCAATCCTGTCCCGTCCGCTGGTCACCCTGTTTCTCGGCATGCCGCCGATTGCCTGGCTGGTGTTGGCCATGCTCTGGTTCGGCCTGGGCGATGCCACACCTGTCTTTACCGTATTCATCGCCTGTCTGCCGATCGTGTTTGCCGGTGCCATGCAGGGCACCCGCACGCTGGACAACCAGCTCAAGGCGGTCGCCGATGTCTACGGCCTGCCACCATTGATGCGCCTTACCGATGTCTACCTCCCACACCTTGCGTCCTATGTGTTTCCTGCCTGGATCACCGCACTGGGCACCTCCTGGAAGGTGGTGGTGATGGCCGAACTGCTGAGCAGCTCCGACGGGGTCGGTGCGGCACTGGCGGTAACCCGCGCCCAGCTGGATACCTCTGGCACCCTGGCCTGGGTGGTGGCCGTGCTGGCTGCGCTGCTGGCTACCGAGTATCTACTGCTGGAGCCGATCAAGCGGCATGTCGAACGCTGGCGACAGGAGGAAAATGCATGAGCATGAAGCAGCTGAAAGTCGACAACCTGTTCCACAAATACGGCATCGTCGAAGTCCTCAACAACATCAGCCTGAGCGTCAGCAGCGGCCAGACCCTGGCGCTGGTCGGGCCGTCCGGCTGCGGCAAAAGCACATTGCTGCACATCATTGCCGGACTGCTGACCCACAGCGAAGGCCATCTTGAACAGCCCTTCGAACAACTGGCCTGCATGTTCCAGTCGCCGCGCCTGCTGCCCTGGAAAACCGCACTGGACAACATCGCCCTGGGCCTGAAAGCACGAAAAATCAGCCGCCTGGAGCGCCAGCAACGCGCCATTGAGCTGGCCGGCCAGCTCGGGCTGACCCGTGATGATCTGGACAAATACCCCCACGAGCTGTCCGGCGGCATGCAAAGCCGGGTTGCACTGGCCCGCGCCCTGCTGGTCAGCCCCGAGCTGCTGTTGCTGGACGAGCCTTTTTCCGCGCTGGACATCGGCCTCAAGCTTGAGCTGTATCAGCTTCTGCGCCGCCATGTCGAAGAGCATGGCACCACCGTCATCATGATCACCCACGATCTGATGGAGGCCGTACGGCTGGCAGACAGCATCCTGATGATGGCTCCCGAGCCGGGCCGTATTCTGGCGGAATTCCCCATGGCACAACCCCATGCTCTGCGTGACGACAACTGGATCTACCGCACCAGTGTCGAGCTGATGCAGCAACCGCTGGTACGGCTCGGTTTTCAACTGGACGGTGTCGGCATCAATCACGAAGACATGCCGCAACCTGTTGCCCACGGAGGCTGCGCACCATGAGTCTGCATCAGCGTTGTCTGCATTCCCCGGTGCTGCTGTGCAGTTTCCGGCCATTTTTCATCTTTACCGCCGCCAGTGCGGTGCTGTTCATGGGCCTCTGGTTACTCGCCCTGCAAGGCTGGTTGCCGGCACTGGACATTGCCGGCGGCTGGACCCTGTGGCACGCTCACGAGCTGTTGTTCGGCTTTGCCGCTGCCGCCACCGCAGGCTTCGCCCTGACCGCCATTCCCGAGTTCACCCGTACCGGCTTCATGGCTGCACGCCCCCTGCTGCACATGAGCCTGCTGTGGCTGGCCGCACGGCTGGCCTATCTGCTGGCCGGCTGGCTGACGCCCTGGCCGGCCCTGTTGCTCAACCTTGCGTTCTGGGCATTTCTGCTCTGGCGTATCGTCCCGCCGACCTGGCAAGACCCTGACCGCAGGCATATCAGTTTTCCGCTGGCCGTCCTGATGCTGGCCGGCATCCAGACCGGTTTTTTCATCAGCCTGGCCCATGGCGGACAGGCAATGGCCTGGCTGTATGCCGCTGCCCACCTGTTCATGGTGCTGATCATCCTCGCGGCCAGCCGGGTCTCGATGAGCGTGGTCAACAACCTGGTCGAATCCGACACCAGCATCAGCGATCCGGATGCAGCGGTGTATCTGGCCCGCCCGCCCCGGCGTAACCTGGCCATTGCCAGCATCCTGCTGTGCGCCGTCACCGAGTTGCTGCTGGGCAACAGCCCGGTTACCGGCTGGACCGCGTTGGCAGCCATGGCAGCCATCCTGCACCTGCTCAATGACTGGCATATCGGCAAGCCCCTGTTCAGCCGTCTGGCCCTGATGCTGTATGGCAGCTACTGGCTGATGGCACTGGGTTATGGCGCGCTGGGCGCAGCCTGGATGGGTGCGCCCATCCTGCCATCGGCAGCGCGCCACCTGTTGCTGGCCGGCAGCATGGGGCTGGTGATCTTTACCATCATGTGCATCGTTTCGCGCATCCACTCCGGGCTCTGGCTCGACCGCCGCCGCTGGCTGCCACTGGCGGCCCTGCTGCTGGCTGCTGCCGGAGTGGTACGGACACTGGCCGGTGTATACAGCCTGCTACCCCTTTACAGCACCCTGCTGATCGTCGCGGGCCTGCTGTGGATAGCGGCTTTTGCCCTGTTTGCCCTGCATTTCTTCGGCATTTTGTGCAGCCCGCGCAGCGATGGCCAGGCCGGTTGCGCCGAGCCCCTGCCCGACTTGCCAAAAAACCCTGCCTGAACAACAGTCAAAATTGTCCAGAATGAAGTTTTGTTGAAATGATTACCGGGCACTTCTGCGCCCCCACAACTCGACACAACCACAACCCATTGTTATTCATGAGAATAATTTTCAACAAAAAAGAAAAGTGTAACCTGTGGTAACCCCCGCACCGGGGGCACCCCATGCATTGCTCTGCACATCCTGATACAATTTGTCGCCGTCCGCAGTACCTGTCCTGGCTCTGCACTCCCTTTGGTCAACCTGAAGAAGAATCCCATGCTACGTAAACTATCCATGTTGCTTGCTACCGGGTTGTTCGCAACTCCTGTGTTTGCTAACGAAGTACAAAACCTCGATGCCACCAACACCCTGTGGGGCTATCTGGCGGTCTTTGTTTTCGTCATCGCTTACCTGGTGGTAGTCGGTGAGGAAAAACTGCAGCTGCGCAAATCCAAGCCCATGCTGATCGGCGCCGGCCTGATCTGGCTGCTGGTCGGAATCGTAAGCACAGATGCTGTCGCAACCAAAGAGGCGTTCAGCGTCAACTTCCTCGATTTTACCGAGTTGATGCTATTCCTGCTGGTGGCGATGACCTACATCAACGCCATGGAAGAGCGCCGCACCTTTGATGCACTGCGTGCCTGGATGGTAAAAAAGGGTTTCAGCTACCGTACACTGTTCTGGCTGACAGGTGTCATGTCCTTCTTCATTTCTCCAGTAGCCGACAACCTGACCACCGCCCTGCTGATGTGTGCAGTGGTACTCAAGGTAGCCGAAGGCCAGGGCAAGTTCATTGCCATTGCCTGTATTAACATCGTAGTAGCATCCAACGCTGGTGGCGCATTCAGTCCTTTTGGCGACATCACCACACTGATGGTATGGCAAGCTGGTCGCGTCGAGTTCCTCGAATTCTTCGACCTGTTCCTGCCTTCAGTGCTGAACTTCGGTGTTCCCGCGCTGATCATGAACTTCTTCATTCCTGCCGGCAAGCCTGCTGCCGTCACCGAAACAGTGGTCCTCAAGCGTGGTGCCCGCCGCATCATCGCCCTGTTCCTGCTCACCATCGTTACTGCGGTTCTGGGCCACCAGTTCCTGGGTCTGCCACCGGTATTCGGCATGATGGTCGGTCTGGGCTACCTGCAGTTCTTCGGTTACTTCCTGCGCATGACCCTGCCCAAGTCCCTGGACAAGAAGCGCAAGCGTGCCGAAGCCAAGCACGACGAGGAAGCCCTCAAGTATCTGGGTGGCGTGGTTCCGTTTGACGTGTTCAGCCCTGTTGCCAAGGCCGAGTGGGACACCTTGCTGTTCTTCTACGGCGTGGTCATGTGTGTAGGCGGTCTGGGCTACCTGGGCTACCTGCAACTGGTATCCGTTGTACTGTTTGAAGATCTGGGTGCCACCTGGGCTGCCGTCGGCATCGGTATCATCTCTGCCGTGGTGGACAACATCCCCGTAATGTTCGCCGTACTGGAAATGAACCCTGCGATCAGCCACGGCCACTGGCTGCTGGTGACCCTGACCGCCGGTGTCGGTGGCAGCCTGCTGTCAGTCGGTTCCGCTGCCGGTGTTGCCCTGATGGGTGCCGCCCGCGGCCACTACACCTTCATGAGTCACCTGCGCTGGCTGCCCGCCATTGCACTGGGCTATGTCGCCAGTATCCTGTGTCACCTGTGGCTGGGTACGCTGTTGGGTGTGTTTGAACGCTTCTAAGAAAACACAAAGAGCTGCAAACAAAGAAGGGTGCCAATTGGCTCCCTTCTTTATTTCTGCGCAAAAGACCATCAAAAGCTGCCGCTGACCGCCAGTGTCACACCGCGGCCCGGAGCCTTCAGCTCGTAGCCGCTGAGGCCGTCGGTCAGGTGTTCGTGATACTTCTTGTTGGTCAGGTTGCTCAGTTGCAGGTCAACCCGGCTGGACTTGAGACCGGCAACACTGCCAAAGCCGTAACCCAGGTTGATATCGGCAGTGACAAAGCCGGAGGTCTTGTCTTCGGTGCCATTACTGAACTTCTTGGCAATGCGGGTCTGCCTGGCCACGGCACGCACGCCTGTATGCCAGGAGAAGCCAACATCAGCCGGCTGACCGATGCCCAGACGCAGCTCGCTGGCCGGAGTCTGGTACAGGGGCTCGTTATCCTGCTTGTTCTTGCCGCGCAGCCAGGTGAAGCCGGCATCGACGATGAAGTCGCCGACCGGCTGCTCCAGGCTGCCCTCCAGACCGAAAATGACGACCTTGTCGAGGTTCTCAGTACGTTTGATGGGCTGATTGTTGGGCTGGTTTGTCTCACCGGTTATCCGGCCAGCGATGTAATCATCAATACGGGTATAGAAGGCGGCCAACTGGTAGTTCTGCAGGCCGTCACGACCCTTCAGCCCCAGCTCGTAACTGGTGGAGCGCTCGGCTTTCAGCTTGGGGTTGCCGATATGGAAATAGCCATCACCACGCTCGGCATCCTCGAAACGTTCACGCATATCCGGTGAACGATAGGCCTGGCCGACATTGGCATACAGGTTCAGCGTATCGGTCAATGGCTGCAGCGCACCCAGCGACCAAGAGAAGCTGTTGTCACTGCGGGTCAGGCCGCTAGTCATCAGCCTTGTGCCCATGCCCTTCTGCTTGGCTGTACCCTTGTTGCGGTCAAAACGCGCGCCAGCGGTCAGCTCGGTGCTGCCCAGGGTAAATTCATCTTGGACGAAAACACCATAGGAGGTCAGCTTGCCGTCCTTGAACGGGTCGGTCCGGGTCGCTGCAAACGCCGGCGGCTGGTAGTTGTAACGCTCCGGGTCGCCAGTCATCTGCCAGGCTTCGCCACCAACGGTCAGCCAGTGGCTACCCACTGCACCATTCCACTGGCTGCGCAGGCCGTGGGTGATGAAACTGACATCGTTACTGACCATGTTGCGACGCTGCCCGGACGACCAGCCACGAATCTCGCGATAGACTTCTTGACGATAAACATCAGTTGAAAGGGTCCCTCCCAGCAAAGCCGCATCCAGCCCCAGGCCATAGAGTTCACGGGTCTGCTTCGGTGAGTGGATGGTCAAACTGCCAACGGCAGCACTCGGGCCAGGCTTGGTTGACCCCGGATACCAGACATCCTCATCCTGGTGATACTGCGCATAAGCCCGCAGCACATAGCCGTCGGCCAGCCGGTACTGATACTTCAGCAAGGCGGTACCTGAGTCGTAACCGGTGCGCTTTTCACGGCGGTCGGGGCTTTTGTAGTTGCCGACGTCACGCCCGGAAATGCCGGCGACCAGGCCATGATCGCTGTTGCTGGCCTCCACCAGCAGGGCACCGGCGACACCACGGTCGACGCTGCTGGCCGAGAGACCAAAGCGGCCGCCCATGCGGGCCTCGTCGCTAAAGCGCGGCTCAGGTGTCAGCAGGTTGACCACGCCACCCATGGCACCGCTGCCATAGAGCACCGAACCCGGCCCCTTGACCACCTCGACGCGGTCCAGCAAGCCCAGATCCATGAAGGACGCCAGTGCCCCCTGCGGCTGCGCCGAATTCATGCGGATGCCGTCCACCATCACTACCACGCTTTCCTTCTTCAGGCCGCGCAGCACCGGGTTCTGCCCCCAGGCACCATCGGAATGCAGAGCCAGCCCGGGCTTGCCACGCAACAGGTTGCCGGCCGGGCCGGTGCTGGTTGCGTCGGGCCGCACCACCTCGATGGCCTGTGGCGTGGAAAAACTGTCACTGGCGTAGCCACGGGCGGTGACCACATCAGTACCTAGGCTGACCTCATCATCAGCCTGCGCAAGCTGGCAGCTGGCCGCCAGACAAGCCAGCAGCAGAGGTTTAAGGGGGAATTTATGCATGGGGAATCACTCCGGAACGACAAGATCTGCAACAGGCAGACGATCGCGATCAACATATTACAAATGATAATCGTTATCAACTTTTAAAGTTGTAAATCATTGATTCTTGTCATGCCGCTTGCGGCGTCACTCCCTGCTACCAGTCATTACAGCCCGTCGCACGGGGCCCTGGATGTCAGAAAAGGCAGATCCAGCAGAGCACTGGCCGCAAAGGGCTGGGCCGTTACAGCTGTCCGGGGCAGCCCCGGATTTACTTGCAACATCCCTGCAGCACTGCATGGCGCTGATCCAGATACCCGGTGTTTCGCATCACACCGGGCTCCAGGCCTCCAGCAACGCACGCATGGGAGTTAACAGGTCACTGGCGATCACCCCCCTGCCCTGTGCAGCGAGCCGCTCTCCGGCCCGGGCATGCAACCAAACGGCCAGGCAGGCCGCATCCACCGATGACATGCCCTGCGCTACAAAGGCGGTAATGACGCCACCCAACACATCCCCAAAACCCGGACCGGCCATCACCGGATGACCATGCCGACAAACCAGCAGCTGCCCGCCCGGATCGGCAATCAGACTGCCATGGCCCTTGAGCACAACCACCGACTGGTACTGACGGGCCAGCTGCAGGGCTGCCTGCTCGCGCTGCGCCTGCACCTCACCAGCAGACCAGCCCAGCAGACGGGCAGCCTCGCCCGGATGGGGAGTCAGGATTCGCGGGCCGGCAGCAATGAAACGCTCCGGCTGCAGCGCCAGCAAATTGAGCGCATCGGCATCCCAGACCTGCACCACCGGCGACCCGGCTGCCGCCTCAAGCATGTCGGCCGCCTGGCCTGTCTGCCCCAGTCCCGGCCCGAGCAGCAGCACCGTGGCCTGTGGCAACAGCGGCTGCAAGCCGGCGGCCGTGGTCACGCCATGTACCATCACTTCCGGCTGGCGGGCCAGGCTGGCAGCCACATGATCGGGATGGGTCAGCAGGCTGACCAGCCCCGCGCCCAATCGCAAACAGGCCTGTGCCGCCAGCAAACCGGCACCGCCCATGCCCGCGCCACCGGCAACAATCACGGCATGACCCAACTGGCCCTTGTGACAGTCACACGGACGCGGTGCCAGCCGGGGCAGGTTTTCTTCGTTCAGCTCGATGGTCGTCATGACAGTTCCAGTGGCAGAAATAAGCAGTGATACCATCCTTGGCCAGCAGGTTCACTATATCAAACGTCATTCCACTAGATGCGTGCCAATTCATTCGCACAAAAGCGCTGGACTGCCATGTACGAATAAATTCGTACCTACAAAGGTTGCTACTGCAGCCTGGCCAGCTCCTGCAAAAACTGTTCTTCATCCAGCACCCGGATGCCCAGCTCCTGCGCCCGCGCCAGCTTGGAGCCGGCCGCCTCACCGGCCACCACGACACTGGTCTTGGCCGATACCGAGCCGGCCACCTTGGCACCCAGCGCTTCCAGTTGCTGTTTGGCCTCGCTGCGGGTGAGCTGGCTGAGGGTTCCGGTCAACACCCAGGTCTGGCCTTCCAGTGGCGCTGCCTCGCCCTGCACCGCTTCACAGCTCCAGTGCATGCCAAATTCCAGCAGCTGCTGCTCGGCCGCCTGTACCTGCGTGCGGTTCTGTTCGTCCTGCAGGTATTCGCGCAAGGCTCGCGCCGTTTTTTCCGGCAACCGGGGCACGGCACTCAGGTCCAGCCAGTCGGCTGCCAGCAGTTTGTCCAGCGTACCGAAGTGCTCCGCCAGCCGCTGCGCACCGGTGCGGGCAATACCGCTCACCTGCCACTGTTCGATAAAGGCGGCCAGACTGACCGAGCCACGCAAGCCGGCTGCCACCTCGCCCTCGCCCTGCAGCCGGATGCCGCACCGCAACAAATCCTGCACCACCGAGCTGTTGTGCGCATCCTGAAAGAAATTATGGATCTCATGTGCCACCTCGGCCCCCACGTCCGGCAACCACATCAGGGTTTGCGGCAAGGCACGGCTGATGTTGTGCAGCGAGCCCAGTGTGCGGGCCAGGGTTTTGGCGGTTTCCTCGCCGACATCGGGAATGCCGAGGGCAAACAGGAAACGGGCCAGCTCCGGCTGCTTGCTCGCCGCAAGAGCATCAAGCAGATTCTGCGTCGACAACTCGGCAAAGCCGTCCAGCCCGATCACCTGCTCATGGGTCAGCCGGTACAGGTCGGCCGGTGACTGCACCAGCTGGCGCTCGACCAGCTGGTCAAGGATCTTCTCGCCCAGGCCGTCAATTTCCATGGCCTTGCGCGAGACGAAGTGCAGCAGCGCCTGTTTCAACTGGGCCGGGCAGCTCAAGCGCCCGACACAGCGCCAGATTGCCCCTTCACTGAGGGTTTCACGGCCCTTGCTGCGGCGCACCAGCTGCGTGCGCTCGACATCGGCACCGCACTCGGGGCATTGCTGCGGCATCTCCACCGCCCGGGCATCGGCCGGGCGGCGCTCCGGCACCACCTGGGTGACTTTCGGAATCACGTCGCCGGCACGGCGCACAATCACGCTGTCGCCCACCATCAGGCCCAGCCGCTGGATCTCGTCCATATTGTGCAGGGTGGCATTGGACACCGTCACGCCGCCAACCTGCACCGGTTGCAGCCGCGCCACCGGGGTAATCGCCCCGGTGCGGCCAACCTGGAACTCGACCGCCTGCAGCACGGTAATCTCTTCCCGTGCCGGAAATTTGTAGGCAATTGCCCAGCGCGGCTCGCGGGCACGAAAGCCCAGCTCCTGCTGCTGCTCGACGCTGTTGACCTTGAACACCACGCCGTCGATTTCGTAGTCGAGCCGGTCACGGCGTTCCCCCATGTCCCGGTAATACTCAAGACAGCCCTGCAAGCCGCTGACCACACGCATTTCCGGGCTGACCGGAATGCCCCAGCGCTTCAGCTGCTCAAGGGTCGCGCTCTGGCTGTCGGCCAGATCACTACTGGCACTGCCATAACTGCAGAACTTCAGCGGCCGCGTCGCGGTAATGCGGGCATCCAGCTGGCGCAGGCTGCCGGCAGCGGCATTGCGCGGGTTGGCAAAGGGTTTGGCGTTTTCCTCGCGCAGGCGCTCGTTCATCGCCTCAAAGCCGGCCAGCGGCATGTAGACTTCACCGCGCACCTCCAGCTCGTCCGGCCAGCTCGTACCCAGCAGGCGCAGGGGCACATTGCGGATGGTGCGCACGTTATGGGTGATGTCCTCACCGGTAGTGCCGTCACCCCGGGTTGCCGCCTGCACCAGCACGCCGTCACGATACAGGATGCTGACCGCCAGCCCGTCGAGTTTGGGCTCGCAGCAAAACTCCACGGCAGCGTCCGCCACCGCGAACAGGTCGCCGACAACCGGCCCGTCACCGGCCAGCCCGACCCGCTGCACAAACGCCTGCATATCCGCTTCGGCAAAGGCATTACCCAGGCTAAGCATGGGTACGGCATGACGCACCTGGCTAAAGGCGCTCAACGGCTGGCCGGCCACGCGCCGGGTTGGCGAGTCGGCAGTAACAAGATCGGGATGCTCCTGCTCCAGCTGCTGCAGCTGGCGAAACAGCCGGTCGTACTCGGCATCCGGCACCGTCGGCGCATCCAGCACATAGTACTGGTAGTCGTGCTGGAGGATTTGTGTGCGCAACTGCTGCAGCTGCTGCTTGATGGAATCTGTGGCGGTCATGAAGTGTTTTCCGGTATCCGGCTGCGTTTACATGGGGTATGGCGTTGTGCTTCGATGTTATTTATCGGCGGCCTTGCTGGCCCGCAACACGACAAAACGCGGATGGGCGGCCAGTTGCTCGACCCGGGCAAACCAGCGCCGCAGCTTGACGTGATAGCCCAGATGGCGGTTGCCGACAATCAGCAGCTCACCGCCCGGCTTGAGCACACGGTGCGCCTGGCGGAACATGCGTAGCGCCAGGAAATCATTGATCACCTGTTGCTGGTGAAAAGGCGGGTTGCACAGCACCAGATCAAGGCTGGCGGCCGGCAGTGTGCGCAAGCCGTCACCAACCAGGATCTGCGCCGCACGCCCGGCAAAAGCCGCCTGCCAGTTGTCACCGGCGGAGCGGATCGCGGCATGGCTTTCATCCACCAGCACAAACTCCGCCTGCGGGTTGAGCCGCGCACAGGCCAGCGCCAGCACGCCGTTGCCGCAGCCAAGGTCAGCCACGCGCTTGTCCTGCAGGTCCTGCGGCAAGTGTTGCAACAACAGCCGGGTACCAACATCCAGCTTTTCCTGGCTGTAGGTGCCGGGATGGTTGAGCAGCTGCAAATCGAATTCGGGCAGCGCATAGGTTACCGGCACCGGGCCGGGCTGCGCCTCCAGGCCGGCCACTTGCGCTTGCAGCAAGCGGGCCTTTTTCCACGCCAGACTGGCCTGTACCGGGCCAACATATTGCTCCAGCAGGTCACCGGCCGCACGCGGCAGGTGCTTGATCATCGCTCCGGCCAGCACCAGCGTATCCGGCTTGAGCAGCGGCTGCAGACCGGCCAGCTGGTCCTGCAACAAGGCCAGGGTTTTCGGGATCTGGATCAGCACGGCAGCAAAGTCGCCCTGCAGCTCGCAGGTGCGGCTGACCTGCCCGATGCCCGCGACATCCACCGCGTTGGCTTCGGCATTGTTGGCCAGCCCTTGCTGCGCCAGGAAGGAATCGCTGCAACTGCTGACCTGATACTGCCCGCACAGGCTCAGCGCCAGGGCACCGAAGCCGTCATTGACCACCAGAACACGGCTGCCGGCCGGCAGTTGCTGCTCGTGCAGGCGTTGCAGCAGGTACTCGTCGGCCGCGTTGAAGGGCTGCAGTGGCGAATTGCCCTGCGCCGGGTAGCGCTCAAGATCCAGACGGGCGAAAGGTGTTTCCAGAATAGCCATGTAAGTTACCGGTTTAAATTTGCGGAAAAAGCGTGTATGAATGGTACGAGAATAACCTGGTAAAGGAGTCAGGTATGAATCAGCCAGACGAAAAATTTACACGTCAGACCATCACGGACATTCTACCCTTAACGCCCAGCCTGTTCAGTTTTCGCTGCACCCGTGATGACGGTTTCCGCTTTACCGCCGGCCAGTTTGCCCGGCTCGGGGTGCGTAGCGAACGCGGCAACCTGGTGTGGCGGGCGTATTCGATGGTGTCCAGCCCGTACGACGAGTTTCTCGACTTCTTTTCGATTGTCGTGCCGGACGGCGAGTTTACCAGTGTCTTGAGCCGGCTCAAGGTGGGTGACGAACTCCTGATCGAGAAACAGCCACAGGGCTTTCTGACGCTGGACCGCTTTGGCGATGGCCGCGACCTGTGGCTGCTGGCGACCGGCACCGGTGTCGCCCCGTTTCTGTCGATCCTGCAGGATTTCGCCGTGTGGGAGCGTTTCGAGCGCATCGTGCTGGTCTACAGCGTACGCACGCAGGCCGAGCTGGCCTACCGCGAGCTGCTGCAGGAGCTGACGACCCGTGAATATATCGCTCCCCATGCGCACAAGCTGGTGTTCGTTCCCGTGGTCACCCGTGAAAAGGTCGCGGGCTGCCTCGACCAGCGCATCACCGACCTGCTCAACAATGGCCGGCTGGAACAGGCAGCCGGCCTGTCGATGACACCGGAGCACTCACGGGTGCTGATTTGCGGTAACCCGCAAATGGTTGACGACACCCGCAAGCTGCTGAAAAAACGCGATATGCAGCTGTCCCTGACCCGCCGTCCCGGGCAGGTGGCAGTCGAGAACTACTGGTAGCCGCCCTACAGAATCATCGCCGCGATCCAGCCAAAGATCAGCAACGGAATGTTGTAGTGGATGAAGGTCGGCACCACGGTATCCCAGATGTGGTTGTGCTGGCCGTCCATGTTCAGGCCGGCAGTCGGGCCGAGGGTCGAGTCCGACGCTGGTGAACCGGCATCACCCAGCGCACCGGCCGTACCGACCAGGCTGACGATCGCCAGCGGCCCGAAGCCCAGCTGCAGCGCCAGCGGCACGAAAATGGCGGCAATGATCGGCACCGTCGAAAACGACGAACCGATACCCATGGTCACCAGCAAGCCCACCAGCAGCATCAGAAAGGCACCCAGGCCCTTGCTGTCGCCAATGATGGCCACCGAGCTGTCGACCAGCGTCTGCACCTGGCCGGTCTCGCGCATCACCTCGGCAAAGCCGGAGGCGGCGATCATGATGAAGCCGATCATGGCCATCATCTTCATGCCTTCGGTGAACAGGTCATCCACCTCTTTCCAGCGCACCACACCCGACAGCGAAAACACCACAAAACCGAGCAGCGCACCAATGATCATCGAGTCCAGCCACAACTGGGCGGCAAAGGCTACCGCCACCGCCACCGCAGCGGCCACCAGGCTCTTGAAGTTGTAGCTGCTGCCCACCACCGGCGACTCGGCGCCCTCTTCCGGCAAGGCGTACACGCGCTTGCGGCGATAGCTGAACAGCACTGCAATGAGCAAGCCGGCAACCATGCCCAATGCAGGGATGAACATCGCCTGCATCACGCTGATACCGGTGACATCAACCCCGCCGCGCTCGACGTTGGCCAGCAGGATTTCCTTGAGGAAGATGCCGCCAAAGCCGACCGGCAGGAACATGTACGGCGTGATCAGGCCGAAGGTCAGCACACAGGCCACCAAGCGGCGGTCCAGCTGCATCTTGCTCATCACATAGAGCAGCGGCGGAATCAGCAGGGGAATGAAAGCGATGTGGATCGGCAGGATGTTTTGCGAGGATATCGCCGCCAGCAACAGCAGCAGGATCAGCACCCACTTGACGGCTTCGGCACTGGTGCCGTTCTGCCGGCCAATGGCGGCCAGGATCTTCTCGGCCAGCGCGTTAGCCACGCCGGACTTGCCGATGGCGACGGCAAAGGCACCGAGCAACGCATAGGACAGCGCCACAGTGGCACCGCCGCCCAGCCCCTTGTTGAAGGCGGCCAGCGTCGCGTTGATATCCAGCCCGCCCAGCAGGCCGCCCGTCATGGCACCAATGATCAGCGCCACCACCACATGCACGCGGCACAGGCTGAGCACCAGCATCAGCGCCACGGCAATCACAACAGCATTCATGGTTTCCCCCGGAAACATCCTGTAAAAGCCGGCTACTCTAGCGCAGTCAAATCGGCCCAGACAAGGACCAAAGTCGCACTTGCCGTCAAAACGCGATCATCTGCGGTAAAAAACGGCTTTTCCCGACAAAATGCCCGTCATCTTGCGCTATGCTGGCCGGCCGGCACCCTGCACAACCCTGTTGGAGAACCCCATGCTGATACCCCATGACCAGCTCAGCGCTGTCGCACTTGAAGGCCTGATCGAGGACTTTGTCACCCGTGACGGCACCGACAACGGTGACGACACACCCTTTGCCACCCGTATCGAACGGGTACGCAGGGCGCTGGAAAAAGGCCAGGCAGTGATCCTGTTCGACAAGCCGACCGGCCAGTGCCAGCTGTGCCTGCGCCACCAGGTGCCGAGGGAATTGCTGGAGGAATGATGGTGCCCGACGGCACCAGGGCCGGGACCGGCCCGGGCAAACCCGGACCGGCGAATGTCATTCTTCGGAATCTTCCTTGCGGTTGATACCGTATTTGCGCATTTTTTCCACCAATGTGGTACGACGCACCTGCAGGCGCTCGGCAGCACGAGCCACCACACCGCCCACTTCGTCCAGCGCTTTCTCGATCAGGTTCTGCTCGATGCTGGCCAGATGCTCGCGCAGGTCGATGCCCTCTTCCGGCAGGGCCTGTTCGGTGGAAATCACCGGTGCGGCCCCCTGGATCAACTCGTTGAGCACCGCCCGCTCCGACAACTCCTCGCGGATTTCCTGAACCTCGGCATCTTCCTCGATATAGCGGTACTTCTTCGGCAGCTCGCTGACGCCGATCACCCCGTGCGGGTGCATGATCGCCATGCGCTCAACCAGGTTGGCCAGCTCGCGCACGTTGCCCGACCAGTCGTGCTGACACAGCGACATGATCGCGGCAGCATTGAAACGGATCGAGCCGCGCTTTTCCTTTTCCATGCGCAACACCAGCTCGTTGATCAGCAACGGGATGTCCTCGGTGCGCTCGCGCAGGGCCGGCATCTCGATGGGAAACACGTTGAGCCGGTAATACAGGTCCTCGCGGAACTTGCCCTCACCGATCATGGTTTCCAGATCGCGGTGGGTTGCGGCAACGATACGCACGTCAGCCTCGACCGACTTGGTACCGCCAACGCGCTCGAACATCCGCTCCTGCAGCACTCGCAAGATCTTGACCTGCATCGACAGCGGCATGTCGCCAATTTCGTCAAGAAACAGCGTACCGCCCCTGGCCAGCTCAAAACGCCCGTCGCGGGCACTGATGGCACCGGTAAAGGCACCCTTTTCATGGCCGAACAGCTCGCTTTCCAGCAACTCGGCAGGAATCGCGCCACAGTTGACCGGCACGAAGGGCCCGTCGCGGCGGTCAGAGTTGTAATGCAGGTTGCGCGCCACCACTTCCTTGCCGGTACCGGATTCACCCAGAATCAGCACATTGGCCTCGGTATCGGCCACCTGCTGCATCATCTGCCGCACCTTGTGCACGCTACGGCTGTTGCCGACCAGGCTACGGAACAGCGCCTCTCCCCGGCGGGTACGCCCATGCACCGCATCGGCATAGGCTTCACGGTATACCTGGGCACGGTGCAGGCAATCCAGCATGCGGTTGTAGCGTGGCGGCAGTTCGAGGTTACAAAGAATGCGCTGACGCTGCTCGGTGGGCCAGCCAGCAGACAGGTCACCCAGGATGACAATGGGCATGTCGGCATCCCAGGCGTCAACGTCCCTGGACAGCTCCAGCAGCTTGCCGGAATCCTCGCCCCCGAGGAAAACGCAGAGCACATCCCGGCTGGATGCCAGCCCGGCAACAGCATCACGCCAGCCGGCCACATCGCTCAGGATCGACTCTTCATCGATAAAATCGAAAATTGCGCCGAAGTCCTTGCGCTGATCCAAATCATCACTAATCAGTAAAAGCTTGGTTTCTTGTAACATCCGGGCCACTCAAAAAATCAGCAACAAGTTAACGGGAAGAGCTGCGGCGCTTCGTTCACAGACGGTGCAAGTAAAGACAATACTGCCACCATTGTCAATTTAATGGCGACTATTTTCAGTTTTTGCGTTGTTTGACATTATGCACGGCATGCAAGTGCAATAGCAATGTGCCACGCCGCCAAAAAACACCCAGAACAGAAAACGGCGGAACCATGTCCGCCGTTGTCATTTGTCGTCATTGAGCGTAGCTGCTGCCGTTACTCAAACAGCTGATAGACCTTGGCCCTTTTTTTTGACTGCTGCAACTGCACCAGCTCACCGGCAATGCGTTGCTGCTCGCCGCTACAGCTGTCGACCAGCTCGCGATACAGATCGAGCAGTGCCTGCATGCGGTCACGCAACACCTCGACCGGCGTGTGCGGGTCGGCCAGCGCCTGATCGACTGCCTGGCGGCATTGCAGGTCCAGCGTCCCCACCGCCTCCCAGTCGCAGCGTTGCAGTGCATCCTGCAGGGCGCTGTGGGTTTGCTCAAGTTGAAGTACGGTCGCGTTCATGGGGTACCCCTGTGGTTGTTGTGCCCTGCCCCTGCATCAGGCGGCAATGGCATCCCAGCCGTCCTTGACTTCGCGCAGCAACGCCGCGATCTCTTCGAGGATTGCCGGGTCGTTCTGCACGTTGGCTTCCATCAGACGGCGCGCCATGTAGTCATACAGGCTGTCCAGGTTGCGGGCGATCTCGCCGCCCTTGTCCAGATCAAGCCCCTGGCGCAGGCCGCCGACAATGCCGATGGCCTTGCCGATCAGTTCGCCCTTGAGGGCGGTCTGGCCGCGTTCCATGGCACCGCGCGCCTGTGCCAGTCGGGTCAGGCCGCCTTCCATCAGCATCTGGATCAGGCGATGTGGGTCCGCCGCGGCCGCCTGGGCCTGGGTGTTCACTGTCTGATACTGCTGCATGGCTGCAAAGGCGTTCATGATGTTTACTCCGGGTTTATTGCCAAGTTGAAACCCTTATCGGCGGCATCGGGAAAAGCTTTAGTTACCGTGCATACCTGTTGATGGACTCTTCCCGCAAGCGCTGCAACCCTGTAGGTTCGAATTTATTCGAACAACATCCTGTGCGGCATCTGTTTGTGCGAATAAATTCGCACCTACAAATACGAATAAATCCGCACCTACAAAATACGAATAAATTCGTACCTACAGGATGGCCGGCTCTTTGGCCGGATCAATCTGGGCCCAGGCATCGCGGATCTGCACCACCAGCGACTGGACTTCATCCAGGGTACCAGTGGTCTTGTCGATCGCCACATGCGCCAAGCGGCGGGTCATGTAGTCATACAGGGCATCAAGATTCTGCGCCAGCTCGCCACCGGACTCGCGGTCCAGGCTGTCCTGCAACAGGCCGATGATGGTCAGGGTGGTATCAACTGCCTCGCCACGACCGGCCGGATCGTTGCCCTGCTGCGCCACTATGGCAGCGGACGTGTATTCCAGCGCGCCATCCAGCAATACTTGCACCGCTTCGTAAGGGGTCAGCTCTTGTGCTTCGCTCATTGTCCTATACGTCTCTATCGGGTTAGTCATAAAATCAGTTTCCGCTGCCAAAGCCCGGCAGGCTGGCCAGCGATGCCGCAAGGCTGGAGCTGGTCTGGCTCAACTGGCCAACCAGTGCATCCATGGTGTTGAACTGTTTGAACAGCCGCGCCTCGATTTTGGCTGAACGCTCAGCCAGACGCTCCTGCTGCTTGGTAATGTCCGAACGTTGGGCCTCGATGCTCTTCTGGCGAGTACCAATGATGCCGTCCTTGCCGGCAAACGCACTGATGCGGCTTTCCATCCGCGTCATCAGGCCGCCTTCGCCAGTCAGGAAGTTGCCGACCTGGTCAAAGTTGGTTTCCAGTGCGGCATCCAGCTTCTTGTCATCAATTTGCAGCTTGCCGTCCTTGTCCAGGCTGATGCCCAGATCGGTCAGCGCGCGCAAATCACCGGAGCCAGAGCCGGGGTTGCTCAGTTCGGCCCGCACCCCGTTGACCAGATTGCGCACGGTGGCATCACCAACCAGACCACCGGTGACCGGAGCCTTGTCCTCGCCCACCGAAGTGACACGGGTCAGGTCTTTGGCCGTGGTCATCAACTGGTTGTAAGCATCGACAAATTTTTTCAGCTGGCTTTTCACGCCCGCCTTGTCTTCGCCCACCGTTACAGTAACAGGCTTGTTTTCTTCAGTTTTGGCCTTGATGGTAAATTCCACATCAGGGATCACGTCCTTGACGGTATTGGTGGCGCTCTCCAGCTGCAGGCCATCCACACTGAATTTGGCATTCTGTGCCGGTTGCAACGTTTGCAGCCCGGCTGCGAAGTCGACATCACCCAGCGCGCCACTGACCTGAATGTCCTTGCCTTCACCGGTTTCCTTCGAGGTCAACACAAGCCGGGATGTACCATCTGCCGGATTATTGACAATGTTGGCACTGATGCCCTTGTCCTTGAGCTGCTCGTTGAGCGCATCGCGGATTTCAGTCAGGGTTGCACCCTCGGCAACCTGGATACTGACAGGCTTCTCATCGTCAGCTCCGATACCAAAGGTCAGGGTGCCTGCAGCAGCGGCGGTGAAATCCTTGGCCAGTGGCGCTGTGGCCACCTGGCTGCTGGTGGCCAGCTGCTCCACCTCAACCGAATACTTGCCGGCCAGGGCGGTCTTTTCGGCAGACACGCCCAGCGTGTCACTTGCGGAAGAGGACGCCTTGAGGTTGTCATACAGGGATGCCTTGTTCAGGTCCTTCAACGCGGTCTGGAACGTACCCAGTGCGCCCTGCAGCGTGCCCAAAGCAGAAAACTTGGCCTCTGCTGCCTTGTCCAGGCGCGACAGCTGGGCCGCCTTGGGCGCAGTCTCTGCCTGCAGCAAGGCCCCGACCATGCTGTTGATATCCATTCCGGAACCGATACCGGTAATGCCTGCCATGTTAACCACCTCCGCCAGCCATCTGGCGTTTTGTACATTGTGTGTGGCGCTGTCCGGCACCACAACGAAATTGCTGCAGCCACATTATGCCACTACTGTCAGGCCTGCGCCTTGAACAGCAAGCTGCGCATCTCATCCAGTCTTTCGGCCAGACGCAGCGCATCTTCAGTCGGCATCTGGCGAATCACATCACCGGATAACGCATCTGTGACCTTGATCACAGTAAAACCGGTTGAATCATCAACCGAAAAATTCAGGTTGCGCTGCATGACCCGCGTAGCCTGCTGGATATCTTCGGCCAGCTCTTCCAGCTGCTCCCGGTTCTGCTCCAGCGCACCCTTGCTGAAGACAGATTCTTCCTGGCGCACGTCCTGTCTGGCCTTGCCCGAACCCAGCGGCCGGAACTCGACTACTTCGCTTGCCTGGCGGCTCGTTGTGGCGGGCAAACCACCGCCAATTGTATTGATGTCCATCGCTCACCTCCGGGTTGAAGTCCACGGCGGGAAGGCATCCTGCCACCCCGCCCGCTCATGCAACCCGACTGCGCCATCAATGAGTCACTGGAGCAGACTGAGCACCGCCTGTGGCAGCTGGTTTGCCTGTGCCAGAATGGCGGTACCCGCTTGTTGCATGATTTGGTTCTTACTCAGTGTAGCTGTTTCGGCAGCAAAGTCAGTATCTTGAATCCTTCCTCGCGCTGCGGACACATTTTCCTGAATATTTTGCAGGTTCTGGATGGTATTTTCGAAGCGGTTTTGCACTGCACCGAGGTCGGCGCGCTGGGCGTCGATTTTTTGGATAGCAGCATCAATGATAATCAGCGCCTCCTGTGAACCGATGACAGTAGACAAATCAATATCTTCGACCCTGTTATCGGCTGTACGCAGGTCAAGTTCCAAATCCGTACCTGTTCCAGCTGCTGTAACAGCATTGGCTTTAACCTCTTCGGCAGTATCCCCAGGCCCTGCTGGCGTAAAAGCACTATATTTGACCTGAATGTCATCCGCTCCTGTGCCTACTGATTTGGCACTGGCAAAATCGATCGTGCCATTTTCGTTGACGTAAGCACCGACTCCGATGCTGGCGTCATTCACGAGAGTGGCCAAGGCTCCATTCATCTCAGACTGCGTTGCTCCTTCTTTAACCACCACGCTAAACGTTCTCGGTGCACTCATACCCGGCGTCTGAACAGAAATAGCTATCGCTCCCGAGGTTGTAGTAGGTGCGCCAGTGCCAATATCAGTCGGGCTCGCCAAGTCAGAGCCAAACATTTTCGCTTCCAGCGAAGCCGAACTCATTTCATCAATCTTGACGGTAATGGTTTCATTGGCTGCAGCACCGACCTGGAATGTAGTCGCACCAAAGGTGCCATCCAGCAGTTTTTTGCCGCCAAAGGTGGTGGTATTGGCAATCCGGTCCAGTTCTTTTTTCAGCTCGATCACTTCGGCATTCAGCGCCTTGCGCTCTTCCGGGCTGTTAGAGCCGTTAGCTGATTGCAAAGCCAGATCACGCATACGCTGCAAAATGGTAGTGGACTGTTCCAGCGCACCCTCGGCGGTTTGCGCCATGGAAATGCCGTCATTGGAGTTTTTCACCGCAACGCCCATGCCGTTGATCTGGCTGGTCAGGCGGTTGGCAATCTGCAAACCGGCAGCATCGTCCTTGGCACTGTTGATGCGCGAACCGGTCGACAGGCGCTGCAAGGACGTGCCCAGGGCGTTGGATGAGTTGTTCAGGTTGCGTTGTGTATTGAGCGACGCAACGTTGGTATTAACTGAAAGTGCCATGTTATGTGCCTCCAGGGCTGATCGTTGAATAACCAGACGTGCCAGCGGGCTTTTGCCAGCGGCATGCTCCCGGTTACTCAGCTTTCGTCTTGGTTGTCGTCCGCGTCAGAAAACCATCCAGAAGATGGAACGTCCGGCTCACTGTCGAAGCCTTGACGCTTTAATCCTGCGCACAAACTTTCAAGCACATAGCATGCCAAGTTTTATTTTTACAAACTCCCCAACCGCTCCCGCTGATAGCTGCCATCCTGAACACGCTGGCACCAGCGCTGGTTATCCAGATACCACTGCACGGTTTTACGCAGGCCGCTGGCAAAGGTTTCCTGCGGCACCCAGCCCAGCCCGCTGGCGATTTTTCCGGCATCAATGGCGTAACGCCGGTCATGGCCGGGGCGATCCGCCACATGGGCAATCAGACTCTTGTAGCTTGTAGCCCGCTGCTCTTGCGCAGCAACACCAGCCGGCAGTTCAAGCCCTCGAGGGGCAAGCTCATCAAGAATGTCGCAAATCGTCGCTACCACTTCGAGATTGGTTTTCTCGTTATGGCCACCAATGTTGTAGGTCTCCCCCGGCTCTCCGTTCGTCAGCACCTGCAGCAGCGCCCGGGCGTGATCCTCCACATACAGCCAGTCACGAATCTGGTCGCCCTTGCCATAAATCGGTAGCGACTTGCCTTCCAGCGCATTCAGGATCACCAGCGGAATCAGTTTTTCCGGAAAATGATAAGGCCCATAGTTGTTGGAGCAGTTGGTCACGATCACCGGCAGCCCATAAGTACGCTGCCAGGCTCGCACCAGGTGATCAGAGCCTGCCTTGGATGCCGAGTACGGCGAGCTTGGCGCATAGGCCGTGCTCTCCGTGAACAGTGGCAGACTGTCCTTGTTGACACCCTCATCCGAAGGATGCGGCAAATCCCCATACACCTCATCAGTAGAAATATGATGAAAGCGAAATGCAGCCTTGCGCTCATCCGGCAGCTGGCTCCAGTAGGCACGTGCTGCCTCAAGCAACACATAGGTACCTACAATATTGGTCTGGATAAACTCGCCAGGGCCATCAATGGAACGGTCCACGTGGCTTTCCGCTGCCAGGTGCATGACCGCATCGGGCTGATGTTGGGCAAACACCCGTTGTACTTCGGCGGCATCACAAATATCCACCTGCTCGAACGCATAGCGCGAGCTATCACTAACACTGGCCAGCGACTCAAGGTTGCCGGCATAGGTCAGCTTGTCGAGATTTATCACCGAATGGCCGGTATCGTTGATCAGGTGCCGCACCACGGCACTGCCGATAAAACCGGCACCGCCGGTAACCAGAATTTTCATGAAAATTTCCCTGTTGATTCCAGCACCCATTGCCGGCTTCAAGATTGAGTATCACAGAGCAAATCTGCTCCGGTGCAGCCCGTCATAACTACAGAACGGGCCTGCCAATTACAAACCAGGCTGTTTCTGCAATTCCTGCAGGCACGACACCAGCGACTTTCGCCAATGGGGAATCGGCGCTGGCAGCACTTGCCTGATTTTTGCCTTGTCCAGCAGGCTATAAAACGGACGGGCAGCAGGTGTCGGGTAAGCACTGCTTGCAATCGGACTGACCTTGCAGGCAACACCCGACAACTCAAATACGGCCTCTGCAAAGTCATACCAGCTGCACGCACCCTCATTGCTGTAATGATAAACCTGCGCGTCACCGGCTGCCGAATCCAGCCCCGCTTGCAACAGCTCCAGCAAAGCCGTGGCCAGGTCAGGGGCATAGGTAGGCGTACCTATCTGGTCACATACCACCCCCAGTGCGTCACGCTCATTGCCCAGCCGCAACATTGTTTTGACAAAGTTGTTGCCAAACTCCGAGTACACCCAGCCAGTGCGCACAATGACACCCCGGCAACCGCTGGCCAACATGGCCCGCTCACCACCAAGCTTACTGGCGCCGTACGCATTAACCGGTGCTGTAGTGTCCGTCTCGGTATAAGGGCGGCAAGCCTGCCCACTGAACACATAGTCAGTGGATACATGAACAAAAAAACTGCCCTGCCGCTGTGCGATTTCAGCCAGCTGCTCCACCGCATGGTGATTTACCTGCCTGGCCAGCTCAGGCTCGGACTCGGCCTTGTCCACCGCCGTGTAGGCTGCGGCATTGATGATGGCAGCGTAAGGCTGCTCAAGCGCGTCAAAAAAAGTACTGATTGACTTGTCACACCCCAGATCAAGCCGCTCACGTCCGACAAAATCCAGATCAAATTGCGGATAACGCACAGCAACCTTGTGCAGGCTCTGCCCCAGCTGGCCGTTCTTGCCAATAACCAAAACCCGCTTAGTCATGTGTGCCGCCCTGATAAACAAAAGCCTCACCCAGCTGGCTTAACAGCGGCTGCTGCTGGTCTTTGGCCGAGAGCAGCAACTGCTCCGACGGCAGCAACCAGTCGATGCCCAATGCAGGGTCATCAAACGCCAGCCCCCGGTCCGACTCCGGCGAGTAGTAATTGTCCACCTTGTAGGCAAAACGTGCTGTTTCGCTTAACACCACAAAGCCATGTGCGAAACCACGCGGCACAAACAGCTGCCGCTTGCTCTGTGCATCCAGCCGCACGGCAACATGCTGGCCAAATGTCGGACTACCCTGACGGATATCCACTGCTACATCCAGCACCTCGCCATCGAGTACCCGTACCAGCTTGGCTTGCGCATGAGGAGGCAATTGAAAATGCAACCCGCGCAACACACCGCGCGACGAAAAAGACTCATTGTCCTGGCAAAAGGAAACCGGATAGCCCAACGCCTGCTCAAGGCGGTCCTTTCGGAAGGTCTCGACAAAATAACCACGGGCATCGCCGTGTACCTTTGGCTCAATCAGCACCACATCAGGAATTGCCTGGGGAATCAGCTGCATCTCTATCGCTCCTCTTGCATACGGCGTATCAGGTACTGGCCGTACTGGTTTTTCTCCAGCGGGCCGGCCAGCTCCAGCACCTGCTCACGGCCGATATAGCCCATCTCGAAGGCAATTTCTTCCAGACAAGCCACCTTCAACCCCTGGCGCTTCTCAATGGTTTCAATAAAAGCAGAAGCTTCCAGCAGGCTTTCATGGGTACCGGTATCCAGCCAGGCATAGCCACGGCCCATTTTTTCCAGCATCAGCCGACCTTCGGCCAAAAACATCTGGTTAACAGTGGTAATTTCCAGCTCGCCACGGGCAGAGGGCTTCACCTTGGCAGCTTTTTGCACGACGTCGTTCGGGTAGAAATACAGTCCTGTCACTGCATAGCTGGACTTGGGCTGCTGCGGCTTTTCTTCAATGCCGACCACCTGGCCCTGGCCATCAAACTCGACCACCCCGTAACGCTGAGGGTCCTGCACGTGATAGCCAAATACCGTCGCCCGGTTATGCTCGCTCACATTGGCCACTGCCGATTGCAGCAAGCGACTGAGGTCATGGCCGTGATAAATGTTGTCGCCCAGAATCAGGCACACATCATCATCACCAATAAACTCGCGCCCAAGAATGAAGGCCTGGGCCAGGCCATCCGGTGATGGCTGCACCACGTACTCAAAACGCATGCCCAGCTCGGAACCGTCGCCCAGCAAGCGTTGAAAACTGGGCTGATCCTCTGGCGTAGTGATGACCAGCACCTCACGAATGCCGGCCAGCATCAGCACCGACAGCGGGTAATACACCATCGGCTTGTCATACACGGGAATCAGCTGCTTGGACACGCCGCGAGTAATCGGATACAAGCGGGTACCGGAGCCACCTGCGAGAATAATGCCTTTCATGTCACCACCTATAAAAATACCGGCCACAGTGTAATGTACCGCCGGCATCATCACCAGCAGCCTGGTTGACCCTTTCTGATCCTTGCGAGAATATGGCCATCATTCACCACCAGCCAGCGGACTACTCATGAGCAACGACCCAATTTACGTTACCCAGCCGCTGCTGCCGGATCTCGAAGAGTTTCTGCCCTACCTGGAACAAATCTGGGCCAGCAAGCAGCTCACCAACGGCGGCAACATGCACCGCCAGCTTGAGCAACAACTGGCGGACTACCTGGGTGTCGAGCACGTAGCCCTGTTCAACAGCGGCACCATCGCCCTGCTCACCGCCCTGCAGGCACTGCGCATCACCGGCGAAGTCATCACCACGCCCTACTCCTTTGTTGCCACCACACACTCTCTGCTGTGGAACGGCATCCGCCCGGTGTTTGCCGATATCGACCCGCATAGTTTCAACCTTGATCCGGAAAAAATCGAAGCCGCCATTACTCCACACACCACCGCTATCATGCCTGTGCATTGCTACGGCAACCCGTGCCAAGTCCAGGCCATCCAGCGCATAGCAGATAATTACAACCTGAAAGTCATCTATGATGCGGCCCACAGCTTTGGCGTACGAGATGCCGGCGGTAGCATTCTGCGTCACGGTGATCTGAGTGTGCTGAGCTTTCACGCCACCAAAGTATTCAACACCTTCGAGGGCGGTGCCATCATCTGCCCAGATGCAAAAACCAAAAAACGTATCGACCAACTAAAAAACTTTGGCTTTGTTGATGAAGTTACCGTAGTGGCCAACGGCATCAACGGCAAAATGAGCGAAATCAACGCCGCTTTCGGCCTGCTACAGCTCAAACACATCGACCAGGCGCTGGCCCAGCGCCAACACATCGCCCAGCGCTACAACCAGCAGCTAAAAGACATCAAGGGCATCAGCATCCCCGCCGGCCTGCTGGAGCAAACCACCAACAACTCCTACTACCCTATTCTGATAGACAGCAACTACCCCATCAGCCGCGATGCGCTCTACCAGCGCCTGCGCGACAACAGCATTTATTCAAGACGTTACTTTTACCCGCTGATCAGCCAGTTCCCCATGTATCGAGGACTGGTCAGCGCCCAGCCGGAAAATCTCGCGACTGCGACAGAAATTGCAGAAAAAGTACTGTGCCTGCCGATTTATCCGGCGTTGACAGAAGACGAACAAGACAGGGTCATCAGTTTAATCAAGGATGTATTAAATGCCTGCAACTCCTAAAAGAAACATTCTGGTCTTCCCCTGCGGTTCAGAAATCGGGCTGGAAATCCATCGCTCCATGCAGCACTCCACCCACTTTGCCCTGATTGGCGCATCCAGCGTGGATGACCATGGCCGCTTTGTGTATGACGACTACATCGGCGGCGTGCCCATGCACACAGACGCAGGCTTCGCCGCCGCCCTGCAAGACATCATCCGCAGCCGCCACATCGACGCCATCTACCCGACCATGGATGCCGTGGCCGAAACCCTGCACAACCTCGCCGCCGAACTGGGCGTGGTCGTGATTGGCAGCAGCAAAGAAACCACCGCCATCTGCGCCGACAAACGCAAAACCTACGCCGCCCTGCACGGCCATATCCCGCAGGCACACAGCTACAGCAACCTGGATGAAGTTGAGCAATATCCGGTATTCCTCAAACCCGCCCAGGGCTACGGCGCACGCGGCGCTGCCAAAGCCAACAACCGCAAACATGCCGAGCTGTTACTAGAAACCGCCACCAGCAAGGACATACTGATACAGGAATACCTGACCGGCCCCGAATGGACCATCGACTGCTTTAGCGACCGTCACGGCCAACTGCGCTTTCATGGCGTGCGCAGCCGCAACCGCGTCAGCAACGGCATCAGCGTCAACACCAGCGAAAGCAGCGCACATGCTCAAGAATTTGCCCATTGGGCCGAAAACATCAACCGCATCCTAAAGCCCAGAGGCGCATGGTTTTTTCAGGCCAAACAAGCCGCAGACGGCCAGCCCAGACTGCTGGAAGTCGCCGCAAGACTAGCAGGCTCCTCGGCACTGTTTCGCATCAAGGGCGTAAACTTTGCCCTGCTAAGCTGCTTTGATGCCTTCGGGCAGGATGTAGAAATACTGGTCAACGACTTTAACGTCGAACTAGACCGCGCCCTGTGCAACAGATACAAGCTGGATATCGAATACAGCCACGTTTACGTTGACCTGGACGACTGCCTGATTGTAGATGGCAAGGTAAACTACGAACTGGTGGCGTTTTTATACAAGGCAATAGACGAAGGCAAACACATTTGCCTAATAACCCGCCACCGAGGCGACTTACAAGCAACACTGAAGCAATACCGTTTAACGCAACTATTTGATGAGATTGTGCATGTGACAGATGGACGACCCAAGGCGGATTTTATGACAGCGGAGAAAGCGGTGTTTATTGATGATTCGTTTGCTGAAAGGAAAGACTCAGCTACAATCAAAAACAACGCAAAATTACTTGATTTCTTAATAAGTGAATCTTAAAGGAAAAAAATGCAAAACAATTCATTCTTACAGCATTTAGAAGCCAAAAAAGAAAAGCTTGACGAAAAAGATAAGCATCTCTACGAAGAAAAAATAGAGAAGTACAACAAGCATCTAGATAGCATCACAAAAAACCTATATAAAAAACTTAGCCCTACAGAGCAAGAAAGATTAGTAATATGGTTTATGAAAAGATGGCTATCTATTGACATCATCAGCATATCTGAAAAAGCAGAGTATCAAGCAAAGCTTAAAGAAGTTGCATCACAAAAGACCGAACAGTTCATTTTAAACGGTAAGCAGTACCATACTCTAGACTTAAAAAAGGCTAATCTTACGGGAAAGCTAACAACATATAAATGGAATTTTTGTGTACATGATTTCAACTATAGACAATATGAACACAATAAAGTAAAACACCTAGAAAACAGCTTTATAATCGATGCAGGCGCTTTTGTTGGAGACACAGCAGTACTATTCTCTCAAACATATATAAACCCAACAATACACTCCTTTGAGTTATTGGACGAAAATATAGAACTACTCGAAAAAAACATAAAAGATAACAACATACAAAATACCAGCATTTACAAAACTGCTCTTAGTGACAAAGACGGCGATATCGTACACATAAAAGCAACTGCCATTCAAGGTGCAACCTCTATGTTTGGTGAAAACACCGGAGAAGCAATTGAAACAATAACAATAGACAAGCATATTAAAGATAATAACATAGCAAAAGTTGACTTCATTAAAATGGATATCGAGGGTGCTGAAAGATACGCACTAGCTGGAGCGACAAACACAATAAAGAAGCACAAACCCACTTTAGCAATATGCATATATCATCTTTGGGATGACATTATAAAACTACCAGAGCTTATATCCTGCTTGAATCCAAGCTATAAACTAGCGTTTAACTGGGTAGAGTTAAATAACGGCTGGGAAGCCGTTCTCTTTGCATTTGAATGAAGAAAATTCAATTTATCTATATTCATCAGCATGCAACTTAGTATTTACCACTGGATTAGAAATAACTATTGAAAACCTTACAAAAAGAGAGTTTAAATGAATACTATTCAGCCACGCAAACAACTAATTTTCAACAATACAAAATCAAGTATCAATAACTTAGAAAGATTGCAAGAAATATCTAACCAACTAAACCCTCACTTTGGTAGCAGTTGTTGGAATAAGCACAGCATGGTGACTATGAATGTCGGCGCTCTATCAAAACTTCTATACCTAAACGATTTGTATCAAAGAATAATTGATGTTCCAGGTGTTATTTGTGAATTCGGTGTGCAGTGGGGCACAACACTCACACACTTAATCAACCTTAGAAGCATATATGAACCTTTCAATTGCAGCAGGGTTGTATATGGTTTCGATACCTTTGAAGGATTCACTAACATACATAGCAACGATGGAACACTACCAAGAGAAAACGACCTTACAACTTTAGAAAACTACGAAAACATTTTAGAGGAAACGCTTACATTAATTGAAAGCTTTCCTCCCCTCTCCCACTTAAAAAAATTCGAGTTAATCAAAGGTGATGCAACCCATACCGTTGATAGCTGGCTAGAAGATAACCCACACGTAGTTATTTCTATGGCGATTTTTGATATGGATTTATATACACCAACAAAAGAAGTCATTAAAAAAATAAAGCCTCGATTAATCAAAGGCTCTTTGTTGGTATTTGACGAACTAAACTGTAAACACTTCCCAGGAGAAACTCTGGCAGTCCTAGAAGAACTAGGTCTTAATAATTTAAAATTAAGAAAAAATCAATTCCAACCTTTTGCCGCCTTTGCAGTTTACGGTGAATAGCATGTCGGAATTGTTATTCCACAACAATAGAACAAACACGCCTACTCCACCGTGCGAAGAAATTATAACAAGCTTATGGGATACTAATCAGCCGTGTAAGGTCAGTGTATGCATGCTGGTTTACAATCATGAAAAGTATATCTCAGAATCCATAAGTTCTATATTAAATCAAAAAACAAATTTCTCATTTGAGCTGCTCATTCATGATGACGCATCTACTGATAATAGCCAAAAAATAATAAGAGAGTACGAACTCAGGTATCCCAATATTATAAAAGCAATTTATCAGACAGAAAACCAGCACTCACAAGGCATTAACCCCTCTGTTCACTACAACTACCCAAGAGCCAAGGGCGAATATATTTCTATTTGCGAAGGTGATGATTACTGGTGTGACACTCACAAACTGCAAGAACAAGTCGACTGCTTAGAAGAGCATAAAGAAATCAACCTTTGCTTTCACCAAGCCAGTCAAATTAGTTACTTTAACGCCTCACATCCAGCAAAAACCATAGGCACCTACGCAGAACAAAATAATATTATTCCATTTGAAAAAACCTTGTACCTAACCAATGGAATGGTTCCAACAGCAAGCTGCATGATACGCGCAGAAGTTAAGGAGAGACTCAGACTTTTCATGAAAGAAAGACCGCACTTAACATTAGGCGATCGCTTTCTACAGTTTTTTGGATCTTATCCAAACGGCTCGCTCTATATTAATAAAATAATGTCTGTATACAGACTGGGTACAGAAAACTCATGGTCTGCAAGCATAGCCAAAAACCCCGAGCACAAAATACGCCACGAAAAAGTTATGCTGCTTGCCTTTACTGAACTCAACAAAGAAGTCAATTACTCACTATCAGACAAACTAGCTGTTATATATTTACAAAGACTTCTATGGTTTTTTAGGCCGCAAATCAATCTAGACTCACCTTTACAACCCACCATCCTAGATAAACCTACTATAAACTCGAACACTCTAAAAGACCCCGGTATTGAAAGCCTTGAACCAAAATTCTTCACCGTCCAGAAAGAAATCAAGCAAACATTAAAAACCTGGAGTCGAAAAAGTGGGGAACATATTATTTTCGGTGCCGGCTCTGGCTGTAAGCTTATTTTAGAAACAATTGGTAGCCTTAATATCTCAGCTATTATTGATCGTGATAACAAACGAGTCGGTGAAACAATTAATACAGTGCCAATAATCTCACTAGACAATGTAGTGGATTACGACAACCCCAACATACTCGTAAGTGTTCCTAGTTCGGATAAAATAGAATTAAATAAAGAGCTTGAAAAACTCAGTATACCAGAAGAAAACGTACACTATTTATTTGACTCGGCAATCAAATGGCTAGCTGACAACCCTTTTACAAAAGAAGAACTAGACGAAGTATACAAGTCGATAAATATTGCTGAAAGGACTTATTAGCCCCACAACGCCAAGCTATAAATACACAGTATGAATATGTTATTGCCCATCAAAGAAATTAGCAATTGTGAAGCTCACCATCAGTTTGTAGCTAGCTACAACAGTTCCTTAATGTATCAACTTCAGAAAGTTCTTTATCTTACAAAAGAAGTTGAGACTTACTTAGATATCCAATCAAATAGCTCACGTTGGTACATCGATGACCCAAGACTATCCTACAGTCTAGATAATTTAATAAACAATTTATCAGTTCTCACAGAGTACTATCATGGATGGATTATATTTTGTCACATTGGCACAACAGTGCATAAAAAAGTTAAATACACTTTAGTAAAAAATGATTCTGAATTAGATACCTATATAGAAGAAATATTTAAAAGACACTCAATTGGAATTTTACAAAATAAAGAAAACACAGGCGCATATTACAAAAAATGTAAAGCAGAATTTATGCGCGCATACGAATACCTTCTCACTGGAAAAGCTCATGAAGTATACGTAATAAATAACTTTCTAAAACATAATGCAATTACCATGAAATACGCACCAAAAATATTTATCGACGATAACTTAATTTCCGCACCATATATTCATATCAACAAGCCAGAAGATCTCTTATTAAACAATTCTATCTTCAAATCACTGTTCGATCACGATTTAGAAAACAACGATACTTCCAGCAACACTAAAAACTATTACACTGAATTAATTAACTCAAGTGTTAAACACATTTGCAATATAGGTGGGATAAAAATTTACAACATAAATGGGTTGGACTATTTCATTAGCGACTCAACTGTAGGTCTATCGATAGAATCAATACTACAGGTTAGCCATGAGCTAACCTGTAGTATTGTTAAATTTGTCAGCAACAGTCTAGACTATACCTCCAAAAACAATCAGATAACCAATATAATAGAAAGCATTACAGCTCGAAAACCAAAAACTATTAACAGCCTTTTATAATGCCTCATTAAAGCAATACTTATGTATCAACAAAATCACTTGAGCCTATATCTTTTAGAGTCATAAAAACACCAGGCTTGCTGTATAGTAAAGCACCTCCACCTTGAATGAATTATTTCATTTTATTGCCGTAAGCCATGATAACTGTAATCAGCCTGAAAGTTTTCGAATGCATTTAAAGTTCTCTCAGTCGGGTAAGGGTAAAATACTGCGATCAAATGATTCTTTTCACAAAACTTAACAACATCATATCCCATTAGCTCAATAGTTTTATTTCGCTGCTTATCGGACATATTGGAATTACGCCAGTGATTAAAAAATATTCTATCTTCGAAATCAGATACCGCTCTGCTGGCAACTCTCTGATACTGATTATTATTGATTTGTGTAAAGTTGACAGTCGGAAGCGCACTATCCAGTAACTCATAAAAATGTACTGGATCATACCTGTTGTGATTACGGCATAACATTAACTGTTTTACTGCCTCAGGATGATTAATGTATCCACTTACATAGTCGCCATTAAGTGAACAGGTAAAGCCTATATTATGATCCACGAAAGCAAATAGGAACTTTCTTTGGCTTGATGAGTATGCAGTTTCTATTTGGCAGTTGTGATACCTCAATGTAAAAAATGCGACTATTACACCGTAATTTTCCATCCGTTTCTCAAACTGATTTATATTAGTAAATATCACAAACACCTCCTTATAAAATATTACACTTCACCAAAGCTAATAACACTCTTCTATAATTTTAATCAAAACTATAATAGTCAAGCATTACTTACTCTATTCTCGTAGATCCACTATATACTTTCAGGAAAATTACTCCCCAAAAAGTCTTGGTCTTCAGCTAGAAGACCAAGACTTTAATATCTAAAAAACTAGGCTGGATTAGCAACTAAATCAGCTTTCTCTTCTTTTCTTTTACGTGCAAGGCAACGATTAGTGGCATCTGTAATAGGCGTCTCGCCACCTTTTACCCCCCTCATGTACATCACCGCTGCAGCAGCTTCCATAATAGAAGCCGCAGAGTCAGGATTTGCCATATCAGCGGTCATTTCCTGTACAAGCTCAGTATCCGTAATGCCATTCTTTTCCGCTCGTCCCAGAGCATTAAACTCTTTCCTTGCTCGCGTTTGTTGTGTTTCAAGTAATCTCTTCATTAAACTGCTCCAAATATTTAGTCTACAAAATTGTAGACTCAAGCTATTCTTAATGAGGGCAAGCTCAGTAAATTTCAACCCACCTTACTGTTTGAGTGTTTGTGGTTGGTTTTGGGGTCGTAGTCGGTGGGCGTTGCTATCACAACGTAGTCAGCCTGGGCATAGGCTTGCTGCTTATCCAGCGTCGCGTGCAAATCAAGCGGCTTGTTAGCGAGAAAATCCTCAATTTCAGCATCAGCAAGCGGCGAAATTCTGTCATTTATCAGCCTTACCTTTTCCGGCACAAGGTCAAGTGCCGTAACCTGATTGTGCTGCGCCAGCAAAACCGCATTGGCTAGCCCAACATACCCAGTGCCGACGATGGTAATTTTCATAACGCTAGTGACCAAATGAGATACAAATCCTGCTCGCTAGCTTAGCACTTGGTGGATAAAATTGAATTGGGAATTGGTGGCCATGTCCGACATGCCGGCAGCGGTCGTTTATTTACCAGTCGACCGTGCAGATTTATACGCCTGATACGGATGGTTGATGCTTTCAGGATAAAGAAACTCCAAATCTCCATTTTTTACCATGACCGCAAGGTGCTTGTTGCGTAGGTAATTGCGATCTCTGCCCAGTAAGGTTGCAAGCTGGTCAATGGACATAGGTTGCCACTCACATAACTGCAACACCGCATTGCGCAAGGCTTTGCTGTCAATCCTTTTACCAAAGGTTGCAAGCTGGGTTGCAAGCTCTGGAGGTAAGGTTGCAAGTAAGGTTGCAACCTTCGTGCTATCGGTATGGATATTGCCCTCTGCAGCTTCCACCACTTCCTGCATGACAGGGCGCAAGCTGTAATAGGTTCGATTACCCGCCCCATGCTTTTCCAGCAAGCCCCGGTCGCGCAAACGGCGTAGCACTCGGCTGGCGGTAAGGGTATCCATGCCCGAGAAGTCACGACAGGCGCTGTTGTCCACTGCACCGGTGGCGCGGGCGTAGATCAGCACTTTAGTTTCTTCGTCGTCCAGTGGCTCGCTGGTCAGGGTGCGTAGCCAGGCATGGTCGTCTTCGCTTAGCAGGTTGTGCAGGAAAACGGTGACGCAAAAACTGTCGCCTTGGCGGTCTGATTTAAACTCGGGCGGGCTCAAATCTGCATCTGCGGACAGGCGGCGCATGGTGCGGATGCCGGAGCCTTTGGCCTCGGCCAGGTTCAAGTCATGCAGCACGGCACCGAGCAGCGGGTTGCGCGGCCAGGAGCCGGGCCTGCCCAGCTGGTCTTCGGGCTTGATGGAGTGGCCGATATTGCGGAACTCAATGCGGTTGCTGTAGCGGATGATTTGTATCGGGCTGTGCTTGAGATAGGTGCGGTGCATGACGGCGTTGGCGATAGCCTCGCGCACCACCTTGCGCGGCACTATGGGCTCTTGCACGCTGTAGGGCGAATCATCCGGCAGGTGGAAACCGCGTGGTAGCTCGTCGATGACGCTGGCTTCTGCCTGTGGCAAGGCCAACACCAGCGGCTTGCGGATTTCGATGGACTGGAAGCGGTCGTGCGGGTCTTCAATCCACTCCACGCCCGGCACACGGATGTAGTCAATTTTGGCCATGGGCAACATACGGCGCAGGGCCATGGGTTTACCAAACAGCAGAATGCCGGCCAGTGTCGGACGCAACTGGTCGTTTTCGTAGCGTAAAGCCCCCAAGGCTTCCAGCAACTCGGTGTCGCTGTAGGCCAGTTCCTCGGCCTGTGCATTGACCGTTGCCCGCTTGCGGCGATATTCGGCCAGCGCTTGCGGGTCAAAGTCGTCCATGCGGGCATCTTGCAGAATGGTCGAGTCCGGGCCGTGTAAAGGCTGGCTGGAGCTGCGCAAAGCCCAGAGGTCTTCATCCACACAGCGCTGGTCGGTAGAGCCGATTCGACGATAAGCGCCGCCAGGCAATCCGGTGGCGGTTTTGTATACCGGCTTATGGCTGATATCCGCCTCCGGTACATAGACGACCAGCAAGGTTTTACCGTCGATTTGCTCCAGCTTCATCTCGGGACGCAGAGAGACGTTGAGCATGCTGGAGCATTGGCTGGCCAGATCCATTTGCGCTTTGTCGGGTTCGGGCAGACCGGTGGGCGTGTAAACCGTGTCGCCCTTGTCATTCACCGACCAGTCAACACCCAGCAGCAGGTAGCCGCCATCCAGCCCCGGCTCGTTGGCATAGGCGATAACGGTTTCCAGCACGGACTTGCCGAGCTGGCTGGCACGCTTGGCTTCAATGCGGGTGGATTCATCCACTGCATTGAGTTCGTCGAGGAGGTCTTGGGCTGTGCGCATAATCCCGCCATATTCACGAGCATTGAATAAAAACAAAGAAGGTGAGTAGTTTATCCTTAAAATCAAAATGTTCCTGCAAGAACTTGATTAGAGAAGCCGCTCACCATGGGTGAAAATATCAAGTAGCGACGGCGGCACCATGTTGTTGCGCGACGTGCTGAATTGTAGTGGTGTAATTAACCTTTCAACCGCCCACCCTGTACCCCATTGCCCGATAGCCCTGTTGCCGCTTCTCCCACATTCTGAGCAATACCGGATGCCCGCTGTCTACAAAATCAATGATTTTCACATCTGTCTTGCCGGCATGTTCACGGTGCAGACGACCAGCATACTGTTGCAGCGTGCCTTTCCAGGATACCGGCATGGCCAGCACCAGTGTATCCAGCGGTGGATGGTCAAAGCCTTCACCAACGAGTTTGCCCGTGGACAAAAGAATGCGCGGCGCATCGGGCGGTAATGCGGCAAGATCTGAAAGTAACGCTTCCCGCTGTTTTCTGGACATACGGCCATGCAGCACAAACAGATTGGACTCCGCCCCTTCTAGTGCCGCTCGAATTTCATGCAGATGTTCTACACGTTCAGTAAGCACCAACACTTTTCGCTTCTGCCCAACTGCTCTACATACTTCGGCTGCAATGGCTGCTGTTCTCTCACCGTCATTGGCCAGCTGACGAAATACGTCTTGGATACCCGTCTCCTCCGTCGCCGCAATCTGCATATTCCGAAAGTTCGGGATCACTTCGAGATTTTGCGGGGCTCCAGCTGGTCTCGCTGCGGTATATCGCAGTGGTCCGCACTGCATAAAAATAATCGGTTGCAGGCCATCCCGACGAACCGGAGTCGCGGTAAGACCCAGCACAAACTTGGCTTTGGTGCGTTTCAGGATGGCATCAAACGAGGTCGCCCCGACATGATGACATTCATCGACGATGATTTGCCCATAGTTCTCTACCAGTGCATTGACTTTGCCCTGCCTGGATACCGACTGCATAACAGCAATGTCGATCAGCCCGCCGGGCTTGTGCTTGCCGCCACCAACAATGCCAGCCGCACCTTTTCCGATATCCAGAAATGTCTGCAGTCGTTCCTGCCATTGTTTGAGCAGTTCAACCCTGTGCACCAGTATCAGTGTATTCACGCTCCGTTTCGCGATAATCGCTGCCGCAGTCAACGTTTTCCCAAAGGCTGTGGGCGCACAGAGCACACCGAAATCGTGATGCAGCATGGCAGCAACCGCAGCTTCCTGATCAAGCCGTAATGTGCCGGTAAATGACACCTCAACAGGCTCACCCGCAAAGCGCTCATCATGCAATTCACAGTCAATGCCATTCTCGGCCAGCAGCTTCAGCGCGGCATCCAGACAGCCGCGCGGCAAGGCAATGTGCTGCGGGTAATTCTCTGCATTACCAATAACGCGCGGCTTGTTCCACACCGACATGCGCATGGCCTGCGCCTTGTAAAACTCTGGATTTTGAAATGCTGCCAGTCGAATCAAGCGGTTGGCCAAAACCTGCGGCAGTTGTGCCTTTTCAAAGTACAACTGATTGGCCAGGGTCGCTCGCAGTGAAGCAGGCATCGTTCCTGCTAACGTTCTATCCAGCTTGCGGCTACGCACCCATGGAGCTGCCAAGTCTTCATCATCAATGAAGGTCACGTCCAGAGGGTGCGCATTGCCTGCTACCCGCAAAATGACCGGCTCAATATCTTGCACGGCCATCGGCTCAATTGTGGCAAGAAACGCCCAAGGGTCTGGATAGGGTTGTAGCTCAGCGTCTACAAACAGGCTGTAGCCATATTCACGCGGCCCTTTCTGCAAGGGCAAAGCAATCAGGTTGCCAAATCCGCCTTTGGGCATCCTGTCCTGGTTCGGAAACAGTCGATCATAAGAGGACAGTTTTAACTGCCGCATACGGGCACAGGTATGGCTGATAAGCGCCGTTCCAAGTCGTCGTGCATCACAGGCAGAAACGCGGCTTTCAAAAAATATCCAGACATGCGCCCCCTTGCCCGAGCGGGAGATTTCCAGTGCAGCCGACACACCCAACTCCTGGCAGGACAGCATAAAAGCTCTCGCATCATCGCGCCATTCAGCCTCATCAAAATCTGCCGCCAGAAAATAACAGTCATCACCTTCCAGCAGCGGGTATACACCAATGGTGTGTTTGCCGGCCAGATGGTTGTATATCACGGCATCAGATAACGGAAGTAGCACGCGGTGCTGGCATTCACTGCACTTGATGCGTGGTTTTTCACAGACACCAGGCCGCCACTCATTGGCGCAGGCCGGCGCATAACCGGACTTGCCTGTGGTTTTGCTTTCCCAGCGCAGTGCAAAGACATCCTCCCGCCCACGAAACAAACGCCGAAACAGCGCTATCTTGTCGGCAGTGGACAAACGGAGCGTATCTTCTGCTGGAACGGCAACAGCCGGTTGCTGCACCCGCCACTCAATACCGTTTGCCTCAAGCAGCGCAATCAATCGGGCATTTTCGGTACGTAATACGGATAGTTCATCAAGGTCAGCCATCCACGTTACCCCGTTACGTCAGGAAGTCCACTCGCTGCGCCGGGATGGCCCGCGTCAGACGGTCTCCACCTCAAACGCCACAATCTGCCGCTGCCGGCTGGAAAACTCCACACCAATCTGGTGAATAGGCTTGCCGGATGCGCGGTATTTGTCGGCGTAGCCCTTAGCCTTGATTTGCTCCAGCGCCCTGCCCTCTGGCAACTGCTCCACCACCTTGAATTCAAAAAGATAAATATGGCCATCAAAGTCCACTGCCATATCCACCCGACCATGGTTGCTGGCATCTTCGACGGTTACGTTCAGGCCAAGCGCGGCAAAGTGGCTGTAGAAAATGCTGGCGTAGTGGCCTTCGTACTGGGCAATCGGGTTGTTGCGATACCAGTCGTGCGGCAGACCGGCGTAGAGGGCTTTGAGGTGGGTGTGCAGCTTATCCAGATTGTGCTCACGCATGCTTGCAAATAATGCGGAACGCTGTTCGGGGGCATTTTGCACGCCAAGCGCGGGCAACAGGGCACGATTCAGGCTGGTTTCCACCTCGAAGTTGGGAAAGCCGAGGGTGAATTGTTTATAGCCCAGAATAGGTTCTTCAATATTTTTAATCGTCAGATAGCCCGTCTGGAACAACAAAGCTTCGGTACTGATTTCGCCCACATCAAACTGGCTTAACAGCTCATACTCCGCTATCCACTGGTCGAGTTTTGGCGTAAACACACCACGCTTGTGTAGCACCTCAACTAAAAAAGTAGGCGTAGCGCTTTCGAACCAGTAAGGCGCAAATGTACGATTCTGCAAAAAGAGCAACACATCGAACGGGTTATAAACCGAGACAACCTCACTATCCCCCCAACGGTAACCATTATACCACTCACGAATACGCTCTGGCTCCAGTCCGGTCAACTCGGGCGCGAACACCATCTCTATATCATTACCCGTATAACCGCAGATGCTACTGTATTCCGGAACAAGGGTAATATCACGCAGGTTATTCAAGCCAGAAAACAAGCTCACTTTGCTAAACTTGGATACCCCCGTAATCAGCACCAACTGTAAATAAGGGTCGGCATCCTTGACTACGCTGTACAGGTTTTTCAGCCCTTCGCGCAGCTCGCGGGCGCGGTCTTCGTCGCTGATATTGTCCAGAATTGGCTTGTCGTATTCGTCAATCAGCAGTACCACCGGCCTGCCTGTCTTCTCGCAGGCAAGCTGTAGCAAATCGGAAAACTCGCCGGCAATATCAGTTTCCGACACAGGCTGGTCGGTAAAACGCGCACGCTCCTGACGCAACTGGTGGCGAATGCGCACATCCAGCTCCTCACGATTACGCATCACGCCACTGCCAAAACTCAGCCGAATCACCGGATTGGTTTGTTGCCAGTCCCAGCAGTCATAAATGTGCAGGCCTTCAAACAATTCCTGACGACCTTCATACAGGCAGCGAATCGTATCCAGCAGCAAGCTTTTGCCAAACCGGCGTGGCCGTGACAGAAAATAAAACTTGTTCTGCTGCACCAGTCGCTCGATATACGGCGTTTTATCAACGTAGTAATAGCCGCCCTCACGGATAATCGAAAAGGTTTGGATGCCGATGGGCAGTCTAAGGCGAGTGCTGGCAGTCATGCTGGCTCCCTGTGCGAAAAACGGGTTAAAAAAGCCCGGAAAGCATAGCATATAACCTGCTTCAAGCATCTGGCGTACGCCCCGATAACCATTAGGGTCTATACTTGGCACAGATTATTTTTCAGGCGATATCATGCAAAAAACCATTCTCACCTACGGCACCTTTGACCTGTTCCATATCGGCCACTTGCGCCTGCTGGAGCGGCTGCGCGCCATGGGCGACCGTCTGGTGGTCGGTGTTTCCACCGATGAATTCAACGCCAGCAAGGGCAAGAAAACCGTGGTGCCCTTTGCCGACCGCCTGGATATTGTGCGTAGTCTGCGCTGTGTGGACCTCGCCATTGCTGAAACCTGTTGGGAGCAAAAAGCGCAGGATATCGCCGAGCATCAGGTCAGCATTCTGGGCATGGGCGATGACTGGGCGGGCAAGTTTGATGATTTATCCAGCCTGTGCGAAGTGGTGTATCTGCCGCGCACTCTGGGCATTTCCACTACGGATATTCGCAATCAGTTGCGGGCGTTGTCGCCGGAACATATCAACGAGCTAAAACAGGCGCTCGACATGATGTCGGCAATTGTGGCGAGGTTTGACTGATGCTTTCCCCGCTGGCATTTAAGCTATTGCACCCGTTATGGCGCTTGCTGGACTGGCTGATGCCCAAAAGGCCGGACTATTGGGCTTTTTGTACGCACCACCTGCACACCGGGCGTTTTGTTGAAAACCAGCGTGCATTGTTTGAGCAGGTAAAAGCTGATCCGAGCATTCACAAGCTGGTGTTTTACCGTGGCCAGCCCGATGACTGGCAAACTGAAGGGGCAGTCAACTATCAGGCCGTGCAACATGGCACACTCAAAGCGTTTTGGCTGCTGGCACAGTGCAAGGTTGTGTTGTTGACACATTCCATTGCTATGGATTTTTCCCTGCGCTGGCCTGACGGACGTTTTTCAGTGCTCAAACTCAACACCAGCAAACGTGTGGTGGTTAACCTGTGGCATGGCATTGCACTCAAACGTCTGCTGCAAACCGCCAACAGCACCATCCGCCAACATACTGACCGTGTGCCCTACCGCACACAGGAGCGTCGTGGTTATGCCGGGCTAATTGCATCGTCTGATGTTGACAGCTACGCCATGGCGGCGATGTTTTATCCGCTCAATTACCAGCAAATTTGGCTGACAGGGCTGCCACGCAATGATTTTCTCGCCATGCCGGAAACGCAGCTGCCGCTGTATATTCGTGATTCTTTACAAACCATACGCAGCATCAAACAAGACAAAAAACTGATTGTTTATGCGCCCACTTACCGCCAGGTAGCCGTGAGTGACAGCGCCTATTATTACCAGTTCACTGACGAAGAAATCAGCCAGTTGAAGGTTTTTTTGCGTGCCAACAATGCCCTGCTGGGTTACCGTCCACACTACTTCAATAACAGCACAGAGTTTTTTAACCTTGAGCAGTACATCGATAACAAGCTTATTTTTGACATGTCACAAATCGCAGTGCCGGAATTTTCTGCCCTGGCACGCGAGTGTGATTTATTGGTAACCGACTATTCCAGCGTTTATATCGAAGCCCTGTACCTGAACAAGCCGGTAATTTGCTTTGGTTATGATATAGAGCACTACCGCAGCCAGCAGGACGGCCTGCTCTATGACATGGAACTGGCCTTTCCTGGCCCGGTCATCGAAGAGTTTGCACAGCTTCTACCTGCCATACAGGAAAGGCTGAATGCCTCACCGCTGCAGATAGAGCTGGAGCAAAAAACCGCCAAACAGCTATTTTTCAAGCATCAGGACTGTAATAACAGCCAACGCGTGATTATAAGTATCAAAAGACACTTATAAATTAATGGCCGTTTAAGGGTACTCACGTCTGGTATGCAGAACTTCCAGTATTTCCACACAGTGTGTCACACGATAAACCATAAAATAGTTAGCAGTCACAATCGCCTCTCTAGTTCCTGCTACACGTCCCAGTTTGTGCATATATGGAAATAGAGACAATATTACCTCGGCAATTAAATAGGCCATATCAGGCGGCATAAGCAATCTTGGGGTGTCGGAAGTAAGAAGAAACTCGTCCCGGCCTCCGCTGGATACGCCTTAGTATTGAACGAACCCGCTCTTCAAGTTCAGCCTGCGTACGCGCAGCCCTGCCAGTTTTTAACTGTTGTTTAAGGTCCCCGTTCAGGTATTCGTCTGGATTGAGCTCTGGCGCATAAGCGGGCAGAAAAAATAACTCAATTTGCTCTTTTCTGGCCTCGACCCAAGCTGCGACTTTCTTGCTGTGGTGCACTCGCAGGTTATCGAGAATCAGAAATATTTTTCTGCCTTCCGAGCCGCGAACAAGGCGATCCAGAAAGCGAATCAACACCTGGGATGTCATCGTTTCCCGGTACATCATGAAGCGCAATTTACCTCGGTTGGTAACACTAGAAATCATATTGGTTGCAAACCGGCTACCGCTAACCAGTCGTACTGGTGTCTTGCCTGCCGGTGCAAAGCTGCGGCCACCGTGGCTGTCGCTACGTACTCCAGTCTCGTCAGCCCACTGGATTTCGGCGTTTTCGACCTTTGCACGCTGGGCAATCAGCGGATATTCCTCATCCAGCCAGCGCTGCACCACCTTTGGATTCTGCTGATAAGCCCGCTTTAGCGGACGCTGTGGAGTGTAACCCCAGCGCTTGAGGTACTCGCCTACAGTACGTACCGGCATCAGAAAGTCGCAGCGTTCCTGAATCAGCTCGCGCACCGCATCGCGTGTCCACAGAGCAAAACCCAACTTGAGCTGGTCGGGCATTTTGTCGGTAATCAGCGTCTGAATGAGAACTTCCTGACTACTGCTCAAGCTGCGCCGCTCACCGGCTTTGGCTCCACGCTGACCACCTTTAATGGCCGCCTGTTTACCTTCTTGTGCTGCTGTTTCAGTCCATTTAGCGACAGTGCGCATGTGAACACCCACTGCTTCAGCAGTGGCTTTAAATGTATAGCCCTGTTCACGCATGCGCAAAGCGATAGTTCGCTTTTCACGCTGCTCTTCAGGACTCAGTTTTCGGGCATCTATTTTCATAATGTTGAGATTATACACTATGCTCTATTAGATTGCCGCATTAATACAGTTGCCGTCTCCATAATGTCAGTGTGCAACTGCTGTGCTGCTAGCCGGTTATGATCGGCCAGGTAGCCAATAATAATATCTAGCGACTCTAGAGCTTGCTCGCTCCACTCAACCAGCATTACGAGTTTTAGCCTCAATCAAGGCGGTAATTCGCGCCATTGCCTCGTCATGTGGCACTCGAGGCCTATCATCTTTCATGCTGCGCTCAATGCGTTCACGAACCCATGCGTCATAAGAGTCGGCTTGGTCCTGCGTTTCAAATTCAGAAACCAACGGGTCTAATTTGATAGTCATACCCACCTCCTGATGAGGCTAAATGTTAGCATAAATTACCTACCTACCCATGCATCGCGCCAGCGCTTGAGGTGCTCACCCTCCAGCATCCAGTCGCTCAGAACCTTGGCTTGCAGCTCGTCGCCCATGCGGGCAGTGGCATCCAGATCACTGATATGCATACGGATGGCATCCACCCAGTCTTTATAGCGATTTTTCACCAGCGTTACCGGCAGGCCGGCTTGCTGGCCTTCCTGATAGGGACGGATATCGGTACAGATAATCGGAATACCGCAGGCACCATATTCAAGTTGGCGCAGGTTACTTTTGCACTCGTTGAACAGGTTGTACTCCAGTGGTGCCAGCCCCAGGTCGAGATTCAACGCCGCCAGCCTGGCAGGGTAATCTTCAATAGGCACACCTTCGTGATACTCATGCACATAAGGCTTGAGCGCTTCGGGACACATGCCAAAAAACACCCATTCCACTTCATCGGCCAGATCACGAACCACGTCTGTTATAAGCTCCAGGTCACCCGTATGGCTTGACCCGCCAGCCCAGCCGACGCGCGGCTTATCACCCTGCCTGCGTTGGGTTTGCAGGCCATTCCACCATTTGGACGGCAAACGGTTTTCGCATACAACAATTTCACCGTGCAAGCCGGAAAACGCCTCGGCCAGCGCGTGGGTAGAGACCACAAAGCGGTCAACAAAACCTAGTCCGCGACGTAACGAACGCAAAATATCCTTGGGCATATGTTCACGGGATGCGCTTTTTAGCGGCAAGTTGGGCAGGTAGTCATCCAGCTCATAAACTTTGAACGCACGTGAAAAGCGCTGCATACGCTGCATGGCCTGCAAGCGCTCTTCACCAATCTGGCGCTGCAACACAACAGCATCGGGGCTGTAACGCTCCAGATCCACCACCTGCATCAAGCCGGTAGAGATCGCTCCGTCCAGCAAGCCAGCCTCTTTCATTGCCAAAAACGGCTGCATCATGCGGTAATGGCCACAGCCAAACAGGTCAGCTGGATGCACCAGTGCTACCGGTTGTGGGCGTACAGCATCCAGCGGTCGCCAGGAAATCTGGCTATCGGCTAGGCGATAGCCACCAGACATGGCCAAGGAAAAGTTCGGGTTGTAGGCAGGGTCACGCGCCAGCTGCGGTAACCACTTGTCGTACATGTCATCCTGTTGCTCACTATCGGGCCGCGGTCGTTTGCCACGGTCGAGCATCAGCTGTGCATGAGGCGTCCATACCGTCAAAAACCCTGCCTGTGCGGCACGCAAGCAAAAATCGGTACTTTGATAAGCATCCGCCAGCGTCGCATCAAAACCACTCAACTCGACAAACAACTGCTTGAGCACCAGCATGCAATCACTGCCAACTGCACTCAGGTTTTGATCCACCTGCAAGCGCTGCATATAACCGGCAGCGTCCAGCGCCTGCCCGACAAAGGGTGCGCCCACCGGGCCTTCCAGCCCCAGCACCAACCCGGCATGAGCAACCTTACCCTCGGCGCTGAGCAGCTTGGCACCCACTACGCCCACCTCGCCGCGCTGGCCGTGGTTAAGCAGCTCGTCCAGCCAGTGCGGACTGACAATCGCTGTATCGGGTGATAACAGCAACAAGTAGTCGCCGATTGCCTGCTCTGCTGCCACGGTCAACTGCTTGGCTGTTTCTATGACCGCCGGGCGCAACACGCGCAACTTGGCTTCCTGCATTTGCTCCAGCGCGGCCAGCCAGTCTTTCACTTCAGCGCCGGACTGCGGCTGCTCGATAAACAGAATTTCAAAGTTCTGGTATTCGGTATTGCCCAGCAAGCCCTCAACGCAGCGCTGCAAGTTGGCCAAATTGCTGCCCGCCTGCAATAGCAAGGATACAACCGGCTGCGCCGGATGGTTATAGCGCACCTGATACCGGCCCGGATTCGGCGCATGCAGTTGCGCCTGCTCATACCCCCGCGCTTGCAGGTGCGCCTCAATCGCCTTGCGCTCATCCTCGATATTGGCCAGCTGCGGCGACGGTATAATCACCAGCGGCTCGGCAATATGCGCCAGCCCGGCCATGCCACCGCTATTGACCATGCGCAAAATAGCATCCAGTTCAAAGGCTTGCGGCAGTTGCTCGTTAAAGCTGCCTTCGGCCAGCAGTACCTGTCGGTTAAACAGCCAATTTTTTGCCATGCCGGCGGGGAAACTGAGCAGATAATCCAGATTAAAAGACGGCCGCAAGGCCACGCCCAGCCGCCCTTGCTCCGGACGGTACACCTGGTCGAAACACACAGCACGACAATCTGCGCCTGGCAAATCCATCAGCGCCATTACCAGCCCCGAATAAATAAACTCGATACCGGCATCAACCACCACACACCAGTCGGCATTGCTGGCGCGCAGCGCCTGATTGATGGCCGGCACAACCGGCGTAGCGCTGACAACTTGCGGACGCAAGGCCAGCGGCAAACTTGCCAAGCTCTCCAGGCTTTTCAACGTGCGCTTGACCGCCAGCTCGTCGTCGTCCGCGTCCAGCACCAACACCTGTATGCTCAAGCTGACGGTTTTGCCGTTGAAATAACTGGCCTGACGCTCACTCAGGGTACGCTTGGCCAGCCAGTCCTCAATCGATACCTCGGTAAAGCGTGACTGGTACTCAGCTTTCAATAGCGCATCGAGCAAATCCACGGGCTTGAAGCGCATCGCTATGCCGCTCGAATCCAGCCGTGCCACCTGCACCTGATTGTTGTCAGCATCAGTGCGGTACCAGGCCAGGTCACGGATTGCCTGACGGAAATTGGCATGGCCTTTTTCACCAATACCGACTTTATCACGCCCGATCTGGCTGAATTGCTCCCTGGAAACACGAAACCGGGTTTGCGGCTCGGCCAGATACACCATATCGCCCATACGCAGCAGCTTGGCATAGAACGCCAGATCACCCACCCAGCCAATACTTATGCCATTCAAATAAGTCGGGCGCTCGGTAAACTTCTCAAAATCCGCCTTGCGACACAGGGTACAGCTGGGCTCGCCAATAAAGTTGATGGTATTGTCAGCCAGAAAAGACACCAGCTCATCACCCTTGACCAGCACATCAGCACCAAAGGGGTTCACGGTATAGATATCATCAGCCAGCAGCTCACCCTGCTCGTCGATACGCTCCCGCTTGGAGGTTGCCAGAGTAGCACCGGGGTTGTTCTGCAGGGCCTGTAACAGGTTACGAATGGCATCTGGCTTGAGTACGTCGTCATCATGCAGGATTTTGATGTACTCGCCCCTGGCCAGTTTGACGCCCTTCTCTACCCCGCCAAACCCCCACAGTCGCTTTTCGTTTTTCGAATAATGTACCGGAAAAGGCGCCAGCGCAGCTTTGGCCTCTACCCGCTCACGCACCTCTTCGGTCGTGCTGTCGTCACAGACAATCAGCTCAAGATTTGGATAGCTTTGCGCGATCAGGCTATCCAGCGCCTGATCGATATACTGGGTTTTGTAGGCCGGCATGACCACGCTGACGAGGGGTTGTGTATCCATTCTGGAACTTCCTGACGTATGCGAATAATGCCGCCCATTCTACCCACACCAGAAAAAGGAAAAAGGGGTCAGGTACATTTAACGTATTAAATGTACCTGACCCCTTTTTCTGTTGACACTACAAACCTGCTGCGCAAGCCAGAAAAAGCAGGCCTGTACGCGCATTAGTCTTTGCTTACCATGTAAACCATGCTATACAGCACATATCGTATGAATATTGGTGCAAAAAGGAGGCGATATGTCAGTCGTACGTAAAACCATCACCCTGACTGATCAGCAACATGACTGGGTAAAAATGCGGATTGGCAGTGGCGATTTCACCAATGACAGCGAGTATTTTCGTGATTTGATTCGTCGAGATCAAGAGCGCAGCCTGGCCTTGTTGCAGCTGCGAGCTGCTCTTGAAGAAGGAGAGCAAAGCGGCATCAGCACACGACACCCACAGGACATTATTGACGCAGCCATGGAGCGGCTGAAACATGACGAAAAGCTATAGCCTTGGCAAGAGAGCTAATGCAGACTTCGAAGACATCTTCGTTTACGGCGTTTTGATTGTGCGGATTCTTCGTAGTCAGGATGTGAACTTAGCTTTGACTGCCGAGACGGTTTAGCTAAATTCGAATAATTGATCTATCGTACCCGAAAAACAGTTAGCTAATTAAGCTCGAACCATTAACTACTGCACAAAAAAACCACGCCCTTTTGGGAGCGTGGTTTTTGGGTTTGGTGCCGCGCCCCTTGCGGGGCGGGCGGTGTGGCGGTTAGCGCAGCAGGCTGAGGACGGCCTGTGGCAGCTGGTTGGCCTGTGCCAGGATGGCAGTACCGGCTTGCTGCATGATCTGCTGCTTGCTGAGGTTGGCAGTCTCGGCAGCGTAGTCTGTGTCGGTGACACGGCCACGGGCAGCGGAGACGTTCTCGGCAATATTTTGCAGGTTACCGATGGTATTCTCGAAGCGATTTTGTACCGCACCGAGATCAGCGCGCTGGGCATCAATAGACTGAATCGCTTGGTCAATAGTAAGGATTGCTTTTTGTGCACCCTCTACTGTAGACAAATCAATATCTTGGACAGTGTTAGTTGAGTCTTTGGTAAAGGTTGTAGCCGTTTGGGTACCAGCATTTGTTTCAGCAGTCTTTTTCGCTGCCGCCAAGCTTGAATCCTTACCATCCCATGTTTGAGCAGCACCAATTTTCAACTCAATCTGGCCATCACTGGTTGTACCATTTTCGTTAGCACTCACAAAGCCCACCTGGCCAGCTTCATTGACAAAAGCCCCCACTCCTACGTTGGCATCGTTAACCATGGTGGCAACCGCTTGGTTGATCTCTTTTTGATCACTTGCATCCTTCAGAGCTACACTGTAAGTCTTGGTTTCACCAGCACCTTTCACCGCCACGGAGATGGCAATAGTGCCAGAGCCTGCCGTTCCTACTGTGCCTACGTTAGCAGCCGCCGCGTTATACATAGTTGACTTCAGCGACTTTGAGCTCATTTCATCAATCTTTACCGAAATGGTTTCGTTAGCGGCAGAACCCACCTGGAACGTAGTCGTGCCGTAACTACCATCCAGCAATTTACGGCCACCAAAGGTGGTGGTGTTGGAAATACGGTCCAGTTCTTTTTTCAGCTCGTTAACTTCAGAACCCAACGCTTTACGTTCTTCAGCACTATTAGAGCCATTGGCAGCTTGCAGCGACAAGTCACGCATACGCTGCAGGATACTGGTGGATTGTTCCAGCGCACCTTCGGCGGTTTGCGCCATGGAGATACCGTCGTTGGAGTTCTTCACGGCGACATTCAGGCCGTTGATCTGGCTGCTCAGACGGTTGGCGATTTGCAGGCCGGCGGCGTCGTCTTTGGCACTGTTGATGCGCGAGCCGGTGGACAGGCGCTGCAGCGAGGTAGCCAGGTTGTTGGAAGAAGCGTTCAGGTTGCGCTGAGTGTTCAGGGCGGAAACGTTGGTATTAACGGAAAGTGCCATGATGTTGTCCTCCGGGACGGTTTTGCTTATGTCGATCGCGGGCTGGTGGTTGCCAGCACCGTTTTCATTTCTTGCTTCCTGTATCGGTACTGCTACAAAAAGCTTTAATCTTTTTTGATCCTGCCGGCGTTCCGTTTTGATTTGCGTGACGGGCCAGCGCTGGACTTGGTGTATGTATCGTTGGGTCGGAAGAAAACTTTAGCGTTGAGTTTTGTGATGGCGGTTTGCAGCAACAGCGGTGTACAGATGTAGCAGGGCTGTGCCGCTAGGGATGGCGGCACCAAGCTTACAGGGATGTACTTGCAGCGACCCTGCGGAATCTGTACACCGCTGTCGCTTTTCTCGCACAGGAAAGGGAGAATTATGACTTACGCGGCAGCGGCTGGGTCAGCAGGACAAGGCCGCAACCAAGCATGGCACCGTACAGGCCGCGGATCAGGGTGGCGCTGATCGCTTCCTGGCCATAGGCGAGCAAGACCAGCAGGGCCAGCAGCCAGATGCCGAGCAGCAGCTGGCCGCGCAGCTGGCTGACCAGTGCGCCCGGGCCGCTGGTGCGTGCCAGTATCAGCATTTGCACGGTGCTGGCCATCAGGGTCAGTACCAGCAGCGCCGGGCGCAGCTGGCCGTTGACTTCCTGCAGCAGCATGGGGGCAAAGCCGATTTTGACCAGCATGGGCATGAACAGCAGCAGCGAGGCCATGTGCGCACCCAGCCACAGGGTTTGCAGCAGCTGCCAGAGCATGGCGGGAAGGGGCAAAAATTCGGGAGTGGCCGGGGTACGGGACATGGTCAGGGGTTCCTTGGCAGCCCCTGCCCGCCCGCAGATGCGGGCGCAGGGAGTGCTCCGGCCATGGACTGGACGGAGCGGAGGGGTGTTACAGGTGTTGCACTTCGAGGATTTCGTATTCCACCACGCCGTTGGGCGTGTGTACGGGAACCACTTCGCCCTCTTCCTTGCCGATCAGGGCGCGGGCGATGGGGGAAGTCACGGAAACCTTGCCCTGCTTGAAGTCGGCTTCGTCTTCGCCGACGATCTGGTAACTGACGGTTTCGTCATTGTCCAGGTTGCACAGCTCGACGGTGACGCCAAAGATCACCTTGCCTGAATGCGGCAAGGTGGTGATGTCGATGATCTGGGCCGCCGACAGGCGGCCCTCGATATCGTTGATGCGCGCCTCGACCATGCCCTGCTGTTCGCGGGCGGCATGGTATTCGGCGTTTTCCTTGAGGTCACCCAGCTCGCGTGCGGTGGCGATGGCATCGGTAATCTGCGGGCGCATCACGGTTTTCAGGTGTTTCAGTTCGTCTTCCAGGGCTTTCGCGCCCTGGACGGTCATCGGGAATTTGCTCAATGTTACAGTCCTGCATGCAAGTCTTGCAGTCGGCGCACGGTTTTTTCCGGGCCAAACTTCAGGGCTTCACATACCGCCTGGCCGGCTGCCAGGGTGGTGGTGATGTAGACCTTGTTCTGCAAGGCGTTACGGCGAATGGAGAAGGAGTCGGCGATTGATTGCCGGCCTTCGGTGGTGTTTACAATCAGGGAGATCTCCTGGTTCTTGATCATGTCGACAATGTGCGGGCGACCTTCGGTAACCTTGTTGACGCGGCGTACCTGCAGGCCGGCGGCTTCGATCACCTTGGCGGTGCCACTGGTGGCGACCAGGTTGAAGCCCAGCTCCAGCAGGTCTTTGGCCAGCTGGGCCACTTCGCCCTTGTCGCCTTCGCGCACGCTGAGGAAGGCACAGCCGGCCTGCGGCAGTTTTTCGCCGGCGCCGGCCTGGGCCTTGGCAAAGGCTTCGGCAAAGCTGTCGCCAACGCCCATGACCTCACCGGTGGATTTCATCTCCGGACCGAGAATGGTATCAACCCCGGGGAATTTGGCAAAGGGGAACACCGCTTCCTTGACGCTGAAGAACGGCGGGATGATCTCCTTGGTGAAGCCCAGTTCCTTGAGGGTTTTGCCGGCCATGACGCGGGCGGCAATCTTGGCCAGCGAGTCGCCGATGCACTTGGACACGAACGGCACGGTGCGCGAGGCACGCGGGTTGACCTCGATGACGAAGATGTCATCGCCCTGCACCGCCATCTGTACGTTCATCAGGCCGCGCACGCCCAGCTCCAGCGCCATGCGGCTGACCTGGTCGCGGATGGTGTCCTGGGCCTTCTGTGACAGCGAGTAGGCCGGCAGCGAGCAGGCGGAGTCACCGGAGTGTACGCCGGCCTGTTCGATGTGCTGCATGATGCCGCCGATGACGACCTGTTCGCCGTCACAAATGGCGTCAATGTCGACCTCGATGGCGCTATTGAGGAAGTGGTCGAGCAGTACCGGGCTGTCGTTGGACACCTGCACCGCTTCGCGCATGTAACGCTTGAGTTCTTCCTCGTCGTAGACGATTTCCATGGCGCGACCGCCCAGTACGTAGGACGGGCGTACCACCAGCGGGTAGCCGATGTTCTTGGAGTGGCGGATGGCCTCTTCTTCGCTGCGTGCGGTGGCGTTGTTGGGTTGCAGCAGGTTGAGGCGCTCGACCATCTGCTGGAAGCGTTCGCGGTCTTCGGCGCGGTCGATGGCATCCGGGCTGGTGCCGATGATGGGCACGCCGGCCTCTTCCAGCGCGCGGCAGATTTTCAGCGGGGTCTGGCCGCCGTACTGCACGATGACGCCCTTGGGCTGCTCGACGCGGACGATTTCCAGCACGTCTTCCAGGGTGACCGGCTCGAAGTACAGACGGTCGGAGGTGTCGTAGTCGGTGGAAACGGTTTCCGGGTTGCAGTTGACCATGATGGTCTCGTAGCCGTCTTCACGCATGGCCAGCGCGGCATGCACGCAGCAGTAGTCGAACTCGATGCCCTGGCCGATGCGGTTGGGGCCGCCGCCGAGGATCATGATCTTGTCACGCTCGCTCGGGTTGGCCTCGCACTCTTCCTCGTAGCTGGAGTACATGTAGGCGACGTCGGTGGCGTACTCGCCGGCACAGGTGTCGACCCGCTTGTACACGGGGAAGACTTCCAGCTGGTGGCGGCGGTTGCGCACTTCCTTCTCGGAAATGGCCAGCAGCTTGGCCAGACGCGCATCGCTGAAGCCCTTGCGCTTGAGGCGCAGCAGGGTGGCGCGGTCGAGCTGGGCAAAGCCCATCTTGCGCAGCTGCTCGGCTTCGTTGTAGAGGTCTTCGATCTGGATCAGGAACCAGTGGTCGATTTTGGTCAGCTGGTGGATTTCGTCACGGCTCATGCCGGCACGGAAGGCATCGGCGATGTACCAGATGCGCTCGGCACCGGGCACCGACAGCTCGCGGCGCAGGATGGCGTGCAGCTCGGGATCGTCCATGTCGACGATGGAATCCAGGCCGGTGACACCGACTTCCAGGCCGCGCAGGGCTTTCTGCAGGGACTCCTGGAAGGTGCGGCCCATGGCCATGACTTCACCGACAGACTTCATCTGGGTGGTGAGGCGGGCGTCGGCCTTGGGGAATTTCTCGAAGGCGAAGCGCGGCATCTTGGTGACGACGTAGTCGATGGTCGGCTCGAAGGAGGCCGGGGTACGGCCGTCGATGATGTCGTTGGCCAGCTCGTCCAGGGTGTAACCCACGGCCAGCTTGGCGGAGATCTTGGCGATCGGGAAGCCGGTGGCCTTGGAGGCCAGCGCCGAGGAGCGGGATACGCGCGGGTTCATCTCGATGACGACCATGCGGCCGGTGTCGGGGCAGATGCCGAACTGGACGTTGGCACCGCCGGTTTCCACGCCGACCTCGCGCATGACGGCAAAGGAGGCGTCGCGCATGATCTGGTATTCACGGTCGGTCAGGGTCTGTGACGGGGCCACGGTGATGGCATCACCGGTGTGTACGCCCATGGGGTCGAAGTTCTCGATGGAGCAGACGATGATGCAGTTGTCGTTTTTGTCACGAATCACCTCCATCTCGTACTCTTTCCAGCCGATCAGGGATTCGTCGATCAGCAGCTCGCGGGTTGGCGACAGTTCCAGACCACGGGAGCAGATGTCCTCGAACTCTTCGCGGTTGTAGGCAATGCCGCCGCCGGTGCCGCCCATGGTGAAACTGGGTCGGATGATGCAGGGAAAGCCGACCTGGTCGAGCACGCCGTAGGCTTCGTCCATGCTATGGGCAATGCCGGAGCGCGGGCACTCAAGACCGATGTCGCGCATGGCCTTGTCGAAGCGGGAGCGGTCTTCGGCCTTGTCGATGGTGTCGGCGTTGGCACCGATCATTTCCACGCCGAACTTTTCCAGCACGCCTTCGCGCTCCAGCGCCAGGGCGCAGTTGAGCGCGGTCTGGCCGCCCATGGTGGGCAGGATGGCATCCGGGCGCTCTTTTTCGATGATCCTGGCCACGGTCTGCCACTGGATCGGCTCGATGTAGGTGGCGTCGGCCATGGCCGGGTCGGTCATGATGGTGGCCGGGTTGGAGTTGACCAGAATGACGCGGAAGCCTTCTTCGCGCAGGGATTTGCAGGCTTGTGCGCCGGAGTAGTCAAACTCGCAGGCCTGGCCGATGACAATGGGGCCGGCGCCGATGATCAGGATGCTTTTGATGTCTGTGCGTTTTGGCATGGGTATTCTCGTACTTTCAAGTCAGGGTTGCGGTGGCCAGCTTGACGCCAAAGCTGACAAACAATGCGCCCACTCCGGTCAGGGCACCGGTGGCCAGGCGTTGCCGCTGGCGGAACCAGTGCGCCAGGCGGGCGCCGGTAAAGATCAGGATGCTCAGGTAGATGCCACTGATGATTTGCACAATGACACCAAGCACCAGGAAGGACAGACCCGGATGGGCGTACGCCGGGTCGACAAACTGGATGAAGAATGAAACGAAAAACAGGATGGCTTTGGGGTTGGACAGGCTGAGTAGCAGTGCCTTGCGCGTCGGCCGGCTGGACAGCTTGTGCTGGCGCTGCGGTGCGTCGGCCGGCTCCGGGTGGCGCATCCGGCGCCAGGCACCGAGCAGCATGCTCAGGCCCAGCCAGCACAGGTAGGCACCACCGGCATACTTTAGCGCCATGAACAGCATGGGCTCGGTGCGCAGCAGCGAGGCCACGCCGAGGGCCGACAGGACCATCAGGATGGCGTCACCGATGAAGATTCCCAGTGCCGCGCGGTAGCCGTTGGCCACACCACGGGCTGCGGCCGTGGCCAGCACGAACAGGGAATTGGGCCCCGGCAGCAGCACGATGAAGATCGTGCCGATGACGAAGGTCCAGAGGTCGGTGATGCCCAGTCCGTCCAGCATGCTCAGCCCTGCTTCGCCTGTTGCATCAGTGCCACGAAACGGTCGTAGAAGGCGCTGCTGGTGTTGGGCTCGGCGCTCAGGTGCGGTACGCCCTGGAAGCCGATGGCCGGTTTGCCGGCCACTTCAATGCCCTGCACGCAGTTGTCAGGCAGCGCGGCATGGGTCAGCTTGAGGCTGGCCGGCAGGCTGGCGGCATCGATGGCAAAGCTGTGATGCTGGCTGCTGATCATGACCTGGCCGCTGGCCAGATCCTTGACCGGGTAGTTGACGCCGACGCGGGCAACCGGCAGGCGCTTGAGCTGTGCGCCATTGGCCAGCGCCAGCAGCTGATGACCCAGACCAACGCCGAACAGGGGCACGCCGGCGTCCTGCAGTTGTTGCACGGTGGCAATCGCCGCGCTGCAGGCACTGGCTTCGCCGGGGCCGGAAGACAGCACCACGCCATCGGGCTTTTGTGCCAGCACGTCGCTGGCCGGTGTACCGGCCGGTACTACGGTCAGCTGGCAACCCTTGGCCACCAGGTCGCGCAGCAGCGAGCGCGGCACGCCGAAGTCATAGACGGTGACTTTCCAGGGCAGCTGGTCGGCCGATGGTTGCGTGTGGCTGTCGCTTTCCAGGCTCCAGGGGCCTTCGCTCCAGTCATGGCTGTTGGCAGTGGTAACCGCCGCGACCAGTGCGTTGGTGTCAGCGCCGGCAAAGCCGCGTACCAGCTCCAGCGCCCGTGCCTCGGTGGCGTCGGCACCGGTCAGGATGCAGCCGTTCTGGGTGCCGTTGTCGCCCAGGATGCGGGTCAGGCGGCGGGTGTCGATGTCGGCAATGGCGACGGTGTTGTTGGCCAGCAGGAAGTCTTGCAGGCTCTGGTTGCTGCGCCAGTTGCTGGCGATCAGCGGCAGGTCGCGGATGATCAGGCCGGCGGCCTGCACACGGGCCGATTCGCCATCCAGCGAGTTGATGCCGCTGTTGCCGATGTGCGGGTAGGTGAATGCCAGCAGCTGCCCGGCGGATGCCGGATCGGTCAGCAGTTCCTGGTAACCGGACATGGCTGTGCTGAACACAACCTCGCCCAGCGCGTGACCCTCTGCACCGATGGCAGTGCCGTGAAAAATGCTGCCGTCAGCAAGGGCGAGAATGGCTGGCTTGGACAAATGGACCTCCCGTTTTGAGTCTTTTACGCGCACCGGTTCGCAAAAAAGCGGAATGACGTGGGTAAACATCATTCCGCTTTTTTTGATCATTCATGTGGGGTGCGCTTCTAGTGGATACACTAAAGGGGCATTGTACGGCAGTTTCGGCAAAACCGGAAGGACAAATACCTCGGTGTTTACGCTTCCGCGCTGTCGGCTCTGATTGCCCCGCCCGGAAGATCGGAGCGGTCGTCGTACAGGAAAAGATGTGTAGCAGTTCAGGAGCGGAAACAGCCCGTATTCACCGGCCTTGCGCACCGGTTCAGGACAAGCCCGCTCCCGAATTTCCCGACCGGCTGTCAGTCGAGACCCAGCACCTCGTTCATGCTGTAAAGACCGGCCGGCTTGCCTTCCAGCCAGGCAGCGGCGCGTACTGCACCACGGGCGAAGGTCTTGCGGCTGGATGCACGGTGGGTGATCTCGGTACGACCGCCATCGGCAGCGAACATCACAGTGTGGTCACCGACCACGTCACCGGCGCGCACTGCCGAGATGCCGATCACTTCACGCGGACGGGCTCCGGTCTGGCCTTCGCGGCCATAAACGGCAACTTTTTCCAGATCACGGCCCAGCGCATTGGCGATGATCTCGCCCATGGCCAAAGCAGTGCCGGACGGCGCGTCAACCTTGTCACGGTGGTGGGTTTCGATGATCTCGATGTCGACTTCGTTACCCAGCACGCGGGCAGCCATGTCGACCAGTTTCAGGCACAGGTTGACGCCGACGCTGTAGTTGGCGGCAAACACGATGGGGATCTCGGTTGCTGCCTCTTCGATCAGCTTGCGTTCGGCCGCGGTAAAACCGGTGGTACCGATGATCATGCCCTTGCCGGCCTTGCGGCAGACTTCCAGGTTTTTCAGGGTCACGGTCGGGTGGGTGAAATCCACCAGCACGTCAAAGCTGTCCAGCACCTGCTCCAGGTCGCTGACCACCTCGATACCGGTTTTGCCAATGCAGGCCAGCTCGCCGATATCGACTCCGATCAGGCTGCTGTCCGGACGGGCGATGGCTGCTGTCAACAAAATCCCCTGGGTGGCCTTGACGGTGTCAATCAGGGTTCTTCCCATGCGTCCGGCCGCACCGGTCACTGCGATTCTCAACATGTCTGTACTCTCTTGTCGCTCTTGTGGAGCTGATGTCCGGGGCGAAACCGGGCCGTGCATCTGGCCGGTGCCGCCCTAACAAAAGCCGCAGGGTTGCTGCGGCTCGTTTGGTGTATCGCTGCTATCTTAACGGTTATTGCCGGATCGGGTAACCGACTTTAATCGAGCATCCCTTGCGTGCGAATAAATTCGCACCTACAGGTGCATAGGCCCGCTGGTGATCCGGATTTATCCGGACATGGGCGTTATAAAAGGGTTATTTGTTATCGCCAAAAAACCGCTTCATGCCGTCAAACCAGCCGGTGGCACGGGGCGAATGGGATTCGTCCTGCAAGGATTCGCGCAGCTCTTCCAGCAGCTCGCGCTGGCGCTTGTTGAGCTTGACCGGGGTTTCCACCACCACGCGGCACATCAGGTCGCCGATGCCGCCACCACGTACCGGGGTGACGCCCTTGCCACGCAAGCGGAACAGCTTGCCGGTCTGGGTGCCTTCGGGAATTTTCAGCTTGACGCGACCATCCAGCGTCGGCACTTCCAGCTCGCCGCCCAGGGTGGCATCAACAATGCTGATCGGCACCTCGCAGTGCAGGTTGCGCCCGTCGCGTTCGAAGATGTCGTGCGGTTTGACGCTGACCACCACATAGAGGTCGCCCGCCGGACCGCCGTGCGCACCGGCCTCGCCTTCGCCGGTCAGGCGGATGCGGTCACCGGTATCGACACCAGCCGGAACCTTGACCGACAGGGTCTTGCTGTCTTCCACCCGGCCCTGCCCATGACAGGTGCCGCAGGGGTCGGTGATCATCTGGCCGCTGCCATGACAGCGCGGGCAGGTCTGCTGCACGGCAAAGAAGCCCTGCTGCATGCGCACCTGGCCCATGCCGTTACAGGTGGTACAGGTGACCGGCTTGGTACCCTTCTTGGCACCACTGCCGTCACAGGTCTTGCATTCGGACAGGGTCGGCACGCGGATTTCCACGGTTTTGCCGCGCACTGCATCTTCCAGCGACAGCTCCATGGTATAGCGCAGGTCGCTGCCGCGCTGCGGGCCGCCGCGCCGGCTGCCGCCGCCACCAAAGAAGTCACTGAACACATCACCAAATACATCCGAGAAGCCGGCACCGCCAAAACCGCCGGCACCGCCCATCTGCGGGTCGACACCGGCATGGCCGTACTGGTCGTAGGCCGCACGCTTGTCTGCGTCGGACAGCACTTCGTAGGCTTCGGTGGCTTCCTTGAATTTGTCCTCGGCGTTCTTGTCGTCGGGGTTGCGGTCCGGGTGGAACTTCATGGCCAAACGCCGGTAGGCTTTTTTCACCTCGGCTTCGCTGGCGCCGCGCTCGACGCCGAGCACTTCATAAAAATCGCGTTTCGTAGACATGACACTCTTCGCTTGTTCGTTCGTGCAAACAACAATGCGGGAGCACGCCCCCGCATTGTTCTGGTTCAGACCGGATTGAACAGGTCCACAGGAGACGCCTTACTTCTTGTCGTCTTCCTTGACTTCCTCGAACTCGGCATCCACCACGTCGTCCGCATCGCTGGCCTGACCGGCATCCGCTTCGGCCTGGCCTGCTTCAGCCTGTTCGGCGTACATCTTCTGCGCTACCGGAGCGCTGGCCTGGGACAGGGCCTCGACCTTCGCGTCGATGGCTTCCTTATCGTCGCCTTTCAGCGCTTCTTCCAGCTCGGCCAGTGCGGCCTCGATGGCGGTTTTTTCGTCGTCACTCACCTTGTCGGCATGCTCGGACAGCATCTTTTTGGTGGCGTGAACCAGCTGGTCACCCTGGTTGCGGGCGGTAACCAGCTCCTCGAACTTGCGGTCTTCCTCGGCATTCGCCTCGGCATCGCGCACCATTTGCTCGATTTCCTCGTCGCTCAGGCCGGAGTTGGCCTTGATCACGATGGACTGCTGCTTGCCGGTGGCCTTGTCCTTGGCGGACACGTTGAGGATACCGTTGGCGTCGATGTCAAAGGTTACCTCGATTTGTGGCACACCACGTGGCGCTGGCGGAATGTCGGCCAGGTCAAATTTGCCCAGTGACTTGTTCTGCGCGGCCTGCTTGCGCTCGCCCTGCAGCACGTGAATGGTTACCGCACCCTGATTGTCGTCGGCGGTTGAGAACACCTGCGACTTCTTGCTCGGGATGGTGGTGTTCTTCTCGATCAGCGCGGTCATCACGCCGCCCATGGTTTCGATACCCAGGGTCAGCGGGGTCACGTCGAGCAGCAGCACGTCTTTTACGTCACCAGCCAGAACCGCGCCCTGAATGGCGGCACCCATGGCCACGGCTTCGTCCGGATTGACGTCTTTACGCGCTTCGGTGCCGAAGAAATCGGCCACGGTTTGCTGGACCAGCGGCATGCGGGTCTGGCCACCGACCAGAATCACGTCGTTGATCGCCTTGGCATCCAGGCCGGCATCCTGCAGCGCAATGCGGCAAGGCTCCAGCGTGCGCTTGACCAGGTCCTCGACCAGCGATTCCAGCTTGGCACGGGTCACTTTGACGTTCAGGTGTTTTGGACCGGTGGCATCGGCAGTGACGTACGGCAGGTTGACGTCGGTCTGCTGGGCGGAGGACAGCTCGATCTTGGCTTTCTCGGCGGCTTCTTTCAGGCGCTGCATGGCCAGCGGGTCGCCTTTCAGATCCATGCCGTTCTCTTTCTTGAACTCGTCGGCCAGATAGTCGATCAGGCGGATGTCGAAGTCTTCACCACCGAGGAAGGTATCACCGTTGGTGGCCAGAACCTCGAACTGGTGCTCGCCGTCGATCTCGGCAATTTCAATCACGGATACGTCAAAGGTACCGCCACCCAGGTCATAGACGATAATGGTGTGGTCGCCCTTGCCCTTGTCCATACCGTAGGCCAGTGCCGCAGCGGTTGGCTCGTTGATAATGCGTTTAACGTCCAGACCAGCAATGCGGCCAGCATCTTTAGTGGCCTGACGCTGGCTGTCGTTAAAGTACGCAGGAACGGTAACCACCGCTTCGGTGACCGGCTCGCCCAGGTAGTCCTCGGCGGTTTTCTTCATCTTTTTCAGCACTTCGGCGGAGATTTGAGGTGGAGCCATTTTCTCGCCCTTTACCTCAACCCAGGCATCGCCGTTGTCGGCCTTGACAATGGTGTAAGGCACCATCTTGATGTCTTTCTGCACGACGTCTTCGTCGAAACGGCGACCGATCAGGCGCTTGACCGCGTACAGGGTGTTTTGCGGGTTGGTTACTGCCTGACGCTTGGCCGCCTGACCGACCAGAATCTCGCCGTCGTTGGTGTAGGCGATGATGGACGGGGTGGTACGGCCGCCTTCGGCGTTTTCAATAATCTTGGATACACCGTTTTCCAGTACGGAAACACAGGAGTTGGTAGTACCCAGGTCAATACCGATAATCTTGCTCATGTCTGATGACTCCAAAAAAACGTTTAGCTAATGGCAATGTTTGAAACTGATGGACACTTAATGGGGCTGCAAACCGGCTTTTCAAGCCTGTTCGTCAATTTTCACCGGCGCTTCGCTGGGTGCCTTGCTCACCACCACCATGGCCGGGCGCAGCAGCCTGCCGTTGAGGGTGTAGCCGCACTGGAACACCTTGAGCACGCTGTCGGGCTCGGCGCTGGTGCTTTCTTCCATTGCCATGGCCTGATGCAGCTCGGGGTTGAACGGCTGACCCAGCGGATCGACCCGCTCGACCTGAAAGCGCCTGAGGGTATCGAGCAACTGCTTGAGGGTCAGCTGCATACCTTCGAGCATCGGCTTGACCGCCTCATTGGCCTGATCGGCCACCTGGGTGCCCCGCTCCAGCGAGTCGACCACGGCCAGCATGTCGCCGGCGAATTTTTCCAGCGCGAACTTGTGGGCCTTCTCGACATCCTGCTCGCTACGGCGGCGGATGTTCTGCATTTCGGCAACCGCACGCAGCGCCTGGTCCCTGGCTTCGGCCAGTTGCGCCTCCAGCTCTTCGACACGGGCCTGCAGGCCGCCCTGCTCCAGTTCCTGCGCGACCTGTTCTTCGCTGAGCGGTGCGTCCTGATCCTGTTGCTGTTCGTCTGTCATCATCATTCCTCGTTGCTGTCTGTAACCACATGCCGCCCGCAGGCGCATGCCGAATATCCAAAGTGACGCCTATATGGGGACGTAGCGACAACAGTTCAAGCAACCGGCACGATTTTTACTGCAATGCTTGTACGCAAAAACAATTCACTGTATAAATACACAGCATAAAAAGACCGGAGCACACACCATGCTGCTGCAACTGACCGTACACAACTATGCCATTGTCGATCACCTGGATCTGGAGCTGAAACCGGGTATGAGCGTGATCACCGGCGAGACCGGTGCCGGCAAGTCGATCATGCTCGACGCCCTCAGCCTGACACTGGGTGCCCGCGCCGATAGCGGCGTGGTGCGCCCCGGTGCAGACAAGGCGGACATTCTGGCCAGCTTCGACATCCGGTCGATTCCCGAAGCCGCTGCCTGGCTGGCCGAACGCGACCTGGACAATGACGGGCAGTGCCTGCTGCGCCGGGTCATCACCGCCGAAGGCCGCTCACGCGGCTACATCAACGGCACGCCCTGCACCCAGGCCGACCTGCGCGAGCTGGGTGCGCTGCTGATCGACATCCACAGCCAGCACGAACATCAGTCGCTGCTGAAAACCGATACCCATCGCCGCCTGCTGGACGAGTATGCCAATGTGCTGCCCCTGAGCCAGGAGGTCAGCCAGATCGCCCGCCAGTGGCAACAGAAAAACAGCCTGTTGCAACGCCTGTCCAGCAACAGCGAGGAACAGCAGTCGCGCATCCAGCTGCTCAGCTACCAGCTGGAAGAGCTGGATGCCTTGTCGCTGGGCGAGGACGAGCTGGAAGCGCTGGAGCAGGAGCAGCAAACCCTGTCCCAGGCAGGTCAGCTGCTGGAGCATTGCCGTTTCATCATCGACCTGTGCAGCGAGGGCGAAGGCAGTACCGTGCTGGCCGCACTGGCCAGCGGCCTGAACCGTGGCCGTGCCTTCAGCCAGCCGCCGGCCGCCCTGCTGCAATGCAACGAGCTGCTGACCAGCGCCCAGATCCAGATCGAGGAAGCGGTCGGCGAACTGAACCGTTTCATCGACAACTTTGATTGCGACCCCGAGCGCCAGCAGTGGGTGGATGAACGGCTGGACAGCATCTACAGCCTGGCCCGCAAGCACCGCGTGCAGCCGCACGAGCTGAGCGAGTTGCACCAGCAACTGCTGCAGGACCTGGAAGGGCTGCAGGGCGAGGACGGCCAGCTGGAAACACTGGCTACCGAGCTGGAACAGCTGGCCGCCACCTATGCCACCAAGGCCGCTACCTTGGGCAGCAAACGGGCCGGAGCAGCGAAGAAGCTGCAAAAGGCCGTGAGCGAACGCATGCAGGGGCTGGGCATGCCGGGCGGACGCTTCGAGATCTGCCTGAGCACCAGTGACAGTTCGCAGCCGGTGGTGCATGGTCTGGAAAGCATCGAATTTCTGGTCAGCGCCAACCCGGGCCAACCGGTCAAAGCACTGGCCCGCGTTGCCTCCGGTGGCGAGCTGTCACGCATCAGCCTGGCCATCCAGGTGATTACCGCCCAGACCTCGCGCGTGCCGACGCTGGTCTTCGACGAAGTGGATGTCGGCATTGGCGGCCCCACTGCCGAAATTGTCGGCCAGTTGCTGCGTCAACTCGGCGAAACCGGGCAGGTGCTGACCGTGACTCACCTGCCGCAGGTGGCGGCACAGGGGCATCAACACCTGTTCGTCTATAAGCAGCGCGGCAAGGACAGCACCTCGACTGCGGTGCGCGAGCTGGCACCGGAACAACGCACCGAAGAGGTGGCGCGGATGCTCGGTGGTGTCGAAATGACGGAAGAGTCGCTGGCGCATGCCAGAAAGATGTTGGCCGGGTAGTTGGTTTTTGCACTTGTGGTGATTGGGTGGGAAAGACACTCCGCAAAGCTCACGGGGGATTTTTAGCACTTAGGTACCAAGGGCGAGAACACTCCGCAAAGCTCGCGGGGGATTTTTAGCACTTAGGTACCAAGGGCGGAGAGAACACTCCGCAAAGCTCGCGGGGGATTTTTAGCACTTAGGTACCAAGGGCGGAGAGAACACTCCGCAAAGCTCGCGTCGCCACGCCCGGCAAGCCGGACATGTCGACAAGGCTTTGCTACGGTCCTCCCCGCCCTGCACACCGTGCGACTGGAGGGATTCTGGTCCGGCTTTGCCGGACTGCTGCCGCTCCAATGATCAGACCCCGAGCCTTGGTTATTGACCTGTAGGTGCGAATTTATTCGCACAAAACGGATTGATACCTAACAGGAGACATAAGGATCATGTCTTATTCAGAGCTTCTTAAAGGCCGCCATAGCGAAAGCGGCCGCATTTACTTTGTCACTACCGTACTGGCCAGGCGCGACCAGCCACTGTTTTACGACTTGACGTGCGCACGCGAGGTCATCCACGAAATGCGCAGGCTGCATGACCAGTCTTTGGTTTCGTCACTCGCCTAGGTTGTCATGCCTGATCATTTACACTGGCTGTTCCAGCTGGGTGATGCCGAATCCCTTGGCGTCGTCATGAAAAAACTGAAGGCCCGCTCGGCGCAATCCATTAACACCTGCCTGAAACGCACCGGACCTGTCTGGCAAAAAGCCTATTTTGATCGCGCCATACGCAAAGAAGAGGACCTTCGGAAGATCGCAAGGTACATCATTGCCAACCCTCTGCGGGCCGGATTGGTGAGCAGCGTGAAGGATTACCCCCACTGGGATGCTGCATGGTTATAAAGAGCAGCCTCGGTCACACCCGGTGCAAGATCCATGTGCGAATGAATTCGCACCTACACAACAGCCCGGCTTTGTAGGTTCGAATTCATTCGAACATCCGCGCAACCTGTCACGCCCGGGGCAAGATGCATGTGCGAATGAATTCGCACAATATCAAACCAGTTGCAATTGACGAACCACTTCGATACGTCCCTCATCCGGCAGGATGTCAACGCCGTAGGCCAATACTGTAACGCCAGCGGCCTTGGCTTCGGCTAGTGCAGCGGCATAGGCGGGGTCGATTTCGGCGGCGGCACGCACCCCGGTGATACCGGTCAGATTCACGCAATAGAGCAATACGGTACGCTGGCCGGCCCGGGCCAGGCGGGTCAGTTCGCGCAGGTGTTTGGTGCCGCGCTCGGTTATCGCATCAGGAAAAGCTGCAATATCAGAATCAGGAAAACCGAGAGTCACGCTTTTCACCTCGACAAACACCTGCTCTTCACCAAACTCCAGACAAAAATCGGCACGGCTGTTTTCTTCGCCATAACGCACTTCACGGCGCAAACGGTCGAAACCGGCCAGTTCACTGATCACCCCGTTTTGCAGCGCTTCCTCGACCAGCGCATTGGCGCGGCCGGTGTTGACGCAGGCCAGCCGGCCATGGGGCGTCTGCAAAATCTCCAGCGTGGCCTTGAGCTTGCGTCCGGGGTCGTCATTGCGCACAAACCAGGCGGTTGCGCCTTCTTGCAGGCAATTGAGCATCGAGCCGGTATTCGGACAGTGTGCCGTCACCAGCTCGCCATCGGCAGCTTCCATGTCGGCAAAAAAGCGCTTGTAGCGTTTCAGCAGACGCCCCTGCTCTAGCGCTGCATCAAACTGCATGACGGGCTTTCCATGCGCTCAGGCCGGCAGCAATACGCGCCACGGCTTGCTGCAAACGGGGTATTGGCTGGGTATAGGCAAAGCGCACGTGCTCGGCAGCACGGTGACGGCCAAAATCGATTCCCGGAGTCAGCGCGACGTGCTGTTCTTCGAGGAAATAGCGGCAGAATTCGTAGGAATCACCACCAAAGGCGGAGATATTCGCATACAGGTAAAACGCGCCCTGTGGTTCGACCTCGATCCTGAAGCCCAGCTCGCGCAGCGCCGGTAACAGGTAGTCGCGGCGGGCGGCAAATTCGTGCCTGCGCTGCTCGAAAATGTCCTGCGCCGCCGGCGTGAAACAGGCCAGCGCCGCATGCTGTGCCAGGGTCGGTGCGCTGATGAACAGGTTCTGCGCCAGTTTCTCCAGTTCGGGCACGGCGTTTTCCGGCGCCACCAGCCAGCCCAGCCGCCAGCCGGTCATGCCGAAGTACTTGGAAAAGCTGTTGAGCACAAAGGCGTTGTTGTCCACTTCCAGCACGCTGGGCGCGTCCATGCCGTAGGTCAGGCCGTGGTAGATCTCGTCCACCAGCAGCACTCCGCGCTGTGCCTGCACCGCCTGGCTCAGGCTGGCCAGCTCGTCCCGCGCCAGTACGGTACCGGTCGGGTTGGCCGGTGAAGCGACCAGCGCGCCGACGCAATCGGCATCCCAGTAACGCTGTACGAGGTCGGCGGTCAGCTGGTAATTGGTTTCTGGTCCGACCGGAACCAGCTGGGCACCGCCCTCCACCACGCGCAAGAAATGGCGGTTGCACGGATAGCCCGGATCGGCCAGCAGCCAGTGCTTGCCCGGGTCGACCAGCAGGGCGCTGGCCAGCAGCAAGGCACCGGAGCCGCCCGGGGTGACCACGATCCGGCCCGGATCGAGCTGCAGCCCGTGGCGCTGCTGATAGAGCCCGGCAATTGCTTCACGCAATTGTGGCAAGCCCAGCGCCGGGGTATAGGCGGTTGCGCCGGCATCCAGCGCGGCCCGGGCGGCGTCCTTCACCGGCGTGGCAGTGCTGAAGTCCGGCTCGCCGATTTCCAGGTGGATCACGTCATGGCCAGCCGCCTGCAGCTCGTTGGCCCGCTGCAGCAGGGCCATGACATGAAAAGGCTCAATGGCACGACTGCGTGCACTGTAAACAAAATTCATAGATCAACTCCGGAAATCGATCGCTGCGTCACCCGCTACGAAAACATCCTGACAGCAGCCCTGCGGCCTACCACAGCTGCCTGGGTGTGCGGTACAGCCAGAGCAGCAGCATGCTGGTCAGGCACAACAGAAGTACTGGTGTCTGCTCCAGCCCCGACAGGCGGCCAAGCAAAGCGGCAACGGCCGGCAACATTGCGGTCAGCAGGGCCCGGCGGCGCACCAGAAAGTAGGTCTGCCACAGTTTTGGCAAGCGCTGGGGCACCGCGACCGAAAACTCGACCAGGACAGACTTGAAGGTATTGAAAGGCGAACGGCTAAAAAACACCGTCAGCAGGCCGGCAACGAAAAAGATCAGCCCGGCCAGCGAATGTTGCAGCAAGGCTGTCAACCGGAACGGCAACGGAACCAGCAGGATTGCCGCCAATACCAGCAATGCCAGCCACCACTGTCCGGCGGAACGGAGACGCAAGGAACCTGTCTGCATGGTCAGTCGTGATGCTCGTCCTGGTGCTCGCGACCCAGCCAGTGCCCCAGTTTGTTGGCCTTGGTAGCCAGATACAGCCTGTTGTGGGAATTCTCGCCCACCTGCAGCGGCTTGCGTTCACTAACAACTACACCAAAGCCCTGTACTGCGTTGACCTTGCGCGGGTTATTGGTCATCAGGCGCAGGGAGTGGATGCCCAGATGGTCAAGCATCGGTTTGCAGATCGAGTAGTCACGCAGGTCGGCGGCAAAGCCGAGTTGTTCATTGGCCTCGACCGTATCGGCACCGCCATCCTGCAGCTGGTAGGCGCGGATCTTGTTGAGCAGGCCGATGCCACGGCCTTCCTGGCGCAGGTACAGCAATACGCCACGGCCCTCTGCGGCAATGGCATGCAGGGCCGCCTCAAGCTGGGCGCCGCAATCGCAACGCTGGCTGAACAGGGCGTCGCCGGTCAGGCATTCGGAGTGCAGGCGGCCCAGCACCGGCTCGCCATCTGCGACATCGCCCAGCGTCAGGGCCACGTGCTCCTTGCCGGTTTCCTCATCCAGAAAACCATGCATGGTGAACTCGGCAAACGGGGTGGGCAATTTTGAAGCGGCAACAAAAACGACAGCCACCATGGACTCCTGATGGAAAACGGATCAAGTGCGGGATTGTACTGCTTTAGTCGCCATCTGACCAATGAAAAGCACATCGCCCGGCTTGCCGTCAATGCGCCTGTTGCGCCTGCAGGCGCAGCGCGGCTTGCCTGTCGGGGCAAAATGGCCAGCTTTCGGTGCCGGGACCACTGCAGCACAAGGCTGACGGCTGTTTTCAGCCGGCCCTTTCGCTCCTGCCTGCAAAAGGTTATGGTTTGCTGTTATTATTTTCAAGATTTCAAAATCACCTCCAGCGAGTGACCCAAATGGCCGATTTACCCATCAGTGACCTGAACATTTCTTCCAATATCGCGCTGATCACGCCCGATCAGCTGAAAAAGAAAATCCCGCTTACCGACAAGGCCCGCCAGACCGTTAGCGAAGGCCGCCAGGTGGTGCGTGATATTCTGGATGGCAAGGATCACCGCCTGTTTATCGTCATCGGCCCCTGCTCCATCCATGACCTGAAGGCTGCCCACGAATACGCCGACCGTCTCAAGGCTCTGGCCGACGAGCTGTCCGATACGCTGTACATCATCATGCGGGTCTACTTTGAAAAACCGCGCACCACGGTCGGCTGGAAGGGGCTGATCAACGACCCCTATCTGGATGACTCGTTCCGCATCGAGGACGGCCTGCATATCGGTCGCCAGTTGTTGCTGGACCTGGCGGAGAAAGGCCTGCCGACCGCGACCGAAGCGCTGGACCCGATCACGCCACAGTACATGCAGGACCTGATCAGCTGGTCGGCCATTGGCGCACGTACCACCGAATCCCAGACTCACCGTGAAATGGCCTCCGGCCTGTCTTCGGCAGTCGGCTTCAAGAACGGCACCGACGGCGGCCTGACCGTTGCGATCAACGCGCTGCAGTCGGTTTCCAGCCCGCACCGCTTTCTTGGCATCGACCAGAGCGGCCAGGTATCGATCGTCACCACCAAAGGCAATCCTTACGGCCACGTGGTGCTGCGCGGCGGCAACGGCAAGCCCAACTACGACTCGGTCAGCGTTGCCCTGTGCGAGCAGGAGCTGGTCAAGAACAAGATCACTCCAAACATCATGATCGACTGCAGCCATGCCAACTCCAACAAGGACCCGGCCCTGCAGCCGCTGGTGCTGGAAAACATCACCACCCAGATTGTCGACGGCAACAGCTCGATCAGCAGCCTGATGATTGAAAGCCATCTGGGCTGGGGTAACCAGTCCATTTGCGAGGACATCAGCCAGCTCAAGTACGGCATCTCGATTACCGATGCCTGCATCGACTGGGACACCACGGAGCGCTCCCTGCGCGCCATGCGTGACAAGCTCAAGGATGTGCTGCCCAAGCGCCAGCGCGGCTAAGCTGCACAGCTCAAGGCACAAAAAGAAGCCCCAATTCCGGGGCTTCTTTGATTCAGACGCTGCAGCAGCCTGCTCAGGCCTTGCCGGCCTCACGCTTCAGATACACCTCGACATAGCTGCAGCTGGGAATGACTTCAAAACCCTTGTCGCGGGCATATTCCAGTGCCGCAGCCGTGACCACCGCAGCCAGCCCCTTGCCGCGTAATTCGTTGGGTACAAAAGTGTGGCAAAAATCCAGAGTGTTGTCGTCCACCTTGCGATAGTCCAGATGGGCGCGATGCCCTTCAACAAACACCTCGAAACTTCCCGCCTGCTCGTTATGGGTAACCTTGTGTGTCGTTGTCATGTCACTCAGCTCCTTGTAGATGCATTCACACCCAGCATACACAGCACAAGATTTTCTGCACGCAAAAAAAAGACGGCCAAGAGGCCGTCTTCAAACACGTTCCAGGGAGGAACGCTACGCATGAATATGTCTTCTCGCAGGAGGTAGACAGTTGCACTATACGCCCCTGCGACGAGCGCCAACACCCCACAAAAGTCTAACGGGTCTGTATGTGACCATCCGGTTCAAACGGCAGATACAACCTGACAACCGGGCGCTGGTCACGACATCCCCGGCAACGCTCTGAGCGGTTTTTTGGCCCCGGTAACCCCTTTGTCGCAAAACATGGTTTGATTTTTTCACCAAAAGCATAATAATTCCCGGGTTCTGGACATCCGGCTCAAGCCGCCCATTATTTCCAAGGAGTCTGTTATGGATGCGTTACTTCCCTTCTTTGCCGTCTTGCTGGCACTGGTTGTGGTGTTTTTCTTTGCCGGTGTCAAGGTGGTCCCCCAGGGCCAGCAGTGGACGGTCGAGCGCTTCGGCCGCTACACCGCGACACTGGAGCCGGGCCTGAACCTGATCATTCCCTTTGTTGACCGCATCGGCTTTCGCCTGTCAATGATGGAGTCGGTGCTGGACGTCCCCTCGCAAACCGTGATTTCCAAGGACAACGCCGCCGTCACCGCCGACGGCGTGGTGTTCTACCGCATCATGGAGGCCGCCAAGGCCGCCTATCAGGTCAACAACCTGACCTATGCCATCGTCAACCTGACCATTACCAACCTGCGTTCGGTGCTGGGTTCGATGGAGCTGGACCACATGCTGTCCAATCGCGAGGAGATCAACGAGCGCCTGCTGGCTGCCGTTGACCTGGCCACCACGCCCTGGGGCATCAAGGTCACCCGCATCGAGATCCGCGACCTGAGCATGTCACCCGAGCTGCAGGAAGCGATGAACCTGCAGATGACCGCCGAACGCCACCGCCGCGCCGTGGTTACCAAGGCCAATGGTGACAAGGAAGCCGCCGTATTGCAGGCGCAGGGTCAGCGTGAAGCACAGGTGCTGCAGGCCCAGGGCGAAAAAGAAGCCGCCTTCCTCAATGCCGAGGCCCGCGAGCGTGAGGCTCTGGCCGAAGCCAAGGCCACCCGCGTGGTGTCGCAGGCAATCAGCGAGGGCGATGTGCAGGCGCTGCAATACTTTCTCGGCATCAAGTATGTCGAAGCCCTGCAGCAGATCGGCCAGGGTGACAACAGCAAGCTGGTGCTGATGCCGCTGGAAGCCTCCGGTGTCACTGGTGCAGTCGCCGGCATCACCGAACTGCTGAAGAATACGCAGGCCAAATGATGCTTGAGCTGATTTTTGCCTCGCACTGGTACTGGCTGATTGCCGCCGCACTGTTGCTGATCCTGGAAATCATCATTCCCGGGATTTTCCTGATCTGGCTCGGGCTCGGCGCAGCACTGGTCGGCCTGTTCCTGCTGCTGGTACCCGGGGCTGATCCGGCCTGGCAACTGCTGGCACTGGCGGCCAGCATCTGCATTGCGGTCGCTGCCGGCCTCAAGTGGCAGAAAAAACTGCTGCACCGGCAACCGCAGTCCCTCAATCTGGGGCTGGAAGGCTTTATCGGCCGGAGCGCCCGCGTCAGCCAGGCATTTGTACACGGCCAGGGGCGGGTATATCTGGAAGACAGCACCTACGCCGCCGTCTGCAACAGCGCTGCATTGAGCGAAGGCCTGCCCGTGGTGGTGACTGCCGTTGACGGCGGGCTGCTGGTGGTCGAGCCGGAACGGGCTACCCCGCCGCCGGCAAGCCATTGATAGTATTTACATCAAGCCGCCCTTCGCTTATGTTAGCCGGAAAATGATGTGCCGATTTTATCTGCAGCTGCGGCACCAGGGTCCGACGGGCGGCACACGCCCGCATCATGTCCGGCCTGGCACACCGGACGGCCACAGAGCTGGTATCGGTATCCGAAATAACGCCAGGCACTTTACGGCGTTTGTACATTCTTTTATCCCTGTTGGAGGTTTTCCATGCGTAAAACTCTAGTAATGGGCTTGGGCGGCGCCGGCATGAACATTGCCAGCCGCGTCAAGCAGGAGCTGGGCTGCGACATTCTGGCGGTCAACACCAATGCTGCAACACTGGCCTCCAGCCCCTTTGACCAGCGCCTGCAAATCGGTGCCAGCAGCTGCGAAGGCAAACCGGCCCAGTCAGTACACCGCGGCCAGCTGGCGGCAGAAGAGTCCCTGGAAGACCTGCGCTACTCCATTCGCGGTGCCGACCGCCTGATCCTGCTGACCGGTCTGGGTGGCGGTACTGCCAGCGGTGCCTCACCGGTGATTGTTGACCTGGCGCTGGAGATGGGAATCGAAGTGATCATGGTCGCCACCCTGCCCTTTGATTTTGAAAAGCCGCAACGCGCCGCAGCACAGGAAGCACTGGCCTTGCTGGAAAAGAAAAACATCAGGCTCATCCTGCATGACCATGCCAAAGCCCTGCAGCCCGGCAAGGCCCTGCTCGATTATTACAACAAGGCCTCGGCCGACATTGCCGTTGACGTGCAAAAGTTGCTGGCGGAGTGAGCGGTTCCGGATGGTAGAAACGGCAGCCCCCGGGCTGCCGTTTTTGTATCCATGGATTCGATGTGCCGGCAGCGCCGGCAAGGCTGCGGTCAGTTGCCCTGGCGGTAACGACGCTCGAGAATGGCGACCCGCTGCACATAGGCCCGGGTTTCCGGGTAGGCCGGAACACCGTTGTAACGCCGCACCGCTCCCGGCCCGGCATTGTAGGCGGCAGTTGCCAGTCGCACGTCCTGGTTGTACATCTTCATCAGCATCGCCAGGTAACGCACACCGCCATCGATATTCTGTGCCGGGTCAAACGGGCTGGCTACACCCAGCTCGGCTGCCGTGGCCGGCATCAACTGCATCAGGCCCTGGGCTCCAACCCTGGAACGGGCCTGCGGATTGAAAGCCGATTCGGCATGGATGACTGCCTTGACCAGCGCAGGACTGATGCCGTGCAGATTGGCATGGTGAAGGATTTCCTGCTCGTAACGGCCGGCAAACAGGGGGGTGGTTTCCCAGTTGACCCCGGAGCCGGTGGCGCAGGCGAAGCAGTCGGGGCGCGGCTTGAATTCGGTGTATGCCAGGCCGCCACCGGGCGCCCTGCTCTGGTAGGTAACCACGCCATTCTTGTCACGAAACTTGTAGATCTTGAGCTGCGGTGCCGGGACCACAGCCTGTGTCACCGGCTGCGAAGTGGTTTTTGCCGATGCTGCAGGCGGGGCTTCCGGCAGGTTGCCGGGTGCTGCCGCCGGTACCGCCATTGCCGTTGCTGCAGCGGTTTCCCCTGCCGGTTCGGGGATTGCCACCTGGCGGTATTCCACCGTGCCGTTGGCATGGATGATCTTCTCCACTCCCGGCGCAATGATGCTGCGCCGCTCGGCAGCAGACAGGGCAGTCGCCGAGACCAGCAAGAGCATGGCCAGACAAAATCTGTTCCTGTTATCCGTTATCATCGCTTCCGTTTTGCCCCCTGTGTCCTGAATTCGCACGCCGCATGCCTGCCCAGATACCGGCTGACAACTTACCTGATTTTGCCAGCCCGGATGTTGAACCAGATCACCTTTGTACATGACAAGTTTACCCTGTCCTGCCATCTGCCTGCTGCATGCAACAGCCCCGCAGCACAGCCGGACATAAATGATACACATCCGACAGCAACACCAACAGACCCGCCCGGCAGCTGCACACAGACAATCGGCCTGTTTTGGTTTAACCTCTGCTGCTGCATTACAGGAAAACACCATGAAATTTCATCACAGTACCCGCTGGCTGCTGCCGGGCTGCGCCATCATTCTTGCCCTGTCGCTTGGCGTGCGTCATGCCTTTGGCCTGTTCCTGCAGCCGATGAGCCTGGAGTTCGGCTGGGGACGGGAAACCTTTGCTTTTGCCATTGCCCTGCAAAACCTGGTCTGGGGGTTGGTGCAGCCCTTTGCCGGTGCCTTTGCCGACCGCTACGGGGTGCGCCCGACCGTACTGGTCACCGCGCTGGCCTACGTTGCCGGGCTGGCGCTGATGTCGGTCGCTTCCTCGCCCGGCGTCCTTTACCTGAGTACCGGCCTGCTGATCGGATTCGGCCTGTCCGGTACTTCCTTCGCTGTGCTGCTGTCAGTGGTCGGGCGCAGCGTTGCCCCGGAAAAACGCAGCATGGCCATGGGTATTGCCAGTGCCGCCGGCTCATTCGGCCAGTTCGCCATGCTGCCGGGCACCCTCGGGCTGATCGAGTGGCTGGGCTGGTCGGCAGCGCTGCTGGCCTGCGCCATGCTGATCATGCTGATCGTGCCGCTGGTGCCGTTGTTGCGGGAAAAACCGCTACACGATGGCAGCGGCGGACAGCGCCAGGCGCTGGGTGCCGCATTGCTGGAGGCGGGCCGGCACAAGCCGTTCTGGTGGCTGTCACTGGGTTATTTCGTGTGCGGTTTCCAGGTGGTGTTCATCGGAGTACACATTCCGTCCTACCTGATCGACCAGCAGCTGTCGGCACAAACCGGGACCATGGTGCTGGCACTGGTCGGCCTGTTCAACATTGCCGGCACCTGGGTTGCCGGCTGGCTCGGCGGACGTTTCGCCAAACCCCGACTGCTGGCCATCCTGTATTTCAGCCGTTCAATCGTGATCAGCCTGTTCATCTTCCTGCCATTGAGCGAAACTTCCGCTTACCTGTTCGGCATCACCATGGGGCTGCTCTGGCTGTCGACGGTGCCGCTGACCAACGGCACCATTGCCACGCTGTTTGGCGTACAGCACCTGTCGATGCTGGCCGGCATCGCCTTTCTGTTCCACCAGCTGGGCTCCTTTGCCGGCGGCTGGCTGGGCGGCTGGGTGTATGACCAGAGCGGCAGCTATGACCTGGTGTGGCAGGTGTCGATCGTTCTCAGCCTGATCGCCGCGCTGCTCAACCTGCCGATCAGGGAACAACCGGTACGGAGGGACATCCCATGCGCAAACAGCTTGTCTACGTCCTGACCTCGCTATTGTTGCTTGCCTTGCTGGCACTGGCCTGGTGGGGCTGGTCGCAGGCCGGGCTGAGCCTGCTGCAGCTGGACGGCTTCATTTGCCAGCTTGCTTGCGCAACAGGCGCAGGCTATTCAGCGTAACCAGCAGGCTGGCACCGGCATCGGCAAACACCGCCATCCACATGGTGGCCTGGCCGGCCAGCGCCAGCAGCAAAAAGACCACTTTCAGGCCCAGCGCCACGCTGATGTTCTGCCGCAGGATCAGCGCTGTACGCCGTGACAGGCGGATCAGCTGCGCCAGTTTGTGCAGGTCGTCATCCATCAGGGCGACATCCGCCGTTTCCACCGCAGTATCGGTACCGGCCGCGCCCATGGCCACGCCGATATCGGCCCGGGCCAGCGCCGGTGCATCGTTGATGCCGTCGCCGACCATGGCCACCTTAAGCCCCTGTCGCTGCAAATCGCCAATCAGCTGCAGCTTGTCTTCCGGCAACAGCTCGGCATGCACCCGCTCAATGCCTGCAGCCACGCCAATGCTGCCGGCCACCTGCCGGTTGTCGCCACTGAGCATCAGGGTCTGCAGGCCCAGCCCGTGCAGCTCGCGGACTGCATCGGCGGTTGCCGGCTTGAGCGGGTCCTGCACGGCAAACCAGCCCAGCAACCCGTCGCTGTCGGCCAGCAGGCTGACGCTCAGGCCCTGTTCCTGCAAGCCGGCAAGCTGTCGAATCTCGTCGTCATGCAGCAGCTGCTGTTCCTGCAGCATGCGCTGATTGCCCAGACAGTACTGCCGGCCATCAATCATGCCCTGCACGCCACGCCCGGCGAGGGCGGCAAAGCTCTCCACCGCCAGCAAGCCGGGCTGTGCCAGGCCGGCCGCAATGGCACGGGAAACCGGATGGTCGGAGCGGGCAGCCAGGCTTGCCGCCAGCTGTTCCACCGGCAGTGTCGTTGTCCGCACTTCCTGGTGCCGTACCAGCTGTGGCTGGCCAATGGTCAGGGTGCCGGTCTTGTCAAAGGCCACCGCGTCCAGCAGCCGTGCCTGCTCCAGATAAACACCGCCCTTGACCAGGATGCCGGCCCGTGCCGCCTGCGCCAGCGCACTGACCACGGCCACCGGAGTCGATATCACCAGCGCACAAGGGCAGGCGATGACCAGCAACACCAGGGCGCTATACAGCCAGTCCAGCCAGTTGCCACCGGCAAACAACGGGGGCAACAGTGCTACCAGCATGGCGATGATCACCACCACCGGCGTATAGATGCGGGCGAAGGCATCGACAAAGCGCTGGGTTGGTGCCTGGCTGGCCTGGGCTTCCTGCACCCGGTGCATGATTTTGGCCAGCAGGCTGTCATCAGCCCGCGCCGTGCTGCGATACAGCACCTCGTGGCTGGTATTGAGCGAGCCGGCATGGATGCGGTCACCCGCCTCCAGCTCGACCGGCAGGCTTTCACCGGTAATCGAGGACTGGTCGAACGCCGAGCTGCCTTCGACAATCTCGCCGTCCAGTGCCACCCGTCCGCCCGGTGCCAGACGGATCAGGCTGCCAACGGCAACTACCGCGACCGCCTGCTCTTGCCAGCTGCCGTCAGGCTGCTGCACCAGCGCGCTGTCCGGTGTCATCACCATCAGGCTGCGTACCGCATCGCGGGCCCGGGTCAGCGAGCGTGCCTCGATCAGCTCGGCCAGGGCAAACAGGAAGGTGACCATGGCCGCCTCCGGCCAGTGACCGATCAGGAAAGCGCCGGTGACGGCAATGCTCATCAGGGCGTTGATGTTCAGGTTGCGATTGGCGATGGCAATCCAGCCCTTGCGGATGATCGGCCCGCCAATCAGCAGCACGCTGGCCAGCGCCGGCAGCAAAGTCCACAGCATGTTGCCCGCCTGCATCAGCTCGGCACCCTCGGCTATGGCCGCCAGCAGCCCGGCAACAGCCAGCCGCCAGATCTCGCCCCTGTTGCTGCCCTCTTCCGCGCCCGGTGCACCGGTGCCGGCCTGCAAAGGCAGCGCCTGCATGCCGACTGCGGCAATATCGGCCACCACCGAGTCGAGCTGGCCGGGGGCATGATGCACCTGCAACAGGCGTTCCAACAGGTTGAAATGCAGGGCGCTGACATGCGGGTTGCGCGCCAGCCGGTCACGGATCAGGCGCTCTTCGGTCGGGCAGTCCATCTGCTCGATTTGCAGGGTACTCTTTTCATGACCTGCTTGCGCTGCCGGTTCCGGCCCTGCCGGGTGCGGCGCAAGATCCGGTGCACAGCACCGGTCGTCGTGATGATGTGAATCGGACATGCGTCCTCCTTTAGCAGCAGCCGGCTGGCCACCACGCAACGTTGATGCCAGTATTTAAAACCCTGAAGCCACTACAGAGTCAAGCATGCGTATTGGAGAACTGGCGCGACAAGCCGGCATCCCGGTCGAAACCATCCGTTATTACGAGCGCGAGCAACTGCTGCCGGAGCCCGCCCGCACAGCGGCCAATTATCGCCATTATGGCCAGCCCCAGCTGGAGCGCCTGTTATTCATTCGCCAGTGCCGCGCACTGGACCTGTCGCTGCAGGAAATCCGCGCCCTGCTCGAAGTACGTGACAACCCGGCTGGAACCTGCCTGACTGCCAACCAGGTACTTGACGAGCATATTGGTCATGTCGAGGCCCGCATCCGCGAGCTGCAAGAGCTGGCCCGCCAACTGCACACATTGCGTGCCCTGTGTCTGGACGAGCATCCGGCGGCAGAATGCGGCATCCTGCAGGGGCTGGCGCATGATCCACTGCCCGCTGTCACGCCAAGCACTACCCATGTCAAATAAGACGGCACCTGCCGGTTTGATCCAGCAACCCGTACAGCGCCGCCTGCATGAAATCTGCGCGGCTGTTCACACTAAAAACAACTGACGCTAAAAACGGCGGTCTGTATACTGCATTCACCCATTGATCTTCTGCCAGAAGTGGACCACTCCCATGTTTTTCGTTTTTTCCTCCCCAGCCGCCATTGCCGACCATCTCAGCCAGCACCTTGTCGAACTGATCCGCAACAAGCCCGATTGCAGGCTCGGCCTGGCCACCGGCAGCACCATGGAGCCGGTTTACGCGCGACTCCTGCAGCGCATGCAAAAAGACGCTCCCGACCTGTCCCGCCTGACCACCTTCAACCTCGACGAATATATCGGCCTGCCGGCCAGCCACCCGCAAAGCTACAACTATTACATGCACCATCACCTGTTTGACCGGCTCGGCCTGGATGACAGCCAGATTCATCTGCCCGACGGCATGAGCAGCGATCCGGACCACGAATGCCGGAACTATTCCGCGGCCATTGCCAGTGCCGGCGGCCTGGACTTCCAGTTGCTGGGCGTGGGCACCAATGGCCATATCGGCTTCAACGAACCCGACACCCCCTTTGACAGCCTGACCCACGTCATCGAGCTGTCGGAAAACACCCGTCTCGACAACAGCCGCTTCTTTGACAATACCGACGAAATGCCGACTCACGCCATCACCATGGGCATCAAGGACATTCTCGATGCCAGGGAAATTGTCCTGGTCGCCACCGGAGAGCACAAAGCCGACGTCATGAACCTGCTATACCGCACACCGGCCGACCCGAAAATGCCGGCATCGGCCCTCAAGCTTCACCCCAACGTGCGCATCTACCTGGATGCGGCAGCGGCGTCCAGACTGCCAGCGGAGGCTTTGCATCATGTTGACTAAACTCGGTAAAAGTTCTGCCGCCTTTCTGCTGGTGCTGCTGTGCAGCCAGGCATTGGCGGCAACGGCACTGACCGGCAAGCAGGCCGCCGATGGCCTGAAAGCCCTGCTGGAACAGGGCAGTGAGCTGGCCATCAGCCAGCTGGGCCAAAGCGGTGGCTTCAGCCAGAACGCGAAATGGCGCATACCGCTGCCCAAGGCCCTGGACAAGCCGGCCAAACTGATGCGCAACCTGGGCCAGGGAGCCATGGTCGACGAGCTGGAAAACAACCTGAACAGCGCCGCCGAGCAAGCCATTCCGCATGCCCGTGAGCTGCTGGTCAACAGCATCCGCCAGATGACGCTGCAGGACGCCAGCCAGATCCTGTCCAGCCATCCGACGGCGGCCACCGAGTACCTCAGCCGCACCAGCCGCGAGCAGCTGCGCGAGCGCTTCCTGCCGATCGTGAAACAGACCACCGCCGGCTCGCCGCTGATCAGCCAGTACAATCAGCTCGCCGGCCAGGCCAGCGGGCTGGGCTTGGGGCTGGGCAAGAAACAGAGCCTGTCAGCCGAGGACTATGTCACCGACAAGGCGCTGGACGCCCTGTTTGGCGTGCTGGGCGAGCAGGAAGCCAGCCTCCGTGCCAACCCGGCCAAGGCCACCGGCAGCCTGCTCAAGGGTGTGCTGGAAGCTTTCAGAAAGTAATTGCCACACAAACAAAAACGCCGTGCAGATTTGCACGGCGTTTTTGTTCAGGCCCGGGAACCATGGAAACCGGGCCTGCCATGTGCCGGCTCCCGGCACACAGCAGCTGTCAGGAATCACTTCTCGACAAACGCCCGCTCGATGACAAAGTCACCCGGCTCACCCAGCCGTGGCGAGACTTTCAGGTCGAACTCATTGGTCAGCATCTGGTCCAGGTCATCCAGCATCGCCGGGCTGCCACACAGCATGGCGCGATCATCCTGCGGGTTGATGCGGGGCAGGCCGATGTCCTCGAACAGCTTGCCGCTGCGCATCAGTTCGGTAATCCGGCCCTGATTGCGGAACGGTTCGCGGGTCACCGTCGGGTAGTAGATCAGCTTGTCACGCACCTGTTCGCCGAAAAACTCGTTCTCGGGCAGCTGCTGCGTGATGAACTCGGCATAGGCCAGCTCGCTGACAAAGCGCACGCCGTGCACCAGAATCACCTTTTCGTAGCGCTCGTAGGCTTCCGGTTCCTGGATCAGACTCAAAAAAGGTGCCAGCCCGGTGCCGGTCGCCAGCAGGTACAGGTGCTTGGCAGGACGCAGGTCGTCGAGCAGCAGTGTGCCGGTAGGCTTCTTGCTGATACGGATATTGTCCCCGACCTGCAAGTGCTGCAGGCGCGAGGTCAGCGGCCCGTTGGGCACCTTGATCGAATAGAACTCCAGATGGTCTTCATAGTTGGGGCTGGCAATGGAGTAAGCCCGCATCAACGGCCGTCCTTCCACCTCAAGGCCGATCATGACAAACTGGCCGTTTTCAAAACGCAAGCCCGGGTCACGGGTCGTCTTGAAACTGAACAGGCTATCATTCCAGTGGTGTACGCTGAGTACGCGCTCAGTGTTGAGATTGCTCATGACGGGCTTCCTTTAGTGAAGAGGGTGATTGCGTACCCGGTATTATAGGCTTAAGCTCTAAATTTGATAAATGAATTAAAAATATAGAGCTTATCAGGATAACGAATATGAGATTGACGCTGCGCCAGCTTCAGGTATTTACCGAAATCGCCCGGCAGGAGAACGTCTCCCGCGCCGCCGAACGTCTGGCCATGTCTCAACCGGCTGCCAGTACCGCACTCAACGAGCTGGAACGCAACTACAACTGTCAGCTGTTTGACCGTGCCGGCAAACGCCTGCTGATCAACGCCCTTGGTCTGGAGCTGCTGCCACAGGCACGCGCCCTGCTGGAACAGGCCCAGGCCATTGATGCCCTGCTCAGGGGGCAGCAAGGCTTCGGCTCCCTCAATGTGGGGGCAACACTGACCATTGGCAACTACCTTGCCACCCTGCTGGTAAGCCATTTCATGCAGCGCCACCCGGAATGCAAGATGCGCCTGCACGTCAACAATACCGAACACATCATCGAGCAGGTCAGCGAGTTCAGCCTCGACCTGGGCCTGATCGAGGGCCAGTGCCAGCATCCCGATCTGCAGGTTACGCCCTGGGTGCATGATGAACTGGTGGTGTTCTGCGCACCGGGCCACCGCCTGGCCGCTGCCGGACAGGCCAGCCTGCAGGAGCTGCAGCAGGAAGTGTGGATTCTGCGTGAACAGGGCTCCGGTACCCGGCGCACTTTCGAAAACGCCCTGCTGCCCCACGACCTGCACCTCAAGCCCCTGCTGGAGCTGGAGCACACCGAGGCAATCAAGCGGGCGGTCGAGTCCGGGCTGGGCATCGGCTGCATCTCCCGTCTGGCTCTGCGTGATGCCTTCCGGCGCGGCAGCCTGGTGGCGCTGGAAACACCCGAGCTGGAGCTGGGCCGGCCGTTCTCCTTCATCTGGCACCAGCAGAAATTCCAGACCCGTGCCATGCAGGAGTTTCTGCAGCTGTGCACCCAGCTGACCGAAGGCTGCACCCGCAGCGACGAAATCCGCCTGCCGGAAATTGCCTGACCGCCCCGACAATCCGGGACGCCGCCGGGCAGCCGGCCTCAGACCATCAGCAGGGTCTTGTGCGGCTGGCCGGCTTCTTCGCAAACCAGCCGTGGCAGCAGGTACCCCGGAAGGTGTTCTTTCATGTAACGATACAGCTCGCCAACACGTTCGTCCGGTAGGGCAAAATGGTGCGCGCCCTGCACCCGGTCCAGACGATGCAGGTAATACGGCAACACTCCGGCGGCAAACAGCGCCTCGCTCAGCTGGCACAGCACCTCCGGATCATCATTCACGCCCTGCAGCAAAACGCTCTGATTAAGCAGGGTCACGCCCTGCCGGCGCATCGGCTCCAGGCGCCGCACCAGCTCATGGCCAATCTCGGCCGGATGGTTGACATGCAGCACCACCGTCGCCTGCAGGCACGAGTCGGCCAGCATCCCGGTCAGTGCCGGTGTCAGGCGCTGCGGAATCACCACCGGCACCCGGGTGTGAATGCGCAGGCGGCGGACATGGCCGATATCGGCGATCTGTCCGCACAGCCTCGCCAGTGCGGCATCATCCAGCAGCAGGGGGTCACCGCCACTGAGGATCACCTCGCTGATGCTGGCATCGGCGGCGACATATTCCAGCGCTTCCTGCCATTGTTTGCGCCCTACCCGGTTGTCGGCGTAGGGAAAGTGGCGGCGGAAGCAGTAGCGGCAATTCACCGCGCAGCCGCCGGCTGCAATCAGCAGCACGCGGCCATGGTATTTGTGTACCACGCCCGGCCGCACATTGGCCGGCTGCTCGCCCAGCGGATCGGTCACGTAACCGGGCACCTGCCGGTTTTCTTCCTGCTGGCCCAGCACCTGCCGCAACAGCGGGTCCCGGACATCGCCCTGTTGCATCAGGGCGACAAAGGGGCGCGGCACCAGCACCGGAAAATCCCCATCACCGCCCAGTTGACCGGCCAGCTCACTGTGCTCCAGTTGCAACAGGCGCAACAATTCGTGTCCGTCACGTACCGCTTCGGCCAGTATCGTTTGCCAGTTTTTTTCCTCGTCAATCCGGGTCAGGGGGACAGCCTGCATGGAATCTCCGCGCTTCGTCTCAAATGGGGCGCAGAGTATAGCGGTTTTACCACCGCTGCTGAGCACTACAGCCGCCAGCGCAAGCGGATTGCTGGCAGGTGCTGCCACAGCCAATGGGCGACAACATGAAAATTGACGGCACAGGCCGCTGACGCCGTTGCTCTTTCAGGCTAGAATTCCCCACTGAAAACAACGGACAGGGGAACCCGCCCGCCATCGGCTGGTCAATGGGCCATTGTCCTTCAATCACCAGATTGCGCCCGGGCGCATCCAAGAGTACTTGCCATGCTGAAAAAAATCCTGCTTGCCAGCACCCTGATCCTGTCCAGCCCGCTGTGGGCCGCCGACAATCCCCGTGTCCTGCTCAGCACCAGCCTGGGCGACATCGAACTGGAACTGAACGCGGAAAAAGCTCCGCTCAGCGTCGAGAACTTCCTCAGCTATGTGGACGAAGAGCGCTACGACGGCACCATCTTCCATCGCGTCATCAAGGGTTTCATGATCCAGGGTGGCGGTTTTGACAAGTACATGCAGCAGCGCCCCACCAACAAACCGATCAAGAACGAGGCCGACAACGGCCTGAAAAACGATCGTGGCACCATTGCCATGGCCCGCACCCAGGCGGTCGACTCCGCCACCTCGCAGTGGTTCATCAACCACGGCAACAATGACTTCCTCAACCATGGCGGCCGAGATTTCGGTTACGCGGTATTTGGCAAGGTGGTCAGCGGCATGGATGTAGTGGACAAAATCGCCGAAGTGCCGACCAGCAACTATGGCATGCACCAGAATGTTCCTGCCGAACAGGTGGTCATCCTCAAGGCCCGCCGCGTACAGGACTGACGCCCGGCCAATCCCAAGCGACAGACACAAAAAAGCGCGTCCTGCAAAACAGGGCGCGCTTTTTCATTCCGGGACCATTAACGGATATTGATGATGGTCTGGGTGATGGCGCTGTTGGTTTCAATGGTCTTGGCGTTGGCCTGGTAGTTGCGCTGCGCCACGATCAAATTAACCAGCTGGTCCGACAGCTCGACGTTGGAGTCTTCCAGCGCACCCGACTGGATCGCTCCCAGGGTGCCGGTGCGGCCCGGGTTACGTACCGGCTCGCCGGATTCCAGCGACTGCACCCATTGCGTCTTGCCCACCGGGGTCAGGCCCTGCACGTTGGCAAAATCGGCCAGAATGACCTGCCCCTGCACCTTCGACTGCCCGTTGGTGTAACGGGCAAAGATCATCCCGGTATCATCAATCTCGACGCCTGACAGCTCACCGGTGGTGTAACCGTCCTGCGCCACCTCGGTGACGGCAAAAGCGCTGGCAAACTGGCTGGCGCTGCGCATGTCGAGCAACACCCCGGTGGCATTCATCACCGAGCCGTTGGCCAGTGCCACAGGCGGCTTGTCATCACTCATGGTCGCCGGCGTCCACTGCCCCGCACGCAACGTCACGGTACCGTCAGGATTCAGCTCCCAGAACTGGTCAACAGTGGCAGCACCACCCGCCGCGGGGTCAAACAATGAAGGGTTGGTTGCCGGATCAATCGGCAGCATCTTGCCCGCACTGTCAAAGGCCACATTCAGGCTGATCGGCGAGTTGTTGCCGACCCGGGTAATGGCTGCCATTACCTGCTCGGCCGATGGCGGCGGGGTTTGCGCCATCAACGCGTTCAGCTCGGTCGTCATGCGGATACCAAAATCCGAGGTCGGGTCCAGCGCGTTGATCGCCGCATTGGCTATATCCTGCGGCGTGGAGCCTGCCTGCTCTTTCGCGGTTTTCGCTGCCAGGTTGGCGACACCGGCATGCGGGTGCGCACCATCAATCAGCACATTCATGGTCCAGTTGTTGGGGCCGGTTTTGACAAAATACTGGCTGAAGGTGTGGGCATTACCCTGGCTGTCATAAATATTGGTTGAGGTCGACGAGTTGTAGGTACCCGGGTCGGATGCCAGGAAAGGAGAATTCGGCGGCACGTTGCTGGTCGAGTTCAGGTTGTAGGCCTGGCGAATTTCCGAGGTTGCCTTGGGGTCCTGGCTGGCCTTCTGGATTTGCAAATTGCCAATGACGCCGGTTTGCAAGTGACCATTATTGTCAACCCGGTAGCCCTGCAGGTTATAGCCGAAGTTGTCGACAATGAAGCCATCCTTGTCGGTACCAAAAAAGCCGGCACGGGTATAACTCAAGGCACCGTTATTACTGACCTGAAAGAAACCGTTGCCGTTAATGGCCAGGTCCATCGGGTTCTGGGTGTAGTTGATGTTGCCCTGGTTGAACAGCTGCGACACATTGCCCAGCAGCACACCGCTGCCCTGCTGGTTCTTGCCGGTTCCCATCACCGTGGCTGAATAGACATCGGCAAACTCGGCCCGGGACTGCTTGAAGCCCACGGTGCCGGCGTTGGCAATGTTGTTACCGGTTACGTTGAGGTCTTTGGTGGCGGCACGCAAGCCGCTTAAACCGATATTGAACGACATGTTGACTCCTTGATCGCCCGGGGCGACGGCTAAAAATTGTTACTGACCGATAATCTGCACTTGTGACAGGGGCAAGGTGCCCAACCCGGCGATATTCAACAGCATGTCCCCGCCTTGCGGATTGAGGGTGACGCTTTCCACCCGGGCCGGCAGCATGGTGTATAGCCCCTGGGTTTCACCATCAAAGGACCCTTCGGCCTTGAACTTGTAGGTACCTGACGGCATCTGCTCGCCATCACTGTTGGTGCCATCCCAGGTAAAGCTCTGGTTGCCGGCTTCCTGCGCGCCAAGGTTGATGCGGTTGACCAGGGTGCCTGCTTCGTCATAGACGCTGACAAAAATATTGCTCGAGCTTTGCGGCACCAGCACACTGCCCTTGAACTCCTCGTCGGTGTTCACCACCGCCTTCTCGCCGGCAAAGATGACGCTGCGTCCGACCAGGCTGGACGCCTGCAGCGCCTGCGAGGAGTGCACACTGCTGATGATATCGCCCATGCTGTCATTGAGCTTTTCGATGCCCTCCAGGGTACTGAACTGTGCCAGCTGGGCGACGAATTCGCCGTTGTCCTGGGGGTCGAGCGGGTTCTGGTTGTTGAGCTGGGCCACCAGCAGTTCAAGAAACTCGTTCTTGCCCAGGTCCTTGTTGACCTCGCGGTCAACCTTGTGGCTGTACTCGTCCCATATCGTGCTTGCTGCACCTACTGCCGAAGCTGTCATGGTCTATCTCCTCGTTACTGGCCCAGGGTGAGCACACGCTGCATCATCTGTTTGGCGGTATTCATCATTTCGACGTTGGTCTGGAAGGCGCGGCTGGCCGAGATCATGTCGGCCATTTCTTCCACCACGTTGACGTTCGGGTAGAACACGTACCCCTGATCGTTGGCGGCCGGATGGTCCGGTTCGTAGCGCATCTGCAGTTCGCTCTGGTCTTCGACGATACCGCGCACCTGTACGCCCTTGCCGGCCTGGTCATGCTCGGCAAACAGCGATGGCTGGCTGGCATTGCCTTTCAGGTTTTCAGCAAACACGGTGGCGAACACCGGGTGACGCGCACGGTAGGTTTCGTCGATGCTCGATGACACCGTTTCGGCATTGGCAATGTTGCTGGAAATGGTATTCAGCCGGGTGCTCTGGGCACTCATGCCGCTACCGGCAATATGGAAAACACTGGATAAGGACATGATGAATACCTCGCTTATTCGCCACGCAGGGCCGTCACCAGCCCTTTGAACTTGTTGTTGAGCAGGGTGAAGCTGGCCTGGAACTGGACCGCGTTTTCGGCGTAATGGGACTGTTCGACCTGCAGGTCGACCGAGTTCTGGTCAATGGATGCATGATGCGGATTGCGGAACCTGAGCGCCGGGTCGGCAAGCTCCACGCCATCGGCATCAAAATGCTGCCAGCGGGTGCGTTCCAGCGAGGTGCCGCCACCGACCTGCCGCTGGGCCTGGCTGGCCAGCACGCTGGCAAAGTCCAGGTCACGGGCCTTGAAGTTGGGCGTATCCGCGTTGGCAATGTTGTTGGCCAGCACTTCAGCACGCTGGGCACGAAAACCCAGGGCCTGCTCATGGATGCCCAATGCCTTGCTGAAACTGATGCTCATGTTGCATCTCCTGCTGAAATCTCTCTTGGCACAGACAAAGCAATGCTTGTGCCAACAGGTATTTTTAAGATTGTTTTCAGCAGGTTACGCAGCCAGTAGTTTTTCTAAAATCGCCAAAGACGAAAAATTGACTCCACCACGAAAGCATCAAAAGGCATCCGGATACCAGTCTATAATGCGCCAGGCTCCGAAACGATGCGGCCATCAAGCAGCTCGATCACCCGTGGGCAACGGGCACTCAGGCGCGGGTCGTGGGTGACGATCAGGGTGGCGCAGCCGGTGTCGCGGTTGAACTGCTCAAACAGGGCAAACACCTCTTCGGCGGTCTGGGTGTCCAGGTTGCCGGTCGGCTCGTCTGCCAGCAGCAGCGCCGGCTTGCCGACCAGCGCACGGGCAATTGCCACCCGCTGCTGCTGCCCGCCCGACAGTGCCTTGGCCGAGCGCTGCTCTATGTTCGGCAAGCCGACGGCATCAAGCAGGTGGCGTGCATAATCCAGTTGTGCGGTAGCGGGCTTGCCTTGTTGCAGCATCAACGGCATCAGCACGTTGTCGAGCACACTGAAGGCGCCGATCAGGTGGTGAAACTGGAACACGAAGCCGATATGGTGCGCCCGCAGCCGGGTGCGGCCGGCATCGTCCAGCCGTGCCGTGGCCTGCCCGTCAATCCATAATTCGCCGCTGCTGGGCGTATCCAGCAGCCCCATCAGGTTGAGCAAGGTGCTCTTGCCGGAACCGGACGGGCCGATCAGTGCGGTCAGCTCGCCGGCATGCAGCTCAAGGCTGATGTCATGCAGCACATGCACCGCCCGAGGCGTATCTGGCTCGAAAACCTTGTTCACATCCTGCAGCCGCAGCACCACCTCAGACATAGCGGATCGCCTCGGCCGGGTCATAACGCGAGGCCCGCCGCGCCGGCAATGCAGCCGCCAGGATGCCACTGCCGATGGCGATGAACAGCGCAGTGATGGTGACCTCGGCCTGGACCGACACCGAAAACAGCCGCGAGCCGAAGTTGTTGAACAGATAAATCAGGCCATAGCCGCCGGCCATGCCGAACACCGCACCCATGGCACCGAGCATCGCGCCCTGGGTCAGGAACACCCGCAGGATCTGGTCGCGGGTGCTGCCCATTGCCCGCAGGATGCCGACTTCGCGGGTGCGCTGCACCACGCTGACCGCCAGCACGCTGGCAATACCAAGCCCCACCGCCAGGCCGACAAAACCTCGGATCATCTGTGTGGTCATGCTCTGCGAGCGCAGGGCGTTGAGCAGCTGGCTGTTGTTGTCCATCCAGTTTTTCACGTGCAGCCCGGTCAGGCGCTGCAGGCGACCACCCCATTCCCGGGCGGTGAAAATATCGCTGATCTTGACGTCCAGCGCGGTAATGCCACCGCTCAGATTAAGCAGTGTCTGCGCCTGTTTCAGGTCGACATACAGCTGGCGGGTGTCCAGTTCCTGCACTCCCATGCTGAAAATGCCGGCCACCCGCAACAGGGCGGTACGGCCATCACCGGCCTGCAGGCGCAGCTTGTCACCGGCTTGCAGGCCCAGATCACGCGCCAGCTCGCTGCCGACCAGCACATCCTCGCTGCCGACCTGGAAGCGCCCCTGCACCATGTGGCCGGGCAGGTTGATGATTTTCTCATAGCGCTGCGGGTCAATGCCGTTGACCACCACCGAAGCGGTCGCCCGCCCCTTCTGCACCAGCGCCGGCCCCGTGACCACCGGCGATACCGCCATCAGTTGGGGAATCGCGTCCAGATCGGCCACCAGCGCCTGCCAGCTGTCGATGCGCTGCAGCGGCTGGGCCCGCATGGTCTCCAGCTGCAATATTTGACCGTCCCGCACTGCCGGCAAGCGGTTATACAGCCGGGTGGCTTCCAGCCTGACATGGGGCTGGCTGCCGAGGGTCTTGTTGATGGTGTTTTGCTGCAGGCCGTTCATCAGGGTGGTAATGAAAATGATCACGGCCGTGCCCACGGCAATGGCGATGCTGATCAGCAGGGTTTGCAGCGGGTTTTCCACCATGAAGCGCCAGGCGATGCGGCGCTCGATCCAGAAACGCGCGAGCATTATTGCCCTGCTCCACTGTCCGGCATTTGCGCGAGGCGCAAGCGGCGATTTTTCTTTGGCACGGCTTCGGGCAACAGCAACAAATCACCCTCCTGCACGCCACTGGCCAGCTCCACCTGCGTGCCTGCCTGCAATCCCGGTTGCACCGGGCGGCGCTCGGCCTGCATGTCCTGCAGTATCAGCACATACCAGCCGTTCCTGTCATGCTGCAGATAGTCACGCGGCACCACCAGCGCCCGTTCCTTGCGGGCGGTGTATACGGTGACGGACACGGTCATGCCCAGCCGCAACAACTGTTCGCCGTCTTCGACCTGCAAATGCACATCCAGTGTGCCGCTGCTTTCGTCCACCGCCGGAGCCATGAAGCTGATACTCGCCGGCAACTCATGCCCGGGCCAGGCATCGGCAATCACCACCGCCTGCTGGCCCAGCTGCAAGGGCGCAATATGTTTTTCATCAACGGCGGCAATGATTTCCAGGCCGTCACTGCGCGCGATCTCCAGCAGCACCTTGCCCGGCTGCACCTGGTCGCCCGGCTCGACATTACGGGTCTGCACCTTGCCGGCAAAGGGGGCAACGATTTCGGTCTTGTCCAGATTGGCCCGGGCATTGCGCAGGCGTTGTTGCAGCAGCTGCTCCTCATTGCCACCGGGCTGGAGTGCCTGTTCGGCCAGTTCGGCACGGGCCAATACCGTTTTACGTGTTTGCGCCAGATGAGCGGCCTGTTCCGCCTGTTCGGCAGAGATCATTCCCTGCCCGGCCAGCGTCTTGCGGCGTTCGGCTTCACGCACGGCCTGCTGCCAGGCCAGACGTGCTTCCTGCGCGCTTTGCCGGGCTTGCGGATACAGCTGGCTGTTCAACTGCACCAGCGCGGTTTGCGCCTGTTCGTACTGGGCCTGCAGCTCGTCGCGGCGCAGGCTGATCAGCGGGTCGCCCGCCTGCACCTGGTCCCCTTCGCGCACATAACGCCGGGCCACGGTACCGGTGATTTCGCTGCCGATGCGCGCCAGTGACTGGTTGCGTACCTGGCCACTGGCTACCACCCACTGCTGCAACGGCTGCAACTGCAGTTCCAGAGCCTGCACTTCGACGCCGCGCCAGTATTCCCGGCCCAGTACCACCAGCAGCAACACCACACCAGCAATGATCAACCCACGCCGCATCATCGACCGCCATATTCAATTGCAGTAAAAGGTGTGCAGTCTAACAAAAAGCGGCGGATCACGGGCTGCCTTTGCCGGGCTTGTGCATGACGCAATTCCCGGCGATGACAGATGCGATCGCCGGTCCCTTTATGACGATCCGGTTCTGCATTAGAAACAGGCACATCAAGCTGCTAACATCGCGCAACACGCAACATCCGGATAACAACAACAATGAACATAGAATTCAACGCACAGGATGGCACCCTGCTGAAAGGCCGTGTCTTCCCGGCGAAAAACCCGAAAGCGGCTGTGCTGCTCAACCCCGGCACAGCCACCTGGACCGGTTTTTATGCTCCCTTCGCCGAATTTCTCGCCGAACACGGCTACAGTGTGATGCTGTGGAATTACCGTGGCTTTTGCGAGTCACGCAACGAACGTCTGGCCGGCAGTAAAATCCGTTTTTCCGATATTGGCCGCCTCGACATTCCGGCGGCACTCGACAAGGCTGGCGAGCTGTTTGCCGGCTTGCCGTTGTATTGCGTGGCTCATAGCGCGGGCGGGCAGCAGCTGGGCTTTGCAGCCAACTGTAACCAGCTGCGCGGGCTGGTTGCGGTCGCCTCGTCCACCGGCTACTTCTGGAACATGCCACCGGTCTACCGGTTCAAGGCCCTGCTGTTCTTCAAACTGATTGCACCGCTGTCCAGCGCACTGTTCGGCTACGTCAAGGCGAAATCCCTGGGACTGATGGAAGATCTGCCGCCACAACTGGCGCGGGAATGGGGCTACTGGTGCGGCAAAAAGGACTTTCTTTTCGATCCGGAAGTTATTGCCGCTTATCCGGGTGATCCCTATTTCCACCACTACCGGTTTCCGGTTCATGTCATCACCGCGGATGACGATGAAATCTCCACCGAGAAAAATCTGGCCAATCTATGGAAGCACATTCACAGCAGCCAGCCGATCACCTTCACCCGTTACCGTGCGGCCGACATGCCCGGTAACAAAGTCGGCCACTTCGGCTATTTTCGCCGCAGCTACCAGCTCATCTGGCAGGATATCCTTGCACAACTGGACGCATTCCATGCCGTGCCGCCCGATCCGCAACCCGATTCATGAAAACAGGGCCAGCCTGTAGGTCCAGGTTCATTCGCACAATAAACAGCCTTCAAACGGATGGACTCGGGCCTGCAGCATGCACGAAGCCCCTAGCGACAGCGACAAGTACGGCCAACGCTCCGCTATTTAAGCCGGATCTGCTGCGGTTCGATCTCGATCAGGCCCTGCTTGAACAACCCGCCAGTGGCCTTCTTGTAGTTGCCCTTGCTCACGCCAAACACGGCAGCGATGGCCTCGGCCGTGCTCTTGTCGCTCAACTCCAGCACACCACCACGCGCCTCCAGTTCGGCCAGAATGCGCTCTGACAGCTCATCACGTACCGCCTGACCCTGCATCTGCAGGCTGAGACTCAGACGACCGTCCGGGCGCAACTCACGCACATAGCCCGGCATGCCCTGCCCGATCTTGACCGGTTTGAACACCTCGTGGTGATGCAGCAAACCAAGATACGTCTCGTTGACCAGACACAGGTAACCATGTTCATTGCGCTCGGCCACCCACAGGCTGACCGGCTGGTTGACGGTATAGCCACTGTCAGCGGCATCACTGCTGGCGAAGCGGTCCAGCTGCGCCGAGGCCAGCAGACGCCCGGTATGTACGTCCTGATAGACATGCACCAGCACGGTATCACCGGTTTGCAGCGGGCGTTTCTCTTCCGAGTGCGGCATGAACAAGTCCTTGGTCAGCCCCCAGTCAAGAAAGATGCCAGTGCGGTTGATATCCACCACGCGCAGGGCGGCAAACTGGCCCAGCATCGCCCGAGGCTTGCGCCCGGTGGCCACCAAACGGTCTTCGCTGTCGTGATAGATGAACACATCCAGCTGGCTGCCGACACTGGTATCGGCGTCTTTGGGTATTTCCCGGCGCGGCAGCAGGATCTCGCCGCTGTCGCCACCATCCAGATAGAGGCCAAAATCCACATGACGCAAAATGGTCAGTTGATTGATTACGCCAATATTGGCCATGGTGATGTCCTTTGGTTAGCCTGAAAAATGATTCGCAGAATGGATGAAGCCTGTTTCGTCGTTGCGTACGAAGTTATACAAGCATACGCCCTACCAATGCGCTGCGCCCGAAACGCTGCACGCGACAGCAGCCCGCCAATGGCGGGCCAAATTCCTCCACCCCGCACAAGGTGGGCCTGGACAGGCCGGAGGGCTCCTGCAGGCATTTAGCGGTTTGGCCGCAGGCCGAACCAGCGCAGCCTGCCGGGAGTGCTATGGCCTGCCCGCAACCGCAGTGCAAAAACCCTGTAACTACGGCTTGTGCGGCCGCGCCAAAAACTCGTGCGACTGCATTTCCAGCAAACGGCTGAGGGTGCGCTGGAACTCGAACTGCAGACGGTTGCCGGTATAGAGGTCTTTCAGCTCCACCTCGGCGGAAATGATCAGCTTGACGTTGCGGTCATAGAATTCGTCCACCAGGTTGATGAAGCGCCGCGCCACGTCTTCCTTGTAGCTGTCCATCTGCTCGACGCCGGACAGGATCACCGCGCTGTAGATCTTGCCCAGCTCGATGTAGTCGTTCTGGCTGCGCGGCCCGTCACAGATGGCGCGAAAATCGAACCAGGCAACATCATTGCCGATCTTGCGTGCGACGATCTCGCGATTCTCGACGATCAGGGTCTCGTTTTCCAGAATCTTGCAGTTTTCCAGCAGCAGGCTGCGGAAGCTTTGGTCCAGCTTGGCGTCCACTTCCGGCGACAATGGCCAGTGGTACAGCTCGGCCTGCTCCAGCGCACGCAGGCGGTAGTCGATGCCGCTGTCGACGTTGACCACTTCGGTGTGTTCCTTGATCAGGGCGATGGCCGGCAAAAAGCGGGCGCGCTGCAGGCCATCCTTGTACAGACCGTCCGGCACTATGTTGGAGGTGGCGACCAGCGTCACGCCATTTCTGAACAGCTCTTCGAACAGTCCGCCCAGAATCATGGCATCGGTGATGTCGGTAACGAAAAACTCGTCAAAGCAGATCACCCGCGCCTCGTTGGCAAAGCGGCGGGCAATGGTGGTCAGCGGGTTCTTCTCGCCGGCCAGCTTGCGCAGCTCTTCATGCACCCGCTTCATGAAACGGTGGAAGTGGGTGCGCATCTTGTCTTCGAATGGCAGGGCATCGAAAAAGGTATCGACCAGATAGGTCTTGCCACGCCCGACTCCGCCCCAGAAATACAACCCCTTGACCGGTGCTGCCGTTTCCTTGCGTCCCAGCATGCGGGCCAGCGCGCTCTTCTTTTGCGGCGGCTCGACCCTCAGCAGGTCGTCATAGAGGCGCTGCAGGTGACGCACCGCATTTTCCTGGGCGGCATCACGAAAGAAGTCCGGACGTTGCAAGTCTTGCTGATAGCGTTCGAGAGGAGTCATCTAAGTGTTCTTAAGCAAAAAATCAGGGGGAGCCACTTTAACCAGCAGGTTTTTGTTTGGCAACTGCAGCCGTTTGCTGCCGGGGTCCTTCGGGTGCGAATTCATTCGCACATTACACGCCATACCGTAAATTAAAGCATCAGCGCCATGGCCGCAGGCTGTGGCAGCGTCAGCGTCAGCTTTGCGCAGGACTCACACGGCACGCGACACCACAGGCAAACAAAAAACTCTTAGCCTGCCCGCCGCAACAACCAAAGCCCGATCACGGCACACACCGCCGCCGGCACCAGCACCGCCACCAGCGGCGCAAAACCGAACACCAGGCTGGCCGGCCCCAGCAGGTCCTGTACGATGCGGAAGACAAAACCCACCACCACACCGGTGAACAGCCGCTGGCCCAGCGTCACCGAACGCAACGGGCCGAAAATGAAGGAAATCGCCATCAGCACCAGCACCCCGGTCACCACCGGTTGCAACAGCTTCTCCCAAAACGCCAGCCAGTAACGCCCGGCACTCAGGCCCTGGTCGGCCAGATAACGGCCATAGCTCCACAGACCGGAAATCGGCAGCGCATCCGGCTCCATCACCACGGTATTGAGCAGCCGCGGCGTCAGGGCTATGTTCCAGCGCTCCTCGGCCAGCTGCTCAACCTCGCTGTGACGCTCGAACAGGCGGGTTGCCGCCACGCGCTTGAGCAGCCACTGGCCGTCATCTACGAAGCGGGCCTCACGGGCGAAGCTGGAACGCACCAGCTGGCGCTCGTCATCAAACTCGTAACGGGTGACGCCAATCAGCCGGCCATCGGGCTGCACCGAGTTGATGTGGATATACTCGTGGCCCTGACGATGCCACATGCCGTGCTTCGAGCTTTGCGTCTTGCCCTCGGCCTGGATCAGCGAGCGGCGTGCCTGCGCCTGCACCTCGCTCCAGGGTGCCACGTATTCGGCAATCACCAGCCCCAGCGCCATCAGCAACAGCAGCGGTTTCATCACCGCCCAGACAATCCGCGTCAGCGATACACCGGCAGCCCGCATCACGGTCAGCTCGCTGCTGCTGGCCAGGCTGCCAAGCCCGACCAGACAACCGATCAACGCTGACATCGGCAGCACGTCATACAGCCGCCGAGGCGTGGTCAGAGCTACATAAATCAGCGCTTCCTTCAGCGTATAACCGCCTTCCAGGTCACCCAGCTGGTCAATGAAGGCAAACAGCACCGCCAGTCCGGTGATCACCAGCAGCACGGCAACAATCGACCAGAGCACGGTGGTGCCGATATACAGGTCCAGCTTACGCATGTTGCGCCTCCTTCAGCCGGCTGGCCGAACCCCGGCGCGCCAGCAACAGCCGCAGGTTGTCCCAGTACATCAGGCCCAGCCCGATCAGCAGGAACAGGCCGTGCACCGGCCACATGCCCAGCGCCGACGGTATGCGGCCCTTGTCCAGCGCATCACGGCTGGCAATCAGCAGCCCCAGGTAGGCCATATAGAGGAAAATCGCCGGCAGCAGTTTGAGGAAGCGGCCCTGGCGCGGGTTGACCCGCGACAGCGGAACCGCCAGCAGGGTAACTACAAAAGTCAGTAGCGGAATCGACAACCGCCATTGCAGCTCGGTGCGCATTTTTTGCTGGGTACTCGCCATCAGCTCGCTGGTACGCATGCTTTCGCGGTCACTGGAAGCCAGGACCACCGAGGGTTTGGGCAGCAGCACGGCATAGGTGTCGTATTTGATCATGCGGTAATCGGCTTCGCCGGGATTGCCGTCATAGCGGTAGCCGTCCTCCAGGACCAGGTAGCGGCTGCCGTCTTCCAGCACCTGCTGGTACCCGGTGGGGGCAGCCAGCAGGGTGATCTTGTTGTCCTCACCCCGGGTGTTCTTGCCCAGATCGCTGATGAACACGCCCTGCAGGCGTTCACGCCCGCCAGTCAGGTCTTCGGCATAGGTTACCCGCACACCGTCCTTCATCGACTGGAAACGGCCCGGTACCAGGGTATCGAACTCGGTCAGGGCATCCTGCTCCTGCAGGATGGTCGCCACCTCGCGCACACCCATCGGGGTCAGGGAAAAACTGAGCAGCGCGGCCAGCAGTGCAATCAGCGTCGCCGGAATCAGCGTGTAACCCAGCAACCGGGTCTGGCTCATGCCGGTGGCCGTCAGCACCGTCATTTCGCTTTCCAGATAGAGCCGGCCATAGGCCAGCAATATGCCAAGGAACAGACCAAGCGGCAGGATCAGCTGCAGGAAGCCGGGAATCCGGTAACCCATGATCAAGAATAGTACGCCCGGGTCAAGCAGCCCCTGAGCGGCCTGGGCCAGATACTTGATGAAACGGCCACTCATGATGATGACCAGCAATACCACGCTGACCGCACTCAGGGTCAGGAATACTTCTCTGGCCAGATAACGAAAAACAATCAAGGAATCCACTCCGTGTACAGCGGGCAGGGATGCATTAATGGGCGACAGCCTGTTATTATCCAGCATCTTGCATCCTTTGTCTTGAGGAAGATTTACCATGGATTTCTCCGTAACCCTGGAACCTGTACAGCAGCTTGAAACCGGCACCCTGGTGCTGGGCATTGGCGAAGATCTGGCGCTCAGCCCCGCTGGCCGGCAACTCGACCAGGCCAGCGCGGGAGCCCTGACCCGCCTGCTGGAAAGCGGCGACATCCAGGGCAAGGCCGGCCAGATCCTGCTCGTTCAGGGACTGACCGGAGCGGCTGCCCGCCGCATCCTGCTGGTCGGTCTGGGCAAGGAACCACAGCTCGCCGATCGCCACCTGCGCCGCATCATGAGTAGCGTACTGGCCCAGCTCAAACCCCTGAACAGCGAACAGGCGACTCTGGTGCTGGACAGCCTGCAGGTGAAAGGCCGCTCCAGCGCCAGTACCGCCGCGCTAGCCTGCGAAACCCTGGCCAGCGGCCTGTACAGCTTCGACCAGTTCAAGAGCGAGAAGGCCGAGCCGGCCAAACTGGAACACATCGAGTTGCTGACCGATGCCGCCAACGAGCAGGAAGTGCGCCAGGCCTGTGCCGAAACCCGGGCGATTGTCGCCGGCATGCAGGTCACCCGTGATCTGGGCAACCTGCCGCCCAACATCTGCCACCCGCGCTACCTGGCCGAACGGGCCCGGGAAATGGCAGCCAACAACCCGGCGCTGACGGTTGAAGTGCTGGAAGAGAAGCAACTGGAAGAGCTCGGTGCCGGCGCACTGCTGGCCGTGGCCCGTGGCAGCGACCAGCCGCCACGCATGATCGTACTCAACTACCGTGGTGCCGACGAGAACCGTCAGCCCAATGTGCTGGTCGGCAAGGGCATTACCTTCGACACTGGCGGCATCAGCCTCAAGCCCGGTGCCGGCATGGACGAAATGAAATACGACATGTGCGGTGCCGCCACCGTGCTCGGCGTAATGACCGCCGCCCTGGAGCTGCAGTTGCCGATCAACCTGATCGGTGTACTGACCTGCGCCGAGAACATGCCCAGCGGCGGTGCCAGCCGGCCCGGTGACATCGTCACCAGCATGAGCGGCCAGACCGTGGAAATTCTCAACACCGACGCCGAAGGCCGTCTGGTGCTGTGTGACGCCCTCACCTACGTCAAGCGCTTCAACCCGGCATCCGTGGTCAACATCGCCACCCTGACCGGTGCCTGTATCGTTGCGCTGGGTGACAAGACCAGCGGCCTGATGGGCAACAACGACGAGCTGATCGGCCAGCTGTTGGCCGCCGGCAAGCAGGCCGGAGACATCGCCTGGCAACTGCCGCTGTTTGACGACTACCAGGAGCAGCTCGACAGCCCCTTTGCCGACATGGCCAACATCGGCGGCCCCAAGGCCGGCACCATCACCGCCGGCTGCTTCCTGTCGCGCTTCACCAAGGACTACCCCTGGGCGCACCTGGACATTGCCGGTACCGCCTGGATCAGCGGCGGCAAGGAGAAGGGTGCCACAGGGCGTCCTGTTCCCCTGCTGACCCGCTTCCTGCTGGACCAGGCCGGTGCGCATTGACTTCTATGTAAGCCAGGACAGCCAGCCACAGGCGCGCCTGACGCTCGCCTGCCGGCTGGTGCGGCGCGCCTGGCTGGCCGGCCTGCCGGTGTTTGTGCTGTGCAGCGACGATGCCCAACTGGCACAGATGGACGATATGCTCTGGCACCTGCGCCCGCAGTTCTTCATGCCGCACAGCCGTTTTGACGACAATCCGTCGGCACCTGTCGTGCTGGGTATCGATTGCTGGCCGGTGCAGGACAACAGCGTCCTGATCAACCTGTGCATGCAGCCGGCACCGCGCGTCGATCAGCTTGACCGCGTGATCGAGCTGGTCTGCCAGACACCGGAACTGCTGCAGCAGAGCCGGACAAATTTTCTGCATTATCGTAAACTCGGCTTCCAGCCGCAGCGCGTTGAACTCTGAGGTGTGTCATGGAGCCTGACGACAATTCCCGTCCCGCCGACTTGCTGGCCGAACTGACCGGCCTGCACGACATGCTGGCGGACCCTGCCTGTGACCTCGGCGCCATTCCCCTGCTGCAGGATGTGGTCGCACCGGCCACGCCTGCCGACCCCCTGCACAGCCTGCGCCCGCTGCTGATGCAGCAAGCAGAAAGCCTGCTGCAGGAGATCATCCGCGACTTTACCCCGCAAATCACCGCCGAGCTGGAAAAACGCCTGCACCAGCACCTGCAACAACTGATCCGCGAGCAGGAGCAGCTGCACCTGTCGCAATCACAGGACAATCCCTTCCCGCCGTAGCCCCTTGCAGCCAAGCCTGCTAAAATTGCGCCTTTCTGTTTTTCCTACGGCAAGGTTCCCGCATGAGCACTCAAAAACCCTCCCTGAGCTACAAAGACGCCGGTGTCGACATCGACGCCGGTGAAGCCCTGGTCCAGCGCATCAAGCACGTGGCCAAGCGTACCGCCCGCCCCGAAGTGCTGGGCGGGCTGGGCGGTTTTGGTGCCCTGTGTGAAATCCCTGCCGGTTACAAGCAGCCGGTGCTGGTCTCCGGCACTGACGGTGTCGGCACCAAGCTGCGCCTGGCCATCGACCTCAATCGCCACGAGAAAATCGGCATCGACCTGGTCGCCATGTGCGTCAACGACCTGGTGGTCTGCGGTGCCGAGCCGCTGTTTTTCCTCGACTACTACGCTACCGGCAAGCTCAACGTGGATGTCGCCGCAGACGTGGTCACCGGTATTGGTGAAGGCTGCGAGCAGGCCGGTTGTGCGCTGGTGGGCGGTGAAACCGCGGAAATGCCCGGCATGTATGAAGGCGAAGACTACGACCTGGCCGGTTTCTGCGTCGGCGTGGTGGAAAAGGCCGACATCATCGACGGCAGCAAGGTCGCTGCCGGCGACGTGCTGATCGCCCTGCCCTCGTCCGGCCCGCACTCGAACGGCTACTCGCTGGTACGCAAGATCATCGAGGTGGCCGGCGCCGACATCAATAGCACACAGGTAGACGGCAAGCCGCTGGTCGAACTACTGCTGGAGCCGACCCGCATCTACGTCAAGCCGGTGCTCAAGCTGATCCGCGAGACCGGTGCGGTCAAGGCCATTTCCCATATCACCGGTGGCGGCCTGCTGGAGAACATTCCCCGTGTGCTGCCGGCCAACGCCCAGGCAGTGGTGGATGTGGCCAGCTGGCAGCGTCCGGCGATTTTCGACTGGCTGCAGGAACAGGGCAACGTTGACGAAACCGAAATGCACCGCGTGCTCAACTGCGGCGTCGGCATGATCATCTGTGTTGCCGCCGAAGACCAGCAGCGCGTACTGGAGCACCTGCAAGCCAGCGGCGAACAACCCTGGGTGATCGGCCAGATCAATGCAGCCGCAGCTGATGCCCCGGCGATCGTCCTGAACAACCTCAAGCAGCACTGAGCATGCCGGCCAAATCCATTGTCGTGCTGATCTCCGGCTCCGGCAGCAACCTGCAGGCGCTGCTGGACCACTTCGCCGACCAGCCCGAACGGGCACGGATCAGTGCCGTCATCAGCAACCGGGCCGATGCCTATGGTCTTGAGCGGGCTAAAGCCGCCGGCGTACCGGCCCATGTGCTGTCACATCGCGACTATCCGGACCGGCCCAGCTTTGACCGGGCGCTGGCCGAAGTGATCAACCGCTATCAGCCCGACCTGGTGGTCCTGGCCGGTTTCATGCGCATCCTGACGCCGGAGTTCACCGATCGCTACATCGGCCGCCTGTTCAACATCCACCCCTCGCTGTTGCCCAAATACAAGGGGCTGGATACCCATCAGCGCGCACTGGATGCCGGCGATACAGAGCATGGCTGCAGCGTGCACTTCGTCACCTCCGAGCTGGATGGCGGCCCGGTCATCATCCAGGCCCGTACCCCTATCCTGCCCGGTGACAGCGCCGAGAACCTGGCACAGAGAGTGCACCAGCTGGAACACCGCATCTACCCGCTGGCCGCCCAGTGGTTTGTTGACGGCCGCCTGCAACTCGAAGCCGGTACCGTTGTCCTTGATGGTACTGTCCTGCCGTCCGGCGGACAGCCGTTCAGCTCCACTCCCCCAGACTGACCTAAGGATTATCCCCAATGTTGCGTGCTTTTCTGCCCCTGTTGTTTCTGACGTTCAGCGCAGTGCTGCACGCCCAGCCCCTGCAACCCTTTCAGGCCAGCTATACCGCTGACTGGAAGCAGCTGCCCTTCACCGGCACTGCCGAGCGCTCGCTCCGGCAACAGGCCGACGGCAACTGGGAGCTGACGTTCAAGGCTTCGATGCTGGTCGCCGGAGTCAGCGAATCCAGCATCTTCCGCCTGCAGGACAACCAGCTGCAACCTCTGCACTACAAATACGACCGCACCGGTCTGGGCAAACCGAAAAAAAGCCGTCAGAGCTTTGACTGGAGCACCCTGCAAGTCAGCGGCAAGGACAAGGATGGCGACTATCAGTTGCCATTGCATGCCGGCGTGCTGGACAAATCCAGCTACCAGCTGGCGCTGCAGCAGGATGTGGCACAGGGCGCAGACAGCCTGAGCTATATAGTGCTCGACGGTGACGACCTCGACACCTACGACTTCCGCATATTGGGCGACGAGGCAATCGAAACCCCGCTGGGCACGCTGAATACGGTCAAGGTCGAACGGGTCCGCGACCCCGGCCAGAACAAGCGCAAAACCACCCTCTGGTTTGCCAGGGACTGGGGCTATTTACTGGTGCAGCTGAACCAGGTCGAACGCGACGGCAAGGAATACACCATCATGCTGCAGGATGGCCGGGTTAATGGTCAGCCGGTCAGGGGGCTGGCTCGCTGATGCCGCTGGCAGCCAGACTGATCAGCCACTTGCAGCCCTGGCTCCTGCAGTGGAACGGGGCGGGCACAAAAACATGCAATTTGCATAATATATAAATACACAATATAATTCCCCGCCATCCGGATACATAACCGTTCAACTGCGAGGAATACATCATGGCGTTGAAAACCCTGCGTGCCACCGGCCACATGGGTGCCGGCATGACCATCGAGATCATGTGCGGCGAGCATAAAGTCTTCATGGACCAGCCCAAAAATGCCGGCGGTGCCGACCTTGGCCCGGCACCGCCCGAACTGATTCTGGCTGCCTATGCCGGCTGCGTCGGCAGCATTGGCCGCATCATGGCCCACCAGGAAAAAATCAACCTGCGCGGCATGCGCTTTGAAGTGGAAGCCGATTACGATCCGGACCGCCTGCTGGGCCGCGAAACCAGCGCCCGCACCGGCTTCCAGCAAATTCGCCTGAATGTCGAGATCGACGCTGATCTGGACGATGCCGCCAAACAGGATTTTCTGCAACGTATCGAGGCCCGTTGCCCGATTCTGGACAATCTGGCCAACGAGACACCGGTGGTCAGCCGGCTGGCTGGATAACCTGTTCTGCAACATGCAAAAATCCCCGTCAGTGACGGGGATTTTTTATGCGACATCAGCCGTCAGCGTCGTAAATAGGTCGAAAAATCGATATCCCCGACCGACAGGATCGCCTGCACCCGGTTGGTGGCATTGAGCTTGCGCAAAATCGCCGACACGTGGGCCTTGACCGTGGTTTCGGCAATGTCCAGCGCATAGGCAATCTGCTTGTTCGACTCGCCCTTGGCCATGCGTTCGAGCACCAGCAGCTGGCGGCGAGTCAGGGCCTGCAACAGCTCGGGCGAAATTGTGGTTTCCCGGGGTGTACGCACCGACGCAGATTTCTCGGCGCGGATGATCTCCGCCGGCAGGTACACATTGCCCTGCAAGACCTGCTCCAGCGCAGCGGTCATCTGCTCGCGTGGCGTCGACTTGGTGATGAAGCCGACGGCACCGTAGGTGATGGCCTGCAGCACAATATGCTTGTCCTGCTCGGCCGATACAATCACCACCGGAATGGTCGGTGCCTCGTTGCGGATGCTCATCAGGCCATTCAGGCCCTGCATGCCCGGCATGTTCAGGTCCAGCAGGATCAGATCAAGGTCATCCCGCTCCAGGGCAATTGCCAGTGCATTGTCCAGGTTGTCGGTTTCGACCAGTTCGCAATCCGGAAACCCGCCACGGATGACACTGCAGATCGCTTCGCGAAACAACGGATGGTCGTCCGCTATCAAGATGTTATACATGGCCCTTGCCCTCACTATTTAAAATTCTTGTTGTGACCCGGCGTACGGCACCGGTTGCGACGGCTCCAGTGTCTGGCCCGCCTGTTCCCAAGCCTCGATACCATCGCGCAGCCAGTACAGCCGGCTGTAGCCCCAGCTGGCGGCACGCTTTGCCGCATTCCAGCCCAGCCAGCAATCGGACCTGCAGTAAAATACCAGTGGATGTGCCCGATTGCCACGTGTCGCCTGCTGCAAAGCCTCACGACAATGGCGCTCCCAGTCGCTGCTCAGGTTGCCATCACCGCAGTTGGCCAGCCAAAGCGAACCCGGCAGATTGCGGTGCTCTTCCGGCAGGGTGTAGCGGCCATGCAACCATGGATTGCGGTAGGCATCGATCAACACCACGCCGGGCTGCTCGCGCAACAGCTGCAGCAGCCCTTCCGGTTCCAGCACCTGCGCATCTTCGTGTTCCAGCGGCGTCGGGCTGCGATACAGGCCCGCCCGATAGCCATCCTCGTTGAACAGCCCGTCCGCCCCCCGGGCCGGCACCGGCTGCAACATCAGCGTAGCCATGCATAACCATGTAACCCTGACCAACCTGTTCACTGCATGCCCTCCCAAGGTTCTGGCTACATTTAATAGCAAAGCGGCATGGCACTTAAACTGTACGTTAAGCCTGCGCAGGCAGTACCAAAGTACTGTTTTTACCCGCAATCTGCCCGCAAAACGCAAAAAACAGCCATAAAGCAGGAAACAACCGGCACCAAAGTAGCGCCTGCCCGTCCCGCAACCTCCACTAGGATGAAGCAGAGATTCCATCTGCCCGGAGACGAACCCATGAAAATCCTGCTGGTCGATGCTCACCCGGTCGTACGCGAGGGCTGCCGCCATATACTGGAGGCAGCCATGCCCGGCGTGCATATCAGCCAGGCCGGCAGTGGCGAACAGGCTTGCGAGCTGCTGCAGCACAGCATTCCCGGGCTGGTCATCATGGACATCAGCCTGCCCGGCATCAGCGGCCTGGAAACCTGTCGTCGCCTGCTGCAAAGGTTACCGCAGCTGCCGGTACTGTTCTTTAGCGCACACACCGAGCTGGCCCTGGTGCGCCAGGCCATGGCTCAGGGTGCACGTGGCTATGTGGGCAAAGCCAGTGAACCACACGTCATGGTTCAAGCGGTTCAGCGCCTGCTGGCCGGCCACCCCTATATCGAGCAGTCCCTGGCCACCGAACTGGCCTGTCAGGGCAGCGGCAGCGCAGAAGACCTCCGTCTCAAAGGACTGTCCGCCCGTGAGTTTGAAGTGTTTGTCATGCTGGCACGCGGCGTACCCGGCACCCACATTGCAGAAAAACTCTGCATTAGCAGTAAAACAGTCGCCAACTATTGCACCCAGGTCAAACACAAGCTGCAGGCGGCCAATCAGGCCGAGCTGGTACATCTAGCCATGGAGCTGGGCATCCTGCACACGGCCAGCCGGGTTTCATAAACCACACACACATAAAAAACCGCACTCTAAAAGGTGCGGTTTTTTATGTGTACTACCGTTAATTGGCCTTGGAATAAATATTCTTTTCCCAGCCATGCGGGCAGTCCTTGCAGCCTTCCATATAGGTGCCGACAAAAGTCGCGTAATGGCGGCGTGCACCGGTCATCACTGCCTTCTGCAGATTGGCCTCGCCAAACTTGGCTTCCTGCAGGTTGGCATCCCGGATATTGGCCCGGGTCATATCGGTTTTGTTAAACCAGGCCATTTCCAGATCGGCTGCCTCGAAGCTGGCATGCATCAGCTTGCCACCGGACAAGCGGGCAAATTGCAGATTGGCACCCATAAAGTTGGCTTTTTCCGCACGCACTGCAGGTGCAGTCATACCCCAGGCATTAATGCCCACCAGTCTTGCCTTGTACAGATTGGCCATACGCAAACGGGCCTGCTGCAAACTGGCGCGGGTCAGGTTGGCATGGCTCAGGTTGGTTTCTTCCAGGCTGGCCAGATCCAGATTGGCGTGGCGCAGGTCGGCACCGGACAAATCTGCACCATTAAAATTGATGCGGCGCAGATCCATGTTGCTCAGGTCTGCATTACGCAAATCCTTGCCGGAACAGTCCGCCCCGGGCACCAGCGTGCAGCCGTTGATCTGTACATCGCCTTCGGCAGCGTGTACAGCCAGGCTAAGACTCAATGCCAGTGTCGTCAGTAGTGGTCGAATCATGCTGCAATCCTCGTGTGAAAAAAGGGGCACCCTTACGGTTGCCCCTTGTTGTTACGTCTTACTTCTTGTCCCAGCTAGGCAGCTTGAACACCCAGAACGAACCGCCCTGTGCTACAGGCTTGGTCAGCTCGGCCATGTCGCCACCCCACAGTGGAACAGCGCCACCGTAACCCGAGGTCACACCGATGTACTGTTCGCCATCCTGTTCCCAGGTGATGGGCGGAGAGATAATTCCGGAGCCAGTCTGGAACTTCCACAGCTCTTCACCGGTTTTGGCGTTGAAGGCCTTGAAGAAGCCGTCACTGGTGCCGGTAAAGACTACGTTACCCTTGGTGGCCAGCACACCGGCCCACAGCGGCAGTTTTTCCTTGTGTTCCCAGGCTACCTTGCCGGTGGCCGGGTCCATCGCACGCAGGATGCCGACGTGATCGTCATACAGGCGCTTGATGCGGAAGCCCATGCCCAGGTAGGCGGAGCCTTTCTTGTAGTTGACTTCTTCGGTCCAGTAGTCCTCTTTCCAGTGGTTGGCCGGAATGTAGAACAGGCCGGTATCCTGGCTGTAAGCCATCGGGTTCCAGTTTTTACCACCCAGGAACGGCGGAGATACCTCTACCGATGCACCGCGCTTTTCTCCAGCCTTGGGCTTGGGCGGACGCTGGCCTTCAACTTCAACCGGACGACCGGTTTCCAGATCGATATGGGACGCCCAGGTGATGCCGTCAACAAAAGGGAATGCGTTTTTCAGCTTGCCGGTAGCACTGTCCACCACATAGAAGAAACCGTTGCGGTCGGCGTGGGCGGTAGCCGTGCCTTTCTTGCCCTGTTTGTCTTTGAAGTCAAACAGAACCAGCTCGTTGTTACCGGAGAAATCCCAGGCATCGTTTGGCGTGTGCTGGTAGAACCACTTTACTTCACCGGTGCTGGGGTCTACGCCCACCTGACCCGAAGTGTACAGGCTGTCGAAGTCTTTCGGATCACCGCCCTCGGCGGTACGTGCCCAGCCGTTCCAGGGTGCAGGGTTACCCGCGCCGACGATGATGGTGTTGCTGGCCGCGTCAAAGCTGGCGCTCTGCCAGGGTGCGCCACCACCATGGCTCCAGGCTTCGGCCTTGCCGGTCGGGCTGTTGGGATCATCCGGCCAGGACGGTGCTTTCACATCGCCGGTCGGCGTGCTGTCCTTGCCGTTGAGGCGACCCATGTGGCCCTCGACAAAAGGACGCATCCAGATCTCTTCACCGGTATCCAGGTCGCGGGCAAACAGCTGGCCAACCACACCAAATTCATCACCGGAGCTACCGTGAATCAGCATAACCTTGCCGGTCTTGCCGTCTTTTACTACGGTCGGCGCACCGGTCATGGTGTAACCGGCGGTGTGATCACCGAACTTCTTGTTCCAGACCACCTTGCCGGTGTCCTTGTTCAGTGCTACCACACGGGCATCCAGCGTACCAAAGTAAACCTTGTCGCCGTAAATCGCGGCGCCACGGTTGACCACGTCACAGCAGGGACGAATATCGTCCGGCAGACGGTGGCTGTAGCTCCACAGTTTTTCGCCGGTCTTGGCATCCAGCGCCCACATACGCGAGTAAGAGCCGGTTACATAAACCACACCGTCATGCACCAGCGCCTGGGATTCTTGGCCGCGCTGCTTTTCGTCACCAAATGAATAGGACCAGGCAGGCGTCAGCTTGAATACGTTCTTGTCGTTGACCTGCGCCAGCGGGCTGAAACGCTGGGCATTGGTGCCCATGCCGTATTGCAGCACGTCGGACGTGGTCAGGTGGTCGTTGGCGATATCCTCCCAGGTCACGGGCTTGGCATATCCGGCAGAAGCACCCAGCAGGCCGGCGCTCAGAACAAAGCCGGCTACAGCGGTAGCAAGCGGCTTCTTGGCGAGTAAGGTTACATTTGGCATTGTCATACTTCCCATTTGTTGTTGTTCGGGTCATCCAGTGGCGACACTGAGGTTCGCCCTGACGGCTTACATAGTGTGAGAGCGTCACAAAAATGAATACGGATTTATTCCCGATCGTCACGGGAAAAATTCCCAGTCCGCGGGTCATTTGGCACTAGCACCATTACCCTGTTTTTTACTACTTTCCAGCCCGCTACCAAGGGAGTAGATACGAACAACCAAAGCAGACTTCTTGCCGGTCGCTCCCGCCCAATAAGATGCCAGCAACCGAGCGCCGGACCGCCCCGTCGCCTTCCTGCATAACAACAAAACAGGTATCGACCCATGAAAAAAGCACTTCTTGCCACATTGCTGGCTGGCACCTTCTCCACCCTGGCCATGGCTCACGGTGATGTCGTTCCCCAGGGAGCCAATACCGATGGCCTTGATCCGCTGGGCGAGGAATGGCTGGAGGAAAACCCCTACCGCAGTGCCGATGCCGGCATCAAGGACATCGCCATCCAGATCGGTTCTTCCGCCTATAACCAGAACTGCGCCCGCTGCCATGGCCTGGAAGCCATGTCCGGCGGCATCGCGCCGGACCTGCGCGAGCTGGACGCCGACATCAACGGCGACGAGTGGTTCAAGGAGCGCGTGATCAACGGCGCGGTGCGCAATGGCGCCATCTACATGCCGCGCATGGCCGAGCACCTGAGCCAGGAAGCACTCTGGGCCATCCGTACCTACATCGAACAACGCGCCGAAGACACGCTCTAACTCCCGTGTCCCATGCTAAAGCCCCGGCGCACCCTGTGCGTGCGGGGCTTTGTCATCTACAGGCATCCGGCCTGCTGGCCAGCGAGGTACCACCATCATGTACAAATCACTTTTAGCCGGCCTGCTCCTGGGCACCTGCACAACCCTGCTCCATGCAGAGGAAACGTCCCGGCACACTTCCACCATGTGGGATTACTACCACCAGCGCCTGCTGGACAACCAGGAATTCGTCTTCGATGACCGGGTGCAGGTCAACACGCCACCCTTTGCCGAGGATGCGCGCCAGGTTCCGCTCGAAATCGATGCCCGCGCCCTGCCCGGCACCACCCGCAAGATCATGCTCTGGGCCGAACTCAATCCCATCCCGCAAATCATGGTGGTGACGCCCGGCGAACAACTGGAAAACCTGATTGCCGTGCGTATCCGCGTCGAGCAGGCCACACCTATTCGTGCTGCCTTCCTGCAGGATGACGGCCTCTGGCATGTCGGCACCGGGCACATCGAAGCCGCCGGTGGCGGCTGCACCGCACCCAGCGTGATCCGCGCCGAGGAAGGCTGGGAAAAGCATGTGGGTGAAATCTTTGGCGCACGCCACCTGCGTGACAACAGCAGCTTTCTGCGCATGCGCATTTCCCACCCGATGGACAACGGCCTGTCCGGCGGCATCCCCGAGTACTTTGTCGATCATGCCCAGCTGCGTGACGAGTCCGGCCGGGTGCTGGCCGACTTCGAGCTGTTTGCTTCGGTCAGTGAAAACCCGACCCTGACCCTGGCCCTGAAGGGCGAACAGCAAGCCCGGCTCTGGGCCCGGGACAACAACGGCAACGAGTTCAACGCCCGTTTTTAAGGAGAAGCATCATGTTACGTCTTGTCTGTGGCGCTATTTTGCTGGGTTACTGTCTGATGGCACAGGCAGCCTATGACCTGCAACCAAAACTGGTTGCCGACAACACCTGGGTACTGGAAGGCAGCACCGGCAATTTCAGCAAAGAAAATGGCGGCAATATCGTCAATATTGCATTCATCGTGACCGATACCCAGGTCATCCTGATCGACAGCGGCCCCTCCTTTGCCTACGGCCGCGAGCTGGCCGAAGCCATCCGGCAGATCACCGACAAGCCGGTCGGGACGATCCTGCTGACCCACCATCACCCGGACCACATGCTCGGCAGCCAGGCCTTTCCGCACGCCCGGGTTGCCGCCCTGGCCAGTACGGCACAGCTAATGCAGGAGGAAGGCGATGCGATGGCGGAAAACATGTACCGCATGGTCGGCGACCGGATGCGCGGCACCGAAGTGGTGATGCCCGACAGCATTCTAGAACCGGGCCTGCTGGAGCTGGACGATTACCGCCTGCAGCTGCTGCAGCTGCACGGACACACCAACGCCGATCTGGCCATCTTCGACCCGCAGACCGGCGTGCTGTTTGCCGGTGATCTGGTGTTTTACCAGCGGGCTGTCTCCACCGCCCACACGCCAGGCATTGCCGTCTGGCTGCAGGACCTCGACACCCTTGCCGCCCTGCCTTGGACGGTGATTGTGCCCGGTCATGGCCCGGTCGCCGGCAATGACGCCCCCTTTCAGCAAATGCGCGACTACCTGGGCTGGCTGGACCAGCTGCTGACCACGGCTGCGGCCCGGGGTGATGACATGAACCGCGTCATGCGCAGCCCCGTTCCGGAGCGGTTTGCCGGCATCAGCCTGGCCGGATACGAACTGATACGCACCGTCAGCCACCTCTACCCCGCCTACGAACAGGCCTATTGGCAGTCATTATCAGAGTGATGATTGGTTGCACGAGGCTCACAGCGGAAAAGCTGTACAGATGCAGCAGGACTATGCCGCCAAAAATGGCGGCACCAGACTTGCAACCACCCTGTAAAACCTGCACACATTCCCGCAGACAGGGAACAAACACTCAGCCCAATAAATGATTCAGTGTCGTCTTCAAGCGCATGGGCTTGACCGGCTTGTGCATCAGGGTATGCCCCAGCTGGCGCATTTCCTGTTTCAGCTCGTTACTGTAATTGGCGGTAATCATCAACGCCGGCACAGGCCCGGCCAACTGTGCATTGATACGGGCAATGGCTCCGACACCATCCACCACGTCATCCAGATGGTAATCGACGATCAGCACATCCACCGGCAAGCTCAGCCCGGCGGTCTGTTCCGCCAGATGCGCTTCGGACAGGGCCGTCACCACCTCGCAACCCCAGCCTTCCAGCAGGTTCTGCATGGCCTGGCAAATGGCCGCATCGTTGTCCAGCACCCAGATGCGGGCACCCTGCAAACGCTCCAGCACATGCCCCTGATACTCTGCTTCGGCCCGCATGCCCAACTCGTGCCGGTGCCCCAGCGGAACCTCGATGGCAAACACCGAGCCATGCCCGGGCCTGGATTGCACCCGCAGCCGGTGCTGCAAAATGCGGGTGATCTTGTCGACAATCGCCAGCCCGAGCCCCAGTCCGCGATCCTGGCGCTGGCTGTCGCCGCGTTTGAATTCCAGAAAGATCTCGTCCAGCTTGTCCTCGGGAATGCCGGCTCCGGTATCCCAGATCTCGATCCACAGGGCGCTGGCGGTCCGGCGGCAGCCCAACAGAATGCGCCCGCCCTGCCCGGTATAACGGATGGCATTGCTCAGGAAGTTGCGCAGCACCCGGGCCAGCAAGTGAATATCGCTTTTCACCAGCACCGAACTGGATACGAAGTCCAGCTGCAGCCCGGCGCTACGCGCCATTTCCCGGTACTCCACCGCCAGATTCGACAGCAGGTCCTCCACCGCAAAGACGCCGATATCGGCCGTAATCACGCCGGCATCCAGCTTGGAAATATCCACCAGTGTGCCCAGCAGGTTTTCCACGTCATCCAGCGAATTGGATACATTCTTCAGCATCGACTGTGCATCCGCACCGCAGTTTTTATGCTCCACCAGGGCGCTGGTGAACAGTCGTGCGGCGTTGAGCGGCTGCAACAGGTCGTGACTGACGGCTGCCAGAAATTTGGTTTTCGACAGGTTGGCCTCGTCAGCCTGGTGCTTGGCCTCGCGCAGGCGGGCCTCGGCCAGCCGCCGCTCCTCCACCTCGCCGACCAGCTGGGCGTTGAGTTCGGTCAGCTCGCGGGTACGCTCGCGCACCCGCTCTTCCAGGTGCTGATAGGCCTGATGCAACGCTTCGGCATTCCTGTGGCGTTCGGTGATGTCTTTGACCATGACAAAGATGCCGTCAACACTGCCATCAGCCAGCCGGTTGGGCACATAGGAGCGCTGCATGTGGCAGTTCTTGCCGCCCACGCTGGTTTCTGCCACCTCGAAGGTCAGGGTTTCCCCCTGCAGGGCCCGGCTGATGTACGGCTGCAGGCGCCGGAAATGCTCGTCCCGGTGCGCCTCGCGCAGGCTGCAGCCAAGGGCGCTGTTGTGCGGCCAGTTGTACCACTGTTCGTATACCTTGTTGACGAAGCTGTAGGTGAAGTCATGCCGGACATAGGCGATCATGGCCGGAACATGGTCGGTGATCATGCGTATCCAGTGCTCGCTTTCACGCAGCGCCTCGGCATGACGGTAACGCTCGGTGATGTCACTCAGGGTATGCACGCTGGAGCCGTCCGCCAGCACATGCAGGCGCACTTCCAGCACGTGCCCGTCGTCCAGATGATGTTCACGGGTCATGCCGCGCAGTTGCGTGTCCGGCTGGCCCAGCCCGGGCAGCAGGCTCTCGCGCATCACCTCGGCAAAGGGCATGCCGCTGCGATAGCCGCCGGCGATGTTGGCCAGTTGCAAAAAACGGTAATTACACAGCTCCAGCACTCCCCTGGCGCTGACCAGGGCCACGCCCTGGGACAGGTTGTCGACGGTCTGCTGCAGCAGCCGGGTTTTCTGCGCCAGCTCGCGCTCGCGCCGCCGGGTTTCGCGCAGTTTGAGGTCGGTGATGTCGGTATGCACCACCACCAGTCCGCCATCCAGGGTGGGCCGTTCGGTGACCTGTAGCCAGCGCCCGTTGCTCAGGCGGTATACCACCTGCTCGGTGCTGGTGCGCAGCTTCTCGGCGATCATGCCGCTATCGGCAATCACCCGGTTCAGGGTCTGCATGCTCATCTGTTTGCTGATCTGCAGGGTGCTTTGCTGCCAGAAGCTCTCGAAATGCCGGTTGAACAGCACGATCTTGCGCTCTGCATCAAACAGGACAAAGCCGTCACTGATGCTGTCGATGGCATCCACCAGATGCTGGTGCGCCACCTGCGCCTGGTGGCTGGCCTGCGTCAGCAGGGCATTGCTGGTTTTCAGCTCGTGCATGGCATCACTCAGGGCATCGGTACGTTCACGCACCTGCTCGGCCAGCACCACCGAATGCTTGAACGAGGCATAGGCTTCCGACTGGTAGGAGCGGCCCGACTCGACCCGCTCGATCAACGCGGCATTGATGCGCTTCAGGCGTGCATTTTCCTGGCGCAGAGCCTGCAGCTCGTCAACGCGGTCATGTTCTGGAGAATGTACGCTGTCCAATGGCCACTCCGGTAAAGGTCTGGTTGATGTGCATGCCGTTGAATTGTTCGCCATAGGTATTGAAGCCGGTTACGCCGTATTGCCGGAGTATCGCTGCCACCTGCTCCTGCTCGCCACGCCCCTCGGCCTCCAGGCGGCGCAAGAAGCAATCGCAGCCGATGGTCAGCAAAGTGTCGCCGAGCCGCTCGTGCAGGCCGGCAAACAGCTGGTGCAGGTTGTCCTGCAGCGAGCCGGGCCGCATGGCGGTCAGCACGATGCCGTTTTCCACCGCACAATAAAATGTCAGGCTGTGGTCGCTGTTGACCTGCTGGATCGAACGCGGGTAATAGTGCTTGCCCATGCGCACCGCCAGCGGATTGCTGGCAAAGCTGTACAGGTCCAGCTCTTCGGGCCTGCGTCCAACGCAGCGGGCATAGGCCTCGGCAGCCGGCTCGGCGTTCAGTTCCAGCACCCGGCGCGAACTGCTGTCCACCCGGGTCACCACCAGCTTGTCGGCGGTCGGCTGCAGGTGATGGGTGGTAAACACCTCGAACTCCAGCAGTGTGTTGAACAGCACCACCACTGCCGCATTGCTGTAAAACTGGCCGCCGTAATACACCGACGTCAGGCTCAGGTGATTGTCATCGGCCGCCGAGCCGCCAAAATGCGGAATGCCGCCCATGGCCGCACTCAGCGCGGCCAGCACCACCTCTTCACGGTTGGACAGCCCGTCCAGCAAGGTCAGGGCGAAGCTGTGCCCCTTGATCGGGGCCAGCGCATGGTTGCGACAGTTCCTGACCAGCCCCTCGACCACTTCCTGCGCATCATGCAGGCCAAACCTTTCCATGCGGTCCACCAGCACGCTGGCAACCGTGAAATGACTGCTGCTGAAGCCCAGCGCGGTAATGCTGCTGCGTTCATAACCCGCAGTACTGATCTCGCCGGCGGTGGTGCAACCGACCACCGGGACGACACCGAATTCCTGCTGCAGCCCGGTCGACAGCACCTCAAGGTCGTACTCCGCCGAGCAGAAGAATAAAACCAGCGCCAGCGGCTGCCCGCGCAACTGGCCAGCCAGCTCCCGCGCCGCCCTGAGCGCACCGGACTGCCGTGTCACTGCAGTCATGACCGGCGGCAGTGCGTTGTCCGCCATGCTGTTGTCGTGTTCTGTACATGCCTGCATGGGGTATTCGCTCCTGCCGTTGTCTGGCTGCACTGCTTGCCTGCAGTAGCCGGTGTGCTGTTGCGCCCATTATATAAAGCGGTGAATCCTCGCCCCATTGCACTTGAGCGTCAGGCAGATGCTTCCAAAGTAGCAAAACACGTTGGGCCCCAGCCCAGCGACGGTGCTGGCGACCCATTCAACCGCCGTTTGCAGGATAAAAAAAGCCGGAACCCCTTGCGGGTTTCCGGCCAAGCGCTTGCTTCAGCGTTTCGGAGATAACGCGACCTGCTTACCAGGTCAGCACGGCCCCCAGAGCCATGGTCCTGGTTTTCTCATCCATGGCGCTGTTGCCTTTGCGGCCATCGATATCAAACTGGTTGTACTCGGCGACCAGCGTCAGGTTGTCGTTGATGGTACGGAAGTAGGCCGCACCACGGGTTTTATAGTGAGCGGCATTGCCAAGTACGTTGCCGTCATCACGGGTACGGCCGGTGCTCAGCGCAATGCGGTTGGCACCAAACTTGTAGGAGCCCTGCAACAAATAGCCACGACTGTCGATATCACGCAGGTTGGCCTTGCCCGGATTGTTGGTAAACAGCCCGTTGATGCCTTTGGCCTTGAAGCCGGATGCGGTTAACGACATGCCACCGTGCTTGACCTGAACACCGTAGCCGACGCCTTTTGAGCGCAGCTTGCTGGACTGGTCGTCACCGGCAATGTCGCTGCGATCGGTGTTGCTGGAAGTCTGGTGCATGCCATTGACCCAGGAGTAGATTTTGGTCTCGCCCAGCTCCACCTGATAGGTGACTTCGGACTCGAAACGCGGATTCTTCTGATAAGACTTGCCCAGATCATTACCGGCCGCATCTTTGCGAGTGGTGGTATCTGACGGATCCAGAATACCGGCAGCAATGCGGAAGCCATTCATTACCGGCGAGCGATAGGTGATCTGTGCATTGGGAAACGGATAAGGGTAACCGGTACCGATGTTGCCAAAGGAGACACCGCCACCATCCACCAGCCCCAGGGTATCGCTGACCTGGCCATAACTGGTCAGCAGCTCGTCAAGAAAGATATTGGAACGGGCAAACAGGCCGAAGTCCTTACCGATCAGCACTTCACCCCAGTCGCTGCCGACGGTGCCATAGAACTGGCGCACATCAATATCGGTACCGGTGCCGTTGTCATCACTGTCATTGATGGTAACCCAGAACGAGGCACGGGCACCCAGCTTCAGATCACCGGCCTGCTTGCCCATGTTGAAGCCGATATAGTTGGGCAGAAAGCCCATTTTGACGCGGCTCTGGCGACGGTCGAAGTTGTCTCCTGCCCGATCGACCTTGCTGTTGACATAGAAGGCGTTGATATAGCCATCGGTGGAAAAGGTGGTGTCATCATTGTCATACAGAACGATTTCGGCAGATGCAGTCTGGCTCACGGCAGCCACGGCTGTTGCCAGCGCCAGCGGCACAAACATACGTTTGGCAAGTTTATTGTTGTTCATATCTCTCTCCACTGTATTAAACGACCGGGGTTCCCGGCCGCGTCAGGGAGATTATTGAAATTACGCCCGCCGGCTGATACAGGGAGTTGGTAGCGATTGCCTGCATCTTTGTCATTGCCGCCAAATATCCGCTACGGCCCATAAGCTTTGGTGCTACACCCCTGCACTTTGGTGCCGACACCCCGCACTGACGCCAGGCTGCACCTCCTGATGGCAGAAGCGGATCTGTTTTGTTCTTTTGCACACGGGACTGTCCGCGACCGGAACCTGTCCGGCCGCAGGGAGCATGGCTCATTGCCTTGTCGGGAAGGAGGGAGTCAGGCGCCGGAAGCCGGCTGGTTGCTCAGGACCACCCAGTGACGGTCGTCCAGCACCTGTTGCAGCGCACGGGTCACACCGGCTGCATCCGTGACCGGCAGGACGGTATCCGTCGTGGCTGGTACTGCCTGATACCCGCTGCGCTGCCAGGCGGCAAAGCACCACTGACTCCATTCCTCCGGCGTCAGCCGGCCCTGTTCCGCCTCATGCCGGAATGCGGCAACGGCTTCCTGCAGCTGTTGCGCCGGCAAGCTGGCCATGCTTTCCTGCATGGCCAGCCGCAACGCCCGCAACAGCTCGCCGGCAGAAACGCTGGACGACTGGGTGGCCAGCAACAGGCCGCTCACCGCACCCTGCTGCCAGGGCATGGCGAAGATCGCGTAACACAGGCCATCCTGGCTGCGCAGCCGTTGCTGCAGCGGCCCTTGTAGCAGTGCTGCCAGCTGCTGGTACAGCAACCCTTGCGGTCCGTCTGCTGCTGGAATCAGCACCACCAGCAGGGCCTCGTCCACCTGTGCAATGCCTTCCCGCACATGGTGCCAGCCAGCGGCCAGCGGGCGTACCGAAAGACAGGCCGGCTTAGCGCCAGCAACCGGCGGATTCAACCGCAATGCTGCCATGGCGACGGGACTGCCCAGCCACAGCCCCTGTTGCGGACACCTGTTGAGCCGGCGCTGCCAGCCGGCAGCCGGTTCTGCTTCAAGCCAGAGCGGCAACTGCTGCATCAACTGGCGCAGGGCAAACGGGGATTCGACCTGCACAGCTCGCGTCTGCTCCGGCAAAGGCTCCTCCAGCAATCCGGAACACTGGTTGAGCGCCAGCGCCAGACAGTCCGCCGGCCCGTGCGCGCGCAGAAACAGCATGTCACCCGCCGCCTGCAACTGCCAGCCGATCCCGTGCCAGCGCCAGGCCCGAGCCCAGCCGGCCAGCCGCTGCTGCACTAGCGGCAATGCCGCCTGCGCCGCCCCCACCTGCCAGCCGAGATAACACAAGGCCTGTCCCTCTGGCCAGTGGGGCGGCAACAGGGTGCTCATGGCCCGGCCGGCATTGCCTGCATTGATCGCCGCTTCCAGCACCTGCTGCGGTTGCGGGGTAACGGCAAACCGCCTGCAGGCTGTTGCCTGCACCTGCATCAAGGCCGGGGTCAGCTCCTCGATGGCCAGCGGCAAACCCTGATCAAACCGGTCGCTGACGGCCTCTTCGCCCCAGGCCACCCGGGCAAAGCGGCCGGCCTGCAGCTGGCCGATCAACGCATCCAGGCTGTCCAGCGCCGCCGCCCCGTCCGTCTCCTGCAGTACCTGCTGCACCCGCTCCAGCGGCGAGGCCATCAGCCAGCGGTGTTGCCTGGCCCGTTCCAGGTAATCACGCGCCTGTTGCGAGCCCAGGTAGTGCCGCCACTGCCCGAGCCAGTCCAGCCACATTTCCAGCAGTAGCGGCCAGTCCGGTTCCCTGCAGCCTTTCCAGCTCAGGGTCACCACGCCCTGTCCGCCGTAGACATAGGGCAATCCAGCCTCAACACCGCTACAACTGAAGTGCCGCTGCAGATGCGTCAACAGGTAATCGTCGCCCTGCTGGTCCAGTATCTGTTCCAGCCACTCCACCAGCAGCGGCAAACCGGCTGCCTGCTCCGCCATGGCCACATGCAGCAACAGTCCGTGGCCGGCAGCGTCAACCTGCATGCGGGCTCGCGCACCCGGCTTGAACGCCAGAGAAGGCAGTGACTCTTGCCGTGGCCAGCGCTGTGTCAGCAGCGGCTGCAGGCCGTTTAGCACATCCGTTTGCCAGTCTGCCCAGCGACCCGGTACCGATACGGCAATGCATAGCGGGCTGTGCAGGTAGGCTCGCTGGTGAAAGTCTTGTAGTCCGGGCAAAAAACCGGCCAACTCCACCGGCAGAGTGCTTTTGTTGCCGGCGTGGAACTTGCCTGCCGGATGCCCCGGCTGTAACAAAGGCCCGGCGCTGGCAGCCAGCAATGCACGCGGCGTACGCGCATACATGCGGTACTCCTGCTCCAGCACTTCACGCTCGCTGAGCAGCGTCTGCGCACACAGCAGCGGATATGCCAGCATGTCGGCCAGACGGGCCAGTGCCGGTACAAACCGGGCGGAGTCCACTTCAAAATGAAACCCTGTCTGGCGGGCTTCGGTACGTGCGTTGACGCGCCCGCCTGCCTGCTGCACCCACTCCATCAGGCCATCGCCGGCAGCGAAATTCCGGCTGCCACGGAACACCAGATGCTCGAGAAAGTGCGCCATGCCCAGCCATTGTTCCGGCTCGTCATGGCTGCCACTGGCCAGCGTCAGGGCCAGGGCACAGGGCTGGCGTTCATCCGTTACCAGCACCTTGAGGCACACATGGGGCGCCAGCTGCATGGTGAGTGAAGGGCCAGTGGCGAGGGGCTGATGGAGCGTCATGGAATATTCCGGACAGAATTGAATGGATAAAAACATTCCCTGATTTTCCGCTTGCCGGCAATAGCACTTTGGAGCCGGCTAGACTGTCGGCTAGCTGTTGCCGAACTACAAACTGGCTTATGCTAACTGTCCCATTATTGATATCAGTCAATGACTCAAAGGCCGAGCATGTCTTCCGGATTAGGTCAGGTACGCAAATTTGTTTCACCCGAAATTGTCTTCGGTACCGGCTGCCGCCACCGGGTTGGCAGCTTCATCAGTGGTTTCGGTGCCAAAAAGGTGCTGATCGTATCCGACCCCGGCGTGCTGGCCGCCGGCTGGGTACGGGATGTGGAGCACAGCCTGCAGGAGCAGGATATTGCCTACCACCTGTTTACCGCTGTCTCGCCCAACCCGCGCGTCGAGGAGGTCATGCTCGGTGCCGAGGAATACCACCAGTACGGCTGCACCGCGATTGTCGCGATTGGCGGCGGCAGCCCGATGGATTGCGCCAAGGCCATCGGCATCGTGGCCGCGCACGGCCGCAGCATTCTCGAATTCGAAGGGGTGGATACCGTCAACATCCCCAGCCCGCCGCTGGTGCTGATCCCGACCACCGCCGGCACCTCGGCCGATGTGTCGCAATTCGTGATCATTTCCAACCAGAGCGAACGGGTTAAGTTCTCCATTGTCAGCAAGGCAGTGGTGCCGGATGTATCCCTGATCGATCCGGAAACCACCCTGACCATGGACCCCTTCCTGGCCGCCTGTACCGGCATTGATGCGCTGGTACATGCGCTGGAGGCCTTCGTGTCGATTGGCAGCGGGCCACTGACCGATACCCATGCGCTGGAAGCCATGCGCCTGCTCAATGCCAACCTGGTGCCGATGATCGCCAACCCGCAGGATATCCAGCTGCGCGAAAAGGTCATGCTCGGCAGCATGCAGGCCGGCCTGGCCTTTTCCAATGCCATTCTCGGTGCGGTGCATGCCATGTCGCACAGCTTGGGCGGTTTTCTCGATTTGCCGCACGGGCTGTGCAACGCGGCACTGGTCGAGCATGTGGTGGCCTTCAACTTTGCTGCTGCACCGGAACGCTTCAAGGTCATTGCCGAAACCCTGGGCATCGACTGCCGCGGCCTGACCGAGCACCAGGTACGGGCGCGGCTGATCGAGCATCTGGTCCAGCTCAAACAGGCGGTCGGCTTCAACGACACCCTGAGCATGCATGGCGTAAGCCTGTCCGACATTCCCTTCCTGGCCAATCATGCCATGGCAGACCCGTGCATCCTGACCAATCCGCGCAAGTCCAGACAACGTGATGTTGAAGTGGTGTATGGCGAAGCACTCTGAACAGGTACTGACCGGCCTGCTCGGGCTAGGCGAGCAGTCATCACGCAAAAGCCACTATCCGGAGTTGCTGCAACAGCTGCAGCAGCTGGAGCGCGAGCGCAACCGCTACAAGTGGCTGTTCGAGCATGCCAACTACGGTGTATTCCAGGCCCGTGCCAATAGCGGCTTTCGCGCGGCCAACCCGGCCCTGCTTAACCTGCTCGGCTACGACAGTGCAGAACAGCTGATGGCCGGCGGACCCGACATTGCAGAGCAGATCTTCTGCGGCGGGCGCAATGAAATCGAACAGATCAACCACCAGCTAATGAACGACGGCAGCGTCCAGGGCTATGAAACACGCTTTCGCTCAAGGGACGGACGTGAACACGATGTCGTCATCAACCTGTTCCTCAACACCGACGAACCCGGCCTGATCGAGGGTTTTGTCGCCAACATCAGCGAACGCAAAAAAGCCCAGCGGCGCATGCTGCAACTCAACCTGGAACTGGAACAGCGAGTCACCGAACGCACCGCCGAGCTGCACGACAGCAACCAGCACCTGCAGCAGCAGATTCGTCAGCGCGAACAGGTCGAACAGGCACTGCGCGAGGCCCGTGACGCGGCCGAAGCGGCCAACCGCAGCAAAGACAAGTATCTGGCGGCTGCCAGCCACGACTTGCTGCAACCGCTAAACGCCGCCCGGCTGCTGATTTCGACCCTGCAGGAGCGCGAGCTGCCCGCCGCCGAGCAGCATCTGGTCCAGCGTGCCCACCTGGCACTGGAAGGTGCCGAAGACCTGCTCAATGACCTGCTGGATATCGCCCGGCTCGACCAGCTGGCGGTCACGCCAGCCTATGCCACCTGCTCGGTGGCCGAGCTCTATGAAAACCTGCTGTCAGAATTCGAGCCGATCGCGCAACAGTCCGGGCTGCGGCTCGGTGCATTTTCCAGCCGTTTGCTGATCAGGTCCGATTGCCATCTATTGATGCGCATTCTGCGCAACTTCGTCAGCAATGCCTGCCGCTACACCCCGCGTGGCCGGATTTTCCTCGGCGTGCGCAAACGGGGCACCCATGTGCGGCTGGAAGTCTGGGATACCGGGATCGGTTTGAGCAAGGAGCAACTGGGCGCGGTGTTCCAGGAATTCCGGCAGTTCTCGCAGGTGCAAAGCGGCGTGCGCAAAGGCGTTGGCCTGGGCCTGGCCATTGTCGAGCGGATCGCCGACATCCTTGAAGCCCGCATACAAGTGCGCTCGGAGCCTGGGCGAGGCTCCTGTTTCAGCATTGAGGTGCCGCTGGTCTGCCGGCTGGAGCAACAGCCGCCTCCCCTGCTGCCAAATGCCGTCAGCCAGTCGGTGAATGTGCTGCAGGGCCGGCGCATTCTGGTGGTGGACAACGAACCGGACATTCTGCTGAGCATGTCGGCCCTGCTCGAACAATGGCAATGCCAGGTGTGTGTGGCCAGCGGATTCGGCGAAGCCCTGCGGGCGCTCAAGGATGCGCCGCCGGAGATCATCCTCGCCGACCTGCATCTGGACGACGGCAACAACGGTCTGGAAGTGGTTGCCCAGTTGCGCCATTACTTCGCTGATGACATCCCGGCAGTGCTGATTACCGCCGACCACAGTGACGAGCTGGCTGCATTGCGCAAGCAACTGGACATCCCGGTGCTGAACAAGCCGGTGCGGCCCAGCAAGCTGCGGGCGATTCTCAGTCAGCGGCTGGGCAGCCCGCTGTCACTCCCCGAGTGACGGCAATCCGCCAAAACAGTCCTTGCGTTCAGCAATGCTTGCCAGACCGTTCACCACGACGGACAAACTGCTGCCGGTAGAACTCCAGCTCGGCTTCCAGGGCTAATGCCAGCCGTTCGGCACTGCGAAAGCCGTGCCCCTGCTCGGGAAACTCGTGGCATGCCACCGCAACACCCTGACGGCGCAGCTGCTGCACCATGCTGCGGGTTTGTTCCGGCACCACCACCACATCCTGCCCGCCCTGGAAGAAAATCACCGGCGTGACCATGCGACCGGCCAGCGCCAGCGGCGAGCGTTGCCGGACCGATGCGCGGTTGGCTACGGTCAACGCCCCCAGCAGCCAGCCCAGATAGTCACCCTCGAATTTGTGCGTCACCTTGTCGAGCGCCAGCGGATCGCTGACGCCATACCAGCTGGCCGCAGCGGCAAAACGGTCGCTGGCCGCCAGCGCCAGCAGACTGGTGTAGCCGCCGGCGCTGGCACCACGCACGCATAACTGGTGCGCATTGACCAGTTCCCGCGCCACCAGCTCATCGACCAGGGCCAGCACATCGGCCACCTCCAGCTCGCCCCAGCGCCCGGCCAGCACCTGCCGATAGGCCCGGCCAAAGCCGGTGCTGCCGCGGTAGTTCAGATCAGCCACGGCAAAGCCGCGCTGCGTCCAGAACTGGATACGGGGATCAAACACCGGATAAGCCGCCGAAGTCGGCCCGCCATGCAGGAAAATCACCAGCGGCGGTTTTTCACCTGCAGCCAGCTGATAACCCGGGTTACGGGGCGGATAGAAAAACGCCCGGGCCTGCTGCCCCTCGCTGGTGGCAAACTCCAGTGCCTGCGGGCGGGATATCTGGTCGGGCGCCATACCGGTTGCCGTTTGTGCCAACACCCTTTCTGCTCCACTGTGACGATCAATCGCCATCACGGACGCACCCTGCACCGGATGCGAAGCAATGCAGTAAAAGTGTGTGTCATCCATGGCCAAGTGCCGCATGCGGCTGCAATCCGGCAGGTAGCGCTGCACTAGCTGCCCGGCCTGCAGGTCAAACAGGCCCAGCTTGCCGAAACCCTGCTCAAACCAGCTCAGCAGGCAATGACGCTCATCCACCGGCAGGAAGTTGCAGCCACCCATCTGCCAGGGCGCACCGGCGTGGTCAGCCCCGACCCCTTGCATGGGATGCAAGGTACCCTCAGCTTCTCGCCATGGCTGCCAGAACCCGTCCTGGTCATTCAGTGCCAGCACCCGCTGCCGGTGGTCAAACAGCGGCTGCTGGATGGATGCGTCGCCCTGCCCGCCCGCCAGCAACTCCGGAGCCTGCCAGCCGCCCTGCCCGTCCGCCCGCGCAGAGTATAGCTGCGTCTGCGTCCAGGGCTGATGCGGTCTCTGCCAGCTGATCCACAGCAGTCGCCGGCCATCCGGGCTGAGCCGTGGCGAGCTGTAGAAATCATCACCCGCCACCAGCGCCTGCGGTACGCAAGGCAGAGTCTCAAGCCTCACCGACACAATCCGGTGTTGTACCGATGTCCGGCCGTGGTCTTCTTCCACTGCTACCAGATAGCTGCCACAAGGTGCAATCTGCATGTCGGCATAACGGCAGGCCGGCTGGCAGGTCAGCGTCACGGGCGGCTGTTCCGGCCTGTCCAGCCGCTGCAGGTACAGCTGCTGGTCAGCCTCGTTGACAAACACCAGAGTCTGGCCAGAAACGGCAAAGCTGCCGCCGCCATACTCGTAGACCCTGCTGCGCACAGAGAAGCCGTCCGGCGTCAGGCAGCGGGCAGCATCGCCGACAGCCGCCTGCCACAGCAACGTGCGCCCGCTGGCCGGCTCATGACAGCTCCACACCACGCCTCGTGCTGCCGTCCGGAGCTCGACAAAGTCGGCCATGGCGCTGGCTGCCTGCCCTGCGGTCAGACGTGACGGCCAGAACCCGGCAGGTGGAGCAGCTTCACGGCGCATCACTCAGCCCCTGGCAATGATCGCCTGCGAGGCTTTTTCGTTGCGGTACACCAGCCGTGACGGATCGGATATCGTCCTTTGCGCCTGCGCCCGGATGTCCAGAATCAGGTCATGGTGCGGCGACTTGCTGCACACCGGGTCGGCATTGGCGGCATCACCGGTCAGCATGTACGCCTGGCAGCGACAACCGCCATAATCCTTTTCCTTCTCGTCACAGGAGCGGCACGGCTCCGGCATCCAGTCATGGCCGCGAAAATGGTTGAAACCGCCGGACACCCGCCAGATGTGCTCGATGCTGTGGTCTTTCACATTAGGGAACTCGATCGGCAACTGGCGTGCACTGTGACAGGGCAAGGCGGTGCCATCGGGCGTGATATCCAGAAACAGGCTGCCCCAGCCGCTCATGCAGGCCTTGGGCCGTTCGTCATAGTAATCCGGCGCAACGAAGATCAGCTTGCAGGGATGATTCTGCTGCGCCAGCTTCTCGCGCCATTGCTGCGTGACTGCCTCGGCCCGTTGCAGCTGCTCGCGGGTCGGCAACAGCTCGGCCTTGTTCAGGTCGGCCCAGCCATAGAACTGGCAGGTGGCCAACTCGACATAGTCGGCGTCCAGTTCGATGCACAGCTCGATGATGCGGTCGATACGGTCGATGTTGTGCCGGTGGGTAACAAAGTTGAGCACCATCGGGTAGCCCTGCGCCTTCACCGCCCGCGCCATGGCCAGCTTCTGGGCGAAAGCCTTCTTCGAGCCGGCCAACATGTTGTTCACCTCTTCGTCCGCCGCCTGGAAGCTGACCTGGATATGGTCCAGCCCCATATCGCTGAGCAAGACGATCTTGTCGTCGGTCAGGCCGATGCCCGAGGTAATCAGGTTGGTGTAGTAGCCCAGATCACGTGCTGCCCTGACCAATTCCGGCAGATCCTGGCGCACCAGCGGCTCGCCGCCGGAAAAACCCAGTTGCGCCGCCCCCAGCTCCCGGGCCTGGCGGAACACCTCAATCCATTGTTCGGTGGTCAGCTCCTGCTGGCTGCGGGCAAAATCCAGCGGGTTGGAGCAATAAGGGCACTGTAGCGGGCAGCGGTAGGTCAACTCGGCCAGCAGCCACAGCGGCGGGCTGACGGAGTTTTTGTCATTTGCATTCAAGCCAGAAGTTGCCATGGGCCACCTCCATAAACTGTTGCACGTCGTCAGCCAGATCCGGCGCATCAGGAAACTGCGCCTGCAGGGCCGTGATGATTTCACCCAGCGTGTGCACGCCGTCCACCTGCTGCAGAATCAGCGCGGCGCTTTCGTTAAGCTGGATCATCCCTTCGGGATACAGCAATACATGGCAGTTCTGCGCCGGCTCCCACTGAAAGCGAAAGCCACGACGCAGGCGGGGCACCTGTTGCAGTTCGGCAGTACTCATACCCCCAGCCCCCTGTGCCAGACCCGATCGCCGGTGACACTGTGATACGGCGGGCGGTTCAACTCGTAGGCCATGCTCATGGCGTCCAGCATGCTCCACAGCACATCCAGCTTGAACTGCAAAATCTCCAGCATGCGCTGTTGTTGTTCATAAGTGGTGTAGTGCGCGAGGGTAATGCTCAGGCCATGCTCGACATCACGCCGCGCTTCGCTCAGGCGCTTGCGGAAATACTCATAGCCCCGCTCGTCGATCCAGGGGTAATGCTGAGGCCAGGCATCCAGCCGCGACTGGTGAATATGCGGCGCAAACAGCTCGGTCAGCGAGCTGCTGGCCGCCTCCTGCCAGCTGGCGCGGCGGGCGAAGTTGACATAGGCATCCACGGCAAAGCGCACACCCGGCAGCACCAGCTCGCCCGACAGCACCTGCTGCCGCTCAAGCCCGACTGCCTCGGCGAGCCGCAACCAGGCTTCAATACCGCCGTCATCGCCCTGCAGGCCGTCATGGTCAAGCATGCGCTGTACCCATTCGCGGCGAATGTCCCGGTCAGGGCAGTTGGCCATGATGGCCGCATCCTTCATCGGGATGTTGATCTGGTAATAGAAGCGGTTGGCCACCCAGCCCCGGATCTGTTCTTTGCTCGCTGTGCCGCTATGCATCGCCACATGGTAGGGATGGTGAATGTGATAATAGGCACCCTTGTCACGCAGCGCCTGCTCGAACGCCTGCGGGGTCATTGCGGTTGTCGACATGCGGTTCTCCTTAGAGCTGGATGCTCATGCCGTCAAAGGCCACCTCGATACCTGCGGCATTCAGCTGCGCACGTTCGGGCGAGTCTTCATTGAGGATGGGGTTGGTGTTATTGATGTGAATCAGCACGTGGCGGCGCTGCGGAAACTGCGCCAGCGTTTCCAGCATGCCGCCCTCGCCGCTTTGCGGCAGGTGGCCCATCTGGCGGCCGGTCTTGCTGCCCACGCCATAAAATTGCATTTCGTCGTCGCGCCAGACGGTGCCGTCAACCATCATGCAATCGGCCTGCTGCATAGCGGCTAAAATCTGCGCGTCAATTTCGCCCAGCCCCGGCGCATACAGCAGGGTCGCACCGTTGCGCCGGTCGGTAATCAGCAGGGCAATGTTGTTGCCCGAACGGGGCTTGTCGCGGTGCGGCGAATACGGCGGCGCGTTGCTGCGGATGTCGATGGCGACAAACTCAAGGTTCGGACAGGACGGCAACACGAATGGCTCGCCATCCAGCCGGATCGGCTGGTGCAGTAGCCCGCCACCATCCCAGAATGACAGCATGTTGAACAGCGGAAAGCCGCTGGTCAGGTCCTGGTGCACTAATTCAGTGCACCAGACCCGGTGCGGACAGCCTTCGCGCAGGGTTAAAAGCCCGGTCACGTGGTCGATCTGGCTGTCCAGCAAAATAATGTCGCCAATGGCGGTGTCACGCAGCGCCCGCGCCGGCTGCAGCGCCGGAAAGGACGCCAGCTGTGCACGAATATCCGGCGAGGCGTTGCACAGAATCCAGTTCTCGCCATCATCGCTGACCGCGATCGACGACTGGGTACGCGCCTTCGCATTTAGCGTGCCCTGGCGCAAGCCGTGGCAGTTGTGGCAATTGCAGTTCCACTGGGGAAAGCCGCCGCCCGCTGCCGAACCCAATACCTGAATATGCATGCCGCTCTCCCGTTTTCGTTCGCCGCAAGCAAAAACCCCGGCGGTGCCGGGGTCTGCTGCAACCTTAGCGGTTGTTGATGTACATGGTTACTTCAAAGCCGATACGCAGATCGTTATATGCCGGTTTGGTCCACATGGTCGTATCCTCGTTGTTGTTATCAATACCGGATTGGTCCGGTGAGTTATTTATAGCGAGAAGCCGCCCGCGACCGAACAGTACCTTGGTGCCGTTTTGCATGGCCTTTGGCAGGTAACCCGAGTCACCGCCCTTACCGCCTCGCCGCTGGAACCAATACCAAAGACCTACATTTATCGCCTTTGATACTATTCACCCGCCCGGCATACCTCTCTATGATCGGTCACAACCCCCACAGCCCGACGCTGCGGGAGACCGACAAAAACAAGAGGCCATTCATCATGATCTACGCACAACCCGGTACTCCAGGCGCCCTGTTCACCGTCAAGCCACGTTACGGCAACTACATCGGCGGCCAGTTTGTCGCGCCGGTCAACGGCAACCACTTCACCAACACCACGCCGGTGACCGGTGCGGTCTGTGGCGAATTCCCCCGCTCCGATGCCGATGACATCAACCTGGCGCTGGACGCCGCCCACGCCGCCGCAGCCGCCTGGGGCAAGACCTCGGTGCAGGAGCGTTCCCGCATCCTGCTGCGCATCGCCGACCGCATCGAGGAAAACCTCGAACTGCTGGCCGTTGCCGAAACCTGGGACAACGGCAAGGCCGTGCGTGAAACCCTCAACGCCGACGTGCCGCTGGCCGCCGACCACTTCCGCTACTTCGCAGGCTGCATCCGCGCCCAGGAAGGCACCGCCGCCGAGATCGACGAAACCACCGCCGCCTACCACTTCCGCGAGCCGCTGGGCGTAGTCGGCCAGGTCATCCCCTGGAACTTCCCGCTGCTGATGGCCGCCTGGAAGCTGGCCCCCGCGCTGGCCGCCGGCAACTGCATCGTGCTCAAGCCGGCCGAGCANGAAGTGATGAAGAAGGTCAAGCAGATCAAGCGCGGCAACCCGCTGGATACCGAAACCATGGTCGGTGCCCAGGCCTCGCAGGCGCAGTTCGACAAGATCATGTCCTACATGAAAGTGGCCGAAGAGGAAGGTGCCGAGCTGCTGACCGGCGGCAAGGTCGAGCAACTGGAAGGCGACCTGGCCAACGGTTACTACGTGCAGCCGACCCTGTTCAAGGGCCACAACAAGATGCGCATTTTCCAGGAAGAGATCTTCGGGCCGGTCGTCGCCGTAACCACCTTCAAGGACGAAGCCGAAGCGCTGGCAATGGCCAACGACACCGAGTTCGGTCTTGGTGCCGGCATCTGGACCCGCGACATCAACCGTGCCTACCGCATGGGCCGGGGCATCCAGGCCGGTCGTGTCTGGACCAACTGCTACCACCTGTACCCGGCGCACGCCGCCTTCGGCGGTTACAAGAAGTCCGGTGTCGGCCGTGAGACGCACAAGATGATCCTGGACCACTACCAGCAGACCAAGAACCTGCTGGTCAGCTACAGCACCAGCCCGCTGGGCTTCTTCTAGGCCGCAACGGCTTGAGCACAGGGCCACCCCGACCGGGTGGCCTTTTTGCGTCTGCCGGCGCAGGGATGCAGGACGCTTCAGGCATGGATGCGGCAGCTGTCTTCTTGCTTCCGGTAGGGCCTCCCGTAACCGCGACAGATACAGTGCGGACGACAGCCGGAATCAGCCGAGACTGTCACCAACCAGCTGTCGCGCCTCTTCCAGCAGGCGCTGCAGGTGCTGTTCGCCAAGAAAGCTCTCCGCATAGATCTTGTACAGGTCTTCGGTGCCACTGGGACGGGCGGCAAACCAGCCATTGGCCGTGATCACCTTGAGGCCGCCGATGTCGGCATGATTGCCCGGTGCGCGGGTGAGAATCCGCTCGATCGGCTCACCGGCCAGCTCCTGCTGTTTGACAGATGCCGGGCTCAACTGCTTGAAGGCCGCTTTTTGCTCTGCCGTGGCAGCTGCATCCACACGCCGGTACACCGGGGCTCCGTGCTGTTGCTCCAGTTTCGCGTAATACTCCGATGGCAGCATGCCAGTAACGGCAGTGATTTCTGCAGCCAGCAGACACAATACGATGCCGTCCTTGTCGGTGGACCAGGGCCGGCCATCCAGGGTAAGCAGGCTGGCACCGGCGCTTTCCTCACCGGCAAAGCCGAGCCAGCCGTCATGTAATCCCCCGACAAACCACTTGAAGCCGACCGGCACCTCATACAGCTCACGCCCGTGGCTGGCCACGATGCGGTCGACCAGCGACGAGGTAACCAGTGTCTTGCCGATTTTCAGGTCTTTCGGCCAATTGTCACGGTAGGCCAACAGGTAATCGATGCACACACAGATGAAATGGTTGGGGTTCATCAGGCCGGCAGCATCGACAATACCGTGACGATCGGCATCCGGATCGTTGCCGAAGGCCAGATCGAAGTCATGACGGATTTCCAGCAAGTTGGCCATGGCAGCGGGGCTGGAACAGTCCATGCGGATGCGGCCATCGTGGTCCGGCGGCATGAAGGCAAAACTTTCGTCGATCTGCGGATTGGTCACGCTCAGGCCCAGGCTGGCATCCTGCGCCAGTGCCTGCCAGACCGGCAGGGCGGTACCACCCATGGGGTCGGCACCCAGCCTGAGACCGGCCCGGCGAATCGCGGCAAGATCGATCACCTGTTCCAGCCCGTCAATATACTGCTGTACATAGTCGTGGGTGGTCACTTGCCCAATGGCCTGTTCCAGCGACACGGTTGTAATGCCGGCACACTGGTTCAGCAGGTAGTTGTTGGCCCGCTGCTGCATCCAGCCGGTGACGTCAGTATCTGCCGGGCCGCCATTGGGCGGGTTGTATTTGATGCCGCCGTCTTCCGGCGGATTATGTGACGGCGTGATGATCAGGCCATCGGCCAGTCCATCAGACCGCCCGTCGTTGTATGCCAGGATCGCGCGGCTGACCAGCGGTGTTGCGGTCACCTGGTTGTCGGCGGCAACGCGCACATCCACGCCGTTGGCAACCAGCACCTGCAACACGGTTTCCCACGCCGGCAGGGATGCGGCATGGGTGTCACGACCAAGAAACAGCGGCCCGTCAATACCGGCCTGTGTACGGTAGTCGACCACCGACTGGGCAATCGCCAGCAGGTGCGGCCGGTTGAAGGTATGCTTCAGTGGCGAACCCCGGTGGCCCGAGGTGCCAAAGCTGACGAGCAGGGCCGGACTGGAGAAATCCATGTCGGCATCAAGGTAGGCGGTGCGGATCTGGTTGTTCATGCAGGATGGTTTCCGGTCAGAAATGCAAACGGACGGACATTTGCCGGGGCAAACATTATCCAAAAGATACAACCATCCTACTACAGTTCACGGCTCCGGCAGAATTGCTTCAAATCAGCGGATGCTCGCCCAGCTGCTCGCGGATGCGGGCGGCCTTTTTTTCGTCGCGGGTCTGCTCCGGGCCGCCCTCACCGTACAGTTCCAGCAACTTGATACCGGCTGTCGGGTGACCATGCTGCAGCGCCAGTTCGAACCAGTCGGCGGCCTGTTGCGGATCGCCGGCCTGATGGATGCTTTCCTGCAACGAATACACGCCCAGCTGATAGGCGGACCTGGCATCGCCGGCCTGGGCCGCCAGCCGCAGCAGGCGTACGCCTTCGTTGCGTGCGCCCATGCCCTGCCCCTTGTGCAACAACAGATGGCCATAAAAGGCCTTTGCCTGTACATCGTCATAGGTGGCCATGCGGGCAAACTGGCCCTGCATCCACTCCCACAACCAGTCGGTCTCGACCGCCCAGCGCTGATTGAACAGCCGCCGCGCGACCCAGTACCCCAGCATGGCACGCCATTTCCACCAAAACATCATGCCCCTCCCGGGTAAGAAAATGTAAACACCCGCAGCAACTCCTGCTCATGCCAGTGTCTGGCTGCCGTCTCGTCGCCCGGCATCCCGATGATGCCGGCCTCGGCCAGGTGCTGGAAAAACCCGCTGCGCGGCAAGTTGCTGCCAGCCTGGCTGACCACCAGCGCACTGCGCAGCGGCCAGCCCTGCCTTGCATCATGCTCGCCCAGCTGTTCAAGCAGTCGAGCCAGATGCTGCATGCCCGGTGCCGGCAGTGGCAATACGTCGAGCAACTGCCGATAAGTCAGGGTATGACGTTGCTGCCGGGCCACGTCCAGCTGTTCCAGCAGCAACTGCAGCGGCTCAGACATCCCACTGCTGCACATTGAATACACGCCCGAAGGCACGCAGCAGAACGGCGCTGGGCTCACGCTCACCGGTTTCAATCATGTGCAGATACGCCGGGCTGATCCCCGCCTCCCGCGCCAGGGCTTCGAGCGTCAGTTTGTGCTCTTCGCGCAGCGCACGCAAGCGGCTCAAGGGCACTGCCACTACGGGCTCCGACTCCCGTTTGCGGGCATGACCAGCGGAGTCGTGCCCGGCATCACGCAGCAGGCGCTGAAAATCCGCCCAGGGCAACACGGCATACTCCGGCTCACCCTCGCGGTAAATGACCTGGATGTCCATGGCAGCACATTATTCCTGTTCGTCATTCCCGGCAGGCTCGCCTGCTTCGGCTTCGGCTTCGGCCCCGGCTTCAGCAACAGGTGCGTCCTGGCCAACAATGCCCAGCAGTTCGACTTCAAACACCAGGGTCGAGTTGGCCGGAATGGCCGGGGTCGGGCTTTGTGCGCCGTAGGCCAGCTCGCTGGGGATGACCAGACGGTATTTTTCACCAACGCTCATCAGCTGCAGCGCCTCGACCCAGCCGGGGATCACTGCCATCACCGGGAACTCGACCGGCTCGCCACGCTCGACGGAACTGTCGAACACGCTGCCGTCAATCAGGGTGCCGGTGTAGTGCACGCTGACGGTATCGCCGGCCTTGGGTTTGTTGCCTTCGGCAGCGGTCAGCACTTCATACTGCAGACCGGTCTCGGTGGTCACCACGCCGTCACGCTTGGCGTTCTCGGCCAGATAATCCTTGCCGGCCTTGGCGGTGGCATCGTTCAGCGCGTTCATTTTCTCTTCCGCGCGCTTTTGCACAAACATGAAGGCTTCCATCAGCTCTTCATCACCGACACGCTGCGCGCTGCCAGACAGTGCATCGGCAATACCGGCGGCCACAGCCTGCGGGTTGATATCATCCATGCCGTCTTCCTTGAGGTTCTTGCCCATGGTCAGACCAATACCGTAAGACACCTTTTGTGCCGGGGTCTTGAGGTCAACGCCGGAATCCGCCGCCTTGTTGTCACAGCCAGCCAGGGTCAGGGTTGCCACGGCCACAACAGCCGCCAGATGTTTTAGCTTCATGAATGTATCCTTGTTGACAATGCATTGAGTAATGAACGGGCAAGCTTAGCAGCCCTGTGTCCATTTTAAAGGGGGCAGGTCCATTTAAATGGGCCTGCCCCCTTTAAAATGCTCCTGATGGGCACTCTGAAAGCATGAAACGGACAAGGTTCCCCTATAAAACCGTAATTGCAGCACAGGCTTCCTTGACCTTCCCATCGTGGCAAGCCTTATCCTTGGTACATCGAATCATTTCTCTGGAGACAGCCATGTCCAGCACCCATCAGCTTGAAATCCCCGTCAAGGGCATGACCTGTGCGTCCTGCGTCGGACGTATCGAGCGCGAGCTGTCGGCCATGGCCGGCGTCAGCGAGGTCAATGTCAACCTGGCCACCGGCCGGGCGCGGGTCACCCATGACGAGCAACAAACCACCGCAGCCCTGGTCAACGCCATCGAAGCACTGGGCTTCGAGCCGCAGGGTCAGCAGGCCGAACTGGCGATCAAGGGCATGACCTGCGCCTCCTGTGTCGGCCGGGTGGAAAAGCAGATAGCCACCTTTCCCGGCGTGATCAACGCCGAGGTCAACCTGGCCACCGGCAAGGCCCGCATCCAGCATGCAGGCGCGGACTTTGCCGCCCTGACCGCCATGCTCACCGACAGCGGCTATCCGGCCAAGCGCATTGACGATGCCCCAGCCACACAGCAAGCCGACCCAAGCGAGCAGTTCGCCGAAACCGTCGAGAGCCTGAAGAAGTCCCTGTTTGTAGCGTTTGCACTGGCCATTCCACTGTTCATCCTGGAGATGGGCGGCCATGTATTTCCATCCTTCCATGACTGGCTGCACGCGCTGATCGGCCAGAAAACCAGCTGGATCATCCAGGCGGCACTGGCCGCCGGCGTGTTTTTCGGCCCGGGCTGGCCGCTGATCAAGGCCGGTGTGCGCGGCCTGATCCGCTGGCAGCCGGACATGAATGCTTTGGTCGCACTGGGTACCGGTTCTGCCTTTGGTTATTCACTGGTCGCCACCTTCATTCCCGGGGTTTTGCCAGAGGGTACGGTCAACGTCTATTACGAAGCGGTGGGCGTGATCATCGCGCTGATCCTGCTTGGCCGTTATATGGAGAACAAGGCCAAGAGCAACACCTCAGAGGCGATTCAGGGCCTGCTCAAGCTGCAGGTAAAGACCGCACGCACCATCACCTGCTGCGGCAACGCCAAGGATGTGCCCATCGAGGAAGTCACTGTCGGCAAGACGCTGGAAATCCGCCCCGGCGAGCGCATTCCGCTGGATGGCGTGGTCACCTCCGGTGACAGCTTTGTCGACGAGTCGATGATCAACGGCGAGCCGGTACCGGTACAGAAAACCGAAGGCAGCCCGCTGGTCGGCGGCACCATCAACCAGACCGGCGTGCTGCGCATGGAAGTGCAGAAAGTCGGTGGCGATACCCTGCTGTCACAAATCATCCGCTTGGTGGAACAGGCACAGGGCAGCCGTCTGCCGATCCAAAATCTGGTCAACCAGATCACTGCCTGGTTTGTGCCGGCGGTCATGGGCGCAGCCGCACTGACCTTTCTGGTCTGGGTCATCTTTGGGCCATCGCCCGCACTGACGCTGGCACTGGTCAACGCAGTGGCAGTGCTGATCATCGCCTGCCCCTGCGCCATGGGCCTGGCGACACCGACTTCCATCATGGTCGGCACCGGACGTGCTGCCCAGCTGGGCGTGCTGTTCCGTCAGGGTACCGCGCTGCAGGGCCTGCAGGATGCCAAGGTAGTGGCTGTCGATAAAACCGGCACCCTGACCGAAGGTCGTCCCGTGCTGACCGACTTCGTGGTTGCGGCAGGCGTGGACGAAACCCGTGCCCTGCAACTGCAGGCATCGCTGGAGCACCAGTCCAGCCACCCGGTATCGCGTGCCATTGTCGCCGCCGCCGAGGATAAACAGCTGCAACTGTTGCCGGTCAGCGAATTTGATTCCCTGACCGGTCTGGGTGTACGCGGCACGGTCGATGGCCAGCAACTGCATGCCGGTTCCAGCCGCCTGATGAAGCAGCTGGCGGTCGACATTTCCGGCTTTGCCGATGCTGCAGGCCAGCTGGCAAAAGAAGGCAAGACACCGATGTATCTGGCGATTGATGGCCAGCTTGCCGCCATGCTGGCGGTGGCTGATCCGATCAAGGCCAGCACACCGGCCGCCATCCGCGCCCTGCACGAGCTGGGCCTGAAGGTGGTGATGATCAGTGGTGACAACCAGCACACGGCCCAGGCAATTGCCGATCAGCTGGATATCGACGAGGTGGTCGCCGAGGTGATGCCCGCGCAGAAGGTCGAGACCGTGCAGCAGCTGCAGGCCAGATACGGCAAGCTGGCCTTTGTCGGCGACGGCATCAACGACGCTCCTGCGCTGGCCAGCGCCGACATCGGCATCGCCATTGGTACCGGTACCGACATCGCCATCGACGCCGCCGATGTGGTACTGATGTCCGGCCAGCTGACCGGTGTGGTCAACGCCCTGCAGATTTCCCGCAGCACGCTGCGCAACATCAAGCAGAACCTGTTCTGGGCCTTTGCCTACAACGCCGCGCTGATTCCGGTTGCCGCCGGTATCCTCTATCCGGTCAACGGCACACTGCTGTCGCCGATGTTTGCCGCCGGCGCCATGGCCATGTCCAGCGTGTTCGTGGTCAGCAATGCGCTGCGTCTGCGCAAGGTGAAGGCGGTGCTGGCGTAGGTGCGCCATGCGAAGGGGTCAGGTACATTTGACTGTATCTGACCCTTTGTACAAAACGGGAAACCCTCATGAGCCATACCATCGGCCAGGCCGCCGAAGCCTCAGGCATCAGCCGCAAGATGATCCGCTATTACGAGGAAACCGGTTTGCTGCCGCCGGCCCGGCGCAGCGAATCGGGCTACCGCCATTACAGCGATACCGACATCCAGCGTCTGCAGTTCATCCGCCGTGCCCGTGACATGGGCTTTTCACTGGAGCGCATCGGACAGCTGCTGGGGCTGTGGCAAAATGAACAACGCCACAGCGCCGATGTCAAAGCACTGGTCGAACAGTACATTGCCGAGCTGGACGAAAGCATCCGCCAGATGCAGACCATGCGCAATGAATTGCACGACTGGGTTGACCACTGTCATGGTGATGAGCGCCCCGAATGTGCCATCATCGACCACCTGAAACCCTCAACGGATAGCTGATACATGGGATACATCCTGCGCGTGATGCTGCTGCAACTGCTGCTGGTGACCGGCCTGGTCGCCAATGCCGGCCTGTTGCCAGCTGATACTGCGCCAGTCCATGACAGCATCACGGTAGCCAGCCACTGCCTGGACTGTCCGGCACCGGCTGAAGAGCTTGCGGTCGACTGCTGCATCCAGGTGCACCAGGGCTGCAGCAGCTGCGCCAGCATCCACCAGAGCAACCTGACTCTGGCCATCAGTACCGGCTACAACCTGTTCCCCGAGCTGCAGCATCAACCCTCGGGGCCGGTCTATGCGCCACTCAAGCCACCGCCCCGTTCCGTCCTCGCCGCATAACCATTTTGAACAGGCTGGCCAATGCCGCCTGCAGCTGATTTTTGAGGACTACAACATGCGTAACATTTTTTCCGCCGCACTGCTGGGCAGTGCCATGACCTTAGCTTTTGCCAACCAGGCCATTGCCAGCGAGCCGCTGGAAGTCACCCTGCACAAGGACCCCTGGTGCGGTTGCTGCACCGCCTATGCCGACTATCTGGACGAGAACGGCTTCAAGACCACCCGCATCGACCACCAGGACATGTCTCCGGTCAAACGCAAGCTGGGTACCCACAAGGCGGCCAGCTGCCATACGGTAGAGATTGACGGCTATGTGGTGGAAGGTCACGTACCGGTCGCCGCCATCAACAAGATGCTCAAGGAACGGCCGGACATTCGCGGTATTGCCCTGCCCGGCATGCCGCTGAACTCGCCCGGCATGGGCCCGGAAAAGCCCGGCAGCCTGGAAGTGCTGAGTCTGGACAAGGACGGCAATGTCATCGGTTTGTACCAGCGTCTATAAATCTTCGCACAGCAACAAAAACGGCCACCTCCCGGGTGGCCGTTTTCATTTGCAGATTTATTTCCTACCCCACGTCCGGCAACCAGCCGGCCACGATCAACAGCTGGATCAGGATGATCGCCACACCCAGCACGAACACGCCCCACAATGCCGGAGCACCACCGGCCACCCGGTAGCCATCAGCATCCATGCGCCGTGAACGACGCACCAGCAGTGGTGGCAGAATCAGCGACAAAACCGACAGCGCAATGGCGGCAAAGCCCAGCGCAAAGATGAAGCCGTTCGGGTAGAACAGGGCAAAAAACAGTGGCGGCAAGAAGGTCAGCAGTCCGGTTTGCAAGCGGCCGCGTACCGTATTCTGGCGGCGGAAGGTGTCGGCCAGAAAATCGAACAGCCCAAGCGCCACACCCAAAAAAGAGGTCGCCAGCGCCAGTCCGGCAAACAGGCGCACCGCCATCTCGACTTTACCGCTTTGCGCCACTGCCTGAATGGCACCAAGCAAACCGTTGATGCCCGAGCGCTGGGCCAGCACACCCAGGAAGGTATCTGTGGCAATGCTGCCCAAAGTCGCCAGCTGCCAGAGCACATAGACCACCAGCGGGATGGCGCTGCCGGCAATGAAGATCAGCCGCAGCTTGCGGGTATCACCCTGCATGTAGCTAACGATGCTGGGCACGCTGCCATGAAAACCGAACGAGGTGAACACCACCGGAATGGCCGACAGGATCAGCGCCTGACGCACCGGCATGGCCAGCAGGTTGACCTGCTCGACATGGGGCAGCAGCATCACCAGCATCAGCGCGAGAAACACCACCTTGATGGCGAACAGCACCCGGTTGACCCGGTCCACCGAGCCGGTGCCAAGAACCACCACACCGCCGCCAACCACGGCAAAAGCGAGAATGCCAAGCCAGCCGGCCAGCTCGAAGCCAAGCAGCTTGCTGACCGAAATGGTAATGATGTCACCACCACCAACCAGATAGGCGGCGACCAGCGAATACATCAGAAACGGCATGGCCAATCGTGCCAGCCACTGGCCGGTACGGCCCAGATACTGGTGCGAAAGCGAGCCCAGCCCCGTGTTGGCATCGTTGTGCTGGTACACCTCGACCAACAGCAGCGCGGTATAGCTCATCACCAGCCAGAGGCCGAACAGCATCGCCAGTGCGGTCCAGAAACCAATGCCGGCAGTGGCCACCGGCATCGCCAGCATACCCGCGCCAAGCGCGGTACCGGCAACAATGAAGGTGCTGCCTATTGCACTGTTTTTCACAAAAATGTTCCGTATTGGCGGATGCGGTCACATCCGGGAAGCGGCGTAGTTAAACACAGGCGTCCGGCTGCTGCAAAACCTGCTGTCGGACAACTTGATCCTGCACTGTTCAATAAAGGGGTCAGGTACATTTAACCCGTGGGTTAAATGTACCTGACCCCTTTATATTGGATATTTACCAGGTCAGCGTCAGCGCGATCACCAGCGGCATCACCACTACGGCGAGCAGGTTGCCCAGCAGCACCACACTGGCTACGGTATCCGTGTCAGCCTGGTACTGCTCGCTGAGCAGATAGTTGAGCACCGCCGGCGGCAGCGCAGCCGTCACCACCAGCATCTTCACCCAAAGCGGGCTCAGCGGCAGCACCAGCAGGATCAGCGTCACGCTGAGCAGCCCCGCCACCAGATACAGCAGGTTGATGCGCAGGGCCAGGCCCAGCTGACTGATGCGTCCGGAAGCCATGCGCACACCCAGGCTGAATAGCATCAATGGAATACTGACCTGCCCCAGCATGTCGACCGTGGTCTGGATGAACAGCGGGATCTGCTCGCGCACCGGGGCCAGCGTGATGCCCAGTACCGCGGCCCAGACATTGGGATTGCGCAGCCAGCCCCAGGCGCCGCGACTGCGCGAGATCAGCCAGATGCCGACCGAAAAGTGCAGCGTATTGGAAATCACGAACAGCACTATGATGTCGCCCAGCGCTTCCTTGCCATAGGCCAGCATCAACAGCGGAATGCCCATGTTGCCGGTGTTGCGGAACATGCCGGTCATCAGGAAAGCCGAGGAATTGACTGCCGCCGGCCGCACAAACCAGAGCAGCAGACCCGGCAGCAGGATGATGGCCACTCCGGCCACCACCAGCGCCCAGTCACTGGCCAGATCAACCGGATTGGCCAGCAGGGCGGAAAAGATCAGCATCGGACAGAACAGGTGTACGTTGACCGAGTTGATGAAATCCATTTCCGGCGCCTTGCTGCGTTTGCGCGCAAACAGGTAACCCAGCCCGGTCACGGCGAATACCGGGATGATGATATTCAGCAGGGTAAGCAGCACCGGATTCAGTCGTCCGTGCCGGCTGCAGCCTCGCTCTCACGATGGCTCTTGTTCAGCAGCCGCCAGAAATTCAGGTGCGAGCCGACCGCCAGCACGGCAAACACGCCGGCTATGGTCATGCGGTCATTGATGATGGCGATGATCGACACCGCCGTACACAACAGTAGCGACACCACTGATATGCCCATGACCTTTGCGCGCGGTGAAATCTTGTCTGCGGACTCGTCTTGTTGCATTTGGGTTGAATCTCCGGATAAAAATTTTGCCCCGCGTGTCCGGCTTCGTGAAGAACGATATCCGGCAACGGGACAAGGCAGGATACTCGAGCCGCCGCCGATTTCATACTGCAAGCTGCCATAACCGCAGGTATCATTGGGCACACCGGAACCCCTCACCGGCCCCTCATCAGCAACTGGCAGGCAACATGGCATTTCCACTGGAAACACTGGGCATCGGCCTGATACTCGGCAGCCTGCTGGGACTGACCGGCGCCGGCGGCTCGCTGGTGGCATTGCCGCTGCTGCTCAGCCTGCATCTGCCGATGCGCGATGCCATCGGCGTCAGTCTGGGTGCCGTTGGCCTGTCGGCGCTGATCGGGGCGCTGGGACGCTGGCGCAGCGGCGATATCCAGCCACGCATCGTGCTCATTCTCGCCCTCTGCGGCGTGCCCGGCAGCTGGCTGGGCCAAAAGTTGGGACATTTTGTACCGGAAACCCTGCTGGTCTGGGCTTTCTGCCTGCTGGTGCTCTGGTCGGCACAGCGCATGTGGCGTCAGGCCCAACTGCCGGAAAAAACCGGCCAGTTACTGCGCCCAGTCATTTTGGCCATTACCGGCTTGCTGGTCGGAGTGCTGTCGGGGCTGCTTGGCGTAGGCGGCGGCTTTCTGATCGTGCCCGCCCTGCTCTGGTTCAGTCCTTTAGGCATGCTGGCTGCGGCAGCCACCTCGATGGCGGTGATAGCACTGGTATCGGGCTCGGGCTTCTTCATCTATCTGGGCTCGGCCAATCCACCCGCCGACCTGCTCAGCGGCCTGTTTGCCGGCGGTGCCGCCGGCGTACTGCTAGGCAATAAACTGGCCGTTCGCCTGGGCGGCATCATGCTGCAGCGCATTTTTGCCCTGATGCTGCTGGTAGTCAGCCTGAGCGTAGCCGCTCAGAAACTGCTAGGGTAAAAGCCAAATTAAAGGGGTCAGGTACACTTATGAAACAAAGAGGTCAGGTACATTTATTGCTGGCAATAAATGCACCTGACCTCTTTGTTTGGCCCCCTTTAGTTATCAGCCGGCAATGGCAGCTCCAGCTGCTGTGCCCGGCCTTTCAGGTCTTCCAGTCGCACACCGATGCCGAGCAGGCGTACCGGCTTGTTGCCGCGGGCGTGGGCCGCCGCCAGCATCATGGCAAAGCGCTCCTGACTGACCAGTGCCCCGGCCTGTTCCAGGGTGGTCTGGGTGAAGTCATGAAACTTGATTTTCACGTGCGGCCGGTCGATCCGGTAATGTTCGTCCAGCCGCCCCATGCGCCGCTGCAGGCTGGTCATCAGTTCGGGCAGCTTGTCCAGGCATGCCTTCAGGTCCGGCAGGTCCTCGCTGTAGGTCTCTTCCACACTGACGCTCTGGCGTCTGCTGTTGGCCTCCACCGGCCGCTCGTCGATGCCGTGCGCCAGCTGCCACAGACGCTCGCCAAACTTGCCGAACTGGCGCACCAGCTCCAGCCGGTCAAACTCGCGCAGCCGGGCGCAGCTGTCGATGCCCAGCCGCTCCAGTTTCTGCGCCGTGACCTTGCCGACGCCATGCAGCTTGTTCACCGGCAGTTGCAACACGAAGTCATCCACTTCGTCCGGCGTGATGGTGAACAACCCGTTGGGTTTGCGCCAGTCGGAGGCGATCTTGGCCAGAAATTTGTTCGGCGCGACACCGGCTGACACCACCAGCCGCAGGTCCTGCCAGACCCGGCTGCGGATCTCCTGCGCCATCAGGGTGGCGCTGCCCTTGCAGTTGTCGCTGTCGGTGACATCCAGAAAGGCTTCGTCTAGCGACAGGGGCTCGATCAGCTCGGTGTAGTCCTGCAGGATCTGGTGGATTTGTTGCGAAACCTGCCGGTACAGTTCCATGCGTACCGGAATCACGATCAGGTCAGGGCAGATTTTCAGCGCCTGCGCCATCGACATCGCCGAATGCACGCCCCAGCTACGCGCCTCGTAATTGCAGGTGGCGACCACGCCACGCTGACGCGGATTGCCGCCCACGGCCACCGGCTTGCCGTACAGCGCAGGATCCTCGCGCATCTCCACCGCCGCATAGAAGCAGTCGGCGTCAATATGGATGATCTTGCGTGTTGCCACGGTCAGTTCTCAACAGCATCCGGCAGGCTGTAGTCGTCGGCATCCATCCAGGCCGGGAAACGCTGCTTGAAGCGGTCCAGCTTCGCCGCGCTGAGCCGCACCTGATAGACACCTTCCTGGTCACGCACATGCAGCAGGCTATCGCCAATGAAGTCGAGCACCTGGGAGTCGCCACTGTGGGCGTGGCCATTGTGGTCTTCACCAATGCGGTTAACGCCAGCCACATAGCACAGGTTCTCGATGGCGCGGGCCGGCAGCAGACGGTTCCAGGCGTCACGACGCACCTGTGGCCAGCTGGCCAGATAAAACAGCAAGTCGGTGGTTTGCGCATCACGGCTCCATACCGGAAAGCGCAGGTCGTAGCAGACCAGCGGACGGATGCGCCAGCCTTTCAGCTCGACCATCAACCGCCGGTCACCGGGAGTGAAACGGGTGTGCTCACCGGCCATACGGAACAGGTGGCGCTTGTCATAGTACTCAAGACTGCCATCGGGCCGGGCCCAGACCAGCCGGTTGCGGTAGTCGCCCTCGCCGGCCTTGATGGTCAGCGTGCCACACACCACTGCATCAAGCCGGGCCGCCTGCTCTTGCAGCCAGCGGGTGCTGGGGCCATCGACGGCCTCGGCCTGCTCGGCCGAATCCATGCTGAAACCGGTATTGAACATCTCCGGCAGCAGCACCAGGTCGGCTCCCTGTACCTGCTGCAACAGGCGGTCGAAATTACTCAAGTTGGTTTCGGTATCGAAGCGGATCACCGGTGCCTGCACCAGTGCCACATTCAGGTCTTCACGTGGGGTCAAATCTTGCATAACAACTCTCCTGCCCGGTCCAGGGTCTCGGCGGTCTTGGCAAAACACAGGCGCAACCAGCGCTGCCCTTCTGGCGGGTTCTGATAAAAAACGGACAGCGGAATGGTGGCAATGCCCTTTTCCTCGGTCAGCCAGCGTGCCATGGCGACATCATCCAGATCATCACGGATGGCACTGTAGTCCACCAGCTGAAAATAGGTGCCGGCGGCAGGGGCAAAACTGAAACGCGAGTCGGCCAGCACGGCGCACAAGCGGTCACGCTTGGCCTGGTAGAAAGCGGCCAGCTCCTCCACATGTTCGGGATGCTGTTGCATGAAATCGACCAGTGCCCATTGCAACGGAGTAGGTGCACAGAAGCTGACGTACTGGTGTACCTTGCGGATTTCCGCACTGAGCGCCGGCGGCGCCACCAGATAGCCGGTTTTCCAGCCGGTGACATGGAAACTCTTGCCGAAAGAGCTGACGACAACGGCACGGCCATAAAGCTGCGGATGCGCCAGCACGCTGTGGTGCTGCAAGCCGTCATACACCAGGTGCTCGTAGACTTCGTCGCTGAGCACATGGATGCCGCGGGATTCGGTCAGGGCAGCCAGCTGATCCAGATCGGCTTTGGTGAACACCGCGCCGCTGGGATTGTGCGGACTGTTGATGATGACCAGCCGGGTGCGGTCGCTGATGGCGGCGGCGAATGCCTCCCAGTCCGGCGCGAACCCTTCGTCCAGCGGCACATGGCGGGTGATGCCACCAGCCAGACGTACCGAAGGTTCATAGCTGTCATAGCAGGGGTCAAGAACGATCACCTCATCGCCCGGATGTACCAGCGCCTGGATGGCACAGAAAATCGCCTCGGTGGCACCCGGGGTGATGGTGATCTCGTTCTCGGGACATACACTCGCGCCATAACAGCGATCGATCAGGGCGGCCACCTGCTCACGCAGCGCCGGCAGTCCGGTCATGGGAGCGTACTGGTTGGCATCGGCCATGACGTGCTTCGTCAGCGCTTCCTTCAGCGCCAGCGGAGCGGGAAAGTCCGGGAAGCCCTGGGACAGGTTGAGCGCTCCGTGCTGCCGGGCCAGCTGGGTCATCTGGCTAAAAATAGTGAGGCCGACATCGGCCAGTTTGCTGTGCATGACGGCAATGCTCCTTGCGTGCGAAGAAGACTGATGATTGTGCCAGAACAGAAAGGAAAAGGGGTCAGGTACATTTACCGGCAATAAATGTACCTGGCCCCTTTTCTGGCATTTTCGCCCGCCCAATCAGGCCAGCTGCAATCCGATGATGCCCAGCACAATGCAGATCACGCCAATAATGCCCTGACGGCCAAGGCGTGAATTGAACAGAAAGCGGTCCAGGGTCACGGTACCCAGCACACCCAGGCTGCCCCAGGCCGAATAGGCCACACTCAACGGCACATAGCGCACCACAATGCTGAGCAGAACGAAGGCCAGAATGATCATCAGCAAACCGGTAATGCCCCAGGCCATGCGCTGGAAACCGCAGGAGCGCTTCAAGCAGTAGTTGGCCACCAGGTCCAGCGAGACCGAGCCCAGCAGAAGGGATACGGGAAGAATCATGCCTCTACCCTCCCTTGCTCGGCTGGTTGTTCGCTCTTGTCCGGTCCCTGGTCGAAGGTGACCAGCAACAGGCCGAACATCATCAGCGCAACAGCCAGCAACTGGCCGGTGCTCAGGTATTCGCCAAACAGCAGCATGCCGGCCATGGCAATCAGGAACAGGCCGGCGCCTTCCCATACCGCATAGGATACGGCCAGCGGGATGTGCATCACCGCCCGGGAAAAGGCATACATGGAAAAGGAGATCATCACCGTCATGAAGGCATAGCCCAGCACGGGTGAATGGGTTGCGGCATATTTCATGCCTATGGTGCTGGCCACCTCGGCCACTACAGCCAGGGCCAGCATGATCCAGTAATACATCTTCGCCTCTCTGGCGTTGCCATCTTGGGCAACGCAGCAGGGATGCTCTGAAAAAACACTATGCATGTGTTGGCGAATAACATGGTTCGCATTTACCGGTATCCATTTCCATCAGGCAAACACACTGGTTGGCCCGGATGAGGATCACATGCTTTCTAAAGGAAGAAGAGTGCTTTTTGAGAGATTCCTTGTGTCTGAAATTAAGGGTTCGGGCGGGTCTGGTGCCCGGGAACTTGCAGACCAGGAGAGAAGCTAACGGCCACTACGCCATTGGTTGTCGAACAGATGGGGAGAGATGGAGCGGGAAAAAGATGCTTGTGGAGTAAGCATAAAGCCTCGGGGGCTGCCTAAGATGAGCGAATTGTAACACGAAAACCCATAAAGGGGTCAGGTACATTTACGCGCGGCGTAAATGTACCTGACCCCTTTATGCTAGAAACTGCGGCGGTAGAACAGGTCCAGCGAGTTGGCCAGCCCGCTGGCGGCATCCAGATACAGCCGGCGGGTCAGTTTGTAGCGCAACCCCAGGGTGGTACCCGGCTCGAAGATGCCGACACCATAACGCAGGCTCAGCCGCTCGGTGATTTGCCCGCTGGCGACCACGCTGGTGGCATCACCACTGCCTTCGCTTTCCAGCTGGAAGTCCTCGATACCCAGACTGTCAGCCAGTTTCTGCGTCACCGGCAGGGCGCCCATCAGGCCAAGCCCTACCGCCGCCTCAGCCATCATGTTGCCGTCCTCGCTGCTGCCCAGCGGCTTGCCCAGCAGCAGCCAGGACATGGCCTGCTCCTGGGCCATCGGCGGCTCGGAAAAGACCTCCGCCTGCGGCTGCTCGGCCAGCCCGCTGACACGCAGGCCGGCGGTTACATCACCGGTAACGCGAACGGCTTCGATGTCGATGTAGGGCTGGGTCAGCGGTCCGGAAAAGATCAGTCGCGCCCGGCGCAGATCGAGCTTCTGGCCATAGCCACGGAAGCGACCATTTTTCAGTTCCAGTACGCCACGACCGGACAGGTTATCGGCGATCAGCAGCTTGCCCTGCACATCGGACGTCAGGCCAAAGCCGCTGAACTTGAGCCGCTCACTGCCCACGTCAATGGCGATACGCATGTGCACTTCGGGACCGGACTCCTGCTGTTCACGCCCGACCACGACGGTGTCGCTGGAGACGCTGACCGAATCCGGCGGCAGCTCGGGTACGGTGATGTTGCCCCGTGGCACCGCGATGCTGCCGGTAACCGCCAGACCGGCAGCACCGTAGGCGATATGCAGGTCGGGTGCCACCTGCAGATCGGCATAGGGCTGGACAAACACCGGCAGATCACTGCCTTTCAAATCAATGGCGGCGCTCAGCTCATCAGCCCAGCCCAGGTCGCCACTCAGGCTGGCAACGCCCTTGTCGCCGCTGCGCCAGCCACCTTCCAGACGCGCCTGCTGACCACTGATGCGGATTGCCAGCCCCAGCTGCTCCAGGCTGACCGGCAGCATGCCGCCACCGACATGACCGTCGGCCAGCAGGATTTCACCATCAACTACCGGCTGCAGCAGGGTACCGGCAATCTCGCCCTGCCCCGTGATACGCCCCTGCAGATGCTCGATGTCCGGCACAAAACCATGCAGGACATGCAGGTCCAGATCACGCAGGTCAAAGCTGCCGTTGAGCGGCTTGTCGTCCGGACGCGGGTCGATCCTGCTCCGGATCAGCAGGCGGCCCTGCTCCGCACCCTGCAACTCGATACGGGCATCCACTGTGTCCGGCTGCAAGTCGGCGGCCACCTGCAGCGTGCGCCAGGCAAAGCGCTGTTCTTCATCTTCCAGCAGCAACGCCCCCTGGCCAGCATCCAGCACGACCTGCCCCTTCAGGCCGTTCTTGTCCTCCTGCACCTGCAGCTGGCCGTTCAGCCGGCCCTCGATGCCCAGTCCGGACGGCAGCCAGGGTTGCAGGCTGGCCAGCATCAGCTGCTGCAGGCGGTAATCCAGTTGTAGCTGCGGCAGCAACTGCTGCCGGCCATCGGCACAGAGCCGGCCATGGCTGCTGATCAGACAATGCGCTCCCAGACGGGCATGCCGCTCATGCAGGTAGTCCACCTCCATGGCGCGCTCCAGCTGCCAGTCCTGGTTTTCCACCTTGAACTTCAGTTGCTCCAGCTGGCCCAGCCAGTGCAGGCTATCTTCCTGCAGGCTGCCGCTCAGCCGCAGACCGGCATTGGCCAGCGGGCCGGTCAGGCTGGCGTCCAGCTGGTGCTTTTCCAGACTGCCGGCAGCATTCAGCTGCAGCTGGCCGAGCATTTCCTCACCACTGGCCAGACCCCGCACCAGCAGGCTCAGTTTGCCGCTATGACCCTGCTCCAGTTGCGCCTGCAGCCTGAGATCACGCAGGCGCTGGCCCTCAAATGCCAGCCCGCGGCCATTGAGCTGAATGTCGGCATCCGGCTGCTGCGGGGTACCGCCCAGCAGTATCTGCCCCTGCAGGCTGCCGCTGATGCCGGGCTGCAGCTGGCCGGGCTTTGGCATGTCCAGCTTCAGTCTGCCGGACAGTTCATTATCCAGCTGCGCCTGACCCTGAATACGGTTGTCGCCAAGGCGCACATCCAGTACCGGCAGCTGCCAGTGCTCGCCCTTGCCTGCTGCCTGCAACCGCGCCTTGAGCGGCTGCTGCCGCAACTGACCATCCAGCTGTACATCTGCGGTCAATTCAAGGGTTTCTCCGGCCAGCCGGCCTTCGCTATGCAGATGGCCACCCAGACGGCCGGGCAAATCGGCCACCCAGTAGGCAGGGTCGAGGTTCTCGATATCCAGCGCGGCCGCCCAGCTGACCGCATCCTGCCAGGCCGCATCGAGCACGCCATGCACGCGTCCGCTACCCGCAGTTACCTGCAGCGGCTCGACCCGCACCCGCCCGGCATCACCCTGCAGCCGGCTGTCAATGGCGAACTCGCCGGCCGGCCCGTGCAGGTTGCCCTGCACACTGCCCTGATAGCGGTCGTCGGCATAGTCGAAAACCAGCCGTGCGCTGTCGACCTGCACCGGTGCCTCGTCCATGCCGGCGAGGTACTGCCATGGAAAGCTTTCGACATTCACCGTGGCGCTGGCATCCAGACTGTCTGTCCAGTCTGCCTTGCCTGCTACCAGCACATGCCCGCTGTCGGCGTGGGCCAGCCGCAGCTGCACAACTTCCGCACCGGACACACCGGCATTGCCATGGCCGGCAAGAGTAAACGCCTGTTGCCTGGCCTGCAGCGCCGAGTCCAGACGCCAGGCAAAGCCCTGCTCCAGGCTGCCATCTGCCGACAGGTGCAGGTTTTGCACCACCATGTCCTCCGGCAACGCTCCGCCCAGCTCCAGCTGTTCCAGCACCAGCTCCAGACTGGCCGGCAGTGCCGCCAGCAAAGGCTGCACACGTGCCTGCAGGCTGCCGCTGAGGACGCCTTGCAGGGCTCCGTCCAGTCGCACCTCATCCTGCAGTTCGCCATCCAGGCGGATACTGATCTTCTGCTGTCCAAGTTCCGGCAAGTCGCCACCGGCATCTAGCACAAGCTCCAGCGGCCATTTACCATCAAGCTGCAAACGACCATTCAGCACGGCATGATAATTGTCATAGGCCAGTGACAGGTTGCCGACAACCAGCTCGTTGCCGGCGGCACTGGCAGCAAGGTTCAAGTCATTCAGCAAGGGTTCGTCATTGAGCAATAGCTCGCCGATTGCCAGCTGGCCGATGCGCAGTGAAACCGGCAGGCTGATATCGGGCAGCTCCACATCAGTGGCTGGCTCACCCGGCTCATCCGTGCTTTCCGGCAATGTCAGTGCAACCTGTTGAATCTGCAGCCGCTCAAGACACAGCATGCCGCGCCACAGGCAGGCGGCATCCAGCTCCATTAGCGGCTGTTCCAGCACCACCAGCGTTGCATCGTCCTGCCACTGCAGCCGTTCCGCCTGCCACTGCCCGAGCAACGCACCGCGATAGCGTTCCAGACTCAGCCCGGGCACCCGTTCCAGCACCCAGCGACTGCCGGCTTCGCTCAGCAGCAGGCCCGTTCCAGCCAGCGGCAGCATCACCAGCACAGCCAGTAAAGGCAACACAACCCACAGCAGGATACGGCGTGCTCGCGTCATAACTCCGGCCCCATGGAAAAGTGGATGCGCCAGCCACGGTCATCATGCAGGGCATGGGCAAAGTCCAGTCGCAACGGGCCGATCGGCGACACCCAGCGGATGCCGGCACCCACGCCCACCTTCATGCTGTCGGTCAGGCTGTCGGTGGCATTACCGGCATCAATGAAGGTGGCAGCACGCCAGCGCTCAACAAATTCGTACTGGTATTCCAGGCTCTGCGCCACCAGATAACGTCCGCCCACCCGGTTACGCTGCGCGTCGCGTGGCGACAGGCTCTGGTAGTCGTAGCCGCGCACGCTCTGGTCGCCACCGGCAAAGAAGCGCAGCGATGGCGGAATGGCCGAGTACTTGTCGGTGGCCACGCCACCCACCTCGATGCGCGCCAGCACCCGGTGCTTGTCGGCCAGGGTGGTGAGCCCCCGCGCCAGCGCGCTGACATGCACCACATCGGCATCGGACAGCACATTCCCGGAGCCGGCACTGACATCCATTTGCAGACGGTAACCTTTGGAAGGATCCAGCGCGGAATCGCTTTTCAGTTTGGCAAAGCCGATGCTCGGCAACAGAAACTTGCTGTGCCGGCTGCGATTGCTGCCGCGGTCATATTCATAGCGCTCGTCTTCCCAGCGCAGGCCAATAGTGCGCTGCCAGTCGTGGCGCACCTTTTTACGCCACTGGGTGCCCAGGGTCAGCCGCTCGCTGCTGGCGTCAACCAGCTCTTCACGCTGATAGCCGGCGACAAAACGCAGCTCGTCCGACAGGGGCGAGCTGAGCGGAATGGCGTACCAGCCACTGAGATTCTGCTTGGGCTTGGAGATTTCGCTGTCAAAGCCCAGCTTGTGCCCCTTGCTGTTGACCCGGTGACGCTCCCAGCTGAAGCTCCCGCGTGGTCCGACGTCGGTGGAAAAACCGGCTCCCAGGCCCAGCGTGCGCGGTTTGGCCGGTTCCAGCCGCACCTGTACCGGGATCACCTGCGGACCATCGGCAGTGCCCTGGGCATCCACCTGCACTCCGGCAAAGTAGCCGGTGTTCTGCAGATTTTGCGACAGCCCGGCCAGCAACGCCGAGTCATAGGGCGTGCCATCCTCAAACGGCACCAGTGCTGCCAGCAGACGGTCATCGATCTTGCCGGCTTCGGCAAACTCGACGGCCCCCAGCCGGTAACGCGGGCCGCTGTCATAATGCAACTCGATATCGGCCGCGCCGGCAGCCGGGTCCACCAGCAGACGATGACGGGTGAACTTGCCGGCAAAGAAGCCATAGCGCAGGCCCTGCTGCTGCAGGGCACTTTTGATTTCGTCGTAAGCACCATGGTGCAACTGCTCACCCGGCTTGAGCCGCGGATCGCGCACCCGGAACGCATCCATGCCGGCCGCCTCGCCCTCGACACGGATGTCTACCGTGCGTAACCGTACCGGCTCGCGCACCCTGACATGCACCCGCAACACCGGTTTTTCGCCATCCAGCACTTCGCTGCGATAACGGTTGCTGTAATAACCCAGTGCCTCGCCGGCCAGCCGTGCCTGCTGTACGGCAGCACGCTGATAACGGCGCAGGCTGGCCGCATCATGGCCGTCCAGATCACCGATCAAGGCGGCCACATTGGCATTCAGTTCCTTGTTTTCCGGCTTGCTGACCACTTCCAGCCGGGCCGCCCATCCGCTCTGGACAAGCATCAGCAACAACAAGGCTGCCAGCGGCCGTGTTAGCATATTGCACATTGAAAACTCATACATTCGTACACCCGACAGCATCATGCTGTCGTTTTAATGCAGGATAAAAACCATTCATGAAGCTTGTATCTTTCAACATCAACGGCCTGCGTGCCCGTCCGCACCAGCTTGAAGCCCTGATCGAAACCCACCAGCCCGATGTTATCGGCCTGCAGGAAATCAAGGTGGCTGACGAGCAGTTCCCGCATGAAATGATTCGCAAGCTAGGTTATCACGTGGAGCACCACGGGCAGAAGGGCCACTACGGTGTTGCACTGCTGTCGAAGCAGCCACCGGAAAACGTGGTCAAGGGGTTTCCCGGCGATCCTGAAGATGCCCAGCGCCGCTTCATCCGTGCCGACTATCGCGATGCCAACGGCCAGCGGGTGACCGTGATGAATGGCTATTTTCCCCAGGGGGAAAACCGCAAGCACGAAACCAAGTTTCCGGGCAAAGTCAGGTTCTATGCCGACTTGCAGTCACTGCTGGAAACCTCGTTCACGCCACAGGACCCGGTGGTGGTAATGGGCGATTTCAACATCTCGCCGGAAGACTGTGATATCGGCATCGGCCCGGACAATGCCAAGCGCTGGCTGCGTACCGGCAAGTGCAGCTTTCTGCCGGAAGAGCGCGAATGGATGCAGCACCTGAAGGACTGGGGACTGATCGACAGCTTCCGCCACCTGCATCCGGATACCGACGACCGCTTCAGCTGGTTCGACTACCGCAGCAAGGGTTTCGACGACACGCCCAAACGCGGCCTGCGCATCGACCTGATCATGGCCAGTCGTACCCTGGTGCCACACTTTGCCGAAGCCGGTATCGACTACGGGCTGCGCGGCATGGAGAAGCCGTCCGACCATGCCCCGATCTGGCTGACCCTGACGCCAAGGTAAGCCATGTCCCGACCCCGCATCCAGCTTGGCGACCTGTCGACGGGTTTTGTTCATCCCGTTGTTGGCGCTCTGGAATCCCTGGGCATCGATGCCACTCCGCTGCTGCAACGCTTCGGGCTGCCGGCACAGCGTCTGGCCTCTGCCGGCGCGCGCCTCTCGATTCCCCATTACATGCGTCTGGGGCATGCGGCAATCGAACTCAGCGGACATCCCGGGCTGGGCCTGCTGATGGGGGCCCATAGCCGTCTCGAACACTTCGGACTGGCCGGTGCCTGTGCCGCGCTGGCACCGGATGTCCGTTCGGCACTGCGCATCCTGACGTCCTTCGAGCCCCTGTACGCCTGTAACTACCTTGGCCGGAGCAGCCTGCAGGAAAGTGCCGACGGGGCCTGGGCCTGTTTCTATTCCATTGCCCCGTACAACGATTACAACCGCTTTGTGGTCGATGCTGTTCTGAAAAGCTGGCACAGCCACATGCAGCAGGTTGCAGGCGGCCCGGTAACGCTTGAACGGGTGCAGATCGAATACCCGGCTCCAGCCCATGGCGCCGCTTTCGAGCAGGCATTTGGCTGTCCGGTCGAGTTCGGGGCTCCGGCCAACCGTCTTCTGTGCAGTCCGCATACACTGGCCATGACCAATCCGCGCCATTGCCCACACAGCTGGCACGAGCTGCAGGCTCTAGGCCAACAGCAACTGGCCGTGCAGCAACGCCCTGCCAGTTTGTCCGAGCAGGTGGTTCGCCTGCTCGCCCCGCAACTGCGCAAGGGCGAGCCGGAACTGGCCGATATCGCCGGCCAGCTTCACCTGCCCGCCTGGACACTGCAGCGCCGGCTGGAACAGGAAGGCAGCAGTTTCCGTCAACTGTTGCAGGAAACGCGCCACAGCCTGGCAACCAGTTATCTGCACGATACCCGCCTGTCGATTGCCGAGATTGCCTGGCAGCTGGGCTTTTCGTCCAGCGAAGCCTTCCAGCGTGCCTTCAAGCGCTGGCAAGGCGAAACTCCCGGCCATTTCCGGCGTCTGAAACCAGTCACCGGGCCGGAGCGGCAGCAACGCAGCAGCTAACCCGGAACGCACTCCGGATGCCGCTTGGTATGGCCTGCGCAGTGCCTGTACAATCCGCCCCTGAGAAGCACTCCCTGATTTATTTACGGTTATTCAATGTCCGAGATGTCCGAGTTTTTTGCTCCACTGTTTGACTGGCTTGCCCTGCATCCGCACTGGCTTGGCGTCAGCATCTTCCTGATCATCCTGGTGGAGTGCACGGCATTGATCGGAATCATCTGGCCAGGCGTGATTCTGGTATTTTCTGCCGCCCTGCTGGCCGGGCAGGCCGGCGCTGCCCTGTGGCCGCTGGCCCTACTGGCATGGCTGGCGGCTTTTCTGGGCAACAGCGGCTCGTATCTGCTCGGTGCCCGTTTGCAGGCCGGCGTTCATCGCCTGCCACTGCTGCGCAAGCACCCGCAATGGCTGGCCCAGGCTGAAGTTCACCTGTCCAGCTATGGCGGGGCCAGCCTGTTCTTTGGCCACTTCATCGGCCCGTTGCGCCCGGTGCTGCCCATGCTGGCCGGCATGCTGCACATGTCGGGGAAACGCTTCATCCTCATCAATGCCTGTAGCGCCGGCATCTGGTCGCTCTCTGCCGTGATACCCGGCTGGCTGGCCGGGGCTGCGCTGGACAGCACCCCGCCACCCGGCTTCTGGCCACAAGCCCTCTTGCTGACAGGTGGTTTCGGCCTGCTGATCGCAAGCGGCATCTGGCTGGGAAGAACCCGCCAGCCACATCGCCACGCCCTGCTTGCCCTGCTGACCGGACTGCTGTTGCTGGCCATGCTGGCCGGCTGGCCATGGTTGCAGGTCTTCGACCTCTACCTGCAGCAGCTCATTCTGGGCCTGTCCAGCTCTGCCCTCGACAAGCTGATGCTGGTGCTGACCCAGCTCGGTGATGTCAAGCTGCAGATCATGCTGGACGCCCTGTTGTGCCTGCTGCTACTGCTGTATCGGGCACGTACCGCGCTACTGTTTGCCGCTACCAGCCTGATGGGTGCCACCCTGCTCAATGCCCTGTTCAAGGCAGTGGTGGCACGCATTCGTCCCCATTTGCTGCCACAGGTCCTGGACGGTTACAGCATGCCCAGCGGACACAGCGTTCGGGCTTTCACCTTTTTCCTGGTGATTGCCATCCTGTTTGGCATGGCCCGGCGCTGGCAGTTGCGTACCTTCCTGATTGCCCTGGCCTGCCTTCCGGCCAGCCTGGTGGCCTTGTCACGGGTTTACCTGACGGCACACTGGCCAACCGATGTGCTGGCCGGTGCCCTGCTCGCCACCTTCAGCTGTGCGCTGGCACTGAGCCTGTTCTGCAGGAACCACTCGCCGGCCCCGCTACCCGGCCGTTTCTGGTTGCTGCAAGGCAGCCTGTCGCTGGTCATTTTCATTCTGTTCGTGCTCTGGTCATTCTCTGCCACCGCCAGCAAATACAATCTATTCTGAGTTGCCCGCCCCATGTCCAACCCGGCTTTGCGCCCGCGCCTGTTCAATGAGTGGCGGGCACTCCTGAAATTGTCCGCCCCCATTGTCGTCGCCCAGCTGGCCAATGCGGCGATGGGCTTTGTCGATACCATGATGGCCGGCCGGGTCAGCCCGACCGATCTGGCTGCCGTAGCCCTCGGCAACTCGATCTGGATGCCTGTCTTCCTGTTCATGAGCGGTGTCCTGATGGCGACCACGGCCAAAGTGGCGCGGATTTTCGGTGCCGGTGGCACGCGCCAGATCGGCCCGCTGGTACACCAGGCGCTGTGGCTGGGCCTGTTGCTGGGCAGTCTGCTGGCAATACTGATGTGGAACGCCGAACCCCTGCTTGTCCTGCTGGGCATAGAGCCCGTACTGGTCGAACCAGCGATGGGCTATCTGCGCGCCGTTGCCTGCGGCTTTCCGGCACTGGCACTGTACACGGTACTGCGCTGCTACAGCGATGCGCTGGGCCGCACCCGCCCGAGCATGGTGATCGGCCTGCTTGGCCTGCTGATCAACATTCCGGCCAACTATGCCTTCATCCACGGCAAGCTCGGCCTGCCGGCGATGGGCGGCGTCGGCTGCGGCTGGGCCACGGCGCTGGTCATGGTCTGCATGATGCTGGCGATGTTCTGGTGGGTCTATTGGGCTCCCCACTACCGCCGGCACGGAATATTCAAACGCTGGTCACTGCCCCGGCGCCAGCCCCTCGGCGGGCTGCTGGTCCTGGGCCTGCCGATCGGTATCTCGATTTTTGCCGAGGCCAGTATTTTCTCCGTTATTGCCTTGCTGATCGGCGGGCTGGGCGCAAATACAGTGGCCGGGCACCAGATCGCCCTCAACTTCAGCTCGCTGGTGTTCATGCTACCCTACTCGCTGGGCATGGCGACCACGGTGCGGGTCGGGCAGACCCTTGGCGCGGGCCGACCGGCCGATGCAGCCTTTGCCGCCCGCGTCGCGATGGGCAGCGCACTGTTGCTGGCCTGCGTTTCTGCCAGTTACATGACATTGTTGCGCGAGCCGATTGCCCGCATCTACACCAGTGACCCGCAGGTGCTGGGCATTGCCGCCACCCTGATCATCTACGCCGCCGTATTCCAGTTTTCCGATGCGGTGCAGGTGACTGCCGCCGGCGCCTTGCGAGGCTACCAGGATACCCGGATCACCATGCTGATCACCCTGGCATCCTACTGGGGTATCGGCCTGCCCATCGGTTATTCACTTGGCTTGACCGATATCGCCGGTCCGGCACAGGGTCCGGCAGGATTGTGGCAAGGCCTGATCGCCGGCCTGACCTGCGCCGCCGTTCTATTGGGCTGGCGGCTCGGACACATGGCGAAAAAACACCGGCTGGCGTAGAGCCGGATCAGGCAGCGATCATTACTGTTACCGGGGCTACACGCCGCGAACACACTTGCAGCAGCCGGCAGACAGCTGCCAGCCATGGAAATGCCGGGCATCAACAGGCCGGTTACCAGAGTTCCTTGTGGCGGGAACAGCGGTTGGAAATGCCCTGGGTAAAACGGCTCGGATGCGTCTTGCGCTCAAGCGGCAAACCGCACAACTGGCCTGTCACCGGAATATGGGCATCACATACCGGCGTTTCATAGTGCTTGAGCCAGACCTTGTAATCCTCCTCACTGACCATGCAGTACCTGGCCGCATAGGCGGACGGGCTTTTCAGGAACTCGTCCACCTCATCCACCGGGATGGTGATATGCCCGGCACCGGGCTGCAGGGTCACCAGAGAGACTCCCGCCTCCTCCAGACGCTCCAGCACCGCGCTCGAGGCGGCCAGCATGGCCTTGCACTCCTGACGGATGCTGTCACCCTCTTTCCGGGCCTGCAGCAGCTCGTCCTGCAAGCCGGCAAGGCGGCTTTCGTAGCGCTGCTGCTGGTGTTGACGCTGTTCCTGGTGGGTGTTTTCCAGCAGCTCCTTGTGGGCCTGCAACTCCTGCTCGAACTGCTCCTTCAACATGGCAACCTGGTTTTGCTCCTTGACGGCCATGCTTTGTAGCTGCTGCCTGGCACTCTCGCCAATATGGCCCAGTTGCCTGACCTGTTTTTTCAGGATCCGGTTTTGCTCTTGCAGGGCCAGCAGTTCCTGTTCCAGCTGTTGCATGCCGGTCCGGCTGGCGGCCAACTGCTGCTCGGTACGCCGGCGCAAACCGGCCAGCGCCTCACCATGCTCGGTTTCCAGGGTGCGCATACGCAAGCGCTGCTGCTTGATCAGCTGGGCGGCTTTCTTGCGCTGCTCCCGTTCACGCTCGGCAGCTATGCGTTCCTGGTTTTTTTTCCTTTCCACATCTGCCGGCAACTGCCATGACTCTTCCGCCACCACCTGCAACTTGTCCAGTTCGAACCGTGCCGTGGCCGCCGCTTCTTCTTCCTCGACCAGCAAGCGCAGCTGGTTGCGTTTCACCGCGTCACGGATCATGTACAGATGGTTGTGCCCCGGTGTCAGGTCAGGGTCCCACAGATGCATTTGCAACCATGGAATCGGAGACTGGCTGCGGCATACCAGACGAATCGGGCCGCCTTCGAGATCAGGACCGTATTCCGCTTTCTCTACCAACTGGCGCAAGGGCACATTCCAGCCCGAATCTGCGGTACCCTTCTCGTCAAAATCCAGATAGAACAGCACCACCGAGCGCACCTGCAGCCGGGGATTGATCACCACGTAAGCTGCACGGACCTGCTGGTCGGCCCATTCCGGCATGCTGACCACATTGTCCAGCACGGCCTCGAATTCCGGATACAGCATTTCCGTGGCAATCCCGGCATCACTGAACAACAGGATGGCTTCAGTCATCTGTTGTCGACTCAGCCTGAAGGTACTCATGTAATTCGATTCTCCCTGGTTCCGGCACACCCCGTACCCTGTGCAGCCGGGCCGGACCACGCCGACCTGCAAGTTTGGCGTACCTTCCGGCAAGTCGGCACGCATCACGTGCCGATCCTACATCAGTTGGGGCCTGCAAGCTGAAGACATGAAAGGGTTTGTGATTTATAGCACAGAAGTGGCTGCCAAACGGCAGACAAATCACCAAACACCAGGGAGAGCTGAGGCTATGGACTGATCCGGTAGCCGGCAACAAGGGGATACCGCGGTCAGTCGCCCGCCAACGGACGCCTGACCGCAACGGAGCCAGCCACGACAAGACCGGCACTTTCGCTGCTGCAACGCATATCAGATGACAGCTGCGATCCTTGCACCCTGGTCAATGGCGCGCTTGGCATCCAGTTCGGCAGCCACATCGGCCCCCCCAGCCAGATGCACGGTCAGTCCGCCAGACTCCAGTCGTTCCTGCAACTCACGCTGCGAGGTCTGGCCGGCACAGATCACGATGTTATCGACCTCCAGCAGCTGCGGCGCGCCACCGGCAATCGAGACATGCAAACCTGCATCATCGATTTTCAGGTATTCGACGCTGTTGATCATCTGCACCTTTTTCTTGCTCAGGTCGGCACGGTGAATCCAGCCGGTGGTCTTGCCCAGGCCAGCACCCACCTTGCTGCTCTTGCGTTGCAGCAGGTATACCTCACGCGGACTGGCCGGAAACTCGGGCTCCACACCGGCCACGCCGCCACGCGCGGTCAGTCCGGGATCAATGCCCCACTCGCGCCAGAAAACCTGCGTATCCAGACTGGCCGGCTTGCCGGTGTGGGTCAACAATTCGGACACATCAAAGCCGATACCGCCAGCACCGATCACCGCCACCCTCCGGCCGACCTGCTCATGCCGCGCAATCGCCTGCAGGTAGCTCAATACCTTGGGATGGCTGATTCCCGGGATATCAGGTGTGCGCGGCACGATGCCGGTCGCCAGGATCACCTCGTCAAAACCGCCATCGAGAATATCCTGCGCACTGACTCTGGTATTGAGCCTGACCTCAACCCCGGTCTCTTGCAGCAGGTGGCTGAAATAGCGCAGGGTTTCATAGAACTCCTCCTTGCCCGGGATCCGCTTGGCCACATTGAACTGGCCACCGATTTCACTGCCGGCATCAAACAGGGTCACCTTGTGACCGCGCCTCGCGGCTACGGTGGCTGCTGACAGGCCAGCCGGGCCGGCACCAATCACCGCCAGTTTTTTCGGTTGCTCCAGCGGCAGGTAGACCAGCTCGGTTTCATGACAGGCACGCGGGTTGACCAGACAGGAGGACAGCTTGCCGCTGAAGGTGTGGTCGAGACAGGCCTGGTTACAGGCGATACAGGTGTTGATCCGCTCGGGCTGGCCGGCGGCGGCCTTGTTGACAAACTCCGGATCAGCGAGGAACGGGCGCGCCATCGACACCATGTCGGCAGCACCGCTGGCGATTGCCTGCTCGGCCACCTCGGGCGTATTGATGCGGTTGGTGGCCACCAGCGGAATGCCGACCTCGCCACGCAATTTGGCGGTGACGCTGACAAAGGCACCGCGTGGCACCTTGGTGGCAATGGTCGGAATGCGCGCTTCGTGCCAGCCGATGCCGGTGTTGATGATGGTGGCACCAGCCGCTTCGATCGCCCTGGCCAGCTCGACGATCTCGTCCCAGTTGCTGCCGCTGTCGAGCAGGTCAAGCATCGACAGCCGGTAGATGATGATGAAATCCTCGCCCACGGCTTCACGGGCACGGCGCACGATTTCCACCGGCAGGCGCATGCGGTTGGCGAACTCGCCGCCCCACTCGTCGTTGCGCTGGTTGGTGTGGCTGACCAGGAACTGGTTGATGAAGTAGCCTTCCGAGCCCATCACTTCGACACCATCGTAGCCGGCCAGACGCGCCATTTGCGCACAGTTGACGAAGTCGTCGACCTGCTGCCAGATCTCGTCGCCGGTCAACTCCCTTGGCTTGAACGGATTGATCGGCGCCTGGATGGCACTCGGCGCAACCAGCTCGGGGCTGAACGCATAACGTCCGGCATGCAGGATCTGCAGGCAGATCTTGCCGTCTGCGGCATGCACCGCTTCGGTGACAATGCGGTGCTGGGCCGCCTCCTCGGGAGTGGTCAATTTGGCGGCACCCTTGTAGACGCCCCCCACCGCATTCGGCGCGATACCCCCGGTCACCATCAGGCCGACACCGCCACGGGCGCGTTCGGCAAAATAGGCCGCCATGCGCTCGAAACCACCGGGGCGCTCTTCCAGGCCGGTATGCATCGAGCCCATCAGAACGCGGTTTTTCAGGGTGGTAAAGCCCAGATCAAGGGGCTGCAACAGGTTCGGGTAATGGGGGTTGGTCATGTCAGCTCTCCACGGTTTCATGCCGGTGCACGGGTGTTTTGTTGTTTGCCACACATTAGCCAGCCTGCCTGAGCAACTCAATGACCAAGAAATACAGATTACTGACTAGAAACAACGGCGCATTTACAATGCTGTGCGTTCACCGCCCGGCTTCAGGGGGAGAGGTTACCGCAGCAATCCTGCCTGTCGGCGCTTTTTACAGGCACAAAAAAACCGGTCTTGAAGACCGGTTTTTTGCAATGCTCAGGGCTTATGCAGCTGCCAGCGCCTTGATGTGCTGGTTCAGGCGGCTCTTGTGACGAGCGGCCTTGTTCTTGTGCAGAATGCCTTTGTCAGCCATGCGGTCAATGACCGGAACAGCCTTGGCGTAGGCTTCCTGGGCCTTGGCCAGGTCTTTGGCGTCCAGCGCCTTGACTACGTTCTTGATGTAGGTGCGAACCATGGAACGCAGGCTGGCATTGTGGCTGTTGCGCTTCTCAGCCTGTTTGGCGCGTTTTTTGGCAGAAGGGCTGTTGGCCACAGTCTAACTCCTCGAAAACTTCTATATGAAAGGGAAAAAATGATTTGCGAATCATGCCGATTAAACCGGCTCGTGTCAAGTGTCGGCTCTACAGATTTGCCATACGTTTCACCACGAACAGCAGCGGCCTTGCGGTATGTCGCTCCGCATGACCACAACCGGCCAGCAGCCGGTATCTCACCGAACCTGCCGACCCTGTGATCCGGTGACTTACAGCGGCTTGCCGCGGTTGCCGTGCTGGCTGACAAACTCCTGTACTGTTTTCAGATCATTAGCCAGTACCGTGCAACGCTCTTCGCGTTCGAACAGGTCGGCCATGTGCGGTGGCAGATGTGGTGCTACACCAGCCACGGCTTTTTCCACCGCGTCAGGGAACTTGACCGGATGCGCAGTAGCCAGCGTTACCATTGGCACGCCCAGGCTACGGCGGCATTCGCGCGCAGCACGCACGCCAATCGCGGTATGCGGGTCAAGAATCTCGCCACACTGGGCATATACCTCGGCAATGGTACGGCAGGTCTGCTCATCATCCACTGCAAGGGAGTCAAACAGCTTGCGCACCTCGCTCCAGCGGTCCTCTTCCACCGACAGCTGGCCGGTTGCGCGGAAATCGTCCATCAGCTGTGCCACCAGCGCGCCGTTGCGGCCATGCATGTCGAACAGCAGACGCTCGAAGTTGGACGACACCATGATGTCCATGGACGGAGACAGTGTCGGATGCAGCTCATCCTTGTGGTAGCGGTTGCCGCTCATGAAACGGTGCAGGATGTCGTTGCGGTTGGTGGCGACGATCAGCTGGCTGATCGGCAGGCCCATGTTGCGTGCCAGGTAGCCGGCAAAGATATCGCCGAAGTTGCCGGTCGGTACCGAGAAGGCCACCGAACGGTGCGGCGCACCCAGCTGCAGTGCGGCATGGAAGTAGTAGACGATCTGCGCCATGATGCGCGCCCAGTTGATCGAGTTGACCGCGACCAGACGGGTACCCTTGAGGAAACCCTGGTCGGCGAAGCTGGCCTTGACCATCTCCTGGCAGTCATCGAAGTTGCCTTCGATGGCGATGTTGTGGATGTTGTCGCTGATGGCGGTGGTCATCTGCTTGCGCTGTACTTCAGATACGCGCTGATGCGGGTGCAGGATGAAGATGTCGACGTTGTCGCAGCGGCGGCAGCCCTCAATGGCGGCCGAACCGGTATCACCCGAGGTGGCACCCATGATCACCACGCGCTCGCCACGCTTGGTCAGCACATGATCCAGCAGGCGGCCCAGCAGCTGCAGGGCAAAGTCCTTGAATGCCAGGGTCGGGCCGTGGAACAACTCCAGCGCCCACTCATTGGTGTCCAGCTGACGCAATGGGGCGACTGCACTATTGGCAAAAGCGCCGTAAGTGTCTTCCAGGATGGCCTTGAAGTCGGCATCGCTGATGCAGCCGGCAACAAAGGGACGCATCACTTCAAATGCCAGCTCGTGATACGGCAGACCGACCCAGGACTGCATCTGTTCCAGGGTGAAGCGCGGCAGGTTTTCCGGTACGTAGAGACCACCATCGCTGGCCAGGCCGGCCAGCAATACATCTTCAAAATTCAGGGCCGGAGCCTGGCCACGGGTGCTGATATAACGCATGTTGTTTGCCTTTGTGAAAAATTAATCCAGCTGTTCGACACGGATGCGGACCACCGGCGCCATCACCGATTCCAGCGCTTCCAGGGCGACAATCGCATCACGCATGCGTGCCTCCTGTACCCGGTGGGTCAGCAGAACGATCGGGATCAGGCCGTCCTGCTCTTCCACATCTTTCTGCATGATGGACTCGATATTGATGCCACGCTCCGACAGGATGCTGGCGACCTCGGCCAGTACGCCGGGATGATCCTTGGCCTGAATACGCAAATAATAAGCGGTTTCACAGCGCTCAATGCCCAGCACCGGCTCATCGGACAGGGCATCGGCCTGGAATGCCAGCGCCGCCACACGCTCGGCCGGCTCGCAATCCATGGTACGGACGATATCAACCAGATCGGCAACCACGGCAGAGGCGGTCGGTTCCATGCCCGCGCCGGCGCCGTAGTACAGGGTGCTGCCCACGGCATCGCCATTGACCATCACCGCGTTCATGACGCCATTGACATTGGCAATCAGGCGCTCGGCCGGAATCAGGGTCGGATGCACGCGCAGCTCGATGCCTTCCGCCGTCCTGCGTGCCACCCCCAGGTGCTTGATGCGGTAACCCAGCACTTCGGCATACTGCACATCATCTGCCGTCAGGCCGGTAATGCCTTCGGTGTAGGCCTTGTCGAACTGCAACGGAATGCCGAAAGCGATCGAAGCCAGAATGGTCAGCTTGTGCGCCGCATCGATACCTTCCACGTCAAAGGTCGGGTCGGCTTCGGCATAGCCCAGCGTCTGCGCCTCTTTCAGCACATCGGTAAAGGCCCGACCGTGTTCGCGCATTTCGGTGAGAATGAAGTTACCGGTGCCGTTGATGATGCCGGCCAGCCAGTTGATACGGTTGCCGGCAAGACCCTCACGGATCGCCTTGATCACCGGAATACCGCCGGCCACCGCGGCCTCGTAGCCAACCATGACGCCCTTGTCCCGGGCACGGGCAAAAATCTCGTTGCCGTGTACCGCCAACAGCGCCTTGTTGGCCGTGACCACATGCTTGCCCTGGTCGATGGCCGCCATCACCACCTCGCGGGCCACGCTGTCACCGCCAATCAGCTCCACCACCACCTCGACCTCCGGGTTGGCAACCACCTCCAGAGCGTTGTCGGTTACGGTAATACCGGTGGTATCACACTGGGGATTGACGCTGCGGGCAGCCACATGCACCACCTCGATCCGGGTGCCGATACGGCGGGCAATTTCCGTTGCGTTACGCTGCAATACATTAAGTGTGCCGCCACCTACAGTGCCCAGCCCACAAATTCCGACCTTGACGGTTTTCACGCTATGCCAACCTCTCTCGTTCCGGCCCTCGCTCACGGCGGGGCGCCTGTATTTATTACTGTTGTGCCTGCAAAGCCAGAGCAATCAGCTGGGCTGCAGGCATGTAGCCGGGCAATATCTCGCCATTATCAAGCACGATCGCCGGTGTTCCCCTCACCCCGAGCTGCTGGCCCAGGGCAAACTGCCGGTCGACCGGATTTCTGCACGTGGCTGATGCCACACTCTGGCGCCTTTTGGCGCGTGTCATCGCGGCCTGCCGGTCATCGGCACACCAGATGCTGACCATGGTGTCATAGGTATTGCCGGACAGGCCTTGTCGTGGCCAGGCCAGATAACGCACTTCGATTCCGGCTGCAGTCAGTGCTTCAACCTCGCCATGCAGCTTTTGGCAATAACCGCAATCGACATCGGTAAATACGGTAATGCGCGCCCTGGTTTCCGCTGCCGGAAACACCACCATGTCGGCAACATCGAGATTGCCGATCAGGCCGGCGGTAACTTCCTGCCGGGCCTGCTCGGTCAGGTTGACGGCGCTGTCATTGCGCACCTGATACAGCTGGCCATGCAGAATGAACTCTGCACCCTTGTCCGTATACAGGAACTCTCCGCCCTTGAGGCGGACCTCAAACAGGTCGGACCCGGCAACCCTTTCGACCCGCTCGACGGCCAGGTCAGGCTGCAGACGGGCAATTTGCTGGCGTATCTGCTCGGCGCTGCCATCCTGCGCACGGACAGACGCGCAGGACATCAGCAACGCCAACAATAACAGACGGCAAATCACGATTGAATGCATGCTCATGGACACCCGAAAAATCCGGATTCTAACACAACTGCAGCGGGTGCCACAGCGCGACCGGTAAAGCGCGCGGAACAGAATGAAAGCGGCCCGCACCGGCGGTACGGGCCGTCAGGGAACTACTTGCGCCAGTAGTTGTTGGCAGCGGCGACTGTCTGGAAATTCACCGCTATCACCTGGGAGGCAGCGGTCAGGGCGTCAGCCGAATTGGCATACTCGGGGCGCAGCTTGTGCAGCACTTCAGGATCAGGCTGGGTGTACTTGACGCCACGACGGCTCAGGGTAATCGCCAGCTCAAACCCTTGCTGCGGTGTTTCCGTAATCAGGCTGGTCAGCCATACATCTGACATGGGGTTCTCCTAACACAAGGAACGCTAATGGGCATGCCCTCTTCCCCGGAAACGGGAGGCACGAACACCTGAGAGGATAAACCTCCCGTTTGCCCGCGTCCACCTCTGCCGCCCGGCCTGATCAGGTACGGAACTGCTGTACCAGCTCCTGCATCTCGCTGGCCAGTCGGGCCAGTTCCTCGCTGGCCAGGGCAATTTGCTGCGAGCTTTCAGCGGTCTGTTCGGTGACACCGCCGATATTCACCAGACTCCGGTTGATTTCGTCGGTCACCGCCCGCTGCTCTTCCGTTGCAGCGGCAATCTGCCGGTTCATGCTGGTAATGGTGCGCAGGTTCTCTGTCACCTCATCCTGCAGGCCGGATGAGCGCTCCACCATTTCCACGCTTTCGTCAGCCTGCCGGCTGACCTGCTGCATCACGCTGACTGCCTCGACCGCGCCCTTTTGCAAGCCGGCAATCAGCTGATGGATTTCTTCGGTCGAGTTCTGGGTATGGGTAGCCAGCGTCCTGACCTCGTCAGCCACCACCGCAAAACCACGCCCTGCCTCGCCGGCACGCGCCGCCTCGATAGCCGCATTCAGGGCCAACAGATTGGTCTGCTCGGCAATGCCGCGAATCACATCCAGCACCCGGCCGATTTGCTGGCTGTCATGGTCGAGCCGGCCAATGACTCCGGCCGCTTGCCCGGTTTCCTCTTCCAGCGTGCGAATCTTGAGCAGCACATCCCGCACCACCAGATTGCTGTCGTTACCCAGCTGCTCGGCATCCTGCGCCGCCATCGCGGCGGCGGCAGTGTTTTGCGCCACCTCCTGCACGGTGGCAGCCATCTCGTTCATGGCAACCACGGTCTGGTCGGTTTCGTTGCGATTCTGCTGGATGCCGCGGTCAGCCTGTTCCGTGGTAGCCGACAGCTCTTCCGCCGTGGCAGCCACCTGGGTCGATGACTGGTGCATGTGCACCACAGTTGCATGAAATTTTTCCAGCATCCGGTTGAAAGCGCCAGCCACCTGGCCGATTTCATCGCCGGAGCTGACCGCCACCCGCACATTCAGGTCATTGCTCTGCTCAACCTGCGTGATGATCCCGTGCAGGTTGCGAATCCGGGAGACAATCAGCCGGGCCAGGTAATATGAGAACAGCAAGGCAACCACGAATACGCCTACAGCAACCACCAAGGCGATCCAGAATGCTCCCTGCGCCCTGTCGATCAGGCGCTCGGCTGCTTGTTCCAGATCCGAGGCATAGTGGGTAGCCAGTTCGTGGTACAGGTCAATCTTGCTGGTTGACAGATCAAACCATTGCCCGGAATCCGTTCCAAGGCTACCACCCGAGCGGTCGATCGCCTGCTGGCGCAACTGGTCAACCTGCCCGGCCACCGGTACCTGCATGGTTGCCCGGAACAACGCCTGCTGGGCCGGAGATGCCGCCGCCAGCAGGGCCTGCACATACATGTCCTGGTTGCTCATCAGCATGATGACCCGCTGCAGGACCGGTCGCGGCAGGTCATCAGCACCAAACGCCGCACTCAGCGTAGCCCGTTCGATGCCTGCAGCTTCGGAGGCATACAGTGCGCTGACATAGGTGGTAACCGGATCGGCCAGCTCGCGCGCGGCATCGACCCGGGCCAGGCTGTCAACCGTTTTCAGCAATAGCGCGTTCAGGCCGGTGTAATACCCAATACCTTCAGCCGCCACTATGCGAACGTCACGAACCTGGCTGCGGTGGTTTTCCAGGCCATCAAGCACCTGCAGAAAATCGTGCCACGCCACGGCAAAGGCACTGCCATGGCGCTCCATGTCGAGCTGGCGCAAAGTCGCCCGCAAAGCCGCCACCTGTATATCGGTGGCCTGTATCTGCTGCTGCAGTTCGCTGCCGAAACGCTGTCCGGAAGCCCCCAGATAAGTACCGGTACGCCCTCTTTCCCGCTGCAGCTCCTTGAGCAGCAGGCTGGACTGCCCCGAGAGCCGGGTCAGCTGCTCCAGCTGGGCTGCCTGCCGCCACACATGCACCTGCTCAAGCAATGCCGAGCCGGAAAAATAACCCAGCCCCAGCAACGGCAAGGCAAGGATCAACATCAATTTGCGGCTGATGCTCAGTCGATTCAAAAAGCTCATATCACCACCAACATCCAGTTTTCTGGCCTGTCATCATATCCGCAAGCCGGCCTGCACGACTGCAATTCCCGGCAGCCTGGTACAGGCACGGAAGCAAAGCTTGATATTCCTCATGCCGGCAAAGTGCCACCCCCTGCTCCGCCGGCCAGCCACCAATACAGCGCTACCAGGGTTTTACCATCCTCGATACGCTGCTGCGCCAATGCTTCACGTACCTGCTGTGCGTCAAGCAACACCAGTTCCAGCAGTTCGCCATCGTCGGGTACAGCCTGGCTGTTGGCCTCGACATCCTGCGCCCAGAACAGGTAAATCTTCTCGTTGCAAAATCCCGGGGTCGAGTAGAAAGCATGCACCAGCTGCACCGAACCTGCGGTATAGGGTGTCTCCTCCGCCAGCTCGCGCAGGGCGCAGCCAGCCGGCTCTTCCCCTGCATCAAGCTTTCCGGCCGGTAGTTCCAGCATGTCCCGGCCACAGACATAGCGGTGCTGGCGCACCAGAATGACTTGCTGCTGTGGCGTGACCGCCAGCACGGCAGCACCGCCCGGGTGCTGCACACATTCACGATCGGCCAGACGCCCGTCAGGCAGACGTACCTGATCAACGCGCACATTGATGATGTTGCCTGTAAAACGGGTCGCAGAGTTGACCCGGGTTTCCGTCAGGTTCATGCAGTCAGATTCCTGCCTGGCGTTTGGCTGCAATGTCCGAAGCAGCAGTAAACAGCACATCCGTCGATGAGTTGAGCGCTGTTTCGGCAGAATCCTGCAAAACCCCAATGATGAAGCCGATGGCGACCACCCGCATCGAGGTATCGGTGTCGATACCGAACAGGCTGCAGGCCAGCGGAATCAGCAACAGCGAACCACCGGCAACGCCTGATGCACCGCAAGCACAGACAGCAGACACCACGCACAGCAGCACGGCGGTACCAAAGCTGACATCGATGCCCAGCGTATGCACGGCAGCCAGCGTCAGCACGCCGATGGTGATTGCAGCACCCGCCATGTTGATGGTGGCACCCAGGGGAATGGATACCGAATAGGTGGCGTAATCCAGATCAAGACGTTTAGCCAGCTCCATGTTGACCGGAATATTGGCCGCCGAAGAGCGGGTAAAGAACGCAGTGATACCACTTTCACGCAAGCAACGCAGCACCAGCGGGTAAGGGTTGCTGCGAATCTTCCACCACACCAGCAGCGGATTGAGCAACAGGGCAACCACCAGCATCGAGCCCAGCAGAACCAGCAACAGGTGCAGATAATTGCCAAGGGTCGAAAGGCCGGCCTCGGCCACGGTGGTTGCCACCAGGCCGAAAATGCCCAGCGGTGCCAGGCGGATCACCCAGCGGATGATCCATGACACGCTGTCGGCCAGGTCATGCATGACACGACGGGTGGTATCCGATGCATGACGCAGCGCAATACCCAGGCCGACGGCCCAGGCCAGGATGCCGATGAAGTTGGCATCTGCGATGGCCTGAACGGGGTTCGCAACCATCGACAGCACCAGTGTTTTCAACACATCGTTAACCTCGGCGGGCGGGACCGCCGCGATATCCGCCGCATTGACCAACACCAGCTGCGTGGGAAACATCAGGCTGGCAATGACCGCTATCACTGCTGCCCCGAAGGTACCGACCAGGTACAGCACCAGAATGGGACGGATATGGGTTGGCTGCTCGCTGTCGTAACGGGAAATGGCCGCCGTTACCAGAATGAAGACCAGTACCGGCGCGACCGACTTCAGGGCGGAAATGAACAATTCGCCCAGCAGGGAGACCTTGCCCGCCCAGCCCGGTGCCAACAGCGCCAGCAGGACACCCGCCAGCATGCCAATCAGGATTTGCACCACAAGGCCGGTGCGGTTCAGGAGGGATGTAAAGTAGCTCAGGTTCATGTGATGTTCTTTGGGTGTATGGACAAACCGTGATTCTACCCCGAATACAGAACAAATATGCCCGTAATTGCCATATTTGCCGCTCTTGCGAACCGATCGCCGGCATGACCTGACTCAAGCATCCGGCGGCATCGCGCTTGACAGCGATACCGTTACTTGTTTTATTTGACACCACTATGTTGAGCTAAATTTTCAATTCACAGGATAAAAAGGTCATGCAGAAAAACGCCTGGATCGTCACCCTTGTTGGAACCGGCATAGCCGCAGCAGTTCTTCTTCTCTGGCTGGGTGGTGCCAAAGATGCGGCCCAACAAACCGCAACCGCCACCATTGCCATCGCATTCGCCGTCATTCCTTTCATCTTTGCCAAGGCATGGGAAGCACTGGAGCAAATCAGGAAAGCCGACAACACTTCCGGCTCCAACCAGTAACCCCCCCCTCCTTCAGCATGGCCTGCCCCTGCAGGCCATGCCTGTTTCACCCGGCAAGCCCTTCCCTTTCTCCCGGCCTTCGCAGCACGCCTGCACCCTTCCATGCCTGCAGTTCCGGCACAAGATGCCCAGCCACCCCTGCTCTTTTGCGCTAGAATCAGGCCGGTTGCCAGGTCAAAGGCCTGACCACTCCTTCTCAAATCCTGCCCGGGAGACCCGCATGAGCGCCCTTGCAATGTTTCAGAAACGCCGCACCCAGTATGCCCTGAATAACAGCCTGCCACTGCCTGCCTCGGAGGTTGCACAACTGGTCAAATCAGTGATTCGCGAATCCCCTTCCGCCTTCAATTCACAAAGCTCACGAGCCGTGGTCCTGTTTAGAGACCAGCACACCAGGTTCTGGAACGAACTGGTCAAGGAAACCCTGCGCCCGCTGGTCGCGCCGGAGCAGTTTTCTGCCACCGAGCAGAAAATGGACAGCTTTGCCGCCGCTGCAGGCACCATACTGTTTTTCGAGGACGCCAATGTCATCAGCGAGCTGCAAGACAAATTCGCGCTGTATGCCGACAAGTTTCCCGTCTTTTCGGCCAACTCCGCCGGTATGGCGCAGTTCGCGGTCTGGACGGCCCTGGCCGGTGCCGGTATCGGTGCCAGCCTGCAGCATTACAACCCGCTGATCGACGAGCAGGTGCGCACCACCTGGGATCTGCCGGCAAGCTGGCAACTGAGCGCCCAGATGCCTTTTGGCGGGCATGCCGCAGAAATCGGTGACAAGGAATACATGGACGACGCGGAACGCTTCCGGGTTTTTGACTGATTCCGCACAAAAAACGGCGCTCCATCGCGGTAGCGCCGTTTTGATACACATCATGCAGCCAACCGTACATTACGGGCATTGCACACCATTACAATGTGCCGCACCAGAAAAATCACGGACATAAAAAAAGAGCCCCAAAAGGGCTCTTTTTTGGCTTGACGCCTGATCTGGAGCGGGAAACGAGACTCGAACTCGCGACCCCAACCTTGGCAAGGTTGTGCTCTACCAACTGAGCTATTCCCGCTTGATATGGCGTCCCCTAGGGGACTCGAACCCCTGTTACCGCCGTGAAAGGGCGGTGTCCTAGGCCACTAGACGAAGGGGACGCAGCCTTGGAACTTTTAACAGTTACCGCTTCCTGCGCCGCCTTTCGGGCTGTTCGCTGGAAGTGGTGCGCATTCTAGTGGCTCGTTGCGGCGCCGTCAAGCTTTTTTTCAATCAGTGTTTTCCCTGCCCGGCAACCGGCATGAACATCAGTCGCACCTCGGCATCCCAGTCGAACGCTTCGCCCCGCTCCAGCGCAATCGAACGCCGCTCGTCCAGCAGCTGATAATTGGCAATTTCCTCGTCCGGCATGAAGTGCAGACATTCGCCACCGAAAAACCACAGCAGGTCCCGCGGCACCTGGTGGGCGATTTGCGGGTAACGCTGAAACACCTGACTGACCAGCTCCTGCCCCAGGTAACGCTCGTCATCACCGCGCTGCATCTGTGCAATCAGCTCGTCATAGCGCTGGATGAAACCCTGGTGTTCCTCCGGTACCAGGTCCTCTTCGGCCAGGGTCTGGATCACCTGCCGCAGGTACTGCAACAGGACAATATGGTGCTGCGTGTGTGTATCCGGCATAAAAGCTCCCGAGTTCAAGGTGTTTGCGGTAAAAGCGAGAGGGCCTGCCGACCCACCCAGTGCCGGGCAAACTGCTCGGCACAACGTCCATTTCGGTTGCCACGGGCCTGCGCCCAGCGGATCGCCTCCTTTTCGAAGGTTTCATCACGTTGCCAGCCCATCTTGAGCGGTGCCGCATAATGGCTGATCCAGTGGCTGACCACATCCAGATAGTGGTCCTGGCTGAAAGCGTAGAATGACAGCCACAGGCCAAAACGGTCGGACAATGCGATCTTGTCCTCCACCGCCTCGCTCGGATGCAGCTCGCCGGTTTCGCCGCGCTGCCAGTTCTGGTTGTCACTCTGGTATTCGGGCAACAGGTGGCGGCGGTTGGAGGTGGCGTACAACACCACGTTGTCCGGTGCCTGCTCCAGTGAGCCGTCAAGGATGCTTTTCAGCAGGCGGTAATCGCCCTCGCCCGGCTCGAATGACAGATCATCACAGAACACGATGAATTTTTGTGTCAGTCCGCCCAGTGATTCGACGATCAGCGGCAGCTCGGCCAGATCATTGCGATCGACCTCGATCAGGCGCAGGCCCTGCCCGGCATGCTCGGAAAGAATGGCCCGCACCAGCGAGGACTTGCCGGTTCCGCGCGCGCCCCACATCAGCGCGTGGTTGCACGGCAGGCCCTGCAAAAACTGGCGGGTATTGACCAGCAACTGGTCACGCTGGCGTTCAACGCCGAGCAAATCATCCAGCTTGAGCTTTGAACGCACCTGGATCGGCCGCAGATGACCGCCCTGCGGACTGCCGACCCAACGTGCCGCCAAATGATGTGCCCAGTCCACCGGCTGGCGCTGCAATGGCAACATGGGCTCCAGCCGGTCAAGGGTTTGTGTGGCTCGCTGTAAAAAAATTTCCAGTGAATTCTGCACTCGGGCCTCCCGGGTCAACCTGTGCGGATTTGCACGCCTTGCGGGGCAAGCATTGTCCGGTAAAAACTGGCATTATAGACGAGGTTTTCATTGCTGCGGCCCACCAGCATCGCAATGATTCTGTAACCCTTTTATTTTGCAGGACATTTCCCATGCAGTTCACCAAATCCAACAAACTGGCCAACGTTTGCTACGACATCCGCGGGCCGGTGATGAAGCATGCCAAGCGTCTGGAGGACGAAGGCCAGCGTGTACTCAAACTGAACATCGGCAATCCGGCGCCGTTCGGTTTCGAGGCGCCCGAGGAAATCCTGCAAGACGTGATTCTCAACCTGCCGACCGCGCAGGGTTACAGCGACTCCAAGGGCCTGTTCAGTGCCCGCAAGGCGGTCATGCATTATTGCCAGCAAATGAGCATCCAGGGTGTCGGCATCGAGGACATCTATCTGGGTAACGGCGTCTCCGAACTGATCGTGATGTCACTGCAGGCCATGCTCAACAACGGTGACGAGGTACTGATCCCGGCACCGGACTATCCGCTGTGGACCGCTGCCTGCACCCTGTCCGGCGGCAAGCCGGTGCATTACCTGTGCGACGAACAGGCCGGCTGGTTCCCGGATCTGGACGACATCCGCAGCAAGATCACGCCCAATACCAAGGCAATCCTGATCATCAACCCGAACAACCCGACCGGCGCGGTGTACTCGAAGGAGCTGCTGCAGGAAATCGTCGAGATCGCCCGCCAGCACAACCTGATCGTGCTATCCGACGAGATCTACGACAAGATCCTCTACGATGCTGCCAGGCACACCTGCATCGCCTCGCTGGCCGATGACTTGCTGTTCCTGACCTTCAACGGCCTGTCCAAATCCTATCGCGTCGCCGGCTTCCGCTCCGGCTGGCTGATCGTTTCCGGTGCCAAAAGCCGTGCCAAAGGCTACATCGAAGGTCTGGACATGCTGGCCAACATGCGTCTGTGTGCCAACGTACCGGCGCAGCACGCCATCCAGACCGCACTGGGTGGCTACCAGAGCATCAACGATCTGGTCCTGCCCAATGGTCGCCTGCTGGAACAGCGCAACCGCGCCTGGGAGCTGCTCAACGACATTCCCGGCATCAGCTGCGTGAAACCGATGGGGGCACTCTACGCCTTTCCGCGCATCGACCCGAAAGTCTGCCCGATCCACAACGACGAGAAGTTCGTGCTCGACCTGCTGCTGCAGGAGAAGCTGCTGATCGTGCAGGGTACCGCCTTCAACTGGCCATGGCCGGACCACTTTCGCGTCGTCACCCTGCCACGGGTGGAGGATCTGGAAACCGCCATCGGCCGCATTGGCAACTTCATGAAAACCTATCGCCAATAAACCGCAATGGACCTGCATATTGACGACTTCTACCGGGATGCCGCACTGGGACTGGTCATGCTGTACCAGTCCTTTCCGCGGCCGGTCACCCTGTACCTGGACGATATGGTTGGCGTATTGCCGCCGGACGAAGTCGGCCTGCCCCACCCGCGCCAGCAGCATTGTCTGAGCACATTATTGTGGCTGGCCAGCGAGGGCTATATCCGCCATCTCGGCACCCTGGGCCATGAGGCACTTGATCAGGCCGAGCTGAGCGAAAAAGCCTTTGTTCGCCTGGCCGGCACACAACATCCTTTTGCCGGCGAACTGGCCGCTGTGCCGGCCAGCATCCGGCGCGCACAGGGCAGCCTGGCGCACCAGCTGCGCCGCCACCTGGGCAGCCGCGACAGCGAAGCCTTGATCAGTGCCATGCAGCATTTTTTTGCCATCGACTGATCGGTAACATGCCAGAAACCCCTGTCGCCCCGCCTTGCCACCGGCCACCAATACGGTACGGACTGCAATAAAATCATCATGAATACTTGCATTTGCAGGCACTGCCACCATTAAAATACCTCTCTTTTCAAACTTGGAGCTCTACGCATCATGATGCGCATCTTGCTGTTTCTCGCGACCAACCTTGCCGTGCTGGTAGTTGCCAGCATTACCCTGAAACTGCTGGGGGTTGACCGCTACACCGGACAGAACCACGGCGACCTGCTGATTTTCTGTGCGGTATTCGGCTTTACCGGCTCATTCATCTCGCTGTTCCTGTCAAAATGGATGGCCAAGAAATCAACCGGCACCCAGATCATCGACCAGCCCCGTACCCGCCAGGAGCAATGGCTGGTCAGCACCGTCGAACGCCTGGCCCGCGATGCCGGTGTCGGCATGCCGGAAGTGGGCATTTTCCCTGCCTATGAAGCCAACGCCTTCGCCACCGGCTGGAACCGCAACAACTCCCTGGTGGCCGTCAGCCAGGGTTTGCTGGAGCGTTTCTCTCCCGAGGAAGTGGAAGCGGTACTGGCCCACGAAATCGGTCACGTTGCCAACGGCGACATGGTGACCCTGACCCTGATCCAGGGTGTGGTGAACACCTTTGTCATGTTTTTCGCCCGCATCTTCGGCAATTTTGTCGACAAGGCGGTCCTGAAAAACGAAAACGACGGCCCCGGCATCGGTTATTACGTCGCCACCATCGCGGCCGAACTGGTACTCGGCATTCTGGCCAGCATCATCGTCATGTGGTTCTCGCGCAAGCGTGAATTCCGCGCCGACGAGGCCGGCGCACAACTGGCCGGAACCGGAGCAATGATCAGCGCCCTGCGCCGCCTGCAGATCGAGTCCGGACAGGTTGAGTCACACATGCCGGACAGCCTGGCCGCATTCGGCATCAGCGGCAGCCTCAAGAATGGCCTGGCCGGCCTGCTAATGAGCCACCCGCCGCTGGAGGTGCGCATCGCCGCACTGCAGCAACGCGGATAGCCTCCAGTCGCCAATAAAAAGCCCGCAACGGTACATTCTCCGTTGCGGGCTTTTTTGTATCCTGCTCAGCGCCGGCGCGCTAGCTGTAGTACTACTCCTGCTCCTGCACCTTGATGATGGCGGCTTCCAGCAGGCCGATAACCGCTTTGTCCTTGCAAGCAGAGTTATTGCTTAGCGCCAGATAGTAGGGTCTGACGAGCAAGGGCTGCGCCAGAGCTTCCAGCGCCTCCGTGTCGTTCACGGCATCGATGACCGCGAGCGTTTCACTGTCCGACATGAAAAAATCTATGTCTCCATCCAGCACAGCCTGCAATGCCGCTGCCGGACCTGCCTGCACCCGCAAATTATCCAGCCCGACATGTACCGCCAGCGTGGCAAGCTGCCCCTGCTCCAGCTGTTCCGGCCAATAGCCGCCACGCATGCCTGACAGCACCGGCAGCTGCTGCACATCCGTCAGTTCGCCGGCACGAAACCAGAGCCAGTACTGCTCCTGCCACAGCGGCGGCTGCAATGGATGCCCACCCGTCTGCTGCAACATTTCCAGACTGCTGCCCAGCCAGAGATCCTGCACTCCGGAGGCAAAACTGACGACAGCGTCATCATCCGGCTGCCGTACATGCAATTGCAATCCGCTGTGCCGGGCCAGCCCCTCCACCCACTGCGGCCCTGCCGTGCCGGCCAGTCGCGCCTGCTGCGGCGCAATCAGCAACTGCAGGCGCTCACACACCGGTGGTTGCGGGATCTCTGCCCGGAGCGCGCCGGCCACAAGTGCTGCCATCACAGCCATAGCGGTTGTCGCCAACCTGCGGGATGAAAGGGACACAGCACCTCCTGACAACGGGCATACATATTTGCAGCCCTTTCTGGTCATGACCAACCCGAAGCATCAAGCCGGTCGCCGAAGCATCATTCTACACGGAGTGCAGACAACCACGGGCGGTGTTCGTCGCCACAATTCCGGCTTCTACAACGCACACAGGGCTGTTTGCCAGGACGAACACCGAATGGCCGGCCAATCACTCTGCCAGATCTGGGGCAACAAAAAACCCGCCAATGGTAGCGGGTTTTTTGCCGGTTTGCCCATGCGCAAAAGTTACAGCGCGGCATCCAGTTGCGGCACCACCTCGAACAGGTCGGCCACCAGACCGTAGTCGGCCACCTGGAAGATCGGCGCGTCCTCGTCCTTGTTGATCGCCACGATCACCTTGGAGCCGCTCATGCCGGCCAGGTGCTGGATGGCACCGGAGATGCCCACGGCAATGTACAGGTCAGGAGCAACAATCTTGCCGGTCTGGCCCACTTGCAGGTCGTTCGGTACAAAACCGGCGTCGACCGCGGCGCGGGAAGCACCCACGGCAGCACCCAGCTTGTCAGCCAGCTTGTACAGCATCTCGAAGTTGTCACCATTGCCCATACCGCGACCACCGGACACCACCACGCGGGCAGAGGTCAGGTCGGGACGGTCGGACTTGGCCAGTTCTTCGCCGACAAAGCTGGAAATGCCGGCATCGGCACCTGCTGCGATATTCTCGATGGCAGCGGAGCCGCCTTCGGCCGCAGCCGCGTCAAAACCGGTACCACGCACGGTGATCACCTTGATGGCAGCGCTGGACTGCACGGTGGCAATGGCGTTGCCGGCGTAGATCGGACGTTTGAAGGTATCGGCGCTTTCCACCGCGATGATTTCAGAAATCTGGTCGGTATCCAGCAGCGCGGCCACGCGTGGCAGCAGGTTCTTGCCGGTGGTGGTGGCAGGAGCCAGCACGTGACTGTAGCTCTTGCCCTGTTCCGCCACCAGTGGCGCAACGTTTTCCGGCAACTGATGGGCGTAGGCTGCATCATCAGCCACCAGCACCTTGGCCACGCCATCGATTTTGGCGGCAGCTTCGGCAGCGGCAGCGCAACCGGCACCAGCCACCAGTACATGAACGTCGCCACCGATGGCCTTGGCCGCAGTCACGGTGTTCAGGGTTGCTGCACCCAGCGCAGCGTTGGAGTGTTCAGCAATAACCAGAATAGCCATTAGATCACCTTCGCTTCGTTCTTCAGTTTCTCGACCAGTGTGGCCACGTCGGCCACCTTGATGCCGGCGCTACGCTGGGCCGGTGCTTCCACTTTCAGGGTGGTCAGGGTAGAGGCCACAGTCACGCCCAGGTCGGCCGGGGTCACGGTATCCAGCGGCTTTTTCTTGGCCTTCATGATGTCCGGCAGCTTGGCGTAGCGCGGCTCGTTCAGGCGCAGGTCGGTAGTGACGATGGCTGGCAGCTTCAGTGCAACGGTTTGCAGGCCGCCGTCGATTTCACGGGTAACGTTGACCTTGTCGCCGTCCACCTCAACTTTGGATGCAAAGGTGCCCTGCGCATAGCCGGTCAGTGCACCCAGCATCTGGCCGGTCTGGTTGTTGTCGGTATCGATGGCCTGCTTGCCCAGCATGACCAGACCCGGCTGTTCCTTGTCGACCAGCGCCTTGAGCAGCTTGGCCACAGTCAGCGAGCTGATGTCACCGTCCTGCTCGACCAGAATGGCACGGTCGGCACCCAGTGCCAGTGCGGTACGCAGTTGCTCCTGGGCAGCGGAAGGACCGACGGACACCGCGATCACTTCACTGGCGACGCCTTTTTCCTTCAGGCGGATGGCTTCTTCCACACCGATTTCACAGAAGGGGTTCATGGACATTTTTACGTTGGCCAGTTCCACGCCGGTATTGTCCGCCTTTACGCGTACCTTTACGTTGTGGTCAACCACTCGTTTGACAGCTACTAGAATCTTCATGGATTCCTCGTTATCTCCGGTGAATAAAAAACCGTCAAGGCAAGCCAGGACAGTGATACAGGGTCGCACGGGGCGAGCCGCCGCAGGCACAAAACGCCTGCTATCTTGAACGCAACCTGATATGCGGTCAATACAGGGATAGCCGGTCACTGCCCCTGCGGGACAACTCCTTGCAATGAAATCACCGGACCGGGCCTGGTCACGCAACGAGGCTGGTCAGCAGGGATGATCATTGTATTTGTTGGCTCCAAACGGTTTCCCATACCCGAAGCATGGCAGCCGAAAGGAAGATCCCTGCAAGCGATTCTAAACAGGTTTGAAAAAAATTCAAACGATCGTTTGCATTGGCCGTTTGGCCCATGGTAGATATAATGCCCATCGCTGCCCCGGACACCGGTTCAGCCGCATACAATAAATAAAAGCCGTACACCGAGGAGATAGTCTGTGGAACGCGAATTTATGGATTTCGATGTCGTCATCGTCGGCGCCGGCCCTGCCGGGCTGTCCGCCGCCTGCCGGCTCAAGCAGAAAGCGGCCGCAGCTGGCCAGGAACTCAGCGTCTGTGTCGTTGAAAAAGGCTCCGAAGTGGGTGCCCACAGCCTGTCGGGCGCGGTATTCGAGACCCGGGCGCTCGACGAGCTGTTTCCCGACTGGAAAGAACTCGGTGCCCCGCTGAATACCCCCGTGACCGGTGACGACATCTACCTGTTTACCGGCCCGGAAAAAGCCCAGAAAATTCCCGGCCTGTTTGTGCCCAAAACCATGCACAACGAAGGCAACTACATCATCTCCCTGGGCAACCTGTGCCGCTGGCTGGCCGAACAGGCAGAAAACCTCGGTGTCGAGATCTACCCCGGCTTCGCTGCCCAGGACGCCCTGATCAACGATGATGGCGTGGTCTACGGCATCCTGACCGGCGACATGGGTGTTGACCGTGACGGCAACCCCAAAGACGGCATGTACACCCCGGGCATGGAACTGCGCGCCAAGTACACCCTGTTTGCCGAAGGCTGCCGTGGCCATATCGGCAAGCGCCTGCAGGCCCGTTACGAGCTGGACAAGGACAGCGACCCGCAGCATTACGGCCTTGGCATCAAGGAGCTGTGGGACATCGATCCGGCCAAGCACAAGCCCGGCCTGGTGGTACACACCGCCGGCTGGCCGCTGGACAACGACAACCCGGGTGGTTCCTTCCTCTATCACCTGGAAAACAACCAGGTGGCGGTCGGCCTGATTGTCGACCTGTCCTACAGCAACCCGCACCTGTCACCTTTCGAGGAATTCCAGCGCTACAAGCACCACCCGGTGGTCAGGCAGTACCTGGAAGGCGGCACCCGCGTTGCCTATGGCGCCCGCGCCATTACCAAGGGCGGCTTCAACTCGGTCCCGAAAATGGTCTTCCCCGGCGGTGCCCTGATCGGTTGCGACCTGGGCACCCTGAACTTCGCCAAGATCAAGGGCAACCACACCGCGATGAAATCCGGCATGCTGGCGGCCGAAGCCGTCGCTGATGCCCTGCTTGCCGGTGGCCAAGGTGGCGACGAACTGACCGCATACACCGAAAGCTACAAGAGCAGCTGGCTGTACGACGAGCTGTACCGCAGCCGCAACTTCGGCCCGGCCATCCACAAGTTTGGTGCCACCCTGGGCGGTGCTTTCAACTACATCGACCAGAACATCTTCGGCGGCAAGATCCCGGTCACCCTGCGCGACACAGTGCCGGACTACGCCAAGCTGAAAAAGGTCAACGAAGCACCGAAAATCCTCTACCCCAAGCCCGACGGCAAGCTCAGCTTCGACCGCCTGAGTTCGGTGTTCCTGTCCAACACCGCGCACGAGGCCAACCAGCCGGTGCATCTTGTGCTGGCCGATCCGAACATCTCCATCGAGAAGCACCTGCCGCTGTACGACGAACCGGCGCAGCGCTACTGCCCTGCCGGCGTCTATGAAATCGTCGACAATGACGATGGCGGCAAACGCATCCAGATCAACGCGGAAAACTGCGTGCACTGCAAGACCTGTGACATCAAGGACCCGTCACAGAACATCACCTGGATCGCTCCGGAAGGCGGCGGAGGCCCCAACTACCCCAACATGTAACACGCAAAAGCCCTCGTTTGAGGGCTTTTTGCTGTCTGGCCCGCTGCTCCCCGACACGACTGCAGCTCATCACCTATAAATAACAATAAAGAATAAACGAATTCAATTTGATTCTTTTGAATTCTAAGCAACTTCCCCTAGACTCCGCCCATTCACACCCATAACGGAGTTATACATCATGAAGCCCTTGCTGGCCGCCTCCCTGACCGCCCTGCTTGCACTGAGCCAGCCGCTCAGCGCCGCGCCCCTGCTGAACGTTTCATACGACGTGATGCGTGACTTTTACAAGGAATACAATCCGGCCTTCCAAAAACACTGGCAGGAACAAGGCCACAAACCGGCCCAGATCCAGATGTCCCATGGCGGCTCCAGCAAGCAGGCCCGTTCGGTAATTGACGGCCTGCCGGCCGATGTCATCACCATGAACATGGCCACCGACATCAATGCCCTGTACGAGCACGGCAAACTGATTCCGGAAAACTGGGCCACACGGCTGCCGGATAACAGCGCACCCTTTACCTCCGCCACCGTACTGATCGTACGCAAGGGTAACCCGAAGAACATCCAGGACTGGCCCGATCTGGTACGTGAAGGTGTCGAGGTCATCATCCCCAACCCGAAAACCGCCGGCAACGCCCGCTATAGCTACCTGTCGGCCTGGGGCTATGTGCTGAGAAACGGCGGTAACGAGCAGGACGCCCGCGACTTCGTCGGCAAACTGTTTGCCCAGGTGCCGGTGATGGATACCGGCGGTCGTGGCGCGACCAGCACTTTCATGCAGAACCGGATCGGCGACGTGCTGCTGACCTTTGAAAACGAGGCCGTGATGATTGCCCGCGAGTTTGATGCCGGTTCTTTCGAAGTGGTCTACCCGAGCGTCAGTGCCCAGGCCGAGCCCCCCGTCACCGTCGTTGACAAGGTGGTCGAACGCAAGGGCAGTCGCGAACTGGCCCAGGCCTATCTGGAATACCTGTGGTCGGACGAGGCACAACGGATTGCCGCACAAAACTACCTGCGCCCGCGCAATCCGGAAATCCTTGCCGAATTTGCCGACCGTTTTCCGCCGATCGATCTGTTCCAGGTCGAGGAGACATTTGGCGACTGGCGTGACATCCAGAAAACCCACTTCAACGATGGCGGCGTATTTGACCAGATCTATAGCGGCCAGTCCGGCAAGTGATACAGCTGCCATAAAAAACGCCCCGTGATGCATGCGGGGCGTTTTTCATGGCAGGAACCTGCTTACTTTTTCTTCACGTAAAGCACCAGATTGTGGTCAACCAGCTCATAGCCCATGTCATCCACAATTTCTTTTTGCCGTTGCTCGATTTTTTCATCGAAGAACTCGAAAACCTCGCCGGAATCGACACACACGATATGATCATGGTGCTCGCCATCATCCAGCTCGAACACTGCATGGCCGCCATCGAAGTTGTGCCGCATCACCAGGCCTGCAGCCTCGAACTGGGTCAAAACCCGGTACACGGTGGCCAGCCCGACATCATCACCAGCCTCCATCAGGGCCTTGTACACGTCTTCGGCACTCATGTGACGCTGTTCGGATGCGTCCAGAATTTGCATGATTTTCACTCGCGGCAAGGTGACCTTCAAACCAGCCTTACGCAATTCAACATTTTCAGACATAATCCACTTCTCATTCATACGGTTTCGCTGATACCCGATAACAGGTATGCTTTTGCGTCCAATCAAATTGCCCAACAACGATAGTGGAAGTTCGTCGCCAATGCAAAAAAAACATTTTCTGCACAGCCTGTGCCTGGTCGCCCTGATCACGCTTTCCGGCTGTTCCGTACCCGGTGTCTACAAGGTTGATGTGCAGCAGGGCAATGTGATCACCCAGGACATGATCGACCAGCTGCGCCCCGGCATGACCGCACAACAGGTCCGCTTCATCATGGGCACTCCTCTGATCAGCGATACCTTCAACCCGCGCCGCTGGGACTACCTGTACAGCATGGAGCCCGGACGCCAGCAGCGCCGCCAGGAACGCATCAGCCTGACCTTCGACACCGAAGGCCGCCTGACCGGACTGCAAGGTGACTTCATGCCCGGCATCAGCAGGGACCAGGCAATTCTCGGCGAATCCACAGAGAGCGAAGCAGCAGGGCTGCACGAGGATGTTGCTCCCTGAGCCCGAGTGAAATCCGCCACAGCAGCAGGGCTGCAGGTGTCAGTGCCGCGCTCCTGCGCCCTGACGGCACCCGCCCGGAGCACGCAAAGCCCTGATGCCCGGCCAGCCGACCGTATCAGGGGCAGCAACATCCTGGTGTTACACGCAGCGCAAACCCGAGCAGTACAAGCGGCATGCTTTAACGCTAAAGTTTCCCTGCACACGGTCGATAAGTATTGCGAGCCCTGACAGGCCCGCAGCCGGCAAGAGCCGAAAGCCCTGTAAATACAACAGCCTTGCTGCCGCCCTGAGACATGTAACCAGCGGAGATAGATCATGGCCATTAATTTCAACAACCATCCCGGCAACACCCAGTTGCCCGGTGGAAGCATCGGCAAAGCAGCCGATGCCGGAAAAAAAGCATCCCTTGCCCCGGGAGACACCCCTGTACAGCACCATGACGCTCCTGCACGCAGTGACAGCGTACAGCTGAGCAACAATGCCCTGCAGATCCAGAGCCTGTCGGAAAAGCTGTCAAACAGCGAGGACAGTGTCGACCTGGAAAAAGTCGCCCGGATCAGCCAGGCCATTGCAGACGGCAGCTACAGTATTGACAGCAGGCAGGTTGCCGATAAGATATTGGACCTTGAAGCCCGATTCTGATCGAAACAACAAAATGTCCGATACCGAACTGCTCCACCTTCTTGATAGCGACATAGAGACCTGTACCCGGCTCGCCGGCTTGCTGGAGCAGGAGCTTACTGCCCTCAACGAGCGCAGCCTTGAAGTATTGCAACAATTGCTGAGCGAAAAACAGCCCCTGCTCGAGAGCCTTGGCCAGCATGCGACACGTCGTAGCCAGATCCTCGCACAAGCCGGGCTGCCTGCCGATGCAAACGGCTTTTCCACATTCGCCTCACGCTCATCGCAGTCGGCACAGTTGCAGGCCAGCCACACCAGGCTGCACGCACTGATGGAACAATGCCAGACGGCCAACCTGCGTAACGGCCGGCTCATCCGCACCAACCAGGTCAGTGTCGGCAGCGCACTCAACATCATCCGTGGCAATGACGGCCCCACCCTGTACGACAGTTCCGGCAGCACCGCCTATAAGGGCATGCAACGCAGCTTCACCCGCGCCTGACTCGGCTTTTCGTTTTTTCAGCCTGTATGGAAACCTGTACTCATGTCCGGATTTTTTAGCGAGGGAAGCGGCCCGCAGCCTCCCAAGGTATTACGCTCCAGCATCGAGAAGGCCGGCATATTCAGCCAGCTTTGTGATCAGAACAAGCCGCTGACCCTGATATTCAGGGATCGCAACCAGCGCTTCCTGACGTATATCAGCGCAGTCGACAAACAAGGTAGCAGGATCGCCTTGGACCAGCTGGTGCCCGAAGAAGGTCAGCGTATGCTGAGCCGTGGTGAGCCCTTCCGGATTGATGCCTATCTTGAAGGCGTACACATCTACTGGAAGTCCGGCCTGTTCGCACCCGCCATCAGCCAGCATGAGGGCTACACCGTTGCCTGGTTCCAGTTTCCGGAAGAAATGATTTACCACCAGAAGCGCAACGCATTTCGCGCCCGCACCCTGAGCGACGAACCGGTACAGATCACTCTGGCCGGCACCGGACTGGATGCCGCACTGCAAGGACAGGTATCCGATTTGTCAGCCACCGGCTGCAAGGCACGCCTTGAGCAGGCTCCTCCCCAGCTGCAACTCAGCCAGGTACTGAACGACTGCAGGCTGGCGCTCCCTGACGGTCAAATAAGTGTTGCTGCCGAAATCAGGCACATCAAGCCCGGAGAAAACAACGACACGGCCACACTCGGACTGAGATTCCTGCAGCTGGACGGCATGTCCCAGCGCAACATCGAACGCTATGTGAATCACTTGCAGCGCGAAGCCAGGCGACGCCAGGAAGGCGAACTTTTCTAGGCGTGACGGAACAGAACAAAAGCAGCAGAAAATAAAAAACCGCAAGATTTTCATCTTGCGGTTTTTTATGGATCTGGTGGAGCTACGCGGGATCGAACCGCGGACCTCTTGCATGCCATGCAAGCGCTCTCCCAGCTGAGCTATAGCCCCAAATCCGGAAAAATGGCGTCCCCTAGGGGACTCGAACCCCTGTTACCGCCGTGAAAGGGCGGTGTCCTAGGCCACTAGACGAAGGGGACGCAGACCCTTCACAACCTTGCGGTTGCAGTGCGAGTTGGTGGAGCTACGCGGGATCGAACCGCGGACCTCTTGCATGCCATGCAAGCGCTCTCCCAGCTGAGCTATAGCCCCAACTCGTTTGGACGGAGCGCATATTAAGCATCTGCCGGATGAATGTCAACACTGCCATGCAAATAAAAACCTGAACCGCTTCTATCCGGCATATCTGGCTACACAAGGCCCGGCCACAAGGCCAGAAACCTAATTCCCGTACAGCCGCGCATACACCCCGTCTTCAGCCAGCAGGCTTTGATGATCGCCCTGCTCCACCACCTGGCCGTCGGCCAGCACCAGTACCCGGTCAGCCTGGCGCACCGCACTGAGGCGATGGGCAATGATCAATGTGGTACGGCCAGCCAGGAACTCCTGCAACGCCTCGTGCAGCGCCTGCTCGGTTCTGCTGTCCAGTGCCGAGGTGGCCTCGTCGAGGATCACCACCGCCGGATCGGCCAGCACCATGCGCGCAATCGCCAGCCGCTGACGCTGCCCGCCAGACAGCCGTACACCGGCACGGCCAACCACCGCATCCAGCCCCTGCGGCAGCTGCCTGACATAGTCGGCCAGCTGCGCCACTTCCAACGCCTGCCAGCACTGCTGGTCGCTGTCACCACGCCCCAGCAAAATGTTTTCACGAATGCTGGCATTGAACAGCGCCGGTGCCTGCAGCACCACCGCCAGATTGCTGCGCACCCTGTCCAGCCCGATCTGTTCGATCGGCACACCGTTGTAGAGGATCTCGCCAACAGAAGGCCGGTACAGGCCCAGCAGCAGCTGCACCAGGGTGCTCTTGCCACCGCCGCTGACGCCGACCAGCGCCACCTTCTCGCCGGCAGCAATGCGGAAGCTCATGCCCCTGAGTACCGGCTCGTCACGGTAGGCAAACTGCAGGTTGCGCACCTCCAGCGTCACGCCGGTCTTGTCGGCAAAGGGGTTGGTCTGTGGCGGCCAATCCTGCTCGTCCTTGCTGGCCAGTAACTGGTTGAGACGCTGCATGGCACCATTGGCTCCGTACAGCGCATATTGCAGGTTGAGCAGCTGCTCGACCGGTCCGATCATGAACCAGAGGTAGCTGAATACCGCCAGCATCTGGCCGATACTCAGGTCGGAAAACAACACGGTCAGCATGGCAACGGCACGGAATACGTCGATACCGAACTGGAACATCAGGCCGCTGGCGCGCATTGCAGCTTCGGTTTTCCACTTGCTGGCGATGGCAAAGTCCCGCGCATCCGCCGCGCGCTGGCGCAAACGACCAAAGAAATAGCCCTGATGACCGCCGGCACGCACTTCGTGGATGGCATCCAGGGTTTCGGTCAGTGCCTGGGTGAAGCGTGCAGTGCTGTCGTTTTCCTGCTTTTTCAGTTGCTTGACCTGTTTGCCCAGCTTGACCGTGGCAAATACCACCAGCGGGTTGAGCAGCAATATCAGCAGGGCCAGCTGCCAGTGCATCCACAGCAAAATGGCAGCGGTGCCGCACAGGGTCAGCAACGCGACCAGAAAGCGGCTCAGAGTCTCGCCGATGAAGGCGTCAAGGGTGTCCAGATCGGTCACCAGGTGGGTGGCGACAGAGCCGCTGCCCAGGCTCTCGTATTCAGCCATGGCGATGCGTTCGAGGCGGCCCAGCAACAGCTGACGCAACTGGAAAACTATGCCCTTGGCCAGCTGGGTGAACAGCCTGCCCTGCAACACGTTGAACACCAGCGAGCTGCTGCGCAGCACCAGGGTCACCAGCAGCAGGCTGCCGATAAAGCCGATCGGCACCGCCCAGGCGTGCGGCAGGACGCCCTGCAGAAAGGGAATCGCCTTGCCCGGCTGCTGCAGCAGAACCTCGTCCACCAGCAGGGGCAACAACAGGGGGATGGGTACACTGGCCAGGGTGGCCAGCACGGCCAGCAGGTTGGCCAGAATGATCTTGTGCTTGTGCTGCAGCGCCAGCCGGCGGATCAGCCGCCAGCTGAGCTGCTGTGCCGGCTGTTCAGCCATCATCACGCACCTTGTGCGTCGCCATGAGCAGCATCTGCAAGTCTTCGGGACGGGTCACCTTGATATTATCACTGCGTCCGGAAACCAGGCGCGGGGCGTGCCCCAGATGCTCCATGGCCGAGGCTTCATCAGTTACGGCAACACCCTCGTGCAGTGCCTTCGCCAATGCGTCGCCCAGTGCCTGCAAACGGAACATCTGTGGCGTCAGTGCATGCCAGATCTGTTCGCGCGGCAGGGTACGCAGGCTACGACCCTGCCCGTCAGCCAGTTTCAGTGTGTCCCTGGCCGGACAGGCCAACAAACCGCCCACCGGATCATCCTGTAGGCTATCCAGCAGCAACTGCAGGTCGTCATGCTGCAACAGGGGCCGGGCTGCATCATGCACCAGCACCCAGTCGTCAGGACCCGCGCCCAGCGCCGGCAAAGCCTGCAAACCGGCAACTACCGAGTCGGCCCGTTCGCGCCCCCCGGTGACGGTCACAACCAGCGGATGACCGGCCAGTGCCGATTGCGGCCACCAGCGGTCATGCGCCGCCAGCGGCAGCACAATGCGCTGCAAGTATGGATGATCCAGAAAAACGCCCAGCGTATGCTCCAGAATCGTCTTGCCGGCGACCTGCAAGTACTGTTTGGGGCGATCAGCCTGCATGCGAGAGCCGATGCCGGCGGCAGGCACTATCAGCCAGAACTTCATGGATTACTCCATCAGCAGGTACAGGGTTTCCCCCTCCCTGACCATGCCCAGTTCGTGGCGAGCACGTTCTTCCACGGTTTCCATGCCCTGCTTGAGCTCCATGACTTCTGCCTCGATCACCCGGTTGCGCTCCAGCAAGCGTTCATTTTCAGCTTGCTGCTCGGCGATCTGTGCCCTCAGGCGATTGACCTCGGCAATCCCGCCCTCGCCAAACCACAGGCGATACTGTACGCCCGCCAGCAGCAGTGCAAACACGACAAGAATGACCAGCGGAAGCTTTTTCATGAGATCCGGCCTGTGACAGAAAAGGGCAGCACCCGGCTGCCCTTGTAGCTCTCTGACAACACGTTGTCAGTTATGACTCAGCCACGGAACTCGGCACGGCCCTTGTACGGCGCCTTGCTGCCCAGTTGCTCCTCGATGCGCAGCAGCTGGTTGTACTTGGCAACACGGTCGGAGCGGCACAGCGAACCGGTCTTGATCTGGCCGGCAGCGGTACCCACGGCCAGGTCGGCAATGGTGGAGTCTTCGGTTTCACCGGAACGGTGCGAAATCACCGCAGTGAAGCCGGCGGCCTTGGCCATCTGGATGGCTTCCAGGGTTTCGGTCAGCGAGCCGATCTGGTTGAACTTGATCAGGATGGAGTTGCCGATCTTCTCGTCGATACCGCGCTTGAGAATCCTGGTGTTGGTCACGAACAGGTCGTCACCGACCAGCTGTACCTTTTCACCAATCTTGTCGGTGAGAACCTTCCAGCCAGCCCAGTCGGACTCGTCCATGCCGTCTTCGATGGAAATGATCGGATAGCGCTGGGTCAGACCGGCCAGATAGTCGGCAAAGCCTTCGGCATCGAACTGCTTGCCTTCGCCAGCCAGGTCGTACTTGCCGTCCTTGTGGAATTCGGTGGATGCGCAGTCCAGTGCCAGGGTGATGTCCTCGCCCAGCTTGTAGCCGGCGTTGGCCACGGCCTCAGCGATGGCACCCAGGGCCGCCTCGTTGGACTCCAGGTTCGGCGCAAAGCCGCCTTCGTCACCCACGGCCGTGTTCAGGCCGCGCTGCTGCAGAACGGCTTTCAGGTGGTGGAAGATCTCGGCACCCATGCGCAGGGCATCAGCAAAGGTCTTGGCACCAACCGGCTGCACCATGAACTCCTGGATATCGACGTTGTTGTCGGCGTGCTCGCCACCATTAATGATGTTCATCATCGGCACCGGCATGCTGTACTCACCAGGCGTGCCGTTGAGGTCGGCAATGTGTGCATACAGCGGCACGCCCTTGGCCTGGGCTGCTGCCTTGGCCGCCGCCAGGGAGACTGCCAGAATGGCGTTGGCACCCAGCTTGGCCTTGTTTTCGGTACCGTCAAGGTCAATCATGATGCGGTCCAGGGTTTGCTGGTCGACAGCATCCTGGCCCAGCAGGGCATCACGGATGGGACCATTGACATTGGCAACCGCTTTCAGCACACCCTTGCCCAGATAGCGGGACTTGTCACCATCACGCAGCTCCAGCGCCTCGCGGGAACCGGTGGAAGCACCTGAAGGAGCGCAGGCGCTACCGACAATGCCGCCTTCGAGAATCACGTCCGCTTCAACAGTGGGGTTACCGCGGGAATCCAGGACTTCACGTCCCTTGATGTCAATAATCTTGGCCATGGGCAGGAATACTCCGTTGTTTTGCAATTAAGCAGTTTCGATTACAGAAAAACTTTTTACCAGGTCATCCAGCTGCTTGAGCTGGCGCAGGAAGGGTTCGAGCTTGTCCAGACGCAGGGCGCAGGGGCCGTCACACTTGGCATTGTCCGGATCGGGGTGGGCTTCGAGGAACAGGCCGGCCAGCCCCTGGCTCATGCCGGCACGGGCCAGTTCGGTCACCTGGGCACGGCGGCCACCGGCCGAATCAGCGCGGCCACCCGGCATCTGCAGGGAATGGGTCACATCGAAGAACACCGGGTAGTTGAACTGCTTCATGATGCCGAAGCCGAGCATGTCCACCACCAGGTTGTTGTAGCCGAAGGAGCTGCCGCGCTCGCAGAGGATCAGCTGCTCGTTGCCGGCCTCTTCACACTTGGTCAGGATGTGACGCATCTCTTGCGGGGCGAGAAACTGGGCCTTCTTGATGTTGATGACGGCATCGGTTTTCGCCATTGCCACCACCAGATCGGTCTGGCGCGACAGGAAGGCCGGCAGCTGGATGATGTCACAGACCTCGGCCACCGGAGCGGCCTGGTATGGCTCGTGCACATCGGTGATCACCGGCACATTGAAGGTTTTTTTCACTTCCTCGAAGATTTTCAGTCCTTCATCCAGCCCGGGGCCACGGAAGGAGTTGATCGAGGAGCGGTTGGCCTTGTCGAAGCTGGCCTTGAACACATAGGGAATGCCGAGCTTTTCGGTGACTCGGACATATTCTTCACAAGCCTGCATGGCCAGATCGCGTGACTCCAGCACGTTAATGCCGCCAAACAGGACAAAGGGCTTGTCATTGCTGATGTCTATGTTGCCGACGCGAATGGTTTTCTGGCTCATGCCTTCTTTTCTCCGTGATACTGCAAGGCCGCGCGGACAAAGCTGCTGAACAGCGGATGACCGTCACGCGGGGTCGAGGTGAATTCGGGGTGGAACTGGCAGGCGACAAACCATGGATGATCGGCGATCTCGACTGCCTCGACCAGGTGCCCGTCTTCCGACCAGGACGACACCTGCAAACCGGCCTGCTGCAGGGGTTCAAGCAAGGTTCCGTTGACTTCATAGCGGTGACGGTGACGCTCTTCAATTTCGCTGGCACCATAGCTTTGCGCCAGCTTGCTGCCTGCCTCCAGACGGCACAGCTGAGCACCCAGACGCATGCCGGCGCCCAGTTCGTCATCGGCTGCACCGGGACGTCTGACCTGGCTCTGCCACTCGTTGAGCAGGCCAACCACCGGATAGGGGCTGTCCTTGTCGAACTCGGTGGAGTTGGCTCCGGCCCAGCCCAGCACGTTACGGGCGTATTCGATAACCACCACCTGCATGCCCAGGCAGATACCCAGATAAGGAATCCGGTTTTCACGGGCAAACTGAACGGTCTTGATCTTGCCTTCCACACCGCGCAGGCCAAAGCCGCCCGGCACCAGGATGGCGTCAACATCTTCCAGCACACCGGTACCCCGGGTTTCGATGTCTTCGGAGTCGATATAGCGCAAATTGACCCGGGTATCGGTATGGATACCGGCATGGCTCATGGCCTCGATCAATGACTTGTAGGCATCGAGCAGCTCCATGTACTTGCCGACCATGGCAATGGTGATTTCGTGTTTCGGATTGAGTTTGGCCTCGATCACCCGGTCCCATTCGCCCAGGTCAGCGGTATCCGCCTCCATGCCGAAGCGTTCCAGTACGATGTCATCCACGCCCTGGGCATGCAGCACGCCGGGAATCTTGTAGATGGTGTCAACGTCCTGCAGGCTGATCACCGCCCGCTCCTCGACGTTGGTGAACAGGGCAATCTTGCGGCGTGAGCCCAGATCGATGTTGACCTCGGAGCGGCAGACCAGAATGTCCGGCTGCAGGCCGATGGAGCGCAATTCTTTTACCGAATGCTGGGTCGGCTTGGTTTTGGTCTCGCCGGCGGTGGCGATATAGGGCACCAGGGTCAGGTGCATCAGCATCGCGCGCTTGGCACCCACTTCCACCCGCAACTGGCGAATGGCTTCCAGAAACGGCTGAGACTCGATATCGCCGACGGTACCGCCAATCTCGATCAGGGCGATATCGGCATCGCCGGCACCTTTGATGATGCGGCGCTTGATCTCGTTGGTGATATGGGGAATGACCTGAATGGTGGCACCCAAGTAGTCGCCACGGCGCTCACGGCGCAGGACTTCCTCATACACCTTGCCGGTGGTGAAGCTGTTATCGCGGGTCATGCGGGTGCGCACGAAACGTTCATAATGGCCCAGATCGAGGTCGGTTTCGGCACCATCGTGGGTGACAAAAACCTCGCCATGCTGAAACGGGCTCATGTTGCCCGGATCCACGTTGATGTAGGGATCGAGCTTCATCATGGTGATTTTCAGACCGCGCGCCTCGAGGATGGCGGCCAGGGAGGCAGCGGCGATGCCTTTGCCCAATGAAGAAACAACACCGCCGGTGACGAAGATATAGCGCGTCATAAAAAACCCTGGAAATATGCAATGCAGGCGGTTGTCCGCCCGGAAAATTAACGTGCCTGCCCTGCAACCTGCGGTTGCAGTCACCCCCAAACAAGCATCCAGGGCCAGCCACTCAGACGGGTGACTAGTTTACGCTAAAGGAGTGGTTGACTCAATTCAAAGATCAGTGAAGCACTGTACCTGTGATAATGGCACGCTGGCCCATTCGGCTGGCCAGCGCACCTCTTGCCGGTTGTCTTCAGGCATTCAGGGCCGCGACGTCTGCCACCACGGTGGCAAAAAAATCTGCCAGTGCCGCCAGCTCCTGCTGGTGCAGAAAATCCGCATCTGGTGCTCCCGGCAATGGCCGCGTGGCGCAGGCCGCTCCCACCACGGTGCTCTGGTAGCCCAAATCCTTGGCGGCACGCACGGTGGCACTGACACACATGTGCGTCATGTATCCGCAAACAATCAGCGCCTTGCGTCCCGTGGCATCGACTGCCTGCTGCAACGCGCTACCGGCAAAGGCATTGGGCAGCGGCTTGTCGATCACTGCTTCGCCAGCCTGCGGAGTCAGCTCGGTAAAAATCTGCCCGCGCTCCCCTTCCGGATCAAACAGGTAGCCGGGCACGCCGATATGGCGTACGTGGATGACCGGCGCGCCACTGGCACGCGCCTGTTCCAGCAGCTGCAGAATCTGTGCGGCAGCCGGCTCTACACCGGGCAGCTTCATGTCGCCCATGCGGTATTCATTCTGGGCGTCAATGATCACCAGGACGGCTTCAGCCCATGTGGCGGGCGGGTGTGCGCTACCGGTCAGTTCAAACAGGGTTGGCAGGCTCATGCTGTATCTCCTTTTGTATGGCAAGTGATTGTGCATTCTGGAAAAGCCGGTGGTCGCCGGCAAGCATTCGGCACGCGGACGATACCAAAGCCAGTTCCGACAACACCAAAGTCGGTATCAGCGCGGCGGAATCCAGTCCGCTTCCAGCCCGACAAATGCAGCGGATCTGAGCTCGGGCAATCCGGCCACAGCCACCAGCTGCCCGTCGGCAAACAGCAACGGCAGGCGGTTGCGCAAAAAAACCGGCACCTGCCGTTCCTGCAACAATCGCTTGAGATCGCGCCGGCCACGACCCGGCAAGTCCAGCTGCTCGCCGCCCTGGCGATAACCCGCGCGCAGCGACCCGGCGTGCAAGCCGGCCACCTGCAACACGCCATTACCGGGCAGCCGGTACCGGCCATTGGCAACCTGCGGTAAATCCGGATCAGCCGGGACCTGTTGCCAGTGCTTCGGCAGCCAGTACAGTCGCCGGCCATGGCGTACCAGCGCCCCGTCCTGCAGCTGCCACAGTGGCTGCGCGTCGGCTCCGGCCTGCAGCAAGGCTTGCCAGCCGGCCCAGTGAGCGCTATCCGGCGGCAGGGTCTTGTCGCGCAACCAGAAGCGGATCAGGTTGATCTGCCGGGCTGTGGACAGGGCTCGGACACAGTCCAGGTCCAGACATTCGAGCGTCAGCCAGTCCGGCTGCGCCTGTCGCCGCGCCTGTTGCAGGTCGATGGCGGCCAGCTCGTCCAGCAGCCCCTGCGCTTCGCGCATGTGCGCCGCAGTTCGTTGCAAAACGGTATCCAGCCCCGGCCAGCGCCGTCGCAATCCGGGCATGACGCGGTTGCGCAAGAAATTACGGTCATGGATGTCGGAGCGGTTGCTCGGATCGTCAATCCAGCTCAAATCATGCTGACGGGCATACTCCTCCAGCTGACGACGCGGCACCTGCAACAACGGCCGCAGCAGCAGTCCGCACCCCAGCGGCCGGGTACCCGGCATGCCCTGCAAACCGGTCACGCCGCTGCCTCGCAGCAAGCGCAGCAACAGGGTTTCTGCCTGGTCATCCTGATGTTGTGCCAGCAACAGCACTTCGCCCGGCTCAAGCTGCCCGGCAAGGGCGGCATAGCGGGCATCCCGCGCTGCCTGTTCGGTGCTGGCAGCATTGCCAACCTGTACGAAAACGGCCTGAAAAGGTACTGCCAGCTGCTCGCATTGCATCCGGCAATGATCGGGCCAGTCATCCGCCACCGCCTGCAGGCCATGGTGAACATGCACGGCACGCAATGGCGGACAGGCATACTGGCGGCAGAGCGCAGCCAGCACATGCAGCAGTACGGCGGAATCCAGCCCGCCGGAGAAAGCCAGACACCAGCCGGGGGCGCCAACGTGCTCCTGCAACTCCCGGTACACCTTCTGCTGGAGATTTGTCATGGTGCCAGACAGACAAAAGGCCGCCGCAACCTGCTGGGGTCGCGGCGGCCTTGTTGATGCATCCGTGGCTGATCAGTCGTCACTGAGACCAAAGCTCATCAGCTTCTGGTAACGCTGTTCAAGCAGCTCGCTGCTGCCCAGCCCGGTCAGTTCGGCCAGCTGGGTGCTCAGGGTTTTGCGGATCTGGGCCGCCATCTGCGCCAGGTCCCGGTGCGCACCGCCAAGCGGCTCGTTAATGACCTGATCCACAATGCCCAGGCCGGCCAGTCGCTCGGCGGTAATGCCCATGGCCTCGGCTGCTTCCGGGGCCTTTTCGGCGCTGCGCCACAGGATCGAGGCACAGCCTTCCGGCGAAATCACCGCATAGGTGGAGTACTGCAGCATGTTGAGACGGTCGCAAACACCAATGGCCAGTGCTCCACCGGAGCCGCCCTCGCCAATTACGGTGGCGATGATCGGGGTTTTCAGACGGGACATCACACGCAGGTTCCAGGCAATCGCTTCGCTCTGGCCGCGCTCTTCGGCGTCGATACCGGGGTAGGCACCGGGGGTGTCGATGAAGGTCAGGATCGGCAGCTTGAAGCGCTCGGCCATTTCCATCAGGCGGCAGGCCTTGCGGTAGCCTTCCGGACGCGGCATGCCGAAGTTGCGACGTACCTTCTCGCGTACTTCACGGCCCTTCTGGTGGCCGATGACCATGACCGGAATGCCTTCAAAGCGGGCAATGCCGCCGACAATCGCGGCATCATCGGCAAAGTGACGGTCGCCATGCAACTCTTCGAATTCGGTAAACAGGTACTCGATATAGTCCAGTGTATAGGGGCGCTGCGGATGGCGTGCCATCCGCGCCACCTGCCAGCTGTCCAGATCGGAAAAGATGTTCTTGGTCAGGGTCCTGTTTTTTTCTTCCAGCCGGGAAATTTCGTCGCTGATGTTCAGGTCGTTGTCGCTACCCACCAGTCGCAGCTCTTCAATCTTCGCCTGCAGGTCAGCGATGGGCTGTTCAAAATCAAGAAAGTTCGGGTTCATGTAATGTCCAACTCTGTTTGTGACCCGCTGCTCATCAGGGGTCCCTTGCATCAGCGGCAACCGGATTCCGGTCTGCCACTGCGGTTAAAATCGTTAGCGATAATTCAAAAAGACGTTGTCGCGGCCGAACAGGTCACGCAATGCCTGAATCAGGCCATCGGCCGGCTCCACCTGCCAGGCATCACCCAGCTGCAAGCAGGCCCGTGCCTGCTCGCCACTGTACTCGAGGCTGACCGGGCAGCCGCCGCGAAACTGTTGCAACAGGGTACGCATCTGTTCGAGCCGGCCATCCGCCAGGGATTGCACATCCAGCTTCAGGCGCAGGCTTTCGGCCAGGCTGGTACGGGCTTCCTCCAGCCCCATGACACGTCTGGCCCTGAATCTTAACCCACCGGAGAAGTCGTCATGACTGACTTCGCCCTCAACTACAACCAAGGTATCAGTCTGCAACAAGCCATGGGCCTGATTGAAGGCTTCGGCAAACAGGGAGGCCTCGATCCGGCCAGAGCGGTCATCCAGCGTGATGAAAGCCATCTTGTCACCTTTCTTGTTGCGCATGACACGCTGCGCAACAATCAGCCCGGCCACGGTCTGCGCGTCACGCGACGGACGCAGGTCGACGATTTTCTGCCGGGCAAAGCGACGCACTTCCTGTTCGTATTCGTCAATCGGGTGACCGGTCAGGTACAGGCCAAGAGTGTCTTTCTCGCCTTTCAGCCGCTCCTTCAGGGTCAGCGGCCGCGCATTGCGGTACTGGGCATAGGCATCTTCCTCGGCGGCGGCAAACAGGCCGCCAAACAGGTCCATGCTGCCGCTTTCGCGGTCACGCGCTGCCTGGCCGGCGGCCTGAATGGCCTCTTCCATCGCGGCAAACAGGGTCGCTCGGTTGCGGTCAATACCGGCCTGATAGTCTTTAACGTCCTCGGCAAAGAATGGCCCCAGCCGGTCCAGCGCACCGCTGGCCACCAACGCGTGCAGGGTGCGCTTGTTGATCCGTTTCAGATCAACCCGGGCACAGAAATCAAACAGATCACTGAACGCCTCGCCTTCCTGCCTGGCCTCGACAATCGCCTCGACCGGCCCTTCACCCACGCCCTTGATCGCTCCCAGGCCATAGACCACCTCGCCATTGGGGTTGACACCAAACTTGAATGCCGAGCAGTTGACATCCGGCGCGACGATGCGCAGCTTCATGTCACGGCATTCTTCGATCAGGGTTACCACCTTGTCGGTGTTGTCCATGTCCGCCGAGAGCACTGCTGCCATGAATTCAGCCGGGTAGTGTTTTTTCAGCCAGGCAGTCTGGTAGGAGACCAGCCCGTAGGCCGCCGAGTGCGATTTGTTGAAACCGTAACCGGCAAACTTTTCCACCAGATCGAAGATGTTGCCCGCCAGATCGGCGCTGATATTATTCTTTTCACAGCCTTCAACAAACAGACCACGCTGCTGGGCCATTTCCTCGGGCTTCTTCTTGCCCATGGCGCGGCGCAGCATGTCGGCACCACCCAACGTGTAGCCGGCCATTACCTGGGCAATCTGCATCACCTGTTCCTGATACAGGATAATGCCATAGGTAGGTGCCAGCACCGGCTTGAGCCCTTCATACTGGTAGTCAGGGTGCGGATAGGCCAGCTCGGCACGGCCATGCTTGCGGTTGATAAAGTCATCCACCATGCCGGACTGCAACGGACCGGGGCGGAACAGTGCGACCAGGGCAATCAGGTCTTCCAGGCAGTCAGGCTTGAGCTTCTTGATCAGCTCTTTCATGCCGCGCGATTCAAGCTGGAACACCGCCGTGGTTTCGGCCCGTTGCAGCAGCTGGTAGGTCGGCTTGTCATCCAGCGGAATGAAATCGATATTCAGCGGTTCTTCGCCACTTTTGGCGCGGGTGGCGTTGATGGTTTCCAGCGCCCACTTGATGATGGTCAGGGTGCGCAAACCGAGGAAGTCGAACTTGACCAGCCCGGCGGCCTCCACGTCATCCTTGTCGAACTGGGTCACCAGCCCGCCGCCATCCTCGTCACAGAGGGTGGCGGAAAAATCGGTCAGCTTGGTTGGTGCGATCACCACACCACCGGCATGCTTGCCGGTACCCCGGGTCACGCCTTCAAGCTTGAGGGCCATTTCCCAGATTTCGGCGGCTTCTTCGTCGTTCTTCAGGAAATCGCGCAACTGCTCTTCGGACTCGTACGCCTTTTCCAGCGTCATGCCGACCTCAAAGGGAATCATCTTCGACAGGCGGTCGGCCAACCCGTAGGACTTGCCCTGTACCCGTGCCACATCACGCACCACCGCCTTGGCCGCCATGGTGCCGAAGGTGACGATCTGGCTCACCGCCTGGCGGCCGTAGGTATCGGCCACATAGTCGATCACGCTATCGCGGCCGTCCATACAGAAGTCAACGTCAAAGTCGGGCATGGATACCCGCTCGGGGTTGAGGAAGCGCTCGAACAGCAGGTCGTACTGCAGCGGATCCAGATCGGTGATTTTCAGCACGTAGGCGACCAGTGAGCCGGCACCCGAGCCTCGGCCCGGACCCACCGGTACGCCGTTGTTCTTGGCCCACTTGATGAAGTCCATCACGATCAGGAAGTAACCGGGAAAGCCCATCTGGATGATGATATCCAGTTCGAACTTGAGCCGGTCCAGATAGACCTGTTTCTTGCTGTCGTAGTCCGGCGTATCCGGCGGCAGCACCACGGCCAGACGCTCTTCCAGCCCTTCATGGGACACATGGCGGAAGTATTCGTCCATGGTCATGCCTTCCGGCACCGGGAAGTCCGGCAGGAAGTGCGTACCCAGCTGAACCTCGATGTTGCAGCGACGGGCGATTGCCACGGTATTGGCCAGTGCTTCAGGGATATCCTCGAACAGCTCGGCCATTTCTTCCGGCGTTTTCAGGTATTGCTGGTCGGAATAAATGCGCGGGCGGCGCGGATCATCCAGCACCCGACCCTCTCCGATGCAGACGCGGGTTTCGTGGGCCTCAAAATCCTCCTGGCGCAGGAAGCGCACATCGTTGGTCGCCACCACCGGCACCTGCAAACGGCTGGCCAGCTCCATGGCGGCATGCACATGTTCCTCGTCTCCGGCTCTGGAAGTGCGCTGCAGTTCCAGATAGAAGCGCTGCGGAAACAGCTGTTGCCAGAACTCCAGCAACTGCTCTGCCCGCTGCAAGTCACCGCTGAGCAGCGCTTGGCCGATTTCGCCTTCCCGGGCACCGGACAGGGCAATCAGCCCTTCGGCCGCCTCGGCAATCCACTCGCGCTGCAGCACCGAAATGCCATGATGCTGTCCTTCACCCCAGCCACGGGAAATCAGCTCGGTCAGGTTGCGATAACCTTGTGCATCCATGGCCAACAGCGTCATGCGCGACACCGGGCCGTCCGGATCTTCGCTGGCCAGCCAGATATCGGCACCGCAGATGGGCTTGATGCCACCGGAACGGGCGGCCTTGTAGAACTTGACCAGGGCAAACAGGTTGCTCTGGTCGGTGATTGCCACCGCCGGCATGCCGGCTGCTTCCAGTGCCTTAACCATGGGTTTGATGCGGACCAGACCGTCCACCAGTGAGAACTCACTGTGTACCCGCAAGTGGACGAACGAAGCTGCCATGGATCTGTTTCTCCCCCGAAAAATAAATTCCCACACGCGTGGACGGTTTGACTTTCAATAAGTGCCACCAGATTCGCACAGATAGCACTGTTATCTGACGGTATCTCACACTGTCCGAATAAATTCAGACCTACATGCGTGTCAGGGCAACCCCAACCCGAACCCGGAATGCCCCTAAACCGTAGGTGCGAATGCATTCGCACAGCAGGCTCTGCTATCTGGCGCTATCCCTCACTGCCCGAATAAATTCGGACCTACATGCGTGTCAGGCGTTCCAGTGCCTCACGGTATTTGGCCGCGGTCAGCTCGATCACATCCTGCGGCACCTGTGGTGCCGGCGCTTCCTTGTTCCAGCCGCTGTTTTCCAGCCAGTTACGGATGATCTGCTTGTCGAAGCTGGGCGGGTTGGTGCCTTCGGCGTACTGGTCAGCCGGCCAGAAACGGCTGGAATCCGGTGTCAGCACCTCGTCCATCAGGGTCAGGGTGCCGTCCTCGTCCAGCCCGAACTCGAACTTGGTATCAGCAATGATGATGCCCTTGCCCAACGCATATTCTGCTGCTGCCCGGTACAGGCGGATGGAGGCATCCCGCACCTTGGCAGCCAGCTCGCTGCCGATGATCTCTTCACAGCGGGCATAGGAGATGTTTTCGTCGTGATCACCCACTTCCGCCTTGGTGGAGGGTGTAAAGATCGGCTCCGGCAAACGCGAAGCTTCCTGCAGTCCGGCCGGCAGCGGAATGCCGCAAACAGTGCCACTGGCCTGATACTCCTTCCAGCCGGAACCGACCAGATAGCCGCGCACGATGGCCTCTACCGGCACCGGCTGCAGACGTTTGACCACCACCGCCCGGCCCTCAACCAGTGGCAGCTCGGCTGCCGGTACCACATCTTCGACCCGGTCACCGGTGAAGTGATCCGGCACGATGCCCCTGAGCTGCCCGAACCAGAAATTGGAAACGGCAGTCAGTACCTGGCCCTTGCCGGGAATGGGCTGGTCCAGAATCACGTCAAACGCCGACAGGCGGTCACTGGCCACCATCAGCATGCGTTTGGCATCAATTTCGTACAGGTCGCGGACCTTGCCGGAGTAGATGTTTTTCAGACTCAGGGGAGACGGTGTGCTCATGGCATCATCCTGTGAAATTTGAATAAAAAACAGGCGAAACCGGTTCGCCTGACATGTACTGTTGCATGATGATGAAGACGGCCGGTCCTGCCGGCAAAGCCGCCCGTCATCACTGACAGAACCGGAACAGCCCGCTACCTGTACCGGCAGCGGGCATATCTGCTTCTGTGTGAAGTGCGCAGCGCATCCTGGTCAGTTCAGGTGCGGCCGGATCGCATTCAGGATGCGGTTGGTGGTGGCAACATCAGCCAGTTGCCCCGGCTCGCGCTCGACACCAACGAATACCTGACGGCTGATCTGTGTCAGCTTGACCCGGTACTGCTGGTCGGAGGCCTTGCGCTCAAGGCTCTTTTTCGAGCTGAACATGCGCTTGAAGAAGCCGGGGGCTTTCTGTTCCGCCTTGCGACCAAGATCGACAAAATACACCGCCTGGCTACGGTCCACGTCATCCACGTAGATACCCGCAGCACTCAACGCCCGCCCGACACCCGACCAGGCCTGCTCCAGGCCGGCATCCAGGCGCAGTACCTGCAGCCCGCCCTCGCCCGCCTCGATCAGGGCTACGCGGCGCGGAGCATCATAGTTCTTGCTGGCCAGCAGCGAGTAGCTTTGTCCCTGGCTGCCCGCCTGATTGTAGAAGCGCTCGAGACCGGCCAGTGCCAACCCTGCTTCGGGGGCACTCTTGCCCGCACTCCAGCCCGACTCCCGGCTGCCCTTGCGGCTGGCCGCATCGACAAAGATCTCGCTGGTATTGCGCTGAACCCCCGGCTCGATGCGAACCCGGAAACGGGAGTCATGGCTCTTGCCCAGCCCGAGGGTCTCGCGGGTCCCCTCCGCAATGGATGCCGCCGGCAACCATGCGGTGGTGAATTCGCCGACATGCGGACGCTCTTCATCAACCGTATAGCCCAGCTCCTCGAAATACGCCTGGGTCATGTTCCACATCTGGGCCGGAATGCGCTGCGCCAGAATCCAGCTTTGCTCGCTGCTGCGCTGAATGGAAAAATCACCTTCCAGCATGGCCTGATTGACCGCATGCGGCCGCTGCACCACTGCTTCGCGATTACCGGAAATATCGGCAACATGGCCGGGAACCGGTAACAACGGGTCCAGAGGCTTGCTTTCCGTTCCCTCCGGCACCTGCATCGGCGGCAGCATTCGTGCATCGAGGTAATCGTTGCCACGATCACGAAAATAACCCTTGTCACCCCACAACCAGCTGCATCCGCTCAGGCTGGTCAGTCCGGCCAGCACCAGTGCCGCTCCTGCAATCCGCTTCATGCATTACCCTCGATTCAGTTCAGGATGCCGGTCTGGCGCATGGCCTGCCGTACAGTTTCATGGCAGGACTCGCTCAGCCAGGTCAGCGGCAAGCGGATACCCTGGTCGATCAGGCCCATCTGCTGCAAAGCCCACTTGACCGGAATCGGGTTGGCTTCGATGAACAGCTTTTCATGCAGCGGCATCAGGCGCTCATTCAGGGCCCGGGCTTCGTCAGCCTTGCCGGCCATGGCCAGATCGCACAGTTCTTTCATCAGGCGCGGGGCTACGTTGGCAGTGACCGAAATATTGCCCTTGCCGCCATTGAGCATCAGCTCCCAGGCAGTGGCGTCATCGCCGGAATACACCAGAAAATCATCCGGACAGGCGGCAATCACCTGACGGCCACGCTCGACATTACCGGTCGCTTCCTTGATACCGATGATGTTGTCAACCAGCGCCAGGCGGCCAACTGTTTCCGGCAGCATGTCGCACACGGTACGTCCCGGCACGTTATACAGGATCTGTGGAATATCAACCGTCTCGGCAATTTTCCTGAAATGCTGATACAGGCCTTCCTGGGTAGGCTTGTTGTAATAGGGAGTGACCAGCAAGCAGGCATCCGCGCCGACATTCCTGGCATTCTGGGTCAGCTCGATCGCTTCGCGGGTGCAGTTGGCGCCGGTACCGGCAATTACCGGAATCTGGCCGTTGACCAGTTTGACAACCCGGCGGATGACCTCGACATGCTCCTGGACATTCAGAGTGGCGGACTCGCCGCTGGTGCCCACGGCGACAATTGCATCTGTGCCTTCCTGCAGGTGAAACGCGACCAGTTTTTCCAGTGCCTGCCAATCCAGCCCGCCTTCTGCATCCATGGGTGTGACCAGCGCCACCATACTGCCTGCAATCATGACATTACTCCTGCCAGGAAAAAATAAAACAGGGGTTAATGTTACTGACGCCACACAGCTTGCACAAGCATTGTCGCCCGCCTTTACCATTCCACTTGTGCGGCATTTTGGTTACCCTAAGCATTTTCCGGCCTGCTCAGGCCCCCACCGGACAGGAGAGCCTGATGTCAGCCCCGTTACCCCGCGAACAGAATGTATTGATCAGCGCCCTGGGCAAGAACGCCCCGGCACTGACCCTGCTGCTGTGTCGTGCCTGTCAGGACAGCCGTTGCAGCATCATCAGCAGCCGCCTGACCCAGCATGGCGACTACAGCGCCCTGGTCGTGCAGGCCGGCGGCAGCTGGGATGCACTGGCCCGGCTGGAGTCGGCACTTGAGGTGCTGGGCAACCGGCAGGACATCATGCTGTCCTGCACCCGCACCAGTGCCGACAGTCCGGCGCAGCCCGGCCTGCCCTACGTGGTCTATGTCAGCGCCCTGCACCAGCCGGATACGCTGACCGAGCTGTGCCAGTTCTTTACCGACCATGGCATCACCCTGAACAATATCGTGTACGACAGCTATCCGGCACCCCAGACAGGCACGCGCATGATCAATGCCACCATCACCCTGTCACTGCCGGTAAACACACAAATCAGCTGGTTGCGCGACCACTTTCTAGAGTTTGCCGACCTGCTCAACCTGGACGCCCTGATCGAACCCTGGCGTCCACAGTCACCCTGAGGTACCCCCATGACAGAATCGATCCAGATCCAGGATTTCACCGCCCGGGCCACTGGTGGCCAGGAAGTATCACTTGCCGGCCTGCGCGGACAACAAGTGGTGATTTATTTCTACCCCAAAGACAACACTCCGGGCTGCACCACCGAAGGACAAGAGTTCCGCGATGCCTTCCCGCTGTTCGCTGCCGCCAACACAGTCATTTTCGGCGTGTCACGCGACAGTCTGCGCACCCACGAAAACTTCAAGGCCAAACATGGTTTCCCGTTCGAGCTGATCAGCGATCCGGACGAGGAACTGTGCAGGCTGTTCGACGTGATCAAACTGAAAAAGCTGTATGGCAAGGAACACATGGGGATCGAGCGCAGCACCTTCCTGTTTGACGCCGAAGGCCAGCTGCAACGCAGCTGGCGCAAGGTGAAGGTTGATGGTCATATCGCCGAGGTGCTGGCTGCCGCACAGGAGCTGCAGCAGAAGTAAGCCCGAATGCCAGCACTGCAGCAGCCTGCAGCCCTGCGGGTTGTTGCGGGCCCATTCAGCCAGGCCGGGCATATTCGGTCACCGACTACCCCGGCACTGCCGTCCGCCCCCAAAAAATCTTTCCGCCACCGGCTAGGACTTTCGGATCAAGTAGACAAAAACACCTTCCGCTGTCTGCTCCTGATGCAGCAAACAGTGGCCGGCCAGCTGGCAAAAACTGGCTATATCGCGTTGCGAGCCGGCGTCGGTCGCCAGCACCTGCAATACCTGTTCCGCCTGCATGCCGTTAAGCGCCAGTTTGGCCTTCAGCAAAGGCATGGGACAGAGCAACCCCCGCGCATCGACCCGTTCGTCATACTGCATTGCAATCATCCCCCTGAATGTTTTTCCATTTCCGTAGTCTCATGAGCATCGCTGCCAGCCGGATCGCCCAACCCCCGCACAAGCGAATAACGGTCTCCACAGTTTCCCTATACACTGCTTTCCGGCTACAGTTCCAGCGGACCGGTATACACCAGTCGGCACCGGCATACAATCAACGAGTCTGTCATGAAAAAACTGCACCCTCCACTGCTGGCCCTGGCCCTGCTGCTTGCCGCCCCCGTACCGGCATTCGAACTGCCCTCACTGGGTGACAGCAGTTCGTCGATCGTGTCACTGGAGCAGGAGCACCGGCTCGGCCGGGCCTGGCTCAGCATCTTGCGTGGCCAGGTACGCCAGCTGTCCGACCCGTTGCTCAAGGATTACGTCGAGCGCAGCGTATACAAACTGGCCGAAACCAGCCAGCTGCAAGAGCGCCGCCTCGAGTTTGTCATTCTGGCCAGCCCGCAGCTGAATGCCTTTGCCGCACCCGGCGGCATCATCGGCGTCAACGGCGGCCTGTTGCTGCACGCCCAGACCGAAGCCGAATATGCCTCGGTCATGGCACACGAACTGGCGCACTTGTCACAACGCCATTTTGCCCGCGGGCTGGAAGCGCAAAAACGCCTGCAGGTGCCCATGCTGGCCGGCATGCTGGCCGGTGTGGTCGCTGCCGCAGCCGGCGCTGGTGACCTCGGCATTGCCGCCATTACTGCCAGCCAGGCCGCCGCCTTTCAGGAACAGCAACGCTTTTCCCGGCAAAATGAACAGGAAGCGGACCGGCTGGGCATTCAAAACCTGATTCGCGCCGGTTACGACCCCATGGCCATGCCCGCCATGTTCGAGCGCTTGCTGCGCCAGTACCGCTACGACCGCATGCCGCCCGAATTCCTCATGACCCACCCGGTGACCGAGTCACGCGTTGCCGACACCCGAAACCGCGCCGAACAGCTGCTCAAGCGCTCCACCAGCCCCGGCAGAACCGACTCCCTCACCTATCAACTGCTGCGTTCGCGCCTGCAACTGACATTTGAGGACACACCCGGCATGGCCCTGAAGCGCTTTCGTGCCGAAGTCGAACAAGATCCCGCCAGCGAGCCGGCCCGCTACGGACTGGGACTGGCCCTGATCCGCGCCCGGCAGTTTGATGAAGCCCGGCAAACTCTGGATACCCTGGCAGCAGCGGCACCGGACAACCTGTTTTATACCCTGGCCCTGATTGATCTCGATATCAGTCGGCAGCAGCTGGACAAGGCCGGGCAAAAGCTGGAGCAGGCACTGCAGAGCCACCCCTCCAGCTATCCGCTCAGGGCTGCCCGTGCCGACCTGCTCAGCCGCCAGCAACGGCACAGCGAAGCCGAGCAGCAACTTGAGCAGCTGCTGAAAGAGCGGCCCAACGATCCGGATCTGTGGTATGACCTCGCCGAAGTACGCGGACAGGTCAATAATATCATCGGCCTGCACCAGGCCCGCGCCGAGTTCTTTGCCCGCGTCGGCGATTACGGACAGGCCATCGAGCAGCTGGGCCACGCCAAGCGCCGCGCCAGCAACAATTACCCGCTGGCAGCCCGCATCGATGCTCGCCAGCTCGAATTGATGAACGAAGAGAAAGCCATCAAGGAGATGCTGAACTGAGCAAGGTGCGCACTTTTTCAGGGACAAGCCCCCTTCGCACAGTTTTTTACACCAGCTCCCTGTAGGTGCGAATTTATTCGCACAACTGCCACTGCCTCATCAGAATGGCGATATTTTGTCCGAATAAATCCGGATCTGCATTTGTCCCCGGACAACCCGCTCAGCACTCAAAATAATCCCCCATAAAAAAGCCCCTGCTTGATCAAGCAGGGGCTTTTTCACAGCAGCTGGCATCAGGTACGGAAGCGGCCAACCAGGCTCTGCAGCTCAATGGCCAGATGCGCCACTTCCTGGCTCGCACTGGTGGTCTGCACTGCTCCCTCCGTGGTTTCTGCAGTCAGGTCATTGATAGCGGTAATCGAGCGGCTGATTTCCTCGCTGACGGCACTCTGCTCTTCAGCGGCACTGGCAATCTGGGCCCCCATATCATTGATGACGCCGATCGAACGCACAATCGACTCCAGGCTGGCCGTCGTTTTCAACGTTTGCTCGACACCGGTATGCGCCTGGTTACGCCCGTCCTCCATGGCGGCAACCGCCTGGCTGGCACCACTTTGCAGGCGTGCAATCATGTCGTTGATTTCTTCGGTTGACTGCTGGGTGCGCGATGCCAGGCTGCGCACCTCGTCCGCCACCACCGCGAAACCGCGACCGGCATCACCAGCCCGTGCCGCCTCAATGGCCGCGTTCAGCGCCAGCAAGTTGGTCTGCTCAGCAATGCTGCGAATCACGTCCAGCACGCCACCAATCTCCTCGCTGTCGCGCGCCAGGCGCTCGATCACTCCGGTTGCGTGCTCAACCGAACCGGCCAGACGCTCGATGGCGGCAATGGTCTGCTCGGCCTCTGCGTGGCCAGTGGCAGCTTCCTGGTCGGCATGACGGGCTGCCTCGGCAGCCTGGCTGGCGCTCTGCGCAACCTCGTGCGCGGTTGCATGCATCTCGTGCATGGCGGTCGCCACCTGCGCGATTTCATTTTGCTGCTTGCGAATGCTCTCCCCGGTATGCCCGGTCACCACCGAGGTTTCCTCACTGGCCGCCGCCAGCTGCTGGGTCGCCCGGCTGACTTCATTCAGTGCCTCGCCGAAACGCTCGCCCATATGGTTGAAAGCCTCGGCAACCTGGCGCAGCTCATCACTGCTGTGATACTCCACCCGGATCCTGGTATCACCGGCAGCCATCTTGCCGCTGGCATCCCGCAACAGCCTGACGGCTTGCCGGATGCTGGCAATGATCCGCACCGCAACCAGCACCAGCACCACTGTCCCCGCCACCAGTAGCACGGCAAACAGTTTCAAAATCTGGTTGTAGTCCCGCTCGGACTGCAGGTACAGCTGCTCGGCATGCTCCAGCATGGCCTCCTGGAACGCATTCATCTGTTTGCGCACTTCGGCCAGCTGCGGGTTGACCTTGAGCAACAGCTCCCTGTTGGACTGGAAAAACTCGCCCTGCCTCGCCAGCTGGAACACCGGATCAACCGTATTGGCACTGTAGTCTCTGACCAGGTCCCGCAACTGCTCATATTGTTGCCGGTATCCGGCAGGCAACTCAATGGCATCAAATCGCCCCCATAGCCCGTCATTATCCTGTTGGCAGCGCATAATCGCATCGAAATGCTGCTGGGTCGGGTGGTTATGCAATGCGAGGAACTCGGACGTCGGCGAATGCTGCATGACTAACAACAACTCGGTCCGGCAGTCGTTGAGGTTGGTGTGCACCCGCTCCAGCAGCGTGATGGGCACCATGTTTTCCTGGTAGATGCGATCAAGGTTGGCATTCACCTTGCCTACCGCAATCAGGCCGGTACCACCCAGCGCTGCAAACAGTCCGAGGGAAATGCACATCATCAGGATCAGGCGGGCCTGAAATGAAAGCCGGTTCAGCATGGAATACTCCTTTGTCTGGCAGGTACGGCAACAACACAGCGAAAATCGGCATTGCCCGGGATACGGACAAGCAGTTTACATGCCAACGTAAACTATAAAATATTTTTCATGAGCCATCATTCTGATGCCGTCAGCGGAACAAACCCCGCCCCCAGCAACTGTTTCAACAACGCCGGCGCCAGCTCGATCTCCAGGCCACGCCGTCCGGCGCTGACATACAAACTGGGAAAGGCATCGGCAGACTGGTCAACAAATGCCCGCAAACGCTTTTTCTGGCCTAGCGGACTGACCCCGCCCAGTACATAACCGGTGGCCCGCTCAACCATCGCCGGCTGCGCCATCACCACTTTTTTGACGCCGGCGGCGGCAGCCAGCTTTTTCAGGCTCAGGGTATTGCACACTGGCACCATGGCAACCAGCAGTTCTCCTGTATCGGCCTGCACCACCAGGGTCTTAAACACTCTTTGCGCGTCCAGGCCAAGTTTGTCTGCCGCTTCCAGGCCATAGGATGTCGCGGCCGGGTCATGGGTATAGCTGTGCAGCTGAAACGGCTGCTTGTTACGCTTGAGCAAAGCCACTGCTGGGGTCATCACGGTCTCCATCCGGCAAGTAAACAGGCAAGAAATTTACAGGCTTTTCTTAACAACATACAGGATTGTATGTATATTATCCGCCTTGTCTCCAACAATACGACAAACCACGACAGTCCGCTTGCCTGCTGCTAGACTGGACCCGCTTTCCAGGGCATCAACGGACCCGTGTCTGCTGTTCCGGCATTTCCACACCCTATCCGGAGTGATAGCCCCGCAGCTACGGAAAAGTCCTTGTCTGGCCACTTGCATTCGAATCATTCAGGAATTTCATACTTATGAACGGTCCCTTTACCCGGGTAGCAGCCTTTTCGCTGACTTTGCTGGGTGCTGCCATGCTCACCGCCTGCGACACCACCGAACAACCACAACAACAAGGCAGCCAGCCCCCGCCCAGGGTCGGTATCGTCACCCTGGAAGCCAGACCCTTTACCCTGACCAGTGAACTGCCCGGCCGCACGGCCGCCTACCGGATTGCCGAAGTGCGCCCCCAGGTCAGCGGCATCATCCAGAAGCGCCTGTTTGCCGAAGGCAGCGAGGTCAAGGCCGGCCAGCAGCTGTACCAGATTGACCCGGCCACCTATCAGGCCACCCTGAAAAGCGCCGAGGCCAGCCACCTGGCCGCTGATACCCTGGCCAAACGCTACAAGGCACTGGTCAGCGAGAAGGCTGTCAGCCAACAGCAATATGACGATGCCAATGCTGCCCGCCTGCAGGCCGAGGCTGCGCTGGAACAAGCCCGCATCAACGTCAGGTACACCAAGGTGCTGGCCCCGATTGATGGCCGCATCGGCCGCTCCCGCGTGACCGAGGGAGCACTGGTCAGCAACGGTCAGGCCCAGGAGCTGGCAGTGATCCAGCAACTCGATCCGATCTACGTCGATGTCACCCAGTCCGCCGCCGACCTGCTGCGCCTGCGCCGCGACCTGGCCGAAGGTCGCCTGGAAAAGGCCGGTGACAATGCCGCCCAGGCCAGCCTGCGTCTGGAAGACGGCAGCGACTACCCGCACCAGGGCACCCTTGAGTTTTCCGAGGTCTCGGTCGAGGCCAGCACCGGCACCGTGACCCTGCGTGCGGTATTCCCCAACCCTGAAGGTGTACTGCTGCCCGGCATGTTCGTACAGGCCAGCCTGATCAGCGGCGTCAACCAGAGTGCGATCCTGGCTCCCCAGCAGGGTGTTGCCCGCAATGCCAAGGGCCAGCCCACCGCCATGGTGGTCAACGCCGACAACCAGGTGGAGCCGCGCACCCTCAAGGCCGAACGTACTGTCGGCAGCTACTGGTTGATCAACGAGGGCCTGAACGCAGGCGACCGACTGATCACTGAAGGCCTGCAGTGGATTCAGCCGGGCATTACGGTTGACCCTCATCCGGCACAAAACATCAGCCAGGACCCTGCCGTCCAAACCCCGGCCCAATAACCAGCAACGAGCAAACCCATGTCCAGATTTTTCATTGACCGTCCCATCTTTGCCTGGGTATTGGCATTGGTGGTCATGCTGGTTGGCGGCTTGGCCATTCTCAAGCTGCCGGTCAACCAGTATCCCAGCATTGCGCCGCCCACAGTCGGCATCAGCGTGTCCTACCGTGGCGCCTCGGCAAAAACCGTGCAGGACACCGTGGTCCAGGTGATCGAACAGCAGATGAACGGCCTTGACGGTCTGCGCTATATTTCATCGGAAAGCAACTCAGATGGCAGCATGTCGATCAGCGTCACCTTCGAGCCGGATGTCGACCCCGACATCGCCCAGGTGCAGGTGCAGAACAAGCTGCAGCTGGCCACCCCGATGCTGCCGCAGGAAGTGCAACAGCAGGGCATCCGCGTTACCAAATCGGCACGTAACTTCCTGATGGTACTGGCCTTTGTTTCCGAAGATGGCAGCATGGACCGGAACGACATTTCCGACTATGTGTACTCCAACGTGCAGGACCCGATTTCACGTACCTCGGGCGTGGGCGACTTCCAGATCTTCGGTGCCCAGTACTCGATGCGCATCTGGCTCGACCCGGCGCGCCTGAACAATTTCAACCTGACTCCGGTTGATGTGGCGACGGCGATTCGTGCACAAAACGTGCAGGTATCCTCCGGCCAGTTCGGCGGCCTGCCGGCCAGCCCGGGCCAGCAATTGTCCGCCACCATCATCGGCAAGACCCGTCTGCAGACACCTGAGCAGTTCGGCAACATCCTGCTCAAGGTGCACGAGGACGGTGCCCAGGTTCGCCTGAAGGATGTGGCAAAAGTCGAACTGGGTGGCGAAAACTACGCCATCAGTGCCGAATACAATGGCATGCCTGCAACCGGTCTGGGTATCAAGCTGGCATCCAACGCCAACGCACTGGATACCGCCAAGGCGGTACGTGCCACCATTGCCGAGCTGGAGCCTTTCTTTCCGCCCGGCATGAAAGTGGTTTACCCCTATGACACCACACCGGTCATCTCCGCCTCGATCAAGGGCGTGGTGGTTACCCTGGCCGAAGCCTTTCTGCTGGTGTTCCTGGTGATGTACCTGTTCCTGCAGAACCTGCGCGTTACACTGATTCCTGCGCTGGCGGTGCCCGTAGTCATTCTCGGTACCTTTGCCGTACTCTCGGCTTTTGGCTACAGCATCAATACCCTGACCATGTTCGCCATGGTACTGGCCATCGGCCTGCTGGTGGATGATGCCATCGTGGTGGTGGAAAACGTCGAACGGGTAATGGAAGAAGATGGTCTGTCGCCACTGGAAGCTACCCGCAAGTCCATGGACCAGATCCAGGGTGCGCTGGTCGGTATCGGCATGGTGCTGTCGGCGGTATTCGTTCCTATGGCCTTCTTTGATGGTTCCGTTGGCCAGATCTACCGTCAGTTCTCGGTCACCATTGTTGCTGCCATGGTGCTGTCGGTGCTGGTTGCGCTGATTTTCACTCCGGCACTCTGTGCCACCATGCTCAAGCCGATTCCCAAGGGTGGCAACATCCAGAAGCGCGGTTTCTTCGGCTGGTTCAACCGCAGCTTCAACGCTACCACCCTGAGTTATGAGCGGGGTGTTGGCCATGTCATCCGCAACAAGATTCCCTATTTGCTGATGTATCTGGCCATACTGGCAGTCATGGTTTTCATGTTTACCCGCATTCCCAGTACCTTCCTGCCGGATGAAGACCAGGGCGTACTCTTTGCCCAGATCCAGACACCACCTGGTTCCAGCTTTGAGCGCACCTATGCCGTATCCACCGGCATGCGCGAATATCTGCTCAATGAAGAATCGGATACCGTGCGCTCAGTGTTCATGATCAACGGTTTCAACTTTGCCGGTCGTGGCCAGAACTCGGCCATGGCTTTCATCGGCCTGCATGACTGGAGTCAACGCACCAAGCCGGGGCAAGACGTGTTTTCCCTGTCGCAGCGCGCCCAGATGCGCTTCTTCGGCTTCCGTGATGCCATGGCCTTCGCCTTTGCACCACCTGCCGTGATGGAGCTGGGTAACGCCAGTGGTTTCAACTTCTTCCTGCAGGACCGCGCCAGCGTCGGTCACGAAGTGTTGAGCCAGGCCCGCGACAAGTTCCTGCAACTGGCCAATCAGGACCCGCGCCTGTTCCAGGTACGCCAGAACGGCCTGAACGATGAAGCCCAGTATCAGCTGCTGATCGATGACGAAAAGGCCAGTGCCATGGGCATCAGCCTGAGTGACATCGACCAGACATTGTCGATTGCCTGGGGCAGCAGCTACGTCAACGACTTCATCGACCGCGGTCGTGTGAAAAAGGTCATGCTGCAGGGTCAGGCAGACTCGCGCATGAACCCCGAAGACCTGAACAAATGGTATGTGCGCAACAACAAGGGCGAGATGATTCCCTTCTCCAGCTTTGCCAGTGGCGAATGGGTATACGGCCCACCCAAACTGGCACGCTACAACGGTGTGCCCGCCGTGGAAATTCTGGGTGCGGCCGCGCCGGGGCTTAGCTCTGGAGATGCCATGGAGGTAGTCGAGGAAATCATGCAGCAGATGCCCGACGGTATCGGCATGTCGTGGACCGGCCTGTCATACGAAGAACGTCTTTCAGGTGACCAGGCCATCTGGCTTATCGTAATTTCCAGTGTTGTCGTATTCCTCAGCCTTGCTGCGCTATATGAAAGCTGGTCAGTACCCTTTGCAGTCATGCTGGTAGTACCGCTGGGAATTATCGGTGCCTTGCTGGCCACCTATGGCCGCGGTTTGTCCAATGACACCTATTTTCTGATCGGCCTGCTGACCACCATTGGTCTGTCGGCACGTAACGCCATCCTGATTGTGGAGTTCGCCAAGTCGTTGTACGAGTCCGGCATGGGGCTGGCCGAAGCCACTCTGGAAGCCTGTCGTATCCGTTTCCGCCCCATCATCATGACATCGCTGGCATTTGTGCTTGGCGTGACTCCGCTGGCCATTTCCACCGGCGCCGGTGCCGGCAGCAAACACGCCATTGGTACCGGAGTAATCGGCGGCATGCTGACCGCAATGGTGCTGGCCGTATTCTTTGTACCCTTCTTCTATGTGGCGATTACCGCCCTGTTTAGCGACAAGAAGAAAACCGCCAGCCAGGAGACCGACCAATGAAGTACAACCTCTTGACCCTGGCCATGCTGGCCGGCCTGACCGGTTGCTCGATGATTCCCCAATATCAGCAACCGGTCGCGCCCTATGCGGCCAGCTGGGAACAGCAGGCCGCCAGCAGTGCACAGGTACCTGAATGGCAACTGTTCTTCCGTGACAACAACCTGCAACAGCTGATCCGTACCGCACTGGAACACAACCGCGACCTGCGCGTGGCCGCACTGAATGCAGAAGCCTTCCGAGCCCAGTACCGCATCCAGCGCAGCGAGCTGTTCCCGTCAATCGATGCCAGCGGTGCCGGAACGCACCAGCGGGTGCCACGCAAGGTATCGCAAACCGGTGATGCCCAGACCACGCACCAGTATTCTGCGGCGGTCGGCATGAACGCCTGGGAGCTGGATTTCTTCGGCCGCATCCGCAGCCTGAAGGACCAGGCCCTGCAAAACTACTTTGCCAGCGCCCAGGCCCAGCGCAGCGCCGAGCTGAGCCTGGTAGCCAATGTGGCGACTGCATGGTTCACCCTGCAGGCCGATCAGGCCTCACTGCAGCTGGCCGAAGCCACCCTGCAAACCTACGAGGACAGCCAGCGCCTGACCGAGCTGAGCCACGATGCCGGCATCGCCTCTGCGCTGGAGCTGCAACAGTCCCGCACCGCGACAGACGGTGCCCGGGTGACGCTGGCACAAAACCAGCGCCAGCTGGCCCAGAGCCGTAACGCCCTGCAGCTGGTACTGGGTGCCCCCCTGCCCGACCAGCTGGCCCCATCCGGCAAGCTGGACAACCACAGCCTGGCCGACTTGCCGGTGTTGCTGCCGTCAGAGCTGCTGCAACGCCGCCCGGACATCATGCAGGCCGAACACCAGCTGCAGGCAGCCAATGCCAATATCGGCGCAGCACGCGCGGCCTTCTTCCCCAGCATCAGCCTGACCGCTACCGCGGGCAGCCTGAGCGGCGAGTTGTCCGACCTGTTCGGCTCGGGCACCGGTACCTGGCTGTTCCAGCCGCAGATCAACCTGCCGATCTTCAACAGCGGCCGCCTGAAAGCCAATCTGGAATACAGCGAAATCCAGAAAGACATTCATGTTGCCCAGTATGAAAAAGCCATCCAGACCGCCTTCCAGGAAGTCGCCGATGGCCTGGTGGCACGCAAGACCTATGCCGACCAGTTGGCCGCACAGGAACAGCTGCTGGTATCCAGCCAGACCTATCTGGACCTGGCCGACCGCCGCTACCGCGAAGGCATCGACAACCAGCTGACCCTGCTGGATGCCCAGCGGCTCAACTTCAACACCCGCCAGCAGCACATCAACGTGCAGCTGGCCCGACTGGTGAGCGAGGTCAACCTGTTCAAGGCGCTGGGTGGCGGGTTTGACAATGAGGCTGCACCACCACAAGTAAACTAACCTCTAGCCCCCCTAACCAAGCGCACCCACTGGGTGCGCTTGGTCCATCAGTACTTGTCCGCATAGACCTTAACTGTCTCGGTTCCCTCTCCGTGTCAAATCGGCACATGCGACAACCTGCACAATTGACCAAAATCAAGATTCAACCACAATAAGTCCATCGATGTAGACCTTGGGCTAAGCCGTTCCGATTGTATCGCCTCAGCCTTGGCCCGTTGTTATTCACTAACGGAGCACAGCAATGGACCTTATCGAGCTATCCAGATTGCAGTTTGCTTACACTGCAATGATTCACTTCCTGTTTGTCCCGCTCACCATGGGCATGGTGTTTATTCTGGCAATCATGGAGTCGGTCTATGTCATGACCGGCAAACAGATCTACCAGGACATGACCAAATTCTGGGGTAAACTTTTCGGCATCAACTTTGCCCTGGGCGTTACCACCGGGCTGGCGATGGAGTTCCAGTTTGGTACCAACTGGTCCTATTATTCGCACTACGTGGGAGACATCTTTGGTGCGCCGCTAGCCATTGAAGCCTTGATGGCTTTCTTCCTGGAGTCCACCCTGGTGGGCCTGTTCTTCTTCGGCTGGGACCGCATGACCAAGAACAAGCACCTCGCTGTCACTTGGCTGATGGCGCTGGGCACCAACCTGTCGGCACTCTGGATTCTGGTCGCCAACGGCTGGATGCAGTTCCCGATTGGCTCGGAGTTCAACGTGGACACCATGCGCATGGAGCTGACCAACTTTGCCGAGGTGGTGTTTAGCCCGGTCGCCCAGGTCAAGTTTGTGCACACGGTTTCTGCCGGTTATGTCACTGCAGCCATCTTTGTACTGGCCATTTCCAGCTGGTATCTGCTCAAGGGACGTGACATTCCCTTTGCCCGTCGCAGCTTTGCCATTGCCGCCGTGTTTGGTCTGGCTAGCTCACTGTCCGTGATCATTCTGGGCGACGAGTCCGGCTACGAAATGGGTGACGTACAGAAAGTCAAACTGGCCGCCATTGAGGCCGAGTGGCACACCGAGCCACCGCCCGCCGCCTTCACCCTGATTGGCCTGCCCAACCAGGAAACCGAAACCACCGACTATGCCATCAAGATCCCTGCCGTGATGGGACTGATCGCGACCCGCTCCTTCGACCAGCCTGTTACCGGTCTGGTCGACCTGAAAGAACAGCACCGTGAACGCATGCTCAATGGCCGCGAAGCCAGCAGCCTGATGCAGCAGATTCGTGCTGGCGACAAAAGCCCGGCCACCCGCGCCCGCTTTGAAGCCATTCTGGACGATCTGGGCTATGGCCTGCTGCTGTCCGCCTATGCCGCAGACCCGATGAACCCGACCGAAGCCGAGCTGCAAGCCGCTGTCGATGCGTCCATCCCCAAAGTCTGGCCGCTGTTCTGGAGCTTCCGCATCATGGTGGCCGCCGGCTTTACCATGCTGTTACTGTTTGCCCTGGCCAGCTGGCATGTGGCCAAACGTACCGAAAACAAACCCCGCTGGCTGCTGCGCTTTGCCCTGTTCTCGCTGCCCCTGCCATGGATTGCCTGTGAAATGGGCTGGTTTGTAGCCGAATATGGCCGTCAACCCTGGGCGATTGGTGAAATTTTGCCGACCGACCTAGCTGTCTCCCAGTTGACCGAGGGGGATGTCTTGCTGACGCTGGGCAGTATTGTGGTGCTGTACAGCATCTTTGTTGCCATCGAAATGTGGCTGATGGTGCGCTACGCGCGCAAAGGGCCATCCAGCCTGCAAACCGGTCGCTACGACCTTGAAACCGGCGCGAGCCAGGAGGCCTGATCATGGATTACGAAGCATTGCGTTTTATATGGTGGGTGCTGATTGGCGTCTTGCTGATTGGCTTTGTTGTCACCGACGGCTTTGACATGGGGGTCGCCAGCCTGCTAAAAGTGATTGGCCGCGATAACGAAGAGCGGCGCATCATGATCAATACGGTAGCCCCTCACTGGGACGGCAACCAGGTCTGGCTGATTACCGCAGCCGGAGCCCTGTTTGCCGCCTGGCCAACCGTCTACGCGGCGGCATTCAGCGGCTTTTACTTTGCCATGATGCTTACGCTGTTTGCCCTGTTCCTGCGCCCGATTGCCTTTGAGTACCGCTCAAAAATTGACAATCAACAGTGGCGCGACCGCTGGGACTGGGCGCTGACCACAGGTTCCACCGTGCCACCGCTGATCATTGGCGTCGCCTTTGGCAACCTGCTGCAGGGCGTTCCCTTCCACTTTGACGACCTGCTGCGCCTTCACTACACCGGCAGCTTCTGGGCACTGCTGAACCCCTTTGCCCTGCTGGTAGGCGTGTTTACCGTCATCATGTTCGTCAACCACGGCGCCACCTGGCTGCAAATGAAAACCGAAGGTGAGCTGCTCAAGCGGGCTGAAAACAGCAGTGCCATTCTTGGCCTGGTTGCCGCTGCGCTGTTTACCCTGGCCGGTATCTGGCTGTGGCTGGGCGTGGACGGTTTCCATGTGGTTGGTGGTCTGGACACCCAGGCGGACAGCACCATCGTCGGCAAACAGGTCGAACAAATTGCCAATGGCTGGTTCATCAACTACCAGCGCTGGCCTCTGACTTGGCTGCTGCCATTGATCGGCATTCTCGGCTTTGCCGGCTCCGCCCTGCTCAGCAAGATGCGCCGTCATGCGCTGGCTTTTGTGGCCTCGGCACTGGCCATTGCCGGTACCATTGTCACCTTTGGTCTGAGCATGTTCCCCTTTATCATGCCGTCCTCCACCCAACCCAACCACAGCTTGACGCTGTGGGACGGTACCGCCAGTGAACTGACACTGCTGATCATGCTGGTGGTGGTGCTGATTTTTGTACCGCTGATTCTGGGCTACACCGCCTGGGGCTACTATGTGATGCGTGGCCGGGTCAGCGTCCAGCACATCCGTGACAACAGCCATTCACTGTATTAAGGAGTTCACCATGTGGTATTTCACCTGGATTCTGGGCGTGCTACTGGCCTGTTCGTTTGGCATCATCAACGCCATGTGGCTGGAACTCAACGGCTATGCCGGTGAAGACAGCGACCCGCAATAACCTGCCATCAGCTGCCCGCCAGCTGCGTCAGCTGCAAGCGCCCCAACAGGGACGCTTGCGCCTGGCGTTGCTGCTGGCACTGGGCAATACCGCGCTACTGATTGGGCAGTACGGCCTGCTGGCCTGGCTGCTCAATCAATGGCTGCAAACCTCCATCAACGATGCATTCATCCCGACAGCGCCGCGTGCGTTGTATTTTGTTTTTATCGCCCTGGCCGCCTGCATGCTGCTGCGACCCGTGCTGCACTATGGCCGTGAACGCCTGTGCGTGCAGGCCAGCCTTGAAATTCGTCGCCAGTTGCGGGACCGGGTACTGCAAAAGCTGGCACGTCCTGCCGCACAACTGGCGCACAGCGACAGCGACGGCGCGCTGACCAGTCGCGTACTGGATCAGGTCGATGCGCTGGATGGCTACCTGCAGCGCTATGTGGTGCAGGCCCAGCTGGCGGTACTGATACCGCTGATGCTGCTGGTCGTCACCACCCCGTTTAGCGGTCTGGCCGCCCTGTTGTTGTTACTGACGGCACCGCTGGTGCCCCTGTTCATGATTATTCTCGGCAAAGCCGCCAGCGCCAGCAGCCGCAAACAACTGCAGGCACTCAGCCGACTGGGCGGACGCTTTCTCGATCTGGTGCGCGGCATGCGCACCCTGCAACACCTGCAAGCCACCGAACAAGCACAGGAGCAAATTGCACAGGCTGCCGAAGGCTACCGGCAGCGCACCATGGCCGTGCTGCGGCTGGCCTTTCTCTCCAGCGCGGTGCTGGAATTTTTTGCCGCGCTGTCCATTGCGCTGGTCGCGGTCTATCTGGGACTGGGCCTGCTGGGCATACTGCCCTGGGCCAAGGCCAGCATCCCCGTCCCCTACACGGGCGCACTATTTATTTTGCTGCTGGCCCCGGAGTTTTACGCCCCGTTACGCCAACTGGGCAATGACTACCACGCCAAGGCCGATGCCGAAGCCGCCATGCAAGAGCTGGCCCCGCTTTTGCAGGATGAAGGCTGGCAACATCAGGGAACTGAGCCGCTGCCCGGTACGCTGCCGGTCAGCATCCAGGCCTGCGATCTGAGCGTACAAAGCACAGATGGCCGCAGCCGGCTGCAACTGCCCAGCCTGCATCTACAGGCCGGCCATAGCCTGCTGATTCAGGGGGCCAGCGGAGCCGGCAAGTCCACACTACTCCAGGTACTGCTCGGCGCACTGCCACATCAGGGCCAACTGCTGGTCAACGGGCATGCATTTGCCCGGCTCGAATTAAACGGCTGGCTCAACGGGCTGGATTATCTGGCCCAACAGCCACGCTTCATCGAAGGCAGTCTGGCCGACAACCTGCGCCTGGCCGCGCCCCAGGCCAGCGAAGCCCGAATGCAGGCGGCCATGGCGCAGGTGGGTCTGGCCGATCTGGTTCAGCAACGGGGGTTGGACTGGCCTCTGGCCGAACGGGGTGCCGGCATGTCCGGTGGCCAGCTCAGCCGCGTAGCGCTGGCACAGCTGCTGCTACGCGACCGCCCCCTGTGGCTGCTGGATGAGCCCACCGCCCATCTGGACCCGGACAGCCGCCGACAGATTCACCAGCTGCTGCACCAGCTCAGTCATGGACGCAGCCTGATTCTGGTCAGCCACAGCAGCGCCGGACTGGACTGGGTTGACCAGCGCCTGCAACTGGGCGCCCCCCAGACGGAGAACAGCCATGCCTGATACAGACATTCGCTTGCGCCAGTTGCTGTCCAGCCGCAAAGGTGCATGGGGGCTGTCCCTGCTGCTGGGCTGGATTACCCTGATTGCCGTACTCGGCTTACTGGCCATTTCCGGCTGGTTCATTACCGCCAGTGCCGCTGCCGGCCTGCTGGTAGCCGGTGCCTACAGCTTTGACTTTTTCCGCCCGGCGGCGCTGATTCGCTTGGCCGCCATCACCCGCACCGCCGGACGCTACGCCGAACGCCTCAGCAGCCATAACGCCGTGCTGGCCCTGCTACAAGACCTGCGCTGCCGCGTCTTTGCCCGGCTGGCCCAGCGCCCGCCCCATGCGCAGCTATCCTCGGCCCGCCAGCAACACCGGCTGGTGGCCGACATCGACCTGCTCGACCGCTTCCCGCTCAGTGTTATTGCTCCATGGCTCTGGGCCAGCAGCATTGTGGTGTTGCTGCTGATGTTTTATTACTGGCTGGCCCCGGCACTGTTTTATGCCGCCTTGGCCGGACTGCTGCCCGGCTGGCTCCTGCTGCCCCTGCTCACCGGCCAGGCCGCTGCCCGGCTGGCCCGCATGGATGCCGACAAGGCCGAAGAACGCCGGGTATTTTTGCTGCACAGCCTGCAATTGCGCATCCCGCTGGTGATCTGGCAGCAGTGGCAATCGCGTCAACAGGACTTTGCCAAACTGGATCACGACTACCTGCAGCATCAGGCCCGCCAGACCACAGCCAGCAGCCGCTTGCTGCTGTGGCAACACTGGGCGCTGGCGGCAGGTTTTCTGCTTATGCTATGGGCGGCCCAACCGCTACTGCTGCAGCACCAGCTGGAACTGCCCTGGCTGGTAGCCGCTTTGCTGGCCTATCTGGGGTTTTATGAAATTGTCGCACCGCTCACAGCAAGCTTTATTGCGCTGGGCTTAAGTCAAGCGGCACGCGACCGCATCAACCCGCTTAATCAGGGCGAAGCTGTCCACACCGCCCCCTTGCCACTGCACAACAGGCCGCTACAGTTGCAACTGCATGACCTGCAGGTGGCCAATGCTGGCACCCAACGTTTTAATCTGGATTTGCAAGCCGGCGACATTCTGGTGATTACCGGCCCGTCAGGCGTGGGTAAAACCAGCCTGCTGGAAACTCTGGCCGGCTATATGCCGCCGTTACAGGGACAACTGCTGCTTAATAGCCAGCAGTACGAACACAGCAGCCTGAACGGTCATCTGGGCTATTTGCCGCAACAGTTTGACCTGTTCAATCTGAGTCTGGCGCAAAACCTGCGCCTGGGCATTCCTGATACAAGCGACGCACAACTCTGGCAGGCCCTGCAGCAGGTGGCACTGGCCGACTGGGCCCGACAGCAACCGCTGCAACTGGACACCCCACTGGGCGAACATGCGGTCGCCGTCTCCGGCGGCCAGGCCAGACGCATAGCCCTGGCTCGCCTGCTGCTGCGTCAACAGCCCATTCTGCTGCTGGATGAGCCCTCTGCCGGACTGGATAGCGCCACTGCGGGGCTTGTACTGCAAGCTGTTTGCCAACATCAGCGAAAAGGAATACTGATTGTGGTTAGCCATGATATCCCAGCCGGGATCAAGCGAACGAACAGGGTACGACAACTGTCGATGCAGAATTGATTCCTATGACACTGGATCTTATGTCACCTGCCCCCGATGTACCTGCTGCAAACCACTTCAGCGAGCCGGGTCAGCTCAGGCGATAGTTCAGCGGCTGCAACGGCTCGGGCGTGGGCAAGCCGAGGGCTTCCAGCATGTTGATTTCCAGCGTGCGTTCGATCGCCAGCAAGGGCAGCTGGTTGGGGCGCTCGCCAAAGGGCTCTTCCAGCTCCTCACTGAGGGCATCCAGCCCGAAAAAGGCATAAGCCACCAGCGCGCTGATGAAAGGCGTTGCCGTGCCCGTGCTGCCGACCAGCCCAAAAGGCAGCAGAAAGCAGAAAATATAGGCCGTGCGATGCACCAGCAGCATGTAGGCAAAGGGTATCGGCGTATTGTGCAGGCGCTCACAGGCAGCCTGGATATCGGCCAGCGCCGTCACCCGTGCCTCAAAGGTTGTCACCAGAATATCCGACAACAGACCGGTACGATGGGCAGTAGCGATTTCCGTACTGAGCATGCGCAACAATGTATCCGCCGGATTGCGCGACTGATACACCACTGCCGCTTCCTGGCCATCCAGCAAATCATCAAGACAGCCCCGTATCTCGGGATGACGCAGCGAACGCAGCAGCACCCTGGAGAACCCCCGCAACAGCAGGATGATCCGGAGGGCACTGGCCTGTTGTTGCGGCGTACCGTCCAGGTAGGAAGTCGCCAGGCGTGCCAGCGAACGTGCCTGCACCAGCAGACTACCGAGCTGCTGGCGGGCCTCCCACCAGCGCGCATAGCTGGCGTTATTGCGAAAGCCCAGCAACAGGGACAGCATCAGGCCCAGAATGCTGAACGGCGCCAGGCTATAGCCCGGCAACCAGCCGGGGAAATAATCCAGCAGGACCAGCCCCACCACGCCCAGCCCGGCAATCAGCAGGATTTGCGGCATCACCCTGGGCAGGATCGAGCCCTGGATGGCCAACAGCAGGGACAGAAAGCCATGGTTGGGGCGAATGATCATCAGCCGGAGCTCCGGAACCGTCAGTCAGCGCGGGCTGGTGACAGCAGTTCGATCTTGTAGCCGTCCGGGTCCTCGACAAAGGCCAGAATGCTGTTGCCGTGCATCATCGGGCCCGGCTCGCGGGTGATCTTGCCGCCGCGGGCACGGATATCCCCACAGGCCTTGTACACATCCGGCACTTCCAGCGCGATATGGCCGTAGCCGTTGCCCAGATCGTAGCTGGTGGTGTCCCAGTTGTGGGTCAGCTCGATCACCGAGTTCTCTGCCTCGTTGCCATAGCCGACAAACGCCAGCGTGAACTTGCCGTCCGGATAATCCTTGCGGCGCAGCAGCTGCATGCCCAGCACCTCGGTGTAGAAAGCAATGGATTTGTCGAGATCGCCGACGCGCAGCATGGTATGAAGAATTCGCATGTTTAACTCCTGTAGCGGTTTTCCCGGCTAGTGTACCGGATACGGGAGGCATCGTGGGCAGCCCGCACCCGGGAACCACGGCAAAACACCAACGGCTTTCACGCCTGCACGCCCGGCACAGGCAAACCTGGACAGTTCTGCTATTCTTGCCCTTTTCAGCATGGAGCGGCTGCACACGGACAGGGCTGCCCGGCAAGAAACCCCAAAGGAGCCCGTCATGCCCTTGCAGATCGTTCGCCAGGACATAACCCGAATGCAGGTTGACGCCATCGTCAATGCCGCCAACCCGCAACTGGCGCAGGGTGGCGGTGTCTGCGGTGCCATTTTTACCGCCGCCGGTGCACCGCAGATGGAACAGGCCTGTGCCGCCCTCGCCCCGATAGCCGTTGGCGAGGCGGTGATCACGCCGGGCTTTGCCCTGCCGGCCCGCCATGTCATCCATACCTCCGGCCCCGTCCACAGCCAGTACAGCCCGCAACGCAGCGAGCAGCTGTTGCGCAGCGCTTACATCAACTCGCTGCAACTGGCACATGAACAGGGTTGCGCCAGCATCGCCTTTCCGCTGATTTCCTCGGGCATCTATGGGTACCCCAAAGAGCAGGCATTGCAAGTGGCTCGTGACAGCATCCTGGAGTTTCTGCAGGCACAGGATGACGAACTGGACGTGTACCTGGTGGTATTCGACAAAAGTGCCTTTCAACTGAGCCAGTCGCTGCTGGGCCGGGTCGCCAGCTATATCGACGAACACCTTGTCGAAGAAATTGAAGATCTGCATGGCCGTTTTGCCCGCTCCAGACAGGTCATCGGGGTTACCGAAGAGCCCGCCAATACCGAGTTTTCCAGATACCCGCGCTATGGATCGAAAGAATGGCCCCAGCCCATGCTGGAGCTGGGCGAGCCCTTTGAGGTGCACCTGCTGCGCCTGATCCGCGAAAAAAACATGACCGAAGTCGAGGTTTACAAGCGGGCCAACATCAGTCGCAAGCTGTTTTCCAAGATTCGCAGCGGCAAGGGCTACGTACCGGGCAAACGCACCATTCTGGCCCTGGCGGTCGCACTGGAGCTGGACCTGGAACAGACCGCTTGCCTGCTCGGCCATGCCGGTTTCGCCCTCGCCAGCAACCAGCGTTTCGACGTCATCATCAAGCACTTCATTGAGCTGCGCAGCTATAACATCTTTGAAATCAACGAGGTGCTATTCCAGTTCGACCAGGCCCTGCTCGGTTGCTGATTTGTCGCCCGGCAAGCGACCTTTGCCGGCACGCAGCCTCCTAGACTTGCCTCACATTCATCAAGGAGGCAACACCATGAACCACTCAACCGAACTGGTCTTCATTCTGGACAAGAGCGGCTCCATGCACGGGCTGCAACAGGACACGCTGGGCGGCTACAACGGCATGCTGGAAAAACAGCGCGAACTCGATGACGAATGCCGCATCACCACCGTGCTCTTCAACCACGAGTCCAGCATCGTCCACGACCGCGCCAACCTTCGCGACGTAAGCCCCATGACGGACGAGCAATATCAGCCCAGCGGCTATACCGCCCTGCTCGATACCATCGGCATGGCCATCAACCGCATCGGTAATGTGCAAAAGAACAGCCCGCCGCAGCAGCGGGCCGGCAAGGTGATGGTGGTCATCATCACCGACGGCCTGGAAAATTCCAGCCGGGAGTTCAGCCTGTCACACATCCGCCGCATGGTAGAGCGCCAGCAGCAGCGTTTTGGCTGGGAGTTCATCTTTCTGGGTGCCAACATCGATGCCATCGATGTCGCTGCCAGCTATGGCATCAGCGCCAAAAACGCCAGCACCTACGTGGCCGACAGCCAGGGGACCGGACTCAACTTCGAAGCGATCAACGAAGCTGTGCAAGACTTCCGCCGGGGCCGAAGCGATTACCATCAGCGACTGGATGCGGTACGCCGGGATCAACGGATGCGGGGGTAACTCCGCACCAACCAGGCAGGCATTTGCTGTATTCGCCTGCCTACTTTCGGCTCCTTGTTCGGCTCCCGACCATACCCTATACTTCAAAACTTTGTATTTACAGCAACTATTCTTTGTGCAAGCGTCTCCCTGCTGCTGAAGCGTCATTGGGTTGACTGACAGGCTTGCGGCAAATTGAAAGGAACACCTGAATGGCAACGTTTTTTCCGGTACGCAGCGCATGCCCTTTTGATACAGACGGCGAACGCAAGCTTGCCGAGCATCTGGATAAAAAACTAAACGATCGTTACTTATGTTGGTTTAACGTTCCTATTGGCCCTAAACGTCTACAGCCAGACTTCATAGTGCTGCATCCTGGGCACGGATTACTGGTTCTTGAAGTGAAAGACTGGAAACCGGACAGCCTGCACAGCCTGACTCAAAATGAAGCAATGCTGTACACAGAAGACGGCCTTGTGCGTGACAAAAATCCGATGGAGCAAGCTCGTCAATATGCCATGGCAGCCAAGGAGCTATTGGAAAAAGATCCATTCCTGCAACAAACCGGTTCTTACGCCGGCAATCTGATCATGCCTTACAGCTGGGGAGTTGTGTTGCCCAATATCACTCGTGCCAAGTTCGATACCCTGAAGCTGGGCCAGGTACTGGAGCCGCGCACGGTTCTCTGCAAGGATGAAATGAGTGCCAGTACCAGCGAGTATTTTGAAGACCGCCTGCTGGGTATGTTTCGTCAATCGTTCCCCTGTAATCTCGGTCAGCAACAAATTGATCGCATCCGCTATCACCTGTACCCCGAGCTGCGTATCAACCCGGAAAGCGGCCAGTTTGGCCTACTCGATGAGGAACAAGCTCCCACACCCAGCCTGATCCAAGTCATGGATCTGCAGCAAGAACAGCTGGCCAGGTCCATGGGCGGCGGCCATCGCGTGATTCATGGCGTGGCTGGCAGCGGGAAAACCATGATTCTGGTTTATCGGGCACGTTATCTGGCCAGCCTGACCGACAAACCGGTTCTAGTCCTGTGCTACAACAAAACACTGGCAAGCCGCCTCGAGCACGTGCTCAAGAAAAATACCCGCGAAAACCAAATCCAGGTGCATCACTTTCATGGTTGGTGCAGCGAGCTGCTTAAAGAAAAAGACATTAAAGTCGGACGTTGTTCTTCAGCGGCCGAATTTATGCAACAGAGTGTAGTGCGCACCATAAAGGCCGTCGAAGAAGGCGAACTGGAGCTTGAACGCTATGGTGCAATACTGATTGACGAAGCCCATGACTTTGAGCCTGAATGGTTCAGCATTGTGTTAGCCATGCTTGAGGCAAAGAACTCAAATCTGCTGGTCCTCTATGACGATGCCCAGTCAATTTACAAGAAAAAATCCGGCTTGGGCTTCACCTTTTCCAGCGTAAAAATCGAAGCCGTTGGCCGCACCACCATTTTGCGTACCAACTACCGAAATACTGCTGAAATTCTCACAGCAGCAAAAAATTGCTCTCTGAGCACACTGCCCGTTAGTGAAGGCAAAGGGGAAGACTATGCGCCCACTCTGGCCCCCAATAGCCTTGGGCGCAACGGCGAGATGCCAGAGCTGCATAACTTTTCATCGACAGAGTCCGAGTGGGGCTATATTGCCAAACGTATTGCCAGGTTGATCGAGCAAGGCCAGAGCCCGGATAGTATTGGCGTACTTGTGCTAAGCACAAAGTCACCTCATATCGATCTGCCGCAACATAGCCTGGCTACATACAAGGTTCCTTTCGTCATAGCCGACGAACAGAAGAAGCGCAACCTATACCAGTACAGTAACCAGCCCAGCGTCAAAATACTCACCATGCACTCAAGCAAGGGGCTGGAGTTCGACCATGTATTTATCGCCGGCCTGAACAAATTCGGTGAATACAAAGCTTTGGACGACGAACAAAAAGCCCGTCTGCTCTACGTTGCCATGACCCGCGCCATCGACACCCTGGTGCTGACTTACCATCAGAATTCGCCCTTCATCCAGCAAATTCAGCAGGCTATACAGCAGTCAGCACACTAAGCCAATTTAGCGCGAACAAATCATACTGCCCCCACCGTTAACGCCAACAAAAAGCCCCGCTGTTTCCAGACGGGGCTTTTTTGTTGCAGCAAACCGCGCCAGACGACGCGGCAAGGCAGGTTTACAGCAGCGAGCGACCCTTGCTGGCGGCAATGCGCAGACGCAGGGCGTTGAGCTTGATGAAGCCGGCAGCATCCTTCTGATCGTAGGCACCTGCATCGTCCTCGAAGGTGGCGACGCTGGCATCGAACAGGGAGTCGTCAGACTTGCGGCCAACCACCATGATGTTGCCCTTGTACAGCTTCAGGCGTACCACGCCGTTGACGCAGGCCTGGGAGGCATCGATCATCTGCTGCAGCATGTGGCGCTCGGGGCTCCACCAGTAGCCGTTGTAGATCATCGCGGCGTACTTGGGCATCAGCTCGTCTTTCAGGTGCATCACTTCACGGTCCAGGGTGATGGACTCGATGGCACGGTGCGCCTTGAGCATGATGGTGCCGCCGGGGGTTTCGTAGCAGCCGCGAGCCTTCATGCCGACGTAGCGGTTTTCGACGATGTCGACACGGCCAATACCGTTGTCGCCACCCACCTTGTTCAGATAGGTCAACACTTCGGCTGGAGTCATATCCTTGCCGTCGATGGCAACGATGTCACCCTGACGGTAGGTCAGCTCAAGGTAGGTCGGGGTGTCGGGGGCGTTTTCCGGAGAAACGCTCCAGCGCCACATTTCTTCTTCGTGCTCGGCCCAGGTGTCTTCCAGCACGCCACCCTCGTAGGAGATGTGCAGCAGGTTGGCGTCCATGGAGTACGGGGACTTCTTGCCGTGGCGCTCGATGGGGATGTTGTGCTTTTCAGCGTAGGCCAGCAGCTTCTCGCGGGACATCAGGTCCCACTCGCGCCATGGCGCAATGACCTTGACGCCGGGCTTGAGCGCGTAAGCACCCAGCTCGAAGCGCACCTGGTCGTTGCCCTTGCCGGTGGCACCGTGGGAGATGGCATCGGCACCGGTTTCGTTGGCGATTTCGATCAGGCGCTTGGCGATCAGCGGACGGGCAATCGAGGTGCCCAGCAGGTACTCGCCTTCGTAGATGGTGTTGGCGCGGAACATGGGGAAAACAAAGTCGCGCACGAACTCTTCACGCAGGTCGTCGATGTAGATTTCCTTGACGCCCAGCGCTTCGGCCTTGGCACGGGCCGGCTCGACCTCCTCGCCCTGACCCAGGTCGGCGGTGAAGGTGACAATCTCGCACTGGTACTGGTCTTGCAACCACTTGAGGATTACTGAGGTATCCAGGCCACCGGAATAGGCCAGAACCACCTTTTTGACATCGGACATGCTTCAACTCCTGGAAGACGGCACAAAGAAAGGGCTTATTCTACCGCTGCCGGCGGCAGATTTACAGGGCCGCACGCATCGCTCAGGCCATTTGCGCGATGGTTTTGCGAAAGCGTCGCAGCGACAGCACAAAGAGCACGCTGCCAATCACGAACAGTGCCAGAAACGGCTTCCACACCGTCTCCAGCCCGGCACCACGAAACAGGATCGCCTGCCCCAATTCGACAAAGTGGGTGGTTGGTGCCAGCTGCATCAGGTCCTGGACGAACTGCGGCATGCTCTCTCTGGGCGTGCGCCCGCCCGACAGCAGGTTCATGGGAATCATGGTCAGCATGAACAGCAGGCCGAACTGCGGCATGCTGCGCGCCACCGTCGCCATGTAGATGCCCATGGAGGTCATGGCAAACAGGCACAATACCACGCCACACAGAAACAGCGGCACCGAGCCCTCGATCGGCACCTGCAACATACCGCGTATCACCACGTTAAGCGAAACATAGGTGGCGATCAGCACCACCAGCCCCATCGACCAGATCTTCGAGATCATGATCTCGCCCGGCGTTACCGGCATCACCAGCAGGTGCTCGATGGTGCCGTGCTCGCGCTCGCGGATCAGTGCCGCACCGGTGAGGATGATCGACAGCATGGCCACCGAAGTGATGATTTCTGCCACGCCGCCAAACCAGGATTTTTCCAGGGTCGGGTTGAAGCGTGAGCGCATTTCCAGCTCGACCGGCAGCTGTGTGCTGGCCCGATAACGCTGCACAAACTCGTTGACCTCGCCCATCACCACCTGCTGGATATAGCCGTTGCCGGTGAAGGCCTGGCTCATGCGGGTGGCGTCGATGTTGAGCTGGACCTCGGGGTTACGCCCGGCCAGCACGTCACGCTGGAAGCTGGAGGGTATGTGCAGGGTGAAGGTGTAGTCGCCACGGTCCATGCCGGCATCCATTTCCACCTGGTTGATCAGCTGCGGACGGACGAATTCCGGTGGATAGAAGGCGCTGGCAATGCGCCCGGACAAGGCAGAACGGTCATCATCAACAATGGCGATGGTGGCGTTGTGCATGGTTTCCGGCAAGGCGGTGGCGGCACTGTAAATCGACAGGGTGAACACGTAGACGATCAGGATCAGCATCACCGGGTCACGCACCAGACTCCACAACTCCTTTCGGCCCAGGCGCAGGATGTTTTTCAGTTTTCTCATCTCAGGACTCCTGCTTGCGCAACAGCACGATGGCCGCGCCCAGTATCACCGGTACCGCCAGCAACAAGGGCCAAAAAGCGCCGTACAGGTCGGGCAGATGCAGGGCCTTGCTGAAGATGCCGCGACTGATGATGAACATGTGGGTGGCCGGATAAATCTCGCCGGACAGACGGGTCAGACCCTCGGTGGACGATACCGGGTTGAGCAAACCGGATATTTGCGCCGCCGGCAGCATGGTACCGATCATGGCGAAGAACATGGCAGCAATCTGGCTGCTGGTGATGGTTGAAGCCAGCAGGCCCATACCGGTGGAAATGAAGCAGAACAGCAAAATGGCCAGGCTCAGGGTCATGAAGCTGCCCTTGACCGGCACGCCAAACACCGTCACCGCCAGCAGGCTCATGCAGAAGAAGTTGAGCATGGCCAGCCCCACATAGGGCAGCTGCTTGCCGAGCAGGAATTCCAGTCGGGTGACTGGCGTTACATAAAGGTTGATGATCGAACCCAGCTCCTTCTCACGCACCACCGCCAGTGCTGTCAACATGGCCGGCAGCATCAGCAGCAGCATGGGGATCACCGCCGGCACCATCGCCTGCAAGCTTTTTACATCGGGGTTGTAGCGGTAGCGGTCCTGGATGCTGGCGTTGGGCTTCACGCCGCTACCCAGGCGCTCCTGCGCCTGCTGCATCAGCCAGCTCTGGTGCAGGCCACGCACATAGCCATGGATGGTTTCGGCACGCTGCGGCATGGAGCCATCCACCCAGGCACCAATGGCCACTTCCTGCCCGCGCAACAGGTCGCGGGCAAAGCCCGGCGGGATCTCGATGGCCAGGGCAATCTCGCCCCGGCGCATGCGCAGATCCAGCTCTTCATAGCTGCTTAGCGGCGGTTGCTCGATGAAATAGCGCGAACCGGAAATGTTCAGCGCATAGTTCTGGCTCAAGGTGGTCTGGTCACGGTCCAGCACCGCATAGCGCAAGTCTTCGACATCCAGGGTGATACCGAAGCCGATCACGAACATCAGCAGGATCGATCCGGCCAGTGCCAGCGTGGCACGCACCGGGTCGCGGCGCAGCTCCAGGGTTTCGCGCCAGGTGTAGCTGAACAGGCGCTGCAAGCTGAAACGCACCGGGATCGACAGTTCTTCTGCCGGTTGTGCTGCAGCCTCTGTCGGGACTGCGGTAACCTCCCGCTCCTCGCTGCCGGACTCGTCGGCACCGGCCTCCAGCAGGTAGCCGATAAAGGCTTCCTCCAGATTGTCCGCACCACGCTTTTCCACCAGCCGCTGCGGTGCATCGCTGTCCAGCACCTTGCCGGCATGCATCATCGACATGCGGTCGCAGCGCTCGGCTTCGTTCATGAAGTGGGTGGAAATGAAAATGGTGACCTTGTCACGGCGTGACAGCTCGACCAGCAGACGCCAGAAGTTGTCGCGTGCCACCGGATCGACGCCGGAAGTCGGTTCGTCCAGGATCAGCAGTTCAGGCTTGTGTACCATGGCCACCGCCAGCGACAGACGCTGGCGCATGCCCAGAGGAATCGCCCCCGGCAAGCGGTCAAGAATATCTTGCAGCCCGAAGCGCTCGACCATCTCCGCCACACGGCCGGGAACCTCGGTATCGGGCACATGGAACAGCTGCGCATGCAGTACCAGGTTCTGCCGGACGGTGAGTTCGCTGTACAGGGAGAACGCCTGCGACATGTAGCCGACCCGGCGTCTGGTGTCGATATCATGCGGATCCACCTCGTGCCCGAACAGCCAGGCACGGCCTTCGGAGGCCGGCAACAGGCCGGTGAGCATCTTCATGGTGGTGGACTTGCCGCAACCGTTGGAACCGAGAAAGCCGAAGATCTCGCCCCGGCGGATGCGGAACGAGACATTGCTCACCGCGGTGAAATCACCAAAGCGGATGGTCAGGCCGTCCGCCTCGATGGCGATATCCTCCTCGTCTACTTCCAGTGGCGGGATGACAACCGGCTCGTGGCCCTGTTTCTTGTCTTCCGGCAGCAGACGGATGAAGGCTTCTTCCAGGTTATGGCTGCCGGTACGTTCCAGCAGCTCTGCCGGTTTGCCGGTGGCCAGAATTGCGCCGTCATCCATGGCTACCAGCCAGTCAAAGCGCTGGGCCTCGTCCATGTAGGCAGTGGCCACCACCACACTCATGTGCGGACGTTCCTGGCGAATGCGGTCGATCAGGTCCCAGAACTGCTTGCGCGCCAGCGGGTCAACGCCGGTGGTGGGTTCGTCGAGCAGCAGGAAATCCGGATCGTGAATCAGCGCACAGCACAATCCCAGTTTCTGCTTCATGCCGCCGGACAGCTTGCCGGCCGGCCGGTCGAGAAACGGGTGCATGCCGGTGCTGCGGGTCAAGTCATCGATACGGCGGCGACGTTCGGCGGCATCATGGCCAAACAGGCGGGCAAAGAACTGCAGGTTCTCTTCCACCGACAGGGTTGGATAGAGGTTCTTGCCCAGCCCCTGCGGCATATAGGCAATGCGTGGACAGATCAGGTCACGGTGACGCTTGAGTGACATGTCGCCGCCCAGCACCTCGATGCGGCCGGACTGGATCACCCTCGCTCCCGCCAATAGTGACAGCAGGCTGGATTTGCCCACCCCATCCGGCCCGATCAGGCCGACCATGCAGCCGGCGGGAATCTCCAGGCTGAGCCGGTTCAGCGCCCGGGTCTTGCCATAGTGCAGGCTGACATCTTCAACACGGGCGACAGGCTGTGTCATGCCCTACTCCGTCAAACGCGAAGACAGCGAAGCCGGCCACTGCGCCTGGTCATCCAGCTTGAGCCAGGCCTCACCGGGCAGGCCGGTCTTGACCTGGTGCAGGTGCTGCTTGAGCAGCTCGGGCGCGATCTGCGCCTTGACGCGGAACATCAGTTTTTGCCGCTCGGAGGCCGTTTCCACGGTTTTCGGCGTGAACTGGGCAGTGCTGGCGACAAAAGACACCCTGGCCGGAATCGCCAGCTCCGGCGCTACATCCAGCAGCAGACGCACCTCGCTGCCAATGGCCACCTTGCCGGCAATCTCGCTGGGCAGGAAGAACGTCATGTACACATCGGACAGATCGACAATGTTCAGCACCCGGCCACCTGCACCCAGCACTTCGCCGGGCTGGGCGACACGGAACTGCACGCGGCCATCACGCGGGCTTTTCAGTTCGCTGTCGCGGATATCCGCCTCGATCCGGGCAATGGCAGCCCTGGCCGCCTGCACAGAGGATTCGGCACCCACATGCTGCGCTTTGGCAGCACTGATGGCCGCCTGCGCTGCCTTGACCTGTGCCCGGGTTGCAGTCAGTGCGGCCTGGGCTCCCCGCACCCGGGCACGGTCATCATCCAGTTCCTGCATGGAGGCTGCGCCTTCTTTGGACAGGGTGCTGGAGCGGGCCAGCCGGCGCTCGGCCGCATCCAGCTCGGCCTCGCGCTGGGCCACCTGCGCCTGTGCGGCAGCGGCGTCACTTTCACGCAGGGCCACCTGGGCCTCGGCAGCGGCAACACTGGTTTCGGCCTGATGCAGGGCCGCCGTGGCCTCGTCACGCTGGGCCTGCAGGGTATCCAGCTGCATCACTGCCAGCTGCTGGCCGGTCTGCACGAAGTCACCCTCATCGACCAGTATGTCCTCAATTCGCCCCGGCAGCTTGGTGGCGATATTGACCTCGGTCGCCTCGATACGACCATTGCCACTGACAAAGCCGTTGCCCGGACCGGCCTCGACATATTGCTGCCAGCCCCAGCGGGCCACCAGCAACACAATGGCCACCACAATACCGATGCGGATCAGGGTGTTAACAGAGAAAAATTTCTTGTTGCTCATGCTTTACTCGCTGCTTGTAGGAGTGTTCGGGGCGGCGGACTGTTGATAGCCTCCACCCAGAGCGCTATACAGGGACACCCGGCTGGACTGGACGGCACGTGCGGTGCTGATCAGCTGCTGCTCTGCATCCAGCAGATCACGCTGGGCATCCAGTACTTCCAGATAGGCAGCCGAACCGTTGTCATAACGCAGCTGCGCCAGCCGCGCCCGCTCGGCCTGTGCATCGCGGGCCACCTGCTGGACTGCAAGCTGCTCGCTCAGCCAGTGGCTGCTGGCCAGTGCATCGGCCACTTCACGAAAGGCGTTCTGGATCGATTGCTCGTAATCTGCCACCGCCAGCTCGCGACGCACCTGCGACAGCTCGAGATTGGCCCGGCGCCGGCCACCATCAAAAATGGGCAGGGAGATGGTCGGCATGAAGGCCCAGGCCTTGCTGCCGGACTCGAACAGGTTGTCCAGCTCGGCGCTGGCGCTGCCAAAACTGCCGGTCAGGGCAATGCGCGGCAGAAACGCGGCGCGGGCCGCGCCAATATTGGCATTGGCGGCACGCAAGCGGTGTTCGGCGGCAATGATGTCAGGGCGATTGGTGAGCAGATCCGACGGCAGGCCGGGCTGCACATCAGCCAGCATCGTTGCCCGTGTTTGCGCCTGTGGCAGCAGCTCCATGGCGGCATCACCGGCCAGCAGGCGCAGCGCATTGCGTTGCGTGGCCTGTTGCAGTTCGAGCCGGGCCAGCAACACCTGCGCCTGGTTCAACAGGGTCTGCACCTGGGTGACCTCAAGCCTGGCCGTGGCACCCACCTCGTAACGACGCTGGAAAATCTGGTAGGAGCGTTCCCGGCTGGCAACAGTTTCACGGGTCACCGCCACCCGCTGCTCCAGTTCGCGCAGGGTCAGGTAGGCGTTGGCCACCTCGGTCACCAGCGCGGTCTGCACCGCCTGGCCGGCGGCTTCGCTTGCCAGCCAGCTTTCCAGTGCCGACTGTTCAAGACTGCGCACCCGGCCCCACAGGTCCAGCTCCCAGCTGGTCAGGCCGACTTCGGCGCGGTATTCACTGCCCACCACGGAGCGCCCGGACGGGCTGAGGTCGGCCGGAATGCGCGAGCGGGCACCCTGCCCGCCAAGATTGATATCCGGCAAGCGCTCGCTGCGCTGGATGCCGTAAGAGGCACGGGCCTCTTCCACCCGCAGCAACGCCATGCGCAGGTCACGGTTGTGGTCGAGCGCGGCGGCAAGCAACTGCTGCAACACCGGATCGGTGAAATAGTCGTGCCAGTGCAAGTTTTGCACCACACCGGCAGGCTCCGCACCTGTCACGGGCAGTGCATAGGCTTCCGGCATCGGAGCTTGCGGCCGGGCGTACTCAGGCGCCATCGAGGCACAACCGGTTAGCAACAGGACAGCTGTTGCATATGCCCATAATCCGGCACCGGACACAGTTTTCATTCGGGAGACATCCTGTTCTAGCCTGTCAATAAGACCATTTGGCCGTTCCGATAATCATAGGCCGGCCCCTATCGCTCTGCAACCACCCGGCACAATCCTGCGCTAATTGCGCTGGCGCCGCGCCTCGATCACATTGGGCAGCTGGTCCAGCCGGTTCAGCAGGCGGCTCAGCACGTCCAGGGTCGATACCTCGATGGTCAGCTGGATCAGCGCGCTGTTATCTTCCTTGCTGGTGCTGGTCTGCAGCGCCACCACGTTGACCTTTTCATTAAACAGCACCTGGGTGATGTCGCTGAGCAGGCCGGAGCGGTCATAGGCGCGGATCAGCACATTGACCGGATAGGTCTGTACCGGCTCACTGCCCCAGCTGACCTGGATGATGCGCTCCGGCTCGCGCTCGGCCAGCTGCAGTACCGTCGGGCAATCCTGGCGGTGAATGGTGACACCGCGCCCCATGGTGATGTAGCCGGTGATCGGCTCGCCCGGTACCGGCTGACAACACTTGGCGATCTGGGTCAGCAGGTTGCCGACACCCTCGATGCGTACTTCGTCACGTGGCGTTTCGGCATGTACGGTCGGTTTGCGCGGCACCAGATCGAGCTGCTGCGTACGGCCACCCTTATCCAGCAACTGTTGTGCGGCCCCGGTTGCCTGGGCCAGCCGGATGTCGCCGCCGCCAATTGCCGCGAACAGGTCCTCCGGAGCCCTCAGGTTGAGCCGCTCGGTCAGCTTGTTGAAGTCCACCGGCATCAGTGCCAGGCGGTTCAGCTCGCGTTCCAGCATCTGCTGACCGGCCTCGACATTCTGTTCGCGGTCCTGCAGCTTGAACCAGTGCACCACTTTGGCCCGCGCCCGCGCGGTATTGACATAGCCCAGATGGGGGTTGAGCCAGTCACGGCTGGGCGCACCGTTCTTGCTGGTGATGATTTCCACCTGGTCACCGGTTTTCAGGTGATAGGTCAGTGGAACGATGCGCCCGTCAATCTTGGCGCCCCGGCAGTTATGGCCAACTTCGGTATGCACCCGGTAGGCAAAATCCAGTGGTGTCGAACCCTTGGGCAGGTCGATCGCATGCCCGTCCGGCGTGAACACGTAAACCCGGTCCGGCTCGAAGTCGGTACGCAGCTCTTCGGCCAGGCCACCGATATCCCCCAGCTCTTCGTGCCATTCCAGCACCTGGCGCAACCAGGCGATTTTTTCTTCGTAGTGGTCGGAGCGGCTGTCAACGTCCGTACCCTTGTAGCGCCAGTGGGCGCACACGCCCAGCTCGGCTTCCTCGTGCATGGCATGGGTGCGGATCTGCACTTCCAGCACTTTGCCTTCCGGTCCGATCACGGCGGTATGCAGCGAGCGGTAGCCGTTTTCCTTGGGGTTGGCGATGTAGTCGTCAAATTCGCGGGCAATGTTGTTCCACAGGCTGTGCACGATGCCCAGCGCGGTATAGCAGTCACGCACTTCCGGCACCAGGATGCGCACTGCGCGAACGTCGTAGATCTCGCTGAAACGCAGGTTTTTCTTCTGCATCTTGCGCCAGATCGAATAGATATGCTTGACCCGACCGCTGATCTCGGCCTCGACACCGGCCGCGCGGATCTCGCTATTGAGCTGCTGCACCACATCATCGATAAAGCGCTGCCGGTCAATGCGCTTTTCATGCAGCAAGTCGGCGATGTGCATGTACTGCTCGGGCTCGAGATAGCGAAACGACAGGTCTTCCAGCTCCCACTTGATGTGGCCGATACCCAGCCGGTGGGCCAGCGGTGCGTAGATGTCGAATACCTCGCGGGCGACGCGGTAACGCTTGTCATGCGGAGCGTTCTTTACCGCACGGATGGCACAGGTACGCTCGGCCAGCTTGATCAGCGCCACACGCACGTCATCGACCATCGCCACCAGCATCTTGCGCAAGTTTTCCACCTGTGCCTGGGCATTCAGCACCACGGAATCGCGCGGGTTGAGACTGGCACTGATGGCAGCCATGCGCAACACGCCATCCACCAGCTTGGCCACCGTTGCACCAAACTCCTGCTCGATTTCGGCCAGGCTGGCCTTGTTTTCACGCACGGTCCGATACAGGATCGCTGCCTGCAGGGTTTCTTCATCCAGCTTCAGGTCAACCAGGATCTGCGCCGTTTCCAGGCCGATTTGCAGGCTCGAACTGCCATCAGGCCAGAGGTTCTGGGCGGCATGAGCCTTGAGTTCGGCTTCACGGGCAAACTCACAGGCGTGCAGCAGCTGGCCGGCGTTCACGCTGTCATCCACCTCCTGCAAATGCGCAACCCAGCGCTCCAGGTCAATACTGCCATCGGCATTGAGGGGGTGCTGGGTTCTCACCTGGACCATGAGTTTTCCTTACTGTGCGGTTTTGACAAACAGGGCCATAGCTTCAACGTGGCCGGTATGGCTGAACATGTCGAGTGTACAGGCACGTGCCAGACGATAGCCCTGCTCTGTCAGCAGCGCCGCGTCACGCGCAAGTGTGGCCGGATTGCAGGATACATACAATACGTGCCGCGCACCAAAGCGACCCAGGCTGCCTGCCACTTCCAGCGCGCCGTCGCGGGGCGGATCAAGGACAATCAGGTCATACTCCCACTTTGCCCAACCCGCTCCGGTCAGGGGCTGTGACAGGTCGCGGGCAAAAAAGTGCAGATTGTCGAATCCTTGCCTGTGTGCGGTGCTCTGGGCCCGCTCCACCATGGCCGGCACACCTTCCACAGCCGTCACATGAGCGGCCTTCTGCGCCAACGGCAGGCTGAAATTGCCCAGCCCGCAAAACAGGTCCAGCACCCGGTCGCCCGGCTGCATATCCAGCCACTCCAGCGCCCGGTTGACCATCAGCTGGTTGAGGGCCGGATTGACCTGGACAAAGTCGCCGGGCCGACAGTCGATTTCAAGCCCCTGGTCAAGCAGCCGGTAAGCCAGCTGGTTGTCGGGGCTGTCAGGCAGAGGCTGCTCATCCGGCTGCCACCACAGCTGCAGCTGCTGCTGACGGGCAAATTCACGCCAGGCCTGTTGCTCGGCAGCATGCAGGCCGGATGTCAGGCGTACCAGCAAGGCGATGGCCGTGCCCGAAAACAGCTCCAGATGGCCGATGGCCTGTGGGTGTTGCAGGGTGCGGACAAAGGCTGCCAGCTCCGGCAGGACCGCCTGCAGTTCGGGCACCAGCACCGGGCACTGCTCGACGGCAACAATCTGGCGTGACGCCAGGGCACGATACCCCAGCTGCACGCGACCATCTTTTTCAACCCTGACCGATATCCGGGTGCGACGCCGGTAGCCACGATCATCTACCGTCAGTCCCGGCTCCCAGCCGGCTACCGCTACTCCGGCCCGCTGCAGCTGGTCGGCCAGATAGTCCTGTTTGAACGCCCGCTGGCGGGCCAGCGGCATGTGCTGCAATGTGCAACCGCCGCAAGTTCCGGCCAGCGCACAAAAAGGCTCCACCCGCTCCGGGGCCGGCCGTTCGATGCGCTCGGCAATCGCGTCCACCACCTTGCTGCGGGCGGCCAGCACCCGCGCCCGCACCTGCTCGCCCGGCAGCGCACCACTGACAAACCAGCTGCGCCCGTCAACAAAGGCAATGCCGCGTCCGTCACTGGCCAGACGTTCAACCGTCAGCAGCTGTTTCTGGCCGACCACCGGCCCACTCTCCTGCCGGCCACCGGCGGGCTGAAACCTCAGGCCGGTACGGGGTTTGCGGCTCACGCAGAAGCCTCGTCAAATACGCCACTGGACAGGTAGCGGTCGCCACGGTCGCAAATGATCGCCACCAGCGTCGCGTTCTGCACTTCCCGCGCCACACGCAGCATGGCGGCCACTGCGCCGCCTGACGAGACCCCGCAGAAGATGCCCTCTTCACGGGCCAGACGGCGCATGCAGTCCTCGGCTTCCTGCTGGCCCATGTCGACAACACGGTCGACACGGCTGGCCTCGAAGATTTCCGGCAGATAGGCCTCGGGCCAGCGGCGGATGCCGGGAATGGCAGCACCTTCTTCCGGCTGCAAGCCAACAATCTGCACGCCGGGATTCTGCTCCTTGAGGAAACGGGAGACCCCCATGATGGTACCCGTAGTGCCCATGGCGCTGATGAAGTGGGTGATTTCTCCCCCGGTTTGCTGCCAGATTTCCGGACCTGTACTGCAGTAGTGGGCATTGGGGTTGTCCGGGTTGGCAAACTGGTTCAATACCCGTCCCCGGCCTTTGGCTTCCATTGCCAGTGCCAGGTCTCGGGCCGACTCCATTGTTTCGGTCAGCAGCAGTTCGGCTCCGTAAGCCGTCATGGCGGCCTTGCGTTCGGCAGTGGAGCTGTCGGGCATGATCAGGATCATCCGGTAGCCCTTGATGGCAGCGGCCATGGCCAGTGCGATGCCGGTGTTGCCGGAGGTGGCTTCGATCAGGGTGTCACCCGGCCGGATATGGCCGGCAAGCTCGGCCTGCTCGATCATGGCAAAGGCTGGCCGGTCCTTGACCGAGCCGGCAGGGTTGTTGCCTTCCAGCTTGACCAGCAGGGTGTTGCCGGTTTCACGGCCCAGTCGTTGCAGGCGGATAAGCGGGGTGCTGCCGATACAATCGGCAAGGGTCGGATACTGCATGAATCTTTTGCGCCCTATCGAAAAAATGTGATCATGATACCGGTGTGCCTGTCAGCACGCCATTAACTGGCGCGACCTGTTTGGCATAAGCTTAGTGTGGAGCCAAACCTTACAGGGCAGGCAGCTGCCAATTGATGGGCTCGCGGCCGACTTGCTGCAAAAACTGGTTACAGCGGCTGAAATGACCGCAACCAAGGAAGCCCCGGTAAGCCGACAACGGTGACGGATGCGCCGAGGTGAGAATCAGGTGCTTCTTCGGGTCGAGCAGGACGGTCTTGCTGCGGGCATGGGCACCCCAGAGCATGAACACCACGTACTCACACTCGGCATTGATCACCTCGATGATGCGGTCGGTAAAACGGTGCCAGCCCGACTTGGCATGCGAGCCGGCCTGTCCGGCCTCTACCGTCAGCGCGGTATTGAGCAGCAGGACACCCTGGCGCGCCCAGGATTCAAGGCAGCCATGGTCCGGAACGGAAATGTTCAGGTCGCGCTGCAGCTCCTTGAAAATGTTCTGCAGCGATGGCGGCGCCGGCACGCCCGCAGGCACCGAAAAGCTCAGCCCGTGAGCCTGGCCGGGACCGTGATAAGGGTCCTGCCCGAGAATCACTACACGCACAGCGGGTAACGGCGTCAGGTTGAGGGCATTGAAAATCAGCCCGCCGGCCGGATATACCTGCTTGCCGGCAGTTTTTTCTGTCCGCAGGAAAGCCGACAGCTGCTGCATGTAAGGCTGTTCGAATTCGCTGGCCAGCGCCTGCATCCAGCTGTCGTCGAGCTGCACGTTCCGATTGCTCATGACCTGTCAGCCCGCAACCCGTGCCAGGGGAAACAGGCGCTTGAAGTTGTCGGTGGTTTGGGCGGCCAGCTGCTCGTAGTCCTCACCGCGCCACTGGGCCAGAAAGGCGGCCACATCGGCAACATGTCCGGGAAAATTCTTTTTACCACGATGCGGCACCGGCGCCAGATACGGCGAATCGGTTTCAACCAGCAGACGGTCGGCCGGCACCTTACGGGCTACCTCGCGCAGCATGTCGGCATTGCGGAAGGTGACAATGCCGGAAAAGGAAATGTAGTAGCCCAGGTCCAGACAGGCCCTGGCCATGTCCCAGTCTTCGGTGAAGCAGTGCATGACACCGGCCTGCGGCAAATCCGCTTCGCGCAGCAGGGCAACGGTATCGGCCCTGGCATCACGGGTATGCACGATCACCGGTTTGCCCGTGGTGCGTGCCGCGTCCAGATGCAGACGGAACGAATCCTGCTGCATCGCGGCCGTTTCCGTCTGGTAGTAATAATCCAGCCCGGTCTCGCCGATGGCCACCACTCCCGGGTGCTGCAATTCATCGAGCAGCCAGTCGAGGGTCGGCTCGCCGCCGCGTACCAGATCCAGCGGGTGCACTCCGACCGAACAGTCCACATCGGCATAGCGCTCGGTAAACGCACGCACCGTGGCAGCGTTCTCGATGCTGATGCCGATGCACAGAAAATGGCCGACCCCGCGCGCCCGCGCAGCATCCAGCACCGCATCCAGGCTGCCCTGAAAGCTGGTCAGGTCAAGACGATCAAGGTGACAGTGTGAATCTACAAGCATGGGTATCCGTTATTTCAGAAGGTGTTGAATCACGTTGGCGGGTCTGGCCGGTGGAACATGCGCAGGCCCGGGAGTGCAAGGATCGCACATGTTCACAAAGCCCACACAATGTGCTCACACAAGCCAGGGCGTGACGCAAGCCTCAAGCAGCGCACTCAAAGGGTATGCGTAGGGCGATCCGTCTGCAGCGCACCGGCCAGGTACTGCTCGATCTTGTTGCGCACCGCAATGTCGTTCTCGCTGAACTGCACACCAATACCGGAAGCCCGGTTGCCATGCGCACCACGCGGAGTGATCCAGACCACCTTGCCGGCGATCGGAAGTTTTTCCGGCTCTTCCATCAGGTTCAGCAACAGGAAGACCTCGTCACCGATCTGGAAGGCCTTGTTGGTCGGAATGAACAGCCCGCCACCCTTCACAAACGGCATATAGGCGGCGTACAGCACCGCCTTGTCCTTGATGGTCAGCGACATGATGCCGTGTCGCGCACCCAGTCCCGGGGTTAGTCCCATGAAATGGCTCCTTTGGCTGGCCCTGATATGCAAGGACAACCCAGTTTCTAGTTTGCAAACGCGGACTGCTCATGTGCGCTTGCCATGTGAACAAGTTCCGGCAGGGGCAAACCGGCCAGCGCCACAAGCGTGCCTGGTTCCTACGTGCGCTGTACCAGCGCCAGCCATTGCCCCAACAGGCTTTCCAGTAGCAGGTCCTGGCGCAATGGCGCCCGGCGCAACAGCTTGACGCGGCGCTCCAGAATCCAGTCATGCAACTGCAGCAGCGCATCCGCTTGTACAAATCCGGAGATGTATTTTAGCACAGGCTGCATGTCGGCCAAGCCCAGATCGGCATCGTCCTGTGTCAGCTGATAGCGCAATACGGCCTGGCTCCAGCCGGCAAACCATTCCAGCAGCAACACCGGCGGCAACTTGGCCCAACGGGCGGCGAGGTCGCCCGGACTGCTCTGGCGCTTGAGCAGCTGCTTGACGCCTTCCACCACCTCGGACCGCTGTTGCAGCAACTGATCTTGCGCATATTCCAGTGCCCGTAACGGCGAACCGCCGGCCAGCTGCAACAGCATGTCACGCTGCCCGGCTTCCAGCTCCGGCAGTTTTCCCGCCAGCCACTGCGCCGCCAGGCCAGCCGGCGGCAGCGGACAGGCCTGCAACACGCAGCGGCTCTTGATGGTCGGCAGCAGAAAGCTCGGCTGGTCGGACAGCAACAGGAACACGGTACCCGCGCCCGGCTCTTCCAGGCTCTTGAGCAGGGCGTTGGCCGACTCGATGGTCATCACCTCGGCCGGCTCCAGAATGATCACCTTGCGCCCGCCCTGCTGGGCCGTTTGTTGAATGGCCGCCACCAGTTCACGCACATGTCCGATCAGGATCGCCTTGCCCGGCTCTTCCGGCTGCAGGATAAACAGGTCCGGATGACTGGCCGCACGATACAACTTGCATGAGGCACAAGACCCGCAGGCATCCTGCGGGCCGGGCTGGCTGCACAATAGCCAGGCGGCAAAGCGCTCGGCCAGCTCACGCTTGCCGCTACCCGCCGGACCATGCAACAAATAGGCATGTGCCTGCCAGGCACGGCCGCTCAGCGCTTCCCACAGCGGCTGGTGCCACGGCAAATGTTCAACGCCCGGCACAGCGCGCTCCGATTTCCTGCAGCACGGGCAGCAGTTGCTGCTGCACCCCGCTTAACGGAAGTCCGGCGTTGATGACACGAAAGCGTTCCGGGCTGGCTTGCGCGCGCTGCAGGTAGGTGGTGCGCACCGCCACGAAGAATGCTTCGTGCTCGCACTCGAAGCGGTCCAGCCGGCCACGCTGCCTGGCCCGCGCCATGCCTTCGGCAACCGGCAGGTCAAACAGCAGGGTCAGGTCAGGCCGCAGCCCCCCCTGGACAAAGTCTTCCAGTATCGCGATTCGCTGCGGATCAATGCCGCGGCCGCCGCCCTGGTAAGCATAAGTAGCATCGGTAAAACGATCGCACAGGACAATGCTGCCCTGCTGCAATGCCGGCAGGATCAGTTGCTGCAGATGCTGCGCGCGGGCGGCAAACATCAGCAGCAGTTCGGTATCCACCGCTACCGGCTCGTCGTGCTGTGCCAGCAACAGCTCGCGGATTTTTTCCGCAAGGCCGGTACCGCCCGGCTCGCGGGTCAGCACCACCTCGTAGCCGGCCTGCTGCAGCTGCTCGGCCAGGAACTGGCGGTTGGTGGTTTTACCGGCCCCTTCCGGGCCTTCCAGGGTAATGAAGAGTCCGCTATGCATTCAGTCATCCTGCCGGCTTGCCGGCGCCGGGCTGGAACGGTAATCGGCACGGCGCTTGAGCTGATAGTCGCGCACGGCCCGGTTGTGTTCCTGCAAGGTGCGGGAAAACTGGTGTGAACCGTCGCCTTTGGCAACGAAATACAGTGCATCACCGTCTTCCGGGTGCAGTGCGGCATGGATGGCGGCACGCCCGACCATGGCGATCGGGGTGGGCGGCAAGCCGGCAATGACGTAGGTATTGTAAGGTGTTGGCCGCTGCAGGTCGGCCCGGGTAATCCGCCCCTGATAGGCGTCGCCCATGCCATAAATGACGGTAGGGTCAGTCTGCAGCAGCATTCTTTTGTTCAGGCGCCGGACAAATACCCCAGCAATCGCGGGCCGTTCACTGGCGACACCGGTTTCCTTCTCGATGATGGAAGCCATCACCAGGGCCTGTTCCGGGGTGTCGTAAGGCAGGTTGTCCGAGCGTTGTGCCCACTCCTGCTCCAGCACCTGATGCAGGCGCTTGCCGGCCTGGCGCAAAATATCCAGATCGCTCTGGCCACGGGTGAACTGGTAGGTATCGGGATAGAAACGCCCCTCGGGGTGCACGCCTTCGTAGCCCAGTTCCTGCATGATGCGCTCGCTGCTCCAGTCAGACACCTGCTGCTCCAGAACATCATTCTGCGCCAGGGCCTGGCGCAGCCGGGCAAAGTTCCAGCCTTCGACCAGGGTGATGCGGTGCTGGATCATGTCACCGGTGCGCCATTTTTCCAGCAAATCGGAGAGCGTCATGCCAGGGGTCAGGGCATATTCGCCAACCTGGACAGCCGGAACCTCCTTCTGCAGCCGCCATTTCGAGCGCAGCCACACCGCGCCCTGAATAAACTCACGTCGCTCCAGCTCTTGCAACAGGGCCCGTGGCGTATCACCCGGGTTGACCAGCAGCACCTCGTCCTGTTCCAGCTGCAGTGGTTGTTTCTCGATGTTTTCGTACATCCAGTACGCGCCACCCGTAACCAGTACAGCGGCCAGAAAGAAGCTTGCACACGTCAGAACCAGTGCCTTGATCATGAATCCTGCCTATTGATTAGTGATTGCAGCCTGCGCGTCAGCGGCCCCGCGGTCCAGCAATGGCTGGCATAACCCAGTACCGGCCAGATGCCATACAGACTGTTACAGGTAAAAACTTCGCTCATCCCGTCCAGTTCGTCAGGATACAGATCGCCCACCTGTACGACCAGACCCAGCCGACCTGCCAGTTGCAACACCTGTCCGCGCATGATGCCGGCAACACCGCTGCCGGACAGTTCCGGTGTCAGCAAGACGCCATCACGGACAAAAAAGATGTTGCTGAACACGCCTTCGATAATGCGTCCGGAGGTATCCAGCATCATGCCTTCAGCATAGCTGTCATCCTGCCACTCGGCGCGCGCCATGACCTGTTCGAGGCGGTTGAGATGTTTCAGCCCGGCCAGCAGCGGCTGAATGGCCAGCCGGGTCCGGCATGGAAACAGGCGAACCCCCTGTTGCGCGTGGGCCAGCGGCCATTGCGGCAAGGGGCTGCCCTGCAGGATGCGCCGCGGCATGGCCGGTTGCGGCAGGCCATAGCCGCGCTGGCCGTCACCACGGGTGAGTATCAGTTTGCAGACACCCTGTTGCAGTTCAGTGGCAAACGCGGTGACTTCATCCTGCACCTGCAGCCGCTCGAACGGAATCAGCAACCGCCGGCAGCCGTCCTGCAAGCGCTGCAGGTGCTGTTCCAGCAGGGCAATCCGGCCCTGCTCGACCCGCATGGTTTCAAACAGCCCGTCACCATAGGCGAGCCCGCGGTCGGCCAGCCCCAGCGAGGCGGCAGGCTGACCGTCAACCCGGCAAAGCGTCATCCCTTGAACCGGGTAAACACCAGCGAGCCATTGGTACCGCCAAAGCCGAACGAGTTGGACAGTACCGCATTGATTTCACGCTCTTTGGCCTGATGCGGTACAAAATCCAGATCACAGCCTTCGCCCGGCTCATCCAGGTTGATGGTTGGCGGTGCCACCTGGTCACGGATCGCCAACACGCTGAAGATAGCCTCGACCGCTCCGGCCGCCCCGAGCAGGTGTCCGGTCATCGACTTGGTCGAGCTGACACTGAGCTGGTAGGCGTGTTCGCCGAACACCGACTTCAGCGCCTTCACTTCCGCCACATCGCCGGCCGGAGTCGAGGTGCCGTGGGCGTTGACGTAATCAATGGTGCCAAGTGCCACGCCCGCATCGCCCACTGCATTGGCCATGCAACGTGCCGCACCGTTACCGTCTTCGGGTGGCAGCGTGATGTGATAGGCATCCGAGCTCATGCCAAAGCCGGCCACTTCGGCGTAGATAGTGGCGCCACGGGCACGGGCATGCTCCAGCTCTTCGAGAATCACCGCACCGGCGCCATCGGACAGAACAAAACCGTCACGGCCGGCATCCCACGGGCGGCTAGCCGCTTGTGGGTCGTCGTTGCGAGTGGAGAGCGCACGTGATGCGGCAAAACCACCCAGCCCCAGACCACAAGTGGCCATTTCCGAGCCACCGGCAACCATCACATCGGCATCGCCATACATGATGGTGCGGGCAGCGGAACCGATGCAGTGGGTCCCGGTGGTGCAAGCGGTGGTAATGGCGTAGTTGGGGCCCTGCAAACCAAGCTGCATCGACAGTGCGCCGGACACCATGTTGATGATCGAGCCGGGTACAAAAAACGGAGAAATCCGGCGTGGTCCCTTGTCAAACAGGGTTTTGCAGGTTTCCTCGATATTGGTCAGTCCGCCGATACCTGACCCCATGACCACACCAATACGCGCGCGGTTGTCATCGGTCACTTCAAGCCCGGAATCCTGCATTGCCTGGTAGCAGGCCGCCAGCCCGTACTGGATGAACAGGTCGAACTTGCGTGCCTCTTTGGCTGGCATGTACTGCTCAACATCGAAGCCTTTTATCGACCCGCCAAAGCGGGTGGTAAAAGCCTCCACATCCATATGTTCAATCGAAGCAATACCGCTCCGCCCTGCGAGAACACCGGCCCAGCTGGATGCTACATCAAGTCCCAGCGGGGTCAGCATGCCCAGCCCGGTCACTACGACACGTCTACGTGACATGGCAAAACCCTCTTTGTCTACAAAATACCAGCGGAATTTCCGTCAAAAAAAAACCGCACTCCCAACGCATGGATGTGCGGTTTTTTGCTGTATCGAACCGCAGCTACATTATTGCGCGTGCGCGTTAACGTAGTCGATGGCTTCTTGTACAGTGGTGATCTTCTCGGCTTTTTCGTCCGGAATCTCGGTCTCGAATTCTTCTTCCAGAGCCATGACCAGCTCAACGGTGTCCAGGGAGTCGGCACCCAGGTCTTCGATGAAAGAAGCGCTGTTGGTAACTTCTTCCAGCTTGACGCCCAGTTGCTCGGCTACGATTTTCTTAACGCGCTCTTCGATAGTGCTCATTTCTTTTTTGCTCCTGATGGATAAACAAGGCAACCCACGCTGCCATTCAAACAAAGTGGGGCATTATACGCATGATTGCGGATTTAGTCCCATGTAAAATTCTTTTTATCGGCCAATTACAGCCTTCAAACCATGCTGTCGCCATATGGCTGATACTACATGTACATGCCGCCATTCACCGGAATGGTGGTGCCTGTCACATAGCCGGCCTGTTCCGAGGCCAGAAAGCCGACTACAGCGGCAATCTCTTCGGCCCCGCCCAGACGCCCGAGGGGAATCTGGGTCAGCAATGCTTCTTTTTGTGCGTCCGGCAGTTCACGGGTCATGTCGGTATCGATGAAGCCCGGAGCAACAGTGTTGACTGTTACCGCGCGCGAGCCCAGCTCACGTGCCAGCGCCCGGGAGAAGCCTTCCACGCCGGCCTTGGCCGCTGCATAGTTGGCCTGCCCGGGATTGCCCATGGCACCCACCACCGAGCCGATGCTGATGATGCGGCCCCAGCGGGCTTTGGTCATGCCACGCAGGGCGGCCTTGCTGACCCGGTACAGGCTGTTGAGGTTGGTATCGATCACGCCATACCACTCGTCATCCTTCATGCGCATCATCAGGTTGTCACGGGTGATGCCCGCGTTATTGACCAGAATCTGCGGTGCGCCGAAATCGGCCTGGATACGCTCAAAAGCCGCAGCAACGGATTCGTCGCTGCACACATCCAGCACCAGCCCGGCACCCTGGATACCTGCTTCCGCCAGATAGGCTCCGATCGCTTCAGCGCCACCAGCAGATGTCGCAGTACCCACAACAATCGCTCCCTGGGCACCCAGCTGCAAGGCAATCGCCTTGCCAATACCGCGGCTGGCACCTGTAACCAGGGCTATTTTTCCTGCAAGACTCATCATGTTCTCCATCTTCAAACCAGTGCCGCCAGGCAGGCAGACAATCCGTCGGGGGTATCCAGGCTGTAGTTGGCCGCGCCTTTCAGGCAGCGCTTGTTCAAGCCACCCAGCACCTTGCCGGGACCACACTCAACCAGCCCGGCAACACCCTGCTCGCCCAGCCACTGCATGGACTCGACCCAGCGCACAGGGCTGTACAACTGGGCCAACAAATTCTGTTTCAGCGCTTCGAGGTCTGCGACCGCAGTAGCCGTCACGTTCTGCACCAGCGGAATCTGCGGAGCCTTGAGGCCAACCGCCTCGATATCGGCAGCAAACTGTTCCGCAGCCGGACGCATCAGGTCGCAGTGCGAAGGTACGCTGACCGGCAGCGGCATGGCACGCTTGGCGCCACGGGCCTTGCACGCCTCGATGGCACGCTCGACCGCAGCCGTGCTACCGGCAATCACCACCTGGCCCGGCGCATTGAAGTTGACTGCACTGACCACGTCGCCTTGCGCCACTTCGGCACAGGCAGCCAGCACGTCGGCATCTTCCAGGCCCAGAATGGCCGCCATGGCACCGGTTCCGGCAGGAACCGCCTGCTGCATCAGCTCGCCACGACGGGCAACCAGTCTGGCTGCACTGGCCAGTTCCATGGCACCGGCAGCCACCAGCGCGGAATATTCGCCCAAGCTATGGCCGGCAACAAATGCAGGACGCACGTCCGTTTTGGCACACCACAAACGCCATAAGGCGACCGATGCGGTCAGGATCGCGGGCTGGGTCTTGTCGGTCTGGTTGAGCTGTTCTGCCGGACCCTGCTGGCACAGCGCCCAAAGATCGTAGCCCAGCGCGGCCGAAGCTTCGGCAAAGGTCTCGGCAATCAGCGGTTCGGCATCGGCCAGTTCGCCCAGCATGCCAACTGCTTGCGAGCCCTGCCCGGGAAAAACAAAAGCAAGTGTTGCTGTCATTCAGAATTCCACCTGGTCAATAATCAGGCGCAGTCTGCCACGCCCATACAGATATAAACAAACCGACCATTGGATGATGGCCCGGGCATGCAAGTCACAACCGGCCGTGCGGTTTGCATCAACGGGCCGCCTTGTGTGTGCCATCCAGTGCATCCAGCCGTTGCGCCAGACGGGCGGGCAGGTCTTCCAGAGACATCCGCGCCGCAGTTTCCAGCGCCGCAAGAAAGGCGCGCTCACCGGCCCCGCCATGGCTTTTGATGACCAGCCCGTTGATACCCAGCAATGCTGCTCCGTTATAACGGTCAGGCGACCAGCGCCGCCCCAGTTCGCGCCACAGCCCGCGATTAAGGACAGCCAGCACCTTGCGCCACAGGGTGCGCCCGGCTTCTTCGCGCAGCTGCGTGGCCATCAGGCGCGCAACGCCCTCGGTGGTCTTGAGCAGCACGTTGCCGGTAAAACCGTCACACACAACCACATCGGCTTCATTGCGAAACACCGCGTCTGCTTCTATATAGCCGGTATAGTTGAGTGTACCGGCCTGCTCCAGACAGGATGCTGCCAGACGTACCTGCTGACTACCCTTGATGGATTCGATACCGATATTCAATAACGCGACCCGGGGCTGCGCCACACCGTCCAGCTCAAGCGCCAGCGAACCCATCAGCGCAAACTGCACCAGCTGATCCGCCGTGGCATCAACATTGGCCCCCAGATCCAGCAGATGGACCGGGCCGGACCGGGCCGGCAGGGATGTCATGATCGCCGGGCGATCAATGCCCGGTATCACCTTGAGCACATGACGCGCCAGCGCCATCAACGCCCCGGTATTGCCGGCACTAACACAGGCATCGGCCTGATGATCATGCACCAACTGCAGCGCGACCCGCATTGACGAATCCAGTTTGCCACGCAACATCTGGGCAGGCGGATCATCCATCAACACCACTTCGCTTGCGGGATGGATACTTAACCGGGAAGAAAGTTCGGAGGGGGTATTTGCCAGCAGCAAGGACAGCTGCGCGGGATCACCAACAAGGATGATCTGCAGGAAGGGATTGCGGCGCAAGGCCGAAAAACAGGCAGGCACAATGATGCGGGGACCATGGTCCCCGCTCATCGCGTCAACTGCAAGCCTGGTTGCAGTCAAGGATTACTCGTCAGCGCCCTGGGCAATGACCTGGCGACCACGGTACATACCTTCGGGGGATACGTGGTGACGCAGATGCACTTCACCGCTCTTGCTGTCGGTGGTTACAGCACGGGCGGTCAGCGCATCGTGGGAGCGACGCATGTCACGTGCAGAACGGGACTTTTTGCTCTTTTGAACAGCCATTTTACAACTCCTGAATTTTCAAATTCTTCACTGCGAAGGAAACTCTGAAAAGCGCCCGCTGACAAACAGCCGGCCACTTGTCGTGTCTGGCGATTTTCAGGGTTTCCTTAACTGCGCCAGCACACTGAACGGGTTGGACTTTGCAATCTCTTCACCGCTCAATTCGGGTTCAACATAGCCATCCGGGTGGTTGCACTCCCCTTCGGGGTGCTTCGGCACAATCGGCAGGCAAAGCAACAGCTCCTCCTCCACCAGCGCCCGCACATCCAGCGGCTCGTCGTCCAGTTCAACAATGTCATACTCTTGCGGCAACAGGCTGGTATCACTGCCCGGGCGAACCACCACATATTGGTAATCCCCGCCTACCGGCAATACCACCTCATCCAGGCAGCGCTGACACAACATGCCAACCTCTGCAGCCAGGTTCATCCGCACCAGCGGCAGCTTTTGCTCATCACGCAAAAAGGACAGCGAAATCTTCACTTCGCCGTCATTTGCAGTGACCAGCTCGCCCAGCCTCTCGAATGCCGAAAGCGGCCACTCGCCGATAAAAGTGAGTGCCCGATCGGCAAATCTGCGCGGGTCGACCTGATTTGGAATTGGACCGTTTGACATAAGCGCGGTATTTTAGTGATGCGCCGGACAACTGTCAAAGGGTATTGCATCAATGCCGGCACAAGGCTGGCTGCATCTTTTGCGCCGCTGGGACTTCTCCTGCCACCGGTACCACACACGGGCAGCACACCAGGGTGTCGCACCATGCTTTATTGCAACCGCATTTTATGCCAGACTTGTACCTTTATTAAAGGACGCATTGACAGGTGAACATGCCCCCGGTTTTGTTGAGTAGTGTCGCCATGGTTCTTTACCTGGCCAACAGCTTTTATCAGATACAGCGCTTTTTTACCCGGCGTCCGCTCTCCACGCCGCTCATGACCGGTTTGAGCCTGCTGGCTGCCGCCTGCCACGGGCTTGGCCTGTACCCCCTGCTGATCAATGACCAGGGACTACTGCTGGGTTTCTTCAATGCAGCCAGCCTGATCGCCCTGTTCATTGTCTTGCTGGTTCTGGTCTGCATGCGCTGCCTGACCGCCAACCTGATGCTGGCCCCCTTCCAGTTGCTGGCGACCCTGGCCATTGCCGGCAGCCTGCTGGTCACAGAAGGCCAGGTACAACCCATCCATGAAGCACCCGGCGTGCTGGCCCATATCCTGCTGTCGATCCTCGGCTACGGCATCATCAGCATCGGCGTGCTGCAATCGATCATCCTGCTGTTTCAGGAGCAGCAACTGCGCAAACGCCCCGTATCCGCCTGGATCCGCAGTTTCCCTCCCCTGCAGAGCATGGAAAACCTGCTGTTTTCACTGCTGTGGGGGGGCTGGATACTGCTGACCCTGTCCCTGGTGACCGGCTGGCTGTTCCTGGAAGACCTGTTCGCCCAACACCTGGTACACAAAACCTTCTTTTCCTGCCTGGCCTGGCTGATCTTCGGCCTGCTGCTCTGGGGCCGTCACCAGCTGGGCTGGCGTGGCCACAAAGCCATCCGCTTGACTCTGGCCGGTTTTTTCCTGTTGATGCTGGCCTATTTTGGCAGCAAACTGGTCCGTGAATTCATCTTGCTAGGTTGAGGCATCCACCATCCGTGAACAGCTTACCGCTAGGCTATCTGCTGGGTTTTCTGCTTTTTCTGATCCTGTGTTCGGCGTTTTTTTCCAGCTCGGAAACCGGCCTGCTCAGCCTTAACCGCTACCGCCTGCGTCACCTGCAAAGGGAAGGCCACAAGGGCGCACAGCGCGCCGGGCGCCTGCTGAACCAGCCAGACCGGCTGCTCGGCACCATTCTGGTCGGCAATAACGTAGTCAACATTCTGGCCGCATCCATTGCCACCGTGGTGGCCGTGGACATGTGGGGCGACGCCGGCGTCGCCATTGCCACCACCGGCCTGACCATTGTGCTGCTGATCTTTAGCGAAATCACCCCGAAAACCCTGGCCGCCCTGCGCCCTGAAACCATCGCCTTTCCTGCCAGCCGCCTGCTGTCGCTGCTGATGCTTGTGCTCTATCCGGTGGTCTGGCTGACCAGCGCAATCAGCAATATCCTGATCCGCATGCTGGGCATCAACCCGAAAGAACGCATCTCCGACGCCCTGTCAACGGAAGAGCTGCGCAGTGTCGTGCGTGAAGCCGGTGACGACCTGCCGGAACAGCGCCAGGACATGCTGCTCGGCATTCTCGACCTGGAAAACGTGACCGTAAACGACGTCATGATTCCACGCAACGAGATCATCGGCATCGACCTCAACGACAACCTGGACCACATCGTCTGGCAGTTGCGCACGACCAGCCACACACGCCTGCCGGTATACCGCGACAACATCAACCAGATCATCGGCGTGGTGCATATGCGCCAGATCGCCCGCCTGCTGACCCTGAACAAGCTGACCCACGCCGTGCTGGAAGCCGCCTGTGTCGAGCCATACTTCATTCCCGAAGACACCCCCCTGTCGGTGCAGCTGCTCAACTTCCAGAAACACAAGAAACGCATGGGCATCGTGGTTGACGAATACGGTGATATCGAGGGACTGGTAACGCTGGAAGACATCCTGGAAGAAATCGTCGGTGAACTGAGCGACAAGGAACAGGACCAGGAAGCCGAAATTACCCAGCAGGCTGAAAACAGCTACGAAATTGACGGCACCGCCTATATCCGCGACATTAACAAGATACTCGGCTGGGAACTGCCCTGCGACGGCCCCAAGACCCTCAACGGCCTGATCACCGAGATTCTGGAAAGCATTCCCGAAGGGGCGGTCTGCGTCAAGATCGGTCCCTATCTGGTCGAGACCCTGGAAGTACGCGACAACCGCATCAGCAAGGCACGCCTGACATTGCTGGAGTGATTCCTGCTGTAGATGCAAACTTGTTCGCACAAATCCTTGTGGCCCGGCACAGCCGGGCTTGTCCGAACAAATTCGGACCTACAATGGATACAAGCTGTTTTGCATACAACAACGCCGCTCAATGAGCGGCGTTTGTGTAGGTGCGAATTCATTCGCACAAGAGCCTTTGCAGCCCGGCATTGCCGGGCATTGCCCGGATAAATCCGGACCTACAAAAATCAGCGCCAGCCAATTCCACACGATAATTGGCGGACCACTGTAGGTGCGAATTCATTCGCAGAAGAGCCTTTGTAGCCCGGCATTGCCGGGCATTGCCCGGATAAATCCGGACCTACAAAAATCAGCGCCAGCCAATTCCACACGATAATTGGCGGACCACTGTAGGTGCGAATTCATTCGCAGAAGAGCCTTTGTAGCCCGGCATTGCCGGGCATTGCCCGGATAAATCCGGACCTACAAAAATCAGCGCCAGCCAATTCCACACGATAATTGGCGGACCACCGTAGGTGCGAATTCATTCGCACAAGAGCCTTTGTAGCCCGGCATTGCCGGGCATTGTCCGGATAAATCCGGACCTACAGCTCAACCTTGATTGCATCAATCACTGCATTGGCCTTGTCTCGTGCCTGTTGCAGGTCGTCCCCGCGGGCCAGCGCCACGCCCATGCGCCGCTCGCCAACCACTTCCGGCTTGCCAAACAACCGTAGTGCCGTGTCCGCTTGTGCCAATGCCTGCTGCAAGCCGCCAAACGATGGCTGCTTCGACTCGCCCTCAACCAGCAAGACGGCAGAGGCGCTCGGCCCCTGCTGACGGATGACGGGAATCGGCAGCCCCAGAATGGCCCGCGCATGCAGGGCAAATTCGGACAGATCCTGGGAGATCAGCGTGACCAGCCCGGTATCATGCGGGCGTGGTGACACCTCGCTGAACCAGACCTGCTCCCCCTTGATGAACAGCTCGACACCGAAAATTCCGCGTCCGCCCAGCGCCTCGGTCACCTTCAGCGCGATATCCCGCGACTTTTGCAGTGCGGCCGGACTCATCGGCTGCGGCTGCCATGACTCGACATAGTCACCACGCTCCTGGCGGTGGCCGATCGGCTCGCAAAACGTGGTACCGCCGGCATGGCGCACGGTCAGCTGGGTGATTTCATATTCGAAGTCGACAAAGCCCTCGACAATCACCCGGCCGGCACCGGCCCGCCCGCCCTGCTGGGCATGGTCCCAAGCAGCCTGCACATCATCCCGGCCACGCAGGGTGCTCTGGCCATGCCCCGAAGAGCTCATGATCGGCTTGACCACACAGGGAAAACCGATCTGTTCGACTGCCTGCACAAACGCCTGGTAATCATCGGCGAAGCGGTAAGGTGAAGTCGGCAGGCCCAGCTCTTCTGCAGCCAGCCGCCGTATGCCCTCACGGTTCATGGTCAGCCGGGCGGCACGTGCCGTCGGGATGACGGTGTAGCCTTCCTGCTCCAGCGCAACCAGCGTATCGGTGGCAATGGCCTCGATTTCCGGCACGATGTAATGCGGCCGCTCCTGCTCGATGATCCGGCGCAGCGCATCGCCATCCAGCATGCTGATGACATGGCTGCGATGGGCTACCTGCATCGCCGGCGCACCGGCGTAGCGGTCCACCGCAATCACCTCGACACCGAAGCGTTGCAGCTCTATCGCCACTTCCTTGCCCAGTTCGCCACTGCCACACAATAGAACCCGGGTGGCGGTCGCCGACCCCGGTGTACCTATTACCACCTGATCCTGATCTGTACTCAACGGATAAGCCCTTGTTCTCGTGCGCGCTGTTCGGTCTTGGCCAGAACAGCACGTCTTTGTTCATTGTCCATTTTTCCCCAATTGCTGATCTCCCGGCCGGTGCGCTGGCAGCCGACACAGAGGTCGCCTTCATCCAGCACACAGATACTGACGCAAGGCGAGCGCAGGGGCTTCTCGATATGGCCCGGCTCAGTCTTCATCGACCGCCAGCTCCTGCTTGTAACGCTGGGCGTTTTTCACATAGTGGGCCGCGTTGGCGCGGATTTTTTCCTTCTCCGCACCGGTCAGCTCGCGCAGCACCTTGCCCGGCGCACCCACCACCAGGCTGCCATCGGGAATCTCCTTGCCTTCGGGAATCAGCGCATTGGCGGCAATCAGGCAGTGCTTGCCCACTTTTGCACCATTCATGACCACCGCATTCAGGCCAACCAGACTGTAATCACCCACGGTGCAACCGTGCAACATGGCGTTGTGCCCCACGGTCACTCCCTTGCCGAGCGTCAGTGGAAAGCCCATGTCGGTATGCAGGGCGCAACCGTCCTGCACATTGCTGCCCTCGCCGACATGAATCAACTCGTTGTCGCCACGCAGGATCGCACCAAACCAGACCGAGGCCCCCTCGTCCAGGCGCACCTTGCCGATCACCGCGGCATCCGGCGCAACCCAGCTGCTTTCATGGGCTTGCACCCGTACATCTCCAAGACGGTATTTCATTCGTTGTTCCTCGCTATAGTTCTTTTTTTGTCAGGGGCGGCGGCACATCAAGCCGCAGCTTGCGGTCGTACAACAGGTTGACCAGTTCGACCACCATGACGGCGGTCAGCCCCCATATCTTGTAGTCACGGAAACGGTAACTGGGAACGTACCAGCTCTTGCCCAGATAATCGATCCGGTGAGTGGTTTCGCGCATATCCTCGGCAAAGAAATCGAGCGGTACCGCGAAAATGGAGTCAATCTCGCCGGCATTGGCACTGTAATTCAGTCCTTGCGGCACAATTCCGACATAGGGCGTCACCTCGATGCCATGGCGTGATACCAGCTGGCTCAGGCTGCCAATGACCTGTACGCAATGCGGGTCCAGCCCGACCTCCTCCTGGCTTTCACGCAAGGCAGTCTGCAGCAGGCTGCGGTCTTCGGGATCACGCCGGCCACCGGGAAACGCCACTTCACCACCATGGGTGGATAGGTCGCGGGCCCGCAGGGTCAGGATCAGCTCGGGATGCTCGGAACGGGTCAGCGGCATGAGAACGGCGGCCTGCGGCAACGGCAGTGCCGGCTGCAGCTTCTTTGGCATATAGGCTTCCAGCCGCTTTACAACTTCTTCTACCATGGAACCATCCCGACCACCCGATTCACTGCATGATGCCACGCCCGGCGGCTGCACCCAATACTGCAAAGGCATATATTACGTCATGCAGATTGTTCCGGCAGGCAAACGCCGGCTTCCGCTTGCAACAAAACCGCCGCCTTCCTAAAATCCGCTTCTTTGCCGATGCATCGGGCATCCGCAGCGAACCGGCACTGCCACGAGTTCTGCCAGCAACCATGAAACCACTGTTAGCCTTTCTTGCTTTTTTATTATGTGCCGGCCCGGTCTTTGCCAGCATCGGTGCCGAGCCGCCACTGGTCGACAAGGTGCTGGTGGTGAAGTCGGAACAGAAACTGCATTTGCTGCGCCAGGACAGGATCATCAAGTCCTACCGGGTCTCGCTGGGCAAGCAGGACGGTCCCAAGCAGTATGAGGGCGACCAGCGCACCCCGGAAGGAACCTACTGGATCAACTGGCGCCAGCACAGCAAGAAATATCACCTGGCCATGCATATCTCCTCCCCCAATGCCAGCGACCTGAAGCGTCCCTCCCAGCTGAACAAGCCGGTTGGCGGCATGATCATGCTGCACGGCACACCCACCGACGAGGAGTATCCGGAGTGGTTTTTCCATACCCTGAACTGGACCGACGGCTGTATTGCCCTGACCAATGACGACATGCGTGAGATCTGGGAGCTGGTGAAAGACAACACCATGATAGAGATCCGGCCGTAACCGAAAGTTTGTCCCGTTTGCGGGCCTGCAATCGCTCCGGACGGCGCCTCCTGCATGCCAGCCACGCACCGCATGCAGGTCCGGATTTATCCGGACAGGCTCGACATCACCAGACAAAAGCACCTGTGCGAATAAATTCGCACCTACACATGCTGCTTGCCGAACAGTTCCTTCTGTATGCCAGCCAAGCACCGCATGCAGGTCCGGGTTTATCCAGACAGACTCGACAGCGCCAGACAAAAGCACCTGTGCGAATAAATTCGCACCTACACATGCTGCTTGCCGAACAGTACCTTCTGTATGCCAGCCAAGCACCGCATGCAGGTCCGGGTTTATCCAGACAGACTCGACATCGCCAGACAAAAGCACCTGTGCGAATAAATTCGCACCTACGCAAACGCCGCCCATAGGGCGGCGTTGCTGGCCCGGACGGCGAGGCCGCCCGGGTGATGCGTTGACTGGTTTCGGGACCAGTCAAACAGCTATTGCTAGTTGACCCAGGCCCGGGCATTACCGAACAGGCGCAACCAGGCAGCGTCTTCCTGCCAGTCCTGCGGATGCCAGCTGTGCTGCACGGTGCGGAACAGGCGCTCGGGGTTGGTCATCAGCAGAGTGACACGGCCATCACGACTGGTCAGGCCGGTAATGCCGTCCGGCGTACCGCAGGGGTTGGCCGGATAGGCCTCGGTGACCTGGCCATGGTTGTCGGTGAAGCGCAGCGCCACCAATCCGGAGGCATTGGCAGCGGTACGCGCATCTTCACTGGCAAACTGCGCACGGCCACTGGCACAGGCCACGGCGACCGGCAGGCGTGAACCGGCCATGCCGGCCAGCAGGATCGACGGTGACTCCTGTACCTCGACCATGGCCAGACGGCCCTCGAAACGTCCGGACGTGTTGTCTGCAAACAGCGGCCAGTGCTCGGCACCGGGGATCAGTTCCTGCAGGCGGGCCAGCATCTGGCAGCCGTTACCGACACCCAGGGTGAAACTGTCGCTGCGGGCGAAGAAGCCGGCAAACTGCTCGCGCAGCTGCGCATCCAGCAAAATGCTGTTGGCCCAGCCGGCACCGGCACCGAAGGTATCACCAAAGGAGAAGCCGGCACTGACAGCCAGGCCCTTCATGTCAGCCAGACTGACCCGGCCGGCGGCCAGGTCGCTGGTGTGCACGTCAATGGCGGCAAAGCCGGCACGGTCAAAAGCGGCAGCCAGTTCGCTCTGGCCGTTGCTGCCCTGCTCACGCAGGATCGCCACCTGCGGGCGGCTCGCCAGATTCAGGTAGGGCGCAACCAGATCCTGATTGATATCAAAAGTCAGCCGGGCACCCAGCCCCGGGTTCTGCTCGTCGAGCAACCCGTCAAACTCCTGCTGTACGCAAGCGCTGTTGTCACGCAGGCGTTCGATCTGATAGCTGGTTTCGCTCCACACCTGATGCAGGCGGCTGCGCTGCTCGCTGTACATCAGCTGGCCGGCCAGGCTGATCCGGATCTCGTTGCCGGCTTGCGGCACGCCAATGACGTGAACGCAACCGGCCAGCCCCTGCTCCCCGAACAGCGCCTGTACTGCCGTGATATCGGAGTTGCGCACCTGAATGACCGCGCCCAGTTCCTCGTTGAACAGCGCTGCCATGATCTGGCTGCCGGCGATCTGCAATGCATCCAGTTCAAGCTGCAAGCCACAGTGACCGGCAAAGGCCATTTCTGCGACAGTGACCAGCAGGCCGCCGTCGGAACGGTCGTGGTAGGCCAGCAACTTGCCCTGCTGGTTCAGCTGCTGGATGCTGTCGAAGAACGCCTTGAGGTCGGAAGCCCGGTCCAGATCAGGGGTGACATCACCCAGCTCGGAATACACCTGCGCCAGGATGGAGCCACCGAGGCGATTCTGGCCACGACCCAGATCGACCAGCAACAGGCTGGTATCGCCCCGGTCCAGCTGCAATTGGGGAGTCAGGGTCCCGCGTACATCAGGTACCGGCGCAAAGCCGCTGATGATCAGGGACACGGGCGAAGTCACGGCTTTCTCTTCGCCGCCATCCTGCCAGCGGGTTTTCATCGACATGGAGTCCTTGCCGACCGGAATGCAGATGTCCAGTTGCGGGCACAACTCCATGCCCACCGCCTTGACGGTGTCGTACAAGCGTACGTCTTCGCCCGGGTGGCCGGCAGCGGCCATCCAGTTGGCAGACAGGCGGATGTCGCTCAGTTTCTCAATGCGGGCCGCAGCCAGGTTGGTGATGGTCTCGCCCACTGCCAGACGACCTGAGGCCGGGGCATTGAGGATGGCCACCGGCGTACGCTCGCCCATGGCCATGGCTTCGCCATGGAAACTGTCGAAGCTCTGGGCGGTTACCGCGCAGTCAGCCACCGGCACCTGCCAGGGGCCAACCAGCTGGTCGCGCACCACCAGACCGGTCACCGTGCGGTCAGACCCGGTGATGACAAAGTTCTTGCTGGCCACGCTCGGATGACGCAGCACGCGCTCGACACTCTGGATCAGGCTCAGCTGGTCGGCGGCAAACAGCTGCGGACAGCTGTCTTCGCGGCTCACATTGCGGTGCATGCGGGGCGGCTTGCCCAGCAGCACATCCAGCGGCATGTCCACCGGCTGGTTGCCGAAGTGGCGATCGCCCAGTACCAGCTGCTGTTCCGCGGTGGCTTCACCAACCACGGCAAAGGGGCAACGCTCGCGGGCACAGATATCGGCAAAGCGCTGCAGGTCTTCGCTGTCCACCGCCAGCACGTAGCGCTCCTGAGATTCGTTGCACCACAGCTCCAGCGGACTCAGGCCCGGCTGGGCGCTGGGCATGTCGCGCAACTCGAAGCGCCCGCCGCGGCCGGCATCGTTGACCAGCTCGGGAAAGGCGTTGGACAAACCGCCGGCGCCAACGTCATGGATGAAGCGGATCGGGTTGTCGTCACCCAGCTGCCAGCAGCGGTCGATCACTTCCTGGCAGCGACGACCCAGCTCGGGGTTGCCGCGTTGCACGGAAGCGAAGTCCAGGTCATCTTCGGCCAGGGTGTCGGCCGACGAGGCCGCACCACCACCCAGACCGATCAACATGGCCGGGCCACCCAGCACAATCAGCTGGCTGCCGGGCCTGATTTCACCTTTCTGCACATGCCCGTCACGGATGTTGCCCAGGCCGCCAGCCAGCACGATCGGCTTGTGATAGCCGCGTACCTCGGCGCCGTTGACGGTCTGCACTTCCTGCTCGAAGCTGCGCACGTAGCCATTGAGCACCGGGCGGCCAAATTCGTTGTTGAAGGCCGCACCGCCTTTCGAGCCCTCGATCAGCACCTCCAGCGCATCGACCATGCGGCCGGGCTTGCCGTATTGCAGTTCCCAGGGCAGCTCATAGCCGGGGATGTTCAGGCTGGACACGGTGAAACCGGTCAGGCCGGCCTTGGGCCGCGAACCGATGCCGGTGGCACCCTCGTCACGGATCTCGCCACCAGAGCCGGTACCGGCACCGGGATAGGGTGCAATGCCGGACGGATGGTTATGGGTTTCCACCTTCATCAGGATGTGCACCGGTTCCTGGTGGGCACGGTACTGGCCATCCTGTGCGTCGGGGAAAAAACGGCCGGTGGTGAAGCCCTCGATCACCGAGGAGTTGTCCTTGTAGGCGGACAATACACCGGCGCTGTTGTTCTGGTAGGTATTCTTGATCATGGCGAACAGCGATTTCTGCTGTGCTTCGCCATCAATGTCCCAGCTGGCGTTGAAGATCTTGTGGCGGCAGTGTTCTGAGTTGGCCTGGGCGAACATCATCAGTTCGACATCATGCGGATTGCGGCCCAGCTTGCGGAAGTTCTCTACCAGATAATCCATCTCGTCTTCGGCCAGCGCCAGCCCCAGCTCGGCGTCGGCCTTTTGCAGCGCGGCCAGGCCGCCACCCAAAACATCCACCACAGTCAGCGGGCGTGGCGCTTCTCCGGCAAACAGGGCAGCGGCAGCCTGCATGTCATCAAGCACGGTCTGGCTCATACGGTCGTGCAACAGGGCGCGTACCGCCTTGAACTGCGCGGCGTCCAGTTGTGCATCCAGGTAATAGGCAACGCCCTGCTCAATGCGGTTGAGCTTGTGCAGGCCGGCATGGCGCAACAGGTCTGTAGCCTTGCTGGACCAGGGCGACAGGGTGCCGATGCGCGGTACCACCAGCAGCAGGCGACCTTCCGGCTGCTGCGCCACCGCATCCGGGCCATAATCCAGCAGCTGCTGCAAGCGCTGTTCTTCTGCTGCATCCAGACCGGCACTCAGGTCCAGGAAATGCACAAACTCGGCATATACCTGCCCGGCTTCCGGCACTATGGCCTGGATTTTCTGCAGCAGGGATTGATGACGAAATTCGGTTAGGGCGGGTGCACCACGCAAAATGAGCATCGTTGAAACAGCCTCTGATCAGAGCAAACAGGAGGCAGTATTTTAATCGTCCATGCGACAAATGACCAATCAATTCTGCCCTTGCCTGTCGGCCGCTCCCGATACGGCTCCAGCCCTGCGGCCTGGCAACCGGGGCGGACGCCGATTATTCCGGAACAAGCTGTGTATTGGCCACTGCCAGCCAAGTTTGTATACTGCCGCCATGCCAGCCCCACACTTCACTCATCGTTTCCTGTCATGGCTATTTCCATTACTGCTTGCCCTGTCAGCCTGCCAGGACGAACACACCAGCAAATCCGTTGCGCCTGACGGCCTGGAGCAGGTCCGCGCCAGCGGCGAACTGGTGGTGCTGACCCGAAATACGCCATCAACCTACTTCCAGGACCGCAGCGACGCCTCGGGCTTCGAATATGACCTGGCCGAGGCTTTTGCCCGCCAGCTGGGCGTGACACTACACATTGAAACAGCCGACACCATCGAACAGCTGTTCCGGCGTACCCTGGCTGACAAGCGCCCTTTGCTGGTGGCCGCCGGCCTGACCAGTCATCCGGCACGTACTCCGGCATTGCTGTTCAGCGATAGCTATTTGCAGGTGACACCGCAGGTCATCTATCACACCAGTGCCAAACGCCCACAGCAGGCAGCAGAGCTAGCCGGCAAGCGCATCCTGGTTCTCAAGGACAGTGTCCATGCAGTCTTGCTGGAAGAGCTGAAAAAAGAACACCCGGATCTCGAATTTGCCGTCTCGGATACGGTCGAAAGCGTTGACCTGCTGCGCATGGTTGATGAAGGACAAATCGACATCACGCTGGTCAACTCCAACGAACTGGCCATGCACCAGGTCTATTTCCCGCACATCCAGCTGGCATTCAGCCTGGAGCCGGCCATCGGCCTGCAATGGGCCATTCGCCAGCCCGGCAACCATGCCGATACCAGCCTGCTTGACGCCATCAATGATTTTTTACAGCAAAGCCGTGATCAGGGCCTGATCGACCGGCTGGTCGAACGCTATTACGGCCATCTGGATGTCATGGGTTACGTCGGTGCCAACGCTTTTGCCAAGCACTTGCAACAACGCATGCCAAAATACGAAGCCCTGTTCCGCAAAAATGCCGAAAAATTCGGCCTGGACTGGCAGTTTCTTGCCGCCGTCGGCTACCAGGAGTCACACTGGGACCCGCAAGCACGCTCCAAGACCGGAGTACGCGGACTGATGATGCTGACCCAGCGCACCGCTGAAGAGCTGGGGGTAAAGGACCGGCTCGACCCGGAACAAAGCATCCACGGCGGGGCCAAATACCTGGCTCAGATGCTGGAGCGCCTGCCTGACAGCATCCAGTATCCCGAGCGCTACTGGTTTGCCCTGGCTGCCTACAATATCGGTCTGGGTCACCTGGAAGATGCACGCCGGCTGACCAGCCAGGCCGGGCTGGACCCGGACAGCTGGGTCGACGTACGCTCGATCCTGCCGCGTCTGGCGCAAAAGCAGTGGTACAGCCAGACCCGCTACGGCTTTGCCCGCGGTGGCGAGCCGGTCCACTTCGTCAACAACATCCGCCGTTATTACGACATCCTGTCCTGGTCAACCCGTCCTGCCAGCGAAGATACCATCCTCGGCGGCCTGCACACTCCGGCCATCAAGGGCCAATAAGCGGCCTGACTCCCGGATGTAAAGAGCCGGCGATCGCTCTGGAGCCGGCGCTGAATGCTGGATGCTGCGCCGTGAGCATTACCGTCTGTCCCGGAAAAATGCCCGCAACATCGCCGCCGACTCGTCCGCCAGCAAACCGCCCTCCACCAGTACCCGATGGTTGAGAAAACCCTGCTCGAAGAAACGCCCCTGGCTGGCGGCAACTCCCGCGCGGGGCTCGCTGGCGGCATACACCACCCGGGCAATGCGGGCATGGATCAGCAAACCCGAGCACATGCTGCATGGCTCCAGCGTGACGTACAGGGTGCTACCGGGCAGCCGGTAGTTTTTCACCGCCCGCGCCGCCGCCCGCACCGCCTGCATTTCCGCATGGGCACTGGGATCATGCAGGCCTATCGGCTGATTGAAGCCCCGCCCCAGCACCACACCATCGCGCACCAGCACTGCCCCGACCGGCACCTCGCCCAGCGCCGCGCCTTGTGCGGCCTGCTCCAGCGCTTCCTGCATGAACCCCCGGTCCAGACTGCGATCGATAATGGCCGGTGCATGGCACCCGACACTGTAACCCGGCTTCACTTGTCGTTGCTCCCCTTGGACAGGGTGATTTGCGGGTCCTGCCAGTCCCCGCTGATGGTATAGCGCACTGCCGCCATGCGGGCGAAACGGTCGCCCACCAGCCGGTCGATCACGAACAGCGCCCCGCCCACTGCTGGCGCCCCGACCGCCACTGCGGCCAGTGGCAGGTTGCGACTGATCGGCATGGCTACCTGCATGTCGGCCCTGATGCTGCCGGCGGGAACATCCAGGCTGCCATTGATGGTCAGGTTGCTGGAGATCCCTTCCAGTGTCAGCGCTTCACGGGTGCTGAACACTCCCCGCTCGATATCGATCACGCCATCAATACGGTCATAGGACAGCCCCTTGCCCCACAGGTCGGTGAAATCAAGCCGCAGCCGCCGGCCGATGGCATCAAAGTTGAGCAACCCAAAGACACGCAGTACCTGGGCGCTGCCATCGGCAGCCTTCAGCTGGCCCTTGCGGAACTTGAGTTGCGAAACACCGCTGAGACCCGCCACGGCAAAGTCCTGTGGCGCTCCCGGCCACTCAAGCTCCAGCCCGATGGTGAAACTCTCGCTGCTCATGGAAGGTACATAGCCCCAGTCCTGTAAAACCTGCTCCAGCTGTCCGCCTGTCAGCTGGCCCCTGAAACTGCTGCGCTGCCCGGGCTGGCCGTACCAGTGCAGGCTGCCCTCAAGTTGCAAACCCTTGAGGTTCGCCGTCAGATCATCGAAACGCACGCCGCCGGCATCATCAGGCACGCTGGCAAACGCCAGTGTGCCCAGCACCTCGTCACCCAGTGCCAGCTGGCGAATGCTGGCCTGTATTGCCGGCACATCAGCAGGAGTCAGCCCGCCTGCCTCCTGCAACAGGTTCTCGCCCGCATCCTGCGGCAGTTGCAGCCAGTCAAGATCAACGAGCAGGGCTCCCGAAGCCGGTATCCGCACCGCTCCTCTGGCCTGCTTGCTGGCAAGCGTAGCCAGCCAGCCGGCAGTATCCGGCCGGACATTCAACTGCGCCTGCTCGAGCGGGATACCGAAGCCTTCCAGACGGGCGATATCCAGCCGTATCTCCTGCAGACCGGCATCTTCGCCACCACCCGGTGCCGGGTTGTAACGTTCGACAGCAGCCAGCCAGTCAGGCAAAGGCAGCTGTGTCAGTTGTCCGGCAATCCACAGTCCGTTGCCGGCCGGTAACCGTGCCGGGCTCCCGCCCAGCATCAACTGGCCACGCACGGCCCGCTCACCGGTCTGTGCCACTGCAAACAGGCCGTTCACACGCGAACCGTGCACCAACCGGTAATGCAGCTCGGAGCCGTCCAGGGTCATGTGCCAGCTGGTTGGTACTTTTTCCGTCGCGGTCTTGGCCAATGGTGCCGGCAGGTCGATGGCCACACCCTGCAGGTCGGTGTTGATGGCCAGCTGACTGCCCTGCCCGGCCAGCGACAGGTCAAGCTGATACTCGAAGGCCCCGGCAAAAGGCAGAGGCTGCGCATGGCCCAGCCAGTCCTGCAAACGCTTGACCGGCATGCTGCCACGCGCCCGGATCTGGCTTGACCATTCCCGGCTCGCCGGTTGCGGACGCATGCTGGCCGTAAAGGGCTGTCCGAGAAAGCGGCCCAGCACGCCATTGCTGGTCATGCCTTTCAGGCTGTCGATGACCAGTTCGCCCTGCAACTGCTCCAGTCGCACGTCAAGATCCGGCATGTACAGACTGTTGTTGTCCAGCTGCATATCAAGCAGGACCTGCATCGTCTGACTGTCGGCAAAAGGAATCTCCAGCTGCAAATCGCCGGCCAGCCCGCCCTGTCCCTGCCAGCCGGCCATCACCGGCAGCTGCTGCGCCAGCGGTGTTTGCTGAACGACCTGCAGGGCATCGGCCATCGAGCCATCAAGCCGGGCCTGGATGCCCAGAGTGGAAGCGCCGGCAGCGTGGTAGGCCACCTCGGCATGGGCGTTGCTGATTTCCGTCTGCAGGATTCGCGCCCGTTCGATCTCGATCTCGACACCCTGGTCATGCACGTAGACCTGCGCCCGCCCGTCTTCCAGTACCGGCCAGCCCGGCTGGTAGGCCAGTTCGGCCTTGCTGACATCAAAATACAGGCTGATCGAGCGGGCACCCGGTGGGGCACCTGCCTCCAGTGATCCCTGATACTGGAAATACCCCTGATGCACATCCGCGCCCAGAATTGCATCATGCAACCAGCCCCACAATTGTGGCTGCTCGTCACGCAATACCAGCGGCAGATAACGGGCCTTGTAAGCGGCATTGCCGTCCCGCATGCCGACCCGCAGGTCCATGTAGCTTTCTTCTTCGTCAGCAGCCGGTAACCAGATGTCAAAATCACCGGCCAGGCTGCCCTCGTCACCCTGTACCTGCAGGTACGGACTGGTCAGCCTGAAGTCGAAGTTCTGGGCCAGAGACCAGGTCAGACGGGCCCGCGCCTGATGGTATTGCCAAGGGTCGGCAAACAGTTCGCGCAAGTACAGGCTGAAACCGCTGCTATCCAGATGCAGTTCGCCACCGGCCAAGCTGCCGAACAACCGCCCACTGATGCCGGTCGCGCCTGGCACATGTTTCCACGGGCTGTAATCCAGCCCTTGCAAGTTGGTGTCATACTCCAGCTGTTGCTGCCAGTGCACACCGGGCGTCCAGCGCAGGCGTGTGTTGGTCAGCCGGCCGCGAAAATCCAGTTGAGCAAGGATGTCGTGCGCCAGCCCGGGCATGGGTACATACTGCAGCACTGCCGTCATCAGCGGCTCCAGCTGCAGATGCCCGATGGTAATCTCGGTGGAGGTCTCCAGCAGGGGGCCGGTTCCTTGCTGGCGTGCCTGCAGCGCCAAACTCTGCATGGGCACTTGCGGCGACCAGCGTACATTCAGGTCAGGCAACCATAGCAGGCGTCCGCCGGCATCGGCCGTCATGCTGGCACGTACCCGGCCGAGTTCCAGATCCAGTTCCCGCTCCTGCCAGCGGCCGCGTACCTGTCCGCCGTCCGAGTCCAGCACCAGGGATCTCAGCTGCCCCTGTTCAATACCCAGCCATGCCTGCAAGGACAGCGCGGCACTATCCAGTTCCATGCCGGCCGGCAACAGCTGCTGCCAGGCCGGTGGCAGCCATTGCAGCCAGTTGCTGCCGGGGACACTGAGATAGGCATCAAGGCTACCCTGCTGCCAGTCGGCCACGTCCCCCCGCGCATGCGCCGCCACCTGCAGCTGCTGCCCGTCCGGCAACACCACGCTGGCCTGCAAGTGCCGGCTGCTGCCCTGTTGCTCCAGGGTAATGCCTGCCTGCTGCAACTCGAAAGGTGGCGTATCCGGCAAACGGATGCGCACACGGGCATCCACCAGACTCAAATGCCCGATGCGGCCTGCCCGCCCAAGTAGCTGTGTCCAGTCGGTGGAGGCCCCGTCTGCAGCACCCTGCAGTACCATGCCGTTGAGCAGCCAGGAATCAGCCTGCTGCTGCAGCTCGATATCCAGTCCCTGCAGGCTGATGGCGGCCAGTGTCCAGTCACCATGCCACAGGCTGGACAGCATGTCCGGCCGAAAATGCAGGCGCTCAATGTGTAGTGGTTGCTCGCCATCTCCCAGGCGCACGTCTTCCGCATAGAAGCGTGGGGACACTCCGTGCCAGCCGGCATGCAACCGGCCCAGATGCAACGGCTGGCCAAGCTGCCCGCCCAGCCAGTCCTGCACCTCGATCCGGTAGGCGTTGAGCATTGGTGTCAGAATGCGGCCGGCACTCACATACAGGGTGAGCATCAGCAACAGCAGCAGGCAAACCCACAGGCCACTGCGCCAAAACAACCGGTTAAGCTGCCGTATCATGAGCGGCCCCTACAGCAGGACGATGTCGTACTGCTCCTGGGAGTACAGGCTTTCCACCTGCAGCTTGATCGGCCGCCCGATGAAGGTTTCCAGATCCGCCAGGTTACCGGCTTCCTCGTCAAGCAACCGGTCAACCACGCTCTGGCTGGCCAGTACCAGGTAACCCTCGGCCTGGTAGGCCCGCGCCTCGCGCAGTATTTCACGAAACACCTCATAGCAGACCGTCTCCGCCGTGCGCAATTCACCGCGTCCCTGGCAGGTGCTGCAAGGTTCGCACAGCAGCTGGCTCAGGCTTTCCCGGGTACGCTTGCGCGTCATCTGCACCAGCCCCAGCTCGGTCAGGCCGGTAATGTGGGTTTTGGCATGATCGCGCTCGAGTTGTCGCTCCAGCGTGCGCAAGACCTGCCGGCGATGCTCTTCATCTTCCATGTCGATGAAGTCGATGATGATGATGCCACCCACATTGCGCAGTCGCAGTTGACGGGCAATTGCCATCGCCGCTTCGAGGTTGGTCTTGAAAATGGTTTCTTCCAGATTGCGGTGACCGACAAAAGCGCCGGTGTTGACGTCGATAGTGGTCATGGCTTCGGTCGGATCAATGATCAGGTAACCACCGGACTTGAGCGGTACCTTGCGCTCTAGCGCCCGCTGGATCTCATCCTCAATACCGTGCAGGTCGAACAGCGGCCGTTCGCCGGGATAATGCTCAATCAGCTCACCCACCCCGGGTACCAGCTCGGTGACAAACTGCAGCGCCTTGCCCAGGGTCTCGCGCGAGTCGATGCGGATTTTTTCCGTCTGCTCGCCCACCAGGTCACGCAGGGTGCGCAGAGCCAACGGCAACTCCTCGTAAATCAGGCAGTTGCCGCTGCAATCATTGATCTGTTCCTGCACCTGCTGCCACAAGCGATACAGGTAGCGGATATCGGCACGCATGTCGGCCTCGTTGACTCCCTCCGCTGCCGTGCGAATGATGAAACCGCCAAACTCGGGCAGAGTTTCCGCCTTGAGACAGTCTGCGACCAGCAGCTTGAGACGTTCGCGCTCGGTCTCGTCCTCGATTTTCAGCGAAACACCGATATGGTCACTGGACGGCATGTGTACCAGATAGCGTGAAGGCATGGAAAAATAGGTGGTCAGGCGGGCGCCCTTGCTGCCGATCGGGTCCTTGGTCACCTGCACCACCAGCGCCTGGCCGTCATGCAGCAGGCCGCTGATGCTGTCGATCTGGCGGCCCTCGGGGATCTGCAGTTCGCCCATGTGAATGAAGGCGGCCCGCTCCAGGCCGATATCGACAAAAGCCGCCTGCATGCCGGGCAACACCCGCACCACACGTCCCTTGTAGATATTGCCGACCAGCCCCCTGCTCTGGGTGCGCTCGATATGAACCTCCTGCAGAACACCGTTTTCCACCACAGCCACACGGGTTTCCATGGGGGTGATATTCATCAGGATTTCTTCACTCATGCCATTTTCCTTTGATCAGGCCGGGCGCCACCTGCACTACAGTACGCCATCCCGTACTGTTTCCGCAAAAAAATGCCGCACTCCGGCCGGGTGCGGCATTTTCCATGATTACTGCAGATTTTACAGCTACCAAAGGTTAAAACACAAAATTGATATGGCGGTTCTCGTCCAGTGTCAATGTGCGTTTTTGCGTCAGGCCCTGATAGCGTACCTCAATGTTGTACACACCCGGATCAAGCATCAATGACAAGGGCGTGGAACCATAAGGCTTCTTGTTGACCAGCACCTGGTCACCGTACTTATTGCTGCGCACGATCAGCGAAATCGATTGCGCTTCGCACAGCTCTGCCGAAGCGGCCAGCAATGCACAAGCCATCATCTTGCGTGGCCGCACATGCGCCCGCACATCGACATCGGCAGTTACAGTACCCTGCAGACTCATGCTGGCTTCAGTAAAGTCACGTGTAACCCTGGTGGTATACCAGTCGGAACTCAAACTGACGGGGCCAACAACGTCCTCCAGCTCCTTGCTCAGGACCTGCTGATAATGCTCTTCAATCCAGGTCTGGATGCGTGCTTCCAGCGGATATTCGCTCAGACAGCTGCCCAGGCTTTTGCTGGCCGGACACTTGAAGCTGATCGTCTCGCGAAAGTGCAAATTGCGCTCCAGTTGCTGCGCGACCTTTTGCACCCTGCGCAACGCTTCTTCACGCTGCTGCGAAGCGTATCGTGTCTGCAGGCGCTCAAGATCACGACGTTTTTGCGCCAGTTTCAACTGCCGCTCAGCCAGCTCTTGCTGCGTTACCAACAAAGCATCGGACAGCTGGCCCTCCTCACGGAGCAGTTCATCATATCGCCCGAACATGGCATCCAGACGGGAGCGCGAAGAACTGTTCTGCAGCACTTCATCCAGCTCGGCACGAATATTCTTCTTGCTCTCTTCCATCTGCAGCCGGGCTGACTCGTAACGGCTGGTCTCGACACTCAGCCGGTTATCCAGCTCTTGCTTGTCCCGCTCCATGCCTTCGACTTCCGCGACCAGCGCCGCGACATCCTTCTCGGTAATCTGCCCGCCGGCAACACCATGCCCGCCATCAGCAGAAGCAGTCTGCTGGCTGCCCGGGACCGGGACAGCCTGCCCGGCTGCTGAATCCGCAGCAGAACTTCCGCCTGCCAGACCGAACAGCAACATGCATCCAAACAGCCCCAGCAACACCATCGTCATTTTTGACCGATGCATTCCACTACGAAGGTTCCCTGCTGCTCCACACCGGCCCCATGCCCGTACAAACATAACAAAACCTGTCTATTATCAATCAGTTATATATAAGCGCACAAAACCCTAACACTCAACCTGCAATAGTTGCGCCACTGTATTACGCAATCCCGCCAGCGCCGATTGATGGCACTTCGCCCCCAAGTGTATAACAGTACACTTTTTTGCCCAAGCATATCCGTACCCGAGGCCTCCACAAAAAACTCTGTGACGAAACTACCGCGTGAAAAATGCCCGGCAATCCCTCCGTTTGTTGCAAACAGCCGTTACAACAAACACGTGAAAAGCTTCACGCACTGACAAAACGGAAAATATTCAGGCGGGCAACGCAAAGCGCCCTATTTGACATCCACCCCCGAAGGAAACAGCTTGCGGCAACCGGAATGCCGGCCCGATCCATGCCGTTTTTTATAGGGGGGGTGAACGCTGAGTTCGGACCAGGCCCGCATATTTTTATGCTAGCGGCCTGAACGGCTAGTTCGTGAACTCAAGTTCGGATGACTGCGGTTTCGAGGCAAGGCGCTGTGACAAGCCATAGCGGGGCTATGGCGAGGAGCAGCAACGCAGCATGAGAGCCTCAGACGCCGAAATTGGCTAATGGAATTAGTCGCACAGACCACTAGCGACGCAATAACCGGTGCACGCCATGCATGGCCAGATAGAACCAGGGCCAGAACAGGCCACTGATCAGGGCAGGCACCATGTATTGCGCAAACTGCTTGGGCGAACCGGTCAGCACATCCAGCCAGAAAGCCATCAGCTGGCCTGCCATGAACACCAGGGTCAGAATAAGCGCCTGCTGCCAGACAGGAAAAATACGCAGTCGCTGTTGCAGCCGGTGAATGGCAAAGGCAACCACAACCAGGAACAGGGCATGCAAGCCCAGCAGGCTACCGTACAGAATGTCCTGCATCAGGCCCGCCAGCCACGCCAGCAGCAGCCTGAAGCCGCCTGGCGACTCCAGCGCCCAGTAGGCAACCACCAATGCCAGCCACAGCGGACGCCAGTCCCGCATGGCTTCCGGCATGGGTGCCACCTCCAGGATAAGGGCAAGCAGCAGGCTGGTCAGGAACAACAGAGCGCTGACGATGGAAAAATGCCTCACGTATTCTCTCCCGCCGGTCTGGTCTGTTCCGGAGCCTGCGGCAGTGATTCATGTGGAACCAGTTCCGGATCCGGCGCCTCCTCACCCATATCTTCCGGCAAGGTCATGTCCATCTCGAGGTCATGCTCAAACTCCGGTTCCCGGCCTTCGGCAAAAACCAGCAAAAAATGACGGCTGCGGTCCAGCGCCGCCGCTGGAGTCGCCTGCACCACTGCAAAAGGCTGTCCGGTACCACGCTGCACATTCGTCACCACGCCGACCGGGTAGCCGGCTGGAAATCGCTGTGCCATGCCGGAAGTCACCAGCAGATCACCTTCCTTGATGTCGGCATTATCGGCCACATGGCGCAACTCGAAAATGCCCGGATGTCCGGTACCGCTGGCAATCGCACGCAAGCCGTTACGTGTCACCTGCACCGGCAGGCTATGGGTACTGTCGGTCATCAGCAACACACGTGCACTGTAGGGCATCACTTCGACTACCTGCCCCATCACACCACGCGCATCGAGCACCGGCTGCCCCTGATAGACGCCACGAGTACTGCCCTTGTTGATCAGCAACTTGTGTGTTTGCGGGTTCGGGTCCACTCCGAGCAGCTCGGCCACAACCACCTGCTCTTCCAGCAGCGCTGACGAGTTAAGCAACTCGCGCAGGCGGACGTTCTGCTCAGTCAGGGCCGCCAGTTTTTGCAGGCGCCGCTGCATGAGCAGGATATCGGCACGCAGCTTTTCATTTTCTGCCAGGATATCGGTGCGGCTGGCTATCATCTGCGACAGGCGGTCCAGGCTGCGACCGGGCAGGTCACCCACCCAGTACAGCGGCGTCAAGACGAGGCCCGCACTGCTGCGCAGCGGCTTCAGCCACTGGCTCTGTGCATCAACCGTCATCAGCAGCACCGACAACAGGGCGAAAAAAATGACGCGGACGGTTAACGATGTGCCTTTGGAAAATATCGGTTTGATGGGTTACACCTTGGGGTGAAAATACTGTGTCTGCAGCGCCCGGGAACGACCCCGGAGCAGGCTGCAGCGGTGTCCGGCATCATGACGGAAGCTTGCAGCTGTACCGGACACAACAACCGTCCCGACGGCCCGAGCCTGCCAACATGTCCAGCCACGGCTCACCGGTTCGCACACACAGCATGCCGGCACCGATGCCGAACAGGCCGGCAAACTGCCGGCTCCCGCATGAATCAGTCAGCCGACAACAGGTCCATGGCATGTTGTTCCATCATCGCCAGCGCACGACCGCCGCCAATGGCCACACAGGTTTTCGGGTCTTCGGCAACGATCACCGGCAGGCCGGTCTCCTGGGCCAGCAGCTTGTCCATGTCGCGCAACAGGGCTCCGCCACCGGTCAGCACCAGGCCACGTTCGGCAATGTCCGATGCCAGCTCGGGGGGTGACTGCTCCAGCGCGCTCTTGACCGCCTGGACAATCTGGCTCAGGGACTCTTGCAGCGCCTCCAGCACTTCGCTGGAGTTCAGCGTGAAGCTGCGCGGCACGCCTTCGGCAAGGTTGCGCCCGCGCACGTCAAATTCGAGCTGCTCGCCACCCGGGAAGGCTGTACCGATATGCTGCTTGATCTGCTCGGCAGTCGACTCGCCGATCAGACTACCGTAGTTGCGGCGCACATAGGTGATGATCGCCTCGTCAAAACGGTCCCCGCCGACACGGACGGATTCGGAATAGACCACGCCGTTGAGGGAGATCAGGGCGATTTCGGTGGTACCGCCACCGATATCAACCACCATCGAGCCACGTGCCTCCTCGACCGGCAGGCCGGCACCGATGGCTGCCGCCATCGGCTCCTCGATCAGGTATACCTCGCGCGCGCCAGCGCCCAGCGCCGACTCGCGGATGGCCCGGCGTTCGACCTGGGTCGACTTGCAGGGCACGCAGATCAACACCCGGGGGCTGGGCTGGATGAAACTGTTTTCATGCACTTTATTGATGAAATACTGCAGCATCTTCTCGCAGACACTGAAATCGGCAATCACGCCGTCTTTCATCGGGCGAATGGCCTGGATGTTGCCGGGAGTACGGCCCAGCATGCGCTTGGCGTCGGTACCGACCGCGACCACGCTTTTCTGGTTGCCCTTGGTGCGGATTGCGACAACAGATGGCTCATCCAGCACAACACCTTTGTCTCGTACACAAATCAGGGTATTGGCGGTTCCGAGGTCAATGGAGAGGTCGCTGGAAAAAATGCCACGAATTTTCTTGAACATGGGTAAAAAACCTAAACGGTGCGCTATTGACAAACGCTGCAAAAAACAATGGGAAACTCTAACAATCATCAGGCTTTTGGGCAAGCGCCGCACTGTGATAGATTGTATCTCTTTTGTAAAAGAACGCATTGCTGACCGACGAGCGGACAACAACCAACATGGACAGCGTATTGTCCGATTCATTCACTTCAAGGTTCCAGCAGGTCATGCGACACAGTGCCGGTGCCATATCCGGCACCGCAACATCACGCAGCAACGGACCTCTTCATGAGCGCAATGCCCCTTGAACCACCACGGAGACCCGACAGATGGCGTTTACATCTACCGACGTGCAAACCCTCGCGCGACTGACCCAGATCCGGCTAGACAATGACGGCCCCGACAGGCTGGCCAGCAATCTGGACCAGCTGACCGCCCTGACAGAATGCATCAGTGGCGTAGCCACCAACGGAATCGAGCCCCTGGTCAGCCCATTGGACATGACCCAGCGCCTGCGTGCCGACGTAGTCAGCGAGCCCAACCAGCGCGAACTGTACCAGAGCCTGGCTCCCGCCACCGAAAACGGTCTCTACCTCGTTCCCAAAGTGCTCGACTAAGGATTTCCACCATGCATCAGCAAACACTGGCCCAACAGGCACGGGCACTGGCCAAGGGCGACTACAGCGCCCGCGAGCTGGCCACCCACTATATCCAGCGCATCGAACAGCTGGACCCGCAGCTCAACAGTTTCATCACGCTGACTGCCGAACAGACACTGGCACAAGCCGATGCGGCAGACAGCGCCCGCGCCAATGGCAGCGCCAGCGCCCTGGCCGGCCTGCCGCTGGCCCACCAGGACACCTTCTGCAGCAAGGGCGTGCGTACCAGTTGCGGTTCGAAAATGCTCGACAATTTTGTCGCTCCCTACAGCGCGCACCTGCTTGAGCAACTGGCCGCAGCTGGCGCCGTCAGCCTGGGCAAAACCAACATGGACGAATTCGGCATGGCCGCCAGTGGTACCTCCAGCTTCTACGGTGCCACCCTCAATCCGCGGGATGCGCAGCGCATCAGTGGCGGCGCGGCCTGCGGCAGCGCGGTTGCAGTTGCCGCAGGCCTGGCTTCTGCCGCCAGCGGCTGCGACAGCTTTGGCGACATCCGCCTGCCGGCAGCCCACCATGGCCTGACCGGACTGAAACCGACCTATGGCCGCATCTCCCGGCTAGGCATGACCGCCAATGCTTCCAGTTTCGACCAGGCCGGTTTCATCACCCGCAGCGCAGAAGATGCCGCCCTGTTGCTACAGGCCGGTGCCGGTTTCGACCCGCGCGACTCAACCAGCGCCAGCGAGCCGGTGAGCGACTACAGCACCACTCTGGGCCAACCGCTCAACGGCCTGCGCATCGGCATTGCCCGCAACCTGTTCGACGAAGCACTGGACGGCCGCATTGCCGCACAGGTGCTGGCCAGCGCCGAACAGCTGCAACAGCTGGGCGCAACCCTGATCGATATCGAACTGGCCCATGCAGACCAGGCCGTGGCCTGTGCCACCATTATCGGCAGTGGCGAAGCCTCCACCAACATGTCGCGCTTCGATGGTGTCCGCTTTGGCCACCGCTGCGACAACCCCGCCAGCCTGGACGATCTCTACCAGCGTAGCCGCAGCGAAGGCTTTGGCCCGTCGGTACAGCTGCAAGTCATGCTCGGCGCATATTACCTGTCGGTCGGCCAGTACGAGCGCTACTACGTGCAGGCACAAAAAGTCCGTCGCCTGATCAAGCAGGCTTTTGTCGCCGCCTTTGATACGGTCGACCTGATCCTGGCCCCGGTCACCGCCGCCCTGCCACGCCTGCTCAGCGAAGCGGCCGATGTTGCCGCCGAACGTGACAGCCAGCGCTATACCGCCCTGGCCAACCTGGCCGGCCTGCCGGCCCTGTCCATGCCCTGTGGCCTGGTTGATGGCCTGCCCGTCGGCAGTCAGCTGCTGGCCCCCTGGTTCCAGGAAGCCCGTCTGCTCAATGCCGCCCACCAGTACCAACTCGCGACCGACTGGCATACCGGCCGCCCCAGCGGATACTAAGGAGATCCCGACATGCAATGGGAAACTGTAATCGGACTCGAAATCCACGCCCAACTGGCCACCAAAACCAAGATCTTCTCCGGCAGCAGCACCGAATTCGGTGCGGCTCCCAACAGCCAGGCCAGCGCCGGTGATCTGGCGATGCCCGGCACCCTGCCGGTACTCAATGAAGAAGCCGTACGCATGGCCTGCCTGTTCGGCCTGGCGGTAGATGCCGAAATCGGCGAAATCAGCCGCTTCGACCGCAAGAACTACTTCTATCCCGACCTGCCCAGCGGCTACCAGACCAGCCAGCTGGACCTGCCCATCGTCGGCAAGGGCCACATGGACATCACCCTGGAAGACGGCAGCACCAAGCGCATCGGCATCACCCGCGCCCACCTGGAAGAGGACGCCGGCAAGAGCCTGCACGAAGACTTCAGCGGCATGAGCGGTATCGACCTCAACCGGGCCGGCACCACCTTGCTGGAAATCGTCTCCGAGCCGGAAATCAGCAACGCCAAGGAGGCTGTAGCCTACGCCCGCGCCATCCACAGCCTGGTGCAGTATCTGGGCGTGTGCGACGGCAACATGGCCGAAGGCTCGTTCCGCTGCGACTGTAACGTGTCGGTGCGCCCGGTCGGACAGAAAGAGTTCGGTACCCGTACCGAGATCAAGAACGTCAACTCGTTCCGCTTCATCGAGCGTGCCATCAACACCGAGATCCGCCGCCAGATCGAACTGATCGAGGACGGTGGCAAGGTGGTGCAGCAGACCCGCCTGTACGATCCGGCCAAGGACGAGACACGCGCCATGCGCAGCAAGGAAGAGGCCACCGACTACCGTTACTTCCCCTGCCCCAACCTGCTGCCGGTGGTGATCGAACCCGGCTATCTGGAACAGCTGCGCACAACGCTGCCGGAACTGCCGGCACAGAAACGCGAACGCTTTCAGAGCCAGTTCAGCCTGTCCGCCTATGACGCCAGCGTGCTGACCGCCAGCCGCGCCATGGCCGACTACTTCGAGCAGGTGGAGAAAATCTGCGGTGATGCCAAGCTCGCAGCCAACTGGGCCATGGGTGAGCTGTCCAGCCTGCTCAACAAGGACAACCTGGAAATCGGGCAGTCCCCGGTCAGCGCGCAACAGCTGGGCGAGCTGCTGGTACGCATCAAGGACAACACCATCAGCGGCAACATCGCCAAGGCGGTATTTGAGGCCATCGCCAATGGCGAGGGCAGTGCCGATGCAATCATCGAAAAACGCGGCCTGAAGCAGGTCACCGACAGCGGTGCCATCGAGGCCATTCTCGACGAGATGCTGGCGGCCAACGCTACCGAGGTTGAGGAATACCGCAACGCCGATGATAACCGCCGCAAGAAGATGTTCGGCTTCTTTGTCGGTCAGGCGATGAAAGCCTCCAGAGGCAAGGCCAACCCGCAACAGGTTAACGAGCTGCTGCTCAAGAAGCTGGAAGGTTAGTTTTTTGCACTGCGGTGTGATGCCGTTCGGGCAAGGCACTACGTTCGGCTGACGGCCGCCCTTCTGTTAAAAGCAGAAGGACAGGCTGATGCCGAACTCCGGCCTTACCCGGACGGCATGACTCTTTGCTAGGTTGGAGGGAATTGGCCCGACTGCGCCGGGCTTTTTGTGCGAACACAACCCGTAGGTGCGAACTTATTCGAACATTGCCCAGCAAGCTCAGCCTTGCGGCTGGAAGCACAGAGTCTCGTTGGCACCCGTTGTGCGAATAAATTCGCACCTACAGAGAGTTCGTGTAAAAAGATCTGTGCGAAGGGACTTGCCCCCGAGAAAGCGCATACTTTCTGCCTCTCGGGGGCAAGCTCCCTCCCACAAAATTCATGATCACACCACGCGACAGCAGGCCGGCGTAGCCGGCCCACTCCCCCACAAACGCATGGGTGAATCTGCAGATTGGTAGAGGCCGTAGCAAAGCATCAGCAACAGGGGCGAAGCTTGCTTCGACACTGGCAGCGTCCGCTTTGCGGAGTGCTCTGGCAAGCTGCCTCACCCAAGGTAAAAACAACTATCACTGGAAATGAATTTTCAGCTTGCCATTCACCACCGGCGGGCACCAGTAATAGCCACCGGTAACCGGCCGGCTGAAACGGAACAGGCCATCGACAATCTCGTCGTCCAGGCCGATCATGCGGCGCAGCTGCACTTCGAACTGATCCAGCGACTCACCAAACGCCAGAAATACCAACCCGGCCACATCACCATCGATGTAGGGCATGGAACGACGCACGACAAAGGCTTCCGGCTCAAAATCTTCCATGGCGGTACGCTTGACATGGGCAAACTCGGGAGCGTCTTCGATTTCCTCGTTGTCACTCAACCGGCGCCCAATGATATGGTCCTGGTCCTGCTGCGGCAGCGACTTGAAATAACCCAGGTCATGCTCCCAGTGCTGGATGGCCGCATAGCTGCCGCCCTCTGCGCCCGTGGCAGTAACCACCGCCACCGCTTCGTCATCAACCGGGTTTTCGGTACCGTCCTCATAGCCGGACAAGTCATGGCCGGACAGGTAACGGAATGCATCAGTGACCTGCACCGGCTTGAACGCCGGCGCCAGCGCCTTGTCCAGCTCCATGGTACGGAACAGCAATTCGCCGCGATCATCGCCACGCAGCCACAGCCACAGCGCCTGCTGGGTGGACGGGATATTGATGCCCTGGTGGCTCAACGCCGGAAACATCCGCAGTGACGCCGGCGATTTGCCCAGTGCCTGCATCACGCCAATGCCCAGCCCGGCCACGACCGCCTCACCGTCAGCCAGTTCCGCCAGGGCAGCCAGCGCCCTTGGCAGGTCGGCCACATCGGCCAACGTATAAAATACATGCCGTGCCACTGCAGGCACCGGTTCAATCAAAATACCCTGTTGACACTTCATGTCGGAATCTCGCTTGCTGAAAACTTCACGCAGCACTATAAAGCAAGCCGGAAATGATTGCAGCCTTGCCCCCTGCTACAGATTTACCCGATATTTACCCGCCCCCGGCTGCCCAAACCGGTAACAACAGGTATCTTGTATACCCGTGACCCATTTTCATTACCCGTAAAGGAAAATACCCATGACCTTACTGAACTGCAAACACAGCCTGATCGCCCTCGCTAGCGCCGCCCTTCTGGCCGGCTGCGCCAGCAACAACCCTTATGAAAACGAGCGCAACGTCAACCGTACCGCAGTCTACGGTGGTATCGGTGCGGCTGCCGGCGCCATTACCGGCGCTGCGGTATCCAGTAAAAAAGACCGCACCAAGGGCGCACTGATCGGTGCTGCCGTCGCCGGCGCTGCCGGTGCCGGCTATGGTTATTACGTTGACCGCCAGGAAGCCGAGCTGCGCCGCGCGATGCAGGGCACCGGTGTCGAAGTGCAACGCGATGGCGACAATTTGACGCTGGTCATGCCTGGCAACGTGACCTTTGCTACCGACTCGGCCACCATTTCCGGCAGCTTTTACGGTGCCCTCAACAACCTGGCCCAGTCATTCCGTGAATACAACCAGAACACCATTGATATCGTCGGCCATACCGACAGCACCGGCGCCTACCAGTACAACATGGACCTGTCCCGGCGTCGTGCGCAGAGCGTGGCCAGCTATCTGCAAGGACAGGGCGTGGACTATTCGCGCATGAGCGTACGCGGCATGGGCCCGGACCAGCCGGTTGCCAGCAACGCCGACAGCTATGGCCGCCAGCAAAACCGCCGTGTCGAGATCAACCTGCGGCCGATGCCGGGCGCCTACCAGTAACGGCCCCGGCCGCACACAACAAAAACAAAAAGGCTGCCCCCGGCAGCCTTTTCGTTCATTCACACATTGACCGGACAAGCCCGGGCTCAAGTACGTGGCAAGGTCACACCCTGCTGGCCCTGGTATTTTCCGCCACGGTCCTTGTAGGACACCTCGCAGTCTTCGTCCGACTCGAAGAACAGCATCTGCGCCACGCCCTCGTTGGCATAAATCTTGGCCGGCAGCGTGGTGGTGTTGGAAAATTCGAGGGTCACATGCCCTTCCCACTCGGGTTCCAGCGGGGTGACATTGACGATGATGCCGCAACGGGCATAGGTGCTCTTGCCCAGGCAGACCGTCAGCACATTGCGCGGAATACGGAAGTACTCAACAGTACGAGCCAGCGCGAAGGAGTTGGGCGGAATGATGCAGTACTCACCCTTGACGTCGACGAAGCTTTTCTCGTCGAAGTTCTTCGGATCAACGGTCACCGAGTGCAGGTTGGTAAACACCTTAAATTCGTCGGCACAGCGTACATCATAACCGTAACTGGATACGCCATATGAAATCAGCCGCTCGTCGCCGTCAGTACGCACCTGCCGCTCGACAAAGGGCTCGATCATGCCGTGCTCGGTTGCCATACGCCTGATCCAGCGGTCCGCCTTGATACTCATGAATCACCTCGACTGATGCCCAATTAAGATCGGCACATCTTACCCGAGCCGCTCCAGTGCTGAAAGCACTACAGTACCGGGTACGAATGCCGGCCATAAAAAAACCCGCCGGAGCGGGTTTTTTGCAATGCTTTCAAGTTCAGATCAGTTGAACTTCTTCAGCTTGCATGCCTTTCTGGCCACGAGTGGCAACGAAAGAGACCTTCTGGCCTTCTTTCAGGCTCTTGAAGCCTTCAGCCTGGATGGCACGGAAGTGCACAAACAGGTCTTCGCCGGACTCTGGAGTAATGAAGCCAAAGCCTTTTTCATCGTTGAACCACTTGACGGTGCCGTTTTGACGGTTAGACATTGCTGTCTCCTTATCTTGAGTAAATAAATGCGGACCACTTGTCCGCGTATACTGAGTGCAAGGAGTAACAGGAGTCGCAATGTTTAAACATCGAATGATCCACGGTGACGCATGCAGCAACAGTGGCGAGTACTTTACCTGATTTTTTGCAGAGTGCCAGTGTTATTTTCAACAAACTCCGCAAATTCTGCCAACAGCTTCACATTCACCAGCGTCAAGCCGGATCATTCCGGGTCAGCAACTCTTCCGGCCAGTGCTCGACATAGTCGTCTTCCTGTGGCGGCATCTGCAAGTGAAACCCTTGATTTTCAAGGTTGTCCAACACCTTGTGGATATCCTCGCTGGCCAGCTTGCGCTCGGGGCTCAGTACCAGGTCAAAGCTGTGGCGGGGCGTACCAAACAGCTTCAACAACTCTGCCGGCACCCGCGCCAGCGCATCAGCCTTGAGCACATACAGGTACATGCCCGGCTTGCGCGGGCTCTGATAAATCGAACAGATCTTCTTCATTACACTTCTCCATCCAGTGCCTGCTGCAACAACGGCCCCAGATGCTCAAGGCGCCAGCCCTGCAACGCATCGGGCAGGTGGTAGGGGCCGGCCGGCCAGCCGGTAGCCAATGCATCCACCAGGATTCTTTTCTTCAGGGCCAGCTCGGGTGCCATCTGCTGTTCGGCGGCAAACCTCTCACCCACTTTTTTCAAACGCTTGAGCGTCGCTCCCGCCTCCAGTGGCAAGGGCTCCGGCAGCACCTGCGGCAGGGCACTGTCGCTCAGCCCGCGCGCCTCCTCAAGCATCGCCAGCAAAGCCCTGGAATGATGACGCAACAACCCCGGTGACAGGCCCTCGACTGCGGCCAGCCCGCTATTGTCGGCAGGCATTTTTTGCGCCAGCGCCAGCAGGGCCTGCTCTTTCAGCACCCAGTTGCGCGGGATATCGCGAGCCTGTGCCTGCTTCTCACGCCAGGCACACAGCAGCCGCAGCGCGGCAGCCTGCTGCGCAGTCAGGGTCCAGGCGAGCTTGACGTTTTTCCACAGCTCTTCCGGGGCCACGGCATGCTGCTGTGCCGCCACCAGCGCTGCGCCGTCTTCCAGCAACCAGGCCCGCTTCTGCGCCGTCAGCAAGGCATCAAGCAAGGGATACAGCCGGGCCAGATAGCTGACATCCTGCACCGCATACAGTTGTTGTTCGGCGCTGAGCGGACGCTGCAGCCAGTCGGAGCGAGTTGCCCCCTTGGGCAATTCGACCGCCAGAAAATGCTGCACCAGACGCGCATAGCCCCAGGAAAATCCCAGATTGGCATAGCCGGCAGCCAGCTGGGTATCGTACAACGGTTGCGGCAAGGCACCCGTGAGACGCTGGAAGACTTCCAGGTCTTCGCCGCAGGCGTGTACCACCTTGGCCACTTGCGGGTTTTCCAGCAAGCACGCGAAGTCGCTCCAGTCATCAATCTGTAGCGGGTCAAGCAAATAATTGCCCGTCAAGGTTGCCAGCTGGATCAGCCCCGTCTGCGGATAGTAGGTATCAACCCGGACAAACTCCGTGTCCAGCACGACAAACGGCTCCGCCTGCCACTGCAGGCACAGCTCCTGCAGCTGCCGGTTACCGGTTACCCAGTGAAAATCTTGCATGAAAACGCCTTGTAGCCAAAAGTGGTTGACCGTAAAACTGCCGTGGATACCGGTTTGCCCCGTTTCCGGAGCAAACCCGCTCAATCAGTCAAAAATGACGGTCTTGTTGTCATGAATGATCACCCGGTCTTCCAGGTGATAGCGCAGTCCCCGCGCCAGCGCCATTTTTTCCACATCCTTGCCCAGCCGCACCATGTCTTCAGTGGTGTTGCGGTGACTGACCCGCATCACGTCCTGTTCGATGATGGGGCCGGCATCCAGGTCCTGGGTCACATAGTGACAGGTGGCACCGATCAGCTTGACTCCGCGCAGCGCTGCCTGGTGATAAGGCTTGGCGCCGACGAAAGACGGCAAAAAGCTGTGATGGATATTGATCACCCGCCCCGCGTATTTTTCACACAGGTCGGGAGGCAGGATCTGCATGTAACGGGCCAGCACCACGCAGTCGGCCTCATGCTCGTCAATCAGCCGGCTGACTTCCTCGAAGGCCGGCTGCTTGTTTTTCGGATCGACCGGCACATGGAAAAACGGGATGCCATGCCACTCGACCATGCTGCGCAAATCATCATGGTTGGCGATCACGCAGGGAATGTCGCAATCAAGCTCCTTGCGGTGCCAGCGGTGCAACAGGTCGGCCAGGCAATGGGATTCCCGACTGGCCATCAGCACCACCCGCTTTTTGACCGCAGAGTCACTGACTTGCCAGATCATGGAGAATTCCCTGGCGATCGGGGCAAACGCCTGACGGAAGCCCTCAAGGTCAAACGGCAACGAGTCGGCACGAATCTCGTGACGCATGAAGAACCAGCCGCTGTGCTCATCCGAGTGCTGGCTGGCCTGATGAATCCAGCCGTTGTAGGTGACCAGGAAGTTGCTCACCTTGGCAACGATGCCCACCCGGTCCGGACAGGCAATCGTTAAACGAAAAGTCCGCATCTGTTACTCCGCAAACCGTAAAAGGCAATATTCTACCGCCTGTCAGACGGCAAGTCATTGGCCAGCTTGCGACACTCGCGCAACTCCGGTCCCGCGCCCCTGCCCGGCCGCCCCTGCCAACCAGTTTTTTTCAAATCTGGCCAATTAGCCGACAAACAACCGGCAAGCGGATTAACTGCAGATTAAAAACCGCAATCATTAGTTACAAACAACCAAATAAATCCCCATGCTCTAATAAATATTTTTACAATGACAATGCATCAACTGTTTACATGATCAAGAGACATAAACTAGAATGGCGGCGAAATACCGGAAACCTTGATACAGGTTGATCGCTGCATACCGTCGGACATCCTGTTTCAACTTGATCAAACCCCGGACCAGCAGTTTCAATCTGCCGGCCAGACGGACACAACTGCCCATCAAACATGGGTGTCATGTCCGGCCTGATTATCCGAATGCTCTCCGGGCCCGGTCAGCACTGGCATTCACGCCATGCTTAACCCATACACTTGTACATTATCAGGAAGTTCAACATGCCTACCAAAATCAATCGTTTTCACAGCACCAAAAAGGCCATTCAGGAACTGCAACAGCAGCTGGAAGCCCTGTCAAACGATCCAGAGCTGAAAAAAGAAATGGAGTTCGAAACCAAGCTGCGCACCCTGATGTCCGACTACAACAAGTCCCTGCGCGACATCAATGCCATCCTTGACCCGCAGCAAGCCGCAGCCCCGGCGCCACGCGCGGCTGCCGGTCGTCGCGAGCGCCGCACCAAACGCTACACCAACCCGCACACCGGTGCCGTGATTGAAACCAAAGGCGGCAACCACAAAGAACTGAAAGAGTGGAAGCAAAAGTGGGGCAATGACACTGTTGAAAGCTGGTCCGTTACCCTGTAATCGGCCCGCGCCAATAAAAAGCCGGGATATCCAGACGGATATCCCGGCTTTTTAATTCATGGCCGGCCATAAACACCAGATGTACCACTACCTGTTCAGCCTATAATGCCCGGGCGACCACCCCTTTCTGCCCAGTACTGCACAAGCACAGCCGGCCCTCCATATCCGCGCAGTTATTTGAAGCTCCTTTAAAGGGCGTGCATGCCTGACTCTGTGCTCGACCTGCTTTTAATTTTTTAGCGGTAGCGCTGCTCCAGCCCGGCTACATATTGCTGCCATTGACGGATCACTTCATTTTCCCGCTCCTCCGGTAACAACTCCGTACAAGCACGGGTAAAACCATCCAGCGTAAGCGGCGCTCCGGCTTGCGCATCATGCAACCGTTGCTGGCAAAACACATACCATTGCTGTTGTTCCGCCGCTGTCAGGGTGTGCGGATAATTGCGCGCACGATACCTGAACAGCAGCTCCGGCAAGCGTTGATCATCAAATGGCCAGACAGCGCCAGCCAGCGCCTGCGCATCACTTTGCACAACCTGCCGACACAGCTCCCGGTCCCGCTCGCCCAGAAACCCGCCATATAGCTGCTGTTCCGGGTCCTGTCGCGACGCAAATGCTTCGGGCCGGAATACTTCCCGCAGCTTTTCCTGCACGGCAGACAGGTTATCCAGCAACAGGCGGCCATTATGGCGCCAGAGAGCATCATCGATCTGCAGCCAGGGCTGCTTCTCTGCGCAAAGGCTGTCCATGCCGGTCAGTGCCGGGCATTTGTTGGCATGAATCTTTTTCACCGGAACCGGGCTTGCCCCGGCCGGCAACTCATCATGCCGGGTGTACAGGCGCTGCCTGATCTCTGCCGCCGGCAACTCCAGCAGCGGGCTGATATCGGCCAGCAAGTCGCACACGACATAGGCGTTCTTGTTGGCCGGATCAATCAGTAGAGGCATGACGATCGACAGGTAGCGCCGCTGCCACCCCTGTTTGCCGGAGACATGCACCACCGGACGACCGATGCGCAAGGCATTGTGCACCAGGTTCTTGTCACGCATCCGGTACAGGTGCGCGTACAACTGGGGTTGCGCCCGGCGCAACAGCCGAGCCATGGCAATGGTGGCCCGCACATCGGCCAGTGCATCATGGGCCTGGCCATGTTCGATACCATTGGCGCCAGTCAGCAGCTCAAGCCGGAAGCTGGTACGGCCTTCATCGTTTTGTGGCCAGTTGATTCCCTCCGGCGCCAGTGCCCAGGCACAGCGCAGGGCATCCAGAATGTCCCAGCGACTGTTGCCGCCCTGCCACTCGCGGGCATAAGGATCATGAAAGTTGCGGTACAGGCCGTAACGTGTAAATTCGTCATCAAAACGCAGGCTGTTATAGCCTGCCGTGCAGGTTTGCGGCTGCAACATTTCATGGTTGAGACGGCCGACAAATTCGGCCTCGGTCAGGCCCTGCTCCTGCACAACCTGCGGGCCGATACCGGTCACCAGGCAGGCACGCGGGTGCGGCAGGATATCGTCACTCAGCCGGCAGTAGATGTTCAGCGGCTCGCCGATCTCGTTCAGTTCCGCGTCCGTACGAATACCCGCCACCTGCATTGCCCGGTCGGCAGCCGGATTGATCCCGGTGGTTTCAAAGTCATACCAGAAAATGCTGGCGCTCATGGTCTTTTCCTTCTTTCGATAGCGGGACCAGCCATGTTAGCCTGAAAACACCGGCCTTCACATCAGCACCACCAGCAGTCCCTCGCGCCCTGCTGCTCACACAGCCGGCAAACCGCTTCCTGTCCGTTACATATATCAGTCCGGAGATCACGCGAAGCCCATGCCATATCTTCACACATGAATATCACTCCCCATATATGAATGAATAAAACTGCGATAAACTGACAGTCATTTAGCCATTGCTGATACATGGTTGTCTGGGAGACTCGCTTAATGAAAACGCGCTTTTATACGCTACTGTGTTGTGGCCTTCTGCTGGGTGGCTGTCAATTGTTGCCCGGCACACCAGACAATGCTCCGGGCAAGCGCCTGCAGGGGGAGCTGGGTTACATCGACGGCCAATGGCAACTGACCACCTGTGATGGTGGCAGCCTGTTACCACTGGAGCTTGCCGAACCCTGGCTGCAGGCCGCCGCCAGTTGTGATGCGGAACAGGGGCAGAGCTGCTTTGCCGATCTCGAAGTACGCCCTGCCGGACAAGTCACCCGGGTTCACCGCATACAACACGAGGGCCACGGTTGTGCTGATGACGAATTCGGGCACCTGCTGATCCGCGCCGCCGGCAACGAGCCGTTCTGGAGCGTGCGTCTGAACAGCCACGGACTTGTCCTGCAGCAACCCGGCCAGCCGGCTATTGCCTTACCCTATATCCACGAGCAGCTCGGCGACGGCCTGCAGTACATCAGCAGCCAGGCCGATCACCATGTCTTGCAGCTCTGGATCAGCCCGCAACCCTGTATCGACAGCATGAGCGGTGCCTGGCATGCGTTGTCCGCCCGCCTGCAGTGGCAAGGCGAAACATTTACCGGTTGTGCCTACCATGGTGCACAACAGATCTCTTCCCCCTGACAGGGTGTTTGTCAAAACCTACAAGGAGCTTCACCATGCTGAGAATCGCCATCAATGGCTATGGCCGCATTGGCCGCAATGTTCTGCGCACCCTGTTTGAACGCGGTCTGCACAACAAGATCCAGATTGTCGCCATCAACGACCTGGGTGATGCGGCCATGCTGGCCCACCTGACCCGCTTCGACTCAACCTTTGGCCGCTTTGGCATCAACTGCCATGCCAGCGGTGATACCCTGCAGGTCGGCTCGCAAAGCATCCGCCTGCTGCGCGAACCCGAACTGGTCAACCTGCCCTGGCAACAGCTCGGCGTTGATGTCGTGCTGGAATGCACAGGCCGGGTCAAGAAACGCGTGGACGCCGAAAAGCACCTGACAGCCGGTGCCCATAACGTCCTGATGGCCCACCCGCTGGCCGATGCCGACCTGACCGTGGTGTATGGCGTGAACCATCAGCTGCTGGGCAACCAGCATATTGTCTCCAACGCATCCTGCACCACCAACTGCCTGGCACCGCTGGCCAAGGTACTGCACGAAAGCGTGGGCATCGAGCATGGCCTGATGACCACCATCCATGCCTATACCAACGACCAGAACCTACTGGACAAGAACCACAACGACCTGTACCGCGCCCGGGCGGCCGCCCACTCCATGATTCCCACCAGCACCGGTGCGGCCAAGGCCATCGGTCTGGTCATCCCCGAGCTGGCCGGTCGTCTGGACGGTCTCGCCGTGCGCGTCCCCACCATGAACGTGTCGCTGGTCGACCTGAGCTTTACCGCCGGCCGCAGCACCAGCATCAATGAAATCAACGAAATCCTGTCTGCCGGAGCCCAACAGTTTCCGGAAGGTGTCATGGAGTGCAATCAGGAGCCGCTGGTCTCCTGCGACTTCAACGGCTACCCGGTCTCTTGCGTCGCCGACCTGACCCAGACCCGCGTCCACGACAATCTGGTCAAGGTGCTGGCCTGGTACGACAACGAATGGGCCTATTCCAACCGCATGCTGGACACCCTGCTGGCCTGGCGCGGCTGATCCGCGGGCGGCCTGCACTGCCAACCCGTGGGCACTCCCATCTAAAACGGCTGTCATTGGCAGCCGTTTTTTATCCTTCAATAATGCGGCGGCGGCTCGTTCGGCACGTCCTGGTACTGCTGCGCATGCTCTTCCTGCCGTTCACGCAGGCGCTGCAATTCAAGATTGAGACGGTCAATCTGCTTCTGCTGGTCGGCCACCACATCACTGAGCATCTGCAGGGCGTCATCCTGAAATGCCTGTCGTATCTCCAGTTCGGCCATGCGCTCGTCCACAGTGCTCATACCTCCTGTACCTCAAGGCCGCTGGCCTCAAGCACCTGCAGCATCTGCCGGCGCATGCCGTCCTGCTCTTCTTCGCTGTAGGGCACCGGCGTGCCACGGCCCCACACCGGCGCCGGCCAGCTCTCATCCCCTTCCCGACGTACTACCAGATGCATGTGCAGCTGGCGCACCACATTACCCAGGGTGGCAATGTTCATCTTGTCGGCGGCAAACGCGCCGGCCATCGCCTGTGCGAGCTGGCGGCTCTCGTCCCACAACTGTTGCTGCTGACCGTCATCCAGTTCAAAGACCTCACTGACAGCTGCAACCCGCGGCACCAGAATCAACCAGGGATAGCGGGCGTCGTTCATCAACAACACCCGGCATAGCGGTAAATCGGCCAGCCAGCAGGTGTCCTGCTGCAGGCGTTCGTCCAGTATAAACATCCTCACCTCACCTTGTAGTTGATTGGGGCAGCGTGACAGACTCCAGTTGCCCTTGATAACGCTGATGGCGCAGGCTGCGCTGTCCCTGCAGCATGATCTGCAGGCAACCCCGCAGCCCAAGCGTCCTTGTGCGAATGAATTCGCACCTACCGGGTTGCGCCAGCCAACTGTAGGTCCGGATTTATCCGGACAAAGCCCGGCAGCGCCGGGCCACATCGATGCCTGTGCGAATGAATTCGCACCTACAGCTGCACCTGCAATTCCAGGTCACGCACTATGCGCAAGTCATTCACCGCGCTGGCCGGCCCTTCGCTGTAATTCAGCCGAAACAGCTGTTTATCGGCAGCCGCCAGCCCCTGATAAGCAGCAATCACCTGGTACAGCCAGATCTCGGCATCCCACTCCAGCTTTGAGCCCTGCAGCCAGTCCAGCGCGCTGCGCGCCTGCTGTTGCTGCCAGACCTGCAGGAAGAAACCTTCCACATCCTGCTGCAATGCCCGTCGCCGTGCCAGCACTACCTCATGCTCAGCATGGCTGACCGCCCCCACCGCCTCCGCGGGCATGGCACGCGGGCGGGGTGCCGGCGGCAATGCCTGCAACAGCTCGCGCAGCACATCGCCGTCCTGCAGGCGGTCCAGCGACAGGCCGGCGGCGGCCTGCAAGGAGCGGGCCTGATTGAACAGTGGCGGCACCTCGGTGCGCTGGGCATAGTCGCCCGGCTTGAAATTGGGGTGGCGCTGCAAATGCGCCAGCATGCCACGCACCAGGCGGTTACGGGCATGTTGCTGGCGGAAGCGGGCCAGCAGTTCGATCAGCCGCTGCTGCACTTCGCGCAGACGGTTAAAGTGCTCGCTGACCTGCGCCTGCAGCTCGCGCACCAGCAAATTGCGCAGTCGCGCATTGCTACCGCACAGGTTGATCAGCTCGGCAAAGTCGATCATCTTCAGGCCTTCCAGCCAGCGCTCCACTTCCTTGCCGGCCTTTTCGTTTTCGGCCATTTTTTCCGGCAGGCTGCTGACAAAGGCAAAGTCGCTGTTGAGCCGGTTCCACAGGCTTTCCAGCCCATTGATGATGCGGCTGTTGAGGTCGTCCACGTCCTGGCTGAGGCCGCCAAACAGATAGTCGGCATGGCTGTGGTTGCCCTGCTGCTGGGCCTGATTGACTTCGTTGGCCAACCGGCGAATTTCCTCCAGAAAGTCGCCAATTTCCGGATTCACCTTGCGCCGGCGTTCGTCGGCAATCAGCTGGGCAATCAGCTGGCGGGCCGGTTCGCCCAGTTTGGGGCCGCTATGTTCATCCACATGGGAAAAAATCCGCGCGCCGAGCAAACGCTCGATGGACTTGTCCTGGCCCAGCTCATCAATCGGCTCGCCGTAATAACTGCGCATCACCAGTTCGGCGTGCTTGCCCAGCAGCTTGAGCCGCTCAACCCCCTGGCGGAAACTTTCGCCCTGATAATCCAGGCTGCTCATGACAGCAGCGCCTCCTGCTGCGCGGCGGGCTCGTCGTCGAGCTGGATGCGTTCTTCTTCCTGGATAAAGCGTACCAGTTCCAGCAGGTAATCAATCTTGCCGGTAACGACAAAATGCTGGCGGTCCTTGTGCGGCTGCAGCAGGTAGCCCTGCTGACGCAGGCGCTCGAACACCAGCTTGAGCTGGCCGCCGGTGTCCTCGCTCTGCGACTGGAACAGACGGGTGGTACACAGCTGTTGCAGTTGCTGGCGCAGGCTGGGGTTGTTTTCAATGCGCGCGGCCAGGTCGTGCCGGTTGAGCACGTCATGGGCACTGAGCACGCGGTCGCTGCCGGTGGTGTCCTGCACCAGCTGCATCAGGGTCAGCATCGGCATCAGGCTGTCCAGGGTGTCGCGCAACTGCTGGCTGAGGCTGTCGCGCAGTTCCTGGTTCAGCTCCAGCCAGGCCAGATACCAGACTGCACCGTCGGCACTGCTGGCCAGCCGGCGGTTGAGCGGACGCAGGTACTGGTCAAGCTGCTCGCGCAGCGCTTCATTTTGCAGACGCTCGTGGTTGTGGCTATCGCGCACCTGGCAGACAAAACCGCCGCCCAGCAGGTCTTCAAGCAAGGGGCCGTACTGGATCATGGGGTTACCTCCTGGCGTTGTTGCTGCAGCAGCTGGCTCAGGCGGCTCAGTTGCGGCTCGATGCGCTTGAGCCGGGTCGGCTGGCCCGGTTTGCGCTCAATCAGGTAACGCTGACGGAACAGCGTCAGTACGTCCGATTCGGGGTTGGGGAAGGCACCGACAATATAGATATTGTTGTTGGCACAGGCGGCAAACAGTTTTTCCACGTTGTGGTAGGCCAGCGTGCCGATCTCGTCAATCGGCCAGTGGATGGTCACCCTGGCTTCGCCACGCAGCAGGCGGGTAAAGGCCAGCAGGTATTTGCACAGAATCAGGTAGGCCATGCCATGGCTGGATGATTCCAGCAGCTGACGGTCATTGCGGATAACCAGGTCGGAGCCGCCCTCATTGAGGTGCAGTTCCAGCCGGATCAGGCTTTCAAAACTGAACTGCTGGTCACTGCGCAGCAGCTCGGCCACATCGCCCAGCTGCTTCAGGTAGCTTTCCGGCGGCAGCTCGCCCGGGTGTTGCTCCCACTGCTGGTGCAACGCTGAAAAGGCTTTCAGCGGCTGCCAGAAACCCAGCTCGTCAATGGTGGACTGGATACGCACCTCGGACTTGCCGATGCCTTCCAGTGCAAACTCCTCGGTGACTTCAGCACTCAGGCGACGGCTTTGCTCGCTGATATGGCGGTTGAGATCGCGGAATACGGTGAAGAAGTTATACAGGTCGCCGCCATAGTTGCGGCCCTGCTGGATCAGGTTTTGCTGCTGGTCTTCCAGCAGGCGCAGCATGCCGGCAAAGCCCTGTAGCAGCGCACGGGCTGGCGGCTGTTCACCCAGCTGGTGCAGTTGCTGCTGCCAGGTATCCATGAAATCGGCGGCGCTGTCGCGGATCAGCTCGCGCTCGAACTGCTGCAAGGCACTGCTCACCGCACCGGCCCGTTCGCTGCGTTCGGCCAGCGCCTGCTGCATGCGGGCAATGCGTTCGCGGCAGTCGGCGCTTTGCAGCGGCTCGCCTTCGGGCACGGCCGGCAGCTGCGGTAACTGCTCCAGCTGGCGCAGCAACTTCTGCACACTGTCCAGTTGCTGTTGCAGGGTCTGGGCCTGCTGGCGACCGTCCTTGATGCGCTGTTGCTGGTGCTTGCGCTGCTCGTTGAACGCCTCACTCAACGCACGCAGGGCTTCTTCCAGCGTCACCCGCCGCTGGTGCAGTTCGTACTCGCTGGCTACCAGCTGCGGCTTGCGCTGTTGCCAGTCCACACGGATAAATTCCTGGTAATCCTTCAGCTCGTCGCTGCGCTCTTCGGTAGTGCGGATGCGCTGGCGCAGCTCCCTGAGTTTGGCTTCCAGCTGGCTGACCCGCTCCGGGTCGATGCCCTGCTCCAGCAGTTCCTGCTTGAGCGCCTGTTCCAGCTGGCGGATCTGTTCTGCACAGCTGCGCTGGCGCGCCTGCAGGTTTTGCTCATGCTGGCGGTAGGTTTCCTTCAAACGGCCCAGCTGTTCGTCCGAGTCGGCCAGTTCTTCCAGTTTGCGGGTATTAAAGGCGGATTCGCGTTCGCGCAGCAGTGACTTCTGGCGCTCCTGCTGCTGGTGCAGTCGCTGCTCCAGCTCCTGTAGTTGTTGCTGCAGGTCTTCGCGGCGGCGGCGCTTGAGCTGTTCCAGCTCCTGGCGGTATTGCTCCAGGCTGCCCCTGGCCATATCCAGATCGCCGCGCAGGCGCTGTACCTGCTGACGGGCCAGACTGACATGGCGCGCCGCTTCGTCGCTGGCCTGATTGAACAGCTTTTGCTGTTTTTCCAATGCTTCCAGCAGGGCCTGCTCTTCACGCACCCGGGCCATGGCCTGTTTAAGTGCCAGCGCCAGCTGCTCGTCATCACGGGCATGGGGCGGCAGCTCCAGCCGGCTCAGGTCCAGCTTGAGCTGATACAGGCTGGCCTCGGCCTGCGGCATCAGTTGCGGGTTGAGGTCAGTGCGCTCCAGTAACTCGGCGCGGATCACCTTGCCGATGCGCTGTTGCCAGCCCGGTTGCTGCTCCTGCAAAAAAGCGCGCAAACTGCCGGCTTTCGGCTCACTCTGACGCTGCAGCTCCTCATGTTCCTGCTGGGCCCGCTGCAGGCTCTGGCGCTGATTGCCGACCTGCTGCAGGTGGCCATCCTGCTCGCGGCGTGCCCGTTCATGCTCCTGACTCAGACAATCCAGCTCGGCGGTTTTCTGGTTGAGTTGGTCCTGGGCGCTGTCCACCCGTGCCTGCTGTTCTTCCAGTCGTTCCAGCTCCAGGCTTTCCAGCAGGCTGCCTTCCAGCCGAACCTTGACTTCTTTTTGCTGGCCAATCAGTTGCAGGCGCTGTTCGTTGAAGCGCTCGCGCTCGACATTGACCTCGCGCTGGTAATCCTCTTCCAGCTCACGGCGCTTGCGTGCCTGCTCATCACGCACGCGGTTTTCCTGCTGGCGTACCTGCTCCAGCTGCTGGTCAACCTGGTTGCGAAACTCCAGCAGCTCGTCCTGCAACTGGTGGCGGCGCGACTCGAAACGCTGGCGCGAACTGCCCTCGGCCTCGCGCAACAGCAACAGCTCCTCATCCAGCCCGTCACGCTCGGCACGCCAGATACCCAGCTGGGCCACCGCCTGCTCGAGCGCCTGCATGTCGCGCAGCTCGTAGTCGTGAAAACGCTGCTCGATGTTGTCCAGCGTCAGCTGGGTCTGCTGCTGCTCGCTTTTGACCTGGCTGAGTGTGTTGTCCTGCTCCAGCCGCTGCGCATCATAGCTGTCTGCCTGCTGTTGCAGTTCACCCTGCCACTGGCTGATCTGCTGTTCAAGGTCGGCATGCTGGCGCTTGAGGTCGCCGGCATCCTGCTGCAACAGCGGCTGCAAGCGGGCAATCAGCTGCTCGCAATCTTCCAGCTGCAACACCTGGCCGTCCAGCTTGCCGAACTGCTGGCGCAAGCCCTGCAGCCGGCGTGACTGGCGCACCTGTTGCACCCATTCGCGCACCTGGGCGCTCTTGATGCGGGTGCTGGGCAGGTCGACGCCCTCCTCCTCAAAGATGGCCGCCAGCATGGTTTTCAAAGTATCCATCTTGCCTTCCTTGGCATGCACGGCACTGACCAGTTTTTCGATATGGCGCAGACGGTGCGGGTTGTCGCACAGGCTATAGCGCAAGGCGTCCTGGCGCAGACGGTTGACTGCCAGCCGATCCAGTTTCAGGCCACCGACATCGTTCTGGATGATGGCACGGTAATCACTGATGCTTTCGATCTTGTTGGAAAAGCCGATATTTTCCACCCGCAGGTGGCGGACAAAATCCGCATAGCTGCGGGCATGCAGCTCGCCGTTGTCCTGCTGCTGCAAAAACAGGCTGCTGTCGTAAGGAGCGGCCACCAAACGGTAATCGACGCCCTCATCGGTCCGGCGCATCAGTACCGCCATGCACTGCGCGCCGGACTCGCGGCGGTATTCGTATACCAGATAGGAGTTGGCGTGCGGCAGGTAATAACGGTCGAATTTCTGCCTTGTGCGCGGCACCACGGCATTGGGCCGCTCGCCGTAAAACACCGGAACCAGCCGCTGCAGAGTGGTCTTGCCCGAGGCATTGCTACCGCAAATATTGCTGTGCCCCTGCACATCCAGTTCCACCACGCCATCGAGGTGGCCGTTGATCATGATGATGCGTAACAAGTGCGCCATGGTGTCATCCTGAACTGCGATCGAAACGGGCAAGTTTACAGGAAATTTGTCTGGTTAAGCGGGGGATTGATCGCGCGCGGCGGTATTTGCGCGGCGGTGGGGTTTGTGGCTACGCTCTGCCACCCTGCAGATTTATTCCTTCCAGGGTGCTTGCAGGTAACGGGTGCGGTTGAAGGTTTCCAGCCATTCCGGCTTGAATACTACCAGCGCGGTTATCAGGGTGCCGTTGATGAAGGCTTCGGGAAAGGCCACCAGCAACACCATGCCGAAGAAGTCGTCGAGCCAGGGCGGAAATTCGTACAGGCCGTTGAGCCAGAGCAATGCAAAGCCGCAGCTGGCGCATAACACCGCCGTCAGTGCGGCCGGAAAAAAGCAGGAGCAAAAGATGTAGACGAACAGGTTGTCCGGTTTGAAGCGCTCAACCCAGGCTGCCGCCAGCTCGGCGATCAGCACCGGCAACAGCACCAGCAACAAACCATTGATGCCCACTGCGACCAGCTCCGGCTTGCCGAAAAAAACGATCACCAGTTGGGCAAACAACCCGGCCAAAATGGCCAGCGGCCAGTGCAACAGCAGGGTAATTGCAGTCATACCGATGAAATGTATCGCCACGCCACTGGGAAAGTCGCGACGCAGCAACCACAGCATGCACAGGCAGAAAACGGTACCAAACAGCAAGTGCTGGCGCCGGGTATCGCTGAATAGCTCGACCCAGGGGGCCTTGCACAGCGCCAGCAGGATCACCGGCCCATACAGCAGCCAGCCCAGCCACAGGGTCAGGTCATTGAGCACCATGCTTGCAATCATTGTTTATCCTGTTTGTCTCGGTTTTGACTGCACACTAAAAACTGTCAATCACAGGTCTGGATTTATTCGGATAAAGCTCTTGTGCGAATGAATTCACACCTACAGATGTGTTTCGCCGGCCAATTGTAGGTCCGGATTTATCCGGACAGATCACGTGTGCGAATGAATTCGCACCTACAAATGTGGTTCGCCGGCCAGCTGTAGGGCCGGATTTATCCGGACAGATCACGTGTGCGAATGAATGCGCACCTACAAATGTGGTTCGCCGGCCAGCTGTAGGGCCGGATTTATCCGGACAGATCACGTGTGCGAATGAATGCGCACCTACAAATGTGGTTCGCCGGCCAGCTGTAGGGCCGGATTTATCCGGACAGATCACGTGTGCGAATGAATGCGCACCTACAAATGTGGTTCGCCGGCCAGCTGTAGGGCCGGATTTATCCGGACAGATCACGTGTGCGAATGAATGCGCACCTACAAATGTGGTTCGCCGGCCAGCTGTAGGGCCGGATTTATCCGGACAGATCACGCGTGCGAATGAATTCGCACCTACAAATGTGTTTCGCCGGCCAGCTGTAGGTCCGGATTTATCCGGACAAAACCCGGCAACGTCGGGCAACAAAAGCTCTTGTGCGAATAAATTCGCACCCACAGCGCCCCCTGTTAATGCATGCCCTGGGCAAAGCCGACCATCTTCACCGGCTCGGCCTGGCTGCCGGGCAACGGGCCATTAAAGATATGCGGCTTGATCTTGCCAATCACATGCATTTCGCAGGGGCGGCAGTCGAATTTCAGCGTCAGCACTTCATTGTCATGCACCAGCTGCATGTCACTGGCGTTATTGCGCACGCCAGTGAAGCCCTTGGCCTGTTTGGGGCACAGATTGAACGAGAAACGCAGGCAGTGCTTGGTAATCATCACCGGCACTTCGCCCTGCTCCTGGTGCGCTTCAAAGGCAGCATCAATCAGTTGCACGCCGTATTTGTGATAAAAGGCGCGGGCTTTTTCATTGTACACATTGGCCAGAAACGACAACTGAGTGTCGGGATACACCGGCGGCGGATTGCTAACCGCCTTGCGGCTGCCCTTGGGGCGTGCCTGCTCGCGGGCGGCATCCAGCAGGGCAATCGCTTCACGGCGAAGCTTTTTCAGCGCGGATGCCGGCACAAACAGTCCGTTTTGTACTTGGGTATCTATCTGTGTGGCGTGATAAATGGTGGTGCCGAGCTGGGTAAATGCATCACGCAACTGCTCGTCCAGCGGCTGCGGCTTGCTGGCGGTGGCAAAGGGCCCCTCCAGTTTGGCGGTCACGCTGACGCCTTCTTCGCTGGTTGCGGTGGCGCTCAAGCTGTGCTCGTCCAGCATGAGCTGCCAGCGCAGCCCGACGCGGCGTTCGGCAGAAGTCTTTTGCAACGCCTGTTGCCAGTTGTGATCCAGATTGCGGTTTAGCGCATGGCCGGCGCGCAACTGGCGGATTTCATCTGGCAACTCGTTGGGCAGCAGACGGTATTGATAATGCGGCTGGCCGTCCTGCTCGTATTCGGCAAGCAATTGTGCGGTATTGACGCGAAAACCGCTGATTTCGCGTTTGTACAGCACGTTCAGGCCATCACCGTTATTCAGTGGCGTGGTGGTTTGCACCATCAGATCGTTTTTGCCCACGCTGAGGATTTCCCCCACCGGCAGGCCGATAAACTTGGGCGAATCGAAAGCGCCAATGTCGATTTTGCGCTCGGTGACAAAATAGTCGGTGCTACCACGATGGAAGGTCTGCTCGGGGTTGGGTGCAAAGAAATGCTCGGTGCGGCCACTGGACGCGCGCGCCAGCTCAGGCTGTTGCTCCAGAATGGCATCCAGCAACTGCCGGTAATGAGCGGTGATGTTTTTCACATAGCCCATGTCCTTGTAACGGCCTTCAATCTTGAAAGAACGCACCCCGGCATCCACCAGCGCCGCCAGATTGGCGCTCTGATCGTTGTCCTTCATCGACAGCAAATGCTTGTCGTAGGCCACTACCCGCCCCTGATTGTCCTTGAGCGTGTAGGGCAAACGACAGGCCTGCGAGCAGTCACCCCGGTTGGCACTGCGACCGGTCTGGGCATGGGAAATATTGCACTGCCCCGAATAGGCCACGCACAGCGCACCATGAATGAAAAACTCGATAGCAGCATCGACCTGGCCGCTAATTTCGCGGATTTGCTGCAAATTTAGCTCACGCGCCAGCACCAGCTGGGAAAAGCCCGCTTGCGATAGAAACCGCGCCTTGTCCAGCGTGCGGATATCGCACTGGGTACTGGCATGCAACTCGATCGGCGGAATATCCAGCTCCAGCACGCCCATATCCTGCACGATCAGCGCATCCACCCCGGCATCGTACAATTCATGAATCTGCCGGCGGGCCGGCTCCAGCTCGTTGTCGTGCAGGATGGTATTCAGGGTGACAAACACCCGTGCATGAAACTGGTGGGCAAATTCAGCCAGTTGGGCGATATCCTGCACCGAATTGGCGGCATTGTGCCGTGCGCCAAAACCCGGACCGCCAATGTAGACGGCATCGGCACCATGCAAAACGGCTTGTTTGGCAATAGAAATATCACGGGCGGGGCTGAGCAGCTCCAGATGGTGGGCAGGCAGGGACATGGCGGCAGACTTCAAAAATGGATCAGAATCAGGAAAGCGGGCCATGGATTTTGCGTATCCCGCCCATTGATGGCAATCTGTCATTCCACCATCAATAACGAAACATAGCTTAACACAACAGCCCGGCTTCAGTGCGGAGGATGCACCATCATGAAAACAAGAATACTGTCATTGACCTCTGTTTTACTGCTGGCAGTCACCAGCCAGACACAGGCCCTGGAGTTCTCGGTTGCCGCCGGCGGCACCGGCCATGGCGATCCGGTACTGCGCGCCGGCCTCACCAGCGACTGGCAGCACCAATGGTTTGCCAGCGATACGGGCCAGCTAAGCGGCTACTGGGATACCGGCTACACCTACTGGTCGTCCGGACGCCACTCGGCCGCAGCTCACAGCCTGTCACTGGCACCTGTATTTACCTACACCTTCAACCGGCCTGTCCTCAAGCCCTTTATCGAGGGCGGCATTGGCGTGGCCGTATTCAGCAAAACCCGCGTCAACGGTCGCAAACTGGGCTCTTCGCTCAACTTTGAAGACCGTATCGGTGCCGGCATCCAGTTGCCCAACAATGGCAAGCTCGGCATCCGTGCCATTCATTACTCCAACGCCGGCCTGAAAAACCCCAACGACGGCGTGGACAACTACAGCCTGTTTTACCGACACCCGCTATAAAGCACAGAAGCATCATTGCGAGCGGAGCGAAGCTGTATTTGTTCATGCATAACCAGGTGATTATGAGCTGCCACGTTGCTTCGCTGCTCGCAACACCGGGTTTGATCAGTTCTTCCTTAACAGCAACAGGATTATCTGCATGTTCAATGCTTCATTTAACTTTCTGTTACATGAATGAAGCCAAACTTTTCAGCGAGCGTCTCCAGGAATCCATGCTTACAGCCGGCTACGAGGCACGCCCGGTAGTATTGGAGCGCGAATTTAACCAGCGTTACTGGGGAAAACCCTTGACGGTTCAAGCCGTGCGCCGCTGGCTGCTGGGCAATGCCATCCCCACCCAGGACCGTTTACAGGTACTGGCCGAATGGTTGAATGTGGACCCGCACTGGCTGCGCTTTGGTGAAAAGCTCAGCGGCTCGGTGCAGCAACAGCGCAAACGCTGGGATGCCAAGATGACGCCACAGGAACGTCAGGCCATCGAGGTATTTCTCGCATTACCACCCGACAAGCGCAAGATGGTGGGCGAAATCATTCACGCCCTGGCCAAGCCCTGAGCAAACGCTGACGATACATCTACACCGCCAACAGCAGCCTGAGCTCATCCAGCAACAGCCAGGCTGCCGTAATTGCCAGGCTGACCCCCATCAGGGTATTGAACAGCTGCAGATGCCGCGGACTCTGCAGCGCCAGCCGCAGCCGGTCACCCAGCCAGGCCCACAGCAGCACACAGGGCAGGCTGACCAGCGTATCGGTGATGCCGATCAGTGCGGCGGCAGGCATCACCGGCCCGGCAGCCGGCATGAACAGCGCGGCCATGTTCAGCATCATCACCCAGGCCTTGGGATTGACCCACTGAAACAGCACCATCTGCATGAAAGTCAGCGGCCGGCTTTGCTCACCGGTTTCCGGTGCGCTGGCCCGGTAGATATGCCAGGCCAACCACAGCAGGTACAGGCAGCCGGCTACCGCAATCGGCAGGCGAATCACCGCCATCAGCTCAAACAGGTGCCCAAACATCAGCATGCTGACAAAACAATGAAAGCCGCCGCCCAGGGCAATGCCCAGCATCATCGGCAACGTGCGGCGCAGCCCGTAGTTGACCCCTGATGCCGCCAGCAATACGTTATTTGGTCCCGGCGTGATGGCCATGACAAGAATATAGGTGGCTAGGGCCAGACTGATGACATCCATTACCGCTTTCTGCCTTTGATCTGAAATTATGGCTTGCAAGAACAGGTGCCGTATAATCCACGCCTTTCCAGCCAATCGCAAGCCTGCTCATGACCCTGACCTACATCCCCGGCAAAGATGTCGCCCTCGAACAGACCATCACCCGCTTCCAGCAGCAGCTGGCCACGCTGGGCTTCAATATCGAGGAAGCCTCGTGGCTCAACCCGGTGCCCCATGTCTGGTCGGTACACATCCGCGACCGCGATTGCCCGCAATGCTTCACCAATGGCAAGGGTGCAACCCGTGAGGCCGCACTGGCCTCGGCTCTGGGCGAATTTTTCGAGCGCCTATCGTGCAATTATTTCTTTGCCGACTTTTATCTGGGCCGTGATACCGCCAGCGGCTCGTTCGTGCACTACCCGGACGAGCGCTGGTTTGCCCTGACCGAAGACGACAATCTGCCCGCCGGCCTGCTGGACGAGCACCTGCTGGAGCTCTACCAGCAAGAGGGTGAACTGCACGCCAGCCAGCTGCTGGACTTGCAGTCCGGCAACGAAGAACGCGGCATCTGCGCCCTGCCCTTTGTGCGCCAGCGTGACGGGCAGACCAGTTACATTCCGGTCAACATCATCGGCAACCTGTATGTCTCCAACGGCATGTCTGCCGGCAACAACAGTGCCGAGGCACACAGCCAGGCACTGGCGGAAATTTGCGAACGGCACGTCAAGCAGCGCATCCTGACCGAGGCCATCAGCCTGCCGCCGATTCCCGACAACGTACTGAACGAGCACCCCGGAGTGCGTGAAGCGCTGGACCGGCTGGACGCTGCCGGCTATCCGGTACTGACACTGGACGCCTCGCTGGGCGGGCAGTTTCCGGTGGTCTGCGTGGTGCTGTTCAACCGTGACAACGGCACCAGCTTTGCCTCCTTCGGGGCGCATCCGAACTTTGCCGTAGCACTGGAACGTACCGTCACCGAGCTGCTGCAGGGCCGCAGCCTGAACCAGCTGGACGTTTTTGCCGAGCCCACCTTCGACAACGGGCTGGTGGCCGACCCGACCAACCTGGAGACCCACTTCACCGACTCCAGCGGCTACCTGGGCTGGGACATGCTGCGCACGCCGGCCGATTTCGAGTTCTGTCGCTGGGACTTCATCAGCGACAACCCGAATACCCGCCAGCACCTGCTGGAGCTGCTGCACGGCCTTGGTCATGAGGTCTACATTGCCGATTACGACCACCTGGGCGTCAGCGCCTGCCGCATCCTGGTACCCGGCCTGTCGGAAATCTATCCGCTGGACGATCTGGGCCACGCCAACAACAACACTGGCCTAGGCTGGCGCGAACTGCTGTGCGGCCTGCCTGATGTTGCAGCGGAACCGGAAGACTTCCTTGGCCTGCTGGATACCCTCAACGAGGAAAGCCTGGCCGATGACCTGCTGATCGGCGAGTTTCTCGGCCTGCTGTTCGAGCCGGGCAGCGGCTGGGCCAGCCTGCGCATGGCCGAGCTGAAAGCGATGCTGGCGCTGGCCGGCGGCGACCATGCCACCGCGCTGGAGTGGGTACAATGGCTGCTCAATTACAACCAGAACGGCCTCGGCCGCGAGCGTTTGCGCCATTACCTGTGTCTGCTCAGCCTGTTGCAGCTGGGCCAGCTGCACGGTTTCGAGGCACTGGAGCATTACGCCGAAGCACTGGCCTGGCAGTACGGCGAACCAGTACTGGACGACGCCCTGGCGGTGGTACTTGGCGAGCAGCGCTTTTATGGGCTGGAGGCCATCGACAGCGAGGGCTTCGGCAACTTGCCGGCCATGCAGCGCCTGCTGGCAGCCTACGGCAAGTTACAGCGGGCGAAGACCTAATGGCCTGTACGGGCTAATTCCATTAGTCAATTTCGGCGCCTGAGGCTCCGATGCTGCGTTGCTGCTCCTCGCCATAGCCCCGCTATGACTCGTCACAGCGCCTTGCCCCGAATCCCCAGCCATCCGAACTTGAGTTAACGAACTAGCCGTTCAGGCCACTAGCGGCCTGCGGCGGCGGTGCATGGGTGTACATGCAGTGACCCTTCGCAACCTGTGCACCGATACTGCAAAGCCGACATTTTCACATCAGACCTGATGACATATCCCGCATAGCCGGTTTAGACTGCGTTTTTTTGCCAGGGAGAGGTCTCCATGCTGCGCTATCGTCTGGTTTTCAACCCCCAGCCATTGCCCGGTTTCACACTGGAGCAGGTGCAGTCGAACCTGCGCCAGCTACTGAAGCTCAATGACACCCGGCTGCACCAGCTGTATATCAATCCGCAGGCCGTACTCAAAAAAGATCTGGAACACGACAAGGCCGAAGCCTATCTGCGCAAACTGGCCCAGTTCGGCATTGCAGTACGCATGGAACCCGAGTTCGAGCTGTCACTGGAGCCGATCGAAACACCCGAGCCGGAGCAGCCCGCACCAGACCAACCGACCAGTACCCGCGCCAGCTTTGCCATACAGGACGATACCCCGGAGCCGGCCATACGCCGGCCCGAGCCGCTGAAAACCAGCACCGGCACACTGAGGGAACCCCTGCCGGCGGCAGAGCGCCTGCATGCCTCCGCGACACGGCACGTGCCCATGCAGTTCACCGGTAACGGCCGCGAGTACTTCGGTATCTGGATCATCAATATCGTGCTGACGGTACTGACGCTGGGCATCTATTCGGCCTGGGCCAAAGTACGCAACCGGCAATACTTTTATGGCAACACCCTGCTGGACGGCAACAATTTCCAGTATCTGGCCGACCCGAAAGTGATTCTCCGGGGGCGCATCATCGCCTTTTTCGTCCTGGTGGCATGGAACCTGACATCCAACTTCATGCCCATACTCAGCCTGTTCCTGCTGCTGGCGATCCTGCCGGCGATTCCATGGGTGCTGGCGCGTTCTCTGCGTTTCAACGCCATCAACAGCGCCTACCGCGGCGTGCGTTTCAATTTTGTAGGCACCTATGGCGGTGCGGCCAAGGTGGTGCTGCTGTGGCCTTTCGTCTCGGCCATCACCTTCTCGCTGGGCCTGCCGCTGAGCCTGCACCAGAAACACAAATACCAGGTGGAAAACAGCCGCTACGGCCTGGCCGCCTTCCAGTTCAACGGCACCCTGACCAGCTATTACCTGTTTGGCCTGAAAGTGCTGCTGACCATCATCGCGGCCGGCGTGCTGGCCGTGGCAGTGCATCCGCTGGTGGCACTGCTCGGCTACTTGCTGGTATTCGGCTATTTCATGGCATCGCTGACCAACCTGTATCTCAACAACATCGCGCTGGCCGGCCACCGTATCGAGTCCAGCATGAGCAAGCGCACCACGCTGTGGATCTACTTTTCCAACAGCATCCTGATCATGCTGACGCTGGGGCTGTACACACCCTGGGCCAAGGTACGCATGGCCCGCTACCGCGCCGAATGTACCACCATCATTATCAACGGCGATCTGGACAAGTTCGTCGGCACCCAGATCGAGCAGGTCAATGCCCTCGGCCAGGAGCTGGGCGACATGTTCGACATGGATATGGCGATCATCTAGATGCAAGCCCGTGGCTCCTACTTTGACGGCCTGAGTTCGCAGCGCCACGACGCCCGGCTGGAACTGGCTGCCGACGGCAACTGGTGCCTGCATTACGATACGCATGTCCGCAGCTATCCACCCGCCAGCGTGCAGGTCGGCAGCCGGCTGGGCAACAGCGCGCGCATGATCAGTTTTGATGATGGTGGCCACTTTGCCAGTGATGATCATGCCGCACTGGACCTGATGATGCGCCACCTGCACGGTGCCCGCCACGGCTGGCTGCACAGCCTGGAATCCAGCTGGAAATGGATGCTGCTCAGCGTTGTGGTGCTGTTGCTGAGCCTGTATCTGGGGCTGACCCGGGGTGCGCCGCTGGCCGCACGCGGGATTGTCGCAGCACTGCCGCCGGGCATCGAAGCCCATATTGGTCGCCAGACCCTGCAGTTTCTGGATGATTACCTGCTCGAGCCCAGCCAGTTGCCGGCCGAGCGCCAACAACAGTTGCAACAACACTTTGCGCCCCTGCTGGCGGCGCACCCGGACTTGCGCCTGCGTGTGCATTTCCGTCAGGCCAGCATCGGTGCAAACGCCTTTGCCCTGCCCGGCGGCGACCTGGTATTTCTGGACGATATTGTCGAACTGGCCGAAGACGATGACGAACTGAGTGCAGTACTGGCCCATGAAATCGGTCACGTGGCCGGCCACCACGGCATGCGCCGCATCGTGCAGAACGGCCTGCTGTACTGGGGCATGATGGCGATTACCGGCGACATTTCCGCCGCTTCCGATACCCTGGCCGGCGCACCGGCCTACCTGATGAACATGGCCTATTCACGCGACATGGAAAGCGAAGCCGATGACTTTGCCCTGCAACAACTGCACCATCAGGGCATTGCCCCCGTTCACTTTGCCAACATCATGCGCCGCCTGGACACAGCCGCCGCCAGCGAGGAGCCGGCCCGCCGCACGGAAAAACTGCTGCACATGCTGTCCAGCCACCCCGATACCCGTGAGCGGGTACGCAAGTTTGAGTAGGGCCATGCTACCCCGGACAGCAATCTTTGCTAAGCTGCCCCGCAACATTTGACCGACCCGGATACGAGATTTGCCATGACCACAACCCGCCTGCTCACCCTGGGTGAGAACCTGCTGACCGGCGAACCCGTCGGCCATTCCCTGCGCCTGGCCAACCGCCACGGCATCATCGCCGGTGCCACCGGTACCGGCAAGACCGTGACCCTGCAACGCCTGGTGGAAGAGTTCAGCGACGCTGGCGTAGCGGTATTTGCCGCCGATGTGAAAGGTGACCTGAGCGGCATTGCCACCGCCGGCACCCCGTCCGGCAAGATTGCCGAGCGCATTGCCAGCATGAACTGGCTGCAGCACTCGCCAAAAGGCTATCCGGTCTGTTTCTGGGATGTCTTTGCCAGCCAGGGCCACCCGCTGCGTACCACCATCAGCGACATGGGCCCCCTGCTGCTGGCCAACCTGCTGGAGCTGACCGACGCCCAGCAGGCAGTGCTCTACACCACCTTCAAGGTGGCCGATCGTGAAGGCCTGCTGTTGTTGGACATGAAAGACCTCAAGGCAATGATCAGCCACCTGCTCGATAATCCTGAAGCACTGGCCGACGACAGCGCGCTGTTCACCCGTCAGTCGGCCAACGCGCTGCTGCGCAAACTGGCCACGCTGGAGCAGCAACAGGCCGACCAGTTCTTTGGCGAGCCGGCGCTGCAGCTGGGCGATATCCTGCAGCCTTCGGCCGACGGTCGCGGCACCATCCATATTCTCGACGGCACCCGGCTGGTGCATGAAGCGCCCAAGCTGTATGCCACCTTCCTGTTCTGGCTGCTGTCGGAGCTGTTCGAACAGTTGCCCGAACGCGGTGACGCCGACAAGCCGGTACTGGCACTGTTTTTCGACGAGGCCCACCTGTTGTTCAAGGGCACGCCCAAGGCGCTGCAAGACCGCATCGAACAGGTGGTGCGCCTGATCCGCTCCAAGGGTGTCGGCGTGTACTTTGTCACCCAGTCGCCGTCCGACCTGCCGGATGCGGTGCTGGCCCAGCTCGGCTTGCGCGTGCAGCACGGCCTGCGTGCCTTCACCGCCAAAGAGCAGAAATCACTGAAAGCGGTAGCCGACGGTTTCCGTCCCAATCCGGTGTTCGGCACCTTGCAGGAACTGACAACCCTGGGCATCGGTGAAGCCCTGTTTGCCACCCTGGAGGACAAGGGTACGCCAAGTGTGGTGCAGAAGGTGGCCATTGCTCCGCCCCAGTCACGGGTCGGACCGCTGACGGACGGCGAGCGTGCGCAACTGGTCCGCCAGTCAGGGCTGGGCAGCCGCTACGACAAACCGTTTGACCGTGAATCGGCCTACGAAATCCTTGCAGCCCGTGCCGAACAGGCGACCCGCGAAGTACAGATTCCGGAAAAACCGGCACCGGCGAAGAATGCTGCCAGAAAGGGGGCGGCCGACGCCGCCGACGGCGTATTGGGTGACCTTGCCGGCAAGGTGGTGCGAAGCACCATCCGGCAGGCTACCAACCAGATCAGCCGGCAGATCGTGCGCGGTATTCTCGGCTCGCTGATGGGCAAGAAATAGCCGTCTTGCAGCAGTCAGTAGCCTGTGCTGTTAGCTGTTGCATACCAGGGTATACAACCGGCTCTGGCGCTCCAGCTGTAGCGCCCTGTCCGGTTGCGGGCTGTTGTCGGCATCCAGTGGTACCAGAACGGCGCGACTGCAGTTGAGCAGATAACCGGTCTGGTCGACATGATCGACAAAGGCCTGCTCAAAGCTGTACAGGCGAAAGCGGGCAATACGCTCGCCGTCCTGTGAGGCCAGCTGCACCTTGTCCGGCTCGATCACGCTAAAACCCATTTTCAGCGGCACGATAAACGTCCAGGGGCGCCAAAACGCCGGCTGCTCGCGCACTTCGGTGACTACCGAGCCTGCCGGCAACTGGGCCTGAGTACGCTCGAACCAGCTGTACTCCATGTAAATCTGGTAGCCCAGAATGCCCAGACCGGCAGCGGCTGGCACGATCCATTTGGGCAGTTTCTTGGCGGTCAGCAGACGGGCGTACTGCGCAATACCGGCGGCCAGAAAGGCAGCGCCTGCTGCTGTCAACAATGTCCAGATCATGAATTTTTCCTGTCTTGGAGTAAAACAGGCTTCCCGAGGGAAGCCTGTTGAGGTTGCCTGTACCTGCATAACGAGTCATGCAGGTGACATTACAGGGATTAGTGATCCATGGCTGCGCCGGCACCTTTCGGGTAACGCACGCTTTCCACCAGATCCTGGATCTCTTGTGATGGTTCTTCGGTGGACAAGGATACAGCATAGGCCACGATGAAGTTAACGATAGCTGCGATGAAACCGATACCCAGCGGGTTCACGCCAAAGAACCAGTATTCAGCGGTATCCGGGAAGTTGTTGGTCCCGGCGATGAAGAACCAGCCCTTGAACATGAAGATGTACACCAGGGTCAGGGTGATACCCGCCAGCATACCGGCGATAGCACCTTTACCGTTGATGCGTCGGGAGAAGATACCCATCATCAGCGCAGGGAACAGGGACGATGCAGCCAGACCAAAGGCCAGCGCCACCGTCTGCGCGGCAAAACCAGGCGGGTTCATACCCAGATAGGCACTGAGCATCAGAGTAGCCAGCATGGCAATACGCGCCACGTTCATCTCGCCTTTTTCTGTCATGTCAGGCTTGAGGGCAACCTTGACAATGTCATGGCTCACCGCAGAGGAAATGGCCATCAGCAAACCGGCAGCAGTGGACAGCGCGGCAGCAATCGCACCGGCAGCCATCAGGCCAATGGTCCAGCCTGGCAGCTTGGCAATTTCAGGGTTGGCAACCACGATGATGTCATTGTTTACGGTCAGCTCGTTACCCGCCCAGCCACGCTCGGCAGTCAGCTCTTTACCTTTTGCACTGGCATCGTTGTAGTACTGAATCAGGCCGTCACCGTTTTTGTCTTCAAACTTCAGCAGACCGGTTTCCAGCCAGTTGTTCATCCAGTCCGGACGGTGCTCGTAGTCAATCGGGTCAGCCTGGGCACCATTTGGATACACAGTCTCCATCAGGTTCAGACGAGCCATGGACGCAACCGCAGGTGCAGTCAGGTACAGCAGCGCAATGAACACCAGAGCCCAGCCAGCAGACCAGCGGGCTTCAGCCACTTTACGCACGGTAAAGAAACGGGCGATTACGTGCGGCAGGCCCGCAGTACCCACCATCAGGGTGGCAGTCAGCAGGAAGTAGTTCAGCGGGTCGGCAGCAAACCCGGTGTACTCGGCAAAGCCCAGCTCGGCCAGGATGCCGTCGAGTTTTGGAATTACATTAATGCCTTCGTTACCCACTTCGCTCAGCATACCCAGTTGAGGAATCGGGTTACCGGTCAACTGCATAGAGATGAAGATCGGCGGAACCAGATAAGCCACAATCAGTACGCAGTACTGGGCAACCTGGGTGTAGGTCACGCTCTTCATGCCGCCCAGTACGGCGTAGAAGAAGGTAATACCGGCAGCAATCCAGATACCCAGATCAATAGATACGTTCAGGTAACGGGCAAATACCACGCCGGAACCGGTCATCTGGCCGATCATGTAGGTCAGCGAGATGCACAGCAGGCTGACCACCGCGATCATTCGGGCAGTACGGCTCTGGTAACGGTCTTCTACGAAAGCAGGCACAGTAAACTTGCCAAACTTGCGCAGATAAGGAGCCAGCAACATTGCCAGCAGAATGTAACCGCCGGTCCAGCCCATCAGGAACGCAGAACCTGCGTAACCCATAAAGGCCACCATGCCGGCCATGGACAGGAAGGAAGCCGCAGACATCCAGTCACCGGCAACGGCAACGCCGTTGGTAACCGGGTGAATACCACCGCCCGCTACGTAAAATTCCTTGGTGGAACCGGCGCGGGTCCAGAGCGCAATACCAATGTACAGCGCAAAGGACAGGCCGATAAAAATCATGTTGACTGCAAACTGACTCATGATCTCACTCCTCCGCCATGCCAAAGTGTTTGTCGATCTGGTTCATTCTCCACGAGTAGAAAAAGACCAGAGCAATGAAGGTCAGGATGGAACCCTGCTGTGAAAACCAGAATCCGATATCCACACCACCAATAGTTATGCCTACCAGGACGGGGCGCAGGAACATGGAAATGCCGTAGGCCGTAAAGGCCCACACCACCATGCACCCGACGATCAGGCGAAGGTTCGCCTTCCAGTACGCCTGTGCTACTTCTTTATCGACCATAATGCGATCTCCGCTTGTTTTTGTTTTTCGGCCATGCCGCACCAAAGCTGGCGCTGCAAGGCTTCCGGGCGGAATATTGCAAAAAATGAACAGCTTTATAAAGCCCCGACATTAGTCTTATGAGCATGCTATCAAGTAGCTTGCACACCAATTAAACAACTGAAAACTTGCCGTACACTTGCCACTAAAAACCTGGGGAACAGGTTCGGAAAACAATAAAGCCAGCACTGAAAACAAGCACAGAATTGCCAAAACAATTCATTAGCATGTAGAGCTAACCAATAAAAACAAATAGTTAGGAGGCTTTCAAATTCAACGTAAAATTACAAAAAAACGCACGGCATATTTAAGGAAAGGATTCTCCGGCATCTGCAACATGTTTATTGCATCAATAAAAAACATGCCGGCCAACATCAAATAAAAAACAGCGACAAACCCAATGCTTTCCCGCTACCGACCAAAGGATGACGGACATCAGCGCCCGATGTCGGCTGTAGCGGGCAGCCATCGGCCGTGCAAGCGGCTGCTGCCTGCAGGTACACTGTGCTCCCTTGCTTCCCGTCATTCGGTATCACTCCATGCATGCTCCAACCCTGTTGATCGCCCTGCCCGTCCTGGCTGCCATTGTTTTGTTGCTGTCCGCACTGCTGCACAGGCGCTCGCTCCGGCTGCGCATTTTGCTGGCCGGCGTGCTGGTATTGGCCGGCGGTGCGGCCTCGCTGGCCTATCAGGATTATCACTGGGCCACCGGCGTGCGCGACGGCCTGCCAGCCAGCGCCCTGATCGTCAGCCAAACGCAGGAAACGCTGCCACTGCACCCCTGGACACTGCTCTGGCCGCCCGTTACCCGCATAACCGCCATCGACAATGCAGGAACCGCGATGGAGGCCAATGGCAGCCTGCTGCTGGAATTTGATCTGTTTGAGTTTCGTCAGAGCGGAGAGGCCCGCGACGGGGCACAACGCCTGATGCTCAATTGCACCAGCCAGGACCTGGTATCACATCTGGGTGACAGCATCCTGATCGAAACCCTGCCGGCAGGAGACCCGCTGTTACGTCTGCTGTGTCACCCGCAGTGATGACCGGATGCCAGACACAGCAAAGTCAGATGGAAAAAGGGGTCAGGTACATTAATGTACCTGACCCCTTCGCAGCATCGGAGCCTCAGACGCCGAAACTGACTAATGGAATTAGCCGTACAGGCCGCTAGATCACGATCAGGTCGGCCTGCAGGGCGCCAGCCTGTTTCAGCGCTTCCAGGATGGCCATCAAGTCGGATGGCGCAGCCCCCACCTGGTTGACCGCACGGACAATTTCATCCAGCGTGGTGCCCGGTGCGAACTTGAACATGGGGCGTTTTTCCTGCTCGGCGCTGACTTTCGAGCGCGGTGTCACCACCGTCTCTCCCTGTGAAAACGGCTCCGGCTGGCTGACCGAAATGTCTTCACTGATCGCCACGGTCAGGCTGCCATGGGTGACGGCAGCCGGCTGCACCCGTACATCCTGCCCGATGACAATGGTACCGGTACGCGAGTTGATGATGACCTTGGCCACCGCCTTGCCGGCCTCCACCTCAAGGTTCTCGATGACCGACAAATAGTTGACTCGCTGGCTCGGATCAAGCGGTGCCGCGACCCGGATAGAGCCGGCGTCCAGCGCCATGGCAACACCAGGACCCAGCAGGTCGTTGAGCTTGTCGGTGATGTTCTTGGCTGTGGTAAAGTCCGGCCGGTTCAGGTTCAGGGTCAGATAGTCACCCTGATCAAAGGCGCTGGGCACCGCCCGCTCGACGGTGGCACCGGACGGAATGCGGCCCGCCGAGGGCACGTTGACGGTAATGCGCGAGCCATCGGCTCCGCCGGCATCAAAGCCGCCCACCACCAGGTTGCCCTGGGCAATGGCATAGACGTTGCCGTCAATCCCCTTCAGCGGCGTCATCAACAGGCTGCCGCCGCGCAGACTCTTGGCGTTACCGATCGATGACACCGTGATGTCGATGGTCTGTCCGGGTCGGGCAAACGGCGGCAGATCAGCGTGCACCGAGACCGCCGCAACGTTTTTCAACTGGATGTTGCCGCTGCCGGCCGGCACCCGGATGCCGAACTCGGCCAGCATGTTGTTGAATGTCTGTACGGTGAAAGGGGTTTGTGTGGTCTGGTCACCGCTACCGCTCAGGCCGACCACCAGGCCATAACCGATCAGCTGGTTGGTACGCACGCCCTGAATGCTGGCGAGATCCTTCAGCCGTTCGGCCTGGGCGGTGTTGCCGAGGCCCAGCGCCAGCACTGCAAACAGAAAGTATTTATACATGGCAGACAGCCTCCATTAAAACGGCCAGACCGGACTCATGAAAAAGCGCGACAGCCAGCCCGGCTGACTGGCATTGGCAAAGGTGCCGGTGCCCGAGTAGGTGATGCGGGCATCGGCGATCCGGGTCGAGGACACGGTGTTGTCGGTGCTGATATCGTCCGGACGCACCAGCCCGGAAATGCGGATCAGCTCGTCACCGGTATTCAGCGTCAGCCACTTCTCGCCACGCACCACCAGCACGCCATTGGGCAGCACATCAGCCACGGTGACGGTGATCGAACCAGCCAGGCTGTTGCTCTGCCCGGCCTGGCCCGAACCCTTGGTGCTGCGCTTGGCATTGGCACTGGCTTCCAGGCTCAGGTTCTTGTTGGTCATGCCCAGAGCGCTGATACCGGATAGCGGGTTCTTCGGCGACACCGCCATGCCCAGAATGTTGGGCACACCGATATCCAGATCGCTGTCTTTCTGGATGGTCGAGCTGGCATTCTTGCTCGCCTGCATGCGCTCGTTCAGGTTAATGGTGATAATGTCGCCCACCCGGAACGCCTTGCGGTCAGTGAAGTAATTGCTTTCGAAACTGGGCTGGTAAATCGCACCCATGTTCTGCTCGGCCGGCATCGGTACCCGTGGCACCACCGGCGCATAATAGGGATCATTGGGCTTCGGTGGTGCCTGCATGCACCCACTCAGCAGCACTGCTGCCGTCAGCTGTGCAAGGATCAATCTGGTTTTCATGGCATCACCCCGGGCTCAATCAAAGCTTCTGTGTAATGAAGGACAGCATCTGGTCTGCGGTGGAGATCACCTTGGAATTCATCTCGTAGGCCCGCTGGGTGGTGATCATGTTGACCAGCTCTTCCACCACGCTGACGTTGGAGTTTTCCAGCGTGTTCTGCAGCACATTGCCCAGACCGTTGGTACCTGGCGTACCGGCTTGCGGCGCACCGCTGGCCGCCGTTTCCAGGAACAGGTTGTTGCCGATGGCTTCCAGTCCGGCATAGTTGATGAAGTCAACCGTCTGGATGTTGCCGAGAATCTGCGGCTGCGGGTCACCTGCCACCGTCACCGATACCGTACCGTCCTCGCCTACCGTGAAGGTCCGCACTTGTTCGGGCAGCACGATCGCCGGTTCCAGCGGGAAACCACTGGAGGTCACCACCTGGCCATCGGAATTGAGCTGAAAACTGCCATCCCTGGTATAGGAAATGGTGCCGTCCGGCATCAGGATCTGGAAAAAACCGCGTCCGTTCACGGCCAGGTCAAGCGGCTGCTCGGTAGTTTGCAGGCTGCCCTGGGTAAAGATCTTCTGGGTACCGACGATGCGCACACCGGTGCCCAGCTGCAAGCCGCTGGGCAGCTCGCTGTCCTGGCTGGACTGGCCGCCGGGCTGGCGCCGGATCTGGTACAACAGGTCTTCGAACTCGGCACGATCGCGCTTGAAACCGGTGGTGGACACGTTGGCCAGGTTGTTGGAAATGGTGGTCAGGTTCATGTCCTGGGCGGACAGGCCGGTTTTGGCAACCCAGAGTGAAGGCAACATGGTGTCTCTCCTTATGTGTCAATTTTGCGACACATATGTACAAATATTCTGTGTATCAGCTCAGCTGCATGATCCGTGCCATCGATGATGCATTTTCCTGTGCGGTACTCATCATCTTGACGTGCAGCTCGAACTGGCGTGACAGTGACAACATCGCGGTCATCTCGGCCACTGCGTTGACGTTGCTCGATTCGGTGTAGCCTGACACCATCCGGGCGTTGGCATCCGGTTCAAACTGCTGGCCATCCTTGCCGCGCACCAGGCCATCCTGCATTTTTTGCAGCTGCCCGCGCTCGGGCAGCACCAGCTTGATGCGGTCAACTTCGGCCATCACATCAGGCGTTTCGCCCAGTGCGCGGATGCTGATGGTGCCATCCTGGGCAATCTCGATTTTCTGTTCCGGCGGAATGGCAATCGGGCCGGCATTGCCCATCACCGGCAAGCCGTTGGCGGTACGCAGAATGCCAAAGGTGTCCACCTGCATGCTGGCGGTACGCACATAGGCTTCGGAGCCATCGGGAGACTGCACGGCAATCCAGGCATCGCCCTGCACCGCCACATCCAGATCACGTCCGGTTTCCTGTAATGTGCCGTGGGTAAAATCGGTGCCGGGGCGCTCGGTCATGGCATAGGCCCGAGCCGGCAGGCCATCGCCGAAGACCGGCATCGAACGCGCCTGTTCGAAGTCGCGGCGAAATCCGCTGGTGGATACGTTGGCCAGGTTGTTGGCATGCGCCTGCAGCGCCTTGCTGTTCTGGCTGGCGCCGGTCATGGATATGTAGAGCATCTTGTCCATGGGTAATCTCCGTCAGCGACCGCAAATTGACGGTCCTGTGTGTTTGCAGAGATCACAGCAAGATATATGCCAGCTTTATTTTTGATTATGTACGGGCGGGTGTGTGGTGTAGCAATGGGTTTGCAGCATCGGGGTACAGGTTCCGCGGGGTCGCTGCAAGTACATCCTTGTAAGCTTTGTGCCGCGCTCTGACCGCCATGGATGGCGGAAATGCAGTTTTTGCAGGAGCAAAAAACTGCCCTGGCGGCACAGCCCTGCTACACCTGCACCCCGATACTGCTATCAGGTACCGTGCATGCGGCAAGCTTCATAAAGAAAAGCAAAAACAAGAATCAGACAAAGCGACAGCAGCCCGGCAAAGCCGGGCCACACTCTCTCCGCCTGCACATGGTTCAGGGGGTAGGCAAGGCCGGAGCAAACCCTGTGTCGCCAGGGATGGCGACACGGAGCCTACATGGACGTACTCGCGGCGTGTTTGCGCAGCGCCTTGCCCACCCCACGCTCCACAAAACCACAAAACCACAAAGCAAAAAACCTACTTCTTCTGCCGTTTCTTGCGATATTCCATCTCTTTCTTGCGGGTCATCAGGCGCTTCTTCTTGTTGACCTGCCGCTCACTGAGCTTGTTCTTCTTGTCGGCATAGGGGTTGTCACCGCCCTTGAACTCGATGCGGATCGGCGTACCCACCAGATTCAATACCCGGCGATAGGTGTTTTCCAGATAGCGCACATAGCCCTTGGGCACGGCACCGGTCTGGTTGCCATGGATAATGATCAGCGGCGGGTTGGCACCGCCCATGTGGGCATAACGCAACTTGATGCGCCGGCCGTTGATCATCGGCGGCTGGTGCTCCTGCACCGCGCCCAGCAGGATATTGGTCAGCTTGTTGGTCGGCCAGCGGGTAATCGCCGCGGTGAAGGCCTGCTCAACCGACCGGTACAGATGCCCGACACCGGTACCGTGCAGTGCGGAAATGAAGTGGATATCAGCAAAACCGACAAAGTACAGCCGGCGCTCCAGCTCGGTCTTGACGTAGTCACGCTCCGAGGGCTGCATGCCGTCCCACTTGTTGACCGCCATCACCAGCGCCTTGCCCGCTTCCAGGGCAAAACCGAGCAGGCTCAGGTCATGCTCGACGATGCCCTCACGTGCATCGACCACAAAGATCACCACGTTGGCATCCTTGATCGCCTGCAACGTCTTGACCACCGAGAACTTTTCCACGTCTTCGTGGATACGGCCACGGCGGCGCACACCGGCAGTGTCGATCAGGGTGTACTTGCGCTCTTCACGCTCAAAGGGAATGTAGATGCTGTCACGGGTGGTGCCGGGCTGGTCATAGACCACCACCCGCTCTTCACCCAGGATGCGATTGACCAGCGTCGACTTGCCGACATTGGGACGGCCAATGATGGCTATCTTGATGCCGTCCTGCTCGCTGGGGCCGGGAATGCGCACCGGATCCTCGCCCTCGATCAACTCGATCTCGAACTCTTCTTCCGGTTCCGGCTCGACACCGGCCAGGGCGGATTCCATCAGCTGCTGGATGCCACGGCCATGGGCAGCCGAGACGCCCAGGGTTTCAGCAACCGCCAGCGGACTGAACTCGGCACGGGCGACTTCGACATCCAGGTTGTCGGTCTTGTTGACCAGCAACAGGGTGCGCTTGTCACGCTTGCGCAAATGGGCGGCAATGTGTTCGTCGGCCGGACACAGGCCGTCACGGGCATCGACCAGAAAGAACACGATGTCGGCTTCTTCAATCGCCAGCAGCGATTGCTCGGCCATCTTGGCATCAATACCTTCTTCATCGCCGGAGATGCCACCCGTATCGATCAGGATATAGTCCCGTCCCTGCCACTTGGCAGTGCCGTACTGGCGGTCACGGGTCAACCCGGGAATGTCGCCGACGATGGCGTCCCGGCTACGGGTCAGGCGGTTGAACAGCGTGGACTTGCCCACATTCGGGCGGCCCACCAAAGCAATTACGGGAACCATCGGCCCCTCCGGACAGTTGTAGCCAGCCATGCCGGCGGGCTCATTCATTGATTTCAGTTACAGCCGGGCAAGCACGGGTTGTCGCTTTCCCAAAAAACACAAAAGCCGCCGTCACACTGCGACAGCGGCCAGTCCGTGTGTACCCGGATTTACTGGATGGTCAGCGCAACCAGCTTGCCGCCATTACCGTACACATACATCCAGCCGCCTTCGACCAGCGGTCGGACACGAATGCCCTTGCTGTCAATACGGGTGCGCGCGACAAAACGCCCGTCCACCTGACTCAGCAGGTGCACATAACCTTCCAGGTCACCGGTTACCACATAGCTGGACAAGGTACCCAGCCCGGTCGGCTCGCGGCGCAGCAGGCTTTCATTGCGCCACATGACACTGCCGGAGCGCTCGTCCACCGCCTCGATGGTACCGCCATCAAGGCTGACATAGGCGTTGCCATAACCCTGGGCCACCGCGCCGGTGCTGGAGCTTGCGCGCTGCCAGAGGACGCGGCCAGTCTGCTCATCCAGGCCGGCGGCATGACCATTGAAGGCCGATACATACAGCACGCCATCCTTCAGCACCAGGCTGCCATCGACATCAACCATGCGTTCCAGCTCGGTACGGCCACTGGGCACGGCAATGCGCTGCTCCCACACCGGCAGGCCATGCTCCAGTTCAACGGCAATCACCTTGCCGGTGGAAAGGCCGGCATACACCACATAATCGGTCAGCAGCGGCGCGCTGGTACCACGCAGTGTCAACAGGGCCGGCGTGCTTTCATGCACCCAGCGCTGCGCACCGGTAAAGGCATCCAGGGCGATCAGGCGGTCATCCTGGGTTTGCACCACCACCACGCGGTCATTCACCGCCGGCGCTGCCAATATTTCGCTACCGATGCGGACACGCCACAGGTCGTTGCCGGTTGCGGCATCCAGTGCAATCACCTCACCAGCCAGGGTGCCCAGTACCACCTGTCCGGCACCGGCGCCAATGGCACCGGATATTTCCGTTTTCTTCAGCTTGCGCTGCCAGTTTTTCTTGCCGGTGTAACGGTCCAGCGACAGCACCAGTCCGCCAGCGTCGGCAACAAACAGCTGGCCGCCATCGATGGCCGGGGTCAGGCGATTCCACAGCTTGCCCTGTCCGACGCCGACCGACGTGCTCCATTCCTTGTGCAGTTTGACTTCAGCGCTGATCTTTTCCAGCGCTACCGGTTTCTCGGCTTTTTTCTCGCCCTTGCTGCTGCATCCTGCGGCCAGCAGGCCGGCCAGCAGCAGAGCCACGAACTTGTTCGCTTTCATGTCAGGCATCCTTGGAACTGAGGTCGTCAAGCTTCATCATCAGGCTGCCGGCAGCACTGCCATCGTCCAGATTGTCACGCGCCGCCTGGTAGGCCTTGCGGGCTTCATCGGTGCGGCCCAGCTGAACCAGCACATCACCGCGCAATTCGTCCCGCGCCGCCTGATAAGCTTCCAGTCCCTTGCCGCTGAGCAGCGTCAGCGCTTCTTCGGCCTTGTCACCGGCAGCCAGCACGCGGGCCAGACGCTGACGGGACAGCTCGCCCAATACAGGGTTGGCCGGTTTGTCGGCCACCTGGCGCAGCAGAGCGGCAGCATCATCCAGGCGGTCTTCAAGTACCGCAACGCGGGCCACCAGCATGCGGGCATACTGGGTGTAGGCGTGGTCCGGCTTGACCGACTCCAGGGTTTGCAACAGTTTCAGCATGTCACCGGCACTGGTGCCTTCGTTGCTGAAGGCGGCTTCCAGCAGTTGCTGGTAGGTGGCAGAGAGCTGTTCGGCCTGGCCGGCCTGACGTTTTTGCCAGCCCTGCCAGCCAAATACCAGTGCCACCGCCAGGATGGCGCCCACCAGCAGCGGCTTGCCATTACGGCTCCACCAGTCCTTGAACTGTGCGATCTGTTCTTCTTCAGTGTAATGGCTCACGCGGATCTCCCGTCAGTGTCAGACCAAAAGGGTCGCCAGCTTGTCCGTCAGCTCGTCAAGAGCCACGGTCTGCTGTTCGTCTTCAGTACGCAACGGCTTGATGCCGATGCAGTTGTTGTCAAGTTCGTGCTCGCCCAGAATCAGGGCATAGGCCGCAGTGCTGCGGTCGGCCTTCTTGAACTGGCTCTTGAAACTGCCACCGCCGGCGTTGACCTGCAGGCGCACGCCCGGCAGCGCATCACGGATGCGTTCGGCCCATTGCACGGCAGCCAGCTCGGCAGCCTCGCCAAAGGCACAGAAATAGACATCGACCTGCTGTGCCAGTTGCGGCGGCACCTTGCCGAGGGTTTCCAGCATCAGGATCAGGCGCTCGATGCCCATGGCAAAACCGACGCCGGTGGTGGGCTTGCCGCCCATGGTCTCGACCAGACCGTCATAGCGTCCGCCGCCACACACGGTACCCTGGGCACCCAGCTTGTCGGTGGTCCACTCGAACACGGTCTTGCTGTAATAGTCCAGCCCGCGCACCAGCCGGTTGTTCAGCACATAGGGAACACCAGCAGCGTCCAGCCGGGCACGCACACCGGCAAAATGGCTGGTGGACTCCTCGTCCAGATAATCCTCCAGCTTCGGCGCAGCGGCCAGAATGGCCTGTGTCCGCTCGTCCTTGGAGTCCAGCACACGCAACGGGTTGGTCGCCACGCGACGCTGGCTGTCTTCGTCCAGCTGGTCAAAATGACCGTTCAGGTAATCGACCAGTGCGGCGCGATAGGCGGCACGCGACTCGGAAGTACCCAGGCTGTTCAGCTCCAGGGTCACGCTGTCGGCAATGCCCAGCGCATGCCACAGGCGCCAGGTAAGCAGGATCAGCTCGGCATCGATATCAGGCCCGGGCAAGTTGAACACTTCAACACCCACCTGATGGAACTGGCGGTAGCGGCCCTTTTGCGGGCGTTCGTGGCGAAACATCGGGCCAATGTACCAGAGCTTCTGCACCAGCCCGTTGTTGATCAGGCCGTGCTCCATCACTGCGCGCACGCAACTGGCGGTACCCTCGGGACGCAGGGTCAGGGAGTCGCCGTTGCGGTCGGCAAAGGTGTACATTTCCTTTTCGACGATGTCGGTAACCTCGCCGATCGAGCGGCGAAACAGCTCGGTAAACTCGACCACCGGCATGCGGATTTGCTGATAGCCGTAACTGTCGAGCACTCCGGCCACTGTCTGTTCAAAATAACGCCAGAGCGGTGTTTGCGCCGGCAGGGTATCGTTCATGCCACGGATGGCTTGCAGGGTCTTGCTCACAAATTGTCCTTGTACTGCTTAGCTGCGGGCAATGACTGCCGCGTCTTGAGCCTGTTTTTTGGCGGCCTGTTCGCGAATCATGCGTTCCAGCTCGTCAACCAGTTGCGTGTTGTCCAGCTTGGTGGCGGGAGCGCCGTCAATGTACACCAGATTGGGCGAGCCGCCGGTCAGGCCCAGATCGACCTCTTTGGCTTCGCCGGGACCATTGACCACACAGCCGATCACCGCCACGTCGAGCGGCACCAGCACGTCTTCCAGCCGCTGCTCCAGTTCGTTCATGGTTTTCACCACGTCGAAGTTCTGCCGCGAGCAGCTGGGGCAGGCAATGAAGTTGATGCCGCGGGTACGCAGGCGCAGCGACTTGAGAATGTCGAAACCGACCTTGATCTCCTCGACCGGATCGGCGGCCAGCGAAACGCGGATGGTATCGCCAATGCCTTCGGCCAGCAGCATGCCCAGCCCGACCGCCGATTTGACGGTACCGGAGCGCAGGCCGCCGGCTTCGGTAATGCCCAGATGCAACGGCTGCTCGATCTGGCGGGCCAGCTGCCGATAGGCTTCAACCGCCATGAAGACATCCGATGCCTTGACGCTGACCTTGAAGTCCGGGAAGTTCAGCCGGTCCAGGTGCTCGACATGGCGTAGCGCCGATTCGACCAGCGCCTCTGGCGTGGGTTCGCCGTATTTCTTTTGCAGGTCCTTTTCCAGCGAACCGGCGTTGACGCCGATGCGGATCGGAATGCCGCGATCGCGGGCGGTATCCACCACCGCCTTGATGCGCTCGTTGTTACCGATATTGCCCGGATTGATGCGCAGGCAGTCAACGCCCAGCTCGGCCACACGCAGGGCGATCTTGTAGTCGAAATGGATATCGGCCACCAGCGGAACCTGCACTTGCTGCCTGATGCGGCCGAACGCCTCGGCGGCCTCCATGCTTGGCACGGAGACGCGCACGATATCGGCACCAGCCTGCTCGAGCCGGCTGATCTGGGCCACGGTGGCATTCACATCACAGGTTTCGGTATTGGTCATGCTCTGTACGCTGACAGGTGCATCGCCACCGACAGCCACGGAACCGACATGTATTTTACGTGAAACACGACGTTTGATCGGGGAGGGGTTATGCACTTGATTCAGCCCAGTTTGATGCGGGCAACATTGCCCCGGATGCTCGAATGGATGTCGACCGGCTGGCCATTGAAGCGCAATTGCACACCACTGGCGTTGCCCAGATGCAGCTCGAAGGGAGTGTCGCCGCTGAGTTGCAAAACCTCGCCGGCCTTGCGCAGGCCACTGGCCACCTCAGCACCGGTACCATCGGTGATGCGAATCCAGCATTCATCGGTAAAAATCAGCTCCAGCCGGTGCTTGCCGGCAACCGCCGGGCCATCAGCCGCCTGCTCAGTGCCTGCTGCCACAGCATCGGCATTGACAGCAACGGGTTCGCCCTCCGCGCTGACAGGCTCATCAGCTGCCCCTTCGTCATCGAACGGCAATGCAGACTGCAGCGAGTCAAGTGCGATCTCGGCGACTTCCAGGTCGGCAGTGTAGGCATCCAGCTCATCCAGGCTCTGGATATACAACGTGCCGTCGACCCGCTCGATCTCGACCTGGCTGAATGGGGTTTCTTCGGCATCCAGACTCAGGGACTTGCCGCCCTGGCCATCCTGCCACCAGAAATAGCCGGCCACCAGCGCGCCAATAACCACCAGCAGCAACAGGGTGACAAGCAGGCGGCCACGCGAGCGGCTACGGGCTACGGTGCGGCCCAGATCAGGCAGTGCCCTGACCGGTTCGGTGACTGTAGTCTGGCTGTATTGCCGGGCCAGCACGTCAGGGTCAAGTCCGAGCAGCTTGGCATAGGCTCGTATGTAGCCACGCACAAAGGTTACACCGGGCAGATCCTCATAGCGGTCGGCTTCCAGGCTGGCGACGGCGGACTCGGTCAGATGCAGCTTGCCCGCCACTTCGGCAATGTTCCAGCCCTGTTGTTCACGGGCCTGTTTCAGTGCAGCTCCGGGCAAACCGGACTGCTCGGCGGCCTCCCCGGCCGCCGCCTGTATTTCGCTCATCGTTGCTCCAGTAGGTAGGCCTTGTATTCGGGGCTGGCCGGATACAGTTGTTTCAGGCGCAAGCCGAGGCTGGCGGCTTCATCCCGGTTCTGGTAGACAGTCGCTACCCGGGCCCCGAGCAGCAGGCTGCGGGCATCATGCTCGGCCTGTTGCATGTAGGTTTCATAATAGTGTTTCGCCGCCGGATAATCACGCACGCTGTAGGACAGCATGCCCATTTCCAGCAGGCTGCGCAGCTGTGTCGCATCCAGACGCAGGGCGCGCTCGAAGTAATGCATGGCCTGGCTGTTGTCGCCCATTTTCAGCGCAGTCAGCCCCATGTTCTCGAATACCCAGGAACGGCTGGGATACATGTTGTCCTGTGCGGCTTCCTGGTAGATTTCCATGGCTTTTTCATAGGCACCTTCCTCAAACAGGAAGCTGCCATAATTGTTCAGGATCCGTGCCGAGCGCTGGCTCGACAGTGCCTTGCGAAAATGCTTGTCGGCAAGCTCCGGCTCCATTTCCTGCTGGAACACCAGCGCCAGCACCTCATGGGCCTCGGCATTGGAAGGATCTATTTTAAGCGCGCTCTGCAACGGCGGCTTGGCCTGACCGGTCAGCCCTTCGCGCAAATAACCCTTGCCCAGTTCAATATAGGCCTGTCTGGCCTGTTCGCGGCCTTCTCCGGTCCGCATCGGCTGTACATCACCGGTCTGCACACAGCCGCCCAGCACGGCAAGCACGCCGGCAAGAACCAGCCAGCGTCGCAGGCCCGTGACCTGATGTTTGAATCCGTTATGCATTAAGCTGCCTCACCGCAATATACCTTTCGCTGCGCCGGGTACGATCGGCCACCTGGCCCACCAGCTGCCCGCATGCCGCATCAATGTCATCACCACGCGGAGTACGCACGGTGACATTGTAGCCTGCATGGTGCAGTGCATCCTGAAAGCGGCGGATGGCATTGTTGCTGGGCCGCTCATAACCGGAGTGCGGAAAGGGATTGAAAGGAATAAGGTTAACTTTGCACGGCACATCACGCAACAGTTGCACCAGCTCGGCAGCGTGTTCCGGCTGGTCGTTGACTCCGGCCAGCAGCGTATATTCCACCGTCAGACTGCGCTTTTCGCCCAGTCCCGTGATGTAACGCTTGCAGGCATCAAGAATGACCGCCAGCGGATATTTTTTATTGATGGGCACCAGCTGGTCGCGCAGCGCATCGTTCGGCGCATGCAGCGACAGCGCCAGGGATACATCAATCACCTCGCCCAGCTTGTCGACCATCGGCGCCACGCCGGCAGTGGACAGTGTCACCTTGCGTTTGGAAATGCCATAGCCCAGGTCATCCATCATGATGCTCATGGCAGCGACCACGTTATCGAAGTTGAGCAGCGGCTCGCCCATGCCCATCATCACCACGTTGGTGATGGCACGGTCCATCTTGGCGGGAATGGTGCCAAATGACTTGTTGGCCACCCACACCTGTCCCACGATTTCGGCAGCGCTCAGGTCGCTGTTGAAGCCCTGCTTGCCAGTCGAGCAGAAACTGCAGTCCAGCGCACAGCCGGCCTGCGAGGAAACACAAAGGGTGCCACGGCCGTTTTGCGGGATATATACCGTCTCCACACAACTTCCACTGGCCACACGGATCACCCATTTGCGGGTGCCGTCTTCGGAAATGTCTTCACTGACCACTTCCGGACCGCGAATATAGGCGGTATTTTCCAGCTTTTCACGCAACGCCTTGCCGACATTGGTCATGTCGGCAAAGTCGTCAACGCCGAAATGGTGAATCCATTTCATCACCTGCCCGGCCCGGAAGCGTTTTTCGCCCAACTGTTCGAAGAACGCTTCCATCTGTGCCAGGGTCAAGCCCAGCAAATTGACCTTGTTGGTTGTTGCCTGTGTCATGGATTCACCTGTACAGCAGTGTTTCTTCTCTTAGCGGATGCGGTCGCACAGCTCGGTGCTGGAGAAGAAGAAAGCGATTTCGCGGGCAGCAGCGGCTTCGGAGTCGGAGCCGTGTACCGCGTTTTCGTCGATGGACTCGGCGAAGTCGGCGCGGATGGTACCGGCGGCGGCTTCTTTCGGGTTGGTGGCGCCCATCAGTTCGCGGTTCTTGGCGATGGCGTCTTCACCTTCCAGCACCTGCACAATGACCGGACCGGAAGTCATGAAGCTGACCAGGTCGCCATAGAAAGGACGCTCCTTGTGCTCGGCGTAGAAACCGCCGGCTTCACGTTCGGACAGCTGTACCATTTTGGACGCAACAACGCGCAGGCCGGCTTTTTCGAAACGGCTGGTGATTTCACCGATTACGTTTTTGGCAACGGCGTCGGGCTTGATGATGGAAAAGGTACGTTGTACGGCCATGGATAACTCCAGTCATTGGTTTGAGAATCAATAAGTTGCCACCACCCGGAAGAAACCGGAAATCGGCGGGATACAAGACCGGGGATTATACGTGCTTTCAGGGAAAAAGCGTAGCGCTCAAGATATCGGCGCCGGGAAAGGATTTGCTTTTCCCGCACTGTCCTGCTGGGCATCACCAGGCCTGGCCGGGGGCGGGCGGCAACAGCGCAACCGGTCTGCTGCTGCCTGCGGAAATGACAGACGTGCCGCAGGAGCGGCGTTCGACCCAGCGGTCTGCCTGGTCAGTGGATCAACTCAAGCCCGGATGACTGTGGCCACGAGACAAGGCCTGCGACGAGTCATCGCGGGACGATGAGAAGCTGCAACGCAGTATCGGAGTCACAGGCGCCGGAGTTGACCAATTGAATTGACCGGTCAGGCCACTAGTCCAGTTCCTCGATCCAGGCGGCCTGGATGGCTTCCAGCACCTTTTCGCCACTGCGCTGGGGGTCATCATCAAAATCGTCCAGCTCTGTCACCATGCGGTGCAGATTGACGAAGTTGATGTAGCGCGGGTCGGTATCGGGATGTTTTTCCGCCAGTTCGATGGCGATATCCAGTACGTCAATCCATTTCATGGCAGTCTCCTACTGGCGCTCGGACACCTGGTTGATGGTGTATTTGGGGATTTCCACTGTCAGGTCCTCGCCAGCGACCATGGCCTGACAGGACAGGCGCGACTCGTGCTCAAGACCCCAGGCCTTGTCCAGCATGTCGTCCTCCAGCTCGTCGGACTCCTCCAGCGAATCAAAACCTTCACGCACAATGACGTGACAGGTGGTGCAGGCACAGGACATCTCGCAAGCATGCTCGATATCAATACCGTTACGCAATGCGGCATCAAGGATGCTTTCGCCCGGCCTGGCTTCAACCACCGCGCCATCCGGACAAAGTTCGGCATGCGGCAAAAATACGATCTGGGGCATCATCTACTCCTAAAGTTCTTCCAGCTGCCGGCCGGCAAAGGCCCGCCGGACGGTGGCGTCCATACGCCTTGAGGCAAATTCGTGAGTCGCCTGATTGACCTTCTGCACCTGTCGGGCGATGGCACCCTGATCATCCGCCGATGCCAGCTGTTCAAGCAGTTCCAGCTGCTCGTCGATCAGGGCACGCTCGGCCACATCCAGCAGGTCACCATCGGTTTGCAGGGCCACCCGTACCGTTTCCAGCAGACGCCCGGCATTGACCTGCTGTTCACGCAGGCCGCGCGCCTTGCGGTCATCTTCGGCGTGGGCCATGGACTCTTCCAGCATCCGGCTGACGGCTTCATCACTGAGACCATACGATGGTTTGACCTCGACATGGGCCTCCACACCGGAGCGGGCCTCCCGCGCCGTTACGCTGAGCAAACCGTCGGCATCCACCTGGAAGGTCACTCGGATCTTCGCCGCGCCGGCCACCATCGGCGGAATGCCGCGCAATTCGAAGCGTGCCAGCGAACGACAGTCGCTGACCAGTTCGCGTTCGCCCTGCACCACATGCAGTGCCATGGCGGTCTGGCCGTCGCGGGCGGTAGTGAAATCCTGGGTGCGGGACACGGGAATGGTGGTGTTACGCGGAATGATTTTTTCCACCAGCTCGCCCATGGTTTCCAGCCCCAACGACAGCGGGTTGACGTCCAGCAACAGCAAATCATTATTGCCGGACTGGTTGCCGGCCAGAATATCAGCCTGGATGGCCGCACCCATGGCAACCACCTTGTCCGGGTCGATATCGGTCAGCGGCTGGCAGTCAAACAGTTGCGCCACCCGCTCGCGCACCATGGGCACACGGGTGGAACCACCCACCATGACCACGGCAGTGACTTCGCCGGTGTCGATGCCCGAGTCCCGTACCGCCCTGCGACAGGCGCGCAGGCTGCGGGAGACCAGCGGCTCGATCAGTTGCTCGAAGCGGCTGCGGGTCAGCTCGCCCTGCCAGTCGCCATAGCTGGCGGTCACGGACTCCGCCTGACTCAGGGCTTCCTTCAGATCGCAGGCCATGCGCAGCAGCGTGCGCTGCTCGCCGGGCGACAGGTCAGTGCTGCTGCCGGACTGCTGAACGATCCAGTCCGCCACCACATGATCAAAGTCATCGCCGCCCAGAGCGCTATCGCCTCCAGTGGCCAGCACCTCGAACACACCCTGGCTCAGGCGCAAAATGGAAACATCAAAGGTGCCACCACCCAGGTCGTAGACCACCACCACGCCTTCCGCCTGGCGGTCAAGCCCATAGGCCACCGCCGCCGCGGTCGGTTCGTTGAGCAGGCGCAATACCTTGATGCCGGCCAGCGTGGCCGCATCCTTGGTCGCCTGACGCTGGGCGTCGTCAAAATAGGCCGGCACGGTGATCACCGCACCAAACAGGTCGCCATCCAGGGCCAGCTCGCCACGGTGACGCAGCACCTTGAGGATTTCTGCCGAAACCTCGACCGGGCTTTTCGCCCCCTGCACCGTCTCGATCAGCGGCATGTGCGATTCGCCCGCCTGAAAACGGTATGGCATCTGCTCGCCCAGCTGCTGTACATCCTCGACACCACGCCCGATCAGGCGCTTGACCGAGAGGATGCAGTTGAGCGGATCACAGCTGGCACACTGGCGGGCATCATGCCCGACACTGACGCTGTCGTCCTGCAGGTAACGCACCGCCGACGCCAGCGCAAAACAGCCCTGCTCATCCGGCAGTGGCACCACCTGGCCCTCGCGTACGGTTGCGATCAGGGAGTTTGTCGTCCCCAGATCAATGCCGACCGCCAGACGGGGTTGTCCGGAAGCAGCCGGAGCATCAGGTTCGACGATCTGCACAAGAGACATAGTTTTCTTTTTCATCAGGGTATCCCGGGGAGGGACACGGGTTAAAAATCATCCAGCCGCTCTTCCAGCTGCCGCACTTCGTACAGCACCTTGTCCAGGAACTGCATGCGGCGCACCAGCCGCTCGGCCCGGGGACGCTGGGCCGGATCTTGCCAGACACCCGAAAACTCTTGATCAACGTCCTGGCGTGCCCGAATCAACCGCTGCCTGAAAGTATCAATGGCAGCGAAGTCGGCACTGTTGCCAAGCTCTTCCAGCTCTTCTCGCCACTCCATCTGCTGGAACAGGAACTCAGGGTCCTGCACGGTGGCCTCTTCATCCAGCGCCGCCTGCAGATTGAGCAGGTAGAGTGCACGCCGGCTGGGTGACTTGAGCACCTGATAGGCTTCATTCAGGGCGGCGGCACGTTCCACCGCTGCGCGCTGCTCCGGCCCTGAGGCAGCAACGAAACGGTCCGGGTGTACCAGCTTTACCGCCTCGCGGTAGCGCCGGTCCAGCTCACCCGCATCCAGCACAAAAGCCTGCGGCAAGCCGAACAGCTCAAAATGGGTGGCCGGCTCAGACACTGAAGCTCTCGCCACAGCCACACTCGCCACGCACGTTGGGGTTGTTGAACTTGAAGCCCTCGTTGATGCCCTCGCGGACGAAGTCCAGCTCGGTACCGTCGAGGAAGTCCAGGCTGTCTTCGTCCACCACCACTTTCAGTCCGTGGCTCTCGAAGACGCAGTCGCTGTCGAGCAGATCGTCAACGTACTCCAGCACGTAACCCAGGCCGGAGCAGCCGGTGGTTTTCACACCCAGCCGCACTCCCTCACCCTTGCCACGCTTTTCCAGGGAGCGGCGTACATGGTCGGCAGCGGCCTCTGTCAAGCTAATTGCCATTTGACACCTCTTGAAAATTACTGCTTCGCCTGCTTCTCTTTGTAGTCACGCACGGCGGCCTTGATCGCGTCTTCCGCCAGTACCGAGCAGTGGATCTTCACCGGCGGCAACGCCAGTTCTTCGGCAATGGTCGTATTCTTGATTTGCTCGGCCTCATCCAGCGTCTTGCCCTTCATCCATTCGGTGGCAAGCGAGCTGGAGGCAATGGCCGAACCACAGCCGTAGGTCTTGAATTTGGCGTCCTTGATCACGCCGCTCTCGTCGACCTCGATCTGCAGGCGCATCACGTCACCACAGGCGGGGGCTCCCACCATGCCGGTACCCACGTTGGGTGCATCGGCATCAAGCTTGCCCACGTTGCGCGGGTTCTCGTAATGGTCGATCACTTTATCACTGTATGCCATGGTCATAATCCTCGCTATTAATGGGCCTGCCACTCAACCTTGGACAGGTCGACGCCGTCTTTGTACATGTCCCACAGGGGCGACAACTCACGCAGTTTGGCCACGGCTTCACGCACCTGGGCAGCTGCAAGGTCGACTTCTTCTTCGGTGGTGAAGCGGCCAAAGGTAAAACGGATCGAGCTGTGTGCCAGCTCGTCGTTGCGGCCCAGGGCACGCAACACATAGGACGGCTCCAGCGAAGCCGAAGTACAGGCCGAGCCTGAGGATACCGCCAGGTCCTTGAGCGACATCATCAGCGACTCGCCCTCGACAAAGTTGAAGCTCAGATTGAGGAAGTGCGGCATGCGCTGCGTCTTGCTGCCGTTCAGGTAGACTTCTTCCATATCCTGCAACTGGCTGTAGAAGCGCTCGCTCAGCCTGGCCACATGGGCACGGTCTTTTTCCATGTCCTGCCTGGCGATGGCAAATGCCTCGCCCATGCCGACAATCTGGTGGGTAGCCAGCGTACCGGAGCGCATGCCGCGCTCATGACCGCCACCGTGCATCTGGGCCTCCAGACGCACACGCGGCTTGCGACGCACATAGAGGGCACCGATGCCCTTGGGGCCATAGGCTTTGTGACCGGAGAAGGAAATCAGGTCAACTTTCATGCTTTCCACGTCAATCGGGGTCTTGCCGGCGGACTGGGCTGCATCCACATGAAACAGCACCTTGTTGGCACGGGTGATCTCGCCAATCGCGGCAATGTCGTTGACGGTGCCGATCTCGTTGTTGACGTGCATGATGGACACCAGGATAGTGTCATCACGCAGGGCATCCTTTACCTGCTCGGGGCTGATGATGCCGTGCGTATCCGGGTCAAGGTAGGTCACCTCGAAGCCCTCACGCTCCAGCTGGCGCATGGTATCCAGCACTGCTTTATGCTCGATCTTGGAGGTGATCAGGTGCTTGCCCTTGGTGGCATAGAAATGCGCCACACCCTTGATCGCCAGGTTATCCGACTCGGTAGCCCCTGAGGTCCAGACAATCTCGCGCGGGTCGGCATTGATCAGGTCGGCCACCTGCTGACGGGCATTTTCCACTGCTTCTTCGGCGCGCCAACCGTAAACATGGGAGCGCGAAGCAGGGTTGCCAAAGTTGCCGTCCATGGTGAGGCAGTCGATCATTTTCTGCGCAACACGCGGATCAACCGGTGTGGTTGCGGAATAGTCCAGATAAACGGGTAACTTCATTTCTATACTCCTCGATACTTGGGCAGTGCTGCCGTTCAGGCTTCGGCACCCGACAGTTCTTCGCTACAGGGAATCCGCTGTTGCTGACGTCGGGCAATGTCGCGGATCTCGGCCCGCTGCACCAGACTCCCCAGGGTAATGTCGCTCAAAAAATCATGAATCTGCTCGCTCAGCTCGCACCACAGATAGTGCGTCAGACAGGTCTCGCCACCCTGGCAATTGCCCTTACCTTTACAGCGCGTGGCATCGACCGATTCATCAACCGCATCAATCACTTGTACAATCTGGATGGCCGAGGCCTCACGCGCCAGCTGATAACCGCCGCCAGGGCCGCGCACACTGGAAACCAGTTCGTTGCGGCGCAACTTGGCGAACAGCTGCTCAAGATAGGACAACGATATGCCCTGACGCTCGGAGATGTCGGCCAGCGAAACCGGAGCTTCCCGTGCGTTCAGTGCCAAATCCAGCATGGCGGTTACCGCATAACGTCCTTTGGTAGTCAATCGCATCGTTCACACCACAGGTCATGAATCAATTGACACACATTATGCTATTCCCGAGTAAGCCGGTCAAGTATTCAATCAGCACGCAGGCGGGCAGGTCCGGACGCCGGCCTCACCGTCTTGCGGCTCACGCTCCGCTCAGCGATGCTCGTCAGTGCCCGTCTCGCTTGCAGTTTTCGCTTCCGGATCGGGACCGCCAAAACTGTTGTCCGGCAGTTCGGGCAACTCCTGGGCGCAATAATCACTGCCAAGGTCGCGCAGGGCATCACACATGCCGTCAACCCGCCCTTCCATGGCTTTCAGGTGCGTGAGGATGGCACCAATGGAGCGGGCCACCGGGTCCGGCATGTCGCCACTGATGCCATAGGCATCAAAGTCGGCCTGTTCGGGAGCCTGATCTTTTTTCGCCTCGATGATCCGCCCCGGAATGCCGACTGCGGTGGCACCGGCAGGTACCTCCTTGGTCACCACGGCATTGGAGCCGATCTTGGCACCCGCCCCGACAGTGAACGGCCCCAGCACCTTGGCACCGGCACCCACCACTACTCCGTCCAGCAGGGTCGGGTGGCGCTTGCCCTTGTTCCAGGTGGTTCCGCCCAGGGTGACACCGTGATAGAGAGTCACATCATCACCGATTTCTGCGGTTTCACCGATCACCACACCCATGCCGTGATCAATGAAGAAACGCCGGCCAATTTTCGCTCCAGGATGAATTTCGATACCGGTCAGCCAGCGGCTGACATGCGACACCAGCCGCGCCAGCAACTTCCAGTTGTGCCGCCAGAGCCAGTGCGCAACCCGGTGCAACCAGATGGCATGCAGGCCCGGATAGCAGGTCAGCACCTCAAAAGTATTACGCGCGGCCGGATCACGGTGAAAAATGCTCTGGATATCTTCACGCATGCGACTAATCATGCTCACTCCTCCGCTGCTGCAGCTCGCCACGGGCCGCCTTTTGTGTTTCGGTCAGGATGCCGCGCAGGATATTGACTTCCGACTTGCTCAGCTGGTTGCGGCCAAACAGCCTGCGCAAGCGGGTCATCAGGTGACGCGGCTTTTCCGGGTCAAGAAATTCGATATCGATCAGGGTACGCTGCAGGTGCGCGTAAAACAATTCCATCGCATCATGGGTGGCCGGTGCACTGCCGAGCAAGCCGGTCCGCTCGACCGCCTCCATGCACAGGGGCTGTTCGCTGGCCTGCAGCCAGGCCATGCGCAACTCGTATACCAACACCTGTACTGCGGCGGCCAGGTTCAGGGAGCTGAACTCGTCGCAGGACGGAATATGTACATGATAGTGGCACTGGTGCAGCTCGTCATTGGTCAGGCCGGCATGCTCGCGCCCGAACACCAGCGCCACCTCGGCTGCATCATCCACCTGCAAATGCTGCAGCACCACGGCAGCGCCATCGCGCGGATTGACCAGCGGCCAGGGCAGGCGGCGATCCCGGGCACTGGTACCCAATACCAGGTTGCAGCCGGTCAGCGCCTGCTCCAGGGTCGCCACCACCTGCGCCTGCTGCAAGATATCATCAGCGCCGGACGCCCGGGCACTGGCATCCGGACTGGGAAACTCTTTCGGGTCCACCAGCACCAGCCGACTCAGCCCCATGTTTTTCATGGCCCTGGCGGCTCCGCCGATGTTCCCCGGATGGCTGGTATTGACCAGCACCACACGCACCTTGCTTAACACCTGCTACCCCGGCAATCGAAAACCTCAAAGCTTACCCAAGGTTGCCCGGCGTTTCCATGGCAAAGCGATTTTTCTTCAACGCACAACGCCCGACTTTCTGTTAGAATGTGCGCCTCTTCTTTAACAACCCCAGGTATTCCTCCATGCAGCCCATGCTGAATATTGCGCTGCGCGCTGCGCGCGCTGCCGGCGAACTGATTGTCCGTTCCATGGACCGTCTCGACTCGCTGTCAGTCAATGAAAAAGACAGTAAAGACTATGTTACCCAGGTTGACCAGGCCGCAGAAAAAACCATCGTCAACACTATCCTCAAAGCCTATCCCGACCACGGCATCCTTGGCGAGGAAGGCAGCAGCGTTGCAGGCCAGGGCGAAGGAGCAGACTACCAGTGGGTAATTGATCCGCTCGACGGCACCACCAACTACATTCACGGCATCCCCCACTTTGCGGTCAGCATTGCCTGCAAATACCGTGGCCGGGTCGAGCATGCCGTAATCTATGACCCGATGCTGGATGAAGAATTTCTCGCCAGCCGTGGCCGCGGTGCCACCCTCAACGGCCGTCGCCTGCGCGTCACCAAGCGCAACAACCTGACCCATGCGGTGCTGGCCACAGGCTTTCCGTTCCGTGACGGGCAGATGGAGCATATCGACAACTACCTGGCGATGTTCCGCGAACTGGCCGGACAAAGCGCCGGTATCCGCCGCGCCGGTGCCGCCAGCCTGGATCTGGCCTATGTTGCCGCCGGCCGCTATGACGGCTTCTGGGAGTACGGTCTGTCAGAATGGGACATGGCAGCCGGTGCCCTGCTGATCCAGGAAGCGGGCGGCCTGATCAGCGACTTCGCCGGCGGTCACCAGTTCCTGGACAACGGCCATGTGGTGGCGGGCAACCCGAAATGCTTCAAGGCCATCCTGACCAGCATCCAGCCACACGTACCAGCCAGTTTCAAGTAATCAGCCAATAGTGAAACAGGGGGGCAGGTACACTCAAGCATGCTTAAGTGTACCTGACCCCTTTTTCTGTCGCTCGCTCAATATCCGGCTTGTGCCATAACCACACGCCCCTGCTCATCCAGCGGCAGGCGGCGGCCGGGGTCCTGGTCCATACGCACGGTGCGCACCTTGCCGCCCAGCTCGTAGCTGACGTCATAGCCGGCAAGCTTTTCGCTGACATCATACTCGGTGGTGCACCGCCGCTCGGTGGCGGTATAGGTATTGTTCTGCTGAATATGTTGCTGGGCCTTGTTGCCGGCATAACCGCCGCCAGCCGCACCGGCAACCGTCGCCAGCTTTTTCCCGTTGCCCTTGCCCACCTGGTTGCCCAGCACGCCACCAACCACGGCGCCGATCGCCGTACCGGCCACGCGATGTTCGTCCTTGACCGGCTTGCGTTTGGTCACCTGTACATCACGGCATTCCTGGCGTGGTGTCTTCACCGTTTCCATAACCGGCTTGACCGCCACCACTTCCGCGTATGAAGGACCGGACATCAGATTATAGGTGGCAAAGGCACCACCGGCAGTGACAGCCACTGCCCCCAGCACGCTACCAACCAACAGGGATTTGTTCATTGCGTTTCCTCGCTTGATGAATGATCTGCTGGTTGGAAAGAAAAAAACCGTGCAAGTTCACACCTGCACGGTTTTTTACCATTTCCTGACACTTTGCTGGCAAATGGCCGCCAGTTCGTAGCCTTTAGCCATCAACCCGCTGACAGATCAGGGGGTTTCATCAACCTCTTGCGCCGGCGTCGGCGGTATCAGGTCTTCCACGGTCAGCTTCAGCCGAATCAGGGTGATACTGGAAATGTAGATCGACGAGAAAGTACCTGCGGTGATGCCCACCATCAACACCAGGGCAAAGCCCCACAGGTTATCGCCGCCGAAGAACAGCAGTGCCGCCACCGCCACCAGCGTGGAAATCGAAGTGGCCAGCGTCCGCAGCAGCGTCTGGGTGGTGGAGATGTTGATGTTGTCGATCAGCGAGGTGTTACGCAGCAGACGGAAGTTCTCACGGATCCGGTCAAAGATCACAATGGAGTCGTTGAGCGAGTAACCGATGATCGCCAGCACCGCTGCCAGTACCGTCAAATCGAACTGAATCTGGAACCAGGCGACTACGCCCAGGGTCACGATCACGTCATGCACCAGACCGATAATTGCGCCCAGCCCAAACTTCCACTGGAAACGGAAGCCCAGGTACACAAGGATGCCGGCCAGAGCCACCAGCATGCCGATACCGCCCTGGTCACGCAGTTCCTCGCCCACCGCCGGACCGACAAACTCGACCCGGTTGACGGTGAAATCCTGACTGCCGCTTTCCTTCAGCACTGCGGCAATTTGCTTGCCCAGCTCGGGATCATCACCGGGCGTGCGGATCAGCACATCGGTGATCGCCCCAAAGCTCTGCACCACGGCATCCTCGTATCCCCCGGCCTGCAGCTGGCCACGAATGGCGTTCAGATCAGCTGCTTCGGCGTAGTTGAGCTCAACCAGGGTACCGCCGGTGAAATCCAGACCAAAGTTGAAACCCTTGATCGCAATGGCACCCAGCGAAGCCAGGCACAACACCAGCGTGATGCTCACGGCAATCACGCGTATACCCATAAAGTTGATGGTACGTTTCATGGTGATTACCCCTTAAATCCAGATCTTCTTCAGGTCATTGCGGCCGCCGTAGATCAGGTTGACCATGGCGCGAGTGACGAAGATGGCGGTGAACATGGAGGTGACGATACCCAGTGACAGGGTCACGGCAAAGCCCTTGATCGGGCCGGTACCCATGGCAAACAGGATCACGCCAACCAGCAAGGTGGTCAGGTTACCGTCAATGATGGCCGAGAACGCCTTGTCAAAGCCCTCATGAATAGCCCGCTGGATGGACGCACCGTTGGCGATTTCCTCACGGATCCGTGAAAAGATCAGCACGTTGGCATCCACCGCCATACCCATGGTCAGTACGATACCGGCAATGCCGGGCAGCGTCAGGGTGGCACCGAGCAGCGACATCATCGCCACCAGGTTGACCATGTTCAGGCCCAGCGCCAGCACCGCCAGCAAGCCGAAGAACTTGTAGATCAGCAGGATGAAAATGGCCACGAAGATGAAACCGTAAACCGCCGCCTTCACGCCCAGCTCGATGTTCTCGGCACCCAGGCTCGGGCCGATGGTACGTTCCTCGGCAAAGTACATCGGAGCGGCCAGACCGCCGGCACGCAGCAGCAGTGCCAGCTCGGATGATTCACCCTGTCCGTTCAGGCCGGTGATACGGAACTGGCTGCCCAGCGCCGACTGGATGGTGGCCAGGCTGATCACCTGCTTCTCTTCCTTGAAGCTCTGGATCGCCACTTCCTGCTCGACACCGTCAACCACTTCCTTGACGTAGCGGGTGACCGGGCGCTGCTCGATGAAGATCACCGCCATGCTGCGGCCGATCGAGCTGCGGGTGGCGCGGTTCATCAGCTCGCCACCATGACCGTCGAGACGGATGTTGACCTGCGGACGGCCGTTTTCGTCATAGCTGGCCTGGGCATCGGTGACCTGGTCACCGGTGATGATCACGCTGCGCTCCAGCGCCACCGGTGCCCGGCCTTCCTCGCGGAAATCAAACATTTCAGTGGCCGCCCTGGGCGCATCGAAATCGGCCATCAGACGGAATTCTAGGTTGGCGGTCTTGCCGAGGATACGTTTGGCCTCGGCGGTATCCTGCACACCGGGCAATTCGACCACGATGCGGTTGGCACCCTGGCGCTGCACCAGCGGCTCAGCCACACCCAGTTCGTTGACCCGGTTGCGCACTGTGGTCAGGTTCTGCTTGATTGAATATTCACGAATTTCAGTGATCTTGGCCGGCAACAGGGTCATCAGCAGGACCTGGCGACCACCGCGCTCAATCACCTGCTGCTCGAAATCGGTGAAGCTCTTGCGCAGCAAACCACGAGCCTTGTTCAGGGTAGCGCTGTCGTCAAAGCCGAGCTGGATACCGTTTTCCAGAGCCGGCATGCTGCGATAACGGATGCGTTCTTTACGCAGGATGCTTTTGGCTTCGGTGTCATACACTTTCAGGCGGGCGGAGATGGCTTTTTCCATGTCCACTTCCAGCAGGAAGTGCACACCACCGGACAGGTCAAGGCCGAGTTTCATCGGGCTGCCGCCCAGGCTGCGCAGCCAGCCGGGTGTATTTTGCGCCAGGTTCAACGCCACGACGTAATCATCGCCCAGGGCGCGACGCACCACTTCCTTGCCGGGCAACTGGTCTTCCTGGTCCAGCAGGCGCAACAGACCGGCACGCTGGGTCAGCTCGGCAGACTTGATTTCGATGCCGGCATCACGCAACGCCTTGGCAGCGCGATCCAGATCGGCCTGCTCAACCTCCAGCGCACTGCTGTTGCCGCTGATCTGGATGGCCGGATCATCGGGGTAGAGGTTCGGCAAGGCATAAATGAAACTGATGGCAAGTATCGCTGTGATCAGCAGGTACTTCCACAAGGGATATTTGTTGAGCATGACACCGCCCACGGTCAGGCAAGCCGCTAACGGCTTGCGATTGAAGCAGAAACGAGCCAGTGGCAACCCTGTGTCGCCACTGGCCCGAAGAATGGAATCAGATGGCCTTCAGGGTGCCTTTGGGCAGGGCCGCAACAACCGCCTGCTTCTGGAAGCGCAGCTCGATGTTGTCAGCCACCTCAACCATGATGAACTCGTCGGAAACCTTGGTCACCTTGCCGGCCACACCGCCGGAGGTTACCACTTCATCACCTTTTTGCAGGCCGCCAATCAGGTTGCGGTGATCCTTGGCACGCTTGGACTGGGGGCGCCAGACCATCAGGTAAAACACCACCAGAAAACCGCCCAGCAGGGCAAACTGGATAAATTCGCCGCCCGGCGGGGTGCCTGCTGCTGCGGTATCGGCGTAAGCCATCGGAATCAAAAAGCTCATGTGTTACTCCTCAAGGTTTTAAAAGCAAAATCACAATGCCGGAACGGGCAAGCCCCGCTTGGCATAAAACTCTTCTACAAAGCGCGACAATGTACCCTGTTGGATGGCCTCGCGTAAACCGGCCATCAGCACCTGATAATGTCGCAAATTGTGAATGGTGTTCAGCATGCTGCCCAGCATTTCGCCACAACGGACCAGGTGATGCAGATAGGCACGGCTGAAATTCTGGCAGGTGTAGCAGTCGCAAGTGGCATCCAGCGGCGAATCATCGTGACGATGCACCGCATTGCGGATCTTCACCACGCCGGTATCAACAAACAGGTGGCCGTTACGGGCATTGCGGGTTGGCATCACGCAGTCGAACATGTCGATACCACGACGCACGCCTTCGACCAGGTCGGCCGGCGTGCCGACGCCCATCAGATATCGGGGCGTGTCCGGCGGCATTAAAGGTGGCAAAAAGTCCAATATGCGGATCATGTCCTCCTTGGGCTCGCCCACCGACAAACCGCCAATGGCCAGGCCGTCGAAGCCGATTTCGCACAAGCCTTCCAGCGAGCGCTGGCGCAGCGCTTCGTGCATGCCGCCCTGGACAATGCCGAACAGCGCTGAAGGGTTGTCGCCATGGGCGATTTTCGAACGCCGGGCCCAGCGCAACGACAGCTCCATCGACCGTTCGGCCACATCGAAATCAGCCGGGTATGGCGTGCATTCATCAAAGATCATCACCACATCCGAGCCCAGCTCGCGCTGCACCTGCATCGACTCTTCCGGCCCCATGAAGACCTTGCGTCCATCGACCGGCGAGGAGAAGTACACCCCCTCCTCCCTGATCTTGCGCATCGCGCCCAGGCTGAATACCTGAAAGCCGCCGGAATCGGTCAGGATCGGCCCCTGCCACTGCATGAAGTTGTGCAAATCACCGTGCTCGCGAATCACTTCGGTGCCCGGACGCAGCCACAGGTGGAAGGTATTGCCCAGAATGATCTGGGCACCGATATCCTTGATGTCACGCGGCAACATGCCCTTGACCGTGCCATAGGTACCCACCGGCATGAACACCGGTGTTTCCACCGTGCCACGCGGAAAGGTCAGGCGACCGCGACGGGCCCGGCCATCGGTGGCCAGCAATTCAAACTGCATAAAAGACATCAGGACTCTCCGGGCACATCCGGCTGCGGATTACGGGTAATGAACATGGCATCGCCATAACTGAAAAATCGGTATTGCCCGGCCACCGCTTGCTGGTAGGCGTGCATTGTCGCCGAATAACCGGCAAATGCCGACACCAGCATGAGCAGGGTGGATTCCGGCAAGTGAAAATTGGTCACCAGCGCATCCACCACATTGAAACGGCAACCGGGATAGATAAATATATTGGTATCGCCGCTATAAGGCTTGAGTTCACCGCTTTTCGCCGCAGTTTCCAGCGAGCGCACACTAGTGGTGCCCACCGCCACCACCCGGCCGCCACGCGCCCGGCAACGCTGCACCGCATCCACTACAGCCTGGCTGACTTCCAGCCATTCACGATGCATCTGGTGATCTTCAAGCTGCTCAACCCTCACCGGCTGAAAGGTGCCGGCCCCCACATGCAGGGTGACAAAGGCGGTATCCACACCCATGCCGGCCAGCTGCTCCAGCATGGACCGGTCAAAATGCAGACCCGCCGTCGGCGCTGCCACCGCACCGGCATGCTCGGCATACACTGTCTGATAGCGCTCACGGTCGGACAGCTCGTCGGCCCGGTCAATGTAAGGCGGCAACGGCATGTGACCGATCTGTTCCAGCAGCGGCAGCACCGGCTGGTCGAACTCCAGCTCAAACAGTGCATCATGCCGCGCCAGCATCAGGGCACTGCCCCGCTCCAGCAACAGGCGGCTGCCCGGTTTTGGCGCCTTGCTGGCACGCACATGGGCCAGCACGCGATGCTCGTCCAGCACCCGCTCGACCAGTACCTCCGCCTTGCCGCCGCTTTCCTTCTGCGCAAACAGCCGCGCCGGAATCACCCGGGTATTGTTGAACACCAGCAGGTCACCGGCACGCAGGTAGTCCGGCAGGGTGGCGAAATGCTCATGCTGCAGGGAACCATCCGCGCCATCCAGCACCAGCAAACGGCTGGCGCTGCGCTCGGCCAGCGGATAACGGGCGATCAGCTCATCAGGCAGGTCAAATTGGAAGTCGGCAACACGCATGGACATTCATCAAAAATCAGGAGGCCAGATGGTAACGGAAAAAGAAGCCTCTGGCCACGCAAAATCCATTGACCTTGCCCGGTTGCCTCCCTATAATCCGGCGCCATGCCCCGGTGGCGGAATTGGTAGACGCAGCGGATTCAAAATCCGCCGCTGGTAACAGCGTGGGAGTTCGATTCTCCCCCGGGGCACCAAATAAAGCCCGCAAGCTATTGATACTTGCGGGCTTTTTTACGTCTACTGTATTTGTGGTACCAATTCCCGCTTCCTGGCTGCCAGCCTGGTTGCCAGGCAACGCTCGGGCCGCACATGCAGTTGCCCCGGAAAAATACAGGGAAGCACCATGCCCGGTTTTCGCGCTACAACTTTCATTGCCAGCCTGTGCTGGGCCGCAACCGGCCTGGCTGCCGAACTGGCGGAGTACGGCGGCGAGTGGATTGAACAGGCCGATGACCCGCTCAAAATCAGCCTGCAGCCGCTCGATGCAGAGCACCTCGAGGCCCGCATCCGCCACGGTCGCAGTGACCGGGTGCGCAGCCTGACCCTGCGCAACAACAACGGGCAGCTGGTCGATGAATCCGGTACGGCGCGGTTTACCCTTGAACACGGCAAGCTGCGCCAGCTGGATACACCGCTGTTGGTGCTGTTTGTCAGGCTACAATGAAAAAAGGGGTCAGGTACATTTAACCGGCATTTAAATGTACCTGCCCCCTTTTTCCTTTTTTCACCCGCCGCGCTCCAGCGCTTCGGCCACCCGCTGATCCAGTCCGTAGCTGTCGGCACGGAAACGCAGTCGCCCATCCACATCCACTTCGACGGTCCAGTACGCCAGCAGCACAGGTGTAAGGCGGGCCAGATTGACCTGACGGGTCTCACCACTGTCCAGCAGCTGTTCGATGCGCTGCCTGGTCGAATCATCCGCGGCCAGCAGATCCAGCAGACTGAAGACCCCCTCGACCCGCACACAGCCAGAACTGACGGTGCGGGTGGCGCGGCCAAACAGGTGCTGGCTCGGCGTGTCATGCAAATATACGGAAAAAGGATTGGCAAAGCGGATAGCCACCCGGCCCAGCGCATTGCCCGGGCCGGCGGCCTGGCGCAGCATGATATTGCCGGGCGCACTCCAGTCAACCGAATAAGGGTCCAGCACCTGTCCCTGGCCATTTAGCACCTGCATGCGGCTGCGCTCCAGATAACCGATATCCTTGCGGATGGCCGGTAGCTTGTCCTTGCGGAAAATGGTCGGCGGCACGGTCCAAGTGGGGTTCATGGTCAGGTGGGTAATACGCGACTTGAGCAGTGGTGTCTGCCGCCCCACGGTGCCCACCTGGGTGCGGGTACGCCAGGCGACCTGACCGTTTTCCACATACAGCAACCGGGCACCGGCAATATCGACAATCAGCAGGTTGGGCTCCAGATATTTTTCCAGCCAGCGCAACCGCTCAAGATTGACCCTGACCTGCATCAGCCGCTGGCGCGGCGACACATTAAGCTCCGTCAGGGTCGCCGGGCCGACAATACCGTCATCCTCAAGATAATGATCCGCCTGGAAGGCTTTCACGGCAGTTTCCAGCCTTTCGTCATACAGGTACGGATCCGCGCTGTCAGCATCCGGCTGGTCCACCGGTAGCACGCCGCCCTGTTGCAGGCGCAGGCGCAGGTCGACCACCCGTGCGTCCCGTATGCCGGGCTTCAGGCTCTTGCCTGCAGCAACCACAATCCAGTCATCCTGCTGCAGCCAGGTCCCATCACGCAGCTGTTCACGCAACTGTGCATAGAGCAACTGTGCCGGGCGAGCCTGCGCAAAACTGCGCGCCAGATCGCCCGCTGTCTGCAAGGCCAGATCCACCACCGGTAGCGGCTGCCTGAGCGCAGCTGCAGCCTCCACCCAATAAGGCTCGACTCCGGCCTGCACCAGCCGGCCATGCTGCAGGTGGTGTAGCGCCAGCAGATAATCATGGCTGATGCCGGCATCGGTGCAATACGGCACGACAGGTGCGGTACCCGCCTGCTGCAGCCCGTGCAAGTACTCCTGCGGCTCAAGGCCGTCGTACTGCAGATCCTCCAGCAGCGAGCGCAAGAGGTTGCGCCGTGCGACATCCTGCCACTGCAGCTGGTCACCCTGGCGGCGGTAGTATTCCTGCACCCGGACGCCATCAACCGCGCTGGCAGCAAAGCGCTGGTATTCTGCCGGACAGGCACTGGCCAGGTCCGTTGTCATACCGGTATCAGGTTCCATCTGCCCCATGGCAGCAGCCATGCCTGTAAACGCAACCAGTACCGGCAGCAATATCCAGTTAAAACTTTTCGACAAGTGGCTATACCTTTGTGTGCAGGCTGCTGTTAGGATCTGGCCTTTATTTGACCAGACTCCATGCCCTGTCGCCAATCAATCGGGGCATGGCGGCATCCGCTGCCCTGACACATGGCGTTTCAGTGGCAGTATACACAGAATATTTCACTCTCCGGGATGCAGATAGTGAAAACGGCACGGTCTGCCACAGCGGCGACCAATACCCGTCATCCCTCCCCGAGCGGCACATGGTGCCAAGGTTTACGATTGATGTTCAAACACGCCCTGTCCCTGTTTTCCCTGACCCTGGCCGGCTTGGCCTTTCACAGCGTGCAAGCGGCCACTCCGGCAGCATTGCACAACAGCCTCCGGCAAAGCGCACCACAACTCGACCAGCAGGTGCTCAGCCACGCCCTTGATGCCGTCCAGTGCGCGCTGCAACAGGGCAACAAGGCCGCCGAGCGTCTGGCCGTGATCGACTTTTCACTGCCCTCCAGCGAAAAGCGCCTGTGGATCTTCGATCTGAAAAAACGCACCCTGCTGCTCAATGATTTTGTCGCGCACGGTGCCAAATCCGGCGACAACCTGGCCAGCAACTTCTCCAATATCAATGGCAGCCACCAGTCCAGCATCGGCCTGTTCCGCAGCGCCGAAAGCTACAGCGGCAAGCATGGCTACTCCTTGCGCATGGACGGCCTGGAACCGGGCTTCAATGACCGCGCCCGTGAGCGCGCCATTGTCATCCATGGTGCCGACTACGTGAATCCCGAGTGGATTCCTCGCCAGGGCCGCATCGGCCGCAGCCAGGGTTGCCCGGCGGTCCGTCCGGAAATCACCAAAACCGTGGTGGATGCCCTCAAGGACGGCCAGCTGGTCTTTACCTGGTACCCGGACCCCCAGTGGCTGCAAACCTCGTCCTTCCTCAACTGCCCCGGCCCGCGCCTGGCTGACCGCAATAGCCAGCGCCATGCCGGCGACAGCTGATGCGTTGTCTCATTTCCCGCTGTATCCTGCTGGCTGTTTTCGGGTTGCTGGCGGCCTGCCAGCAGGCATCCGCGCCCGCCCTGACTGACAGCAGCGGTCAGCCCCTGGACACGGACGGCAAATGGCTGCTGATCAATTACTGGGCCACCTGGTGCAAACCCTGCCGCGCCGAAATTCCCGAGCTGAATGCCCTGCACCATGAGCTGGCCGACCACAACATCATGGTGCTGGGCTACAACTTTGACCGCCTGGAAGGCGACGCGCTACTGGAAGCCGGTCACCAGCTCGACATCGGTTTCCCCCACCTGTCGAGTGCCGCCATCGCACAGCTCGGCCTGCCCGGAGTGGCCGGCATTCCCGTCACCTTTCTGGTCAACCCGGCAGGCGAATACAGCGCCCGGCTGAACGGCGAACAGGACCGCGCCAGCCTGCTGGCCGCGTTGCAGAACAGCGGCGCGCTGACGCCGTAACCGGTCACATCTGCAGGCAGTGCAATCAGGCCAGACCTGCTAGAATGCCTGCCATGTCCAACAAGGGAGGCCACACCATGACCCAGTACACCTACTACCACAACAGCCGCTGCAGCAAGTCCCGCGACGGACTGGAACTGCTGGCCCAGCACAACATCGAGCCGGAAGTGGTCAACTATCTGGACACCCCGCCCACCGCCATCGAGATCAAGACCCTGCTAGACAAGCTCGGCATGAGCGCACGCGAGCTGATGCGCACCGGCGAGGAAGCCTACAAGAACCTTGGTCTGGACAACCCCGGCCTGACTGAAGAGCAGCTGGTGGATGCCATGGTGCGCGAGCCAATCCTGATCCAGCGCCCGGTCTTCACCAACGAAAAGCGTGCCGTGATCGGCCGCCCCACCGAAAAGCTGCTGGAAATCCTGCCATGAGTGCACCCTACGTTCTGGTGCTGTATTACAGCCTGCATGGTGCCACAGCGGAAATGGCCCGGCTGATTGCCCGTGGCGTCGAGCAGCAGGGCCTGGAAGCACGCATACGGACGGTGCCGAAAGTGGTCACCGAGGTCAGCGAACCCGCTCCTGCGGTACCTGAAGAGGGCGCGGTCTATGCCACGCTGGACGACCTGAAGAACTGTGCCGCATTGGCACTGGGCAGTCCGACCCGCTTTGGCAACATGGCCGCTCCAATGAAGTACTTTCTCGACGGCACGCTCAACCTGTGGCTGACCGGCGAGCTGATCGGCAAGCCGGCCGGGGTATTCACCTCGACCTCATCCCTGCACGGCGGCCAGGAAACCACCCTGCTGACCATGATGATGCCGCTGCTGCACCACGGCATGCTGATCTGCGGCCTGCCCTACAGCGAAACCGCCCTGATCGAAACCCAGGGTGGCGGCACGCCCTACGGCCCGAGCCATCTGGCCGGTGCCGACAGCAAGCGTGTGCTGGACGAACATGAAAAGCAGCTATGCGTGGCCCTGGGTAAACGCCTGGCACAGCTTGCCAGCCAGCTGGAGCCGGCACGTGGCGCGTAAGAAAAACAAACCGCTACCGTCACCGGAGTGGCTGCAGCCGCGCATGCGGCTGATGCACCTGTGCAGCCTGTTTCTGCTGACCGCGCTGGCCATTCTGCTGGTGGTCTGGAACCAGTTCTTTGCCGACCTGCATGGTGCCCGTACCTGGGTCATCAGCGGCATCGAGCTGTTTCCGTTGTTGCTGGTGGCACCCGGCATGCTGCTGGGCTCGGCCCGGGTGCATGCCTGGGCCTGCTTCGTGATGAACCTGTATTTCATCAAGGGCGTACTGGCCTGGATCGACCCGGCCCGCGCCTGGCTGGGCATGCTGGAAACGCTGATCAGCGTAACCCTGTTCACCAGCGCCCTGCTCTATGTGCGCTGGCGTTACCAGTACGAACGTCACCTGGCCGGTGAAACGGCCGAACCAGCCACCACTTGATCTTGATAGAGGCGGCTGGTCGCCGGAACGCTCTTAGCCTTTCCCTTCCAGGTACTTCTCCACATCCAGTGCAGCCATGCAGCCGGCACCAGCCGAGGTGATGGCTTGGCGGTAGACATCATCGGCCACGTCACCCGCAGCAAATACACCTTCGATGCTGGTGGCGGTGGCATTGCCCTCGCGGCCGCCATTGACCACCAGATAGCCATCCTTCAGCTCCAGCTGGTCCTTGAACAGGCCGGTATTGGGGTCATGGCCGATGGCAATGAACACACCTTCAACCTGCAGTTCGCGGGTGCTGCCGTCGTTGTTGCGCAGGCGCACTCCGGTCACGCCCATGGCATCACCCAGCACCTCGTCCAGCTGGGCGTTGAGCGCCAGCTCGATCTTGCCTTCGGCAACCCGCGCCTGCAGCTTGTCTTGCAGGATTTTCTCGGCGCGGAAGGTCTCGCGGCGATGCACCAGAATCACCTTGCTGGCGATATTGGACAGGTACATGGCCTCTTCAACGGCAGTGTTGCCACCACCGACCACTACCACTTCCTTGTCACGGTAGAAAAAGCCGTCACAGGTGGCACAGGCAGAAACACCACGACCCATGAAGCTCTCTTCAGACGGCAATCCCAGATAGCGGGCGCTGGCACCAGTGGCGATGATCAGTGCATCACAGGTGTAGGTACCGCTGTCACCGATCAGGGTGAAGGGGCGCTCCTGCAGTTTGGCAGTATGGATGTGGTCAAACACTATCTCGGTATCGAAACGCTCGGCATGGGCCTGCATCTGCGCCATCAGGTCCGGACCGGTCAGCCCTTCGGGGCCACCGGGCCAGTTGTCGACATCGGTGGTGGTGGTCAGCTGGCCACCGCTCTGCATGCCGGTGATCAGCAGCGGCTTCAGGTTGGCACGGGCGGTGTAGACAGCTGCACTGTAGCCGGCAGGGCCGGAACCGAGAATCAGCACTTTGGCATGACGCACTTCAGACATGGACGTTCTCCGGATGGGGCCCGCCAGCGCGGGCACTTTTGCAAGGATTCACAGTCTCACCAGCAGCCTCCCTGCTGCCTGTTGCTGTAAAAAACATGCGGCAAGAGTACACTAACCGGCAATTTTTTTCCTTTTCGCTGACAGGGAATCCTGCTTTTTTCATTCAAGGTCCTGCATGTCCGTCAACGCTTTTTCCGGCCCCGACTATCTGGCCGCCGGTTTCAGGATGATCAGCCGACCCGGCCTGCGCCGCTTTGTCATCCTGCCCTTGCTGATCAACATTCTGGTCTTCACCGGCCTGCTCTGGTTTGCCTTCAGCCGTTTCAACGGCTGGGTCGAGGCGTTCGTGCCGAACCTGCCCGACTGGCTGTCATTCCTTAACTACGTACTCTGGCCGCTATTCGTTGCACTGGTGGCACTGATGGTGTTTTTCACCTTCACTACCCTGGCCAACCTGATCGCCTCTCCATTCAATGCCTTTCTGGCAGAAAAAGTCGAGATCGTTGCCCGTGGCAAGGACCCGTTTCCGCCCTTCAGCTGGACCGAACTGGCCGCCATGGCACCGCGCACCCTGTGGCGTGAGCTGCGCAAGCTGGGTTATTTCTTGCCGCGCGCGCTGGGCTTGCTGATCCTTTCGCTGATACCTGGCGTCAACCTGGTGGCCGCGCCGCTGTGGCTGCTGTTCAACGTCTGGATGATGGCCGTGCAGTACATCGACTATCCGGCCGACAACAACAAGGTCAGCTGGCCGGCCATGCTGTACTGGCTGCGCCAGCACCGCTGGGCCAGCCTGAGCTTTGGCGGCATCACCTATCTGGCCGTCATGGTTCCGCTGTTCAACCTGCTGGCCATGCCGGCGGCAATTGCCGGCGGCACACTGCTCTGGGTTGACGGCAACCCGGAGACCGACAGCGACTGAACAAAAAACGGATGCCCGCGGGCATCCGTTTTTTTACCTCTCTTCCTGATCAGCTGACCTCAACCGCTTGCAGCTGCCAGATATCGTTGTTGTAGTCCTGCATGGTGCGGTCCGTCGAGAATTTGCCGCTGCGTGCGGTATTGAGAATGCTCAATGTGGTCCAGCCCTCGACATCGGCAAACGCCTGCGCCGCCTGCTCCTGAACATCGACATAGCTACGGAAGTCGGCCAGGGTCACCCAGGGATCTGCATAGGCTTTTACGCCAGCAATCAGGTCATCAAACAGCCCGTATTCGTGCTGGTTGAAATGCCCCGACTCCAGCAGGTGCATCACAGCCTGCAGGTCGCTGTCACGGTCAATGTAATCTTGCGGATTGTAGTGCGGCACCAGTTGCTGCACCTCGTCGGCATGCAGGCCGAACAGGAAGAAGTTTTCCTCGCCAACCTCTTCGCGAATCTCCACGTTGGCACCGTCCAGCGTACCTATGGTAACGGCGCCGTTCATCATGAACTTCATGTTGCCGGTACCTGATGCTTCCTTGCCCGCGGTAGAGACCTGTTCTGACAGATCGGTACCGGGCGCAATCACCTCCATGGCGGAAACGCTGTAGTTGGGGATGAACACCACCTTCAGACGGTTGCCAACTTCCGGGTCGCCATTGACCACCCTGGCGATATTGTTGATCAGCTTGATGATCTTTTTCGCCATGTGGTAGCCCGGTGCGGCCTTGCCGCCAAACACCACTACGCGGTCAACCCAGTTGGCGGTGTCGCCCCGCTTGATGCGGGCATAGAGATGAATCACATGCAGCGCATTGAGCAACTGGCGTTTGTATTCATGGATACGCTTGACCTGAACATCAAACAGCGCATTCGAGCTGACACGGACACCGGTTTCGCGTTCGATCAGGGCGGCCAGCCGCTGCTTGTTTTCCAGCTTGATGTCACGCCAGGTCTGGCGGAAAACCGGATCGTCCAGATAGCCTTCCAGTTGCGACAGCCTGGACAGGTCGGTGACCCACTGCTCACCGAGCACTTCATCAAGCAGCGCACGCAGCCCCGGGTTGGCAGCCGCCATCCAGCGTCTTGGGGTGACGCCATTGGTCTTGTTGTTGAACTTTTCCGGCCACAGCTGATAGAAGTCGTTGAACAGGCCGTCCTTGAGCAGCTCCGAGTGCAGCGCGGCAACACCGTTGACCGAGAAACTGCCGACGATCGCCAGATGCGCCATGCGCACCTCGCCATGTCCGCCAATGATGGACAACCGCTGCTGACGCTCGACGTCACCCGGCCATTTCATCGCCACCTTGGCCAGGAAGCGCCGGTTGATCTCCTCGATGATCTGCATCGGGCGCGGCAGCAGTCGCCACATCAATGCGCCCGGCCAGGTTTCCAGCGCCTCGGGCAGCAGGGTGTGGTTGGTATAGGCCATGGTGGCGGTAACGATCTTCCATGCCTCATCCCAGGGCAGGCGTTTTTCATCGATCAGCAGGCGCATCAGCTCGGCCACTGCCAGGCTCGGGTGGGTATCGTTAAGCTGAAACACGTTGTTTTCGGCAAACGTCTCATACCCTTCGTTGAAGCGCTCCCAGTTGGCCAGCACATCCTGCAGGCTGGCTGACACCAGGAAGTACTGCTGGCGCAGGCGCAGTTCCTTGCCGCTCTCGCTGGAGTCGTTGGGGTACAGCACCATGGTGATGTTTTCCGCCTCGTTCTTGGCGGCCACCGCCTCGAAGTAGGAGCCGGCATTGAACGCATTGAGCTTGAAGCTTTCCTGGGCCTTGGCGTGCCACAGGCGCAGGGTGTTGACGGTCTGGTTCTTGTAGCCCGGAATCGGCACGTCAAACGGCACCGCCAGCACTTCTTCGGCATCTTCCCAGTGCACGATGTGCACGCCCGTCTCAGGGTTCACATAATCACGGCAGTAACCGCCAAAACGCACAGTTCTGGTGTATTCGGCGCGTTTCAGCTCCCACGGATAGCTGCCAAACGCCAGCCAGTGATCCGGCTCTTCCACCTGGAAGCCGTTCTGGATCAGCTGGCGGAACATGCCGTATTCATAACGCAGGCCATAGCCCATGACCGGCAACTGCAGGGTCGCACAACTGTCGATGAAGCAGGCGGCCAGCCGCCCAAGGCCACCATTGCCCAGTCCGGCATCGCTCTCGACGGCCTCAATGGCTTCAAGGTCCTGGCCCAGCTCCTGCAAGGCTTCGGCGACATCCTCTTCCAGCCCCAGGTTGAGCAGGTTGTTGCCCAGTGTGCGACCAATCAGGAACTCCATCGACAGGTAGTAACCGCGCTTGGGCTGGGCCTTGTGATAGCTGGCCCAGGTCTGCCGCCAGTTGTCTACCAGCCGGGCGCGGATCACCAGTATCAGTGCGCGCATCTTGTAGTCGACATCCGAGGTCAGTTCGCGGCCCAGGTGGTAACGCAAATAATTGATGAAATCTTGCTCAAGACTGTCCTTGTCATTCTGCAGCCTGCTTTCGAAGTTCTGCTTCATTGTTTAGTGCTCCTTGGTATAGAGATCTGCATACGCCCGGGCGCTCTGCGCCCAGGAAAAAGACTGCTCCATCGCCGTGCGCTGCATCTGTTGCCACAACCCCGGCCTGGAATACACATACAGCGCATGCTCCAGTGCCGAGCGCATGGCGTGCGCACTCTGGTCATAAAAAACGAAACCGGTAGCGGTCTTGCCTGCCAGGTTCTCGTCGCTGGCATTGACCACCGTATCAGCCAACCCGCCAGTGTGATGGACCAGCGGCAGCGTGCCATAGGCCAGGCTGTACAGCTGGTTCAGCCCGCAGGGCTCAAAACGTGACGGCATCAGGAAAATATCCGCTCCGGCTTCAACCTGATGCGCCAGTTCCTCGGAATAGCCGATGTGGACAAAGGCGTGCTCCGGAAAGCGGGCGGCCAGCTCGCGCAGCGCCTGCTCGAAGCCGGCATCACCACTGCCGACACAGACAAGGTTGACGCGGCCCTGTTGCAACAGTGACGGCAGCACTTCCAGTATCAGGTCGACGCCCTTCTGGGTCACCAGCCGGCCGATGAAACCCAGCAGCGGCAAGTCCGCCGCCACTGTAGCGGCCGGTGCGCCCAGCTGTTGCAGCAATGCCTGGCGGTTGCTCCGCTTGCCGGCAGCAAGGCCATCGTCCAGCGTGTAGTTTGCAAACAAATAGGGATCAGTCGCCGGGTTCCAGTAGCGGGTGTCGATACCGTTCAGAATGCCATGCAGACGGCCCTGCCGGCGGGTTTCCCGCATGATGCCGGCAAAGCCGTAGGCAAAGGCTTCGGTACAGATTTCACGGGCATAGCCAGGGCTGACCGTGGTCACGGCATCAGCATACTGGATGCCGGCCTTGAGCATCGACAGCTGGCCATAAAACTCGACACCCTCAATGCTCCACCAGTGCCAGGGCAGCCACAGGCTGTCAAACAGGGACCTGGGAAAGAAACCGGCATAAGCCATGTTGTGAATGGTGAACAGGGTACGCGGCGGCTGGTATTCTTCACGCAGGAATGCCGGCACCAGCCCGGTCTGCCAGTCGTTGGCATGTACCACATCGGCCCGCCAGTCGAGCCCGGCACGGTTCATCGCCAGCTCGGCGACGGCACGGGAAAAGGTACCGAAGCGCTCGCCGTTATCCCACCAGTCCTTGCCGTCGGCAGCCAGGTAAGGGTTGCCGGGGCGCCGGAACAGCTCGGGAATATCCAGCAGCCAGACCTTGCGCTCCAGCTCCGGCACCCACACTGCCAGTACGCGCACGCCCAGCATGCGGCCGGCACCACCGACAGCGAAATGCGACAGCACCTCGTGTTCCGGATATTTCTCCAGCACGCTCTGGTAAGCCGGCAATACCAGCCGGACGTCGTGCCCCAGTTGCGCCAGCGCCACCGGCAGACTACCGGAGACATCGGCCAGCCCGCCGGTCTTGACCAGCGGGTGCGCCTCGGAGGTTGCAAACAGTATTTTCATCAGCGGCTCACTCGTGCGGGTTGCTCTTGTTCCGTCCCGGCCCGTGTTCGCTTGAACACCACACAGGCCAGCGGCGGCAAGGTCAGGCTGGCAGACACCGGCTGGCCCATCCAGGGATGCGGATCAACCCTGAGTGCCCCCTGGTTGCCCAGATTACTGCCGCCGTACCAGTCCGAGTCGGAGTTGAACACCTCGACATAGTCGCCATCGCCAGGCAAACCGATACGGTAACGCTGGCGCGGAACCGGGGTGAAGTTGAAAACGCAGACCAGGCTTTCTTCATCACCATGGCGGGCAAAGCTCAGTACCGACTGGTTGTAATCATGGCAGTCGATCCAGCTGAAGCCCTGCTGCTCGAAGTCCCGCTGGTGCAGGGCCGGTTCGCTGCGATACAGCCGGTTGAGCTGACGCACCAGCTGCATCACGCCACGGTGATTGGGGGCGTCACACAGATGCCAGGGCAGCCCGGTGCTGTCATTCCACTCGGTCCACTGGCCGAAGTCACAGCCCATGAACAGCAGCTTCTTGCCCGGATGCAGCCACTGGTAACTGAGCAGCAAACGCAGGTTGGCCATTTTCTGCCAGTCATCACCGGGCATCTTGCCGGACAGCGAGCCCTTCAGGTGTACCACTTCATCGTGGGAAAACGGCAAAATGAAATTTTCGCTGTAGGCATACATCTGGCTGAAGGTCAGCTGGTTATGGTGAAACGGTCGATAGACCGGGTCCTTGCTGAAGTAGTCGAGGGTGTCATTCATCCAGCCCATATTCCACTTCATGGAAAAGCCCAGCCCGCCCATCCAGGTCGGCCGCGATACCATCGGCCAGGAAGTCGACTCTTCGGCCATGACCAATGCACCCGGGTGCTGGCTGTGCACCTCGTGATTGAGCTGCTGCAGGAACCTGATGGCATCCAGGTTTTCCCGTCCGCCATGCTCGTTGGGCAGCCAGTCGCCTTCGTTGCGCGAATAGTCCAGATACAGCATGGACGCCACGGCATCCACGCGCAGGCCGTCGATGTGAAACTCTTTCAGCCAGTACAGGGCATTGGCAATCAGGAAGTTGCGCACCTCGTTACGACCGAAGTTGAAAATGTAGGTACCCCAGTCACGGTGCTCGCCCAGACGCGGATCAGCATGCTCGTACAGGGCGGTACCGTCAAAACGCGCCAGTGCAAAGAAGTCCCTGGGAAAGTGCGCCGGTACCCAGTCCAGAAACACGCCAATGCCATGCAAGTGGCAGTGATCGACCAGATAGCGGAAATCATCCGGCGAGCCGAAACGGCTGGTCGGCGCATAGTAACCGGAGGTCTGGTAGCCCCATGACTCGTCCAGCGGGTGCTCGCTGACCGGCAGCAGCTCGACATGGGTATACCCCATCCACTTCACATATTCGACCAGCCGGTGGGCGATTTCCCGGTAATCGAGGAAGCCGCCAGCGTCATTGCGCTGCCAGGAGCCCAGATGCACCTCATAGATGCTGACCGGCTCCCGGTGCCAGGCGAACTGCGCCCGCTGCTGCAACCACTCGCCGTCACGCCACTGGTACTGGCTGTCGAACACGCGGGACGCAGTTTGCGGGCGCAATTCCATGGAGCGGGCATAGGGATCGGTCTTGCCAAATACGTCACCGCTATGGGCATTGCGGATCTCAAACTTGTAGTTGTCACCCTGCTGCAGGCCGGGAATGAACAGCTCCCAGACGCCGGAGCCGCCACGGCTGCGCATCGGATGCCGGAAGCCGTGCCAGCCATTGAAATCGCCAACCACCGAGATGCGTTCGGCAGAAGGAGCCCAGACAGCAAACTGGACACCGCTGATGCCATTGACGGTTTTCTGCTGCGCCCCCAGGTGCTCGTAGATTTGCCAGTGCTGGCCTTCGGCAAACAGGTGCAAGTCCAGCTCGCCCAGCAACACATCAAAAGAGTAAGGGGAAACCTGGCTATAGCTGTTGCCGTCATGGTCATCCCAGTGCACATCGTAATGGACCGGCAGCGCCTCGAATTCGGCGGCACTCAGCTCCAGCACAAACAGTCCGCTGTCGGTCTGGCGCTGCATCGGCAGCCGTCCCTCAAGGCGTACCCGGTGCGCCGTCGGCATCCATACACGGATAACCCGGCCTTTGCCGGACGGATGGGCACCAAGCAGCCGGAAGGGGTCATGCAGGCGCCCCTGCTCCAGCCGGGTAATCAGTTCCTGCTGCATTGCTCGCCTCCTGCCTGTATCAGGCGGTTGCTTTGTTCAACCTCATGGCGGATGCGCTCCGCCAGCGCGTCCGGCACCTGCTCCCACTGGAACTGCCAGCCCCAGTTGCCTTCGGTGGTGCCGGGAACATTCATGCGGTGGCTGCCATCCAGCGCCAGCCAGTCCTGCATGGGTACGATGGCCCATTGCGCCACCGATTCCAGGGCGGTGACGATCAGCGGCCAGGGCATTTCACCGGCCCCGAGCGCCACCTGCGTCAGCATCCAGTCACGGGTACCGGGGTGCAAATCATCCAGCCAGCCCAGGGTGGTATCGTTATCATGGGTGCCGGTATACACCACCGAGTTTTCCACCTGGCTGGCCGGCGAATGGGGATTGTCCGGCAGGCCGCTGAAACCGAATTGCAGCACCGACATGCCGGGCAGGTCAAACCGCTCTTTCAGTGCCACCACTTCCGGAGTGATGATGCCCAGGTCCTCGGCCACCAGCGGCAGCGGGTCGAATACCTGTTGCAAGCGGCCAAGCAAGCGCTCTCCCGGAGCCTTCTGCCAGCGCCCGTTGATCGCGGTCGGCTCGCCGGCATCGATTTCCCAGCTGGCCTCAAGGCCACGGAAGTGGTCGATGCGGACCAGGTCAAACAATCCGAGAGCCGCTTCGACACGGCGGCACCACCAGCCGAAACCGTCCTGTTCCATCGCCGCCCAGTCATAGTGGGGGTTGCCCCAGCGCTGTCCGGTTGCGGAAAAATAGTCCGGCGGCACGCCGGTCACCACCGCCGGCTCCAGGTTTTCATCCAGCCGGAACTGCTGCGGCTGCACCCAGACTTCAACACTGTCATGGGCGACAAAAATCGGCATGTCGCCAAACAGCCGGATCCCCCTGCCCGCCGCATCCCGGCGCAACTGCTGCCAAAGCGTTTGCAGCTGGAACTGGGCCTTCTTCAGCTGCAACATCTGCTCCAGCTTGCTGTCAGCAACCTGTGCCAGCGCTACCGGGTTACGCAGCTTGTACGGTTCGGGCCACTGCGACCAGGGGCTGTGGCCAAACTGCTCGCGCAACACCATGAACAAAGCGTAATCATTGAGCCAGTGCGGCGGCTGTTCGAGATAGCGTCTGAAGGCCTCCGGGTCAACCTGCGCCTCCCAGTCCGGCGGCAGCAACCGGGGGTTCAGAGCAAAGGCCGACAGGCTGTGATAGGGTGACAGGTCATCATGGGGCGCGGTCAACGGCAGTACCTGCCAGATCGACAGGCCTGCCGCCTGCATCCAGTCAAGGAATCGCCAGGCATGTGCATCCAGCACACGGTTGGGTAACGACGTCGGATGCAAGAGCACCCCTGCGGCGCGTTCTGCCATGTAATTTGCTGCTCCTTCTCAAGTGCCAGTGAAATGGCAAAGCGCCCGTGGGCGATGCTGGTCATGTGGCCGGCCACAGCAGGCCCTGGCGGCCTTGCTACAAATTGCGCCGCATGGTGCCGGAGTTCTCCATGTGCCCGCCACCATGTGATACCGGTTGCGCCAGACGCGGCGGCACCGGCTCGCCCAGCAGCTCGTACAGTTTTTCCAGGTGCTGACGGTACAGCAGCTCAAAATCACGCACGGACTCGGCCGGATTGTAATCACCGAACCACCAGAACCAGTCCGAGCCCTCGCAGATGGCCAGTTGTGCTTCCACTGCCTGCTTTTGTACCGGGCCCAGCCGGCCGCTGGCGAGTACCCGGTCAAAGGCCTGCCGGGCTTCCACCAGCAAGTCCCAGCCGAGGTTCTTGTCCTTTTCGCCAATCCAGGTGGAAAAAGAGCCATACACCCAGCTGCCGGCTGACAGCCTGGACAGCGGCAGCGGCTCGGCCCCCTGCGCCAGCGCATCACTGAAGGTGGTCATTTCCACCCGTGGGTGGTGCGACAACGCACGATAAAATGCAGTCAGAAAATAATGCGCGTTTTTCGGGTAGTACTCCCAGGCATTTTCACCATCGAGAATCACCGTGACCACCCGCTGGCCCGCCTGGTCGCCGAGGAAGTTGGCAATGTTCTCGGCATGCTGGCAAAAGTCCCGTGCCGCATCATCGGCGTGCCAGTCCTTGTACTGGAAGCCGATCAGGTCGGACAGGCCGTCATCGCGGAAAAACAGCTTGCAGTTGCTGTCTTCCAGCTGCGCCGGCCGGTACAGCGCACGGTTGCACGACCTCACCTCGTTCAGGCCCGAACGCAGGCACGAGTCGTGCCAGACTTCCTGCCCGGATGCGGTCCACTGTATGTCATAGTCATCCAGCAGGTGCACCGCAGCGGTACTCACCGCTCCTTCCGACAACCAGATGCCGCGCGGCCGGTGGCCAAAGTAGTGGTCAAACACCTGCAATCCCCGGTCCATGTGCCAGCGCGCCCGCTCCTTGCCGCCCGGATAGGCCGGGTGGTGCGGACGCGGCGCGTCAGGCTGGGCATCTGCCATGCTGTCGAAATCCAGCAGCAGCGGCACGATCGGATGCCCGTAAGGCGTGGTCGACAGTTCGATCTGACCCCGTTCGTACAGGGCACGGTACCTGGGAATGATGCCCGCCACCGCATCATGGATGATCTGCAGCAGCATGCGCCGGTCAGCCGGCTCAAACCCCCGTGCCTTGTCCATCAGGATACCGACCCGGGGATCGGACTGATGCACGCTGACGCCCATCCAGGCCAGGTGATACCAGACCAGCAGGTCGATGAAAAACTGCTCGCTCAGGAACATCAGGCCCTGCCCGGCCATCGCCGCATGATGCAACAGCGGCTGACAGACATCCAGCAACCCCTGAAACTCTGCATAGGGGGCAATCATGGTCGGGTGGTGCGCCCGCTGACAGTCCTGCAGCAGCCGGGCCCGTTCGTCCGGGCAAGCAGGAAACGCCGCTACGCCCGCCAGCATGTTGAGCATGGCGTCCTGCATCGGCTGCCCGTCTTCAAGCCAGCCCCCGGTCTGCCGTGCATAGTCGTCCAGCTGCTCGAGCAGCACGGGGGCAAAGTTCACCACCACCCGCGCCTCCGGCATGGCCTCCAGGTGGGCTGCCATGTCGGTGTAATCCTTGATCGCATGCAGATAGACCCAAGGCAAACGGTACTGCCCGTCCTTTCCATCCCGATAATGCGGCTGGTGCATATGCCAGCACAGCACAACTTTCAACTTGTCTGCATGTGTCACAGCAATACCTTCAAAACAAATATCAATCAGGGCGTCAGATAATGACCGCTCAATTATACCTGCCCTGCCGCTCCCGGACATGTGCTGACACCAATGCTTTTCGCATCCGAACACCATGCTGTACAAGGAAGCTGCCGGGCCGGCAGCATGGCCACAAAGGCACAGCCCTAACGGGTAAAGTGCAGCGACTGCCCAAGCATGTCCGGGGTGACCAGCACCAGCCCGCTGTCATCATCGACATGGAAGCGCTTGCGGTCTTCGACCGGGTCATGCCCGATACGGGTACCGGGCGGAATGATGCAGCCCTTGTCGATGATTGCCCGGTTGATCGAGCAATGCCGGCCCACATCCACATTGGGCAGCAACACCGAATCCTTGATTTCCGAATAGCTGTGCAGGTTGCAGCCGCTGGACACCACCGAGCGCTTGATCCTGGCACCCGAGACGATACAGCCAGCCGATACCATGGAGTCGATCGCCTGCCCGCGGCGGCCCTCGTCATCAAAGGTGAACTTGGCCGGCGGCATTTGCGCCTGGTAGGTCCAGACCGGCCAGCTGCGGTCATACAGGTTCAGCTCGGGGACGATTGAACAGAGGTCCATATTGGCCTGCCAGTAAGACTCCAGCGTACCGACATCACGCCAGTAGGCCGGCTCGCCCTGATCATTCTGGAACGGATAGGCCAGTACATGGTGACTGTTGATGATCGACGGAATGATGTCCTTGCCGAAGTCGTTGCTGGATCTGGGATTGTCGTGGTCCTCGATCAGCTTCTGGAACAGGAACTCGGTGGAAAAGATGTAAATTCCCATCGATGCCAGTGCCACACCCGGCTTGCCGGGAATGCTCTCGGGGCTGGCAGGTTTTTCGGTGAAGCGCTCAACCCGCATCTGTTCATTGACCGACATCACGCCGAAGCCGCGTGCTTCCGCCACCGGCACCTCGATGCAGCCAATGGTCACATCCGCACAGCGGCGGACATGTTCGATCAGCATCTGGCTGTAATCCATGGTGTAGATATGGTCGCCACCCAGCACCAGTACATAGTCCGGGCTGTAACGGCGCAAGATGTCCAGGTTCTGGTACAGGGCATCAGCCGTGCCCCGGTACCAGCCCTTGTCGATGCGCTGCTGAGCCGGCAGCAGTTCGACGAACTCGCCAATTTCGTAGCGCATGAAGTTCCAGGCCCGCTGCACATGCCGGATCAGCGAATGCGACTTGTACTGGGTCAGCACACCAATCTGGCGGATGCCGGAATTGACACAGTTGGACAGGACAAAGTCGATGATGCGGTATTTGCCGCCAAAGGGCACGGCCGGCTTGGCCCGCCACTGGGTCAGCGCGCGCAGGCGACTGCCCTCGCCGCCAGCCAGCACCAGCGCCAGAGTACTGCGTGTCAGCCCGCTGACCGACTTGATCTGGGTGAAATCATCCATCGTTACCGCCCTCCAGCCTATGAATTAACAAGTTGTCGCACCATCAGTGCCGCGCCCCGCAGCCCGGGCTGCGGGGCTGTCACCAGATATACCGGCAGGCCGGCCACCAGCTCATGCATCCGCCCCTTGGCCTGCATGGCCTGCAAGAAGGCCGGCTGCTGCAACCAGTGGCGGATATGCAGCGCGACACCGCCCACAATGTAGATTCCGGCCCGTGCCGGCCACAACAGCGCCAGATTGCCCAGATAGCTGCCATACATGGCGACAAAAGTTGCCAGTGTCTGGCAGGCAACCGTCTCGCCGGCTTCGGCACGGGCGGTAATATCGGCCGCTGCTATCTGCCCCGCCTGCTCCGGATGCGGCACCCCGGAAAAGAACCCATACAGCAACTCCAGCCCGGGACCGGACAGGAGCCGCTCGCAGGACACGTGCTCCCATTGTTGCCACAACCAGCGTTGCAAGTCTTGCTGAATGTCATCGGCTGGTGCGAAATCCATGTGGCCGCCCTCACAGGCCAGAGGAACATGACGTCCCTGGCAGAAAAACACCGGTGCCACCCCCAGCCCGGTACCGGCGCCTGCAACCAGCCTGGGCCCCTGCAGGTCCGGCTGGCCAGGGTTGAGCACCAGCAGCTGATCCGCCGTGAGCGCATCGACCCCGCACGCTGCCGCCTGAAAGTCATTGACCAGCTGCACCCGCCCGATGCGGCAGGTGCTTTCCAGCTCGTCGGCATCCACCTGCCAGGGCAGGTTGGTCAGGGCCACCCGGCGACCAGCAACCGGCCCGGGCAAGCCCAGGCAGGCAGCGACAAAATCCGGCAAGCCGTGCCGTTGCCGAAAGTGATTGATCACATCGGCCAGCGTGGCAAAATCGCCACTGGCAAAGGTCTCACTGACAAGCGGCTGCCCGTCTTCCAGCGCCTGCAGTCGCGCCCAGGTTCCACCAATATCAGCAGCCAGCAACATGCAGCCCCTCCGTGCCACGCACCAAACAACTAACAATGTTGTAGAGTGTAGCAGAATTACAGGTATTCAATATTGATCCATCCCCTGCTTTGATCAGTGCCGGCGGGTATCAAGGCATACCTCCGGAAACAACAAAGCCGGCCACAGGGGCCGGCTTTGCTCGCAGCAGAATCTGACTCAGCCTTTCAGCGGAACCAGGCGTGGCGCGATCATGTGCTCGGGTTTGAGGATGTCGAGCAGCATTTCCTCTTCCAGCAGGCACTCTTCCCGCACCAGTTCCAGCACGCTGCGGCCGGTGGCCAGCGCCTGTTTGGCAATACGGGAGGAGTTTTCATAGCCGATGTAGGGGTTCAGCGCGGTGACCAGACCGATGGAGCGCTCCATCAGCTCGCGACAGTGCTGCTCGTTGGCGGTGATGCCCTCAATGCAGTGCTCGCGCAGCATGTCCATGGCGCGGCGCAGCAGGCGGATCGAATCGAACATTTTCCACGCAACCAGCGGCTCCATCACGTTGAGTTGCAGCTGACCGGCTTCAGCCGCCATGGTCAGCGCCAGATCGTTGCCGATCACGTCAAAAGCGACCATGTTGACCGCTTCGGGGATCACCGGGTTGACCTTGCCGGGCATGATCGAGCTGCCCGGCTGACGGGCCGGCAGGTTGATCTCGTTGATGCCGGTGCGCGGGCCGCTGGACAGCAGGCGCAGGTCGTTACAGATCTTCGACAGCTTGGTCGCGGTACGCTTGAGCATGCCGGAGAACAACACAAAAGCCCCCATGTCGTAGGTGGCTTCGATCAGGTTGGGTGCCGGCTTGATCGGATGGCCGCTGATCACCGCCAGACGCTCGACCGCCAGCCCCTGGTAACGCGGGTCGGCGTTGATGCCGGTACCGATCGCAGTACCACCCAGGTTGACCAGACAAAACAGGTCCTGTGCCAGGGTACGGAAACGGCCGAGATCTTCGCTCAGGTTGTGGGCAAACGCCTTGAATTCCTGGCCCAGGGTCATGGGCACCGCATCCTGCAACTGGGTGCGGCCCATCTTCAGCACGCCGGAAAACTCGTCGCCCTTTTGCTCGAACGCCTTGATCAGGCGGTCCAGGCTCAGCAGCAGCTCGTGATGGCCCAGCATCAGGCCGACACGAATGGCGGTCGGGTAGGCGTCGTTGGTAGACTGCGCCATGTTGACGTCATTGTTCGGATGCAGGAACTCGTACTCGCCCTTTTCCTTGCCCATGTGCTCCAGCGCCAGGTTGGCAATCACCTCGTTGGCGTTCATGTTGGTGGAGGTACCGGCTCCGCCCTGGATCATGTCGACGATGAACTGGTCATGGTGATGACCCTGGATGATCTTGTGGCAGGCATCGGTGATGGCTGCATGTTTCTCTTCACTCAGATAACCCAGCTGGTGGTTGGCATCGGCCGCCGCCTGCTTGACCATGGCCAGCGCACTGACAAAGTCGGGGTAATGGGAGAGGGGCACACCGCTAAGATTGAAGTTGTGCATCGCCCGCAATGTCTGGATGCCATAATAGGCATCCTTGGGAACGGGCAGTGAGCCCAGCAGGTCGTGCTCTGAACGAAACGATGTGGTTGACATATTTACCTAACCTTGTGTGCCTGTGTTGATTGACGCCATCATCCCTGAAGGGGGCTGAAAAGCCGCCGGTAACTTTAAAGCCAAGCGGGCCCTTTGTTCAAATTTTTTTTCGGCATCGGCCAAATAAATTTCCGGACACTACCAAATGCCCCTCTACCGGCTGCCGGACAGGTGCCAAGGCAGTACAGACGCCGGACGCAACCCCTGTCATGGCGCCGGCGTTTCTGCAGATACGGCGGTTTCCGGTTCCTGCCCCTTGTCTTCTTCCCGCTCCGCACCCAGCTCGGAGATGGTTTTCAGGCGTGCGACCACCTTGCCATTGATGCTGTCATCGGGGAAGTGTCCTTCCTCGTCAGCCTGCCCCGGTTGCTGGCCACTGAGCAGGGCCAGCGCCTGTTCGACATGATCGACCACATAAACCGAAAACTGCCCGGCATCCACTGCGGCGATCACTTCGTCACTGAGCAGCAGGTTCTTCTGGTTGGCGCGGGGTACTATCACCCCCTGCTCGCCGGTCAGGCCACGCTCGCGGCACAGCTTGAAAAAGCCCTCAATCTTCTCGTTGACACCACCGATGGCCTGAACCTCGCCAAACTGGTTAATCGAGCCGGTAATGGCAAAACACTGCTTGAGCGGCACCCGCGCCAATGCGGAAATCAGCGCACAGATCTCGCCCAGCGAGGCACTGTCGCCGTCAACATAGCCATAGGACTGCTCCAGGGCAATGCTGGCCGAAATCGCCAACGGATATTCCTGCGCATAATGGCTGCCCAGATACCCGGTCAGAATCATCACGCCCTTGGAGTGGATCGGCTGGCCAAGCGTCACCTCGCGCTCGATATCCACAATGCCGTTGCTGCCCGGGTGCACGGTGGCGGAAATCCGCGCCGGCACCCCGAATACCGAGTCGCCGGCCTGCAGGACGGTCAGCCCGTTGCATTTGCCGATGGTTGCTCCCCCGGTATCAATCAGGATCACCCCGTCCAGCATGTCATCCAGAATGCGGCGCGAAACCCGGCCGGTGCGCCGCATTCTGGCATTGATGGCCTGCTCCACATGGCTCGCATCGGTCCACTGGTCCTGGTGCTTGCCACGCAGGAAGTCCGCCTCACTGACCACCTGGAACAGCTCCGACAGATGTGCCGACAGGCGTTCCTGGTGTTCCGACAGACGCATGCTGTAGCGGGCCAGCCGCTGCACGGCACAACGGGTCAGCGGGGCCATGCCCTCCTCGCTGGTACGGTTGCGCACCAGCTGTGCAAATTGCAGCAGGCTGTCCTGCTCCAGCGGCAGATCCTCCTCGAAATCCACCAGCACACGGAACATGTCCTGAAAATCCGGATCCAGCTCCTGCAAGGCGTAATAGAGGTCGCGTGATCCGATCACGATCACCTTGACCTGCAGCGGAATCACCTGCGGTGTCAGGGTCACGGCAGCCATGCGGGTCAGCTCCAGCAGCGGTGACTCCATTTTCAGCTGCCTGGAGTGCAGGGCACGTTTCAATGCTTCCCAGACAAAGGGTTCCGGCAACAGCTTTTCCGCTTCCAGGATCAGGTAACCGCCATTGGCCCGGTGCAGTGCACCCGGCCGCAGCTGCCGGTAGCTGGTATACAGCATGCCCTGGTCAGAGCTGTATTCGATACGTCCGAACAGGTTGTCATAGGTCGGATGCGGCTCGAACACCACCGGCGCACCGCCATTGTGGCTGTGCCCCATCACCACGTTAGGGCTGTACTGTTCTTCCAGCAACTTGCGCCGGACACTGTCGCTGTGCTCCTCGTCAACCAGTTGCTCAACCACGGTTTTCAGCAGGTTACCCTGCATGGCCTGCAAGTAGGCCTGCACACTGGGATAATCGCCATATTTGGCAGCCAGTACCGCCATGCTCGATTCCAGCGCCAGGCTGATGGTTTCCTCGTTGAGCCGACGCAGCTCGTTGCTCGATTCACGCTTCCACAACGGCAGGCTGGACAGTTCGGTGTTCAGCTGCTCTTCCAGCCAGGCGATATCGGCATGAAACTGCTCGCGCTCGCTTTCCGGCCGCTGGGCAAACTCGGCCTCATCCAGCGCCCTCCCCTCGAACATCGGCGTAAAGGCGATATTGCTGCTGTCACGATAGAGCGCGATGTTCTTTTCCAGCGCCAGCTTCTCGATACGGTCGAGCGCCTTGTCATACTTCTTGTTGAAAGCGCGATCAATGGCGCTTTTTTTCTGCTGCCAGCTGGGTGTTTCAAACACGGCAGGAAACGCCGAGAGAATGGTATCGAGCAGACCGGAAATATCCCGGCAGAATTCACTGCCCATACCCGCCGGCAACTCGATCGCATGGGGTTCGCGCGGCTCGTCAAAATGGTTGACATACAGCCAGTCGGACGGCGTATGCGCCTGCCGGGCCACCTCGTCCAGATAACGGCGCACATAGGAAAAACGGCCAGAGCCCGGCTCACCCATGACAAAGACGTTATAACCGGAACGCGGCATCGCCACACCAAACTCGAGCGCCTCGACTGCCCGCGTCTGCCCCAGCACACCGCTGAACGGCTCAAGTTCGTCAGTCCGGCCAAACGGAAACATTTCTTCAGGCAGTGAGCGTGTCAGGCTGGCAGCCGGTAAACGCAGCTGCTGCAGCATGGAGTCAGACATGGGGAATCCTTGTAATCGTTGAAAGGAGGGGTGCAAGGCAATGGCATCCCTCACGCATGATCATGTTGTGGTGCATTGTCGCCGCTGGTGCCGGCCAATGCAATGCGGGGGAAGCTGCCGCCAGGTGGCCAGCTGCAAGATACTTCAGGAATGTTTTGCCAACAGCACGGAGCCTGCAGCAGCAACGTTGTACAGCTGTGGCAGGGGCATGACAACCGAGCGACCAGCCTGAAGAAAACCCGTCAACAGCACGCAATTTGTTGGGAAGATACGGGCATGTCAGTACAAAACCTTTGTCGCCAGAGCCCTGGCGACAAAGAACCTGCACCAATATGCTTGCGGCGTCTTTGTGCGATACGTTCCGCAATCACCGCAGAGTATGCACAGCCAGCTGTTTCACGCCAGAACTAGACGATCCCCTGCGCCAGCATGGCATCCGCCACCTTGACGAAGCCTGCGATATTGGCCCCCTTGACGTAGTTGACCTTGCCGTTTTCGGTACCGTAGTTGACACATGACGCATGGATGCCCTGCATGATGCTGTGCAACTTGGCATCCACCTCGCCATCGGTCCAGAGCAGGCGCATGGCGTTCTGTGTCATTTCCAGGCCACTGACGGCCACACCGCCGGCGTTGGATGCCTTGCCCGGCGCAAACAGGATACCGGCTTCCTGGAACAGATCGATCGCCTCAAGGGTGGATGGCATGTTCGCCCCTTCCGCCACGCACACGCAGCCATTCTTGATCAACTGGCGGGCATCATCGCCATTCAGCTCGTTCTGTGTCGCACAGGGCATGGCAATGTCGCACTCAAGGTGCCATGGTCGCTGCCCGGGGAAAAACTGTGCACCAAACTCACGAGCCATTTCCTCGATGCGACCGCGACGCACTGTTTTCAGATCCATCAGATAGGCCCAGTGCTCGCCATTCAACCCCTCGGGCATGTACAGGGTGCCGCCGGAATCCGACAGTGACACCACCTTGCCGCCCAGCTCGGTGACTTTCTGTGCCGCATACTGCGCCACGTTGCCGGAGCCTGAAATGGCAACACGCTGGCCCTCAAAGCGGCGCTTGATGCTTTTCAGCATCTGTTCGGCAAAATACACACAGCCATAGCCAGTGGCTTCAGGACGGATCAGGCTGCCACCATAGGTCATGCCCTTGCCGGTAAACACCGAGGTGAACTCATTGGCCAGCCGCTTGTACTGGCCAAACATGTAGCCCACCTCGCGGGCGCCGACACCAATGTCACCGGCAGGCACATCCAGATGCTGGCCGATATGACGGTACAGCTCATTCATGAAGGACTGGCAGAAGCGCATCACTTCCTGCTCGGACTTGCCCTTGGGGTCGAAGTCCGCCCCGCCCTTGCCGCCACCCATAGGCAGCGAAGTCAGGGAGTTCTTGAATACCTGTTCAAAGGCGAGAAACTTGAGCACGCCAAGGTTGACCGACGGGTGGAAACGGATACCGCCCTTGTAGGGGCCGATTGCGCTGCTCATTTGAATCCGGTAGCCACGATTGACGTGAACCCTGCCCGCATCATCAACCCAGGGTACACGGAACAGGATGACGCGTTCAGGCTCGACCATGCGCTCAATGATGCCATTTTGCACGTACTTGGGGTTTTCCTGCAAAAATGGCCACAGTGTACGCAGCACTTCTTCAACAGCCTGGTGGAATTCTGGCTGCTCGGGATCACGCTGTTTGATGTGTTGAAGGAAGGAATCGAGGCTGTATGACATGATGGTTTCCTGGGTGTGCGTTCTAAACTAAAGACAAACAGGACAAGGCGACAGGGGTCTGGATTGCCCGTACCCGCTATATTGTCGGCTGTTTTCAGGGAAGCACTGGTTAATTGGCAAACGAAGGTTGCGCACATCATACAGGCAGGACCGGACCCGGTCATGTCCGTCGTTGCAGCGCAGCCGGCAAGGTGCCCACGCCACTCTTCCCTGGACGCTAAACTTTAGCAGCATGGCCGGCGTTGCGATAGTAAAACATCAGTTTTATGCTGACCCCACAGGCCACCAGAGTCACGAAAAAGGCTGCCTGTACGGCATAAAGTACAGCTAGTCAGCCACCCCTGCACACAGTATAATCGCCCGCGTGCAGGAGAGTGGTCCAGATACCCGCCGAAGGCGCAAACTCCCATAAACGCTCAGGCTCAAGTACTGCACAATCCATTATCGCCAACTGGAGAGCGGTTGCATCGACAACCCACCGAAGGGGCAAGCAGCAGCGCTGCACAAACTCTCAGGTAACAGGACAGAGGGAGGGGCATTAACAGAATGCAGGTGCTTTCTGATGCTGACCTATATCTTTGTCATTGCGATTACCGCTGAAGCCATGTCCGGGGCACTCGCTGCCGGACGGCGCAACATGGACCTGTTCGGCGTTGCCCTGATCGCCTTCATGACCGCCCTGGGCGGCGGAACCGTACGCGACATGCTGCTGGGCAACTATCCGGTCACCTGGACGCAACATCCCCTCTATATCTACATGACCATCGGTGCCGGGCTGTTCACCATCGTCATCGCCAAATACATGCGCCGGCTCAACCGGCTGTTCCTGCTGGTTGACGGCATGGGGCTGGTCGCCTTCACCATCATCGGTTGCAACGTCGCCCTGCGCCTGGACTATGAGACACCTGTTGTCATCATGGCCGGCATCACCACCGGCATCTTTGGCGGTATCCTGCGTGACATCATGTGTAACCGCACGCCCCAGGTATTGCGCCACGAGCTTTACGCCAGCGTATCCTTCCTGGTTGCCATCCTCTACCTGGCCCTGATCTACTTCGGAGTCAACGAGAACCTTAACCTGCTCATCTCGTTTGTATTCGGCTTGAGCATGCGCATGGCCGCCCTGAAATGGAAGTGGTCATTACCTGTATTCTCCTACTCGCCAGACCGCTGGAACGATTAAGCAGCAGTAGACGTGCCAGCGTCTGGCGGCCCTAACGCTAGACAGGGGCTCTTCATAGCCAACAAACAACCCCTACAGAACTCTATAGGGGTTGTTTGCTTTAAGCTTGGCGGATAACACGTTTGGGGCAGGTTGTCATACTCTCGCTCTGACCCTTTATAGAGCAGAGCATATGTAGGTGCGAATTTATTCGCAC
>NZ_LNJZ01000009.1 GCF_002866065.1 Thiopseudomonas denitrificans | reverse complement strand
TTCCAGATGGGATTACCGGACGCATACGGCCTTGTTCGCGCCCGGTCCTATTCGCACGCCGTTTGTTTTCATGTGCGAATAAATTCGCAGATAAAGGGTTGGTCGTCTAGGTCGTGGGGCTTGACGCAGGATGGTTTTAGTACGAATAAAGCTTTACCTGAAGTAGAATACCGCGCGATGCGTTGTCTTGATTTCGGGGAAGCTGATGTACGACCTACTGGAAATTCTGGCGGATGGTGAATTTCACTCCGGGGCTCAAATTGGCGTCGAGCTGGGGATTACCCGCGCCGCAGTGTGGAAGCGCATGCAAAAGCTGCAGCAGCAGGCGGATTATGAGATCGAAAGTGTTTCAGGCAAAGGCTACAGGCTTAAAGAAGGCGTCGAACTTCTTGATATAAAAAAGGTTCAGGAGCTATCAGGGCCGGAATTCGGTGTGGTATTGCTCAAGACGGTTGACTCCACCAATGAGTATGCCAAGCGCCTGGTGCGTAATCATCAGCGGCTGGATGTTGTTCTGGCGGAAGAGCAAACGCAGGGTCGAGGGCGTCGTGGCAGGCAATGGCAAAGTCCCTATGCCAGTAATCTGTATGCAAGCTTCGTTTGGCCGGTTACCGAAGGTATGCGTCAGCTCGAGGGTCTGAGCCTTGCCGTAGGTCTTGCGGTCCTTCAGGCCATTGATGACCTAGGTGTTGAGGATGCAGGCTTGAAATGGCCGAATGACATACTGGTTGGCGAGGAAAAGATAGCCGGGGTGTTGCTCGAATTGATTGGTGATCTGGCGGACCAGAGCCACGTCATCATTGGAGTCGGCATCAATGTGAACATGCAGCGACCGGTTGAGGAAATAGGGCAGCCCTGGACCTCTCTGCGTCACCAGCTAGGGGGGTATGTGTCGAGGCACGACGTTTATCGGGGTTTGCTTGGTCATTTGCGACGAATACTGAGTGTCCAGAAGCTTGAAGGTTTTGCTGCGCTACGCCAACAGTGGGATGCCCGACATCTGTGGCGGGGGAGAAGCGTAGAGCTCTCTTCGGGAGTTGGCCTGGTCAAGGGGCAGGTTACGGGAATCAACGACAGGGGAGAGCTTGGCATCAGGACTAGCCGGGGCGAGGAATTTTTTGCTGGTGGTGAACTCTCATTGAGGCTGGCAAATGATTCTTGAGCTGGATGTTGGTAATAGCTGGATAAAGTGGCGTGTTCTGGATGACAAGCGCGGCGTTATCGTGACGGGGCGTGCTGCCAGTCTGGCTGAGCTGGAGGGTCAGCTTTCGGGCAGCGCTGCCAGCTTTGTCGACTGTCGGGTGTGTGCGGTTCAGTCGGCCTTGAGCAATGCCGAGCATTATGCCGGGGTGTTGAGACAGTATGTGAGCGGTAGGCTGGTGTTTGCCGCGAGCGGGGAGCACCTTGCAGGCGTACAGAATAGCTATGCTGAGCCGGCCAGGCTGGGTGTCGACCGCTGGTTGGCAATGGCGGCAGGTTACAGCAGGGTTCGGGGTGCCTGTATGATCATCGATGCAGGTACAGCGATTACAGTTGATTATGTACGGGATGACGGACTGCATCTGGGTGGCCTGATAGCGCCTGGCTATCAGCAAATGAAGAAAACCCTGGTCGGATCTACCGGGCTGGTGGTCAGTGATGAGTTCCTGGCCGGACCGCAGACATGTACGGCAAACTGTGTTGCTGCCGGTGTGGAGACAATGCTGAGCGGTTTTATGAAGCAGGTGCATGATGATGGTCTGGTGCGGTTGGGTCAGAGGGCGCGCTTTCTGGTCTCGGGCGGTGATGCGTTGCTTGTGCAGCGGCATATCGAATCCTGTGAAGTCATGGATGATCTGGTTTTTGCCGGACTGGCTTTGGCCTGCCCGTTTGAATAGGTGTTCTTGTGCGTTTGATCTTGCTTGTTCTGGTGGCGGCAAATATTGCATATTTTGCCTGGCAGAATTACTTCAATATTTATCCCGAGCGTAGTGTTCCGGTCAGAGTGGTTGAGAGTCAGGTGAATGGCCTGCCTTCGTTGGTCCTGCTGTCAGAAAGCCGGGTTGAGCGGAGTTGGCAGCAGACAAATCCGGTGGTGCCGCAGGGATTGCCTGGTGGGCGAATCTTGCTGGGAGGCTTCGTTAGCCGGGATGAGGTGGATGAGCTCAGGCAGCGTCTGCTGGGGTTGGGTATTGCTGGGCAGGTGGTGCAGAAAGATGTGCCGGCTGAGGAGGAGTTTTGGGTTTACATGCCTCCACTGTCATCAAGGGCGGCAACTTTGCGTCTTTTGAAAGAATTGCAGGCGCGCAAGCTTGATGGATACCTGATCACCCAGGGTGAGCTGGCCAACGGAATTTCGCTGGGTATTTTCCCGCATGAGAACTCGGCAGAAGCGGTATTGGAGCGCCTGCAGATGGCGGGATACCAGGCGCAAATAAAGAAGATTTCGCGCAATCAGACCGCTTATTGGTTCGAGGTATCTGCTGCGGCACAGCGGTTGCTGGATGACAAGTTGCTTGAGTCGCTGCTGAAGGACTTTCCCTTGATGCAGTATTCCCAGGCAGCTGGCAGGGAATAAAATGTCGGCCCGTACCGCTAGTGCGATGCTTTTTGCAGTGTTATGCATTGCATAGAGGCGGGTGAGATCTTGGGGAAACGATGAAAAAAAAGATAAATGTAAATATTTTTCAAAATAAGCTTGACGAGTCGGGTGGAATGGCGCAGAATGCCGCCTCAATTACGGAGGGGTTCCCGAGCGGTCAAAGGGATCAGACTGTAAATCTGACGCGAAAGCTTCGAAGGTTCAAATCCTTCCCCCTCCACCAGATTTAAAAGGTTGCAACGCGGGCATAGTTTAGTGGTAGAACCTCAGCCTTCCAAGCTGATGATGCGGGTTCGATTCCCGCTGCCCGCTCCAGGTAACTTAAGGTTACGCTCATGTAGCTCAGCTGGTAGAGCACACCCTTGGTAAGGGTGAGGTCAGCGGTTCAATTCCGCTCATGAGCTCCAACAAGACAAAGGCAGATATTCATATATCTGCCTTTGTTGTATCTGCAGTATTAGAATCAGTCCACCTTGAGGTCCAAGACATGGCTAAGGAAAAATTTGAACGTACAAAACCGCACCTGAACGTAGGTACCATTGGTCACGTTGACCATGGTAAAACCACCCTGACTGCAGCGCTGACCCGCGTTTGCGCCGAAGTCTGGGGCGGCGGCGGTGCTTCCAAGGCATATGACCAGATCGACAACGCACCTGAAGAGAAAGCACGTGGTATCACCATTGCCGCCTCTCACGTCGAGTACGATTCCCCGACCCGTCACTACGCCCACGTTGACTGCCCCGGCCACGCCGACTACGTCAAGAACATGATCACCGGTGCTGCCCAGATGGACGGCGCGATCCTGGTCTGTTCCGCTGCTGACGGCCCCATGCCTCAGACCCGTGAGCACATCCTGCTGTCCCGCCAGGTAGGCGTTCCTTACATCGTTGTGTTTCTGAACAAGGCCGACATGGTTGACGATGAAGAGCTGCTGGAACTGGTCGAGATGGAAGTTCGCGATCTGCTGAACATGTACGACTTCCCGGGCGATGACACTCCAATCATCACCGGTTCCGCCCTGATGGCGCTGAACGGCGAAGACGAAAACGGTCTGGGTACTACCGCTGTTAAAACTCTGGTTGAAACCCTGGACTCCTACATTCCAGAGCCAGAGCGCGCCATCGACCAGGCGTTCCTGATGCCGATCGAAGACGTATTCTCCATCGCCGGCCGTGGTACCGTGGTAACCGGTCGTGTCGAGCGTGGTATCGTCAAGGTTGGCGAGGAAGTCGAGATCGTCGGTATCAAGGACACCGTCAAGACCACCTGTACTGGTGTTGAAATGTTCCGCAAACTGCTGGACGAAGGCCGTGCCGGTGAGAACGTTGGTGTTCTGCTGCGTGGTACCAAGCGTGAAGACGTTGAGCGTGGTCAGGTTCTGGCCAAGCCCGGTTCCATCAAGCCGCACACCCGCTTCGAAGGCGAAGTGTACGTACTGTCCAAAGAAGAAGGTGGTCGTCACACGCCTTTCTTCAAGGGCTACCGTCCACAGTTCTACTTCCGTACCACTGACGTGACCGGAAGCTGTGAACTGCCAGAAGGCGTCGAGATGGTCATGCCTGGCGACAACGTCAAGCTGGACATCACCCTGATCGCCCCGATCGCGATGGAAGAAGGTCTGCGCTTCGCCATCCGTGAAGGTGGTCGTACCGTCGGTGCCGGCGTAGTTGCAAAAATTATCGCCTGATGCTTGACAAATAGTTCTGGGTCGGCATAATAGCCGGCCTAGCAACGTTCTAGGCCAGTAGCTCAATTGGCAGAGCGACGGTCTCCAAAACCGTAGGTTGGGGGTTCGATTCCCTCCTGGCCTGCCACTTTTCTTGTGGCTCCATTCCTCTAGGATTCTGAATAAATGAATGCCAAAACTGAATCCGGCTCAACTTCTGGACGTCTTGATTCCCTTAAATGGCTGGTTGTAGCTGCGCTGGTAACGGTGGCAGTGGTTGGCAATCAGTACTTTGCCGCCGAGTCCATCCTGTATCGTGCCATTGGTGTGCTGCTTGTCGCTGCTGCCGCCTTGTTTGTGGCTGCGCAAACCGCCAAGGGTAGTGCCATGCTGGTGCTCGGGCGCGAGGCTCGGGCGGAGATTCGCAAGGTGGTTTGGCCCAACAGGCAGGAGACCGTGCAGACAACCCTGATTGTGGTTGCTGTGGTCCTGGTCATGGGGTTGATCCTCTGGGGACTGGATTCGCTTTTTGGTTGGGTCGTTTCAATTATCGTAGGTTAATCCATGTCAAAACGCTGGTATGTCGTGCACGCATATTCTGGTTATGAAAAACAGGTCATGCGTTCACTCAAGGAACGCATCAAGCATGCGGGCATGGAAGAAGAGTTTGGCGAGATTCTGGTTCCTGTCGAAGAAGTTGTAGAAATGAAGGCTGGCCAGAAACGCAAAAGCGAACGCAAGTTCTTCCCTGGTTATGTCTTTGTGCAGGTGGAAATGGGCGAGGCAGCCTGGCACCTGATCAAGAATACACCGCGTGTTCTTGGCTTTATTGGTGGAACTCCTGACCGTCCGGCACCAATCAGTGAGCGTGAGGCAGATGCCATGTTGCGTCGCGTTGCCGACAGTGGCGAGAAGCCAAGGCCGCGTACACTGTTTGAAGCGGGTGAGACTGTACGTGTGGTCGATGGTCCGTTTGCCGACTTCAATGGCGTGGTTGAAGAAGTCAATTATGAAAAAAGCCGTCTGCAGGTGGCTGTTGCGATTTTTGGTCGCGCCACTCCGGTCGAGCTGGAATTCAGCCAGGTAGAGAAAGTCTGATCATGTGCCGCCCCGGGAAGGGCGGCTGTTTTGTCTCAGGGATGTAAATAAGGGAAGCCGTTTGGCGCTATACCCATTTTGGAGAAATCATGGCTAAGAAAATTCAAGCCTATATCAAGCTGCAAGTTAAGGCCGGTCAGGCCAACCCTTCGCCACCCGTTGGTCCTGCTCTGGGTCAGCATGGCGTAAACATCATGGAGTTTTGCAAGGCGTTCAACGCCAAGACCCAGGGCGTTGAGCCAGGTCTGCCGACTCCTGTGATCATTACCGTATACAGTGACCGCAGTTTCACTTTTGAAACCAAAAGTACTCCAGCTGCCGTTCTGCTGAAAAAGGCTGCAGCCATTGCCAGCGGTTCTGCCAAGCCGAACAGCCAGAAAGTGGGCACTGTAACCCGCGCCCAGCTGGAAGAAATTGCCCAGGCCAAGCAGGCTGACCTGACTGGTGCCGATCTGGACGCTGCTGTACGCACCATCGCCGGCTCTGCCCGTAGCATGGGTCTGAACGTGGAGGGTGTGTAAATGGCCAAGCTAACCAAACGTCAAAAGCAGATTGCAGAAAAAGTTGAGCACGGCAAAGCCTACGGCTTTGGCGAGGCTGCGTCACTGCTGGCGTCACTGCCTGCAGCGAAGTTCAAGGAATCTGTTGATATTTCCATCAACCTTGGTGTTGATCCGCGTAAATCCGATCAGGTTGTACGTGGCGCGGTTGTTCTGCCCAACGGTACCGGCAAGAGCGTGCGTGTAGCCGTATTTGCCCAGGGTGCTGCCGCTGAAGCAGCTGTTGCTGCCGGTGCGGACAAGGTCGGCATGGAAGATCTGGCTGAAGAAATGAAAGCCGGTGACCTGAGCTATGATGTGGTTGTTGCTGCTCCGGACGCGATGCGCGTTGTCGGTCAGCTGGGTCAGGTGCTGGGTCCGCGTGGCCTGATGCCAAACCCGAAAGTCGGTACCGTGACTCCTGACGTGGCGACTGCCGTTGCCAATGCCAAGGCTGGTCAGGCCCGCTTCCGTACTGACAAGAACGGCATCATTCACGCCGCAATCGGCCAGATCGATTTCGCTCCCGAGAAGCTGCAGCAGAACGCTGAGGCCCTGCTGGGTGAGCTGCGCCGTCTGAAGCCTGCCTCTTCCAAGGGCATTTACATCAAGCGCGTTACCCTGAGCAGCACCATGGGTCCGGGCCTGATGGTTGATCTGGCATCCCTGTCAGACAAGTAAGATTTGGGGTCCCTGCCTGGCGGGGGCCGTCCAAGACCGTAGGTGTTTTCGCTTAATCAGTTTGCTGGCCTACGTAGATGGTGCTCCCGGTTCATTTGAATCAGACACCAAAAGGGTCCCGCAAGGGACGCATTCAACAAGCAGGAGATAATCCCGTGGCAATTAGACTCGAAGACAAAAAAGCAATTGTTGCTGAAGTCAGCGAGGCTGCCAGTGTTGCCCTGTCCGCTGTTGTGGCTGATGCCCGCGGCGTGACTGTGAGCGCCATGACCGGACTCCGTAAAGAGGCTCGTGAAGCAGGTGTATATGTACGTGTCGTACGTAACACCTTGCTGCGTCGTGCGGTTGCAGGTACTCCATTCGAGAACCTCACCGAGACTTTCACCGGCCCTACGCTGATCGCATTTTCCAATGAACATCCTGGCGCAGCTGCCCGGATTTTCAAGAACTTTGCCAAAGATCAGAAAGAGTTCGAGATCAAGGGCGCCGCATTCGAAGGCAACTTCATTGCAGCCAATCAGATCGACGTACTGGCAACCCTGCCAACTTACGACGAAGCTGTTTCCCAGTTGATGAGCGTGATTCAGGGTGCAACCAGCAAGCTGGCTCGTACTTTGGCCGCTGTCCGCGACCAGAAAGAAGCGCAAGCCGCTTAATTTGCTTCGCAATCATTTTTTGAATTCGATGGCACAGGTGCCATCCCCAAATTACAGGAATTAGAGTCATGGCTCTTACTAACGAAGATATCCTCAACGCGATTTCCGAAATGTCCGTCATGCAGGTTGTCGAACTGATCTCCGCGATGGAAGAGAAGTTCGGTGTGACTGCTGCTGCCGCTACCGTTGTTGCTGGTCCGGCCGCTGCTGGTGAAGCTGCTGCAGAGCAAACCGAGTTCGCCATTCACCTGGTAGAGGCTGGCGACAAGAAAGTCAACGTGATCAAGGCTGTACGTGAAATCACCGGTCTGGGCCTGAAAGAAGCCAAAGCCGTAGTTGACGGTGCTCCTTCCGTGGTCAAGGAAGACGTAGCCAAGGAAGAAGCCGAAGCTGCCAAGAAAGCCCTGGAAGAAGCAGGCGCCAAAGTCGAACTCAAGTAATTTTCGACTATGCAAAACAGCCCTTGCGCAAGCACAGGCTGATGGCTGGTGGCTTTTGCCACCGGCCTTTTGTCGTTAAGGGATGGCATTGGAAGACGCAACCCGGGTGGGCCTTCCAATGCTATCTAGGTAGCAAGTTCATATTTGCAAACATGCCGGTGCCCGTTCCGGGCATCATGGCAGATTATCAAGCTGGGGAACGCTGATGGCTTACTCATATACTGAGAAAAAACGTATCCGCAAGGACTTTAGCAAGCTGCAGAATGTAATGGATGTGCCTTATCTGCTGGCCATTCAACTGGACTCATATCGTGAGTTCTTGCAGGCAGGGGTGAGCAAGGAACAGTTCCGGGATATCGGCTTGCATGCGGCATTCAAGTCCGTGTTTCCGATTGTCAGCTATTCTGGCAATGCCGCCCTTGAATATGTCGGTTACCGCCTGGGCCAGCCTGCCTTCGACGTGAAAGAGTGCATCATGCGCGGCATTACCTATGCTGCGCCGTTGCGCGTCAAGGTGCATCTGATCATTTTTGACCGTGAAAGCAGCAAGGCGGTGAAGGAGATCAAGGACATCAAGGAGCAGGAAGTCTACATGGGCGAAATCCCGCTGATGACCGAAAACGGCACCTTCATCATCAATGGTACCGAGCGGGTCATCGTTTCCCAGCTGCACCGTTCTCCGGGTGTGTTCTTTGATCACGACCGAGGCAAGACCCACAGCTCGGGCAAGTTGCTGTACTCTGCCCGCGTCATTCCTTACCGTGGCTCCTGGCTGGATTTCGAGTTCGATGCCAAGGACTGCGTGTTCGTGCGTATCGACCGTCGCCGCAAGCTGCCCGCCACCATCCTGTTGCGCGCACTGGGCTATTCTTCACAGGATATCCTTGAGGCCTATTACGAGACCAACCTGTTCCACATTGATGATCAGGAAGTCAGCCTGGAGCTGGTGCCCAAGCGTCTGCGTGGCGAGCTGGCCTCCTTTGACATCAAGGACAGTGAAGGCAAGGTGATTGTCGAGGAAGGACGTCGTATCACTTCGCGTCACATCACCCAGCTGGAGAAAGCCGGCATCAACAAGTTGGTCGTGCCCGACGAGTACATCATCGGCAACACCACCGCCCGCCCGGTGATCCATCCTGTTACCGGCGAGATCATCGCCGAGTGCAACAGCGAGATCACTGCCGAGCTGCTGGAACAGTGCCGCAAGGCCGGTGTTGTCAATGTCGAAACCCTCTACATCAACGACATCGATTGTGGCCCCTTCATTTCCGATACCCTGAAAATCGACAGCACCACTAATGAACTGGAAGCGCTGGTCGAGATCTATCGCATGATGCGTCCCGGCGAGCCACCGACCAAGGATGCTGCCGAAGGCCTGTTCAACAACCTGTTCTTCACCAGCGAGCGCTATGACCTGTCTGCGGTCGGCCGCATGAAGTTCAACCGCCGCATTGGTCGCGAGGAAATTACCGGCCCGGGCATCCTGGACAAGGACGACATCACCGAAGTGCTGCGTACCCTGATCAACATCCGTAACGGCAAGGGCATCGTTGACGACATCGACCACCTCGGTAACCGTCGCGTGCGTTGCGTCGGCGAGATGGCGGAGAACCAGTTCCGTATTGGCCTGGTCCGCGTCGAGCGTGCGGTGAAGGAGCGTCTGTCCATGGCCGAAAGCGAAGGCCTGATGCCTCAGGACCTGATCAACGCCAAGCCGGTTGCGGCTGCGGTCAAGGAGTTCTTCGGTTCCAGCCAGCTGTCCCAGTTCATGGACCAGAACAACCCGCTGTCCGAGATTACCCACAAGCGTCGTGTATCTGCGCTTGGCCCGGGCGGCCTGACCCGTGAACGCGCCGGCTTTGAGGTGCGTGACGTACACCCGACCCACTATGGCCGCGTGTGCCCGGTAGAGACTCCGGAAGGTCCGAACATCGGTCTGATCAACTCGCTGTCGACCTATGCCCGCACCAATGAATACGGCTTCCTGGAAAGCCCGTATCGTGTGGTCAAGGATGGTAAGGTCAGTGATGAAATTGTATTCCTGTCAGCGATTGAAGAAGCGGATCATGTGATTGCCCAGGCCTCTGCCGGCATGAACGATAAAGGCGAGCTGATCGAGGAGCTGGTTACCGTTCGTCACCAGAACGAGTTCACCGTCAAGGATCCGTCCGAAGTGACCCTCATGGATGTATCACCCAAACAGGTGGTGTCCGTGGCGGCGTCGCTGATTCCGTTCCTTGAGCATGACGATGCCAACCGGGCCCTGATGGGTTCGAACATGCAGCGTCAGGCCGTGCCGACCCTGCGTGCCGACAAGCCGCTGGTTGGTACCGGTATCGAGCGTAACGTTGCCCATGACTCCGGTGTGTGTGAAGTGGCCCGTCGTGGCGGCGTGATCGAATCGGTTGATGCCAGCCGTATCGTGGTGCGCGTGCATGACGCCGAAGTCGAGGCTGGCGAGGCCGGCGTCGACATCTATAACCTGGTCAAGTACACCCGCTCCAACCAGAACACCTGCATCAACCAGCGTCCGCTGGTGAAAAAAGGCGATGTGGTCGAGCGTGGCGACATCATGGCTGATGGTCCGTCCACCGACATGGGCGAGCTGGCCCTGGGCCAGAACATGCGCGTGGCCTTCATGCCGTGGAATGGTTACAACTTCGAGGACTCCATCCTGCTGTCCGAGCGTGTGGTGGAAGAAGACCGCTTCACCACCATCCACATCCACGAGCTGACCTGTGTTTCCCGTGACACCAAGCTGGGGCCGGAAGAGATCACTTCCGACATCCCCAACGTCGGTGAAGCTGCGCTGAACAAGCTGGACGAAGCAGGTATCGTGTACGTTGGTGCCGAAGTTGACGCGGGCGACATTCTGGTGGGCAAGGTCACGCCAAAAGGCGAAACCCAGCTGACCCCGGAAGAGAAGCTGCTGCGCGCGATCTTTGGCGAGAAGGCGTCTGACGTAAAAGACACCTCCCTGCGTGTGCCGACCGGCACCAAGGGCACCGTGATCGACGTTCAGGTCTTCACCCGTGACGGCGTCGAAAAAGACAGCCGTGCCCTGTCCATCGAGAAGTCCCAGCTGGACGAGATCCGCAAGGACCTCAACGAGGAGTTCCGCATTGTCGAGGGCGCTGCCTTCGAACGTCTGCGTTCACACCTGGTTGGTGCCAAGTGCGAGGGCGGTGCCAAGGTCAAGAAAGGCACCGTGCTGACCGAAGAAATCCTCGACGGTATCGAGCATGGCCAGTGGTTCAGCTTGCGCATGGCCGATGATAGCCTCAACGAGCAGCTGGAAAAGGCCCAGGCGTACCTGGTTGACCGCCGCAAGCTGCTGGATGAGCGTTTTGAAGACAAGAAGCGCAAGCTGCTGCAAAGCGATGACCTGGCTCCGGGCGTACTGAAGATCGTCAAGGTTTACCTGGCAATCAAGCGTCGCATCCAGCCCGGTGACAAGATGGCCGGTCGTCACGGTAACAAGGGTGTGGTCTCCGTGATCATGCCGGTTGAAGACATGCCGCATGACGAAAACGGCGTGCCGGTGGATATCGTGCTCAACCCGCTGGGTGTGCCTTCGCGGATGAACGTCGGCCAGATCCTGGAAACCCACCTGGGCCTTGCAGCCCACGGTCTGGGCCTGAAGATCAACGCCATGCTGGAAGAACAGCGCAAGGTGGCCGAGATCCGCAAGCTGCTGCATACCATCTATAACGAGATTGGTGGTGCGGAAGAGGACCGGGTCAATCTGGACAGCCTGGGCGACAACGAGATTCTGGACCTGGCCAACAACCTGCGTGCCGGTGTGCCGATGGCAACCCCGGTGTTCGACGGAGCGGAAGAGACCGAAATCAAGGCCATGCTGCGCCTGGCGGATATGCCGGAAAGCGGCCAGATGACGTTGATTGACGGCCGCACCGGCGATGCATTCGATCGCCCTGTGACCGTTGGCTACATGTATATGCTCAAGCTCAACCACCTGGTAGACGACAAGATGCACGCCCGCTCCACCGGTTCTTACAGCCTGGTGACCCAGCAGCCGCTCGGCGGCAAGGCCCAGTTTGGTGGCCAGCGCTTCGGTGAGATGGAGGTGTGGGCACTGGAAGCCTATGGAGCTGCGTATACGCTGCAGGAAATGCTGACAGTCAAGTCGGATGACGTGAACGGCCGTACCAAGATGTACAAGAACATCGTTGACGGTGATCACCGGATGGAGGCGGGCATGCCCGAGTCCTTCAACGTGTTGATCAAAGAAATCCGTTCGCTCGGTATCGACATCGAACTGGAATCCGAATAACCCGCGTACGAATTCGCAGTGCTGCCAGACGGCAGCACTGCAGGCTCCGTCAGGAGGAAAGGCCTTGAAAGACTTACTGAATCTGATTAAAAACCAAAACGAAATTGAAGAATTTGACGCGATCAAGATCTCTCTGGCCTCGCCAGAGCTGATCCGCTCATGGTCATACGGCGAAGTCAAGAAGCCGGAAACCATCAACTACCGCACCTTCAAGCCGGAGCGTGACGGCCTGTTCTGCGCCAAGATCTTCGGTCCGGTCAAGGACTACGAGTGCCTGTGCGGCAAGTACAAGCGCCTGAAGCACCGTGGTGTGATCTGTGAAAAGTGCGGTGTCGAGGTTGCCCTGTCCAAGGTGCGCCGCGAGCGCATGGCGCACATCGAGCTGGCTTCACCGGTAGCCCATATCTGGTTCCTGAAGTCCCTGCCAAGCCGTATCGGCCTGCTGCTGGATATGACCCTGCGTGATATCGAACGCGTGCTCTATTTCGAGAGCTACGTGGTGATCGATCCGGGCATGACCACCCTGGAAAAATACCAGCTGCTCAACGACGAGCAGTACTATGAAGCACTGGAAGAGTTCGGTGACGACTTCGATGCCCGCATGGGTGCCGAAGCGATTCGCGAACTGTTGATGCAGATCGATCTGGATTACGAGATCAATGCGCTGCGTGAAGAAATTCCGCAGACCAACTCCGAAACCAAAATCAAGAAGCTGTCCAAGCGCCTGAAGCTGATGGAAGCCTTTCATGGCTCCGGCAACAAGCCCGAGTGGATGATTTTCACCGTGCTGCCGGTTCTGCCGCCTGATCTGCGTCCGCTGGTGCCGCTCGATGGTGGCCGTTTCGCCACCTCGGACCTGAACGACCTGTATCGTCGCGTCATCAACCGTAACAACCGTCTCAAGCGTCTGCTCGATCTGGCCGCGCCGGACATCATCGTGCGCAACGAAAAGCGCATGCTGCAAGAGTCCGTGGATGCGCTGCTGGACAACGGCCGCCGTGGCCGTGCCATCACCGGCAGCAACAAGCGCCCGCTGAAATCCCTTGCCGACATGATCAAGGGCAAGCAGGGCCGTTTCCGTCAGAACCTGCTCGGCAAGCGCGTCGACTATTCCGGCCGCTCCGTGATCGTGGTTGGTCCTGCGCTGCGTCTGCACCAGTGCGGTCTGCCCAAGAAAATGGCACTGGAGCTGTTCAAGCCGTTCATTTTCGGCAAGCTGGAAGAGCGTGGTCTGGCCTCCACCATCAAGGCGGCCAAGAAAATGGTCGAGCGCGAACTGCCCGAAGTGTGGGACGTTCTGGCCGACGTTATTCGCGAACACCCGGTCCTGCTCAACCGTGCGCCAACCCTGCACCGTCTGGGCATCCAGGCGTTCGAGCCGGTGCTGATTGAAGGCAAGGCCATTCAGCTGCACCCGCTGGTGTGTGCTGCCTATAACGCCGACTTTGACGGTGACCAGATGGCCGTGCACGTACCGCTGACGCTGGAAGCCCAGCTGGAAGCGCGTGCGCTGATGATGTCCACCAACAACATCCTGTCACCGGCCAACGGCGAGCCGATCATCGTGCCTTCGCAGGACGTGGTGCTGGGCCTGTATTACATGACCCGTGAAGCGGTCAACAAGAAGGGCGAAGGCCGGGTTTTCGCCGATCTGCAGGAAGTGGACCGCGTCTACCGTTCCGGCAACGCCGACCTGCACGCTAAAATCAAGGTTCGCATCCGCGAAGTGGTCAAGGACAACGAAGGCAACAGCGAGGAATCCGTACGCATCGTTGAAACCACCGTTGGTCGCGCGCTGCTGTTCCAGATCGTGCCAGAGGGGCTGTCCTATGATCTGGTCAACCAGCCGATGAAGAAAAAGGCGATTTCCAACCTGATCAACCATTGCTACCGCGTGGTTGGCCTGAAGGAGACCGTGATCTTTGCCGACCAGCTGATGTATGCCGGTTTTGCCTACTCGACCATTTCCGGTGTTTCCATCGGTGTCAACGACTTCGTGATCCCCGAGGAGAAGTCCCGGATCATTGAGCGTGCCACGGCTGAAGTAAAGGAAATCGAGCAACAGTATTCCAACGGTCTGGTTACCCAGGGCGAGAAGTACAACAAGGTAATTGACCTCTGGTCTCGCGCCAACGACGAGATCTCCAAGGCGATGATGGCCAACCTGTCACAGGAAAGCGTCACCAACCGTGAGGGCGAGCAGGTCAGCCAGGAGTCGTTCAACTCCATGTTCATGATGGCAGACTCGGGCGCGCGGGGTTCTGCTGCCCAGATCCGCCAGCTGGCCGGTATGCGTGGCCTGATGGCCAAGCCCGACGGCTCCATTATCGAGACACCGATTACCGCCAACTTCCGTGAGGGCCTGAACGTACTGCAGTACTTCATCTCGACTCACGGTGCCCGTAAGGGTCTGGCTGATACCGCCCTGAAAACCGCCAACTCCGGTTACCTGACCCGTCGTCTGGTTGACGTCGCACAGGACCTGGTCGTGACCGAGATCGACTGTGGTACTGAGGAAGGCCTGCTGATGACACCGCACATTGAAGGCGGTGACGTGGTCGAGCCGCTGGGCGAGCGTGTGCTCGGACGTGTGGTTGCGCGTGACGTGCTGGATCCTGCCAGCGACGACGTACTGGTGCCGGCCGGCACCCTGATCGACGAAGCATGGGTCGGCTTCATCGAGAACAACAGTATTGACGAAATTCTGGTGCGTTCACCAATCTCCTGTGAAACCCGCCATGGCATCTGTGCCAGCTGCTACGGCCGTGACCTGGCCCGTGGCCACCTGGTCAACATGGGCGAGGCGGTCGGTGTCATCGCTGCCCAGTCGATCGGTGAGCCGGGTACCCAGCTGACCATGCGTACGTTCCACATCGGTGGTGCGGCCAGCCGTACTTCCGCAGTAGATAGTGTCCAGGTCAAGAACGGCGGCAGCATCCGTCTGCTCAACGTCAAGCACGTGGTGCGTCCTGATGGTGCGCTGGTGGCGGTTTCCCGTTCCGGCCAGCTGGCGGTTGCCGACGAGTTCGGTCGCGAGCGCGAGCGCTACAAGCTGCCATACGGTGCCGTGATCAGCACCAACGAAGGCCAGGCTGTCGAAGCCGGCGCCATCGTGGCCAAGTGGGACCCGCACACTCACCCGATTGTCAGTGAAACCACTGGTACCGTGCGTTTTGTCGGTATGGAAGCCGGCATTACCATCAAGCGCCAGACCGATGACCTGACCGGCCTGAGCAATATCGAGGTGATGGACCCACAGGACCGTCCCGCCGCCGGCAAGGACATCCGCCCTGCGATCAAGCTGGTCGATGACAACGGTGATGACCTGTTGCTGCCGGGTACCGATCTGGTCGCGCAGTACTTCCTGCCTTCGCATGCGCTGGTCAACCTGAACGATGGCGATCGCATCAATATCGGTGACGTGATTGCGCGTATTCCGCAGGAAACCTCCAAGACCCGTGACATTACCGGTGGTCTGCCACGGGTTGCCGACCTGTTCGAAGCTCGTCGCCCGAAAGAAGCGTCGATTCTGGCCGAGGTCAGCGGTACCATTTCCTTCGGTCGCGAAACCAAGGGCAAGCGCCGTCTGGTAATCACCCCGACCGATGGTAGTGATCCATACGAGGAACTGATCCACAAGTGGCGTCACCTGAACGTGTTCGAAGGTGAGCAGGTCAACCGTGGTGAAGTGATTTCCGATGGCCCGAGCAACCCGCATGACATCCTGCGCCTGCTGGGTGTTAGCGCTCTGGCCCACTACATCGTCACCGAGATCCAGGAGGTCTACCGCCTGCAGGGTGTGAAGATCAACGACAAGCACATCGAGACCATCCTGCGCCAGATGCTGCGCAAGGTCGATGTGCTGGAGTCCGGTGACTCCAGCCTGATCAAGGGTGACCAGGTCGAGTTTGTCCAGGTGCTGGAAGAAAACGAGCAGCTGGAAGCCAACAATCGCTTCCCGGCCAAATACGAGCGCGTATTGCTGGGTATCACCAAGGCCTCGCTGTCCACCGAGTCGTTCATTTCTGCCGCTTCGTTCCAGGAAACCACCCGTGTCCTGACCGAAGCTGCAGTAACCGGCAAGCGCGACTTCCTGCGCGGCCTGAAAGAAAACGTGGTGGTTGGCCGCCTAATTCCGGCGGGTACCGGCCTGACCTATCATGCCGAGCGCAAGCGCAAACGTGACCAGGAGCTGGCCCAGACGGTCAGCGCCAGTGACGTCGAGGCCGCGCTGAGTGAGGCTTTGAACCAGGAAGACTAGGCGTTGACAATACGCTTTAGATCTTGACGGGGTGCGGGACTCCCTTTAGAATCCCGTACCCTTAATTTGGGCAAAGTATATGCTTTGTCCGTTTTAATGTCGTAAGACAACAGTGGAGCAAATAAATGGCAACAGTAAACCAGCTGGTGCGCAAGCCCCGCAAGCGCCTCGTCGACAAGAACGACGTGCCTGCGCTGCAAGGCTGCCCACAGCGTCGTGGAGTATGTACTCGCGTATATACCACCACTCCGAAAAAGCCGAACTCCGCACTGCGTAAAGTGTGTCGTGTTCGTTTGACCAATGGCTTTGAAGTTTCATCCTACATCGGTGGTGAAGGTCACAACCTGCAGGAGCACAGCGTTGTGCTGATCCGTGGCGGTCGTGTCAAGGACTTGCCTGGTGTGCGTTATCATACCGTTCGTGGTGCGCTGGATACTTCAGGCGTCAAGGATCGCAAGCAGGGCCGTTCCAAATACGGCGCCAAGCGTCCAAAATAGTATTTTCATTAATTTCGAGTCGATAAGAGTAAGGCCGGACCTGTCGAGTTCCGGGCTAACCTGAAGACCGTTTGAGGGCTTATCAATGCCAAGACGTCGCGTAGTTGCAAAGCGTGAAATTCTGGACGATCCAAAGTACGGAAGCCAGATTCTCGCCAAATTCATGAACCACGTTATGGAAAGCGGTAAAAAAGCCGTTGCCGAGCGTATTGTTTATGGCGCCCTGGACACCGTCCAGCAGCGTAAAAATGTTGAACCCCTGGAGACCTTCGAAAAAGCACTCGAAGCCATTGCTCCCCTGGTTGAAGTGAAGTCCCGTCGTGTCGGTGGTGCTACCTATCAGGTTCCAGTCGAGGTTCGTCCGTCCCGCCGCAATGCCCTGGCCATGCGCTGGCTGGTAGAGGCTGCGCGCAAGCGTGGCGAAAAATCCATGACCCTGCGTCTGGCCGGCGAGCTGATTGATGCGGCCGAGGGCAAAGGTGCTGCCGTCAAGAAGCGTGAAGACGTTCACCGCATGGCAGAAGCCAACAAGGCGTTCTCCCACTTCCGTTTCTAATCGAGCGAGGCACTTATTGTGGCACGTACAACTCCAATCAATCGTTATCGCAATATTGGTATTGCCGCGCACGTTGATGCGGGCAAGACCACTACTACCGAGCGCATCCTGTTCTACACCGGTGTGAACCACAAGATGGGTGAAACCCATGATGGCGCCAGCACCACTGACTGGATGGCCCAGGAGCAGGAGCGTGGTATCACCATTACCTCCGCTGCCGTTACCGCATTCTGGAAAGGCTCCAAAAAGCAATACGAAAACTACCGCCTGAACGTCATTGACACCCCCGGCCACGTCGACTTCACTATTGAAGTTGAGCGTTCCCTGCGTGTTCTTGACGGCTCCGTGGTTGTGTTCTGTGGCTCCTCCGGTGTTGAGCCGCAGTCCGAGACCGTATGGCGTCAGGCCAACAAGTACGGCGTACCGCGTATCGTTTACGTCAACAAGCTGGACCGCCAGGGCGCCGACTTCAAGCGCGTACTGGGCCAGATCAAGCAGCGCCTGGGTCACACCCCGGTTGCCCTACAGCTGCCAATCGGTTCCGAAGAGAACTTTGTCGGCCAGGTAGACCTGATCAACCGTGTTGCCTACTACTGGAACGAAGACGACATGGGCATGACCTTCCGCGAGGAAGAGGTTCCTGCCGATATGGTCGATGACGTCGAAGAGTATCGTTCCCTGCTGGTCGAGGCAGCCGCCGAAGCCAACGAAGAACTGATGGACAAGTACCTGGAAGAGGGCGAGCTGTCTGTTGAAGACATCAAGGCCGGTCTGCGTGCGCGTACCATCGCTTGCGAAATCGTTCCTGCGGTTTGTGGTTCCTCGTTCAAGAACAAGGGTGTTCCACTGGTTCTTGACGCGGTTATCGACTACCTGCCAGCACCGACCGACATTCCGGCCATTCAGGGTGTACACCCGGATGACGAAGAAAAGACCGACAGCCGTCCTGCCGATGACAACGCGCCATTTGCCGCGCTGGCATTCAAGATCGCTGCCGACCCCTTTGTCGGTACCCTGACCTTTGCCCGTGTTTACTCCGGTGTTCTGAAATCGGGCGACCAGGTGCTGAACTCCGTGCGCGGCAAGCGCGAGCGTGTCGGCCGGATGGTGCAGATGCACGCCAACGACCGCCAGGAAATCAAGGAGTGTGTGGCTGGTGACATCGCTGCCCTGATCGGCATGAAGGACGTCACCACCGGTGACACCCTGTGCTCCATGGATGCACCGATCATCCTTGAGCGCATGGACTTCCCCGAGCCTGTCATCTCGGTAGCAGTTGAGCCGAAAACCAAGGCTGACCAGGAAAAAATGGGTATCGCCCTTGGTCGTCTGGCCCAGGAAGACCCTTCTTTCCGTGTCAAGACCGACGAGGAAACAGGTCAGACCATCATCTCCGGTATGGGTGAGCTGCACCTGGATATCCTGGTTGACCGCATGCGTCGCGAGTTCAACGTTGAGGCCAACATTGGCAAGCCTCAGGTTGCCTACCGCGAAACCATTCGCAATACCTGTGAAATCGAAGGCAAGTTTGTTCGCCAGTCCGGTGGTCGTGGCCAGTTTGGTCATTGCTGGATTCGCTTTGCCCCTGCTGACGAAGGTCAGGAAGGTCTCGAATTCACCAACGAAATTGTGGGCGGTGTGATTCCGAAGGAATACATCCCTGCAGTGCAGAAAGGCATTGAAGAGCAGATGCAGAACGGTATTGTTGCCGGCTATCCGCTCATCGGCCTGAAGGCGGCCGTTTTTGACGGTTCCTACCACGATGTCGACTCCAGTGAGATGGCGTTCAAGATTGCCGCTTCGATGGCAACCAAGCAGCTGTCTCAAAAAGGTGGCGCTGTGTTGCTTGAGCCTGTGATGAAGGTCGAAGTGGTAACGCCAGAGGATTACATGGGTGACGTGATGGGTGACCTGAACCGTCGTCGTGGCCTGATCCAGGGTATGGATGACACGCCATCCGGCAAGGTCATCCGCGCCGAGGTACCGCTGGGCGAGATGTTCGGTTACGCTACCGATGTCCGTTCCATGTCCCAGGGTCGCGCCAGCTACTCCATGGAATTCTCCAAATACGCAGAGGCACCGGCAAACATTGCCGAGGCCATTATCAAAAATCAAGGTTGATCCCGCCCATTTAGCAAGAGGTTACTATCGTGGCTAAGGAAAAATTTGAACGTACAAAACCGCACCTGAACGTAGGTACCATTGGTCACGTTGACCATGGTAAAACCACCCTGACTGCAGCGCTGACCCGCGTTTGCGCCGAAGTCTGGGGCGGCGGCGGTGCTTCCAAGGCATATGACCAGATCGACAACGCACCTGAAGAGAAAGCACGTGGTATCACCATTGCCGCCTCTCACGTCGAGTACGATTCCCCGACCCGTCACTACGCCCACGTTGACTGCCCCGGCCACGCCGACTACGTCAAGAACATGATCACCGGTGCTGCCCAGATGGACGGCGCGATCCTGGTCTGTTCCGCTGCTGACGGCCCCATGCCTCAGACCCGTGAGCACATCCTGCTGTCCCGCCAGGTAGGCGTTCCTTACATCGTTGTGTTTCTGAACAAGGCCGACATGGTTGACGATGAAGAGCTGCTGGAACTGGTCGAGATGGAAGTTCGCGATCTGCTGAACATGTACGACTTCCCGGGCGATGACACTCCAATCATCACCGGTTCCGCCCTGATGGCGCTGAACGGCGAAGACGAAAACGGTCTGGGTACTACCGCTGTTAAAACTCTGGTTGAAACCCTGGACTCCTACATTCCAGAGCCAGAGCGCGCCATCGACCAGGCGTTCCTGATGCCGATCGAAGACGTATTCTCCATCGCCGGCCGTGGTACCGTGGTAACCGGTCGTGTCGAGCGTGGTATCGTCAAGGTTGGCGAGGAAGTCGAGATCGTCGGTATCAAGGACACCGTCAAGACCACCTGTACTGGTGTTGAAATGTTCCGCAAACTGCTGGACGAAGGCCGTGCCGGTGAGAACGTTGGTGTTCTGCTGCGTGGTACCAAGCGTGAAGACGTTGAGCGTGGTCAGGTTCTGGCCAAGCCCGGTTCCATCAAGCCGCACACCCGCTTCGAAGGCGAAGTGTACGTACTGTCCAAAGAAGAAGGTGGTCGTCACACGCCTTTCTTCAAGGGCTACCGTCCACAGTTCTACTTCCGTACCACTGACGTGACCGGAAGCTGTGAACTGCCAGAAGGCGTCGAGATGGTCATGCCTGGCGACAACGTCAAGCTGGACATCACCCTGATCGCCCCGATCGCGATGGAAGAAGGTCTGCGCTTCGCCATCCGTGAAGGTGGTCGTACCGTCGGTGCCGGCGTAGTTGCAAAAATCATTGCCTGATTGGTAATGACGAGAAAGCCCCCTTTATGGGGGCTTTCTTTATTGGTTGACATAGCTGTTACGCACGATTAGAATTGCGCCTCCTTATTATCGGGAGTTTGCGCCCGTGCAAGGCTAACCCAAAGTCTGAGGTCAAAATGCAAAACCAACAAATCCGTATCCGGTTGAAGGCTTTTGATCACCGCCTGATTGATCAATCAACCCAGGAAATCGTCGAAACGGCGAAGCGTACTGGGGCTCAGGTTCGTGGTCCGATCCCTCTGCCGACTCGAAAAGAGCGTTTTACCGTACTGATTTCTCCGCACGTCAACAAAGATGCGCGTGACCAGTACGAAATTCGCACCCACAAGCGTGTTCTGGACATTGTTCAGCCTACTGACAAGACCGTTGACGCGCTGATGAAACTTGATCTTGCTGCCGGTGTGGAAGTACAGATCAGCCTCGGCTAAGACATCCGTTTTAGTCGTGTAACGCTCTGCAATGGGCGGCCATAGCGGGTGAAAGCCCCGTACACTCTTGAGGTCAGAAATATGACAGTTGGAATAGTCGGTCGCAAGTGCGGTATGACCCGCATTTTCACCGAAGATGGTGTTTCGATTCCGGTGACTGTAATTGAAGTCGAGCCGAATCGTGTCACCCAGATGAAAACCGAGGAAACCGATGGCTATCGCGCAGTCCAGGTGACTGTTGGCGAGCGTCGTGCTTCCCGCGTGACCAAGGCCCAGGCCGGTCACTTCTCCAAGGCTGGCGTGGAAGCCGGTCGCACAGTTCTCGAGTTCCGCGTTGAAGACGGTGAGTACCAGGCCGGTGAGCAGATCACTGCCGAGCTGTTCACTGCCGGTCAGCTGGTTGATGTAACCGGCCAGACCAAGGGTAAAGGCTTTGCCGGTACCATCAAGCGCTGGAACTTCCGTGGTCAGGATGCGACCCACGGTAACTCCCTCTCTCACCGCGTGCCTGGCTCCATCGGCCAGTGCCAGACCCCTGGTCGTGTGTTCAAGGGCAAGAAAATGTCCGGACACATGGGTGATGTGCGCATGACAGTGCAATCCCTCGAAGTTGTACGTGTTGACGCCGAGCGTAACCTGTTGCTGATCAAGGGTGCCGTTCCCGGCGCTACTGGCAGCGATGTTGTCGTGCGTCCAGCCGTTAAAGCTCGCGGTTAATAGGGGAGTGCCGAAATGCAAATCAATGTAAATGGCGCCCAGGCAATTGATGTCTGCGAGCGTACCTTTGGTGGCGAGTTCAACGAGACTCTGGTTCACCAGGCTGTTGTGGCCTACATGGCCGGCGGTCGTCAGGGCAGCAAGAAGCAGAAGACCCGTGCCGAAGTTTCCGGTGGTGGTCGCAAGCCATGGCGTCAGAAGGGTACAGGCCGTGCACGTGCCGGTACCACTCGCAGCCCGATCTGGCGTAGCGGTGGCGTGGCTTTTGCCGCCCGTCCACAGGACCACAGCCAGAAGCTTAACAAGAAAATGTACCGCGCCGCAATGCGCTCCATCCTTGCCGAACTGGTACGCCAGGATCGCCTGGTGGTGGTTGAGGAGCTGTCCGTTTCCGCTCCGAAAACCAAGGAGCTGCTGGGCAAGCTGGGTAACTTGAACCTGAACGATGTACTGATCGTGTCCGATGCAGTTGAAGAGAACCTGTATCTGGCCGCCCGCAACATCCCGCATGTGGATGTGCGCGATGTTCAGGGTACCGATCCGGTCAGCCTGATTGCCTACGAAAAGGTGCTGATGACTGTTTCTGCGGTCAAGAAGTTTGAGGAGTTGTTGGGATGAACCAGGAACGCGTATTCAAGGTGCTGCTGGGCCCGCACATCTCCGAAAAGGCTACTGTGCTGGCCGACGGCAAGAACCAGTTTGTATTCAAAGTGGCTACCGACGCCACCAAGCTGGAAGTCAAGAAAGCAGTTGAACAGCTGTTTGAAGTTAAAGTGTCTGATGTCAATACCGTCAAGGTAAACGGCAAGACCAAGCGTACCATGCGCGGCATGGGCAAGCGTAATGACTGGAAAAAAGCCTACATTACCCTTGAGCCTGGTCAGGATATCGACTTCGAAAGCAGTGCTAACTAAGTAGAGGTGCAAGATGGCAATTGTCAAGAGCAAGCCGACTTCCCCCGGACGCCGCTTTGTCGTTCGTGTGGTCAACAAGGAGCTGCACAAGGGTGCTCCTCACGCGCCGCTGCTGGAGAAGAAGTCGAAGTCCGGTGGTCGTAACAACAACGGCCGCATCACCACCCGTCACATCGGCGGTGGTCACAAGCAGCATTACCGCATCATCGATTTCCGTCGCAACAAGGATGGCATTCCTGCCATCGTCGAGCGTCTGGAATACGACCCGAACCGTAGTGCCAACATCGCCCTGCTGAAATATGCCGATGGCGAGCGTCGCTACATCATCGCTCCGAAAGGCATCAGTGCCGGTGAGCAGCTGATGAGCGGTACCCACGCACCGATCAAGACCGGCAACACCCTGCCGCTGCGCAACATTCCGGTCGGTTCCGTGATCCACGGCATCGAGATGAAGCCAGGTAAAGGTGCCCAGCTGGTTCGTTCCGCCGGTACTTCCGCACAGCTGGTCGCACGCGATGGCAGCTACGCCACCATTCGCCTGCGTTCCGGTGAAATGCGCAAGGTGCAGGTCGACTGCCGCGCAACCCTGGGCGAAGTGTCCAACCACGAGCACTTCCTGCGCTCGCTGGGCAAGGCCGGTGCTTCCCGCTGGGCCGGTGTGCGTCCTTCCGTTCGTGGTGCTGCCATGAACCCGGTGGATCACCCGCATGGTGGTGGTGAAGGCCGTTCCAAAGGTGGTCGTCACCCTGTTACTCCATGGGGTCGTCCAACCAAGGGTGGTAAAACCCGTAGCAACAAGCGTACGAACAACATGATTGTTCGCCGTCGCAAGTAATCAAAGGATAAAACATGTCACGTTCTCTTAAGAAAGGTCCTTTTATTGACCTTCACCTGCTCAAGAAGGTTGAGACTGCAGTTGAAAAGAACGATCGCAAGCCGGTTAAGACCTGGTCACGCCGTTCAATGATTCTGCCGCAAATGGTAGGCCTGACCATCGCTGTCCATAACGGACGCCAGCACGTTCCCGTGCTGGTCAGCGAAGACATGGTCGGTCACAAACTGGGTGAATTTGCTGCGACTCGTACCTACAAAGGTCACATCGCAGACAAGAAAGGCAAGCGTTAAGGGGTATGAAGATGGAAGTTGCCGCAAAATTGTCGGGCGCTCGCATTTCTGCCCAGAAAGCCCGCCTGGTTGCCGACCAAATTCGTGGTAAGAAAGTTGACGAAGCACTGAACCTGCTGACTTTCAGTAGCAAGAAAGCTGCTGAAATCATCAAGAAGGTGCTGGAGTCAGCCATTGCCAATGCCGAGCATAACGAAGGCGCGGACGTAGATGACCTGCGTGTTTCTACAGTCTTCGTTAACGAAGGGCGTTCGATGAAGCGTATCAAGCCACGTGCCAAGGGCCGTGCGGATCGCATCATCAAGCGGTCTTGCCACATCACTGTCAAGGTCGCAGACAAGTAACGGAGTTGATCAGATGGGTCAGAAAGTACATCCCATTGGCATTCGCCTGGGTATCGTCAAGGATCACGCATCGGTTTGGTATGCAGACAGCAAAGATTATGCTGACTACCTGAATGCCGACCTGGAAGTTCGTGCGTATCTGCTGGACAAACTAAAAAACGCGTCCGTAAGCCGTGTCGAGATTGCTCGCCCGGCCCAGACCGCACGCATCACCATCCACACCGCCCGTCCCGGTATCGTGATTGGCAAGAAGGGTGAGGATGTCGAGAAGCTGCGTCAGGACCTGACCAAGAAAATGGGTGTGCCCGTGCACATCAATATTGAAGAGATCCGCAAGCCGGAACTCGACGGTATGCTCGTCGCTCAGAACGTTGCACAGCAACTGGAGCGCCGCGTTCAGTTCCGTCGCGCCATGAAGCGCGCTGTACAGAACGCCATGCGTATTGGTGCCAAGGGCATCAAGATCCAGGTGAGCGGACGACTTGGCGGTGCTGAAATCGCACGTACAGAATGGTATCGCGAAGGCCGTGTGCCCCTGCACACCCTGCGCGCTGATATCGATTACGCAACTTACGAAGCCCACACCACCTACGGTGTGATCGGCGTCAAGGTATGGATTTTCAAAGGTGAGGTCATTGGTGGCCGTCACGAAGAAACCAAACCTGAAGCCCCGGCTCGTAAAAAAGCAGCACGTTAAGGAGTACGCACAATGCTACAACCCAAGCGTACGAAGTTCCGCAAGATGATGACCGGCCACAACCGTGGTCTGGCTCTGCGCGGCAGCAAGGTGAGCTTCGGCGAATTTGCCCTGAAGGCAACTGGCCGTGGTCGTCTCACCGCTCGTCAAATTGAAGCAGGCCGTCGTGCCCTGACCCGTCACGTGAAGCGTGGTGGTAAAATCTGGATCCGTGTATTCCCGGACAAGCCAATCACCAAGAAGCCTCTTGAAGTGCGGATGGGTAAAGGTAAGGGTTCCGTAGAGTACTGGGTAGCCCTGATTCAGCCAGGCAAGGTCATTTATGAAATTGAAGGTGTGTCAGAAGAGTTGGCGCGTGAAGCCTTCGCACTGGCTGCAGCTAAATTGCCTGTCGCAACAACTTTTGTTAAGCGGACGGTGATGTGATGAAAGCTAACGAACTTCGTGAAAAAACAGTAGAGCAGCTGAACGAGCAATTGCTTGGTCTGCTGCGTGAACAGTTCAATCTGCGCATGCAGAAGGCAACCGGACAGTTGAACCAGTCTCACCTGATGACTCAGGTCAGACGCGACATCGCTCGTGTAAAAACTGTGCTCAACCAGAAGGCAGGTGAGTAATCATGGCTGAAGCTCAGAACACAATCCGTACGCTGACCGGCCGAGTAGTCAGCGACAAGATGGACAAAACCATTACCGTACTGATCGAGCGTCGCGTCAAGCACCCGATCTACGGCAAGTACCTGAAGCGTTCAACAAAGCTGCACGCTCATGACGAACAAAACCAGTGCAAGATCGGCGACAAGGTCACCATTCGCGAGACCCGTCCCCAGTCCAAGACCAAGTCCTGGGCGCTGGTAGAAATCGTCGAACGCGTAGAAGTTGTTTAAGGGCCGGGTCGGAGAAATAAAATGATTCAGACTCAATCAATGCTGGATGTGGCGGACAACAGTGGCGCCCGTCGTGTAATGTGCATCAAGGTCCTGGGTGGCTCCCACCGTCGCTATGCCCGTATCGGTGACATCATCAAGGTGACTGTCAAAGAGGCCATTCCACGTGGCCGGGTAAAGAAAGGCCAGGTGCTGACTGCCGTGGTAGTGCGTACCCGTTCCGGTGTGCGTCGTCCTGATGGCTCCATCATTCGTTTTGACGGCAATGCCGCTGTCATCCTGAATGCCAAGCAGGAGCCCATGGGTACCCGTATCTTTGGTCCAGTAACGCGTGAACTGCGTACCGAGAAGTTCATGAAAATCGTTTCACTGGCCCCAGAAGTGTTGTAAGGAGTAGCCGTCATGCAAAAGATTCGTCGTAACGACGAGATCATCGTCATCGCCGGCAAGGATAAGGGCAAGCGCGGCAAAGTACAGAAAGTACTTGCCGACGGCCGTGTTCTCGTGACCGGTGTCAACATCGTCAAGAAACACGCCAAGCCTAATCCGATGCTCGGACAACAGGGCGGTATCGTCGAGAAAGAAGCCCCCATCCAGGCTTCCAACGTGGCCATTTTCAATCCGGAAACCAGCAAGGCTGACCGTGTTGGCTTCAAGATTGAAGACGGCAAGAAAATTCGTGTATTCAAGTCGACACAAAAAGCTGTCGAAGCTTGAGGACTAGGTAGATCACCATGGCACGATTGAAAGAAATTTACCGGAACGAACTGGCGCCCAAGCTGAAGGAAGAACTGAAGCTGGCCAACGTCATGGAAGTTCCACGTGTAACCAAAATTACACTGAACATGGGTCTGGGCGAAGCCGTTACCGATAAGAAAATTATCGAAAACGCGCTGTCCGACCTGGAAAAAATCACCGGCCAGAAGGGAGTGATCACTTACTCCCGCAAGTCCATCGCAGGTTTCAAGATCCGTGATGGCTGGCCGATCGGGGTCAAGGTTACATTGCGCAACGATCGCATGTACGAATTCCTGGACCGTCTGCTCTCCATCTCCCTGCCGCGCGTGCGTGACTTCCGTGGCCTGAATCCGCGTTCCTTTGATGGCCGCGGCAACTACAGCATGGGTGTCAAGGAGCAGATCATCTTCCCGGAAATCGATTACGACAAGATTGATGCGCTGCGCGGTCTGGATATCACCCTGACCACCACCGCCCGTAACGATGAAGAAGGCCGTGCGTTGCTGAACGCCTTCAAATTCCCCTTCCGTACTTGAGGAACAGGAAATGGCCAAGAAAAGCATGATCAACCGTGAGCTGAAGCGTCAGCAAACGGTCGCCAAGTTCGCTGAAAAGCGTGCTGCCCTGAAAGCGGTTATTGCCAACCCGAATTCCAGCCCTGAAGAGCGCTGGGAGGCACAAATCGCCCTGCAGAAGCAGCCGCGCAACGCCAGTGCAGCCCGTCTGCGCAACCGTTGCCGCGTAACTGGCCGTCCGCACGGTGTCTACCGCAAGTTTGGACTGGGCCGCAACAAGCTGCGTGAAGCAGCCATGCGCGGCGACATCCCCGGTCTGGTCAAATCCAGCTGGTAATTTGCGCGTAGTCTGAATCAAGCCCCGAAAGGGGCTTGATTCGTTTCTGGGCCATGGAAATCAGGCCATCCTTTCTCGAAATGAAGTCGCCGCTGGCGAGTATGAAGATATCGCTGTCGATGTGCAGGCATGCAATGTGCCTTGCCAACCGAACCCTGCAAAGGCGACAGCTATCAATCTGCTTGACTGGTCCGGTCTGGCACCCGTCGGGTGTGTCAGCGTCCCTGTGTTCGACCCTTCTGCGTTGTTCGGCCATGGCCGGCTTCTGCCACTTCGTCCCTGTCCCTGGTTTTTAGACTGTCACAGTCATTCAATCGGATTCCTGCCAGGTTCCCTGGCGAGCAAATATCTCGGCCAGTTCGTCTGCGGCTTTACGCAGCAGCGGCTCGTGCTGAATGATCTGCTGCAGCGAATTTCTGAGTGTGGGGCCATGAGTAAACACGGTGGCGAAGGCTGGTTGATCGCCATTGGGAATGGGTACGGCGCAGGCAACCATGCCGGGAATGAACTCTTCGTTGTCGGTACCCAGCTGCGTTTCCCTGATTTGGTCGATGGCCTGCAAAAATTGCTCTTTGTCGATAAGGGTGTTGGTGGTCAGGGCATGGATGGGCAGATTGTCGACGATGCGCTGGCACTGCTCGACAGGCAGCTGTGACAGAAGCAGCTTGCCACTGGCACTGGACCAGACAGGCACCCTGGAACCTTCCGGCAGGTAAATCTGCAGTGGCCAGTTCGACATGACCCTGTCGATATAGACCACATCCAGATCTTGCAGCATGGCAATGCCTACGGTTTCGCCGATTTCTGCCGCCAGACGTTGCAGTACGGCCTCACGCTCCATCCGGTAATGACTGGTTTGCCACAGGCTCAGTGCCAGCTGGTGGGTTCGTTGCCCGCAAATCACCTTGCCCTGCAGGTCCAGCTGCAGGAAGCCCGTTTGCTGCAGCTGCTGCAACAAGCGATGCACGCTGGGCTTGGGTATGTCCAGCAGTGTGGACAGGTCTCCGGGGCTGAGCGGCAGGGGGGACTGCGCTACAGCCTCAACCAGCTGCAGCACACGCTCGACGCTGGAGCCCTTTTTGCGTTTGTTATCCATGTAGCACAGTCCTGATCAGTCATGAGGCCGGAATCTTATACCAGCTTGTCGCGATGATACAAAGGTCGAAGACAGGGCAAAAGCGCTTGACCGCGATTTTTCTTTTGCTAGTCTAGCTATAACGATACAAAACGTATCGATATGCGAACCTCGGGGTTCAAGACAATAATAAAGGCTGGGCAGGGTGAAAGGTCATGATGAGTCTGCTGGGTATTTTGATTTCTCTGGGTTTACTTATGTATCTGGCCTACCGGGGCTTCAGCGTGATCTTGCTGGCTCCTGTGCTGGCCATGCTGGCAGTGCTCTTGAGTGGCATGGGCGGCCAGATGCTGGGCGTCTATACCCAGGTGTTCATGAAGGGACTGGGCGGCTATGTCGTAAGCTTTTTTCCGCTGTTCCTGCTTGGTGCAGTGTTTGGCAAGCTGATGGATGATTCGGGTTCGGCGCGCACCATTGCGGCTGTGCTGATTTCGAAGCTGGGCAATCAACAGGCGGTACTGTCGATTGTGCTGGCCTGCGGAATTTTGACTTACGGCGGTGTTTCACTGTTCGTTGTGGGTTTTGCCGTATTCCCCATTGCTGCGGCGCTGTTCCGTGAACTGGACATACCCAAGCGGCTGATTCCGGGTGCGATCGTCCTGGGGGCACTGACTTTTACCATGACCGCCTTTCCGGGTTCTCCGGCAATCCAGAACGCCATTCCGATGCCTTTCTTCAATACCGATGCCTTCGCCGCTCCCGGGCTGGGCATCATCGCCGGACTGGTCATGCTGGTTGGCGGCATGTGGTGGATGAACCGTCGGGCCGCCAAGGCGCGCCTGGCCGGTGAGACATACGGTAAGCATAGCGACGCCACCAGCAGTGTGGAGCATGACGACGATCCGGGTGTCGTGGTAGCGCTGCTGCCTATTATCCTGGTGATCGGCATCAACTTCCTGTGCGCCAAGTGGCTGCTGCCGGGCCTGGATACCAGTTATCTGGCGACGGACCTGTTCGGCAATATTCCGCCAAGCCGGGTGATTGGCACCTGGGCGATTGTCACTGCACTGGTTGCATCCTGTCTGATGATTATCGTGCTGAACTGGAAGCGCTGGAAAAATCTGCAGGAATCCATGAGCCAGGGTGCTCTGGGTGCCTTGTTGCCCATCTTCAACACGGCTTCCGAGGTTGGCTATGGTTCGGTGATCGCAATTCTGGCGGGTTTTGCCATCGTCAAGGAATTCCTGCTGGGGCTTGCTCCGGGCAACCCGCTGATCTCCGAGGCTGTATTTGTCAACGTGATGGCCGGGATCACCGGCTCGGCATCGGGCGGCATGTCCATCGCGCTGAACACCATGGGTGAGACCTACCTGGGACTGGCTACCCAGTTCGGTATCAACCCGGAACTGATGCACCGGGTAGCTTCGATTGCTTCGGGCGGACTGGATTCCCTGCCGCATAATGGCGCAGTGATCTCGCTGCTGACCATCTGCAGCCTGACGCACCGGGAATCCTATAAAGACATTTTTGTGGTGGCCGTGGCTGTTCCGCTGGTAGCACTGATTGTAGTCATTGCCCTGGGCACCATGTTTGGATCATTTTGATAACAGAGGGTAGCAACATGTCGAACAGTATTGTATTGCCGAGAATGATGGAAGTGGGGCGTGATGCCTGCAAACAGCTGCCAGTGATGCTGGAAGCCTTGCAGGTTGAAAGACCACTGATCGTGACCGATGCGATGATGGTTCAGCTTGGCTATGTAGAGCAGGTGCAAAGCATTCTGTCCGCAGCCGGCGTTGAAGCGGATGTCTTTGCCGACACCGTTCCGGAGCCGACGGACACCTCGATCGAGGCAGGTGTGGCGCGTGTCCGCGATGGTGACTATGACGGCATCATTGCCCTGGGGGGCGGTAGCCCGATCGATTCGGCCAAGGCGATTGCCATCCTCGGCAAGTTTGGCGGCAAGATCGGCGACTACCGGTTCCCGCGTCAGGTCAATGAAAGCGGGCTGCCGATCATCGCCATCCCGACCACGGCCGGCACCGGCTCGGAGGCAACCAGGTTCACCATTATCACCGATGAGGCCAGCAACGAGAAACTGCTCTGTGTGGGCATGGGCTTCATGCCGGTTGCGGCAATCATCGACTACGGCCTGACCATGACGGTGCCGGCGCGCACCACGGCAGATACCGGTATTGATGCCATGACCCACGCGATCGAGGCTTATGTCAGCCAGAAGCGCAACGCCTACAGTGACCAGCAGGCGCTGGCCGCCCTGGGGCTGATCGGTCCCAACCTGCAGAAAGCCTACCATGATGGCCGTGACGAGCCGGCGCGTGAGGCGATGATGCTGGGCTCGACGCTGGCCGGTATTGCCTTCTGCAACTCCTCGGTGGCACTGGTGCATGGCATGAGCCGGCCCATTGGAGCCTTCTTCCATGTGCCGCACGGGCTGTCCAATGCCATGTTGCTGCCGGCAGTGACCGAGTTTTCCATTCCGGCGGCACCGGAGCGCTATGCCGACTGCGCCCGCGCACTGGGTGTTGCCGGGCATCAGGACAGCACGGCCACAGCCAACGAGAAGCTGGTGCAGTTCCTCAAGGCCCTGAACGAGGAACTCAGTGTGCCGACGCTGGCAGAGTTCGGCGTCGAGCAGGCCGGGTTCGAGCAGCTGGTGGAAACCATGTGTGAGCAGGCCTTTGCGTCCGGCTCGCCAAACAACAACCCGCGGGTGCCAAGCAAGGAAGAGATGCTGGAGCTGTATCGCTCCATGTGGGCCGCGGCATAAATCAAGCGAATCAGAGGTGGTACCGGGCACGCGCTGGAGAGGACCGGCGCGGGGAATCAAGTACCAGCTCCGGGTTTTATCAATGAGCAGACAGGCATCATGCGGCAGGGCATCCGGTCAGGATGCCTGCGCAAGGGCCCCGGACTTCAAATAGCGAAAGCAGAGGAAAAAATCATGCAGACAATCGGACATTTCATCAATGGCGAAATGCAGGTTGATACCAGCAGAACCCAGCCGGTCTACAATCCGGCAACTGGTGAAGCAAGCAAGCAGGTGTCACTGGGCGGTGCCAGGACCATCGACGAGGCAGTTGCCGCAGCCAAGGCCGCTTTTCCCGAGTGGCGCAAGACACCGCCGCAGCGCCGTGCGCGCATCATGTTCAAGTTCAAGCAGCTGCTTGAGGAAAATGCCGACGAGATTTGCCGCCTGATCGGCGAGGAGCACGGCAAGATTTCCCACGACGCGGCTGGTGAGCTGCAGCGCGGAATCGAAAACGTGGAATATGCCTGTGGCGCACCTGAGTTGCTCAAGGGTGAGCACAGCCGCGACGTGGGCCGGGATATCGATTCCTGGAGCGAGTTCCACCCGCTGGGCGTGGTGGCCGGCATCACGCCGTTCAACTTCCCGGTGATGGTTCCACTGTGGATGTTCCCCATGGCCATCGTCTGTGGTAACACCTTTGTGCTCAAGCCGTCCGAGCGTGACCCAAGCTCGACGCTGTTCATCGCCAAATTGCTGAAAGAAGCCGGCCTGCCGGATGGCGTGTTGAACGTGGTCAACGGCGGCAAGGAAGCGGTTGATGCAATCCTTGAGCACAAGGATGTTCAGGCGGTCAGCTTTGTCGGTTCGACACCAATTGCCGAATACATCTACAGCGCCGCCACTGCCAACGGCAAGCGCTGCCAGGCGCTGGGTGGTGCCAAGAACCACGCCATCGTCATGCCGGATGCCGATCTGGATAACGTGGTCAACTCATTGCTGGGTGCGGCTTTCGGTTCTTCGGGCGAGCGCTGCATGGCGCTGTCGGTTGCGGTTGCCGTGGGCGACGAGATCGCCGACCGCATGATTGCCGCGCTGCAGGAGGCCATGGCCGGACTGAGGCTGGGCAATCACGCGGACAAAACCAACGACTTTGGCCCGCTGATTACCGCCGAGCACAAGGCGAAGGTGGTGGGGCATATCCAGTCCGCGGCCAGACAGGGTGCAAAAATCCTGGTGGATGGTTCGGACGCCGCGCCTGCCGGTTACGAAAACGGTTTCTTTGTCGGTGCGACACTGATTGATGGCGTGACCAGAGACATGGACAGCTATCAGGCGGAAATCTTCGGCCCGGTATTACAGGTCATCCGTGTGCAAACCATGGAGGAAGCCATGCAGCTGATCAACGATCACGAGTACGGCAACGGTACCTGCATTTATACCCGTGACGGTGAAGCGGCGCGCTACTTTACCGACAACATCCAGGTGGGTATGGTTGGCGTCAACATTCCCCTGCCGGTTCCGGTCGCCTATCAAAGCTTTGGTGGCTGGAAGCGTTCGCTGTTTGGGGACCTGTTCATGTATGGTCCCGACGGTGTGCGTTTTTTCACCCGCCGCAAGACCATCACCCAGCGCTGGCCGAGTGCCACGCTGCGCGAGGGCAGCCAGTTTTCCATGCCCACCCTGTAAGGGCGGCGTAAAACCTGCTCCGCTGCCGTATCGATCAGGCCCCGAAAGGGGCTTGATTCGTTGTCGATAAATCTCTAGAATGTCCGGCTCGCAAGAGACTGTTGTGCTCTCTTGCTGTATCTGTCAGCCTTGCTGACTTGTTTTTTATCCAGGAGCTATTGGCCCATGAGTATGCAGGACCCGTTAGCGGACATGCTAACCCGTATCCGTAATGCCCAAATGGCTGAGAAATCCGCAGTAAGCATGCCTTCTTCACGTGTGAAGGTTGCCGTTGCCAGCGTTCTGAAGAACGAAGGTTACGTTGCGGACTATCAAGTCAGCGAAGGCGTTAAACCCGAACTGACCATCGAACTGAAATATTTCGAAGGTCGTCCGGTCATTGAAGAATTGCAGCGCGTCAGCCGCCCAAGCCTTCGTCAGTACAAATCAGCCAGCGCACTGCCAAAGGTTCGTGGTGGTCTGGGTGTGGCGATCGTTTCCACCAGCAAGGGTGTGATGACCGATCGTGAAGCCCGTGCTGCCGGTATCGGCGGCGAAGTGCTGTGCAGCGTATTCTAAGGGGGAAGCATGTCTCGTATTGCAAATAACCCCGTTACACTGCCAGCGGGTGTAGAGTTTAAAATCGACGGCGAAACAGTCTCCGTCAAGGGTGCCAAGGGCGCACTGCAAATGCAGCTGCATCCCTCTGTTGAAGTAATCCAGGACGCAGCGGAAATTCGTTTTGCCGCACGTAACGGTGACCAGCAGTCCCGTGCCATGGCCGGAACCACCCGTGCTCTGGTCAACAACATGGTTGTTGGTGTAAGCCAGGGCTTCGAGCGCAAGCTGCAGCTGGTCGGTGTGGGTTACCGCGCCCAGGTCAGCGGCAATGTGGTCAACCTGTCACTGGGTTTCTCCCATCCGGTCGAGTACCAGTTGCCAGCCAACGTGACAGCCGAGGCACCTAGTGCCACCGATCTGATCCTGCGTGGTATCGACAAGCAGGTTCTGGGTCAGGTTGCTGCTGAAATCCGCGAATACCGTCGTCCCGAGCCTTACAAGGGCAAGGGTGTGCGCTACGCAGAAGAAGTAGTGCGCCGTAAAGAAGCCAAGAAGAAGTAGGGCCTAGCAAAATGAACGACAAAAAAGTTTCAAGATTGCGTCGTGCACGCAAGGCACGTCTGAAAATGCACGAGCTCGAAGTGGTTCGTCTGTGTGTAAACCGCTCATCACAGCACATCTACGCACAAATCATTTCTGCTGACGGCAGCCAGGTTCTGGCTTCAGCCTCCACCCTGGACAAGTCCCTGCGTGAAGGCACCACCGGTAATGTCGAAGCAGCCAAGAAGGTTGGCACACTGATTGCCGAGCGCGCCAAGGCCGCCGGCATTTCCCAGGTGGCCTTTGACCGTTCTGGTTTCAAGTACCATGGCCGTGTTCAGGCACTGGCTGATGCTGCTCGTGAAGGCGGGCTGGAGTTTTAAGTTATGTCGAATAACGAACAAAAGCGCGGCAGACGCGAAGAAAGCAGCAACGATGAAGGTTACATCGAGAAGCTGGTTCAGGTTAACCGTGTAGCCAAGACCGTCAAGGGTGGCCGCATCTTCACTTTCACCGCCCTGACAGTGGTCGGTGATGGCAAGGGTCGCGTCGGCTATGGCCGTGGCAAGTCCCGCGAAGTGCCGTCCGCCATCCAGAAAGCCATGGAAGCTGCCCGTCGCAACATGATCCAGGTCGAGCTGAACGGTACTACTCTGCAGTACCCGATCCGCGCCGTTCATGGTGCGTCCAACGTTTACATGCAGCCTGCCTCCGAGGGTACCGGTGTCATCGCCGGTGGTGCAATGCGCGCCGTCCTGGAAGTGGCCGGTGTGCACAACGTACTTGCCAAATGCTACGGCTCCACCAACCCGGTGAACGTGGTGCAGGCAACCTTCAAGGGCCTGAAGAACATGCAGTCTCCTGAAGCCGTTGCTGCCAAGCGTGGCAAGAGCGTCGAGGAGATTCTGTAATCATGTCCCAGGCAAAAATCAAGGTGACTCTGGTCAAGAGCACCAACGGCCGTCTGGCCAATCACAAAGCCTGCGTGCGTGGCCTTGGCCTGCGCCGCATCGGTCACACCGTTGAGGTTCTGGATACTCCGGAAAATCGCGGCATGATCAACAAGGCTTACTATATGCTCCGCGTGGAGGGTTAAGACATGCAACTGAATGATTTGCGTTCAGCGCCCGGCTCCCGTCCTGCCAAGGTCCGTCTGGGTCGTGGTATCGGTAGCGGCATGGGCAAGACAGCCGGTCGTGGCCACAAGGGCCTGACTTCACGCTCCGGCGGCAAGGTTGCACCCGGCTTCGAGGGTGGCCAGCAGCCGCTGTACCGTCGTCTGCCCAAGTTCGGTTTCACTTCTGCCAAGCAGCTGGAGCGCGCTGAAGTGCGCACTTCCGAGCTGGCCAAGGTTGAAGGCGACCTGGTGACCCTGGTCACCCTGAAGGAAGCCAACATCATTGGTGAAAACGTCAAGTCCGTAAAGGTGATGCTGTCCGGTGATGTTACCCGTGCAGTAACCCTGCAGGGCGTGGCAGCTACCAAGGGTGCTCGTGAAGCCATCATCGCTGCAGGCGGCAAGGTCGAGGAATAATGGCTAAACAAGGTTCTCTCTCTGCCGTGGGTGGAGGCGGTTTGTCTGAATTGTGGGCACGCTTGCGCTTCCTGTTCCTGGCAATCATCGTGTACCGGATCGGGGCGCATATTCCCGTTCCCGGTATCAACCCCGACGCCCTGGCAAACCTGTTTCGACAGAATGAGGGAACCATTCTCGACCTGTTCAACATGTTTTCCGGTGGTGCGCTGGAGCGCATGAGCATCTTCGCGCTGGGTATCATGCCCTACATTTCCGCGTCGATCATCATGCAGCTGATGACTGCTGTCAGCCCGCAACTTGGACAGCTGAAGAAAGAAGGTGAGGCCGGTCGTCGCAAGATCAGCCAGTACACCCGTTACGGCACCCTGCTGTTATCCCTGGTACAGGCCTTTGGCATGTCCATGGGGCTGGCCAGCCAGGGCGTGGCGTTCAGTGCCGACTTCAACTTCTACTTTGTATCCATCACCACTTTCGTGGCGGGTGCAATGTTCATGATGTGGCTGGGCGAGCAGATCACCGAGCGCGGTATCGGCAACGGCATCTCGATGCTGATTTTCGCCGGTATCGTGGCCGGGCTGCCAGCCGCGATTGGTCAGTCCTTCGAGTCGGCCCGCCAGGGTGACATCAATATCTTTGCCCTGATGGTGGTCGGCCTGCTGGCTGTTGCCATCATCGGCTTTGTGGTGTTCATCGAGCGCGGTCAGCGCCGGATTCTGGTCAACTACGCCAAGCGCCAGCAAGGCCGCAAGGTGTTTGCTGCCCAGCAGAGCCACTTGCCGCTGAAGGTCAATATGGCCGGTGTGATTCCGGCGATCTTCGCCAGCAGCATCCTGCTGTTCCCGGCTTCGCTGGGACAGTGGTTCGGACAATCGGAAAGCATGACCTGGTTGAGCGACATTTCCCAGGCGCTTGCTCCGGGACAGCCCCTGAACATTCTTCTGTTCAGTGCGGGTATCATTTTCTTCTGCTTCTTCTATACCGCGTTGATGTTCAACCCGAAGGAAGTGGCGGAGAACCTGAAGAAATCCGGTGCATTCATTCCTGGCATCCGCCCCGGCGACCAGTCTGCGCGCTATATCGATGGTGTGCTGACACGTCTGACCGTATTTGGCGCGCTGTACATGACGGCGGTATGTTTGTTGCCCCAGTTTCTTGTGGTGGCGGCCAATGTGCCATTCTATCTCGGGGGCACGTCTCTTTTGATTGTTGTTGTGGTTGTAATGGACTTCATGGCTCAAGTACAATCGCACCTCGTTTCAAACCAGTACGAATCCCTAATGAAAAAATCGAACCTCAAGGGCTATGGCAGCGGCGGCATGCTGCGCTGATCATGGCCTGAGTTCAGGAGTGCAAGATGAAAGTTCGTGCATCGGTAAAAAAACTTTGCCGCAACTGCAAAATCATCCGTCGCGAAGGCGTCATCCGGGTGATCTGCTCGGCAGAACCACGTCACAAGCAGCGCCAAGGCTGAGTGTGACGCGTAACCCGTCCGCTAGCTAGTGCGCTAGCGGACTGATCAAAACCTACAGCATCAACACGCATGTCCCATTTCTTGGCTTCCGGGGCGTGCGTTGCTGTCAATTGGAGTTAATTGAATGGCCCGTATTGCAGGCGTCAACATTCCGGATAACAAGCATACTGTTATCTCGCTGACCTATATCTTCGGTATCGGTCGGCCAACTGCACAGAACATCTGTGCCGCTACCGGCATCAATCCGGCAGCAAAAATCCAGGACCTTTCTGACGACCAGATCGAAAAGCTGCGTACAGAAGTTGGCAAGCTGACCACCGAAGGCGACCTGCGCCGCGAAGTGACCATGAACATCAAGCGTCTGATGGATCTGGGTTGCTATCGTGGTCTGCGTCATCGTCGCAGCCTGCCAGTCAATGGCCAGCGCACCAAAACCAATGCTCGTACCCGCAAGGGCCCGCGCAAGCCGATTCGCAAGTAATCCTCTGGAAACGGACAGGAATTAAATTATGGCTAAAGCAGCTGCTCGTCCTCGCAAGAAGGTCAGGAAGACGGTGGTTGATGGCATCGCCCACATCCATGCGTCATTCAACAACACTATCGTAACCATCACCGATCGCCAGGGTAATGCACTGTCCTGGGCTACTTCCGGTGGTTCAGGTTTCCGTGGCTCGCGCAAGAGCACCCCGTTCGCTGCCCAGGTTGCAGCCGAGCGCGCCGGTCAGGCTGCCCTCGAGTACGGTCTGAAGAACCTTGAAGTCAACGTCAAGGGTCCCGGCCCGGGCCGTGAGTCTGCCGTTCGTGCGCTCAACGGTTGCGGTTATAAAATTTCCAGCATCACCGACGTGACGCCCATCCCGCATAATGGATGCCGTCCGCCGAAGAAGCGTCGCGTGTAATCAGGAGACAGTAAGAAATGGCTCGTTATATTGGTCCCAAGTGCAAACTGTCCCGTCGTGAAGGTACCGACCTCTTCCTGAAGAGCGGTTCACGCGCGATTGAATCCAAGTGCAACATTGAAACTGCTCCTGGTCAACATGGTCAGCGTCGCGGCCGCCTGTCCGAGTACGGCAGCCAGTTGCGTGAAAAGCAGAAAGTACGCCGCATCTACGGTGTGCTGGAGCGCCAGTTCCACAGTTATTACAAGGAAGCGGCCCGCCGCAAGGGTGCAACCGGTGAAAACCTGCTGCAACTGCTGGAAAGCCGTCTGGACAACGTGGTTTACCGTATGGGCTATGGTGCGACCCGCGCCGAATCCCGTCAGCTGGTATCCCACAAGGCCATCACCATCAATGGTCAGACCGTGAATATTCCGTCTTACCAGGTTCAGCCGGGTGATGTGATCGCTGTGCGCGAAAAATCCAAAAATCAGCTTCGTATCGCTCAGGCTCTCGAACTGTGTGCCCAGCGTGGCCGCGTCGAGTGGGTAGAGGTCGATGCAGAGAAGAAATCAGGCGTGTTCAAGAACGTGCCTGAGCGTAGTGACCTCTCTTCAGACATCAATGAAAGCCTGATCGTCGAGCTCTACTCCAAGTAAGGGCTAGAAAATAGGTGTATCCATGCAGATTTCGGTAAATGAGTTTCTGACCCCTCGTCAAATCAAGGTCGATACGGTCAGTCCGACCCGCGCCAAGATCACGCTTGAGCCTCTCGAGCGTGGTTTCGGACATACATTGGGCAATGCGTTGCGACGCATTCTGTTGTCATCCATGCCTGGTTGTGCGGTTGTCGAAGTTGAAATCGACGGCGTGCTGCACGAATACAGTGCCATTGAAGGTGTACAGGAGGATGTCATCGAGATCCTGCTGAACCTCAAGGGTCTGGCTGTAAAAATGCACGGCCGTGACGAGGCCACCCTGAGCCTGAGCAAGAAAGGCCCGGGCGTTGTAACCGCAGCCGATATCCAGCTGGATCATGATGTGGAAATCGTTAATGGCGACCACGTTATTGCCAATCTGGCTGACAAGGGCTCCCTGGACATGAAACTGCGCATTGCGCGCGGTCGTGGCTACGAAGCAGCAGACTCCCGCTTCACTGACGAGGATGAAACCCGCAGTGTTGGCGGATTGCAGCTGGACGCCCTGTTCAGCCCGGTGCGCCGGGTTTCCTATGTGGTAGAAAATGCTCGTGTCGAGCAGCGTACCGACCTGGACAAGCTGATCATTGAGCTTGAAACCAACGGCACCCTCGACCCTGAAGAGGCGATTCGTCGCTGTGCAACAATTCTGCAGCATCAGCTGGCAGCCTTTGTTGAGCTTCAGGCCGAAGCAGAACCGGTTGAAGACAAGGTGGAGGATGAGGTTGATCCGATCCTGCTGCGCCCTGTCGATGACCTGGAACTGACCGTCCGCTCGGCCAACTGCCTGAAAGCGGAAAGCATCTACTACATTGGCGACCTGATCCAGCGTACCGAGGTGGAGCTGCTCAAGACGCCAAACCTGGGCAAGAAATCCCTGACCGAGATCAAGGATGTTCTGGCGCAGCGCGGTCTGTCCCTGGGCATGCGGCTTGATAACTGGCCGCCGGCAAGTTTGAAAAAGGATGACAAGGCCACTGCCTGATCGTCCATCATCACCGAACAACAAGAGTTTGGTAAGGAATTGAACCATGCGTCATCGTAAAAGTGGCCGTAAACTGAACCGCACCAGCGCACACCGCAAAGCCATGTTCCAGAACATGGCGGTATCGCTGTTCGAGCACGAACTGATCAAGACCACTCTGCCCAAGGCCAAAGAACTGCGCCGCGTAGCAGAGCCCCTGATCACTCTGGCCAAAGTCGATTCAGTGGCAAACCGTCGTCTGGCTTTCTCGCGCACGCGCTCCAAGGAAGCTGTAGGCAAGCTGTTCAACGATCTTGGCAAGCATTACGCTCAGCGTCCGGGCGGTTACGTCCGTATCCTGAAGTGTGGCTTCCGTGCTGGTGACAATGCGCCGATGGCCTATGTCCAGCTGGTAGACCGTGCTCAGCCAGCAGCTGCTGAAGAAGCTGCCGAGTAATTCGGCATGCCAATAAAAAACCGGGCTCTGCCCGGTTTTTTATTGGCTATACGATAGTTGATGTGTATCAAAAAGATAGCTTTTAATGTCTTTTGACTATTCGTGGGTTTGTGTATTGTAGACCTCACCACCCGTTGAGAGGATTCAATCATGGATATCAAAAGCAAACTCACCTCAGTTTCCGGCGCGCCGGTCGCCAATAACCAGGACAGCCTGACCGCTGGCGCACGTGGCCCGATGCTGTTGCAGGATGTCTGGTTTCTCGAAAAGCTCGCGCATTTTGATCGTGAGGTGATTCCTGAGCGCCGCATGCACGCCAAGGGTTCCGGTGCATTCGGCGAATTCGTGGTGACCCATGACATCACCCAGTACACCAAGGCGGCCCTGTTTTCCGAGATCGGCAAGAAAACCGAGATGTTCGTGCGCTTCTCGACCGTTGCCGGCGAGCGTGGTGCAGCTGATGCCGAGCGTGACATCCGCGGCTTTGCCATGCGCTTCTATACCGAGCAGGGCAACTGGGACCTGGTCGGCAACAATACTCCGGTGTTCTTCTTCCGTGACCCGCTCAAGTTCCCTGACCTGAACCACGCGGTCAAGCGTGACCCGCGTACCAACATGCGCTGCCCGGTCAACAACTGGGACTTCTGGACCGGCCTGCCCGAAGCCCTGCACCAGGTCACCATCGTCATGAGTGACCGTGGCATTCCGGCCAGCTACCGCCACATGCACGGCTTCGGTTCGCACACCTTCAGCTTCATCAATGCCGACAACGAGCGTTACTGGGTCAAGTTCCACTTGCTGACCCAGCAGGGCATCAAGAACCTGACCGACCAGGAAGCGGCCGAGCTGGTAGGCCAGGACCGTGAAAGCTCGCAGCGTGACCTGTATGAGGCAATCGAGCGCAAGGACTTCCCGCGCTGGACCATGTATGTCCAGGTCATGCCTGAGGCCGATGCAGCCAAGGTTCCTTACCATCCGTTCGACCTGACCAAGGTCTGGCCGAAAGCGGATTACCCGCTGATCGAGGTGGGTTACTTCGAGCTCAACCGCAACCCTGACAACTACTTTGCCGATGTCGAGCAGGCAGCCTTCAACCCGGCGCATATCGTGCCAGGAATCGGCTTCTCGCCTGACCGCATGCTGCAAGGCCGCCTGTTTTCCTATGGCGATGCGCAGCGTTACCGCCTGGGCGTCAACCACTACCAGATCCCGGTGAATACGCCACGCTGCCCGTTCCATAACTTCCACCGTGATGGTGCCATGCGTGTGGACGGCAACGAAGGCAGTCGCGCCCACTACGAGCCCAACACCAGGGGCGAGTGGCAGGAGCAGCCCGACTTCGCCGAGCCGCCACTGCAGATTGAAGGTCTGGCCGACCGCTTCGACTACTGGGAGACCGAGCCGGATTATTTCACCCAGCCGGGCAACCTGTTCCGCCTGATGAGTCCAGAGCAACAGCAGGTGCTGTTTGATAATACCGCTCGCAACATGGCCATGGTGCCCGAGTACATCAAGCGCAAGCATATCGAGCACTGCAGCAAGGCCGACCCTGCCTATGGTGCAGGTGTTGCCAAGGCGATGGGCCTGGAAGTCTGATTCGTCCAGTCACCCGGCAATGACAGACCGGCCCTCGCGGGCCGGTTTTTTTATGGGTGGCAGTTACTGTACATGCTGATAGCGGGCATCAGGATGACGCCTGCGCTTGCCGCTCGATCCGTAGCAGGATCATCGACGCGCCCAGAATCAGCAGGCAGCTGAGGATGATCCAGGGCGTTACCGGCTCGTTGAACAGCCAGGCAGCGAAGGCAATGGCGTAGACTGGTTCCAGTGCGATGAAACCGCTGCAGGTGCTGGCCGACACATGCCTCAGGGCATACAGGTAAAGCAGCAGCATGATGGCGGTATTGATCACGCCCAACCCTGACAGTGCCAGCCAGTCGAACAAGCCGGCCGGTGCCGGTGTGGCGACAAACAGCCAGGGTGCCAGCAGGATGAACACCACAACATTTTGGCAAAATGAAACATTGGCGGCGGACAGTGAGCCATCCAGCCGCTGCGCTATGCGCCAGAACAGGGCATACACGGCGGCCGACAGCAGGCCGACCAGGGTGCCGGCGGTATTGTTCCCGCCTTGTCCGGGCTCGACCAGCAGGGCAACGGCGGCAATGATGGCCACGCCGGCCAGCACTTCCGCCAGGCGGGGCAACCGCCGTAGCGCGGCTGCTTCAACGAGCACGGTAAACAGCGGAAAGGTGGCAAAGGTCAGGGTGGCGATGGCCACGCCGGACAGCTGTACGGACATGAAAAAGGTCAGCCAGTGGCTGGCCAGCAGAAAGCCGCTGGCCACCAGCCGGCCGAGACTGCGCGGCGTCATGTGCAGCAAGCGGGCGGAGAGGCCGCCAACCACTGCCAGGGCCAGCGCGCCCAGCGCCCCGCGCAAGGCAGTGATCCACACCGGGGAAACATCCAGCTTGCCGTACAGGGCGGCAGTACCGAAGATCACTGCGGCAAGATTGATGGCAACCAGCCCCCGGGTTTGCGGGGACAGTGCCTGCATCCATGTAAACCGGCCGTGCGGCATGTCGTGACTCCTTCCGGAACGTGGGCGGCACCCCGCATGGATGCCGCTGTGCCGGCTATGCCTGGCCGAGCAGGGGTTGCAGGAAGCGTCCGGTATGCGAGCTTTCTGTGGCAGCGATCTGCTCCGGCGTACCGGTGGCAATGATCTGGCCGCCACGCGAGCCGCCTTCCGGCCCCAGATCGACGATCCAGTCGGCGGTCTTGATCACGTCCAGGTTATGCTCGATCACCACGATGCTGTTGCCGCGGTCACGCAGCTGGTGCAGCACATCCAGCAACAGCTGGATGTCGGCAAAGTGCAGGCCGGTGGTCGGCTCGTCGAGAATGTACAGCGTCTGGCCGGTATCACGCTTGGACAGCTCGCGCGCCAGCTTGACCCGCTGCGCCTCGCCACCGGACAGGGTGGTGGCGCTCTGGCCGAGGCGGATATAGGACAGGCCGACATCGATCAGGGTTTGCAGACGACGCGCCAGTGCGGGAATGGCGTCAAAGAAGCCACGAGCTTCTTCGATGGTCATGCCCAGCACCTCGTCGATGCTTTTGCCCTTGTAGCGGATGTCCAGTGTCTCGCGGTTATAGCGCTTGCCCTTGCAGATGTCGCAGGGTACGTAGATGTCCGGCAGGAAGTGCATTTCCACCTTGATCACGCCATCGCCCTGGCAGGCTTCGCAGCGCCCGCCCTTGACGTTGAACGAGAAGCGCCCCGGCGTATAGCCACGGGCACGGGCCTCGGGCACGCCGGAAAACAGCTCGCGGATCGGGGTGAAAATGCCGGTATAGGTGGCCGGGTTGGAGCGTGGTGTGCGCCCGATCGGGCTCTGGTCGATATCCACCACCTTGTCCAGATGCTGCAGTCCGTCGATTTCCTCGTAAGGTGCGACCTCCAGTGTGGTGGCGCCGTTCAGGGCGGTGGCCGCCAGCGGATATAGGGTGCCGTTGATCAGGGTCGATTTGCCCGAGCCGGATACACCGGTAATGCAGGTGAACAGGCCCAGCGGAACCACCAGGTTGACGTTTTGCAGGTTGTTGCCGCTGGCCCCCAGCAGGCGCAACATCTTTTCCGGGTTGAGCGGGGTGCGCTGTTGCGGGTACGTAATCTGTTTGCTGCCGGACAGGTATTGCCCGGTCAGGGAGTCGGGGTTGGCCATCACCTGCTGTGGTGTGCCCTGTGCGACAATCCGGCCACCATGTACGCCGGCGCCGGGGCCGATGTCCACCACATAGTCGGCCAGGCGGATGGCATCCTCGTCATGCTCGACCACGATCACCGTATTGCCCAGATCACGCAGGTGCACCAGCGTGGCCAGCAGGCGCTCGTTGTCGCGCTGGTGCAGGCCGATGGAAGGCTCATCAAGGATGTACATCACCCCGACCAGACCGGCACCGATCTGGCTGGCCAGACGGATGCGCTGGGCCTCGCCGCCCGACAGGGTGTCGGCACTGCGCTCCAGTGTCAGATAGTCCAGCCCGACATTGACCAGAAACTGCAGGCGCTCGCCGATTTCCTTGAGGATCTTGCCGGCGATCTCGCCACGTCGCCCGGGCAGGCTGAGCTGGCTGAAATACTGGTGCGCATCGCCGACCGGCAGGCGGACCACTTCGGGCAGTGTCCGCTCGGCTACCCAGACATGCCGCGCCGAACTGCACAGGCGCGAGCCGTTGCAGTCGGGGCAGGCCTGGGTGCTCAGGTATTTGGCCAGTTCGTCGCGTACGCTGGTTGACTCGGTTTCGCGGTAACGGCGTTCAAGGTTGGGCACGATACCCTCGAACGGATGCTTGCGCTTGACGATATCGCCACGGTCGTTGAGGTAGTTGAACTCGATGTCTTCCAGCCCGCTGCCCTGCAGGATCAGCTGCTGTGTGCGCTTGTCCAGCTGGCCAAAGGGCGTGTCGATATCAAAATCGTAATGGCGGGCCAGCGACTGCAGCATCTGGAAATAATAGGCGCTGCGCCGGTCCCAGCCACGGATGGCGCCTTCGGCCAGTGTCAGCTCGTTGTTGACCAGCCGGCGGGCATCGAAGAACTGTTTCACGCCCAGGCCGTCACAGCCGGGGCAGGCGCCCGACGGGTTGTTGAAGGAAAACAGCTTGGGTTCCAGCTCGCCAACGGAGTGGCCGCAATGCGGACAGGCAAAACGCGCGGAAAACACCTGTTCCAGCTCGAAATCTTCGTCCATGCTGGCCACGCAGGCAATGCCGTCGGCCAGCTGCAGCGCGGTCTCGAAGGACTCGGCCAGCCGCTGAGCCATGTCGTCACGTACCTTGAAACGGTCGACCACCACATCAATGTTGTTGCGCTTGTTCTTGTCCAGCGCCGGCAGGTCGTCCATGTCATGGACCTTGCCGTTGATGCGCAGGCGGATGAAACCCTTGGCGCGCAGCTCCTCCAGCAGCACCAGGTGTTCGCCCTTGCGCTCGCGGATCACCGGGGCCAGCAGCATGTAGCGGTGTTCGGTTGGCAGGGCCAGTACGCCGTCAACCATCTGGCTGACGGTCTGGGCTTCCAGCGGCGCATTGTGGGTCGGGCAGTGGGGAATGCCAACCCGCGCGTAGAGCAGGCGCAGGTAGTCATAGATTTCGGTAATGGTGCCCACGGTGGAGCGCGGGTTGTGCGAGGTGGATTTCTGCTCGATGGAAATCGCCGGTGACAGCCCCTCAATGGTATCGACATCGGGCTTTTCCATCATCGACAGGAACTGGCGGGCGTAGGCCGACAGCGATTCCACATAACGGCGCTGGCCCTCGGCATACAGCGTATCGAACGCCAGCGACGACTTGCCCGAGCCGGACAGGCCGGTGATCACGATCAGCTTGTCGCGCGGCAGGCTCAGGTCGATGTTTTTCAGGTTGTGCGTACGTGCGCCGCGAATTTCGATGGTATCCACTGCTTGATCCGGAGAAACTGGAAACGCACAAGTATACAGTCTTTGGCTGTTTCCTGTCGGGGCGGATGTCCCTGGCCTGCTTGCCGGAAGCGTGCCGCCCGGCCGGCCAAAGCGGGCTTGCCGGCTCGTGCACCGGGGTGCGTTCATGCTGGCCACTGGATGCAGCAGGCCGCCGGCGAACCTGCTAAAATCTTGCACCCTCAAGATTTTAGAGATGACTGCATGGATTCCCGTGTTGATTCGATGAATACAGTTGAACGCCGAGCCATGAGCGGCCTGTCGCTGGTATTCGCTTTCCGCATGCTGGGCATGTTCATGGTACTGCCGGTCTTGGCAACCTACGGGCCGGAGCTGGCCAGCAGCAGCGGCTTGCCGACGCCGCTGCTGATCGGCATTGCCATCGGTGCCTACGGGCTGACCCAGGCGCTGCTGCAGATTCCCTTCGGCATGCTGTCCGACCGGATCGGGCGCATGCCGGTGATCTATGCCGGTTTGCTGGTGTTCGCGCTGGGCAGTGCGGTAGCCGCTATGGCCGGTTCGATCGAGATGCTGATCGTCGGGCGCATCATCCAGGGCGCTGGCGCAATTTCTGCCGCAGTCATGGCATTGCTGTCGGACCTGACCCGTGAACAGCACCGCACCAAGGTCATGGCCGGAATCGGCATGAGCATCGGGCTGTCGTTTGTTGTCGCCATGATTGCCGGTCCGGTGATCACCCGCTGGACGGGACTGGCCGGGCTGTTCTGGTTCACCTCGGCGATGGCCCTGTTCGGCATCCTGCTGATGGCGGTCTGGGTACCCAAGCCCCGGCAACAGCTGCGGCATCTTGATTCTGGCATCAACCGTGCGGCGCTGGGGCGGGTATTTGCCGATCCCCAGCTGTTGCGTCTGGATGTGGGCATCTTTGTCCTGCATGCGCTGCTGATGGCCAGCTTCACCGTGTTGCCGCTGGTGCTGGTGGAGCAGGGCGGGTTGCCGCGTGACGAGCACTGGTGGGTCTATGTGATCGCGATGGTGACCGGTTTTGTGTTGATGGTGCCCTTCATCATCTACAGCGAAAAGCAGCGACAGCTGAAAAACGTGTTCCTCGGTGCCATCGCGCTGGTCGGGCTGAGCCAGTTGTATTTCTGGTGGCTGGGCAACAGCCTGTTGCTGCTGGTATTGGGTGCAGTGCTGTTTTTCGCCGCTTTCAACCTGCTGGAAGCCACCCTGCCGTCACTGGTCAGCAAGCTGGCACCTGCCGGAGCCAAGGGTACGGCGATGGGCATCTACTCAACCAGCCAGTTCATGGGGGCGGCAGTGGGCGGCTTCCTGGGCGGTGGTCTCTATACTTTGGGTGGCAATGGTGCGGTTTTTGCCGGTTGTGCGGCGCTGGCCGCACTTTGGTGGGTGTTTGCTGCTACCATGCAGGAGCCGCCATATGTCACAAGCACACGCCTGACGGTGGGTGCCGCTACCGGTCCCGGCGACGAGCTGCTGGCCCGGCTGCGCAGCCAGCCTGGCGTAATGGATGCGCTTTATGTGGCAGAGGACGCTGCGGTTTATGTAAGATTTGACAATAAAGTAAACGAACGTGAACAGCTGCAGGCACTGCTCGACAGTCACCAGCCTGCCACTAGCTGACACGTGAGACAAGGAGATAGCAATGGCGCGTGGAGTGAACAAAGTCATCCTGATCGGCAACCTCGGCGGCGATCCGGAAACCCGTTACATGCCCAACGGCAATGCCGTGTGCAACATCACGCTGGCAACCAGTGACAGCTGGAAGGACCGCAATACCGGACAGCTACAGGAACGCACCGAATGGCACCGGGTGGTTTTCTTCGGCAAAATCGCCGAGATTGCCGGCCAGTACCTGCGCAAGGGGTCCAAGGTATATATCGAAGGCCGCCTGCAGACCCGCGAATGGGAAAAGGACGGAATCAAGCGCTACACCACGGAAATCGTGGTGGATATCGGTGGCCAGATGCAGATGCTCGACGGCCGTGGTGACGGCGGTGGTTATGACCAGCAGCCGCAGGGTGGCCAGCAACGGCCACAACAGCCTGCTCCACAGCAGCAAGCGCAGCCGGTACAACAGCCCGACTACCAGCGAGCGGCCCCGGCGGCGCAAATTCCGCCCGAGCCGGCTCCGGCGCAATCGTACGACAATTTTGACGACGATATTCCATTTTAGGATCTGCCGGCCGTTCTGTCCGTTCTGTCCGGGCGCACGGGCAGAACGGCCTGACGTTTTTCCGTGCGGGACAGCATCCACAATACCACCGGCTGCCGGGCGCTGCCGGAAGCCAGCCAACAGACTGAAAGGCAAAGCTCAGCATGCACTTGAAGATCGTTTTACTGGGCGCAGGCAATGCGCTGGGGCAGGCCCTGATCCGTCAGGGTGCCGAGCGCGATATCAGTTTTTTTGTGCCCCGGCCAGCCGAAGGCGGCTGGACTCCGGCTGCCCTGACCGAGCTGATCGACCAGGTGCGCCCGGATGTGGTGATCAACCTGGCCTATTATTACGACTGGTTTCAGGCCGGGCGTGTCGAGCCGGCAAAGTTTGCCCATCAGGCGGAAACCGTCGAACGCCTGGCCCAGCTGTGCAAGCATTACCAGAGCATCCTGATCCAGCCTTCCAGCTACCGGGTGTTCGATGGCTGCCGCGCTACCGCCTATAGCGAAAAAAATGACTGCAATCCGCTGAGCCCGCGTGGCCAGGCCTTGCTGGCAATGGAAGAGAGTGTGCGCTCGATTTGTTCGCGCCACATCATCTTGCGTTTTGGCTGGCTGCTGGATGACAGCCCGGACGGCATGCTGGGGCGCGTGCTGCAGCGGGCGCAAGCCCACGAAAGCATGGAGATGGCCGATGACCGGCGCGGCAACCCGACCCCGGTCGATGATGCCGCGCGGGTGCTGGTGGCGATTCTCAGTCAGCTCGATTGCGATGCGCCACTGTGGGGAACCTACCAGTACGGTGGCCAGGAGGCGGCAACCGCGCTGGCGGTGGCCGAAGCCATTCTGCAGGAAGCGAAAAGCTGGGACTCCGACATCAGGCTGGAAGTGGTGCCGCGCCCGCATGCCCATTTCGAGGATGCCGGCATCGAGCCGCAGCATGGCGTGCTCGACTGCAAAAAAATAACCCATGTATTCGGCATCAAACCGCGCTCCTGGCGTACCGGGCTGGCCGAACTGCTGGACAATTACTATCGCAACGTCTGACCGGCCCGTGCCGGTTGGCCCTTCACAACAGGTTGCCATGGACCCAAGAAGCCAGGTGCTGCTGCGGCAGGCAGACCACTTTACCCCTGAAAAACTCTTGCTGGCAGGTGCTCCCGCCGATCATCTGCTGGCCGAATGGCCACAGGCATCGGCCTGGAGCTGGCTGGCCGACGAATACCGGGTGCTGCAGCGTGCCGGTACGGCACATTATGGTCACCAGCTTCCGCAGCTGGCCGTGGCCGATGCCGTTCTGTTCTTGCCCAAGTCCCGCGAGCTGACCGAGTACCTGTTGCACACGCTGGCCGGCTTGCCGGGCCTGCAACGGCTGTTTCTGGTCGGTGAAAAGAAAGCCGGTATCGAGCGGGCGGCAAAACAGCTGGCGCAATTCGGCAAAACCTGGAAGCTGGACAGTGCCCGTCACTGCCAGCTCTGGCTGTGCGAACTGGGCCCGCCGGCAGGTTTGCCACCGGCTCCGGAACAGTGGCAGCAACAGTTCAGCGTGGCGTTACCCGGGGCAGAGCCGCTGCAGCTGTGCAGCCTGCCGGGCGTATTCAGCCATGGACGGCTGGACAGGGGCACGGCCCTGCTGCTGGAGCACCTTGACGACCTGCCGGCGGGGCACCTGCTGGACTTTGGTTGTGGTGCCGGCGTGCTCGGCGCGGCACTCAAGCGGCGCTATCCGCACTGCATGGTCAGCCTGCTGGATGTTGACGCCTTTGCGCTCGAGAGCAGTCGCCGTACACTGGCGGCCAACGGGCTGGAGGCGCAGGTGCTGGCTGGCGCAGGCATTGCCGATGCACCCGGGCAGCTGGCGGCCATTGTTACCAACCCGCCGTTTCACAAGGGTGTCCACACCCATTACCAGGCCACCGAAGAACTGATCAGGCAGGCCGCCGGGCACCTGCTGCCGGGCGGCGAGCTGCGGCTGGTGGCCAACAGCTTTCTGCGTTATCCCGAATTGATAGAAGCCCATCTGGGGCCGTGCCGGGTTCTGGCCGAGCGAGACGGCTTCCGCGTGTACAGCGCCAGACGGGGGCAGGAGAGGAGCAAGAAGTGACTCAAGCATTTATCTTTGATGTGGAAGGCACGGCAGCCTTTGACCAGCTGGTGATCGAGAATTCTTTTGCCAAGCCGGTGCTGGTGGACTTCTGGGCCGACTGGTGTGCGCCCTGCAAGGCGCTGATGCCGATGCTGGAAAAAATTGCCACCCACTACAATGGCGAGTTTCTGCTGGCCAAGGTCAACTGCGATATCGAGCAGGAAACCGTGGCCCGTTTTGGTGTGCGCAGTCTGCCGACGGTGGTGCTGTTCAAGGACGGCCAGCCGGTTGACGGCTTTGCCGGGGCGCAGCCCGAGTCACAGATTCGCGAAATGCTGGCCCGGCACGTGGCCGAACCGGCCGAACCCAGCATCACTCCGCTGGAGCAGGCGCAGCAGCTGTTTGACGAAGGGGCCTACGCCGCTGCCGAAGCGGTCCTGCAGGCGTTGCTGCAGGAAGACAACAGCGGCGTGCCGGCACTGATCCTGTATGCACGCTGTTTACTGGAGCGTAATGCACTGGACGATGCCGGCCAGGTACTGGCTGCGGTCAAGGATGATGACTACCGGCACGAACTGGCCGCGGCGCAAGCGCAACTGGCCTTCTTGCGCCTGTCTGCCGAGTTGCCGGATGTGGCCGAGCTGAAAACGCGGCTGGCCCAGAATGCCGGCGATGACGAGGCCGCCTGCCAGCTGGCCATCCAGCAGCTGGCCCGCCAGCAGTACGAACCTGCGCTGGAGGCCCTGTTGCAGCTGTTTGTGCGCAACCGGGACTATGGCCAGGGTGCCGCGCAGCGAACCTTGCTGCAGGTATTCGAGCTGCTGGGCAGTGCCCACCCGCTGGTCATCCAGTATCGGCGCCGGCTGTATCAGCTGCTGTACTGACCCTGCCCGTTTCCGCACCTGCTGGCCGGCATGCCGCCTCCAGCAGGTGCCAAATCATTTGTACATCGCCCGCTGCCCGGATCAGTCCGGATCTGCGGGCGGGGTGTTACTTTACGGGTTGTTGTGTTACCAAATGAAACCCTGTCGTTCCCGATACGGCCTGAAGTAAGTGCCGTAACCGCTTGCTCCCGCTATTCATGTTCGAATCCGCGCAAAAAAATCTGCTCTTGAGCCCTGTCAATTAACGTGACCGGAATTGACCTGTGGGTCATATACTTTTGTGGCACAGTAGATGCTTGGAAGTACTGCTAAAGTGTTCCTTAAATGAACGGAGCAGCCCGGACGGGCCTGTTTTGTCCATTGCTTCAACAGCCCGGGAGTGGTGTGCCGGGCCATAACCAAAAAAATAAAACGTTCGGAGTAGCATGATGATGACGACCCGCAAGCAGATCTGGCAGCTGGCCCGGTTGCCACTGGCCGTAAGCCTGGCTTCCGCACTGGCCGCGCCGGCCATGGCGATCAACTTCAACATTGGCGAGATTGAAGGCTCCTTTGACAGCTCGCTGTCAGTCGGTGCCAGCTGGTCTACCGCCGACAGGGACAAGAAATTCATCGGTAACGCCAACGGCGGTACCGGTTACACCCAGACCGGCGACGATGGCCGGCTGAACTTCAAGAAAGGCGACAGTTTTTCGAAAATCTTCAAGGGCCTGCACGACCTTGAACTGCGCTACAAGGACAGCGGCCTGTTCGTGCGCGGCAAGTACTGGTACGACTTCAAGCTGCATGACCAGAACCTGCGCCACCCCGATCCGGAAAAGCGCCGCATCAGCAACAACGGCCGCAAAGAGGGTGCCAAGACCCGTGGTGCGGAAATCCTCGATGCTTTCCTCTTTCACAACTACATGATTGGCGACCAGCCCGGTACCGTGCGTCTGGGCAAGCAGGTGGTTAGCTGGGGTGAGAGCACCTTCATCATGAACTCCATCAACTCGGTCAACCCGATTGATGTCTCCGCCTTCCGCCGTCCCGGTGCCGAGCTGAAAGAGGGCCTGATTCCGGTCAATATGTTCTACGTATCCCAGAGCATCACCGACCGTCTGTCAGCGGAAGCCTTTTATCAGCTGAGCTGGAAGCAGACGGTGGTGGATAACTGCGGTACTTTCTTCTCGTCAGCGGATGTGGCGGCGGATGGCTGTGATAATGGCTATCACATCCTGAACAAACAACTGACCCAAGGCATAGTGCTGCCCAATTTAGCTCTTTTGGAGTCATTCGGGCTTGGGCTTCAGGCATCACAGGAAGGCTTGATGATTCCGCGTGGCAAGGACAGGAAAGCCGGTGACAGCGGCCAGTGGGGTATGGCTCTGCGCTGGATGGGTGACAACACCGAGTATGGCGCCTACTTCATGAACTATCACAGCCGGATGCCTTTCCTGAGTACGCAGAATGCTGATGCAGCCACCTTTACTGGGGCACTTGGAACGACTGGGGTTCATGCTCTTGCACCGGCGGCAGTATTAGTTGGGCGCGGTAATTACTTCATGGATTATCCTGAAGATATCCGCCTGTATGGTTTGAGCTTCTCGACCACCTTGCCAACAGGTACCGCGTGGCAAGGTGAGATTAGCTACCGGCCTAATGCACCTGTCCAGATTAACACTCAGGATATGACACTGAGGCTGACCGCAGGGGTAACAAATATTACAGGGCCTGCGGATGTACCGGCTTATTTGGCGAGGGCAGGTCAGATTAACCGCGGCTATAACCGTAAGGAAATCACCCAGCTGCAAACCACCTTCACCCACTTCTTTGACCAGGTTCTTGGCGCTGAACGAGCCACAGTGGTTGGTGAAATCGGCTATGCCCATATAGGTGGGCTGGAGAGCAAGCGCAAGCTGCGTTACGGACGTGATCCGATTTACGGTTCCCCAGCAAGTGTCATACCTGATGTGCCGCACGCACGCGAAGTTAATGGCTGGAAAGGCTTCACCACCAAAAACTCCTGGGGCTACCGTGTCCGCGGTCAGCTGGATTACAGCGACGTGTTTGCCGGTGTCAACCTGAAGCCGAATATGGCGTTCTCTCATGACGTGAAAGGCTACGGCCCGAACGGTCTGTTCAACGAGGGTGCCAAGGCAGTCAGCGTCGGTCTGGATGCGGACTACCGCCACACCTACACCGCTGGCCTGTCCTACACCAACTTCTTTGGTGGCCGCTACAACACCATGAAGGACCGTGACTTCGTATCACTGAACTTCGGCATGAACTTCTAACAATGCCTCTGCGGACGCGGCTCCGACCGCGATCTGCTCCGGCATGTCTGGAGCAGATCGCCGGACGGGGCGGTCCGGCAAGGCGCAGGAAAGAATCTGCAGGCTGTCCGTGTAAGCGGGCAGCGCAATAGAAACAGAACACGCATAAGCAGGAAGACAGATCATGAAAATACAGAAAACCCTGATGCAGACCGGCGCAACCTTCGTATTGTCGCTGTTCGCCGCCAGCGTCATGGCAGCCGTATCTGCCGGTGATGCAGCCAAACTGGGCACCAGCCTGACACCGTTCGGTGCTGAAAAAGCCGGCAACGCCGACGGCTCCATTCCCGAGTGGACCGGTGGCCTGTCCACCACGGCCGCATCCGTGAGTGCCAACGGCTTCATGGCCGACCCGTTTGCTGGTGAGCAGCCGCTGTTCACCATCACCGCGCAGAACATGGACCAGTACAAGGACAAGCTGACCCCGGGCCAGCAGGCGATGTTCAAGCGTTACCCCGACACCTACAAGATGAATGTCTACAAGACCCATCGCTCGGCCACCATGCCGCAAGAGGTGATCGACGCGACCCGTGACAACGCGACCTCGGTCAATCTGGTGCAGGATGGCAACGGGCTGGAAAACTTCAAGGTGGCCAACGCCTTCCCGATTCCGCAAAACGGCCTGGAAGTGATCTGGAACCACGTCACCCGCTACCGGGGGGGCAGCGTCAAGCGCAAGGTGACCCAGGCCACCCCGCAGACCAACGGTTCCTACTCGCTGGTGTACTTTGACGAGCAGTTCGTGTTCCCGAACAAGCTCAAGGATTATGACGCCAGCAAGCCGTCCAGCATCCTGTTCTACTTCAAGCAGAGCGTGACCGCGCCGGCACGTCTGGCCGGTAACGTGCTGCTGGTGCATGAAACCGTCAACCAGGTGACCGAGCCACGTTCGGCCTGGTTGTACAATGCTGGTCAGCGCCGTGTGCGCCGTGCTCCGCAGGTGTCCTATGACGGCCCGGGTACCGCCGCCGACGGCCTGCGTACTTCCGACAACCTGGACATGTTCAACGGCGCGCCGGACCGCTACAACTGGCAGCTGCACGGCAAGAAGGAAATGTACATTTCCTACAACAACTACCGTCTGGACTCGCCCGAACTGAAGTACAGCGACATTCTCAAGGCCGGCCACATCAACCAGGAGCTGCCGCGCTACGAGCTGCACCGCGTGTGGCACGTAACCGCCACCCTGAAGGAAGGCGAGCGTCATATCTACGCCAAGCGTGACTTCTATATCGATGAGGACACCTGGCAGGCAGCGGTCATTGACCACTATGACGGCCGTGGCAACCTGTGGCGCGTGGCCGAGGCCCATGCCCTGCAATACTTTGCCCAGCAGGTGCCATGGTATGCCTTCGAGACCCTGTACGACATCCAGTCCGGCCGTTACTTGGCCATGGGCATGAAGAACGAGGAGAAGCACTCTTACGAGTTCAACGCCACAGCCACCTCTGGCGAGTTCACGCCAGCGGCGCTGCGCCAGTCCGGCGTGCGTTAAGCGTTCGGGGGATGCTGAAATCAGCCCGGGTACGGCTTGCCGTATCCGGGTTTTTTGTCTCTGGAGGGATGCCGGCAGATGCCAGGGCCGGGGTGCAGGCAAAAAAAGACCCGCCACCTGGGCGGGTCAAACACCGTGTTAAGCCTGATGAGGAGAAACCGGAATCATTGCATGATTGCGGACTACTCGCTGGTGATTAGCCAGTGATGTAGATGATAATGGTTCGCATTATCTGATGCAAGCTTTTTGTCGCACTTTTTTGCTCGGGTTTCCCTGGGGCTGCTGATTTGACAAGCAAATCACTGTAGGTGCGAATTTATTCGCACAGTTCGCACAGTTCGCACAGTTCGCACAGCTCGCCTCGGTTGCCCGGCGTTGCCGGGCTTTGTTCGAATAAATTCGAACCTACAGGGCATGCCACGTAATTCCCCCTTTGCTGGATACAGTGCTACCTGCTACCTGCTACCTGCTACCTGCCGCATGCGCAAAAAATCTGTATTCAGGCTAGAATGGCGCCCGGTTTATTGGATAGCGGGCAGGGCCATGAGCAAAGAAGATGCACAAATCTTCAAGGTGATTTTCGTCAACCAGGGGCAGGTCTTTGAAATCTACGCCAAGGCCATATATCAGAGTGATCTGTGGGGCTTTCTCGAGGTTGAGGAGTTCGTGTTTGGCGAACGCACCCAGATGGTGATCGATCCCAGTGAAGAGAAGCTCAAGACCCAGTTCGAGGGCGTGATCCGCAGTTATATTCCGATGCATGCCATTGTGCGCATCGACGAAGTCGAGCGTCTGGGCGTGGCCCGTATCAGCGAGGCCACCGGCAGCAATATCATGAGCTTCCCCTTGCCGGTTCCGCCGAAGGCATGAGCGGGGCGCAGGCTGGCCATTGCGCAATGTCGCGTAATGAGCAGGCAACATTCAGGAGCAATGCAACATGACACAGCAGACACAAGATGCCGCACAGGTGTTGCTGGCCGCCAATGGCCTGCAGCTGTCCGATCTGGACGCGCTGCTGGCGCAGGTAGCCGGCCCGGGTATCGATGCCGGTGACCTGTATTTCCAGCGCCGCATGACCGAGTCCTGGGTGCTGGAAGAGGGCATCGTCAAGCAGGGTAATTTCAGCCTGGACCAGGGTGTCGGCGTGCGTGCCATGGCCGGCGAGAAGACCGGTTTTTCCTACAGCAACAGTATCGACCTGTCGGCGCTGACACAGGCGGCACAGGCGTCACGCAGCATTGTGCGTAGTGGCCGGCAGGGCCGTCCACTGGCATTGGTGCAGTCGCCGGCCGTGCCGCTGTACCCGGTAGAGACGCCCCTGCATGTGTTGAGTGCGGAGGAAAAGGTCGGCCTGCTCAAGGAACTGGATGCCTTCACCCGCAGCCTGGACAGCCGGGTCAGTCAGGTCAGCCTGAGCCTGGTCGGGGCATGGGAGCATGTGCTGGTTGCCGATCTGGATGGCACACTGGCGACCGACATCAGGCCCATGGTGCGTTGCAATGTCAGCGTGATTATCGAGCACAATGGTCGTCGCGAGCGGGGCAGCCATGGTGGTGGTGGCCGTACCGACTACCGTTATTTCGTGGAAAATGACCGCATGCAAGATTACGCCCGCGAGGCGGTGCGCCAGGCGCTGGTCAATCTGGATGCGGTGGCGGCACCGGCCGGCAGCATGCCGGTGGTGATGGCACCGGGCTGGAGCGGCGTGCTGCTGCACGAGGCGGTCGGGCATGGCCTGGAGGGCGACTTCAACCGCAAGGGCAGTTCCAACTACAGCGGCCTGATCGGTCAGCAGGTGGCCTCGCCGCTGTGCACCATTGTCGATGATGCCACCCTTGCCGGCCGCCGTGGCTCGCTGACGCTGGACGATGAGGGGGTGGCGGCGCAGAACACCGTACTGATCGAGAACGGTATCCTGCGTGGTTACATGCAGGACAAGCTCAATGCCCGTCTGATGGGTGTTGCCAGTACCGGCAATGGCCGGCGCGAGTCCTATGCCCACCTGCCGATGCCGCGCATGACTAATACCTACATGCTGGCCGGCGAGTCGGACCCGGAGGAGATTGTCCGTTCGGTGAAGAAGGGCATCTATTGTGCCAGTCTGGGCGGTGGCCAGGTCGATATCACCAGTGGCAAATTCGTCTTTTCCACCAGCGAAGCCTACCTGATCGAGGACGGCAGGATCACCGCGCCGGTGAAGGGCGCCACCCTGATCGGCAACGGCCCGGATTGCATGCGCGGGGTATCGATGGTCGGTAACGACCTCGAGCTGGACAGCGGCGTCGGTATGTGTGGCAAGGCCGGCCAGACCGTGCCGGTTGGCGTCGGCCAGCCCACGCTGAAGATTGATGCTATAACCGTGGGTGGTACCGCCTGATCATCGTCTTGCCGTACTTCCCGCGCGAGGCAACGATTCTGTAGGTGCGATACCGGCCAGCTGTAGGTCCGGATTTATCCGGACAAAGCCCGGCAGCGCCGGGCTACAAGGCCCGTATGTGCGAATGAATTCGCAGGGTGCAGCTTCGCAGCAGATTCAGTGCTTGCGTTTTTGCTGGATGGCGAAGAGCAACAGCAGTGTGCACAGAATGCCTAGCGGCCATGAGCCAAACCTCAGGTAGGGTGTCAGCCCCTGCATGGGGACCACCTGGCCGTGCAGAACCGCCTGTTCAAACTGGGGAATCTCGGCGGTGATCTGGCCAAAGGGATTGACCAGTACGCTGATGCCGTTGTTGGTGCCGCGAATCATCCAGCGGCCGGCCTCCAGTGCCCGCATCTGCGCCATTTGCAGATGCTGTAGCGGGCCGATCGAGCGGCCGAACCAGGTGTCGTTGCTGATGGTCAGCAGAATCTCGCTTTGTGCCGCCAGCCGGGTGGCAAACTCCGGGTAGACCACTTCGTAGCAGATGTAGGGCGCGATGCTGTGGCCGCGGGCCTGCAGGGGCGGCTGACCGGCCGGGCCGCGGGCAAAGTCGGACATGGGCAGGTCAAAGAATTCGATCAGGCCGCGCAGCCAGTCCTGCAGGGGCACGTACTCGCCAAAGGGTACCAGCTTTTGCTTCAGGTAATCGCCGGAGCCCTCGCCCAGCACGGTAATGCCGTTATAGAAGCTGCGTCGGCCGTCGTCGGCAACGTGGCGTACGGGGATGCCGGTGATCAGGGCGCTACCCCGCTCGAGTGCACGCTCGTGCATGAAGTCAAGCCAGGGCCGGGCGCTGTCCTGGAACAGGGGGACGGCGGTTTCCGGCCAGAGCAAGATGTCGGCGGTCGCTGCGTCCAGGGTCATCTCCCGGTACAGGTCGAGCTGGGCGGCGAGCTGGTCCGGGTCCCATTTCAGGTTCTGTTCGATGTTGCCCTGGAATACTGAAACCGATAGCGGCTGTCCGGCCGGGCGTGTCCATTCGTGCTGGTGCAAGGGCATGCTGCCCAGCCAGAGGAGCGGCAACAGCAGGGCGCGGGTCAGGGTTTGGCGGCGGCTCAGACGGTGACAGAACAGCTGAACCAGCAGGGGGCCGCTCATGGCCAGAACAAGACTGATCAGCCAGACGCCGCCCAGCGGAGCGAGGCCGGCCAGCGGGCCTTCCAGCTGGCTGTAACCGGCATACAGCCAGGGGAAACCGGTCAGGAACCAGCCGCGAAACGCCTCCATGGCGACCCAGAGGACGGCAAAGGCCGGAACGTTGAGCAGCCGGTGCTCGGGATGGCGCAGGTAGCGCACCCAGAGCCAGGCTTGCAGGGCATGAAACAGGGCCAGCGCAGCAACAAACAGCAATGTCAGGAAGCCGGCCAGCAAGGGAGGGGCGGCACCGTAGTCGTGGATGCTGACGTAGACCCAGCTGGCACCGGAGGCAAACAGGCCGAACCCGAACAACCAGCCGGTAAGTAGTGCCTGGCGGCTGGTGGCTTCCTGCAGCAACAGGTACAGCAGGGCAATCGACAGCGGAGCCAGTGGCCACAGGTCAAACGGAGCCAGTGACAGGGTCAGCAGGCAGCCTGCCAGCGGTGCCAGCAGGTGGTGTATCCAGCGTTTGTGGAGTATGAATTGCAAGGCTGAAAATCCTTGGGCCGGTTGCAGGGCAGGGCGTGTTTTGGCGCTGTGTTTGCAGTAGTGGTAGCTGCAAGAGCCGTGTGCATGATTCCGTACGGCTATTCTGTCACCCGGCGTATGTACGCCTGGCTCGGCACCCGGCTTCTGTCGCCGGGTCTGCGGCCAGACTTTGCTGTACGCAGAACGTGGCTCGCGGCTGGCTGCATGGCCCGGAGTGCTGCAAGCATGGCGTCAGCGTATCTTGCTGACGCGCAGCAGGTGCAGGCGGCGGCTGTCGGAATTGACCACGCGGAAACGCCATTGTTCCAGCTCGATGGTTTCATTGCGCTTGGGCAGATGGCCGAATCCGCTCATCACCACGCCACCGATGGTGTCGTAGTCGTCTTCGGAAAAGCCGCTCTTGAAAAATTCGTTGAAGTCCTCGACCGGGGTCAGGGCCTTGACGATGAAGTCGCCGGTCGGCAGCTGGCGGATGAAGTTGTCGTCATCGATGTCGTGTTCGTCCTCGATGTCGCCGACAATCTGTTCCAGCACGTCCTCGATGGTGACCAGGCCATCCACGCCGCCGTATTCATCGATGACGATGGCCATGTGGTTGTGGTTGGCGCGGAATTCCTTGAGCAGCACGTTGAGGCGCTTGGACTCGGGCACGAAGGTGCAGGGGCGCAGCAGCTGGCGCAGGCTGAAATTGTCCGGCCGCGCCAGGATCAGCGGCAGCAGGTCCTTGGCCAGCAGGATGCCGAGCACTTCGTCGGTGTTCTCGCCAATCACCGGATAGCGCGAATGGGCGGCCTCGAACACCGCCGGCAGGAACTCTTCCGGGGTCTGGTCCACCTGGATGCAGATCATCTGCGAGCGGGGAATCATGATGTCGCGAACTTTCAGCTCGTCGATTTCCATGGCTCCTTCCACAATGCCCAGGGCGTCATCGTCCAGCAGGTTGTTGCGGTTGGCTTCGCGCAGCAGGGCAAACAGCTCCTGGCGGGTTTTCGGCTCGTGGTTGAAGGCCTGTGCGAGCTTGTCCAGCCAGGACTTGTGCCCGGTACTCGAATTGTCTTCGCTCATGGTGTATGCAGTTCCGTCCGTTCGTGATCGGCATAGGGGTCGGGGTAGCCCAGGCTGGCCAGCAACTGGCGCTCAAGAGCTTCCATGGTTTCGGCTTCGTCATCCTCGATATGGTCAAAGCCGAGCAGGTGCAGGCAGCCGTGGATCACCAGATGGGCCCAGTGGGCGTCGCTGGTCTTGCCTGTTCGGCGGCTTCGCGAGCCACCACCGGGGCGCAGATGACCAGATCACCCAGCAGGGGAATGTCGAGGATGCCCGGCGGTATGTCGGCGACAAAAGACAGCACGTTGGTGGCGTAGTCCTTGCCGCGCCAGTCGCGGTTGAGTTCGCGGCCCTCGTCTTCGTCGACCACGCGGATGGTCAGCTCGGCAGTGTCACGTCGTGTCGACAGGGCGGTGCGGCACCAGCGTTCGAAGTCGGCCTGTCCGGGCAGGGCGCCGGCGCTGCTGGCCAGCTGCAGGTCAAGCTCAAGCTTCATCACGGGCCGCCTGTGTTTCCTGTTCATCGAAGGCGTCGTAGGCTTCGACAATCAGCTGGACCAGCGGGTGACGCACCACGTCGGTGGAGTCGAAGAAGGTGAAGCCTAGCCCTTTGACGTCTTTCAGCACATGCAGCACGTGCTTGAGACCGGACTGGCTGCCGCGCGGCAGGTCGATCTGGGTGATGTCGCCGGTAATCACTGCGGTGGAGCCAAAGCCGATGCGCGTCAGGAACATTTTCATCTGCGCACGGGTGGTGTTCTGGCTTTCGTCGAGAATGATGAAGCTGTTGCTCAGGGTGCGGCCGCGCATGTAGGCCAACGGGGCCACCTCGATGATCTGGCGTTCGATCAGCCGGTTGACGTAGTCGGTACCGAGCATCTCGTAGAGGGCATCGTAGAGCGGGCGCAGATAGGGGTCGATTTTCTGGCTCAGGTCGCCGGGCAGGAAACCGAGTTTTTCACCGGCCTCGACCGCCGGACGTACCAGCAGGATGCGTTCGATATCGCCGCGCTCAAGGGCATCGACGGCACAGGCAACGGCCAGGTAGGTCTTGCCGGTACCGGCCGGGCCGACGCCGAAGTTGATGTCATGCTGCCTGATCGAGCGTACGTAACCCTGCTGGTTGCGGCCGCGCGGACGGATGGTCTTTTTACGGGTACGCAGGGTGACGCTGTTGTCGGCTGCTTCTGCGGCGGCGGGCATGACCTGTTGCTGCATGCCGGCTTCCTGAAGCAGCAGGTGTACGTCATCAGGGCCGAGATCACGCAGTTTGGCTTCGCGGTACAGGTTGCGCAGGAAGATTTCCGCCTTGCGGGTGGCATCATCCTCGCCCAACAGCTCGAACTGCTCGCCACGATTGCGGATGGTCACGTGTAGCTGGCGCTCGATCAGGCGCAGATGCTCGTCATACTGGCCGCACATGTTGGCAAAGCGGGCGGCCTCAAAGCCGTCCAGGGCAAAGCGATGAATCGATGTCGTACTGTCCAAGAGGGGGAATAGCCTCGTCTCGAAAGGGGAATATGCCTAGGATAACCGCGCGGTAATAAAGCGCAAGCATTGCATGCGCTGAAATTGCGGGGAAAAGGCCGCTGCCCGGTCATCTGCTACGCGGAAAAAGGCCTGTTGTGTGCAGGTTCGAATTTATTCGAACAAGCCTGGCGCTGCCGGGCTGTAGAAGAGCATGTGCGAATGAATTCGCACCTACAGGGTGCGGCGTTGCAACAGGTCTTAACTGCTCCGGCGTGCTTCACACAGGCGGACCAGGGCGGCGGCCCATTCCGGGTGGTCGTTCAGGCAGGGGATCAGGTGCAGGTCCTCGCCGCCGGCAGCGATGAATTGCTCGCGGCCACGAATGGCCAGCTCTTCCAGGGTTTCGATGCAGTCGGCAACAAAGGCTGGTGACATCACCAGCAGCTTTTTGACGCCCTGGCCGGCCAGCTCTTCCAGTTGCTCTTCGGTGTAGGGCTCGATCCACTTGGCCCGCCCCAGTCGGGACTGGAAAGACACCGACCATTGCTGTGGCTGCAGCTGCGCCGCACTGGCAAAGCGCTCGGCAGTACGCAGGCACTGGGCGCGGTAACAGCCGGCGAGCACCTCGTCGGAGGCAGTCTGGCAGCAGTCCGCGCTTTGCAGGCAGTGATTGCCGGTCGGGTCCAGCTTGGTCAGGTGGCGCTCCGGCAAGCCGTGAAAGCTGAGCAGGAGGTGGTCGAAGTCCTGCTCCAGATCGGGCCGGGCACTGGCCACCAAGGCGTGGATATAGCTTTCGTCTTCGTAAAATGCCGGCAGGGTGCGCAGCTCCAGTGTCAGCTTGTGCTTGTTGACGATACGTTCGGCTTCTTCGATGGCAGTGGTGGTGGTGCTTTCGGCAAACTGCGGATACAGCGGTGCCAGCACCACGGATTTGACGTTTTGTTCCGCCAGGCGCAGCAGGGCGCTTTCGATTGATGGCTGGGCATAGCGCATGCCCAGCTCGACCGGGCCGTGGGACCACAGCTTGCGCACCTCGTCACGCAGGCGCTCACTGATCACCACCAGGGGTGAACCTTCCGGCTGCCATACCAGCTTGTAGGCTTCGGCTGACTCGGCTGGCCGGCGCAGCAGGATCAGGCTGACCAGCAGGCGGCGCAATGGCCAGGGCAGGTCGACAACGTGAGGGTCCATGAGAAACTGGTTGAGATACTGACGTACATCGGCCACTTCTGTAGAGAGTGGAGAGCCGAGATTGACTAACAACAAGCCCTGATCGTGCATAGATAACCCTTGGTTGGCCTGGCGATTGAAATAAAGCGGCCATTGTAAAGCCCCGCGCGGCGGAGTGCGAGCTTGCCGGCCGACATGCTTGACCGCGGGGGCCAGCGCCGGCATGCTTGGCGGAATTTTCATATCGTCTGCACAGAGGAACGTCATGAAGCTGGAAACCCTTGCCATTCACGCCGGTTACAAGTCCGACCCGACCACCAAATCTGCCGCGGTACCGATCTACCAGACCACCTCCTACACGTTTGATGATACGCAGCATGGCGCTGATCTGTTCGACCTCAAGGTGGCGGGCAACATCTATACCCGCATCATGAATCCGACCAACGATGTGCTGGAACAGCGCATTGCCGCGCTGGAAGGCGGCGTGGCGGCACTGGCAGTGGCGTCCGGCATGGCAGCGATCACCATGAGCATCCAGGCGATTGCCGAGGTGGGCGACAATATCGTTTCCGTGTCCAAACTGTATGGTGGTACTTATAACCTGTTTGCCCATACCCTGCCGCGCCAGGGCATCGAGGTACGCTTTGCCGACCACGATGACATTGCCGGCCTGGAAGCACTGATCGACGGGCGCACCAAGGCGGTGTTCTGTGAGAGCATCGGCAATCCGTCCTGTGCGCTGGTGGATATCGAGGCGCTGGCTGCAGCCGCGCATCGCCATGGCGTGCCGCTGATTGTCGACAATACGGTGGCGTCGCCGGCACTGTGCCGTCCGATCGAGCATGGTGCCGACATTGTCGTGCATGCCCTGACCAAGTACATCGGCGGCCACGGCACCACCATTGCCGGTGCCATTGTCGATTCCGGCAAGTTCCCCTGGGCGGAGAATAAAGAGCGTTTCCCGCTGCTCAATACCCCGGATGTGTCCTACCACGGCGTGGTCTATACCGAGGCCTTTGGTCCGGCCGCCTTCATCGGCCGCTGCCGGGTGGTGCCGCTGCGCAACATGGGTGCGGCACTGTCGCCGTTCAATGCCTTCCTCATCATGCAGGGCATGGAAACCCTGTCGCTGCGCATGGAACGTCATTGTGACAACGCACAGAAGGTTGCCGAATACCTGGCTGCCCACCCCATGGTGGAGTGGGTCAACTATGCCGGTTTGCCGGACCATGCCGAACACGCGCTGGCGCAAAAGTACTACGGCGGCAAACCGTCGGCGATCCTCAGCTTCGGCATCAAGGGGGGCGAGCAAGCCGGCGCACGCTTCATTGATGCGCTGCAGATGATCTACCGTCTGGTCAACATCGGCGATGCCAAGACCCTGGCCTGTCACCCGGCCAGCACCACCCACCGCCAGCTGTCGGTGGAAGAGGCGGCCAGGGCCGGCGTTAGTCAGGATCTGGTGCGCCTGTCGATCGGTATCGAGCATATCGACGACATTCTGGCCGATCTGGGCCAGGCGCTGGACGCGGCCAGATAACATGCAGCACATCATGGTGGCGCATGACCTGAGTGGTCATGCCTGGCTGGCCCTGCAACGGGCAGCGCTGCTGGCCGTGCAGCACGGAGCGCGGCTGACAGTGTTGCATGTACAGGAAGAACACTTGCCAAAGCAGGTGCTGGAGCACAACCGCGAAGCGGCACGTCAACTGATCGGCGGGCAGCTGGAGCAGCTTGGCTTGCCGGCTGCGGAACTGGTGATTGTCACCGGTCGTCCGGTACAAACGCTGGTGGCACAACAGAAGGCGCGCAGTGTCGACCTGCTGGTGATGGGCGACCACCACCAGGAGTCACGGTTGTATTTTTCCGGCACCACCCTGGAGCGGGTACTGCAGCGCAGTACGGCAGCGGTGTTGCTGGTGGTTGACGAGGGGCTGGAGCCTTACCGGCAGGCATTGGTGCCAATGGACTTTTCGTTGTGTGCCTGCAATGCCCTGCATCGCACCCGGTCACTGCTGGCGGCGGATGCCCGCATCCATGCGGTGCATGTGCTGGAACAGGCGCAGGTGCATGGCTGCAGCACCGACGAGCACGAGTGGCAGGCAGAGCTGTTTGCCCAGCTGGTAGCCGACGAGCAGGCAAAAATGCCGGAACATGGGGCGCGGATCAGCCAGGAGCTGCTGTATGGCGAGCTGCATGATTGCCTGGCAAAGGTGATTGCCGGACAGCGACCACAGCTGCTGGCGCTGGGCAAGCACGGGCGAGGCGTACTGGCCGATGCGCTGCTGGGCAGTCTGGCCCAGCACTTTCTGGAACACCCGCCCTGTGATGTGCTGCTGGTGAAGTAGCCGCGTTGTGAAACGAACCGGTTTGTTGCTGCCGGTTTATTCCGGCGAGAGGAATCTCAGGTTGTAACCGGTGGCACGTGCATCCGGTACCAGCACGTCCAGGGCGATGCGGATGGGCGTTTGGGCCGGCATGCTGCTGCGCCCGGCCAGCTCGCCGCCGAGATATTCCTGCGGGCTGAAATTGCGGCTGGCCAGTACCTGCTGGCTGTCATCCATGAAGTTGAGCTGTAACAACGGAAAAGGCTGGGCGAAGGCGGCGCGGTTGTAAATGATGGCGTCGACGCTCAGGGCATTGGCAAATTCCGCATGCGGGCGTACCACCAGGTTGCTGCTGGTGATCTGGTCGACATCGACCCGTCCGGGCAACCTGCAACCGAGCACGCTGCAGGCCGCCTCCACCCAGGGGCGGGTGGCAGGCTGGCGGGCCAGCTGTTCGGTATTGTAGTGGACATACTGCGCCGCCAGCCCCAGCGCTGCCAGCAGGCTGAGCAGGGACCACAGCCAGGTGGCACGGCGACGCTTGGGTTGCCACTCGAGCAGGAGCGGCCCGTCATCAATGGCGTCGAAGTCATCCGTGCTGATTGCCGGCTCGCGGCGCTTGTCGTCATGTCCGGCAGGCAAGTCCTCGTCGTCATCCCGGCTGGCTGCCAGGCCTTCTGGGTAGAGTGGCGGCTCGTTGTCGCTGCCGTCCTCGTCATACTCCCACGCAGTGACAGACTCGTAGCGCACCGGCAACTGGTTCTGTTCCGGGTAGGCGAGGCTGGCATGGGTCGACAGTGCGGCGTCGTGCAAATCATCCTGTGCTTCCTGGCGGGCCAGACGTGCCAGCTCCTGCTCGAAATCCGGGCTATCCAGATCAATGTCCATGTCGTCATGGATCTGCAGCGAGTCGAGGCTGTGCGCTGGCGAAGCCGGTTCATGCCTGTCCGGGTGCGTGACGGCATCCGGCCGGGCTTCCGGGTCCTGTTCAAGAAACAGGCGGGCATTGAATACCTGCATGCACGAGCCGCAGCGTACCGCGCCCTGGGCGGCAAACAGCTGCTGGCTGTTGACCCGGAAGCGGGTACGGCAGTGCGGGCACTGGGTCAGGAAAGTCTTGCTCATGATGGTCTAACGGCGCACACCGCTGATGCGTACCCAGCCGTCCAGCGTATGCGTTGGATCAAGGGTGAAGTGCTCGTGATATGCCTGCCTGACCTCTTCGGCCTGTTCGGCCAGAATGCCGGACAACACCAGGCGGCCGCCCGGACGGCAGTGTCCGGCCAGCTGTGGTGCCAGCTCGACCAGCGGACCGGCCAGAATATTGGCCAGTACCATATCGTATTGTCGTGCGGGCAGTTCGGGTGGCAAACAGAGGCTGAAACGCGAGGCTTCAATGGCATTGCGGCCGGCGTTGTCGGCAGTGGCTTCCAGCGCCTGGACATCAATATCGGTACAGGTGGCGTGCCCGGCACCCAGCAGCAGGGCGGCAATCGCCAGAATGCCCGAGCCGCAACCGAAATCCAGCACGTTGCAGCCTTGCAGTTGCTGGCCGTCTAGCCATTCCAGGCACAGGGCGGTGGTCGGGTGGGTGCCGGTACCAAAGGCCAGCCCCGGGTCGAGCAGCATGTTCACGGCATCCGGCTGGGGGGCGCTGTGCCAGCTTGGCACCACCCACAGGCGGCGGCCGAACTGCATCGGCTGGAAGTCATCCATCCAGCTGCGCTCCCAGTCCTGTTCGGGCAGTTCCTCGACGGAAAATTCGGGCAGTTCGCCGGTGAAGGACAGCAGCAGTTGCTGCTCCAGCGCCTGGCTGTCCTGGCTGTCATCGAACAGGCCCAGCAGGTGGGTTTTGCTCCACAGTGGAGTGGTGCCCAGATCGGGTTCGTAGATCGGCTGGTCTTCGGCATCCATGAAGGTGACCGAAACCGCGCCCATGGACAGCAGGCGGTCTTCGTGCCGGGCGGCGTTGGCAGGGGTGACAGCAAGGCGGACTTGTAACCAGGACATCGGAAAACCTGCGGGAACTAGTGGGCAGCCAGGCTGCGGTATTGGTTTTGCAGCGGGTTGGCATACTGCATGACCAGAAACGGGCGCTGTGGTTCCGGACATTGTGCCAGGCGCTGTTGCCAGACGGCGCGGGCAGCGTCGACTTCGGCCGCACTGAAGACCTCGGCGGGGGCAGGCACGACCAGGCCGGTGTCGCGTTCGTTCCAGTCGTGCCAGGCCAGATAGTTGACCGGGAACAGGCGGTAGTCATGCCAGATGATGCCGTCGATCTGGCTGGCCAGCTCGCGGGCGTCGGCAAAACCGGAGGTGACCGGTGCGGCAAAATGCACATGTACGCGGCCCTTGTAACCGGTGATGCCCTTGGCGATGCTGGCGTCGTCTTCGCCGGGCTGCTTCTCATAGCTGCCGGTGGTGGCGCGGATATAGAGTTCGCGGGCCTTGTCCAGATCGCAGGGGTCGTATTCGTAGCTGATGGCGACCGGTGTCAGGTTCAGCCGGGCCACGGCCGGTACGAAGTCCAGCTGGCGCTGGGACATGTGCAGCATTTTCAGGATGGCGCTGTCGGTACGGTCGTCACCATCCTTGGCACGGCCTTCGGCCTGGGCAATCCAGATGGAGCTGTGCTCCTCCAGCAGGGAGTGGTTGATATAGCCGGACAGCTGCTGGAAGGCGTCGATCTTTTCCCGACGCCCGGTCACCGAGCGTGGCACGATGAAGCTCTTGTTCAGGCGCATCAGGTCGCTGACAAAGGGTTTTTGCAGCAGGTTGTCGCCAATGGCCAGGCGCGGTGTCGGGATGCCGGCCTGGAACAGGGCGTAGTTGACGTAGGCCGGGTCCATGACGATGTCCCGGTGGTTGGCCAGGTACAGGTGTACGCCATTGGGGTCGAGATTGTCGATGCCGGAAAAACTGATGCCGTCGGTGGCCTTTTTTACCGAATGCTCGACATAGGGCGCGACCCGGGCCTGCAGGTCGGCAATGTTGCGGATGCCGGCCGCCTCCTTGCGCATGCGCCAGGCCACCAGCGGGCGCAGCAACCAGCCCAGGCTGCCGGCCAGGGCCGGATAACGGTAGCGCAGAATGACATTGAGAAAGTCCGGGTCTGCACAGAGACGCTGCAGGACAGCTGCCACTTCGTGATCGTGATAGGGACGGATATTGTCGAATGGGCCCATGAGTCTCTCTGTTTCATGCTGCGCGGGGCAGCCGGCAAGAATAAATGCGGTATTATACGCCGTTTGTTGCCGGTGGGGCAGTGGGCCTGCAGGCATGACTGCTGGTTATGGCTGGCCCTGCCGGGAAGGATGGCCGGCCCGGTTGCCGGCAGTGCGCTCGGGGGAGTTTTGCATGAGTGGTCGTTACAGTTTTTACCAGGTGCCGGCGGCCGCGCAGGCCATGCTGCCCGGGCAGACGCCGGAGTTTGTGCCGCGCTGGAATATTGCGCCGCGCCAGCAAGTCTGGATGCTGCATGACAGCGGCACGGGCCGGCAGTGGCGGCAGGCATTGTGGGGCTTTACCCCGCACTGGTCGCGGGACCTGAGCCATGTGGTGGACCATGCCCGCAGCGAAACCGTGGCCGGACAGGATTTTTTTGCCGCGGCGCTGGCAGAACGCCGTGCGGTATTGCCGGCCAATGGTTTTTTTGAATGGCGCGGCAAGGCCGGAACACGCAAGCAGCCTTACTGGCTGAGCCGGCCGGAAAAACTTTTTTACATGGCGGCGCTGTGGGAAGCCTACCCGGCAGCAGGGCGTGAGTATTTCAGCGTTGCCATGCTGACCCGCCCTGCAGCCTACCTGCGCCGGCCCTTGCTGATTGCCGCAGAGGACCTTGACGTCTGGCTGGACCCTGCCACGCCGCGGGAGCGGGTGTTGGCATTACTGGCAGTGCCGGCGCCGGCATTGCAGGAGCGGCGGGTGTCCACGCTGGTCAATGATCCGCAGCAGGACGGGCCGGAATGCATCAGGGTTTTGTCGGGGAGTCCTGGTCTTCGTTGAAGCGATCGTTGACCAGCTGCTGCAGGGCGCTGACAGCCTCGGCAGCCTGTTCGCCTTCGGCACACAAATGCAGCTCGGTACCGGGGCTGGCGGCCAGCATCATCACCTCAAGAATGTTCTTGGCGTTGCATAGCTGTTCCGGGGAAGGGCCGAGGCCGATGTCGCAAGGAAAGCAGGCCGCCAGACTGGCCAGACTGGCCGAGGCGCGGGCATGCAGGCCGCGTTTGTTGCTGATCAGCAAGGTGCAACTGTGACGGTTCATGGGCGTTCGTGCGGCCTGGCGTCGCGGTGACGCACCTGGATGTTGTCGATGGTCGGGCGCAGGGCGGCAGCCAGACGTTCCACCATGTAGACCGAACGGTGTTGTCCGCCGGTACAGCCAATGGCGATGGTGACATAGGCGCGGTTGCTGGCACCGACCCGGGGCAGCCATTTTTGCAGATAATGCAGGATGTCGGTATACATTTCCTGGACGTCTTCCTGTTGGTCCAGATAGTCGATGACCGGTTGTTCAAGGCCGCTGTAGGGGCGCAGTTCTGCCTGCCAGTACGGATTGGGCAGGTTGCGCACGTCAAGGACGAAGTCGGCCTCGATTGGCAGGCCGCGCTTGAAACCGAACGACTTGAGCAGGAACGCGGTGCCGGAAGCAGGCTTGTCCAGCAGCCGCTGCTTGAGCAGGTCGCCCAACTGGTACAGGTTGAGCTGGGTGGTATCGATGTTGATGTCTGCGGCACAGGCCAGGTGATGCAGCAGTTCGCGTTCGTACGCCAGCGCTTCGGAGAGTGAACGTTCACTGCTGGTCAGCGGATGCCGGCGGCGGGTTTCGGAAAAACGCTTGAGCAGGGTGTTGTCGTCGGCATCCAGAAACACAATCTCGAACTGGATGTGTTTTTCCCTGAGCCGGGCCAGCAATGCGGGAATCTGCTCCAGCTGCTGTGGCTGGTTGCGGGCATCGATGGATACGGCCAGGCGGGCCGGTGCCAGCTCTGCCGAGAGCAGGGTGCGATCCACCAGGTCGGGCAGCAGGGAGGCTGGCAGGTTGTCGATGCAGTAGAAATCGTTGTCTTCCAGTACGGCCAGGGCAGTACTCTTGCCCGAACCGGAACGGCCGCTGACAATGACCAGACGCATGAGTCAGGGCTTCCCGGGGCGGGTGGTGGCTTTCAGCACGGCCTGGTATAGCGCCTGGCTGTCCGGCGCCCGGCGCAACTGCTCACGCAGCTGTTCATTGGCGAACAGGGTGGCGATCTGGCGTAGCAGGGCGAGGTGGTCCTCGGTGGCGGTTTCCGGTACCAGCAAGACAAACAGCAGGTCGACCGGTGCGCCATCGATGGCGTCAAAATCGACCGGGCTGTCCAGGTGCAGTACGGCACCCAGCGGGGCGGTGCAGCCTGCCAACCGGCAGTGGGGAATGGCGATGCCGTTGCCAAAGCCGGTTGAACCAAGCTTTTCACGGGCAATCAGGCTGTCGAACAGCAAGCCGTCGTCAATGCCGGGCTGGTCTGCGGCGAACAGCGCGGCGATGGATTCCAGTACTCTTTTCTTGCTGCCTCCCGGCACGCCCGTGAGGGAGCGTGCCGGGGTCAGGATGTTTTCGAGTTGTATCATTGATTAGCGCTCAACGGCACCCTTCTGGCGACCCAGCTGCTTTTCCTTGTGCTTGAGCAGCTGGCGGTCGAGTTTGTCGACCAGCAGGTCGATGGCGGCATACATGTCTTCGTGTTCGGCCTGGGCAACCACGTCACCGCCGGCAATCAGGATGGTGGCATCTACGATCTGGTTGATCTTTTCTACACCCATGGTTACGCGGATGCTGGTGATCTTGTCAAAGTGGCGCTCCAGACGGTTGAACTTGTTGTTCACGTAGTCGCGCATGGCATCTGTGATATCCAGCTGATGACCGGTAATGGTGATTTGCATAGTGCTCTCCTTGGTGGTGTGTACTTCTGGCTTTAGTGTACTGCAAATGATTTTAAATTGGGGAGTGTTTGTGAAAGTATCGGTAACTGCATCACCGGGGCATGGGTTGCGCAAACACGCCGCAAGTACGTCCCTGTAGGCTCCGCAACGCCATCCATGGCGTTGCAGGGTTTGCTCCGCCCATGCCCCGGCGATGCTGCGGTCATGTGCATTCAGCCGGCAGTGCAAGAGGCTTAAAACAGCTGTTTGCGGTCGGTGGAAGAGGGGATGTTCAGTGCCTCGCGGTATTTGGCGATGGTGCGGCGGGCGACCTGGATGCCCTGCTCGGCCAGCAGGGCGGGGATCTTGCTGTCGCTGAGCGGTTTTTTCGGGTTTTCCGCGGCCACCAGCTGTTCGATCATGGCGCGGATCGCGGTCGACGAGCATTCGCCGCCCTGGTCGGTGCTGACATGGCTGGAGAAGAAATACTTGAGCTCGAAGATGCCGCGCGGAGTATGCATGTACTTTTGCGTGGTGGCGCGCGAGATGGTGGATTCGTGCATTTCCAGCGCTTCGGCAATATCGGCCAGGATCATCGGTTTCATGGCAACCGGGCCGTGTTCGAAAAAGCCCGGCTGGCGCCGGAGGATTTCGCTGGAAACCCGGAGCAGGGTTTCATTGCGGCTGTGCAGGCTGCGGATGAACCAGCGTGCCTCCTGCAGCTGGTTGCGCATGAAGGTGTTGTCGTCACTGCTGTCGGCGCGGCGCACATAGCTGGCATATAGGGAGTTGACGCGCAGTCGGGGCGCGATTTCCGGGTTCAGCTCGACCAGCCAGCGCTGTTTGTCCTTGCGCACGATGACATCGGGAACAATGTACTCGGCGGCGCTCTCTTCAATATGTGAGCCGGGGCGCGGGTCCAGGCTCTGGATCAGTTGCACCACTTCGCCCAGTTCGGTTTCGCCCAGACGCATCTGGCGCATCAACCGGCTGTATTCGCGGCTGCCGAGCAGCTCCAGATAGCGGTCACACAGCTGGCGGGCTTCGGCCAGGCGGGGTGTGTTCTTGTCCAGCTGTGCCAGCTGCAGCAGCAGGCATTCACGCAGGTCGCGGGCGCCGACGCCGGTGGGGTCAAATTGCTGTACGTGTTCCAGCATGTCTTCCAGCTCGGCCAGGGTCACGTGCAGGGCCGGATCAAGGCCGGCCAGCAATTCGTCCAGCGGGCTTTCCAGGTAACCGTCGCTGTTGATGCTGTCAATCAGGATGGTGGCCAGGTATTCCGCGCGCTCGTTGAGGCTGGACAGGTTGAGCTGCCACAGCAGGTGGTCCTGCAGGCTCATGCTGCTGGCGGTGGTGGCGGTGAAATCCCAGTCCTCGTCGTCGGCCACGGGCAGGTTGCTGGCGCTGGTCTGGTAGATGTCTTCCCAGGAGGTGTCTACGGCCAGCTCGTCCGGGATGTGTTCGAGGTCGCTGGTATTCTCGCTGCTTTCATTGTGCTCGGGAGCCGGCGGCTCGTGGGCTGCGGGTGTGGTATCGCCATTTTGCGGGTTGTCTGCGGCTTCGGCCAGCGGATCGGCCTCACTGGCATGGCCATCGGCATCAGCGTCGTCCTGGCGCTCCAGCATCGGATTGGATTCCAGCGCTTCGCGGATTTCGTCCTGCAGGTCCAGGGTGGACATCTGCAACAGACGGATGGCTTGCTGCAGCTGCGGGGTCATCGTCAGCTGCTGGCCCATTTTGAGAACGAGCGAGGCTTTCATGGAAACGGAGACACTCCCTATGACTGGTATGCTGTCGGCGCCTAAACCGGCATTAGCAAGATATATGCCTGAAATTATCCGGTTTGACCAGTCTTGACAAATTTGTTGTGCAGGTGGGTAGTTGCCGAAGCGACAGGCCGGGCGATTGCATCACCGCAGCGGCTGCCGGGTTATGGTGGCGCATGAGTCGGGAGGAGGGCCGGTGTGGCAGGTAGTGCGTTAAAGCCGGAAATCCTGCCCCAGATAGACCTTGCGCACGGTGCGGTTGTCCATCACTTCCTGTGGAGTGCCGGAGGCGATGATGGTGCCCTCGTTGACGATGTAGGCGGTTTCGCAGATGTCGAGGGTTTCGCGCACGTTGTGGTCGGTGATCAGCACGCCGATGCCCTTGTCGCGCAGGTGCTGGATGATCTGCTTGATGTCGCCGACCGAAATCGGGTCAACCCCGGCAAAGGGCTCGTCGAGCAGGATGAACTTGGGGCTGGTGGCCAGTGCGCGGGCGATCTCCACGCGGCGACGCTCACCGCCGGACAGGCTCATGCCGGCACTGTTGCGGATATGGGTGATGTGGAATTCCTGCAGCAGGCTTTCCAGCTGCTCCTCGCGCTGTTGCTTGTTCAGGTCCTTGCGCAGCTGCAGGATGGCCATGATGTTGTCACGCACGCTGAGCTTGCGGAAAATCGAGGCTTCCTGTGGCAGATAGCCCAGCCCGGCGGTGGCGCGGCCGTGCATGGCTACATGGCTGATGTCCTGCCCGTCGATGCTGATGCGGCCGTGATCGGCGCGTACCAGGCCGACGATCATGTAGAAGCAGGTGGTCTTGCCGGCGCCGTTGGGGCCGAGCAGGCCGACCACCTGGCCGCTGTCAATGCTCAGACTGACGTCTTTGACCACCTGGCGACCCTTGTAGGACTTGGCCAGGTTTTCCGCGATCAGGGTGCTCATTCTTGGTCCGTTCCGCTTTTCTTCTTGGGCTGGATCACCATGTGGACCCGGGGCTCGGGCTGGCTGACGCTGCCGGGCTGGGCGCGGCCGACATTGACCTGCTCCTGTTTGACGTTGTAGGTGATCTTCTCGCCACGGGTGGTGTTGCCGCTCTGGCTGACCTTGGCCTGGTCGGTGATCACGATGGTGTCCTTGGGCATGAAATACTCGATGGTATTGCCCCAGGCCCTGAGCAGGTCGTCACCCTCGTTGGGGATCTGTTCGTAGTAGGCCTGGTTGCCGACCGACTTGAAGTATTCGACATCGCCGCTCTTGCCCTGAACGAGGGTCACGGTGTGGCCGGTGATCTTCAGGGTGCCCTGGGTGATCACCACGTCGCCGCGGTAAATTGCGGTGCCTTTCTTGTCGTCCAGATCGGCGGTGTCGGCCTGGATGTGGATCGGCTGGTCGCTGTCCGAGGGCAGGGCGCTGGCCAGCGCCGGCAGCAGGCAAACGCCGGCAAGCAGAAGGGCGGAAAGGTTATTCGTTTTCATAACGTCCTCTGACGGTGGAGCGCAGGTGCACGGTTCCCTGTTTCAGGTAGGCGTCCATGCCACTGGCGGTGGTTACGCCCTGGGCGCTGTCAATTTGTACGGGCAGACCGGTAAATGCATGGTCGGTATCGGGCAGATAGGTCAGATGCTCGGTGGCCAGGATGAACGGACGGCCCCGGGCATCGGTGCGTTCCACGCGCACCTGTTCGAACAGCTGGATCTCGTTGCCGTCCGGACCGGCTTCGCCACGCACACCGCGGATGTGCCACGGATATTCGGTGCCGCGGTGCAGGTGCAGGTCGGGAGCGGTCATCAGGCTGATATCGGTTTCCTGCACGTGATCGACCCGCTCGGCGGTGAACTCGTAGTGCAGCAGGCCTTCATCATTGAGCTGCGTGGTGTGGCTGTTGGTCATGTAGAAGTCGATGGTGACCGAATCACTGCCACTGCCGGCAGCCTTTGCCGGGCTGTCGGAGTCGATATTCCAGTAGCCCAGCGCTGCGACCAGTGCGGCTGCAGGGAGCAGGATGAGCCAGTTACGGACCGGGCTGGCCATGGGGAAACCTACAGATAAGCCTGGCGGGCCGCATCCAGCGTGCCCTGGGCATGCAGGATGAACTCGCACAGTTCGCGGGCGGCGCCTTCACCTCCGCGCAGGCTGGTGACGGCATCGGCGTGCTGGCGCACGAAGCTGTTGGCATTGGCCACGGCCACACCCAGGCTGACGCAGCGGATGGCCGGCAGATCGGGCAGGTCATCGCCCAGATAGGCGACATCGCCGTATTCCAGCTGCAACTGTACCAGCACTTCGTCCAGCGCGGTGCGCTTGTCTTCACGACCCTGGATCAGGGTGGGAATGCCCAGGTTGGCAGCCCGGTTCTTCACCACTTCCGAGGTGCGGCCGGTGATGATGGCGGTCTGGATGCCGTTGTTCATCAGCATCTTGATGCCCTGGCCGTCCAGGGTGCTGAAGCTCTTGAATTCGGTGCCGTCAGGCAGGAAGTTGAGGCGGCCGTCGGTCAGTACTCCGTCGACGTCGAAGACCACCAGCCGCACCTTGCGTGCCCGCTCCAGCAGGTCGATGTTGTTGGTATCCAGCATCACATCACTCCGGCACGCAGCAGGTCGTGCATGTTGAGGGCGCCGATGGCCTGCTGCCGGTCGTTGACCACCGGCAGCGAGTTGATCTTGAAGTCCTGCATGATTTTCAGCGCTTCGGCGGCCAGCATTTCCGGACGGGCGGTCTTGCCGCCAACGGTCATCACTTCGTCGATGATGGCGTTGCGGGTATCCAGACCGCGATCCAGTGCGCGGCGCAGGTCGCCATCGGTGAAAATGCCGGCCAGGGCGTTGTCACTGTCGAGGATCAGGGTCATGCCCAGGCTCTTGCGGGTCATTTCCAGCAGCGCCTCGCGCAGCGGCACACCACGGCTGACAGCCGGCAGCTCGTCATCGCTGTGCATCACGTCCTCGACCTTGAGCAGCAGGCGACGGCCCAGTGCGCCGCCGGGGTGCGAGAAGGCGAAGTCTTCCGGGGTAAAACCGCGGGCTTCCAGCAGGGCCAGCGCCAGGGCATCGCCCAGCACCAGGGTGACAGTGGTCGATGAGGTGGGAGCCAGGTTCAGCGGGCAGGCTTCCTTTTCCACGCCGGCATCCAGGCTGGCCGTGGCCGACTGGGCGAGGACCGAGTGCGGGTTGCCGGTCATGCTGATCAGCGGAATGTCCAGCCGCTTGATCAGCGGCAGCAGGGTGACGATCTCGCTGGTGGTGCCCGAGTTGGACAGGGCCAGCACCACGTCACTGGCGGTGATCATGCCCATGTCACCGTGACTGGCTTCAGCCGGGTGGACGAAAAAGGCAGGGGTGCCGGTACTGGCCAGGGTGGCGGCAATCTTGCGGCCGATATGGCCGGACTTGCCCATGCCGACCACGACCACGCGGCCGGGGCAGTCCAGGATCAGCTGGCAGGCCTGTACGAAGCTGTCATCAATGCGGCCGGCAAGATCGGCAATGGAGGCTTGCTCCAGCGCGATGGTGCGCTGTGCCGACTCGATCAGGCGGCTGGCGGAAATTTCGGTCATCGTATTCATGTGTGCGGAAAACAAAAAGGGGATTATATGTCAAAACCGTTGCCGGCTTATAGTCCTGTCGGCTTGTGCCGGCAGTATAAAGCCGTACCGAAACTCCGTCATCGCCGGTATTTCCCTGCAAAGCTTTAGCTGAGGGGGGCACAGTGGTATTATTCGCTCTTTTACGCGTGCCGGTTGTTGCCGGCCACTGACGGGAAACAGAGCAGATCCATGGCCACTGATATTGACTACGCTGTCGAGCTGAGGGGTATGACCTTCAAGCGCGGAGAGCGTGCCATTTTTGATGGTATCGACCTGCGCATACCGCGTGGCAAGGTGACCGGCATCATGGGACCGTCCGGTTGTGGCAAGACCACCCTGTTGCGCCTGATCGCGGCCCAGCTGAAACCGCAGCGGGGCGAAGTGGTTGTCAACGGCCAGAACCTGCACGCGTTGTCGCGCGGCAAGCTGTTCGAGGCACGCAAGCAGTTCGGGGTGCTGTTCCAGAGCGGTGCGCTGTTTACCGACATGAGCGTGTTCGAGAACGTGGCCTTTCCGCTGCGCGTGCATACACAGCTCAGCGACGAGTTGATCCGCGATATTGTCCTGATGAAGCTGCAGGCGGTTGGCTTGCGCGGCGCCATCGGCCTGATGCCGGACGAGCTGTCCGGCGGCATGAAGCGCCGCGTGGCACTGGCCCGGGCGATTGCGCTGGACCCGGACATCCTGCTATATGATGAACCCTTTGTTGGCCAGGACCCGATTGCCAAGGGCGTGCTGGTACGGTTGATCCGCCTGCTCAACGATGCCCTGGGCATTACCAGCATTGTGGTGTCGCATGATCTGGCCGAAACCGCCAGCATTTCCGATTACCTGTACGTGGTTGGTGATCGTCAGGTGCTGGGGCAGGGCTCGCCGGCAGAATTGATGAATTCGCAAGACCCGCGCATTTTGCAGTTCATGCAGGGCAGCCCGGATGGTCCGGTACCCTTCCATTTCGCTGCACCGGACTACCGTGCCGACTTGCTGGGAGGTGCCCGTGGCTAAGCATTCCGCGCTGGAGCGCCTGCAGTTGCTGGGTCGCTCCGGTATTGACGTTATTGAAGCCATGGGGCGCTCCGGCATCACCCTGATGCATGTGCTGTTTGGCCGGCGTGGCGCCGGTACCGGCTGGCATCTGCTGGTGCGCCAGCTGTATTTTGTCGGCGTGTTGTCGCTGGCCATCATCGTGGTGTCCGGGCTGTTCATCGGCATGGTGCTGGCGCTGCAGGGCTACACCATTCTGGTGGATTTCGGCTCCGAGCAGGCGGTCGGCCAGATGGTGGCGCTGACCCTGCTGCGCGAGCTGGGTCCGGTGGTGACGGCGCTGCTGTTTGCCGGTCGAGCCGGCTCGGCGCTGACCGCAGAGATCGGCAACATGAAATCCACCGAGCAGCTGTCCAGTCTGGAAATGATCGGTGTCGACCCGCTCAAGTACATCATCGCGCCACGGCTGTGGGCCGGTTTCATTTCCATGCCGCTGTTGTCGGCCATCTTTACCGTGGTCGGCATCTGGGGCGGCGCCATGGTGGCAGTGGACTGGCTGGGCGTCTATGAGGGCTCCTACTGGGGCAACATGATCGCCTCGGTGGACTTCCACAAGGATGTCCTCAACGGCATGATCAAGAGTGTGGTGTTCGCCTTTGTCGTGACCTGGATTGCGGTATTCCAGGGTTATGACTGCAACCCCAACTCGGAAGGCATCAGCCGTGCGACTACCCGCACGGTGGTTTATTCCTCGCTGGCCGTGCTGGGCCTGGACTTTGTTTTGACAGCACTCATGTTTGGAGATTTCTGATGCGAACCCGTGCACTGGAACTGTCGGTCGGCCTGTTCATCCTGGCCGGCATCGCCGCCTTGCTGTTGCTGGCGCTGCGGGTCAGCGGCCTGACTCTGGGCGGGCAGGAACATACCTATACCCTGTATGCCAACTTCGACAATGTGGCCGGCCTGACCACCCGTGGCAAGGTGACCATGGCCGGAGTCACTGTCGGCAAGGTGCAGAAAATCACCCTGGACCATGACAGCTTCATGGGCCGGGTAGAGCTCAGCATCGACAAGGCAGTGGATAATCTGCCAACTGATACCACGGCGTCCATCGTCACGGCCGGGTTGCTGGGCGAGAAATACATCAGCCTGAGCGTTGGTGGCGAGGACGAAGTGCTGGTCGACAAGGGTGAAATCTATGACACCCAGTCCTCGCTGGTACTGGAAGAACTGATTGGCAAGTTTTTGATGAATTCGGTGAATACCAATGATTAAGCTGCATGCACCCGTTTCCCTGTTGCGTGGCCTGATGCTGGCGCTGCTGGTAGCGTTTTCTGGCCTGGCACAGGCACAGACCGCCCACGAAACCGTTGAGCGGGTAACCGAGGAGCTGTTTGCCGACCTGAATGCCAACCGTGACCAGTATCGGCAGGAGCCACAGGCATTTTATGCCGCCATGGATCGCCTGATCGGCCAGTATGTGGATGTCGAAGGGGTGACGCGCAGCGTGATGACGGTACGCTACTCGCGCCGGGCCACGCCGGAGCAGATGCAACGTTTTCAGGCCAACTTCAAGCAGAGCCTGATGCAGTTTTATGGCAATGCTTTGCTCGAGTACGACAACCGGGGCGTGCGCGTGCTGCCCGGCCAGGTGGAAGACGGTGCCGAACGTGCCGAAGTGCGCATGGAGGTGTCCGGCACTGACGGCGTGATCCACCCGGTGTCTTACACCATGGTGCTGATCGGTGGCGAGTGGAGGCTGCGCAACGTGATCATTGAAGGCATCAACCTGGGCAAACTGTTTCGTGACCAGTTTGCCGAAGCCATGCAGCGCAACCGCAATAATCTGGATGCGGTGATTGACGGCTGGGTTGACAGTGTTGCCCGCGCCCGCAAGGCCGGGGCCGCACAGTGAGCAGCCTGGAACTGGTCGGCGGGGTGATGCGTCTTGCCGGCGAGCTGGACCACGCCACGGTCGGGTCGCTGCGCCAGCAGGCGGCTCGCCTGTTACGGGCTGAAAGCGCACGGGACGTCATCGTTGACTGCTCTGGCGTGACCCGCTCCAACAGCGCCGGGCTGGCCCTGCTGCTGGCGATCCTGCGCGATGGCGCAGTGCTGGACAAAACGATTTCCATTAGCCATTTGCCTGCCGAGATGCAGCAGATGGCCCGAGTTTGTGAGCTGGCTGCCATCTTGCAGCCGGCATCTTGAAAAGAGGTAAGCAACACATGCAGGCTACTGAAGTACAGGCCCTGATTGAAAATGCCATTGTCGGCACCCGCGTGGAAGCCCTGGGCGAAGGCTGTAATTTTCAGCTCAATGTGGTGAGTGACGAACTGGCCGCCCTTGGGCCGGTCAAACGCCAGCAGGCCATTTATGCGGTACTCAACCCGCTGATTGCCGATGGCAGCATCCATGCCGTCACCATGAAATTCTATAGCCAGGCTCAGTGGCTCGCTGAGCGCGGCTGACAAGACGAGAACACGATGGATAAACTGATTATTACCGGCGGTAACCGCCTCGGCGGCGAAATCCGCATCTCCGGTGCGAAGAACTCCGCCCTGCCGATCATGGCCGCCACCCTGCTGGCCAGCGAGCCGGTAACCGTTTGCAACCTGCCGCACCTGCATGACATCACCACCATGCTGGAGCTGTTTGGCCGCATGGGTGTGCAGCCGGTGGTTGATGAAAAGCTCAACGTGGAAATCGACCCCACCACCATCCAGAGCCTGGTCGCGCCCTACGAGCTGGTGAAAACCATGCGTGCCTCGATTCTGGTGCTGGGGCCGCTGGTGGCACGTTTCGGCAAGGCCGAAGTGGCCCTGCCGGGTGGCTGCGCGATCGGCTCGCGCCCGGTTGACCTGCATATCCGCGGGCTGGAAGCGCTGGGTGCCGACATCCAGGTCGAGGACGGCTACATCAAGGCCAGCGCACCGGAAGGCGGTTTGCGTGGTGGCCGCTTCTTCTTTGATACCGTGAGTGTTACCGGTACCGAGAACATCCTCATGGCCGCAGCGCTGGCCAAGGGTACCAGCGTGCTGGAAAATGCTGCCCGCGAGCCCGAGGTAGTGGATCTGGCCAACTGCCTCAATGCCATGGGTGCGAAGATCACTGGTGCCGGTACCGATACCATCACCATCGAGGGTGTCGAGCGCCTCAGCGGAACCCGCTACCACGTGATGCCCGACCGCATTGAAACCGGCACCTATCTGGTGGCGGCAGCAATGACCGGCGGCAGCATCAAGGTCAAGGATACCGATCCGACCGTACTGGAAGCGGTGCTGGCCAAGCTGGTGGAGGCCGGTGCGCAGATCGAATGCGGCAAAGACTGGATCAGCCTGGACATGCAGGGCAAGCGGCCGAAAGCGGTGAACCTGAAAACCGCGCCTTATCCGGCGTTCCCCACCGACATGCAGGCCCAGTTCATCGCCATGAATGCCGTCGCCGAAGGCACCGGCACCATCGTCGAGACCATCTTCGAGAACCGTTTCATGCACGTGCAGGAAATGCAGCGCATGGGTGCGAAAATCCAGATCGAGGGCAATACCGCCATTGTCACCGGCATTGAAGAGCTCAAGGCCGCACCGGTGATGGCGACCGACCTGCGTGCCTCGGCCAGCCTGGTGCTGGCCGCGCTGATGGCGCGTGGCGACACCCTGATCGACCGTATTTACCACATTGACCGCGGCTACGAGTGCATCGAGGAGAAGCTGCAGCTTCTGGGTGCCAGAATCCGCCGCGTACCGGGCTAGAAATCATGCTGACCATCGCTTTATCCAAGGGCCGTATTCTTGATGACACCCTGCCGCTGCTGGCACGGGCCGGCATTGTGCCGCTGGAAGATCCGGGCAAGAGCCGCAAGCTGATCATTCCGACCACCCGTGACGATGTGCGCCTGCTGATCGTGCGTGCCACGGACGTGCCGACCTATGTCGAGCAGGGCGCTGCCGATATCGGCGTGGCCGGCAAGGACGTGCTGATGGAATACGGCAGTCAGAGCCTGTACGAGCCGCTGGACCTGAAGATTGCCAAGTGCAAACTGATGACCGCCGGTGCCGTCGGTGTGCCCGAGCCGGTCGGCCGTTTGCGGGTAGCGACCAAGTTCGTCAATGTGGCCAAACGCTACTATGCCGAGCAGGGCCGCCAGGTCGAGGTAATCAAGCTGTATGGCTCGATGGAACTGGCACCGCTGGTGGGGCTGGCTGACAAGATCATCGACGTGGTGGATACCGGCAACACCTTGCGTGCCAACGGTCTGGAGCCGCAGGAGCTGATTGCCCACATCAGCTCGCGGCTGGTGGTCAACCCGGCTTCGATGAAGACCAAACATGCCCAGATCCGTGCCCTGATGGACGTGATGGAGCAGGCCGTCGCCGAAGATGTCATGTAGGTGCGAATTTATTCGCACATGCACCCGCGTACCCATGCAGCCCGGCGTTGCCGGGCTTCGTCCGGATAAATCCGGGCCTGCAGCTGGCCGATACCGCACCGCTGTAGGTGCGAATTTATTCGCACATCAACTGTCATCTGCGCCGCAGGTTTTCCGCAGCGGCCTGCTCCAGATCCGGCGGCAGGAAATCACGCTCCGGATCATAATCCGGATACAGATATTCATTCAGCGCCTGCAGGTTGTCCGGGCTCAGGCTGCCGGCGGTTTGTTGCAGGCGCAGGTTGTTGAGAATGTAGTCGTAACGGGCATTGTTGTAGTTGCGTACGGCAGCGTACAGCTGGCGCTGGGCATCCAGCACATCGACAATGGTCCGTGTCCCCACCTCGTAACCGATTTGTGTGGCCTCCACTGCGCTATAGCTGGAGATGATGCTCTGCCTGCGTGCCTGTACCTGCTCGACATCCGTGTTGACTGCCCGGTGCAGGTTGCGGGCATTCTGTACTGTCTGACGGCGCAGGCTTTCCTTGCCGTGTTCGGCATTTTGCAACTGGTACACACCCTGGCGTACCCGTGAAGAAGTGGAGCCGCCGGTATACAGCGGAATGTTCAACTGTAAACCAATCACCGTTTGTTCGGCGTGGCGGTTATAGGTTGGGCCGCCCATTCCGCGATTGGCAAAACCCAGACTGTCGTTGTCGCCTTTTTGATACTGGGCCACGGCATCCAGTGTGGGTGCATGGCCGGCCTTGCGGGTACGCAGGTCCTGTTGCGCGGCTTCCAGTGCAAAGTCCATGGCGCGCAGTTGCAGGTTGTCGGCCAGCGCACGGTCCACCCAGGCTGCGGCATCGTTGGGCTGTGGCGGTTGCACCGGCAAGCCATGGCGCAGGCCTTCAAGGGCAGCAAAGTGCTGGTCGGTGAGGGTTTCCAGCACCTGAAAGGCGTCCAGCACCAGCTGTTGACCCTGCATGCGGTTGGCACGGGCATTGTCATGGGCGGCCTGGGCCTGCAACACGTCGGTCTTGTCCGACAGTCCCACGTTGAAGCGCTCGCGAGCCAGTTCATACTGGCGCTCGAAGGCCTTTTCCTCGGCCAGACTGGCAGCCAGGTTGTCCTGGTTACGCAACACGGAAAAGTAGGCCTCGGCACTTTGCAGGATTAGCGCCTGCTCTGTGGCCGACAGCTCTAGTGCTGCCTGCTCGTTATCGGCCTGTGCGGTTTTCAGCTGATACCAGCGGTCCAGCCGGAACACTGGCTGGCTCAGGCTGGCCTGATAGCTGTAGGTGTTGCGCTTGCTGGTGAGCTCGCCCAGTTCGTGAGTGTCCGCCTTGGTGCGGCTGCTATTGTTGCTGGCGCCGGCACCAAGCTGGGGCAGCAGGCCGGCGCGGGCCTGGGGCACGTTTTCGCTGCGCGCCCGGTAAGCCGCGTGGGCGGCGGCCAGGTCGGCATTGTTGGCAACCGCCAGCCGGTAAACCTCCAACAGGCCAGCAGGCTGGTTGGCAGGAGCGGCCTGTATCTGGGTGGCAAGCAAACCGGCGAACAACAGGCTGTATAAAGGGCGCATTCTTTATCCTTTGCGGCAGGGGCGTCAGGCCAACAAGGCTAAGGTCTGGCCCGGTTGTGGTCAAGCATTCATGGTGTGACTGCGGGTGCTTTACCGGTCTGTTGCTTGCTTGTCTCGATATTCTCTGTTTAGATGCCGGTTCATTCTTGTCGGGGTGCTCTTCGGAGCTGAGATTGGCGCAAGCCGGATCCCGTTGAACCTGATCAGGTTAAAACCTGCGTAGGGAACAGGAAAGCGTTGTCTGTGGCTGGCCTTTTGCGTCCGGCTTTTCGTCACCTGACAGTTCCTGCTGTCGTTCGTGGGTGATGGCGTGGCAATGTCCTTGTTGTTTACAGGTTCCCCTGACGGTTTTTTGATCTGTGAGATTGCAGGCTGGCATCAGTGTATGTGCTGGCATGGTGCAAGTTACGCAAAGACGCCGTGAATACGTCCCTGTAGGCTCCTTGCCGCCATCCTTGGCGGCAAAGGCTTTGCTCCACTTGCACCATGCCATCCCGCTCGGACACCGTGCAGCAATCTCCGCGCTTTGGAGATAACCAATGAATCAAATGCTGTCACCCAACCTTAGTGAAACCGCTCAAGTTGACGAGCAATCCGTACAACCATTTCCCAATTCGCGCAAAATCTATGTTGAAGGCTCAAGGCCGGATATTCGTGTGCCGATGCGGGAAATTACCCTCAGCCCAACCATCACCGAGCAGGGCAACGAGCACAATGCTCCGGTACTGGTGTATGACACCTCCGGCCCCTATACCGACCCGCACGTGAAAATTGACGTGCGCAAGGGTCTAGGCGATGTGCGCAGCGCCTGGATTGCCGAGCGGGGCGATACCGAAACCCTGCCGGGGCTGACCTCAGAGTTTGGCCGTCAGCGCCTGAGCGATGCCCAGCTGGATGCCATGCGCTTTGCTGCGGTGAAAACGCCACGCCGCGCCAAATCCGGGCATAACGTGACCCAGATGCACTACGCCAAAAAGGGCATCATCACGCCGGAAATGGAATTTGTCGCCATTCGTGAAAACCTGAAATTGCAGGAGGCGCGTGAAGCCGGCCTGCTGGATAGCCAGCATCCGGGTATGAGTTTTGGTGCCAGCATTCCCAAGGAAATTACTCCTGAATTTGTGCGCAGCGAAGTCGCCCGTGGCCGCGCCATTATTCCCGCCAATATCAACCACACCGAGCTGGAGCCGATGATTATTGGCCGCAATTTCCTGGTGAAGATCAACGGCAATATCGGCAACTCGGCGCTGGGTTCCTCCATTGAGGAAGAGGTCGCCAAGCTGACCTGGGGCATCCGCTGGGGTGCCGATACCATCATGGATCTGTCCACCGGCAAGAATATTCACGAAACCCGCGAGTGGATCATCCGCAACTCGCCGGTGCCGGTCGGTACTGTCCCTATCTATCAGGCGCTGGAGAAAGTCGGCGGTATTGCCGAGGACCTGACCTGGGAGCTGTTCCGCGACACCCTGATTGAGCAGGCCGAGCAGGGCGTGGACTACTTCACCATTCACGCCGGCGTGCTGCTGCGCTATGTGCCGCTGACCGCCAAGCGTGTCACCGGCATCGTCTCCCGTGGCGGTTCGATTATGGCCAAGTGGTGCCTGGCGCACCATAAGGAGAGCTTCCTCTACACCCGTTTTGAGGAAATCTGCGAGATTATGAAGGCCTATGATGTGTCCTTCTCGCTGGGCGACGGCCTGCGCCCCGGCTCGGTAGCTGATGCCAACGATGCCGCCCAGTTCGGCGAGCTGGAAACCCTGGGCGAGCTGACCAAGGTAGCCTGGAAGCATGATGTGCAAACCATCATCGAAGGCCCCGGTCATGTGCCGATGCATATGATCAAGGAGAACATGGACAAGCAGCTGGAAGAATGTGGCGAGGCGCCGTTCTACACCCTCGGCCCGCTGGTCACCGACATCGCTCCCGGCTACGACCACATCACTTCCGGTATCGGCGCGGCAATGATTGGCTGGTACGGCACCGCCATGCTCTGCTATGTCACGCCCAAGGAACACCTGGGCTTGCCGGATAAGGATGACGTGAAAACCGGCATCATCACCTACAAGATCGCCGCCCACGCCGCCGACCTGGCCAAGGGGCATCCGGGGGCGCAAATCCGTGATGATGCATTGTCCAAGGCGCGTTTCGAGTTCCGCTGGGAGGACCAGTTCAACCTCGGTCTTGATCCTGATACCGCCCGGGCCTTCCATGATGAAACCATGCCCAAGGAGTCCGGCAAGGTTGCCCACTTCTGCTCCATGTGTGGGCCCAAGTTTTGTTCGATGAAGATCACCCAGGAAGTGCGCGAGTATGCGGCTGAACATGGGCTGACTGATGAGCAGAAGGCGATTGAGGCGGGCTTTAAGGAACAGTCGGAACGGTTTCGGGATGAGGGGTCGATTATTTATAAGCAGGTGTAGTTGTTTTTGGCTTCGGTGTGGCAGGCAGGGTGAGGCACTACGCAAAGCTACGCACCCGCGCCGAAGCAAGCTTCGTCACAGGTGCTGAGGCTTTGCTCCGGCCTCACCCTGCCTGCTGATACACCGAAACGTTGTTGGGGGGTGGCCCGGCTGTGCCGGGCTGCTGTCGCGTGTTTGCTCGTTGGCGACGGTGCTTGTGTTGGCCATTTACACCCACTGGTCATTTTGTGTTTTACGTTAGAAAAATCGCATAGTCCATGGCGTTGGCTTTGGTGTGGATTTTGCCACTGCTTCGATGCTCACGCAGGGTTTGTGAAAAGTGGCAGGAACAAGAAGACGCTGTATCTGACATGCTCAACCCAGCGGGCTGCGTACGCCTGCAAAATCCTGCCCCAACACATGGGTGTAAATTTTGGTCGTGTTTAAATCGGTGTGTCCAAGCAGCTCTTGTACGGTACGAATATCGGTACCTTGATGCAGGAGCTGAGTTGCAAAACTGTGTCGAAAGCTGTGGCAGGAAGCGGCCTTGTGTATACCGGCGTCTGTGATGGCTTTTTTAACCGCTTTCTGCACCGCAGAAATATGCAAATGATGGCGCACCCACTGGCCATTATCGTCTTGGCACAGGCCATCTGAAGGAAACAGCCATTGCCAGGCCAACGCCAAACCGGCATTGGGATACTTTCGGGCCAGCGCATAAGGTAAGGACACCGGTGCTGGCGTGATGTGCTGGCCGGCGTGTTGGTGTGTCCGTTGCTCAATCAACTCCTGTAACTCCGTAAACAATGTCCGGGGCAGTAGGGTTGTGCGATCCTTGCCGCCTTTGCTGCTGCGTATTAGTAGTCTGTGCAGGTTGAAATCTACATCCTGAATGCGTAAACGGCACGCCTCGCTGACGCGCAGACCAGCTCCATACATGAGCGATGCGATCAGACGGTGAGGGAAGGGCAATTTGCTGATTATCGATATGGCTTCTTGATGAGATAGCACCACCGGAAGCTTGCGGGGCTTCTTTGCACGAGAAATTCCATCAATATGCTGCAAAGGCTGTTGTAAAACCTGTTTGTAAAGGAAAACTAGTGCATTGAGTGCCTGATTTTGAGTGGCCGCTGCCACATTTTTGTTGGTGGCGAGCCAGGTTAGAAACTGGGCGACTTCAGGTTCGGCCATGTCGCGCGGGTGGCGCAGCCGATGGAAGCGTATGAAGTATCGAATCCAGTACCAGTAGGTTTTTTCGGTGCGCAGGCTGTAATGCTTGGTGCGCATGACTGCATGTAGCTGTTCGCGTAGCCGGGGTGGGGGTGTTGAGGGCTGGAGCATGGCAAATTCCTTTTGCTGGATGGATGCCCAGTAGTCTGCCAGTAAAAACAGGCAGGTCAAGCGAAAAAAGATTATCAAAATGTAGTGTCTTGTAGCCTGTTGATTCCTGTGCTTTAATTCGGCTTTTAAGAATAGGCCTATCGGGTTATGCCGCTTTCACGATAATTGGCTTATATAGAAGGCGGTCTAATACATGTTAGGCTTATATACACCATGCATAGGTTGGCCCGCTTCATTCTAGCCCTCGCTCTGATCATCATTGTTGTTGGCATCTATCTGAACTTCACTTCCCTGCATACAAATGAGCAGCCCTTCGACTCCGATCAATGGAAAGGTCTCAGCAACCAATCAATGCTGAACGATCCAGGCTGCGCTCGAGGAGGCATGGCTCTATCTGTTATGCGAAGTGGGCTACTTACCGACCTCCCACAATCGGAGGTAATTTCACTTTTAGGCGAAGCTGAAACCAGCCAGCCTACTGAGCTACGCTACGGTCTTGGTCAATGCCACTGGGATTGGAAGCACAGCTCATTGGTGGTCACTTTCAATGCCAAAGGGTTGGTAAGCCAAACAACCATTGAATTGGAGTCTCCGGGAAATGGTCAACACTGATGCTCAATTTCCATCGCAAGGTCTGTGGTTTTCTTTGGGAGTTCAGGCAGGCAACTCGTGTAGTCTTCAATCACGGCGCTCAGTTGGGCTCCTCTGCCTAACTCGGCGCTCAAATGGGACGCGCTAAAGCGCGCCCTTTAGCTTCAGCGTTAAACATCATGAGGGAAGCGGTGATCGCCGAAGTATCGACTCAACTATCAGAGGTAGTTGGCGTCATCGAGCGCCATCTCGAACCGACGTTGCTGGCCGTACATTTGTACGGCTCCGCAGTGGATGGCGGCCTGAAGCCACACAGTGATATTGATTTGCTGGTTACGGTGACCGTAAGGCTTGATGAAACAACGCGGCGAGCTTTGATCAACGACCTTTTGGAAACTTCGGCTTCCCCTGGAGAGAGCGAGATTCTCCGCGCTGTAGAAGTCACCATTGTTGTGCACGACGACATCATTCCGTGGCGTTATCCAGCTAAGCGCGAACTGCAATTTGGAGAATGGCAGCGCAATGACATTCTTGCAGGTATCTTCGAGCCAGCCACGATCGACATTGATCTGGCTATCTTGCTGACAAAAGCAAGAGAACATAGCGTTGCCTTGGTAGGTCCAGCGGCGGAGGAACTCTTTGATCCGGTTCCTGAACAGGATCTATTTGAGGCGCTAAATGAAACCTTAACGCTATGGAACTCGCCGCCCGACTGGGCTGGCGATGAGCGAAATGTAGTGCTTACGTTGTCCCGCATTTGGTACAGCGCAGTAACCGGCAAAATCGCGCCGAAGGATGTCGCTGCCGACTGGGCAATGGAGCGCCTGCCGGCCCAGTATCAGCCCGTCATACTTGAAGCTAGACAGGCTTATCTTGGACAAGAAGAAGATCGCTTGGCCTCGCGCGCAGATCAGTTGGAAGAATTTGTTCACTACGTGAAAGGCGAGATCACCAAGGTAGTCGGCAAATAATGTCTAACAATTCGTTCAAGCCGACGCCGCTTCGCGGCGCGGCTTAACTCAAGCGTTAGAGAAGGGAATATGTCACAAGCAAAGAGCTCGTTTGAACACGGAATAAAAGACGCAGAAGAGCTCCTAGCTCACTTTGACGCGATCAACTGTAATCCACCTCCGGCAAATGCTGAAGTACTCAAAAGGGCTGGTCTGGTCATGGCGCTGACCGCGTGGGAAACATACGTTGAAGACCGTATTACCGAGGCAATGGACAAACGGCTCAGTGTGGTCTCGGGAAGTTACGTTGGCGAGTTCATACAGAAAAAACTTCAGCAAGAGCTGAAGCAGTTTCATAACCCGACTTCAGACAAGACCAAAAAGATATTTCAGGACTATCTCGGGTTGGACGTTACTTCAGCTTGGTCTTGGGCGAACGTGACCCCGGAAAAGGCTCGAAAATCGCTAAATCAGTGGATTTCAAAGCGCGGTGATGCCGTTCATCGTTCAAAACCAATCAACAACGGATCGCCGGCTGCTCACCTGATCAAGAAAGACGAACTAGAAAAGGTGATCCGCTTTCTAAAGGATTTGGTTCGCGTGACGGATGAGTATCTTGATCAGCATCTCTAACAATTCGCACCAGTACGCGGCCTGCGGCCGCCGGACGTCCCTGACGGGCCGCCGCTGTGCTCCGCGTTAGAGATATTTATGTCACGTGCATACCAAAGCTTTGAATACGGCATCAATGATGCTGAAGAACTACTCGCACATTTCGATGCAATTAATGCTAATCCTCCTCCGTCAAATGCCGAGGTCCTGAAGCGAGCAGGGCTTGTTATGGCGCTTACGGCCTGGGAAACCTATGTTGAGGATAGGCTTACTGAGGAAATGAATAAAAAGCTGGGTGTGGTAGCGGGTAGCTATGTTGGTGATTTTGTATTAAAAAAATTGAATACGGATCTTAAACAATTTCATAACCCAACGTCAGATAAAACAAAAAGGATTTTTGAAGAATATCTTGGTTTTGATGTTACTGAAGGATGGTCTTGGGCTAACTATGACCCAGCAAAGTCCAGAGCCACCTTGAATCGCTGGATTAGTAAGCGAGGCGATGCTGTTCACCGGTCAAAACCGGTGAGCAACGGATCTCCTGTAGCGCACCTTATCAAGCGTGATGAGCTTGAGAAAGTCATTCGCTTTGTCAAGGACTTAGTGAAAGCGACTGATATGTATGTTGATAAAAATCTCTAACAATCGCAGGCACAGCGACGGCTTTTTCGTTGCGGCTGCGCCTTCACTACAAAGCCGCGCGTGCTGCGGGCGTTAGCTGTCCATGAAACATCGCACCGGCGTCTGAATCAATATGGAGAAAAGATGAAAGCGACCGAAGTATTTACGCCTGGGAAGTTCCCCGTACACACGTTCGTGGACGATCACCTTCAGGACAAGAAGCAGCAGCTTCTCGACACTCTAGATGCGGGAGCGATGCTGATTTCGATTTCTGGACCATCGAAATCTGGCAAGACTGTATTTATCGAGGAATGTCTAGGGCGCACCAGTTTGATACAAGTGACTGGCGCAGGAGTTAATGCACCGTCTGATTTGTGGATGCGTGTCTTTGACATTATCGGGACCGAGATCCCAAACTCAATCGCACGATCATCAGGTGCGTCTGGAACAGTTGGCGGAAAGGGTGCCGTTGAAGGCAACGCGCTCGTTGTGAAAGGGAAGGGCGAAGTTTCTGCCAGCAGGACCAATTCCGAATCAGAAACGCTTTCCGCCTCACATGCGTCTGATTGTTTGCAATTGCTGATTAAGGAGCTTGGCGGAACGGATTTAGTTGTTTTTATTGACGATTTTCATTACGTGCCGGCAAATGTCCAGATCGAGCTAGCCCATCAGATCAAGGAGGCGATTCGAAATGGAGTTAGGTTTGTCTGTGCATCGGTTCCCTACCATGCCGATGATGTAATTCGTAGTAACCCAGATTTGCGGGGGCGCGTGCTCTCCATCGATTTTGAGTATTGGGGCACGGAGACGCTGAAGAAGATTGCATACAAGGGGTTTGCCGAACTTGGTGTCGGATATAGGCAGTCTGCAATTGACAACCTCGCCTCTGAGGCGGCAGGCTCCCCTCAGCTAATGCAGTATCTATGCCTGAACGCATGCTACGAAATGGGGTTAAGAGAAAAATCTGAAACTGAATTTGAGCTCTTATCGGATCCACAAATTCACGAGAACATTTGCAGGCGAACCGTTCAATCTACCGACTATGGGTCTGTGGTCGAACTTATGAAGGAAGGGCCAAGGACTCGCGGCTCAGATAGAAACGTGTACGTTACTCGCTTTGGCTGGAATGGAGATGTATATCGCTTGCTTGTAAAGGCCCTTTCAGTAGATCCATCACAGCTTACGTTTAGATATAACGCTTTAAATCAACGAATTCTTGGTATATGCCCGACCGGAGGACCCAGCGGATCAAGCATAACCAGTGCATGTGCGCATTCGGCGAAAATCGTTAATGATGCCGCTGGATCAAGGATCGTCGAGTGGGATGGTGAACACGACGTTTTTGATATACGAGATCCGTACTTTTTGTTCTATCTGCGCTGGTCCGATGCGGCAGACAGCTAACAAGCGATTCCACGCGACCAGCAAAGCTGGCGCGTGAATACGGGCGTTGGGCGTCTCCACTTGCTCCTGCCTGCTCGTAGACGACACGCATTAAATGCTACCTATAGTCTGTCGCCTTATAGTCATCATTTGTTGACAATCTTAGCCTGATTAACAAGGGCTTAGGCATGGTCAGAAAATCGAGTGGCACTCTTCGCGCTGTACTAGCTGAGAACATCAAATCTTTTCGTAGAGAAAAGGGCTTTTCTCAAGAAGAACTAGCCGAACAATGCGGCTTGCACCGCACATACATCGGTTCGGTTGAGCGTCACGAACGAAATGTCACACTCAGCACGCTTGAGGTTTTGGCCTTAACTTTAGGTGTGACTGTCCCTGATTTGCTTACCAAACACGAAAGCCCATCGACTAACGAACGGATGGGAAAACTTGAGTGAGTCTCTCAAAAAAAGAAATTAACGACCTTATTGAAGCGCTAGGTCGCCTTACCCCTGCGCAACAGGAATGGGTTAAGTCTGCTATTAATGCGTTCGGGTCTACTTGCCAATTTGACCGAGCCCCTGACTCCGATGTGGTGACGGATGCTGTCCTTGCCTCCCTTGGGGATCGGTTGTTAAGCCATCACGCAGGTAGCCGCCAGGCGCTCAGCAAAGACCGATTCGAATTCGCATTTGAAGCTGCTCTGAACGCGGCTGGCATTCCTGCACAGCTAGTGAAGAGCCGGACGAACCGGGGCCACGATATTAACATTCGCGGAATTCCGGTCAGTCTTAAGACAGAAGCGGCGGCTAATATCAAGGACGAATCGATCCACGTCAGCAAGTGGATGGAACTCGGTCGAGGTGAATGGAAACTACCACTGCTGCGTGACTTATTCCTTGAGCATATGCAAAGCTACGACCGCATATTCACACTCCGTCGCTTGAAAGATGTAGGTGCCAAGATCCGCTATGAGCTCGTCGAGATCCCCAAATCGCTACTGCTCGAAGCGTCGAACTGCGAACTAGAGGTTTGCACCAAAAGCAGACAGAATCCGCAGCCGGGTTACGGCTATGTCAAGGATGCAATTGGCCAGCTTAAGTACTCGCTATATTTCGACGGAGGTACAGAGCGTAAGCTTCAGATCAAACACTTACGAAAAGATCTCTGCAAGGTGCATGCGACTTGGACCTTCGGCTCAGCGCCCGCGTAACAACCGCTCGCGTGCCAGTTCTGCATATTCCGCGTTCAGCTCAATTCCGACACACTCCCTGCCGAGCTCATTGCAGACAACGCCGGTAGTTCCTGATCCGAAAAATGGGTCAAGAACCCGGCCATTCTCGCGGGAACCTGCTGCTACGCAGAGACGAACAAGTGCCCTCGGATAGACGGCGAAGTGACTACCAGGGTAAGGTTCGGTATTGATGTTCCAGACAGTACGCCGGTTCTTCGCCTTTTGCTTCTGGTCCGCAGCAGGTTCCATTATCGCTTGCCAGTCGTAGTAATACTTCTCCGATTTGGAAAACAGGAACACGTACTCATGTGCGCGGGTTGGACGATCCTTCACGCTCTCGGGCTGGCAATTGGGCTTGTTCCAGATGATATCTGTGCGCAGATACCAGCCGTCCGCCTGAAGTGCAAATGCCAGCCGCCAGGGAACACCGATCAAATCCTTCGGTTTCAAACCCTCTGGCGTCGGGGCGCGGTAGTCCATCGCACGCCCCTTGTTCTTGGCGTCAGCGTCCCGCCAAGTCCGCCCCCCTGACGTATAGCTGTCGCCAATGTTCAACCAAAGGGTGCCGTCATCAGAAAGGGTGCGACGAACCTCTCGGAACAGGCGTACGAGGTCAGCTATGTAATCATCGACTGTAGTTTCAGCCCCGATCTGCCCGTTGATGCCGTAATCCCTCAGCCCCCAGTAAGGCGGAGAGGTCACAACGCAATTAAAGTGCCCCTCAGGTATCTCTTGCAGAATTCGGCGGGCATCGCCCACAATAATTTTGCAGTGATTCGTCATTCTTTCAGCCAGTTGAGCACCTAATGTTCTACCGCCAGTATCAAATAGGTCGAGTACTCGGGTAGCATCATCCATACTTGAGGTTTCGAGTTTCGGCATTAGGTATGACCCGTGTTGTGTTTCTGATAAATGTGCTACTTATAGTATTCATTGACCGTCCGGCTGTCAAGTCCGGGGGTAAGCTCAGTACATCGACAAAAACGCCCAACAAGGCGCTCCAGCCGACGCCAAAAAGCGGCGCGGCTGAGCTTTAACGTTACATTTTCTAGTCAGCATCGAATAAATATTCGCTGAAGGTATATTATGGAATCAAATCTAATGATAATGTTTATGACTGTTGCTTTGGCCCACTTTTTGGCCCTGCTGAGTCCTGGTCCTGATTTCGTGCTTGTTGTCAAAAGTGCAATTAGAAATGATAGAAGTAAGGCAATAGGTGTTGCTGCTGGAATATCGACTGCAAATGCACTATACATAGCTTTATGTTTGATCGGGGTCGGAGCTTTGCTGGCTAGCTCTATTTGGTTGATGGTCACTCTAAAAATTATTGGGGGACTATTTCTTATTTTTCTAGCAATTCAAGCTCTACGTGCAAAAAGAAGCGCCTACGCGCAACTATCTGTAGAGAACGATCAAATAAAAAATGGAGAAGCGAGCTTCATAAAGGAGTTTGTTACAGGATTTATGTCTGGAATTCTGAATCCCAAGAATCTCCTATTCTATTTGAGCTTGTTCACAGTTGTATTGACGAATGATGTGGGGTTGGTATTTAAGATCGCACTTGGAGTATGGATGACTCTTGTGGTTTTCTTCTGGGATACAGCGATTATTTTTATGCTGTCTACAAATAAGGCAAGGAGCAGATTCACTAAGCTGGCTTACTATATTGACAAGTTAACAGGTGCGATCCTTGGATTGGTTGGGATTTCAATTGTTAAATCAGCATTCGCAAAATAAAAAATGTAACAAAGCAATGCAACGGACGAGCCGTTGATTGCGGCGTTAAATAGCAAGGATGGAATCTATGCTTACTCGAGAAGTAACAGAAGATGATATTGAACAAATCTGCAAATTAGCAGAAACACGAGAAGAGCTTTTTTACTGCTTTCCTAGAGCAACCTTTCCGTTATCCGTGGCTGATGTGCGCCATAGTATTCAAACGCGTGCAAGTGCAACTGTGGTGGAAAAAGAAGGGCATGTTGTTGCCTTTGCAAATTTTTATCGCTGGGAAGAAGGCGTATGCTCGATTGGCAATGTCATTGTTTCATCTGACTGCAGGGGCACCGGTGTAGGCCGTTATTTAATCTCGCATATGACCAAGCTAGCATTTGAAAAGTACCATGCAGAAACTGTAACGGTGTCATGTTTTAACCGAAATGTGGCGGGGCTTCTTTTTTACCCAAAACTTGGTTTTCGTCCTTACGAGACTGAGTCGCGAGTAGATTATAATGGAGATCAAGTCGCTCTCATCCACTTCAAGGTTGAGCCGGATGCAATTTAACAAGACGCTGTTTACGGACAAATTTTCCGCTACGCTCCAAAATTGCCGCAAAGCTCGGCGTTAAATTTTCAATCGGGTTTAGTGATGAACATTGAGATCGTAGAAAAAGCAGATCACCTTCAACTGATAGAAGTTTGGGAAGCGTCGGTCAGGGCAACACATGATTTTCTGGCTGAAGATGATCTACAGGAGTTAAAGCCGTTAATTCTGGAACAGTATTTTGACGCAGTTGATTTAAGGTGCGCTAAAAACGGCAACGGCGAAATTCAGGGATTCTGCGGAGTACATGACGGTAATATTGAGATGTTGTTCATCTCACCTGAGGCACGCGGAAAGGGCATTGGTGCCATGTTAGCGGCCCATGCTATCAAAGAGCAGGGAGCTTCAAAGGTCGATGTAAACGAGCAGAATGAACAGGCGCTAGGTTTTTACCAGCATATTGGCTTTAAAGTAACAGGTCGGTCTCCAGTCGATGGTCAGGGCAAGCCTTATCCGCTGTTGCATATGGCGCTATAAAAATTTAACAAGGCCAGGCACGGCGATGTCTTTTTCGTTGCGGCTTCGCCTTCACTACAAAGCCGCGCGTGCTGGCGGCGTTAAATCTCAACCGGGGATCACAATGGGTCGCAGGTATCGAAGAAGAAGAAACAATCTCGGTTCGGTTGTAACCGATGTCGTTCGGGTTGCCTCCCGCCTTCCTTGGTGGGGCGCTCTGCTTGTTGGCATATTCGCTTACTTAGTGATTCATATCGGCTTAGGCGGCTATCTTGAGGGTCAACTTGCCGCACAAACAGGTAGTCAGTTCTATCCTATTCTCGAGGTACGAAATGGCCGATTCATTCGGCTCGCATCTTGGGTCGGACACGCGTGTTTGCTAGCGGGAGCATTTTTCGCTATCCGCAATCACTTCTTTGGCGCCAATGCTCAGCGCACCGAAAAAGGTATTGTCGGTGTAGTTGCCAGAATCTTGGGGCGGAGCATTGACTAAGAGATTTAACAATCGCGTCAAATGCGACGCTCGTACCTCGCGCGCTTTACGCGGGCGTTAGATATTAACAAAAACCTAAAAGGAGAGCGCTGATGAGTGGTCCTCAAATGTGGGTTCGAAATATGTACACCGGACCAGGAGGGGGGGCTTATACCGGACCCGGTGGCGGCATGTACACCGGCCCTGGTGGTGGCGCATACACAGGGCCTGGCGGTGGCATGTACTCGGGACCTGGCGGCGGTGCTTACACCGGCCCTGGAGGTGGCTTATATACAGGTCCAGGAGGTGGCGCTTACACGGGACCAGGAGGGGGGTTGTACTCTGGGCCAGGTGGCGGCTTGTACTCGGGCCCGGGAGGTGGGTTATATACGGGACCAGGTGGAGGCATGTACACCGGTCCGGATGGGAATCCCTACATGGCAATTACGCCACCTTGGCCGCTGATGGTTGGCTTGCTTAGGAAAATGAATATGAACGCACAAGCGGATGTAATTGCCAAAGCGCTGGCAAGCATCGGTTGGCGAGGATGAAGAAAGGGTGTCTTACTGTCTAACCCGGCGCTCAAGCCGACCCGCATACTGCGGGCGGCTTATCTTGTCCGTTAAGCCGCTATCGGAGAGCATCGGATGTTTATAAAAACAAGAGCAATTTTAGAAGCTTCTGAATCAGCATTGTTGGGGTTTTCATCAAATCGAAGTTTGCTGAAGCCGGCTCAAAGGTTGTTTATTTATCCACTTGTTTATCTCAAGGTAGGCTTTGGTGATTTTACAAAGCCAATGACAATCTGGTCATTGGTGAGTTTTACTTTGCTAGTTGTGTTGATATTATTTTCTTCAAGCTTAGAAATACCTAATGAAATATTTCTTGTGTCATTCAATGCGTGTATCTGGGGAGTGCTGCTCTTAACAATGTTTTCAACGCCTAGTAGCTATGCGTTTTATGGAGCTACTGAAGCAAGTGTAAATAGAGTTGTTGAAATCCTTGATCAGAATAATGTTCACAAGGAAGTAGACGTAGAACTTCTTGAAGAAAATATAGAGAAAGTAGAGAAACGCATTGAAGCTAGAGTTGGTTTTTACAAGTGGATCATAGGATCATTTTGGGGGCTATATTTTCTTTTGGTGAACTTAGAGTTGCGCTTTGTAGGTTTATCAGGAAAACCAATAAGTGATGATTTCCTACAGAGCACATTTGAAAGCTTTCTATATGTAATTCTATTCACTGCATTTGCATTGCTGGCAATGAATAGCTACAAACGTGCATCAAATATGCTTATGGCAAACCTTCAGTATGCTTGTGTTGAGCAAAAGGCACGACAGCAGCTGCTTAACAAGTCAAGGCAGCAGGACGCCAGCGAAGCTGTCGCCTCTGCTTGAAGCGTTATGCAAAATGAAGAGTAGAGACCATGCAGGATAGAATGGAAGAGTCGAGAAGACGCGAAGAGGCGAAGAAGGAGAGCGAGTACTTAGAGGCTCGCGAACGTGAATTGTCCCGATACAGGGATATCATCGAGCAGCAAGAGCGTGAGCTAGATGCCTATAGATCACGACTTAAAGAAGAGCAGCTAGAAAAGGAAAGGGAGCTTCGAAAAGAGTTCGAAGAAAGAGAAAAGTACTTTATCGACAGAGAAAGAAAGCTAATTGAGCGTCAAAAGGATTTTGAAAAGCACTTCCACATGCGAGAAGCTGAAGCAGCTGAACTACGGCACCGTTTGGAGAACGAAGTTGCGCAACGTGAAGCCGATTTGAAGCGAGCCTTTATCGAATTACAGCAGGAGAAGGAGCGGTTAACTGAGGAAGGTAGAAAGAAACTAGAACAAACATCAAGAGATTACGTAGCAGATGCTCTTGAGGCTTTGGGCCGAAAAGAGTCGAAGTTTCATATGATTTCAAAAGTATGGAGTGGAATAGGCGCAGCATCATTGGTTTCGGGCTTCGCTTTTTTTGTTGTTGTAACTTTCACCACCAACATTGACGGGCTGAACTATATAACTTGGCCGTTCTTGATTTTCAATTTATTCAAAGGCCTTATTGCTGTCGGCCTGCTTCTTGGTATTGCAAAATATTCATATATGTTTAGTAGCTCTTACATGCAGGAGTCGCTCAAGAATGCCGACAGGAGTCATGCCATTAACTTTGGTAAATTCTATCTTGAGTCTTATGGTGCCACTGCGGATTGGTCGGAAGTAAAAGAGGCGTTCGAGCACTGGAACATCACCGGGTCAAATGCTTTCAGCAAGCGGGAAAACGTGAGTATGGATGCTGATGCGCTAGAAAAAGCAATTGGTGTGATAGTAAACGCCGGAAAGACAGCTATGAATGGTTCTGGGAAAACTGAAAAGGCATAACAATGCGTTGCACCGGACAAGCCGGTGAACGCGGCGTTATGGCTCGAAGGAACCCGACAATGTGGAAATGGATAAGATCGTTGCTTCCTAACAATAATGACGATGAAAAGCACAGACCCAATGCGTTGTCGAGTCCTTATGCTGCAGTTAAAGTTTGGTTCGATGAAGATAGAGCATGGTCACACTGGCCAGATAGAGAGCCACAGTATGCGTCGTGGAATGAACTGATTGGTGTTGCTGTAGAAACTACTGATCAGGGTCCATTTGTAGAAGATGTTTGGTGGCACCTAGCAACGAAAGACGGAGTAGTAACCTATCCAAGCGAAGCAACAGGTTCGGGGGAATTACTAGAGCGACTTCAAAAGATCCCTACATTCAACAACGAGCGTTTGATCGAAGCAATGTCATCTACGTCAAATCAAACGTTCATACTATGGGATCATGAAGGTCGGCATCAATAAAGCCATAACAAGCGCAGGCACCGCGACAAAATTTCCGCTGCGCTTCAATTTTGCCCGTGCTGCGGGCGTTATGCCGCTCGGGCGCGATAGATGAGAAATAAATAATGGATTACGGTGCTATCACAATAGATACATCAATTTTTGACCAAAAAGGGCTGAAGCTAGAGTCTGGAATTTTGAAGACGCTTGAGCAGTTCAGAGGCAAGCCGTCCCATCTTGTGTTGTCGGAAATTGTAATAAGAGAAGTTCATAGTCATCTGAAACGAAAAGCCTCAGATTCACGAGAGCAAGTAGTTAAGGCAATACGTGAGAGCATTGTGAGCTTGTCTGTGTCCGAAGAGAGTGCAAGAATTGCCACCGAATCATTGGTTCCAATCATTGATGATGCGGAGGTGGCTAAGAATAGGCTGGCATCCTTTATTGATAAGACTGGTGCCGAGATAATCCCTGCCACAGGTCGTGTTAGTTTAGATGAAATAATTAAAAAATACTTTAGCGCTGAAGCGCCGTTTGCTCCTGCGGGGAGCAAAAAGAATGAGTTTCCCGACGCTATAGCTTTAATGTCGCTAGAATCTTGGGCAAAAGAGAATCAAACCAAAATTTTAGCCGTTTCGAAAGATGGCGACTGGAAGCGTTTTTCTGATGGCTCAGACTTTATTGATGTAGTGGAAGACCTCGCAGAAGCGATTGCTACTTTTCAGCCACATTCAGCGGCTATGGAGTTCTGTACTCGTATTGCTGGAACGTTGCCAAGTGGGGAACCTTCAGATCTGTACAAAATGATAAATCAGTACGTTTCTGATGCTGTTGGTGAGATGGATCTATATCCAGATGCTTCTTCTCAGTTTTTCTACGAACCAGATTACGTTGAGGTTGTGTTGGATGAATTTGAGTTCTTGGTTGACGAAGAGGGGAATGCGCTCTTACAACCTGTCCAGGGTCAGAATGGAACACTGATCGTCGAAGCAAAGATCATGATCACAGCCACTGCATCAACTTCATTCGCTCTTACCGTTCGAGATTCTATAGATAAAGACTATGTGCCAATCGGAAGCGCTTCGGCCTCGACGGAGTTACAGTTTGAATCTGAAATCCTTCTTACATTTGAAGGGAATTTTGAAGAGCACCAAGAGGATATAGATCTAACTGACTTTGAGCTTCTTTCCTGCCCTTCAGATGTCGATTTTGGCGTGATTGAGCCGGATTGGTGGCATGAAGAACAATAGGCATAACAATCGGCTGCACGGCGACCGATTTTCCGCCGCTTTGCGGCTCCAAATCGGCGCGTGAGCCGGGCGTTAGATGCATTGCCCCACCGCGCGTCGCGCCCGCTTGCCCTCGCGAATGCCATGTAATACATTGCATTCAACAGTATGGAGGGTATCCCTATGAGCGTCACAACCGTCCGGCTTCAACCAGAGCTCGAAGAAAATCTCGGGGCTATGGCCGAGAAGCTTCAAAGAAGTAAAAGTTGGCTTATTAATCAGGCGCTTAGAGAGTTCTTTGAGCGGCAGGAGCTAGAGCAGAGCCGCTGGCAAGAAACACTGCAAGCTATGGAGTCAGTGGCACAGGGCCAAGTCGTATCCGGCGAAGCTGTAGGTGCCTGGCTTCAAAGCTGGGGCACCGACAATGAGCTGTCTCCACCGAAGGTTGGTCAATGAGGCTGGTCTACTCAGAAAACGCTGTGGCAGACCTCGTTCGCCTGCGCGAATTCATAGCAGAGAAAGATCCTCTTGCTGCTGCACGCGTTGCAGCAGAGCTCCTTTTCCGCATCGAGAATCTTTGTCTATTTCCAGAAATGGGCCGCGCTGTTGAGCTTGCTCCAAACCCCAAAGCTATTCGCGATGCAGTTTTTGGGAAATACATAATCCGGTATTCAGCCTACACAGAAACTGTCGTAATTCTTCGTATATGGCACCACAACGAAGACCGTACACAAAGTACCTAACAACTGGTTAAAGTCGTTCGCTTCGCTCACTGGCACGGGCTGAAGCCCGCCCCTTAACCAAACCACCCATGCGATACGAATCATGCACACCCAGCAGGTAATCCAGTTCCGTCAAGCGGCTGGTGGCACGCAAACCATTGCGTTGCTCAATCGCTGCGCGGCGTTGCATCAGGATTCGTTCCCAGCGATCCGGTGAGGAATCCAGAAAAATTCTAAAATTTTTATCGGCGGTATCGTTATAGGCGTGACCAGGGTGCAAATACAGGGCAGGGTCGATTTGCAGGCAATGACTGGAAGCTAAAAAATCCGGACTGTATTCAAAACCAAACACACTGCCACGGCTACTGTCCGCATAGCTTAGATGGCCGACCAGCAAGGGCTCGGCAATGGGCTGCCAGTGGGCATAGACCTCGATAATTTCGCGGCTCATTGGCGACCCTCCAGTAGCTTGATGTTTTGCAGCTTGATACCGACTTCATCGTGGGCGGCCAGCTCGGCGAAGTTGTTCTCCAGTCCCAGCACGGCCATGACTTTCAGATAGGTGCCAATGGCTACGCCGGGATCGCCGGCAAATACCTTGTTGAGTGTCTTGGGATCAAAGCCGGTACGTTCGCACATCAGCTTTTTGCTGTAGCCGCGCCGCTTCATGGCCAGCAGCAGGTCCTGACCAAAGGTTTGCAGGATTTTGGCTTGCCCGGGAAACAGGGTTCGGTGGATGCTTCTGGATTGCACGGGACTATTATCCCTATTTTTTAAAACAATAGGGATAATAGTCCCTTGGTTGCGGCTTGTGCAAGTTGCTGATGTGGATGCTAATGATGCCGTCCAGTTTCACGAACTGAGACCCCGGGACCCGCGATGGCTAATTTGCTACACTCCATCCCACTTGCTTGACAGGGTGCCGGTGATTCCGGCTGAGATGGCGCATGGATAACCCCGAGCGCTGGTCCTGTTGAACCTGATCCGGTTAGTACCGGCGTAGGAATCAAGCGGTGGTCCGGAGCCCCTTCTACGTGTTCGTAGCCATTCTTCCGGACCTCTCTGCCGATACCCGCCTGTCCTCCGGATTGTTTTCATGACCGGAGGTACCATGAGTTACTCTTTTGCTGATCTGACTGCTGCCTGCCACGACGAGTGGCGTGCCTATATCGAGCACGAATTCGTGCGCCAGCTGAGTGAAGGCAGTCTGCCAGCTGACGTTTTTCGCCATTATCTGAAACAGGACTATCTGTTCCTGATCCATTTTGGCCGTGCCTATGCGCTGGCTACCTACAAGAGCCGCAATATTGCCGAGCTGCGTCATAGCCTGGACGGTTTGAAAACCATCATCGACCTTGAACTGGGCCTGCATGTGGACTATTGCCGCGAGTGGGGTATCAGCGAGGAAGAGCTGGCCGCGCTGCCCGAAGCCCGTGCCACCATGGCCTATACCCGCTATGTGCTGGATACCGGCAACCGTGGTGACCTGCTCGACATGCATGTGGCACTGGCGCCCTGCCTGGTCGGCTATGCGGTGGTGGCGGACTGGATCAACTCACGAGCCGAAACACTGCGTGGTGACGGCAACCCCTATGAAGCCTGGATCAGGATGTATGAAAGTGACGGCTTTCAGGCCGCGCGCCGTGCCGAAGAGGCCTGGCTTGACGAGCGTCTGACCGAGGTGACGCCGCGCCGCTTCGAGGAGCTGGTCACCATTTTCCGCGATGCCATCCGGCTGGAAATCGCTTTCTGGCAGCAGGGGCTGGACCTTTCCATCTGAGGCGAAAGATGAGGCCGGGCCGACCGGGATCTAGGTCTCCGTATCAGGCCCGCCTTGGCGTGCCTTGATCTCTTTCAGGTCCTGGATGAATTCACGCCAGAGCATCACCAGTACCACCATCAGTGCTGGCCCGATGAACAGCCCAAGAAAGCCCATGGTTTTCACGCCGCCCACCAGGCCGAAGAATGTGGGCAGGAAAGGCAGTTTGATCGGGCCGCCGACCAGCCTTGGGCGGATGAACTTGTCGACCAGGAACAGCTCGAAGGCTCCCCATAGAAATAGCAGGATGCCTTCGGTGGAGTGGCCGGTAGCCGTCAGGTAAAGCGATACCAGGGTGAAGCTCAGGGGAGCGCCACCGGGGATCAGGGCCATGAAGCCGGTGACGATACCCATGATGACGGGCGAGGGAAAACCGGCAATCCAGTAGGCCACGCCGAGAATGATGCCTTCGGCAATGGCAATGACGCTCATGCCCAGTACGGTGGAGCGAATCGCCTGGGGAATGACCCTGGAATAACGGAACCAGCGCCGGGGGTAGAAATATTCTCCCGCCTTGTCCAGCTGGCCGACCAGGCTGTTGCCGTCCTTGTACAGGAAAAACAGGGTAATCAGGGTAAAGGTCAGTGTCAGGAAAATATGCAGGATGCTGCCGCTGGTGGAGATGACGTTGCGGTAGACCGAGCCGATGTTCTGGCTGCCGAATACCTGGGTGATCTCGCCAATCATGCCGGGCGCACTGAGGTGCTCATTCCAGCTTTCCGTCAACCATTCGCCAATCAGGGGAATGGATGCGAACCAGTCCGGAGCTGTGACGCCGGTGGCGTTGGCGCTGACCGCCCAGCCGAGAAAGCTGATTACCTCCTTGATTGTGTAGGAGGTCAGGAAGCCCAGCGGTGTAACCAGGAAGATGATCGCGGCCAGGGTGGCCAGGCTGGCAGTGGTCTTGTGTTTCTGCCCGAGGTAGTCGAGCACGCGGGTGTAAACGGGCCAGGTGATGATGGCAATGATGAAGGCGATGATGATCGGCTTGGCGAAGGAATGGAAGAAGTAGACGCCGGTGGCCAGAATCAGGACCAGGGTCAGCCTGATCCAGAAAGCATGAAAAGGAAGATAGGCGGGAGGCTTGGCGTTCGGCTGTTGTTGCATGGCTTGTCCTTTGTTGTCGGGCCTGGCCCTTGTTGTGCGGAAGCCGTCCGGCAGGGTGGTGCATGTGGTTTCACGGACAGGGAATTGATACTAGCACAGCGAAATTTGCAGGGAGGCGGATGAAATAAAATTTAACCATCTGCCGGCAAGGTGCAGAAGTGCAGCAGCTGTTTAGCTAACCCGAAACGAAAAAAGCCCGGACATTTCTGTCCGGGCTCTCTGTGCCTTGAGTGACGCTTAGTCCAGGGCGGCGGCCTGGATGGCGGTCAGGGCCACGGTGAAGACGATGTCTTCGACCAGGGCACCACGGGACAGGTCGTTGACCGGTTTGCGCAGACCTTGCAGCATCGGGCCGACACTGACCACGTTGGCGCTGCGCTGCACCGCCTTGTAGGTGGTGTTGCCGGTGTTCAGGTCGGGAAACACGAACACGGTGGCACGGCCGGCCACTTTGCTGTTGGGTGCCTTGGAGCGGCCGATGCTCTCGACGCTGGCTGCGTCGTATTGCAGCGGGCCGTCAATTGCCAGTTGTGGTGCGCGCTCTTGGGCAATGCGGGTGGCTTCGATGACTTTTTCCACTTCGGCACCGGAACCGCCGGAGCTGCCGGTGGAGAAGCTGATCATGGCCATGCGTGGCTCGATACCAAATGCCTGGGCCGACTCGGCGCTTTGCAGGGCGATTTCGGCCAGTTGCTCGGCGGTCGGGTTCGGATTGACGGCACAGTCGCCGTACACCAGTACCTGGTCGGGCAGCAACATGAAGAACACCGAGGATACCAAGCTGTAGCCGGGGGCGGTCTTGATCAGTTGCAGGGCCGGACGGATGGTGTCGGCAGTGGTGTGGACCGCACCGGAAACCAGTCCGTCAACATCGTCCTCGGCCAGCATCATGGTGGCCAGCACCACGGTATCGCTGAGCTGCTCGGCAGCCTGTTCTTCGGTCAGGCCGCGGCTCTTGCGCAGCTCGACCATGGGTGCAACGTATTTTTGCTTGATCTCTTCCGGATCAAGGATCTCGATACCAGCGGGCAGGTTGACGCCCTGCTGACGGGCCACCGAGCGGATTTCCTCCGGATTGCCGAGCAGGACACAGTTGGCAATGCCGCGTTCCTGGCAGATGGCGGCAGCGCGAATGGTGCGCGGCTCGTTGCCCTCGGGCAGGACGATACGCTTGTTGGCGGCCTGGGCACGCTTGACCAGCTGGTAACGGAAGGCGGGCGGTGACAGCAGTGGCACGCGGTCGGTAGCGCAACGGGCGGTCAGCCAGACCTGGTCAAGGTAGGAGGCAATGTGTGTGCTGGTATTGCGGGCACGCTCCAGATCGGTAACCGGGATGGCGCGCGGCAGACGGGTAAGCTGATAGGCGGTGTCGTAGGAGCCGGTAGCGACGCTCATCACCGGCAGGCCGCCTTGCAGGGCACCTTTGCCCATGTCCAGGATGCTGGCGTTGGGTACATAGCCGCCAGTCAGCAGCAGACCGGCCAGACGAATGCCGTTCATTTCGGCCAGGCTGGCGGCCAGGATCACGTCGTCACGGTCACCGGGCACCACCACCAGGACATTGTCCTGCAGCAACGGAACGATGTTGGCCACTGTACGTGAGCACAGGATGACCTTCTGGACGCGGCGATCGTCAATTTCGCCCTTGTTGAGGATGTCGGCCTTGAGGAAGCCGGAGTAGTCGGCGGTGCGGGGTGCGTTGAGTTCCTCGCGGGCATTGATGCAACCGATCAGGTGCAGGTCGCCCTTGCGCAGTGCCGGCAGGTGGCCCTTGAGCTTTTCGGCAAAGCCGTTCAGGGACGGGCTGGTGACCTTGTTGATGACCACGCCCAGTACCTTGGGTGCGCTGGTGCCGCCAAACAGTTGTGCCTGGGCTTCGATGCGGTCGGAGATCTCGTCGAGGTCCTCGCTCTGCTGGGCGCTGACCAGAATCACCTCGGCGTCCAGCGTGCGGGCCAGGCTGGCGTTGATGCGCTCGACGTATTGGGCCTGGCGCGAGGGAGTCATGCCTTCAACGATGATCACGTCGTAGTGCTCGGCCATCTCCTGGTGCATGCTGACGATTTCTTCCATCAGTTCGTCGATCAGGCCGTTGCCGACCATGCGCTCGACGTGGCTCAGGCCGAGGCTGGCAGGCTGGCGCGTGTCGTACAGACTGGCCATCAGCTGGCTGACACGTTCGGCACCGCTCTCGCTGGGGTGGGGTTGGGCAATCGGCTTGAGGAAACCGACCCTGAGGCCGGCGTTTTTCAAAACCTGGACCATGCCCAGGCTTACGGAGGTCAGGCCAACACCAAAGCCGGTCGGGGCAAGCAAAAATGTATGCATTCTGGAGTCCTGTATAAGTCTGTCTACAAGAAAAAAGGCCGGCGAGGGTGCGCCGGCCATCTGGATTATTTGCCGTCGATGACCGCCAGGGTCTCATTGGCGATCTGGCGCTCTTCGTTGGTCGGCACGACCATTACCAGCGGATGGCCTTCGGCACTGATCTTACCACCTTTGCCGCGCACGCACTCCTGGTTGGCTGCGTCGTCCAGCTTGAAGTTGAAGACGCGCATGTGGTCCAGGGTTTTCTTGCGGATCAGGGTGGCGTTTTCGCCGATGCCGCCGGTGAACAGCAGGCCGTCCAGACGCGGCAGGGCGCAGGACAGGGCAGCCAGGGACTTGGCCAGGCGGTAGCAGAAAATCTCGATGGCAAGGGCGGCTTTCTTGTCGCCTTTTTCGCTGGCCTCGATCAGGGTGCGCATGTCGTTGGACAGGCCGGACACGCCGAGCAGGCCGCTCTTCTTGGTGAGCAGGGTTTCCACGTCCTGGGCGCTGTAACCGAAGGTGCGGTGCAGGTGGACCTGCAGGCTCGGGTCGACGTCACCGGAACGGGTACCCATCACCAGGCCTTCCAGCGGCGTCAGGCCCATGGTGGTGTCGCGGCTTTCGCCGTTGACCACGGCGGTGGCGGAGCAGCCGTTGCCCAGGTGGGCGACCAGCCAGCAGCTGTCTTCGACCGGCAGGCCGGCCATTTCCGCGCCCTTGCGGCTGACATACATGTGGCTGGTGCCGTGGAAGCCGTAACGGCGGATCTGGTGCTGGGTGTAGAACTCTTCCGGAATGGCGTAACGGTAGGCATGTTCCGGCATGGTCTGGTGGAAGGCGGTATCGAACACGCCGATATGGGGCAGCTCCGGGTACAGGCTGATGGCGGCGTTGATGCCCATCAGGCCGGGCGGGTTGTGCAGGGGAGCCAGTGAAGCGTTGGCTTCGATCACGCCAATCACTTCGGGAGTCAGCAGACAGGCTTCGTGTACCTGGGAGCCGCCGTGAACGACACGGTGGCCAATGCCGGTCAGGGTGCCGGCGGCTTTTTGTACGTGGGGCAGAATCTGGGCCAGGGCTTCGGCGTGATCGGCATTGCCCAGTTGCAGATGTTTTTTCTCGCCGTTTTCCTTCCAGGTGACTTCGGCTTCCGGGGTGCCGATACGTTCGGCCAGTCCTTCAATGATGAAGTCGTCCCGGTCCTCGTTGACCAGGGCAAACTTGATGGATGAGCTGCCGCTATTGATGACTAGAATATTGCGTCCGGACATAATTTTCTCGTTTGGTTGGTTTGTAATTGTAAGACGGTTATGTACTGACCAGCCGGTATCTTGTTGTTGTAGGACGGCTCCGGTCCCCAAAAAATAGGCCTAATGTTCGGGTGGGTATCAATTAAGGTCAATACTGCTATAGGTCTAGTTAATCTAAAGTCGCATTCGTTTTTGGTAGAAGGTACACTGCGCTGTCACTCACAAAACACAGGTTTTACAATCATGCAAATCGCCGAAAACGCAGTCGTGGCCATTGACTACACATTGCGCAACGATGAGGGAGAAATTCTTGACAGCTCCGAAGGTGCGCAGCCCCTGGCCTACCTGCATGGTGCGGCCAACATCATTCCCGGCCTGGAACAGGCGCTGGCTGGCAAGTGTGCCGGTGATGCGCTGGATGTCAGCATCGAGCCGGAGGATGCCTATGGCGAGTACAGCGTGGAACTGGTTGCGACATTGAACCGCAGCATGTTCGAGGGTGTGGACGAGTTGCAGCCCGGTATGCAGTTCCATGCCTCTGCTCCTGATGGCGGCATGCAGGTTGTCACCATCCGCGATGTTGACGGTGACCAGGTGACTGTTGACGGCAACCACCCGCTGGCCGGCCAGCGCCTGAACTTCCAGGTCAAGGTGGTCAGCGTACGTGCTGCTACCGAAGAAGAGCTGGCGCACGGCCATGCCCACGGTGAAGGTGGTCATCACCACTAGGCGCATTTGCCAGACAGCAAAAAGCCCGGAGTTTCCGGGCTTTTTTTGTTGGTATTAACGGCTGCAGTAGCGCTTTTGTGCGAGCGGGCTTGTCCCGCGAGAATATCCGGGCACACACCACCGGTGCAAAAAACCTGCTTATTTGTTGGCTGCCATCTGGAACGCGGTGACCAGGGCGATTTGCAGGCTGCCGGTGTCGATATTGCCGGTACCGGCCAGATCCAGCGCGGTGCCGTGGTCGACCGAGGTACGGATGATCGGCATGCCCAGGGTGATGTTGACGGCAGCGCCAAAGCCCTTGTGCTTGAGCACCGGCAGGCCCTGGTCATGGTACATCGCCAGTACGGCATCACACTGCTTCAGGTTGTTCGGAGTGAACAGGGTATCGGCGGGCAGGGGACCGGTCAGGGTCATGCCGTCTTGGCGCAGGCGTTCCAGTGCCGGAATGATCACATCCAGCTCCTCGCGTCCCAGATGGCCATCTTCTCCGGCGTGGGGGTTGAGACCGCATACCAGAATGTGCGGATTCTTGATGCCGAACTTGTCCTGCAGGTCGCGGTGCAGGATGCGGGTGACGCTGTCAATGCGCTCGGCGGTGACGGCATCGGCCACATCCCGCAGTGGCAGGTGGGTGGTGACCAGCGCCACACGCAGGCCGTGGGTTGCCAGCATCATGACCACTTGCGGTGCGTCAGTGAGCTGCTGCAGGAACTCGGTATGCCCGGAAAAGGGCACGCCGGCCTGGTTGATGATGCCCTTGTGGACAGGGGCGGTGATCATGGCGCTGAACAGCCCGTCCAGACAGCCCTGACCGGCACGGGTCAGGGTTTCCAGCACATGCTGGGCATTGGCTTCGTCGAGCCGGCCGGGTGCGACCGGCTGGTAGAGGGGCGTATCCCAGACATACAGGGTGTTGACGGGAGCCGGCTGGTCAGGGAGCTGTTGCGGGTTCACTGAGCTGAGCTGGACATCCAGCCCCAGCAGGGTAGCCCGCTCACGCAGCATGTCGATGTTGCTGATGACGATCACCGGATAGGGCTGTGCGGCCTGGGCCATCATCAGGCACAGGTCGGGGCCGATGCCGGCAGGCTCACCCGGGGTAAGGGCAAAACGCAAAGTCATGGTTCTTTGATCTCCACATAGGCTTCGTCACGAATTTCCCTGAGCCAGAGTTGAAGCTCTTCTTCATATTTGCGGTTGTGCAGCAGGTTCAGGGCCTGCTGTTCGCGCTGTTCCAGGCTGCTGTCGCTAAAGCGGCGGTCCAGCACCTGCAGCACGTGCCAGCCGAACTGGCTGGCAAAGGGTTGTGACAGCTCGCCAATGGCGGTCTGTGCCATAGTCTCGCGGAATGCCGGTACCAGGCTGTCGGGGCTGACCCAGTTGAGTTCGCCCCCGTTGCGGGCCGAGCCCGGGTCTTCGGAAAACTGGCGGGCCAGCGCGGCAAAGTCTTCGCCGTTTTTCAGGCGCTGGTAAATGCGTTGTGCCAGCTGCTCTGTGGCTTCGGCAGTGCGGATTTCGCTGGGTTTGAGCAGAATGTGGCGGACGCGTACCTCTTCGCTGTAGCTGGCGTCGTCGGCACCTTCCTTGTCCAGCAGCTTGAGCAGGATGATGCCGCCGGCGGTGCGTATGGGCTTGCTGACCTCGCCGGGCTGCATCTGGGCAACGGCGCTATCGAAAGGTGGTGGCAGCTGGGCCGCCTTGCGCCAGCCCATGTCGCCGCCGTCAAAGGCGTTCTCGCTGGCAGAGAAGCGTACCGCCAGTTGCTGGAAGTCCTCGCCTTTCTGCAGGCGTTGCAGCACTTCATTGACACGGGCCTGGGCCTGGTCGATTTCGTCGGCGGTCGGGCTGTCAGGCAGGGGGATCAGGATATTGGCCAGATGGTAGTCATCGGCCAGCTGCATTTGGCCGAGGGCCGAGTTGAGGAAGTTTTTCACTTCCTGTTCGGTCACCTGGACCTGCTCGGATACACGGTACTGGCGCACCCGGTTGATGGTCACTTCCTGACGGATCTGCTCGCGCACGCTCTGCAGTGACATGCCGCCGGCTTCTGCCAGTGATTGCAGAAACTGTTGCGGGCTGGCGCCGTTGCGCTCGGCCAGGGTCTGGATGGTGTCGTTCAGTTCTTCATCGCTGATGCGGATGCCGGAGCGCTCGGCGATCTGCATTTGCAGCTCGTCGAGGATCAGGCGATCCAGCACCTGCTGGCGCAGCTCGTCTTCTGGCGGCTGCTCGCCGCTGCGGCGGGCGATGGTATTGCGCACTTCGTCCAGCCGCTTGGCGTACTGGCTGTGCATGATGATGCCGTCATCGACGATAACGGCAATGCGGTCCAGGGGTTGCTCGGCGGCAATACTGCTGCCGGTGGCCAGCAGCAGTGCCAGGCACAGGGATTTGATCGGATTAATAGCCATGTTGCTCACGTCGTTGATAGCCGGGGATGCCTTCATCCAGGAAGGTGCCTACCTTGTTGCCGGTCACGCCACCCAGTCCTTTCAGGATGACTTGCAGGAAGATGCCGCGATCCGGGCGGCGGTTGTCTTCGGGGGACATGCTGCGCTCGTCGTAGTCCACCCAGTAACGCTGGATCAGGCGGACTTTCCAGCAGCAGTTGCTGTACTCGAAGCCGCCGAAGGCGTCGAGGGTACGGCTGCGGTTGTAGTCGAACTGCCAGCGGGCGATGGCGTTCCAGCGCTGGAATACCGGCCACATGATGGAGGCATCGGTTTGCTCGATCTTGTAGAAGTCCTTGTAGGTCTTGCCGGTGCTGGAGTTGTAGTAGTCGGTGCTGCCGGTTACCCAGCGGCCTTTGTCCTCGTCAAAGTAGACCCCGTCGTTGCTGTAGCGATAGCCGAAGTTGATGATCTTGTTCAGGTTGTCTTGAGGCTGATAATTGAACATCAGGCTGCCGGTGCGCGTCCGGTGCTCGTTCGGATCCCAGGCCCAGTCGGCGTTCAGGCGCCAGTCCTGGTTGAAACGCAGCATGTATTGCGTGGCATAAGGCGAGCGGCTGGCAGTGTTGCGACGATTGAGCTTGTAGTCGTCCTTGTGTTCGGCCGACAGCATGACCTTGCGGTCCGAGAGGTAATAGGCCTGGCCAATGGCGGCACGCTGACGTTCGAAACCGGACTCTTCCAGCCAGCGCCAGGTCAGGCCCAGCGAGATCTGGTTGGTATCGCCAATACGGTCACGGCCGGTAAAGCGGTTGTCGCGCCACAGGCTGGAGTAGGTGAACGAGCTCTCACTGGTGTCGAACAGTGGAATGTCCAGCTGGTCTTCGTAGGGTACGTAGAGATAGAACAGGCGCGGTTCCAGAGTCTGGGTGTACTGTTTGCCAAACATCTGGCTGGGGCGGTCGAAGTACAGGCCGCTGTCGATGCTGGCAATGGGCACGCTGCGGCTGGCGTTTTGCTTGAAGCGGCGTCCATTTGCGAGCAGGTCATCCTTGCCTTTGCGATCCAGATCCAGGTCGTACCTGGTGTAGGCGTACTTCAGGGCCGGCTTGACAAAACCCCAGCTCCAGCTCATCGGCATGCTCAGGCTAGGCTCAAGATGCAGGCGGCTGCCGTCGGCGCGGTCAATACCGCTGAGGCGGGTGTCGCGCCATTGCTGGACTTCGCCGTCACGATCAGTGAATGAACCCTTCTTCAGCGAACGCTCAAAGCGCACCAGCTCGCTCTGGTAGGCCAGTTGCAATCCGCCCCACTCACCGGGTACCCGCCCATTGAGTGTCAGCTGGGGCAGCTTGTTGTGCGGCGTGATGTCGGTCACGTTGGCCCGCTCGTAGGCATGCAGGTTGAGGCCCGCAGTGTAGCTGTCGCCACGCCAGCGCAGGCTGGCACGCTGGTCAACCGTGGTGTCTGACGACTCGCGAATATTGGATGACAGGTCCTGGAAGTAATAGGGGTCGCTGATATCGGTGTAGTCGATTTCGGCCAGCAGCCGGTTATTGAAACCGTGCTGATGTTGCCAGGTGTACATCCAGCGGTCTTTTTTATATTCGGACTGGCGCTTGCGTTCTTTTTCCTGGTCATCGCCCAGCCAGGCACCGCCGACCATGCCCTCGCTTTTTTTGGTCAGGTAGCGGAATTCGCCTTCGGTCAGCAGGCCGCGCTCACTCATGTAGTTGGGATACAGGGTGGCATCCATGTGTGGAGCAAGGTTGATGTAATAAGGCGTGGTCAGGTCCACACCCTTGCGCCGGCTGTAACTGACGCTGGGCGGCAGGAAGCCGGACTGGCGACGGTCATCGATCGGGAAGTGGATATAAGGGGTGTAAAAAACCGGAATATTTTTCACCCGCAGGGTGACGTTGGTGGCGGTACCAAAGCCGGTGTCGGGGTTGAGGGTGATGTTGTTGCTCTGCAGGTGCCAGTCATTGTTGCCGGGCACGCAGCTGGTATAGCTGCCGTTCTTCAGGCGGATGATGCCTTCTTCCTGGCGCTTGATGTAGTTGGCAGTGCCGCGAGACTGCATTTCATGCAGTACGTATTCGGCGTTGTCTATCTGGGCTTCGCCGGAGTCGAGCTGGATCCGGGCATGGTCGCCGACAATCAGCACATCACGGTCACGCAGGCTGACGTTGCCGTCGAGCCGGCCCAGACTGGTTTGCTGGTTCAGCTCGGCGCTGTCGCCGGTGAATTGCAGGCTGGCCTGACGCAGGATCACGTTGCCGTCCAGCGTGGTGATCTGCTCCGGCTGGTTGTAGCTGGAGCTGTCGGCGCTGGCGAAAATAGGTGACTGGTTCAGCGGGGTGTTGTCATCCTTGCCCAGGCGAGCGGGTTCGATGTAAGTGCCGGCACAATAGGGGGCGATCTCTTCCAGTTGTGCCGCGCTGAGCTGGTCACGGGGGATCCAGTCCAGATGGGCGTAGGGGTTGGCGGCAGTGCTGCGGCGGATGTCGACCGCCCCGCTTTCGTCAGAGGCCGGCTGCCCTGTGGCAGCCGGCGTGCTAACGGTTTGTTGCTGGCTGGCGGGTGCCATGGGGGCCGGGGCTGTTGCCGGGCGTGGAGCCACCCGGGCTTTTTCTTCGGTGACACACAGCCATTGGCCATTGGGGCCGACAGTACAGTTGAATTCGTTGGCCAGCACCTGTTGTGCGGCAAAAGGGTGAAGCGCGGCAAAAATGCCCAGGGCCAGCGCGGTGGGCCGTAAAACCTTGTAGGGTTGAGTCATCGTTTCTGGATCCGTACTGCCTGCATTTCAGGGACTGATATTCCCGCGCAACTCGAACACGGGATTAAGATAGGCGATAATAAAGCATGGCCCGCTTTCGGGCCAGCATCCATTGGAGAATTGAAGATGCCGCAACCACAGGCAAAGAGCGCAGATGCACGTTTTGAAGCCTTGCAAAACTGGTTTTTACAACAGGGCCCGCACCTGGCTGCCACGCTGAATTTGCCGCGGCTGCCGCAAGGGCGCTGGCAGCCGGCCGGCAGTGATGCCAGTTTTCGCCGTTACTTTCGCTGGCAGGCAGAGGGCTTGCAGCTGATCCTGATGGATGCGCCACCGCCGGGTGAAGACTGTCGCCCTTTTGTACGCATGGCGCAGATGCTGGCTGTGGCCGGGCTGAACGTACCCCGGGTGCTGGCGCAGGATGTGCAGCAGGGGTTCCTGGTCTTGAGTGATCTGGGCGGGCAGACCTGGTTGCAGGTGCTGGATGCGGCCAACGCCGACCTGCTGTTCGGGCGGGCGCTGGATACGCTGGTGTGCATGCAACAGATTGATGTGGCCGGCAGTAATCTGCCGGAATATGACGAGGCGCTGTTGCGGCGCGAGCTGCAGCTATTTCCGGACTGGTATGTACAGCACGAGCTTGGCCTGACGCTGGATGCGCGGCAGCAGGAATGCTGGCAGCAGGGCAGTCAGCTGCTGGTGGGCGCGGCACTGAAGCAGGCACGGGTGCTGGTGCATCGAGACTACATGCCGCGTAACCTGATGGTCAGCGAGCCTGATCCCGGTGTGCTGGATTTTCAGGATGCGGTGCTGGGGCCAATCAGCTACGACGTCATCAGTCTGTTCAAGGATGCCTTTCTCAGCTGGCCCGAAGAACGGGTGCATGGCTGGTTGCGCCAATACTGGACCAAGGCGCGCACGGCCGGTTTGCCGGTACCGCCGTCATTTGCGCAATTTGCCCGTGACTGTGACTGGATGGGCTTGCAGCGCCACCTGAAGGTGATCGGCATTTTTGCCCGCATCTGTCACCGTGATGGCAAACCTCATTACCTGCGGGATGTTCCCCGGTTTTTTGCCTATGTGCGGCCGGTGCTGGCGCGTTATCCCGAACTCAAGCCCTTGCAGCAACTCCTCGACAGCCTGCACCTGCCGGAGAACTGCCGATGAAGGCAATGATCCTGGCGGCCGGCAAGGGCGAGCGCATGCGGCCGCTGACCCTGCATACACCCAAACCCCTGTTGCCGGTGGCCGGCAAGGCGCTGATCGAGTATCACATCGAAGCGCTGGCGGCGGCCGGCATCACCGGGCTGGTGATCAATCACGCCTGGCTGGGACAGCAAGTGGAGCAGGCGCTGGGCGACGGCAGCCGTTATGGCGTCAGCATCGTCTATTCACGCGAAACCGAGCCGCTGGAAACCGGGGGCGGCATTCTGCGGGCGCTGCCATTGCTGGGTGATGACCCCTTTGTGCTGGTCAATGGCGATATCTGGGCCGATTACGATTTTGCCCGTTTACCGCAGCAGCCGGACGGGCTGGCGCATCTGGTGCTGGTGGATAATCCTGAGCATCACGGTGGAGGCGATTTTGCCCTTGAACAGGGACAGGTGCGCAGTGCCGGAGCATCGATGCTGACTTATAGCGGGATTGCCGTACTGCACCCGCAGCTGTTTGCCGGTTGTGCCGGCGGAGCATTCAGGCTGGCGCCCTTGTTGCGCGCTGCCATGGAGGAGGGGCTGGTGAGTGGTGAGCATTTTGCCGGACGCTGGCTGGATGTGGGTACGGTCGAGCGGTTGGCGCTGGCCGAAAGCATGGCGCTGCAGGCATGATCTGGCCGGCGGTTCTGGTTTTCGTACTGGCCATTACGGGGTGGTGGCTGGCCAGTATTCCCGGCCTGCTGCTGGGTACCTTGCTGGGCGTCTGGCTGGACCGCCGTCTCGGCAACAAGGGCTGGTCCAGGTTACAGAATATGCTGCCCGCCGGCCGCCCAGCCGGTAAGGCGGCATCTGCCAGTCAGGTGCAATTCATGTTGCTGGGTCATCTGGCCAAGCTGCATGGCCGGGTGCTGCCGGCCCATATCCAGCAGGCCCGCGTGGAAATGCGTCGACTGGGGCTGGACGGTTATCCTTACCAGGCGGCGATTGCCGCGTTCAACCAGGGCAAGGGCATGGAGCTCAAGGCGCTGCGGCGTGACCTGCAGCGCGCCTTCCGCCAGGACCTGGCTGCAGAGCAGTTATTGCTCAGTGCCTGGCGGCTGGTCTGGGCGCAGGGGCGTGCCGATCGTGAACAGTATCAGGCGCTCAAGCAGTGCGCCGGCTGGCTGTCAGTCGGTACCGGACGGTTGCTCCAGCTGGAGCAGCAGGTCAAGCCGCAAAGCCGTCCGGCCAGCGGCATGCGGGTACGCCTGGACGAGCGCGACCGGGCTTTGCGGTTGCTGGGTCTGCAGCCGCCGGTGGAGGATTTTTCCCGTGTGCGGCAGGCATATCGCCGCTTGCTGAGCGAGCACCATCCGGATCGCCTGATTGGTGCCGGAGCGAGCGAAGAGCAGGTGCAGCGGGCCAACGAAAAAACCCGTGCCCTGCATGATGCCTACAGCGTGCTACGCAGGTATTACCAGTCCCGCTGATGCATTGCTAGGGATTGAGCCCCTGCAGGTAGTGGGCCAGCACCTCGACATCCTCGTCGGTCAGGATGGCCGCGATAGGAATCATCTCTGATTTGGCACGGCTGGGGTCCTTGCTGCGGAACAGCTGCAGGGAATGGCGGATATAGCCGGCCCGTTGTCCGGCCAGGCGAGGCTTGTCGAAGCCGCCAGTGGCGTCCGCACCATGGCAGGCGGCACATTGCAGGAACTTGCTCTTGCCTTTTTCAGCCAGGTCCGGGCGGTCTGAAGTTTTGACGGCCACCTTTTGCATACCGAAATACAGGGCGATATTGATGCGCTCTTCCAGACTCAGTGTTTTTGCCAGCTTGCTCATCACATAGTCGGTGCGTTCGCCGGTGGCGAATTTTTCGAATGCGGTAAACAGGTATTGCGGGTTTTGTGCGGCAAGATTGGGTATGTCGTCGCGCGTGCTGTTGCCGTCCGCGCCGTGGCAAGCCTTGCAGAAAGCGATCCGCTCTTCTGCGCTGGCGTATGCCTGGCGGGTCAGTTCGGGATCGGCCTGCAACGCCTGCAGGCGTTGCAGCGCTTCCTGGATTGTATTGGCGTATGCGGCAGGGCTGGCTGCCAGCAGTAACGTGACGGACAGCAGAAAAGTGCGAATCGTGGAAGTAATGTGCATGTTGAATCCGGTTGACTGGACAGAAAAATAATCAGGTTGCCAGAATGTAAGCCAGATCGGTTGCAAAAAGAGCTGATCTGAAGCAATGAAACGCCTGTTAATTGGCGTCAAGAAGTATAAGCCATCCCTTGACTCTGCGCACCAGTTCGCCCTCCTGCAGTGCTTCGGCGGGTTCGCGCAGCCCCGTTTGCCGGTACTGGCTATTGGCGTTGCGCTTGCTGCTGTTGAGGCGCTGGCGGGCTGCCTGTGAGGCACCGGCATTGAGTGCAAGGTAGTAATCAGCCACAGGGATATTGAGGCGTCCACTCAGTTCGTCCAGTGCCGGGGAGGGCTCGGCCTGTTGCGGGTGCAGCAGGATCAGCGCATCTGCCGGTGGCGAAGGTTCTTGTGCGGCAAGCCAGCGTAGTGCCCAGTAGGCGCCCTCCTGCTGGCCAAGCACGACCAGGCGGGCTGGCTGTGATTCGCGCGCCATGTTGCTGGCTGCATCAAGCAAGGCCAACATGCGCCGGGCATGGTCGGGTTTGGCTGTTTCTTCGCTATCAGCGGTTGCGGTGCTGGCCGGTGCATCCGCATCCGGAGCGCTCATGCCATCGTCGTCAGCGGGTTGTTCTGGTGTGTCGGGCAAGGGCGCTTCAGCGGCCTGCACTTCCGCTGCGTCGTTTTCTTCAGGGCTGTCTCCGGTGTCCGGCAGAAGGGGCTCGGGAGGTGGTGATACATGCAAGCCGGCAAAGTCCGGTGCGGGCAGCTGCAGGCTCAGGGTGTGCCAGCCTGAGTCGGGCAGGGTTTGGCGCAGGCGCTCAATGTTGAAGGTGGCATCTGCCGGCTGGCCCGTGCCCGGCAGCAGGATCACCCAGCCTCGTGCCTGGCTCTGGTTGGCCGGCAAATAGAGGGCTGCTGCCGCCTCGAATTCGCTGTGCAGGGCGCGGAACTGCCCGGGGTAGGCGCGTTGCAGGCGCTGCAGCTCAAGCTGGTGCTGGCTGCGCAGGGATGGACGCTCGATCTCCTCCGCTACGCTGGCCGGTTGTCCGGCCAGCTCAGGGTCGCTTGCGGTGTCGCTCTCGCCAGCATGCAGCAGGGCGATACAGCAGCCTAGTGCCAGGATGATCAACCGTTTGCCCATGTGCTGATGACTCCGTTGACGTAAAAACAGGGCTGCGCCAGTCAGCCTCACTCGCTATCGCTGTGCAGGCTTTGCTCCTGGATATGGCGCAGATAACGGCGGAAAATGTGTGACAGTACATCGTTGGCCTGCTTGAGTTCGTCGCGGGACATTTGCGCGTCGAGCAGGTCGCTGGCGTCAAAGGCTTCATCCGAACCGTTGATGGCCGACATTTTCAGGATGACATAAGCCTGGGGGCGGTTGACCGCAACCCCTTCGCCATGGGCAAACATCAGGCCCAGGCGGTACTGGGCGCCGGCGTGGCCTTGCAGCGATGCCTGTTCATACCAGTGCAGGGCCTTGTTGAAATCTTGCCCGGCGAGTGTGCCATCGTGCCAGTAATTGCCCAGTTGATACTGGGCTTCGGCGTGGCCCAGTTCGGCCTGGCGGATGCACAGTTTGAGGTCTGCGGCCAGTGTCGGGCCCTCTCGCAGGGGCTGGCATGTGCGCGGGCCGGCGTCGATCAGCAGCGGCGGCTCGTCCGACCGGGCGCTTGTCGCGCCCAGTGTCAGCAAAAGGGCAAACAGGGTAAGATGGACCGCTTTCATGGGTATGCAATGATTCCGCTGGCAAAGCCATCCGGCTACGGACGGCGTACGCAATGGCAGGCAGCCGTGCCGGGTTGGACATTAATCATGCGTGCATTGTAGCAACTTGCCCGGGTTGCGCCTATGCAGAGCTGCCAGCTGCTATTGTGGCCACGTCCCGGGGCGAATGGCGTCAATGCCGGCATTCCGGGTCATTCATGACAAAACTGAAATCTATGCGTATCAAACAACGACTTTTACCCGAACAACTCCCGGAGCTGCAGGGCGTGCCGCCATTGCTCGCGCGGATTTATGCTGCCCGGGGTGTACGCCATGCCCGTGAGCTGGACACCGGGCTCAAACAGCTTGAACCCTACCACTCGCTCAAGGGCATCGATGCAGCGGTGGCTTTGCTGCTGGACGCCATCGAGCAGCAGCAGCGGATTCTGATTGTCGGAGATTTTGACGCCGACGGCGCTACCGCCACTGCTACCGCCGTACTCGGGCTGCGCATGCTGGGCGCGCGGGATGTGCATTATCTTGTACCCAACCGCTTCGGTTATGGCTATGGCCTGAGTCCTGAACTGGTGGCTGCGGCCGCCCCGTTGCGGGCCGATGTGCTGGTGACAGTGGATAACGGCATTTCCAGTATTGAAGGTGTGGCTGCCGCGCAGGCCGCCGGCATGCGGGTACTGGTCACCGATCATCACTTGCCGGGCGAGGTGCAGCCGCTGGCCGATGCCATCGTCAACCCCAACCAGCACGGCTGCATGTTTCCGAGCAAGGCGCTGGCTGGCGTCGGCGTCATGTTTTATGTATTGCTGGCGCTGCGTGCACGGCTGCGTGAGCTGGGTCATTTCGATCAACGGCCCGCTCCCAATCTGGCCGAGTTGCTGGATCTGGTTGCGCTGGGTACGGTGGCCGACGTGGTGCCGCTGGATGCCAATAACCGCATCCTGATTCAGCAGGGGCTGGCCCGTATCCGTGCCGGGCGTACGCGACCAGGTATTCGCGCGCTGGTGGAAACCGGGCGGCGCAACCTGCCGCAACTGGTGGCCACGGACCTTGGGTTTATTGTCGGGCCGCGCTTGAATGCCGCCGGGCGCATGGATGACATGAGCGTTGGCATCGAGTGCCTGCTGGCTGATAGCCAGGAAGAAGCCACGCAGCTGGCCCGGCGGCTGGAAGAACTGAACCGCCAGCGCAAGTCGGTTGAACAGGACATGCAGCAGGATGTCGAGCAGCAGCTGCAGGCGCTGGACATGGAAGAGTTGCCGTTTGGCTTGTGCGTGTACCAGCCGGACTGGCACCAGGGCGTAACTGGCATTCTGGCGGCGCGGCTGAAAGAAAAGCACCACCGTCCGGTGATTGCCTTTGCCGATGCTGGCGATGGCCTGCTTAAGGGCTCGGCCCGGTCGGTGGCTGGCCTGCATGTGCGTGATGCGCTGGAAGCGGTGGCCAGCCGCAACCCCGGCATGATCGTCAAATTTGGCGGGCACGCCATGGCGGCAGGGCTGACTCTGGCACGGGAGCGCCTTGACGAGTTTGTTTGCGCCTTTGACCAGCAGGTGCGCAGCTGTCTGAGCGAGGATGACCTCCAGGGGCTTTGGGTAACCGATGGCCAGCTGCAGCGGAACGAATTTGAGCTGGAACTGGCTCGCCAGCTGCGCATGGCCGGCCCCTGGGGTCAACAGTTTCCCGAGCCGAGTTTTCACGGTCGCTTTCGTCTGCTGTCGCAAAGGCTGGTGGGCGAACGCCATTTGAAGCTGCTGCTGCAGACCGAGGACGGCGCCGTATCACTGGACGGTATCGCGTTCAATGTGGACCTGGAGCGTTGGCCCAACCCCAATATCCGTTTTGCCGACATGGCCTACCGGCTGGACGTCAACGAGTTTCGTGGGCGTGAGAGCCTGCAGTTGATGGTTGAGCATCTGGTGGCTGTTGGTTGAGTGTTTTTTTGCCTGCTGGCGTGGACTGGGTGGTGTTTTTGTTTGGTTGGTGCAGGCAGGGCTGGCGAGACGCTACGCAAGGCTGACGCTGCCACTGCCGCCTGCGGCGGCAATGGCGCTGATGCCTTGCTCCGGTCCCGCCAGCCCTGCAATACACCATGGCGTTTGGGGGAGGGTGGCCCGGCTGCGCCGGACTGCTGTCGCGTGGAGGGAGAGGTTTTTGTGTGGGTCGAAGAGAGCCCAGGTGGTGTTTGGGCTCCCGTATGGGCCTGGCTCCTTGCTGCCATCCTGCACGAAGCGTGGCGTGGTCGCAGTAACCACTGGTTATCGAGTTTCGTGATCAAACCCTGGAAGCAAACACGCGACAGCAGCACGGCGTAGCCGTGCCACCCGCCCGCACACACCGCAGCCAAAATATCCTCTTACGCCACACTCAAAACACAACCCTACACCGCAGCCAAAACCATCTCCTTATTCCCCCATAAATCCGCTATACTTCCCCGTTTGAAATTTTCACCAAGACAAGAGAAATACCACCATGGAAGTCAACCCGATCTATAACCACATTGATGACCTCAGCGAACGTACCGCGGCCATCAGGGGGTATCTTTGACTACGCCAACAAGAAAGACCGCCTGGTAGAGGTCGAGCGCGAGCTGGAAGATCCGGCGATCTGGAATAATCCCGAATATGCGCAGAATCTGGGCCGCGAACGTGCCCAGCTGGCACAGATCGTCGAAACCATCGAAGATCTGGATGGCAGCCTGGCTGATGCGCCCGAGCTGCTGGAAATGGCCGTTGAAGAGAACGACGAAGATGCCGTCGAGGACGTGCGCACTGAAGTGGCACGGCTGGAAGATATTCTCGCCAAGCTGGAATTCCGCCGCATGTTCAGCGGTGAAATGGACTCGAATAGTGCCTATCTGGATATCCAGGCCGGTTCCGGTGGCACAGAAGCCCAGGACTGGGCCAACATGCTGCTGCGCATGTACCTGCGCTGGGCTGACCATAACGGTTTTGAAGCCACCATCATGGAACTGTCCGCTGGTGAGGTGGCCGGCATCAAGAGTGCTACCCTGCACATCAAGGGCGACTACGCCTTTGGCTGGTTGCGTACCGAAACCGGCGTACACCGCCTGGTCCGTAAGAGTCCGTACGACTCCGGTAACCGCCGTCACACCTCCTTCACCGCGGTATTCGTCTCGCCGGAAATCGACGACAACATCGAGATCGACATCAACCCGGCCGACCTGCGAGTCGACACCTACCGCTCGTCCGGTGCCGGTGGCCAGCACGTCAACACCACCGACTCGGCGGTGCGCATCACCCACGTGCCGACCAACACCGTGGTGTCCTGTCAGAACGAGCGTTCCCAGCACGCCAACCGTGACCGCGCCATGAAGATGCTGCGTGCCAAGCTGTACGAGCTGGAACTGCAGAAGCGCAGCGAGGCCTCACAGGCGCTGGAAGACAGCAAGTCCGATATCGGCTGGGGGCACCAGATCCGCTCCTACGTGCTGGACCAGTCGCGCATCAAGGACCTGCGTACCAATATCGAGGAAAGCAACTGCGATGCCGTGCTGGATGGCGATATCAACGAGTTTCTTGAAGCCAGCCTGAAGATGGGGCTGTAAACAGAATAATCCGGAAAGAACAATGACCGAACAAAACCAGACCCAGGAACAACTCCAGGCTGAAGAAAACAAGCTGATTGCCCTGCGCAAGGAAAAGCTTGCCGCCGCCCGTGCCCGGGGTAATGCCTTCCCCAATACCTTCCGCCCGCAGCAGCGCTGTGCCGATGTGCAAAAACAGTATGCCGAGGCAAGCCGCGAAGAGCTGGAAGGCCAGGACATCCGCATCAAGATTGCCGGGCGCATCATGCTTAATCGTGGCCCCTTCATGGTGTTGCAGGACTCTAGTGGCCGTCTGCAGGTGTATGTAGACCGCAAGACCCTGCCCGAGGAAACCCTGGCCGAAGCCAAGACCTGGGACCTGGGCGACATCATCGGTGCCGAGGGCAAGCTGGCCCGTTCCGGCAAGGGCGACCTCTACGTACATATGGACAAGGTCAAGTTGCTGACCAAGTCGCTGCGTCCGCTGCCGGACAAGCATCATGGCCTGACCGATACCGAGCAACGCTACCGTCAGCGCTATGTCGACCTGATCGTTAACGACGAGGTACGTGAAACCTTCCGCGTGCGCAGCAAGGTGATTGCGCACATCCGCAACTTCCTGGTCGAGCGCGGTTTTCTCGAGGTGGAAACTCCAATGCTGCAGACCATTCCCGGTGGCGCGGCGGCCAAGCCGTTTGAGACCCACCACAATGCGCTGGACCTGCCCATGTTCCTGCGTATCGCGCCCGAGCTGTACCTGAAGCGTCTGGTGGTGGGCGGTTTTGACAAGGTGTTCGAGATCAACCGCAACTTCCGCAACGAAGGCGTCTCCACCCGTCACAACCCCGAATTCACCATGCTGGAGTTCTATCAGGCCTACGCCGACTATGAAGACAACATGGACCTGACCGAAGAGCTGTTCCGTGAGCTGGCGCAAACCGTACTGGGCAGCACCGATGTGCCTTACCAGGGCAAGGTGTTCCATTTTGGCGAGCCTTTCACCCGTCTGAGCCTGTTCGACTCCATCCTCAAGTACAACCCGGATATCAGCGCCGAAGACCTGAACGACATCGAAACCTGTCGCGCCCTGGCGAAAAAACATGGCGCACCGGTACTGGGCCACGAAGGCCTGGGCAAGCTGCAGACCATGATTTTCGAGGAAACCGTCGAGCATCGTCTGGAACAGCCGACTTTCATTACCCAGTATCCGTTCGAGGTATCACCGCTGGCCCGTCGCAATGACGACAACCCCGAGGTGACCGACCGCTTCGAGCTGTTCATCGGTGGCCGCGAGATCGCCAACGCCTACTCCGAGCTGAATGACGCCGAGGACCAGGCCGAGCGCTTCCACGCCCAGGTGGCCGACAAGGAAGCCGGTGATGACGAAGCCATGCATTTTGATGCCGACTTTGTCCGTGCGCTGGAATACGGCATGCCGCCGACCGCGGGTGAGGGTATCGGTATCGATCGTCTGGTGATGCTGCTGACCGACTCGCCGTCCATTCGCGATGTCATCCTGTTCCCGCACATGCGCCCGGAGCACTGATTGAATGACTGACAACACCGGTAAAAAATTCACCGAACTGCACCTGATCGCCACTGCTGTGGCGACCGTGTGCGTCACGGTGTTTTCACTTTCGTACTACGGTTATGTGCATTTCGCCAAGCCGGAAGACGCCCTGCTGCTGGCCGAGTACACCATGCTGAAGACCGTGCCGGGCGAGGACTATCGCGCCTCGCTCAAGCCCGCTGAGCAGCATGCCCAGTGCATCGACGGCATTGTGGTGCTGTTTGACGACAAGCAGAAAGGCCTGACCGGCGTGCTGGTGGATGACAAGAAGCGGGCAGTGCGCTGCCAGTAACTTCTGTTTTCCGGCCAGTACCAGAGTACACATAGCCTCAATCCCGCCGGTAGTTTATGCTGTGACCTTTGTTTCCCTTCATCAGCGCAACAACAGGAGGTCACATGGCTCGCATCAGCCAGCGGGTACACGACAACGTCTACATGTTCGGCGATCTGCTCGGGCAGACCATGAAAGCCCAGCGCGGTGCCGAGTTTCTGGAGAAGGTCGAGCTGATCCGTACTGGCGCCAAGTCAGCACGGCGCGGCTCACAGGATGGCCGCAAGCAACTCGAAGAAACCCTGGCCGGGCTGGCCGAGGACGAATTGTTGCCGGTAGCACGTGGTTTCAGCCAGTTTCTCAATCTGGCCAATATCGCCGATCAATACCACCTGATGCGTCGTCGTGGTGACGATGAAGAGCCGCCTTTTGAAGACCAGATGCTGGCGCAGGTGCTGGAGCGTCTGAAAGCCTCTGCCCACTGTCCAAAGGATTTGAGCAAGGCCGTGTCCGGTCTTGACATCGAGCTGGTGCTGACTGCACACCCAACCGAAGTGTCGCGGCGCACGCTGATCATGAAGTATGACTTCATCGCCCAGCAGCTTGCCGAGCTGGACCACAAGGAGCTGCCGGCCGCAGAGCGGGAGAAGCTTGTCCAGAAACTGCGCAGCCTGGTTGCCGAGGTCTGGCATACCAGTGAAATCCGCAGCAGCCAGCCAACCCCGCAAGATGAAGCCCGCTGGGGCTTTGCCGTGATCGAGCGTTCGCTGTGGCAGGCCATTCCCAATGTGTTGCGCCATGTTGACAGCGTGCTGCGTGAGGCCGGTGCTGATCCGCTGCCCCTGAGTGCCGCGCCGATCCGTTTTGCCAGCTGGATGGGCGGCGACCGCGATGGCAACCCCAACGTGACCGCAAAGGTGACCCGCCATGTGTTGCGCATTGCCCGCTGGTTGGCGGCCGACCTGTACCTGCGCGATGTTTCGCAGCTGACGCACGAGCTCTCGATGCAGCGTGCCACTCCCGAATTGATGGCGGTGATCGGTGAGGAAACCGACGAACCCTACCGCGTCATTCTCAAGCGCCTGCGTGCCCGTCTGCGTCACACCCGCACCGAGTTGCAAAACGCCATTGCGCATGACCTGCCGTTGCCGCAGGACATCATCCACAACCGGGCCGAACTGATGGACCCGCTGCTGATGTGCTACCGCTCGCTGCACGAGTGCGGCATGGGCCTGATTGCCGATGGTGATCTACTGGATACCATCCGCCGTGCCGCCACCTTCGGCCTGTCGCTGGTGCGCCTGGACATTCGCCAGGATTCCTCACGGCATACCGCAGCGCTCAACGAGATTACCGAATGGCTGGGGCTGGGCAGCTATCAGGACTGGAGCGAGGAAGAGCGCCAGCAATTCCTGTTGAAAGAACTGAGCAGCAAACGTCCGCTGCTGAGCAAGGATTTTCAGGCCAGCGAGGATACCCGTGAGGTGCTCGACACCTGTGGCGTGATTGCCCGGGCACCGACAGAGTCACTGGGGACCTATGTCATTTCCATGGCCGGTGCGCCTTCGGATGTACTGGCGGTGCAATTGCTGCTGAAAGAGGCCGGCGTGCGCCGGGCGATGCGCGTTGCACCACTGTTTGAAACCCTGGATGACCTTGATCACGCGGCGGCGGCGATCAAGCAGCTGCTCAGCCTGGATGACTATCGCACCCGGCTGGCCGGCCCGCAGGAGGTCATGATCGGCTATTCCGATTCCGCCAAGGATGCCGGCACCACCGCTGCGGCCTGGGCCCAGTACCGGGCACAGGAAGAGCTGGTGCAGGTGTGCCAGCAGGCCGGTGTTGAGCTGTTGCTGTTCCATGGCCGTGGTGGCACCGTGGGCCGTGGCGGCGGTCCTGCCCATGAGGCGATCCTGTCACAGCCGCCGGGCTCGGTAGCAGGGCGTTTCCGCACGACCGAACAGGGCGAGGTGATCCGCTTCAAGTACGGCTTGCCGGAAGTGGCGGCGCAAAACCTCAATCTGTACCTGGCCGCCGTGCTGGAAGCCACGCACTTGCCGCCGGTTGCCCCCAAGGATGAATGGCGGGCAATCATGGACCGTATGGCGGCCGATGGTCTGGCCGGCTACCGCAAGGTGGTGCGCGAAGAGCCGCAGTTCGTCGATTATTTCCGCCAGGCCACGCCCGAGCAAGAGCTGGGCCGCTTGCCGCTGGGCAGCCGGCCGGCAAGGCGGCGCAGTGGTGGCATCGAGAGCTTGCGTGCCATCCCCTGGATTTTTGCCTGGACCCAGACCCGCCTGATGCTGCCGGCCTGGCTGGGCTGGGAAAGCGCCCTGGAGCAGGCATTTGCCCGTGGCGAGGAGCCGGTGCTGGACGAGATGCGTGACCAGTGGCCGTTCTTCCGGGCCCGTATCGACATGCTGGAAATGGTGCTGCTCAAGGCCGACTCGGGTATTGCCCGCCTGTATGACGAGCGGCTGGTCGAGCCGGAACTGCGCCCTCTGGGCGAGCAGCTGTTCCAGCGGCTGAAGCAGGCCATTGAACAGGTGCTGCGCCTGACCGGGCAAGAACAGCTGTTTGAACGGCATCCGATTGTGCGGGCATCCATCAATGTGCGGGATACCTATCTGGACCCGTTGCACCTGTTGCAGGTGGAATTGCTGGCCCGTTCGCGCAACCAGGAGAAGCCGTGTCCGGCCATCGAGAAAGCCATGCTGGTCACCGTTGCCGGTATCGCTGCGGGGCTGCGCAACACGGGCTAAAGACAAACAAAACCTTGTGCGACTAAAGGCTAGTGTGTACATTGTGTCGTTTGGCTGCCCAGCGCCGCCATCAAGCGTGCCCTTTTCCCAAGGGCACGGCATTCAAATTACAATTAAATAAAGCGATTCGTTCAAGAGGAGCACAAAATGCGCGTGATTTTGCTGGGAGCGCCCGGTGCCGGTAAAGGTACCCAGGCAGGCTTCATCACCAAACAGTTCGGTATTCCACAGATTTCCACCGGCGACATGCTGCGCGCTGCCGTCAAGGCCGGCTCCCCGCTGGGTCTGAAGGTGAAAAACGTCATGGAAACTGGCGGTCTGGTGTCTGACGACATCATCATCGACCTGATCAAGGAGCGTATCCAGCAGGACGACTGCGCAAACGGCTTCCTGTTCGACGGGTTCCCGCGCACCATTCCGCAAGCCGAAGCGCTGCGCGATGCCGGTGTCGCCATTGACCACGTGGTTGAAATTGCCGTTGATGACGAAGAAATCATCAAGCGCATGGCGGGCCGCCGCTTCCACCCGGCTTCCGGCCGTACCTACCACATCGAGTACAACCCGCCCAAGGTTGCCGGCAAGGACGACGAAACCGGTGAAGAGCTGATCCAGCGCGATGACGACAAGGAAGAGACCGTGCGTCACCGTCTTGAGGTATACCACGAGCAGACCAAGCCGCTGGTGGACTTCTACCAGACCCTGTCCGCTGCCAATAACGGCACACCAGGCTACAGCGCAATTGCCGGTGTCGGCACTGTGGACCAGATCACCGCCAAGGTGCTGGCTGCGCTGAGCTGATCTGCCTGTGCTAACCCCTGGCTGCAATTGCCAGCCGGGGTGTAGGTGCGAATTCATTCGCACTGCATGTCTCATGTGCGAATGAATTCGCACCTACAGATTCCTCCCTCTTATGACCACACTGCTCGCCATAGATACCGCTACCGAAGCCTGCTCCGTTGCCCTGTTGCATGACGGCCGGGTGATCAGTCGTTATGCGGTCATTCCCCGCCTGCATGCCCAACAGGTCTTGCCGATGGTGCAGCAAGTGCTGGACGAGGCCGGTGTTGTGCTGGCTGATGTGGACGCCATCGCTTTCGGGCAGGGCCCGGGTGCCTTTACCGGCCTGCGCATTGCGGTTGGCGTGGTGCAAGGGCTGGCCTTTGCCCTCGACAAACCGGTCTTGCCGGTGTCATCACTGGCGGCCATTGCTCAGCGGGCATATCGCTTGGACGGTGCAAAACAAGTTGCCGTAGCCATTGATGCACGCATGGATGAAGTCTACTGGGGCTGCTATGCATGGGTGGATGGCCACATGCAGCTGCAAGGCGTCGAGCAGGTGTGCGCACCGGAGCAGGCTGCATTGCCACGAGCGGCATCGGGCACTTGGCTGGCTGCCGGTACCGGCTGGCAAGCTTATGCCGGGCGCATGCAGGTTGCAGTTAGCGGGCAGGCTACAGAATCCCTGCCACATGCCGAAGACATCCTGCAACTGGCGCTGCATGACTGGCAGCAAGGGCGTCATGTGCCAGCCGATGAAGCATTGCCGGTTTACCTGCGCGACCAGGTCGCCACTCCGAAAAACCCGCTTTAGCAGGTACTACCACTGTAGGTGCGAATTTATTCGCACAATGTACCCGGCTGCCTGGCGCTGCCGCGCTTTGTCCGGATAAATCCGGACCTACAATGGGTCGTTACCGGGTCCGCCCCGACTGCGGTCCCTGGTTTCATACTGTAGGTGCGAATTTATTCGCACAATGTACCCGGCCGCCTGGCGCTGCCGCGCTTTGTCCGGATAAATCCGGACCTACAATGGGTCGTTACCGGGTCCGCCCCGACTGCGGTCCCTGGTTTCATACTGTAGGTGCGAATTTATTCGCACAATGTACCCGGCCGCCTGGCGCTGCCGCGCTTTGTCCGGATAAATCCGGACCTACAATGGGCCGTTACCGGGTCCGCCCCGACAGCGGTCCCTGGTTTCATACTGTAGGTGCGAATTTATTCGCACACATGCTTTTGCTGCTTTGTCGGGGCACTTTGTACGAATAAATTCGTACCTACATTTCTTATACCAGCCCTGCTGTTGCGAACGGCCATGCTTTCACACTAAAGTAATGGCATCTGCTTGAGGTTTATCCATGCGTATTGACGGTTTTTCTCCCGCTTATGTGCCCAGCCGTACCACCCGGCCGGATGCCGTGGCGACGGCTGATGCGCTGGTGCGTCAAGATGAAAGCCGCAACCGTACGCCTGATGCGCTGTCGCAGAGCGTCCGCCCGCAAACCCTGCAGGCGGTCGCGCAGCTGCAGGAGCAGGAAGAATATCAGCGCTATCAGGGCCGCCAGCCGGCTTTTCCCCGCGAGCAACTGCCCTGGCAGAATCAGCAGGCACTGGCCAGTTATGCATCCACTGCAGGGCTGGTTGATGACTCCCCCGATGCCAGCCAGGTTCTTGGTCTGGATCTGTACGCCTGATGAGCGTAAGAGTTACCGCACTTGATCCGGCTCTGAATGCACAGGCGGCTGAGCTGTCAGCTGCGTTAGCGTTGCAACTGCCGGATGCCGATAACCCGCTGTTTGAACTGCAACTGACCCCAGACGGGCTGCAGCTACAGGAGCTTGACAGCAAAACCGGCCCGGTACGTGTCGACTTTGTCGGCGGAGCACTGGCTCATCGTCGCCAGTTTGGCGGCGGCAGCGGGCAGATGATCGCCAAAGCCGTTGGTATTCAGGGGGCAATCAGGCCCCGTATTCTTGATGCTACCGCCGGGCTGGGCCGCGATGCCTTTGTACTGGCCTGCCTCGGTTGCCGGGTCGATATGCTGGAACGGCACCCAGTGGTGGCTGCATTGCTGCAGGACGGCTTGCAACGGGCATTGCAGGATGCCGATACCGCCGCCATCATCAGCAATATGCAGCTGCATCAGGGCAACGCTATCGAGCTGATGCAAAACTGGCAGGGTGAGCAGCCGCAGGTGATTTATCTTGATCCGATGTTTCCCCAGCGCAGCAAGAGTGCCGAGGTGAAAAAGGAAATGCGCCTTTTTCAGCCGCTGGTAGGCGGGGACGAGGATGCGCCGTTATTGCTGGACGCGGCACTGCAGTTGGCCAGTCACCGGGTGGTGGTCAAGCGTCCGCGCATTGCTCCCGCACTGGAAGGCCCGACTCCCGGTCATGTGCTGCAGGGCAAGTCGAGCCGTTTTGACATTTATCCGCTCAAGAGCCTCAAGGAACTTTCCGGCAGACCATGACCGCTTCACTTGCTGCATGAGGAGGGTATCTGTACGAAGAGGCTTGTCCCTGAAAAGACTGCATCACCCATGCCGGGGCAAGCGCCCTCCTGCATGATCTGCATAAAAAGGAGACCCGCATGTCCGAACTGATCCCGCTGCTGGAAGAAATTAACGCCTGTACCATCTGTGCCGAATACCTGCCATTGCCACCGCGACCGGTACTGCAGGCAGGCGAAGGCGCACGGATCCTGATCATCGGTCAGGCCCCCGGTCTGAAGGCTCACGAGACGGCAACCCCATGGAACGACCCCAGCGGTGAGCGCCTGCGTGACTGGCTGCAGGTCAGCCGCGAGCAGTTTTACGATCCGCACCTGTTCGCCATTGTGCCGATGGGTTTTTGCTATCCGGGCAAGGGTAAAAGCGGCGACCTGCCGCCGCGCAAGGAGTGTGCGCCGCAATGGCATGCGCGTTTGCTGGAGCGGCTGCCGGATATCGGCCTGACCTTGCTGATCGGCCAGTACGCACAAAATTATTACCTGAAGGACGGTCATGCCACACTGACCGAGCGGGTGCGCAACTGGCGCAATATGCCGGGCCATATGCTGGCACTACCGCATCCGTCGCCGCGCAATATCGCCTGGTTCCAGCGTAACCCCTGGTTTGCCGAAGAAGTGATTCCGGAGTTACGCCGAAGGGTCGAAGCGTTGCTGGCATCGTCAGCCTGACCCCGCGCGAACGGGCTTGACCCGCGACCCGGGGGTGCAAGCGCGGCAGAGTCTTGTCCCCCGGGCGGAGATATGTGCTTTTCAGGAGCAAGCACCTTCGCGCAGACCATGCAGGTGGCTACGTCATGAGTGCCGTTAGATGATAGAATGCTTGGCATTTTATGAATGGCCGGGTCATTGCTGGCCAGTAGGTAGTTGACTTGATGAACCCTTTTTTGGCCGAACCCTTTGCCAGCCTGTGGGCGCAGCAGGATGTGTTTGTTGCCGTCGAGGCCCTGGACGGCGAGGTTTTCCGTGAGCTGGAAGGCCGCCGCACTCTTCGTACCGAAGTGGCCGGACGGGGCTATTTTGTCAAGATCCACCGTGGCATCGGCTGGGGCGAGATCATCAAGAATCTGCTCAGCGCCAAATTGCCGGTGCTCGGTGCGCGCAATGAATACCGGGCCATCCAGCGGCTGCAGCAGGCAGGAGTGGATACCATGACGGCGGTGGCCTTTGCCGAGCGTGGCCGCAACCCGGCAAGGCAACACTCTTTCATCATCACCGAAGAGCTGGCCCCGACCATCAGTCTTGAAGACTACTGCATGGGCTGGATGCAGCAACCGCCAGCCTTCGCGTTGAAAAAACTCCTGCTCGAACGGGTTGCCGACATGGCGGGCAAGATGCATCGGGCCGGGGTCAATCACCGGGACTTCTACATTTGCCATTTCCTGCTGCACACCGACCAGCCGGTAGAAACAGGCAGTCTCAAACTGTCCCTGATCGATCTGCACCGTGCCCAGACACGGGAACGGACTCCACTGCGCTGGCGCAACAAGGATCTGGCAGCGCTGTATTTTTCCGCGCTCGATATCGGACTGACCCGTCACGACAAGCTGAGGTTTTTACAGGTTTATTTCCAGCAGCCGCTGCGCAAGATCCTGCGCGATGAAGCCCGGTTGCTCGGCTGGCTGGAGAAAAAAGCGGAAAAACTCTATGAGCGCAAACAGCGCTATGGGGATGCCCTGTAATGAGCGGCTGGCGTTTGAACGCGGAGTATCAGCAGCTGACTGCGGATTTCGGCAGCCTGGAAAAGGTGTTTGCGCTTGAAGGTGAGCGGATAACCCGGGATTCGGAGTCGGAACTGATCCGGGTTGAACGTGGCGGAGTCCAGTATTACGTCAAGCGCTACCGCAGCAACGGAACGGCCTGGCGAGCCTGGCTGCCACGCCCGCGGGTGATGGCCGAATGGCAGAATCTGCAGCACTTTGCCGACTGGGGCATACCCACGGCAGAGGTCGTTGCATATGGCATGGAGCGGAAAAGCTTTGGCAGGTTTGGTCGTGGTGCAATGATTACCCGCGAGCTGCCGGATACCGAAGATCTTGCCATGCTGGCATACCGCCAGGATGCACGGCTGAAAGATGCGGGCTGGGTGAAACGGGTTTCCCGGCGGATTGCCGACTTCACCCGTGTCATGCACGAGCACCGCTTTGTACACAACGACTTGAAGTGGCGAAACATTCTGGTGGACGGTCAAGAGCATGCTTTTCTGATCGATTGTCCAACCGGCGGCTTCTGGTGGGGGCCGCTCCTGCAATACCGCATCATCAAGGACCTTGCCTGCCTGGATAAAGTGGGCAAGTACCAGTTGTCGCGCTGCCAGCGTTTGCGCTTTTATTTGCACTATGTACAGCGTGACCGTTTAACGGTCGCGGATAAAAAGCGTATTGCCAAAATCGTACATTTTTTTGCCGGGCGGGAATGAGTGATGTCACAGGAATTTGTTGATCCGGATATTGTTGAGCTTTTTTCCCGTCATCAGCTGAATGATTTTGATGCGCTCTGGGCTCTGGAGCTGGAAGCAGTTGACCGTCCTAACACGGAACGTGGCGGTTGGAGTTCAGTTTCATATCTTGAGCTGGATGGACAGGGTTTTTATCTTAAACGCCAGCGCAATCATTTGACCCGTAGCCTGTTGCATCCACTGGGCGAGCCGACCTTTGCCCGTGAGTTTCGTACCATCGAGCAGTATCGCAAGTTGGGTATTCCTGCGTTGCAGGCCGCCTGGTTCGGACAGCGACGCATAAGCGGCGAGCAATGTGCAATTCTGGTAACCCATGCCCTGCATGGCTGGCAGGATCTTGATGGCTGGCTGAAGCGCTGGGAACATGTGTCTGATAATGAACGGCATGCCATTCTGGATGCCTGCGGCACGCTGGCACGCACGCTACATGATGCCGGACAAATGCACGGTTGCTTTTATCCCAAACATATTTTTCTGCAGTCACGTGACGAAGGTTTTGCGGCGTGCCTGATTGATCTGGAGAAAACCCGTCGCCTGTGGCTGGGGCGGCGCGACCGGATCAAGGATATCGAGCCGCTGATTCGTCGTACCCGCCATGTATGGACGCCGGATGATCACCTGCGCCTGTTGAACGCCTATCAGGGTGATTCGGAGCAAGCGCGTGTCTGGTACGACCGGTTACAGCTGCGGATTCAGGACAAGGATAGCCGTCCATGAGCATCACGCACTTGCAGGGCCGTTCGCCCTCTTTGCCCTATACGCTGCGCTTTCTGGATGGCTCGCGACTGGAGTTGCTGCAGTGGTTGCGCGTGTTGCCGGATCAGCGTTATGTGGCCAGGGCACAATGGAAAGGCCGCAGTGTGCTGGCCAAGCTGTTTGTCGGGTCGAAAGCCCAGCGCCATTTTCAGCGTGAATTGACCGGGGCGCAAAGTCTTGCTCAATCCGGGCTGCCAACCCCGGAGTTGCTGGCCAGTGACTATGACCATGCCTTTGGCGGCTGGATTCTGTTTGCCTTTCTGGAAGAAACCTTCAGCCTCGGGCAGCAATGGCAGACTGTTGCACAAGAGCCGTTCCTCAGTGATAGCCAGCAGCAAGTGCTGATTCAGGCGTTGGGCTGCATTGCCCGGATGCACCGGCAAGGATTGTGGCAAAGCGACCTGCATCTTGACAATTTTTTGCTGCATCAGGGCGAGCTGTATGTGATTGATGGCGGTGGGGTCGAGCGGCAACAGTCCGGTCAGTTGCTGGAATCCGGGCTGGCACAGGAAAATCTGGCGGTGTTTTTTGCCCAGCTGCCGCCAGCGCTGGACGAGTGGCTTGAGCCTTTGCTGCAAATATACAAAGAGCGGGGCGGGCAGCAGGATGTGCAGCTTGCAAGCTTGCGTGACGGGATTGCGAAGATACGCCGCTGGCGCATCCGCGATTACCTGAAAAAAACCGGCCGTGACTGCAGCCTGTTCAGTGTCAGCAAATCCCTGTCTGACGTAACCGCCATGCAGCGTGCCCGGCAGGACGAAGTAGCCGCACTGATCGCCGATCCGGATGCCTTTATCGAGACCGGCCATATCTACAAAACAGGCGGTGCGGCAACCGTGGCCAGGGTTGAGCACGAAGGGCAGCGCTGGATCATCAAGCGTTACAACATCAAGAACTTCACGCACTGGCTCAAGCGCTGCTGGCGGCCGAGCCGGGCCTGGCACAGCTGGCAGGCCGGCTTTTTGCTGGAGCTTGAAGGCATCGCAGTGGTAGCCAATGTGGCAGTGCGTGAGAAGCGCTGGCTTGGTCTGCGTCGGCAAGCCTGGCTGATCAGTGAATATGCCGGCGAGCAGGACCTGATTGCCCGCTTTGCGCCCCATGTGAGTGATGGGCAGATTTCACAAGCGGACCTGCAACAACTGCAAGAGTTATTGAGGGCAATGATCCGGGCAAAAATCAGCCACGGTGACCTGAAAGGCCATAACATTCTCTGGCATAATGACCGCTGTTTATTGATTGATCTGGATGCCGTGCGCCAACACTCCAGCCACGGCAGCTTTGCCCGTGCTTTCAAGCGGGACCGTGCACGTCTGTTACGCAACTGGCCACAAGACAGCCCGCTGTATCTTTTACTGGACAAACATTTACCGCAGATTGATTGAATCTGCCGATATTGAGAGGCAACAACTTCATGGCATTGACTATTCTGGGTCTGTCCGGCGCATTGAGCCACGACCCGTCCGCCGCCCTGTACATTGATGGCAAGCTGATCGCTGCCGTGGAAGAAGAGCGTCTGGTGCGCGACAAGCACGCCAAAAACCGCATGCCCTACGAGTCTGCCAAGTTTTGCCTGGAACAGGCTGGTATCGAGCCAAAAGATGTGGATGTTGTCGCCATTCCTTTTGCCCCGATCAGCATCACGGAAAAAGCCCGCTGGCACTATGCCAAGCGCTACTGGTATGCGCCAGACCGTGCTCTGGATGCCATCCTGATGGGTAACCGCCGCTACCGCCGTTACTACAAGAAGATCCAGTGGTGCCTGCAACAGCTGGGTTTTGACCTGAAAAAGGTCAAGATCGAGCCGGTCGAACACCACATTGCCCACGCCGCCAGTGCCTACCTGTGCTCGGGCTTCCAGGAAAAGACCGCCATTCTCGGCATCGACGGCAAGGGTGAATACGCTACTACCTTCTTCGGCTATGGCGAAAACGGCAAGATCCACAAGATCAAAGAGTTTTACGATCCTGATTCCCTGGGTGGTCTCTATGGCGCCATGACCGAGTTTCTCGGTTTCGAGATGCTCGATGGCGAGTTCAAGGTCATGGGTATGGCACCCTATGGCGATCCGAGCAAATATGACCTGTCGCGCCTGGCCAAATTCGAGAATGGCGAACTGATCATTAATACCGACTACGTCAACGTGGTCGGTACCCGTCGCTACAAGGAAAGGGGCAAGGGTTACTACTTCTCGCCCAAGCTGATTGAGTGGCTGGGACCCAAGCGTGAAGGCGATATCGCCGATGAGCCTTACATCCACTACGCCGCCAGCGTGCAGGCGCTGTTTGAAAAGCTGTCGCTGGAGATGATGGAGTACTACCTGGGCGACATCCTCAAGGAAACCGGCAAGCTGGCTTTTGCCGGCGGCAGTGCGCTGAACGTCAAACTCAACCAGAAAATCATTGCCCGTGACGACGTCAAGGAACTGTTTGTACAGCCGGCTGCCGGCGACGCCGGCACTGCGGTAGGCGCGGCCGCCTATGTCTCCCAGCAGCGTGGCGTGCCGGTCGAGAAGATGGAACATGTCTATCTTGGCCCGTCCTACACCAATGAAGACATCATTGCCGCCTGTGCCAGACATCTGAACCAGCCCAAGTGGCAGAAAATCGACAACGTCCCCGAGCAGATTGCCAAAATCATGGTGGAAGGCAACCCGGTGGCCTGGTTCCAGGGCCGCATGGAGTTTGGTCCACGTGCGCTGGGTGGCCGCTCCATCATCGGTTGCCCGAGTGTGCCGGGTGTGGCCGACCGCATCAACGAACAGATCAAGTTTCGTGAACGCTGGCGCCCGTTCTGCCCGTCCATGCTGGATACAGTGGCACCACAGATGCTCAAGGTGGAGCACCCGTCTCCGTTCATGACATTTACCTTTGAAGTCAACGAAGGCTGGGATCAGCGCGTGCCCGAAGTGGTACACGAAGATGGCACCTCCCGCGCCCAGGTGCTGGAGCGTCAGCACAACCCGCGCTGGTACGACCTGATGCTGGAGCTGGAAAAGCACACCGGCAACGGCGTGTCGCTGAACACCTCGCTGAACCGCCGTGGCGAACCCATGGTGTGCTCACCCACTGATGCGCTGAACATGTTCTACGGGTCGGATCTGCAGTATCTGATCATGGAGGATGTGCTGGTGGTGAAGGAACCAACCGCTGATCAATAAACTGAAGATAATCTTGCGCTTGCGCACCTGAAACGATGCGCTATTTTGGAGGAGCTGTGATGGCTGGTAGCACAGACAAACAACAATGGATTCTGCAGTTTTGTCATGGCTATGACGGACCTTTCATGGACTGTGCCCGCCAATATGCAGTGCTGTTCAAGGATACCGACTACAAGGTTTGTACTGTCTACCTGACGGGCGAGCCAAGCGAAGATGTTGTAAAAGGCAGCGCCTCAGATGAGGTGCTGTTTTTTAATTACAGCAGCAAACAGGTTCGTGGCCTGAAGCTGGCGGCCATCAGGGATTTTAAAAAACTTGTGGCCAGTCGAGACTTCGCTTACTGCATCGCCCACCGCTTCAAGCCCATCTATATCGCCTTGCTGGGCAGTAAATTGCCGGTGATTGGCGTGCATCACGCCTTTGGCGACTACAAGCGCAAAAGCCGCCAGCTGTTTGCCAATTTTTTCAAAAACCGTTTGCGATTGCTAGGCGTGTCCAATGCTGTGCGCGATGACATGCGTGCATGCTTGCCTGGCTTTGAACCGAATAATATTGAAACCCTGTATAACCGCATTGATGTAGAGGCAGTGCAGGCCGAGCAGGTAAGCCGTGAAGAAGCCAGAGAGTACCTTGGGCTGCCACAGGATGCCTGGGTGGTCGGCAATGTCGGGCGACTGCATCCGGATAAGGATCAAACGACCCTGATCAACGGCTTTGCCCTGGCTTTGCCACAGTTGCCCGCAGGAAGTCTACTGGCCATTATGGGCAGCGGTCGCCTTGAGCAGCAGTTGAAAAACCTGGCTATTGAGCTGGGTGTTGTCGACAGTGTGCGCTTTCTTGGCCAGGTACCCAATGGTCGTCGTTACTTCAAGGCGTTCGACCTGTTTGCCCTGACGTCTGATCATGAGCCGTTTGGTATGGTGCTGCTAGAAGCCATGGCTGCTGGGGTGCCAGTGATTGCGACGGATTGTGGGGGGGCGAGGGAGGTGGTAGGCCCTGGAGCCAGGTTTGCATATAAGTCTGAGAACGCACTGGCAGCAAAGCTTACAGAGCAACAGGCAGATGGTAATTTAACACTGGTAGAAGTTCCGGAAGCCTTTACTGATCGGATAGCTATTGAAAAATATGCAGCCTGGATATATCAAAAATCATAGCTTGATTAGAAAAGCTAGGGCTGGTTGATAAGCAATTATGCTAATTATTAGTCGCGGTTAATAGTTTGTTGAGATACAGAATAGGTTAAAGAAGAAAAATGGAATTGAAACAAATTAAAGTTATTTTGCTTTCAGGAACCATGAAAATGTCGGGGTCCACGACGTGGATAAATAATTTGGCAGTTGGCTTTTCTCGCTTAGATGTTGAGTATTTGCATTTGATCGTAGGAACGCTAGGAAGGTTTCCATCGCGGGCTCAAAGTGTTTTGTACACTGGACGTTCACGCAGTAATTGGTTGGTCAGATTGTTGCGTTGGATTCAGTTTCATAAAATATTTAAGCAGGCTTTTTCTCGGGTTGAAATGAGATTTTTTAATAAAAAATGTTCTGATCTTCTAAAGGGAAAATTAAGCGACCGTGTCTTGGTTGTTAAGGGTTTTAATAGTTTTTTGCCAGAGTTTTTCTTGACAGAACAGTTCGTTGTAGTAGATGTGCTTCATAATAACGTTAATGTCTGCGAGCTTAAAGGGTATCAAGGTCAGCTAGTAGCAGTTAGCGATACAGTGCGTGAAGGTGCTTTTGCACTGGGCTATCCTGTAATTAAGACGATTTATAATCCAATTGATATTTCAGAGTTACAGCTTAAAGCTAAAGAATATGAAGTGGACTGTGATTCACCCTATATATTGTATGTGGGTAATTTTTTTAAAGAAAAAGGAGTGTTTGATTTGCTTCAAGCATACGCCTCTTCTGAAAACCCTGAAGTTAAAAAATGTAAATTAGTTTATGTGGGCGGCGGCAGTTCTTTTAACGAATTGAAGAAGCAAGTAGCTGAGAACGATTTGCAGGATCGTGTTGTTTTTACCGGGTTATTAGAAAACCCCTACCCTTGGATTGCACGGGCGAGTTTATTAGTTTTACCTTCATACGCTGAAGCCATGCCGTATGTTCCAATTGAGTCAGCCGTTCTAAAAACAGCATATTTGGTTGCAGGATTTAAGGCGGCAAGCGAGTTTTTTTGTACTGAAAATATCTATACAGTAACTAATCAGCCTGGGCAAAGAGTACAGAGCTTAAAAAATGCGCTGCCTTTGGCACTAATGGCTAATTCATTTGAATTACTACCTGGACTGAAAGACAAAATTAAGCCTGAGGAAGTGGCTTTGCAATATTATTCTTTACTTCGTGAGGCTGATGCAGGTGTTGAGTAGTGTTGTAAATCCATTTAAAGGTATTTCTAAGTGAATTTTAGAATTAAAGTGGGTTTTTTGTAGCTGTGGGTGGCTGAATGGTGATTAATGTGCTGGGTGGATTAATTGCTGTTTTTGCTTGGTTTTATATGAGCTTGAGAGTGACGTGTGAGTAAGATTATTGTTCTTATGCCATATTTTGGCCGGTGGCCATTTTGGATGAAGCTTTTTCTTGAAAGCTGTCGGCGTAATCCATCTGTTCATTGGTGTTTTATTAGTGATTGTGGAAGGATGCCTGAATTTCCTGACAATGTTTTTTATAAGGAAATGAGCTTTACAGACTATAAGGCCTGTGTTTCTGAAAGGCTTTCTATATCGTTTGATCCGGAAAGTGCATATAAAATATGTGACATAAGGCCAGCCTTTGGTTATCTGCACTCCGACTTAATTAAGGGGTATGATTTTTGGGGGTTTGGTGACTTAGACCTTGTCTATGGCGACTTAAGAAAAGTTTACACTGAAGATTATATTGGTAAATATGATTTAATATCAAACCATGGGACAAGGGTGTCGGGCCATCTTTGCTTAATTAGAAATACTGAGCAAATGAACTTGATTTTTAAAGAGATACCGCATTGGCAGCAGCGATTTTCTGATAACGCTCATCAGGCTATTGATGAAAGAGCTTTTAGTAGATTGTTTGTTAAGCATAAGAATTTTCCAGCGTTTATTAGAAAGCCTTTAACTTGGATTCTATATTCGAATTCGAGAAAGTGTTCTTTTGTTGAGCGTTATACAACACCCGACGGTTGTATTTCCTGGAGAGATGGTAGTTACGTTTTCCCAAAGGAATGGTTTTGGGATGGCGAGAATATTTCTAATAGTTTTCAGATTGAACCAGATATTCCATACTTTCATTTTGCTATCTGGAAAAAAAGTACTTGGAATGACCTGCCAGCAGGTAGTTATATTCCGTACATAGAAGGCAAAACATACCGATTTAGCTCTAGCGGTATCGATATTGTTGAGACAGTAGATGAGTAAAATAAAGGTTTTACAACTTCATCCTGATTACAATATTCGAAAAATGGATATTTCAGACCTTGGGGAGCAGCTGTTTAAAGCGCTGCCTGCCGAGCGATTTGAAACTGTAACAGCTTTTTTAAGTGGCAAGCCGGGGCAAGGTCAACCAGAAAGTATTGCGCACCGTTCAGTTTATTTTGGTTTTTCTGCTGCTGAGTTGAAAGGTTTAAGAATTAAAGCGTTGTGGTTGCTGTATAAGTTTCTTAAAGAAGAACGCTTTGATGTGGTGATCTGCAATCGCTACAAACCGGTCAATATGATGCTCACACTGGCTCGGTTCTTAAAAATCACCAAGTGCATAGCGATTGTGCATGGCTTTGGTGACTATGATCGACGCTATAGAAAGAAACAGCTGGCCAGAAATTTAACTGAAAATTGGGTTTTTGTGGGTGTATCCGCAGCGGTTAGAGAATATTTAATTGCTTTAAGGGCCGGGCTAACGGATAAAAATACCAGCTATATCACTAACGCTATTGATTTGGCTGCGGCACGTGACTTAATGCTTGATAAGGCAAGTGCAAGAGCGGCATTAGGCTTAAGCCCTGATGCCGTACTTATTGGTGCAATGGGACGTCTGGTGCCCCTTAAAGCCCATGACTGCCTGATTAATGCGTTTTCGGGCCTGGCACATGAATTTCCGCGCAGTCAGCTGGCTATCTTGGGTGAAGGGCGTGAACGGGAGCGGCTCGAACAGCTGATCGCCGAGCTTGGGCTTGAGGGGCGCGTTCAGCTTGTTGGCTTTAAGGAGGATGCGCTGCAATACCTTAAAGCCTTTGACGTCTGGACTATGCCGTCACTTCGTGAGGGACTTGGGCTGGCCTTGCTTGAAGGGATGTGTGCTGGCTTGCCGGTTATTGCTTCTTCGGTTCCAGCTATGTTGCCGCTTGTGCAGGGTGCAGAGGGCATAGCGGTTACACCTGGTAGCGTGGAAGAGCTTACAGCGGCACTTAGGAAGTATCTGGAAATGACAGATGAAGAACGCAAGCAGGCAGGCAGCAAAGTACTTGATTATGTACTAAATAACCACGGCATAGATGAGTTTAGAGAAAAGTATCTTCAGCTGATTTCTACAGGCTTTTAGGGGATCGAGATGACTAATGTAACCTGTCCGCTGGTTTCCGTTATTGTTTCTTGCTACAACCATGCGATTTATATTGAACAGTGCTTGTTAAGTATTCTCGATCAGGATTATCCCAATATCGAGCTACTGGTTATTGATGATGGCTCAAAAGATGACAGCGCTGTTGTCATTCAGAAACTGCAGGAGCGATATGGTTTCTATTTTTTGGCGCGTGAAAACAAAGGACTGACCAAAAGCCTTAACGAGCTGGTTGCAGCAAGCAAAGGTGAATTCATTATTCCGCTGGGCTCGGATGATGTGATGTTGCCGGGACGTATCAGTGCGCAGATTGCCCATGTCATTGACAAGCCGGAGGTGGGAATCTGTGGTGGCAATATCGAGCTGATTGATGAAACGGGTGCGCTCTATCCGGAAAAAAGGCAAAACCGTTTTATCCCTTTTCGCCGCATGAATTTCGAGGACGTATTTCTGGAGCGCAAACCCTATGTGCCGGCAACGACCTTGATGATCCGCAAGTCGGCGCTGCTGGAGGTTGGCGGCTTTGATGAAAATAATAATCTTGAAGACTTGATGGTCGAGCTGAGAATAACTCGCGCTGGTTATTTTATAGATTGCCTTGACATACCTCTTGGCCAGCACAGGAAGCACAAGCATAACTCGTCTAAAAACATACCTTTCATGGTTGACAGCATTCTGGACACCTATCAGGTTTTTTCGGATCACCCGGACTACTTCTTTGTTAAATATAAATTTCTCAGCTCAATGTTTTTGAAAATGGCCAATCGTGACAAGGCTTATGCTTACGCCTTGTTGAAAATGATACCTTTCAAGCATTGGAATAAGAAAACCTGGCGCGGGCTGGTGCGCCTGGTCTTCTCGCCGCTTGAGAAGGGATAGATATGGGTTTTTGGCAGAAGTTTCGTGATAAACAAGTCAGGAAGAAAATCCGGAAGCTACCCCGGGTAGAGCGTGGTGTTGCCCGTTTTGCTCACGCCTATGCTGATCGGGGTTATATCTATGGTTATGGTAGTTATGGATTGCCAATTGTTCATGACTGGAATGAAGGAAGCCGTTTGCAAATAGGGCGGTTTTGCTCTATTGCCGAAGATGTTCATATCTTTTTGGGCGGACATCACCGGGCCGACTGGGTTAGCACATTTCCTTTTCCCGCTTTTTATCCACGGCATGCTGGAATCGAGAATTATGCAGTTAGTCGCGGTGATGTTGTAATCGGCAACGATGTATGGCTTTGCACGGGAGCCAAAATACTGTCGGGTGTCAAGGTTGGGGATGGCGCCATTATTGGGGCCTATGCCGTAGTGACCAAGGATGTGGAGCCCTATTCTGTGGTGGCTGGAAATCCAGCCCGGCTTGTACGCCACCGATTCAGTCAAATCGAGTGCGACAAATTGCAAGAAATTGGTTGGTGGAACTGGGATGCTGCACGTATCGAGCAAGCTATTCCACTGCTGTGCTCAGATGATCTGGGCCGGTTTTTTGAGTTTGCAGCACAACAGGGCTAGCTGAGTTGCTAGCCCCGCAAGCAGTGATGTCGGTCATTTCAAAATACCTTTTCTGTATTGCAGTGCCGCAATAAACGCCAACGGAATCCAGGTGATAAACCAGTGTTCCTTGGGGCGTGGAAAAAGTCCGCCACCTTCTGTCATGCCGGCTGCTATTCCATAGACCAGCAGGCAGCTTGCAATGATAAACAGCTTGTCATTCTTGTTTTTGATACATGACAATAGCGCAGCAAGGTGCATTGCTGTCCAGAATATAAATCCTGTTGCTCCCGTAAAGTATAGTACTGTCAAGTGTATGTTATGGGGCTCGCGAAAGGACGTCTGCAGCGACTCTACAAAGAAATCCGGATTGTTTCCAAATCCATAGCCCAGCACTGGATAAATCTTTATTTGATCTATGGCTGACATCCATAACTCGGGCCTGTAGGAAAACCCGCGATTCACAAAGAGCTCCGGATAGAACAGATAAGCAATGACAGCGGCTACAGCCAGACCACCCAAAACCTTCACTGCATGCTTGTTGGCGCTGATAACAGGCAGCCACAGTGCGGTACAGGCAAGCGCCAGCAGCGGAGTCCTTGAGCCTGTGGCCAGTGTGAGGATGAAAAACAGCAGGGCCATACCGCCGGAAGCCAAACGGATGTTTTTTTCTTTCTGATAAATGGCGATGAGCCCAAGCAGTACGCTGTAAAAACCGTATAGATGCGAGCTAAGCAGAGGGTTGTCCAGCATACCGGCGCCAATGAATCTATCTCCAAGATTCTTGCTTGAAAGGATAGAGAAGATCCATGGGATAAAACTGTAATAACTTATGACTAAAAAAACTGTTGCTGCAGCCAGGACTGTTTTTATGGTGAGATCAATGGCGTTTTTTGCCAAGAAGCAAATGGTGATAAAAAGTGCTACGGTATATGCTTCCCGTTTTAGCAGGTTGGGTATTTCATCGCTTGAATTGATTGCGGTAGATAAAATTGTGGCGAGCGAGAAAATAATAAATATGGATATGATTGGGGTTTTCAGCGCTGTGCTCAGTTCTTTTTTGCCAAGACCAAACAAGGCGGCCGGAATGAATGTGAAGTAGAAAATTTTATGGTAGGTTGATTTGCTATCAAGCAGTCCTTGTCCGGCTAGTAGAAAAAAAAGTCCGGTTATAGCTGCCACTATCAGCCAGTGCTTTATGCTTTTGTAATCAAAGCCGGTTGTCTGAAGGCTGTTTAATCTGTCCATTCAAAAATCCAGTGATCCTTTGGGTTTTTTTTAATATGTTTTATGTTTCTTTGTCTTTGATTGTTGTTTAGCTTCTTTCGCCGGGTTTTCATATCCGAAATATCAATCAGCCCCAGCTCCCCCTCAGGCGTCAGCACCACATTACCCAGATGCATCGACCTGAAGTAGATTCCAAGGTCGTGCACTCTGTCGACGAATTTCCAGAATCGTTCCCGGATATCTTCCGGGCAGTCGCCTTCCCCATCGCGCAGCTGTCGCAGAGTCAGGCCGGGCAGGGGATGATAGTGCACGGCATCACGCTCGATACTCGGAATCCGGTAAACGCTGATTATCTCGGGGCAGGGGATACCCAGCTGCTTGAGTTTTGCTGCGTTATCGGCAAAACGCTGGGCATACGGCCAGATGGCCGCCGAGCTGATCAGGCGCTTGCGGCGAAATAGCTTAAGAAAGGTACCGTCGGCCAGAATGATCACCTTGTCGCCGTGGCCGTCCTGCTCGATCACCTTGCCGCCTTCACGCAGGGTGAGGTAGTCGTCGTGCTGGAGTATTTGCATGATTTCTCCGTATTGTCAGGCCGTGCAGTTTACCTGAATTGGTGGGGGCTGGCACGTGAAGCGCCACCGGGTGGCAGGCTGGGCGGCAGTGACAGGGTGGAACAGGTTTTTGTGCGAATGAATTCGCACAGATTGTGACTTCCGCGCGCTGCTATACTGTGCGGCATTTCTTGTATGGCTTAAGGCTTTTATTGATGTTGAGTATTTTTCGCCACTGGCGCGAGCAGGGCTGGTCGCCGATTTCGGTGACGGATTATCGTGCAGCCTGGCAGCGCTTTGGCGGCAGCGTGATCACGCATCCGGATTTTATTGGAAGGCTGTCGATGCTGGCCGGTATTCCGGTCCATTATCTGGGCTGGGAAGTGGCCGGTGAAGTGCGCGCCGCAGTAGCGGTGTGGGGGCGGGATCTGGCCTTGTCCAAGACGGGTTTGAAAAAACATGGCAAAAGGCGTCTGTTTGATCTTGGCAATGCCGAGGTGATCATTCCGCAGGCGGCAGATACCGGTATCCGTCTGCGTCACAGGATGCAGTTTGTTTCAGCCCTGCACGAAGGACGCATAACCGGGCTGCGGGCACAGAGCCAGGAGATTGCGTTGTTGCGCGAGCCGGAAGAGTACAGCAAGAAGTTCCGTTACAACCAGCGCCGCGAGCTGCGCCTGCTGGAAGAACAGGGTGGTGAGCTGCTTTCTTTCACCGAATTACCCAGCACCGAGCAGGCGCGGATATACAGTGACCTGTTCGAGCAGCGCTGGGGCTTTGCCACGCCCGGCAAGGAGCGCCTGGCCGAGGTGCTGGAGCTGCTGCGGCCTTACCTCGTGGGCTCATACATTTGCGTGAATGGTCAGCCGGCTGCCGCGCAGATCCTGTACAGGGTCGAGTCGCCGGAGTGGATCAGCGTTGAATACATCAATGGCGGGGTTGATCCGCAATTCAATGAGCTCAGCCCGGGCAGCGTATTGACCTGGGTGAATACCCAGGCCGAGTGCGAGCATGCCCGGGCGCAAGGGAAAGCGCTGCGCTATTCCTTCGGCCGTGCCGATCGTGAGTACAAGGACCGCTGGTGCCACCGCGTGCCGGTGTTTGAGGTAAAGTAAAACCGTTCTTGCCAGGGTTGCTAAGCAGGCTGGAGGCAAGGTTAGTCCGGATTAATTTGTGGAAAGGTAAGCTATGCAGGATATTCGCTGGATACAGCGTCTAAGCAACTACAAGAGGGCTCGTACACGACTGGTTGATGCAGTCGAGCTGGCTGCTACTCGCGAGTTGAGCGATCTGGAAAAGCAGGGGCTTATCCAGGCCTTTGAGTTTGTTTTTGAGCTGGCCTGGAATCTGATGAAAGACTATTTCACTTATCAGGGAAATCCGGACATTACCGGCTCTCGTGATGCCATTCGCAGCGCTTTCAAGGCGGGTTTGATCGAAGATGGCTCAGGCTGGATGGAAATGATCAAAAGCCGCAATCAGTCCTCTCATACATATAATGAAAGCGTAGCCAACGAAATTTGTGACAAGATTCTGTCGAGTTACCATGGGCTGTTTGCCGACTTTGAACAGCATATGCAGGGTTTGGCTGAGCAGTCTCGGTTATGAGCGAGAGATTTGGTTTGCCAGAACACGCCATCGAGCAGCTGTGCAGTATTTTTCAGGGTTATCCGGAAATTGAGCGTGTGCTGGTCTATGGCTCCCGGGCCAAGGGTAATTACCGCCCCGGTTCGGATATCGACTTGAGCCTGGTTGCACCCGCCATGAGTTTTGATGCTCTGCTGCAGATTGAAAACAGAATTGATGACCTTTTGCTTCCCTGGATGATTGATTTGTCATTGCTGCATCAGATCGAAAACTCTGACCTGGTTGCGCATATCAACAGGGTGGGTGTCGACTTGTGTACTTTGACTGGTACACGGGCATCTGCGCAGTAGTGCAGAGTAGATACCGCTGATAACACGCATTAGTGCCAGCTCTGGCTTTTAGGGTAAAACTCATGTCACAACGCAAACAGCAGCTGCTCAGGCGGCACCGTAAAAACAAGCGCATGGCCATGCTCGTCCTGCTTCTGGTCATCGCGCTGAGCAGTGTTCTTTTCAGCTGGTGGTGTCTGCCGCTGGGGCTATTGCTAGCTTGGCTGGTTCACGAAGCCTGGTTTGCCGATCACATTTTCTATGCCGCCGGTGATGATTATCAGTATAGCTTTCCGGCAGGTACGCAATGCCATGCACTGCAAATCATTGGTGGACAGTTGCACTGGCCGGAGGCGGAGCCGGCAAGCTCAGACAGTACCCTGATTCTGCAGGTGCGCATCAAAAGCAGCTGGCTGGGCAGGCTGCTCGACCCATGGGTCCAGCTCGGCGATGACCGTCAAGCCTTTGAGCGTGGAGCCCGTGGCATTCGTTACCTGAACCTGACTGGCCAGCTGGAGCAATTGCGCAGCGGACTCGTTTTGAAAGGCCAGTACTGCCAGCTGCAGCCGACAGTACAGCTGCACGTGTTTGCAGCACCAGAACTGTCCGGCAAACGCTTGCTGATTCTGGCTCCCCATGCCGATGATGCGGAGCTGGCGGCATTCGGGCTGTACAGTCGCATGCCGGAAACCACGTCCATTGTCACCCTGACCCAGGGTGAGATCGAGGCGGAGTTCTATCATCAGATGGGCCTTGAGCCGCAGCAGGCGGCCCGGCTGAAAGGCCGCTTGCGCAGTTGGGACAGTCTGGCCATTCCGTTGTGGGGCGGGGTGAGGCAAGAGCACTGTGTGCAGCTGGGTTATTATTGCCTGCAACTGCCCGCGATGCGTGAGCAGCCGGAACAGGCGTTCGGCTCGCGTGAATCGGGTGAGGCGGATGTGCGCACGGTGCGCAGACAAAATCCGTTTGTGCTGCCATCGGATGAAGACGGCATTCCGAGCTGGACCAATCTGGTTGCCGACCTGGCTGCCTGCTTGCAGCATTTCAGGCCGCAGGTGGTAGTGATGCCCCATCCCGAGCTGGACCCGCACAGCGACCATATTGCCACCGGCCAGGCTTTCCATCAGGCGCTTGAGCAGTTGGACGAAAAACCGGAATTGTTGCTGCTGTATGCCAACCATCTGCATGACAATGACCGCTGGCCCATGGGCGATGCAGGTACCGGCGTGGCCTTGCCACCAGCGATGGAGCCATTGCCGGCTTTGCCGTTGTTCAGCCATGTACTGAGTGCGGATACGCAGATGGACAAGGCCATGGCATTGCGCATGCAGCATGACCTGCAGCCGCCGCTGAGTGCCAAACGGCGCGTACGGCGTGTGATCCAGCAATTGCTGACCGGCCGGCGCTGGCCGAAAACCGGTGACAATGAATTCCTGCGCAAGGCGGTACGCCGGCATGAACTGTTCTGGGTGCGAGAACTTGAACAGCAGTGATCCGGTCAACAAAAAGCCCGCGAAGATTTCGCGGGCTTTTGCGTAGCATCAACAGCCAATTACTTGACCAGCGTGCGCCACTCGCTATGGGCATCGGTCTTGCCGGTGACCAGGTCGAAGTAGGCGCTTTGCAGCTGACCGGTAATCGGACCACGGCTGCCGCAGCCGATCTGGCGGCCATCCACTTCGCGGATCGGGGTGACTTCAGCGGCGGTACCGGTGAAGAACGCCTCGTCGGCAATGTACACTTCGTCGCGGGTGATACGCTTTTCCACCACCGGAATGCCGCGCTCGCCAGCCAGGGTCAGGATGGTGTTGCGGGTGATGCCATTGAGGCAGGCAGTCACCTCTGGGGTGTAGATCACGCCGTTCTTGACGATGAAGATGTTCTCGCCGGAACCTTCGGCCACATAGCCTTCCGGGTCGAGCAGCAGGGCTTCGTCGGCACCGGCGGAGACCGCTTCCTGCAGGGCCAGCATCGAGTTGACGTAGGCACCGCTGGACTTGGCGCGGGTCATGGTGATGTTGACGTGGTGACGGGTGAAGGAGCTGGTGCGGATGCGGATACCGGTCTTCAGTGCTTCCTCGCCCATGTAGGCGCCCCAGTGCCAGGCGGCAACGATGACGTGCACACGCAGGTTGTCGGCGCGGATGCCCATGCCTTCGGAGCCGTAGAACGCCAGCGGGCGGATGTAGGCACTGGCCAGGTTGTTGTCACGCACGGCAGCGATGGTGGCGGCGTTGATTTCGTCCTGGCTGTAAGGAATCTTCATGCCCATGATGTGGGCGGACTCGAACAGGCGGTTGGTGTGTTCCTTGAGGCGGAAAATTGCGGTGCCCTGTGGAGTTTCATAGGCGCGCACGCCTTCGAAGACGCCCATGCCGTAGTGCAGGGAGTGGGTCAGTACGTGGGTGGTCGCGTTGCGCCACTCAACCATTTCACCGTCATACCAGATTAGACCGTCACGATCAGCCATCGACATTTTATATAGCTCCTGAAGAGAATGGATCTTGATTCATGCCCGGGCCGGGGTTGCTGTCCTGCTCCGGGGTGTAACTGAGGCCCAGCGCCCGCCACATGCGCATGACATGTTGGCGTTCGCTGTGAAAATGTTCGCCACTGACCACGGCATGCTGTTTTTGCAGGGCAAACCGGTGGGCGGCAGCACGATAGGCCTTGTAGGCCTCCTGTAGCAGGTGCATGTCGTTCATGCTGATCAGGCTGGCCTCGCCGAGCGCATCCAGGATGCGGATGTTGTCGGTGTAGGTGACCAGTTGCGGATAGCGCCATGACCACGCCAGAGCGGCATATTGCACCATAAACTCGATGTCAACAATACCGCCGGCATCCTGCTTGAGATCAAATTGACAGGCGGCGGTGAACGCTTCGTCCGTCAGACCGCCCTGGGTGTTGCGGGTGCCGTGATTATGCCTCATTTTGGCCCGCATTTGGCTGACTTCTTGTCGCAAATGCTCCTGTTCGCGCTGGCGGCCCAAAATGTCCAGACGTACCCGGTCGAACTCGGCGGTCAGGCGCTTGCTGCCGGTCAGGACACGGGCGCGTATCAGCGCCTGGTGCTCCCAGGTCCAGGCTTCCTGCTCCTGGTAGCGGGCAAAGGCACTGAGCGAACTGACCAGCAGGCCGGAGTCGCCGCCCGGGCGCAGGCGCATGTCGACATCGTACAGGCCGCCGGAGGTGGTGCGGGTGGTCAGCATGGAGATCAGACGCTGGCCCAGGCGGGTGTAGAACTGGGCGCCGTCAATCGGGCGCGGGCCATCGGTGTCGGCCAGCGGGTCGCAGTCGTAGAGGAATACCAGGTCCAGATCCGAGCCGTGGCCCAGCTCGATGCCGCCGAGTTTGCCGTAGCCGACAATGACGAAGTCCAGCTCGCCGGTGCTGCCGTCAAGCCGTCTGGGCGTACCGTGCTTGTGTGTCATCTCGTGCCAGACCAGTCGCAGGACCTGTTCCAGGACGGCTTCGGCCAACCAGGTCAGGTAGTCACTGACCTTCATCAGCGGCAGGGTGCCGGCGATTTCCGAGGCGGCCACGCGCAGGCGGTGGGCCAGCTTGAAGTGGCGCAGCACGTCCATCTGCTGCTCAAGGTCATCCTCGGGAATGCGCAGCAGGCGCTCGCGAAGTTCGGCGGCCAGCTCGGGTGCCTGTGGTGGCCGGTACAGGCGGCCGGCGTTGAGCAGCTCGTCGAGCAGGGCCGGGAAACGGGTCAGCTCGGTGGCGATCCAGGGGCTGGCGGCGCACAGCTCGAGCAGGCGTGACAGTGCGCCGGGGTTTTCCGTCAGCAGCACCAGGTAGGCGGAGCGCCGGGCCACCGCTTCGATCAGCGGTAATACCCGCTCCAGCACCAGGTCGGGTTGTTCCTGTTCGACCACGTGGGACAGGAAGCGCGGCATGAAGGCATCCAGCCGCTCACGCCCCAGACGCTGCATGGCCCGTACCTGGCTGCCGTTGCGCAGCTGGCACAGCCGTTGCCAGGCGGTGGCGGCATCGGCAAAACCGGCTTCTTCCAGTTGCTGCAGGATGCTGCTTTCACTAATGGATGCTTCCCATACCGGTAGCCATTCGCCGCCGATGTACTCCTCGTCGTCATGGTCGGGGTCGGCAATCACCGCGCGGAATTGCTGTTCGACGTGCAGGCGGTACGTGCCCAGCTGTCCGGCAAAGGTGCTCCAGTCGGCAAAGCCCATGATGGCGGCCAGCCGGGCGCGTTCAAGCGGCAGCGCAGGCAGGCGCTGGGTCTGACGGTCGGCAACGGCCTGCAAGGCATGCTCGGTATAGCGCAGGAAGCGGTAGGCCTGCTTCAGCTCGGCGACTTTGTCGGCGTCCTTGTAGCCTTGCCGTGCCAGGGTATCCAGTACGTCCAGCAGCGGCCGCTGTTGCAGGCTCAGGTCACGCCCGCCGTGGATCAGCTGATAGGCCTGGGCGATGAATTCCACTTCGCGAATGCCGCCGGTACCCAGCTTGATGTTGTCGTCCATGTCCTTGCGCATCACTTCTTGCTGGATCAGCTGCTTCATCGAGCGTAGTGCTTCGATGGCGGAAAAATCCAGATAGCGCCGGTAGACAAAGGGCCGCAGGATGCGCAGCAGGCGGCTGCCGGCCTGCTGGTCGCCGGCCACCACTCGCGCCTTGATCATGGCGTAGCGCTCCCAGTCACGGCCCTGGTTCTGGTAGTACTGCTCGATGGCGCTGAAACTGTGTACCAGTGGCCCGCCCGCACCGTACGGGCGCAGCCGCATGTCGACACGGAAGACGAAACCGTCAACGGTTTGTGAATCCAGTACCTTGATCAGTTTCTGGCCCAGCCGGGTGAAAAACTCCTGGTTGTCGAGGCTGCGCTTGGTGCCGCTGGTTTCGCCGGCCTCGGGATAGGTGAAAATCAGGTCGACATCTGACGACAGGTTCAGCTCGCCCGCGCCCAGTTTGCCCATGGCGAGCACCACCAGTTGCTGCGGCTGGCCGCTGGTACGGCCGGTCGGTATGCCGCTTTGCCGGCACTGCTGCTCATATAGCCAGTGATAGGCCAGGCTGATGCAGACATCGGCCAGTGCCGACAGCTCGTGGGTGGTTTCGTCCAGCTCGGTCTGCCGGGTCAGGTCGCGCCAGATGATGCGCAGCTGCTGGCGGTTGCGGAAGCGGCGCAGCACTGTCTGCAGCTCGTCCTCCGTGGTGCAGGCCTTGACCTGATGCTGCAGCTCGCCGCGCATGCTGGCAGTATTCTGGCTGTGTGCAAGGCTGCCGCCTGTCAGTAACTGCAGAAAGTCCTGCGGATCACGGCAGGCCTGGGTCAGGGCAAACTCGCTAAGGGTGAATACATGGCGGATCTGCTGCAGGCTCTGTGCATCAAGGCCGCTTTCATCCAAGCCGGCTTCCTGCAATGCAGACTGCCAGCGTTGTTCCGCCTGTTGTTGCAGGGGGGCAAGGGCTTCCGGGAGGGGGTCGAGCAAATGCGGGATCATGGTGTGGTTATCCGGGCAGAGTAGCGGTCGTGCTGTTGATGGCTCCCAGTATTCTAGTCAATGCCGCCTGATAAAGCTGGATTGCTGCACGGGCTCTTGTAAGAGGGGGCTTGCCCCCGACAATGACTGGAACCGGCCTCGACAGGTGTTCAAGTACTCCCAGGGGCAAGCTCCTTGGTACAAATAAGCCATTCGTACAAAGCGCAGCATGGCAGTTGCGGCAGTACAAAACCGTTTTTTTATCGTAGTATGACTCTAAGGTCTAATTCGAGGAATGGACCGGAAAGGTGACGAACTGGCAGTTTTGTAGTAAAACTACAAGAAAGCAAAATTCAGAGCTTTGGAGGCACGGAGCGGTCCGCATGACCAGCTGCGACGTGCCATGGGAATCCGGCAACCCCGGACCCGAAAGTACGCAGCCGGCAGGTGGCCAGTTATCAGGCCGTCATGCCGTGTTTCCAGACATACACAGGTTCAGGAGTCAATCATGCACGATTTAGATCCCGTTGAAACTCACGAGTGGCTTGATGCCCTGAGTTCCGTTGAAGAGCGCGAAGGCGAAGAGCGCGTTCACTATCTGCTGTCCCGCCTGGGCGAGCAGGCCAGCCGCAGCGGCATCCGCCTGCCGCATGCCATCACCACCCCGTACCGCAATACCATTCCGGTCACCCACGAAGCGCGCATGCCGGGTGACCTGTTCATGGAGCGCCGCATCCGCTCGCTGGTACGCTGGAATGCGCTGGCCATGGTGATGCGCGCCAACCAGGCCGATCCGGACCTGGGCGGACACATTGCTACCTTTGCCTCCAGTGCCACGCTGTACGACATCGGTTTCAACTATTTCTTCCAGGCACCCACCGAAGAGCACGGCGGTGACCTGATCTATTTCCAGGGCCACGCCTCTCCCGGCATCTACGCCCGCGCCTTCCTTGAAGGCCGCCTGAGCGAAGACCAGCTGCACAGCTTCCGCCGCGAAGTGGATGGCGAGGGCCTGTCGTCCTACCCGCACCCCTGGCTGATGCCTGATTTCTGGCAGTTCCCGACCGTTTCCATGGGGCTGGGCCCGATCCAGGCCATTTACCAGGCCCGCTTCATGAAATACCTGGAGCACCGCGGCCTGATTCCGGCCGGCAAGCAGAAAGTCTGGTGCTTCCTGGGTGACGGCGAAACCGACGAGCCGGAAGCGCTGGGTGCCATTTCGCTGGCTGGCCGCGAGAAGCTCGACAACCTGATTTTCGTCATCAACTGTAACCTGCAGCGCCTGGATGGCCCGGTGCGCGGTAACGGCAAGATCATCCAGGAGCTGGAAGGCAACTTCCGTGGTGCCGACTGGAACGTGATCAAGGTTCTCTGGGGCCGCCTGTGGGATCCGCTGTTCGCCAAGGATACCGAAGGTGTCATGCAGGCACGCATGGAAGAAGCCCTCGACGGCGACTATCAGAACTACAAGGCCAACGACGGCGCCTTTGTCCGCAAAGACTTCTTCGGTACCGATCCGCGCCTGCTCGACATGGTCTCGGACATGTCCGACGACGAGATCTGGAAGCTCAACCGTGGTGGTCACGACCCCTTCAAGGTGTATGCGGCCTATCATGCGGCGGTCAACCACGAGGGCCAGCCAACCGTCATTCTGGCCAAGACCATCAAGGGCTACGGTACAGGTAGCGGTGAAGCGCAGAATATCGCCCACAACGTGAAAAAAGTCGACGTGGACAGCCTGCGTACCTTCCGTGACACCTTTGCCATTCCCATTGACGATGACGAGCTGGAAAACCTGCCGTTCTACCGTCCTGCCGAAGACAGCGCAGAGATGCAGTACCTGCGCAAGACCCGCTCCGCACTGGGCGGTCCGGTCCCGCAGCGTCGCCAGCGCAGCATGAGTATTCCGACGCCATCGCTGGACACCCTGAAAAGCATCCTTGATGGCAGTGGCGACCGCGAAGTGTCGACCACCATGGTCTATGTGCGCATCTTGGCCCAGTTGCTCAAGGACAAGGACCTGGGCAGCCGCATCGTGCCCATCGTACCCGACGAAGCACGTACCTTCGGTATGGAAGGCTTGTTCCGTCAACTGGGCATTTACTCGTCCGTAGGCCAGCTGTATCAGCCGGTCGACAAGGGCCAGGTGATGTACTACAAGGAAGACGTCAAGGGTCAGCTGCTGGAAGAAGGCATCACCGAAGCCGGTGCCATGTCGTCCTGGATTGCTGCAGCTACGTCCTACAGCCACTATAACCAGCCGATGCTGCCGTTCTACTCGTTCTACTCTATGTTCGGCTTCCAGCGTATTGGTGATCTGGCCTGGGCGGCTGGTGACATCCGCGCCCGTGGTTTCCTGATGGGCGGTACTGCCGGTCGCACCACACTGAACGGTGAAGGTCTGCAGCACGAAGATGGCCACAGTCATATCCTGGCAGGCACCATCCCCAACTGTCACACCTATGACCCGGCATTCGGTTACGAAATGGCCGTGATCATCCGTGACGGTATCCGCGTGATGATGGAGGAGCAGCAGGACCGCTACTACTACATCACCATGATGAACGAGGCCTACAAGCAGCCGGCGATGCCGCAGCGCGAGAACATTGAGCGTGACATCATCAACGGCATGTACCTGCTCGACGAGGACAAGCGCCAGAGTGGCAAGCATGTCCAGCTGCTGGGTAGTGGCACCATTCTGCTGGAAGTGATGGAGGCGGCGAAAATCCTGCGCGACGAGTTCGGTATCGGTGCCGATGTGTGGAGCGTGACCAGCTTCAACGAGCTGCGCCGCAACGGTCTTGAGGTCGAGCGCTGGAACCGCCTGCACCCACGTGAAACACCACGCCTGAGCCATGTCGAGGAATGCCTGCAGGGCCGTCAGGGCCCGGTGGTTGCTTCTACCGACTACATGAAACTGTTTGCCGACCAGGTGCGCCAGTGGGTGCCGCAGAACACCTACAAGGTGTTGGGTACCGATGGTTTTGGCCGTAGTGACACACGCAAGAAACTGCGCGACTTCTTCGAGGTCGACCGCCGCTGGGTAACACTGGCTGCGCTGGAGGCGCTGGTGAAAGACGGGCAGCTGGATGTGCAGGTGCTGGTTGATGCCATGGCCAAATTCGGCATTGATGCCAACAAACCCAACCCGCTGGACTGCTAAGAGAGGAGAGAAGCGATGACTACCGAACTGATTCGCGTCCCCGACATCGGCACCGGTGAGGGCGAAGTGATTGAAATCCTGGTCAATGTCGGCGATACCATCGAGGCTGAACAGAGCCTGCTGACGCTGGAGTCCGACAAGGCCAGCATGGAGATTCCGGCCCCCAAGGCCGGAATCATCAAGAACATCAAGGTCCGGCTGGGTGACCGGCTGAAGGAAGGTGACGAGCTGCTGGAGCTGGAAGTGGACAGCGCCGCCGCAGAGCCGGCAGCGGTTGTTGAAGCGCCCGCTGCGGTGGCCGAAACGCCAGCTGCGGCTGCGGCTGCGGCTTCGGCTCCGGCAGTACCTGCTGACGGAGCCGTCACCACCCGCATCAAGGATGTGGAAGTGCCGGATATCGGTTCTGCCGGCAAGGCCCGGGTGATCGAGCTGCTGATCAAGGCCGGCGATGCCGTTAGCGAAGAGCAATCCCTGCTGACGCTGGAATCGGACAAGGCGAGCATGGAAATTCCTTCGCCGGTCAGCGGTACTGTGGTTGAGGTGCTGGCCAAGCTGGACAGCGAGGTGAGCGAAGGCAACCTGATCTGCCGTATCGAAGTGACCGAAGCGGCTGGCCAGGCTTCCGCGCCGGCCGAGGCTGCACCGGCGCCCGCTCCGGCTCCTGCACCGCAGCAGGAAATCGTCGGCGGCCCGGCATCGGTCGCTCCGGCCAGCAAGCCGGAGGTTGCCTGCAAGCCTGGGGACTCCGGTGCCTGTGTTCACGCCGGCCCGGCGGTCCGCAAGCTGGCCCGCGAGTTTGGTGTGGATCTGGGCCAGATCAGCCCGACGGGCCCGCATCAGCGCATCCTCAAGGAGGACGTGCAAGCATTCGTCAAGCAGCGCCTGAACGCACCGGCTGCAGCCAGCAGTGGTGGCATGGGTATCGAGCCAATTCCAGAGGTTGATTTCAGCCGCTTTGGCAAGGTTGAAAACGTGCCGATGACACGCCTGCAGCAGATCGGTGCCAGCAACCTGCACCGTGCCTGGCTCAATATCCCGCACGTGACCCAGTTTGAAAGTGCCGACATTACCGAGCTGGAAGCATTCCGCAAGGCGCAGAAAGCTGCGGCAGACAAGGCCGGTACCAAGCTGACAGTCCTGCCGTTCTTGCTCAAGGCCTGTGCTCACCTGCTGAAAGAGTTGCCCGAGTTCAACAGCTCGCTGGCACCCAACGGCAAAGAGCTGATCATGAAACAGTACGTGCATATCGGCTTTGCCGTGGATACGCCGGACGGCCTGCTGGTGCCGGTGATCCGTGACGTGGACCAGAAGAGTCTGCTGCAACTGGCGCTGGAAGCGGCGGAGCTGGCCGACAAGGCTCGCAACAAGAAACTGTCACCGGAGCAGATGCAGGGCGGCTGTTTCACCATTTCCAGTCTGGGGCACATTGGCGGCACCGGCTTCACGCCGATCGTCAACGCGCCGGAAGTGGCAATTCTGGGTGTCTCCCGAGCCAGCATGCAGCCGGTGTGGGATGGCCGGGACTTCGCGCCCCGGCTGATGCTGCCGCTGTCGCTGTCCTATGATCACCGTGTGATCAACGGCGCGGCTGCTGCGCGCTTCACCCGCCGCCTGGCCGATGTGCTGGCGGAAATCCGTAGCCTGTTGCTGTAACTCCCGCAGCAGTTTCACCAACACCCCGCCAGCTGGCGGGGTGTTGTGTTTTGGGCTGTCATGCTGCCTCAGGCAAACTCCTGCTGCCGCCAGGCCTCGTAGACCACCACGGCAACAGTGTTGGACAGGTTCAGGCTGCGTGACTGTGGCAGCATGGGCAGGCGCAACAACTGCTCTGCCGGGATGTTGTTGCGTACGTCATCCGGCAGCCCGCGGGTTTCGGGGCCGAAAATGAAGGCGTCGCCGGGTACATAGCAGGGGTCGGCATAACTCTTTTGCCCCTTGGTGCTGAAGGCAAATAGTCGTGGATGCCCCAGCGCTGCCAGGCACTGGTTCAACCCGGCATGTTGCCGGACGCTGGCAAATTCGCCGTAGTCGAGTCCGGCCCGGCGCAGGCGTTTGTCATCCAGCACAAAGCCCAGCGGCTCGATCAGGTGTAAACTGCAACCGGTATTGGCGCACAGGCGAATGATGTTGCCGGTGTTGGGCGGAATTTCCGGCTCAAAGAGAATGATGTGAAACATGGCACGACCTGACCCGCAAAAAACAGCAGATTCTACATGGCAAGAACCACCTGTGCGGCAATGGCGTATCAAGTTTTTTGCCAGCCTGTGCCTGCTTGCCTTCTTGGCCGGGCTGATGCTCGGCAAGCTGCTCAAGCCTGATCCTGCGCAGCCGGCCCGCTTGTTGCAGGTGGACATGCTGGGCCCGGAGCTTGACCTGTGCTTTTCCCGCTTGCCCAAAGCCGCGGTGATCGATGAGGACGGAGTGTTTGCCATGCTGTTTGCCGTGGAACAGGCAGAAGCACGGCAGGGGGTCTTGTCATTGCCGGAAGGTGATGCTGCCAGCTGGCGACTAACACCGCGCAGTGATGGCATGCAGCTGGGTATTGTCAGCCTGCAGCCCCTGCAGGGGCGCTGGGAGCGGGTTGCCGGTATGAAGTCCTGCATCCGGGTTAGTGTTTCCGTGCGGCGGTAGGCGCGAGTTCACGTACATTGCCCGCCATGACTCGTCGCAGCGCCTTGCCTCGAAGCCCCAGCCATCCGAACTTGAGTTAACCAACTAGCCGCTCAGGCCACTAGATGTCTTTCATCTGTCGCAGATTGTTGATGACGGATTCCAGCGCCCGGTCAAACAGCAGGGCATCGTCGAGCATGCGCAGCTGCTCCTGCTTGAAGGCCCATGCCAGCCCGTTACGGTTCTTGTCCAGCACCTTCAGGCCGTGGCGGTTGACAAAAATGTAGCGGCCCGTAGAGCGGATGATTGCCGACAGCTTGCAGCGGATGCTGTTGCCATCCTCCTGGCGGAGCTCGAACCAGCTGCCTGGGCGCACCTGGTCAGCCTGCCCGAATGCCGGATCATCATCAGGCAGCAGGTTTTCTTCAGGTTCTGTTTCTTCGCCGGTTTCATCCTTGCCGGGCAGCTCGACATCCTGACTGACTTCAACCATGGCTGGCACGGGTATTTCTTCCTGCCCGGCCATTTCCTCCGCAGCCTGCTGCAGCAGTTCGGGCAGTTCTTCAGGGGACAGGGTGACCGGTTCGACTGGCGTGCTGGTGGTGTCGTTGCTGCCGGTAGCTGGATCGCCGGCTTCCGGTTGGGCCAGCTTGTATTTGAGCTGCTGAAATGCCTGGATATGCAGCACTTCCAGCTGGGTCAGCAGCAGTGAGGTGGCAAAAGGGTCCAGCGCCGCCTCCTCGAAACCCTCACGCAACTGGCTGACCAGTGCGGGTACCATGGCCTTCAGGCGTTCCCCGTCGGCGCGGTTGTGATGTTGGCCGATACTCCAGATCAGGTCGTCCATGAGCTGCAGGCTGTCCTGCCAGTCGGTGGCCTCTTCACCGTGCCTGAGCAGGCGCAGCAGCAAGACCTGGCTCCAGTTGTCCTGCAGCAGCTGCACGACCGTTTCGGGCAGGGTTTTGCCGAGCAAGCGCTGGTTGAGTTCCTGTTTGATGCGCAGCCGGGCCTGCTGGGTACGGGCGCGGCCTTCTTCTGCATCACGGACACGCTGCTCGACCAGTTCGCTGCGGCGGCGTTCGGTCCCGTAGAACGTGGTGAATTCTTGCAGGATGTCGGCAAAGATCACCGGGTCGTCGGTGAACTCGTTGAGCAGCCGGTGCACGATATCTTCCATTTTCTGCAGCAGCTTGTCCTGCTGCCGGCTATCCTTGCCGCTCCAGCCGAGGGCGGCGGAGCCCAGCTCGTTGAGCAGCCGTCGTGCCGGGTGACTGGCGCTGTCAAAGAAGCTCTGGTCGAGCACGGCCACTTTGAGCATGGGAATCTGCAGCCGGCCGATCAGTGCCTTGAGTGAGTCGGGCAGGGTGCGATCGTCGAGAATGAACTCGAATAGCATGGATACCAGGTTGATCGCGTCATTGGCCATTTCGCCTACCACGCGGGTTTTTTGTGACTGCTGGCTGGCGCGTTGTAAAATACTGTCGATCTGCTGGCGGACCATCGCGCCGGACAGCTGCTGGTTCTGGGAGTTGTGCTGTTGCAGGTGGGTCAGCAGACGCATCAGGTCGCCGGAGCTGACAGGTACCGCATCCGTTGAGGGCGGCGTGATGCCCGGTAGGGTTCCAGTATTACGCAACAGTGACTGGATATCCTGGAAGCTGACTTCTGCTTGCCCGGCCGGAGTCGCGGGCAGGCTGTTGTCGTAGCTGGCGGCTGGCGTTTTCTTGACTGCGCCACGGGTGCGCAGTGCTGGCAGGATGCCGGCTTCAAGCAGTATCTGGTTGCTGTCGGCATACAGCAGGCCGAGGTCTTCCAATACCGAACGTTCAAACAGCTTGAGCAGGATCAGCTTGATTTGTATGTCGGTAAAGCCCGTCTGGTTGAGAATGTCGAGAAACAGGCGGCTGAGGCTCGCCGGCCCCAGCGGGTTGTCGCCAAGCGGTATTTCGCGTGCGAGCACATGGCCAATACGTGCGTTCAGGTCTTCCAGCAGGTCGGCATCGTTGTTCATGACCTTGCTGATCATGTTGTTGATGGCGACGTTTTCTTCCAGCTCGTCGGGCTGGACTAGCGTCAAACTGTCGCGGTCGGTGGCGATGCTGTCAGCCGGTTGCCCAACCCGGAACTGGGTCAGACTGGCAAAAGACTCCCCCAGTTGCTGCAAATAACCGTGTTGCAGGTTTTTCTGTTTCAGGCGCAGCTCACGCATGGTTTCAAACAGGCTGTTTTGTTCCTGGTTGCTGCCGGCACGATCGGCCATGTCGAACAGGGTATCGTCTGCGGCTGTGAACAGCTCCTGCAGCTGGCGCTTGACAAACACCCCGGTCAGGTCGCGCAGACGGATCAGCAGGGCTGGCAACTGCCCGGTGGCGGTTGTTGCGCCATGCTCCGCAAGGGATACGACATGGGCTTTGTTGTGCATGGAGCCTCCTGAATGATCAATCTCTGACCTGACGCCGGGAACTGCCGGCATTGCTGACGGGAGCCGGAACATGTCCGCATTATATGCAATTGGTGCAGCCAGCCCAATGAGTTCGGGCAAGTTTGTGCAGATCCAGGCCAGCGGTCGAGCACGGCCATTGATGCGGGCGGCGACGTTACGGACAACTCAGCCGCCGGTTCCGGCTGGCGCGCATGGCTGCGTTGGCAAGGGGCCGGATCAATGGTGCCAAGCGGGTTGATTAGCCCGTATACTATGCTGATGTTGAATTGGAGTTTTCTATGGCAAATCTGGTAATTGAGCAGCTGCTGGACGAAGTACGCGAAAATGTACGCATTGCCCTGGCAGAAGACGTGGGCACCGGCGACATCACCGCACAGCTGATTCCGGCCGACAGACAGGTTCGCGCGCGGGTGATTACCCGTGAAAACGCCACCCTGGCCGGCACCGCCTGGGTTGACGAAGTGTTCCGGCAGGTCGACAGCAGTGTCAAGGTCACTTGGCATGCCGCCGACGGCGACCGTGTACAGGCCAACCAGGTATTGTTCGAGCTGGAAGGGCCGGCCCGTGCGCTGCTCACCGGCGAGCGTACCGCGCTCAATTTCATGCAGACCCTGTCCGCCGTGGCCACCCGCTGTCAGCATTACGCCGACATGGTCAGCGATCTGCCGGTGAAGCTGCTGGATACCCGCAAGACCATTCCCGGCCTGCGTCTGGCGCAGAAGTACGCGGTCACCTGCGGCGGCTGCCATAACCACCGCATCGGGCTGTACGATGTCTTCCTGATCAAGGAAAACCACATCACCGCCTGTGGCGGCATTGCCGAAGCGGTCGAGACCGCGCGCCGCATTGCCCCGGGCAAGCCGATCGAGGTCGAGGTGGAAAACCTCGAAGAGTTCGCCCAGGCACTGGCCACCAGTGCCGACATCATCATGCTCGACGAGTTGTCCTATGCCGACATGCGCGAAGCCGTGCGCATCAATGCCGGCAAGGTCAAGCTGGAGGCGTCCGGCGGCATCAACGACGATACCCTGCGTTATGTTGCGGAAACCGGCGTGGACTTCATCTCCCTGGGCATCCTGACCAAGAACATCAAGGCGGTCGACCTGTCCATGCGCATCGTTCAGGGCTGAGCCCCGAGCGAAGCAAAGCGCACACGGGCCATCAAATATGAAAATCAAGGTAACAGCATGAGTAAAACCCCAGTAGTCCGCCGCATGAACGCGGACGATGCCGGCTTCACCGCCGAGCTGGACCAGCTGCTGAGCTGGGAAAGCGTCTCCGATGCCGAGGTCAACCAGCGTGTTGTCGACATCATCGCCCAGGTACGCAGCCTGGGTGATGCTGCGGTGCTCGACTTTACCCGCCAGTTTGATGGCGTCGAGGTCGACAGCTTCGGCCAGCTGGAGCTGCCGCAGGCACGCCTGCAGCAGGCGCTGGAAAACATCGAGGATGACCAGCGCGCGGCACTGCAAACCGCCGCCGAACGCATCCGCCGTTACCATGAACACCAAAGGCAGGACTCCTGGCGTTACACCGACCCAGACGGCACCATGCTCGGCCAGCAGGTCAGCGCCATTGACCGTGCCGGCATCTATGTGCCCGGCGGCAAGGCGACCTATCCGTCGTCGGTGTTGATGAACGCCATTCCGGCCAAGGTGGCCGGTGTCGCCGAAATCATCATGGTAGTACCAACGCCGAAAGGCGAAATCAACGAGATGGTACTGGCCGCCGCCGCCATTGCCGGTGTCGACCGCGTGTTCACCATTGGTGGCGCCCAGGCCGTGGCCGCGCTTGCCTACGGTACCGAAAGCGTGCCGGCGGTGGACAAGATTGTCGGCCCGGGCAACATCTATGTGGCCACCGCCAAGCAACTGGTATTTGGCCGTGTCGGCATCGACATGATCGCCGGCCCGTCAGAGATTTTGGTGGTCTGCGATGGTCAGACCGATCCCGACTGGATCGCCATGGACCTGTTCTCCCAGGCCGAGCACGACCAGGACGCCCAGTCGATTCTGCTCAGCCCCGACGCCGAGTTTCTCGATAAGGTACAGGCCAGCATCGAGCGCCTGCTGCCGACACTGGAGCGTGAGGACATCGCCCGCGTCTCCATGGCCGAGCGCGGCGCGCTGATCCAGGTCCGTGATCTCGACCACGCCGTGGAAGTAGCCAACCGCATTGCCCCCGAGCACCTGGAGCTGTCGGTGGCAGACCCTGAAGCGCTGCTGCCGCGCATCCGCCATGCCGGTGCCATTTTCATGGGCCGCTACACCGCCGAGGCGCTGGGTGACTACTGCGCCGGCCCGAACCACGTGCTGCCCACTTCCGGCACCGCGCGCTTCTTCTCGCCGCTGGGTGTCTACGACTTCCAGAAGCGCTCCTCGATCATCTTCTGTACGCCCGAAGGCGCATCGGAGCTGGGCAAGGTCGCTTCCGTGCTGGCCCGTGGCGAGTCGCTGACCGCCCACGCGAAAAGCGCCGAATACCGCATCATCAAGGATTAAACACAGACCATGAGCAAATTCTGGAGTCCGTTCGTACACGACCTGGTGCCCTATGTGCCGGGCGAGCAGCCGAAAATGACCAGGCTGGTAAAACTGAACACCAACGAAAACCCCTATGGTCCGTCACCCAGGGCGCTGGCGGCGATGCGCGAACAGGTCAGTGATGACCTGCGCCTGTATCCGGATCCCAATTGTGATCTGCTCAAGCAGGCAGTGGCCGATTACTACGGGGTAGAGCCCAGCCATGTGTTTGTCGGCAACGGCTCCGACGAAGTGCTGGCGCATGCCTTCCAGGCCTTCTTCCAGCAGGGCAAGCCGCTGCTGTTTCCGGATATCAGCTACAGCTTCTACCCGGTGTATTGCGGCCTGTACGGCGTCGAGCCAAAGCAGATTCCGCTGGACGAAAACTTTGCCATCGACCTGGACGATTACCGTCAGGACAACGGCGGCATCATTTTCCCCAACCCCAATGCGCCAACCGGTCGTCTGCTGACGCTGGATGCCATCGAACAGCTGCTACAGGCCAACACCGAAAGCCTGGTGCTGGTGGACGAAGCCTATATCGACTTTGGCGGCCAGAGTGCCATCGCACTGGTGGATCGTTACCCGAACCTGCTGGTGGTGCAGACCCTGTCGAAGTCACGCTCGCTGGCCGGTTTGCGTGTCGGTCTGGCCGTTGGTCAGCCGGAACTGATCGAAGCGCTGGAGCGGATCAAGAACAGCTTCAACTCCTACCCGCTGGACCGTGTCGCCCTGGCCGGTGCCGCCGCCTCCTTTGCCGATCGCGAGTATTTCGAGCAGACCTGCAACAGGGTGATCGCTAGCCGTGAGCAAATGACCGCTCAGCTGACAGCGCTGGGCTTCGAGGTGCTGCCGTCGGCAGCCAACTTCGTGTTTGCCCGCCACCCGCAGCAGGATGCCGGCGAGCTGGCCGCCAGGTTGCGCGAGCAGGGCATCATCGTGCGTCACTTCCGCCAGCCCCGCATTGAGCAGTTTTTGCGCATTACCGTGGGAACTGATGAGCAGAATGCCGAGCTGATTGAGGCTTTGTCAGGGATTTGACTTTTGCTTGGTGCACTGGGGCTTCGGTGATCTGAGGCTCGGGTGTATAAGCCAGTCCGGACTCCCATGCAAAACTGCGCTTACCAGCGGCAAAACAAGTTTGCCGCTGCCGCTAAGGTTTTGATGGAAGTCCGGACTGGCTTTTTTGTGCACCGCAGTGGGTGGGAGGGTGTGGCCCGACTTTGTCGGGCTGCTGTCGCGTGTTTGGTTTTGCATTGGGTGTTTTGGTTTGGTGCTGAAATATTTCCGGATGCTTTCGGGTAGAATGCGGGTGGTAAATATTTCAGTGGAACACCATCATGCAAAACAAAGAAAACCTGATCTGGATTGATCTGGAAATGACCGGGCTGGATACCGATAACGATCGCATCATCGAGATCGCTACCATCATCACCGACGCCCAGCTCAATGTGCTGGCCGAAGGCCCGGTAATGGCGATTCATCAGAGTGATGAAGTTCTGGCCGGCATGGATGAGTGGAACACCAACCAGCATGGCAAAAGCGGGCTGACCAAGCGCGTGCGTGAAAGCAGCATCAATGAAGCCGAAGCCGAAGCCAGAACCATCGAGTTCATCAAACAGTGGGTGCCGGCGGGTGCATCCCCCATATGTGGCAACAGCATCTGTCAGGACCGCCGCTTCCTGCATCGCTGCATGCCGCAGCTGGAAGCCTATTTCCACTACCGCAACCTGGATGTATCCAGTCTGAAAGAACTGGCCAAACGCTGGGCACCCGAGGTTGCCAAGGGCTTTCAGAAGGGCGATGTGCATCTGGCCATGGCCGACATCCGCGAGTCCATCGCCGAGCTGCAGTACTATCGCAAGCACCTGATGAACTGCTAGGCCTGCGCGTTTTTGTAGGTGCGAATTCATTCGCACAATACGGTCCCTCTGCAGGGGTGCACCGCTTTTGTAGGTGCTCATACGTTCGCACAGCGCCGTTGAGGTGTTTGTGTGCGAATGAATTCGCACCTACAGATGTTGCGGGCTACAGCACACCATGTCTTTTCAACGCCCATTCAACATGCTCGCGTACCAGTTCGCTGGGGTGGTCGCGACGAGCCTGCAAGGCTTCCAGCACGGGAATGGTCGAAGGGGCATTGCCCAGCCCGATGGCCAGGTTGCGCAACCAGCTTTCATAGCCGGCGCGGCGAATGGGCGAGCCTTCGGTGCGTTGCAGAAATTCCTCTTCCGTCCACATGAACAGTTCGGCCAGGTTGACATTGTCCAGCCCGTGCCGGGGCAGGAAATCCGTTTCCGCCGTCGGTTTGGCAAAGCGGTTCCATGGGCATACCAGCTGGCAGTCATCACAGCCAAACACCCGGTTGCCCATCAGCGGGCGCAGCTCCGGGTCGATGCTGCCCTTGTATTCAATGGTCAGATAAGAGATGCAGCGCCGTGCATCCAGCGTGTTGGCATCAACGAAGGCACTGGTCGGGCACAGGTCGAGGCAGGCCGTGCAGCTGCCACAGTGGTTGCGCGCCTGCTCCTGGTTGGCCGGCAGGGGGAAATCGATCAGGATTTCACCCAGAAAGAAAAAACTGCCTGCCTTGCGATTCAGGATCAACGTGTTTTTGCCGACCCAGCCCAGCCCGGCATTGCGGGCAAGCGCCTTCTCGAGCAGTGGCGCGCTATCGACGAACACGCGGTAGCCATAAGGGCCGATGGCTTCGGCAATGCGCTCGGCAAGTTTCTGCAGGCGCTTGCGCATCATCTTGTGATAGTCGCGACCCAGCGCGTAGCGGGAAATATAGGCGGCCTCGCCATCGGCCAGGCGTTGTATGGCGGCGGTGTCCCCCGGCAGATAGTCCATGCGAACACTGATCACGCTCAGCGTGCCGGGCACCAGTTCGCCGGGGCGGGCACGCAGCATGCCGTGCTTGTGCAGGTAATCCATGCCGCCGTGGTAACCGGCGTCGAGCCACTTTTGCAGATAATCCTCTTCTGCCGACAGATCGATGCTGCTGATGCCAGTCTGGGCAAAGCCCAGTTCGTGTGCCCAACCGGCAATCGAATCCAGCAGCTGTTCGGGGTCTATATTTTTCAATGGCATGGCAGAGAAGGCAGGGGATTACAGGTATAATGCCTCTTCGTCTGTGTAAAACGACACGGCAAGACAGGTCAACGGCGACAGGGGAGGGCCGGTATTGGCAGCGATCGAGTTTTTTTTGGCTGACGAAGCCGCTACTCTAGCGCTGGGTGCGCAGCTGGGTCAACAGAGCGCAGGCCGTGGCGTGATCTATCTGGAAGGCGATCTGGGCGCGGGCAAGACCACCCTGACTCGCGGGCTGTTGCGCAGCCTGGGCCATGCCGGTGCGGTAAAAAGCCCGACTTTCACTCTGGTTGAGCCCTATGAAATTGACGGGCTGAACATCTGGCATTTCGACCTCTATCGTCTGGCCGACCCGGAGGAGCTGGAGTTTCTCGGTATCCGGGATTATTTTGCTGCCGACGACCTGTGCATCATCGAGTGGCCGCAGCAGGGGCAGGGCGTTTTGCCCACGCCCGACTTGCGTATTACCATGGTGCCCGAGCTGGAAGGGCGACGTGCGCGGCTGGAACCCGGCACGCCAAGAGGCATCCAATGGTGCCAATCAGTTCTGCCGGGTGAGAGTTAAACAGTTTTGTACGAATGGCAAGCCCCCTTCTACAAGAGTGTGCCCTTTTGTAGGTGCGAATTTATTCGCACAGTACTGTAAGGGTGCTCCTGTACTCATCATGTACGGATGTACGAATAAATTCGTACCTGCAGAAGGATGCCACCAGATGCCGGAGCAAGTCACCCAGCGCCAAGTCGCAGGGTCCGTGTGAGCAGTAGCAATGGATTCTGCGACTTCACTTCGTTGCGCGCAGAATGACTGTATGAAGGGGCTTGCCCCTGAGAGCAAAATAATCCGTTTCCAACAACCAGCGGTAATGAGGTGAACATGCGACTGCGGTACTGGCTAACCTGTCTGGCGATCTGCCTGTTTGTACCCATGCAGGCCTGGGCGGCAGCGCAGATCAAAAGCGCACGCATCTGGCGTGCACCGGACAATACCCGGCTGGTGTTCGACCTGACCGGCCCGGTGGAACACAACGTGTTCAGCCTCGATAACCCCGAACGCATTGTCATTGACATCAAGTCGGCCGCGTTGCAGACAGACATCAAGAACATTCTGGCAACCAGCTCGCCACTGAAAGACGTGCGGGTCGGCAAAAAAGACAGCGAGCTGCGCATCGTGCTCGACATGAAGGCACGGGTGTATCCGAAAAGTTTTACTCTGGCTCCGAACCAGCAATATGGTCACCGTCTGGTGGTTGACCTGTTCGACAACGTCCAGGATCCGGTTGCCCAGGTAATCAAGCAGCAGCCGGAGGGAAAGCCGGTGGCTACTGTGACTCCGCCGGTACAAAAAGCACCGGCCGGTGGCCAGCGTGACGTGATCATCGCCATTGATGCCGGGCACGGCGGGGAAGACCCCGGCGCCATCGGTCCCGGCGGTTTGAAGGAAAAAGACGTGGTACTGGCCATTGCCCGCGAGTTGCAGCGCCAGATCAACGCCGAAAAGGGCTTCCGTGCCGAGCTGGTGCGCACCGGCGACTACTTCATCCCGCTGCGCCGGCGCACCGAGATTGCCCGGCAAAAAGGTGCCGACCTGTTTGTCTCGGTGCACGCCGATGCGGCGCCACGCTCTACCGCCTATGGCGCGTCCGTCTATGCCCTGTCTGACCGGGGAGCGACCTCGGAGACCGCCCGCTGGCTGGCAGACAGCGAAAACCGCTCCGACCTGATTGGCGGTACCGGCAATGTCACCCTGGGCGACAAGGACAAGGTACTGGCCGGCGTGCTGCTTGACCTGTCGATGACCGCCTCGCTGTCATCCAGTCTGGACGTCGGTCAGAAAGTTCTCAACCACATGGGCAAGATCACCCGCCTGCACAAGTCGCGGGTGGAGCAGGCGGCCTTCATGGTGCTGAAATCTCCCGATATCCCTTCGATCCTGGTGGAAACCGGTTTCATCACCAACCCGGAAGAGTCGCGCAAGCTGAACAACAAGTCGCATCAGCTGAGCATTGCCCGTTCGATCAATGCCGGTGTCAAACAGTTCTTCCAGATCAGCCCGCCGCCCGGTACCTGGCTGGCGGCCCAGCGTGATGCCGGCAAAACCGTGGTCGGTCCGCAGGAGCATGTGGTGCGCGCCGGCGAGAGCCTGTCGATGCTGGCGGCGCGTTATCAGGTGTCGCTGGTCGAGATCCGCGCGCTGAACAAGCTGAAAAGCGACGTGATCAAGGTTGGCCAGAAAATCCAGATCCCGGCACGCACCCTGGCGGCCCAGCCATGAGTCGGCCACGCAGCATCAACCTGCTCAGCCCGCGACTGGCCAACCAGATCGCCGCCGGGGAAGTGGTCGAGCGCCCGGCATCGGTGGCCAAGGAGCTGCTGGAAAATGCGCTGGATGCAGGCGCTACCCGCATCGAGCTGGACGTGGAAGAGGGTGGTGTCAAGTTGCTGCGCATCCGTGATGATGGTCACGGCATAGCCCACGACCAGCTGCCGCTGGCGCTGGCGCGTCATGCCACCAGCAAGATTGCCGAGCTGGCCGACCTGGAAGGCGTGCAAAGTCTGGGCTTTCGCGGCGAGGCACTGGCCTCGATCAGCTCGGTGGCCCGCCTGTGCCTGACTTCACGTACTGCCGATGCCGGTGAGGCCTGGCAGGTCGAGGCCGAGGGGCGTGACATGCAGCCCAGCGTACAGCCCGCCGCTCACCCGGTCGGCACCACGGTGCAGGTGCGTGACCTGTTTTACAACACACCGGCGCGGCGCAAGTTCCTGCGTACCGAAAAAACCGAATTCGACCGTTTGCAGGAAGTGGTGCGGCGCATGGCGTTGGCCCGTTTCGATGTGGCCTTCCATCTGCGTCACAACGGCCGGCAGGTGTTTGCCCTGCACAGTGCCGCCGAGGACAGCGCCCGCGCCCGCCGTATCGGCCAGTTGCTGGGTGACGGCTTTCTGGAACAGGCTCTGCCAATTGATGTCGAGCGCAACGGTTTACGCCTGTGGGGCTGGGTCGGTTTGCCGACCTTTTCACGTAGCCAGGCCGACATGCAATATTTCTACGTCAATGGCCGCATCGTGCGCGACAAACTGGTCGGCCATGCGGTGCGCCAGGCCTACCGTGATGTGCTCTACGGTGGCCGGCATCCGGCGTTTGTGCTCTATCTGGAGCTGGACCCGAATCTGGTTGATGTCAATGTGCACCCGACCAAACACGAAGTACGTTTTCGTGATGGTCGCACTGTGCACGACTTTCTCTATTCCACATTGAACCGCAGCCTGGCTGATGTGCGGCCCGGTGACGAGCTTGCGGCTCCGGCGGCCACGGCATCGCTGGAGTTACCCAAAGCCACCGGTCTGGCCGGTGGCGAGTTCGCTGGTCAGGCCGGGCTGGATTTGCGTGACGAGGTACTGACGCGTAGTGCGCCCTATGCCGGTAGTGCTGGTAGCAGCGGTGGTTTCTTCCGCCCGCAGGGCAGCACGCAACAGGCCGGTTTCGGTAGTGTTCAGAGCGGAGCTTATCAGGCCTTTACCGCGCCTCTGGGTGAAACCGGCCATCAGGTCGGCGAAGGGGAGCAGGTTCCGCCACTGGGTTATGCGCTGGCCCAGCTCAAGGGCATCTATATTCTTGCTGAAAACAGTCATGGTCTGGTGCTGGTCGACATGCACGCCGCCCATGAGCGGGTCATGTACGAGCGCCTGAAAACCGCCATGGCGGTCGAGGGGTTGAAAGGCCAGCCGCTGCTGGTGCCGCAAAGCATGGCCCTGAGCGAGCGGGAAGTGGATTGCGCCGAGGAGCACGCAGACTGGTTTGCACGGCTTGGTTTCGAGCTGCAGCGCATGGGTAGTGAAAGCCTGGCCATCCGCCAGATTCCCGCACTACTGAAACAGGCACAGGCAGAAAATCTGGTGCGTGATGTATTGGCTGATTTGATGGAATACGGTACCAGTGACCGCATCCAGGCGCACATCAACGAATTGCTGGCCACCATGTCCTGTCATGGCGCGATACGTGCCAACCGGCAGCTGACCCTGCCGGAAATGAATGCGCTGTTGCGTGACATGGAAATAACCGAACGCAGCGGCCAGTGCAACCATGGCCGCCCGACCTGGACCCAGCTCAATCTGGACGAGCTGGACAAACTGTTCTTGCGCGGCCGCTGAGTCTTTCCCGGCCTCAGGTCAGGATACCGGCGAGCTCAGTGCCGGCCTGAAGGCTTGTAGCCTGTGCGGAGTGCCGTAAAGACGTCAGCCGAGCACTGCTGCTACCTGTTCCACATTCTGGCGCAAATGACCGGGGTTGATGGTACCCACCACCGCACTGGTCACGCCGGGATGGCCGAATACCAGCTCGAAACTGGCACGGACCGGGTCGCGGCCCTCTGCCAGGCAGATGTGCCCGCTGGCCAGTGCCTTCTTGATCAGTATTCCCTTGCCATGGCTGGCGGCATAATCCAGCACCGGTTTTTCTTCCTGCTCGTTCAGGTTATAGGTGACCATGGCGCAGTCGCCCTGTTCCAGGGCCAGCAGCCCGCCTTCTACAGTCTTGCCGGAAAAACCGAACTGGCCGATCTTGCCTTCCTGCTTGAGTTTGGCCAGCTCGCTGTAGACCTCTTCCTGTTGCAGCACATGTACATCATTGCCGTCGGAGTGCACCAGTATCGCTTCGATGTGGTCGGTATTCAGCCGCTTGAGGCTGCGCTCGACGGAAAAGCGCGTGTGTGTGGCACTGAAATCAAAAGCCGACTGACCATCGATAAATTCCTCGCCCACCTTGCTGACGATCACCCAGTGCTGGCGCTGGCCCTTGAGCAGCTTGCCCAGACGTTCTTCGCTGATGCCATAGGCCGGTGCGGTGTCGAGCAGGTTGATGCCCAGGTCACGGGCAAGGGCCAGCAGCTCAAGGGCGCTCTTGTCGTCCGGCAGTTCGAAGCCGGACGGGTACTTCACGCCTTGGTTGCGGCCGAGTTTGACCGTGCCCAGGCCAAGTGGAGAAACCAGCGGGCCGTTGCTGCCGAAGTGGCGATAAAAGTCGTGCAAAGAACTCATGCGAACAAATGCTCCCAGGGGGCCAGACCCATCGGCGGGCGTGGCAGTGAATCATGGTCGGAATGCTGGCCGGGGCGGATGCCCTGTTTGTCGAGTTTGGTCAGCACGCGATCGGCAAGGTCCGGGGCCAGGGCCAGCTTGGTTGGCCAGGCAGTCCAGAGGTTGCCATTGTTGGTGGCGAGAAAGGCGTTGTCAGGTCGCACCAGACCACTTTGTGCCGGCTCGGCGCGGTTGATACGCAGGGTGCGCCACTGCAATGCGGACTGGTCCAGCCAGGGCATCAAGGTGCGCAGCTCGTTTTGGGCAAAGGAAATTTGTGCTGCTTCATCACGCGCCACACCATCGGCTTCGGCCAGGTTGCCGCCAAGGTACCAGGCCCACTGGCCGTTCGGCACCGGATGGGTGGTGATGGTGATGCGTGGCTTGCTGCCGCCGCCCAGGCAGTGGGCGTAAATGGGCTTGAGCGCCTCGCCCTTGACTACCACCATGTGCAGCGGTCGCAACTGCTGTTTTGGTTGTTGTTGGCCAAAATGCTGCAGCAGCTGTTCTGTACCTTCGCCGGCGCAGAGCACGATCTTCTGTGCATGGATGCGGTAATCGCCAACTTGCAGTGCCTGCAGCTGGCCGTCGACAACCTCGGGCTGGATATCCGGCGCATGCAGCAGACTGTTGCCGGCCTGTTCTGCCAGGGTGCGCATCAGGCTGGGCACATCGAACACCAGCTCGGCCAGCCGGTAGACCTTGCCGCGAAACTTGGGGTGTTGCAGGGCAGGGGGCAACTCACTGCCGGTCACGCCATCCACCCGGCCACGCATCGCCTTGCTGGCAAAGAAGCTGGTCAGGTTGCCGGCCACGGTGCCGGGCGACCACAGGTAGTGCGCTTCGGACAACAGTCGCACTCCACGCAGATCCAGCTCGCCATTGCCGTCCAGTGCCGCCCGCCAGCGTGCCGGCATGTCGGCAATCGCCTCGGACGAGCCGGTCAGCGCACCCTGTAGCGCATATTTGGTGCCGCCATGGATGATGCCCTGCGAGCACAGGCTCTGCACTCCACCCAGCTGTGTCCGTTCCAGCAGCAATGTGTTGAAACCCTCCCGACGCAGGCGGGCGTTCAGCCACAGGCCGGCAATGCCGCCGCCGATGATGGCAATGTCTGTATTGAGCTGGGTGGGCATGGCGTTCCTTGAAACTGCAGGTAAACAGGCTTGGCAGTATAGCGAAAAGCCAAGGCTCTTGTTGCCGGCTGTTGCGGTCTTTCTGTTGCTCAGCCGCTACAATGCGCGACCCGGCCGGACATGCCCGGGTTGAATTGTTTTAACGGGGGGCCGGCTCTGATAACCGGTAACAGGTGAAGTGATGGGAGAGTTTTTTGCACTGGCGGTGATTCATTTTCTGGCTGTAGTAGCACCCGGGCCGGACTTTGCCGTGACGATTCGCCAGAGCCTGCGCCATGGTCGTCCTGCAGGCGTGGCGACGGCGCTTGGCATTGGGGCCGGCATTTCGGTGCACGTGGTGTATACCCTGCTGGGCGTGGGTGCCCTGATGCATGCCACACCATGGCTTCTGGGAGTGGCCGGGCTGGTTGGTGGCCTTTACCTGTTGTATCTGGGACAGCTGTTTATCCGGCAGGCGGGAAAACAGGGCGCAGAGCTGACCGTAGATACGGAAAGTGGTAGCGCAGCTGGCGGGTTTCGCCCGGGATTCATGCTGGGCTTCCTGACCAATGCTACCAATCCCAAGGCCACCCTGTTTTTCCTGGCGGTGTTTACCACGGTGGTGAGCGCTTCCACACCGCTGCATACACAGCTGTTGTATGGGCTCTGGATGTGTGTAGTCAATGCAGGCTGGTTTGTGCTGGTTAGCCTGATGTTTTCCACCCCCGCCATCCGTGAGCGTTTTTTGCGGACTGCAGTGGTGTTTGAACGCCTGACGGGACTGGTGCTGATCATATTTTCGGTGAAGCTGCTGTGGAGCTTTACTGGCTATCTGTTCGTTTGAAAACACTATCATTTTTTGGGCAAACCGCCGATAGTGCCGCACGATTTGCTGATTGAAGGAGCCCGGTTATGCCATCGGCTTTTGCCAAAGGAACGCTATTTGCCCTGTCAGCGGCGGCGCTGAATGCGACCATCGGAGTGATCAGCAAGGTGCTGATGAGCAGCGGTTATGCGGCCAGCAGTGTGGCGTTGATCAAGACGGTGCTGGGCTGCGTACTGTTGTCTGTGTTGCTGCTGTTTTTGCGCAAACAACCGGCCAGCCGTGCCCGCTGGGGGCAGGCGGCGATTTGTGCGTTCCTGGGCATCTTTGTGCTGTTCCATTTTGAAACGGCGGCTTACCAGCATTACGCAGCGGCGGGTGTAGTGGTGGTGCTGATGGCCAGTGCGGCGCTGTCTGCTGTGCTGCTGGGGCGGATGGTTCTGGGCGATGCCATTACCGCCAATGCCTTGCTGGGCGCAGGCTTTGCCATTGCCGGCATAGTGGTCATTTTCGCTGCCGACCTGCAGCAGGGTTTTAATTTGCAGGGTGTGATGCTGGCAGCGGTGGCCGGTTGCGGCTACGGGGTCTTTTCGGTGGCGATGAAAAAGATGCGGGTATCGGGCGGGCTGTACCTGACCCGTCAGCTGTTGCTGTTTGGCAGTTTGTTTCTGTTGATGCCGGCTGCCGCAGACGGCTTTGCCATGGGCGAACTGACAGTGCTGGCAGTCGCCGCCTTGCTGGCGCTGGCAACTTTGCCGACCATTCTCGGCTTTTTCTGTACGACCAAGGCCATCGAGCACCTCAAGCCCTCACAGGTGCAGGCGCTGGAACTGACCGAACCCCTGTTTGCCGCCGTACTGGCGTTTGTGGTGCTCAATGAGGTGCCACGCGATAGCCTGTATGCCGGTGCCGTGTTGATCGTGATCGGGCTGTGCTTCTCGAACGAGCTGATCGGTACCGGAAAAGCTCGGCAGACTGGCCTGTAACCCGGTGGGGTGGAGTACCTTGCCCGTCGCGCATGCGACACACAAGCCTTAACACATGGACAGCCACCTTGCCCCCACCTAAAATGCGGCGATGAATAGATCCCTGTACAGTCTGCTGTTTTATCTTGGCCTGCCCCTGATTGCGTTGCGCCTTTGGTGGCGTGGGCGCAAGGCGCCGGCCTATCGCCAGCGTATCGGTGAGCGCTTTGCGCTGGACCTGCCGCAGTTTCGCCAGGGCGGTATCTGGCTGCATGCGGTGTCGGTGGGCGAAAGCATCGCCGCCGCTCCCGTGGTGCGGGCGTTGCAGCAGCGCTATCCGGATCTGCCGATCACCATCACGTGCATGACGCCGACCGGCTCCGAACGCATCCGTTCGATGTTCGGTGACAGCGTACAGCACTGTTATCTGCCTTATGATCTGCCGTGCCGTGCGCGCAAGTTTCTGACTGCCCTGAAGCCGGCGGTGGGCATCGTGATGGAGACCGAACTGTGGCCCAATCACATTGACCAGTGCGCGTGCATGGGTATTCCGGTGGTACTGGCCAATGCGCGGCTGTCAGAACGTTCGGCACGCGGCTATGCGCGTTTCCCGAAACTGGTCGGGCCCATGCTGGCGCAGCTGTCCGGCATCGCGGTGCAGACGCAGGCCGAGGCGCAGCGTTTTCTTGAACTGGGTGCGCGACCGGAGGCAGTGCAGGTGACCGGTTCGATCAAGTTTGATCTGCAGATCAAGCCGGAGCTGTTGCAGCAGGCGCAGGCATTGCGTGAGCAGTGGCAGCTGGACAGCCGCCAGGTGTGGATTGCCGGCAGCACCCACGAAGGCGAGGATCTGCTGGTGCTGGAAGCGCACAAGCAGCTGCTGCAGGGTTTCCCCAAGGCTCTGCTGATTCTGGTGCCACGTCATCCCGAGCGGTTTGATGTTGCCCATCGCCTGTGTCTGGCGCAGCAGCTCGATGTGGTGCGCCGCTCCTCCGGCGAGGCGGTGACGCCCGCTACCAGGGTGCTGCTGGGCGATACCATGGGCGAGATGCTGCTGCTGTATGCGCTGGCAGATGTAGCGCTGGTGGGCGGCAGTCTGGTGCCCCATGGCGGTCATAATCTGCTCGAGCCGGTCGCACTGGGCAAGCCGGTGCTGTCGGGGCCGCATGTGTTCAATTTTCTGGAGATCGCCCGCCAGATGCGTGAGGCCAATGCCCTGCGTGAAGTGAAGAGCGATCGCGAGATTGCCACGGCGGTGGCCCGCTTGTGGACTGACAAGGGTGCCTGTCAGGCCATGCAGGACGCCGGGCAGCAGGTGCTCAAGGCCAATCAGGGTGCGCTGGAACGTTTGCTGTTGCTGATTTCGGGTTTTCTTGAGCCATCGCACTAACTGCCCGTTGCCACTGGTCACCGTAAAATAACTACACAGGAAGAAACCATGAAAATCTGTTTTGCCAAAAGCGGCACTATCGTCGCCGCTGCATTGCCCCTGTTGCTGATCAGCGGTTGCAGCAGTCATGACAGCGGCATTGCACCTCCGCCGACCGTAAAACTGGCCAACCCGGCCTCTGTCTACTGTGTGGAACTGGGTGGACGGCTGGAAATCATTCGCAACCAGCAGGGCGACCGGGGGCTGTGTCATCTGCCTGACGGCAGTGCCATTGACGAGTGGGAGTTGTTTCGCCGCGATTATCGGCAAGAATAGGTACACAAAGCACATCTGTCAGCAGTCTGAACAGGCCATTGCCGACAAAAGGCGTGCGTGGCCTCGGCTGGCTGCTGTGCTATATTTGCCCGCATTCACAACAAGACTATTCCGGCCTGACCGAGGAGAACTCTGATGAGCAGCAACGATCGTGTCATCATTTTTGATACCACCTTGCGTGATGGTGAGCAGAGCCCTGGCGCATCCATGACCAAGGATGAAAAACTGCGCATCGCCAAGGCGCTGGAGCGCATGAAGGTTGACGTGATCGAGGCCGGTTTTGCCATTGCCAGCCCGGGCGACTTCGATGCGGTCAAGACCATTGCCGATACCATCAAGGACAGCACCATCTGCAGCCTGTCGCGTGCGCTGGATGCCGACATCGAGCGTGCCGGTGAAGCGCTGGCCGGTGCCAACTCCGGTCGTATCCATACCTTCATCGCCACCAGTCCGATCCACATGGAATACAAGCTGCGCATGCAGCCGGACCAGGTGGTGGAGCAGGCGGTGCGGGCGGTGAAAAAAGCCCGCAACCTGTGCGACGATGTCGAGTTTTCCTGTGAGGATGCCGGCCGCAGCGAGCTGGACTTCCTCTGCCGTATCGTCGAAGCGGCGATTGATGCCGGTGCCCGCACCATCAACATCCCCGACACCGTCGGCTACGCCATTCCGCACCAGTATGCCGAGCTGATCCGCCAGCTGATCGAGCGCGTGCCCAACTCCGACAAGGCGATTTTCTCTGTGCATTGCCACAACGACCTCGGCCTGGCCGTGGCCAACTCGCTGGCGGCGGTGGTGGCCGGAGCGCGTCAGGTGGAGTGCACCATCAACGGGCTGGGCGAGCGTGCCGGTAACGCCGCGCTGGAAGAGATCGTCATGGCGATCAGGACCCGCGAGGATCTGCTCAAGGTGCACACCCGCATCGATACCACCCAGATTCTCAGCACTTCGCGCATGGTGTCCGGTATCACCGGCTTCCCGGTGCAGCCGAACAAGGCGATCGTCGGTGCCAACGCCTTTGCCCACGAGTCCGGCATTCACCAGGACGGCGTGCTCAAGCATCGCGAAACCTACGAGATCATGTCTGCCGAATCGGTGGGCTGGAACGCCAACAAGATGGTGCTGGGCAAGCACTCCGGTCGCAACGCCTTCCGCAGCCGCCTGCAGGAGCTGGGCATCGAGCTGGCCAGCGAGAGCGAGCTGAATGCCGCCTTTGCCCGTTTCAAGGATCTGGCCGACAAGAAGCACGAGATCTTCGATGAAGACCTGCAGGCGCTGGTGACCGACACCCAGAACGAGGAAGTCACCGAGCATTACAAACTGGTCAGCCTGGAAGTGGCGAGCAAGACCGGTGAAGTGCCACAGGCCGAACTGGTACTGTTGGTGGATGGCGAGGAAGTGCGTGCCAGCGAACAGGGCTCCGGACCGGTCGATGCCGCCTTCAAGGCCATCGAATCCGTTGCCCAGTCCGGCTCCACCCTGCAGCTGTACTCGGTCAACGCCATCACCCAGGGTACCGACTCCCAGGGCGAGGTGACTGTGCGTCTGGAGCGTGCCGGCCGTATCGTCAACGGCAATGGTGCCGACACCGACATCGTGGTGGCTTCCGTCAAGGCCTATCTGCATGCGCTGAACCTGATGCAGTGCGGTGTTGCCCGCGCTCACCCGCAAGTGGGCGGCATCTGATCGATGGAGCAGGCCGTGCAGGAACAGGAGGTTCGCCGTCAGGCGATGCTGCGGGTGATGGGCCTGGAGGTCTGGTTGCCACGCCAGTCTTTGCCGTACGCTCCTGCATCGAGCCCGTTGTTGCTTGACTGGCAGCTGCCCGGGCCGGTGATAACACCTCAAGGCACGACTGTCCGGGATCGGCAGCCGGAGCGGCCAGTACCGGCAACAGGCGGGCAGCAGACGGTTGCGCCGGCTAGCGCTGGCAATGTCCAAGCTTCCTTGCAGCAGGTGCGCCAGTCGCTGGAGGCAGGCGACAAGCCGGTGGCTGCGCCGGCTACCGCCAGGGCTGAAGCTGCTGCTGTGGCGGTGCCTGTAGCGCCAGTCGCAGAGCCGGTCAGGATTCCCCGTTTCAGTCTGCAGTTGTTGCGCAGTGGCCCTTGCCTGCTGCTGGCCGACCTGCCACTGGGCGAGGCATTTCAGTCCAGCGATCCGGATTTCCAGTTGCTGCGGGATATCGTGCGGGCCGCCGGCCTGCCGGTTGACTTGCAGCCCTTGCGGCAGGGCGAACCGATCCGCTGGCCGCTGCTGACGGCCGGCCAGCTGGCCGGTAGCCAGGATGCAGCTGCGGCCCGGGCCTGTGTGCGTGATCTGCTGGAATTCGAGTGCAGTCGTGCTCCGGTCGGCTTTGTCTGGTTGCTGGGCCCGCGAGCGATGGCGTTTGCCAATCAGGAAGACGCAGATGCCGAGCTGTTTTCGCTGACGGCATTCCAGTCCGGCATCCGCTTCTGGAACCTGCCCGCATTGGAGCAGTTGATGCAGGAACGTTCGCTCAAGCCCTTGCTATGGCAGCACATGCAAAAACTGATGGCGCACTGGAGCGGCCATGCCTGAGACTCTCCTGTTCAGGCCGATGACGGCGGACGACCTGGATGCGGTAGTGAGCATCGAGCGGCAGGCGTTCAGCCATCCGTGGTCCCGCCGGCTATATGAAGATGCGCTGGGCAGCTATCAGTGTCATGTGCTGGAGCAGAATGACCGGCATCTGGGGCATGTGGTCATGCAGTACATTGTCGACGAGGCCCACCTGCTGAATATCGTGATTGCTGTTGAGCAGCAGGGGCGGGGGCTGGGCAGCCGTTTACTCGAGCTTGCCCTGGACGAGGCCCGCAGGCGGGAATGCCGCAGCTGTTTTCTGGAAGTGCGTGAATCCAATGGTGCCGCGTACGCTTTATATGAACGGCATGGCTTCAATGAAATTGACCGGCGGCGCAATTACTACCCGACCGCTGCAGGACACGAGGATGCGCTGGTCATGGTCTGTACCCTGGCTGCCGACTGGCCACCAGAATTTGTGTGACCCGTCACAGATGGATGTGGTCACACCAATGTATTTGCAACTCAAACAGGACAGAGATACCCATGCCTGAATTACACCAGCTATTTGAGAATAATGCCCAGTGGGCTAAATCGATCAAGGAAGAAGATCCGGAGTTTTTTGAAAAACTGGCCAAGCAGCAGGAGCCGGAATACTTGTGGATTGGTTGCTCGGATGCGCGGGTGCCGGCCAACGAGATTGTCGGCATGTTGCCGGGTGACCTGTTCGTGCACCGCAATGTCGGCAATGTGGTGTTGCACACTGACCTGAATTGCCTGTCATCGGTGCAGTACGCGGTTGATGTGCTCAAGGTCAAGCATATCCTGGTCACCGGCCACTATGGTTGTGGTGGCGTCAAGGCGGCGATGAGCGACAAGCAAGTTGGTATCACTGATGCCTGGATTCGCACCATCCGCGACCTGTATTTCAAGCATTATGACGAGCTGTCGCTGCTGCCGACCGAGGAAGAGCGGGTGGATCGCCTGTGCGAGCTGAACGTGATCGAGCAGGTTGGCAATGTCAGCCATACCGCCATCGTGCAAAATGCCTGGCACCGGGGCCAGAAGCTGTCGATCTATGGCTGCATCTACGGCATCAAGGACGGGCTGTGGAAAAACCTTGATGTCACCATCAAGGGCATAGATCAGGTGCCTCAGCAGTACCGTCTGCAGCCGCTGACGCCGCTGCGCTGACTGATCATAAAAACGAACCCCGCCAAGTGCGGGGTTCGTTTTATTTGCAGTGGCAGGCGTTGTGGTCAGTCTTCGCTGTCGCTGGCGATCATGTCGGCGATCTTGGCCTTCCACACCTGCGGGCCGGTGATGTGCACCGACTCGCCCTTGGTATCGACTGCCACGGTTACCGGCATGTCCTTCACGTCGAACTCGTAGATGGCTTCCATGCCCAGGTCGGCGAAGGCCACGGTGCGGGACTGCTTGATGGCCTGGGACACCAGATAGGCGGCACCGCCAACGGCCATCAGATAGACGGCTTTGTTATCCTTGATCGCCTCGATGGCAATAGGGCCGCGTTCGGACTTGCCGATCATGCCGAGCAGGCCGGTCTGCTCCAGCACCTGGCGGGTGAACTTGTCCATGCGGGTAGCGGTGGTGGGGCCGGCCGGGCCAACCACTTCGTTACCGACCGGATCGACCGGGCCGACGTAGTAGATGAAGCGGCCTTTCAGGTCGACCGGCAGCTCCTCGCCCTTGTTCAGCATGTCGGTGATGCGCTTGTGCGCGGCGTCACGGCCGGTCAGCATCTTGCCGCTGAGCAGCAGGGTTTCGCCCGGCTTCCAGTCCTGCACGTCTTCCGGAGTGATGGTATCCAGGTTGACGCGGCGTGCGCTGGGGCCGGCTTCCCAGACGATGTCGGGGTAGGCGTCCAGGTTGGGCTGGTCCAGCACCGCCGGGCCGGAGCCGTCCAGCACGAAGTGGGCGTGACGGGTGGCGGCACAGTTGGGGATGATGCACACCGGCAGGGACGCGGCGTGGGTCGGGTAATCCTTGATCTTGATGTCCAGCACGGTGGTCAGGCCGCCCAGGCCCTGGGCGCCGATGCCGAGCTGGTTGACCTTGTCGAAGATCTCCAGGCGCAGCTCTTCCACGCGGTTCTGTGGGCCACGGGCACGCAGCTCGTGGATGTCGATCGGATCCATCAGGGATTCCTTGGCCAGCACGGCGGACTTCTCGGCGGTACCACCGATACCGATGCCAAGCATGCCGGGCGGGCACCAGCCGGCGCCCATTTTTGGCACCACGCTCAGTACCCAGTCGACGATGGAGTCGGAGGGGTTGAGCATCGCCATCATGGTCTTGTTCTCGGAGCCGCCACCCTTGGCGGCAACCTCGATTTCCAGCGTGTCGCCGGGCACGATGCTGTAGTGGATCACGGCCGGGGTGTTGTCCTTGGTGTTCTTGCGCGCGCCGGCCGGGTCGGCCAGCACGGAAGCACGCAGCTTGTTGTCCGGGTGCAGGTAGGCGCGGCGTACGCCTTCGTTGATCATGTCGTCCAGGCTCATGTCGCCGTCCCACTGCACATTCATGCCGACACGGGCGAATACGGTGACGATACCGGTGTCCTGGCACAGCGGACGGTGGCCGGTGGCACTCATGCGCGAGTTGATCAGGATTTGCGCCATGGCATCCTTGGCGGCTGGGGACTGTTCTTTTTCATAGGCCTGGTGCATGGCCTGGATGAAGTCCAGCGGGTGGTAGTAGGAAATGTATTGCAGGGCGTCAGCAACGCTTTGGATAACGTCGTCTTGCTTTATTACGGCCATGAAATGCTCCTCGGCTCGGGACACGGTAAATGTGCGCGACATTATAGCGGCAAAGTACCGGGTGCGCATTGCGGCTAAGGATTAGAGCCGGGAGGGCGACGCGGATGTTATCTGGTGTTCAGGCGGGCTGGCGCTGCTGGTATTGCGTGCATAGCTTGTCCAGTTGCAGATCTTTTTGCTGCCACAGCTCGTTGATCCATGCCTGGAAATCACTGCGATAAGCTTCGTCGTTGCTGTAGTCCCGGCCAACGAATTCGCGCGGGATGGGCAGGATGTCCACATGCATGGTGACCTGCCTGACTTTGCCGCACATCAGGCTCCACAGGGTCGGAATGCCCTGTGGATAGAGCAGGGTGACATTGACCAGCTGCTGCAGCTGCTCGCCCATGGCGTCCAGCACATAGGCAATGCCGCCAGCCCTGGGTTTGAGCAGGTGGCGATAGGGTGACTGTTGCTGGTCATGCTTGGCCGGGGTGAAGCGGGTGCCTTCCAGGAAGTTGAATACCGCTACCGGATTGGTTTTGTAGCGCTCGCAGGCTTTGCGCGTGGTGGCCAGGTCCTGGCCGCGCTTTTCCGGATGTTTTTCCAGATATTGCCGGCTGTAGCGCTTCATGAAGGGAAACTCCAGTGCCCACCAGCACAGGCCGATCACCGGTACCCAGATCAGTTCCTGCTTGAGGAAGAATTTGAGCAGTGGCAGGCGATGGTTGAACTGGTATTGCAACGCCAGAATATCGACCCAGCTCTGATGGTTGCTGGTGACCAGCCAGGAATGTCTCTTGTCGAGTGCCTCCAGCCCCTGCACATCCCACTCGATATCCTGTGCCAGATCCATCCAGAACGAGTTGATGCTGATCCAGCTCTCGGCAATCCAGTGCATGCCGAAACGCAGGGCCCGCTGCGCTGCCGTGAAAGGCAGCAAGAACTTGAGCAGAGCCAGGGTAAACAGTGGCCAGCACCAGAACAGGGTGCTAAGGGCCAGAATGAGGGCGGAAATGACACCGCGCAGAGGGGCAGGCAAAAACTTCAACATGCAGGGCTTCCACGGCTAAAAGTTGTGTAATGGTTAGATTTTTAGCGCAAAAATGCAAGTTTTGCCAGATGCAGGCTGGCCTCGTTTACTTTGTGTCGTCATCCACATATCAAGCTTGCGTCAGGGTCTCTGCCTCAGAGCAGGGCCCGTCCTGTGAGACGCTCCAGCACACGCAGGGGAGACAGTTCGGAGTTTTTCTGGCTGGCCACATCGAGCAGAAAGGTCTGTTCCAGCATGTACTGGCCGCTCATGGCCGCGTGCGGAGTCTGGTCGGAAAACGCCATCCAGGTGGTGCCAGGGTGGAAGTCCAGCTGCCATTGCTGTCCGTTGGCCTGATAGTCGGTGTCGGCCTTCATTGCATCGTGCAGACCCAGTATCAGGTGATCATAGTGGCTGCGTTTGCTCTTGGTGATTTTCAGCGCGGCCTGCAGGCTGCTGGAGAGGCTTGAGTAGGGCTTGATGCGCGGCAGCAGCCGCTCGGCCAGCCGCTCGAACGGCTCGCCAACCCGCCATACGCGGAGCGTGCCATGCGGGTTGATGTTGTGGAATACGCGGATGATGCGCTGGCCATGGATGGGACGCGAGGGAAAGGCATCCACGTGCAGGCGGATGTCGTCCTTGCGCCATGAACTTTTGCCCTGCCACTGGCTGATTTCATGTACGCGCAGGCTGTTGACCGGCTCCAGCAGCTTGCCCCTGTTTTCGGGCAGCAGGGTTTCCACCAAATTTCTGGTGTGCTGGTAATAACGTTTCAGCAGGGCGCGGACTGCCGCTTCGTTGGTCGGGTCGGCCACGCCGTTGATGCGGTCCCTGTCGATATTGAAGCTGATGTTCTTGCGCTTGGGGCCGACCAGTTCCGGGCCCAGCAGGGCCTGCTCCTGTTCGCTCAATGTGAAGGCCAGTTGCGGAAAGCAGAGTACCTGGCCCCGTTCCAGCCGGTCGGTCAGGTCGCTGTTGTCTGGCGCGGCAAACTGCCAGTCGGTGTAGGGCAGTTCGACAATGGGGCGGGCAAAGTTGTGGTATTCATGGGCACTCCGATGAGACGTCGGAAGCTCTGAGGAGGAGAGTGATGGCAGATTGGCGATGCAGGACGCAACCATGGCATGCAGCAAGCCGATGGCGGGCTGATGGGATAGCCGGCTGTTTTCAGAAGCTTCAGAAAAATATCGGGCAATTAAGGCAGCTTTGCCGGTGGCAGGCAAGGAATGGGAGGGAACGGTTCAAGCCCTTTTCAGATAGGCAGCGACTTTGTCCGAATAAACTCGGACCTACCGTAGGTGCGAATTCATTCGCACATCATGGGGGGGCTGAAAAGAAAACCGGGTGTGCGCTATCCGGCACACCCGGTATCCGGCATCAGGCCAGTGCCTTGAATGCCTTTTCCGCGGCGTCCAGGGTGATCTGTAGCTCGGTTTCGCCCATGGCGGCAGAGACGAAGCCGGCCTCGAAGGCGCTTGGTGCCAGGTAGACACCGCCATCGAGCATCAGGTGGAAGAACTTCTTGAAGCGCTCCACGTCGCAGGCCACCGCATCCTCGAAGTTGCGAATGTCCTTGTTGTCGGTGAAGAACAGGCCGAACATGCCGCCCACCTGGGTGGTGGTGAAGGGAATGCCGGCAGCATCGGCGCGCTCCTGCAGGCCGGCCAGCAGGCGCTTGGCATAGCTGTCCAGCTTGTCATGGAAGCCCGGCTGGCTGACCAGTTTCAGGGTGGCGAGACCGGCGGCCATGGCCAGCGGGTTGCCGGACAATGTGCCGGCCTGATACACGGGGCCAAGCGGCGCGATGTGCGACATGATTTCCTTCTTGCCGCCGAAGCAGCCAACCGGCATGCCGCCACCGATCACCTTGCCGAAGGTCGACAGGTCCGGGGTGATGCCGTAGTGGCCTTGGGCACCGCCAAGGGAGACACGGAAACCGGTCATCACTTCGTCAAAGATCAGCACCACGCCGTGTTCGTCACACAGCTTGCGCAGGCCCTGATGGAAACCTTCCTGCGGTGGAATGCAGTTCATGTTGCCGGCGACCGGCTCGATGATGATGCAGGCGATTTCCTCGCCTTTTTCTTTCAGGCACTGCTCGATCGCTGCCAGATCGTTATAAGGCAGGGTCAGTGTGTGCTGGGCAAAGGCTGCGGGTACGCCAGGCGAGCTGGGTACGCCCAGGGTCAGTGCGCCGGAGCCGGCCTTGACCAGCAGGCTGTCGGAGTGGCCGTGGTAGCAGCCCTCGAACTTGATGATGCTGTCGCGGCCGGTGTAGCCACGCGCCAGACGGATGGCGCTCATGGTGGCTTCGGTACCGGAGCTGACCATGCGCAGCATTTCCATGGAGGGCACCAGCTGGCTGACCAGGTCGGCCATTTCCACTTCCAGTGCGGTCGGCGCGCCGTAGGACAGGCCGTGCTGCAGCTGGTTGCGTACGGCATCCAGCACTTCAGGGTGGCCGTGGCCCAGAATCATCGGACCCCAGGAGCCGATGTAGTCCACATAGCGCTTGTCGTCCTCGTCCACTACATAAGCGCCTTCGGCGTGCTTGAAGAACAGCGGCGTGCCGCCGACGCCGGCAAAGGCGCGCACCGGCGAGTTGACGCCGCCGGGAATGTGTTGCTGGGCGTTTTCGAAAAGGGTGGCGGAACGGGACATGAATGGCTCCTGAAATCAAGAAAACAACTGGGTAAAGGCATTGGCGCGACGCTCCACTTCGGCGGGCGAGGGAGCGGCAAACAGCGCATGAATGACGGCTATCATATCAGCTCCGGCGGCAATCAAGGGCGCTGCGTTATCAAGGGTGATGCCGCCGATGGCAACCACCGGCTTGCCGAGTTCCCGCGCCTGTTGCAGCAGGCTGGTGTCGGCCAGCACTTCGCCGGGCTTGGTCTGTGAGGCGTAAAAGCGGCCAAAGGCGATATAGCTGGCACCTTGCTCCACGGCTTGCCGGGCCAGCTGCAACTGGTGATGACAGGTGGCGCCGATGATGGCCTGCTGGCCCAGCCGCTGACGGGCCTCGGCGAGACTGCCGTCCTCCTGGCCAAGGTGCAGGTCGCAGCCAAGTCGTTCGGCCAGGGGCAGATCGTCATTGATGATCAGGCGGGCGCCATGTTTTGCGCAGAGGCTGTGCAGCTCGCCGGCTTCACGCAGGCGTTTTTCTGCATCACCGCTCTTGTCACGGTATTGCAGGATGCGCACGCCGCCGCGCAGCGCCGCTTCGCAAAAGGGCAGCAGGCGGCCGTTGTCCAGCAGTGTGCTGTCGGTGATGGCATAGAGGCCGTGCAGACTGGGTGCGTGCATGTGGTGCTTTCCGTTTTGGGGCCGGACGCTGTCGCGTCCGGCATTTGTCATGTGGGTTAAGCAGGACATGCTACAGGCTGTGCCGCTTGCGGCAAAGGCTGGACGCTTGGCGGTCAGCTTTGGCGGTCGCGAGCGTACTGCTGGCCGAGCATGCGGCTGTAGTCTTCCAGTGACGAACTGACCGCCTGTTCGAAGGAGGCCAGCTGACCGCCGGAGCGGGCCATTTCGGCCTCGGCGTCGCTGCGGCTGGCGAAGGAATGCTTGCTGACTTGCGTCATCACGCCTTTCAGGGAGGAGCCGATCAGGTAGGTGGCGCTGGATGCTTCAACCAGCGGCTTGGGGTCGCTGCTGCTGCCGTGGTCGGCGGCATAGATGGTGCTGAAACCGCGTTTGCGCTCACGCAGCATGGCCTCGCTGGCGCAGTTGATCGAGCAGGTGCCCTGGGCATGCTGGTCGGCGTAATGCAGGAGGTGGCGCGAGTGATGGAACTTGCGCCGGTCCATGTTACAGATGACGCAGCGCGGGTATTTTTCCAGCTCGTTTTCCAGTGGTGTAGGGTCTGCAGTGCCGGTGGTTTGCTGGCTGGCCAGAAGGTTGCCGGAGATGCCCAGGGTGGCCGCGCTGCCGATTGCCAAGCCGGCGGTCTTGAGCAAAGTTCTACGTTGCATGCTGTGTGCCTCGCTAAAGATATGGGTATAGCTGCATGCTAGACCGGTAGCGGGTTTCGGTAACGGGGCGGATTGTCGCAGCCGGAACGGTTTGCGACAGCAAAGTGTGGGGGAACAAGGAGAGAAACAGTGCCGGCAACTGGTTGGGCGAGGAAAGGTTTCCGCGGCAAGATCGCAGAAACCTTCACAGCTGAGCGAGTGCTCAGCGTATCGGAAAACGGCGCGGAATGTACTGGCCACGGCCGGGTGTTTCTGCGTCACGTAGCGTGCGCCAGGTGTAATCCAGGGCGCTGCGTACTGCGCTGCCCAACTCTTCGCCCAGAGCCAGGCGTCCGGCCAGGGCGCTGGCCAGGGTGCAGCCGGAACCGTGATACTTGCCTGGCAGACGTTGCTGGATGATGGTATGGCGACTGCCATCGGCCAGGTACAGACGATTGTGCAGCTCGTTCTCCGGGCCGTGCCCACCGGTGATCAGCAGATTCCTGCAATGCTTGAGCAATACGTCGGCGCACTCATCGGCGGTACCCTCGGGCAGCTCGGCCATGATGCGCGCTTCCGGCAGGTTCGGGGTGACGACAAATGCCAGTGGCAACAGTTCTTCACGTAAGACATAGCCGACATCATCTTCGCCCAGCGAGCCGCCGCCCTCGGCGCGCAGCACCGGGTCGCAGACTACCGGGGTGTCGGGCGTCATGTGAATGACTTCGCAGGCGGTGCGTACCATGGCGCTGGAGCCCAGCATGCCGAGCTTGATCGCGGCTACCGGGACGTCGTTAAGAATGGTACGGGCCTGGGCCACGATCCAGTCATGATCGAGCACGCGAAAGTCGCTGACATTGACCGTGTCCTGAATGGTCAGCGCGGTGATGGCAGGAGCCGCGTGGCATTGCTGTGCGGCAATGGCCTCGATGTCGGCCTGCAGGCCGGCACCACCGATGGGGTCGTGGCCGGACAGGCACATGACGATGGGGCGTGAGTTGTGACGGTTCATTGCTGCTGCGATTCCTGTTCGTCCTGTGATTGGGGTGGGGTGTGTTCCGTAGCCCCGGTTTCGCCGGGTGGCAGCTGCTCCCCCTGTTCTGTTACGGGGAACACGCCTCTGGCGCGGAGCCAGCCCAGTGCGCGCTCGCGGGCCTGGCCCGGGCTTTGTACGTTGGCCAGCATGTTTTTTTCCACGTGTATTCCGACGCGGCGCATTTTGCGTCGCACCCTGGGGGACGCACCCATGAAGATGATGCCGATACCCTGTTTGTGGTAATCCCCGACAACGCTGACCAGTGCAGCCAGTGCGGTCATGTCAAGCATCGGAACAGCCCGCATGTCGATGATGACCAGTTGCAGGCCGGGCGTGAAGCGACGCAGGGTGCTCAGGGCCTTTTCGGCGGCGGCAAAGAACAACGGGCCGCTGATCGCGTACAGGGCGACCGAGTCCGGCAGGTCCTGCAATTCGCTGAACTGCTTGCGGTCGATGCTGGCGGTATCGGTCCAGTCGCTCATGCTCTTGATGAACAGGCCGGCGGCGAGCAGCAGGCCGACGCCCACGGCCAGCACCATGTCGAACAGCACGGTAAGGATCAGGCAGGTCAGCAGTACCAGCACATCGTTGCGCGGTGCGATGCGCAGAGTGTGCCAGACATGCTTGGGCTCGCTCATGTTCCAGGCGACAACTAGCAGCATGGCAGCCAGCGCGGCCATCGGCAGGTGACTGAAGATCGGGGCCAGCACCAGAATGGCCAGCAGCACTACGCCGGCATGGATGATCGCGGCAATGGGGGAAAATGCACCGGCACGCACGTTTGCGGCACTACGGGCAATCGCAGCCGTGGCGGTGATGCCGCCAAACAGGGGGGCGACCAGATTGCCCAGGCCCTGGCCCAGCAGCTCGCCATTGGGGTCGTGGCGCGTGCCGGCCATGCCGTCGGCAATCACCGCGCACAGCAGTGACTCGATGGCACCAAGCATGGCAATGGCGAAAGCCGGCGCCAGCAGCTGGCGAAACAGCTCAAAGCTCAGCACCAGCGGCTGGCCGTCGGGGCCGGGCAGGTTCCAGGGCAGGACAAAGTCCGGCAGAAAGGGCGGGATGCCGGGATGGCTGACTCCATCCACCTGATAGCTGAAACGGTCTCCAAGCACGGCGACATCGACCCCGGTACGAAGCAGCACAAAGCCGGCCAGGGAGCCCAGGATCAGCGCGACTAGGTGGCCGGGGATTTTTGGGAAAAACCGCGGCCAGATGATCAGGGTGCCCAGGGTCAGGGCTCCGACCAGAGTGTCGCCCGGACGAATGCCGGGCAGGCCGGCGACAATGCCCTGGATGCGTTCGACGTAGTTGTTGGCAGTGGCCAACTCGCCCAGTCCCAGCACATCAGGGATCTGCAGGGTGGCAATCACCACGCCGATACCGGCGGTAAAGCCCAGAACAACCGGATAGGGAATGTACTGCAACAGTGCGCCGGCACGCAAAATACCCATGGCAATCAGAATGACTCCGGCCATCAGGGTACATAATAGAAGCCCGCCCAGACCAAAATTCTGCGTAATGGGCAGCAGGATGACCACAAAAGCTGCCGTCGGGCCGGACACGTTGAAGCGGGAGCCGCCGGTCAGGGCAATCAGCGAGCCTGCTACCAGGGTGGTGTACAGGCCATGCTGCGGTGCTGCACCAACCGCGATGGCCAGGGCCATGGCCAAAGGGATGGCAATGATGCCGATGGTGATGCCGGCACTGATGTCGCCACGCAATGCGGACATATTGTAGCCGGCGGCAAAACTTTGCCGGAGCGCCGAAAACAGGGGTGGAAAGTACATGTCATGCTCCAGGGTGGACACGCAGGCCACAGCTGGACAGAAACCTGGATGACTCTGGCCTGCAGTCGCACATATTAACCGCCGGCAAGCTGCCATGGCAAAGCCTGTAAGGAGTGCCAGTGATTCAAGGTTGCAATTTTTTTACAGGTGGGCATAATTGTCCGACTCTTTTTTCCGGTTAGCCTGCCGGAGGGAAGGACAGGCGGAGAGATGCCAAGTCCGCCGCACAGAGTCGAGGTTGCGCGAGACCCGAGCCCCCACGAAAGTAGTGCGCCAAGATTTCTGTAAGCCAAGAATCAGATTATTCATCAGGAGTTACCGCTCAACAAAAAGGCGGTCCCGAGGCCATAACAAATGAAAACTTTTAGTGCAAAACCAGAAACAGTCAAGCGCGACTGGTACGTGATCGACGCAGAAGGCCAGACCTTGGGTCGTTTGGCAACTGAAGTGGCACGTCGCCTGCGCGGCAAGCACAAGCCCGAGTACACCCCGCACGTTGATACCGGCGATTACATCGTCATCATCAATGCCGAGAAGGTGCACGTTACCGGCAAGAAGACCAGCGACAAGATCTACTATTCTCACACCGGCTTTCCGGGTGGCATCAAGGAAATCAGCTTCGAGAAGCTGATCGCCCGCGCCCCTGAGCGTGTGATCGAAGGTGCCGTAAAGGGCATGCTGCCCAAGGGTCCGCTGGGTCGCGACATGTACCGCAAGCTGAAAGTCTATGCCGGTACCGCGCATCCGCATGCTGCCCAGCAGCCTCAAGAACTGAAGATTTAACGGGAATATCAGATCATGTCCGCAAATCAAAACTACGGCACAGGCCGTCGCAAGACTGCAACCGCTCGCGTATTCCTGCGTCCGGGCACTGGCAGCATTTCCATTAACAGCCGCAGCCTTGAAGACTTCTTCGGTCGCGAAACCGCACGCATGATGGTTCGTCAGCCGCTTGAGCTGACCGATAGCCTGGAAAAGTTCGACGTCTTTGTTACCGTCGCCGGTGGTGGTATGACTGGCCAGGCCGGGGCAATTCGTCACGGTATCACCCGTGCGCTGATCGAGTATGATGAAACCCTGCGTGGCGAACTGCGCAAAGCCGGTTTTGTAACCCGTGATGCGCGTGAAGTGGAACGCAAGAAAGTGGGTCTGCGCAAGGCGCGCAAACGTCCACAGTTCTCCAAGCGTTAAGCCGCTTTTCTGCAGTACAAGAACGCCCGCTCCGCATCTGGACGGGCGTTTTTTGTTGTCAAGCCTGCGTGCCGGAAGATTTGATCTGGCTTAAGCGATGACGACATTAAAGGCGAAACCGGAGCTTGGCGAGGTGTATAATCTTGTCAATTGCATGGCTTTTCTTTAGTATTCGCTGGATTGAAAAGACATTCGGTTTTTTCTGACTATAGGCTTGATAACAAGCCAGATAAGCTGATGGGAGACAACTTAATGAGCAATGACGGCGTGAATGCGGGCCGACGTCGCTTCCTTGTTGCTGCTACTTCTGTAGTGGGCGCAGCAGGAACCGTCGGGGCAGCCATCCCGTTTCTGGGATCATGGCAGCCCAGCGCCAGGGCGAAAGCGGCGGGTGCACCGGTGCGAATCAACATCGCCAAGGTTGAGGCTGGTCAGCAAATTGTCGCTGAGTGGCGGGGGCAGCCGGTATTTGTGGTTCGTCGCACAGCAGAAATCATGGCCGGGCTGGAAAAGCTTGAGCCGGCGCTGGCGGACCCGGAGTCGAAAGAATCCGAGCAACCCGAATATGTCGACCCGAAAAATCGGGCGATCCGCTCCGAGCTGCTGATTGTACTGGGCATTTGCACCCACCTGGGTTGTGCGCCGACCTTCCGTCCGGAAGTGGCACCTGCCGACCTGGGGCCGGACTGGCTGGGTGGCTATTTCTGTGCCTGTCATGGCTCCCGTTACGATCTGGCCGGTCGCGTCTACAAGGCGCAGCCAGCACCCTTGAACCTGCCGATTCCTCCGCACTCCTACGAGACGGACGATGTGGTCATTATCGGTGTGGATGAGGAGACTGCCTGATGAGCAAGTTCATGGAATGGGTAGATGCCCGCTTTCCTGCCACCAAGATGTGGGAAGACCATCTGTCCAAGTACTACGCACCAAAGAATTTCAACTTCTACTATTTCTTCGGCTCCCTGGCCCTGCTGGTTCTGGTCAACCAGATCCTGACCGGCATCTGGCTGACCATGAGCTATGAGCCTTCCGCCGAAGGCGCGTTCGCCTCCGTTGAATACATCATGCGTGATGTGGAATACGGCTGGATCCTGCGCTATCTGCACTCCACCGGCGCGTCCGCGTTCTTTGTCGTGGTCTATCTGCACATGTTCCGCGGCCTGCTGTACGGTTCGTACCAGAAGCCACGCGAGCTGGTGTGGATCTTCGGCATGCTGATCTACCTGGCGCTGATGGCCGAAGCCTTCATGGGCTACCTGCTGCCATGGGGCCAGATGTCCTACTGGGGTGCCCAGGTGATCATCTCCCTGTTTGGTGCCATCCCGGTGATCGGTGCCGACCTGACCGAGTGGATCCGTGGTGACTACCTGATTTCCGGCATTACCCTGAACCGCTTCTTCGCCCTGCACGTGATTGCCGTGCCGATCGTTCTGCTGGCGCTGGTTGTGCTGCACATCCTGGCCCTGCACGAAGTGGGTTCCAACAACCCTGACGGCGTCGACATCAAGAAGCTGAAGGACGAGAACGGCGTACCTCTGGACGGCATTCCCTTCCACCCGTACTACACCGTCAAGGACATTGTCGGCGTGGTGGTGTTCCTGTTCGTGTTCTGTTTCGTGGTGTTCTTCATGCCCGAGTTTGGCGGCTACTTCCTCGAGAAGCCCAACTTCGAGCAGGCCAACGGCCTGAAGACTCCGGAGCATATCGCCCCTGTTTGGTACTTCACCCCGTTCTACGCCATCCTGCGTGCCGTTCCGGACAAGCTGATGGGCGTGATCGCGATGGGTGCATCCATTGCCCTGCTGTTCGTCCTGCCATGGCTTGACCGCAGCCCGGTACGCTCCATGCGCTACAAGGGCTGGCTGAGCAAACTGTGGCTGTGGATCTTCTGCATCTCGTTCGTCATCCTGGGCGTGATGGGTGTGCTGCCACCTACTCCCGAGTTCACTCTGTTGTCACGCGTATGTACGGTTCTCTACTTCGCGTACTTCATTCTGATGCCTTTCTACACCAGAATGGAGAAAACCAAACCGGTTCCAGAAAGGGTGACAGGCTAATGAAAAAGATTATTGCTACATTACTGGTGTCTGCACTGCCGGTGTTCGGTTTTGCAGCCGGCGGGAGCTACCCGCTGGACAAGGTCAACATCGACCTGACTGACAAGGCCGCCATGCAGGATGGACTGAAAACCTTCGCCAACTACTGCCTCGGCTGTCATGGCATGAAGTTTCAGCGTTACGAGCGGGTGGCCACCGACCTGGGCATCAGCGAAGAGGCCATGATGGCCAACATCGTGTTCACCGACGCCAAGATTGGTGACCACATGCGTACGCCGATGACCGACGAGCAGGCCAAAAAGTGGTTTGGTGTGGTTCCGCCCGACCTGACCCTGGTGGCCCGCGTTCGTGGTGCCGACTGGCTGTACACCTATCTGCGCACCTTCTATGCTGACCCTTCGCGTCCGTTGGGTGCCAACAACAAGGTGTTCGACAACGTCGGCATGCCCAACGTGCTGGTTGCCCTGCAGGGCAACCAGGTGATCGACTGCAAGCAGGTCCCCATGGTTGAGAACGGCAAAAAGGTTTTCGACCCGCTGACCGGTGCACCGATCACCGAGGAATCCTGTGACCAGCTGGTGGTACAAAAAGGTACCGGCAGCATGAGCGAGCAGGAGTTCGATGAAACAATCAAGAATCTGGTGACCTTCCTTGAGTACTCGGCCAACCCGGTCAAGCTCAAGAGCCAGCGCATCGGTACCTATGTACTGCTGTTCCTGGTGGTGTTCTTCGTCTTTGCCTACCTGCTCAAGCGCGAGTACTGGAAAGACGTCAAGTAAGATTGCCGCCTGATTCTGCCAAGCAACGCACGCGCCCCGGGGCGCGTGCGTTTTCTGCACTCTATGCCGCAGCAGATTTGGCAATGAGCCGGAGCTGTACAACCTGATCGGGTTGCATGCAGGAGTGCTTCAACTTACAGGAGGTAAGCCATGGCTGTACCCAACAGACTGGGTTGCTATTCCGATCCCCTATGTCAATATTCCCACCGTGTACGTCTTGTGCTGGCTGAAAAGGATGTTGTAGCCGACCTGATTGACGTCGCCGAAGGGGAATATCCTGAATACCTCGCCGAAGTGAATCCTTACGGGACGGTGCCAACCCTGGTTGACCGCGACCTGTCCCTTTACGACTCCATGATCATTCTGGAGTATCTGGATGAGCGTTATCCGCATCCGCCCTTGCTGCCGGCCTATCCGGTGGCGCGAGCCAACACCCGCATGCTTGCCTATCGTGTACAGAAAGACTGGTGCAGCCTAGCCGACCTGATTCTGGACAAGAAGGCCAAGGAGGCAGCCCGTACCAAGGCTCGCAAGGAGTTGCGCGAGAGCCTGATTGGTGTAGCCCCCGTTTTTGCCAGCATGCCCTACTTCATGAGCGAGGAGTTGACCCTGGTTGACTGCTGCCTGTTGCCGTTGCTGTGGCGCCTGCCCGAACTGGGTATTGACTTGCCACGGGCCGCGCAGCCCCTGCTTGACTATATGAGCCGCAACTTTGTCCGCCCGGCATTTCAGGCCAGCCTGAGCGAGGCGGAGCGGTTGATGCGTACCTGATTGGCGGACTACCTGATGACCCCGAGCAAGCCTTATCTGATCCGTGCTCTTTATGAGTGGATTGTCGATAACGAGTGCACACCTTACCTGCTGGTTGCCGCGGAGGCACCGGGCGTGATTGCCCCTGAAGGGTTTGCCGAGCACGGCCAGCTGATCCTGAACCTGTCGCCTTCGGCTGTCCGGCACTTCGTGATGAACAACCAGGTGGTCAGCTTCGAGGCGCGGTTTTCCGGTGTGCCGCACCAGCTGGTGATACCTGTCTATGCCGTGCTGGCCATCTATGCCCAGGAAAACGGGCAGGGCATGTCTTTTGAAATCGAGCTGCCCGAGGAAGGTGTTGAGGTGCAAGAAGAAACGGATGAACAGCCACCTCCGCCAAAGCCGGGCGGACGGCCGAGTCTGCGCGTCGTGAAATGATCTTTCAGACAATAAAAAAGCCTCTTGCATACATCTGCAAGAGGCTTTTTTGTATCAGGGCGGGATCAGTTGATGTATTCGAACAAGCGCACGATTTTCTGCACGCCGCCAACCTGACGCACCGCATAGGTGATGTTGTCGGCTTCGGTACGGCTGACGATACCCAGCAGATAAACCACACCGTTGACGGTGACCACCTTGACCTTGGTTGACGGGACGTCGGTTTCCGCTACCAGGCGGGTTTTGACCTTGGTGGTCAGGAGGGTATCGTTGGCGCGGATGTTGACCGGAGTGGGGTAGGCTACCCTTAGCTCGTTATGCACCACCTTGACGCCATCGACCCCTTGTGCGGCGCGAGTGGCCATTTGCTTGAGGTCTTCACGGGGTGTTTCACCGGCAATCAGGATCACTCCGTTATAACTGGTGACCACAGTGTGGGAGGTCGGGCTGCCGAGGTCGGGGTGGGCCTCCTTGATCGCCCTGTTCACATTGGGGTGGATCACCTGGTCGTCCACCTTGTTGCCCGGGCTGCGAGCGCCACAGGCGGTCAGCATCAGGGATGTCAGTACCAGTAGCAGAATATTGCGCATCATTCCTCACTCCCGAATAGTTGGCGGTCAATCAGGTCGCACAGGCAATGGATGGCTAGCAAGTGTACTTCCTGGATGCGGGCCGTGACGCTGGAGGGCACCCGGATTTCGATGTCATCCGGCTGCAGCAGGGGGGCCATCGCACCACCATCGCGGCCGGTCAGGGCGACAATCTTCATGTTGCGGTCGTGGGCGGCGTGAATTGCCTGCACCACGTTGGCCGAGTTGCCGCTGGTGGAGATCGCCAGCAGGATGTCGCCTTGCTGTCCGAGGGCACGGATCTGTTTGGCAAACACTTCCTCGTAGCTGTAGTCGTTGGCGATGGAGGTGATGGTCGAGCTGTCGGTGGTCAGCGCCAGGGCTGGCAAACTGGGACGCTCACGCTCGAAGCGGTTGAGCATTTCTGAAGAAAAGTGCTGAGCATCGCCGGCCGAACCGCCGTTGCCGCAGCTGAGGATCTTGCCGTCGTTGAGCAGGGCGTTGACCATCAGGAGGCTGGCTTGCTCGATCGCGGCCGGCAGAACCTGCAGGGCTTGCTGTTTGGTATCGATGCTGGCCTGAAACATGTGCTGAATTCTGTTTTGCATGATGTACCTTTAACTGTGTCGGGGTCCGCGCTCAGAGCATGAATGCATGCCTGAGCCACTGGAAACCCCGGGTATTGGGGCAATTGCCATGTAAGGCAACCACGTCAAAGCGGCAGGCGTTATTTTGCCACTGTGGATGCTGATGCAGGAAGCTTTGTGCCGCCAGCATGATTTTTTCCTGTTTGGCCGGGGTAATGCTTTCCAGTGCTCCGCCATAATGCATCGAACTGCGGTAGCGTACCTCGACAAAAACCAGTGTGGCCCGGTCAAGCATGATCAGGTCCAGTTCGCCATAACGGCAGTGCCAGTTGCGCTCAACCAGCTGCAGGCCATGCTGGAAAAGATGGTCAAGGGCTTGCTGTTCGGCAAGCCTGCCCTGCTGGCGTGTCAGGGTAGCGGCTCCAGCTTGCCGTCGACAAACTGTGCCCAGCCCGTGTGTCGTTCGACCCTGTTCTGCTTGCCAAGTTGCATCTGGCCGGTCAAACCTTCGGTGCTGGTGTTGGGCAGGGCTTGCAACAGCTGCAGCTGGACCGCAAGCTGGTAGGTGTCAGCTCCCATTGCGTAAAAACGCCCCATCAGGCTGGCAGCTTCGGGCCAGCGATTGATGATGCCGTCTTTTAGCGGATCACTGGTATTCAGCAGCCAGGGCACTTCGGTGAAGGTGATGCCGTCAAGGTCGTGCAGCAGGGCGGAATCCTGGCTGCCGGGGTTGATCGCGGAAGTGGCATAGACGGGAAGGTCGCCGGCGTACTGGAAAATCAGCGTCGGGCGCACCTGCCGGGCCAGTTGGGATGGTGCGGCGAGGAAGACGAAATCGACGTCACGGCGGCGGCCGGGTTGACTATGGATGCGGGTTTGCAGGGTGTCGGCCAGTTTCTTGCTGCGCTCTTCGCTGTCGCGCAAGCGCAACAGGCTGCCCAGTTGCTGGGCCAGCTCAACCGGCTGGCCCAGGTAGACGCTATCCACAAGCGTGCCGCCCAGCTGTTGCCAGTGACCGGCAAAGGCTGCCTGTACGCGGCGACCCCAGTCGCCGGCCTGGACGAGCACAACGGCGTTGCGCATGCCGTCAGCCCAGGCCCGTTCGGCAGCCATGCGGGCTTCATCCTCAGCCGACAGGCCAAACTGGTAGAGGTTGCTGGTGGCCTGTGAGGTATGGTTGTCAGCATAGTTCAGGGCCAGAGTGGCAACGGGCAGGGATGCCTGTTCGGCAAGCCGTGTGACCAGTTCTTTTTCCCATGGGCCGATCAGCAGGTCGACCTGATCCTGTTGCAACTGGCGATACAGCTCCTCTGGGCTGCCTGTCTGGTTGCTGTCATAAAAGAGCAGTTCGGGGACTGTCTGGCCGGATTCCCTGGCTTCGTAGTAACGGGCGAGGAAGCCGTTGCGCAGGGCGTTGACCACTTTCTGGTTGCGGTCATGGCTTGGTAGCAGCAGGGCGACACGTTGCAATGGTTGTGGTTGCAGGGCGAGCAACTTGTCCAGTTCAGCGGGCAGTTGCCGGGCAGCTGGATGTAGGCTGTTGGCGGCGATCCACTCGCGCAGTTTGAGTTGTTTTTCGACCAGCGAGCCGTTGCCGCGGACCATGCGCGACAGGGCCAGCCAGCCGCGCAGTTCGGTTTCGTTGGCGCGGCTATCGACCGGCATCTGCAGGCGACTGACCAGGCTCCAGGTGCTTTCCAGGTTGTTGCCGGCCGCCTGCTGGTCGAGCAGGCCGGCCATGTAGATGCGCTCACGGACTGCAGGTAGCAGCTGTCCGCTCTCTTCCAGGGCGCGGGCGCGAGCTTCCTGGCTGCGCACCTGCTGGGCGACGGGCAGTTCGGCAAGACGGTCGAAAGCCGGATCCTGCAAAAGCTGCAGGGCCATTTCGGGCTGTTTGCGGGCCAGTGCCAGTTCGGCTGACAGGGTGTTGGCGAAGATTTTCCGGGCGGGCAGGGCATGGTCCAGATTCAGGGATTCCAGCAGCGAGCGCGCCTTGAGACTGTCGCCCTGTTGCCATGCCAGATCGGCAGCGGCGAGATAGAGGCTGGTGGCTTCATCGCCTTTTTTCTTGCCGGCTGCTGTCAGGGTTTTATCCAGGTCCGCGTTGCGAGTGTCGGGTAGCGAACCAATGGAATCGCCGGATGTGCTGGCACAGGCGGCCAGTCCCAGAAGCAGGCCAAGGGCCAGTGGTAAACGCAGGTGTTGCAACATGGACGGTCTGTTCCTGATCAATGTTAGTGGTGAGGAGCTATTGTACCCAAGCTGGGCTTTGGGTGCGACGTCAGGCTACAGCTTTGCGTTACAATGCACGTTTTGTCTGAAGTGGAGTCTGCCGTGAGCAAAACTGTTGCCGGAACCCTGTACGTAGTGGCCACTCCGATTGGCAACCTGCAGGACATCAGTGCCCGGGCGCTGCAGGTGCTGGAGCAGGCCGATTTGATTGCGGCGGAGGATACCCGTCACTCGGCGCGCTTGTTGGAGCACTTTGCACTGCGTACACCGATGGTCGCGTGCCATGATCACAACGAGCGCTCGGGCAGTGACGGCTTGGTGCAACGTTTGCTCGACGGTGCCGACCTGGCACTGATCAGTGATGCCGGCACGCCGCTGGTGTCGGACCCCGGGTTCCATCTGGTGAGACAGGCGCGCGCGGCAGGAGTTCGGGTGGTGCCGGTACCGGGTGCCTGTGCCGCGATTGCCGCATTGTCGGCGGCCGGCCTGCCGTCGGACCGCTTTGCTTTTGAGGGTTTCTTGCCAGCACGCAGTGGTGCCCGCGCTGCCCGCTTGCAAGCGCTGGCCGGGGAAACCCGCACGCTGATCTTTTACGAAGCCCCGCACCGGGTGCTGGAGTCGGTCATGGCCATGGCTGAAGCCTTTGGGGCGCAGCGCCAGGCGGTGCTGGCACGGGAGCTGACCAAGACTTTCGAAACCATCAAGGACGCGTCGCTGGGCGAGCTGGCCGCCTGGATCGCCGCCGACAGCAACCAGCAGCGCGGCGAGTGTGTGCTGCTGGTGGAAGGACTGGATGATAAAGCCGGCAAGGATGTGGTGGATGCCGAGTCACAGCGGGTATTGATGCTGCTGGCTGCGGAGTTGCCATTGAAAAAGGCGGCGGCACTGACGGCGCAGATTACCGGAGCACGCAAGAACCTGCTGTACCAGTGGGGGCTGGAGCAGGGGCGGTGAGTTTTTTGCACTGCTGCTAACCAGCGGACGTGTAGGTTCGAATTTATTCGAACACGGCGCTGATTCTGCGGTCGCATTAAGAAAGCTGGGCGCCAATGTGCGAATGAATTCGCACCTACAAAGCCGCTTTCCGGGTGAGTGGCAGCGTGCTGAAGCTGACTGGTTCCAGACCGTTTTGCATCAGCTGGCGGATGTTGGCGTGATCGTTGCCATCGGGGGTGACCAGCACATGACGGTAGTGCTCGCCAAAGCATAGCAAAGCCTGTTCTGTGCTCAAGCCCTCCAGCAGGGCCAGGCCGAGGATCTTGCAGGAGCCCTGGTTCTCTCCGGCGACATTGTGCAGCGGGCCGTTATCGAACGGCTGTGGCTGGTAATGATAGTGCCGTTCGATAAAGGCCAGGACGTCGGCGAACATCAGGTTGTCTGCCGACAGCTGGCTGATCAGGGTGTCCAGTGTCTCAGGCATCACGCTGTCCGGCCAGGGTGATCGAGACGGACTCGGAGAAGCGCAGGGCATGTGGCTTGTCGACTTCGACTTCGGCGTAGCTGACCTGGGCAAAACCCATGACGCAATCCAGCACGTCCTGGGTCAGGCGTTCGAGCAGGGCGAAGCGGTTGCTCTCCACCAGCTCGATCACGGCCTTGGTGATGCTGCGATAGTTCAGGGCATCGTCGATCAGGTTGCTGTCCACCGCCCGGCAGGCCGGATAGAGGATCAGCACATTGATCAGGATGTCCTGCTTGTTGCGGATCTCGTCATCATTGATGCCGATATAGGTGCGCAGGCGCAAATCCTTGATGCGGATGCGGGCTTGTCCGGGCTCGAGCATCTGCATGTCAGTGACCCCGGATCAGTTGCAGGAACTCCTGGCGGGTATTCACCGAACTGCGGAAACTGCCCAGCATGGCCGAGGAGGTCATCACCGAGTTCTGCTTTTCCACACCGCGCATCATCATGCACATGTGCTTGGCCTCGATCACCACGCCGACGCCGGATGCCTGGGTCACGCTCATCACCGCATCGGCAATCTGGCGGGTCAGGTTTTCCTGGATTTGCAGGCGGCGGGCATACATGTCGACGATGCGTGCCACCTTTGACAGGCCGATCACCTTGCCGGTGGGAATGTAGGCGACGTGGGCCTTGCCGATGAAGGGCAGCAGGTGGTGCTCGCACAGCGAGTACAGCTCGATGTCGCGCACGATCACCATCTCTTCGCTGCTGGACTCGAACAGCGCGTTGTTGACCACTTCGTCAAGGTTCTTTTCGTAGCCGTTGCACAGGTACTGCATGGCCTTGGCGGCACGCATCGGGGTATCGAGCAGCCCTTCGCGCTGCGGGTCCTCGCCCAGTCCTTCAAGGATGGCGTGATAGTGCTTGGCCAGTTCTTCACACATTTCGATGGTTCCTTTCAATTCTTCAGATGCCTACCGCCATTCAGGCAGAGGGTGGTTCCGGTCACGTAGGGATTGTTCAACAGGTATTCTACCGCCTGCATCACCACTTCGGGGCCGGGAACGGTTTTTAATACGGATTTGTCCATGGCCTGCCGTGCGTACTCGACGCCATCATCCGGGTGCAGCATGATCAGCGCCGGGCTGATGCCGTTGACCTTGATATGCGGGGCGAACTGGCTGGCAAAGGACAGGGTCATGTTGTCCAGCGCCGCCTTGCTGGCGCTGTAGGCGACACGATGGCTGCTGCCGCGGCGGGTGACATCATCGCTGATGTGGATGATGTCGGCGATCGGGCTCTGGCGCAGCAGAGGTTCGCAGGCCAGGTTGATCAGATAGGGCGCCAGCATGTGTACGTGAAACAGTGTATTAAAAGCACTGCCATTGGCCGGTACCGGATCGGCCTGCCAGGCCGAGGCGTTGTGGATGATGGCGCGCAGGCCATCGGCATGCTGTTGTACCTGCTCAATGAATGCGAGGATCCCCGCTTCGCTGCCAAAGTCGGCGGGCAGGCAGGTGATACCGGCTGCTTCCAGCTCATCTACGCCGGGATGGCGCTGGCGGTAGCTGATCATGACCGGATAACCTGATTGCCGCAGGCGGCGGGCGCAATGCAGGCCGATGCGCTGGGCTGCACCGGTAATGAGAACGGGAAAATTGACGGACAAGGACTTACTCGGGCTCCATGGCTTGCCGACACTGCGTCGGGCTTGTTAGTCTGCCGGCTGAATTGAGGCAGGTTAACATTATTCTTGCCGTTTGTTGAAAAATCGAGAAGCCAGCCGTACCGGCTGCCGACTGTAGCCTGAAAGGGTGAGGCGCACCGGTGCAGGCTATTGTGTGGAGTGGTCATGCGCATTGCAATTGTTTCGGGAACCGTTTTTGGTGCTGCGGAGGAAGTCGCCTGGCGGGCCGGCGAGCTGCTGACCGCAGCCGGGCTGGATACGGCCTATCGGCAGCACTGGGACGTGACTGACCTGCTGGAGCATGATCCGGGCGGGTTGCTGTTCATTGCCTCGACTACGGGCATGGGCGAGCTGCCGGAAAAAATGCAGCCGCTGGTCGATACACTGCAGGAGCGTCAGCCCGACTGGGTCGGCCGGCCGGTCGGAATTATCGGGCTGGGCGATGCCGGCTATGGTGACAACTTCTGTCTGGCGGCGGATGAGCTGGAGGATCTGGCTGATCTGCTCGGGCTGGTCCGATTGCAGGATACCCTGCGGCTGGATGCCAGCGAAACCGTTACCCCGGAACAGGATGCGGTTCCCTGGCTGCAAGAGTTTGCCGGTTTGCTCAAGGCCTGGAATGACTGAAAGACGACAGCGCCCGGCGGTGCGCCGGCAGCAGGGAGGCACACCGAAAAAGCCGTCCCGGCCACCGGTTCTGATAGCCCTGAACAAGCCGTATGACGTGCTCACCCAGTTCAGTGATGACCAGGGGCGGGCGACCCTGAAGGACTGGGTGGATTTTCCCGGCGTCTATCCGGCCGGCCGGCTTGATCGTGACAGCGAGGGACTGTTGTTGCTGACCAACGATGGGCGTCTGCAGGCGCGCATCAGTGACCCTCGTCACCGGATGTGGAAAACCTACTGGGCGCAGGTGGAAGGTGAAGCCGCTGCGGAACATGTCCGCCTGCTGGAAGCGGGCGTACAGTTGAAGGACGGGGTGACCCTGCCGGCACAGGTGCGCGTGATCAGCGAGCCGGAGTTGTGGGAACGGCCAGTGCCGGTGCGCTTTCGCAAGACGGTGCCCACCAGCTGGCTGGAGATCCGCATCTGCGAGGGCCGGAACCGGCAGGTCCGGCGCATGACGGCGGCGGTCGGTTTGCCGACCTTGCGGCTGGTGCGCATGCGCATCGGGGACTGGGAACTGGGAGATTTGCAGCCCGGGCAGTGGCGACAATTGCAGTAATCGCCTGCAGGCTGCAACTCTCAGGCTGATTCAGCGGCGGAGTTTCGCTTTGCCCGATACGGTCCTGCCTCCTTCATGCTTTGTGGTTGAGCGGTTACAGGTGTGCCGGGCCGGGAACCACCCTCAGTATTCTTCGAGAATGACCGAGATTCCCTGATTGATCACGGTAAGCCAGGCATTGAGCGTGTTCGTGTCAGCCTCGGCATCGTGCTCGTGAATGGTTTTCAGCAGTGAATCGGTCCAGAGCGTATACAGCTCGGGCCTGATGTCCATGGCTTTGCGTGAATGGGAGCAGCCCAGCGCGCGCAGCTTGGTATCGGGCATGCCGCGAGCGTAAAGGACGACGTTCATGATGCCCTGGCGCAACAGCAGCTGCTGTGCCTGCATATTTGTATTGGCGAACTTTGCGCGAACGTCGGGTGAGCTGGCAAGGAAAATACGGTAAAAGGTATCGAAAAAGCCGGTGGAGCGACAGCAGCGTCCATAGCTTTGCATGACAAGGTCGGCAGGTTTCATGTGTTATGACTATTGGTTGTGGTTTGCTGGAGAATGGCCGTTATATGACCAGTTGGAAAAGCCGGCGGTATCCGGAGTGGATGTGCTTCCGGCTTAGAGTCCCTTGACGGCAATGATGATCGTTTTGGCAATAAACCCTAGAACACCCAGACCCAGGGCGAAGAACAGGACTGCGGTGCCGTAGCGCCCCGCCTTGGACTTCTTTGCCAGATCCCAGACGATGAAGGCCATGAACAGAATCAGGCCGGCCACGAGGATTGTGGTCATCAGCTCTTCAAAAACTTCGGTTTCCATGTTGAATTCCAGAATGTTGCATGATCAGGCTAGCGCCCCGGCTGTCTGAATCGGGTGGGGGGTTGCCGGCGGAACAGGGCCAGTATACATCAGGCTTGCCGAATAATGAGATCTCGTTCACGCTTTCGCCTGTTGCGGGGGCGCTGACAGCACCGCTTCAGGCCCGCAAATGGTCCAGGGGCAGGGCCGTGGAAAGTTGCACCTGATTGAGGACGAAGCTGGAGCGTACACTGGTGACGCCTTCGATACGGGTCAGTTTCTCCAGCAGGAATTTCTGATAGTGATCCATGTCCGGCACCACGACCTTGAGCTGATAGTCCGCATCCATGCCGGTAATCAGGCTGCACTCAAGCACTTCGTCCCAGCGGGTGATGTGTTGCTGGAAGTTGGCAAAACGCTCGGGGGTATGCCGGTCCATGCCGATCAGCACGTAGGCGGTCAGGGTCAGGCCGAGTTTTTTTGGCTCAAGCAGGGCGACGTGACGCAGGATATAGCCGCTGTCTTCCAGCTGGCGTACGCGCCGGGAGCAGGGCGAGGGCGACAGGCCGATCTGTTCGGCCAGGTCCTGATTGGAGATGCGACCGTCCTTTTGCAGGGCGTCGAGAATGCGGATATCAAAGCGGTCGAGTTTGTTCATGCCATATTTCTCTGTTGCTGTTTATAGTTATTGTGCATTTTATGCTTTTTTTGGATATTTGTGCTTATAAGTTGAGAGAATCGCTGGTTTTAGCAATTTCATGCTGCCTGATTTCCCTATAATGGTTACCAAGTCAAAGCGCAGCCGGGCACGAGAGTGCCGGCAGGCTTTGCGCAGGATCCGGGTACGCAGGCTTACCGGCCGCAAGCCCTCATTGCAGATGCTTATCGGCAACTGATTGACCACGGTCGTACCACGGCTGGAGGGGGTTCGGGGTAATTCCGCAAAAAAGCCGCTGTCGGTTCCTGATCGGAACAGCAGCGGCTTTTTTGTTTGTGGTGGAGAAACATCTGGAGCAAGACGAGCTTCCACCTGGGCGGAAGCAAGCGGTATCAGCATGGGTACTGCCACGCTGCATGCAAAAGTGTTGTTGCATGCTGCCGGCTTTATGGGCGTTTTGTGATGTTGGAGCGGCTTCTTTTGAGCAGCGCCAGTAGTTCACTACAGTTCTGTGCGTGATAGTCGGACAGGTCCGGCCAGGGGTTGCTTGGCAGATTGACCAGCACTGCTCTGGCACCCGCCCGGCGGGCACTGCTCAGGTCAAAATGAAAATCACCGATCATGCACAGGCTGCTGCTGTCGACCTGCCAGTTGCGTGCGATTCGGAGCATGCCGTCGGGTGCGGGCTTGGGGGCGGCCTGTTCGCGCCCGAGAATGTCGGCATGACTGAAACAGTGGTCCAGACCGATGGCCTGGAGGGTGACCCGCGCCAGCTCCTGTGCATTGCGGGTCAGTATGGCCAGGCGGTCACCACGCTGATGCAGGTGCTGCACCAGCTCGACCGCTCCCGGTGCGGCGATCGAGCGTTCGGCAAGGGCACGCTCGTGCTCCATCAGCCAGGCATGGGCAGCGCAGGCCTGGTCGGCCGGCAGGCTGTCCAGGTAGCCGAGAATATCTGCTTCGGGGGGTATTTCCAGTTGCTGGCGGATGAACTGGAAGTCATGTACGGCGCGGGTCAGGGTGCCGTCCATGTCAAACACCCAGTGCCGGCAGTCTTGCAGGAAAGCGGGCATGGCTTTAGTTGCCAGGTTTGAGCCAGTCGGTGCGCACCCGGGTCAGGCCTTCCTGGGCCACCGAAGCGACCAGTCGGCCGTCACGGGTAAAGATGCTGCCACGGGCAAAGCCGCGTGCACCGCCAGCCCATGGGCTGTCCATGCTGTACAGCAGCCACTCGTCCATGCGCACCTCGTCATGGAACCAGATGGCATGATCCAGGCTTGCTACCTGCATTTGTGGTTGCCAGATTGAAGCGCCGTGCGGCAGCAGCGAAGTGGTGAGCAAGCTGAAGTCCGAGGTGTAAGCCAGCAAGTAGCGGTGCAGTGCGGGGCAGTCCGGCAGACGGCCATCGGCCTTGAACCAGACCTGTTTTACCGGCGCGATCTTTTCCGGGTTGAGCGGATCCAGTACCTGGACAGCCCGGGTTTCGATCGGCTTGTTGCGCAGCATCTTGACGCGTTTTTCGTCATTGAGTGCGCGTGACAGCTCTTCGGTCAGCTCGTTGTCGGGGACCAGTTCTTCCGGCATGGGTACCGCCGGCATCTGCATCTGGTGGCTAAAACCTTCCTCCCGGATATGAAAAGAGGCGCTGCAGGTGAAAATCGGTCGGCCATTCTGGATGGCCATGACCCGGCGGGTGCAGAAGGTCGCGCCATCGCGTACCGGCTCGACCTGGTAGATTACCGGTTTGCCGGCGTCACCGGGCCGCAGGAAGTAGCCGTGCAGGGAATTGGCCTGGCGATTGCCGTCAACGGTTTTGCTGGCGGCAGACAGTGCCTGGCCCAGCACCTGGCCGCCAAACAGCTGGCGAAAGCCCAGATCCTGGCTGGCTCCGCGAAACAGGTGGGTTTCCAGGGTTTCCATGTCGAGCAGGGAAACCAGGGTATCAAGCATTGGATTCATGGGAAGACTTGGCTGGCTAGGATGACGGGCCATAGTCTGGCCGCTTGTCCCGGCATGCGCAAGCGCGCGGGGCGTGACTGGCGGGTTTTTCCGGTGGCGCAGACACCGGAGGGCCGGGGATGCAATATGGGTTGCATGTTTGGCCCGTGAGCCGTACCCTTTGCGGGCAAGAGCCGGCCGGACAGTCGCTGCTTTCTGGCTACGGCCGGAAAGGGGAGGAAAGTCCGGGCTCCGCAGGGCAAGACGCCAGGTAACACCTGGGAGGCGCAAGCCTACGGAAAGTGCCACAGAAAATAACCGCCTAAGCGCGCAAGCGCCGGTAAGGGTGAAAAGGTGCGGTAAGAGCGCACCGCGCGGCTGGTAACAGTCCGTGGCCAGGCAAACCCCGTCGGGAGCAAGACCAAATAGGAATCCGTTGGCGTGGCCCGCGCTGGATTCGGGTAGGTTGCTTGAGGTCGTCAGTGATGGCGATCCCAGATGAATGACTGTCCACGACAGAACCCGGCTTACAGGCTGGCTCTTGCCCTTCTTCTTCAAGCTTGGCCTGATCAGGGCAAGCACTCTTCACAAAACACTTTAACTTCAAACGCTATGCAATTGAGCTGCATGGTGCGGTTTTTGTCGTTGTTGGCAAGCTAATGAGGAGCTGGACACAAAAATGCTAAGTGTCCGACATATAAGGGGTTTTCCCCCTGTTTGTGCTTGACGCTGTGCAGGGTGGTTTTTATAGTGTGCCAAAGTGGCGCAAAGTGGAAGAAAGTGGGTTTTTCTGCTTGAATGCGCTTCCCACGGTTGGAAAGCACACACATGTTTCGCGGATCCAGTTCTATCAATCTGGACGCCAAAGGGCGTCTGGCGATGCCGAGTCGCTATCGCCAGGAGCTTGATGAGCGTTGTGCCGGTCAGATGGTGATCACCATCGACCTGCATGAGCCGTGCCTGTGTCTTTACCCTTTGCACGAGTGGGAGCGCGTCGAAACCCAGATTGGCCGCATGTCCACCATGGTGCCGGAAGCCCGCAGCCTGCAACGCTTGCTGGTGGGTAACGCGATTGATGTCGAGCTGGATGGCAGTGGCCGTTTTTTGGTGCCGCCACAGCTGCGCAGCCGGGTCGGGCTGGACAAGCACGTTGCGCTGGTCGGCATGCTGCACAAGTTCCAGATCTGGGACGAAAGCAAATGGCAGGCCCAGTTCGAGCAGGACATCAGCTTTGTGCAGCACAACGACATTCCCGAAGAACTCCGTAGTCTGGTGCTTTGATCATGAACGCCGAACACAAGCACATAAGCGTCCTGCTGGACGAAGCCGTGCGTGCCCTGCAAGTGCATGCCGCTGGCTGTTATGTGGACGGAACCTTCGGTCGCGGCGGGCACAGCCGCCTGATTTTGCAGCAACTGGGCCCACAGGGACGGTTGCTCGGTTTTGACAAGGACCCCCAGGCCATTGCCGCAGGCAGGGCGCTGGCCCTTGCTGATGAACGTTTTGATATCGTGCAGCGCAGCTTTGCCGACATGCATGACGAGCTGGCCGGGCGTGATCTGGCCGGCAAGATTGATGGCGTTTTGCTTGATCTTGGGGTGTCCTCGCCACAGCTGGATGATGCGGGGCGGGGCTTCAGTTTTACCCAGGACGGGCCGCTGGACATGCGCATGAATCCGGATGCCGGAGTCAGCGCGGCTGACTGGCTGCACCAGGCAACGGCAGAAGATATTACCCGTGTGTTCAAGGAATACGGCGAGGAACGTTTTGCCCGGCGCATGGCGCAGGCCATTGTCAAGCGACGCGAAGACAAACCCTTTGTCCGCACCGCAGACCTTGCGGAAGTGATCAGTGCAGCCAACCCGGCCTGGGAAAAGGGCAAGCATCCGGCGACCCGGGCTTTTCAGGGTTTGCGCATCCATGTCAACAACGAACTGGGTGACCTCGAACTGGGCCTGCAGGCGGCGCTGGACAGCCTGGCTGTGGGCGGACGGCTGGTTGTCATCAGCTTCCATTCTCTTGAAGACCGGATCGTCAAACAGTTCATGCGCCGGCAGGCGCGTGGCGAGGCTGATGCCCTGCCGCGTCATTTGCCGATCAGGCCGGAGCCCTTCGTGCCGGTACTCAAGTTGCTGGGCAAGCCGCAGTATGCGGGTGAGCAGGAACTGCAGGCCAATCCGCGTGCCCGTAGTGCGGTGATGCGTGTGGCGGAGAAGTTGCGATGAACGATTCCCGTCAGCTCCGTCATCTGCCTCCCCTGAGCCGGCCCATCGGCCTGCTGTTTGCCGCAACGCTGGTCAGCTCGGTATGGGTGGCCTATTCCTCGCATGGCAGCCGGCAGCTGCTCAACACCCTGTTTGTCGAGATGAAACAGCGTGACAAGCTGCAGGCGGAGTGGGGCCGGCTGGTGCTTGAGCACAGCACCTGGACCGCACACAACCGCATCGAGAAGCTGGCTGTCGAGCAGCTCGGCATGCAGGTGCCCGAGCCCGGCAGCGTACGGGTGGTGACACCATGAGCCGGGTACGTGGGGTACTGGCTGCCTGCCGCCGCTTTCCGGCTTGGCTGGGTGCGCGCTGGCGTTTTGGCCTGACCATGCTGGCGCTGTTCGGGCTGGCACTGACCGTATCCGGGCGAATTGTCTGGCTGCATGTGGTTCGTCATGATTTTCTCGCCGAACAGGGTGACAAGCGCAGCCTGCGCCATGTGCCGATCAGTGCGCACCGTGGCACCATCACCGACCGCAATGGTGAACCGCTGGCCGTGAGCACCCCGATGATCACCCTGTGGGCCAACCCGCTGGAGCTGGAACCGGCCCGGGAGCGCTGGCACGAGCTGGCCGCCGCATTGGGTGTCAGGCTGGATGTGCTGGCCAAACGCATTGAAGACAACGCCGGACGCAGCTTCATGTACCTTGAGCGTGGCGTAACGCCGGAGCAGGGCGGGCAGGTCATGGCACTGGGCATCGCAGGGATCTACCAGCGCGAGGAGTTCCGCCGCTTCTATCCGGCAGGTGAAGTCACCGCGCACCTGGTCGGGCTGACCGACATTGATGAAAACGGACGAGAAGGTGTCGAGCTGGCCTACAACGACTGGCTGGCCGGAGTGCCTGGCAAGCGCCGCGTGGTGCAGAACCGCAAGGGCCAGATCATTGCCGATGTACAGGTTGTGCAAAACGCCAAGGCCGGCCAGTCCATCGCGTTGTCGATCGACTTGCGTCTGCAGTACCTGGCGCATCGCGAACTGCAGCGCACCATCCAGGAGTTCAAGGCCAAGGCCGGCTCGCTGGTCATGGTGGACGTGAAGACCGGTGAAATCCTGGCTCTGGTCAATTACCCCACCTACAACCCTAATAACAGGGCTTCATACAGCGCCAATGGCAGCCGCAACCGTGCGCTGGTCGACGTGTTCGAGCCGGGTTCCACGGTTAAGCCCTTCACCATTGCCGCCGCCCTGGATACCGGCCGCTGGAAGCCGGGCTCGACCGTTGACGTGGGCAACGGCCAGATGCAGATCGGCAAGTACACCATCCGGGATGTGTCCCGAGGCGGCGTGCTGGATCTGACCAATGTGCTGAAAAAATCAAGCAACGTCGGCATCACCAAGATTGCGCTGGATATCGGTCATGAGCCGGTTGCCGGACTGATGCAGCAAGTGGGCTTCGGCGCAGACACCGGGCTGGGCTTTCCCGGCGAGAGTTCCGGGCGTTTTCCGCTGCATACACGCTGGGGCGCGGCTGAAACCGCGACCATGGCCTATGGTTATGGCTTTTCCGTGACGGTTGCCCAGCTGGCGCATGCCTATGCCACCCTGGGCAACAATGGCGTCAGCATTCCGCTGTCCTTGCTGCGCAAGGACCGGGAAGCCGCTTCTTCCCAGGTACTGAATCCGGCGACCAGCCAGGTTGTGCTGGAAATGCTGCGCTCGGTAGTTGAGGAGGAGGGCGGTGGCGGCCAGCGTGCCCGGGTGCCGGGCTATCACGTTGCCGGCAAGAGCGGCACCGCCAAGAAGTCGCGCAGCGGCGGTTATACAGAAGACAGTTATCGCTCGCTGTTTGCCGGTGTAGGTCCGGTCAGCGAGCCCCGTATTGCCATGGCGATCGTGATCGACGAGCCCACCCGGGGCGGCTATTTCGGCGGGCTGGTGGCAGCGCCGGCTTTTAGCCGGATCATGGCCGGGTCGTTGCGTTTGCTCAACGTGCGGCCGGACAACCTGCCCGAAACCATGGCACAACACAGTATTCAGCAGAGGGGGCGCAGCTAGTGCCAATGCCATTGAACCAGTTGCTGCCACAGGCGCATAGCAACACCCTGATCCGGGAACTGACGCTGGACAGCCGCAAGGTCAGGCCGGGCGACCTGTTCCTGGCCGTGCCGGGCAGCCAGTCCGATGGCCGTCAACATATTGCCGATGCCATTGCCCGGGGCGCTGCTGCCGTTGCCTATGAGGCTGAAAATGCGCCTGACATCCAGGATAGTGCAGCGCTGCTGCTGCCGGTGAAGGGCCTGCAGGCCCAGCTGTCGGCGATTGCCGGGCGTTTTTATGGCGAGCCGAGCCGGGCGCTGACCATGCTGGGCGTGACCGGTACCAATGGCAAGACCACTGTGTCGCATCTGCTGGCGCAGGCGCTGGAGCACCTCGGAGAAAAGTGCGCGGTTATCGGTACCCTGGGGAACGGCTTTCTTGGCAGCTTGCAGGGCGGCATCCATACCACGCCCGATCCGATTACCCTGCAGTCCGTCCTAGCGGACCTGAAACAGGACGGTGCCACCCATGTGGCGATGGAAGTGTCGTCCCACGGGCTGGAGCAAAAGCGTCTGGCGGCTGTGGATGTCGATGTGGCGGTGCTGACCAACCTGACCCGTGACCACCTGGATTACCACGGCAGCATGGACGCCTATGCCGAAGCCAAGGCCGCCCTGTTCGACTGGCCCGGCCTGAAAGTGCGGGTGCTCAACCTGGATGACGAGCTGGGCGTACGGCTGGCACAGACGCATGCGGGAAGCAGCCTGAAAACCTACAGCATCAGCAAGACCGGGGCGCACATTCACTGTCGCCAGGTCGAATACAGCAACCAGGGCATTCTGGCCACTGTTGCCACCACCCAGGGCGAAGCGCTGCTGCGCAGCCCGTTGCTGGGCCGCTTCAACCTGAGCAACTTGCTGGCGGTGGTAGCCACGTTGTCCGGCATGGGCTATGCCCTGCAGGACATCCTGGCGGTGATGCCCCGGCTGGCACCGCCGGCCGGCCGCATGCAGGCTGTGGCCGAGCCGGGCAAACCGCTGGTGGTGATCGACTACGCACACACGCCGGATGCACTGCAGCAGGTGCTGATTGCCATGCGTTCCCATGTGGCTGCCAATGGGCGGCTGCACTGCGTGTTCGGCTGCGGCGGCGAGCGGGATCGTGGCAAGCGCGAACTGATGGCGGTGGTAGCCGAAGCCAGTGCGGACTCTTTGCTGGTGACGGATGACAACCCGCGCCACGAGGACCCCGCGCAAATCCGGGCCGACATTCTGGCCGGACTGAGCCCGGTAGCCAATGTGCAGGAGTTTGATGACCGTGCCCTTGCCATTGCCACAGCGATCGGCCAGGCACAGCCGGGTGATGTTGTGGTCATCGCGGGCAAGGGGCACGAGGACTATCAGGAAATCAATGGGCAGCGCCAGCCATTTTCGGATCTGGAGCAGGCTCGACTGGCGTTGGCCGGATGGGAGAAAACACATGTTTAGGGCATGGCATCTTGCCGAACTGATACCCCTGCTGGATGGTCAGCTACTGGGCGCCGATGTCCAGGTACGACGTGTCCACACGGATACGCGCAGCCTGCGTGATGGCGACCTGTTTGTTGCCCTGACCGGCGATACTTTCGACGGTCACGACTACCTGCCGCAGGCAGAAGCCGCCGGTGCCGCTGCGGCGCTGGTTGATGCCTGGCAGGACAGCAGCGAACTGCCACAGCTGGCGGTGGGTGATACCCGGGTTGCACTGGGCTTGCTGGGACGGCACAACCGTGCGCAGTTCAAGGGCACCCTGATTGCCCTGACTGGTTCCAGCGGCAAGACCACAGTGAAGGAGCTGCTGGCCAGCATTGGCGGAGCTGCCGTTGGCGCCGGGGCGGTATTGGCCACCAAGGGCAACCTGAACAACGAAATCGGTGTGCCGCTGACTCTGCTTGAGCTGGAGGCGCGACACCAGCTGGCGGTGATCGAGCTGGGCGCATCCCTGCCCGGCGAAATTGCCTGGACCCGCTCGCTGGCGCAGCCGCAGGTGGTACTGATCAACAACGCCGGCATGGCTCATGCTGGCGAATTTGGCGGGCCGGAACACATTGTCCGCGCCAAGGGCGAGATCCTGGATGACATGCACGGCCAGGGCGTGGCGGTGCTGAACCTTGATGATGCGGCCTTTGCCCAGTGGCGCGAGCGCAGCAGTGCCAGCCGGGTACTGAGCTTTGCCGTCAGCAACGAGCAGGCGGATGTGTATGCCCGGGACGCAAGCTTTGAGGGTGGCTGTGCCCGCTTCACGCTGTGCACGCCGGCCGGCAGTGCGCGGGTGCAGCTGCAGCTGGCAGGTGCGCACAACCTGGCCAACGCGCTGGCGGCTGCGGCCACCGCGCATGCGGCCGGTATCGCGCTGGAGGCTATTGTGCAGGGTTTGCAGCAGGCACAACCGGTCGCCGGACGCTGTCTGCGGCATGCACTGAGCCATGGCGGAGTGCTGATTGATGACAGTTATAACGCTAACCCGGCATCCATGCGCGCCGGCATGGATCTGCTGGAGTCCATGCCAGGTCAGCGCATCCTGGTGTTGGGTGACATGGGCGAGCTGGGCGAGTGGGCCGAAGCGGAGCATGGCGCCCTGGGCGAATACGCCAATGGCAAGGCCGACGTGCTGTTTGCCGTCGGGCCGCACATGCAGCATGCGGTCAGTACCTTCAATGGCATGGCGCAGCATTTTGCCAGCCGGGAAGAACTGCTGGCCACGCTGGCCAGTCGCATTACCCTGCCCACCAGCTATCTGGTCAAGGGCTCACGCAGTGCCGCCATGGAGCAGGCCGTTGCTGCCATTTTACAAGCGGACAAGGAAACAGACTGATGTTGTTACTGATTGCTGAATACCTGCAGCAATACTACAAGGGCTTTGCGGTCTTCCAGTATCTGACCCTGCGCGGCATTCTGGGCATCCTGACCGCCCTGGTGATGTCGCTGTGGCTGGGGCCCTGGATGATCCGTACCCTGCGTGGCCTGCAGATTGGCCAGTCGGTACGTACCGACGGCCCGCAGAGTCATTTGTCCAAATCCGGCACGCCGACCATGGGTGGCGCCCTGATTCTGGCCAGCATTGCCATCAGCACCCTGTTGTGGGGTGATCTGGGCAACCGCTATGTCTGGATCGTGCTGGTCACCACCTTGCTGTTTGGTGCCATCGGCTGGGTTGATGACTACCGCAAGGTGATCGAGAAGAATTCGCGTGGCCTGCCCGGACGCTGGAAATACTTCTGGCAGTCGGTATTTGGCCTGGGTGCGGCCATTGCCCTGTATGCCACCGCGCAAGGCCCCGCGGAAACCGCACTGATCTTCCCGTTTTTGAAAGATGTCAGCCTGCAACTGGGGCTGGGCTTTGTGGTGCTGACCTACTTCGTGATTGTCGGCTCCAGCAACGCGGTCAACCTGACGGATGGCCTTGATGGCCTGGCGATCCTGCCAACAGTGCTGGTGGGTGGTGCGCTGGGCATCTTTGCCTACCTGTCCGGTCACGCAACCTTTGCCCAGTACCTGTTCATTCCCTATATCCCGGGAGTTGGCGAGCTGATCATTTTCTGCGGTGCGCTGGTCGGAGCCGGCCTGGGCTTTCTGTGGTTCAACACCTATCCGGCACAGGTATTCATGGGTGATGTTGGCGCGTTGGCACTGGGGGCGGCGCTGGGTCTGGTGGCTGTGGCAGTACGCCAGGAAATCGTGCTGTTCATCATGGGCGGCGTGTTTGTGGTGGAAACCCTGTCGGTGGTGATCCAGGTGGCTTCGTTCAAGCTGCGTGGCAAGCGGGTGTTCCGCATGGCACCGATTCATCACCATTTCGAGCTCAAGGGCTGGCCGGAACCACGGGTGATCGTGCGCTTCTGGATCATCACCGTGGTACTGGTGCTGGTCGGTCTGTCCACACTGAAATTGAGGTAACAACAAATGACACAGCAGCTGCAGGTCGTGGTCGGCCTGGGTAAAACGGGACTGTCACTGGTACGCCATCTGGCGCGCCAGGGCGTGCCCGTGGCTGCTGTGGATACCCGCGAGCAGCCACCGGAGCTGACGCAGATCCGTGCCGAGTTTCCACAGGTCGAGCTGCATTGCGGCTCGCTGGATACGCCCCTGCTGCAACAGGCGCAGACCCTGTATGTCAGCCCCGGGCTGGCGCTGGCCACGCCGCAGATCCGGCGTGAAATCGAACGGGGCGTGCATATCAGCGGCGATGTTGACCTGTTTCTGCAGCATGCCCGGGCACCGGTGGTCGCAATTACCGGCTCCAATGCCAAGAGCACTGTGACCACGCTGGTTGGCCTGATGGCGGAAAAGGCCGGCCTGACGGTGGGTGTGGGCGGCAATATCGGCATGCCGGCACTGGCATTGCTGGAGCGGCCCGCTGAACTCTATGTGCTTGAACTGTCCAGTTTCCAGCTGGAAACCATCAGCCATCTGCAGGCCAAAGCGGCCACCTGCCTGAACATCAGTGCCGACCACCTGGACCGTTACCGTGACTTGCAGCATTACACCGATGTGAAACTGCAGGTGTATCAGGAAGCCGAGTGGGCAATCATCAACCGTGATGATGTGGCGGCGCAGCCGCAGACTGTGGCCGGCAAGCAACTGGGCTTTGGCCTGTCCGTGCCGCACAGTGACAACGAGTTTGGCCTGCGTGATGGCTGGCTGGCGCGTGGCAGCGAGAATCTGCTGCCTGTGGCGCAACTGAAAATCCCCGGCTTGCACAACCAGGCCAATGCACTGGCGGCACTGGCGCTGGGTACTGCCGCGGGTCTGCCCATGGCAGCCATGCTGGACGCCCTGCGAGAGTTTGCCGGCCTGCCGCACCGCTGCCAGTGGATCGCTGACAAACATGGCCTGCACTGGTACAACGACTCCAAGGCGACCAATATCGGGGCCACCCTGGCTGCCATCGAGGGGCTGGCCGATGACACACACAAGCTGGTGCTGATTGCCGGTGGCGACGGCAAGGGCGCGGATTTTACCGAACTGTCTGCAGCGGTACGCCGGCACTGTCGCGCACTGGTATTGCTTGGACGTGATGCGGAGCTGATCCGTGTGGCGCTGGCCGATACCGGTGTGCCTGCGGTGATGGCGGCCACATTGGGCGAGGCGGTGGCCAAAGCGGCTGAGGCAGGTGTGCCGGGAGACAGTGTATTGCTGGCCCCGGCCTGTGCCAGCCTGGACATGTTCAGGAACTTCGAGGAGCGCGGCGAGCTGTTTGTCCGTGCGGTGGAGGGCCTGGCATGATCATGCAACGATTCTTTGCCTGGATGCAGAATTCTCCACTGGGCGGCCGCCACCAGAAAGTCGATCTGGATTACTGGTTGCTGGGCGCCTGTCTGTGCCTGCTCGGTCTGGGCCTGGTGATGAACGCATCCGCCTCGTCAGCCGTTTCTGCCGCCCACAACAACGGCAACCATTATTACTATTTCATTCGCCACTCCCTGTATGTGGCGGCCGGCCTGTGTGCCGGTGCCGCCTGTCTGCTGATTCCGGTGCAGCACTGGCAGAAGTGGAGCGGTCCGTTGCTGGGTGTCGCCTTTGTCCTGCTGGTTCTGGTCTATGTTCCCGGCATTGGCCATGAGGTGAATGGTTCCAAGCGCTGGCTGAACCTGCGGGTCTTCAACCTGCAGTCGTCCGAGCCGGCCAAGCTGTTCATGGTGTTCTTCATTGCCGGCTATCTGGTGCGCCATCAGGCCGAGCTGGAAAAGAAGCTGTTCGGCTTTGTCAAACCGCTGCTGGTGCTGCTGGTATTTGCCGCCCTGATTTACCTGGAGCCCGATTTCGGTGCCACCACGGTTATGGTCGGTAGCGTTGTGGTGATGATTTTCCTGGCCGGAACCAGTATGAAAGTGGCGGCCCCGCTGTTGATCATTCTCGGAGCGCTGGGCTGGTTCTTCGTCACAGCGGAAAGCTACCGGCTGGAACGCATCACCAGCTTCACCGATCCGTTTCGTGACCAGTTCGGCAGTGGTTACCAGCTGTCGCAAGCGCTGATCGCCTTTGGCCGGGGTGACATTTTCGGCGCGGGGCTGGGCAACAGCGTGCAAAAACAGTTTTACCTGCCGGAAGCCCATACCGACTTCGTGTTTGCCGTACTGGCTGAGGAGCTTGGCATGGTTGGTGCGCTACTGACCGTGGCCATGCTCACCTTTGTCTGCGTGCGTGCGCTGCGCCTTGGTCGCCGGGCCCAGCTGGCGGGGCATGCCTTTGCCGCTTATTGCGCCTATGGCATTGCCATGATGTGGACCGGACAGGCATTCATCAACATCGGCGTGAATGCCGGCCTGCTGCCGACCAAGGGGCTGACCCTGCCGTTCATCAGCTACGGCGGCAGCTCGCTGGTGATCTGCTGCGTTTCGCTGGCGGTGCTGATCCGGATCGAGTGGGAGTTGCGCCAATCGTCGGCCCGGGCCGCCAGTACGCCATCACAGCCTGTAACCGTGGAGGTGAGCCATGCCTGAGACAATCCTGATCATGGCGGCCGGCACCGGCGGACATGTATTTCCGGCGCTGGCCTGTGCCGAGGAACTGCGCAACCGTGGTTACCGGGTGCACTGGCTGGGTGCCGGTCGTGGCATCGAGTGCCGTGTGGTACCGGCTGCGGGTATCGAATTGCACAATATTTCGGCCACCGGCCTGCGTGGCAAAGGCGTGTTGCAACTGGTTCTGGCCCCGTTGCAGCTGCTCGGAGCGCTGTGGCAGTCCTGGCGTTTGCTGCGCCGCATCCGCCCGGTCTGTGTGCTGGGCATGGGCGGTTATGTTACCGGTCCGGGCGGGCTGGCGGCCCGTCTGTGTGGTGTGCCACTGGTGATTCACGAGCAGAACGCAGTGGCCGGCACCGCCAATCGCAGCCTGGCCCGTTTTGCGGCCCGTATTTGCCAAGCCTTCCCCGGGGCCTTTGCCGACAGCGACAAGCTGTTGACCACGGGAAATCCGGTGCGGGCTGAACTTGTCATCCGTGCTCTGGACAAACAGCAGGTGTCGAGCCCGGTGCGCTTGCTGGTGGTGGGCGGCAGCCTTGGTGCCGAACCGTTGAACCGGCTGTTGCCGGCGGCGCTGGCACTGCTGGAGCCCCGGTTGCGGCCAGAGGTGCGCCACCAGTGTGGCGAGCAGCATGCGGAGGTGACCCGGCAGCGGTATGCCGAGGCTGCTGTTGCAGCCCGGGTACAGCCCTTTATTGACGACATGGCCGAGGCCTATGCCTGGGCCGACCTGGTGATTTGCCGTGCCGGTGCCCTGACCGTCAGCGAGCTGGCCGTTATGGGGCGGGCAGCCTTTCTGGTTCCGCTGCCTCATGCGATCGACGATCACCAGAGCAAAAATGCAGAATTTTTGGCGCAGCAGCAGGCTGCGCTGGTATTGCCGCAGCAGCACACCTCCCCGGAAGTGCTGGCGCAACATTTAACCGAGGTTTTCATGAATAGCCACAGGCTGATCGAGATGGCGCAACAGGCGCGCAAACTGGCACGGCCGCAAGCGGCGCAACAGGTGGTGGATGCCTGTCTGGAGGTGGCCCGTGGCTGAGATCCTGCAGACGACAGCGGCTGAAACCCGCCGCATGCGCCGCATTCGTCGCATCCACTTTGTCGGTATCGGTGGTACCGGCATGTGCGGCATTGCCGAGGTGATTCGCAACCTGGGCTATGAAGTGTCCGGTTCCGATATCAAATTGTCGGCCGTTACCGAGCGCCTGCAGGGGCTGGGCATTCAGGTGATGCTGGGCCACCAGGCGGCCAATGTGGAAGAGGCCGATGTGCTGGTGGTGTCCAGTGCCATCAACCAGGAAAACCCGGAAGTGGCCCGCGCCCTGGAACGCCGTATTCCGGTGGTGCCGCGCGCCGAAATGCTGGCCGAGCTGATGCGCTACCGCCACGGCATAGCCGTGGCCGGTACCCACGGCAAAACCACCACCACCAGTTTGCTGGCCGGCGTGTTCGCCCAAGCCGGCCTGGACCCGACCTTTGTCATTGGCGGGCGGGTCACTGCCGCCGGCAGCAATGCGCAACTGGGCGGCGGCTGCTATCTGATTGCCGAAGCGGATGAAAGTGACGCCAGCTTCCTGCACTTGCAGCCCATGGTGGCAGTAGTGACCAATATCGATGCCGACCACATGAGCACCTACGGCGGCGACTTCAACAAGCTGAAGCAGACCTTTGTCGACTTCCTGCACAACCTGCCGTTTTATGGCCTGGCAGTCCTGTGCATTGACGATCCTTCGGTGCGCGACATCGCACCACGCGTGAAGCGTCCGATGATCACCTACGGTTTCAGCGAGGACGCCGACGTCCGTGCCGTGGATGTGCGCCAGGATGGCATGCGTACCTGCTTCAATGTGCTGCGCAAGGATCGTCCGGCGCTGCCGGTATGCGTCAACATGCCGGGCCGCCATAACGTGCTCAATGCGCTGGCAGTGATTGCCATTGCCACCGATGAAGGCGTCGAGGATGCAGCCATTGTTGCCGGGCTGTCCGGCTTTCAGGGTGTCGGGCGGCGCTTTCAGGTGTATGGCGAGCTGCCGGTCGACGGCGGCAGCGTGATGCTGGTGGATGACTACGGTCACCATCCGCGCGAGGTGGCAGCCGTGATCAAGGCGATCCGGGACGGCTGGCCGGAGCGGCGTCTGGTGACGATTTACCAGCCGCATCGCTACACCCGCACACGCGACCTGTATGAGGACTTCGTCCAGGTGCTGGGCGAAACCAATGTGCTGATGCTGCTGGAAGTGTTTCCGGCTGGCGAAGAGCCGATTCCCGGTGCCGATAGCCGCCAGCTGTGTCACAGCATCCGCCAGCGCGGCAAGCTGGACCCGCTGTATGTCGAGCGTGGCACCGACATGGCGCCATTGGTGCAACCGCTGTTGCGTGCCGGCGACATCCTGTTGTGCCAGGGTGCCGGTGATATCGGCAGCATTGCGCCACAGCTGGTGAAACATCCTTTGTTTCAGGCTCGGAAAGGGAGTGAGCAGGTATGACGCAGTCCATCGATATCAAGCAGTTTGGCCGGGTGGCCGTGCTCTATGGCGGACGCAGTGCCGAGCGTGAGGTTTCTCTTCGTTCGGGCGCGGCGGTACTGGCCGCATTGCAGGCGGCTGGCGTTGATGCGCACGGCCTGGATGTTGGCAACGATATTTTGCAACAGCTGGCCGCGCAGTCATTTGACCGCGCCTTTATCGTGCTGCACGGCCGGGGCGGTGAAGACGGCACCATTCAGGGCCTGCTGGAATGCGCCGGCATTCCCTACACCGGTAGCGGTGTGCTGGCCTCGGCACTGGCGATGGACAAGCTGCGCACCAAACAGGTCTGGCACAGCCTTGGCCTGCCAACGCCACGTCATGCAACCCTGAGCGGCCCCGCCGATTGTGCGCGAGTGGCCGCGGAACTGGGCTTTCCGCTGATGGTCAAGCCGAGCCAGGAAGGTTCCAGCATCGGCATGGCCAAGGTGCATGACCTGGACGAGCTGGTGCAGGCATGGGAAAACGCCCGTATTTACGATGACAATGTTCTGGTCGAACAATACATTGCCGGCCCCGAGTTCACCATCGCAATGCTTGATGGCGAAATTTTGCCGCCGATCCGTCTTGGCACCAGCCATGTGTTCTATGACTACGAGGCCAAGTACCACTCGGACGACACCAGATACCAGATTCCCTGCGGACTGGATGCGGACAAGGAGCGCGAGCTGCGCGAGTTGACGGCGGCTGCCTGTGCGGCACTGGATATCACCGGTTGGGGCCGGGCCGACGTGATGCAGGATGCCGAAGGCAACTTCTGGCTGCTGGAGGTCAATACGGTCCCCGGCATGACAGACCACAGCCTGGTGCCGATGGCGGCACGGGCGGCTGGAATGGATTTTCAGCAGCTGGTGCTGCGTTTACTGGCTGCAACACTCTAGGAGCAGGCGATGGGCATGCGCACGGGCAACAACGGCAAAGCGGGCATGAGGGTGCAAACCACTCCTCGTGGTGCCAGCCGTGTTGCGCCGCCGCCGGCCCGGCGCCGGCAGTGGCGCATGCCGCGGATCAACTGGCGGCTGGCCGGGCGGCTGTTGTTCGCCATGCTGGCAGTGGTGGCCCTGGGAGCCGGGCTGCAGGCCTGGCAGGTGCTTTGGCCACAACTGGACCGGCCCATCAGCCAGGTGCTGGTGGAAAGCAAGCTGGGTGAGGTGGCACCACAGAACCAGCAACAGTTGCAGCAGGAGCTGGAGCGCTTTGGCGAGGCAAGATTCCTGTCAGCCAGTCTGGCAGCCATGCAGCAGGCGCTGGAGCAATTGCCCTGGGTTGATCAGGCACGCATCAGCCGGGTCTGGCCGGATCAGCTGAAGATCGAGGTGGTCGAGCAGCAGCCGATCGCACGCTGGGGCGAGCAGCAGTGGCTGAACAGTCGCGGGCAGGTGTTTCACGGCGTGACCCGGGCACCGGGGGACACCATGCCCCAGCTGGTCGGCCCGGAAGGGACCGAGGAACAGGTCATGCAGCAGTACTGGAGCCTGACCCGGATCCTGCGACCCATGGGCTATAGCATTACCCGGCTGGAGCTGCGGGCCCGTGGCAGCTGGTTTGTGCATACCCGTGAGGGGCTGGAACTGCTGCTGGGACGTGACGAGATACTGGAAAAGATGCGGCGCTTCACCACCATTTACGAGCGCGAGCTCAAAGAACAAATGAAACAGATTGCACGTGTGGATCTGCGTTATGCCAACGGGCTGGCAGTCGCCTGGCGTGACGAAGACAACAATGAAACTACTGTGCAATAGGGAGACGATTTTTCCATGACATACCAGACAGGCCACAACATGATCGTCGGACTGGACATCGGCACCTCCAAGGTGGTGGCGCTGATCGCCGAGGTATTGCCCGGTGACGAGCTGCACGTGGTGGGCATGGGAACCAGCCCGACCCGGGGCCTGAAGAAAGGCGTGGTGGTGGACATCGAGTCCACCGTGCAGTCGATCCAGCAGGCAATAGACGAGGCCCAGCAACTGGCCGAATGCCACGTACACTCGGCCTATGTCGGGCTGGCCGGCAGCCATATCCGCAGCCAGAACTCCGACGGTAGTGTTGCCATCCATAATGGCGAGGTCAGCCGCAAGGACCTGGAGCGGGTGCTGGATGCGGCCCAGGCCGTACCGATTGCCGCCGACCAGCGCATCCTGCACACGCTGGCGCAGGACTACATCATCGACAAGCAGGAGGGTGTGCGCCAGCCGCTGGGCATGTCCGGGGTGCGTCTGGAGGCACGGGTACACGTGGTGACCTGTGCCACCAATGCGGCGCAGAACGTGGAAAAGTGCGTCAGCCGGTGCGGTATCGAGCTGGACGGTACCATTCTCGAGCAGCTGGCTTCGGCTACCGCCGTGCTGACCGATGACGAGATGGAACTGGGTGTCTGTCTGGTGGATATCGGCAGCGGCACGGCCGACATCGCCATCTTCACCGAGGGAGCGATCCGTTATACCGCCGTGATTCCGGTGGCCGGCGACCAGGTCACCAATGACATCGCCATGGCGCTGCGCACTCCGACCCAGTACGCCGAGGAAATCAAGATCCGTTACGCCTGCGCACTGGCCAAACTGACCCACCCGGACGAGACCATCAAGGTGCCCAGCGTGGGTGATCGCGCGCCGCGCGACCTGTCGCGCCAGGCGCTGGCCGAGGTGGTCGAGGCACGCTATGAAGAGCTGTTCCAGCTGATTCACGCCAAGATCCGCAGCAGCGGCTACGAAGACATGATTCCTGCCGGCATCGTGCTCACTGGTGGAACGGCGAAGATGGAAGGTGCGGTCGAGCTGGCCGAGGAAGTGTTTCACATGCCGGTGCGTGTTGGTGGTCCGCAGGGGATCAAGGGCATGTCCGAACTGTTGCGCAATCCGGTGTATTCGACAGCGGTCGGCCTGCTGATTTATGGCCTGAACAAACAGAAAGACGGTGCGCCCGCCGAACACGGCGAGGTGGCCAAAGACCTCAACAAGCCATCGGCGATGCAGCGCATCCGCCGCTGGATACAAAACAATTTTTAATTAAAAACAGCCGGAATAACCGGCACATTGAGAAGGCGAGGAGAGCATCATGTTCGATTTAGTAGACCAGACCAGCAAAAGTGCAGTCATCAAGGTAGTAGGTGTCGGTGGCGGCGGCGGCAACGCTGTCAACCACATGATCAACAACAACATTGAGGGTGTCGAGTTCATCTGCGCCAACACGGATGCGCAAGCCCTGCAAAGCGTCGGTTCGCGTACCGTGCTGCAACTGGGTACCAGTGTTACCAAAGGGCTGGGCGCCGGAGCCAACCCCGAAGTCGGCCGCAAGGCTGCCGAGGAAGACCGCGAGCGCATTGCCGAAGTGCTGGACGGCACCGACATGGTATTCATTGCCACCGGCATGGGTGGCGGTACCGGTACCGGTGCGGCCCCGGTGATTGCCGAAGTGGCCAAGCAGATGGGCATTCTGACGGTGGCCATTGTCACCCGTCCGTTCCCGTTCGAGGGCAAGCGTCGCCAGCAGATTGCCGACGCCGGCATTCGCGAACTGGCCGAGCACTGCGACTCGCTGATCACCATCCCCAACGAGAAGCTGCTGACCATCCTCGGCAAGGATGCCAGCCTGTTGAGCGCCTTCGCCAAGGCCGATGATGTCCTGAGCGGTGCCGTGCGCGGTATCTCCGACATCATCAAGCGTCCCGGCATGATCAACGTCGACTTTGCCGACGTGCGCACCGTGATGAGCGAAATGGGCATGGCGATGATGGGTACCGGTCGTGCCAGCGGCCCGAACCGTGCCCGCGAGGCGACCGAGGAAGCCATCCGCAACCCGCTGCTGGATGATGTCAACCTGCAGGGCGCACGTGGCATCCTGGTCAACATCACCTCCGGCCCGGACCTGTCGATCGGTGAATACTCCGAGGTGGGTGAAATCATCGAGGAATACGCCACCGAAGAAGCGATCGTCAAGGTGGGTACCGCGATCGATCCGGACATGCGTGATGAGCTGCATGTCACCGTGGTCGTCACCGGTCTGAACAGCCGTGTCGAGAAGCCGGTCAAGGTGGTGGACAATACCGTCAAGGTCAGCGGTACCGTTGATGCGGTCGCCAGTGCGGTGGTAACCGCCAAGGCGGTGGGCGAGAACTTCAGTGGCGATTACAGCGGCTATGACCGTCCGACGGCTTTCCGTCGCAATGCGGCTGCTGCTGCGGTCGCGCCCCAGCAGCAGGAAGAGCTGGACTACCTGGATATTCCGGCGTTTCTGCGCCGCCAGGCAGACTGAGCACGCCGGGATGGGACAGCGATGGTTTCTCTATTGAAGCGGCATCTGTTAAGATGCCGCCAATTGAAAACCATTCGCAATATTTAATGGCAGCGATGAATTTGGCATGATCAGACAACGCACTTTGAAAAACACCATCAGGGCCACGGGAATTGGCTTGCATTCGGGCGAAAAGATTTATCTGACGCTCAAGCCGGCGCCGGTCAATACGGGGATCGTATTCCGGCGCATGGATCTCGACCCTGTGGTGGAAATCCGTGCCCTGGCCGACAACGTGGGTGAAACCACCATGTCGACCACGCTGGCCAATGGCGAGGTCAAGGTGGATACGGTCGAACACCTGTTGTCCGCTATGGCGGGACTGGGCATTGACAATGCCTATGTCGAGCTGTCAGCGCCGGAAGTACCGATCATGGATGGCAGTGCCGGCCCCTTTGTCTTCCTGTTGCAGTCCGCAGGTCTGGAAGACCAGGACGCGCCCAAGGAATTCATCCGTATCCTGCGTGAAGTCAGCGTCAGTGATGGCGGGAAAAAGGCCACCTTTGTGCCTTTTGACGGCTTCAAGGTCAGTTTCGAGATCGACTTCGACCACCCGGTCGTTGCCGGGCGCACACAAACCGCCAGTGTCGATTTTTCCAGCACCTCCTTTGTCAAGGAAGTCAGCCGGGCGCGTACCTTCGGTTTCATGCGTGACATCGAATACCTGCGGGCTCACAACCTGGCGCTGGGTGGCAGCGTGGACAACGCCATTGTCGTGGACGAAAACGAAGTGCTCAACGAAGACGGCCTGCGTTACGAGGACGAATTCGTCAAGCACAAGATCCTGGACGCGATCGGTGACCTCTACCTGCTGGGTAAAAGCCTGATCGGCGAGTTTCGCGGCTACAAGTCGGGCCATGCCCTGAACAACCAGCTGTTGCGTGAATTGCTGAGCCAGCCGGATGCCTGGGAAGTGGTCACCTTCGAGGATGCATCCACCGCTCCCATTTCCTACATGCGACCTGCTGCGTCGCAATAAGCAGCAAACCTTCTCAACCTTTCTGGCCACCTGCATGCAGGTGGCCTTTTTTTATCCGGATGAGCAGGAATGCTTGTGCATGTTGCCGTACTTGCATGATCTGTGCAGTCGTTTTGCGTGGGCGTAGCAAAATCGCAGAATCATGGCCGGGCGCGCCACCTCCAGACTTTCGCGTCAAGCGCTCCCTTTGCTCTATACTTCACACAAAACCAACCGCCTGCACTGGAGTATTCCCTATGCCCGTCCAAGAAATCCGCCACCCACTGATCCGCCACAAGTTGGGTTTGATGCGCCGCGCCGACCTGAGCACCAAGAACTTCCGTGAGCTGGCCCAGGAAATCGGCACCCTGTTGACCTACGAAGCGACCAAGGACCTGCCGCTGGAGACTTGCAGCATCGAAGGCTGGGACGGCAGCGTCGAAGTGGAAAAAATCGCCGGCAAGAAAATCACCGTGGTGCCCATCCTGCGGGCCGGCATCGGCATGCTTGACGGCGTGCTCAGCCTGATCCCCGGTGCCAAGGTCAGCGCGGTGGGCGTGGTGCGCAATGAGGAAACCCTGCAGGCGCACACCTATCTGGAAAAGCTGGCCCCCGACATGGGCTCGCGGCTGGCGCTGATCATCGACCCGATGCTGGCCACCGGCAATTCGATGGTGGCTACCATCGACCTGTTGAAAAAAGCCGGCTGCCGCGAGATCCGCGCAATGGTGCTGGTGGCCGCTCCCCAGGGGATAGAGGCGGTGCGGAACAGCCATCCCGACGTGACAATCTATACTGCTTCGATCGACCAGGGCCTCAACGCCAGGGGTTACATCATTCCGGGACTGGGCGATGCCGGCGATCGCATCTTCGGCACCAAGCAAAAGGATAACTGATGATGCAGGACGAATTGCACAATAGCGTTCCGCGCCAGGCGCTGGCCGGTGCACAGATGCTGTTTGTCGCCTTTGGTGCGCTGGTGCTGATGCCGCTGATCACCGGCATGGACCCCAACGTGGCCCTGTTTACAGCCGGTATCGGCACCCTGTTGTTTCAGCTGGTGACCGGACGGCAGGTGCCGGTATTCCTGGCATCGAGTTTCGCCTTCATTGCCCCGATCCTGGCTGCCAAGACCACTTTTGGCATGCCGGCAGTGATGGGCGGCATCATTGCCGCCGGCTTCATGTATGTGTTGTTGAGCATCGCCGTGCAGCTGCGTGGTGCCGGCTTCATCGAGCGTCTGCTGCCACCGGTGGTAATCGCGCCGGTGATCATGTGTATCGGCCTGGCCCTGTCGCCGACGGCGGTCAACATGGCCATGGGCAAGTCCGGTGACGGCGCGATGCAACTGATCGAATACAGCACCGCCATGATCATCTCGATGTCGGCCCTGTTCAGTACCCTGGCGGTTGCCGTGCTGGGACGCGGACTGTTCCGGCTGGTACCCATTCTGGCCGGCATCATTGTCGGTACCCTGTTGTCGCTGATGTTCGGCGTGGTCGAGACGCAGCGGATTGCCGCAGCCCCCTGGCTGGCAATGCCGGCCTTTGTCGCGCCGGAATTTCATCTGGGAGCCATCCTGTACATGCTGCCGGTAGCATTGGCCCCGGCCATCGAACACATTGGCGGTATCGTTGCCATCGGCGGTGTTACCGGCAAGAACTTCGTCCAGAAGCCCGGTTTGCAGCGCACCCTGCTGGGGGACGGGCTGGCCACTTCGGCGGCCGGCCTGTTTGGTGGCCCGCCCAATACCACCTATGCCGAAGTGACCGGAGCGGTGATGCTGACGCGCAATTACAACCCGCTGATCATGACCTGGGCGGCGGTATTTGCCATCGTGCTGGCCTTCATCGGCAAGTTTGGCGTGGCTCTGCAAAGCATTCCTGTGCCGGTCATGGGCGGCATTCTCTGCCTGTTGTTCGGCTCGATTGCCGTGGTCGGCCTGAATACCCTGATCAGGCATCAGGTGGACCTGTCCGAACCGCGTAACCTGATCATCGTCTCGGTGACCCTGGTGTTCGGCATTGGCGGCATGGTCATGGGCGTGGGTGATTTTGCCCTGTCCGGCATCTCGCTATGTGCGGTGGCGGCCCTGTTGCTCAATCTGGTGTTGCCGCGCAGCCTGCCCTGATCCGGCGCTGCCCGGCGGTTACGCCTATGGTAGAATTGTGCGCGTATTTTCTTGTCGGAATCCGGATATGTCAGACAATTTGCATCACATCAGGCAGGTCATGAACGAGGCGGACTGCCTGCATAGCCAGGCAGAGGTGGACGCCTGCATCGGGCGGGTGGCTGAAGAAATCACTGCCGTACTGCATGACTGCAATCCGGTGGTATTTTGCGTGATGAATGGCGGGCTGATTTTTGCTGGCCAGCTGTTGACCCGGTTGAACTTTCCACTGGAGCAGTCCTACCTGCATGCCACCCGCTATCGCAATGAAACCCGTGGCGGTGATCTGTTCTGGAAGGCCAAGCCGGAAGTTTCATTCATTGATCGCGATGTGCTGATCGTGGATGACATCCTTGATGAGGGGCATACCCTGATGGCCATCATCGACTTCTGCAAACATGCGGGTGCACGCAATGTGCATACCGCAGTGCTGCTCGACAAGCAGCATGAACGCAAGGCCGACCCTTCGTTCAAGGCCGATTTTGTCGGCATTGAATGCGAGGATCGCTATGTGTTCGGCTATGGCATGGACTACAAGGGTTACTGGCGTAATGCAGCTGGTATCTATGCCGTGAAGGGGATGTAAGCTGGAGTTTTATTGTGTTTGCATCTCTGGGGTATGAGTTGCGCAAACACGCCGTAAGTACATCTGACCGCCATGGATGGCGGAAATGCAGTTTTTGTCGGGAACAAAAAACTGCCTTGTAAGCTCCAAGCCGCGCTCTGACCGCCATGGACGGCGGAAATGCAGTTTTTGCAGGAGCAAAAAACTGCCCTGGCGGCTAAGGCCCAGCGGCACCTGAGCACCACTGCCGCTAGAAATTCTGTGCAATCTTCAGGATTTGTTCTTCAGATACCGGAAGGGTAGCCATGGTTGCGTGGCAGTCAGCTTGAGCGGATATTCTGTGCCAGGCGCTGCAGGGCTTCGCGCAGTTCCGGGTCCTCGATGCCCTCGGCGCCCTGGCGGATGTTCTGGCTGGCGGTATCGGAGAGGTAACGCCGTTCTTCATGCAGGACGGGCGGGGCATCGCCGGCCGGGCGGACTTTCAGGCGGATGCGCTGCAGGCCGGAAAATTCGGCATGCTGGCGCAGCTGTTGCACCAGGCGCTCCTGTTGGTAGCGCAAGCGCGTGATCCAGACCGCATCGGCCAGGATCAGGGTGAGAACACCGTCGTCGTAGCCGCCCATTCGCAATTGCTCGCGGATTGCCGGTGACAGCTGGCCATGCACCAGGGTTTGCAGCCGGCTGAGGTTTTCGGCCTGGCGCAGCAGTCGTTGTAACAGGGGATTGCCACGCAACACGTGCGCAGCCGGCTTGAGCGGTTTGTTCATGATTCATCCTTAAGTTGTCATCCGTCTTGAAGTTCTGGTTACAGACTCCATGTGTGCAGTATAACCTTTTGTCCGCTGCAATCCCGCATAAATACGGGTAGAATGCTCCTTTTACTTTTTTCGCATAGACCGTCAGATTTGCAGGCGGCATGCCTTCAACTGACTGGAATCCTACGACCATGCTTGCTCCACTTCTTAGAAAACTTGTTGGCAGTAAAAACGAACGTGAAGTCAAACGCATGCACAAGGTGGTCAAGACCATCAACGCGTTCGAGGAGCAGATCGCGGCGTTGTCAGACGAGCAGCTGCAACAGAAAACCCCCGAGTTCCGTGAGCGTCTGGCTGCTGGTGAAAGCCTCGACAAACTGCTGCCGGAAGCCTTTGCCGTGGTGCGCGAGGCGAGCAAGCGGGTCATGGGCATGCGCCACTTCGATGTGCAGCTGATCGGCGGCATGACCCTGCATGCCGGCCGCATTGCCGAGATGCGTACCGGTGAGGGTAAAACCCTGGTCGCCACCCTGGCCGTGTACCTGAACGCGCTGGAAGGCAAGGGCGTGCACGTGGTGACGGTGAACGACTACCTGGCCAGCCGTGATGCCAACTGGATGCGTCCGCTATACGAATTCCTCGGCATGAGCGTTGGCATTGTGGTGCCGTTCCAGTCCGCCGAAGACAAGCGCGCGGCTTATGCGAGCGACATCACCTACGGTACCAACAACGAGTATGGTTTCGACTACCTGCGTGACAACATGGCCTTCAGCCTGGAGGACAAGTTCCAGCGTGCCCTCAACTTTGCCGTGGTCGACGAGGTGGACTCGATCCTGATCGACGAGGCGCGCACGCCGCTGATCATTTCCGGCCAGGCCGAAGACAGCTCGGAGCTGTACAAGAGCATCAACGCGCTGATTCCTTCCCTCAAGCGCCAGATCGAGGAGGAGCCCAAGGGCGTCAACGAGGAAAAAATCGTCATCGAGGAAGGCCATTACACCCTCGACGAGAAAACCCGCCAGGTCGAGCTCAACGAGGCCGGTCACCTGTATATCGAGGAGCAGCTGGTCAGACTTGGCCTGCTGGGCGAACACGACTCGTTGTATTCCGCTTCCAATCTGAGCCTGCTGACCCACGTGTATTCCGGCCTGCGCGCGCACAAGCTGTTCCACCGCAACGTCGAGTACATCATCCAGGACGGCCAGGTGGTGCTGGTTGACGAGCATACTGGCCGTACCATGCCGGGCCGCCGCCTGTCCGAAGGCTTGCACCAGGCCATCGAGGCCAAGGAAGGACTGGAAATCCAGCCGGAAAGCCAGACCATGGCTTCCACCACCTTCCAGAACTACTTCCGCCTGTACAACAAACTGTCCGGCATGACCGGTACTGCCGATACCGAGGCCTTCGAACTGCGCCAGATTTATGGCCTGGATGTAACGGTCATTCCAACCCCCCGGCCGGTGGCCCGCCAGGATTTCAACGATCTGGTCTATCTGACCCAGCCGGAAAAATTCAAGGCGATCATCGAGGACATCCAGCATTGTCAGCAGCAGGGTCGCCCTGTGTTGGTCGGTACCGCCTCGGTGGAAAGCTCCGAGTATGTATCGCAGCTGATGCAGAAAGCCGGCATCCAGCACAAGGTGCTCAACGCCAAGCATCACGGCTCCGAGGCCGAAATCATTGCCCAGGCCGGTCGCCCCGGTCACGTCACCGTGGCCACCAACATGGCCGGTCGCGGTACCGACATCGTGCTGGGCGGCAACTGGGAATCCGAAGTGGCCAAGCTGGACAACCCGAGCGAAGCCGATATCCAGCGTCTCAAAGACGAGTGGCAAGCCCGTCACCAGCAGGTGATCGAGGCCGGCGGCCTGCACGTGATTGCCACCGAGCGTCACGAGTCCCGCCGGATCGATAACCAGCTGCGTGGCCGTGCCGGTCGCCAGGGTGACCCTGGCTCCAGCCGTTTCTACCTGTCGCTGGAAGACAACCTGATGCGCATCTTCGCTTCCGACCGGGTGAAGAACTTCATGAAGGCGCTGGGCATGAAAGAAGGCGAAGCCATCGAGCACCGCATGGTCAGCAATGCCATCGAAAAAGCGCAGCGCAAGGTAGAAGAACGCAACTTCGAAATCCGCAAACAGCTGCTGGAATACGACGACGTGGCCAACGAGCAGCGCAAGGTGATCTACCACATGCGTGACGATCTGCTGGCCGCCAGCGAAGTGGGCGATATCGTTGCCGAATACCGCCATGACGTGATCAACAGCACCATCGACGGTTTTGTTCCTCAGCAATCCCTGCCGGAACAGTGGGACATTGCCGGGCTGGAACAGGAGCTGGCCAAGGAGTTCAATGCCGAACTGCCGCTGCAGCAATGGCTGGACGAAGACAACACTCTGCTGGAAGACGGCCTGCGCGAGCGCATTGCCGAGCGCATTACCAGCATCTACCAGGAAAAAGAAGCGCTGGTGGGTGCCGAAAACCTGCGCCTGTTCGAGAAGCAGATCATCCTGCGCGTGCTGGATGAACAGTGGAAGGATCACCTGGCCGCCATGGATCACCTGCGTCAGGGTATCCACCTGCGTGGCTATGCGCAGAAAAACCCGAAGCAGGAGTACAAGCGCGAGTCTTTCGAGCTGTTCCGCAACCTGCTCGACACCATCAAGCATGACTCCATCCGCTATCTGTCCTATGTTCAGGTGCGCCAGGAGGACCCGGAAGAGGAAGCGGCGCGGTTGCGTCAGCAGGCTGCGGAGCGGGCTGCCCGCATGCAGTACACGCATGACGAGTACAGCGAGCCGGGCCAGGAGCCGGAGGGCGAGGACGCCGGGCGGGCTGCGAGTCGCGAGCCGGTGCGCAACCTGACCAAGGTCGGGCGCAATGATCCTTGCCCTTGTGGTTCGGGCAACAAGTACAAGCACTGCTGCGGCAAGATTGCCTGACGCGGAGAATGTCTGACAAAAACCGGGCTTGTCCCGGTTTTTGTTTGTCTGCGGTTTGGTTTTGGGTTTGATTTTGCTGTATGGGCTTGGTGTGGCCGTCGGGGCCAGGCGCTGCGCAAAGCTGCGCACCCGCGCCGAAGCAAGCTTCGTCACAGGTGCTGAGGCTTTGCTCCGGCCTGGCCCCGACGACTGATACACTGCGCCGTTGCGGGCTGCTGTCGCTGTGAATGCCTGTCAGATGCCGAGTTGGCTGCGAACTGTAGGTGCGAATTTATTCGCACAACTATCTGAACTGTTTGGTGGCTTTGGCTTTGCTCCGGTCCCGCCCTGCCGGCTGCTCCACCGTGCCGTTGCGGGATGGGACAGCCCGGCAGGGCCGGGCTGCAGTCGCCGTGTGAAGTTGCCTCCCCGTCATTCTGCGCACAGTGGCGCGGAGTCGCAGAATCCAGCCGTACTGCAACCGCTTGCGCTGCGCCAGATTCCGCCTATTGCCTGCTTTCAGCCAATGCCGGATGATAGGCTTTTTTCCATAGCCGTCAGGAGCACATCATGGCAGTAGGTCTGGGCGCGATGCCCGTCATGCATCCGGTCAAGGGTTTTGCGCTGGGGATTGCCAGCGCGGGTGTTAAAAAAGCGGGCCGTCGCGATCTGGTGCTAATGCGTTGTGCCGAAGGCAGCACGGTGGCTGGCGTGTTCACGCAAAACGCCTTTTGCGCCGCGCCGGTGCAGCTGTGCAAGCAGCGTCTGGGGCAGCCGGTGCGCTATCTGGTGACCAACACCGGCAATGCCAATGCCGCTACCGGCCAGCCTGGCCTGGAGGCTGCACAGCAGGTGTGTCAGGCGGTGGCCGATAGCCTGGGTGTAGCGCTGGAGCAGGTGCTGCCGTTCTCCACTGGCGTGATTGGCGAGCCGCTGCCGGTGGGCAAGATCACAGCTGCGCTGCCAGCAGCGATTGCTGACTTGCGTGAAGACAACTGGGCGCTGGCCGGTGAAGGCATCATGACCACTGATACCTTGCCCAAGGGGGCCAGCTTGCAGTTCGAGCATGAGGGGGAAACCTACAGCGTCACCGGCATCAGCAAGGGGGCGGGCATGATTCGCCCGAATATGGCGACCATGCTCGGTTATGTGGCTACTGATGCCAAAGTGGCCGCGCCGGTGTTGCAGGCGCTGGTCAAACAGGCGGCCGATCTGTCGTTCAACCGCATCACCATTGATGGCGACACTTCGACCAACGACAGTTTCATGCTGATTGCCACCGGGCAGACCGGCCCGGCCATCGAACAGGCTGCCGGCGGGCTGTACCAGAAACTGCAAGAGGCGGTCTGTGCCGTCGCCATGCAATTGGCGCAGGCAATTGTGCGTGATGGCGAGGGCGCGACCAAGTTTGTCACCGTGCAGGTGGAGCAGGGCGGCAACGTACAGGAGTGTCTTGATGTCGCCTATGCCGTGGCTCACTCGCCATTGATCAAGACCGCGCTGTTTGCTTCCGATCCAAACTGGGGCCGCATTGTTGCAGCGGTTGGCTATGCCGGTGTGCCCGGGCTGGAGCAGGAAAAGGTCAATGTATTCCTCAACGATGTCTGCATCGTCAGGGACGGCGGCCGTGCTGTCAGCTACACCGAAGAGCAGGGTGCCGCCGTCATGCAGCAAGCAGAGATCCTGATCCGTATCCAGCTGGGCCGTGGCGACTGCAACGAGACCATCTGGACCACCGACCTGTCACATGAGTATGTGCGCATCAACGCCGAATACCGGACCTGATGGGATTTTTGCCTGATTGGTGTGGGCAGGGCAGGCAAGACGCTGCGCGTAGCTCGCGTCATCACGGTCGTCTTTGGCGCCCATGTTGACAAGGCTACGCTCCGGTCTTGCCAGCCCTGCAATACACCAGGGCGTTTGGGGAGGGTGGCCCGGCGTTGCCGGACTGCTGACGCGTGGTGCTGACGAATCTTGTGTTATTCGGGCACCCCTGCGGCCGGACGGTGCCCGGGCAAGGCTTTGTAGGTGCGAATTTATTCGCACAAACATTTAGCGCCCCGACGCCGCCCAGTTGTGCGGATAAATCCGGACCTGCATTTGCTGCTCTGCACAGACAAATCTGGGTAGACGAAGGGCAGGATTTTGCGCGGGCTGCTTACAGCAGCTCCGCTTCCCACAACCCGCGGATGGCGGCAATGCCTTGCCCGCCACTGGCACACACATGCTCAAGATCACTGGCTTGCATGCCGCCCAGCCAGAACACCGGCAGCTGTGCTGCAGCCGTCAGTTTGGTTGCCAGCTCAAGACCCAGTGCTGGCGCGTCAGGGTGCGAAGCTGTAGGTTGCACGGGCGATAGCGTGGCGAAGTCGCAGCCCAGCGCTTGGGCCAGCGCAAGTTCTTCGGCATCATGACAGGAAGCAGCCAGCCAGCGGTTGGCCGGCAGCGGACGCTCCTGTCCGGCAAAAGCACGCAGCTGTGCAGAGGTCAGATGCCAGCCGGCCTGTGGTCGTGTCAGCAGGTCGGGCAGCTCGCCCTTGAGCAGCAGCATGGCTGTATCGGGCAAGTCCGCCAATAAGCGGTCAGCCAGCTTTAGATAGTCAGCGCGCTCCAGCTGTGGCGTACGCAGCTGGATCAGCCGGCTACCCCCTGCCGCGGCGGCCATGACGCCCTGGTACAGCTGCCGACTGTCGGATAGGTCAGGCGTGACCAGATATTGCTGCGGCAACTGTATCGCCCGTACGATGGGGCGGTTGGCGGCGGGCAGGGGAATTTCATCCAGCTGCCCGGGCGTGACCCACTGCATCGGCTGGCCCTCGGCACCGCGAGGCTTGCCAGTGAACGAAGTGACGCGAAACACTTCCAGTAGCACATGCAGGTCCGGATACTGGTAAGGGATGCTGATCAGCGGCTCGACGGTGGTGATCTCTATATCCAGCTCTTCGCGGATTTCGCGAGCCAATGCAGCGCGCACCGGCTCGCCGGGTTCACACTTGCCGCCGGGAAACTCCCACAGCCCACCCTGATGTTTGTCACTGGCACGACGGGTCAGCAGAATTTTGCCGTCGGCTGCGGTGATCACGGCAACCGCAACATGCACCGATTTGGGCAGGGCGCTCATGCTTGCGGAGCCGGCTGTGCCTGCCACAGCACCTCGGCACAGCCCTGGTGCAGCGCAATGATGCGGGCGGCGACAAAGAACAGGTCGGACAGGCGGTTGACGAAAGCCAATACTTCGGCGCGCATGGGTTCCAGCTTGTGCAGTTGCTGGCAGCGCCGCTCGGCGGTGCGGGCCTCACAACGGCACAGGTGGGTCTGGGCGATCAGTATCGAGCCGCCGGGCAGGATGAAATCCTTCAACGGTGGCAACAGGGCGGTCCATTGGTCGATTTGCTGCTCCAGTTGCGCGGTGTGTCCCTGCTGCACCACCTGATACTGCGGCATCGCCAGCTCGCCGCCAAGGTCAAACAGGATATGCTGCCAGGGTGCCAGGGCATCAACCACCTGTTGCAGTTCGGGGTGAGCGGCTGTTTCCTGTTGCAGCTGTGCCAGCAACAGCCCCAGCTGGCTGTTGAGCAGATCCAGCGCACCCATCGCCTCGAAGCGCGGATGACTTTTCGGCAGGCGTGAGCCGTCAGCCAGACCACTGAGGCCGTCATCGCCGGTTTTGGTGTATACCTTGCTGATTCTGTGTCCCATGATTTCTCCGTTGATTTCAAAGCCGGCAGGAGTGCATTCGTGATGCATTCCCGGGAGCAGGTTGGTATGCGGTCGACAGTGTCGGTGGTTTCGGCTGGCAGTGCAATGCGCCGGAGTGTTCAGTCTGTCGGCAGGCCGAGCTGCGCAAGGCGGCTTTGCAGCGCCTGGTGCACGGCAAGCAACTGCTGGTGCGGGGTGCCCAGGGCGATGCTTTGTTGCAGGGCAAAGCCGGTGATATAACTGATTTCCGTACGCCGTCCATGCTGTACGTCCTGCAGCATGGAAGAGGTATTGGTGGCGGTGCCGGTTATCACGTGTCGGGCGGCGGAAAAGAGGTTGGCGGCCGCGTCAGCGTGACCGGCAGCCAGCAGGAGTTGCTCCAGCTCGGCCGACAGCTGCTGGAGCAGTGGCAGATGTTGCAGGAGGCCACCATTGCGGCAGCCATGGATCACGGTTGACGGGTTGATCAGGCAGTTGATGGCCAGCTTGCGCCACAACACGCTGTCGATATGGGGGTGCCACTGGCAGGATATGCCGGACCGGTCCAGCTGTCCGAGCCAGGCGGGGACAGGCTCCTGGCCTCGCAGCCGCCCCAGCAGGGTTTGGCCTTGTCCGGCATGGATGCAATGAAAGGCTTCCTTGAGCCAGGCGCCTTCGGTTGTGCTGGCAACCAGAACCGGATGGTTCGGCAACAGCTCATGCACCTGTTGCTGGCAGCCGATGCCGTTTTGTAGCAGGATGATCTGGCTCCCGGGCCGCAGACGGTGGCGAATGCCGGTTATGGCTTCGGCTGCCGAGTAAGCCTTGCAAGCCAGCACCAATCGTTGTATCGGGAGCCCGGCGCAGGCGGTTTCAGCATGCAGGGCAAGCCGGTGCTGTTGCTGCTGCAGATCGGTAAACAGGATGTTACTACCAGCCGAGCTGAACTGTGCAAGGCGTGACGGGCGCAGAATCAGCCTGACCTGGTGTCCGGCCAGTTGCAGGCGTGAGGCCCACAAGCAACCCAGGCTGCCGGCGCCCAGCACATGCCAGGTCATGGACGGGCCGGCCCCAGATGCAGGTGGGTAATGCGCCCGCGACTGCGTGCGCCGGCCAGATTGGCACGAGCCTGCTCCACCAGGTGCTCGCCGCTCACCGGCAGTGTTGATGCATCCAGTGTGACCATGCTGATGGCTGTTTCCAGGTGGAAGTAGCCGGCGCTGGTCCGGCAGGGTTTGAGGTTGAGGGCGTCGTGCAGGCGTTTGTAACTGCTGGCATTATAGTTGTGTTCAGGCTCCATCAGGGTGATCAGGGCAAATTCGTTTCCATCCAGACGTGCCAGATGATCCAGCGGGCGTACCAGGTGCTCCAGACGTTGGCCGACGGTGCGCAGCAGCTGTTTTTGTATTTCGACGCCATGACTGTCACGCAGCGCTGCCATGTTGTCGATATTGAACAACAGCAGGCCAAGCACGCCGCCCCGGGCTTCCAGCTGCTTCAGGCTTTTGTCTAGCCTTTCCAGCAGGCTGCGCTGGTTGCCCAGACGGGTCAGCGGGTCATGAGTGTTGCCGGCTTGCAGCCGCTGCAGGTTTTGCAGCAGCGAGGCATTCTTGTGTTGAAGGGCCTGTAAATGGCGATACAGGCGCTCGGCTGCACGCACACGGGGGATCAACTGCTCGTTCATGTCGCTTTTGCTGATGAAATCGTCGACACCCTGCTCGAAGGCCTGCGCAAGGGCAGAGCTGCCTTCGCGGCCGGTCAGGAGCACGACATAGGTGTAATTGCCGCTTTGCTGGTCGTGCCCGCGGACTTGTGATGTCAGGGCCAGGCCGTCCATTTCCGGCATCAGCCAGTCCGCCAGCAGCAGCTGGGCCGGGCGTTGGCGCAGCAGCTCAAGCGCCTCGCTGCCCGTGCTGGCATAGCGCACATCGTCATAGCCGACCTGATTGAGTGCCCGGCCAATCATCACGCTGGAAAACTTAGTGTCATCAACAACCAGAATACTGAGGCCGGGGCTGGGCATGGGAACACCTGTGTTAGTCTGGAGCCCGAAACATGCGGACTGGGCTGAACGTGCTTGCAAAGACAAATAGCCGGTCATGAGAGGGTGGCTGGTCTATACACTTTGTTATACTTGGCCGGATTGCACGGCAAGCCGGGTTTTACTGTGAATGATAGCAAGTTGCCTGCGTGCGTGTATTGACGTGTTTAACAGTTTGCATGATGGAGAGTAGCATGCCTTCTTTTGATGTGGTTTCAGAGCTGGACAAGCATGAGATGACCAATGCCGTGGATAATGCGGCCAAGGAGCTGGAGCGCCGTTACGATTTGCGCGGCAAGGCCGGTCTGGAGCTGAAGGACAAGGTCATTCACCTGACCGCCGAAGCGGATTTCATGCTGCAGCAACTGATCGAGATCATTCTCCTCGCCATGGTCAAGCGCAAGGTTGACATCCAGTGTATCGAGCAAAAGGAACCTTATGCATCCGGCAAGGAAATGAAGCAGGAACTTGTCCTGCGTGAAGGGATCGACAAGGAACTGGCGAAAAAGATCGTCAGCCTGATCAAGGACAGCAAACTCAAGGTGCAGGCATCCATTCAGGGCGAGCAAGTGCGGGTGACAGGCAAAAAACGTGATGATTTGCAGGACGTGATGGCCTTGTTGCGGGGCGAGTCGCTGGGCATGCCGCTCCAGTTCACCAACTTCCGTGACTGAATGAAAGCGCCTGGCTTGACAACGGAGAACAGCAGATGCAATACCGGATCATGAAACTTCTGGCCGTCCTGGCCCTGGCATCAGGGCTGGCTGCCTGCGGCCTGAGCCCCCAGCAGGCCCGGCCCGAACCCCGCCTGAGCGGACAGCTGGCCAAAGTGGCAGCGGGCCAGCGGGTCAGCGTGCATATCAGTGACGGGCGCAGCAGCCCGGTGCTGGGCAGCCGTGGCGGCCTGTATGGTGACAGCAATGCCCTGAGCGTGGAAGGACGAACCTTCATGCCCCGTCTGCAGGCCGAGGTCGAGGCCGGTTTGCGCATGCGTGGCTTTGATATCCAGCCGCAAGGCCAGGCACCGGCCACCTTCGATCTGCAGGTGACCGGCCTGACCTATGCAGTCACTGAAGGGCGCACCGTGATGAGTGATGTCCAGCTGACGGCAACCTATCTGGTCCGGTTGCGCAAGGATGGCCGCAACTACGAGGGCAGCTACACTGCCAAGCTGAAAAAGAAATTCGTCAAGCCGCCAACCGACAAAGCCAACGACCGGTTGGTCAGCATGGTCATGAGTGACGCCCTGCAGCGGGTGTTCGAAGACCGGGGCATCAGCGATTTCCTCGCGCGCTGATGACGGTCCGCATGGCATCAATGCCCCGAACTGCCGCCAGACCCGATGTGGTGTTCCTGATGGGACCGACCGCATCCGGCAAGACCGATCTGGCGCTGGCGCTCGCCGATCACCGTCCCTGCTGCCTGATCAGTGTCGACTCGGCGCTGGTCTACCGGGGCATGGATATAGGTACGGCAAAGCCGGAGCCTGATATTCTCGAGCGTTATCCGCATGCCCTGGTCGACATTCTGGACCCGCTGGAGAGCTACTCGGCGGCACAGTTTCGCACCGATGCATTGCGCTTGATGGCAGCCGCGGTGGAGCGTGGCGAGTTGCCGGTGCTGGCGGGGGGCACCATGCTGTATTACAAGGCCCTGCTGGAGGGGTTGGCCGACATGCCGGCTGCCGACCCGCAGGTACGCCATCAGCTGGAGCAGCGCGAGCAGGCGGAAGGACTGGGCAGCCTGCATGACGAGTTGTGCCGGGTGGACCCGGAATCGGGGTTGCGCATCCACGCCAATGACCGGCAAAGGATCCTGCGGGCGCTGGAGGTCTGGCTGGTGAGCGGCGAAAGCATGACGCAGCACCGCTTGCGGCAACAACAGCAAAGGACAAGCCGGGCAGATTTGCCCTATACTGTCCATGCTTTCGCCATGGCACCTGCGTCACGCGCGCTTTTGCACCAGCGGATAGCACAGCGCTTCGATCTGATGCTGGAGCAGGGTTTTGTTGAAGAGGTCGAGCAGCTGATGCAGCGCAGCGATCTTCACGCCGGCCTGCCGTCCATGCGTTCGGTCGGGTACCGGCAGGTGTGGGACTATCTGCAGGGGCTGGACAGCTACCCGGTGATGCGTGACAAGGGCATTGCCGCGACCCGGCAACTGGCCAAGCGGCAATTCACCTGGTTGCGCAGCTGGCAGGACCTGGAGTGGATCGATAGCCTTGAACCAAATCGTTTGGCGCATGTCTTGAAAAAACTATAAACGGATACCACATACGTGGATGTCCAACAACACTGCGCATGGAATGACAGTCCCGCGCGGTCTTTTTTTCCCAACTGGAGTATACGACCATGTCAAAAGGGCACAGCTTACAAGACCCTTACCTCAACCTGCTGCGCAAGGAGCGCATTCCCGTCTCCATCTATCTGGTCAATGGCATCAAGCTGCAAGGGCAGATTGAATCGTTCGACCAGTTTGTCATCCTGTTGAAAAACACTGTCAGCCAGATGGTGTACAAGCACGCGGTATCCACTGTAGTCCCAAGTCGCCCGGTGCGCCTGCCCGGACCAGACGAAGAACAGGACGGCCCGGCTGACGAATAAGGCGGATGCTGTCTTGAATTCCGGACAGGAATACACGGCCGAGCGCACGCTGCTGGTTCATCTGGATGGTGTGCGCCCGGACGAGCGCGAGGATCCTGCCGAGTTCATGGAACTGGCCCTGTCTGCCGGCGCCAATGTCGCCGGTATGGTCAGGGTCAGCCGTCACCAGCCCGCAGCACGTTTCCTGATTGGTGCCGGCAAGGTTGAGGAGCTGGCGCAGCAGGTGCGGGAGCAGGCGCTGGAGCTGGTGATTTTCAACCAGAACCTGACACCCAGCCAGGAGCGCAACCTTGAGCGCGCGCTTGAGTGCCGCGTACTGGACCGGGTCGGGCTGATCCTGGACATCTTTGCCCAGCGGGCATATACCTACGAAGGCAAGCTGCAGGTTGAACTGGCCCAGCTGGAGCATATCAGCACCCGACTGGTACGCAGCCGCACCGACCTGAGTCGCCAGCAGGGCGGTATCGGCCTGCGAGGTCCGGGTGAAACCCAGCTGGAAAGCGACCGTCGCCAGCTGCGGGTGCGCATGCGCCAGATACGCGAGCGGCTGGAAAAGGTCCGTAACCAGCGCGAGCTGGCCCGCCGCAGCCGCCGGCGAGCGGAAATCCCTGCGGTATCGCTGGTTGGCTATACCAATGCCGGCAAATCCACTCTGTTCAACCGGCTGACCGAGGCCGGCGTTTACGCTGCCGACCAGCTGTTTGCCACGCTTGACCCGACCGTGCGTCGGCTTGAGCTGGATAACGTCGGGCCGGTGACGCTGGTCGATACTGTTGGTTTCATCCGCTTTCTGCCGCACAAGCTGGTCGAGGCATTCCGTGCCACGCTGGAGGAGTCGGCCAGTGCCGATCTGCTGCTGCATGTCATCGATGCTGCCGCCGACCAGCGGGACGAACAGGTTGAGCAGGTGCAAAGGGTGCTGGCCGAAATCGGTGCAGGTGACGTCCAGGTGCTTGAGGTATACAACAAGATCGACTTGCTGGACAGCGTCCAGCCGCACATTCAGCGCAGCGCGGAAGGCATTCCGGTGCGGGTGTGGCTCTCGGCGCAGCAGGCGGCGGGGCTGGAGCTTTTGCTGGAAGCGGTCAGCGAGTGCCTGGTGCGCGAGCTGTTCCAGGCGCGGCTGTGTCTGCCGCCGCAGATGGCCAGGCTGCGTGCCTTGCTGTTCGAGGCCGATGCGGTGCGTGGCGAAGAGCATGACGGGCAGGGTGACACCTTGCTGGATGTCAGTCTGCCGCTGGTCGAGTTGCACCGCCTGTTGAGCCGTGAAGGCCTTGAATTTGATGAATTTGTTCAGCGCTTTGCCGACAAGGCGGACTGAACCCATGACGCTGGCAGCATACTGCTCTACAATAGCGCCATTTGCTGTCTTTACGCGCAGTTCCTGAGCGGGCTGCAAACCAATTTTGATGGAGAACGCTATGGCCTGGAACGAGCCGGGTGGCAACTCGAACAACCAGGATCCCTGGGGCAACCGCAATAACAACAAGGGCGGTGGCCGTCAAGGTCCGCCGGACCTTGACGAGGCGCTACGCAAATTGCAGGACAATCTCAACGGGATTTTCGGCGGCAAGAAAAAACCATCCGGCAAGGGTGGCGGTTTTGGCGTCGTGCTGCTGGCGCTGGTCCTGCTGGGTGCATTCTGGCTGTACAACGCCATTTATGTGGTGGACGAGCAGGAACAGGCGGTCATTTTGCGTTTCGGCAAATACCATCAGACAGTCGGACCGGGCCTGAACATCTATTTCCCGCCGATTGAAAGCAAGTTTCAGCACAATGTCACCCGTGAGCGTGCCTACAGCCGCCAGGGACCGATGCTGACCGAAGACGAGAACATCATCGAGGTTCCGCTGACGGTTCAGTACAAGATCAGCAACCTGCAGGACTTCGTCCTTAACGTTGACGGCCCCGAAATCAGCTTGCAGCACGCCACTGAAAGTGCGTTGCGCCATGTGGTGGGTTCCACCGTGATGGACCAGGTGCTGACCGAAGGTCGTGAGCTGTTGGCAGTCGATGTACATGAACGCCTGCAGCGCTTCCTTGATCTGTATCGTACCGGTATTGCCGTGACGCAGGTGAACGTGCAGAACGCCCAGGCACCACGTGAGGTGCAGGAAGCCTTTGACGACGTGATTCGTGCCCGCGAAGACGAGCAGCGCGAGAAGAACAATGCGGAAACCTATGCCAATGGCGTGGTGCCCGAGGCGCGGGGTCTGGCCCAGCGCATTCTGGAAGAGGCCAATGGTTACCGTGATGAAGTGATAGCCCGTGCCGAGGGTGAGTCCGAGCGCTTTACCAAGCTGCTTGCCGAATACCGGAAGGCACCGGAAGTTACCCGCCAGCGCCTGTACCTGGAAACCATGGAAGAGATGTACAGCAATTCCAGCAAGGTTTTGCTCAGTGGTGACAAGGGCCAGAATAGCCTGATGTACCTGCCACTGGACAAGCTGATGGAGAACCGTGGTGCTGCAGCCGCGCCTGTTCGTGCTGCCGAGTCGGCCGCTCCGGCCTCTGGTGCGGATGTACCGGTCAGCACTGAAACCCTGTCACGTACCTTGCGCAGCCGGAGTCGATAAATGAGCAACAAGTCACTTTTCACCCTGATTGCGGGTGCGGTCCTGGCGCTGGTCGCCTGGAACAGCTTTTACATCGTGGCCCAGACCGAACGGGCGGTACTGCTGCAGTTCGGTAAGGTATCCGAATCCGATGTGCAGCCCGGGCTGCACATGAAAATCCCTTACGTCAACCAGGTACGCAAGTTTGATGGCCGTCTGTTGACACTGGATGCACCAACCCAGCGCTTCCTGACCCTGGAGAAGAAGGCGGTGATGGTGGATGCCTTCGCCAAGTGGCGTGTGGCCAATGCCGACCAGTACTACACCGCCACTTCCGGCATGAAACAGGTCGCCGATGAGCGTCTGGCGCGCCGTCTGGAGGCCGGTCTGCGTGACCAGTTCGGCAAGCGCACCCTGCACGAAGTGGTCAGCGGCCAGCGTGACGAGCTGATGGCCAACATTACCAGCTCGCTGGACAGGCTGGCACGGCGGGAGCTGGGCATTGAAATCATTGATGTGCGCGTGAAGTCGATCGACCTGCCGCGCGAAGTCAACCGCAGCGTGTTCGAGCGCATGAGCTCGGAGCGTGCCCGTGAGGCCCGCGAGCACCGTGCCAAGGGTAAAGAGCTGGCCGAGGGTATTCGCGCCGATGCCGACCGTCAGCGCCGTGTGTTGCTGGCGGAAGCTTACCGTGAAGCTGAAGAGATCCGTGGTGACGGCGACGCCCGTTCCACTGCCGTCTATGCCGATGCCTTTGGCCAGGATGCAGATTTCTACGCTTTCTATCGCAGCCTGCAGGCTTATCGCGACAGTTTCTCCAGCAAGAGCGATGTGCTGGTGCTGACGCCGGATAGCGAGTTCTTCCGTTTCATGCAGCAGAAATGATTTCTCGCTGACCTGCCAAAACCCCGCATGGCGATGCGGGGTTTTTTATTGCTTGAATATTCTACAGGCACTTTTTTCTGCTGCGGCCGCAGCGTGGCAGCGACAGTTTCGCGCTAAAGAGCTATAAAAACTTCAGGGTTTTTGTTACCATCCGCAATCGTATGTGGGTGTGCAAGTTAATCCCAAGCGCAGGCGGCCGACCGGGCGGTCGGCACAATGGACCGGGGACCCCCGGTTTTTTTACGTTTATACAGATGAGATCCACGTCTGCCGCGGCACGGCAGGACCAAGGGTGGAAGGGGAAAACATGTCAACGCTGGAAAGCTGGTTACTGCCTGACGGCATTGAGGAAGTGTTGCCACGCCAGGCGGCACGGGTCGAGCGTGCTCGTCGCCAGGTACTGGATCTTTTTGCGGCCTGGGGTTACGAGTTTGTCGTGACGCCGCATATCGAATTTCTTGATTCCCTGCTCACGGGCGTCGGCCAGGAGCTGGCATTGCGTACTTTCAGCGTAACCGATCCGCTCAGTGGCCAGCTGATGGGCTTTCGTGCCGACATCACTCCGCAAGTGGCGCGCATGGATGCCCACAGCCTGCGTCGCGAGGGGCCTAGCCGCCTTTGCTATGCCGGCAGTGTGGTGCATGCGCGGCCGCGGGCGCTGAGTACTTCACGCAGCCCGATCCAGCTGGGTGCCGAACTGTACGGTGACGCCAGCCTGGCAGCCGATATCGAGGTGATCAGCCTGATGCTGGAGACCCTGCAGCAGGCGCGAATTGCCGACGTGCACCTGGATCTGGGCCACGTGGGCGTATTCCGCGGCCTGGCGAAGGCTGCCAGCCTGTCGCCGCTGGCCGAAGAGCAGTTGTTTGCAGCCCTGCAGCGCAAGGCGGTGAGCGATGTTGCCGAACTCACGGCCGATCTGCCTGCCGAACTGGCCGACATGCTGAAAGCCTTGTGCGGGCTCTGTGGTGGTCCGGAAGTGCTGGAAAAGGCGCGTGCGGCACTGATTGCCGCTCCCCGTTCGGTGCGTGATGCACTGGAGGATTTGCAAAACCTGGCCGATGTGCTGGGCCGGCGCTATCCGGACATCCCCGTCTATTTTGATTTGAGCGAGCTGCGAGGCTACAACTACCACACCGGAGTGGTATTTGCCGCTTTTGTGCCTGGTGTCGGGCAGTCCATTGCCCAGGGCGGCCGTTATGATGATATCGGCGCGGTATTTGGCCGTTCGCGCCCGGCGACCGGCTTCTCCACCGACCTGAAAACCCTGGTCAATCTTGGTGCGGCAGACGAGCTGATCAGCCGGACAGCCATCTGGGCGCCGGCAGATGATGATGCGGCGCTGTGGCAAACCATTTGCACCTTGCGTGCGCAGGGTGAGACCGTCATTCAGGCCCTGACCGGCCAGACACTGGCGGATGCGCCTGCCGGCTGCGATCGTCACCTGCAGCTGACAGGCGGCCAGTGGACAACTGAACAGATTTAATTACCGGCGCTGCTGGCAGATTTGCCGGTGGCGTTGATTTTTCGCGAAGAGGGCAACTACCTATGGGTAAAAATGTGGTCATCCTTGGCACCCAGTGGGGTGATGAAGGCAAGGGCAAGATTGTCGACCTGCTGACGGACCAGGCGCAAGCCGTGGTGCGCTTCCAGGGCGGCCATAATGCCGGGCACACGCTGGTGATCGATGGCGAAAAAACCGTTTTGCACCTGATTCCGTCCGGCATTCTGCGTGACAACGTCGAGTGCATGATTGGCAACGGTGTGGTTCTGGCGCCGGACGCCCTGCTCAAGGAAATCACCAAGCTGGAAGAAAAAGGCGTGCCGGTGCGCGAGCGCCTGCGCATCAGCCCTTCCTGCACCCTGATCCTGCCCTATCATGTGGCGCTGGACCAGGCGCGCGAGGCCTCCCGTGCGGAAGGCAAGATCGGTACCACGGGTCGTGGTATCGGTCCGGCCTATGAGGACAAGGTGGCCCGTCGCGGCCTGCGTGTTGCCGACCTGTTCGATGCCGAGCGCTTTGCCGCCAAGCTGAAAGAAGTGATGGACCTGCACAACTTTGCCCTTGAGCATTTCTACAAGGTCGAGCCGGTCTGTTACGAAACAGTACTGAAAGACGCACTGGCCTATGCTGACATCCTCAAGCCGCTGATGCAGGACGTGACCGCCCGTCTGCACGAGCTGCGCAAGCAGGGCGCGCACATCATGTTCGAGGGTGCCCAGGGTGCGCTGCTCGACATCGACCACGGTACCTACCCCTATGTCACCAGCTCCAGCACCACCGCTGGCGGTACCGCTACCGGTTCCGGTTTTGGTCCGCTGTATCTGGATTACATTCTGGGTATCACCAAGGCCTATACCACCCGTGTCGGCTCCGGTCCGTTCCCGACCGAGCTGTTTGACGAGACCGGCGCACGTCTGGCCGAGAAGGGCCACGAGTTTGGCTCCACCACCGGTCGCGCCCGCCGTTGCGGCTGGTTCGATGCGGTGATCCTGCGTCGTACCGCCGAGATCAACAGTATCTCCGGTTTGTGCCTGACCAAGCTGGACGTGCTGGACGGTCTGGAAATCGTGAAGATCTGCGTGGCCTACAAGAATGCCGCCGGTGAGCTGCTGAATGATGCACCTACCGAAGCTGACAGCTATGACGAGCTGACCCCGGTGTACGAGGAAATGCCGGGCTGGAGCGAGTCCACCCTGGGCGCGACCGCCATGGAGCAGTTGCCGGCAAATGCTCGTGCCTATGTCGCGCGTTTGCAGGAGCTGGTCGGTACGCCGATTGATATCGTTTCCACCGGTCCTGACCGCAACGAAACCATCGTGCTGCGTCACCCTTATGCCTGACTGCATGCGGTCAGCGTGACCGCATGGCACAAGAAAGCCGGCCCTTTGCGCAAGCAGGGGCCGGTTTTTTTGTTTTTATCTGTTGGGGGTTGTTGTGTGACTGCTCTGTGGAGGCGTCACCGGTGCATGGGTTACGCAAACACGCCGCGAGTACATCCATGTAGGCTCCGTGCCGCCATCCCTGGCGGCACAGGGTTTGCTCCACCCATACACCGGTGACGCAGCAAGCTCTGTGCAGCTGGCAGGTCGTACTTGGCCAGCAAGATACTGGTTTTACTTTGTCGATGCTTCAGCAGAGTAGAAGATTTATATCAGCCATCTCTTCAGAAGCTTGCACGGACTTTGTAGCGGCGTCAGGGTGCAGGTGTAGCAGGGCTGTGCCGTTGCGAATTCATTCGCACACGGTTGCTACCGCCATCGACCAGGTCGGTATGACCATGGGTGATGGGGTCGAAAGTACCCGGGTAAAGCACACGATCAACATTGCAGCGACCCTGCGGAACCTGCACCTTGATGATGCAAACACCGCAAACATTGAGAGGAGTGAGGGGGTAGGAGTCAAACGACGGGCAATAAAAAACCCTCAAGCAGTGCTTGAGGGTTTTTGGTGTATGGTGCCCAGGAGAAGACTCGAACTTCCACAGCCGTTAAGCCACTAGTACCTGAAACTAGCGTGTCTACCAATTCCACCACCTGGGCAGGGCAACGATTATAGCTATAATTTGCGACAATGCAAGTCATGAAGCGTATAATCAGGCCAGATTGTAATTTCACTCTTGTCATTCATGATTTGGTGCCCAGGAGAAGACTCGAACTTCCACAGCCGTTAAGCCACTAGTACCTGAAACTAGCGTGTCTACCAATTCCACCACCTGGGCACATACATCAATCATTCATTACAATTTGCATTGCAACTCTGGCGTTGTGCGGGCGAGAATATACGTCCCCGGAATGCGTTTGTAAAGCCCTGAGGCAAAAAACTTCAGGCAATTTTTGTAAAAGTCTAAAGGATAGAAAAATTTTGAAAGCCAAATGGCGGGGGCAAGACCCCGAAGCCGCGCAAGAAGCGCAAAAATATGAAAACCCGATTCCAAGTCGCACCCTGATTTTGCAACACCTGGCCGAACGTGGTGCGCCAGCCTCCCGTGAACAGCTCTGCGCCGAATTCGGCCTGTGCGAAGAGGATGATATCGAGGCCATTCGTCGTCGTCTGCGTGCCATGGAGCGTGATGCGCAAGTCGTTTATACCCGCCGTGGAGCCTATGCCCCGGTCGACAAGCTGGACCTGGTGGCGGGCCGGGTGCAGGGTCACCGTGACGGTTTTGGCTGGCTGCTGCCCGAGGGTGAAGGCGAGGACATTTTTCTCAGCCCGGTGCAAATGCGCACTGTCTTCCACGGTGACCGCGTACTGGTGCGCGTGGCCGGCTTTGACAAGCGTGGCCGCAAGGAAGGCGTGGTGGCCGAAGTGGTCGAGCGCGCACGCGAAAGCCTGGTAGGCCGTTACCAGGAAGAAAATGGCCTGGGCTTTGTCATTCCTGACAATACCCGCATGCAGCATGAAATCATCATCACCCCGGGCATGTCGGCCGGGGCGCATGTCGGCCAGCTGGTCGAAGTCTGCATCAGCCACTGGCCCACCGCCCGCATGCCGGCACAGGGGCAGGTGGTCAGGGTGCTGGGTGACTACATGGCGCCGGGCATGGAAATCGATGTTGCCATCCGCAATTACGATATCCCGCACGAGTGGCCCGAGGCAGTACTGAAAGAAGCGGCCCGCTTCAAGGGTGAGGTCAGCGAGCGGGACAAGCTCAAGCGTGTCGACTTGCGCGAGCTGCCCTTTGTCACCATTGATGGCGCTGATGCCCGCGACTTCGATGATGCGGTCTATTGCGAGCCGGCCAGTCGTCCGGGGCAGGGTGGCTGGCAGCTGTATGTGGCGATTGCCGACGTGTCCCATTATGTCCAGGTCGGATCGGCACTGGATGCCGAGGCATCCGTGCGAGGCAACTCGGTGTATTTCCCCGAGCGGGTGATCCCGATGCTGCCGGTAGAGCTGTCCAATGGCCTGTGTTCGCTCAACCCGGATGTGGACCGGCTGGCCATGGTGTGCCAGCTTCAGGTATCGCGCAATGGCAAGATTCAGGATTACTGCTTCTTTGAGGCGGTGATCCGTTCACATGCCCGCCTGACCTATGACGAAGTCAGTGTCATCCTGGAGCAGCCGGACAGCAAGGAAGGCAAGGCCGCCAACAAACAGCGCAAAACGCTGGTGCCGCATTTGCAGCAGCTGTACAGCCTGTATCAGGCGCTGGCCAGGCAGCGCAAGCAGCGTGGAGCCATCGACTTCGAGACTCGCGAAACCTATATCGTGTTTGGCGAGGATCGCAAGATTGCGGAAATCCTGCCGACCGTGCGCAACGACGCCCACAAGCTGATCGAGGAATGCATGCTGTGTGCCAACGTGGCCATGGCCGATTTTCTCCACATCCACAAATTGCCGGGCCTGTACCGCATTCATGACGGCCCGCCGGAAGCCAAGCTGGAAAAACTGCAGGGTTTCCTCGCCACACTGGGGCTGAGCCTGAACAAGGGCAAGCAAGCGCCGACGCCCAGGGACTATCTGCGCCTGCTGGAGCAGGTGCATGACCGCCCGGATTTCGAACTGATCCAGACCGTCATGTTGCGCTCGCTCAGCCAGGCGGAGTACAGCCCGGACGATATTGGTCATTTCGGTCTCAATTATGAGACCTATACCCACTTCACCTCACCGATCCGCCGTTACGCCGATCTGCTCAACCACCGTGCGGTGCGCAGCGTGATCCGCTCCAAACGCCAGTCTGAGCATGTGGTACGGGCCGGTGCCGGCCCGCTGGCCAAGGCGAAGATCTATCCGTACGACCTGCCCCGGCTGGAAACCATCGGTGCCGCAATATCGGCCACCGAACGCCGCGCCGACGAGGCGACCCGTGATGTGGTGACCTGGCTCAAGTGCGAGTTCATGCTCGAGCGCATTGGCGAGACCTACAGCGGTGTGGTGACCTCGGTGACCGGTTTCGGCCTGTTTGTCGAGCTCAACGACATCTATGTCGAGGGCATGGTGCACATCACCGCGCTGCCGGCGGATTATTACCACTTCGAGGCGGTCTATCACCGGTTGGTGGGTGAGCGCAGCGGACGCAGTTACCGGCTGGGCGACAGCATCGAGGTGGTGGTGGCGCGGGTTGATCTGGACGAACGCAAGATTGATTTCGAGCTGAGCGCTGCCGAACACTCTGCACCGGTCACCCGCAGGACCGCTTTGGCGGCTCCGGCGGTTGAGAAGGGAGGCAAGAAGCCGGCGAAGAAGGACGAGCGCAGGACTGGCAAGAAAGTGGCCGAAAAAAAGGCCGGACCAGCCGCAGAGAAGAGCAAGGGCAAAAAGCGCAAGGCCGTGAGCAAATCGAGGAAGTCTGGCTACTATGAATGATCTGGAACAGGTATACGGTATCCATGCGGTCAGCGCCTTGCTGACCCACCACCCGAAGCGGGTCAAGCAGTTGCTGCTGGCCAAAGGCCGGCAGGATGTCAGTATCGAAGCGCTACGTGAGCAGGCTCAGGCCGCCCGCATCGAGGTGCGCGACATCGAGCGCAGAGAGCTGGATGAAAAAATCGAGGGTGTGCATCAGGGTGTGCTGGCGATGGTCAGTCCCAGCCAGATCTGGGGCGAGGCCATGCTCGATGAGCTGCTGGACCGTATCGGCGAGCCGGCGTTGCTGCTGGTTCTTGATGGTGTCACCGATCCGCACAACCTCGGTGCCTGCCTGCGTACTGCCGATGCCGCCGGCGTGCATGCGGTGATCATTCCAAAGGACAAGTCCGCCACGCTGAACGCCACCGTGCGCAAGGTGGCTTGCGGCGCGGCCGAGGTGGTACCGCTGGTGGCGGTGACCAACCTGTCGCGTACCTTGCAGCATTTGCAAAAGAAAGGAGTCTGGATTGCCGGTACGGCCGGCGAGGCCGAGGCGAGCATTTACCAGCAAGATCTTTCCGGTCCGCTGGCGCTGGTGATGGGCGCAGAAGGGAAGGGCATGCGCCGCCTGACCCGTGAAAACTGCGATTACCTGGTCAAGCTGCCCATGCTGGGCTCGGTCAGCAGCCTCAACGTGTCGGTAGCGACCGGAGTTTGCCTGTTCGAGATCCGCCGGCAGAGGGGAGTTTGATTTTTGTGCGAATGAATTCGCACCCACAAGGAGCGCGGGGATCAAGCTTGCTGTAGGTTCGAATTCATTCGAACATTGTCCGGTATGGCCGGGCAAGTGGCCGGTGTTTGTGCGAATGAATTCGCACCTACAGATGCCCTTTGTTGTTTCGAGGGGCTTGCTGATTGCGGAAGCCATGGCTCTCGGGTAGAATGTGCGCCCTTGTTGTCCGTGTAAAACGCGGCCGACAGGACTTTTATCCACTCCTTGTCTGACCGGAACTCCCGGCAGGCTACAACCCGTAAGGAGCATCTATGCGTCATTACGAAATCGTGTTCCTGGTCCACCCTGACCAGAGCGAACAGGTCGGCGGCATGGTAGAGCGTTACACCAAGCTGATCGAAGAAGACGGTGGCAAGGTTCACCGCCATGAAGACTGGGGCCGCCGTCAACTGGCTTACTCCATCAACGACATCCACAAAGCTCACTACGTACTGCTCAACGTTGAGTGCAGCAGCAAGGTTCTGGCCGAGCTGGAAGACAGCTTCCGCTACAACGATGCTGTCCTGCGCAACCTGATCATCCGTCGCGATGAAGCCGTTACCGAGCAGTCCGAAATGCTCAAGGCCGAAGAAGGCCGTAGCGAGCGCCGCGAGCGTCGTGAGCGTACCGAAGAAGCTGCCGATGATGCCGACGACGATGAAGTCGAAGGTGATGATGAAGACAGCGACAGCGAAGACGCTGACGAGTAATCACTGGACTTATTGAGGAGCAACAGTCATGGCACGTTTTTTCCGTCGTCGCAAGTTCTGCCGTTTCACCGCTGAAGGCGTACAGGAGATCGATTACAAGGATCTCAACACCCTGAAAGCGTACATTTCCGAAACCGGCAAAATTGTACCCAGCCGCATTACCGGCACCAAAGCCAAGTATCAGCGTCAGCTGGCCACCGCCATCAAGCGCGCCCGCTTTCTGGCTCTGCTGCCATACACCGACAGCCACGACCGTTGATTGACGGCTGATCGGAATCGGGATACGGACAGGCATGCGGGCACTCGCCGAGTACATCATGCGTGGTCGCAGGCAGGCCGCCCTTGCGGTTGGCCTGACAGCGGCCCTGCCTTTGCTGTTCTGGCTCAGCGCGGCCGGTGCCAGCCTGGTACTGCTGCGCAAGGGGCTGGCACAGTCTGCCAGCATCATCGCCTGGGCACTGGTCCCGGCGGTGGTCTGGGCGCTGTATGGTGATCCCTATGTACTGCTGGTGATTGGCGGCAGTCTGCTCATGGCCCAGGTGCTGCGCGAGAGTGCATCCTGGCTCAGAGTGCTGTTGGCCAGTCTGGTGGTGGGCCTGGGCTCTGCCTGGGTACTGTCGGTGACCTTTGCCGACTCCATTGACCAGCTGGCCGGCCTGTTGCAAGAAAGCATGCCCGGGCTGTTTGACGAAGCCTGGCAGCAACTGGATGGTGAGGCGCAAGCCCGTCTGCTGGAGCTGCTCAGACCGGTACTGACCGGGCTGATGGCCGCAGTGGCGCAGATGCTGGCTCTGGCCGCACTGGTGGTGGCGCGCTACTGGCAGGCACTGCTGTACAACCCGGGCGGTTTCGGCCAGGAGTTTCGCAGTATCCGTTTGCCGGCGGCCGTTGCAGGCCTGCTGGTGATGGGCATGCTGCTGGCGCCGCGCCTCAGCGCACAGGCTGCAGTGGTCATGCCGCTGTGTGCAATCCCGTTGGGGGTGGCCGGAGTCGCTCTGGTGCATGGCGTGGTGGCACGTTACAACATGGGCCGGTTTCCCCTGATCGGTTTTTATGTGGGGATGTTCCTGTTCGCGCAGCTGCTGTATCCGCTTCTGATCATTTTGGCTCTGGCCGATAGTGTGTTTGATTTTCGTGGGCTCAGGGCGTTGTCCAAAAACAACGCGGGCCCCACGGACAACGGTGAATAATATCTTCAAGAGGTGAGACTCAAATGGAAGTCATCCTGCTGGAAAAAGTCGCAAACCTGGGCAACCTGGGCGACAAAGTATCTGTAAAAGCCGGCTACGGCCGTAACTACCTGCTGCCGCAAGGCAAGGCGACCGCTGCAACTCCGGACAACATTGCCGAGTTTGAAGCCCGCCGTGCCGAGCTGGAGCGCATTGCCGCCGAGAAGCGTGCTGCTGCCGAAGCCCGTGCTGCCCAGCTCAACGAACTGGTAGTGACCATCACTGCCAATGTTGGCGAGGAAGGCAAACTGTTTGGTTCCATTGGTACCCAGGACATCGCTGATGCCCTGACTGCCAGCGGCATCGAAGTGGCCAAGAGCGAAGTGCGTCTGCCGGAAGGCACCATTCGCCAGACCGGCGAGTACGACATCAAGCTGCAGCTGCACTCCGAAGTGGATGCAGAGGTCAAGCTGATCGTTGCAGGCGAAGGCGAATAAGCCACCGCTTGTCCGGTCTTGCGGTAGAAAAAGGCATCTGTCGGTTGGCAGGTGCCTTTTTTGTCTGTGCCGGCGTTACAATGCGGGGCAGCGCATTGTTGCCCGCCGGGCATGAAGAGAAGGTTTTTAACGGCTAGAGTTATGCATGAGATAGAAGTTGCTCCGCAATATGATCTGGAAACCGTGGCACTCAAGGTGCCGCCGCACTCCATCGAGGCGGAACAGGCGGTACTTGGCGGGTTGATGCTGGATAACTACGCCTGGGAGCGTATGGGTGACCAGCTGGTGGATGCGGATTTTTACCGGCATGACCACCGCCTGATCTTTCGTGCGATTTTCACCCTGGCCGAGCGCAATCAGCCGTTTGACGTGGTGACCCTGTCCGAGCATCTCGACAATGAGGGCACCCTGGCCCAGGTGGGCGGCATTGCTTATCTGGGCGAGCTGGCCAGCAACATTCCCTCGGTTGCCAACATCCAGGCCTATGCGCGGATCATCCGTGAACGTTCGACCCTGCGCCAGCTGATTAGCGCCAGTAACGAAATTGCCGACATGGCGTACTCGCCGCAAGGCCGCCAGGGCGAGGAAATTCTCGACGAGGCCGAGCGCAAGATCTTCCAGATCGCCGAATCCCGGCCGAAAACCGGCGGGCCGATTCCGTTGCGGGAAGTGCTGCTGAAAACCGTCGATACCATTGATACGCTGTTTCACAGCGATTCACAGATCACCGGGTTGACCACCGGCTTTGCCGACCTCGATGACAAAACCAGTGGTTTGCAGCCGGCGGACCTGGTGATCGTTGCCGGCCGGCCCTCGATGGGCAAGACCACCTTTGCCATGAACCTGGTGGAAAATGCGGTGATGAACAGCGACAAGACGGTGCTGGTGTTCTCGCTGGAGATGCCGGCGGAGTCGCTGGTCATGCGTATGCTGTCGTCGCTGGGCCGCATCGACCAGAGCAAGGTCCGTTCGGGCAAGCTGGATGATGATGACTGGGCGCGAATGACCTCGACCGTTTCGCTGTTGCAAAGTGCCAAGCTGCATATAGACGATACCGCCGGCATCAGCCCGACGGAAATGCGTGCGCGTACCCGCCGGGTGGCCCGCGAGCACGGAGCCATCGGCCTGATCATGGTCGACTATCTGCAGCTGATGCAGATCGGCGGCAGCGCTGGTGAAAACCGTACCAACGAGATTTCCGAGATTTCGCGCTCGCTGAAGGCGCTGGCCAAGGAGTTCGACTGCCCGGTGGTGGCGCTGTCACAGCTCAACCGCTCGCTCGAGCAACGGCCCAACAAACGCCCGGTCAACTCCGACCTGCGTGAGTCCGGCGCCATCGAGCAGGACGCCGACGTAATCATGTTTGTTTACCGGGACGAGGTCTACCACCCGGAAACCGAACACAAGGGCATTGCCGAGATCATCATCGGCAAGCAGCGTAACGGCCCTATCGGTACCGTACGACTGATGTTCCATGGCCGTTACACCCGCTTCGACAACCTGGCGCCAGGCGAGTACCAGTTCCATGATGACTGAGCCGCTGCGTAGCGGCCGGTTCTTGACCTTGCCGGTGTCGCGCCGGTAACTGGCTGGCTGCGTGTCGCCTGCTGCGGTGGTGCTGTTATTTGCTATAATGTTAGCATGCTAATTACAGGGCGGCTCAATGAAACCTGATCACATCCTGGCCGGCATTGCCCTGATCCTGGCATCCGGCCTGTTACTGGCCAGCCATGATGCCATGACCAAGCATCTGGCCCTGAGCCTGTCCGTGCCGCTGATCCTGTGGGTGCGCTATTGCGTGCAGAGTGTGCTGTTGCCACTTATGTTTGTGCCCAGTCTGGGGCGCAGCCTGTTCCATACTTACCGTCCGGGCTTGCAGCTGCTGCGTGGGGTCAGCCTGCTGGCGGTTGGCGTCCTGATCATTTCCGGCCTGCGTTATATTCCGCTGGCGGAAACCACCGCAGTGATCTTCCTCGCGCCCCTGTTTGTCACCCTGCTGTCGGCGCTGCTACTGCGTGAACAGGTCCGGCAGGTGCAGTGGCTGGCCATAGGGTTGGGTTTGCTGGGGGTTTTGCTGGTGGTGCGGCCTGGTGGTGAACTCTTTGTCTGGCCCATCCTGTACCCGCTGGCAGCTGCCCTGTGCTTTGCTTTTTACCAGCTGCTCACCCGCCTGCTCGCCGGTAAGGATCATCCTGCCACCAGCAATTTTTATTCGGGGCTGGTGGGTGCGGTGTTGCTGACCCCCTTTGCATTGTTGCAGCTGGATACTGTTGGCCAGCTGGCTCCGCTGGACATCGGCATGCTGCTGGGGCTGGGCGTGCTGGCCATGGCCGGGCACATGCTGCTGACGCAGGCGTTCCGCTATGCCACGGCGGCAGTATTGGCGCCTTTCACCTATGGCCAGATCATCAGCGCCTGTGTGGTTGGCTGGATTGCATTCGGCCAGCTGCCGGACGCGCTGGCGCTGGTCGGTGTGGCGGTGATTATTGCCAGCGGGGTGTGGATGGGCTGGCTGCAAATGCGCAGGTGAACGCCGGGTTGCCAGCCGAAACCTTGAGGTATTGCCCTTGCACAAGGGTGCTGTCGGGCAGGGCGGAGTGTGGAGCTTTATCTCGCGGGGCCAGAAACAAAACAGGCCACACAGCCGGCGGGCTGCATGGCCTGTAGTTGTGCCGTGGAGGATCAGGCGTTGCGTTCACGCTCGATGGCGCGGTAGCCGATATCCTTGCGATAGAAGCAGCCTGCCCAGCTGATTTTTTCCGCCAGCCGGTAGGCATTGGCCTGTGCTTGAGCAACGGTATCACCCAGCGCAGTGGCACAGAGCACACGGCCGCCACTGTTGATGATCTGGCCATCCTTGAGGCTGGTGCCGGCCTGGAATACCTTGCCGTCCAGTTTGGCGGCTTCACCCAGCCCGCTGATCACCTGGCCCTTGAGGTAGTCATCAGCCGGGTAGCCGCCAGAGGCCAGCACCACACCGAGGCTTGGGCGCGGGTCCCATTGGGCTTCGATCTTGTCCAGTGCACCGGCCATGGCGCCTTCCAGCAGCAGTACCAGGCTGGATTCCAGGCGGGCCAGGATCGGCTGGGTTTCCGGATCGCCAAAGCGGCAGTTGTACTCGATGATCTGCGGGTTGCCCGCCTTGTCGATCATCAGGCCGGCATACAGGAAGCCGGTGTAGACGTTGCCTTCAGCGGCCATGCCGCGCACGGTCGGGTAGATAATCTGGTCCAGCACCCGCTGATAGACCTCGTCGGTGACCACAGGAGCAGGGGAGTAGGCACCCATGCCGCCGGTGTTGGGGCCGGTATCGCCGTCACCTACCCGCTTGTGGTCCTGGCTGGTGGCCATGGGCAGCACGTTGCCGTTGTGGTCAACCATGACGATGAAGCTGGCTTCTTCGCCGTCGAGGAAGTCCTCGATCACCACCCGTGAACCAGCGTCACCAAAGGCATTGCCGGCCAGCATATCGGTGATCGCGTCTTCAGCTTCCTGCAATGTCATGGCAACAATCACACCCTTGCCGGCAGCCAGGCCGTCGGCCTTGACCACGATGGGGGCGCCGCGCTCGCGTACATAGGCCAGCGCCTGCTCCACGTCGGTGAAGTTGGCGTAGCCGGCGGTAGGAATGTTGTGGCGGGCGAGGAAGTCCTTGGTGAAGGCCTTGGAGCCTTCCAGCTGGGCTGCGGCTTGAGTTGGCCCGTAGATCGGCAGGTTGCGGGCGCGGAAGGCGTCGACCACGCCCGCCACCAGCGGCGCTTCAGGGCCGACGATGGTCAAGGCGACCTGGTTCTGTTCGGCAAAGTCGGCCAGCCGGTCCAGCTCGAGCACGCCGATATTAAGGTTTTCGCACTTGGCTTCGGTGGCGGTACCGGCGTTGCCGGGAGCAACAAATACCTTGGCTACGCGCGGGTCCTGGGCAATTTTCCAGGCCAGGGCGTGCTCGCGTCCGCCGTTACCGATAATCAGAATTTTCATGTAATGACCTCATAAGGGAGGAAGTGCTGAATGACAGGCGCTTGCGCCCGCCACCCGGCTTGTACTTGTCAGTTTGTACTTAATGGCGGAAGTGGCGCATGCCGGTGAATACCATGGCGATGCCGGCCTCGTCGGCGGCGGCGATCACTTCGGCGTCACGCATGGAACCACCGGGCTGGATCACGGCACGGATGCCAACCTTGGCCGCATTATCGATACCGTCGCGGAACGGGAAGAAGGCATCGGACGCCATCACGGCCCCCTCGACTTGCAAACCGGCGTGTTCGGCCTTGATGGCGGCAATGCGCGCGGAGTTGACGCGGCTCATCTGGCCGGCACCAACGCCAACGGTTTGACGGTTTTTGGCGTAGACAATGGCGTTGGACTTGACGAACTTGGCCACTTTCCAGGCAAAGATCAGGTCGTGGATTTCCGCTTCGGTCGGGGCGCGTTGCGTGACCACTTTCAAGTCGTCTGCGGTGATCATGCCGATATCGCGGCTCTGTACCAGCAGGCCACCGTTGACTCGCTTGAAGTCCCAGCCGGCGGCGCGCTGCGCGTCCCACTGGCCGCATTCCAGCAGGCGCACATTGGCCTTGGCGCTGACCACTTCGCGGGCGGCGGCGGAAATTGACGGGGCAATGATGACCTCGACAAACTGGCGCTCGACAATTGCTTGCGCGGTTTCGCCGTCCAGCTCGCGGTTAAAGGCGATGATGCCGCCAAAGGCGGATTCGCTGTCGGTGGCGTAGGCCAGGTCATAGGCCTTGCGGATGCCGCCTTCATTTTCCGGCACCACGGCCACGCCGCAGGGGTTGGCGTGCTTGACGATGACGCAGGCCGGTTTGACGAAGCTTTTCACGCATTCCAGCGCGGCGTCGGTGTCGGCCACGTTATTGAATGACAACTCCTTGCCCTGAATCTGTACCGCAGTGGCAACGCTGGCTTCGACCGGGTTGGCTTCCACGTAGAAGGCGGCGTTCTGGTGCGGGTTTTCGCCGTAGCGCATGTCCTGCGCCTTGATGAACTGGCTGTTGAAGGTCTGCGGGAACAGGCTGCGGCCTTCGGTGGACAGGGTTTGCGCTTGCTGGTCGATGGTGCCCAGATAGTTGGCAATCATGCCGTCGTAGGCGGCGGTGTGCTCAAAGGCTTTCAGCGCCAGGCTGAAGCGCTGGGCGTAGCTCAGGCCGCCGTCTTTCAGGGCGGCAATAATGCCGTCGTAGTCGGCAGTATTGACCACGATGGCTACGTCTTTGTGGTTTTTCGCCGCGCTACGCACCATGGTCGGGCCGCCGATGTCGATGTTCTCGATGGCGTCGGGCAGGGTGCAACCGTCTTTGGCCACGGTCGCGGCAAACGGGTACAGGTTGACCGCCACCAGATCGATCGGCTTGATGCCGTGCTGCTCCATCACTGCACCGTCGATGTCGCGGCGACCGAGGATGCCGCCGTGGATTTTCGGATGCAGGGTCTTGACCCGGCCGTCCATCATCTCGGCAAAGCCAGTGTAGTCGGCCACTTCCACGGCGGGAATGCCGTTGTCGCACAGCAGCTTGAAGGTGCCGCCGGTGGAGAGGATTTCCACGCCCAGTTGATTCAGGGCGCGGGCAAAGTCGACGACGCCGTTTTTGTCGGAAACGCTAATCAGCGCGCGGCGCACGGGGGTCTTGGCAGTTTGGTCAGTCATCAGGTTTTCCAGGTTGAATCAGCTGCGCGGAGCAGCTACAGAGTTACAAGAGGTTGTGTTCTTTGAGTTTCTTGCGCAGGGTGCCACGGTTCAGGCCGAGGATCTCTGCGGCCTTGCTCTGGTTGCCGCCGGTGTATTGCAGGACGGTGGCCAGCAGGGGGGCTTCCACTTCATTGAGGACCAGCTGGTAAACGTTGGTTACCTCGGTGCCATCCAGATGCGTGAAGTAGTTGTGCAGGGTCATTTCCACACAGGTACGCAAGCTCAACGGCTGGCCGGTGGCCGCGCTCGCCGGGCGGTTTGAATGTAGACTCACGATTTTTGTATCCATAGTTTACTGGCGGTGTTCATGCTGCATGTTCAATGCCTTGCGCATGCAAGCGCTCGAACAGCTCATTGACGGCCTGCAATTGCAGACCGGAATTGTCGAGGCTGTTGAAGCGGCTGCGAAATGCGCCGGTATCAGGTAACCATTGCAGGTACCAGGCCAGGTGTTTGCGTGCAATGCGCACGCCCATGACCGGGCCATAGAAAGCGTGCATTCTAGCAAGATGCAGCGTCAGGGTCTCTTGCATTTCGCCCAGCGGTAGCGGTGGCAGCAACTCGCCGCTGGCCAGATAGTGTCCCATCTCGCGGAAAAGCCATGGCCGGCCCCGTGCAGCACGGCCGATCAGCAGGCCATCCGCGCCGGTGTGCTCCAGTACAAAGCGGGCTTTTTGCGGGCTGTCGATGTCGCCATTGGCCAGCACGGGGATGCCGATGGCCTGTTTGACGGCAGCGATGGTGTCGTATTCGGCAACACCGTTAAAACGTTCGGCACGGGTGCGGCCATGGATGGCCAGCGCCTGTATGCCTTCCTGTTCGGCAATGCGGGCGATGCGCAGTGCGTTGCGGTTTTCCGTATCCCAGCCGGTACGGATCTTCAGGGTGACCGGCACCGTCACCGCAGTGACAACGGCGTGCAGGATTTGCGCAACCAGCAGTTCGTCTTTCAGCAATGCCGAGCCGGCAGCCTTGTTGCAGACTTTCTTGGCCGGGCACCCCATGTTGATATCGATGATCTGCGCGCCCAGTGCGACACAGCCGCGTGCAGCCTCGGCCATCTGTTCCGGCTCGGAGCCGGCAATCTGGATCGAGCGTGGTTCCTGGTCATCATCGTTGACCAGGCGCAGGCTGGATTTGCGGCTGTCCCACAGGCGGGTGTCACTGGTAACCATTTCAGCGACTGCCATGCCGGCACCAAAGTGACGGCACAGTTCACGAAACGGACGGTCGCTGATGCCGGCCATGGGGGCCAGAATCAGGTTGTTGGCCAGCCGGACAGTGCCAATGTTCAAAGCGGGCATGCAAACCTCGATAAGTGCGGGCATGGCAGGCGCGGGGTGCGGCTGCCATGGGCGGGATCAGTTGTTGGCGCCGAAGTCATAGTCCATGGCGGTGCTGGGGCCTTGCAGGTAGTGCCCCTGGATGTAGTTGACGCCTGCCTGCCAGAGTACTGACAGGATGCTGGCACTTTCCACGAAAGGCACGATGGTCTGTTTGGCCTGCGCATGCAGGGCGGCCAGTATTTCCTTGAGCGCATCCTGGTTGGCCTGCTCGTGCAGCTCGCCAGTGAAGGAGCCGTCGATTTTCACATAGTCGACATTCAGATGGTTCAGGGTGTTGAACGGGTTGACCGCGCAGCCAAACTGGCCCAGTGCGATCTGGCAGTGCAGGTCGCGCAGGCCGTCGACCAGTTCCTTGGCCTGTTTGAGATGGGTGATGGCGTCGGTTTCACGGATCTGCAGGATCAGCGAGTCGGCGGGCAGCCGGGCGGCCTTGAGCGCCATGGCCAGCCAGGCAAGCAGCGACATGTCCTGCAGGCTGGCACTGGACAGGTGTACGAACAAGGTGGTCTTGTGCCCCTTGGCGCGGTGCTGGGTTAGCAGCTTGATGGCGTTGAGCAACACCCAGCGGTCGATTTTCTCGGCCAGACCGGCGCTGATCGCGGCGTTCAGGAAGTCGTTCGGTGGTACCTCTTCGCCTTGCGGAGTGACCAGGCGCAACAGCACCTCGTACAGCTCGTCATGATCACCCCGCAGGCTGATCACGGGCTGGAACAGCAGACGGAAACCATTGGTTTCCAGCGCGTGCTGAATCATAGCGGTGATATTGCTGCGGTTGGCCGAGGCAGCCAGTTCGTCTGCCGGGTTGTGCACGTGCAGGTGATTGCCTGCGCTGTCTTCTTCGCTGCTGCGCCGTGCACGGTCCAGGGCATCGGCCGGTTTTCCGGTTTTTTCGCTGATGGCGGCCACGCCAATGGACAGGGTGGTTTGTGCGGTACGACCGGAAATTTCAAACAGTTTGCCGGCTACAGTTTTCAGTAATTCCGCCAGCTCCGGTTGATGCTGTTCGGGTGATGCGCCTGATTTGAGGGCACAGAAAACGTTGTCGGCCAGACGTGCCAGCTGGGTGTCCTTGCTCAGGCCCTGGCGGACGGTTTGTGCCAGATCAGCCAGCAGCAGATCAATGCCGGCAATGCCGAGTTCGGTGGTCAACCGGTTGTAGTTGTCGATCTTGATATAGGCCAGGCTGGCGCTCTCGCCGCCATTGACCGCACGCTCGCTGGCTGCACTCAGCAGTTCGAGAAAACGCTGGCGGTTGAACAGGCCGGTGGCCAGATCCTGGCTGCTGATGGCCTTGAGTTTCTGTTCCAGTTCAGCGTTGTCGCTGTCGGTGCGGATCACGACCTGGACGCAGGGCTCACCATCGTACATGGCCGGCGAAAAGCTGATTTTGGCATCAAAGCTCTCGTCGCTGGTGTTGATACCGCTGCACTGGAAGTCTGCCGAATCGGTTTCGCTGCGGTAGTTGCGCAGGAAATCCTTGAAGCCGGCCTGGTCGCCGGGTGCGATCAGGTCGGTCATGGGGGTGCCTTCCAGATCGTCCGGACAGCGATAACCGAACAGCTTGAGGTAGGCGCGGTTGGCATAGATATGCATGCCGTCATGCACATAGGCAATGGCATCGATCGAGCTGTCGAGCAGCAATTGGCAACGTTTTTCAGCTTCGTGCAAGGCCGCTTCTGCCGCGCGACGCGCACGGCGTTCCTGCAGGCTGGTCAGTTCGCGCTGCGCCACCATCAGCAGGTGCTGGTCTTCGCCGCGGGGAACGGCATCCTGGGCGCCCTGTTGCAGCGCTTCGACTATCAGGTCGGAGTCGGGCTCGGCGACGATCTGGATAAAAGACAGGTCGCGCTCGGTTTTCTGCAGCATGCGCATGGCGGTCAATGGTGGCAACAGTTCGCAGTCGAACGCTGCAATGCACAGGTCCCAGGGCTTGCCCAGGGCCTCCGACAGGGACTCCGGATTGCCCGCCCGGTGTACCCGGGTGGGCAGGCCGGCGTTGCGAAACAGGCTGACAATGCGTTCGGCCTCGTTTTGCGAGTCTTCAAGAATCAGTAGTCGTACCGCTTTGCGTTCAATAGCCATAAATACCGTTTGCACATCACAGCCAGGCCGCATGGCAAGCAACAGGTGCAGTGGCGTGTGCCGGTTTGCCCCTGTCATTGCCGGGCCTGCTGTGCTGTGGCCGTCTCTAGAATCTGGGTTATAAATGATCCCACAGGGAGGTGAAATCCTCGGGGTCGTTCACTTTAGCATGATCACCGGCACCAGGTGCAGGACTTGCCGTCGCCGGACTTTGGTTTTTCGTTGCCGCCTTGACCGTAACATATTCGAACAGGCTGCAGCTGGCAGTTTGCTCTACCTGCCGGCCGAGGATGATCCGGGTCTCTTCTCCCAGGGTGTTCAGTGTGACGGTGCAGCCTTCCCGGAAAGGAATTCTGGCAGTAATGATCTGGGCCGGGCGTGCTATGCCGCTGATTGCGGGCACTTGCAGGGCGCGTAAATAGTCGCTGGCCGCCTTGCCCGAGCGCAGCAGCCGGGCAGCGCAGGGCGCGGCACGATGTGCCATGATCTCGACGCCGATTTGTGCTCCGGTCTGGTCGTTCTGGCGAATCCAGCGAATGGTGGCAACCGACCAGTCATGTGAAGCGTCCTTGCGCACGGCAAGAATATCGCCGGTTTGCAGGTTGGCGGGGGCCTGCACCGGCCATTCCAGGCAATAACCGCCGGGGCTCCGGTTGACAATGCGGGCTTCCAGGACCGGATACAGCGCTGCATTGTGCTGGCGGAGCTTCTCTCTGGTCTGTTCTTCCTCTTCGCGCGCCAGCTCGGCCTGTTTCTTGGGCGGAATATAGTGGATCTCGCCATTGAATGATGTGCCGTCAGGGAGCACGTCAGCCGCTTGCGCCCAGATGTCCTGCTCAATGCCGCCAGTGTCAGTGGACAATTCGAGAGTGGTCGTTGCCGCCGGCAGGTTGAGGGTTTCTTCAAAGGGCGTGTTGCCCGATAGCTGATAGTGAACCGAGCTCATGCCCAGCACCAGCTGGAGTGTTTCGGTGGAGGTGGTGCGCGGGAAACCACGCTTGGCAATGTTGCCCCAGGCACATGCCAGCAGTTGCAGCAGTGAAGAAGATACTCCTGGGTCAATCAGCGGGCTGGGTTGTTGTTCGCTGTCGGGCTGCCGGGCCGACAGGGTTGTCAGGATGGCATCCGTCAGGCGGCTGGTGTTTAACCCCAGGATATGGCTGCGACCGGCAAGGTTCAGTAGCGCCCGGTAACGCGGAACCGTATCGGTTGTCAACGCAACGGCAAACAGCGAATCCGCTTGTTCAATATCCTGCAGGATGGCCAGCCGGCTCCAGCGGGGCAGGGCATCCACCAGCGTCTTGATGTCGGACTGGCGCATCTGGTTGGCCGGGGCGCAGCCCAGCAACAGTGAGCAGCAGTAGGCCTGCTCCAGCGTCAGCTCCTCGCCCGGGCTCAGTAGCGGGTCCTTGACTTTCTGTTTCTGCAGGCCGTAATGGGCTGTCAGGCGGTACATCTGGTGGGCTTCAAACCAGAGCCCCCGGGGTACATTGCGGTAGGTCAGGTGGGCGCGGGCCAGGGAGGTAAACAACCCGTGCAGGGTGCGCTGAATGGCAAGCGCCAGCAGGCCGCTTTTTTTACCCTGCAGGTCTGCCGCGGCCTGCTTGTAGCCGCTGGTCAGGTGGTTCTGCAGGGTATGGCACAGCGTGGCGACCTTGTTGGCGCGGGCGTTGAGAATCACGCTGTTGAGTAGATGGTTTGTTTCCAGCTGCTTGGTGATCAGGGCAACTTCCGGGCGCAGCTGCTCCAGTAACTGGATACGCAGCTCCGGAGCCGCCTGCAGACGGCTCAGTTCGTTCAGGGCCATATAGAGCTGGCGGGAATATTCGCCAGTATTGGCTTTGGGCAAGCTGCGCAACCAGGCGGCCAGGTCACGTGCTGTCGTTTTGCAAAACGACAGCTGGCGCGTAACGGCAGCCGGAGCGGCACCTTGTGATACCAGCGCGGATTGTTGATTCATGGTCGGAACCGCCTCTTCCAGATTCGGTTGATCACCAGTTTAAGGCAAAACGCCATCTTCGTGCACAGACATGCTCCGGTTTATTGCCAGGCATATCAACGCGGGCCCTGTTTGTCCGCTCCGGTAGCGGGCATGGTGCCAGGATCGACAGAAACCTGTTGCCAGACAATGGCAATCATCAGGCCCCGGTTACGGCAGCGTGCAGCTGGCCCATGGCCTGCCCCATGCTGACGGCCGACCCCTCCTGCAGGGTTTCACTCCAGGAAGCAACCTCCGGGCCAAACAGGACGATGGCGGTGGAACCCAGCTTGAACAGCCCCATCTCCTCGCCCTTGGCCAGGCTGACCGGCTGGCGGCCGGCCTCGCTGTAGTCATGGACTTGCAGGCGGCGACGGGCCGGTGCCACTTCGCCGGCCCAGGCGGTTTCGATGCTGGCGACAATCATGGCACCCACCAGTACCACGGCCATGGGGCCGGCTGCCGTGTCAAAAATGCAAACTACCCGTTCGTTGCGGGCAAACAGGGCGGGCACGTTCTCTGCCGTGGTCCGGTTGACGGAAAACAGCTTGCCCGGCACATACACCATCTCTTTCAGGGTGCCGGCCAGCGGCATGTGTACCCGGTGGTAATCCCGGGGCGACAGGTAAATGGTGGCAAACTGGCCGTCCTGGAAAGGTTTGGCCCGCTCGCTGTCACCGCCCAGCAATTCGTACAGGCTGTAGTCGTGGCCCTTGGCCTGGAAGATCCGGCCGTGCTCGATGGCACCGAGCTGACTGATGGCTCCGTCGGCGGGGCTGACAATGCTGGCGCTGTTGTCGTCAACCGGACGTGCGCCGTCCACCAGGGTACGGGTGAAAAAATCGTTGAAATGCAGATAGTCTTCCGGCTGCTGGCGCACAGCCTGGCCCATGTCGACGTTGTAGCGCTTGATGAACCAGCCGATCAGCGCATTCTTGAAACCGCTGTGCCGACAGTTGGCGACACAGCCGATCAGGCGTGACAGGGTGTGGTGGGGCAGCAGGTATTGCAGGATGATGAAAATGCGTTGGCTAAGGGTCATGCTTGGTCCTTGTCAGGAGATAATGCCGGCCGGGCCGGTCATGTATTTTTTTGTCCGGGCAGGCTTTTGAGATGGGCAAGCCAGTCGGGATTGAGTTCGGGTTGTTCCAGCTCAAGCTGCATGGCAGTCATGGCATCGGCGTGCAGGTTCATTTCCTGCACCAGGTCGCTGGCCCCGCTGGAGTTGCCATCCAGCTGGTGCATCTGGTGCAGCGCCAGGTGATAAAAGCGCAGCAGCAGCATGGCTTGCGGGTCGTGCCGGGCCACGGCAGCCTTCAGCTGGTGCATCTGGTTGGTGATGCTCATCAGGCTGCGTTTCAGGCGCCAGCCATATACCGAGGCATCCATCCACTGTTGCTTGCGAAACAGGCCGCCAACCAGCGCTGCCGTCAGCAGCAGGCCCAGGATCACGCCGGTCAGGTTCCATTTGAAGTTGTCGCCGGCACTGTCTCCGAAAAAACTGACCAGAAGTGTGGACAACAGCATTGCCGACAGCGCAAAGACCACAATGATGCGGATTGATGCTTTGCGGGTCGCCGCACGGAATGCTTCGGGATTGCGCTCTTCCAGGCGGAAGGCGGGGGTGGGGTTTAGGGTCGCTTTCATGGAGAAGAGAATGGATGGCTTAAAGCGGGGCATGATAGCAGAAAACCCGTGAATAACAGAAAGGTATGGAAAAGCGCTTGACGGCCCTGATTTAATCCCTATAATGGCCGGCGCGGGATGGAGCAGTCTGGTAGCTCGTCGGGCTCATAACCCGAAGGTCGTAGGTTCAAATCCTGCTCCCGCAACCAGACAAAACAAAGGCGAATCAGTGACTTACTGATTCGCCTTTTTTGTTTCTGACTTCTCGAAAACTCTCTGTGACAGTTCTGTGACGCCTGTGTGCCCCCCACATCAGGTACTCCAGATCCCCCGAAAATGACCTTAAAGCTTTTCCTGATCAACAGGATCCCAAAGCGCTGAACTGCACTCAAAGACGGCTGCCCAACTGCTTTCTGTGCCACTGCAAATACGGCTCATGCCGTGGCTCGATACGGCGCAGATTCAGTTCGGTCGTCACTCCAATAGTCTGCAGCTGCACAGCCTCCAGGGCATTGGCAAACATGATTTTGCCTTGTGCGTCAAAGCTGATCAGAAAGCGGTCAAACAACGCGTCCAAGTGGGCTGCCAGCAAAAAGCCGTTGAACACATCAAGCCGCTCGGCATCGCTGGCGCACTCTGCCCAGGGCTTGGCGTGACTGGCACGCAGCAGTTCGGGAATGTGGATGCCGGTTACTGCACAGGCACCATCCCAGTAATCCAGCATGGCATTGCGGTATTTGTCCTGGCCAATACGCTGGCGCACCAGACGCTCAACCTCGGTGCCATGTAAATGTTGTGGCAGCTGCCCAAGCTCTGCCGCCAGTTCGTTTTGGTAGTCATCCGCCGCCTGGCTGGGTAACGAGCGAGACAGCGCAGCAGCGCGGCTTAAAAACGCATGCAGACGGGATTCATCCGCGCACTGAAAAGTTTCCTGCGGCACGCCCCCAGCAAACTCCCGCTCAAGCTCATGCCGCAGCGCCTGTGTACCCAGCAGTACCTCAACCTGATAGCCGCCCGACTCGCTGGCAATACGCAGGCTGGACGTATGCCGCGCCGAGCTGAGCATTACTGCCTGCCCAGCCTGCTCAACAGCATTTTCAAAGCCGTTGTCGTAACCGGCTTTGGCGATCAGGGTGGCGTGTAGCGGATTCACAATCAAAGCTCCTGGTTACAGCGGGATGGTGCCGATATTTTTCTTAAGTAGCGCTTGAGTGCGTGGTCGCCCGGTGGCAGACGTTTCAAAGCCCAGCCCATAACGGTAAATTTCAGGCACATACAGGCGATCATCAGCGTGTTTGCTGTCCATGTCTTCGTAAATTACGCCCAGGTCTTTCAGGGATTTCAGCGCTTTTGAGTCGAGCCCTACTTGTTCGGCGCTGAATGGAACCTTGATGTTACGTAGCGATTGAGCCTCCATGTCGTCAACCCAGTTACGCAGCACACTAATTTCCGCCTTGGCTTCGTCAACCTTTTCACTGCTACAAAAGCTGATGGCTTTACGCATGGATTCAGGAGCAAGCAACCGGTCATTCCAGCTTTGCCCTGTGCGACCTTTTTCAATTTCAGCAGCAAACTTCAAAAAGCGCACCAGGTCACGGGCTTGCACGTTGCCCTTCAGGTCGCACAGCGCTGCATACACCCAGCGTGCCGAGAGGGCTTCCTTGGATTTTTCCGAGCCGAGTTTTTTGCCCCAAAGTCGCTCCAGCTCACGCTTGAGCTCTTCAAGGCCAAGGGCTTCTGCCGGTTTGTGTTGCTGATACAGGCCAGTCTGGCAGCTCAGCATGTAAGCCAGCCGCAAAAAGCTTTCTGCGTTCCAGTGCAGGCGGAACGGCTCATAGCGGCTCAGCATCTGGGCAAAGTTTTGCCTGACGACATCCTGCACATAGTCCACCCGTACAAACACGATTACACCCAGGTGTGAATCGGCCAGTTCCTTGATGCGGTTAGGCAGTTTCAGCAAAGATTCAATGGCTGCATTGGCCGGCTCCTTGCCGGCTTCAGTGAAAGCATCCTCGATACCGTCAAAGGCCAGCACCAGGCGTTTATTTTGGGCGCGTAGCAGATTGTTCAGCGCATCCAGTCCACCCGATTGCACGCCAAACTGACGGGTTATTACCTCGTCCCAGAAGTCATCCCAATGGGAAGGCGGAGTCTGCAGCTTTGTCTTGATTTGCCTGTCAAGATGGCTGGCAGCAAACAGGTCGCTATCAGGCAGGCTCAGTTCCTGCAAGGCATGAGCTTGAGCCATGCGGATTTCCCCATCCGAGTCATGGCCGATATTGGTAGACCACAACACCGGAAAAACAGAGGCATCCAGCGTATCGGCAGGTTCAAAACCCAGCTTGGCCAGAAACGCCGGCCAGTTTTCGCTGTGTACCAACTGGCGAAAGGTAAATGTCTTGCCTGCGCCTTTGGCGCCAATCATCAAAGTGGCGGGCAGTTCTTTGGCAAAGTGCTTGCCCAAATTAAGTAATGGTTCAATCGCCAAGAGGTGTCCCAGATCCGAGCCCTCGGCAAAGGCCGCTTTTTTACACACCTCGTGCAACTCGTTAGCCAGTTGCTGACGGTTTGGACCCTCCAGTGCGTGAGGTTTTGTGCTATCAAGCGGCAAGGCGGTCTGCACCGCATACAGCGCCTGCGCCCAGTCCATGGCATCAGCAAACAGTGGAGTGGACTCTTTCAGGCGGCGCAGTGCTTCTTCCAGCGAGCCGATCGACATCAGGCTGTTATTGAAATCGGCCTCCAGCCACTGAATTTGCTGTACCAAGGGGTCAGATGTGGGATAGGCCGCACCCAGCAGTTCGCGTGCATTCTGGTAATGCTCCATCTTGCGCAACTCGTCGGTCAGCAAACTCAGTATTACGGTAGGTCGCGCCCGCTCCTGCATGGTTTCATCCAGCCGACTGTTATAGGCATACAGGCGGCGCAAAACCTCGGCCATGCCAAACACCGACTGGGGCGCAACCGTGGTCACAAAAAAATGGTCAATTCGCGGGTCAAACAACAGCGGGCTGGCCAGCTCGCTCAAGCCGGCACGCAGGTCGATAAACACGGCATCCACACCCAAGCGTTGGCCCAGCGCATGCAAATGATCCGTCAGCTGCCAGGGATTGGCCGGGTTGCGTGCCAGATGCTCGGGCGCAACCGGCATGTCCTGAATTTCACTCAAGTGCAGCGCCGCAGGCAACACAAACACCTCGCGCTCCAGCCCGCTAACGCTATAAGAAGTCTTTTTCAATTCGTTGGCAAAATAGTCCAGCACATCGTCTACGCCGGTTGGCGGATAGTGCAAGGCCTCCAGTAACTGCACAAAGGACACATCAGGCTTGTTGGAGGTTTCCAGCCAGAAGCTAACGCCGGGCGCTTCCAGGTCGGCATCAATCACCAAAATCTTCTTGGGGCCGCTGGTGGGTTCGGCAAAACAGGCTGCCACATAGGTCATCAGGGCGCTGGTGCGCCCAACGCCACCTTTAAACGAATGGAAAGACACCAAATCCGGCCCGGTTTTCAGGCTCTCGGGCGCTATCTTGTTAGTACCTGCATAGCTGCTAGCGTCAGGTTCGGCTATCTGATTGTCTGCGTCTTCCTGCGAATCAATACCGGCTAGATAAACCACATCCTTCCACAGCGGATAACCAGCCGCCGGTGCGGGCTGCATGGCATCATCCTGAATCAGGGTAACCGGATAGCGACTGCTGCCGATTTTTAGCTGGATGTCCCGTTGTTCTTTGCTGTACAGGCGGCCAAAAACCCCTTGCAGCCAGTCATCCACCACCGCCTCGTCAGCGCTGTAGTAAACATCCATGCCGGAAGCAAAGCAGTCCACGGCCACAACGCCCACCGGCATCTGGTTCCACAGGTGGGTGACTTGCTTGAGGCTGCGCTCAACGTCCAGCCAGGTCAGCAAACGCATGGACGAATAATGGGGTGTATTCATTGCAGCTCTCCGTTGATCCATTCCATAACCTGCTCCAACTGTTGTTCGCAGGCGGTATCGTTTGGCAACTGGCACATTCCGCCATAACGCCAGGCCTGGTGCAGAATATCTGCGCCGCCATTACGTGGAATTGTCTGATTGTGCGTATCTTTCACTGCCGGCAGCTGAACGTGCTGGGGCAAGCTTAACCCTTTTCCAGCCTTGAGCTGATCCAGCGTTCTGGACAGGTCGTGCCCCGTTTGCTGGATGTCTTCTTTGGTAAAAAGCGTCTGATTTTTACGTTTCAGCCAGACAGCTTTTAGCCCACACTCCACCGCGTAAAACAACAGCAGCCGGTGCGCATTGTTGCGGCCTTGATTTGCCAGCGGCAAGGCTGTTTGCCGCAGCTGGCGCCAGGCGCGGGTTAGTTCACGATCGGTGAAGGGGATGCTCATTGTTACTCCAATATGCCCTGATTCTTCTCCCAGTCCACCCGGTTCCACTCCAGCGGGCGACGGCTCCAGTGTTCTTCGATGCTTTGCACAAAACCGGCGCGTACCAGCTTGGCGCGTTGCTCGTTCCGGTCTGTCGGATAAGCAGCAGGCTTTGGATCAGGCTGGACTTTCCCGATGAATTAGTGCCCAGCAGCAGAGTAATCGGAGCAAGTCGCACAGGCCCCGTGCTGCGCCAGATCTTGAAGTTCTCCAGCTTAAGATGAGTCAACATACGGCACTACTCTCCTTCCAAGTCGGTAACAGCAGGTGACTTAACATGCTTGAAAGCCGCATCTATTGCTGCTTGTGTTCTTTGGATAATATCCTTTCTGACCCGAATCTTGCTTCCTTCCTCCACGCGCGGGAGTCGCTCAATGCTGAAGTCAAAGACCGTCCCAGAGTAATTATCGTCTCTTGACGTTTTTCCAGAAAAAGCAAATTCAATGCCGCAGTCGCCAGCGCTTGCACCGAATTTGAAGGCATAGGTAGCCGTCATTTTTATCAGATAGTAGTACTGATAATAGCTTTCCTCCTTGAGAAGAAAGATTTTTCCAAGATCACTTCCTTTTATTTGTACCTTGTTGACATGCCCATCCATCCACTCAATTCTCTCCTCTTTTGGTAGCGCCCCTGCCTCTTGATCTCGAATAATTTCGAAGTTTCCAATCTCTTTGAAGGAGAACTCGGCTGTATTGACAGATGTCAATTGCAGAAAAAATCTGATCCGCTCATTGTTCGTGAAATCATCAAACAAAATTGACTCTGGCTTTTCATCCGTGGTAATGCCTTTTGATTTATAGAATTTTCCGATAGCGCCGGTGATAGCATCATTGAGCTTATTGGTATCTTGTGATGTTCTGGATTTGTTGACTTCAATTTCCAAGTCATTATCGGCTTGCTTAAGAAGAACTTCGCCTGGGTAAGTGATTTCTCGGTTTATCCAGTCCTTGCTGAAGTCGAGCACTCGTACGGAGTATGTGATTCTTACGTTTCCGTCGGGATCAACCGAGAGAGCTGGTTCAGAAGCAAACTCCCGATCATCCCCTAGCTTGATACCCTCTATCACCGATTCAAAATTATTTTGAATTTCCGTTTTCCAATCGGAATCTGAGGCTGTCAGTTTAAACTTGCTAGATGAGTATTTCTTTCCAGATTCACGAACGAATGATTTTTCGACAAGGTTCGTGAACTCATTTGGAGTTAAAAGGCAGGCGCTCAACAGTGGTACGGTTTCGGACTTTTCACCGCTACCAATAAATATGCCCTTTTCCCTCAGTGTTTCAGTAATTTCGCCATTACTGATGTGATCGCTATTGAGTAGTACTCTTAAACGATCTCCCCAGAGCATGGCCCGTTCATAATCAAATTGCTTAGCCGGATTATCCATATCAGTACTCCAAAAGATCGAGAACGGATTCTTTGTAGCAAAACACCTTGATGCTTGCTTTCCTTTCCCGAAAGGCCATCAGAACGGCATCTTTAACTTGCTTGTCGTCTGCCGGGTGGTAGCTTTCCAGACCTATGAAAATATCCTGTACCCAGCCATCCGCAAAGTCGAAGGCTAGGCTGCAAAGCTTTTTCAAGGATTCTTCCGAGAATGCTTGTTTGGCATACAGGCAAAGAGATGGCTTTTCCCCCAGCATAAACCGAAATGGAATAAGGTCTGATGCCAAAAGCTCGATTGGCAGCAAATCGCCGTATCGTTCATCTGCGTTTGCTATGACATTTCCAAGCTTGGGGTAATAGAAATGATATTGCTGCCCTTGTGTGCTACTTTTGAAGTGGCTAATCGCCTCTTTGATAAATGAGGCACGCGCCATATCCACAAGATACAAGGGGCAATTTGAGGATAAGCTCAACTGGATATTGCTTAGCGCTGGTTTGATGTCTTTATCCAGTGTTGCCCTGTCTCCATGCATCCATACGAGTAGGCCTATATGTTTCTTTTGTTTGCGCCCACCAACAGCTTGTATCGCTTGATTGATTTGAGAGCTTATTTTTGAGCAGGAAACTATCTCATCAAGCTCTGATAAGTGATTTTTGAACATCGTCCTGACACTCTGGTCTCCTTTTGGGTAGCCATTTTTGGCATTTTTTGAGGAGATATAAACAACATCAGTCCGGCTGTCATGAAGCGGGTTATCATAGACGAACACAAAATCATTGCCATGCGTTTGCCTATCGTGTGCTGCTTTATTACATGGAATGCTAACACCCTTCAGGAGATTGCTCCACCCAATCAGTTTCAGGAGTTCTTCTGTAATCTTCTCGCCATTCTCACCAGATGTCTTCGATAACTCACCCATTTTTCTTCTCCAGCGTTATGCTTATTTGGATGGTTTCTTCGTCATCCGTGAAGTTTGCATTATTGAACGAAAGGTTGTCCGGCAGTATCAATCCAATGTCCTGGCCCAGGTTGATGCGGTTAAACATCTTTTTCAGCTTGGTCTGAAGATTTCTGGTCGGCACATTGATTTCGCCGGTATCCACCAGCCCCTTGCGTTCGGTGATTCTAGCCAGCTCTGTGCCCCAGATCTCGGGGGAAACATATTTCTCTGACACCGTCCTGATCTCATCGCTAGGTACTTCATCTCGGTCTTCACACAAGGCAATGACTTCTCGGCAGAAGTCCTGCCTCGCCACGGGGCTTTCGATGTTGTCTCGAACCTTCTCTATCAACCCGGCAGCAACGGCTGTTTTTGTGTTCTCATTGGGAACCTGCTTCGCTTTCAGAAAATCCTCAATCCAGTATTTTGTGCGGCTGCTCAGGCGATCGATGGCATAAACAATTTCAGAGTCCTCAACAATGAGAACGCCTTTGTCAATTAAGTCAGGGTTGATGCCGCTTGATACTTCGAGTTGCCTGTTTTCGCCATTGGCACGGGTAGAAATGTATTGCTGTTTTGATTCCGCCTTGTAAACCCCGATGGCAGATTTGTACTTCCCATCTAGTTTCAGCTTGTCAAACAAAATGACAAATAAATCACCTGATGCGATGTTGGGATGGTGCGCCGAAGCGTAAAGATGTGCAGCCAAGTTCCTAGAAAGCTCTATGAAAGAGATTTTTCTAGAAAAGAAAGAAGATACATGGTGAGCCACATCATTCAGCACCATATCGCTTTCATGGGTAAGCATGTACTGATTTTTATCGCTGACGATGCCTCGTAGATAGCCACCAAGTATCAGGTTTGCGATGCTTTCTGTGATGTCGAAGCATTGAACTGCCAGAATCAGCGGCTCTTCTCGTAGGCGATTGCCAATCTGATGTAGGATGACATTCTCAACAACCGTTTCACCAATTTCTATTGACTTCATGCCAGCTCCCCAAGTTTTAATTTATCCCACGCCTCCAGCACTAGCTTTCGTGTACGGTATTCTCCAAACTCGCTAACCTCCCTCTCCTTAAGTACACGGAATGTTTCGGAGGGATAGTCATCGCCGGCTACGTCAGAAGGATCAAGGATATAACAGAGATCTTCGCGAGTAAGGCCATAGAGTCGAGCGTAATAGGCGTCTAGCTCTGCGCGAAGTTGAAGCCTGCGCGATGGGCTCCAGGAAAATGGAGCTCCTTGAAAACCCAAGTCTTCCGCAAACTTTTTTAAGCTATGAGTGGTATATGTGAGTTCAACAACTCTGCTTACAATGAACTCCTCATCCATTTCTGAATAGAAGTCAGGTGGCAAGACAGGGAATTGTTGGACAAAAAATAAGTTCAGGTTTGTTCCGCTCACTTTCCATCGTGCAATTACATCAATTATTATTGATCCAAGATTTGCGATAAGGCATGCCATCTTTCTGCCTGAAAGGGGAGGGGTTGGCCTCACAAGAATCAAGCTATTCCCTATAGCGGAAAATGGCAATACGCTGGATATAAATCTTCTAACGTTGGAATGATTGCTCATTGAGCGAAAGCACAAGAACCAATTATCTGCGCTTGCCCCAAGTCGTTTTTTCACATCACTGGAGTTTACATAAAATCTCGGGTTCACTTCAAAGAAAGGGTCTGAATATTGCTCAATTGAGAGTCTGGGAAGTGCTCGTGTATCATCAGTCGCCCCGTAAGGATAACTACCAAATCGATGATCATATAGGGTCATCATTTTTGCTTCGTAGAGAGGAAGGTACCCGTCAAGTTTCGCATTGCCGACTTCCACTTTTTCTTCTTTGTGTATGTCTTCGCTCGTTAGAAAGAGGTGGCTATCGTTCGACATGTGGAACATTGCCATAAACGAAATTCCCCATGGATTTTGCGGGGCCTTCAAAACCTTGGCCTGTTTCCCTTCTCCTTCGATCACGGCATCGCGCATCAGCACGGGTGCAGAACGGTAGAGCTTTTTAGTCAGCTCCGCATCGCGTTTACTGCGGAATACCGGGCAGGTGAGTGTGTTGGGGTTGATGAGGCGGAAGTCTTCTGGGGATAGAGTAAATCGCCTCCTGTTGTCATTAATATCTTCAACTTTCTTAAGGAGGAAGGCGAACGTGGCTGTTTTGGACTCACCTATAGTTACAAGAGAGAATCTAACCAATGTTGCGACTGCGGGAAATATGCGGTCGGAGTTATCAAAGTCATAAAGACTTACTAGTCTGCTCGATTGAGTGAGGTTGGCGAAATAGGCTTTTGTGGATGCGTCGGTGGCAATACCGGTAGGCACGATAAAGCCGGCAAAGCCCTGTTCTGCTTTGGTGATTTGCAAAATGGTTTCAGCAAACAGCGCATAGGTATTTACATCCCCCACACCGGTCAGCGGGTAGCGCCCGCCTTCGTTTTCCTTCACATGTACAAAAATGCTGGCGGCTTCGGCGGTGCGGCGGGCGCTGACAAATTCCTGATACAGCCGTTTTTCGGCTTCATCGGCGTCGGCTGTGTGGGCCAGCTCGGGGTAAAGGTGGCGGGCCAGCATGCCCTCACTGAGCCACTGGATGCGCTGGCTGCGTTCGGCCTTGTTTTTGGCCTGGGCAATGTCGGCGCTGCGGCTGGCAAAGAACTCTTCTTCTTGCAGCTTGATGCGCTCCCACGGCGGATTACCCAGCACACAGTCAAAACCACCCTGGGCAAATACCTGCGGAAAGGCCAGCGGCCAGTGAAATACGCTGGCGTGCTGGCAGGCATCCAGCGCGGCTTGCCGCTGAGCAAGATGCTGGGCGTTGTGGCTGTCGGCATCGCTGATCAGCTCCAGCAGCAGGCTGGCGGTGGTGGGAATCTGCTGCTGGGTGTGTGGCAGCTTGGGCAGCAGATAGGCAGCCACCAGCATGTCGGCGGCGTTGCGTAGCGGGCTGGTGCGGGTTTGCTCTAAAAACTCGCGCCAGGCGCTTTCCTTGGCGGCAATTTCTTGCAGGCTGTTTTGTGGCAGGGACTCGATGCGTTGCAGGCTGCTGAGGCTGTCTTCCTGCGCCAGTGGCAGGCTGAACTGGGGCGTTTTCTGCATGGTCTCCAGCTGTTTGAGCGCCTGACGGTTGCTGGCGGCCAGTTGTTTGCACACTTCTTTGTCGTCGCCGCTGAGGGCTTTGTAGGCATCCTTGCTGATGCCCTGTTCCAGCACGCTCAGGTCGGTTAGCCCCAGCAGGGCATCGCCCACTTGCAGGTGGTGGTTGAGGAAGCCCAGCGGGCGGCCTTCTTCAAAGCCTTCCAGCCAGAGCGCCATGCGTGCCAATTCGATGGCCATGGGGTTACGGTCCACCCCGAAAATGCAGTGGGTGACGACTTGGCGCAGGGCGTGGCGGTAATCCTGCGGGCTGACTGCACCGTCGTGGCCGCTGGCCTGGCTGCGCAGCTCGGCGAGTTGTTCGGCCAGACGGCGGGCGGCAGCCAGCAAAAAGTGGCCGCTGCCGCAAGCGGGGTCGATGACGCGGATGGACAGCAGCGCAGCGGCGGGATTTTCCGGGTTGTCTTGCAGGCGCTGGGCAATCACCGGTTCCAGTGCGCTTTTGATCAGCTCTTGCACCAGGCTGTCGGGGGTGTAGTAGCTGCCGGTGAGTTTGCGGGCGTTGCCGGCGGTACTGCCTTCTTCGGTGAGGCCGACAAAACCGAAGCGGCGCGCGCTCAGGCTGATGCTGGGCACCAGCTCCAGCAGGCTTTCATAAACGCTGCCCAGCTCTTCCGGCCCCATGTTGCGGTAGTCCACGGGGCTGTAGGTGGTGGTTTTGCCCTGGACGATTTGCGCCCAGCGCAGGTGACGGATCACGGTGAGGAAATACTGGTTGCTGAGTTTGGCCTGATCCAGTTGCGGGCACTGGTCGGCGGCAAACAGGCCGCCCAGCGCGGGCAGCGCCAGCAGTGGCTGGCCCTGTTGCAGGCCACGAAAGACGATGCGGATGGCTTGCCAGTGGTCGTCAAAACGGTTGTGGGCGCGGCGCTTGAGGCACAGCTCGCGCAGGCGAGCCAGGGCATAGCCTTCGGCATAGGCCTGACGGGCGTTCAGGGCTTCGGCGCTGTCATCCTGGGGGTGCAGCAGGCCGCGCTCTTCCAGGGTGAAGACGAAAATCAGCCGGTAAACCAGGCGCAGCAGTTGCTGGAAGTATTGATCACGGCTCAGGCTACCGTCGTCCAGTGCAGTGCGCAGGGCTTGGTTGTCGGGGTGTTCCAGAAAACCCTGCCCCAAGGCGATCAGGGCTTGTTCGACGCCGTGGCGCAGGCCGTCACGCACGCGGGTGCCCTGTTCCTGACCTTGCTGTCGCCATTGCGCCCAGATGGTCTGGGGGTCTGTGTCGCCTTCGGCCAGCGGCAGGCCGGAGTTGGGGGCACGGCTGGCGTGCAGCAAGCGCCAGGCGCTGGCAAATTCGCTGAAACGCTGGCCTTGCAGGATGTCTTGTAGGTCGATTTCCAGAAAGCTGGGGCGGGTCAGGCTGGCGGCGTTGTGCAGCAGACGGATTTGTCTGCCGTTGGTGACCAGCGCCCAGTGGTGGTCCGGGCTGGCGTTAAGCAGCTCTTGCGCCAGCTGGAAGGCGGATTTTTTGCGGCTGCCGCTGCCTTCCACGGCAAACAGGGGCAGGCTTTCGTCCAGCGTGGCAGTAAAGGGCGCAACCACAATGGGCAGGCTGCCGGCTTGCAGGTTGACGGGGTAGCGGCGCTCGTCCAGTTCGATGTGTTTGCTGTACTGGATGGTGTGGTAGCCGAAGGCGTGTTTGAGCAGTTCGCGGACAAACTGGCAGGTCAGCTCGTACGGGTCCACGTCCTGGCGTTGCTGGTGGCTGGTAAAGCCTTTCCACTGGGCATTGGCAATCTGGAAGGCACGGCTGTATTCGTCACGCAGTTGCAGCCCCTTGGGCGTTTGGTAGTCGGCGGCACTTTGCAGGATGGCTTCGCCACGGGCGGCCTTTTCCAGCAGGTCGGGCAAAAAGAGTGCGCCTTCCAGGGTGAGGCTAGGCAGGTTGAAGGTGCTTTTACGGGCTTTGTTGATGCGTTTCATGGTGGTTACTCGTGCTCCCCGATGACTTCCCAGTGACGGCAGGGTTTTTTTGTACGTTTTAGCTTTTTCAAATGTGGAGGACGTTTCAGTTCAAAACGGGTCATCAGAGCGCATCCGGCAGCAGTACATAAACACCCATTACATCCACCGGCAAACACGGACTGACACTGTATTGGCCAACATCGCGGGCGGCTTCGCGCACACGCTTGTGGTCGGCCAGTAGTTGCTCGGCGCGTTCGCTGGCCAGCTGTTCCAGTTTTTGCTGCTGAGTTTGCAAAAACTCCAGCGCCTGACCAACTTCGCGGCTGATCAGGGCTTTGTCCAGGTTGCCGGTGGGCACACATTCCAGCAGCTCGTTCACTTCGGGGCCGGTCAGCCACTGCGGGTTGCTGCGCCCCTGTACGGCCACGGCGAGGGTTTCTTCCGCCATTAGCTGGTAGGGCTGGCGGCGGCGGACGTATTCCAGATTGTGGCGCAAGCGCAGCAGGTAAATGGTGGTCACCACTTCGACGGCATCGGTTTCGGTGGCTGCGCAGCGGGCGGCTATGGGGTTTTGTTCTTGCAGGCTTTCTTCCAGCAGGTGATCGGCCAGTACGCTAACCAGCGGGTGGCTGCGGTGCAGCTCGTTAAAGTCGATTAGCTGTTCCTTGTTGATGCCTTCGTCGTTCAGGCGCAGGCGCAGGGCTTCCGGCAGTTGTTGTGGCAGAAAGCGATACCGGTTGTGGCGGGCTGGCTCTAGCGGTGCGTTCAGGCGGGCGGTGGCGGTGCGGATAAAACGCTCCACATCAGCCTGGGTGCCCAGGGCGGCTTGCTGCTTTTCCCATTCGGGCAGCACTTCGTGCGGATGGATACGGCGCTGGGCAAATACGGTGCGGTTTTTGCGGGCTTTTTCCAGTGCATCCTGCCATTGGGCTTCGACGGGTTGCAGGCTGTCCTGAATGTCGGAAAACAGGTCCATGGTTTGTGGCCCGCTACCGCCGCTGCGGCGCATCAGGGCGGCGCGTACCAGCGCCTGATTGATGCGGGTGTCGTCTTCAGGCATGGGTACCAGTACGCCCAGCTCTTTCTGGATGGCTTCGCCTTTGCGCAGGATAACGTTGAGGATAAAACCGTCCACCGGGTTGTCCTGGCCGTAGAGCATGGTGCAGCGCACTTCGCTGGCTTGCTGACCAAAGCGGTCAACGCGTCCTTCACGTTGTTCGTGACGGGTCGGGTTCCAGGCCAAATCATAGTGCAACACGGCAGTAAATAGGTGTTGCAGGTTGATGCCTTCGGACAGGCAGTCGGTGGCGACCAGAATGCGGCGTTCGTGCTCGTCCATGGATTCAACCCGCAAGCGGCGTTCTTCCGGGGTTTGCTCGCCGGTTACGGCTTCGATACGGGTATCGGGGAAGGCCTTTTGCAGGTGCTCGGCCACATAGTGGGCGGTGGCCACATAACGACAAAACACTACCGGCTGATAGCCATCGTTCAGCTGATCCTGCAGGTGGCGAATCAGGGCGGCCAGCTTGGGATCGCCTTTGGGGCCGCTGAGTTTGTTGGCGGTTTCAATCAGGTTTTGCAATGGCTGATTGTCCAGCTGGGCGGGCGGCTCGATATCGGAGGCGGTGAGGTCATCCATTTCGCCGTCGTGCAGGCGGTCATCGTGCAGCAGGTCGCTATCGTTTTCGAGGGTATCCAGACGATTGCTGAGGGCGCGCACGGCAGCGGCAGGCGAAGATGCGACGCAGCGCAACAGGGCCAGGGTGGCGTACCAGATCAGGCGCGAGCGGCCTTCTTCCTGTTGTTCGATTTCGTGGGCCAGCTCGCGGCAGTAATCCTGCACGGCATCGAAAAATGCACCCCACTGGCCGGTGAGGCTGTAGGTGATTTCGGTTTTCATACGGCGGGGAAAGCCGGTGCCGTCGCTGGTTTCGGCCTGCCACTCGATGATGTCCTGACGGCGGCGCTGGACGAAGTGGCGAGCCAGTTCCTGACGCAGCGGGTCATTGGCCGAGGTTTTGTGTTGCAGTTGGGCAAACCTGGGGTCGAGCAGCGAAATCAGGTTGTAAAAGGCTTCTTCGTTGCCGCTGTGGGGGGTGGCGGTCAGCATGAGAATGTGGCGTTGCTGATCAGCGGCCAGTCGCTGTAACAGCTCAAAGCGCAGTTGTTTGCCCTGCCCGGAGGTTGAGCAGGTGTGGGCTTCGTCAACGATGATGCATTCGGGGGCGTTGGCCAGAAAGTGTTCGCGGTGACGCTCGCTTTTGATGTAGTCCAGGCTGACCACGATGATCGGGTAATGGTCCATCAGGCGCACGCCATGGGGAATTTCCCGTTCGACACGGCTGGCGCTGGATGAAGTCAGCGCAACGCTTTGCAGGTTGAAGCGGTTTTCCAGCTCGCTTTGCCACTGTTCGACCAGGTGTGGCGGACAGAGCACGGCCAGTTTGCTGATTTCGCCACGATCCATCAGTTCGCGCACGATAAGACCGGCCTCGATGGTTTTACCAATACCCACGTCATCGGCAATCAGCAGGCGCACGGTATCCAGCCGTAGAGCCATCAATAGCGGCACCAATTGGTAGGCGCGGGGTTCGACAGCGATATTGCCAAAGGAGCGGAACGGGCCGGCACCAGTGCGTAGATTCAAGCGCAGAGCATCGCGCAACAATAAAGCAGCAGAGTGGTTGCCCGGATACTGTGGATCGGGCCAGGGAAAGGTGGCGGAGCGCACCGGCTCCATTTCCAGATCGGGAATCAGGCTAACGATGTCGTCGTCGGTACCACCCAGCGGGCGTAGTTTGAGCCAGTTGGCAGTGGATTCGTTTTGCACCACCCACTCACGGCCACGGGCGTGGACCAGATTGCCGGGGGCGTAGTTGTGCTCTAACTGATTCATGGTGTGTCCTGATTTTTTTGGATATGGCTGGCCAGCGCGGCAAAGGATTCAGGCCAGCGGGCCGGTTGGCTAAAGTCCAGCACCTGCCAGCCACGCTCTTGCAGGCTGCTGGCAATGTCTGCATGCAGGGCGGTTAAAAATACCAGTACGCGGGCGGCCTTGTATTGGCCTGCGGCAGTGGCTGCGCCTTGGTTTACGGCAACCTGCTGGGTATCGGGTATGGGCAAATGGTGTGCTGCCAATGCCTGTAGCCACTGGCTGTGCAGATCGTTTGTGTCGTGCTTGTCGGTTGCTGTGATGCTGGCTGGCGTTGTGCCGTGTGCCGGCTGGACGTTGGCATTGGCCAGTGCCACCAGTAATTCCAGCGCCTGCTGGTTACGGCGGTTGATATGGTCGTGATCCGGCTGGTTAAAGTACGACAGCAGGCACTGATAACAGCCCGCTTCGCATTTGGCATTGCCCAGCTCGTCGGTTTGTTCCTGCTGTGGCAGTTGCTGGTAATCCCAGCTGCCTTTGGCGGGCGGGGTAAAGTGCATCAGTTCCAGCGCACGGGCGGCCACCTGGGCCAGACTTTCCGGCTCGCTGGCCAGGCGGGTCAGAACGCCGGCTCCGCCTTCGGCGGCTTCATAAAACAGCAGGCCACGGCGTTCATCCAGCCTGGGCAGCGGTTCGGCCACCAGCTCGGACTCTTCAATCTGGAAGGTCATTTCGATACCGCGCTTGAGAGCCGCCTGCACGGTGGCCATGGCTTCCAGCGATAGCTCCTGCCGTGGTTGCAGGATCAGCAGGTTTCGGTGGTCTTCGACAAAGGGCACGATGCGCTGGGTGCGGGCTTTTTCGGTGATTTTTTCTTCCATGGTGGCCGCGCTGTCATCGCTGGCATCGTCTTGTTTGCTCCACAGGCCGGTAATCGGGTTGATGTGAAAGCCCAGTTGTTCTTTGTTTTTGCGTCTGCGCCAGCCACGGTTGATGCGCCAGATACGGGCAGCCGGTGCATAGGTCAGTTCGGCCAGTGGCTCTTCTGCGCTGAATACCAGTGCTTTTTGTTTCTGGATGCTGCCATCGGGGCCGGGTAGAAAACGGTAGGTGGTTTGTAACTCGAAGCCCTGACGCTGGCGCTCTTCCTCGTTGGCTGAGATGCGCTCTACCGGCTCGGTTTCTACGGTTTCGATGCGATATAACTCGCGCACCCAATCACTTTCGGTTAGCAGGGCATCGCAGTTCTGGCACAACTCAGTAAGCAGCTCCTGGGAGTGCAGCTCACCCAGATGGCCATAGCCGCACTGGCTGCAAATGCGCGAACTGATGGTGGCCAGTGTGCTACCGCCGGAAATATGGTCGCTGTTGCCGACATTGAGCTTGGCACGGTTGACGCGGTACATGCGCCCCTGATGGTAGATAAGGCTGCGCGGGCCAAACTCGGAGAGCGCCAGAAAACGTGGGCGGCTGACCATGCTGCCGTCGTCGATTTTGCCTCCCTTGCTGCCGCGAGAGGGTATCCAGGCCATCAGCGGCAAGCGCGGGAAGTTGTAACCCGGCAAGAACCCCTGGCTGGCCAGGTAACGGTAGGTGTAGAAGTCCGAGTTGCGCGAGCTGCCGGTTTTCAGCAGTGCGCTGAGCTGGTTGCTGGCATCGTTGTAGCGGCGCTGGGCATTTTTGCGCTCTTGCTCGCTGGAGGCATGGCTGCGTAGTACGGTGTCGGCCATTGCCATCTGTTTCTGGGTGGCGTCATACAGGTTGCGCCAGCGGTCCAGCGCCGCAGAAAAGGCTGCGGGCGCACCCTTGATAACCTGCTCAACATAGCAGGGACTAAACCAGAGGCTGGTTTGCAGCTCGCTTTGCAGTTGTTCAACCACGGCCTGTACCGCCAGTCTGGCCTTGTTACCGGTTTCGTCACTGTTTAGAACGGCTTGCAGGGCAGGCAGGAGGTCTTTATCAGCTGTTTCCAGATCAAGTAGTTGGGCAATGCTGCTTTCCAGCTCGGTTTCGGCACAGGCCAGCCAGGTGGCGTGCAGGTGGCTTTTAATCAGCTCCTGGTTGCCCAGATCCAGCGTGGGAGCCTTGACTACGCCATGCACCATGTCGTTGGCGTTGTGGAAAAACCATTGATCATGCGGGCTGAGCGAGGCGCAGTAGGTGATGACAATCGCCTGCTGGCCGGAGCGGCCGGCTCGGCCACTGCGCTGGGCATAGTTGGCAGGCGTGGGCGGTACGTTGCGCAGGTAAACGGTGTTGAGCGCCGAAATATCCACGCCCAGCTCCATGGTGGGAGAGCAGAACATCACCGGCAGGCGTTGCAAAGCTCGATCGTTGCCAGCTTTAAGCCAGTCGTCACGGTCTTTTTGCGTGTAGCGGAAACGCTGCTCCAGGATCTGCCGGTCGCCACCGTCTACCTGGGCGGTATGCTCCTGGGCTTCAAACACAAACAGCGGGTGCTCTGGCTGGCACAACATACCGGCCAGGCTGTAATAGAGCTGGCGGAAATACGGGTTGCTGGCGTTGTTTCCGTCATCATCGAGTAAGCGCCACTGCAAAGCGGTTGCACTCAGGCGATAGCCGGTTACGTCCTTGTCCAGCGGTTCGCGGCTGACGTAACCAAAATGAAGGGCCAGCTCAAGCAGGTCTTCAATCAGTTCAACCCACTCGTCGTCTTTCCAGTCCTGTACCTGGCTGGCCAGTGCGGTGTCTTTCCAGAAGTCGGCCCGCTTGAGCAGGCGGACAATGCGTGATCTGGGTGCCGCAGATACGGTATTCATGCGGTTGCGCCCACGGTATTCAGGGCGCGATACGGTCACCAGATAGTGGGAGGTTTCCAGTTTTTCGTCGGTTTCAAAACCCCAGCGTTCCTGAAGCTCGTTGAAGGCACGGTTACGATTTTTGTCCTGTTCGGCCGGGTCGAGATAGATGCTATGCAGACACAGGCTGCGGCGCATTTCATCGAATAATAGACGGCTCAGGTGTGCCCGGTTGCCGGGGGAAAGTTTGCGCAAGTCGGAGTTTTTGGTGTTGGCAAACACCTCGTCACTACAAAAGTCTTCAAGCAGGTTGTAACCAACCTGCAAGATGCCGAGCTGTTCCAGGTTGGGATTGTTGAACCGCCAGCCGCGACGCAGATCACGCAGCAGCCGGTAGCCCAGTACAAAGCGCAAGGTGCGCTGGGCTTCCTGGCGAGCCAATCCCATGGCTTTGGGGTTTTGCAGGTATTCGCCAAGGGTTTCTTCGTCGGTACGGTCAAAACCAAGCGCCTTGAAGACTGCGCCTGCCAGCTCTTCTTCTGCCAGTGTCTGATGGTTACGCTGCAATGCGCCAATCAGGCCGGCACGCAAGCTAAGCAGAAACAGGAAGTCATTGAAATGGCCGGCCTGTAAGGCAGCGTCCTGGCGGTTGTCGCTAAAGCCCAGCAGCTTGCGCGGGTCGGGTAGGTGTTCGGGCAGGTCTTGCAAGGCAAATAGCTGGCGCAGCGCGGCCAGCGTTAAAACGGTTGTGGCCGATGAGCGCCCCTCGCCGGACAGGCTGGCCAGGCGGTTGCTGTCTTTGCCGTGGGCATCGTAGGTTTGGCTACAGGACAGGCAAAAGCGGAACTTGCCCGGCACAAACCAGAAGTCTTCGCCCCGTCCGGTTTGGCCATCGGCATCCACTTTGTACTCGTGAGGGGCTGCATTTTTGTAGCTGGACTTGAGCTTGGGTTCTGCCTTGCTGAAATCCAGCCAGTGTTCGGGCAACTCTTCAAGCAGCCCGTGGTAATTGAGACCCTCATGCCTGGGGCAAAGAAAGCCAAAGTCCTGCTCTTGCTCGGGGTCGGCTGCGGTTTCACTGATTTCACGCGGACTAAAACTGACGCTGCCGGATTCGGCACGCCAGACCGGATGATATTCCTGGCCACAGTCGCGGCAAAAGTGCGTGCTGTACAGCAAGGTGTTTTGTTGCTGACGGCCGGGGGCAAACTTTTGCGCATCCAGAGTGATGTAACGGCTGCCAGGCGCTTCCAGAGTAGTCAGTACCTTGCCGGGACCGCTGATGAACTGGTGCAGCTTGAAGGCAAAAGGCGCACGGCCTTGGGGGTTGTGAATGCCGTGTGCCTGTAACAGGAAACTTTGTAGGGCAGTTTTTGCCTGCTCAAATGAGGTGCCGGTGTCCTTGGCCAGCAGCTCGCCCGCTTCGGCCAGTGTTTTGGGTTGGGCACGCTTGGGCGGTTCGCCATCGGCAAACTCGATCCCTAGGTTGAGCTCTACCCAGATGGCCATGGGCGAGTTGATAAAGGCTGTGTAGTCCGGCAGGTGGAACTGGTTGGCCAGTACTTCGGCCTTGAGTTCGTTGCGGATGGCTGACACGTCTTTGTCGGGGTTGGTTACGCGCTCCAGCGTTTCGCCAATAATGTCGTGTGCGCTGATTGAGGTGCCAAACAGCTTGCTGGCCACGCCAGCCACCACCTTGTTGCGCTCGGCCTGTTTGCCGGTGCTGGACATGGTGGCCGAGGTACCGATGCACACCAGTTCGTTGGCCTGCATGCGCTGACGCAGACGACGTACCAGAATGGCCACGTCCGCCCCCTGGCGGCCACGGTAGGTATGCAGTTCATCCAGAATCAAAAACTCAAGGCCACGGCAGTTTTCCACTACGCGCCGGTCCACCTCTTCATAACGGGTAAGAATCAGCTCCAACATCATGAAGTTAGTGAGCAGAATATCCGGCGGGTTGTTGGCAATGCGTTCGCGCTCTTCCCGTGTTTCCTGGCCGGTATAACGGGCAACCGTAAACGGCTGTGGATTCATGCCAGTGAGAAACTTGTCCAGTTCTTCCAGCTGGCTGTTGGCCAGGGCGTTCATCGGATAAATGACGATGGCGCGAGTACGGGGCTTGGGGGCCTGGTCTTTGCCCTTGAGAATGGCATCGACCACGGGGATAAAAAAGGACAGGGACTTGCCCGAGCCGGTACCGGTGGTGACTACGTAGCTTTGTTTGGATTGGCCTTTGGCTAGCGCTTCCATCTGGTGCTTGAACAGGCTCAGCTCATCACAGCGCCCCTCATTCTTGCCGGTGCGGAAGATTTCAGCACATTGGGCATGTACAACACCCTGAGCAGCCAGCTCCTGAATAGTGCCCTGACGCTGGTAGTTGGGGTTGATCTGGATTAGGGGATCAGGCCAGTAGCGGCCATTGACGTATTCGGCTTCCACCAGCTGTTTGATATCCGCCGCTGCAATTTTGGCAAAGCTGCGTGAAAAGGCGCTGTATTCACTGATCAGCTCGTTGCGAAAATCAAAGACGTTTTCCATCTGTCATTCCTTTATGCAGCCGGACGGTGCCGGTGGGTGGCCGTCTGTTGGCCAGGTTTGATTTTGTTAATCGGCTAACTATGCCACAAATGCTACCAAGGTGTTGGTCGAGGGCTGGAAAATGAGCCCTGAATACTGGCTGTTACATGTAAGTGCAGGACGAGTTGACCAAACATTTTGTCTGGGGGCGCAAGCGTACTTGTTGTATCCGGCACGAGGATCTGATAACTTGCCGCACTTGGTAACAGTTCTCATTTGATCGCTACTCAAATCACCACTGGAGCATTCCCATGCGTCGTCCTTCCGCATCAACTTTTCGTGCCCTGCTGGGCGGTCTGGCCCTGGCTGTGGGCAGCCTTGCTGCAGGTACTGCGGCCAGCGCCGAGGTCAATCTGTACACCACCCGTGAACCGGGGCTGATCATCCCGCTGCTGGATGCCTTTACCGCCGAGACCGAGATCAAGGTCAACACGGTGTTCGTCAAGGATGGCCTGATCGAGCGGGTCAAGGCCGAGGGCGCACGTTCGCCGGCCGACCTGCTGATGACCGTGGACATCGGCAACCTGCTGGATCTGGTCGAGGCCGGTATCACCCAGCCGGTCGAGTCGGCCGCACTGCAGGAGGCGATTCCGGCCAATCTGCGCGGTGCGGACAATCAGTGGTTTGCCCTGTCGATGCGTGACCGTGTCGCCTATGTGGCCAAGGAAATTGACGATGTCACCGCGCTGAACTATGAAGACTTCGCCGATGCCAAGTGGAAGAACAAGGTCTGCATCCGCTCCGGTCAGCACCCGTACAATACGGCGATGATTGCCGCCATGATTGCCCATAACGGTGCCGAGGCAACCGAGCAGTGGCTGCGTGACGTCAAGGCCAACCTTGGCCGCAAGGCGACCGGTGGTGATCGTGATGTGGCGCGTGACATTCTTGGCGGCATCTGCGATGTGGGCATCGCCAACGCCTACTATGTGGGCCGCATGAAGAATGCCGAGCCGGGCAGTGACGACCATGCCTGGGGCGAAGCCATCCGTGTGGTGCGTCCGACCTTTGCCAAGGGTGACGGCACTCATGTGAATATCTCCGGTGCGGCACTGGCCCAGCATGCACCCAACAAGGCCAGCGCCGTCCAGCTGCTGGAATACCTGGTGTCTGATCAAGCGCAAAGCCTGTACGCCAAGGCCAACTACGAATATCCGGTCAAGGCCGGTGTCGAGCTGGACCCGGTGGTGGCCAGTTTTGGCGAGCTGAAGGTTGACTCCCTGCCGCTGACCGAAATTGCCAAACATCGCAAGCAGGCCAGTGAACTGGTGGACAAGGTCGGGTTTGACCACTAAAGTCACCGCTTTGCCCGTTTGGCTCTACAATCGCCCGGATGCGTTGCCGGGCGATTGTGTTTTTCACAGGTAATATTTTTTCATGGGTTCGACCACGCATATTGGCCGCTTCTGGTTGCTGGCCGCTGCCTGCATCACGCTGGCGGTGCTGGCCCCGGTGCTGACGCTGGCTGCCCATGCGCTGCAAGGCTCGACCGGCCACTGGCAGCACCTGCTGGACTATGTGCTGCCTAATGCCATGCGCAACACCCTGCTGTTGCTGTTGGGGGTGGGAACTGTAACTGCTCTGCTTGGCGTGGGCAGTGCCTGGCTGATGACCGCCTACAGCTTTCCGACCCGAGGCGTACTGAACTGGGCGCTGCTGTTGCCCCTGGCGGTGCCGACTTACATTGTCGCCTTTGCCTACCAGGACATCCTGCACCCGCTGGGGCCGGTACAGGGCGTGATACGGGATGTGCTGGGCTATACCAGTCCGCGTCAGTTCCGCCTGCCGGATGTGCGCTCGCTTGGCGGGGCGATCATGCTGCTGGGGCTGGTGCTCTATCCCTATGTTTACCTGAGTACAAGGGCCATGTTTGCCACCCAGTCGGCCAGCCTGCTGGAGGCCGGCCGTATTCTCGGTGCCACCCGGCGCACGGTGTTTTTCCGTGTGGCCTTGCCGATGGCGCGGCCGGCGATTGCCGTGGGCCTGAGCCTGGCATTGCTGGAGACGCTCAATGACATTGGCGCTTCAGAGTTTCTCGGGGTGCAGACCCTGACCGTTTCCATCTATACCACCTGGGTGACCCGCTCCGATCTGGCTGGTGCGGCGCAGATCGCGCTGTCGATGCTGGTGCTGGTGGTGGCACTGATCATGCTGGAGCGTTATGGCCGCCGCCGTCAGGGCTATAGCCAGAACCAGCGTTCGCGCAGCATGCAGCCGCAGCAGCTGACCGGAGCGGCGGCGCTGGTTGCCATGGTGCTTGGCTGGCTACCGGTGCTGCTCGGCTTTGTTGCGCCGGCGCTGTATCTGCTGGCGGAAAGCTATAAATACCTGCACCTGACCGGCGCGGTGTCGCAACAGCTGCTGGCCAGTGCCTGGAGTACGCTGTACATAGCACTGGTAACCACGGCAGCAACGCTGGTGCTGGCGCTGGTGGTGGCCTGGGCCAGTCGCAGCGCCCGTAGCAGTGAGCGCCAGCGCTGGCAGAAACTGTTCAAGCTGGCTTCGCTGGGCTATGCCATTCCCGGCACGGTGCTGGCGCTGGGCCTGCTGTTGCCCTTTGTCTGGTTCGATACCCTGCTGGAGCAGGTCGTGGCGTTGTTTGTCGAACGCGCGCCGCAGCTGCTGTTGATGGGCTCGACCACGGCGCTGGTGACTGCCTACTGCATCCGCTTTCTGGCGATTGGTGTCGGCAGCCTGGAAGCCGGGCTGGCACGTATTCCGCTATCGGTGGAGCAGGCGGCGCGGCTGCTTGGCGAAACCCCCGGCGGTACGCTGCGGCGCGTACACCTGCCGCTATTGCGGCCGGCGCTGGGTGCGGCGGCGCTGCTGATTTTTGTCGATACCATGAAAGAGCTGCCGGCGACCCTGCTGCTGCGGCCGATGAATTTTGAAACCCTGGCCACCTGGCTGTATGCCGAGGCGGCACGGGGCACCTATGAAGAAGGGGCCATTGCCGCCCTGGCCATTGTCGTCGCCGGCCTGTTGCCGGTGATCCTGCTGGCGCGGGCGCAATTCGCCCGCCAGTCGTAAAGGTTATCCGGATGAAGCAACCCTTTCTTGAACTGCGCGATATTTCGGTGGTGTATCCCTGTCCCGGCGAGTCGCTGTGTGTCGTCAACCGGCTGGACCTGCAACTGGAGCAGGGCGAAATCGGCTGTTTGCTGGGTGCGTCCGGTTGTGGCAAGACCACCATCCTGCGTGCCATTGCCGGTTTCGAGCCGCTACAAAGTGGCACGATCCGGCTGGCTGGGCGGGAGCTGTCCGGCGACTCGCAGCAGATCGCGCCGGAACAGCGCGGGGTCGGCATGATGTTCCAGGACTATGCGCTGTTTCCGCACCTGACCGTGGAGAAAAATATCGGCTTTGGTTTGCGCCGCTGGAACAAACAGGAGCGCGCTGCGCGTGTGGACGAGATGCTGGAGCTGGTTGGGTTGCCGGCCGAGCGCAAGCGTTATCCGCACGAGCTGTCCGGTGGGCAGCAGCAGCGGGTGGCGCTGGCCCGGGCGCTGGCCCCCAGCCCTTCATTGCTGCTGCTGGACGAGCCGTTTTCCAACCTGGATGTGGATACCCGCGAACGGCTGGCATTCGAGGTGCGGGATATCCTGAAGCAGGCCGGGCTGACCGCCATTCTGGTCACCCACAATCAGGCCGAGGCCTTTGCCATTGCCGACCGTATCGGTGTCATGCAGCAGGGGCAGATCGTGCAGTGGGGTACGCCGTTGCAGCTGCACGAGCAGCCGGCCAATGACTTTGTTGCTGATTTTGTCCGGCGCGAGGCGTTGCTGAGCCAGCGAGCCCAGGCACTGGTGCGCAGCGCTTCGGCGTAGCCGGCACTCCGGCCAGGCATGCGCAGCTCCTGTTGGCGGAGCGAGTGTTTTCCTGATAACCGGAGGCTGTCCGGTACCAGGAAAGGGCAGGGGGTTATTCGCTGGTGGAGTTCTGCTTGCGGGTACGCATCCAGCTCACGCCGATGGCAACGATCAGGACCAGTCCGACCACACCCAGCATGGGGTAGACGGTGCCTACCAGCTTGGTGAAACCGACCTGGCTCAGACCCAGGCCGACGACGGCAAATACGGCGCTCAGCAGCTTGAAATTACGCGTTTCCGGGGCGGCGAAGCGGGCGCTAAAGGCAAAGAACATGCCGACCGCGGTGCTGTAGATCATGCAGATCAGTGCCAGTGACATCATGATCGCCAGCCACGGGTGGATGGCCTGTGCCAGCACCAGGGTGGGGATCTCGATGTTCAGCAGCTTGTCCATGTTGGCGAACAGGCCGACGTTGAGGATGATGATCAGCAGACCCAGCCCCAGACCACCGACAGTGCCGCCCAGCGCCGCCGACTTGTGTGACTTGGTCAGGCCGCCGATCACTGCCAGCATCGGGAAGCCAACGGCAATGTTGAAGGAGGCATACAGCAGTCCGCTGAGCGCCCAGTTGGGCACGTCGGCACCAAGGAAGGTGATCACCTGTACCTGTTCGGCCGCCTGGTTCAGTTCGCCCTGGCTGCCGGTGCTGGTGTAGATGGAGTAGATGGTGATGGCCAGAATCATCACCAGCAGGAACGGCATGACCGCGCTGATCAGGTTGATGATGCCGCGCACGTTAAGGCACAGGGTGCCGATCACCAGCAGTGTCATCAGCACCGAACCGGCCAGTGGTGCCAGACCGAACTGTTGTGCCAGCGTCGAGCCGGCACCGGCCAGCATGGCCACGCCAACGCCATACAGAAAGAACGATAACACCACGTCCACGATCAGGCCGGCCTGGCGGCCGAACAGGCTGTACAACACCTGCTTGTGCGAGTCAGCCTGCATGATCGAGCTGATGCGGGCAATGTGCATGCCAAGAAAGGCAAACAGCAGGGCCGAGACGACCGATCCGGCAATTCCGGCCAGCCCGTAGCCGGTAAAAAACTGCAGGACTTCGTTGCCGGAGGCAAAACCGCCACCGATGACCACCGACATGTAAGCCAGTGCGATTTGCCAGGAGTGTTTATTCATTGTTCTGTTTCTCGTCTTGTTGTTGTCATGAATATTGCATGAAAAGGGGCCGGGGAGCGGTGGTGCATTTATCAAATGCACAGCCCCTGCTCCCTTATTCTTGTGGCCCGGAGTTATAGCGGGAAATGGCCAGACCACGTGTGCTGATCCGGGGTTGCTTTTTTGCCAGCAGGTCAGCCAGCAGGCGGCCGGAGCCGCAGGCCATGGTCCAGCCCAGGGTGCCGTGGCCTGTGTTCAGGAACAGGTTGCGGTAACGGGTCGGGCCAACGATCGGGGTACCGTCCGGGGTGGCCGGCCGCAGGCCGGTCCAGAGGTCGATGGTGGTGGTATCGGCGGCATCCGGAAACAGGTCCTGCACGATCATGCGCAGGGTGTCGCCCTTGGCCGGATTGATTTTCAGGTCGTAACCGCGAATTTCGGCCATGCCGCCGACACGGATGCGCTGGTCGAAACGGGTCACGGCCACCTTGTAGGTCTCGTCGAGCATGGTGGATACCGGTGCCATGTCCGGGTTGATAATCGGGACGGTGATCGAATAGCCCTTGAGCGGGTAGATCGGTGCCCTGATACCGAGCGGAGCAAGCATCTGCCGGCTGTAGCTGCCCAGCGCCAGTACGTAGTGGTCGGCGGTTTCCAGCGTGCCGTTGATCCAGACGCCGCTGATGCGGTCACCGTCGTATTCCAGGCGCTCGATGGTCTGGTTGAAGCGGAATTCGACACCCAGCTCACGGGCCATGCGGGCGATTTCCCTGGTGAACAGCAGGCAGTCGCCGGTCTGGTCGTTGGGCAGGCGCAGGCCGCCGGTCAGCTTGTGTGCGACCCTGGCCAGCGCCGGTTCGGCTTCGGCCAGCCCGTTACGGTCGAGCAGCTGATAGGGCACGCCCATTTCTTCCAGTACGGCCATGTCCTTGGCCGCGCCATCCAGCTGGGCCTGGGTGCGAAACAGCTGGGTGGTGCCACGCTGACGGCCCTCATACTGGATACCGGTTTCCGCACGCAACTCGTCCATGCAGTCGCGACTGTATTCGGACAGCCGCACCATGCGCTCCTTGTTGACCTTGTAGCGGGCAGCGGTGCAATTGCGCAACATTTGCGCCATGAACAGGTACTGATTGATGTCGGCGGTTGGCCGCACACTCAGCGGGGCATGTTTTTGCAGCATCCACTTGATGGCCTTGAGCGGTACGCCGGGAGCGGCCCAGGGTGAAGCATAGCCGGGCGAGATCTGCCCGGCATTGGCAAAGCTGGTTTCCTGGGCGACATCGCCCTGGCGGTCAACCACCGTGACCTTGAAGCCCTGACGGGCCAGATAATAGGCGCTGGTGGTGCCGATCACCCCGTTGCCCAGAACCAGAACGTGCATTTTGCTATCTCCTTGCCCGTATCGGGCATGCATCTTCGGGCGGATTATATGAGAATCGCAATAGAAAAAATCACTGAAATGAAGCCTGGTTTTGGGTCTAATTGCTGTTCAATTCGCCTTAAGTATGGTTGAAGTCACTATGAATGACGATAAATGCCAGTTGTGATCAAAGGGTGTAACGGCGCTGTCGCTGCCTGGACGGGCCGGTTTTTGGCCGGTTGTGCCAGAGCCGGCACCGGAGCGGAAAGCAGGCCGTAGCAAGACGGCTGCCCACTTTGCCGGTTGCAGATGGTATGGTGCATGCATGGTCGCCGACAGGGCGGGTGATGGTGCATGGTGTAAACAGGCTGTGTCCGGGAAAAGATACCGGCAGCCACGGCAGCAGCTGACAAGCGCCTGTCAGGCAAGGAGTAGAGGCATGAATTTTCTGGCTCATCTGTTGCTGGGGCCGAGCGAGCCGCAGCTGGCATTGGGCAGCCTGCTGGGTGACTTCGTCAAGGGGCCGCTCGCTTCCACCGAGCTGCCCGGGCAGGTTCGGCAGGGTATCTGGCTGCATCGCCAGATTGACGGCTTTACCGACCGGCATGCGCTGGTGGAGCGCAGCAGGGAGCGGGTCAGTCCGTTACGGCGGCGCTATGCCGGCATCATGGTGGACATGTTCTACGACCATCTGCTGGCAAAGAACTGGTCGCGTTTCAGCGAACAGCCGCTGGATATGTTCACCGCGCGGATGTACCGGGCGCTAAGGGCACAGCAGGCACTGATGCCGGAGCGTGCCCGGCCCGTATTGATGCGCATGGCACAAGAAGACTGGCTCGGCAGTTACAGCGAGCTGGCCAGCATGCACCTGGCGCTCAACAACATGGCCCGTCGTTTGCGGCCGGGTAACGCGCTGGCCGGGTCGGCGTGCGAGCTGGAAAGGGATTATGAGGGGTTCGAGGCGGACTTTCTGGCCTTTATGCCGCAAGTCATCGAGTTTGCGCAGGACAGCAGCCTGTCGATGCCGTCGTGAGAGCACTGGATGGTGTATGACGGCAGATGTACTCAGGGTGTGCCAGGGTTGGGGACGGGGATTTCCAGGCTTTCCTTCACTTCTTCCATGACGATATAGCTTTTCGATTCGCGCACGTGGGGCAGGGTGAGCAAAATGTCGCCCAGCAGCTTGCGATAGGAGGACATCTCGTCTATGCGGGCCTTGATCAGGTAGTCGAAGTCACCGGAGACCAGGTGGCACTCGAGTATTTGTGGTTGCTGCAGGGCCGCCCGGCGGAATTCCTCAAAAATGTCGGCCGATTTGTATGACAGGTTGAGCTCGACAAACACCAGCAAGCCCGCCTCGATCCGTGCCGGGTTGAGACGGGCGTGATAGCCGAGGATGGTGCCTTCCTCTTCCAGCCGGCGCACCCGTTCGGTGCAGGGCGTGGTGGACAGGCCGACACGCTCGCCCAGCTCGGTCAGTGACAGCCGGCCCTGCGCCTGGAGTTCGCGCAGGATTTGCCGGTCGATTCGGTCCAGCTCACGCAGTTGCTTGAGTCTTCTCTTCATGACGGGCTTGCTCCGGCTGGAGTTTCCAGCACTCAGACGTTGAAGCGGAAATGCATCACGTCGCCGTCCTTGACGATATATTCCTTGCCTTCCAGACGCCATTTACCGGCTTCCTTGGCACCGGCTTCACCCTTGTACTGGATGAAGTCGTCGTAGGCAACCACTTCGGCGCGGATGAAGCCTTTTTCAAAGTCGGTGTGGATCACGGCCGCCGCCTGTGGTGCGGTGGCACCGATGCGTACGGTCCAAGCGCGCACTTCCTTGACGCCGGCGGTGAAGTAGGTCTGCAGGTTGAGCAGCTCGTAGCCGGCACGGATCACGCGGTTCAGGCCGGGCTCTTCCAGGCCCAGCTCTTCCAGGAACATGTCCTTTTCCTCGCCGTCCTCAAGCTCGGACAGTTCGGCCTCGATCTTGTTGCAGACGGGTACCACCACCGCGCCTTCGGCAGCGGCGATCTCGCGCACCACGTCGAGGTAGGGGTTATTCTCGAAGCCGTCCTCGGCCACGTTGGCGATGTACATCACCGGCTTGGTGGTCAGGAAGTGAAAGCCCTTGACGGTTTTCTGCTCGTCGGCGCTCCAGTCCCTGATCAGCGAGCGCGCCGGCTTGCCGGCTTCAAAGTGGGCCAGCAGCTTTTCCAGCAGCTCCTTTTGCGCGATGGCATCCTTGTCGCCGCCCTTGGCGGTACGGGCAATGCGCTGCAGCTGCTTCTCGCCGCTTTCCAGGTCGGCAAAGATCAGTTCCAGGTCGATGATCTCGATGTCGCGTTTGGGGTCGACGCTGTTGGCCACGTGGATGATGTTTTCGTCATCGAAACAGCGCACGACGTGCGCGATGGCATCGGTTTCGCGGATGTTGGCCAGAAACTGGTTGCCCAGGCCTTCGCCCTTGGAAGCACCTTCCACCAGGCCGGCAATGTCGACGAACTCCATGGTGGTCGGCAAGACCCGTTCGGGCTTGACGATTTCGGCCAGCGCATTGAGGCGCGGGTCGGGCATCGGCACCACGCCGCTGTTGGGCTCGATGGTGCAGAAAGGGAAGTTCTCGGCGGCAATGCCGGACTTGGTCAGGGCGTTGAACAGGGTGGATTTGCCCACGTTGGGCAGGCCCACGATACCGCAATTAAAACCCATGGTTGGTACCTTGCAGGTTAGGCCCTGAAGCTGTGCAGCTGCTGCATTGCGCGGGAGAATTGACCCTCCAGGATGTCAGGCAACACGCCAAGGGCAAAATCAATGGTGGAATCGATCAATTGTTGCTCGCTGCGCGGGGCGCGGCCCAGTACATAGCCGGTGACCTGGCTGCTGTGGCCCGGGTGGCCGATGCCGATGCGCAAACGATGGAAGTTGTTCTGGTTGCCCAGGTTGGCAATGATGTCACGCAGTCCGTTGTGACCGCCATGGCCGCCGCCCTGTTTGAGTTTGCAGGTGCCGGGGGGGATGTCCAGCTCGTCGTGGGCGACGAGGATTTCGGCTGGCTGAATGCGGAAAAAACCGGCCAGCGCACCCACCGCCTGACCGCTACGGTTCATGTAGGTGGTCGGGATCAGCAGGCGAACATCCTGGCCCTGGTGGCTGAATTTGCCGGTCAGGCCAGAATACTTCTTGTCGGGGCTGAGTGGGCAACGCATGCGTTCTGCCAGCTGCTCGACAAAAAGAGCCCCTGCGTTATGGCGGGTGTTTGCATATTCCGGGCCCGGATTACCCAGACCGACAATAAGTTTGACCGCGCTCACGACAGGGGCTCCTTGTTGCTGCAGGAAGATTACTCTTCGGCAGATGCCTCGGCGTTGCCTTCGGCTTCTTCACCTTCATCTGCGGCAGCCTGGACGCGGGAAGCATTGACGCTGACCACGGCCTGGTCGTTGTCGGCCAGCAGCACGACAAACTCGACGCCGGCAGGCGCCTTGATGTCGGACAGGTGAATGGTCTGGCCGACTTCCAGGTTGGCCACGTCAACTTCGATGGCTTCCGGCAGGTCTTTTGGCAGACAGGTGATCTCGACTTCAGGCGCAGGACGGAAGATCTCGCCGCCGTCACGCTTGACGCCAACGCAGTCTTCTTCGTTCAGCAGAACCACTGGCACCAGCGCGGTCAGCTTCTGGCCGGCGACGATGCGGATGAAGTCGGCGTGCAGTACGAAGCCCTTGGCCGGATGGCGCTGCAGGTCCTTCATCATCACGTCTTCTTTCTTGCCGTCCAGGTTGATGGTCAGGATGCTGCTGTAGCAGGCATCGTTGAGCAGCAGCTTGGCAACTTCGCGGTTCTCGAGGGAGATCGAGGTGGCTTCCTTGTTGGCACCGTAAATCACGGCAGGAATCAGGTTGGCGTTACGACGCAGGCGGCGGCTCGCACCTTTCCCCAGGTCGGTACGCGGTTGTGCGTTGAGGGTAAATTCGCTCATGGGTTTCTCCAGTAAAAAACACAGCCCGGAACTTGCGACCAGCTCCGGGCATGTGGTGGTGGCCGTAAGGCCGTTTGAATCAGTGCCGGTTAACGGAACATGGCACTGATGGATTCTTCATTGCTGATGCGGCGTACCGCTTCGGCGACAATCGGACCGATATCCAGCTGGCGGATCTTGTCACAGGCCTGGGCTGCAGCGGACAGCGGAATGGTATTGGTGATGACCATTTCGTCCAGTACCGAGTTTTCCAGGTTCTCGATGGCACGCCCGGAAAGAATCGGGTGCGTGCAATACGCCATGACTTTCAGCGCGCCGCGTTCTTTCAGCGCCTTGGCGGCATTGCACAGGGTGCCGGCGGTATCGACCATGTCGTCCACCAGTACACAGGTGCGGCCGTCGACGTCGCCGATGATGTGCATGACTTCCGACTCGTTGGCCTTGGGCCGGCGCTTGTCGATGATGGCCAGGTCGACACCAAGGCTCTTGGCCACGGCACGGGCACGGACCACGCCGCCAATGTCGGGGGAAACCACCAACAGGTTTTCCAGCCGCTGGGCCTGGATGTCGTCGACCAGTACCGGCGAGCCGTAGATGTTGTCTACGGGAATATCGAAAAAGCCCTGGATCTGGTCGGCGTGCAGGTCAACGGTCAGCACCCGGTCGACACCCACGGTGGACAGAATGTCTGCCACTACCTTGGCACTGATGGCAACCCGGGCCGAACGAGGACGACGGTCCTGGCGGGCATAACCGAAGTAGGGGATCACGGCGGTGATGCGCGACGCTGACGAGCGGCGGAAGGCATCGACCATCAGGATCAGCTCCATCAGGTTGTCGTTGGTCGGGGCGCAGGTCGACTGAACCAGAAAAACGTCCTTGCCACGCACGTTTTCGTTGATTTCGACACTGACTTCACCGTCGGAAAACTTGCCGACAGAAAGGTCACCGAGAGGAATGTGCAGCTGACGGGCTACACGGCGGGCGAGGTCGGGGTTTGCATTCCCCGTGAAGATCATCATCTTGGACACGCGCAGTACCTGTTGCTGACTGAGGGTGGGCCTGACGAAAAAAACCCTTGTGGTCATGCGTTCGCTTCCCACAAGGGTTTCCGAATATGGCAGGGGCGGCTGGATTCGAACCAACGCATGGCAGGATCAAAACCTGCTGCCTTACCGCTTGGCGACGCCCCTGTAACGTAACTCATCGTTCTCTTGTCTGCCTTTCCAGTTCGAGCTGTAAACTTGACCGGTTACAACCCCTGGCGACAAAACATTCCAGTGTTCCTGAAATCCGGGCTGCGACTTTATCAGCTTCAGCCTGATTTGGGAAGACCCCAAATATGCAACTTCCGGTTCCTGTCAGTTTTGCCGGCACATATTCTCCGAGTAATTCAAGTGCTTGACGCACTTGCGGATAGTGCCGTTCAACTGTGGGCTGGCAGTCATTGTGACCGTCCTGCCCGAGAACGGAGCGCACTTTACAGGGCGGTGTGTCGCGTGTCAAGCATGGGTCGGAAAATATTTTTGCAGTGCTGATGGCAACGTCGGGGCGCACGACCAGAAACCAGGGTTCATCCAGCTCGACAAAGGTCAGTTTTTCGCCCACTCCTTCGGCAAAGGCGGCCTGGCCATGCACGAATACCGGCACGTCCGCGCCCAGCTGCAGGCCTAGAGCGGCCAGCTGCTCCGGCGACAGGCCGCACTGCCAGAGGTGGTTGAGAGCCACCAGGGTGGTGGCGGCATTCGAACTGCCGCCGCCCAGGCCGCCGCCCATGGGCAGGCGCTTGTCGATACGGATATCGACGCCCTGCGTGCTGGCGCAATGCTGTTGCAGCAGGCGGGCGGCGCGTACGATCAGGTTGCTGTCGTGGGCGACGCCGGGCATCGGGTCAAGCAAATGGATTTCACTGTCGCTGCGCAGGCTGAAGTGCAGACTGTCGTGATGGTCGAGAAACTGGAACAGGGTCTGCAGCTCGTGGTAGCCATCCGGGCGGCGGCCCAGAATGTGCAACATCAGGTTGAGCTTGGCCGGGGCCGGCAGGCTCAGGTGGTTGCGCGGTGCAGGCATTACGGCTGGCCTCCGAGGGTGCGGGCCTGCCATTGCTTGACCAGCAGGGTCAGCTGCAGGTGCGGTCCCTGCAGCTGGATACGTTCGGGCAGCGGAGTGCCGTCCGGCAATGTCTGATAGCGGACAAATTCCAGCTGCCAGCCATCCTGTTCCAGCTGCTGCGCCAGGCTGTCGTTGTTGAGCTGCAAGTGGTACTTGCTGTCGGGGGCGGGCAGCCCGCGCACCCACCAGAGCAGGTTGTTGACCGGCAGGCTCCAGCCCAGCTGGTTTTGCATCAGGGCTTCGGCCGAGGCGGCGTTCAGTTCAAGCTGCGGAGTGGTCAGCTGTACCTGGCCGGGGCGGCCGGTAAGGCGGGTTGCACCCTGGCCCAGCGGGCCGGTGACACGAATGTCGAAGTAATCCTGGCGCTGTAGCCAGAACAGCACACCGCTGCCGGATTGCGCCTGGCTGCGGATCGCCAGCTTGCCGTTGATGTCCCAGGCGTCGAGCCGGCTGACCTGCTGGCTGTGCTGTCGCCAGAGTGCGGGTGAGCCGCTGCCGTCAATGCTGTCGCGTGAGCTAAAGGACTGACAGGCGCCGAGCAACAGCAGGGCGGCGAACAGAAGGAAACGTTGCATCATTGCTTGAACCATTTTTTACGGGAATCCAGCCGCTGGACTGTTTCCAGCAGGATTTCGTGATCGGGTGCCTTGTCCAGCGCTTCATGCCAGACCTGGCGTGCCTTGCGCCTGTGCCCCAGTGCCCAGAGCACCTCGCCGAGGTGGGCGGCCACTTCCGGGTCGGGATAGGCGGCGTAGGCTTGCTCCAGCCAGGGCAGGGCGAGTTCCGGCTGACCGCTGCGGTAGTGCACCCAGCCCAGGCTGTCGAGGGTGGCGGCGTCGTCCGGTTGCAGCTCGTGGGCGCGCCGGATCAGCTCCAGCGCTTCGGCGTGGCGGTCGGTGCGGTCGGCCAGCGTGTAGCCCAGGGCATTCATGGCCATGGCATGCTCCGGGTCGTTGGCCAGAATGTGGCGCAGGTCGGTCTCCAGCTGCTGCAGGTCATCCCGCTTCTCGGCCAGCATGGCGCGGGTGTACAGCAGGTTGGGATCGTCCGGGAACTGGAGCAGCGCTTGCGTGGCGCGCTGCCAGGCCTGTTCCTGTTGCCGGTTGCGGCTCAGGGTTTCGATTTCCACCTGCAGCAGTGCGGGCTGTTCGTCCGGTACGCTTTTGCGGGCGTCGGCAAACAGCGCTTCGAACCGGCCGGGTTGCTCCAGCTGCAACCACAGGTTGCCCTCTTGCTGGCGGGCAGCGAGGAAATACTGTCCGGCACCAATCGACTGATAGCTGCGGATCGCTTCGCGTGGCTGCTCCAGTGCTTCCAGGCAGCGGCCCATGTTGTACAGGGCTGTGTCGGTGTAGCTGTCGCGCTGGACCAGTTCTTCCAGATACACCAGCGCCTCCTGCCAGGCTTCCAGGTCCATGTACAGGTAGGCCAGGCCGAGACGGAAGTCGTCGTTGTCCGGCTCCAGCTGCATCAACAGCAGAAACTGGTCACGGGCCTCTTCCAGCCGGTTCAGGCTGATCAGCTGGCGGGCATGGTTGAGCCGGATGGCCGTGTTGTCGGGCTGTAGTTCCAGTAACTGCTGCTGGATCGCCAGGCTTTGTTCCGGGCGGTCCAGCTGCTGGTATAGCCGAGCCTGCAGGGCCAGTGCCGGAATGCCGGGCTCGCCGGGCATTTGTTGCAACAGGCGGATGGCCTGTTCGGGGTATTCCTGCAGCAGGATGGCCTGGGCCAGCCATAGTTCGCCCCGCTGTGGGTGTTGTTTCATCAGCTGGTCGAATTTGACGATCAGGGCGGCCCGCATGTCGGGATAGGCATGGTTGGAAGTAAAGGCGATGAAGTCATAATGGCTTTCGCTGTCGGGGTCGAGCGCGATGGCCTGGCCGGCATGCTCCAGGGCACCGTTGAAGTCTCCGCTCCTGGCCAGCTCGATGGCAGCGGCACGGTGTGCCTCGGCACTGTCGGGGGCCAGGCGGGCCCAGGTTTGTGCGCTTTGCCGGGCCAGGTTGCGTTCGTCCAGGTAGTCGGCAATCTGGAAGGCCCGTTCGGCCACCAATGGGCTTTGCGCCTGTGGCAGCTGGCGGCGGTAGCGCTGCAGGGCAATGCCGGGCTGCTGGCGCTGGCCGGCCAGTTCGGCGACCAGCAGGTCGTACAGGGTTTCGCGCTCAAAATTGCGGCCGGGCACTGTGGCGGGTTCGCTGCTGGTGGTGGCCGGCGCAGCGTTGCCGCCCACCGGCTCCGGCAGGGTCTGACAGCCGGCCAGAAGCAGCAGGGATAAAGTAAAGGGCAGGGATCTGTTCATTTCGGACGGGCAACAAGCGGTAATGAGTGCGTGCATCATGACACAGCAGGCCCCGGAATAACCACTGTGCTAGACTTGCCGGCAAAAATGCGCACGACCGGCGGCATGCCGGCAGCGGCAAACGATATGCAAATCAATTTTTTCTGCTTTTTTCTGGCGGGCAGTTGTTCTACCGGTTACGAAATAGGACAATCACCTGCTTTTACAGACATCGAGTTTTAGCATCTGGCATGGCTTTTATTGCTCTGGGAATCAATCACAAGACGGCGTCGGTGGATGTGCGCGAGCGCGTGGCGTTCAGCCCTGACCAGCTGGCGGATGCCTTGCGCCAGCTCTGCCGCGAGGGCGGTGCCCGCGAGGCGGCGATCCTGTCGACCTGCAACCGCAGCGAGCTGTATCTGGAGATGGAAACGGCCCAGCAGGAACGGGTGTTGGGCTGGCTGGCCGGCTACCACGGGCTGCCGCTGGAGGACCTGCAAGGCTGTGCCTATGCCCATGAAGAGGACGAGGCGGTACGGCACATGATGCGGGTGGCCTGCGGGCTGGATTCGCTGGTGCTGGGCGAGCCGCAGATTCTTGGCCAGATCAAGGATTCCTACGATGTGGCACGTGAGGCCGGCACCATCGGCCCGTTGCTCGGGCGGCTGTTCCAGGCCACGTTCAGTACTGCCAAGACCGTGCGTACCGATACCGCCATTGGCGAGAACCCGGTATCCGTTGCCTTTGCTGCAGTCAGCCTGGCCAAACAGATTTTTGCCGACCTGGGCCAGAGCCAGGCGTTGCTGATCGGTGCCGGAGAAACCATCACGCTGGTGGCTCGCCACCTGCACGAACAGGGCGTAAGGCGCATTGTCGTCGCCAACCGCACACTGGAGCGCGCCCGGTTGCTGTCGGACGAGTTCGGTGCCGAGGCAGTGGTGTTGTCGGACATTCCCGATGCGCTGGTCAACAGCGACATCGTCATCAGCTCGACTGCCAGCCAGCTGCCGGTGCTGGGCAAGGGAGCGGTGGAGCGGGCGCTGAAACTGCGCAAGCACAAGCCGATCTTCATGGTTGATATCGCCGTGCCGCGGGACATCGAACCGCAGGTCGGCGAATTGGACGACGTCTATCTGTATACCGTCGACGACCTGCACGAAGTGGTCGCGGAAAACCTGAAAAGCCGCCAGGGCGCGGCGCAGGCCGCCGAGGAGCTGGTGGTGCAGGGCACGGCCGATTTCATGGCACGCATGCGTGAGCTGGCCGCCGTCGACGTGTTGCGGGCCTACCGCCAGCAGGGCGAAGCCAGCCGCGACGAAGAATTGCAAAAGGCCCTGCGGGCGCTGGCCAACGGCAGCGCCGCCGAAGATGTGCTGGGACAGCTGGCGCGCGGGCTGACCAACAAACTGCTGCATACGCCCAGCGTGCAGCTCAAACGCCTGTCTGCCGATGGCCGCCATGAAGCGCTGGCCGTGGCCCGGGAACTGTTCGGCTTGACCTCAGGTAATTCCAACTCATGAAGGCATCGTTAATCAGCCGCCTGGACACACTGCAAGACCGCTACGAAGAACTGACCGCGCTGCTGGGTGATGCCCAGGTAATCAGCGACCAGAAGCAGTTTCGCGACTACTCGAAGGAGTATGCCGAGGTCGAGCCGGTGGTGCAGGCCTATCAGCGCTGGGTCAGGCTCAACAGTGATCTGGCCGAAGCGCAGGCGCTGCTCAAGGACAGCGATCCCGAGGTGCGTGAAATGGCCGAAGAGGAAATCGCCGGTTGCCGCGAAGGCATCGAGCAGCTGGAAGACCTGCTGCAGATCCTGCTGCTGCCCAAAGACCCCAACGACAGCCGCAACGTGTTTCTGGAGATCCGTGCCGGTACCGGCGGCGACGAGGCGGCGATTTTCTCCGGCGACCTGTTTCGCATGTATTCGCGCTATGCTGAACGGCAGGGCTGGCGGGTGGAAATCCTCTCGGAGCACGAGGGCGAGCATGGCGGCTTCAAGGAAGTCATTGCCCGGGTCGAGGGCGACAACGTCTATGGCCGGCTGAAATTCGAGTCCGGTGCCCACCGGGTCCAGCGTGTGCCGGAAACCGAGTCCCAGGGCCGGGTGCACACTTCGGCCTGTACCGTGGCGGTACTGGCCGAGCCGGACGAGCAGGCGGCCATCGACATCAACCCGGCCGATTTGCGCGTGGACACTTACCGGGCCTCCGGTGCCGGCGGTCAGCACGTCAACAAGACCGACTCGGCCGTGCGCATCACCCACCTGCCGACCGGTATCGTGGTGGAGTGCCAGGAGGAGCGGTCGCAGCACAAGAACCGTGCCCGTGCCATGGGCTGGCTGGCTGCCCGCTTGCAGGACCAGCAAACCGCTGCCGCACAGAAGGAAATGACCGATGCCCGCCGCTCGCTGGTGGGCAGCGGTGACCGCTCCGAGCGCATCCGCACCTACAACTACCCGCAGGGCCGCGTCACCGACCATCGCATCAACCTGACTTTGTACTCGCTGGATGACATCATCCAGGGTGGCGGGCTCGGGCAGGTCATCGACCCGTTGCTGCTGGAGTACCAGGCCGACCAGCTCGCCGCACTGGACGACTGAGCCATGACCACCATCGCCAGCCTGTTGCAGCGTGCGCGGGAGCTTGATTCGCCCAGTGCCAAACTGGATGTCGAACTGCTGCTGGCCGATGTGCTGGGCCAGTCGCGCAGCTATCTGTACACCTGGCCGGGCAAGGAAGTCACGGCGCAACAGCTGACAACCTTCAACACACAATTCGCACGCCGTCTGGCCGGCGAACCGGTTGCTTATCTGCTTGGCCGGCAGGGCTTCTGGACGCTGGACTTGCAGGTTAGCCCGAACACCCTGATTCCACGGCCGGAAACCGAGCTGCTGGTGGAAACCACCCTGCAGCTGGGCAGTGCCGGTAGCAGCTTGCGGGTGCTTGATCTGGGCACCGGGACCGGTGCCATCGCCCTGGCGCTGGCCAGTGAGCGGCCGCGCTGGCAGGTCACCGGCGTCGACCGGGTACCCGAAGCCGTACAGCTGGCCCGTCACAACGCTCTGGGGTGCGGCCTGGGTGGTGTGCGCTTTCTCGACAGTGACTGGTTTGCCGCGCTGAACGGCGAGCATTTTGACCTGATCATCAGCAATCCGCCCTACATCGCGCTGGACGACCCCCATCTGGAACAGGGTGACGTACGCTTTGAGCCGATGAGTGCCCTGGTGTCCGGGCGCGACGGGCTGGATGACATCCGCCGCATTCTGGCCGATGCCGGCCAGCATTTGCACGAGTCCGGCTGGCTGTTGCTGGAGCACGGCTGGCAACAGGCGGCCGCCGTGCGTGACCTGATGCGCCATGCCGGCTTTACCGGGGTGCGCAGCGTGTGCGACCTGGCCGGGCACGAGCGCATTACCCTGGGGCAGTGGCAACACCGGCAAAAGGCACTGGCATGCTGACGGATGACGAGCTGCTGCGCTACAGCCGCCACATCCTGCTGGCCGGGATTGATATCGAAGGCCAGTTGCGCCTCAAGAACAGCAAGGTACTGATTGTCGGGCTGGGCGGGCTGGGCTCGCCGGTAGCCCTGTACCTGGCCGCGGCCGGTGTTGGCGAGCTGCATCTGGCGGATTTCGACAGGGTTGACAGCAGCAACCTGCAACGCCAGATCCTGCACGAAACTGCCAGCAACGGACAGCCCAAGACCGCCTCGGCCCGCCAGCGGCTGCACGCACTGAATCCGCTGATCAGGCTGCAGGTGCACGAGCGGCAACTCGACAGTACAAGTCTGGAACAGCTGGTTCCCGGCATGGATCTGGTACTCGATTGCACCGACAACTTTGCCATTCGTGACCAGCTAAACCGGGCCTGTGTGGCCCATGCGGTGCCTTGGGTCAGTGGTGCCGCCATCCGTCTGTCCGGACAGGTGACCCTGTTCGATCCGCGCCAAGCGGACAGCCCCTGTTACCGCTGCCTGTTCCCGGACACGGCCGAAAACGGGCCGGGCTGTAACGAGGCCGGTGTGCTCGGGCCGCTGGTCGGCGTGGTCGGCAGCATCCAGGCTGCCGAAGCCATCAAGCACCTGACCGGCCTTGGCCGTACCCTGCGCGGGCGTCTTTTGCTGGTCGATATGGGCAGCAGCCAGTTTCGTGAACTGCGCATCAGTCGCGACCCGCATTGCCCGGTATGTGGTGATTAGCCGTGCACGGGCAGATGCCGGTGGGTGTATTCGACTCGGGGCTTGGCGGGCTGTCGGTACTGGGCGAGATACGCCGGCTGTTGCCGGACGAAAGCCTGATCTACGTGGCTGATAGCGCCTACGTGCCCTACGGCGAGAAAACCGCAGAGCAGATCATCGAGCGCAGCATCCAGATCAGCGGCTTCCTGCTTGACCAGGGTGTCAAGGCGCTGGTGGTTGCCTGCAATACCGCCACTGCCGCCGCCATCCAGACCTTGCGCGAACGCTGGCCGGAGCTGATCCTGGTTGGCATGGAGCCGGCAGTCAAACCCGCCGCCGCGCGGTCTGCCAGCGGCAGGATTGGCGTGCTGGCCACCACCGGCACATTACGCAGCGCCAAATTTGCTGCCCTGCTGGAGCGTTATTCGGCGCAGGTGCAGGTCTTTACCCAGCCCTGTCCGGGGCTGGTTGAGCGTATTGAGGCGGGCGAGCTGCACAGTGCAGCCACCCGCGAACTGCTCGCCGGTTACGTGCAGCCGCTGCTGGACGCCGGCTGTGACAGCCTGATCCTGGGCTGTACCCATTATCCGTTCATCAGGCCCCTGCTGCGCGAGATGGTCGGTGAGGATGTTGCCATCATTGATACCGGTGCAGCGGTGGCGCGGCGTTTGCAGCAGCTGCTGTCAGAACAGGCCCTGCTGGCCGACGCGCCCGGCGGCGAAATCATGTACACCACCGGCAGTGTCGCTGCCATGCAGCAGGCATTGCCGGCGCTCTGGTCCGCACCGGTCGAGGTGCGGGAACTGTTTGTGTAATGAAGGGGATGTAGCCATGCCACAAATAACCGGATTGTCACGTCAGCTTGGTGCTGCACTGCAGGCGACGGGCGAGCAGGTGAGTACTGCCGAGTCCTGTACCGGCGGCGGCATTGCCGAGGCTATTACCCGTGTTGCCGGTTGTTCGGCATGGTTCGAGGCCGGTTATGTGACCTACTCCAACAGCCAGAAAACCGCCATGCTGCAGGTTCCGGAAGAACTGCTGCAGGCCCATGGAGCGGTCAGCCAGCCGGTGGTGGAAGCCATGGCCCGTGGGGCGCAGCAGCACAGCGGGGCCCGCTATGCCATCGCTGTCAGCGGCATTGCCGGCCCGGCAGGCGGTAGCCCGGACAAACCGGTCGGCACTGTCTGCTTTGCCTGGGCCGACGGCGAACGGCTGGTCAGCCAGCGGCTGGTATTTACCGGCGACCGACATGTCATCCGCCGCAAAACCATTGAGCATGCGTTGGAGAGGCTGGTTTTGCTGTTGAGTTGAGGAATGGCGGTGCCAGGCTTATATGGGCGTACTTGCACTGCCCCTGCAGAGCCTGTACCCCGATAACGCATACACGGCAGCCAGTTACCACACCAGCCAAATTCTCCTGTTGTCATTTGCAAAAAAACAGGCATAATACTGGTTAACCATACAGTGGTTTGCTCCGGCAAGCCGAACCATGATGCAAAACGAGGTGGAAACAAATGGACGAGAACAAGAAAAAGGCACTTGCCGCAGCGCTGGGCCAGATCGAGCGCCAGTTCGGCAAGGGCGCAGTGATGCGCATGGGTGACCAGGAACGTCAGGCCATTCCTGCCATTTCCACCGGCTCCCTGGGGCTGGACATCGCCCTCGGCATTGGCGGTCTGCCCAAAGGCCGCATTGTCGAGATCTACGGCCCGGAGTCTTCCGGTAAAACCACGCTGACCCTGTCCGTGATCGCCGAAGCGCAAAAGCAGGGGGCCACCTGTGCCTTCGTTGATGCCGAACACGCGCTGGACCCTGAGTACGCCGGCAAACTGGGCGTCAATGTCGATGACCTGTACGTGTCACAGCCGGATACCGGCGAGCAGGCGCTGGAAATCACCGACATGCTGGTACGCTCCAATGCCGTTGACGTCATCGTGGTGGACTCGGTGGCTGCCCTGGTACCCAAGGCCGAGATCGAAGGTGAAATGGGTGATACCCATGTCGGCCTGCAGGCCCGCCTGATGAGCCAGGCGCTGCGCAAGATCACCGGTAACATCAAGAACGCCAACTGTCTGGTCATCTTCATCAACCAGATCCGCATGAAGATCGGCGTCATGTTCGGCAGCCCGGAAACCACCACGGGCGGTAATGCCCTCAAGTTCTATTCTTCGGTACGTCTGGACATCCGCCGCATCGGCGCGGTCAAGGAAGGCGACGAAATTGTCGGCAGCGAAACCCGGGTCAAAGTGGTCAAGAACAAGGTGGCACCACCGTTCCGCCAGGCCGAATTCCAGATCCTCTATGGCCGTGGCATCTACCGCACCGGCGAGATCATCGACCTCGGTGTACAACTAGGCTTGCTGGAAAAAGCCGGTGCCTGGTACAGCCACCAGGGCACCAAGATTGGCCAGGGCAAGGCCAACTCCGCACGTTTCCTGGAAGAGAACCCCGAGTTGTGCAACAGCCTGGAACAGCAGATTCGCGCCCAGTTGCTGACCACAGGTGCAGTCGCAGCCAGGGAAGAAACTGACGCCGACGCGCTGGAAGACTGACCCGGCTGCTTGGTAGCGCGCAGGGCTCTACCCGGAGACTACCCATGCTTGATACACCAACCGCCATTCGCCGCGCTGCCATGGACTTGCTCGCGCGGCGCGAGCATGGTGTCCAGGAGTTGTCGCGCAAACTGCAGCAACGTGGAGCAGAGCAGGCTTTGTTGGCCATCGAGTTGCAAAAACTCCAGGACGAAGGCCTGCTGTCAGAACAGCGCTATCTGGAAAGCTACATTCGCAGTCGCGGCCTGGGCGGGCGCGGACCGGCACGTATCCGCGAAGAGCTGACCCAGCGTGGACTCAGCCGGCAGGATATAGACATAGCCCTGGACGAGGCCGATATCGACTGGCAGGAACAGCTGCACGAGCTATGGCAGCGCAAGTTTGGTGAGAAACCGGCCGACCAGAAAGCCTTTGGCAAACAGGCAAGATTTCTGCTATATCGCGGTTATCCCATGGACTGGGTGCAGCGTTTGTTAAGGTAATCGAGTCGTAAACAGTTACATGGAAGTGGACAGATGCCGACATTATTGATTTATCAGGGTTACAAGTTTTTCTTCTATGCCAATGATCATCCGCCTGCACATATTCATGTTATGAAGGCGGGGAGATGGGCAAAAATCGAGTTGGGCAGCACGCGTGTTGTATACTCCAGCTTGAAGGCGAACGAAATGCGGATGGTCAGCATGTTGCTGGCCAGGCATAAAAACGAGTTTCAGGAGGCCTGGGATGACTGGTTTCAGCGGTAAACACGTGTTTTTTGATGAGCAGTTTTTGCATGTGGATCTGCAGGACGGCCGGAGAATTTCTACGCCTCTATCGTGGTATGCAGAGTTGAAGCAGGCTTCACCAGAACTTAGAAATGATTGGCAGCTGATATGCGATGCTACAGGTATAGAGTGGCCTGCGCTGGACTATCATTTGAGTATCGCAGCCATGCTGGAACATGCAATTGATGTGGCGTGAGCAAGCTTACCAAACGAAAACGCCAGCATTATGCTGGCGTTTTTTGTGGCTAAATAGTGGTGCTTCTTAGCTGGTTTTCTCTTGCAGGAAGCCCAGCACCTCGGTAACCGGAACAGCAGTGGTTTCGCTGTCGCGACGGCCCTTGTACTCGTAGCTGCCGGCAGCAATGCCCTTGTCGCTGACCACGATGCGGTGGGGAATGCCCATCAGCTCCATGTCGGCAAACTTCACGCCGGGGCTGGTCTTCTTGTCGCGGTCATCCAGCAGTACCTCGATGCCGGCGGCGGTCAGCTGCTCATAGAGGGCATCAGTCGCCTTGCGCACGTCTTCCTTTTCATACTTCATCGGCACCAGTGCTACCTGGAAGGGTGCCAGGGCGTCCGGCCAGATGATGCCGCGTTCGTCATGGTTCTGTTCGATGGCAGCCGCCACCACACGGGAAACCCCAATGCCGTAGCAACCCATGGTCAGGGTGGCGGGCTTGCCGTCTTCACCCATCACGGTGCAGTTCATCGCTTCGCTGTATTTGGTACCCAGCTGGAAGATATGACCGACCTCGATACCGCGCTTGATTTCCAGTACGCCATTGCCGCAGGGGCTGGGATCTCCGGCGACCACGTTACGCAGGTCGGCGATTTCGGGCAGAGGCAGGTCGCGCTCCCAGTTCAGGCCGAAATAGTGCTTGCCGTCCTGGTTGGCGCCGGCGGCAAAGTCGCTCATGAACTGTACGGAGCGGTCAATGATACAGGGAATGGCCAGCTCTTTCGGGCCCAGTGAGCCGGGGTTGGCACCGACAGCGGCATGAATCTCGGCGTCGCTGGCAAAGGTCAGCGGGCTGGCCACTTGGGGCAGGTTGCCGGCCTTGATCTCGTTCAGGCTGTGATCGCCACGCACGATCAGCGCGATCAGCTTGCCTTCTTCGGCGGCATGTACCACCAGGGTCTTGATGGTTTTCTCGATGGCCAGGTCAAACTGCTGCACCAGCTCGTCGATGGTTTTTACATTTGGTGTATCGACCAGCTGCAGCTCCTGCTGTGGGGCAGGGCGTTCGCTTTCGCGGGGCAGAGCTGCAGCCTTCTCGATATTGGCGGCATAGTCGGAGCCGGTACTGAAGGCGATTTCGTCCTCACCGGATGAGGCCAGCACATGGAATTCGTGCGAGCCTGTGCCGCCAATGGAGCCGGTGTCGGCTTCCACCGGGCGGAAGTCCAGGCCCAGACGGCTGAAGATGTTGCAGTAAGCCTGGTGCATGCGGTCGTAGGTCTGTTGCAGGCTGGCCTGGTCGAGATGGAAGGAGTAGGCATCCTTCATGATGAACTCGCGGCCACGCATCAGGCCGAAGCGCGGGCGGATCTCGTCGCGGAACTTGGTCTGGATCTGGTAGAAATTGACCGGCAGCTGCTTGTAACTGGACAGCTCGTTGCGGGCCAGGTCGGTGATGACTTCTTCGTGAGTCGGGCCGACACAGAACTCGCGTTGATGACGGTCTTTCAGGCGCAGCAGCTCGGGGCCGTATTCTTCCCAGCGGCCGGATTCCTGCCACAGCTCGGCCGGCTGGATGGCCGGCATCAATACTTCGAGTGCGCCGGCGGCATTCATTTCTTCACGTACAACAGCCTCGGCCTTGCGCAGCGAACGCAGGCCCAGCGGCAGCCAGGTGTAGAGGCCGGATGCCAGGCGGCGGATCATGCCGGCACGCAGCATCAGCTGGTGGCTGATCACTACGGCATCGGCGGGGGTTTCTTTCAGGGTGGCAATCAGGTAATTCGAGGCGCGCATTGCTGTGGGCTCTACACGAGAAGATGGATGGAAATGGCCAGCATTGTAGAGCATAAAAGGGGTCAGGTACATTTAACGCGTTAAATGAACTTGACCCCTTTTATGCGCCAAAACAAAAGAACCCGGCGCCAGGCCGGGTTCTTTATGCGTGGAGTCACACAAGCATTACAGGATGCTCAGTGGGTACTCTACGATGAAGCGTACTTCGTTGACGTCGGTGCGGGCACCGCCTTCAATTGCAGCACTGTTGGAGCGATAGGTAGCGTTGCGTACGCGCATGGACAGATCCTTGGCAGCGCCGCTCTGTACTGTGTAGGCAATATCGGTATCGCGTTCCCAGTTTTTACCCTGGCGACGACCGTCAGCACCTTCAATCTTGGAACCGCGTACGTAACGGGTCATGAAGCTCAGGCCAGGAATGCCGTACTGGGCAAAGTCCAGGTCATAGCGGGCTTGGTAGGACTTCTCGCCTTTGGCACCGAACCAGTAGTACTGAACGTCGTTCAATACGTAAACAGCACCGCCGCCATCGTAGCCATAATCGTAGCCGCCTGCGTGGTTACCTTCAACTTTCTGACCACCAACGGTGAAAGTGTGGGCACCCAGGTTGTAGGCGACAGACAGGCTGCGGATGTTGTTCTTGCTGGTACGGTCAGCAGCTGCTTCTTTATCTTGGAAGCGGGTGCTGTAAGCGTTGAAGTCAACAGTTACGCTTTGGTCGTCAGCAATTGGGTGAACGTAGTTGACGTTCAGGTATTGCTTCTTGGCTTTTTCGCGATTTACACCTTTATGGCCCAGATCAGCATCTGAGTAGTAGTAAGCGGCGCTCAGGTCGTCGGTGAAATTGTAGCGAGCACCGGCAAGGTCGATGGAGCGCAGCAGGCCGCCGTTGGCGCTGTCACGACCAGTCTGGTCCAGAGCATTGATGGCGGTGAAGTGACCAGCATGCAGGACCAAGCCGTCGATTTCTTCACTGGTAACCAGGAAGCCGGTGGTGCTTTCTGGCAGCAGGCGGGCATCGTCCATGGACAGAACAGGCAAGTCCACAAACTGCTCACCGTACTTCAGGGTGGTATTGGAGATGCGAGCTTTGATGGCACCGCCTACTTCACCATAGGTGGTTTCTGGCTTGCCGTTATCACGGGTCGGGAACTGGCCGTTGCCATTGCGACCACGACCGCTGTCGAGGCGAATACCGGTCATGGCAAAAGCATCAACACCAAAGCCCACGGTGCCCTGGGTGAAGCCGGACTCGTAGATGGCTTTCAGGCCCAGACCGAAATCTTCACTGTAGCTTTGTGCGCTGCGAGGCTTGTTGTTTTTCTGATCACGGTTGAAATACAGGGTGCGGGCGTGAACGTCCAGCTTGCTGTCTTCGATAAAACCGTTGGACTCGGACTGCTGGCTGGCAACAGCCATCTGGGTGCTGGCAGCAGCTACGGCGAAAGCAATAACGCTCCATTTCATCTTTTGCATGGTGTTTGCTCCTAGTAGAACAGATTGTTGTACTGCCGGCTTATCTTAGCCAGCTTTGGATAATTCGAGGCGTAGCATACCTAAGTTGTATAACGTTTGCGAGACTTCGGTAGGGGTTATTCAGGGATTATTCAGAAAAACAGTGTTCTGGGCGGAACTTTTCAGGCGTTCTGATATCAGCAGGGGCTTGCCTGGCCTGTTTTGCGGCTGCTGTGGCGGTGCTTTGTCGCAGGTAATAAAAAAGCTCCTGTGACGAATCAGCAGGAGCTTTGATATGGAGGCCGAGGCCGGAATCGAACCGGCATAGACGGATTTGCAATCCGCTGCATGAGCCACTCTGCCACCCGGCCTAAACAAAAACGCCGCTAACATCATCAGCGGCGGTTTCGCTTTCAAACTGGAGCGGGAAACGAGACTCGAACTCGCGACCCCAACCTTGGCAAGGTTGTGCTCTACCAACTGAGCTATTCCCGCTTGTCTTGGTGACGGATGTGCATTCTAGGGTTTTTTTTGTGCTTGTCAAGAGTTGGGTGGAAAAAGAAGCCTTTGCAAAGTTGGCATATGGGGCAGGCGCATGTTGTGCGAAGGGGCTTGGCCCTGAGAAACCAGAATGTCGCTGGCAGGGGCAAGCTACCTTGATACAAAACTTTGCGTGGACATGTAGGTTCGAATTTATTCGAACAAATCGGGCTTTATTTGATCGGTTTTGGCCCATGTGCGAATAAATTCGCACAGTGGCTGAACCATGGCGGGGAAGTTGAGGCCAGCTCCGATTACATGGGGAATATTTATTCCTGACCAAGCCAGCGGCGGGCTGCCAGCAGGTACTGCAGCATCGACCACAGGGTCAGGACGGCAGAGATCAGCAGCAGCACATATCCGGCAATCACCAGCCAGGTGAAACCGGGCGGCTGCGACAGCAGGATCAGCAGGGCCACCATCTGGGCGGCGGTTTTCCATTTGCCGATATTGGAAACGGCCACTATGCCGCGGGCACCCATTTCTGCCATCCATTCGCGCAGGGCCGAGACCAGGATTTCACGGCAGATGATCACCAGTGCCGGCAGGGTCATCAGCAGGTGCTGGTGGTGTTGGGCCAGCAGTACCAGTGCTACCGCCACCAGCAGCTTGTCGGCGACCGGGTCGAGAAAGGCACCGAAGGGCGTGCTCTGGTTCCACTTGCGGGCCAGGTAGCCATCGAGCCAGTCGGTGATGCTGGCCAGCGCAAAAATGCCGCAAGCCACCCAGTAATGCCCCTTGAATGGCAGCAGGTAAACCAGTACCAGTACCGGAATCAGGGCAACACGCATGGAGGTCAGTATGTTTGGTATGTTCATGGCGGGTACTGCGATAGAGGGTTAGTCCTGGTGCAAGGCCTGGTAGATGGTTTCCGCCAGGGTCGTGCTGATGCCCGGTGTTTTCGCGATTTCGTCAATGCTGGCACGCGACAGCTCCTGCAAGCCGCCGAAGTAGTTTAGCAGTTCCCGCCGCCGTTTGGGCCCCACACCGGGGATTCCTTCCAGCGTCGAGGTGCGGCGTGCCTTGCCGCGCCGGGCGCGGTGCCCGGTGATGGCAAAACGGTGGGCCTCGTCACGTACCTGCTGGATCAGGTGCAGGGCCGGGGCATGGTCGTCCAGCTCCAGGGTGGTGTTGCTGTCGTTGAGGAACAGGGTTTCCATGCCGGCCTTGCGCGTGACTCCCTTGGCCACGCCGATCAGGGTGATGCCGCTGATGGCCAGCTCCTGCAGTACGTCCTGCGCCATGTGCAGCTGGCCCTTGCCGCCATCGATCAGCAGTACGTCGGGCAGCTGGCCTTCGCCGTCGCTATGCTTGCCGAAACGGCGCATCAACGCCTGATGCATGGCGGCGTAGTCGTCACCGGGGGTGATGCCCTCGATGTTGAAGCGGCGGTAGGCGGACTTCAGGGCACCTTCCGGGTTGAATACCACGCAGGAGGCTACGGTGGCCTCGCCTTGGGTGTGGCTGATATCGAAGCATTCGATGCGCTGCAGATTGTCCAGCCCCAGGGTGTCGGCCAGCTGCTCGAAGCGCTGGGCGGTCTGGCTGTGGCTCGCCAGGCGGGCCTGCAGTGCCTGCTCGGCATTGACCACTGCCAGCCGCTGCCAGCGGGCGCGGGTGCCCCGTACCTGTCGGCTGATGGTCAGGCTTTTGCCGTGCAGCTGCTGGAAGGCATCGCCAAGCAGGGAGAAATCGGGATGGCTCAGGTTGACGATCAGCTCGTCGGGCAGGTCGCGGGTGCGGCCGGACAAATAATACTGGCCGAGAAAGGCGTTGAGGATGTCGGCGTTGTCCTGTTCGATGGCGGTTTTCGGGAAGTGGTTCTGCCCGCCCAGTACACGGCCGTCACGCACGGTGAGTATGTGCACGCAGGCACCACCAGGCAGGCTGAAGGCGGCTATGACATCCACATTGCCGTGGCCGCCTTCCATGCTTTGCTGGTCCTGCACGCGGCGCACCAGACTGATCTGGTCGCGGTACTGGGCGGCCTGCTCGAACTCCAGCGCGGCGGATGCCTGTTCCATGCGCTGGCCCAGTTCGTGGGCCAGATGGTCGCTGCGTCCTTCCAGGAACAGCGTGGACAGACGGACGTCTTCGGCGTATTCGTCGGCATCAACCAGGCCGACACAGGGTGCCTTGCAGCGCTTGATCTGGTATTGCAGGCAGGGCCGGCTGCGGTTGTTGTAGAAACTGTTGCTGCACTGGCGCACCTTGAAGGCTTTTTGCAGCAGGCTCAGACTTTCACGGATCGCTCCGGTGCTGGGATAGGGGCCAAAATAGCGGCCGGCGCCCTTTTTCTGCCCGCGCTGCACGCTCAGACTGGGGAATTCGTCATTGCTCAGCAGTACGTAAGGGTAGGACTTGTCATCACGCAGCAGGATGTTGTAGGGCGGTCGCCACTGCTTGATCAGGGTTTGTTCCAGCAGCAGGGCTTCGGTTTCGCTGGGCGTGATGGTGGTTTCGATATGGGTGATCTTGCCGACCAGCGCTGCGGTTTTCGGTGACAGCTGCTGGGTCTTGAAGTAGCTGGTCAGGCGGTTCTTCAGGTTTTTTGCCTTGCCGACATACAGCAGCGTGCCTTTGGCGTCGTACATGCGGTACACGCCAGGATGCCGGGTGCACAGGCGCAGGAAGTCATCGGCATTGAAGGGAGGCGGCGGGTTGTCCTGGGGCATGGTGTTTTATTGCAGCTGGTTGGTTGTGGGCGAGGTTTCTGAGCCTGTTGGTTCGAATGAGCCGGGGTCATTGTTGTAGGTGCGAATTCATTCGCACACGAACCATGATGCACCTGAGGGTGCTTGGCTTGTTCGAATAAATTCGAACCTACAGCTAAATTCGAACCTACGGCGGAGTGTACTGCATTGGATGTTTCGTTGCTGCCCTGTTTCACGGGTGCAGGAAGCTGTGGTAAAGGGTATAATCCGGCATTTTTGGGCAAGACTGCAGTTATGCAACTGGTACGCGGCTTACACAATGTGCAACCGGCTTTTGCGGGCTGTGTGGCAACCATTGGCAATTTTGACGGGGTGCATCTGGGTCACCAGAAAATCCTTGCCGCTTTGCGTGCCCGCAGCCAGGCGTTGGGGTTGCCGTCTTGCGTGATCATTTTTGAGCCGCAGCCTATGGAGTTCTTCCGCCCGGAGCTGGCTCCGGTACGCCTGACCCGGCTGCGTGACAAGCTTGAGCTGTTTGCCGCCGCCGGTGTTGACCGGGTGCTGTGCATCGCCTTCAACAGTCGCTTTCAGCACATGAGTGCGCAGGAATTTGTTGAACAGGTGCTGGTGCGGGCGCTGGGTGTCAGGCACTTGCAGGTGGGGGACGATTTCCGTTTCGGCTGCGGCCGTAGCGGTGATTTTGCCTACTTGCAGCAGGCCGGGCAGCAGCATGGCTTCACGGTGGAGCCGACCTGTACCGTTACCCTGGACGGGCAGCGCATCAGCAGCACGCTGGTACGGCAAAAATTGGTAGAAGGCGACTTTGCAGCAGTGAAAAGGCTGCTGGGCCGCCCATACTGTATTCAGGGCCGGGTATTGCATGGCCAGAAGCTGGGACGTCAGCTGGGTGTGCCGACGGCCAATATCCAGCTTAAGCGCCGGCACGCGCCGCTGCGCGGGGTATACATGGTGGCGGCGCATCTGGCGGATGGCCGCGTGCTGCCGGGCGTGGCCAACATCGGCATGCGGCCGACAGTGGAGCAACAGAACGAGATTGCCCATCTGGAAGTGCATTTGCTGGACTTCAGTGAAGACATATATGGGCAGCGGCTGGTGGTGGAGTTTCATCGCAAGCTGCGCGAAGAGGAAAAATTTGCCACCCTTGCAGAGCTGCAGGCGGCGATAGAGCAGGATATTGCGCTGGCGCGGAAGTTTTGGCTTATAGCTTAGTGTAATGCTGGCTGAAACCTGTGCTGCGGCTGCGCTCCCGCGCCGAAGCGAGCTTCGACACGGGGCTAAATGCCTGGCACAGTTTCCAGCCAGCATGAAACTCCGCAGAGCCGGGGAGGAAGAGGCCCGACCATGTCGGGCTGCTGACGCTTGTCAGGGGTATACCGTGGCGTTGTTGAAAGACTTTAAAAGCAGGCTGTGAGCGGCCTGCACGAATTTTAAGGTGGTAGCAGGTGCAGTGGAGTAAAGCCTTGGTCGCCAAGGCTGTTTTTTGCTCCTGCAAAAACAGCATTTCCGCCATCCGTGGCGGTCAGATGCGACCGAAGATTGCCAGGATGTATTCACGGCATCTACGCGTAACTGCACCTGTTACCACCATGCACAAACAATACAAAACAGATAAAACATACAGATCACCAAAAATAGACCAGACCACCATGACCGACTATAAAACCACGTTGAACCTGCCCGAGACCGAATTCCCCATGCGCGGTGGTCTGCCCAACCGCGAGCCGCAAACGCTGGCGCAATGGGACAGCATCGGGCTGTACCAGAAGATGCGCGAGCAGGGCAACGGTCGTCCGCTGTTTGTACTGCACGACGGCCCTCCCTATGCCAACGGCGACATTCATATCGGTCACGCAGTCAACAAGGTGATCAAGGACATCATCGTGCGCAGCAAGACGCTGTCCGGTTTCGATGCGCCCTATGTGCCGGGCTGGGACTGTCACGGTCTGCCGATCGAGCACCGCGTCGAGGTCAAGCATGGCAAGAACCTGCCGGCCGACAAGGTGCGCGAGCTGTGCCGCGAATACGCTGCCGAGCAGATCGAGGGCCAGAAGGCCGACTTCATCCGTCTGGGCGTGCTCGGTGACTGGGACAACCCCTACAAGACCATGGAGTTCGCCAATGAGGCCGGCATCGTGCGTGCGCTGGCGAAAATGGTCGAAGGCGGTTTCGTGTTTCAGGGCCTGAAGCCGGTCAACTGGTGTTTTGATTGTGGTTCGGCACTGGCCGAGGCCGAGGTCGAGTATCAGGACAAGAAGTCCGATGCCATCGATGTGGGCTTCACCTGTGTCGATACCGACAAGCTGGCCGCCGCCTTTGGCGTCGAGCTGAGCAAGCCGGTACAGATCGTGATCTGGACCACCACACCCTGGACCATTCCCGGCAACCAGGCGCTGAACATCCATCCTGAAGCCATTTATGCGCTGGTCGATGTTGGTGACCGCCTGCTGCTGCTGGCGGAAACCCTGGTCGAAGGATCGCTGCAACGCTATGGCCTGGAAGGCGAGATCATCGCCCGCACCACCGGCGACAAACTGGAGCTGATCAACTTCCAGCATCCGCTGTATGAGCGTTATTCGCCCGTGTATCTGGCGGACTATGTCGAGCTGGATGCCGGTACCGGTATTGTTCACTCCGCACCTGCCTATGGTGAGGACGACTTCTACACCTGCCTGAAATACGGCATGCACCAGGACGACATCCTGCGTCCGGTGCAGAGCAATGGTGTGTTCGAGCCGGCGCTGGAGCACTTTGGCGGCCAGTTCATCTGGAAGGCCAATGCCAACATCGTCGCCAAGCTGGACGAAGTCGGTGCGCTGCTCAAGCACGAAACCATTCAGCACAGCTACATGCACTGCTGGCGCCACAAGACGCCGCTGGTCTACCGCGCCACTGCGCAGTGGTTTGTCGGCATGGACAAGCAGGTCGCAGCCGGCGACACCCTGCGCGAGCGTGCGCTGAACGCCATCGAGCAGACCGTGTTCACCCCGGCCTGGGGCCAGGCGCGCCTGCACAACATGATTGCCGGCCGTCCCGACTGGTGTATTTCCCGCCAGCGTAACTGGGGCGTACCGCTGCCGTTCTTCCTGCACAAGGTCACCGGCGAGCTGCACCCGCGCACCGTCGAGCTGATCGAGCAGGTGGCGCAGCGCATCGAGCAGAGCGGTATCGAGGCCTGGTTCAAGCTGGAGCCGGCCGAGCTGCTGGGTGACGAAGCGGCCGATTACGAAAAAATCTCTGACACCCTGGATGTGTGGTTCGACTCCGGTACCACCCACAGCCATGTGCTGCGTGGTTCGCACCCGCAAGGCCATGAGCAGGGCCCGCGTGCCGACCTTTATCTGGAAGGCTCCGACCAGCACCGGGGCTGGTTCCACTCGTCCCTGCTGACCGGTTGCGCCATTGACGGCCACGCGCCCTATCGCGGCCTGCTGACCCACGGCTTCACCGTGGACGAGAAGGGCCGCAAGATGTCCAAGTCCGTGGGCAACGTGATTGCCCCGCAGGAAGTGACCAACAGCCTGGGTGCCGACATCCTGCGCCTGTGGGTATCCTCGGCGGACTATTCCGGCGAGATGTCGGTATCCAAGACCATCCTGCAGCGCAGCGCCGATGCCTACCGCCGCATCCGCAACACCGCGCGCTTCCTGCTGGCCAACCTCAACGGCTTTGATCCGGCCAAGGATCAGGTGGCTGCCGAAGACATGCTGGCGCTGGACCGCTGGGCGGTGGATGCCGCCGCCCGTCTGCAGGACGAGATTCATGCCTCCTATGAGGAATATCGTTTCCACAACGTGTACCAGAAAGTACACAACTTCTGCGTGCAGGAGCTGGGCGGTTTCTATCTGGACATCATCAAGGACCGCCAGTACACCACCGGCACCGACAGCCTGGCACGCCGTTCCTGCCAGACTGCCATGTATCAGATTGCCGAGGCGCTGGTGCGCTGGATCGCGCCGGTGCTGAGCTTCACCGCCGAGGAAATCTGGCAGCACCTGCCCGGCGAGCGTAACGAGTCCGTGATGCTCAACACCTGGTATCAGGGGCTGAGCCGTCTGCCGGCTGGTGCAGAGCTGGATAACAGCTACTGGCAGCAGGTGATGGCAGTCAAGGACGCGGTCAACAAGGAGCTGGAAAACCAGCGCAATGCCAAGGCGATCGGTGGCAACCTGCAGGCCGAAGTGACCCTGTATGCCAACGAGCAGCTGGTACAGCTGCTGGGCCAGCTGGGTGACGAGCTGCGCTTTGTCACCATCACCTCGACTGCCGCCGTGCAGCCGCTGGCGTCCGCGCCGGATAACGCTGTTGACACCGAAGTGGAGGGCCTGCGCCTGAGCGTGGTCAAGTCGGCCGAGCCCAAGTGCGAGCGTTGCTGGCACCACCGTGCCGATGTCGGTAGCAACCCCGCACACCCGGCCATCTGTGTCCGCTGCGTTGACAACATCGAAGGCAAGGGCGAGGTGCGCCACTATGCCTAAGGCTGGCAAGCTGGTCTGGTTGTGGCTCAGTGTGCTGGTGGTTGTTCTTGATCAAGCCAGCAAACACTGGTTTGAGCATAACCTGTCGCTGTATGAGCAGATCGTGGTGATTCCCGACCTGTTCAGCTGGACGCTGGCCTACAACCGTGGCGCAGCGTTCAGTTTCCTGGCGGATCAGGGCGGCTGGCAACGCTGGTTCTTTGCGCTGGTGGCGCTGGTTGCCAGCGTGGTGCTGGTGGTCTGGCTGAAACGGCTGAAAAGCCACGAGCGCCTGCTGGCCGTTGGCTTGGCGCTGGTGCTGGGCGGCGCACTGGGCAACCTGTACGACCGGGTGGTGCTTGGTCACGTGGTGGACTTCATTCTGGTGCACTGGCAGGACCGCTGGTTTTTCCCGGCCTTCAACCTGGCTGATAGCGCCATCACAATGGGTGCCGGCATCCTGATTCTGGACATGATCGTGAACAAAAAAGAGCAGAGCAATGACTGAACAACGCATCGGGCAAAAGAGCACCGTAACCTTGCATTTCGCCCTCAAGCTGGACAACGGCGACGTGGTGGACAGCAATTTCGACAAGGAGCCGGCCACATTTACCGTTGGTGACGGCAACCTGTTGCCGGGTTTCGAGCAGACGCTGTACGGCTACAAGGCTGGTGACAAGCGCACCGTGGTGATCCCGCCCGAGCGTGCCTTTGGCCGTGGCAATGATGCCAACCTGCAAACCATGCCGCGCAAGGACTTCGACGACATGGAGCTGAGCGAAGGCATGCTGGTGATCTTCCAGGATGCACGCCGCAACGAAATGCCCGGCGTGGTCAAAACCTTTGACGAAAACGAAGTAGTGATCAACTTCAACCACCCGCTGGCCGGCCGCGACATCACCTTCGAAGTGGAAATCATCAAGGTCGAAAACCCGGCCTGACAACACAGTAGAAAACAGCATGCAAATCAAACTCGCCAATCCCCGTGGTTTCTGTGCCGGTGTTGACCGTGCCATCGAGATCGTCAACCGTGCCCTGGAAGTGTTCCAGCCGCCGATCTATGTCCGCCACGAAGTGGTGCACAACAAGTTCGTGGTGGAAGACCTGCGCAACCGCGGCGCGGTGTTTGTCGAGGAGCTGCACCAGGTGCCGGATGACGCCATTGTCATCTTCAGTGCTCACGGCGTATCCCGTGCGGTACAGGATGAAGCGGCCCGCCGTGGTCTGAAAGTGTTCGATGCCACCTGTCCGCTGGTGACCAAGGTGCATCTGGAAGTGCTGCGCTACAGCCGTGAAGGCCGCGAATGCGTGCTGATTGGCCATGCCGGCCACCCGGAAGTGGAAGGCACCATGGGCCAGTATGATGCTAGCCAGGGCGGGCAGATCTATCTGGTGGAAAACGAGGAAGATGTGGCCCAGTTACAGGTCAGGCATCCGGATACGCTGGCCTTCGTCACCCAGACCACCCTGTCGATGGACGACACCAGCCGGGTGATTGATGCCTTGCGTACCCGCTTTCCCGCCATCAGCGGGCCGCGCAAGGACGACATCTGCTATGCCACGCAAAACCGTCAGGACGCGGTCAAGCAGCTGGCCAGTGATTGCGATGTGGTGCTGGTGGTGGGCAGCCCCAATAGCTCCAACTCCAACCGCCTGCGCGAACTGGCCGAGCGCATGGGCACTCCGGCTTACCTGATCGACGGCGCAGCCGATTTGCAGCGAGAATGGTTTGTCGATGAAGCCCGCGTCGGCGTGACCGCCGGTGCTTCCGCTCCCGAAGTGCTGGTGCGGGAAGTGATTGCCCAGCTGCACGAATGGGGCGCACAGGTGGCTGAAGAGCTGGACGGTCGCAAGGAAAATGTCACCTTCTCCATGCCCAAAGAGCTGCGGCTGGTGGATGTGACCGAAGCCTGAACAGCAAAGGTGTGACAACTCTCGCGTCGCGGAAAAAATTTTCGACTGGTTGTTCGCTGCGGATTATAGTCGGTTAAAGGAATAACCCTGTCACTGCAAAAGGAGTTTGCATGAATGATCTGTCACCACCCGTAAATCCCGATGACACCAGCGATCACGACAGCCCGTGGAAATCCGCCATCGAGGTGTTTTTCCAGCCCTGCATGGAGCTGCTGTTCCCGCACGTGGCCAGCCAGCTGGACTGGCACCACGAACCGGTCTTCATGGACAAGGAGTTACAGAAACTGACCAGCGACAGCAGCGACTCGCGTCGCCATGTCGACAAGCTGATCCGGGTATGCACCCTCAGTGGCGAGTATCGCTGGATTCTTCTGCACATCGAGGTGCAGGGCGAGCCGGAAACGGAATTCACCCGGCGCATGTTCACCTACTACTACCGTCTGGTCGAGCGCTTTGACGAGCCCGTGGTGAGCATGGCGATCCTCACCGACACGCGCAAAAGCTTCCGCCCGGACCACTACCGGCAGGAATTGATGGGCTGCAGCATCCGCTTCGACTTCATTTGTGTAAAGCTGCTCGACCTGCAACCCCGGCTGGATGCCATGCTGGCCAGTGACAACATCTTTGCCCTGCTGGTGGCTGCACAGCTGATTGCCAAACAGGTAAAAAATCCGCGTCAGCGCACCGATGCGGTGCTCAGCTTCTACCGCATGGCGCGAAAGAAGGGCTACAGTCGCCAGCATATCTTTCTGATGCACGATTTTATCGAGTGGATGATCCGCATACCCAAGCAGGAACTGGACTACTATAATGAACACATCGACCTGATCGAACAGGAGGACGAAACCATGGGTTACATGGCGATTTATAAGCGTGAATCCTTTGCCAAAGGGATTGAGCAGGGTATCGAACAAGGGATCGAGCGAGGCATTGATAAAGGCCGCGCTGCCACCCTGCGCAAGCAGTTGCAACTCAAATTCCGTGATCTGGATGCTGCCGTCCTGGCCCGGCTGGACAATGCCAGCGAGACCGAGCTGGAGCTTTGGACCGAACGTATCCTGTTTGCCGATAGCGTTGAAGCGGTGTTTCAGGAGTAACCCCGTCAACCTGCCCGACATCAAATCTGCACCGCGATAAGTTCAGGAGTCATCTTGTCATTGCAAAAGGAGTTTGCATGAATGATCTGTCGTCAGCCGTAAATCCCGATGACTCCAGTGACCACGACAGCCCGTGGAAATCCGCCATCGAGGTGTTTTTCCAGCCCTGCATGGAGCTGCTGTTCCCGCACGTGGCCAGCCAGCTGGACTGGCACCACGAACCGGTCTTCATGGACAAGGAGTTACAGAAACTGACCAGCGACAGCAGCGACTCGCGTCGCCATGTCGACAAGCTGATCCGGGTATGCACCCTCAGTGGCGAGTATCGCTGGATTCTTCTGCACATCGAGGTGCAGGGCGAGCCGGAAACGGAATTCACCCGGCGTATGTTCACCTACTACTACCGCCTGGTCGAGCGCTTTGACGAGCCCGTGGTGAGCATGGCGATCCTCGCCGACACGCGCAAAAACTTCCGCCCGGACCACTACCGGCAGGAGCTGATGGGCTGCAGCATCCGCTTCGACTTCATTTGTGTGAAGCTGCTCGACCTGCAACCTCAGCTGGACGTCATGCTGGCCAGTGACAACATCTTTGCCCTGCTGGTGGCTGCACAGCTGATTGCCAAACAGGTGAAAAATCCGCGTCAGCGCACCGATGCGGTGCTCAGCTTCTACCGCATGGCCCGAAAGAAGGGCTACAGCCGTCAGCATATCTTCCTGATGCACGACTTTATCGAGTGGATGATCCGTATACCCAAGCAGGAGCTGGACTACTATAATGAACACATCGACCTGATCGAACAGGAGGACGAAACCATGGGTTACATGGCGATTTACAAGCGTGAATCCTTTGCCAAAGGGATTGAGCAGGGTATCGAACAAGGGATCGAACGAGGCATTGATAAAGGCCGTGCCACTACTTTGCATAAGCTGTTGCAACTGAAATTCCGTGGTCTGGATGCTGCCGTCCTGGCCCGGCTGGACAATGCCAGCGAGGCCGAGCTGGAGCTGTGGACCGAGCGCATTTTGTTTGCCGACAGCATCGAGGCGGTGTTTCAGGAATAAACGTGCGCTTGCGTCCTGCTGATGCCGGCTCAGGCCAGCTGCACAGGTACCCGCAAATTGAACTTGCCCGAGTATTGTTTTCTTGGTGCTATTCCATGCTCCCGGCATACCTCGAGATAGGTATCAAGTGACTTGCGAAATTCTTTGCGCAACTCGTCCGGGCTGGCTCCATAAAAATCAGCGCCGCCAGACAGGCCCAGAATTTCACCCCGAAAAAGGTCAAGCTCAGGGCCGTACTCTATAAGCGCTTTGTAATTGCCAAGTGTCATTGTATTCATGGCTTCACCCCATGCGTATGTAACCATTTGCGGATGCTTGCAACTGCTCCCTTGTCGGTATCAGTGCTTGGGTGAGGGGCGGTGAAACCCCCGTACTTCACCAAATAAAATCACGGTAACGCGACTGCCTTCGCGCTCGTAAATTTCGGCAAAGCCGGGCCTGCATGCATCCGGAGCCCATGGCTGAATGGAGCTATACCTATTTCTTATGGCTGGGCCGGTAGAATTTGCGCTCCACCAGATGGTAGCTGGCGGAAGCGGCCAGCAGGCCGCCCAGCCCGCCAACCAGCAAACTGATCTGCCAGACTGCTCCGTAATATTGCAGGATCTTCATGAAGTAGTAATGCCACAGGTACCAGCTGTATGACAGTGTTGCCAGCCAGCTCCAGAAACGCCCGCCCAGCCAGGCCGGCTGTGACAGGATCAACAAGGCGGCACCGGCCTCTGCCACAGTAAAACCATAGTGGGCGCTGGGTACCCATTGCGTAGATACGTACATAGAACCCCCAAATTATTGTCGACAATATGGGGGGTTATGCTTGTGATTGCTTTAATATACTTGTGTTGTTTTATGGGCGTGTTGTGAAAATTATAGTGCGTTGCCAGGGTGGTTTGATAAAGTACCAGATACGATCTTATTTTGTATTTCGATGCTGTAATTTGATTTTTATATATGGAACTTTTTTTGTGTTGAAGTACAGTTCCTTTGCTTGAGTGTTCGTTATTGGGGGGGAATGGTCGCCTACGATAATTATGGTTAGATTTTCTTCTAGCTCTGATAGATTTAATATTATGTTTTTTAATATTAAAAAGAATTGATTTTGGAGTTTTGCGTTGCGGCATATTTCATTGTTTTTTATATCTAGTTCTTTGCAGTTAAATGTTTTTGTTTTTAGGTCTTTAAGATTGTAGTTGTGGTGGGTGTTTAGAGTTAGCCAATAAAATAATGCTATTCCTGGTTTTTTTATATCGTTAATTATTTTTTGCGCTATATCTTTATCGCATGCTCCGGGAAAAGAGTAGCAGCGAGCTGGCCATTTTTGAGTGTCGAAAAAAGTAGATTTTTCAAATCCTGCTAATGGATACCAGTGGTGCCTATCGTACATCATACTGCCAGCGGCATGATAGGAATAAGTTTTGTAACCTAGTTTTTTTATTTTTTCAGGATAGCAATTCTTAAAGTCTTCAATGTTTGTTTCTTTAAAATAAAGGCTTTCAGCATGCAGGCCACACAGTTCTTTTAGTTCTGCTTCTACTGTAAGTCCGGTAAAGCTTATAGTTCCTTTCGTTAAGATCCAGCTGTTCACAGGTTTTAAAATTTCTTCTTGTGTTTTTGGATCTTTATAGTCTCCCCAAGATTCATTTATAATAAACAGGGTTTTGTTTTCTGGTGGTAAATCGCAGTTTATGTTTATACATAATGCTCTTGTGTCCTTTGTTTCTGATAAGGATTGGTTTTTAAGATTGGACGAGCTTACAAATCCAGATGTTCTGTAGTTGTAGGCATATAGGAAAACGCTATCGGAAAAATACTTATTTGCAACCCGGTAAAACCTATTGTCATGACTTTCTTCTGTTATTGTTTTGCTGATAGCGCTAGATATAATAAATAAATTAAATGTCAGTATTAGCGTGAGCTTGCTTGATTTTTTTGCAATATTCATCGTGAAGATGGATACAGTGATTGCTAAGATAATGCATCCTGCAAGTGAGAAGGTTATGCTTCTGTTGATAAATTCTAATTTGCCTATAAAATAAATGAAGTCAATGAGTCTGGTGAATGGTAATATTTGAACAGGAAGCATGAAGTAGTCGATCAAGATCACGATTAAAAAAAGCAAGATACTTATCGGTCTTGGTGTGAAAAAAGATAAAATTAGAATAAAGGCATAGTCTATGTTTAATAGGGGTCTTCCTATATGGAAATAGGATGCTGCACAGTACATTACGATCTGCCATGCTAGCAATGTTGCTCCTAGTAGTAGGAAGGACTGTGAGGATAGGGCTTTGTTTGTATGCGTCATTTTAGAGTTGCTCGGTTACGATTATGCCTTTATGTTTTGATAGTTCTTATATGTTTTATTGTTGATTTCCTTTTGTCTTTTAATGTTTTAAGGAGATGCTGAACAATTCGTGCCATTCAATTTGGGCAATATACAAATCAATGAGATACACCCGCTCCATGGTGAAAAATCGATTTATTCAGCGCTTCCTTAAATAAAAAGAAACCCACCTTGTGAGTGGGTCCCTTATACTATTTCCAGTGCTTTAGGTGTGATACCTTTTACTGGGTGTATTGTTTGGTTAGCTACCGGCACCACATCCGGCTGGGCGGTATTTTGAGTCAACAGAAGTAGTGCAAGTCCAAGTGCCTTGTTGATTTCTGGTCCAGGTCAGAGTGTTGCTTCCAGCGGTGGTGAGTTGAGCGGCTGCCGAATTACCAAATGTAGCCACGATAGTTGAGTCAGCGCTTCCGCTAAGGGTAACGGTTGGATAGCCGGTTCCAGCTGGTGCTGCAACGCCGTTGCCTTGTGCTGCTCCCGTAAGCACAGAGGAAGCTGATGCTTGCAAGTCGCAGTCTGTGGCAGCAGGATCAGTGCCGGCTGGCAGGTTAGAATGAACTGTGGTGCGACCCTCAAGTAAACATACTTCAGACGAAGTTCGCAGACTACCTGCTTCACCCATAACACGAGAAACTTGGGATTTCGCTACATAAGTCTGATACTGCGGAATAGCCACGGCAGCCAAAATACCGATAATCGCCACAACGATCATCAGTTCGATAAGGGTGAAGCCCTTTTGCATGTTTTTCATTTTGTCTCTCCTAAATGTTAGATCAGGCCCGGCGGGGATGGTCCCGGTTGCCGGTGAACCTGCAGGAGCTATTGCAACGGGCATGCCAGCTTTTCTGGCACAGCTGTCAAGCGGACTGTTTAGGATGAATAAAATGAATATTTGCAATGTGTCTTGAATTTCCTGATGTTTTTTTGTTGTTTTAATCTGTTGAAAATAAAAGAAATTTCTATTTTTACGGCGAGCTGTTTGTGACTTGTATCACAATTTTGTCAGCTGGTTTTATTCCCGCAGTTATTGGACAATGCAGCCACAAACAGGCCATATTCGGTTGCTGTTGGCAGAGCGGTTGGCACAGCTTTTGTTGTGCCAACAGGGTCTGGCGGCACACTAAAGACTGTGCCGGCATGCAAGGGGCTGTGCCAGAATTGATGGCCGTTAACAGGCGGGAGACAAGCAATGACACAACCAGCAATCAGTCTGGATTCGGCAGTGCTGTTGGCTACGGTAAGCCGGCGCACTTTGTGGCGACGGGTGCAGGATGGCCAGATCGGCCGCAGCGGTACCGATGAGCGGGGCCGGGCGCTGCTGGCGCTGGCCGACCTCGGGCCGCTGCTGTGCATCCGGCTGGATGATGAAGGGGATGCCAGCCTGCTGGTCGAGGCCGACCGGGGCAGTGCCGTGGCGCAAAACGAGTTGGGCATTCTCTGTCTGGAGCAGGCACAGGGGCCGGTTGCGCTGCACTGGTTCAAACTGGCTGCGGAGCAGGGGCATTCCGACGCCATGCACCACCTTAGCAGGCTGTATTTGCATGGTATCGAGCACTCGGGGGGGGGGGGGCTGTTGTGGCCTTGCCCAGGACCGCAGCCAGGCCTTTCTATGGCTATCCAAGGCGGCCGTGCATGGCCATGCAATCGCCCGCGAGCAGCTGGCGGTGTGGACCGGGGACTGATCGCAGGCTGATTGGGTTTTTGTACTGCCACCGGAGTGGTGAACAGGGCTATACTTGACTCATTTCGTGTGGCGGGTCAGTTTCCGTCTTTTTTCTTGTTTTTGTATTAGCGGTGCTGGCCGTTAGGGAGTCGATATGAAGCAGGTTGTGATCAGTGGTACAGGTCTGTACACGCCATCGCAAAGCATTTCCAACGAGGAGCTGGTAACGGCCTTCAATACCTGGGCGCGGCAGTACAACGCCGACAACGCCGAGGCAATTGCCCGGGGCGAGCTGGCCGAGCAGCCGGAGTCCAGTGCCGAGTTCATCCTCAAGGCGTCCGGCATCCGGAGCCGCTTCGTTATCGACAAGGAAGGCATTCTCGATCCGCAGCGCATGGCACCGCGCATTCCCGAGCGCAGCAACGACGAGCCGGGCATTCTGTGTGAGATGGCCGTTGCCGCGGCCCGCCAGGCGCTGGAGCGTGCCTGCAAGAGCGCTGCCGATATCGACATGGTGATTGTCGCCTGCTCCAACCTGCAGCGGCCGTACCCGGCGATTGCCATCGAGGTGCAGCAGGCGCTGGGCATTGACGGCTATGCCTATGACATGAACGTGGCCTGTTCTTCTGCCACCTTCGGTATCCAGAATGCCGCCAACGCCATCCGGAGCGGCCAGGCACGGGCAGTGCTGATGGTGAACCCGGAGATCTGCACCGGCCACCTGAACTTCCGTGACCGTGACAGCCATTTCATCTTTGGCGATGCCTGTACGGCGGTGGTGCTGGAAGATGCTGCGCTGGCCAGCTCGGCCCATCAGTGGCAGGGGGTGGACAGCACGCTGAAGACGGTGTTTTCCAACAACATCCGCAACAACTTCGGCTTTCTCAACCGCTGTGCGGAGGAAGGCATTGGTGCCGGCGACAAGTTGTTCGTGCAGGAAGGCCGCAAGGTGTTCAAGGATGTCTGCCCGATGGTGGCGCAGATCATCGGCGAGCAGCTGCAGGCCAACCAGCTTGAGCCGGCGCAGGTGAGCCGCTTCTGGCTGCACCAGGCCAACCTGAGCATGAACCAGCTGATCACCCGCCGCCTGCTGGGGCGCGAAGCCACGGCGGAGGAAGCTCCGGTGATTCTGGATACCTATGCCAACACCAGCTCGGCCGGTTCGATCATTGCCTTTCACCTGAACCAGGATGACCTGGCTGCCGGTGCGCTGGGCGTGATCAGTTCCTTTGGCGCGGGCTATTCTGTGGGTAGCGTGATTTTGCGCAGGCTGTAATCGGGGCCTGAAAATAGCTGGCTGCAGGAGCGTGGCAATTCGCTCCTGCAGTGGTGGTATTGGATGTGCGGGCGGGAATCTTGTCGTCAGGCAAACAGGGCTTCGAAGGTGTCGGCAATTTCTCTGGCTACGCGTTGCATGTCTGCTGGCATCTGCCCTGAATTGTACTGACCAGACCGCGTCCTCGATTTTTTCATCAAGCAGCGGTGTGATGTAGTGGCCGGGCTGGCTGGCGAGGGTGCTGTAATCCAGCAGCTGGCTGATGGGGCGGGGAACAAAGCCATCCAGCAATGCCTCGACAAATTCGGGGTGGCTGAACAGCTCCTTATAGCCGGTATCATGGTGCTTTGCCATGTGACCTCCTGTCGTTATGGGATTCCTTTCCTGTGGCCAGTATAGAGGGTTATATCGGGCGGGATGGTTGGTCTTTGGTATGGGGTGTGATCATGAGGAAGGGCTGGCGCAGCCTGTCACGACGGCAGCCGGCGCGGCTGCCTGTGAGCGTAAGCGAGGGTTTTCGTGCGGCAGGCAGGTCAGGTACTGTCCGGACCGGCCCAAGCGGCATCTGCCATCAAGATTGCTGTGGTTTGATTACCAGGCCTTCAACCAGCCGGCGGATGCGCGGTGCGCCGGCCAGGACCAGCAAAAATGCAACCGGCCAGGCCACCAGGAATGCCTTGCCCCAGCGCAGTAAAAAGTCGCCGCCCAGGCCGGTGTTGACCCAGGTAATGACAAAGGTCATGCCGCTGACCATGTAGAATGACATCAGGATGGCAAACGCCAGCGGAGCAAAGCGGGGGCTGAACACGTGAGGTTTCCTCGTTGGCTGAAAGGCATGCAGCGCTGCCGGTGTGGCGCAGCGCGGTTTTTATTTAAGGTTATAGTAATCTAATTTGCGAAACAGACAAAATTGTCGGCATGACCGGTTGTCGCATGCCGTGTTGTGGAGGTTGCCGTGCATTACACCCTGATTTTTTATGTTCCCGAATCTCATCTTGATGCGGTCAAGGCGGCGGTATTTGGCGCCGGGGCGGGCCGCCTGGGGGACTATCAGCAGTGTTGTTGGCAGGTGCTGGGGCAGGGGCAGTTTCAGCCGCTGCCCGGTGCCGCACCATTCATTGGCGAGCAGGGCCGGCTGGAGCAGTTGCCCGAGTGGCGGGTGGAAATGCTGGTGCCGGAAGCGGCGCTCGGAGACGTGATGCAGGCATTGCGCACGGCGCACCCGTATGAGGAGCCGGCCTATGCGGTATTGCCGATGCTGGATGTATAGCAAGACGATAGCTTGCTTGCAATTTTGCCGATACACTGCCGGGGACTTTAGTGTGTCACTCTGTGTGAAAACGTAGGAACAGAATGCAACCCGTGACGGGTTCTGCGACTGCACTGCGCACAGAATGGCAGGCAGGTGCTTGGCTTGGTGTGGGTGGACTGGTGGGGTAGCGTGTGGCGGAATTCATTGTACTGGGCAGCCGTGAGTACCGGCGGGCGACGCTGGCGCTGTTTTGCGGCGGTTTTGCCACCTTTGCCCTGCTGTACTGCGTACAGCCGCTGTTGCCGCAGCTGGCCGAGTTTTTTGGCGTATCGTCGGCCAGCAGCAGCTTGGCACTGTCGGTGACCACCTTCGGTCTGGCCGGCGGGTTGCTGTTGTCCGGTGCCCTGAGCGAAAGCTGGGGGCGCAAGCCGGTGATGGTGACGGCATTGCTGCTGGCCTGTAGCCTGGGGCTGGCCACGGCGCTGGTGCGCGACTGGCACCTGCTGCTGGTGTTGCGCACCCTGTTGGGGCTGGCCCTGAGCGGTCTGCCGGCGCTGGCCATGGCTTATATTGGTGAAGAATTCGATCCCGCTTCCTTGCCGGTGGCGATGGGGCTGTATATCGGCGGCACGGCGCTGGGCGGTTTGCTCGGGCGCTTGCTGACCGGGGTATTGAGTGATCTGGGTGGCTGGACGCTGGCGCTGGGCGGGATTGCCGCGCTGGGCCTGCTGGCCAGTGTGCTGTTCGTCTGGCTGCTGCCGCCGTCACGCCACTTTGTCGCGCAGCCCCTGTCGTTGCGCGGCTTGCTGGGCAACTTTGGCCGCCACCTGGCCAATGCCGATTTGCGGGTGCTGTTTTTCCTGTCTTTTCTGCTGATGGGCAGCTTTGTCGCCCTGTTCAATTACATCGGTTTCTACCTGTCGAGTGAACCGTTCAGCCTGTCCGGTACCCTGATCGGTTTTCTGTTTCTGGTCTATTTGCTTGGCATCTGGAGTTCCAATGCGGCGGGCAAGCTGGTCAGTGCCCGTGGTGCACGAACGGTGTTGCTGGCGGCGCTGGTGATGATGCTGGCGGGTATCTTGCTGTGCCTGGTGCCATGGCTGCCGCTGATCGTTGGCGGGCTGGCGCTGTTTACCACCGGTTTTTTTGCCGCCCATGCGGTGGCCAGCGGACTGGTCGGACAACGGGCCGGCGGGGCCAGGGCACAGGCATCGGCGCTGTACCTGTGTGCCTATTATCTTGGCTCCAGTGTGCTTGGGTACGTGATGGGCTGGGTATGGCAGCACTGGGGCTGGGTGCCGCTGCTGGGCTGCCTCGCTGCGGCTTTGTTGTTGGCGATGGTGCGGGCCTGGCGTTTGTAGGGCGGTCGGCACGAACGATCGCGCCTGCCTGGCCTGAGCCGGTGATTATGATTTTGCCTTGCGTCTTGCCGGGCATGGCCCTTACCGGGGCGGTGGCTTTTCGTTATGATATGCGCCCTGTTTATCGGTGGGCATGGCATGATTAGCAACGAATACGAACTGGCCTGGGTGCTGTACGGCGTGGCAGCACTGGGGTGTTTCTGGGTGTGGACGTTTTTCACCCGCTGGATGTGGCGTTACCTGCGCGAGCCGCTGTGGCTGGCGGTGGCGGTATTGCTGTTCAGCCCGACGCTGGTCGATCCCAATGGCACGGCGTGGGTGCCGTCGCTGGCCATGGCGGCGATGGACATTGCCTTCAAGGTCAATAACGATGCCTGGCGGGCGCTGGCCGACATCATGCTGTATGGCACCGTGGCGTTCACGCTCTATCTGATTTTTGCCATCTTGCGTTTTCTGGTCGAGCATTACTGGCTCAAACCGCGCCGTGCGGAAAAAGCCGGCCAGCAGACGCCCGGGGAAGCAGTGCCGCAGACCGAGCCAACCCTGCGCGAGCTGCTGGACCAGAAAGAGCTGTTTGATACCGGGGAGCCGGGCATTGTTGCCCGTCGTTAGGAGGCTGTCATGTGCGAGTTGCTGGGCATGAGTGCCAACGTGCCAACGGATATCGTTTTCAGCTTTACCGGGCTGATGCAGCGTGGTGGCGGTACCGGCCCGCACCGCGATGGCTGGGGGATCGGTTTTTATGAAGGCCGTGGCCTGCGCCTGTTCCAGGACCCGCAGGCTAGTGTCGATTCGGAGGTGGCGCAGCTGGTGCAGCGTTATCCGATCAAGAGCACGGCGGTGATTGGCCATATTCGCCAGGCCAATGTCGGCGCTGTGAGCCTGGCCAATACCCATCCCTTTGTGCGCGAGCTGTGGGGGCGCAACTGGTGTTTTGCCCACAATGGCCAGCTGGCGGGCTTTGCTCCGGAGCCGGGATTTTACCGGCCGGTCGGGGATACCGACAGCGAGGCGGCCTTTTGTGATCTGCTCAATCGCCTGCGCAGCACCTTTGCCGATGCACCGGAGCCGGATGCCATGCTGCCGGTACTGGTTGCCGCCTGTGAGGAATATCGCGGCAAGGGCGTATTCAACTGCCTGCTGAGCAATGGAGACTGGCTGTTCAGCTATTGCTCGACCAAGCTGGCGCGCATCACCCGCCGTGCGCCCTTTGGCCCGGCCACCCTGAAAGATGCCGACCTGACTGTCGATTTCCATGCCGAGACCACACCAAACGATGTGGTTAGCGTGATTGCTACCGAGCCGCTGACCGACAACGAGAACTGGCACATCTACCAGCCTGGCGAGTGGGTGCTCTGGCGCAACGGTGAGGTGCTGGCGCAGGGCGGGCTGTAGGTGCGAAGCTGTAACAGGTGCGAATTTATTCGCACAGCAGTGCACCAGCTTATTCACACAGCAGTGCACGAATTTATGCGCACGGTAGTGCAGTTTTTGTGCGAATGAATTCGCACCTACAGTTGTATCAGCGCGACAAAGACTGCATCGCCTGTTCCAGTCCGGACAGGGTCATGGGGTACATTTCGCCTTCCACCAGCTCGCGGATCATGCCGATTGAGCGGGTGTAGTGCCAGCTGTGCTGCGGGTAGGGGTTGAGCCACACCAGCCGGTCGAAGTGCTGCATGAAGCGCTGCATCCAGAGGTAACCGGGCTCGTCATTCCAGTGTTCGACACTGCCGCCGGCATGACTCACCTCGTAGGGCGCCATGCTGGCATCACCGACAAAGATCACCTTCCAGTCGCTGCCATAGGTGTGCAGCAGGTCGTAGGTGGGCGTGCGCTCGCTGGTACGGCGCATGTTGTTTTTCCACACTGATTCGTAAATGAAATTGTGGAAATAGTAATACTCCAGATGCTTGAACTCGCTGCGGCAGGCACTGAACAGCGCCTGGCATTCCTCGATATGGGCGTCCATCGAGCCGCCGATATCGAACAGGATCAGCAGCTTGACGGTATTGCGCCGCTCCGGCCGCATGCGGATATTGAGCAGGCCGCCATCGCGGGCGGTGTGTTCGATGGTGCCTTGCAGGTCCAGTTCCTCGGCGGCACCCTGGCGGGCAAACTGGCGCAGGCGGCGTAGTGCCATCTGGATCGAACGGGTATTGAGCTGCTCGTCCTCGTCCAGATTCTTGTATTCGCGCTGCTCCCACACCTTGACCGCACGGCCCTGGCGTTCGCCGGCATTGCCGATGCGGATGCCTTCCGGGTGGTAGCCACCGGAGCCGAACGGACTGGTGCCGCCGGTACCTATCCACTTGTTGCCGCCGGCATGTTTCTTTTGCTGTTCTTGCAGGCGCTGCTTGAAGGTCTCGATCAGCTTGTCCAGCCCGCCGAGAGACTCGATTTTCGCCTTGTCTTCTTCGCTGAGCTGGCGCATGAACTCTCGGCGCAGCCATTCGTCGGGGATCAGCGCCTCGATGTGCTCCTGAAGATTTTTCAGCCCCTTGAAATAGGCGGCAAAGGCGCGGTCGAACTTGTCGTAATGGCGCTCGTCCTTGACCAGCAGGGCGCGCGCCAGATAGTAGAATTCGTCCATGTCGGCGAACACCACATTGCGCTCCAGCGCGGCGATCAGGTCGAGCAGCTCGCGCAGCGAGACCGGCACGCGCGCCGCGCGCAGCTCGTGAAACAGGCTTAACAGCATGACGGGCCCTTAGCGGCGATTGCGGTTCATGAAGGCCAGCCGCTCCAGCAGCATGATGTCCTGTTCGTTCTTGACCAGTGCGCCGGCCAGTGGCGGCAGTGCCTTGCTGGCATCGGCCTCGCGCAGGGCATCGACACCGATCTGGTCGGCCATCAGCAGCTTGAGCCAGTCTACCAGTTCGCTGGTGGAGGGCTTCTTTTTCAGGCCGGGTGCCTTGCGGATGTCGAAAAAGATTTCCAGCGCCTGGCTGACCAGCTGCTGGCTGATGTCGGGGTAGTGTACATCGACGATCTGGCGCAAGGTTTCGGCATCCGGGAAGGCGATGTAGTGGAAGAAGCAGCGGCGCAGGAAGGCGTCCGGCAGCTCTTTCTCGTTGTTGGAAGTGATGATGATGATCGGGCGCTTTTTCGCCCTGATGGTCTGGTCGGTTTCGTAGACGTAGAACTCCATGCGATCCAGCTCTTGTAGCAGGTCGTTGGGGAATTCGATGTCGGCCTTGTCGATTTCATCAATCAGCAGGATCACACGGTCTTCGGCCTCGAAGGCTTCCCACAGCTTGCCCTTGACGATGTAGTTGCCGATGTCGTGTACCCGCTCGGAGTTGAGCTGGGAGTCGCGCAGGCGGCTGACCGCGTCGTACTCGTACAGGCCCTGGTGGGCCTTGGTGGTGGACTTGATGTGCCAGGTGATCAGGCGGGCGCCGAAGGCGTCGGCCAGCTCTTCGGCGAGCATGGTCTTGCCGGTGCCGGGCTCGCCTTTTACCAGCAGCGGGCGTTCGAGGGTGATGGCGGCGTTGACCGCCAGTTTCAGGTCATCGGTGGCGACGTAGGAGGAGGTACCGGTAAATTTCATGCGTGGCTCTTGTACTAAAGTTATGTGTTTTTCGTCGCTGCATGCGGCAGCGGCTTATGGTTAGATGTTGTGACTATAACAGCAAGCGAATGGTTGGCGGGAGCGTATCAGCGCCTGCACTGCCGGGGTATACAACAGACATGCAAAAAGAGGGCAACAGCTAATGGCCAAAATCTATATCGACAACGCGCAGAGTGTCGGCAACACGCCGCTGGTGCAAATCAACCGGCTCGCGCCGAAGGGCGTCAGCATCCTGGCCAAGGTCGAGTCGCGTAACCCGGCCGGTTCGGTCAAGTGCCGCATTGGTGCCGCCATGATCGAGGCTGCCGAGCGCAGTGGCCGTCTCAAGCCCGGTGTAACCATGGTTGAGCCGACCTCCGGCAACACCGGCATCGGCCTGGCGTTTGTCGCTGCGGCCAAGGGTTACCGGCTGATCCTGACCATGCCGTCCTCGATGAGCCTGGAACGGCGCAAGATTCTCAAGGCACTGGGTGCCGAACTGGTGTTGACCGAGCCGGCCAAGGGCATGAAGGGTGCCATCGCCAGGGCGCAGGAGCTGGTGGATGCCGACCCCGACAATGTCATCATGCTGCAGCAGTTCGAGAATCCGGCCAACCCCGACATCCATGAAAAAACCACGGGTCCGGAGATCTGGAACGATACCGATGGCGCGATTGACGTGCTGGTCAGCGGTGTCGGTACCGGCGGTACCCTGACCGGTGTGTCCCGCTACATCAAGCAGCAGTGTGGCAAGAACATCCTGACGGTGGCGGTGGAGCCGACCGGCTCGCCGGTGATCAGCCAGGCCAGGGCCGGCCAGGAATTGACCCCGGCGCCGCACAAGATCCAGGGGCTGGGTGCCGGCTTCATTCCGGGCAATCTGGACATGAGCCTGGTCGACCAGGTGGAGCAGGTTGATGATGAGGATGCCAAGCAGATGGCGCTGCGCCTGATGCGCGAGGAAGGCATCCTGAGCGGCATTTCCAGCGGAGCGGCGATGGTGGCGGCGGTACGGCTGGCGCAGCAGCCGGCCATGCAGGGCAAGACCATTGTGGTGGTGCTGCCGGATTCCGGCGAGCGTTATCTGTCCAGCATGCTGTTTGACGGCCTGTTCACCGAGCAGGAATTGCAGCAGTAAGAGGGCCGTTGTCCTGCGCGGAGTGCGTGGGACAACGGCAATAAAAGATGCCACAATGCGGGCATTTGATGTGCCCAAGGTCAAGGAGACGCCCCGATGACAGCCCGATGCCCTGCCACTGCCATTGCCCGGCAGATCCTCAATGGCTTTGATGCCTATCGCAAGGAGTTCCGGCAGATCACCAACCTGGGGCGCTATCGCTTCGAGCAGGCCCAGTGGCAGGAAATCCAGCACGCCTCCGCCCGCCGTATCCAGATTTACAAGGAACACATCGAGCAGACCCGTGACGGGCTGGTCAGCCTGTATGGCGAGGCCGTGCTGCTGGATGTGGGTAACTGGTCGGCGATCAAGCAGTCCTATATGGGGCAGATTGACCTGCGGCTGGACGATGAGCTGTCGGAGACCTGGTACAACTCGGTGTTCAACAGCCTGTTCAGCCATGACAAGATCTGCAACGAGAACATGTTTGTGCAGACCACCCGGCAGGGGCGGGTGAGCGGCGAGACGCCGATGCAGATCCGGCTGTATCGTCCGGCCGGTGACCTGAAGGGTACGCTGCGCCAGATCATGGGTGATTATCGCTTCGAGATCCCCTTTGCCAACCCGGAGGGGGATCTGGAGCGCATCGAATACCAGTTGCGACAAAGCCTGCCGGAATGGGTATGCAAGGACCCGGACCTGAGCATCGAGCTGTACAGTTCGCGGCTGTACCGCAACAAGGGCGCCTATATCATCGGGCGGGTCTTCACTGCCGAAGAGCAGTGGCCGTTGCTGTTTCCGTTGCTCAATATCGAGGGGCAGGGAGTGCGCTTTGACGCGGCGATTACCGACGAGGCGGAAGCCTCGATCATCTTTTCATTCACCCGCTCGTATTTCATGGTGCGGGTGGCCTATCCGTCGGAGTTCATCAGCTTCCTGCAGAAGATTCTGCCGCGCAAGCATCTGTGGGAGCTGTATACCTCGATCGGTTTCTACAAGCAGGGCAAGACCGAGTTCTACCGTTCGCTGATGCGCCACCTGGACGAAACCGATGACCGTTTCATGATGGCACCGGGCATTCGCGGCATGGTCATGACGGTGTTCACCCTGCCCGGCTATAACACGGTATTCAAGGTGATCAAGGACCGTTTTTCGCCATCCAAAACCGTGGATCGCGCCATGGTGATCGACCGCTACCGGCTGGTCAAATATGTTGACCGGGTGGGCCGGCTGGCCGATACGCAGGAGTTTTCCGACCTGCGCTTTCCGCTGGCCAAGTTTGATCCCGAGTGTCTGGAAGAACTGCTGGATGTGGCTCCATCCACCATCGAGGTGCAGGGTGACGAGGTGCTGGTGCGCCACTGCTGGACCGAACGGCGCATGACGCCATTGAACATCTACCTGGACAATGCCACCAGCGAGCAGCAGATGCGTGATGCGCTGGATGACTATGGCTGGGCGATCAAACAGCTGGCGGCAGCGAACATTTTCCCCGGTGACATGCTGCTGAAGAACTTTGGCGTGACCCGGCACGGGCGGGTGGTGTTCTACGATTACGACGAGATTACCTACCTGACCGAGGTGAACTTTCGCGTGATTCCGCCACCGCGCTACCCGGAAGACGAGTGGGCGGCCGAGCCCTGGTATTCGGTCGCTCCGAATGACGTGTTTCCGGAGGAGTTTCCGGTGTTTTTGTTCACCGATATCCGGCACCGCAAGATCTTCAGCCAGCTGCATGGTGACTTGTTCAGGGCCGGCTATTGGCAGGGGCTGCAGGAGGCCATTCGGGAAGGCAAGGTCATTGATGTGTTTCCCTACAAGCGGCGCAAGGACCCCGAGTACACCTATACAGCCTGATCTGGTTTTTGGTGGATTGGGGTTTGCACTGCGCTGGTGCGGGTGGCGAGGTGCTGCGCAAGGCTGGGTTTGTGGGTTTTGCACTGCGCTGGTCCGGGTGGCAGGACACTCCGCAAGGCTGACGCTGCCAGTGCCGAAGCGAAGCTTCGTCCCTGTTGCTGATGCCTTGCTCCGGTCCTGCCACCCGGACTTGCCACTTGTGCGGGGTGGGGGAGAGGGCCCGGCCATGCCGGGCTGCTGTCGCCGTGTGAGCCTGTTCCGCGGTGCTGTACTTGTGCCTCCGGATTTGGCCAGCACCTGGCGACAGCAGTCCGGCGCAGCCGGACCAGAAATCTCTCCAATAACAGCGGTGTGCATCGGGCTGGCGGGACCGTAGCAAAGCCTTGTCGGCATGTCCGGCTTGCCGGGCGTGGCGACGCGAGCTTTGCGGAGTGTCCTGCCGGCCCGCAACGGCTCAAACCAGACCACAAGCAACTCCGAAAAATTAAACACCGCTAGAAAAAAAACATCCCGCAAGCTATAATTCGGCGCTTTCAATTTTCCCGTACGGGAGCACCCAACATGCTGCGTATCAGTCAAGAAGCCCTCACGTTCGACGACGTGCTACTTATCCCCGGTTACTCCGAAGTTCTGCCCAAGGACGTGACCCTGAAAACCCGCCTGACCCGCGATATTGAAATCAACATCCCGTTGCTGTCTGCGGCCATGGATACCGTGACCGAAGCCCGTCTGGCCATTGCCATGGCCCAGGAAGGCGGCATCGGCATCGTGCACAAGAACATGACCATCGAGCAGCAGGCCGCGCAAGTACGCAAGGTCAAGCGCCATGAGACCGCGATTGTCCACGATCCGGTCACCGTCACCCCCGACATGAAAACCGTTGACCTGCTGGCGCAGACCCGCGAGCTGGGTTTCTCCGGCTTTCCGGTGATCGAGGGCGGCAAGCTGGTCGGCATCGTTACCGGCCGTGACCTGCGCGTGATGCCGAACACCTGCGATACCGTGGCCGCCATCATGACGCCGAAAGAGCGTCTGGTGACCGTCCCGGAAGGCACTGGCCTGGAAGAGATCAAGGCCAAGCTGTACGAGCACCGCATCGAGAAAATGCTGATCGTCAATGACCAGTTCGAGTTGCGCGGCATGGTTACTTTCCGCGACATCGAAAAAGCCAAGAGCTACCCGCTGGCCTCCAAGGACGAACAGGGCCGCCTGCGTGTGGGCGCTGCCGTAGGCACCGGTGCCGACACCGAAGAGCGCATCCGCGCCCTGGCTGCTGTTGGCGTCGACGTGGTCGTGGTGGATACCGCACACGGCCATTCCAGGGGCGTGATCGACCGCGTACGCTGGGTCAAGGAAAACTTCCCGCAGGTGCAGGTGATCGGTGGCAATATCGCTACTGCCGAAGCCGCGCTGGATCTGGTCAAGGCTGGTGCCGACGCGGTCAAGGTCGGCATCGGCCCCGGCTCCATCTGCACTACCCGCATTGTTGCCGGCGTTGGTGTACCGCAAATCAGCGCGATTGCCAATGTTTCAGCGGCGCTCAAGGGCACCGGTGTACCGATGATCGCCGATGGCGGCATCCGCTTTTCCGGTGACCTGGCCAAGGCGATCGTCGCCGGCGCGGATACCGTGATGATGGGCTCCATGTTTGCCGGTACCGAAGAGTCGCCCGGCGAGATCGAGCTGTTCCAGGGCCGCTCGTACAAGTCCTACCGTGGCATGGGTTCGCTGGGCGCCATGGCGCAGGCACAGGGCTCGTCCGACCGCTACTTCCAGGACAGCACCGGCGGAGCCGAGAAACTGGTACCCGAAGGCATTGAAGGGCGCGTGCCCTACAAGGGCAGCATGTCCGCCATCGTGCACCAGCTGATGGGTGGCCTGCGTGCCGCCATGGGCTACACCGGCAGTGCCAGCATCGAGGAGATGCGTAGCAAACCGCAGTTTGTGCGCATCACCGGAGCCGGCATGGCCGAGTCGCACGTCCATGACGTGCAGATCACCAAGGAAGCGCCCAACTACCGCGTGGGCTGACCCTGGAAACAAACCGCCTTAACGGCGGTTTGTTGTTTTATGCTGAAACATCCGGTTTAACCCGCTTCCTGTAGGTGCGAATTTATTCGGACAAGCCCGGCAGAGCCGGGCAACAGAGGCTCATGTGCGAATGAATTCGCACCTACAGGGTGAATTGCAAAAATCCGGTTACAACCTGACAACTCGAGAGACAGACCTCATGACTACACCAGACATCCATGCCGAACGCATCCTCGTTCTCGATTTTGGCAGCGAATACACCCAGCTGATCGCCCGCAAGGTCCGCAGTGCGGGTGTTTATTGCGAAGTTCACCCCTTTGATCTGGATGAGGCTGCTATACGCGCCTTCAATGCCAAAGGCATCATCCTTTCATGTGATCCGGATGCCGAGCCGCTGGTGGCTGATCCGCAGCCGGTGGCTGCCGCCTATCAGCTGGACGTACCACTGTTGAGCGTCGGTTACGAACATCCCGGCCTGCCTGCTGTGGCCCGCCGGATTGGTGCCTATGACGACAGCAACACGCCTGCGCTTGTAGAAAACTTTGTCTTGCAGGACTGCGCCTGCCAGGGCCTGTGGACGCCGGCCAACATCATCGAGGATGCCATTGCCAAGGTGCGTGCCCAGGTTGGCGAGCGCCAGGTATTGCTGGGCCTGTCCGGCGGGGTGGACTCATCGGTGGTAGCGGCATTGCTGCACCGCGCCATTGGCGACCAGCTGACCTGCGTATTTGTCGACCACGGCCTGATGCGCCTGCACGAGGGTGACCAGGTGATGCGCATGTTTGCCGAGAACATGGGTGTCAAGGTGATTCGTGTGGATGCCGAACAGCGTTTCCTCGACCTGCTCAAGGGCGTCAATGATCCGGAAGAGAAGCGCAAGATCATTGGCCGTACCTTTATCGAGGTGTTCGACGAGGAATCCGCCAAGCTGGAAGGCATCGACTTCCTTGCGCAGGGCACCATCTACCCCGACATCATCGAGTCGGTGGCGATCAAGCATGGCAAGGCGCGGGTGATCAAGTCCCACCACAACGTCGGCGGCCTGCCCGAAGACATGAAGTTCGAGCTGGTCGAGCCGCTCAAGGAGCTGTTCAAGGACGAGGTGCGCAAGCTGGGCGTCGAGCTGGGCCTGCCGCGCGAGATGGTCTACCGTCATCCGTTCCCCGGCCCCGGCCTGGGTGTGCGCATTTTGGGCGAGATCAGGAAGGAGTATGCCGACCTGCTGCGCCAGGCCGATCATATCTTCATCGAGGAGCTGCGAGCGGCCGGCTGGTACGACAAGACCAGCCAGGCGTTTGCCGTGTTTGTGCCGGTCAGGTCGGTGGGCGTGGTCAACGACCAGCGCCGCTATGCCTGGGTGATTTCCCTGCGTGCAGTGGAAACCATCGACTTCATGACCGCCCGCTGGGCACATCTGCCTTACGAGCTGATCGAAAAGGTCTCGACCCGCATCATCACCGAGCTGGAGGGTATTTCCCGCGTAGTGTATGACGTATCGAGCAAGCCGCCTGCCACCATCGAGTGGGAATGATTGCAGCTCCGGTGTTGCCGGTTGTTTGATGCAATGCCCGAAGCCCGCGCCCCAGCGGGCTTCGTTTTTCCGGGACTGGAATCCGGGATGGCTGGCAGGAAATCTTGCAAGAGGCCGCTAGCGCTGCAGCACCACGCTCTGGTACTGACCGGTGATGCCTCTGTTGGCGCAGAAGCTTTGTACGTGGCCATCGGCATAGCTGGCTTCGGTATTGAAGCCGCGCCCCGGCACATGGTTGATGGCAATGGTGCGTGACTCGCCCGGGCGCAGTTGCAACATGAGCAGGTCGGACTGGTTGAGGTTGAAACCGAACTCAAGATGTATCGAATGGATCATCATGTCGCTTTGGTTATGGAAGGTGACCAGCATGATGCCCGGCGGGACCGGACGGGAAAACAGCAACCAGCCGGCTGCGAGTCCGGCCAGCAGGAACAGTGTGCTGCGCGAACGCAAGGCATCCACTGCACGGTCAATCCGGGATATCTGTTGCATCTGCCGGTTACCTCCCATATGGCAGCACAGCCGCTCTGCCATGCGGGCAGGCATTGCGCACAAGGCGCTACGGGCTTGCGGTGCGAAGTGTTTGACAGCGGCGGAGTGCAGGCATCAATGTTTTCACGCTAACATGCCACCAGCCGGAAAACACGATGACCTGTTGTCGCAACTGTTGCTGTCTGACCAGTACAAGGAATACCGCGTGGAGCCAAGACACCGCTGCCCCTGGCCGGGCCAGCACGCCGATTACATCGAGTATCATGACCATGAGTGGGGCAGGCCCTGTCATGACAGCCGCAAGTTGCTGGAAAAGCTGTGCCTGGAAGGCCAGCAGGCCGGGCTGAGCTGGCTGGTGGTTTTGCGCAAACGTGCCCGTTACCGGCAGTGTTTTCATGACTTTGATCCGCAGAAAGTCGCGTGCATGACCGACGCCGAGCTGGACCGGCTGGTGCAGGACAGGGGCCTGATCCGTCATCGCGGCAAGCTTGAGGCCGTCCGCAGCAATGCGCAGGCTTATTTGCGGTTGCAGCAACAGGGTGTTGATTTTTCCGCCTGGCTGTGGGGCTTTGTTGGCGGCCAGCCGCGTATCAACCGGTTTGCCGATATGCGTGAAGTGCCGACACAAACCCCCGAGTCGGCTGCCATGAGCAGGGCGCTGAAAAAGGCCGGCTTTGCCTTTGTCGGCCCAACCGGCTGTTATGCGTTCATGCAGTCGATGGGAATGGTCAATGACCACCTGACCGGCTGTTTCCTGCATCCGGATCATGCGTCTGCAAGTGCTGGGCAGTCACAATAGTTTCCCGGCAAGTATGCTATATTGGCCGCATTTTTCAGGGAGGCTTCCATGTCCAGACGTTTGAAGATTTGCATCAACACCGGTGGTGGTGATGCCCCCGGTTTGAATGCTGTGATTGAAGCCGTGACCATGGCTGCCCACCACCGCCAGTGGGAAGTCTATGGCATCAGGTCGGGTTATGCCGGGCTGCTCAACACCAATGACATCATCCGTCTGACGCCCAAGGTGGTGGACGGCATCGCCATTCAGGGCGGTACCATTCTGGGCAGCACCAACAAGGGCAACCCGTTTCGCATGCCGGTATGCAATGTGGCGGGCGACTGTGAAGAGCGTGACCTGTCCGGCAAGGTGCTGGAAAACTTCAAACGGTTGGGTTTTGATGCGCTGATTGCTGTGGGTGGCGATGGCAGCATGGAAATTGCCAAACGCTTTTCCGACCTGGGCATGCCGGTGATTGGCGTGCCCAAGACGATCGACAATGACCTGGGCGGCACCGAAATGACCTTCGGTTTTGATACCGCCACCGGTATTGCCACCGAAGCGATTGATCGCCTGCACTCCACGGCCAAGTCACACGACCGCATCATGGTAGTGGAAGTGATGGGCCGTGATGCCGGCTTCATTGCCCTGAACAGCGGGATTTCCGGCAATGCGGATGTCATCCTGATCCCGGAGATCCCGTTCGATATCGACAAGATCTGTGCCCACTTGATGGGTAACGAGCTCAATGGTCGCAAATACGGCATTGTCGTCGTGGCCGAAGGGGCCATGCCGGCGGGCGGTGACGTGGTTGTCAAAAGCGAGGCCGGCCTGGGGCGTGAGCATGTGGTGCTGGGCGGCATTGCCGAATATGTGGCACAGGAAATCGCCAGTCGCACTGGCAAGGACACCCGTTCGCTGGTGCTCGGACACCTGCAGCGCGGTGGCTCGCCGACCACCTTTGACCGGCTGCTGGCGCTGCGCTTCGGTGCGGCGGCGGTGCGCGCGATCGAGGCCGGCAAGTTGGGCCACATGGTTGCGCTCAAGTCCGACCGCATTGCCCTGGTGACCATGGCCGAGGCGCTGAGTGTCGAGAAACGGGTTGATCCCAGGGGGGATACCGTCCTGACCGCCCGTGACATGGACATCAGCTTTGGCGACTGACGACCGCCTTCCGATGCACGCCTCCGGGTTGTGCGTCACTTCACATGCTGAAAAGGAAAACCGGTGAAAATAGCAAAACTTCTGCCATGGTGTCTGGCTGCTTGCGTTCTGGCTGCAGTGCAGGGCTGCACGGCGGTTGGTGCCGGACAGCCGTTACCGGCCTGGCAAAGCCCGCGCTTGCTGGATCATCCCGATACCGGCCGGATTGTCAGCCTGGCCAGCGGCCGTGTGCTTGATGCTGTCGAACTGGTTGGCGAGCTGGCCGGTGAGCCGCTGGTGCTGCTGGGGGAAAAACACGACAATCCCGACCACCATGCCTTGCAGCTCTGGCTACTGCAGGCACTGGAGCGGGAGCGTGCGCAGGGCAGCCTGGTGCTGGAAATGCTGACATCGGGCCAACAACTCCTGGTGGACGGGGTACGTGCCCGCCTTGCCGCCGGGGAGGCGATAGCAGATTTGCCAGCCGCGCTGGAGTGGAGCAAGGGCTGGGACTGGCAGCAATACGGCCCGCTTGTCGAGTATGCGGTGAACCGGCCGTGGGCGTTACGCGCCGGCAATCTGGACCGGGAAGCCCTGATGTCGATCTACCGTGATCCGCAGCCGCTGCAGAGCGGGCCGGCGGCGCGGCCGCAGGTACAGGAGCAGCTGGGCGCGACCATCGTCGAGTCCCATTGCGGCAAGCTGCCCGACAGTCAGGTGCCGGCGATGGTGGCCGTGCAACAGCAGCGTGATCTGGCCATGGCCGGCGCGTTGCTCGACAGTGCGAGTCCGGGCCTGCTGATTGCCGGTTCCTATCATGTGCGCAAGGACCTGGGCGTTCCCTTGCATCTGCAGACGCTGAAGCCCGGGCAGGCGTTCAGGGTGCTGATTTTCCTTGAAGCCGGCCAGCAGGTTGCGCCGGAGATGGCCGATTATGTCTGGTACACTCCGGCGACGGAAGAAAAGGACTACTGCGCCGACCTGTGAGTGCCGGTCAGGTGCAGCCACCACAGCAGTAGCAGTACCGCACCCAGCACCGGCAGCATGAACAGGTTGATCTGGCTCCAGCCCAGCGTGTTGAGCAGATAGCCGGAGCTGAAGGAGCCGGCGGCAACGGTGCCGAAAATCAGGAAGTCGTTCATGGCTTGCGCCTTGGAGCGTTCGGACTGGCTGTAGGTGTCGGTGACCAGGGCTGTGGCACCGATAAAGCCGAAGTTCCAACCGATGCCCAGCAGGATCAGCGAGCCCCAGAAGTTGAGTAGTTCCATGCCTGCCAGTGCCAGCAGGGCGGACAGGCCGATGATGACCAGCCCGGCTGCGGTCATGCTGATCTTGCCGTAGCGGTTGATCAGCTTGCCGGTAAAAAAGCTGGGACCGAACATGGCCAGCACATGCCACTGGATGCCCAGTGTGGCCTGGTCGGAATTGTAACCGTGCATGACCATGGCCATGGGGGCGGCGGTCATGATGAAGGCCATCAGCCCGTAAGAGACAATGCCGGCAACCACGGCAACGATGAAGCGCTGCTGCCGGGCAATATCCAGCAGTGGTCGTGCGGTACCGGTGTCGACGGCAAACTGCAGGCTGGGCAGACGCAGCATGAGCAGTAGCGGCAAGGCCAGCAGAGCCAGTCCGGCCTGGCTGACGAAGCTGCCGGCAAAGGGCAGCCCGGCCCAGGCGTCACGCGTCCAGATGACCACTTGTGGTCCGATGATCGCGGCAGCCAGCCCGCCGATCATGATGCGTGAAATGGCCATTGGGCGCTGTGCCGGCGGGACGCTGTCGGAGGCGGCAAAGCGGTAGTTCTGCACGTTGGCGGCATAGAAGCCGGCCAGCGTGGTGCCGATACAAAACAGCGTGAAACTGTGTTGTGCAATTCCGTAGGCGGAGACCAGCCCGGCGGCAACGGCCAGCAGGGCGCCCAGGGTATAGGCCTGACGGCGGCCCAGATAACGCATCAGCATCGCCGCAGGAATGGTGGACAGTGCCAGGCCGAGATTGAACAGGCTGACCGGCAGGGTCGCCAGTGAGGGATCACTGGCCAGTTGCAAACCGACCAGACCGCCCAGCGAGATGATGATGGGTGGCGAAGCCCCGCCCAGTGACTGGGCACCGACCAGCAGCCAGAGATTGCGCTTGCCTTGGGTGTCGCTGGACGAGGGGGCGGATGTTGTATTGTTCATGCGGGATCATGCCGGTAATCAGGGAAAACCGGATGGTATCATTTTTAGTAATATTTTTGGCCGTACAGCAGGCAAAGGCGGTTTGATACGCTCTGCCGGCTGGCATCAACAGGTCAAAAGAAAAAAGGAAAACCCATGCAAGGCCTGAAACGCAAATTGGTCTATGTCAGCCTGTTTGAAACCCTCGCCATTGTTTTAACCAGCCTGATCCTGATGGCGCTGGGCCACGACCTTTTCCATTCGGGCACCGTGTCGGTGGTGGTGTCGGTGATCGCGGTGGTCTGGAACCTGACCTGGAATACCGGCTTCGAGTTCTGGGAGGCGCGTCAGAGCGTGCGCGGTCGCAGCATCCGGCGGCGTACCGCCCATGCGGTGGGCTTTGAGGGCGGGCTGGCGCTGATGACCATTCCGTTGTTCGCCTGGTGGCTTGAGATCAACTTGTGGGATGCGTTCTGGCTGGATGCCGGTTTTTTGCTATTTTTCCTGGTTTATACCTTCGTTTTCAACTGGTTTTTCGACCGCATTTTCGGTTTGCCGCTGTCGGCCCGGTAAGACTGATGGCAGAACTGCATCGCAGTTTTGCAGTGGACCCCTTGTGCAGTCAGGCAGGCCAGGGGTATAAGACAGACAGCAGTATTAGACGGAGCCGCCGTAACGGCCCTGATGCAAAGAGCAATAAAAGTGTCCGGCAAACACTTTGCCCGGATCGATCCTGTCCCCGCTGGAGAATGTAAATGGCAAACTATCCGATCGAAGATGTAGAAGGCATTGGCCCGGTAATGGGTGAGAAGCTTCGCGAAGTCGGTATCAAGGATACCGATACCCTGCTGCAAAATGTATTGACACCCAAACAGCGCAAGGAGCTGGCGGAAAAAACCGAAATTTCCCCCAGGCTGATTCTGCGTTTTGCCAACATGGTTGACCTGTACCGCATCAATGGTGTCGGTTCGGAATACTCGGAGCTGCTGGAAGCTGCCGGGGTTGATACCGTACCGGAACTGGCCCAGCGCAACGCGGCCAACCTGGCCAAGGCCATGACGGAGGTCAATGAAGAGAAGAATCTGACCCGCCGTGTCCCCAGCGAGACCGAAGTGACAAAGTGGGTCGCTCAGGCCAAGGAACTGCCGCGCATGCTTGAATACTGACTGTCGGGCACAAACAACAACGGGGCCAATTGGCCCCGTTGTTGTTTGTGGCGCACCTGTTTCAACTACAGGCTGTCACGTGCCCGCAGCAGGCTGATCAGCTGCTCGACGGCTTCGTCAACAGAGGTCAGCTGGGTATTGATCACCAGGTCGGCATCCAGCGGAATGTCGTAGGGGAAGGACTCGCCGGGAATGTTGTCCTCGCCGGCAGCATACAGCCCCTGCGGGTCCCGTTCACGGCAGACATCCGGCGATGCTTGCACATAAATGGTGATGAGCCGCTCTTTGCCGATGATGGCACGGGCCTGTTCGCGACCTTCGGCATCCGGGGCGACAAAGGCGCAGAGGCTGATCAGTCCGGCTTCATTGAACTGGCGGGCGACCTGTGCGGCACGCCGCCAGTTTTCCGTCCGGCCGGAGCGGTCCTGCGGCAAGCCCTTGTTCAGGTCGTGGCGCAGGTTCTGCCCGTCAAGCACAAACACGGCACGGCCGCTGTCGAATAGCTTGCGTTCCAGCGCATAGGCCAGGGTGCTCTTGCCGGCACCAGACAGCCCGGTGAACAGCAGGGTGGCCGGTTGCTGGCCCAGCCGCAGCTGGCGCTCGGCATTACTGACCCGGCCCTTGCCCAGTTCGCGTCCGCCATCGCTGCGTACCGGACTGTGGATCATGCCGGCACCGACAGTGATGTTGGTCATGCGGTCAATGACGATGAATGCACCGGTGGTACGGTTGTCCTGGTAGCTGTCGATGGCCAGGGGAGCATCCAGACTGATGCTGACCTCGGCCACCTCGTTGAGCTGTAACTGGCTGGCGGGGCTTTTTTCCAGATTGTTGACATCAATGCGCTGGTCGATCTGCACCACGTTGCCGGGAATGTAGCTGGTGGCGCGTTTGAAGTCATAGCGCTTGCCCGGCTGCAGCGGGTCTTCGGCCAGCCAGACCAGTGTCGCCTTGAGCTGGTTGCTGACTAGTGGCTGGCTGCCATCATGAACGATCAGATCACCACGGGAAATGTCGATTTCGTCTTCCAGCGTCAGGGTGACGGCTTGCCCGGCAATGGCTGCATCCAGTTCGCCCTCGAATGTGACGATCGACTTGATGCGGCTTTGCGTGCCGGCCGGCAGCACCTTGATCGGGTCACCCTTGCGGATCTGGCCGCTGGCCAGGGTGCCGGCGAAACCGCGGAAGTTGAGGTTGGGGCGGTTGACGTATTGCACCGGGAAGCGCATGGCGCTGGTTTCGGCCTTGTGCTGTATCGGGACGCTCTCCAGCAGCTGCATCAGGGTCGGGCCCTGGTACCAGGGTGTTTGCGGGCTGGCGTTGACCACGTTGTCGCCTTTCAGGGCCGACAGCGGGACAAAATACAGTGAATCCGTATCGATTTGCAGTGACTGGGCAAATTGCAGGTAGTCCTCGCGAATGCTGTTGAAGCGCTCCTCGTCGTAATCGACAAGGTCCATCTTGTTGATGGCCACCACTAGATGACGGATGCCGAGCAGGGAAGCGATATAGCTGTGGCGGCGTGTCTGGTTCTGCACTCCTTTGCGGGCATCGACCAGAATGATCGCCAGATCACAGGTGGAAGCACCGGTTGCCATGTTGCGGGTGTACTGCTCATGGCCGGGGGTGTCGGCAATGATGAACTTGCGCTTGGCAGTGCTGAAGTAGCGGTAGGCGACATCGATGGTAATGCCTTGCTCACGCTCGGCCTGCAGGCCGTCCACCAGCAGGGCCAGATCCACTTCGTCGCCGGTGGTACCGCTCTTTTTCGAGTCGCGGGTGATGGCTTCCAGGTGGTCTTCGTAAATCATCTTCGAGTCATGCAGCAGGCGGCCGATCAGGGTGCTCTTGCCGTCATCGACATTGCCGCAGGTAAGAAAGCGCAACAACTCCTTGCGCTCGTGCTGGGCCAGATAACCGAGAATGTCCTGGCTGATCAGTTCTGATTGATGACTCATGGGTTTTCTCTTTTGTGTGCTTTGTCTGGATGTGTTTTGGACTTGAGTGTTGAGACGTCTGGCAGGCTGCTGTAAAGACGCCGCAAGTACGTCCATGTAGGCTCGTGGGCGGCATCCATGCCGCCCACGCTTTACAGCAGCCTGCCAGACGGCCCTGAAACCTTGTGCTGGCTGCAGATTCCGAAAAAAGCAGCGTCGCACACTTTCTTTGGGGAGGTTGGCGATGCTGCGCATCGCTGCGTGCGTACCGCGCGCGTTGGCTGACATGCTGATTTCTTGCAGTCTTCACCGCGTCAGCAGCCCGCTGCAGGCGGGCCTTCCCTCCCTCCACCGCTGTGGCGGATTTGTGTAGCGGTTTTTGGCTGGTCACTGCACGGAGTTGCAGGCCTTGCTGGTGTAGTGGAGTAAAGCGTGGACGGCATGGATGCCGTCCCCGAGCCTACATGGATGTACTTGCGGCGTCTTTACGTAACTACACCAGCAAGGCACACACCTTCAAACTACAGCCAAAAACCGGTACACCTGCAGCCACAGTAAAAAATCTAAAAATATCCCTGTCGTTTTTTCTCTTCCATCGAGCCGGCTCCATCATGGTCAATCACCCGCCCTTGCCGCTCGGAAGTCCGTGTCAGCAGCATCTCCTGGATGATTTCCGGCAAGGTGCTGGCGGTGGACTCCACCGCACCGGTTAGCGGATAACAGCCCAGCGTCCTGAAACGCACGCTGCGGGTCTCGATGCGGGCTTTTTCCTCGTCACTCAGGTGCTCGAGGATGCGTTCGTCGTCGATCAGGATCAGCGTGCCGTCACGCTCGATCACCTGGCGCTCGGCGGCAAAGTACAGTGGAACAATCGGGATCTGCTCCAGATAGATGTATTGCCAGATGTCCAGCTCGGTCCAGTTGGACAGCGGGAACACGCGGATCGACTCGCCCTTGTTGATCTTGCCGTTATAGATGTTCCACAGCTCGGGGCGCTGGTTTTTCGGGTCCCAGCGGTGTTTGTTGTCACGGAAGGAATACACGCGCTCCTTGGCGCGGGATTTTTCCTCGTCACGGCGCGCACCGCCAAAGGCTGCATCGAAGCCGTACTTGTCCAGTGCCTGCTTCAGCCCCTCGGTTTTCATGATGTCGGTGTGCCTGGCGCTGCCATGCACAAAGGGATTGATGTCCTGGGCGATACCGTCCGGGTTGATGTGGGTGAGCAGGTCCAGCTCGTAATCCTGCACCATGCGCTCGCGGAAGCGGTACATCTCCTGAAACTTCCAGCGCGTATCCACGTGCAGTACGGGAAAGGGCAGTTTGCCCGGATAGAAAGCCTTGCGGGCCAGGTGCAGCATGACGGCCGAATCCTTGCCGATGGAATAGAGCATCACCGGATTGTCAAACTCGGCAGCTACTTCACGAATGATATGGATGCTCTCGGCTTCCAGCTGTTTCAGATGGGTCAGGGTGTCGGCCATGGAGTGCTCGCAACAGTCCGGTTATACATGATTGAGTAGGATGTACTCTATCGTGAGCGGTTGTTATAACCAAGTGGTTATCAAGACTGAAATGGAATTAAGATATGCGTGAGGCCAACACGGGTGCCACGCGCTAAACCGGATTCGGGCACTCCACATATTCATGTTCGATATCAAACTGCGCAGCAATCCATTCGCCCAGCGCCTGCACGCCGTAACGTTCGGTGGCGTGGTGACCGGCGGCGAAATAGCTGATGCCGTTTTCCAGGGCGCTGTGGGTGCTGTGCTCGGAAATTTCGCCGGTGATGAAAGCGTCCACGCCGGCGGCAATGGCGTGGTCAATGTAGCCTTGTGCGCCTCCGGTACACCAGCCGACGGTACGAACCGGCTTGCCGGCATCAATCACCATGGGTGTGCGCTGCAGGGCCGCTTCGATCAGGCTGGCGAACTGGTCGCTGTGCAGCGTTTGTGGCAGCTCGCCGATCAGGCCGACGCTGCGCGGATTGCCTGCTTCGAGCGGGCCGGTGATGGTTAGCCCGAGACGTTGCGCCAGTTGCACGTTGTTGCCGACCTCGGGGTGTACATCCAGTGGCAGGTGGTAGGCGATCAGGTTGATATCGTGTTGCAACAGGCTCTTGATGCGGCGTTGCTTCATGCCGGTAATAACCGGGTTTTCGCCTTTCCAGAAATAGCCGTGATGCACCAGAATGGCATCGGCCTTGCGTTTGATGGCGGCGTCAATCAGTGCCTGGCTGGCAGTCACGCCGGAAATGATTCGACGGATCTGTGGCCGGCCTTCGACCTGCAGCCCATTCGGGCAGTAGTCGCTGATGCTGTCGGCAGCTAGATAATCATTCAGTGCGGATAGCAAAACCCGGGTGCTGGTGCTCATGTTTTTCTCCTTGGTCAGACTGCCGGTCATTATGCCCGTTTTTGAAGATTAAAAATGATGGCATGCTTGGGTCATGCCGGTTGACCCGACTATAATGCATGCCAGTTTTGTATCGGAAGCAGCGTTGACAAGGGGTTTGTATGCGAGAACAGGTGCGGCAGCTGGGCTGGCCGGTACTGGCCGGTGTGCTGGGAGCGCTGGTCATCATGGGCTGGTTCCCCGAGCAGCTGGGCCTGCCGACAAGGCAGGTGTCAGGACCGGCGGCAGTGGCCGCGACAGGGCCGGAGTCGTATGCGGCTGCGGTCAGTTACGCCTCGCCTGCGGTGGCCAACCTGTACAGCACCAAGATGGTCAGCGAACCCATTCATCCGTTGTTTTCCGACCCGTCCCTGCGGCATTTTTTTGGTGACAGCCTGCCGCAGCAGCGCCGCCTAGAGTCCAGCCTGGGCTCGGCGGTACTCATGAGTACCGAAGGCTATCTGCTGACCAATAATCATGTGATTGCCGGTGCCGAGCAGATTGTCGTTGCGCTCAAGGACGGTCGCGAGACGCTGGCCAGAGTCATTGGTACCGACCCGGAAACCGATCTTGCGGTGTTGAAGGTCGACTTGCCGGACTTGCCAGCGATCAGCACCGGCCAGTCCGACCAGGTGCGTATCGGTGATGTCGCCCTGGCGATTGGCAACCCCTTTGGTGTCGGTCAGACAGTGACCATGGGCATTGTCAGCGCCACCGGGCGCAATCAGCTGGGCATCAACACTTACGAAGACTTCATCCAGACCGATGCGGCGATCAACCCGGGCAACTCGGGTGGTGCGCTGGTCGATGCGCGGGGCCGGCTGCTGGGCATCAATACCGCCATTTTCTCGCGCAGTGGGGGCTCGCAGGGCATCGGCTTTGCCATTCCGGTCAAGTTGGCACTCAGCGTCATGGAGTCGATCATCGAGCATGGGCAGGTGGTGCGTGGCTGGCTCGGGCTGGAAGTGCAGGCGTTGACGCCAGAGCTGGCCGAAACCTTCGGCTTGCAGCAACGTACCGGCATTCTGGTCGCCGGAGTACTGCGGGACGGCCCTGCTGCAGAGGCCGGGTTGTTGCCCGGTGACATCATCCTGTCGATTGCCGGGCAGGCGGCCGTTGATGGCCGCAGCTCGATGAACCAGGTGGCCAACATGCGGCCGGGCAAGGCCGTGGAAATGGAAGTGTTGCGTCAGGGAGAAGCAGTGGTGCTGCAGGCTGAAGTGGGCATGCGCCCGGTACTGGCCGGACCCCAGCAGTAAGGCTGAAGGCCCGGCAGCCTGTGATCAGTCTTTTTTCAGGCCGAAGCTTTCGTCCAGGGTGCCGACTTCACCTTCTTCCTTGTTGGCATAGTCGCGTGGCGGCTCGGGAATCTCGGCGCTTTCTTCTTTGGCGACTGGCGTGTCTGCCTTGGCGGCGGATGCTGCTGCCGGCTCTTGCGGGCGTTCCAGGGCCTTGGTGTCGACCAGGCTGTTGAGCAGACGCTGGCGGGTGCTTTCGTCCAGGGCCAGGCGTTCGGCAGATTGCAGCAGGTGTTCCTGCACGTTGTGGTAGTTTTCGGTCAGCTTGTTGACCAGTTCGGCGGTCGTGCTAAAGTGTGCCACGACTTCGTCCTGGTAGCTGTCAAAGCGCTGTTGCAGGTCATCCAGACGGTTTTCGGTATTGGCCGGGGAGCCGTTGCGCATCATGCGGGTGACCAGCAGGGTGACGGCAACACCGACAATGAAGCTGAGCAGCGGAAGTAACCAGACGGGAATTGAATTGTCCACGGAATATCCTCTTCGGGTGATCAATGAAAGCCCGGCGCCTGTGGCACCGTCTGCAATGCAAGGCATAGAATAGCGCAAACTTGAGGGCGATGTAGCAGCATCGGGTCAACTATAGGGTTTGATGGTTTTTTTGCAATCAGACGAAACGACAAACGAGGTTCAAACATAGAGTGTTGGTACGTGAAGAGCGGATAATGGTTCCCGGTCCGACAGGAAACCTGGAAGCCATGTATCTGGATGACACCGGTGCGTGCGGCATTGCGTTACTGTGCCACCCCAACCCGCAGCAGGGGGGGACCATGCTCAACAAGGTGGTGTCGACCCTGCAGCGCACCGCGCGAGACCAGGGGCTGGCAACTCTCAGGTTCAATTATCGCGGCACCGGCAAGAGTGACGGAACCCACGACATGGGGGGCGGTGAAGTCGATGATGCTGAGGCCGCACTGGCCTGGCTACAGGAGCGTCACCCCGGCTTGCCGGTATACCTGTTCGGTTTTTCCTTTGGCGGTTTTGTTGCCGCCAGCCTGTCCGGTCGGCTGGAGCTGCGTGGCGAGCCGGCGGTGCGGATCTGCCTGGCTGCGCCGGCGGTCACCCGTATCGTTGCACCCCACTGGCTATCTGGCCAGGGACGCCTGACGGTGATTCAGCCGGAACAGGATGAAGTGATAGATCCGCAGCTGGTGTATGACTGGGCACAGGCGCAACAGCGCCCGCTGCAACTCGTCCGCATTGCCGATAGTGGTCATTTTTTCCATGGCAAACTGATCGAGCTGAAAGATGCCGTATTGCAGCATGTATTTGATATGAACACAGCAGGAGCGGATGCTTCTGCAGATCCCGACGCTTAGGCTACTCCGGGCACCTGATGGACTGATTTGATGAAAAAACGTGTACTGACCGGCATCACCACCACCGGAACCCCGCACCTGGGCAACTATGCCGGTGCCATCCGTCCCGCCATCGAGGCCAGCAAGGCGGCGGATGTGGAATCCTTCTATTTTCTGGCCGACTATCACGCATTGATCAAATGCGATGACCCGGCCCGCATCCAGCAGTCGCGGCTGGAAATTGCTGCCACCTGGCTAGCTGGCGGGCTGGACCCCGAACGGGCCACCTTTTACCGCCAGTCCGATATCCCGGAAATCCCCGAGCTGACCTGGTTGCTGACCTGTGTGGCAGCCAAGGGCCTGCTCAACCGCGCCCATGCCTACAAGGCTGCGGTGGACCAGAATACCGGGGCGGGCGAAGATCCGGATGCGGGCATCAGTATGGGGCTGTTCAGTTACCCGGTGCTGATGGCGGCTGATATCCTGATGTTCAACGCCAATCGTGTTCCGGTTGGGCGCGATCAGATCCAGCATGTCGAGATGGCGCGTGATATCGGGCAGCGTTTTAACCATCTGTTTGGTGGCGGGCGCGAGTTCTTCGTCATGCCGGAAGCGGAGATCGCCGAGGAAGTTGCCACCCTCCCGGGGCTGGATGGGCGCAAGATGTCGAAAAGTTACGACAACACTATCCCGCTGTTTTCCTCAAGCAAGGAGCTGAAGGCGGCGATTGCGCGCATTGTTACCGACTCGCGCTTGCCCGGCGAGCCCAAGGATGCCGATGCATCCCATCTGTTCACCCTGTACAAGGCATTTGCCACGGCGGAGCAGAGCGTGCAGATGCATGCCGAGCTGGGCGCCGGTCTGGCCTGGGGCGAGGCCAAGCAGCGCTTGTTCGAACTGCTGGACGGCCAGCTGGCCGAACCCCGCGAGCGCTACCACGAGCTGCTGGCCCGCCCGCAGGATCTGGAAGATATTTTGCAGGCTGGTGCAGTCAAGGCCCGCCGCATTGCCACGCCGTTCCTGGCTGAATTGCGCGAGGCGGTCGGCCTGCGCAATTTTGCACAGATAGCTGTTGCCGGCGAGAAAAAAGCCAAAAAGGCCAAAAAGGGTGCACGTACGGTCAGTTTCCGTGACGAGTCAGGTTTCCGTTTCCGTGTGCTGAATGCAGCCGGCGAAGATGTGTTGCTGTCCAGCGGTTTTGCTGATGGTCGTGCCGCCGGCATGGTGCTCAAGGCGCTGCAGGCCGGCGAGCTGGACTTGCAAATTGAGGGGCTGCAGTTGCTGGCGTTGCACAATGGCGAGCGGGTGGCGGCCAGTGTGGTACTGGCCGACGAGGCGGCCTGCCAGCAGGCGCTGGAGGCGGTTCGCGAACTGGTGGCAGATTAAGCGCTTCAGTGTGCTGGCCGTGGCCCGGGCTGGTCCGGCATAAGGGGCGAATGTGGCCAGCCGCTTCCGGGGGGCTGACTTGCAAGGGCAAGTTGGTTCCCCGTGGCAGGTAACGAAAATACCGGATTGCCCTTCAGATGCAAGTTGTGCGAATAAATTCGCACCTACAATTCAGCAATCTCACTCCCTGTAAGTGCGAATTTATTCGCACAACAAACGGATATCGACAGGACGTCAACCGACACAACGAACAATAAAAAACGGGGCCTTGTGGGCCCCGTTTGCAGGTCAGGTTTCGTTTAGGAACCCATCTGCTTTTCCTTGATTTCTGCCAGGGTCTTGCAGTCGATGCACAGGGTTGCTGTCGGGCGGGCTTCCAGACGGCGCAGGCCGATTTCGACGCCGCAGGCTTCACACCAGCCGTAATCTTCGTCCTCGATCAGCTGCAGGGTTTCATCGATTTTCTTGATCAGCTTGCGCTCGCGGTCACGGGTGCGCAGCTCGAGGCTGAATTCTTCTTCCTGGCTGGCGCGGTCGGCCGGATCGGGAAAGTTGGCCGCTTCGTCTTTCATGTAGTTGACGGTGCGGTCGACTTCCTCGCGCAGTTCCTGCTTCCAGTTGTTGAGAATTTCGACAAAGTGGGCGCGCATTTTTTCGCCCATGTACTCTTCGTCCTTGCTTTCTTTATAGGGGACAAAGGCGCGTGTCAGCTGACTGGCCGGTTGCTCTTCTTTCTTGGGCATAACTCTGTGCCTCCCACAACTAAAAAACTCGAGGCAGATGCCTCTGCCATTTCAAGCCGGCGAAATTACCAGAAAGTTCGGGTTATGGCCAGCACCACTAGAGTATAAGGCGATCTGCTTCGCGTTTTCTGTTAGCCCTGAGGGGGCGTTGTAGCGCCGGACCCTGCGGCAGGCTTGCTGCCGCAAGGCTTCGCAGACAGCAGAGCCCGCTCGTACAGGCGGCTCGTTAGGCTTCGCTACCCGGGATGAGGGAGCCCAGCAGGGAAAACGGTCGTGCTTCCATGATTTCGCAGTCGACAAATTTGCCGATCAGCAGCGGGTTATCGCTGCGGAAATTGACCACACGGTTGAATTCGTTGCGCCCCTGCAGCATGCCGGGGTCCTTTTTCGAGTAGTCGGTGACCAGTACGCGCTGGGTCTGGCCGACCATGCGCCGGCTGTGTTCAAAGCCCTGTTGCTGCAGGCGCTGCTGCAGCAGGCCCAGGCGTTCTTTTTTGACTTCTTCCGGTGTATTGTCCTGCAGCTCGGCTGCCGGGGTACCGGGGCGGGCGCTGTACACGAACGAGTAGGAAAAATCGAAGCCGACCTCGGCAATCAGGTTCATGGTTTGCTCGAAGTCCTTGTCACTTTCTCCGGGAAAGCCGACGATGAAGTCCGAGCTGATCAGGATGTCCGGTACCGCTTTCTTCAGTTTGCGGATGCGGGATTTGTATTCCAGCGCGGTGTGGTTGCGTTTCATGTTCGCCAATACCCGGTCGGAGCCGGACTGTACCGGCAGGTGCAGGTAACGTACCAGCTTGGGCAGTGTGGCATGGGCCTCGATCAGAGCGTCGGAGAATTCCAGCGGGTGCGAGGTGGTGTAGCGGATGCGCTCGATACCGTCAATATCCGACACCAGACGCAGCAGATCGGCCAGATCGATGATCTGCCCAATGCCGGCTACTTCGAATTCGCCACGATAGCCGTTGACGTTCTGGCCGAGCAGGGTCACTTCGCGTACGCCGTTGTCGGCCAGGTGACGAATTTCGCTCAGCACGTCGGCAGCCGGGCGACTGACCTCTTCGCCGCGGGTGTAGGGTACCACGCAGAAGGTGCAGTATTTGCTGCAGCCTTCCATGATCGAGACAAAAGCAGTGGGGCCGTCGACACGTGGTTCAGGCAAACGGTCGAACTTCTCGATTTCCGGGAACGAAATATCCACCTGGGCCTCGCCGGTACTGCGTACGGCGTCGATCATTTCCGGTAACCGGTGCAGGGTTTGCGGGCCGAACACCACGTCGACATAGGGCGCGCGGTCGCGGATGGCGGCACCTTCCTGGCTGGCCACACAGCCGCCGACACCGATCACCAGCTCCGGGTTGGCCTGCTTCAACTCGCGCCAGCGGCCAAGCTGGGAAAATACCTTTTCTTGGGCCTTTTCACGGATCGAGCAGGTGTTGAGCAGGATGACGTCGGCTTCGGCCGGGTCGTCGGTGGCTTCCATGGCTTCCTGCTCGCCCAGCAGGTCGGCCATGCGCGAGCTGTCGTACTCGTTCATCTGACAACCGTGGGTTTCAATAAAAAGTTTTTTGGCCATGGCGGCATCCTGTAGCTGGAGTGATCAAACAAACCCGGCATTATAGGTGGCACGGCAAGTGGCGGCAAAGGGTGGCTGCCGGATTTCTTGATTCCGCACGGATCTGCCGGGTAATTGTGTGCGGCCCGCGCTGGTGATGAGGTAACATACTGCCATCAAATTCCCGGAAGGAGCTGCCCTCATGTATTGCCCGTTTTGTGGTGCCAATGACACCAAGGTTGTTGATTCGCGGTTGGTCACCAATGGTGACCAGGTGCGCAGGCGGCGCGAGTGCATTTCGTGCGGGGAGCGTTTCACCACCTTCGAAACCGCCGAATTGCAGTTGCCGCGGCTGATCAAGCAGGACGGCAGCCGTCAGCCGTTTGACGAAAACAAGTTGCGTGCCGGCATGATGCGGGCACTGGAGAAACGCCCTGTCAGCCTCGAACGGGTGGAAGAGGCGGTCGCCAACATCAAGCGCAAGCTGCGCGCTACCGGCGAGCGGGAAATCAAGTCGCTGGTGGCTGGCCAGCTGGTGATGAACGAGCTGCGCAAGCTGGACGAAGTGGCCTATATCCGCTTTGCCTCGGTGTATCGCCGGTTCCAGGACCTGAACGAGTTTCGTGAAGAAATCGACCGCCTGTCGCGGGAGCCGCTTGAGGAATGAGTGACCAGGCATTCATGGCACGAGCCTTGCAACTGGCAGAGCAGGGGTTGTATTCCGTCCATCCGAACCCGCGTGTGGGCTGTGTGCTGGTCAGGGACGGCCGTATTGTCGGTGAGGGCTGGCACCGGATGGCGGGCACTCCGCATGCCGAAGTTCACGCCCTGGCTGCTGCGGGTGAACTGGCCCGTGGTGCGACGGCCTACGTTTCACTGGAACCCTGCAGCCATCACGGGCGCACGCCACCCTGTGCGCAGGCGCTGGTGGATGCGGGTGTCGTACGGGTGGTGGCGGCAATGCAGGACCCCAACCCGCAGGTGGCAGGTCGTGGTCTTGAGCTATTGCGCAGTGCCGGCATTGCGGTTCAGGTTCTGGAGGGTGCCTTGCAACAACAGGCGCTGGAATTGAACCGGGGCTTTGTCAAACGCATGCGTAGCGGCTTGCCATGGGTGAGTGCCAAGCTGGCGATGAGTCTGGATGGCCGTACGGCAATGGCCAGCGGTGAAAGCCAGTGGATCACCGGGCCGGCTGCGCGGGCCGACGTGCAGCGGCTGCGGGCACGCAGCAGCGTGGTGGTGAGCGGTGCCGATACGGTGTTGCTGGATGATGCGCGACTGACCGTCAGGGCCGGGCAGCTGGAATTGCCCGAAGTGCAGAAACAGCTGGCTCTGCAACGTCCGCCAATGCGGGTATTGGTGGACGGGCGTGGGCGGGTGCCCTTTGACTGTGCATTCTATCGGGAGCCCGGTGCCTGGCTGGCAGCCATGCGGCAACCGCTACAGCCGCTGCCGGAACAGGCGGGGTTGCTGCTGCTGCCGGAAAGGGAAGGGCATGTCGATTTGCATGCGTTGCTGCTGAAGCTGGCACAGGAACATCAGGCCAACGAAGTGCTGGTCGAGGCTGGCGCCCGGCTGGCAGGTGCTTTTTTGCAGGCCGGTTTGCTGGATGAGCTGGTGGTCTACATGGCACCGAAACTGCTGGGCAGCGATGCCAGGCCCCTGTTTGATCTGCCCCTGCTGCGGATGGCGCAAGCGGTGGATCTGCAGATTGCCGATATCCGCGCGGTGGGTGCCGACTGGCGGATCAGCTGTCGCCTGTAGGTGCGAATTCATTCGCACATGTCATTGTTGCCCGGCCTTGCCGGGCTTTGTCCGGATAAATCCGGACCTACAGTTGTGCAGGGATCGCTGTAGGTGCGAATTTATTCGCACATGTCATTGTTGCCCGGCCTTGCCGGGCTTTGTCCGGATAAATCCGGACCTGCAGTGCTACATGCCGAATGCCGGCCAATATCAGGGATACAGGCCCCTCAGTTCGCGGACCTGCAGGATGCGGGTGCAGGCGGTGATGAAGGCGGCCGTGCGCAGGGTGACCCGGTGTTCGCTGGCAGTTGCCGACAGCGTTTTGTAGGCATTGTCCATGATGGTCTCCAGGCGCTGGTTGATTTCTTCCTCGCTCCAGTAGAAATTTGCCGAATTCTGTACCCACTCGAAGTAGCTGACGGTGACGCCGCCGGCATTGGCCAGCACGTCGGGAACAATGATGATGCCGCTGTTGGCGAGGATGTCATCGGCTTCCGGAGTAGTAGGACCGTTGGCTCCTTCGACAATGATGCGGGTGCGGATTCTGCCGGCGTTGCCCTGGTGGATCTGGCCTTCCAGTGCGGCGGGAATCAGGATGTCGGACTGAACTTCCCAGAACTCGTCGTTGCTGATGTTCTGTACATTGGGTTTGCCGGCTACGCCACCGTGGGCTGCTACATGTTCGATCAGTGCATCAATCTGCAGGCCGTCGGGGTTGTAAACCGAGCCGGTGTGATCCTGCACGGCAATCACCCGGGCGCCGGCTTCGGTGAACAGGCGGGCAGCGGTGCTGCCGACATTGCCAAAACCCTGGATGCAGATGCGGGCACCACATAAATCAAGTCCTGCATCCTGTGCGGCGGCGGCTCCGACAATGAACACGCCGCGGCCGGTCGCTTCCACCCGGCCCAGGCTGCCGCCAATGGCGATCGGCTTGCCGGTGACGATACCGGGGCAGTCCTTTCCGGCGTTCATGGAGTAGGTGTCCATCATCCAGGCCATGGTCTGGGCGTTGGTATTGACGTCAGGCCCGGGAATGTCTTTTTCCACGCCGATGAAGTCGCTGATTTCGTTGATGTAGCGGCGGGTGATGCGCTCTACTTCCGACTTCGAGTAATCACGGGGATTGAAGCGAATGCCGCCCTTGGCGCCGCCGTAGGGCAGGCCGACCACGGCGGTCTTGATCGACATCCAGGCTGACAGCGCCATGACTTCCGACAGGGTGACATCCTGGTGGTAGCGGATACCGCCCTTGCCCGGGCCGCAGTTGAGGCTGTGCTGGACGCGGTAGCCTTCAAAGTGGGCAATACTGCCGTCGTCCAGACGTACCGGCACATCGACGACCAGGATTTTTTCCGGATGCTTGAGGGTGCCGACCCACTTGCCCAGCTCGCCCAGGTAGGGTTCGACACGGTCGACCTGTTGCAAGAAAATACCCCATGGGCCGGGGTCTTCAGCGTTGAGATAGGAAGGAATATAGGAATTGGATTGTTGTGTCATGCTCACACCGTTGTAGTTTTTATAAAAGCAGTTATCAAGCAGATTTGCCTGCAGGATGCCGCCGGCAGGCTGGTGACCGGGCCGGATACAGGCTGCGTGCAAACGTGCCATTCTAAGCACAATTGCCCGGTTTGGGTATTTTCTTGCGGATCGGGCAGGGCTGGTGGCGCCGTGGCAGGCTGTCACAAACGGGGGTGAGGCTGGTTTTTGCGGGACTGAAAGTTTTTGTTTTTCAGCTGGTTGCACGCAAGCTCTAAGAGGGCGAGCGAAGCGGTGGGGGCGAGACAGGTGCGGAAAAGCGCCAGCCGGAGCATGGTTGTATCCGGCTGGCGCAGTGATCAGGCTGAAATGTCGATCACGTCTTCGGCTTGCAGTCCTTTTTCCCGGGCCACCACATTGTATTCGACGCGCTGGCCTTCGCTGAGTACACGATGGCCTTCGCCTCTGATGGCGCGGAAGTGAACAAAGATGTCATCGCCGTTATCGCGGGAGATGAAGCCGAAGCCCTTGGTTGTGTTGAACCATTTGACGGTACCGGTTTCGCGCTCGGCATCATGGTAGGCACCGGCGGCAATGGGTTCTGCAGGATAGTCGGTGCTGCGCCCGGCAGCCTGTGGTGTGGGGCCTGGTCGCCCGGAAAGCAGATAAAACAGGGTGCCTGCAGCGGTCAGTGCCAGACCGATCACGGGCAAGACAGGCAGGTCGACAAAAAGGCTGGTGGCCTGAGCGGCGGTGGCGGCAACCAGAAGTGATGAGGTTACAAAACACAGGGATTTTGACATGGTGGCTCAACTCGTTAACAGATAAATAAAACGTTGGTTTCGGCCGCGCTGCGGGTGCAGCGAGAGGAAGGGATGGTGGCGGAACGCCAGTGCCTGCGCGGCGTGACGACGGCTCGCCGGCTCCCTGTTGCGGCTGACTGGCTATTAAACCGTAAAGCTTGATCCGACTCAAATGGAGAGCCGGGTTTTTGCCGGGACTGCCGCTTTTGGACGAAGGCTCAACGGGCGGGGCCGTTGAAATCGCCAGACCATGCCTGAATATTGTCAGGCATGGTCGTGGAGCATGGAAAGCTATATAATCTGCCGTTTTCGGGATGACCGGCTGGGCCGGTCGGACACGCCGCTGGCTATTGTTTGTGCCGGGCCTGTCACCGCTTTAATTTCAGAACAATCCGGGAAGTGAACAAGATCATGATGCGCAGCCACTATTGCGGCCACCTCAACGCCGGCCTTGAAGGTCAAACTGTCACCCTGTGCGGATGGGTACACCGTCGCCGCGACCATGGCGGGGTGATTTTCCTCGATATCCGTGACCGCGAAGGTCTGGCGCAGGTAGTGTTCAATCCGGAAAACGTCGATACCTTTGCCACGGCCGACCGCGTGCGCAGCGAATATGTGGTCAAGGCCACCGGTGTGGTGCGTCGCCGCCCTGATGGTGCAACCAACCCGAACCTGGCCAGTGGCGAGATCGAAGTGATTGCCACCGGTCTGGAAATCCTCAGCCAGGCCGACACCCCGCCATTCCCGCTTGATGAGCACTCCGATGTGGGTGAGGAAACCCGCCTGCGTTTCCGCTACATCGACCTGCGCCGTCCGGAAATGGCCGAAAAGCTCAAACTGCGCTCGCGCATCAGCTCCAGCATCCGCCGTTTCCTCGATGATAACGGCTTCCTCGATGTGGAAACCCCGATCCTGACCCGTGCCACGCCGGAAGGTGCGCGCGACTATCTGGTACCGAGCCGCACACACCAGGGCAGCTTCTTTGCCCTGCCGCAGTCGCCGCAACTGTTCAAGCAACTGCTGATGGTGGCTGGCTTTGACCGCTACTACCAGATTGCCAAGTGCTTCCGTGACGAAGATCTGCGCGCCGACCGTCAGCCGGAGTTCACCCAGATCGACATCGAGACCAGCTTCATGGACGAGTCGGACATCATGGGTCTGACCGAAACCATGATCCGCAACCTGTTCAAGGAAGTGCTGGATGTGGAGCTGGGCGAGTTCCCGCACATGCCATACGAAGAAGCCATGCGCCGCTTCGGCTCCGACAAGCCCGACCTGCGCATTCCGCTGGAACTGGTGGACATTGCCGACCAGCTCAAAGACGTGGAGTTCAAGGTGTTCAGCGGACCGGCCAACGATCCGAAGGGTCGTGTTGCCGCCCTGCGTGTGCCCGGCCAGGGCGCCATGCCACGTGGCCAGATCGACGACTACACCAAGTATGTCGGCCTGTACGGTGCCAAGGGGCTCGCCTATATCAAGGTTAACGAGCGCGCCAAAGGCCCTGAAGGCCTGCAGTCGCCGATCGTCAAGTTCATTCCCGAAGACAATCTGAATACCATTCTTGACCGTGTTGGTGCAGTGGATGGCGATATCGTGTTCTTCGGTGCCGACAAGGCGCAGGTGGTCAGTGATGCGCTGGGTGCACTGCGCATTCGTCTGGGCCATGACCTTAACTTGCTGACGGCCAAGTGGGCACCGCTATGGGTGGTGGATTTCCCGATGTTCGAGGAAAACGACGACGGCTCGCTGAGCGCATTGCACCACCCGTTCACTTCACCCAAGTGCACCCCCGACGAGCTGAAGGCCGCACCGGGTGCAGCGTTGTCCCGTGCCTATGACATGGTGCTCAACGGTACCGAATTGGGTGGCGGCTCGATCCGTATTCACGACAAGCAGATGCAGCAGACGGTATTCGAAGTGTTGGGCATTGACGAGGCCGAGCAGAAAGAGAAGTTCGGCTTCCTGCTTGATGCCCTGCGTTACGGTGCGCCGCCCCATGGTGGCCTGGCCTTCGGCCTGGACCGTCTGGTGATGCTGATGACCGGTGCCAATTCGATCCGTGAAGTGATTGCCTTCCCGAAAACCCAGAGTGCGGCCTGTGTCATGACCCAGGCGCCGGGGACTGTGGATGCCAGGCAGCTGCGCGAGCTGAATATCCGTTTGCGCGAGCAGGCTAAAACTGAAGGGTGATTTTTTACCTTGCGGGTGCTCGGGGCGGGGTCAGGCCGGCTTAAAGCTGCGCTTCACCTCTCGAAGCAAGCTTCGAGACGCTCGCTGAGGCTTTCGCCAGCCTGACCCCCGCCCCATACACCGAGTGTTGTGGGTGAAGGGGTGGCCCGGCGCTGCCGGGCTGCTGTCGCGTGAAGGGGTTGTATTTGGTTGGCGCAGCATTCAACCGTGCAGAATGCTCTCGTCATCTCGCGCTTGCCCCACAGAGTATTTGCCAACATTAAATCTCAAGAGACAAAGAGGAACTGTTATGGCTGGACATTCCAAATGGGCCAATATCAAGCACCGCAAGGCGCGTCAGGACGCGCAGCGCGGCAAGATCTTCACCAAGCTAATCCGTGAGCTGACCGTTGCCGCCAAGGCCGGTGGCGGCATTGTTGCCGATAACCCGCGCCTGCGTCTGGCGGTGGACAAGGCGCTGGGCGCCAATATGAGCCGTGACGTGATTGACCGTGCCATTGCCCGGGGTGCCGGCACCAACGATGCTGACAACGTCGAAGAGCTGTCCTATGAGGGTTACGGTATTGCCGGCGTGGCGGTGTATGTCGAGGCCATGACCGACAACCGCAACCGTACCGCTGCCGAAGTGCGTCATGCCTTCAGCAAGCACGGCGGCAACCTGGGTACCGACGGCTCGGTCGCCTACCTGTTTGAGCGCAAGGGGCAGATCCTGTTTGCGCCCGGTGTGGACGAGGAAGCCCTGATGGATGCCGCGCTGGAAGCCGGTGCCGATGACATCGTCGTCAACGATGACGGTTCTGCCGAGGTGCTGACCAGCTTTGCCGATTTCATCAGCGTCAACGAGGCCTTGAAAGAAGCCGGCTTCAATGCCGAAGAAGCGGAAGTGACCATGATCCCGAGCACTACCGCCGCACTGGATCTGGAAAACGCGCAGAAGATCATGAAGCTGATCGACGCGCTGGAAGATCTGGACGATGTGCAGAACGTCTATTCCAACGCCGAGATCCCTGACGAGATCATGGAGCAGCTGTAAGGCCCGGACTCTGTACGAAGGGGCTTGCACAGCTGTAGGTGCGAATTCATTCGCACAGCACGTCACGATGACTGGTGTAACTGCATTTGACCGAAAATAGCGAACGTGGTGGGGGCAGAACGGATTTCAGCTGTATGAATACACAGTATTTTGTGCTACTTTGCCCGTATCCCCACTAACGTTGGCCAGCAAGAGTTCTCCATGACCCTGATCCTTGGCATCGACCCCGGCTCGCGCATTACAGGCTATGGCGTGGTACGCGATACCGGGCGCGGTTGCGAGTACGTCGCTTCAGGCTGTATCCGGACCGGCAGCGGAGAACTGGCCGAGCGGCTGGATGCGGTGTTTGCCGGGGTCAGCCAGGTGATCGAGCTGTACCAGCCCGAATTGATGGGTATCGAGCAGGTATTCATGGCACGCAATGCCGACTCGGCACTCAAGCTGGGACAGGCCCGTGGCGCGGCCATTGTTGCCGGCACCCGGGCCGGACTGGCGGTCAGTGAGTACAGCGCCACCCAGATCAAGTCGGCGGTGGTCGGCAGCGGCCGTGCCGCCAAGGAGCAGGTGCAGATGATGGTCATGCATCTGCTCAAGCTGACCAGCACGCCACAAATCGATGCTTCCGACGCGCTGGCCGTGGCACTCTGCCATGCTCACCACCGACAGACCCTGATTCCCCATGACCTGAATGGAGCACGCACCCGCGGTGGTCGTCTGCGCCTGGATGCCCTGCCACAAGGAAGATTTTCATGATCGGTTTTCTACGCGGTACATTGCTCGACAAGCAGCCGCCCTTTGTCACGCTCGACGTCAATGGCGTCGGTTATGAGCTGGAAGTGCCCATGAGCACGTTGTTCCAGCTGCCGGAAACCGGCAAGCCGCTGGAACTGCACACCCATCTGGTGGTGCGCGAGGACGCCCAGCTGTTGTACGGCTTTTACTGCAAGCGTGACCGGCAGATGTTTCGCGAGCTGATCCGCCTCAACGGTGTCGGCCCCAAGCTGGCGCTGGCGCTGATGTCCGGCATGAGTGCCGATGAACTGATCGGTTGCGTGCATGCCGAAGATACCGCCCGGTTGATGAAGGTGCCGGGTGTGGGCAAGAAAACCGCCGAGCGTCTGCTGGTCGAACTCAAGGGCAAATTCAAGGACTGGGATGTAACCCTCTCCGGCATCAGCCTGCCGGCCGAGGCGGCTACGGCGCAGGCCGGTGCGGGTGCGGGTGCCGAGCAGGATGCCGTCAGTGCGCTGGTCAGCCTCGGCTTCAAGCCGGCCGAGGCCAGCCGTGCAGTGCGTGCCGTATATGCCGATGACCTGCGCAGCGAAGACCTGATCCGCCTGGCCCTGCGCGGGCTTGGCCAGTAATTCATTTTTCCGGTACCTGTCATGATTGAAGCCGACCGCCTGATCTCGGGCACCGCCAAAGAGCGCGAAGAGCAGTTTGATCGCGCCATCCGCCCGCTCAGTCTCGAGGAATACATCGGCCAGCCGGTGGTGCGCGACCAGATGGGCCTGTTCATGCAGGCTGCCCGGCAACGCAATGAAGCACTGGACCATACGCTGATCTTCGGCCCGCCGGGGCTGGGCAAGACTACATTGGCCAACATCATCGCCACCGAGATGGGCGTATCGCTGAAGAGCACGTCGGGTCCGGTGCTGGAGCGGGCAGGGGATCTGGCCGCGCTGCTGACCAACCTGAATGAAGGGGATGTGCTGTTCATTGACGAGATTCACCGCCTGCCACCTGTGGTGGAGGAGGTGTTGTATCCGGCGATGGAGGACTTTCAGCTTGATATCATGATCGGTGAAGGCCCGGCAGCGCGTTCGATCAAGCTCGACCTGCCACCCTTTACCCTGGTCGGTGCCACCACCCGGGCCGGCATGCTGACCAACCCGCTGCGTGACCGTTTCGGCATCGTGCAGCGGCTGGAGTTCTACAGTCATGGCGACCTGAGCCGGATTGTCGAGCGTGCTGCCGGCATCCTCGGCATGCCGATTGATCCTGAGGGTGCCTTCGAGATTGCCCGCCGCTCGCGTGGCACGCCCCGTATCGCCAACCGTCTGCTGCGCCGGGTGCGCGACTTCGCCCAGGTGCGCGGCACCGGCGAGATTAGCCGGGCAATTGCCGACCAGGCGCTGAACATGCTGGATGTCGACGAGCTGGGGCTGGACCACCAGGACCGCCGCCTGCTGCTGACCATGATGGAAAAATTCGATGGCGGACCGGTCGGCCTGGACAACCTGGCCGCTGCCATCAGCGAAGAGCGGCATACCATCGAAGACGTGCTGGAGCCCTACCTGATCCAGCAGGGCTACATCATGCGCACACCCCGCGGCCGGGTGGTAACCCGCCATGCCTGGCTGCATTTCGGCCTGCCGGTGCCGCGCGATCAAAATCAACCTGATCAGCAGGACATCTTTGATGACAGCAACGGAATTTAGCTGGCCTTGTCGTGTCTACTACGAGGACACCGATGCCGGTGGCGTGGTGTATTACGTCAACTACCTGAAATATATGGAAAGGGCACGCACCGAACGCCTGCGTGCGCTGGGTTACAGCCAGCACGAACTGGCCGCGCAAAACCTGCTTTTTGTCGTACACAGTGCGCAAACCCGCTATCATGCGCCGGCGCGGCTGGATGACGAATTGCGGGTCACGGCGCAGGTGGAAAAACTGGGCAAGGCCCGGCTGGAATTCGTTCAGCAGGTGCGCCGCCATGGTGATGACCGGTTGCTATGCGAAGGCCGTTTCACCATTGCCAGTGTTGCTGCCGACAGTTTCAGACCCGTGGCAATGCCGGCCGTATTGCATGCAACCTTTCAGAATGATCTTTTGCCTTAAGGGAGGCCTTTGTGGGCGCCAATCAAGCCGATTCAATGTCAATGTGGAGCCTGGTCAGCAATGCCAGCCTGCTGGTCCAGCTGGTCATGTTGAGCCTGCTGCTGGCCTCGATCATTTCCTGGATCATCATCTTTCAGCGCAGCACCACGCTGGGCACCGCCAAGAAAGGGCTGGAGCAGTTCGAGGAGCGCTTCTGGTCCGGCGTCGACCTGTCCCGCCTGTATCGCGAGGTCAGCGGCAAGCAGGACCTGACCGGTTCAGAGCGCATCTTTCAGGCCGGGTTCAAGGAGTTCTCCCGTTTGCGCCAGCAGCCCGGCATGCAGCCGGATGCCATCATGGACGCAGTGGCCCGAGCCATGCGCGTGGCCATCTCCCGCGAGGAGGAACACCTTGAACAGAACCTGCCGTTCCTGGCCACGGTCGGCTCGACCAGTCCCTATGTCGGCCTGTTTGGTACCGTCTGGGGCATCATGAACTCGTTTCGCGGTCTGGCCCAGGTGCAGCAGGCCACTCTGGCCACGGTTGCGCCGGGCATTGCCGAAGCGCTGATTGCCACTGCCATCGGCCTGTTTGCCGCCATTCCGGCGGTGGTTGCCTACAACCGCTTTGCCGCCCGCAGTGAAGTGCTGATTGCCCGTTACTACACCTTTGCCGACGAGCTGCACGCGATCCTGCACCGTACCGTGCACGCCAAGAACTGAGCGGGAGTACGGACATGGCCCGCATACGCAATCGCAGAAAACCTGTCGCCGAAATGAACGTGGTGCCTTACATCGACGTGATGCTGGTGCTGCTGGTGATCTTCATGGTGACCGCGCCAATGCTCAACCAGGGGGTCAAGGTCGAGCTGCCGCAGGTCTCCAGCGAGGTACTGCCGCAGGACAATGACGCGGTGATTCTCACCGTATCGATCAAGGCGGACAAGAGCTATTACTGGACCACCGGCACTGAAGTGGATGTTGAAAGCGTGGACGAGACCGCTGTGGCGCTGGACGACATGATACGGGCAGCCACAGCGGTGCTGGCGGCCAACAGGACGCAGGGCAAGCAGGTGCAGGTCTATGTGCGGGCCGACAAGAGCGTTGATTACGGCAGCGTCATGCAGGCCATGGGCGGTCTGCAGCAGGCCGGAGTTACCGATGTGGGCCTGATCACCGAGGCGCCCTGATGGACAGGCAGACGTATCCGCGGGACAAGCTGTTCTGGCCGGTGATCTGGGCGGCCCTCATCCATGTCGTGCTGCTGTCACTGCTGTTTGTCAGTTTTTCCAGCACGCCGGACTTGCCGCCTTCACGGCCCATTGTCAAGGCTACCCTGTACCAGCTCGAATCACAGAACATGGCAACCAGCCAGACTTCGCAAAAGATAGCCGGCGAGGCGGAGAAAACCCGCACGCAGGATTATGCACAGGAGCAGCTGGAGCAGAAAAAGCGCGAGCAGGAACAGGAAGCCGCCGCGCGCCGCAAGGCCGAGGAAGAGCGCAAGGTAGCTGCGCAGAAAGCCGAAGAACAGAAGAAAGTGGCTGCACAAAAAGCCGCTGAAGAGAAAAAGGCTGCCGAGCAGAAGAAGCTGGCCGAACAGAAAGCGGCCGAACAGAAGAAGCTAGAATTGCAGAAAGCCGAGGCGGCCCGCCTGAAGGCGGCGGAAGAAGCGAAGAAGAAAGCCGAGGCCGAGAAGAAAAAGGCCGAGGAAGCGAAGAAAAAAGCTGAAGCCGAACGCAAGAAGGCTGAAGAAGAAAAGAAAAGAGCCGCCGAGCAGGCCCGCCAGAAAGCCGAGGCAGAGAAGAAAAAGCGTGAAGCCGAACAGGCGGCCAAGGTGGCAGCAGAGAAGGCCCGCGCCGCCGAGCGCAAGGCGCAGGAAGATCGCACCGCCGCTGCGCTGGCCGAACTGCTGGGCGATGGCGAGCCACAGTTCCAGAGTAGCGTGGCCGACCGCCAGGGCGAACAGCAGGCGGCACGGCTGGACGACCTGATCATCCAGCTGGTCAGCCAGAACTGGAGCCGCCCGGATGCGGCCCGCAACGGCATGCAGGTGGTGCTGGACGTGGAGTTTCTGGCCGATGGCACCATCAGCCGGGTGGCGGTGGCACGCAGCAGCGGCAATGCCGCGTTCGACAACTCGGCGCTGGCGGCAGTCAGGAACGTCGCGCGGGTGCGCGAGATCCAGAATCTCGACCGCGCCACCTATGAACGTTTTTACCGTAAACGCAGCATGGCCTTCAGGCCGGAGGACTTGAGTCAGTGAAAATCATGATACGCCTATTGATCGCCTGTCTGGCGATGGCTGCCGGGACGGTTTTTGCCGCTGATCCGCTGGTCATCACCCGTGGTACCGATCGTGCCATTCCGATAGCGGTGGTGCCGTTCGGCCTTTCCGGTGCAGCCAGCCTGCCCGAGGATCCGGCCCGCATCATCGGCAACGACCTGCATAATTCCGGCTTTTTCAACCCGTTGGCACGCGAGCACATGATCAGCATGCCGGCCCGCCCCGACGAGATCATCTACCGTGACTGGCGTGCAGTGGGTGCCCAGTACCTGCTGATCGGCGAGATGGCAAGCCAGGCTGATGGCCGCGTGCAGATCCGCTATCACCTGCTTAACGTGACCAGCGAGCAGCAGGTGCATGCCGGTACTGTCACCGGCACGGTGCAACAGTTGCGCGACCTGGCGCACCATATTGCCGACCAGGCCCACGAGAAGATCACCGGCATCAAGGGGGCATTTTCCACCCGGTTGCTGTTTGTCACTGCATCCGGCCCGGTCAGTGACCGCCGCTATACCCTGTACCGTGCCGATTATGACGGTGCCCGGGCGGTGACCCTGCTGCAATCCCGTGAGCCGATTCTGTCGCCGACCTATGCACCAGACGGCCAGCGCATTGCCTATGTGTCGTTCGAGCAGAAACGCCCGCGCATCTATGTGCAGCAGGTGGAAACCGGACAGCGCGAGCAGGTCACCAATTTTGAAGGCCTCAACGGTGCGCCGGCCTGGTCACCGGACAGCAGCAAACTGGCCTTTGTCCTGTCCAAGGACGGCAACCCGGAAATCTATGTAATGGAAATGGCCAGCCGCCAGGTGCGCCGGGTAACCAACCACATGGCAATTGATACCGAACCTTTCTGGGGCAAGGATGGTCATACGCTCTACTTCACCTCGGACCGCTCCGGCAGACCCCAGATCTACCGCGCCAGCATCAATGGTGGTGAGGCACAGCGGGTTACCTTTAGCGGCAACTACAATGCCAATCCCAAACTGTCCGCTGACGAGAAGACCCTGGTCATGATTCATCGCCAGGACGGTTACAAGGTGTTCAAGGTGGCAGCCCAGGACCTGCAGCGCGGTACGTTGCGCATTCTTTCCGACACCAGTCTGGACGAGTCGCCCACTGTTGCGCCCAATGGAAGCATGGTAATCTATGCAACGCGTCAACAGGGTAAAGGAGTGCTGATGCTGACCTCGCTCAATGGACGGGTGAGAACCGTATTGCCCGGCATTGAAGGGGAGATTCGTGAGCCTTCATGGTCGCCTTTTTTAAACTGATGAATCGCCAATCCGAAACTTAATCATCAACCTAGCGTTGGAGCTTTAAAACAAATGGTAACAATGAAATATGGCAAGCTGACTGCCCTGTCACTGGCTCTGCTGTTTGCAGTAGGCTGTACTTCCAAAGGTGGCGACACCGCTGGCAACGAGACCCTGGATCCAAACGCCGGCATGACTGCTGGTCAGGGCTCCAGCTACGGTAGCGAGTTCGACAGCAGCAGCGAAGCCGCACTGCGTGCAATCAAGACCTTCTACTTCGAGTTCGACAGCTCCGACCTGAAGCAGGACGCCATGCGTGCCCTGGACGTTCATGCCCGTGACCTGCAAGGCAGCGGCAAGCGTGTCGTGCTGGAAGGCCACACCGACGAGCGCGGCACCCGCGAGTACAACATGGCTCTGGGCGAGCGTCGTGCCAAGGCTGTTCAGCGCTACCTGGTGCTGCAGGGCGTATCTCCGGCACAGCTGGAGCTGGTCTCCTACGGTGAGGAGCGTCCGGTTGCTGGTGGTCACACCGAGTTCGACTGGGCCCAGAACCGTCGTGTAGAGCTGCGCGACTAAGACCATGAGAAAGACAGTTCCTGCCCTGCTTGCCATTCTGTCACTGGCCGTTTGTTCCGGTGTGTCTGCCAATGATGGCGCAGGACTGTCTGCTCAGGGTCAGCTGTTCATGCAATTGCAGCAAATGCAGCAAGAGATTGCTGCATTGCGCGGCATGGTTGAAGAACAGCAAAACCGCATCAACCGCCTGGAAGAGGACAGCAAAGACCGCTTCCAGGCGCTTGACAGCCGCATCAGCCAGGGTAACGGCTCTGCCGCTGATACAGCTGCTGCCGGCTCCGGGCTGTCCCCGGATGAAAACGGTGCACAGCAGCAACCCGCAACCGCAGCGGGCGATCCGGCCAAAGAACAACAGTTTTACGAAGCAGCCTACAGCCTGATCCAGGCCCGCGACTTCGATCGTGCCCAGCAGGCGTTTACCGCATTCCTGGGCCGCTATCCGCAAGGCAAGTATGCTGCCAATGCCCACTACTGGCTGGGTGAAATCGGTCTGGTGAAAAATGACCTGCAGGCAGCCGGCAAGGCTTTTGCCACGGTTATTGAAGACTGGCCACAGCATGCCAAGGTTCCTGACTCGACCTACAAGCTGGCCGTTGTCGAGCAACGTCTCGGGCGTTATGAACGTGCCGAAGCCCTGTATCGTCAGGTCATCAGCCAGTTTCCCGACAGCTCTGCTGCCAATCTGGCCCGCCAGGATCTGCAGCGCATCCAGTGACGGATGTTTGCCGGCAAATGGAATGGCAGGATTTTTTGCTTGAAATGAGCGAAAAATTGCGTATCATTTGCCACCCTTACGGGTCGTTAGCTCAGTGGTAGAGCAGTTGGCTTTTAACCAATTGGTCGCAGGTTCGAACCCCGCACGACCCACCATTTCCTTTCAGTACTGCAAGGGTGCTTTGCATGCGCAGGCAACACTTGATAAGGTTGCGCCTCCGCTGCTTTTGGGAATTGCATAACGATGACACAGATTGCTGAACGCATCTTGGTTCAAGCACACCTCGCGGCCAAGCAGATCAAGCCGCTGACTGCCGAGCAACAAGCCGCCTACTTTGAACAGATCAGCGCCGAGCTGGAACGTCAGAACGCCGTTCTGGTTGCCCACTACTATTGCGATCCGGTACTGCAGGAGCTGGCGGAAAAAACCGGCGGCTGTGTAGCCGACTCGCTGGAAATGGCCCGTTTCGGCCGTGACCACAAGGCGCAGACCCTGGTGGTGGCCGGTGTCCGTTTCATGGGTGAGACGGCCAAGATCCTCAGTCCGGAAAAACGTATCCTGATGCCGACCCTGGAGGCGACCTGCTCACTCGATCTGGGCTGCCCGGTACAGGAGTTTTCCGCGTTCTGTGACCAGCACCCCGAGCGTACGGTGGTGGTGTATGCCAACACCTCTGCAGCGGTCAAGGCGCGTGCCGACTGGGTGGTGACCTCCAGCTGTGCCCTGGAAATCGTCGAGAGCCTGATGGACAACGGCGAAAAGATCATCTGGGGTCCGGACAAGCATCTGGGTCGTTACATCCAGCGTGAAACCGGTGCCGACATGCTGCTCTGGGATGGTGCCTGCATCGTTCACGAAGAGTTCAAGACCCAGCAACTGGAAGACATGATGGCACTGTATCCGGAAGCCGTGGTGCTGGTGCATCCGGAATCACCCGAAGCGGTGATCGAGCTGGCCGATGTGGTCGGTTCCACCAGCCAGCTGATCCGGGCTTCACAGGAAATGGAGCAGCAGACATTTATCGTTGCCACCGACAAGGGCATCTTCTACAAGATGCAGCAACTGAGCCCGGGTAAAACCTTCATCGAGGCACCAACGGCAGGCGAGGGTGCGAGTTGCCGCAGCTGCGCCAGTTGCCCGTGGATGGCGATGAATACCCTGGAGGCCCTGCTGCATAGCCTGCAGACTGGCAGCAACGAAGTATTGGTCGATCCGGCCCTGGTGCCCAAGGCGGTCAAGCCGCTACAGCGGATGCTTGACTTTACCAGCGCCGCCCGCATGGCAGTCACCGGTAACGCCTGACCATTTTCATCGATAAAAAGACCTTGCTTCGGCAAGGTTTTTTTATCGGCGGCGCAAGGTGGCCGGCCCGGCTGACTGGTTTTGCGTGGATGCAACGGATCGTCAAGTACCCGGGATCAACAAAATCGCTCACAGTGGCGAATAGCCAGTTTTTATCGTGCAAAAGTCTAAGGAGCCCGGGTTCTGGTCCTGCAGGCAATTTGCTACATTCAGTGATCGTCCACTGCGGTAATTGCAGAGAACCCCGGGCCTTGGTGCATGCCCGGCTGCTTGCCGGCACGGCACTCAGGAGAGTGCCGTGCCATGAAAAAGCTGTTTAATCGCCTGTCGATACGCAACAAACTGACCGTGTTAATGGGGTTTGGCTCTATTGCCGGGCTGGCCTTGTCCGGTGCCTTGCTGTTTTCTCTGGTGTGGGTGGCAGAGCGTGAGCAGTCCATCCGTACCCTGCACCAACTGGCCGGCATGGCCGCCGAAAACCTGCGTGCGCCACTCGCATACGGCGGGTATAACGGTAGAGCCTGGTACCTGCGGCTGGGTGCGCGTTTCTGAGCATAATCAGCTTAAGTAAAATAACGGCCTTATCGCCCCTGTAGGTTCGAATTTATTCGAACAACTGCAGATCCGGCCACACCGGAGCAGGAGTCATGTGCGAATGAATTCGCACCTACAGTTTAGTGCGTTATTGTCACAAGTCAGCGTAATTGTTGCGTTTGTTGCAGCCCCAGCCTGATGGCCAGCTGTTCAGCCACACTGGCCCCGAAGCGCTTGGCAAAGCGGTCAAAGGGCGAATCCTCGACTGTGAAGTCCACCAGATTGCTGTGCCCGATGACATCGCGGGCCACCATGCTGGTGCTGCCCAGCGCATCGATCAGGCCCAGTTCCAGTGCCTGTTCGCCCGACCAGATCAGGCCGGAAAACAGCTCGGGGTGTTGCCGATCCTTCAGGCGCTCGCCACGGCCTTTCTTTACGCTGTCGATGAACTGCTGGTGAGTGGTGGCCAGTACCGATTGCCAGAACTCGGTTTCGCTGTCCTTGCGTGGCTGGAATGGGTCCAGAAACGCCTTGTGTTCACCGGAGGTGTAGACACGACGCTCGATGCCGAGCTTCTCCAGAGTGTCGACAAAACCGAAACTGGCGGCGGTGACGCCGATCGAACCGACCAGACTGGCCTTGTCGGCGTAGATGCGATCTGCGGCACTGGCAATGTAATAGGCACCGGAAGCGCCCAGGTCGGTGATCACCGCATACACCGGAACGGCCGGATAGAGCAGGCGCAAACGCTTGATTTCATCATAGATGTAGCCTGACTGGACCGGGCTGCCGCCGGGGCTGTTGATGCGCAGGACTACGCCACGGGTACCTTTGTCTTCGAATGCATTGCGCAGGGCGCTGATGATCTTGTCAGCGCTGGCGTTTTCCTGGTCGGCAATCATGCCGCGCACTTCAATCACGGCGGTGTGGGCGTCACTGCCGCCCTTGATTTCCGTATTGAAGGCGGAGCCGAACAGGAAGATGGCGCCAAACAGGTACAGAAATGTCAGGGATTTGAAGAAAATGCCCCAGCGGCGGCTACGGCGCTGCTCCTGTACGCCGGCCAGTACAGCCTTTTCCAGCAACTTCCAGGCCTTGTCGTCCGTCGGGCGCCCGGCCGGATTGCCGGCATTGACGGGGTGGGTATTGTCTGCTGTTTCTTTCCAGGGATCGGTCATGATTGCTTCCTAGGTTGGGTTGTCAACTGGCCGCCAGCCAGTCATGCAGTTCGCTGAACTTGTCGATGGACAGCACGGGGCGTTCCTGCTGCAGGACTGCCAGCGGCTGGGCACCGTAACTGACGGCAACCGGTGCAATGCCGGCGTGGTTGGCCATCTGCAGATCGAATGGCGAGTCGCCGACCATGATCGCGCGGCTGGCTGGCTGTTCGCAATGCAGCAGGATCTGCTGCAGCATCAGCGGGTCGGGCTTGCTGCGGGTTTCGTCAGCGCAGCGGGTGATGTCGAAAAAATCCTGCATGCCGTGGCCTTCCAGTACGCGGGCCAGCCCCTGGCGGCTTTTGCCGGTGGCAACGGCCAGCTGGTAGCCGGCCGTACGAAAATTGTCCAGGGTGTCACGTACGCCGGGGTAGAAGGGCGAAGGCTCCTGTTCCTGGCTCAGGTAATGTGTGCTGTAGGCTTGACGAAACGGCTCGCACAGCTCGGCCAGTGCGGCTTGCGGGTACAGCCTGAAATAGGCGTGCTCCAGCGACAGGCCGATGATCGCGTGAATCTCGGCATCGCTGCACAGGGGGATGCCGCATGTGGTGGCGGCGTGATGCATCGAGGCCACGATGCGGTCCAGCGAGTCGACCAGGGTTCCGTCCCAGTCGAAGACCAACAGGCGTATCTGTTTATTCACTCAGCTTCTCCAGTGTGTTGATCCACATCGCATCCGGTGTTGCGCTCAGCTCCAGGCTGGCACCATCATCCTGTGGAATGCGCAGGTGGTGGGCATGCAGGAACAGGCGTTTGCCGCCGAGCTGGCGGATTTCCTTACTGAAATCGTCATCGCCATATTTACTGTCGCCGGCAATCGGATGGCCGGCATACAGGGCGTGCACCCGGATCTGGTGAGTGCGGCCGGTCACCGGACTGGCCTCGACCAGGGTGGCAAAGCTGCCGAAGCGTTGCTGCACCCTGAAACGTGTCAGGGATTCCTTGCCTTCCGGGTTGACCTCGACCATGCGCTCGCCGGAACGCAGGTTGCTGCGCAGCAGCGGGGCATTGACCTGCTTGCGGGCGGTCGGCCAGCTGCCGGCAACCAGTGCCATGTAGCCCTTGTCGATACTGCCGTCACGCAGTGCCGCATGCAGCCGGCGCAGCTGGCTGCGCTTTTTGGCCAGCATCAACAGACCGGAGGTGTCACGGTCGAGGCGGTGCACCAGCTCCAGTTCACTGCATTGCGGGCGCAACTGGCGAAAGGCCTCGATGATGCCGAACTGCAAACCGCTGCCGCCATGCACGGCAATGCCGGCCGGCTTGTTGACCACCAGCATCTGGTTGTCTTCGTACACGATGGCTGCTTCCAGGCGCTCCAGCAAGCCCTGCGCAACCGTTGGCGGGCTGTCGGGCGGCGGCAGGCGCAAGGGCGGTATGCGGATCAGGTCGCCCGCCTGCAGGCGATACTCGGGCTTGATGCGCCCCTTGTTGACCCGTACTTCGCCCTTGCGCAGGATGCGGTAGATCAGGGTTTTGGGCGTGCCCTTGAGGTGGCTGATGAGGAAGTTGTCGATGCGCTGGCCGGCAAAGCCGTCGCTGACTTCGACAAACTCGACCCGGGCAGGGGTGGATGTCACAGAATTGCTCATTTGTAGGTGAAGACCGCTAGCAGGCAATTGATGCGCGGGCAGCTTGCTGCTATATTCTCGCTGCTGCGCTTTGCAGTCGGGTAATCTAGCAGGTGCGCATACTTTATTCTAACTATTCAGTGCACAAGCCCGGAAAATGTTCGAAAGGCAACGACCGCCTCGCCGGTGGCAGCAAACTGGCCGCTGACGGAAGAGTCGACAACACTGTACGCCAGGAGAATTGTACGGCAGCGTGAGTGAGTCCGCACCGGCAAGCCTCTCCCGGCATGTTAATGAACCCGCTCACGTAAAAGAGCGGCACCCGATCAACCAAGGATACGTACATGCTGGCCGGCAAAGGCTGGCAAGGCCGGATGTAATGCCCGGGCCAGACAAGACCGGTGTAGTCATGCTGCCCGGCCTGGCGCGGATTGCCCGTCTTGCAGCACGCACGCTGGTGCAGCTGAAAACATGTGTAGGGTGGAGATGCACCGAACCCGGGCGGGTACAGCCCCAGATACTGACAGGGCAATCAATGTACGCTGCCGGGCGGATTCCTCCTCCTGGTAAATGCACTCCGGTGCGGAGCAGCACGCCATGTGTATGCGGCCCGCAGTCCGGCAGACAGTAGAGATTGCTGCTCCGGTCAGACCGTGTGCATGAACCGGCTACAGGCCAGAAGCCGCACAGCCGGAGACGCAGTCGCGCGGAACATACAGGTTCCGTTGCTGGACACGATTGGGTATACCCAATTGCGCGCACCCAACACAATCTGGAAGGGGTCGAGTGCCAATGCTTTTCCGTGACACGGAATGTACTGGTACCCCATGAAAAGAATGCTGATTAACGCAACCCAGCCCGAAGAGTTGCGTGTTGCACTGGTTGACGGCCAACGCCTGTTTGATATCGATATCGAATCCGGCGCCCGGGAACAGAAAAAATCCAATATCTACAAGGGTCGCATCACCCGCATCGAGCCCAGCCTGGAGGCGGCTTTTGTCGATTTCGGCTCTGACCGCCACGGCTTTTTGCCGCTGAAGGAAATTTCCCGCGAATACTTCAACAAGCCGGTTGAGGGTGGCCGCGTCAACATCAAGGACGTACTCAACGAAGGCCAGGAAGTCATTGTCCAGGTCGACAAGGAAGAGCGTGGCAACAAGGGCGCAGCCCTGACCACCTTTATCAGCCTGGCTGGCCGCTACATGGTGCTGATGCCCAACAACCCGCGTGCCGGCGGCATCTCCCGCCGCATCGAGGGCGAAGAGCGCCAGGAACTACGCGAAGCGCTCAGCGGCCTGAACGCCCCGGCCGACATGGGCCTGATCGTGCGTACTGCCGGTCTGGGCCGCAGCACCGAAGAGCTGCAGTGGGACCTCGACTACCTGATCCAGCTGTGGACCGCCATCAGGGATGCCGGCAAGGGCCGCCAGGCGCCGTTCCTGATCTACCAGGAAAGCAACGTCATCATTCGCGCCATCCGCGACTACCTGCGCCAGGACATCGGCGAAGTGCTGATCGACAGCCATGACGCCTACGACGAGGCACTGGCCTTCATCCAGCAGGTCATGCCGCAGTACGCCAGCAAGGTCAAGCTGTACCAGGACCCGGTGCCCCTGTTCAACCGTTTCCAGATCGAGAGCCAGATCGAGACCGCCTTCCAGCGCGAAGTGAAGCTGCCATCCGGCGGTGCGCTGGTGATCGACCCGACCGAGGCACTGGTCTCCATCGACATCAACTCGGCGCGTGCCACCCGTGGCAGCGACATCGAGGAAACCGCGCTGCAGACTAACCTGGAAGCGGCCGAAGAGATTGCCCGCCAGCTGCGCCTGCGTGATATCGGCGGCCTGATCGTCATCGACTTCATCGACATGACGCCGATGAAAAACCAGCGTGCAGTTGAAGACCGCATGCGCGAATGTCTGGAAGCAGACCGCGCCCGCGTCCAGATTGGCCGGATCTCGCGCTTCGGCCTGCTGGAAATGTCGCGCCAGCGCCTGCGTCCGTCACTGGGCGAGACCAGCGGCATGGTGTGCCCGCGCTGTAACGGACAGGGCGTGATTCGTGATGTCGAATCCATTTCCCTGGCCATTTTGCGCCTGATCGAAGAGGAAGCCCTGAAGGATCGTACCGCCGAGGTGCGCGCCCGCGTACCGCTGCAGGTCGCGGCTTTCCTGCTCAACGAAAAACGCAATGCCATTACCAAGATCGAGCTGCGCACCCGTGTGCGTATCTTTATCCTGCCGGATGACCACCTGGAAACCCCGCACTTCGATGTTCAGCGCTTGCGCGATGACAGCCCTGAAGCGCAATCCGGGCTGTCCAGTTACGAGATGGCCAGTGAAGAGATGGACGACAGCCAGGTCACTGCCAGCACCACCCGTGCGCTGGTACGTGAAGAAGCTGCAGTCAAGACCTCTGCCCGCGATCGTGGTCCGGTCGCGGCACCGGCAGCGCCTGCACCGGCCGCAGCCAGGACGCCTGCAGCGGGTACGGAAAAAGGCCTGTTGAAAGGGCTGGTCAAGTCGCTGGTCGGCCTGTTTGCCAATGCCGAGGCAGAGGCTGCACCGGAGCCCAAGGCCGAACAGGCTGGCGGCAAGCGCAACGAGCGCAGCAACAACCGGCAGATTGGTGGTCGCCGCCGTGAAGGTGGTCCGCGTAACCGTGATGACGAACGCAAGCCGCGCGAGGAGCGCAAGACCCAGCAGGAATCCGGCAGCCGTCGCGACAGGCCACAACGCGAAGAGCGTTCGGCCCAGCAGGATCGTCCGGCACAGCCAGAGCGCCAGCAGCAGGAACGTCAGCCACAGGAGCGTCCGGCTGGCAACAACCGCCGCAATGAGCGCCGGCAGGAGACCGGCAAGCCACGTGAGGATGAGGCTGTTGCACGCAACAACCGCCGGCAGCGCACGCAGGACGAGGCAGAGCTGGAACTGAAACAGCAGCACGAAGCTGAAGCCGCTGAAGTGCAAGACACCGAAATGGTTGCTGAGCCGGTGGAAGCCGGCAGCGAGGAAGAGCGTCCGCGCCGTCGTTCTCGTGGTCAGCGCCGTCGCCCGGCCGCCCGTCGTGAGCGTCAGCCGGAACAGGCAGAAGGTGGTGCTGATGTTGCACAGCAGGCTGATGAGAGCGGTCAGCAGGAACCGGCCCGGCGTCAGCAGCCGGCAGCAGAGGCAGCGGCAGTTGCCGCTCCTGTGATCGCCGTGCAGGCATTCGATCCGGCCGTGACAGAAGCGCAGGCACCGGCACTGAAACTGGAAGAGCCTGAAAAACTGCTGCAGATCACCGAGCCTGAAGCTGTTGAAGCAGCGGCCCCCGCACGTCAGGAGCAAGCCAGCCCTGAGCAGCAGGCTGCACCGGCAGCAGTAGAGACGGCTCAGCCTGTGGCTGACGTTGTCGCCAGCGAGCCTGTTGCACCCGCAAGCCAGGGCCGTGCAGCCAACGATCCGCGTGAACGCCGCCGTCGCGAGCGACTGGCTCGTGAACAGGCCGCCCGTGAAGCTGAAGAAGCCCGGCAACAGGTTGCAACACAGGAAGAACCCGCCCCGGCGGAGCAACTGGAGCTGGTTACCGGGGCCTCACAAGAGCCTGCTGCTGAAACCACGGTGGAAGCCGTGCAACCTGAACCGGTAGAGCCGGCGCAGGAGCAGCAGCCAGCCGCAGCGATTGCGGAGGTCCAGAAGGAAGCTGAAACGGTTGAAACACCTGCACCTGAAACAGCGGAGCCGGCGGCCACTGTAGTGGCTGATGCCGAGTCGGCCGTACAGGCTGAGGAAGCAGACAAGCAAGAACCACAGCAACAGCAATGATGTTGCTGCGGGGCGGGGAGGCCTTGCCGGATTTGCGCCTGCAGTCATGGTGCGCAGATTCAGCAGGGTTTGCTCCACTCATGCTCCGGCGCTGCTGCGCAAGCAGCAGCGCTGTTTTCGGATGATTGCGATACGCTTAAAGCACAAGAGCAACCCCGTTGCTTATCCAGCAAAAAGCCCTGCATTTGAACTGCAGGGCTTTTTGCTTTCCTGGTAAGACCGCATGCCATGTGGTCGGGTGTACAAACCGTTTGCATGAAGTTAGTCATACTGGCATAGCAGAGAATTGCTTTTAATTCTTGCTGCGTGCACGGAATTGGTCGGCGGTATCGGTGTACAGATACCGCAAATCGCAACCCGGGCATATTACCTCGGCAATTAAATAGGCCATATCAGGCGGCATAAGCAATCTTGGGGTGTCGGAAGTAAGAAGAAACTCGTCCCGGCCTCCGCTGGATACGCCTTAGTATTGAACGAACCCGCTCTTCAAGTTCAGCCTGCGTACGCGCAGCCCTGCCAGTTTTTAACTGTTGTTTAAGGTCGCCGTTCAGGTATTCGTCTGGATTGAGCTCTGGCGCATAAGCGGGCAGAAAAAATAACTCAATTTGCTCTTTTCTGGCCTCGACCCAAGCTGCGACTTTCTTGCTGTGGTGCACTCGCAGGTTATCGAGAATCAGAAATATTTTTCTGCCTTCCGAGCCGCGAACAAGGCGATCCAGAAAGCGAATCAACACCTGGGATGTCATCGTTTCCCGGTACATCATGAAGCGCAATTTACCTCGGTTGGTAACACTAGAAATCATATTGGTTGCAAACCGGCTACCGCTAACCAGTCGTACTGGTGTCTTGCCTGCCGGTGCAAAGCTGCGGCCACCGTGGCTGTCGCTACGTACTCCAGTCTCGTCAGCCCACTGGATTTCGGCGTTTTCGACCTTTGCACGCTGGGCAATCAGCGGATATTCCTCATCCAGCCAGCGCTGCACCACCTTTGGATTCTGCTGATAAGCCCGCTTTAGCGGACGCTGTGGAGTGTAACCCCAGCGCTTGAGGTACTCGCCTACAGTACGTACCGGCATCAGAAAGTCGCAGCGTTCCTGAATCAGCTCGCGCACCGCATCGCGTGTCCACAGAGCAAAACCCAACTTGAGCTGGTCGGGCATTTTGTCGGTAATCAGCGTCTGAATGAGAACTTCCTGACTACTGCTCAAGCTGCGCCGCTCACCGGCTTTGGCTCCACGCTGACCACCTTTAATGGCCGCCTGTTTACCTTCTTGTGCTGCTGTTTCAGTCCATTTAGCGACAGTGCGCATGTGAACACCCACTGCTTCAGCAGTGGCTTTAAATGTATAGCCCTGTTCACGCATGCGCAAAGCGATAGTTCGCTTTTCACGCTGCTCTTCAGGACTCAGTTTTCGGGCATCTATTTTCATAATGTTGAGATTATACACTATGCTCTATTAGATTGCCGCATTAATAGCTTGCAGCTCTAGAAGGGAAACAGCACCGGAACCAGCAGAACAGTGGCCACCAGTACAATCAGGGTAAAGGGCACGCCGATACGCAAGAAATCGGAAAAGCGATATTGCCCCGGGCCCAGTACCAGCGTATTGACCGGTGAGGACACCGGCGTCATGAAAGCAGCTGACGCAGCCAGCGCCACCGTCATGGCAAAGGGGGCCGGCGAAGCTCCCATCACACCGGCACTGGCAATTGCCACCGGAGCCATCAGCACTGCTGTGGCGGTGTTGGAGATGAACAGTCCGGTCACGGCAGTGGCAACAAACAGGATCGCCAGAATCATGCGTGGTCCGGCATCACCAAAAGCCCCCATCAGCCCCTGCACAGCCAGATCGATACCGCCAGTCTTTTGCAGCGCGGTGGCAAAGGGCAGCATGCCGACAATCAGGATGATGCTCTGCCAGTGAATCGACTTGTAGGCCGAGTCCATATTGATACAGCGAAAGGCTCCCATCAACAGGCCGGCGATCAGTACCGCCATCACGTTGGGTACCGCTCCGGTCACCATCAGACCCACCATCACCGCCAGACTGAACAACGCATGCGGCGCCTTGACCAGTGCGGGAGCGCCCTGGTCGACCTCGGCCGGCAGGCTGAGTACCAGAAAATCCCGGGTATAGCCTTGCAGGGCATGGATGTGCTTCCAGTTGCCGGCAACCAGTAGGGTATCACCGGCTTTCAGCACTTCATCCACCAGCAGGCCGTCGAGTGCTGCACGGTTGCGGCGCAGTCCGATCACGTTCAGCTTGCGGCGGGAGCGGAAACCCAGCTCCTGGATGGTCTTGCCGATCAGGCCCGAGTCGGGCGGCAGCATTACCTCGGCCAGCCCGAGAATGCGGCTATGGTCGCCAAAGTAGCTGTCTTCGGTCGATAGCGGCTCCACCCCGAGTTCGTAGTATGAGGTGAGCAGGTCAATGGTCGGGCTGACCAGATTGGCCAACAGAATGTCGCCGGCGCGTACTTCGGTGCTGCCGGTGGCACTGAGCAGGTTGCGACGAAAGCGTTGCTGGCGCTCGACCGCGATCACATTGATGCCGTACTGCTTGCGCAGCTGCAGTTCGTCGAGGGTCTGGCCGGTCAGGATCGAGTTGGCCTTGACCCGCAGGCGGCGCTCGCGACCTTCCAGCCGGTACTCACGAACCAGGTCCTGGATGCGGTGACGCGGTTCCTTGCTGTCCTTGTCGGTACTGTCATTACCCAGCCATTTGCGCGCCAGCAGCATGTAGCCGGTACCCAGCGCCAGAATGACCAGCCCGATGGGTGTGAAGGCAAGAAAGCTGAAACCTTCGTGCCCATTACGTACCAGTTCACTGTGAATCACCATGTTCGGTGGTGTGGCGACCAGGGTTTGCATGCCGCTGATCAGACCGGCAAAGCTTAGCGGCATCATCAGCCGGCTGGGGTGGATATTAAGGCGGCTGGCCATGCTCAGCACCACCGGAATGAAGATTGCCACCACCCCGGTCGAGCTCATCACCGAGCCCAGTCCGGTAACGGCCACCATCAGCAGGATGATCAGGCGAGCTTCGCTGTTGCCGGCATGTTTGACCAGCTGTTCGCCCATCTGGTTGGCGATGCCGGTGCGCACCAGCCCTTCGCCAACGACAAACAGGGCAGCAATGACAATCACGCTCGGGTCGCTGAAGCCGGCCAGGGTTTCTTCCATGGTCAGCACGCCGGTCAGGGGCAGGGCGACAATCATCAACAGGGCGACGACATCCATGCGCGGCTTGTTGCGGACAAACAGGATGACGGATATCAGCAGCAGGGTGAGTACCCAGAGCAGGGGCATGTTCATGGTGCGGAATAACCTGATGATAAATAAAAAGTGGGGTATTTTAGCCTGAAAGCGTCAACCGGTCCTGCATGCGCAGACACCTGCTCATGCGTGCTTGCCAGCATGTCATAACCCGTCGGAGACAGGCTCAGGCCTGGCCAAACTCGGCTTGCAGGGCGGCGCGGATGCAGTAGAGCACACCTTCGTCCAGGCTGGCGAATTGACGTGCTACTTCGCTGGCTGATGGTAGCTCGCCGTCGCCATCGAGGAAGGCATCCTGGATTTCGCCCAATAGCTCTTCGGGCAGATCCAGCGCCTGCTCTAGACTCAGCTGCTCGTTGCCGATGGCCCGGGCCAGATGGCTGTAGACGTTTTTCAGCGAACAGCTGTGCTGGCGCGCGATCTGCTCTGGCGTCATGCCATGGCGGGCCAGAGTGACAATTTCATGTTGCAGGTCATGTGTAGGTTCGGCGATTGCCGGAGCGGTGTCGGTGTCATTGAAAACGGCCAGGAACTCGGCACCGTAGCGCTCCAGCTTGACCTGGCCGACACCGCTGACCTGTGCCATGTCGCTCATGCTGCCCGGTTGCTGGCGCAGCATGTCGAGCAGGGTCGAGTCGGGGAAAATCACATAGGGCGGTACGCCGTGCTCGTCGGCCAGCCGTTTGCGCAGCGTGCGCAGGCGCTCCCAGGTGCCCTGTTCGTGGGCGCGTACCAGCTGGCTGGCCTGGCTGCGCTGCGGCTTGGCCGCTTTGGCAGTTTCTTCGCGCAGTTGCAGGCTGACCTCGCCGCGCAACAGCGGACGGCAGGAGTCGTTCAGGCGCAGGCCGCCAAAGCCTTCCACATCGACATCGACCAGATTGCGCGCCACCAGCTGGCGAAACAGCGAGCGCCACTGGTGCTCGCCGATCGCCTTGCCGATACCGAACACCGACAGGTGCTGATGGCCCATGGAGCGGATGCGGTCGTTTTCCCGGCCTAGCAATACATCCAGCAAATGGCCAACACCGTAGCGCTGGCCCGTGCGGTACACGGTTGATAGTGCCTGGCGTGCGGCTTCGGTGGCGTCCCAGGTCCTTGGCGGTTCGATGCAGTTGTCGCAATGGCCGCAGGGCTTGTCCAGTTGCTCGTCAAAGTAGCCCAGCAGTGTCTGGCGACGGCAGCGGGTCTCTTCACAGAGGGCCAACATGGCATCGAGCTTGTGTTGTTCGATGCGCTTGAAACGCTCTTCGCCTTCCGAGCTGGCCAGCATTTGCTTGAGAAACAGCACATCCTGCAGGCCATAGACCATCCAGGCGTCAGCTGCCAGACCGTCGCGGCCGGCGCGGCCGGTTTCCTGATAGTAGGCCTCGATCGATTTGGGCAGATCCAGATGGGCGACGAAGCGCACGTTGGACTTGTCGATGCCCATGCCGAAGGCGATGGTGGCCACCATGATCAGGCCTTCTTCATTGATGAAGCGTTGCTGGTGAAAGGCACGTAGCTCGTTGTCCAGTCCGGCATGATAGGGCAGGGCGCTGTAGCCTTTCTCGACCAGAAATTCGGCAGTGCTGTCGACGCTTTTGCGTGACAGGCAATAGACGATGCCCGAGTCGCCCTTGCGTGCGGCGAGAAAATCCAGCAACTGTTTGCGCGGATTGTTCTTCGGTGCAATGCGGTAAAAGATGTTGGGCCGGTCGAAGCTTGAGATGAATTCGCGGGCATCCTGCAATTGCAGGCGTTGCACGATCTCCTGGCGGGTACGGGTGTCGGCGGTGGCGGTCAGGGCAATGCGCGGCACGCCGGGAAACAGCCCGGCCAGCTGGCCCAGCTGCAGGTATTCAGGGCGAAAGTCATGGCCCCACTGGGAAACACAGTGGGCCTCGTCGATGGCGAACAGGCTGATCGGCAGCTGCTGCAAAAACGACAGGGTATGCTCCTGCAGCAGGCGCTCGGGCGCCAGATACAGCAGCCTGATCTCGTTGCGACGCAGGCGTGACGCAATGTCGCGGCGCTCGTCGATACTCATGGCCGAGTTGAGGGCGGCGGCACTGATGCCGGCCTCTTCAAGGTGGCTGACCTGGTCCTGCATCAGCGCAATCAGGGGCGAGATGACAATGGCGATGCCATCACGCATCAATGCCGGGATCTGGTAACACAGTGATTTGCCGCCGCCGGTGGGCATCAGCACCAGGGCATCGCCGCCATCGGCCACCTGCTTGATGATGTCCGCCTGGCGACCGCGAAAGGCATCGTAACCGAAAACGCTTTTAAGAATGCTGAGGGCTTGCCCTGACATGATGATCTCCAAAACCGGCCGGCATTATACGATTTTCCGCAAAACTTTGTTGTTCCGGCTCTGCCGGCTCTGGCCGTACTGCTGATGCTGGTCTACAATGATGTTCATTTTGAAGCCAACAAGGTAACAGCCCATGTCTTTCTCCGAACAGCAGGCCCGCTTGCGCGCTTTTCTTGATGCCGATGACCTGTACGAGGAAGCGCTCGACTATGTGGCGACACATGGCTATCTGACTGCTCTGTCCATCTGCCCCGATCTGGTAGAGGAAGAAGAGTGGATGCTGGAGCTGTTCGGCCAGGAGCCGGAGTACCAGGACACGGCCGAGCAGGAAGAGATCACCGAAGCCCTGCGTCAGCTGAAGGCACAGATTGCCCGTCAGCTGGCCAGCGACGAGGACTTCGAGTTTCCCTGCGAGTTCGATCTGGGCGATGAACCGGCCGATTCCGATATTCGTGCCTGGTGCATCGGCTTCATGGAAGGTGTTTTCCTGCGGGAGGACATCTGGTTCGAGGATGATGAGGAAGAAGTCAGCGAACTGCTGCTGCCGGTGATGGTCGGTTCGGGCCTGTTTGACGAGCAGCCGGATTTTGCCGAAATCGCCAATGACGAGGAGCTGGTTGCCAGCATGCTGGTACAGATCCCCGACATTCTCACCACGCTGTTCCTGTTGTTGCAGGCTCCCGAGGAAAAGCCGGTTTTGCTCAAGCCGCGTGACTGATCCGTGAGCGGACAGACTGCAGGGCGGGAAGTGCGGCTGGTTGCCAACCCGCTGTTGCGTTCCCTGCTGTTTGCCCTGGGCTGGCTCAGCGTTGGCCTGGGTGTGCTTGGCGTATTCCTGCCCCTGTTGCCGACCACGCCCTTCATGCTGCTGGCTGCCGCCTGCTTTGCGCGCAGCTCGGAGCGGTTCTACTGCTGGATCACCTCCCACCACCGTTACGGGCCGATGATTGCCGACTATCTGGCCGGCAAGGGCCTGCCGATGCGGGCCAAGTATCTGGCCATCAGCCTGCTCTGGCTGAGTATCCTGTTTGGCGTATTCTGGGTTGATTTCATCTGGGCCAAACTGGCCATGCTGCTGACGGCGGTCGGGGTTACCACCTATCTGTGGCGCCTGCCGGTGGCTGGAACGGAACAGTCCTGAACCTGTTGATTCGGCTTTGATCTGTAGGTGCGAATTTATTCGCACAACTCTAGACTCAAAACCATGTGCGAATAAATTCGCACCTACAGCAATTGAACTCTACGGAACCTCGATCCCCGCCTGATTCAGCATGTCACACAACCGTATCAGCGGCAGGCCGACCAGGGCGGTGGCGTCTTCGCCTTCGGTGGTGCGAAACAGGCTGATGCCCAGCCCCTCTGATTTGAAACTGCCGGCACAATCAAAGGGCTTCTCCCTGTCCACATAGCGCTCGATCTGCGCATCAGTCAGCTGGCGGAAATGCACGGTAAAGGGGACGCAATCAACCTGTAGCCGGTTGCTGGCACTGTCCAGTAAACACAGCCCGGTATAAAAAGTCAGGCTGCGTCCGCTGGCCGTCTGCAGCTGGGCAATTGCGGCCGCCCGGCTGCCCGGCTTGCCGATGATCTGCCCGTCGAGCACGGCTACCTGGTCCGAGCCGATGATCAGGTGCTGTAAAAACTGTTTGCGCAGGGTGCAGGCCTTGGCGACAGCCAGACGTTGCACCAGTGTGACGGCCTCTTCATTCGCATGCGGGGTTTCATCGATATTCGGGCTGTGACAGACAAAAGGCAGCTGCAAGCGCTGCAGCAGTTCCCGGCGATAGAGAGAGCCGGAGGCTAAAACCAGTGGACGCATACGCAGGATTCCGGGAGGCGGACGGGTGCAAAGCCGCCTGCGGAATCAGGTATACTGTTGCGCATTGCAGGCTTTACCACTATTGAGGTTCTACATGTTCGACAATCTTAGCGAACGTCTCTCGCAAACGCTACGTCATGTCACCGGCAAGTCCCGGCTGACCGAAGATAACATCAAGGATACCCTGCGCGAAGTGCGTATGGCACTGCTGGAAGCCGACGTGGCGCTGCCGGTGGTCAAGGACTTCGTCAATGCGGTGCGTGACCGTGCCGTGGGTGCTGAAGTATCCCGCAGCCTGTCGCCGGGCCAGGCGTTCCTGAAGATTGTTCAGGGCGAGCTGGAAACCATGATGGGCGCGGCCAACGAAGAGCTGTCGCTCAGTGCCGTGCCACCCGCCGTGGTACTGATGGCCGGTTTGCAGGGTGCCGGTAAAACCACCACTGTGGCCAAGCTGGCCAAGCACCTGAAAGAGCGCAAGAAGAAAAGCGTGATGGTGGTGTCTGCCGACGTCTACCGTCCGGCCGCGATCAAGCAGCTGGAAACCCTGGCTGGCGAGGTCGATGCGATCTTCTTCCCGTCGGATATCAGCCAGAAGCCGGTTGATATCGCCAATGCCGCCATCAGGGAAGCCAAACTCAAGTTCATCGATGTGGTGCTGGTGGATACCGCCGGCCGTCTCGCCATCGATGACGAGATGATGGCCGAAATCACCGCCCTGCATGCTGCGGTGAAACCGGTGGAAACCCTGTTCGTGGTTGATGCCATGACCGGTCAGGATGCCGCCAACACCGCCAAGGCGTTCAACGAAGCGCTGCCGCTAACCGGTGTGGTGCTGACCAAGGTTGACGGTGATGCCCGTGGTGGTGCCGCCCTGTCGGTACGTGCCATTACCGGCAAACCGATCAAGTTCCTTGGTATGGGCGAGAAGACCGATGCCCTGGAACCGTTCCACCCTGACCGTATCGCCTCGCGCATTCTCGGCATGGGCGACGTGATGAGCCTGATCGAGCAGGCCGAGCAGAAGCTGGACCGCGACAAGGCGGAAAAGCTGACCAAAAAGCTCAAGAAAGGCAAGGGCTTCGACCTTGAAGACTTCCGCGACCAGCTGCAACAGATGAACAACATGGGCGGCATGGGTGGTCTGCTGGAAAAGATGCCCAACATGGGGGGCGTCAACCTGTCCCAGGTGCAGGGCCTGCAGGGCAATGCCGAAAAGCAGTTCAAGCAGATGGAGTCCATCATCAACTCCATGACTCCGGAAGAGCGCCGCAACCCGGACATCATCAGCGGTTCACGCCGCCGCCGCATCGCACTGGGTTCCGGTACCCAGGTGCAGGATGTGGGCCGGTTGATCAAGCAGCACAAGCAGATGCAGAAAATGATGAAGAAATTCATGGGCAAGGGCATGGGCAAGATGATGCGTGGCCTGGGCGGCATGATTCCGGGTATGGGCGGGATGCCGAAACTCTAGAATTCCGAAATAGCCCTTTGCAAACCCTGCGTTTGCGCTTAGAATATGCGGCCTTTCGTGTGTGCCTTGCGCATGCGAAGGGCTTTGTTCATTTTTCAACTACAGGAAAGAAGTTTAATGGTAACTATCCGTCTTGCACGTGGTGGCTCTAAAAAACGTCCTTTCTATCACGTGACCGTGGCCGACAGCCGCAAGTTCCGTGATGGCCGTTTCATCGAGCGTATCGGTTTCTTCAACCCAATTGCCCGTGGTGCAGAAGTTCGTCTGTCTGTTGACCAGGAGCGCGCCAACTACTGGCTGGGCCAGGGTGCCAAGGCATCCGAGCGCGTTGAGCAACTGCTGAAAGAAGCTGCTGCCCAGACTGCTTGAAGTCCAGGCGAACGAGGTAAACGTACATGAGCGCGGACGATTTGATCGTAATGGGTAAAATCGGTGCTGTGCATGGTGTGCGCGGAGAAGTGAAGATCCATTCCTTTACCGATCCGATGGAAAACCTGTTTGACTATCCGCTCTGGCATTTGCGCCGCGACGGAGAGACCAGGCAGGTGAGGCTGGCCAGTGCCCGTTCCCAGGGCAAGGGACTGGTGGCAAGAATCGAAGGACTGGAAGACCGTGAAATTGCACGGACTTACACCGGCTTCGAGATTTGCGTGCCGCGCAGTGAATTGCCCGAACTGGAGCAGGGTGAATATTACTGGCATCAGCTGGTAGGTCTTCAGGTGGTCAACCGTGAACAGCAATTGCTGGGCAAGGTGAGTCATCTGCTCGAAACCGGAGCCAACGACGTTCTGGTGGTGCGGCCCTGTGCCGGTAGCCTGGATGGTCGTGAACGCTTGCTGCCCTATACCGATGACTGTGTTGAGCAGGTCGATCTAGACGAGGGTGTGATCAGTGTTGAATGGGATGCGGACTTCTGACCCCGACATGTTGAAAATCGGAGTCATCAGCCTGTTTCCCGAGATGTTCGCAGCGATCAGCGAGCATGGCATTACCCGGCGGGCGGTACAGCAGGAGCTGGTCAGCATTCAGTGCTGGAACCCGCGCAGCTTTACCGAGGATCGCCACCAGACCGTGGACGACCGGCCCTTCGGCGGTGGCCCCGGCATGGTCATGAAAATCGAACCGCTGGAGCGTGCTCTGGCTGCGGCCAAAGCGGAGCTGGGCCAGGATGCGCGGGTGATTTACCTGTCGCCCCAGGGTCAGGTTCTGAAGCAGGCAGCGGTAGGCGAGATGGCGCAGGAGGAGAAACTCATCCTGATAGCCGGACGCTACGAAGGCATTGACGAGCGATTTATCGAGGCGCACGTCGATGAAGAATGGTCCATTGGCGACTATGTACTGTCCGGTGGCGAGCTGCCGGCGATGGTGCTGATGGATGCCGTGATACGGCTTCTGCCTGGCGCGTTGGGCCATGCGGAATCTGCGGTGGAGGATTCCTTTACCGACGGCTTGCTCGATTGCCCGCACTACACGCGACCGGTTACGTATGCGGGTAAAGATGTTCCCCTGGTGCTGCTTGGCGGCAACCACGAACATATCCGGCGTTGGCGATTGCAACAGGCCCTGGGCCGAACTGCAGAGCGTCGCGCTGATCTTCTGGATGGCCGCTCGCTTTCTGGAGAAGAACAAAGGCTGCTGGATGAATACTTTGCCCAGCGGAACGATTTAGGTATCGATGGCAAACCCTGAGGTTTGTCTTACGGAGCATACAAATGACCAACAAGATCATTCAGCAACTTGAAGCTGAACAAATGAACAAAGAAATCCCTGCGTTCGCGCCGGGTGACACTGTAATCGTGCAGGTGAAGGTCAAGGAAGGCGATCGTCAGCGCCTTCAGGCCTACGAAGGCGTCGTGATCGGCATTCGTAGCCGTGGTCTGAACAGTGCCTTCACCGTGCGCAAGATTTCCAGTGGTGTGGGTGTGGAGCGTACTTTCCAGACTTACAGCCCGCTGGTTGACAGCATTACCGTCAAGCGTCGCGGTGACGTGCGCAAGGCCAAGCTGTACTATCTGCGTAACCTGTCTGGTAAAGCTGCTCGAATCAAAGAGAAGCTCAACTAAGACCGGTGTTCAGAAAAGCAGCCTTCGGGCTGCTTTTTTGTGTCCGGAGTTTATGCTGTGACCTGATGCCACGTCTTGTTCGAATAAATTCGAACCTACACCTGGTCCGGGTAAATGCAGGCCAGCGGCTGTAGGTGCGAATTCATTCGCACAGGAACCGCTGTTGTTTGGCGGCTTCTGGTTTGTTCGAATGAATTCGAGTCTGCATTTGGTCCGTGTAAAGCAGACAGGAGCGGCTGTAGGTGCGAATTTATTCGCACAGGAACCTCGGCTGTTTGTCAGTTCAAATTATTAGGCAGCATGTATCAATGCGGAAAAGGTGAATGTCCATCATGCCGAATGACATGCAACTGATTGAAAATTTTCTTGAACGGCTCTGGCTGCATGATGGCCTGTCCGATAACACCAGGGCGGCCTATCAGGCCGATCTTGAGCAGTTTTCCAGCTGGCTGGCCGGGCGCCGGCTGGGCATGCTGCAAGTGCAGCGCGAGCATCTGCTGGAGTACCTGGGCTGGCGTCTGCACAAGGGTTACAAGGCCAGTTCGACCGCGCGTTTTTTGTCGGCGGCGCGACGTTTCTATCAGCAGGCGCTGGAACGGGGCGAAATCCTTCAGGATCCGGGTGCACTGGTGGATATGCCAAAAATCGGTCGCAGTCTGCCTGATACCCTGAGCGAGGCGGATGTCGAGGCATTGCTGGCGGCACCGGAGACGGATCAGCCGCTGGGTTTGCGTGATCGCTGCATGCTTGAAGTACTGTACGCCAGCGGGCTGCGGGTCAGCGAACTGGTCGGTCTGCGGCTGGATGAAGTCAGCCTGCGTCAGGGAGTGGTACGGGTCATGGGCAAGGGTAGCAAGGAGCGCTTGGTGCCGCTGGGCGAGCAGGCGCTGGACTGGCTGGAGCAATACCTGGCGCAAGGCAGGCCGTTGCTGCTGGGTGGCAAGACCAGTGATGTGGTGTTTCCCAGCCAGCGTGGCCAGCAGATGACGCGCCAGACCTTCTGGCACCGGATCAAGCTGCATGCGCAAACTGCGGGGATCCTCAAGCCCCTGTCGCCGCATACGCTCAGGCATGCCTTTGCCACTCACCTGCTCAACCACGGTGCAGACTTGCGGGTGGTGCAGATGTTGCTGGGTCATAGTGACCTGTCCACAACGCAAATCTATACTCATGTGGCCCAGGCGCGGTTGCAGGCATTGCATGCCGAGCACCACCCGCGTGGCTGATCTTACTTATAGCTAATTGCTATCGATTTTGTCTGGTTGAGAGTCTCGTGTTATACTTCCACCTTTAATGAAGAGAGAGGAGGAGCCAGGATGAGTCGCAAAGGAAGTGAGGCCATTAATGAAATCAGCCATGCCCAGACGCGCAGCAGCATGCTTGAAGCGCAACGCAAGGCTTTTCTCAAGCAGGGTGGCAAGATCGAGAAAGTCCCGACCGGCCAAAGCGGACAGCAGAACATCAGTTATTTCGGTCGTGGTACGCGCAAGAAATAACGGCGCATGCTTTTATGAAAAACACCTGGTAGCCCGGCTGCCAGGTGTTTTTTTATGTCTGTCAGCTGCGCAGATTTTTATTGGCGGGAAAGGTAAACTGTAGGCGGACCGATCCTTGAAGGTGTCTGACATGCAACGACCTTATTTTGTGGTTCCCGCTCCGGTGCTGTTTGTTGCCATTGGGGGCATAGCCGCCTTGCTGGGGCATCTATGGCCGATGCCGCTGCCGGCAGAGATTGGCTGGTGGTATGGCGGCTGGTTCCTGGTGGATGTCGGCATGGTGCTGCTGCTCTGGACCGTCTGGCTGATGCTGTGGCGCAAGACTACGTTGAACCCCTATGGCAAACCGCAGCAGCTGCTGTGTGAGGGCCCGTTCCGTGTCAGCCGTAATCCGTTGTATGTTGCATTGCTGGTCATCTATCTGGGAGTGGGTTTGCTGACTGCCAACCTGTGGTGGCTGATGCTGTTTCCGCTGCTGGTGTTGCTGTTGCAGTTTGGCATCGTGCGTCATGAAGAGGTGCTGCTGCAAAAACATTTTGGCGCCGACTACAGTCGCTACTGCAAAAAGGTCAGGCGCTGGCTGTAATCGAGGTGCACGGCTGCTGCCGGAATTGAGGAGTTGATCGAATGAAAAAAACCGGTTCGTTTGCCGCGCTGGGCTCGCTGGTGTATTCCACCGATGCGGGCCGGCATTGTCCCGAGTGCGGGCAGCCACTGGAGGCCTGCTGTTGTGCCGAAGATGACGTTTTGCTGGGTGACGGCAATGTGCGGGTCAGGCGTGAAAGCAAGGGGCGTGGCGGCAAGGTGGTGACACTGGTCACGGGACTGCCGTTGAATGCTGGGCAGCTCAAGGATGTGGCCAGGCAGCTCAAGCAGGCCTGCGGTGTTGGCGGGGCCGTCAAGGACGGAGTGGTAGAGATTCAGGGTGACCAGGTGGACAAGATTCTGCCATGGCTTGCCGGACAGGGATACAAGGCGAAAAAGGCTGGCGGTTAGAGGGGCTGACCGGGTGCAACAGGCAGGGCCTGTTGCGTCAGTCCAGGTCGTAGTCGTAGTCGGCCAGTTCCTTGCTCAGCCGGCGTTCGTCCAGCAGGTTGTCGATCACCCGACGTTTGGTCAGGCTGTTCTTGCTTGTTGTGGCAGGGTCGACTTCATTGATTTCCTCGCCGTCTTCGTCGATGAAATCATCATCCAGTTCCAGATCTTCTTTGCTCATTGTTTAGCCTCCATTGCAGGACAACTGTTGTGGGCGTCTTATAATTCGGGCGTGTAAAAAAGTAAAAAAGATTTTCTCTATCGGCATGATTGTTTTTGTGTTCGGCCATCAATAGTCGATGGTTTTGCCCTTGTATTCACACAGATCCTCAATGCGGCAGCTACCACAACGCGGCTTGCGCGCCTGGCAAACATAGCGGCCGTGGAGAATCAGCCAGTGGTGTGCATCGAGTAAAAACTCCCTGGGGACAAAGCGCAAAAGTTTCTTTTCGACTTCGAGGACAGTCTTGCCCGGAGCGATCCCGGTGCGGTTGCTGACCCGGAAGATGTGCGTATCAACGGCCATGGCAATCTGGCCGAACGCGGTATTGAGCACCACGTTGGCGGTTTTGCGGCCGACACCGGGCAGGGCTTCCAGTTCTTCTCGGGTTTGTGGTACCTGGCTGGCGTGCTTTTCAATCAGCAGGCGGCAGGTCTCGATGACGTTTTTGGCCTTGGTGCGGAACAGGCCAATGGTCTTGATGTATTCCGTTACCCCTTCCACGCCGAGCGCGAACATGGCTTCGGGGGTGGGGGCATCTTCAAACAGTTTTTTGGTGGCCTTGTTGACGCCCACGTCGGTGGCCTGCGCCGAGAGCAGCACGGCGATCAGCAGTTCGAAGTCGGATGAGTAGTTCAGTTCGGTTTCCGGCTTGGGGTTGTCTTCACGAAAACGGCGGAAAATTTCGTAACGTTTCTCGGTGTTCATTATCTGCCTTGCGGGTCTCCTGGGATGCGTGTATCCGGGCTGTCAGGCCCGGGTCAGTCTTGCCGTGCAAACCTGGGGATGGCAGGCATGCGCACTGCTTGCGAGCTGTCCGGTGCCAGCGCCAGGGCTTCGCCATCAACCACAGCCTTGCCCTGCTGATTGATCACGCGGGTGCGGATGCGTACCTGGTTCCTGGGCAGTTTTTCCAGCACTTCCAGCTGGATTTCCAGCGTGTCACCTATCTTTACCGGGCGCAGGAAGCTCAGCTGCTGGCCCAGATAGACACTGCCGGGACCGGGCAGCTTGCAGGCAAGGGCGGCGCTGATCAGTGCGCCAGTGAACATGCCATGGGCAATGCGCTCCTTGAAGCGGCTGCCGGCGGCAAATTCGCTGTCGAGGTGAACGGGGTTGTTGTCGCCGGATACGGCGGCAAACAGCTGTATGTCGGTTTCAGTGACGCAGTGTGTCTGGCTGGCGCTTTGCCCGACGGTAAGGTCGTCATAAGAAGTGCTATAAACGGTGTCTGACATGAGTGGCTCCATGGAAACCTGGAAAAAGGGAGTGCAGGCAGTGAATATAAATGTCTGTGGGGAAATGGCAAGGCTTGCCTGCCGGACAGATGCGGGTTTATCCGCAGTCCGGGTTACCGGATGACCGGTTTCTATTGAAGGTGTGATCCCGGACTGTCCGGGTGCGGGGCAGGCAAGCCGTCACATTGTTGCCTGATCCAGGCGATTATATCGGTAAAGACCCGTGCGCGATGACGCTCGTTGAGCGGCTCATGACGCATGCCCGGGTAGAGCTTGACATCCACGCTGCGCTGTCCGGATTCGCGCAGTGCATAGGCCAGGTCGAGCAGCCGCTTGCCCTGGTGCAGCGGGTCCTGTTCGCCGCCAAACAGGAACAGCGGCAACTGATGGTGAATCTGGCTCATGCTCTGCATGGGCGTGATGCGCTGTAATCCATCCAGTACGTCGAGCCAGAGCTGGTTGGTACACATGAAGCCGCACATGGGGTCAGCGAGATATTGCTGTACCGCGGCCGGATCGCTGCTGAGCCAGTCGTGAATGCTTTGTTGCGGCTGTATCGAGCGTTGTATCGGACGGAAAACCAGGGCGTGCAGCAGCTTGCTGCGCCCGCGGGGGCCCTGACGCCAGCATTCGGCGCGGGCAATCAGCCGGGCCAGCCGGTAACGCAGGGTGGTGCGCAGGTACTGCGGGCCGGACAGCAGGGCGCCCTGTACGCTACAGCTGTATTGCATCAGGTAACTCATGACCAGATAGCTGCCCAGGCTGTGTCCGAGCATGAACAGCGGAATGTGCGGGTTTTCGCAGCGAATGTAATGGTTGAGGGCGCGCAGGTCTTCGATCACCAGATTCCAGCCATCGACATCGGCAAAATGGCCATGGAGTCCTTCCCCGGCGGTAAGCCCGTGACCGCGCAAGTCCGGCGCGTATACGGCAATACCGGCGTTCGCCAGCGCCTGGCCCAGCATCTGGTAACGGCCGCCGTGCTCGGCCATGCCATGGCTGATGAGCAGGCTGGCCCTGGCAGGCCCGTCAGTTTGCCAATGGTGCACATGAATGCGGGTCGCATCCAGGGTCGGCAGCCAGAAGGAGGTATCGTGCATGGTGCTGTCCTCCCGTTGGTCAGCGGGTGAGGCTGCAGCAGATTGTCATGGTGCAGCTTTTGCCATGATAAGGGAGCTGGAAGCGCTTGCCCAGCTCCCTGTTTGTGACTGGTATTTATTTGCGGGGTCTATTGTGACTAAAGTTGAGTTTGTGGTGCTGGTTTGCCGAGGATGAAGCTGCTAACCTGACTTGCCTGAATCCTCGAACTGAAGCAGGATAACAACAATTATTGTCATAGACAGTTGGTGCCGGTTTTTTATCCACAAGCCGTGCTGTGTTCATTGCAGCCTTGCCAGCGTACGTCATGAAATGACACACCATTTGCAGTTGCCCTGGAGCCGCGCATGAACGAAAACTTCTGGAAGGACAAATACCCGGCCGGCATTCCGGCAGAAATCGATGCCGACCTGTATCCCAGTATCCAGGCTGTTCTGAGCCAATCCTGCGAGCGCTATGCCGGCTTGCCTGCGTTCAGCAACATGGGCCGGACCATGACATACGGAGAGCTGTACCGCCTGTCCGGTGACTTTGCCGCCTGGTTGCAGAACCATACCGACCTGCAACCGGGTGACCGTATTGCGATCCAGCTGCCCAACGTGCTGCAGTATCCGGTGGTAGTGTTTGGGGCCATTCGTGCCGGCATGGTGGTGGTGAATACCAATCCGTTGTACACCGCCCGCGAGATGGAACACCAGTTCAACGATTCCGGTGCCAAGGCGCTGGTCAGTCTGGCCAACATGGGGCATCTGGTCGAGCAGGTGGTACCCAAAACCGGCATCAGCACGGTGATCATGACCGAGGTTGGCGACATGCTGCCGCCGCTGAAGCGCTTGCTGGTCAATAGTGTGGTCAAGTATGTAAAAAAAATGGTGCCGGCCTACCACCTGCCCAAGGCGCACAAACTCAATGATGTGCTGGCAGTCGGCAGCAAGAAGGTAGCCTGCAATGTGGAAGCGACCGGTGAGGATATCGCGGTGTTGCAATACACCGGTGGCACCACCGGCGTTGCCAAGGGCGCGATGCTGACCCACCGCAACCTGATTGCCAACATGCTGCAGGCGCAGGCAATCATGGCATCCAACCTCAACGATGGAGAGGAAACGGTGGTCGCGCCGTTACCGCTCTACCACATCTATGCCTTCACCTTTCACTGCATGGCGATGATGCTGACCGGCAACCACAACCTGCTGATTACCAACCCGCGTGATCTGCCGTCGATGGTCAAGGATCTGGGCAAATACAAGTTCAGCGGTTTTGTCGGGCTCAATACCCTGTTTGCCGCACTGTGCAATAACCAGGACTTCCGCAAGCTGGATTTCTCCGCGCTGAAAATGACGGTATCCGGCGGCATGGCCCTACAGATCGCTACCGCCAAACGCTGGACAGAGGTCACCGGCTGCCCGATCTGTGAAGGTTACGGCATGACCGAGACCAGCCCCATCGCATCAGTCAACCCGATCCAGAACATCCAGCTGGGCACCATCGGCATTCCGGCGCCTTCAACCCTGTGCAAGATCATTGATGACGAAGGTCGCGAGCTGGGGCTTGGTGAGGTGGGCGAGCTATGCGTCAAGGGGCCTCAGGTCATGAAGGGCTACTGGTTGCGCGACGATGCCACCCGCGAAGTGCTGGATGCCGGCGGCTGGTTGCGTACCGGAGATATCGGCATTATCCAAGAGGATGGCTACATCCGCCTGGTTGACCGCAAGAAGGACATGATCCTGGTATCCGGCTTCAATGTGTTCCCCAATGAAATTGAAGACGTGCTTGCGGATTTGCCGCAGGTATTGCAGTGTGCGGCGATTGGTGTGCCTGACGAGAAGTCCGGCGAGGCGATCAAGGTGTTCATAGTTCTGCGTCCGGGCGAAAGCCTGACCCGTGACGAGGTGATTGCCCACATGCGCAAGAACCTGACCGCTTATAAGGTTGCCCGCCAGGTTGAGTTCCGTGACGAGCTGCCTACCACCAACGTAGGCAAGATCCTGCGGCGTGAACTGCGCGACGAGGAACTGAAAAAGCTGGGCGCTCAATAAGAGTCCGGCCTGGTTGGCCAGACAGGCGTGACGGGGTTTCCGGCACGCCTGTTTTTTTGTGTGTCAGTACTGCTCCAGCCGGATGATGGCCAGCCGGTTGATGCCCGGAATCTTGCGTGCCAGGCGGATGCAGGGTATCGCCAGCGCGTTCAGCAACCGGTAAACCTGCTTGCCTGCCGTGGTGTAATAACCCCAGGCCAGTGTCTGCATCACGACAAAACCGCCGCCGGCCAGATTGTCGCTGAGCCAGTGGGCACCGGCAACCAGCCTTGGCAGCAGCAGGAAGATACCGGTCAACCATACCAATAGCAGGCGCTTGCCGCGCACAAACAGACTCAGGTACGCAGTCCACAACAGCAATACCGAGGCATGATCACCCGGGAAGCTGCGACTGGAGCGATCCTTGATTTCCATGATCTCTTCCATCCAGGGGTAGGCCCGGCTCAGGCTGAAGCCGTCACCGAAGAATACCGACGGACTGGCATGCTGCAGCCCGGCTGTATCCACTGCGCGGGTGAATAGCGTGCGTACTACCAGGGTGAATACCAGCAGGCAGATAAAGGTTAGCAGGGCACGCAGCAGGTGGTGCCTGTCAAACATGATGCCGCCGAGAATCAGGCTGCACAGCATGATCAGGGCTGCCAGAAGGTCGGCGATACGGGTGCTGAGCAGGGCCCAAAGGAAGTCCCAGGCCGGCAGGTGTCCCAGCGAACCGTTCAGCAAGCGAAAAACCGGCTCATCGATTGCGTGCCAGAGAGGTTTGGTAGCAGGCATGGCCCAGCTCAGCAGCAGGATGAAACTGGCCAGCTGCAGCAGAATGAAATTACGGGCATGCCAGTGTGCGGCAGGATATGGGGTCATGCGGTGATTACTCCATGAAAGCGGGTTTGTCTGACAGGCAGTTTGGCATGTGATGATGTCTGGATTTTTTCGACACTTTATCGACACCTGAACGGCAGGCATAAAAAAACCGCTGATAAATCAACGGTTTTTTTTGGGGTTGTTTGGTCGGGACGGAGTGATTCGAACACTCGACCCCTTGCACCCCATGCAAGTGCGCTACCGGGCTGCGCTACGCCCCGACAAGTTCCGGTTGCCCGAAACGCTGCGCATTATAGGCGAGCCCCGCGCAAAAGGGAAGGGCCCGGGGTGATTACTTCGTCATCCAGCGGCCGTTGACCAGAATGTACTGCCCGCCGGGGGTTTTTTCGATGGCTTTTTTGCCCGCCATGGTTTCCACATCCGGCAGTTGCAGGTTGTTGTCCCTGGCCAGACGTTGGTACTCGGACTTGCGTGCCTGGTTGATCAGGCGTGCGATTTCGGCTGCATTGTTCTGGTTGTTGACCACGCCCAGATAGCCGTTGGGTTGCTCGCCAAGCAGGCCGGCGGCCTTGGCCTGGGGCAGGCTGCCCATGGCACCGTTGAGATCGAGTGCCCATGCCGGGGTAGCCAGCAGGCTGGCGGCCAGTGCCGCAGTGGCAAAAAAAGTACGCATTGACATGGCTGACTCCTTAGAACAGGCCGCTGGATTCGTCGAACAGGTTGTCCAGGGCCTTGTCGACCTTGATGTAGATTTCGTGTTCGATCTTGACGTTCAGGTTGATGTTGATCGGCTCGCTGGGCATGGCGACCTGCACTGTAGGTGTACAGGCGGCCACTGCAGCGCCCAGCAGCAGTCCGGTGATCAGTTTGGCTAGGGGCATGACAGGTTCCTTATCGGTTTTGCAGGCGCTGACGAATCCGCTCCTGAATGGTTTCGCTGACATGGTTGCTGAGCTGGATGCTGGCCAGCAGGGCTGGCAGGTCTTCTTCCAGATTCAGGTTCAGATGGATCGGGCGGCCTTGCTCGACCGCCGGATTCTTGCCTTCCAGTCTTACATTGAACAACAGTTTACCCGAAGGTTCGTAATCCAGCTTGCTGCTGAGCACATTGAAGTGGAAATCATCCAGTGCTTCGGCGACCAGTTGCATGCCCGGGTTGGCCCTGCCCAGCGAGCGGATCTGTTCGGACTGGAAGCGGAGCGTACCCGGCTGGCGTGCCTGTAGCTGTCCCTGCTCGACAAAGACGCCCTGTGAGTTGATCAACAAGGGCAGGCTGCCGTCAATCGTGGCCTGGCCGTAGAGTCCTTCGGTCGGGTACAGGGCCAAAGCGTCCTGCAACTGGATGCCGGCCAGCTGCAGTTGCAAGCGGTTATCGGCATCCAGACGGATGCGATTGGCTTTGACGCTGAATTCGCCTCCCAGCAGGCTTCCCCTGATGCTGCTCCAGCTGGCGCTGCCCTGCAGCAAATGATCCAGATGCCCGCTGTAGCTGCCATCCAGTACCGTCAGCTGCCGGACGGGCACGCCCGGATCAAGCTCGCCCACCACCAGCCGGGGCATGTCCAGACGCAGCTGCCCGCCCTGGTCAAGACGGAAAAACGCGGTAAAATCCAGCCCGCCCATTTCGCTGCGATTGACAATGCCGCCCAGGCCGTTGCCATTGAGCTGGCCGGTGACCTGCAATGGTTTGCGGGCCGGCAGACTGATGCTGGCCTGTCCGCCCAGGCGACCATTGTCGAACTCCACCAGTGCCGGCCAGTCGGGCAGGGTTTTTTGTAGCGGATTGCCGGCCCGCAAGAAAACATCAGTCAGCGTCACCTGTCCGCCCAGGTCGTTACCCTGCAGTAGCCAGTTACTGTTCAGCTGCAGGCCGTCGGCGTTGCTGACGGCAGCAGTGGCTTGCAGATCTGACAGGTGGCCGGATAGCGTGCCGGTCGCATTCCAGCCCTGTGCGCGCAGCAGGGGGTGTTGTAATTGCCCGGCGGCGGCATGATAGTCAGCTTCAAGACTGATATTGCCTCCTGTCTGCCACTCACCGTCCAGTTGCAGGCGGGCAAGGGTCAAGCTCACCTGCTGCAGGCGGGTTTGCGGGTCGGCATCCAGCTGGTTGACGGTCAGGGTGGCCGGCTGTGACAGCTGCAGGCCGAAACCCCGCTCATCGGCTGTGGCCGTAAAATGCAGTTGGGTTTGCAGATGCTCCAGAGGAACGCCGGCCAGCTCAAGCCGGGGCAATTCCAGATGCAGGCGGGCCTGCTCAAGCGTTCCGCGCCAGCCGGAGTCGTGATGCAGGTTCAAAATGCCTGACAGCTGTGCCTGTGACCGGCCCAGGCTGTGAATGTCGAGCGATAATGATTGCAAGGCATCCGGTGCTGATTCGCTGTCGGGCCGGGTCAGGGTGCGTATGCGCAGCTGCTCGGGTTGCAGTTCGGGCGGGATGCCGTCAAGCCACTGCGGGTTCAGCCGGGTCAGTTCGAAATCAAGCTCAAGCCGGGCGGGTTGCCACAGGGGGCGACCGGCATCAGTCTGTACCCGGAGCGAGCCGCCAATGCGGCCCACACCGGCAATATCGGCTTCCAGGCTGTCTATGGATAGCTGTTGCGGCAACCAGGGGGCCAGTGCGGCCAGTCCGTTATCGCCATCGGTTGCTGTTGTATCGTTCTGCTTGGGCAGGACGGCGGCCAGCTTAAGCTCGCCGATGCTGAGCGACTGCAGCGGATACCCTGCCCAACGCCAGTCCAGTTGCACATCGGACGCCTGCAGTGACTGCCCTTCATGCTCCAGCTGCAGCTGGCGCAATTCAAGACCATGCAGGCCCCAGCGTGCACCTTGCCAATGCAGGCTGATGCCTTGTTGCTGCAGCACCTGGGGCAGCAGGACTGGAAGCCATGCCAGCAGGGCAGTGACCAGCAGCGCCAGCAACAGCAACAGGCGCAGCAGTGTGCCCGCCCGGCTTGGGCGTGTAGCGCGCACGGGCGGCGTATTGCTCATTGACCGGTTTCCTTGCAGATAAAAACATGGATGCATCATGTTAACCCGAACAGTGGCCGGATAGCGCTTTGCTGCGCCCGGCCTGTAAAAAAACGGCCAGTCAGGGTAATCTTGCAGCGTTTCTGGATAAATGGAATAAAAACACGCATGGCTGTCTCCACTCCCGTACTGATTACGTTCACCATATACATATCGGCCATGGTGCTGATCGGCTTCGTTGCCTGGCGGGCAACGAAAAACTTCTCGGACTATATTCTTGGCGGACGCAGCCTGGGCAGCTGGGTTACCGCGCTGTCGGCCGGTGCCTCCGACATGAGCGGCTGGCTGCTGATGGGTCTGCCCGGCGCGGTGTATCTGTCCGGTCTGTCGGAAAGCTGGATTGCCATTGGCCTGGTCACCGGTGCCTACCTGAACTGGCTACTGGTGGCAGGACGCCTGCGTGTGCACACCGAACTCAACAACAACGCCCTGACCCTGCCGGACTACTTTACCCACAGGTTCGAAGACTCCAGTCGCATCCTGCGCATCATGTCGGCGGCCGTGATCTTGGTGTTTTTCACCATTTATTGTGCGTCAGGCATGGTGGCCGGTGCGCGCCTGTTCGAAAGTACCTTCGGTCTCGACTATGACACGGCCCTGTGGCTGGGAGCGGCGGCAACGGTAATTTATGTGTTCATTGGCGGCTTTCTTGCCGTCAGCTGGACCGATACCGTACAGGCCAGCCTGATGATTTTTGCCCTGCTGGTCACGCCACTGTTTGTGGTGCTGGCGCTGGGTGACCTGCCAGCGACCCTGGCTACCATCGAGCAGGTGCGCCCGCAGGGCTTCAACATGTTTGAGGGGCTGTCCTTCATCGCCCTGATTTCCCTGTTTGGCTGGGGGCTGGGCTACTTCGGACAGCCGCACATTCTGGTGCGTTTCATGGCCGCCCGCTCAGTGCAGAGTATTCCTGCGGCGCGCCGCATTGGTATCACCTGGATGATCCTGACGCTGGGTGGCGCGGTTGCCGTCGGCTTTTTCGGCATAGCCTGGTTTGCCGACAACCCGGAGCAGGCCGGCGCGGTGACGCAGAACAGCGAACGGGTGTTCATGGAACTGGCCAAGATCCTGTTCAATCCCTGGGTGGCCGGTGTGGTGCTGGCGGCGGTACTGGCCGCCGTCATGAGTACATTGAGCTGCCAGTTGCTGGTCAGTGCCAGCGCCATGACTGAAGACCTGTATAAAGCCTTTTTGCGCAAGAACGCTTCGCAAAAGGAACTGGTCTGGATCGGCCGGCTGATGGTGCTGGTGATTGCGCTGGTGGCGGTGGTGATTGCTGCCAACCCCGAGAGCAAGGTGCTGGGGCTGGTGGCTTACGCCTGGGCCGGCTTTGGTGCTGCTTTCGGGCCGGTGGTGCTGCTGTCGGTGACCTGGTCGCGCATGACCCGCAACGGTGCACTGGCCGGATGCTGGCGGGAGCGGTAACCGTGGTGGTGTGGAAGGAGTTCATCGGCCTTGGCCTGTATGAAATCATTCCCGGCTTTGCACTGTCGGCGCTGGCCATTGTGCTGGTGAGCCTGTTTGACAGGGCACCATCAGACAGCATGGCCGCACGTTTTGCCAAGGCGGAGCAGGCGTATGCAGATGCCCGTGATGGCTGCTGAGTAACGGGCGGGAGGCGAAGGTGTTCAGCGAATCCGTGGTTTATGGCTGCATCCGCGACTGGCCGATGCAGGACTTCGAGCGTCAGCAGGCCCGCAGCCGACATAATGGCGGGGTGCTGGGCGAGCTCCCGCACAGCGAAACCTGGGCGCTGCTGAACCGGGAGATGTTTTCCGTCAGTCCGTCACTGGACCAGCTGTCACCGACCAGCCAGGTGATCCATTTTGCCGCCACGTACCGCTCGGTGGAATATGAGTGGGACTGCTGGGTGAAACAGTTTGAAGGCTTGCTCAAGCGCCTGTACTGGTCGACTGCTGTGGTCCATCTGGAGGCGGAGAGCCATGGCTCGCACCGCTTCAGCTGGCAGTCCGAGTCATTCGAGCTGCTGACACCGGAAGAGCAGTTGCGTATCCGCTGTGTCTGGGAGCGGGAAAGCGGCCTGAACCTGTAGGTTGCGCGGGTCTGTGGTACCGGCTTCAGCCCGGCGATACATGCAAAATACCCGGCAAATGCCGGGTATTTTGTTGGGTGGGTGCAGCGTTTTTATTGCAGGGTTTCTGCCTGGCCGGCAGCTTTGCGGGCTGCCAGCCACTGCTCGTGGCCAATGGCTGCCTGCTCACCATTGAGCTGGTGCACGATTTCGAAATAATCCTGCCGGGAGGGATGCCCGATGACGGTGGCAAGGTCGTTGACCTTGATTACATATACCGTCTGTACATTCTGGTGGTCGAAGGAGCGCCATTGGGACGGGCCCTTGAGCAGGCTGTAGCTATGATTTTCCAGTGCTTTCTGCACGGCACCGGTAGCAAAGCTCCTGCTGCGCTCAACCGCATCGGCCCATTGGTAGATGACGGTGTAGGCCGAAGCCGACGCGCTGGAAGGGTAGTGTTCGTATTTTTTCTTGTAGTGCTCGATAAAGTCACGGCCGGCTTGCGAGTTTTCCTGTTCGGGTACGCGCCAGAGCCAGTGTTCGGCACCTATGGTGCCTACCGAAATGCTTGGACCGATCTGCTCCAGCACGGTCTGGGTCAGGTTGGGCACCACGATCTGCTTGCTGCGGTTCAGGCCCATGCTGTCGGCGATACGCATGGCACGCACCAGCTCGTTGCCATACAGCACCAGCACCAGCACATCGGCATCACTGGCGGCGGCCTGTTCCAGCGCGGAGACGTGGTCGACCCGGCGGGCATTGGGGAAAGGCACCGTCACGCCCGGGTGCACATTGCTGTCCAGGGTGTCGGTGTGTTCACGCAAGGACGATTCGGATGTATGGCCCCAGTTGTAGTCTGCCGTGATGTAAAAATATTTTTTGTCGGGGAAGTGCCGGGTCAGGTACTGGCCCAGAGCACGACCGGTCATGGTGGCGCTGGTACTTTCGCGGAAGATATGGCGATGGCCCTTTTCCGTGGTCACGTCATTGGAGTAACCGATGGTGGCAAAGTACAGGCGGTCATGCTGTTTGGCCTGTTCCCCGGCAGCAATGGCTTCGGCACTGGAGACGCTGCCGAAAAACATGGTGGCTCCTTCGGCTGCCATGCTGTCGATATTGGCGCGGGCCTTTTCCGGACGGGCTGCGCTGTCACGATGGGTCAGTGCCAGTGGTCGGCCGAGCACGCCACCACGCGCGTTGATTTGCTCGACAGCCAGCAGGGCGGCCCGCATCTGCGCCAAGCCCTCTTCCTTGTAGTGTCCGGTGCGCGGGTAGCTGAGACCGATGACAACCGGCTCCGCAGGCTCGGCTGCAGCGACAGGTGGCAGAATGGCGAAGGTCCACAGCGCCAGAACGGTCAGTAGATGTTTCAAGTGATACTCCTTTTACAAAATGCCCGATGGTCCGGCGGTATTGCCAGCGTCATGTACAGTGCTATTGCAGGGTCTCCGGCTGGCCGGCCACCCTGCGGGCGCTGCGCCACTCATCGGGGCTGATGACGGCATCCTCACCATCGAGTTGATGCACGATCTGGAAATAGTCCTGTTTGGACGGGTGCTGGATCACCGTGGAACGGTCGTTGACCTTGACCACATAGACCCGCTGAACATTCTGGTGATCAAGCCCGCGCCACTGGGCAGGGCCCTTGAGCAGGCTGTAAGTGTGGTTTTCTAGCGCCTTGGTCACGGCTGCAGTGTTCAGCGTCTGGCTGCGCCTGACCGCATCGGCCCACTGGTGGATGACAGTATAGGCCGAAGCTGCCGCGCTGGGCGGATATATGCCGTACTTCTGATTGAAGTTGTCCACAAAGGCCATGCCGGTCTTGGAGTTTTCCCGCTCCGGAACACGCCACAGCCAGTGCTCGGCACCAATGGCACCAACCATGATGCTGGAACCGGTCTGCTCGATGACGGACTGGGTCAGGTTGGGCGCGACGATCTGTTTGTCGCGGCTCAGGCCCATGTTGTCGGCCGTACGTATCGCACGCACCAGGTCGTGGCCGTACAGTACCAGTACCAGGACGTCGGCATCACTGGCATCGGCCTGTTGCAGGGCGGTGCTGTAGTCGGACTGTTTGGCCGTCGGGAAGGGAATGGTCACGCCCGGGTGCAGTGCCCGGTCGGTGGTGTGGGTATTGCTGCGCAGAGAGTCTTCCGAGGTGTGCCCCCAGTTGTAGTCCGCCGTGATGTAAAAATACTTCTTGTCGGGGAAATGCTGCGTCAGGTATTGCCCCAGGGCGCGGCCGGTCATGGTGGCGCTGGTACTTTCGCGGAAGATATGGCGATGGCCTTTCTCTGTGGTGACATCATTGGAGTAGCCGATGGTGGCAAAGTACAGGCGGTCATGAGTCTTGGCCTGCTCGCCGGCGGCGATGGCTTCCGCGCTGGAGACGCTGCCAAACAGCATGACGGCGCCTTCGGCGACCATGCTGTCAACGTTGCGGCGGGCCTTTTCCGGCCGGGCGGCGCTGTCGCGGTTGACCAGCCGCAGCGGTTTGCCAAGTACGCCACCATCGCGATTGATTTCGTCAATGGCCAGCAGGGCGCCGCGCATCTGTGCCAGGCCTTCTTCGCGGTAGTGGCCGGTGCGGGGGTAGCTCAGGCCGATAAGGATGGAGTCGTCAGGTTCGGCGGTAGCCAGGGAAGGGAGAACCGCAGTCCAGAATGCCATGGCGATCAGTAAGCGCGTCAAGGTAGGCTCCTTATTGTTGCCCTGTTTTTGTTGTTGGCTGAATGTGCAGGGTTTGGCAGGAAATTGTAACTCGCCCTTAGTCGAAAATCGCCTGTATTCTGACGCTCGACATTTGACAGTTAAAGTTGCCCTTAAGACTGATGGCGCAGGTGTCGAGTGTCGAGTGTCGGGATGGCGGATCAGGACGGTTTGCGCGCCAGAACCACCGCCCGGCGGGGAGCCGGCAAGCCTTCTACCGTACGACTGTGGTCGGCCGGGTCGAGGAAAGACTCCAGTGATTGCCACTGCATCCAGTCGGTGCTGCGCTGTTCGGCAACGGTGGTGATGCTTTCATCGACGCAGCGCACGTCACGAAAGCCGGCGCGGCGCAGCCACAGCATCAGTGCCGGTACCGATGGCAAAAACCAGACGTTGCGCATTTGCGCGTAACGGTCTTCGGGCACCAGCACCTGTTGCTCGTCTCCCTCGACGACCAGTGTTTCCAGCACCAGCTCGCCACCGGGCAGCAGGCAGTCTTTCAGTGCCAGCAGGTGGTCGATGGGTGATTTGCGGTGATAGAGCACACCCATGGAAAAAACCGTGTCAAAACCTTCCAGTTTTGGCGGCAGGTCTTCCAGGGCGAAAGGTAGATGCCAGGCCGGCGCATGTGGCAGGAATTTCTTGACGGCATGAAACTGGCAGAAGAACAGCCAGTTGGGGTCAACCCCGACCACTGTTTTGGCGCCACTGCCGAGCATGCGCCACATGTAGTAGCCGTTGCCGCAACCTACATCCAGGATGCGCTTGCCCTCCAGTTGCAGGTGCGGTGCCACCCGCTCCCACTTCCAGTCCGAACGCCACTCGGTATCGACATGCAGGCCGAACAGGTGGAATGGCCCCTTGCGCCACGGATGCAGGCCGCGCAGGGCTGCCGTCAGCTGTTCGCGTTCGGCATCGCTGCAAGGGCCGTCCAGCTGCAGCCTGTGAAGCAGTTCGTGCTGCTCCAGCGGCAACGGCGGGATCGCCTGTACCGCATTCATCCAGCGTGGCAGGTCGCCATGACCGGTGTCAAAGTGCTGGTTGAACTGGTCCTGTACCGAGCGCGCCCAGGCTTTCAACGGGGTGCGGTCCAGGTGACGGGCAAAGGAGGTGAAGTCGATCATGGCAGGGCAATCAGCGAGGCGAAGTTGATGCACTGGAACCACAGGTGGACACGGCCAAAACCGGCATCCTGCAAGCGTTGGCGGTGCTCTTCCAGGCTGTCGGGCAGCATCACTTTCTCGATGGCGCGGCGTTTTTGGGCAATTTCCAGCTCGCTGTAACCATTGGCACGCTTAAAGGCCAGGTGCAGTTCATTGAGCAGCTGGTGTTCCGTTTCATCGGCAAAGCGCAGCTTCTCCGACAGGATCAGCGCGCCGCCGGGCAACAGTTGCTGGCGGATACGGGTCAACAACTCAAGACGCTGGCCGGGAGCGATGAACTGCAGGGTGAAATTGAGCGCGACCACCGAGCAGGGCTGCAGTTGCAATTGCAGAATGTCGGCCTCGATTACCTCGGCCGGCAGCAGCTCCTGGTGCATGGCATCCTGCGCCTGCAGGTACTCGCGACAGCGCTCAACCATGGCTGCCGAGTTGTCCACTGCAACAATGCGGCAGCCATGCTGACGTACATGGCGGCGCATGGCCTGGGTGACGGCACCGAGCGAGCAGCCCAGGTCGTAGATCAGGCTGTCGGGCCTGGCAAATTGTGCGGCCAGCACGCCGCTGTTTTCCACAATCGCCGGGTAACCGGGCACCGAACGCTTGATCATGTCCGGAAAGACACGGACAACATCCTCGTTGAAAACGAAATCGGGAACCTGATGCAGCGGGGTATCAAACAGGGTATCGCGGGGCGGTTGCATGGCCATATACAGCAAAGTTGAAAAAGGGGCGCATTATGCCACAACAGTGCTCCGGGCACACTGGCCGGGAAGGGTATCGTCATGCTTACGGCCTTTGGTCTATGGCGCTGGATGTGTCTTGCCATTAAACTGCTGCGTCTATCCTTGGTCTGCCCGAGCAAGGCAGGCATTTTGGCAAACGCACGTCTGGACGTGTGTTTTTTTGCCTGCGGGTGACCTGGTGGTCTAATGTAGGGCTGTGAGTCAGCCCCGGCGAGCAGAAATCGGAAAAAACACAATGATCGGTATTCGCAGCATTGCAAGTTACATCCCCGAAGGGCGGATCGACAATATTGCCCAGGCACAGAAATTCGGGCGTGACGAGGACTTTGTCAATGCCAAACTCGGCACCACAACCCTCTCGGTCAAGGCGGATCACGAAGAAACCTCTGATCTGGCGGTCAAGGCGGTTGAGCGCTTGCTGGACAACAATGCGCAACTGAAACGCGAGGACATCCAGGCGCTGATCGTGGTCACGCAAAACGGCGATGCCGAACAGTTGCCGCATACCTCGGCGATTGTCCAGCACAAACTTGGCCTGCCGACCACAGCGGCCTGTTTTGACGTGTCCCTGGGTTGTTCGGGCTATGTGTATGGTTTGTATGTGGCCAAAGGCTTCATGCAGGCCACCGGTCTGAAAAATGCCGTACTGGTTACCGCCGACCCCTATTCCAAGATCATGGACCGCGAAGACCGCATGACCACCTTGCTGTTTGGCGATGCGGCTACCGCCACCTGGATGACCAGCGACCAGCCACAATGGTTGCTGGGAGCCAGTGCCTTTGGTGGTGACGGTGGCGGTGCCGAATATCTGGTGGTGCGTGACGGCCATTTCCACATGAACGGCCGGCAGGTATTCAACTTTGCCAGCCTGAAGATCATCCCGCACATGCAGGAAGTGCTCGACGAGGCCGGCCTGACCTTTGACGACGTGCAGGCGATCTGCCTGCATCAGGGCAGTGGTGCCATTGTCGACGCGATTGCCAAGCGGCTGGGCGACGAGCATGGCAACAAGGTGATCAGGGACATGTTTGGTGCCGGCAATACGGTGTCTTCATCCATTCCCATGCTGCTGGAACACTACGCCAGCAATCCGGAATGGAAAAACGTGCTGATCAGCGGCTTTGGCGTCGGCCTGTCCTGGGGTTCGGCATTATTGCAACGCAAGGCTTGAAGTATTCCGGAGCGTCCCCATTAACCGGATAAGCGGAAGGGATGAATCGACAGTGCGTTGCAAAGCTGTTATCATCCCGCTCCAACCACAGGTACAACCCTGTCGGGGCCGATTAGGATTCGACGCCGGTTGCAAAACTTGAGGGGCATGCCGAGTTGGTAACAGAACTCGTAAATCCACTGTTGCACACTGATAGTTGCCAACGACGACAACTACGCTCTGGCGGCTTAAGCCCGCCAGCTGTCCTTAGGGGATGCCTGTAAACCCGAATTCAGGACAGTCAGATAGAACAGGATCGCCGCCAAGCACGCTGCGGGCGTAACGGCTAAAACTTACGCAGCTCGCTCCAAACACCCTGTCACTCGGGCGGTGAGGAGTTAACCTAATAGAGATGACTACGCATGTAGAACCGATAGCGGAGTGCTGGCGGACGGGGGTTCAAATCCCCCCGGCTCCACCAACAAGCAAAGTTAAGCCCCTGATTATGCTAGACATTTTCAGGGGTTTTTCTTTTCTCGGGTAGAAGTGTCGGAAAAGTGTCGAAAGAATTTAACGGGTTTATGCTGACAGCATTCCGAAAGTGGACAGGCGTCAGGTGGGCGTAACAGATGACGGCCAGGGCCGACGAGTACCGGGTGGCCGTGGCCGTTCCGGATTGCAGCAAGACGATCGTCAGAATCAAGACCGGAAATGGTCAGCGAGACAGGAGTAGCAAGCATGGGTGAAGCCATGACTGCACAGTGGCATGTGGTTCTGACCCGGCCCCGCCAGGAGCTGCGGGCGGCACGAAACCTGTCGGGTCAGGGGGGCGAGGTATTCTTGCCCATGCTGCGGGCGGAGCGCATAGTGCGCGGCAAGCGCTGCCTGGTGGATGAGGTGTTGTTTCCGGGTTACCTGTTTCTCAAAACGGGGATGGCCGGCGGATTATATGGGAGAGTACGTTCGACCTATGGCGTGCGCGGGTTTCTGCGCTTTGCCGAGCAGCCGGTGGTGGTTGCTGATGCGATTGTTGAGGATATCCGGCGACGCATTATCGTGCCGCAGACGGCAGAGGTGCTGCAGAAGGGAGACAGGGTGCAGCTGACCGACGGGCCGTTCAGGGATTACGAGGCGATATTTCAGGGATACAGTGGCGAGGAGAGGGCAGTGGTGCTGGTCCGGCTGCTGGGGCAGCAAAACAGGCTGGTGATTGATCTTGAGCAGCTGTGCAAGGCTTGAGGCCATGCGGTGGCGGTATTTTTTGTCTGTCAGGCAGGGCGGCATAATGTCACAGTTCGCCATTTTTGTAATGAACAGGAGTAGGATTTCCGTGCCCGGCAGACGCGGCGAGTCTTCTGTGGTCAGGGTTGCGCAACTACCTGAGCAAGATGATACAGGCGGGCAAGAGCTGCGATGATGCGGAATTGTTAGAGCCAAAAAGGTGAATGTATGAACGTTAAAATGCTGTCTGTGTGCATGCTGGGAATGGTGCTGGCCGGTCCGGCGCTGGCTGATGCAGCCATGCCCGGGGTTGCCGAACCTTATCTTAAGAGTTTTCAGGGTGCCTGGGAAAAATCGTCAGAAGGTGATTTGCCAGTGTATGAGTGCACTCACATTGCCGGCCTTGCAGCGAAGAATGTGGCTGAAAAGGCGACGGCAGCGGCTGCGCGTCAGGCATACAAGGCGTGCTATGTGGATGCGGCCCTGCGCTATTCGGAGGCGTTTTTCAAGTTGCACAGCAATGCGGTGATTACCGATGATGGCAAGCCGCTGGGTTGCCAGATGTACTCCCGGTACATCAAGGGCCATGTGGTTGCTCTTGAATCCTACCTGGACAAGATCGGTTTCACGGCTGCCGAGCTGAATGCGGAGATTGGCCAGAAGCTGGATACGGTGTCCGCTTCCTGCGAGGTTGACCTCAACTCCTGAACGGGCATATAAGCCTGCCGGTATTTTCCTGCTCCTGTACAGGAGCGGACTTGCTCGCGGTTCGTGTGCGCAGCACGGGCCGTGGATGAGCCCGCTCCCGCAGGTCATTCTGCACGTCCTGTGCGGTCAGCGGGTCAGCCCAGCAACAGGGCGTCGTCGCTGATTTTCTCGCCACGTACCTTTTCAAACATGTGCAGCAGATCGGTGATCTGCATGCCTTTGCGTTGTTCTCCACTGACGTCCAACACCACCTGGCCCTGATGCAGCATGACGGTGCGGTCACCGACATCCAGCGCCTGGCGCATGCTGTGGGTGACCATCATGGTGGTCAGTTGTTTTTCTGCCACGATGCGTTCTGTCAGTTCCAGTACGAAGTCGGCGGTACGCGGGTCGAGGGCGGCCGTGTGTTCGTCCAGCAGCAGGATGCGGGATGGCTGCAGGGCGGCCATGAGCAGACTGACAGCCTGGCGCTGGCCGCCGGAGAGCAGGCCGATGCGGTCGGACAGGCGGTTTTCCAGTCCCAGTCCGAGTCGGGCCAGCTGCTCGCGGTAGATGCTGCGCTGGTTGCTCTTGACGGCCCAGCCGAGCCCGCGGGATGCGCCGCGACGCTGGGCCAGCGCCATGTTTTCCTCGATGGTCAGGTCTTCACAGGTTCCGGCCATCGGGTCCTGGAATACGCGGGCAACGCGGGCGGCCCGGGTCCAGACGGGAAGGCGGGTCACGTCGCAGTCGTCAATCAGGATCTGGCCGCTGTCTACCGGCAGATCACCGGATACTGCGTTGAGAAAGGTCGATTTTCCGGCACCGTTGGTGCCGATCACGGTGACGAACTGGCCGGTCGGGATTTCTAGCGAGAGTCCTTGCAGGGCGCGGGTTTCAATCGGCGTGCCGGGATTGAAGGTGATTTTCAGGTCACTGGCTTTGAGCATGTCAGATACTCCGGCGACGCGCCAGGCGCTGCTTGAACAGGGGGATGACCAGGGCGATGGTCACCAGAACCGCTGTTACCAGGTTCAGGTCCTGGGCTTCCAGACCGATGAAGTCGCTGTTGAGCGCCAGGGCGATAAAGAAGCGATACACCACTGCGCCAAGGATGACGGCGAGGGTAAGCATGAAGATCTTGCGTGAGGGCAGGATGCTTTCGCCGACGATGACGGCAGCCAGGCCGATCACGATGGTGCCGATGCCCATGGAAATGTCCGCACCGCCCTGGGTCTGGGCAAAGAGTGCGCCAGCCAGCCCGACCAGGCCGTTGGAGATGGCCATGCCGAGAATGATCATGGCTCCGGTGTTGACGCCTTGCGCACGTGCCATGCGCGGGTTGGAGCCGGTGGCGCGGATGGCCAGCCCCTGGCGGGTGGCAAAGTAGGCATCCAGCGCGAGCTTGGCCAGAATGACCACCGCGATCATGATCAGTGGGCGACCGATGTAGTCGGCAAACCAGTCCGGCTGCAGTACGGAAAAGACGGTCGGCTCCATGATCAGGGGGATATTGGGCCGGCCCATGATGCGCAGGTTGACCGAGTACAGGGCAATCATCATCAGGATGCTGGCCAACAGGTCCATGATTTTCAGGTAGACATTGAGCAGTGCGGTGACGACGCCGGCCAGGGCTCCGGCCAGCATGGCCAGCAGGGTGGCCAGAAAAGGGTCCATGCCGCCGGCGATGCAGACGGCACCGATGGCGCCACCAAGCGGAAAGCTGCCATCGACAGTGAGGTCGGGAAAGCGCAGCAGGCGAAACGAAATGAAGACACCGAGGGCGACCAGGCTAAAAATCAGGCCAATTTCAAGGGCGCCAAAAAAGGAGAACCAGGACATGCAGACTCGGATTGTTGGTAGGTTGGGAAGAAATCAAACGCGGGATTATACCTGCATGGCAGAGCAAAGGGGTAGGACGTAATCAAGAATCGTGATTGCGGGTGGCATTTGCCACCATTGCCGGTTGTGGCCGGCAATGGTGGTGCGATGCGTTCTTCCTGTCGGGAGGACAGTGTTCCTAGCGGATGATTTCCGTAGCGCGCAACAGCAGGTCTTCGGTCAGCAGCACACCCTGTTTTTCAGCGGCAGTCACGTTGATGAACAGCTGCAGGTTGTCGCTGGTCTGTGGTGCGATGCTGCCGGGTGCCTCGCCTTCGAGGATGCGCACGACAATGCGTCCGGTCTGTACGCCGAGGTCGCGGTAGTCGACACCGAGAGCGGCGATGGCGCCACGTTTGACGCTGTCGGTATCGGAGGCAATCAGCGGGGTTTTGGTGTCATTGCCGACCTTGGCCATGGCTTCATAGGCGGAAACCACGTTGTTGTCGGTGTTGGTGTAGATGACGTCAACCTTGCCGGCCAGGCTCAGGGCGGCGTTGCGTACGTCAACGGTGCGTGGTGCGGCGGCTTCGACCAGCTCCAGGCCGTGTTCGGGCAGCAGCTTCTTGAAGGCTTCGACCACGGCAACCGAGTTGGCCTCACCGGGGTTGTAGACCATGCCGACTTTCTTCACCTCGGGAACGATTTCCTTGATCAGGTCGATCTGCTTGTCCAGCTCCAGCACATCAGAGACGCCGGTGACGTTGGTGCCGCTGGCTTCCCAGCTTGGTGTCAGCTGTGCCTGGACCGGATCGGTGACCGCGGTGAACACGATGGGAATCTGCTTGGTGCCGGCTGCCAGCGCCTGGGCAGTCGGGGTGGCGATACCGACCAGCACGTCGGCTTTGTCACCGATGAACTTGCGGGCGATCTGGGCGGCGGTGCCGGTGTTGCCCTGGGCGCTCTGGTATTGCCACTTCAGGTTCTCACCCTGCTTGTAGCCGGCCTCGTTGAGGGCGTCAAGAATGCCATCACGGGCGGCATCCAGCGCGGGGTGCTCGACGATGGCGGTGACGGCTACGGATTTTACGCTGTCTTTGGCCATTGCCACTTGGGTACTCATGGCCAGGGCCAGGGCGCTCAGGGTAAGTACGGCAGATTTTGGAAGCTTCAACATGGATATTCTCCTGCTAGGGACAGTTTGTTGTTTTTCTCGGCTTTGGGCCGGCCTACAGGCTGGCCATTTTGCTACGTTGCTCGGTTAGTTGCTCCAGCGCGTGTTCGTAGTCGGCCTGCTTGGCGCGTTCCTTTGCAATCACGTCGGCCGGAGCCTTGGCGACAAAGCCCTGGTTCGACAGCTTGCCGGACACGCGCTTGATCTCGCCCTGCAGGCGGGCGATTTCCTTATCCAGTCGCGCCAGCTCGGCAGTGGTGTCAATCAGGCCGGCCATCGGCACCAGCACCTGCAAATCGCCAACCAGCGCGGTGGCGGACATGGGGGCTTCCTGGCCGGCACCCAGGGTACTGATGGATTCCAGGCGGGCCAGTTTGGCCAGGGTGGTTTCGTTGACCTGCAAGCGGCGACGGTCTTCGGCACTGCTGTTGGCCAGATACAGCGGAATGGGCTTGCCCGGGCCGATGTTCATTTCGGCGCGGATGTTGCGCACGGCCAGCATCACGCTCTTCAGCCATTCAATGTCGCCTTCGGCCTGGGCATCCAGCTTGTCGCCTTCGCTGGCCGGGTAGGGCTGCAGCATGATGGTTGATCCGGTTTTGCCGGCCAGTGGTGCGATCCGCTGCCAGATCTCTTCGGTGATGAAGGGCATGAACGGATGCGCCAGGCGCAGCGCAGCTTCCAGTACACGCACCAGCGTGCGGCGGGTGCCACGGGTGCGTTCGGCGGGCGCTTCTTCGTCCCACAGCACCGGCTTGGACAGCTCCAGATACCAGTCGCAATACTGGTTCCAGATGAATTCATAGAGAGCGTTGGCAGCCAGATCGAAGCGGAACTGGTCCAGTTGACGGGCCACTTCCTGCTCGGTACGTTGCAGCTGGGAGATGATCCAGCGATCGGCCACGGTCAGCTCCACGCTCTGGTCGTCACCCAGGCCGACATCTTTACCTTCACACTGCATCAGCACGTAACGGGCGGCGTTCCAGATCTTGTTGCAGAAATTGCGGTAGCCCTCGACGCGGCCCATGTCGAATTTGATGTCGCGGCCGGTGGAGGCCAGCGAACAGAAGGTGAAGCGCAGGGCATCGGTGCCGTAGCTGGCGATGCCGTCGGCAAATTCGTCACGGGTTTGTTGTTCGATTTTGGCCGCCAGCTGTGGCTGCATCATGCCGCTGGTGCGCTTTTGTACCAGCGATTCCAGGTCGATACCGTCGATGATGTCCAGCGGGTCCAGTACGTTGCCCTTGGATTTGGACATCTTGTGACCCTGGCTGTCGCGCACCAGACCATGCACATAGACAGTCTTGAACGGGATCTGCGGCGTGCCGTCTTCGTTTTTGACCAGGTGCATGGTCAGCATGATCATGCGTGCCACCCAGAAGAAGATGATGTCGAAGCCGGTGACCAGCACATCGGTCGGGTGGAAGGTCTTGAGGAATTCGGTTTGCTCCGGCCAGCCCAGGGTGGAGAAGGTCCACAGCCCGGAACTGAACCAGGTGTCCAGCACGTCATCATCCTGACGCAGCACTACATTGGCCGCCAGTTTGTGCTGTTCACGCACTTCGGCTTCGTTGCGGCCGACATAGACCTTGCCGGACTCGTCATACCAGGCCGGGATGCGGTGACCCCACCACAGCTGACGCGAGATGCACCAGTCCTGGATGTCGCGCATCCAGCTGAAATACATGTTTTCGTACTGCTTGGGCACGAACTGGATGCGGCCGTCTTCCACGGCGGCAATCGCCGGCTCGGCCAGCGCCTTGGTGGATACGTACCACTGGTCGGTCAGCCATGGCTCGATGACGGCACCGGAGCGGTCGCCACGCGGGGTTTTCAGGGCGTGCGGCTCGATCTTTTCCAGCAGGTTCAGCGCCTTGAGGTCGTCGACGATCTTGTTGCGGGCATCGAAGCGGTCCAGACCGGCGTATTGCGCGGGCAGGCTGGAATCCAGCTCGGCGTTGTGGCTGCCGTCGCTGTTGAATACCTGGGCGCTGGCCAGGATGGCGGCATCCTGGTCGAGCACGTTGATCATCGGCAGCTGGTGACGCTTGCCGACTTCGTAGTCGTTGAAGTCGTGGGCCGGGGTGATCTTCACGCAGCCGGTACCAAATTCGGGGTCGCAGTAGTCATCGCCGACGATCGGGATGCGGCGGCCGACCAGTGGCAGTTCGATGAATTTACCGATCAGTGCCTTGTAGCGTTCGTCATCCGGGTGCACGGCAACCGCGGTATCGCCGAGCATGGTTTCCGGGCGGGTGGTGGCGACCACCAGATAATTCTTGCCGTTGGCGGTGGTGGCACCGTCAGCCAGCGGGTAGCGCAGGTTCCACAGGCTGCCCTGCTCGTCATGGTTTTCCACTTCCAGATCGGAAATGGCGGTATGGAATTTCGGGTCCCAGTTGACCAGGCGTTTGCCACGATAGATCAGGCCGTCGTTGTACAGGCGGACAAAGGCTTCCTTGACCGCTTCGGAGAGGCCGGCATCCATGGTAAAGCGCTCGCGGCTCCAGTCCACCGAGCTGCCCAGGCGGCGAATCTGGCGGGTGATGGTGCCGCCGGATTGCTCCTTCCATTGCCAGACCTTGTCCAGAAAGGCCTCACGACCGAGGTCGTGACGGGTCTGGCCGAGGGCTTCCAGCTGGCGCTCGACCACCATCTGGGTGGCGATGCCGGCGTGGTCGGTGCCAGGTTGCCACAGTGTATTGCGGCCCTGCATGCGGCGGTAACGGATCAGCGCATCCATGATGGTGTTGTTGAAGCCGTGCCCCATGTGCAGGCTGCCGGTGACGTTGGGCGGCGGGATCATGATGGTGTAAGGATCGCCGGAACCCTGGGGAGAAAAATAGAGGTTGCTTTCCCAGTTTTGGTACCAGGTGGCTTCAATGGCGTGCGGCTGATAGGTTTTATCCATGATCTTGCAGAAATTCCCGATAACAAAGGGCTTGAAGAAAGCGTGGCATTATAGCGCGAAATGCCGGCAAGCCAAAGGCGGGCCGGGGCTTTGCTGTTGCTGTTGATTTGTTGATGCATTATCCCCGGTGCCGTGGCGGTCTTTGTGCGGATTTTGTGCGAATGAATTCGCACCTACAGGTGGGGCGGACGGGACCGTGCAGGACGTGCTTTGTGTAGGTCCGAATTTATTCGGACAGCTGTTGATCGTGCTATGGACTGTCAGTCCCGAACTGACTTGGGTGTCCCCATGCTTTTCTGGGCGTTCTGTGATATAAAGGCGCCACTTTTTCGTAATGAAAACGTTCTCAGGGCGGGGTGCAAGTCCCCACCGGCGGTGATGCCTGGTTTGTATCAATGATGCATGACAGGACAAGCCCGCGAGCGCTTGTGCCCCCGGGTACAAGGTCAGCAGATCCGGTTTGACTCCGGAGCCGACGGTCATAGTCCGGATGAGAGAGGGCGGAATCTTGCAGGCGGCGCTCTGTCGTGTGCAAAGCAGTGCCTGTTGATGGGCACTTCCTTCCTGTTTTACCCCTGAACAAGCAAACCTTTATTGCGCTCTGCGCATGGGAGAAGCCATGTTTACAGGAATCATCGAAGCCGTTGGCAGCATCCGCAGCCTCACCCCGAAAGGCGGTGACGTACGGGTGCAGGTGGCCACCGGCAAACTGGATCTGACTGATGTCAAACTGGGCGACAGCATTGCCGTCAACGGTATCTGCCTGACGGCGGTAGAGCTGCCCGGCGACGGCTTTTGTGCCGATGTCAGCCGTGAAACCCTGGCCCGTACCGGCTTTGTCAATCTGCGAGAAGGCAGCAGGGTCAATCTGGAAAAGGCCCTGCTGCCGACCACCCGTCTTGGCGGGCATCTGGTCAGCGGTCATGTTGATGGCGTGGGCGAGGTGCTCAGCCGCAGTGACAGCGCCCGCGCGGTGATTTTCAGGATCCGCGCGCCGAAAGAGCTGGCACGCTACATCGCCATGAAAGGCTCGATCACTGTCGACGGTACCAGCCTGACGGTCAATGCGGTTAGCGGCAGCGAGTTCGAGCTGACCATAGTGCCGCACACCTTGCAGGAAACCATCATGGATACCTATCAGGCCGGCACGCTGGTGAATCTGGAAATCGACCTGATCGCCCGTTATCTGGAGCGTCTGCTGTTGGGTGACAAGGCCGCCGAGCCCGAAACCGGCATTACCGAGGCATTTCTGGCCGAACACGGCTTCCGTTGACAGGAATTGAACTGCAAGCGCCTGATGCCGACGGTATCCGGGGCTTGCCAGAGGAGTACATAGTTGTGGCTTTAGACAATATTGCAGACATCATCGAGGACATGCGTCAGGGCAAGATGGTCATCCTGATGGATGACGAAGACCGCGAAAACGAGGGCGACATCATCATTGCCGCCGAGGCCTGCACCGCTGAACACATCAACTTCATGGCCAAGCATGCCCGTGGCCTGATCTGCATGCCGATGACCGACGAGCGCTGCGACCGCCTCGGCCTGCCGCTGATGGCGCAACACAATGGCTCGGGCTTTGGCACCAAGTTCACCATTTCCATCGAGGCGGCAGTGGGCGTCACCACCGGCATCTCGGCTGCCGACCGTGCCCGCACCGTGCAGGCTGCTGCCGCCAGGGATGCCGTGGCCGAGGACATTGTCAGCCCGGGTCACATCTTTCCGCTGCGCGCCCAGCCCGGTGGCGTGCTGGCCCGTGCCGGCCACACCGAAGCCGCCTGCGATCTGGCACGCCTGGCCGGTTTCGAGCCTGCCGGCGTGATCTGCGAAATCATGAATGACGACGGCACCATGGCCCGACGTCCCGAGCTGGAAGTTTTTGCCCAGGAGCATGGCCTGAAGATCGGCACCATTGCCGACCTGATCCACTACCGCATGATTCACGAGCGCACCATCGAGCGTGTTTCCGAGCAGGAGCTGGACTCGGAGCTGGGCCAGTTCAAGCTGGTGACCTACCGGGACCGTAACGAAGGTGATGTGCACATGGCGCTGACACTGGGCGAGATCTCGCCGGAGGAGCCGACGCTGGTGCGGGTACACAATATGGATCCGTTGCGTGACCTGTTCATGGTCAAGCGCCCGGGCCTGTGGAGCCTGCAGGCTGCCATGGCTGCAGTGGCCAAAGCTGGTAGCGGCGTGGTGCTGCTGCTGGCCAACCAGATGACCGGCTCCAGCCTGCTTGAACACCTGGACCGCCAGCTTGGCGAGAAGGCCAAGGGCAATGCCAATGCCGGCACCTACAGCACCGTGGGCGCGGGCTCGCAGATCCTGCGGGATCTGGGTGTGCGCAAGATGCGCCTGCTGAGCAAGCCAATGCGTTTCAACGCCATCTCCGGCTTCGATCTCGAGGTGGTAGAATACCTGCAACCGCAGGATTGATTTTTTTGGCTTTGGTGTAGAAGTGTCCGGTTGTCTCCTGTACCGCAAAGACGCCGTGAATACATCCATGTAGGCTCCGTGCGGCCATCCTTGGCCGCACAGGCTTTGCTTGCACAGGAGACACCCGGACACACAAACACCGTGCCGGCTGAGGGTAAGGAAGTAGTCTGAAAGATTGTGCGAAAAAACCGGCATCCATTGTTTGCTGGTGAATTGTGCAAATGCTTTTAAAGAGCGTTCAGACTGCTCGGAATTTCAGTAGCGACAGGGACAAGGTGGAGCAAGGCTTTGCCGCCAAGGCAGTTTTTTGCTCCTGCAAAAACTGCATTTCCGCCATCCATGGCGGTCAGATGGCGGCATGGAGCCTACAGGGATGTACTCGTGGCGACCTTGCGGAATCTTGTGCCTGACGCTACAAACACAAAATTTCAGCTTTAACGTTTTAACAGAACAGGAAATATAAAGATGCAAACATTTGAAGGTACTTTCGTTGCGCCGCAGGGCAAGTTCGCTCTGGTTGTTGGCCGTTTCAACAGTTTTGTGGTGGAAAGCCTGGTTTCCGGTGCCATCGATACCCTGGTACGTCACGGCATCAAGGAAAGCGATATCGCCGTGATCCGTGCACCGGGTGCGTTCGAGCTGCCACTGGTGGCCCAGCGCGTGGCCCGGCGTGAAGAGTTCGACGCCATCATCGCCCTGGGTGCGGTGATCCGTGGTGGCACGCCACACTTCGAGTACGTTGCCGGCGAGTGCACCAAGGGCCTGGCCCAGGTGTCCATGCAGTACGACGTACCTGTTGCCTTTGGCGTACTGACCGTGGACAGCATCGAACAGGCCATTGAGCGTTCCGGTACCAAGGCTGGCAACAAGGGTGCCGAAGCTGCCCTGTCCGCACTGGAAATGGTAAGTCTGCTGGCGCAGCTGGAGGCCAAGTGAGCCTTAACAACGACGATTACGGTGACAACCCGCCACCACGCGCCAAGGGCAAGATTGCCAAGCGCCGCGTGGCGCGGACCCTGCTGATGCAGGCCGTCTACCAGTGGCAGCTGGCCGGGCAGAACCTGAACGAGATTGAAGCGCAGTTCCAGGTGGACAATGACTTCTCTGGCGTTGATGGCGAGTACTTCAGTGAAGGCCTGCGTGCCATTGCCCACCAGGTCAGCGAACTGGACGAGCTGTTTGCCGGTTTTCTTGACCGCGGCGTCAGCGATCTGGACCCGGTTGAGCTGGCCATTTTGCGCCTTGCCGCCTGGGAGTTCAGCCAGCGCATTGACGTGCCCTACCGCGTGGTGCTGAACGAAGGCATCGAGCTGGCCAAGACCTTTGGCGCAACTGACGGCCACAAATACGTCAACGGTGTCCTCGACAAGCTGGCCAGCCAGCTGCGCAGCGCGGAAATCAACGAGTTCAGGAAGGGCTGATCCGGGTTGCGGACTGTGGCTGCTGCGCTTGCGGCAATCCATTGATGGCCTGCAATCAGGGCATCTGCAACCTCTTCGAAGGGCGCGGAATCTCTAGGAGTCGTCATGCACGAATTTGAACTGATCCGGCAGGTGTTCCGTGAAGCGGATTACGCCAGACCGGGCGGGGCAGTGGTGCGCTCGATCGGTGATGACTGTGCCCTGCTGCATATCGCTGTCGGCGAGCAGCTGGCAGTATCCACCGACAGCCTGCTGGAAGACGTACATTTCCCGGCCGGAGCTGATGGCTTCTTGCTGGGCCAGCGCGCGCTGGCAGTGGCGGTCAGCGATCTGGCTGCCATGGGTGCCCGGCCACTGGCCTTCACTCTGGCGTTGAGCCTGCCCCGGGCCGATGTCGACTGGTTGCGTGAACTGTCGCGCGGCCTGCAGGCGATGGCGCAACAGACAGGAACTCCTCTGGTGGGTGGCGATACCACCAGGGGACCGCTGAATATCGGTGTAACCGTCATGGGTACAGTGCCTGACGGACAGGCGCTGCTGCGTAGCGGTGCCAAACCGGGCCAGCAGCTCTGGGTCAGCGGCCCGCTGGGCGCAGCCACAGCCGCATTGCAGGTGCTGCAGGATGGCGATAACGACTATCCCGGCCTGTTTGCTGCCTACTGGTCGCCCAGGCCGCAGCTTGAGCTCGGTCAGTGGCTGCGCGGCAAGGACGGCGCGGCTCTGGACGTTTCCGATGGCCTGCTGGCGGATGCCGGGCACATGGCGGCCGAGTCCGGTGTGCGGCTGGTGATCGAGCGGGAGCTGGTGCCGGTCCATCCGGAGGCGCTGGCGCTTTCGGCAGACCGGGCACCGGAATGGGCGCTCTGCGGCGGCGATGATTACCAGCTGGTATTTACCCTGTTTGAGCAGCAGGCGGCTGCCTTGCAGGCGCAATTTCCGCAAGCCTGTTGTATTGGACGTGTTTGTGAGGGGCAGGGCGTGTTGCTGGTTGACGGGCAGGGAAGGCCGGTTGAGTTCTCCCGCAGGGGGTATCAGCACTTCTAGGCTCTGAAGCCTGCATTGGTGACAGGCAGGCATTGCAGGGTCGCTGCGCATGCGTTCATACAAGCCCCGGGCCGTCAGCCCCGGAAGTTAAGGCCCGGCAGCACCCCGCACCCAGCTATTGTCATAAATGCCGTGCAAGCCGCTTGCTGTGTGTATACTCCTTTTTGAATGACACCTTAACCATCAAGGCGACAGGAATCTGATCGATGACAACCCGGCAACCACAGGTGTGGCGCAATTTCTGGCATTTTCTGGCGTTTGGTTTTGGCAGTGGCCTGGCACGCAAAGCGCCGGGGACCTGGGGAACGCTGGCCGGGCTGGGGTTTGTGCCGCTGTTGCAGCTGCTCAGCCTGCCGCTGGCGCTGACGGTGATCGTGCTGGCTTCGGTGTTTGGTGTCTGGCTGTGCGGCAAGGTGGCGGAAGATCTGGGCGTGCATGACCATGGCGGCATTGTCTGGGACGAGTTTGTCGGCATCTGGATCACCCTGGTGCTGCTGCCGGCGCACTGGGGCTGGTGGCTGGCCGGTTTTGTAGTGTTCCGTTTCTTCGATATTCTTAAACCCTGGCCGATTTGTGTACTGGATCGCAGACTCGGTGGCGGCCTGGGCATTATGCTGGACGATATTTTGGCCGGTGTGCTGGCCGCGCTGGTATTGTTGGCGGCAAGTTTGTTGATGTGATCCGGATGCGGGCTGCTTGCCGCCATGTGCGTGCCGGAACTGCCTGCATCTATCGGTATCAAAGGGTGGTTGCCGGGGCAAGGAGTGTGCATGGTTCGGTACGTGGTTTTTCTGGCAATATTTCTATGCAATGGCGTGCTGCAGGCGGAGCCTGTGGTGCGTGTTGTCGGTCTGTTTTCCGATGCGGCAGTGGTCAATATTGATGGTCAGCGCACATTGCTCAAGGCCGGGCAGGAAGGCCCGAAAGGCATCCGGCTGGTGTCGGCCGACAGCCGTGGAGCGGTATTGAGCATCAATGGCCGACAGCAACGCATGGAGCTGGCCCGGGATTACAACCAGGGCGGTTACAGCACGCCGGAAAAGCAACGGCTGGTGATTGCCCGTGGACGCGGCGGCCATTACTGGATCAATGGCTCGGTCAATGGCAACAGCATGCCGTTCTTGCTGGATACCGGCGCTTCGTCGGTGGCGCTCAATGAAGCACAGGCGAGACGGCTGGGTATTGATTTCAAGACAAACGGCCGGCCCATGCAGGTGACGACAGCCAGTGGCGTCGAGCGTGGCTGGCAGGTCAGTTTGCGCAGTGTCAAGGTGGGGGCCATCGAGGTGCTGGGGGTCGAGGCGGTGGTGCTGGAAGGCAGTTTTCCCACTGATGCCTTGCTGGGCATGAGTTTTTTGAACCGGATTGGCTGGCGCCAGGAACAGGATGCGCTGATCCTGGAAGCCAAATATTGATCAGGAACGAGGATGTTGCAGTGAAGCGTTTTTTTGTCATGTGCGGCTTGTCGGCTGCAATTGCCCTGACCGGTTGTCAGGCGGTGAATACAACCGAAGCAGGTGCGGTGGGCGTACAGCGCAAGCAGTACATGTTCAGCGCCCTGTCGACCGAGGAGATCAACCAGTCGTACGCGCAGATGTACCGGGAAACCCTGCAGGAGGCCAAAAGCAAGGGCAAGCTGGATACCAGCAGTGCGCAGGCCCGCCGCTTGCAGACTGTCGGGCAGCGACTTATTGCCCAGGCACCTTATTTCCGGGCTGACGCACGGAGCTGGCAGTGGGAGGTGAACCTGATTGACAGCGGGGACATCAACGCCAACTGCGGCCCGGGTGGCAAGATCATTTTTTACAGTGGTCTGATCAACAAGCTGAAGCTGACCGATGACGAAATAGCGGCGGTAATGGGTCATGAAATTGCCCACGCCCTGCGCGAGCACAGCCGCGAGCAGATGTCCCGCGCCTATGGCATGGAACTGGCCAAGACCGGTGTCGGTGCCCTGCTGGGAGTAGGTGAGGGCGGCCTGGCAATGGTCGACGTGGCGGTCAATTACGGCATGATGTTGCCCAACAGCCGCAGCGCGGAAACGGAAGCCGACCTGCTTGGCATCGAGCTGGCTGCCCGCGCCGGCTATGACCCGAATGCCGCCATCAGCCTGTGGCAAAAAATGGAACAGGCCGGCGGTGGTGCGCCACCGCAGTTCATGAGTACGCACCCGTCGTCAACAACACGCATCCAGAATCTGCAACAGGCCATTCCCCGGGTCATGCCCATTTATCAGCAGAGCCGTCGCTGAATCCGGTGAGCGGCCTGCTGTCAGTCGTCGCCCAGCGGCAAGTCACGCGCCTGCTCCAGCAGTTCCTGTAACGCTGTATCGTCCAGCCCGAGCCGGGTGCAGATGGCTTCTCCCATCTTGTCCCATTCGCGGGTGTGGCACTGGCCGGAAGTTTGCTGGAGCAGGTATTCGGCCAGCTGCGCCAGCATGATCAGGTTACCGGACTCTACAGATAGAACCCGGTTGTCCGTTGCAATCAGGGTGCAGTCGTGATGATGGCGAACCGCTTTGCAGGTGTCGGAAGCCAGCCACCAGGATTGTGTCAGCAGGTAGCCGATCAGGGCGTGACTGGTTGAATGCCGTTCTTCCTCTATTTCGGTGAATCCCCGCAGGAGGCAGGTGTTGGCCTCCTGCAAGGTTGCATGGTAGTCGGGAAAGCGGCTGAGCATGATGGGGATGCCGGCATCACGGAACAGGCTGAAGGTGTAGGCCAGATCGGCGGCAATATTGACCCGGGCCTGCAGCTGTTGTGCCAGCCAGCCCGAGAGACGGGCTATTTTCATCGAGCTGTCCCAGAACCGATCCAGTTGCGGTGGAGTCGGCAGGGCACGCTGTAGCGTGATGCTGGCAACCGCGTTGGCGGTGGCCCTGATGCCCAGCAGGCTGATGGCCTGCTGCACCGTATGGGCCTTGTCGGGCAGGCCGTAAAAAGGCGAGTTGACGGTTTTCAGCAGGCTGGCGGCAACGCCGGCATCGGCGCTGATGATGACCGCCAGCGCACGCAGGTCAGGCTCGGTTTTCCGGGTTTCGGTGACCACCTGTTGCAGAATTGCCGGACAGGGCGGGATGCGGTTTTGTTCGATGCTTTTCAGTAGCTGTTCGGGAAGTGAGGGCGCGGAAGCAGCCATGGATCAGTTTCCTTTAAAGTCGGTCAGCCAGCTTTCCAGTTGCTGCTCGGGAAGGGGGCGTGTGAAGAGGTATCCCTGCAAGGCATTGACTCCGGTACCGAGCAGCGTATCGAGCTGCTCCGGTGTTTCGACACCTTCAGCCACCACGGTCATGCCGAGGTCCTGGGCCAGCCGGGTGATGGCCCTGACAATGGCCAGGGATTTCTTGTCTTCGGGCAGGTTTTTGACAAAAGTGCGGTCAAGTTTCAGCTTGTTGGCCGGAATGTCTTTCAGATAGGCCAGGCAGGAGTAGCCGGTACCGAAGTCGTCAATCGCCAGCGACAGTCCGGCCTCGACGGCTGCATCAAGGTTGCGGCGAACGGCAATGGAGGTATCCATGAACAGTGACTCGGTCAGTTCCAGTTCGAGCAGGGACGGTGGCAACGGGCTGATGGTGAGCAGGGCCTGCAATGTCTGCTGGAATTTCGGAGCCGTCAACTGGGCACGGGACACGTTGACCGCTACCTTGGTGGGGTGACCGTTGGCCAGCAGTTGTTCGGCCATGTGGGCGGCCGTAAGCAGGGTCCAGTCACCGAGTTCGATGATCAGGCCGGTTTTTTCCGCCACCGGAATGAACCGGTCGGGCGGCAGCATTTCGTCGCCGATCCGGCAACGCATCAGGGCTTCACAGGCTTCAATGCTGTTGTCGGTGACATTGATGACCGGTTGATAGTTGAGTGAAAACCCTCCGGTCTCCATGGCTTGATGAAGCTTTTCCTCAATGCTCAGCTCGTTACGCTTCAGGATGGTTACGGGGTTGCCATGAACGGACCCGGAAGCGACTACGGTAGTCAGGGCTCCGCCGCTTTGTTTGGCCTCCTGCATGGCCTGGTCAGCACGTTGCAGCAGGCTGGTTGCCGACTCGGTACCCAGGCTGGCCACGCCAATGCTGCATGACTGGCGCCAGTTGGCCTGGCCGATCTGCAGGGGGACGCGCAGGGTCGCATGGATGTGCCCGGCCAGGGCTTCAGCGGTTGACAGTGGGAGGCCTGGCAGCAGGATCAGAAATTCGTCCGCGCCGATGCGGCCAATCCGGCTGCCGGGGCTGATTTGTGCCTGCAGGCGCTGGGCCAGGCGGTACAGCACTTCATCACCGGCATTATGGCCGAATGATATATTGACCTCCCTGAAGCGGTTCAGACTGACCCAGAGCACACACAGGTTGCTTTCGCCGTGTGCAAGGCGTTCGGTTTCCAGTATGCATTCCTGGCGATCGAGAAACCCGGTCAGCTCGTCCAAGAAACGTGTCCTTATGTCAGGGATACCGGCGAACCGGGCGAATGATATATGGGTGTTATAGTCCCGGCCCGGACCTGGGTCAAGTCCATGAGCATGCAAATATTGAAGATGGACAAGGATATTTTTTACATTTGCCGGTAGCCCCGGTTGCACCGGCAGGGGACCTGTTCTGTGTATGTGGCCGGAGCAGGGGCGTTAGCACGCTGGGCAGGTAATTGCCAGTATGGGCAACGGGCTGGCGTTTACGTAAAATGATTGTTTTTCGCGGTGCAGGGTCAGGTATGCAGGAGCAAGCGGGTCAGGTTGGAAAAAAAGGCGGGCTGCTGCGCTCCAGCATGGTCGTTAGCATGATGACCATGCTGTCACGGGTGCTGGGCATGGTCCGTGACATTGTAGTGGCCGGCTACTTTGGTTCCAGTCCGGCGGCCGATGCCTTTTTCATCGCGTTCAAGATTCCCAACTTTCTGCGTCGCCTGTTTGCCGAAGGTGCCTTCGCCCAGGCCTTTGTGCCGGTATTGTCCGAGTATCGTGAAAAGCGCACGCTGGCCGAGGTGAAGATCCTGGTCGACCGCACCGCCGGGCAGCTGGGGTTTGTCCTGACCATTATCACTCTGCTTGGCGTGGTGCTGTCACCTTGGCTGATCATGCTGTTTGCGCCGGGCTTCCATTCCGACCCGGCCAAGCTGGAACTGGCCGGCGAGCTGCTGCGCATCACCTTTCCCTATCTGATGCTGGTGTCGCTGACCGCTTTTTGTGGCGGCATTCTCAACAGCTATGGCCGTTTTGCGGTGCCGGCGTTCACACCGGTACTGCTCAATCTGTCGATGATCGGTGCGGCAGTGTTTTTAAGCCCGCTGTTTGACCAGCCGATCATGGCGCTGGCCTGGGGCGTGTTCATTGCGGGGGTCGCGCAGCTGCTGTTCCAGCTGCCCTTTCTGTGGCAGATCCGTTTGCTGCCGTTACCCAGACCGGCCAAAGGTCATGAAGGCGTCAAGCGCATCATGCTATTGATGCTGCCGGCGCTGTTCGGTGTCGGTGTGAGCCAGATCAACCTGTTGCTGGATACCGTGCTGGCGTCGTTTCTGCAGACCGGCAGCGTATCCTGGCTGTACTACGCCGACCGTCTGTCGGAGTTGCCGCTGGGTGCATTCGGCATTGCCGTGGGGACAGTGATACTGCCCGCGCTGTCACGCCAGCATGCCGGAGAAGATCCGAAAGCCTTTTCCGCGACGGTGGACTGGGCGCTGCGCATGGTACTGCTGGTCGGTGTACCGGCGGCGCTGGCACTGGGCGTGCTGGCCGAACCGCTGATTGCCACCCTGTTCCATTATGGCCAGATGACGGATGTCGACGTGCGCCAGTCGGCGCTGGCGCTGCAGGCCTACTCGCTGGGTGTGCTGACCTTCATGCTGATCAAGGTGCTGGCGCCGGGCTTTTTTGCTCGCCAGGACATGAAGACGCCGGTGCGCATTGCGGTGATCTGCATGGTGGCCAACATGGTGATGAACCTGATCCTGATCTGGCCGCTCAAGCATGTCGGGCTGGCGCTGGCCACCTCGCTGTCGAGCATGCTCAACACCGGCCTGTTGCTATGGGGCCTGCACAAGGCCGGTGTATATCGTGCCGCACCGGGTTGGGGCCGCTTCATATTGCAGCTGGCAACCGGCTGTGTGCTGATGGTTGCCGTGGTGTTCTGGCTCAATGCTCCGTCAGCGGAGTGGCTGGCCTGGGGCTGGCAGAAGCGGGTGCTGGAAGTCGGCATTCTGGTCGTGGCCGGGATTGTCGCTTTTGTTGCTGGCCTGGGATTGACGGGTATGCGCTTGCGGCATTTGAGGCGCTGACCGAATGCCGAGCGGATAAATTCGAACCTGTATGAGGCTGGGCTTTCTCAGGGGCAAGCCCCTTCGCACAGGCTTTTGTGCCTGTGCGAATTCATTCGCACATGATTCCTGCTCCGGTGTGGCCGGATCTGCAGTTGTTCGAATAAATTCGAACCTACAGGTGTGGATGCTTATGCGTTCACACCGTTTGTTTCATGACCGTTATTGGCCAGGCGAATTCATTCGCACATGATNGCTTTTGTTGCTGGCCTGGGATTGACGGGTATGCGCTTGCGGCATTTGAGGCGCTGACCGAATGCCGAGCGGATAAATTCGAACCTGTATGAGGCTGGGCTTTCTCAGGGGCAAGCCCCTTCGCACAGGCTTTTGTGCCTGTGCGAATTCATTCGCACATGATTCCTGCTCCGGTGTGGCCGGATCTGCAGTTGTTCGAATAAATTCGAACCTACAGGTGTGGATGCTTATGCGTTCACACCGTTTGTTTCATGACCGTTATTGGCCAGGTGCTGTCTGGCCTGCTTGAATAAATCCGAAGCCATGGGTGTAGGTGCGAATTCATTCGCACATGGGCCCCGCTCCCTCGTAGATGTTCGAATAAATTCGAACCTACAGGTGTGGATGCTTATGCGTTTACACCGTTTGTTTCATGACCGTTATTGGCCAGGTGCTGTCTGGCCAGCTTGAATAAATCCGAAGCCATGGGGGTAGGTGCGAATTCATTCGCACATGGGCCCCGCTCCCTCGTAGATGTTCGAATAAATTCGAACCTACAGGTGTGGATGCTTATGCGTTTACACCGTTTGTTTCATGACCGTTATTGGCCAGGTGCTGTCTGGCCAGCTTGAATAAATCCGAAGCCATGGGTGTAGGTGCGAATTCATTCGCACATGGGCCCCGCACCCTCGTAGATGTTCGAATAAATTCGAACCTACAGGGCAGGGCTGGACGTGAAGACATCACTCCACCACCCCGGTTACCCGTACACGGCGATCGGCTGCGGCACTGGTGACCACTTCTACCGGCTTGCGAGCCAGAACCCGGTCATCAATGTGATTCTTCAGGGCAATCAGCAGGCCCATCACCAGAAAGGCACCAGGGGGCAGGATGGCCAGCAGGAAGCCCTGGTAGTTTTCAAACACCACCCAGGTCCAGTTGGTTGCAATGGGACCAAGCAGCAGGTGCATGTTGGCAAACAGCATGCCGGTACCCAGCAGCTCGCGCACGATGCCGATTGCCAGCAGCACCAGGGCAAAGCCCAGCCCCATGATGAAACCGTCATAGGCCGAGCTGAGCACGTTGTTCTTGGCGGCAAAGGCCTCGGCGCGGCCGAGGATGATGCAGTTGGTGGTGATCAGGGGAATGAACACGCCCAGAATCATGTACAGCTGATAGGTGTAGGCCTGCATCAGCAACTCGATGCAGGTGGTCAGCGCGGCAATGATCATGACGAACACCGGCAGGCGGATGGCCGGGGTTACCGCGTTGCGGATCATGGATACGGCGGCGTTGGAGCAGGCCAGTACCAGCAGGGTGGCGATGCCGAGGCCAAGCGCGTTGACGGTGGAGTTGCTGGTGCCCATCAGCGGGCACAGGCCAAGCAGCTGCACCAGGCCGGGGTTGTTCTTCCATAGGCCGTTGATAGTCAGTTCCCTGTAGTTGACGCTCATGGCAATTCCTCCGGCGTTGGGCTGCTTAGTGCCGAGGCAAATAGCTGTTCATTATGGGCATCGAAAAACTGCAATGCCTTGTGTACGGCCCTAACCACGGCACTTGGTGTGATGGTGGCGCCGGCGAACTGGTCGAAGTCGCCCCGGTTCTTGCGGACTTCCCAGCGATCGCTGTCGGTATTGATCAGACTCTTGCCGGTAAAACTGTGGATCCAGTCGCTTTTACCGGTCTCGATCTTGTCGCCGAGACCGGGCGTTTCATGGTGCTCCAGCACACGGACGCCGGCCAGGTTGCCGTCGGCGGTGATGCCAATCAGCAGGCGGATGCTGCCACTGTAGCCGTCCGGTGCGGTGGCCTGCAGGATGATGGCGGCGGGCTCGCCGGCCAGGAATGCCAGATAGGCCGGCTCCGCTGCACGGTTGCCCAGCAGGGGATCATCCAGTATCAGGGTGTGTTCGAGCAGGTTGTTGTCATAGCTGCCGGCCGGCAGGATCTCGCTCAGAGCTTGCAGCTGGGCCTGCTCGCGGGCCTGTTCGATACGGCTGGCGGTACCCTGCTGGATCAGTGCCACGATGGCCACGGTAATGGCGGCGAACAGGCCCAGCACGACGGCGTTCTTGCGGATGGAGCGGGGCATGCTGTCAACGACGGACATCACTGGCCCTCCGTATTGAAACCGCGCTTGGCCTTGTCATGGCCGTAGGTACGCGGGCGGGTAAAGTAGTCCAGCGTGGGGGCGCACAGGTTCATCAGCAGGACCGAGAAGGCGATCGCGTCCGGGTAGCCGCCCCAGCTGCGGATGATGTACACCAGAATGCCGACGCCGATACCGAACAACAGGCGGCCACGGGTGCTGGTGGCGCTGCTGACCGGGTCGGTGATGATGAAAAAGGCACCCAGCATGGTGGCACCGCTGAACAGGTGGAACAACGGCGAGCCGTTGGATTCGGAGCCGTTGCCGCCCCAGAAGATCAGGCTCATGACGAACAGGGCGCCGAGCATGCCGGCAGGGGCGTGCCAGGTGTAGACCTTCTTGTGCAGCAGCCAGAGGCCGCCCAGCAGGAAGGCCAGGTTGACCAGTTCGCTGTCGCGTGACGACAGCCAGCCAAAACCGGTGTAACCGTCCCAGAGCTCATCCAGCGTTAGCCCCTGATTGTTTTTCAGGCTATCCAGTACCGTTGCCTGGCTCCAGCCGTCAAGCCAGGGCGTACCGGCGAACATGTGGCTCAGACCGCCACTGAAGGTGACGGCATGGGCGGCCGGCCAGCTGGTCATGTCTACCGGGAAGGACACCAGTACCACCACGTAACCGAGCATCGCCGGATTGAACGGGTTCTGCCCCAGCCCGCCAAACAGCTGTTTGCCGAAGACCACGGCAAAGCCGGTGGCGACCAGCAGCAGCCACCAGGGTGACCAGGGCGGCAGGGCCAGGCCCAGCAACACGCCAGTGACGAGCACGCTGTAGTCTTTCAGATAAAAGCCGATCGGGCGCTGGCGCAGCTTGAGGACCAGGCTTTCAAAACCGGCGGCAAACAGGCTGCACAACAGCACGTTGAACAGTGGCCCCAGGCCGAAGAACCAGCAGGAAACCAGCAGTCCGGGAATGGCCGCCAGAATGACGCGGCGCATGATGTTGCGCGTGTGGTCATGGCGTACGGTATGGGGTGAGGTGACTTGGCTTAAAAACATGGTTACTCCGGTGTACCGGTTTCGGCGTCGGCCAGTGTCTGTTCGGCTTTGAGCATGGCTTCACGCAATGGAGCCAGCTCGTCTTCGGACGCTTCGGCGCGTTCGGCTTTTTTCAGTGCAGCCCTGGCCATGGCCAGCTCGATTTTGGCTTTCTTGGCCGCTTCGCTCAGTGCCGGCCGTGCAGCTTTGGCCGGTTTTTCGGCGGCAGGTGCTGCGGCTGTTGCGTCGGGCTCTGCTGCAGCAAGCGCTTGTTGTGCCGCCTCGGCTGTAGCCTTGAGCTGCGCCACCTGTGCATGCAGCTCGGGAGTGTCGTGCTGTGCCAGCTGTTTTTCCGCCTTGGTCAGCGCGACACGGGCCATGCTGGCTTCGATTTTCAGTTTTTTTAGCTGGTCGGCAGAAGGGTCGGAACCTGCGACTGGAGCCGGCTTTGCAGCATCCGCTTTTTCCTTGGCAGCCTTGGCTTTGGCCATGCGCTCGGCACGAGCCTGACGTTCGGCGGCCTTGCGCTCCTCTTCCAGGCGCAGACGTTCCTGACGGAATTCGAAGCGCTGGCGCGCGTGTTCGGCCTTGATCTGTTTTTGCTGCTGCTCGCGAATGTCGGCCTTGGCCGAGCGGTAGTACTGCACCAGCGGGATTTTCGAGGAGCAGACGTAGGAACAGGCACCGCACTCGATGCAGTCAAACAGGTTGTTGGCCTGCAGCTGTTCGTGATCATCGCCCTGGGCATAGAACAGCAGCTGCTGTGGCAGCAGGCCGGCAGGGCAGGCCAGTTCGCATTCGCCGCAGCGGATGCAGGGCAGTGCCGGCTCGGGCGCGGGCATTTCCTGTTCGGTACTGGCAATCAGGCAGTTGCCGGTCTTGATCACCGGAGCATTGAGGTCGGCCAGGCTGAAGCCCATCATCGGGCCGCCAACGATGACCCGGTTCATCCGGGTTTGATCCAGACCTGCCTGTTGCAGCAGTTCGATGACCGGGGTACCAACCAGGCATTCCACGTTCATGGGTTGCTTGAGTGCGGCACCGGTCAGGGTGGTGATGCGCGAAATCAGTGGTCGGCCCAGGTAAACGGCGTCGTGCACGGCAGCGGCAGTACCCACGTTCTGGCAGACAATGCCGATGTGGGCCGGCAGACCGCCCGAGGGCACTTCCTTGCCGGTAAGAACCTTGATCAGCTGGCGCTCGCCACCGGAGGGGTACAGGGTGGGAATGCTGACCACATGCCAGGGGCGGGTACCCAGAGCAGCCTGCATGGCGGCAATTGCTTGTGGCTTGTTGTCCTCGATGGCGATGACCACCTGGCGGGCATCGAGCAGGCGCTGCAAAATGGCGGCACCGCTCAGAATGTCGGCGGCGCGCTCGCGCATCAGCATGTCGTCAGCGGTGATGTAGGGTTCGCACTCGGTGCCGTTGATGATCAGGGTGTCGATACTGGCCTGTTGCCCGCTACGCAGTTTGGTTGCGGTGGGGAAACCGGCACCACCCATGCCGCTGATGCCTGCGGCGCGGATGCGTTGCAGCAGCTGCTCGTCATCCAGCTCGTCCGGGTTGGCGGGCCGGATATCCGGGTGCCATTGATCCTTGCCGTCGGTACGGATCTCGATGGCGTTGTATGGCTGGCCGGAGGCGTGCGGGTAAGGTGCCGCACCGATACGCTCGACGACACCTGAGCTGGGTGCGTGTATCGCAGCACCCAGGCCGGCCGGGCTGGCAATCAGCTGACCCTTGTAGACGTGCTCGCCTTCGCTGACGCAAGGCTCGGCCGGCTGGCCGATATGCTGCAGCAGGGGCACCACCAGCAGCCCGGGCAAGGCGGCCTGCTGGATGGGCATGGTGGTGGATTGCTGTTTGTTTTCCAGGGGATGAATACCGCCGTGGAACTTGTGCAGGGTCCAATGGGTACTCATGCCTGGTCCTCCCGGTCGGTGGCGATGATCAGCAGGTCGGGTATCGGTGAAGGCTGCTCCCACTTCCAGCTGCGCAGGTCGCCTTCGACCGGACGCATCTCGATGCAGTCGACCGGGCAGGGCTCGACGCAAAGGTCACAGCCGGTGCACTCGCTGACGATCACCGTGTGCATCTGCCGTGCGGCACCAAGGATGGCATCGACCGGACAGGCCTGGATGCACTTGGTGCAGCCGATGCACTCTTCTTCTCGGATGTAGGCGACCTGTACCGGTTTTTCGCCTTCGACGGCATCCAGCGGTTCGGGTTCTACATCCAGCAAATCGGCCAGGGCCTGGATGGTGGCTTCACCACCGGGCGGGCACTTGTTGATCTTGTCACCGTTGGCAATGGCCTCGGCATAGGGGCGACAGCCGGGATAGCCGCACTGGCCACACTGGGTTTGTGGCAGCAGGGTGTTGATCTGGTCGACGATCGGGTTGCCTTCGACGCGGAAACGTACCGCGGCGAAACCGAGAATGGCACCAAAGATCAGGCTCAGTACGGTCAGGGTGATGACGGCAATCAGGATCAGGCTCATAGCTTGACCAGCCCGCTGAAGCCCATGAAGGCCAGTGACATCAGGCCTGCGGTGATCATGCCGATGGCCGCGCCCTGGAAGGGTTTGGGTACGTCGGCAAGGCCGATGCGCTCGCGCATGGCGGCGAACAGCACCAGCACCAGCGAGAAGCCGAGTCCGGCGGCAAAGCCGTTGATGCTGGAGGCGATGAAACCGTATTCGGCCCGGTTGGCGTTGAGCAGGGCCACGCCGAGCACGATGCAGTTGGTGGTGATCAGGGGCAGAAAGATGCCCAGCACGCGATACAGCACGGGGCTGGCTTTCTGTACCAGCATTTCGGTGAACTGGACCACCACGGCGATCACCACGATGAAGCTGATGGTACGCAGGAATTCGAGATCCAGTGGCTTCAGCACATAGGCCTGCAGCAGGTAGCTGCAGATGGCGGCCAGAGTCAGCACGAAGGTGGTGGCCAGCGCGAGGCCGATGGCGGTTTCTATTTTCTTGGAAACACCCATGAAGGGACAGAGCCCGAGGAACTGTACCAGGACAAAGTTGTTGACCAGGATGGCGCTCAGGGCAATGAGGACTAGCTCGCTCATGAATATACAGCCGGAACCTGAAAAAAATGGTGGCGGTATTATCCTTTAGGCGTTCACCGGGTACAAGCTTGCCCCTGCCGGCAGCCAGAGCATTTTGACATATATTGATAATTGCCAAGGCCCCTGGCCATGAGGGGCATGCCAGCAGTGACCTGTTGTCGCAGTAGCCAGGTAGAAGATGACAGATGTTTTTGCGCGATGCGCAGCTGTATGTCCTGTCACTTCAGGAGTAGAATGCACCGTTGAAATGTTTATATACAAAAGGGCTGCGCTTGAACCTGTTTCTCGCTTCTACATCACCACGCCGGCGTGAATTGCTGGCACAACTGGGTCTGCCATTCACCGCTCTGGATGTCGTCATTGACGAGTCGAGACGCACGCAGGAGCCGGTGGCCAGCTATGTCGAGCGCATGGCCAAGGAAAAGGCCGAGGCCGGCTTGCAGATGCTGGACGATCCGGCCGGTGCGCTGGTGCTGGCGGCGGATACGGTCGTGGCACTGGAAGATGAGCTGCTGGAGAAACCGGTCAGCCGCGAGCAGGCCGGGGCCATGTTGCGCAGCCTGTCCGGACGCTCGCATGTAGTGATGACGGCCTTCGCCCTGAAAACTGCCGGTTGCATACGTGTGCAGCGGGTCAGCACCACGGTGTTCTTTCGCAACGTGCTGGAACGGGAGGTGGGCTGGTACTGGGAAACAGGCGAGCAACAGGACAAGGCGGGTGGTTATGGCATCCAGGGCCGTGGCGGGCTGTTTGTCAGCTCGATTGTCGGCAGCTATACCAACGTGGTTGGTCTGCCGATGGCCGAGGTTGTCATGGCGTTGCGCGAAGCCGGGCTGGAGTTTGTCGGTTAACGTGCAGGTCCTTTCCGGTTTCATGTTCGCTGCATCTGTATACAGCTGCCGGCTCCAGGCAGGCAGCTGACCCGGTCTTTGCCGTGTTTCAGCCCTGGCAGCTCCCGTCTTTACTTTGTACTTGCAGCACTTTCATGGTGTTGGTGCAGCCGACACAGTGGTGGGTGTCACCCTGGGTGAGGATCACCCAGTCGCCTTCCTGAACGCTACCCTGGCTGACCAGGGTATCGATGGCAGCCGTGGATACTTGGCTTTCGGCGTGACAGGAAGGGTCGAAAGCGATGGTTTCCACACCGCGAAACAGCGCCACCCGCGCCTGGGTGGCACGGCTGGAGGCAAAGGCGAAGACCGGAATGGTCGAGCGAATGCGCGTCATGACCAGCGGGGTGTGGCCGCTCTCGGTCAGGGCGATGATGGCCTTGACACCCGGAAAGTGGTTGGCGATGTACATGGTCGCCAGTGCGATGCTTTCATCCTGGCGCGCAAACTCGCGACCGATACGGTGCGAGGATGAGCGCAGCGAAGGTGAGCGTTCTGCTCCCAGGCAGATGCGGGCCATGGCGGCGACGGCTTCGACCGGGTAGTGTCCGGCTGCCGTTTCGGCAGACAGCATCACGGCATCGGTGTTGTCCAGCACGGCATTGGCCACGTCGGATACTTCGGCACGGGTCGGCATGGGGCTGCTGATCATCGATTCCATCATTTGCGTCGCGGTGATCACGGCCTTGTTGTGACGGCGGGACGCGGCAATGATTTTCTTCTGGATGCCGACCAGCTCGGCGTCGCCGATTTCCACGGCAAGGTCGCCACGGGCCACCATCACGGCATCGCTGGCCTCGATCAGGCCGGCCAGTACTTCATCGTTCATTACCGCTTCGGCCCGCTCGATTTTCGCCACCAGCCAGGCGTCGCTGCCGGCTTCGTCACGCAGCTGGCGGGCCAGCTGCATGTCGGCGGCGTCACGCGGGAAAGATACGGCAATGTATTCCAGTTCCAGCTCGGCAGCCAGACGGATGTCTTCGCGGTCCTTGTCGGTCAGGGCCGGGGCGGTCAGGCCGCCACCGCGTTTGTTGATGCCCTTGTGGTTGGACAGGACACCGCCGACCAGAACCCGGCATTCAAGACTGTCCGGGGTGACTTCCTCGACGCGCAGTACCACGCGACCGTCATCAAGCAGCAGCTCGTCGTTCACGTTGCAGTCGGTAACCAGGCCGGGATAGTCGATGCAAACCCGTTCGGCGGTGCCGGCATCTTTCGGGTGGCTGAGGGAAAAGCTGAAAGCCGCGCCGGTTTTCAGCTCGACCTGGCCTTCGGTAAAGCGGGCGATACGGATCTTGGGGCCTTGCAGGTCACCCAGCAGGGCAATGTGGCGGCCATGTTTGCCGGCCAGCTCGCGGATGCGGACGGCCCGCTGGCGGTGTTCGTCGGCAGTGCCGTGCGAGAAGTTGAGACGGGCCACATTCATGCCTGCCAGGATCAGCTGCTCCAGCACTCCGGGCTGATCGCAGGCAGGGCCCATGGTGGCAACGATTTTGGTACGGCGTAATGTCATGGCTGGAAGGTCCTTGGCGTGAAGGGGCCAGAATGGAAAAAGGCGCTGCAGTGCAGCGCCTTTGGATCTTAACGCTCCAGGTACTGGAGCTTGTCGGCAACACCGTCCCACTCTTCGGCATCGGGCAGCGGGTCTTTTTTCTCGCTGATGTTCGGCCACACTTCGGCCAGTTCGGCGTTCAGTTCGATGTATTCCTGCATGTCCTCGGGCACCTCGTCTTCCGCATAGATGGCAGCAGCCGGGCACTCGGGCTCGCACAGGGCACAGTCGATGCATTCGTCAGGGTGGATGGCCAGGAAGTTGGGGCCTTCGTAGAAACAGTCAACCGGGCAGACTTCCACGCAGTCGGTGTATTTGCACTTGACGCAGTTGTCGGTTACCACAAATGTCATGTCGGATTCTCCAGGCGGGTGTGGTTCCGGTTCGCGGTGTGCCGTCAAACCGGATACATTTTTAGTTATATGTCTGACGCTGCGGCTCGTTGTCGGAAGGCCGGTGCCGTCAGCACTTTAATTGCACTAAGTTGGAATGCTGATAACAGCGAAATTCTAGCATGCCCCACGGCGTTGCCGGCAGCGACACCAGGTCGCGAGCGTTATGTGCGGATGCAGGCTTGCGCAGCCGTTTGCACCGGCGGATTCGTGGATATAAACGGTCGCATTCTAGCAGCTTGTGCCTGTGGATGTTAGAACCTGTCCTTCCAGTTATATAACAATTCCAGTGCCTTGCGCGGGCTGAGTTCATCGGGGTTGATCTTGCTCAAGGCTTCAACAACCGGGTGCGGGGCACTGGCAAACAAGTCCGCCTGCAACGGTGCATCACGTACCTCGCCGGGAAGGGGACGGGGCTGCTGTTCAAGGCTCTGCTGTTCCAGTTGCTGTAGATGCTGGCGGGCCCGTTCGATGACCACCTCGGGCACGCCGGCCAGCTGGGCCACCGCCAGCCCGTAGCTCTGGCTGGCCGGGCCGGGCAGCACGTGGTGCAGGAACACGATGCGTTCCTTGTGTTCTGTTGCACTCAGGTGCACGTTGGCGACATGTTCCAGTTGTTCGGGCAGTGCGGTCAGCTCGAAATAATGGGTGGCAAACAGCGTCCAGCTGCGCAGGGTGGCCAGCTGTTCGGCGGCGGCCCAGGCCAGCGACAGGCCATCAAAGGTGCTGGTGCCGCGGCCGACTTCGTCCATCAGCACCAGACTGTGCTCGCTGGCATTGTGCAGGATGTTGGCGGTTTCGCTCATTTCCACCATGAAGGTGGAGCGGCCTCCGGCCAGATCGTCACTGGAGCCGATACGGGTGAAGATGCGGTCCACCGGCGACAACCGGCAGGCGGCAGCCGGAACAAAGCTGCCGATATGGGCCAGCAATACGATCAGTGCCGTTTGCCGCATATAGGTGGATTTACCACCCATGTTGGGACCGGTGATTATCAGCATGCGGCGGTCGTCGTGCAGTTCGACATCGTTGGCGACAAAGGGCGTGGTCAGTACCTGCTCGACCACCGGATGGCGGCCCTGTTCGATGTGCAGGGTCGGCTCGTCGACGAACTGCGGGCGGCACAGGTCAAGATCCAGTGTGCGGCCGGCCAGGTTGACCAGCACGTCCAGTTCGGCCAGTGCCATGGCACTCAGCTGTAGCTCGCCCAGCTCGGCAATCAGTTGTTCGATCAGCTGGTCATACAGCTGTTTTTCCAGGGCCAGGGCACGGCTTTTGGCGGACAGGGCCTTGTCCTCGAACTCTTTCAGTTCGGCGGTGATGAAGCGCTCACCGCCTTTCAGGGTCTGGCGACGGATATAGTCCATCGGTGCCTGCTCGGCCTGCCGGGTGGGCAGCTCAATGTAATAGCCGTGCACGCGGTTATAGCCGACTTTCAGGTTGCCCAGGCCGGTACGCTCCTTCTCCCGGGTTTCCAGGTCGAGCAGGAACTGGGCGGCGTTCTCGTTGATGTTGAGCAGCTCGTCCAGTTCGCTGTTGTAACCGGCCTTGAGCACGCCGCCATCACGGATCACCGCTGGCGGGCTGTCGACAATGGCGCGCTCCAGTGTGTCGGCGAGCTGCGGGAACTGGCTGATTTCGCCGGCCAGTTGCTGCAGGCGGCCATCGGCGAAGGACTGTAGTGCCTGTTGCAGTTCCGGCAGGGTGTTGAGGGCGTCGCGCAGCCGTGCCAGGTCACGTGGGCGGGCACTGCGCAGGGCGACCCGGGCCAGCACCCGCTCGGTATCACCGATATGCTTGAGCAGCGGCTGCAGGGTCTCGAAACGGTAATCGGTGAGCAGGTGGGCAATGGCATCCTGACGCTGTTCCAGCGCATCACGCTGGCGCAGTGGGCGGTGCAGCCAGCGGGTCAGCAGGCGGGTGCCCATGGCGGTCTGGCAGCGGTCCAGCACCGACAGCAATGTGTTGTCACGGCCACCGGACAGGTTCTGGTCCAGCTCAAGGTTGCGCCTTGTGGCGGCGTCCAGTACCACGCTGTCGCTGGCTTGCTCATGGTTGAGCCGGCGGATGTGCGGCAGGGCGGTGCGCTGAGTGTCTTTTGCGTATTGCAGCAGGCAGCCGGCGGCGCCGAGTGCCAGGCCCAGACCGTCACAGCCGAAACCGCGCAGGTCCTTGGTGCCGAACTGTTGGCACAGCGCCTTGCGGGCGCTGTCGATATCGAACTCCCATGCCGGGCGTTGCTGGCGGGTGCGCTGCTGCGGCAGCCGGTCAAGCAGATGCCAGTCCTCCGGCAGCAGCAGCTCGGCCGGATTGTAGCGGCCGAGCTCGGCCAGCAGGGCGGTTTCGCCAGTGACTTCCTGTACCTGGAAACGGCCACTGCTGATGTCCAGTACGGCAAGACCGAATAGCTGGTCATCGCCGAGCACGGCGGCGATCAGGCTGTCCTGGTGCTCGTCGAGCAATGCTTCGTCGGTCAGGGTGCCGGGGGTGACGATGCGTACCACCTGGCGCTCGACCGGCCCTTTGCTGGTGGCAGGATCGCCCACCTGTTCGCAAATCACCACCGACTCGCCCAGCCTGACCAGTTTGGCCAGATAGCCTTCCACCGAGTGGTGGGGGATGCCGGCCATGGGGACTGCCTGTCCGGCTGACTGGCCGCGCGAGGTCAGGGTGATGTCCAGCAGGCGCGCCGCCTTCTTGGCGTCATCGTAAAACAGCTCGTAGAAATCACCCATGCGGTAGAGCATGATCTGGTCGGGGTGCTGGTTTTTCAGTTGCCAGTATTGGGCCATCATGGGCGTGTGTTGGGCGCTGGAATTGGACATGGAGCTCGCTGGGTGATCTGGTTTGAAGGGGTGATGAAAGAGGGATACTTTACATGAAAAGCGGGCGCGATGGTTTGGGGGTGGTTTTGGAGCGGGTGGAGGAGGGTGGCCCGGCCGGGCCGGGCTGCTGTCGCGGTGTAGGGTTGCGGCTTGTGTGGGCGGGTTTGTATTGCGACGTTTGCAGGGCTGATTGCCGTTGTCTGGTGTTGTCGCTTTTTCAGGGAGGCAAAACCGGGTCGCTACTTGTTCTTTTCGCGTACCGCACGCTGCATTTCGCGCTGGGAGTCGCGCTCCTTGAGAACGTGGCGCTTGTCGAAGTCCTTCTTGCCCTTGGCCAGGGCGATTTCGCATTTGACCAGATGCTTTTTCCAGTACAGGGCCAGTGCCACGCAGGTGTAACCCTGGCGCTGGACGCCGCCGAACAATTTTTCCAGTTCGCGCTTGTGCAGCAGCAGCTTGCGGGTACGGGTCGGGTCCGCGATGACGTGGGTGCTGGCGGTTTGCAATGGAGTGATGTGGCAGCCCATCAGCCAGGCTTCACCGTCCTTGAGCAGGACGTAGCTGTCGACCAGCTGGGCCTTGCCTTCGCGCAGGCTTTTCACTTCCCAGCCGGCGAGCGCGAGCCCCGCTTCAAAACGGTGCTCGATGAAATAATCGTGTTGCGCTTTCTTGTTGAGCGCAATGGTCCCCTTGGGGTGTTTTTTCTGTTTGGCCATAGCAGCGGCATTATAGAGACAATATCGTCCTCTGGCGAGAGGGCACTGACGGATTTGAAAATGCACTGTGGCAAACGGGTGGCTGTTGCAGGGCGGCCGCTTTCGGTAGACTGTTGCGCCATCAAGATCTGACTGGGCATGAACAGACCGATGACTACCAAGATTAACCGTTCGGCATTGCTGCCCTATCCGGCACAGGCGCTGTTTGACATGGTCAATGATGTGCAGGCCTATCCGGAGTTTCTGCCATGGTGCTCGGCAGCGAAGATTCTGGAGGCCGATGCGGAGCAGATGAAGGCTGAACTGACCGTGGCCAAGGCCGGCCTGTCCCATCAGTTCACCACACAAAACCGGCTGGTGCCGGGTAAGCGTATCGAAATGCGGCTGGTCAAAGGGCCGTTCAGCCATCTGCACGGGGTCTGGACTTTCCAGACCCTGACGGACGAGGCGAGCAAGATCAGTCTGGATCTGGAATTTGATTATTCCGGCTTTATCATGCGGGCCACCCTGGGCCCGCTGTTCAACCATGCCGCCAACACCATGGTGGATGCATTCTGCCAGCGGGCACAACAACTGTATGGGTAAAGCGATGCTGGATATTGAGGTGGCCTATGCACTGGCCGACAAGCAGAAAATCGTGCAGCTGCAGGTGCCGGCAGGCACCACGGTACGCCAGGCGGCATTGCAGTCGGGGCTGGAACGGGATTTTCCCGGCCTTGATCTGGCAAACAGCCCGCTGGGCATTTTTGGCAAGGCGGTTGGCAAGCCGGATGAGCAATTGCTGGAAAACGGGGAGCGGGTCGAGATTTACCGGCCCTTGCTGGTGGACCCGAAAGAGGTGCGCAAGCAGCGTGCCGAACGGGCGGCCCGTACCAAGGCTGACGATCAACAAGCTGACGAAGACTGAAGCGGTGCCGGTTTGCCCGGTGCGGTCTGTGCCTGTATGGGGGTTGCGCACTGAAACGGAACGTCTGGTCCGGCTACATGGGGACTTCTACCTGTCCAGGTGCGGTCACCCGGGCGTGTACGACCCGCTGTGAGCGGGTGTTGCGTACACGGATCTGTTGGCCCAGACTGCCGTCACCCAGTGCTTCTCCGGGCATGCGGACGCTGATCGTGCCACTGGTGGCGCTGATCACGACCTGATCGCCACGCCGGATCATGGGCGGGATGCGGATCTGGTTGGGCAGGACGGGTTGTCCGGCACTCATGGCGCGGGTGGCCATGGCTCCGGCGGCCTGTTCAAGCTCCAGGAAGTATCCCTGGTTGAGCTGGCTGATGTCGCGCTCGGCCAGCATCAGGTCGCTGGTCTGCAACAGACTGTTGCGTTTTACCGGGTGACGGGTCACGACGATATCCAGATGCAGACTGACCTGGGCAGGTACAAAAATACTCCAGGGCGTGGTACCGGTACAGCGAACGCGTACTGTCAGACGACCAACCGGGGTATCGTTGTTTTCCAGGCTGGCTTGCAGCGGTTCGCTGCAACTGTGCATGCGCAAGCGGGGGTCAAGCCGGCCAACCCTGACCTGATGGCGGCCTGGAATCTTGCTTGTAGTCAAATATTCCCGGGCCTGCTGTTCAAGAAAAGACTCGGTGGTGCCGATAATGTCGTCAACACTTGTGTAACCTGCTGCCATTGCCTGGCCGCCGAAAGAAATCAGGCTCCCCTGTATCAGCGCCAGCAACCCGCTGCGCAGGTATCCGGAGTACGCCATGGGCGCTTTGATCGACATGCTCGGGCTCCTGTTTTGCTACGGGTTTTGCTGGTGAAGGGCTTTAGGTTAACACATGGATGCAGGGGGTCCAGTTGTGCGTCTGTGATGACGCTGCGGCCTGCATTACAACATGAATTTTATGAAGAGCTTCCAGACGCCACGGATGTGCGCGCTGAACAAGGCTGGAGAAAGTGTATGGCAAGTATTTTGGATTCGGTCAACCAGAGAACGCAGCTGGTGGGGCAGAATCGCCTGGAGCTGCTGCTGTTTCGCCTGTCAGGCTCGCAACTGTACGGCATCAACGTGTTCAAGGTGCGCGAGGTGCTGCCGTGTCCGCCCCTGACTTCCTTGCCGTATGCCAGCGAGGTGGTACGCGGGGTGGCGTCGGTACGGGGGACCACGGTGCCCATCATTGATCTGGCACTGGCCACGGGCCGGCGCGAAAAAACCGATCTTGAGCACAGCTTTGTCATCATTACCGAGTACAACACCCGGGTGCAGGGCTTTCTGGTCAGTGGCGTGGAGCGCATTGTCAACCTGAACTGGGAAGCGGTGTTGCCGCCGCCGCCCGGCAGTGGCCATGATCACTATCTGACTGCAGTGACCCGCGTTGACGAGCAGCTGGTTGAGATCATTGATGTGGAGAAGGTGTTCGCGCAGGTTGTGCCCGGTGATGAAACCGTGGATGACGGGGTGATTGACGAGCAGGTACGCAGCGCTGCCGGCGGGCGCAAGATCATGATTGTCGATGATTCATCGGTGGCACGCAAACAGCTGCGTCGTGTGCTGGAAGATATCGGTGTCGAGCTGGTGGTCCTCAATGATGGCCGGGCTGCCTATGACTACCTGCATGACCTGTTGAAGCGCGGGCTAAGCCCGGCGGGCGAGTTTGCCATGTTGATTTCGGATATCGAGATGCCGGAAATGGATGGCTATACCCTGACGGCGGAAATCCGCAGCAACCCGGAGCTCAAGGACATGTACATCATGCTGCATACCTCGTTGTCCGGTGTATTCAACCAGGCGATGGTCGAGAAGGTGGGTGCCAACGAGTTCCTTGCCAAGTTCAAGCCCAACGAGCTGGCCGACAAGGTGATTACACGTTTGCGCAGCCTGTCCTGACAGGCGCGAATGCTTGCCGGAGCATGCCGAGGAAGCGGGGAATGTCACGATGGTACAATGCCCGGTCAAAAGGGTGGCAAATGATTTATAATCAGACCCGCATCATTCATTATTAAAGGCGCATGCCGTGTCAGTGACGAATCTGGATTTTGATCTGTTCCGTGATTATCTGGAAAAACAGTCAGGCATCTTGCTTGGTGACAACAAGCAATACCTGGTAACCAGCCGGCTCAGGAAGATCATGGAAAATGAGCGGCTGCAGTCCCTGGCCGAACTGGTCAGGCGGATGCAGTCCCAGCCGCGTAGCGGCCTGTATCAGCAGGTCATCGATGCCATGATGACCAATGAAACCCTCTGGTTTCGCGATGGTTATCCGTTCGAGGTGATGAGGACCCGGGTATTGCCCGAGTTGGTGCAAAAATACCCGAACCAGCGCCTGCGCATCTGGTCGGCGGCCAGCTCGTCGGGCCAGGAGCCCTACTCGCTATCGATGCTGCTGGACGAGTATGAGCGTGCCAACCCGGGGCAGCTGCGTGCCGGTGTGCAGATTGTCGCGACTGACCTGTCAGCCAGCATGCTGGACGTATGCAAGGGCGGGGAGTACGACGCCCTGTCCATGGGGCGCGGTTTGTCGGTCGAACGTCAGCAGCGCTATTTTGAAAAGCTTGAGGGCGGTCGCTGGCGCCTCAAACTGCCGGTGCGTCAGCGTGTCGACTTCCGCCAGCTGAACCTGCTGGAAAGCTATGCCCTGCTGGGCAAGTTTGATGTGGTGTTTTGCCGTAATGTCCTGATTTACTTCTCGGCAGATGTGAAAAAGGATATCTTGCGCCGCATCCACGCCACCCTCAAACCGGGCGGTTACCTGTTTCTTGGCGCTTCCGAGGCGCTTAATGGCTTGCCTGAGCTGTACTCCATGGTGCAGTGCAGTCCGGGCATCATTTATCAGGCCAAATGATGATGGCTGCCGGCATGGCATAAGACCGCTTGCCGGCATGTCCGGTGTTTCGATGGATGTCAGGGCTGCCTGTTGGTGACAACACGCAGCCCTTTTTCTTTTTGCAAGTGACTGAAAGCAGGCGGAGCAGAACATGCGTATTGTTGCAGACGAGAATATCCCGGTCGCTGATGTGTTTGCCCGGCACGGAGAGCTGAAAAGGTTACCCGGACGTGCCCTGGCTACAGCTGACGTACGGGATGCCGATGCGTTGATTGTGCGTTCGGTGACCCGGGTTGATGCCGCATTATTGCAGGGCAGCAATGTCAGGTTTGTCGGTACCTGTACCATCGGCACCGACCACCTTGATACCGCCTGGCTGGCGGATAACGGTATTGCCTGGAGTAATGCGCCGGGCTGCAATGCGCGTTCGGTGGTCGAGTATGTGCTGGCGGCCCTGCGGCTGCTGTCCATGCGCCGGCAGGCGGCGCTGGCACAGCGCTGTTTCGGGATTGTTGGAGCGGGAGAGGTTGGCCAGCGGCTGGCCAATGTTTTCAGCGGATTGGGCTGGTCGGTGCTGCTTTGCGACCCGCCACGTCAGCACGGGAGCAAGGCACCCGGGGTGTCTGGTTGCTACGGCCAGCAGTTTGTCAGTCTGGACGAGCTGCTGCAGCACTGTGATGTGATTTGCCTGCATACGCCACTGACGCTGGACGGAGACTGGCCAACCCGTCACCTGCTGGGCGAATCGCAGCTGGCGCGGCTCAGGCCCGGCAGCTGGCTGATCAACGCCGGGCGCGGGCCGGTGATCGACAATACGGCGTTGTTGGGCACATTGCGACAACGTGATGACCTGGCGGTGGTGCTGGATGTCTGGGAGCACGAGCCGGTAGTCGACCCGCAGCTGGCAGCACTGTGCGAGCTGGCAACGCCGCATATCGCCGGTTACAGCCTGGACGGCAAGATTCGGGGTACCGAAATGATCTACCGGGCGTTTTGCCGGCATTTTGGCCTGGAAGAGGGGGCTTCGATTGTGTATCCGGCAGCGGAAATCAGTTCCCTTGCGGCAGGTGGCTCACTGACGGCGGCACAGTTGCTGCAGCGGCTGCCGGCGCTGTTCTATGATCCGCTGACAGATGATGCCGCGCTGCGTGCGACACTGCTGCTGGATGATGCCGGACAGCGGGCTGCGGCGTTTGACCGTTTGCGCAAGCAATATCCGGTACGGCGCGAGATGCAGGCAACCTGCCTGTGCCTGCCGACCGGCAGTTCGGCACTGCAGCAGGCAGCTGATGCGCTGGGCATGCCCTGGCAAGTAGTGTAAATCAGGATCCGCCGGTGCCTCAGGGGCACTGGCGGCGGTAGCAGGTACGTGGCCTGTCAGGGGTGACGGGCAACCTGGTTCAGGTTGGTCCAGTCGAGCAGGATGTATGCGGTTTCCTTCAGGTAGGCATCGTCCATCGGGTCCTTGTTGTCGCTGTCGTGCGGGTTGATGCTGTCTTCTTCATCCTCGTCCTTCAGGGCTTTGAGCAGTTCCTCCCCCTTGACTTCGCGACGCTGGTTTTCCAGGTCAAGCTGCAGCTTCTCGATCCGCTCCTGTTCGGCACGGCGGGTGCTTTCCTTCAGGCTGACCACGGTTTCCTGCATCAGTTGGCGAGCCAGCTCCAGACGCTTGCGGGTGTAGACAAAGTCCGGGTCCTGTCCGGTACGGTCATCGTGGCGAGCCTGCAGAATATCCATGTAAGGTTTGAACGGATCATTGCGTGGTGCAATGGCCGGCTTTATGCTGTCCCAGGGCATGGCTTCGGGCAGGGCGCTTTCGCCAATCTGCTCGACGTCAACCAGAGCCGGATAGTGGATGTCCGGAATCACCCCCTGATGCTGGGTGCTCTGGCCGGAAACACGATAGAACTTGGCCAGCGTCAGCTTGAGTTCGCCATGGTTGAGGGGCTGGATGCTTTGCACGGTACCCTTGCCGAAGGTCTGGCCGCCGACGATCAGTGCGCGGTGGTAGTCCTGCATGGCGCCGGCAAAAATCTCCGAAGCCGAAGCCGACAGGCGGTTGACCAGTACCGCGACCGGGCCGCGATAGAAGGGACCACTGGCTTCCTCGTCGGCCAGTACGTCGACACGGCCATTGCTGTTGCGTACCAGCACGGTGGGGCCACGTTCGATGAACAGGCTGGTCAGCTCGGTGGCTTCCTGCAGGGAGCCGCCGCCATTGTTGCGCAGGTCGATGACAATGCCTTCGACCTGTTCCTTTTGCAGTTCGCTGATCAGCCGCTTGACGTCGCGGGTGGTGCTTTTGTAATCCGGTGTGCCGGCACGGTAGGCTTTGAAGTCGATGTAGAAGGTCGGAATCTCGATCACGCCGATTTTTGCCTTGTGACCGTCCTGCTCCAGTTCAAGGATGGACTTCTTGGCGGCCTGTTCCTCCAGTTTGACGGCTTCGCGGATGATGCTGACAACCTTGCTGCTCTGGTCGTTGGGCGCATTGCTGGCCGGGATGATTTCCAGCCTGACCTGGGTGCCCTTGGGACCGCGAATCAGCTTGACCACTTCGTCCAGCCGCCAGCCAATGACATCGACCAGTGCCTTGTCGCCCTGGCCAACGGCGATGATACGGTCGGCCGGAGCCAGCTGTTTGCTCTTGTCGGCAGGGCCGGCCGGAACCAGACGCACGACCTTGACATGCTCGTTGTCGTTCTGCAGCACGGCCCCGATACCTTCCAGTGACAGGCTCATGTTGATGTCGAAGTTTTCCGCGTTTTCCGGGGACAGATAGCTGGTGTGCGGGTCGTAGGTCTGGGCAAAGGCATTGATGTAGGTCTGGAATACATCTTCGCTGCGGATCTGCTGCATGCGCTTGCGCTGGTTGCGATAGCGTTTGGTGAGTAGTTCGGCGATGGCCGCCTCGTCCTTGCCGGCCAGTTTCAGGCGTAGCACTTCGTCTTTCAGGCGTTTGCGCCACAGCTCCTGCAGTTCGTCCATGTCGGCCGGCCAGGGTGCCTTCTCGCGATCGGTTTCCAGCGTCTCGTCGCGGTCGAAATCAAGGCTGGCCACGCCGTTTTTCAGGGTTTCCAGTGACTGCTCAAGGTACTGTGACTGACGTTGCAGGTACAGGCGGTACAGCTCGAAGCCGGGTTCCAGCTCACCTTTGTGCAGGAAGTCATCGTGCCGGTACTCCCAGCTGCTGTAGTGTTCGATATCCTGCCGGGTAAACAGCAGGCGGGCCGGATCCAGGCTTTTCAGGTAGTTGGCATGGGTTTTTTGCGAGCGGGCATTATCCAGTGGCGGTTTGTCGTAATGATGGCGCTTGAGCAACTCGACCACATTGAGGCTGGCAATGACCTGCTCGCGTTCGGGCTGCAAATGTGCCCAGTCGTCAGGCTTGCTGACAGCCTGGGCGCCCAGGGACAGCAGCAGGGCAAACAGGCCTGCTGTCAGAATACTCGGAGAGGGCAGTTTCATAGGCTTCATTCTTTGGTTGGGTGGCTGTTTGGCAATCCGGGTGAAAAACTACGGGTCAAACCGGCTGGTGACAGGAAAGCGGCTAACGGCCATGGCGTTTTCATCCCTGATATGGCCGGTTAGGTAGTATATTGATCCGGGAGTTCACTGGTGTGCTAAATCCTGGCATAAGGCAAGGTGTCCTGCGCACTACTATGGAGGCAGAATGAAAGCTTTACAAGCAGTTGAAAAAAAACCGGCGATCGTCGATGTGGCTGTTCCGTTGCGTGGTGCCGGGCAGGTGCGCATCCGTGTGGCGGCGACCGGCGTCAACCGTGCCGACCTGTTGCAGGTGGCCGGGCTGTACCCGCCACCACCCGGTGTGTCTGACGTGCTGGGCCTTGAATGTGCCGGTGAGATCATCGAGGCGGATGAAGGTGGCCGCTGGCAGGTTGGCGACCTGGTGTGCGCGTTATTGGCCGGTGGCGGCATGGCCGAAGAGGTGTGTGTCGATGCCCGCCATGTGTTGCCATTGCCGCCGGGGCTGACGCTGCTGGAAGCGGCGGCGGTACCCGAGGTATATGCCACGGCCTGGTTGAACGTGTTCATGCTGGGTGAGGCGAAAAAAGGTGACCGGGTACTGATCCATGCGGGTGCCAGCGGCGTGGGTTCGGCGGCCATCCAGCTGTGCAAGGCGCTGGATATCGACTGCTGGGTCAGTGTTGGCTCGCAGGAGCGACTGGATTATTGTGTCGGCCTGGGTGCCAAAGGTGGCGTGATCCGTGGTGATGGCATTGAGGGACTGCAGGAGCTGGGCCCTTTTGACGTGATTCTGGACCCGGTCGGTGCCAGTTATGCCGTGCAGAACCTGAAGATGCTGGCGGTTGACGGTCGCTGGGTCAATATCGGCCTGATGGGCGGTCGCCGGGTCGAACTGGACCTCGCCCAGTTGCTGGGCAAGCGCATCCGTTTGATCGGTTCGACGTTGCGTACCCGTGATGATGATTTCAAGGCCGGGCTGATGGCCTCGCTGCATGATAATGTGTGGCCGCTGTTCGCTGCCGGCAAGCTGGACCCGCAGGCCGGGGAGGTGTTCGGGTTGGCCGATGCGGAACAGGCGTTTGCCCGTCTGGCCAGCAACCAGGTCAATGGCAAGCTGGTGCTGGAGTTGTAACTGGCGAAACCTGTCAGGCCTGTTGACGTTGCCTGCGGCAGCAAGCGCGGGTGTTGTCCTGTCCCGGGATGGCCCCGTATCGGTGTCAGCGCAGGCTGAGTGATTGTTCCAGGTAGCGGTTGCTGGCGCTGAAGGCTTTCAGGCTTTCCGCCGACAGCGGGTGTCCCCAGTCATCGGCAATGACCAGCAATACCGGCTTGTCCTTGTGCCAGATGCTGCCCATGACCAGGTTGTCGCCGCCAAGGGTTGCCAGCAGGCCGGCATCCAGGTGTGCGGTGATCTTGCCGTGGTTTCCGGCGTGGACATGCAGTGTGTCCCGGTTTTGCATAACGTGGCGGAACACCGGGTTAGTGGCATGGCTGGCCAGCGGCTTTTGCAGGGTAAACTGGTAGTTGAGCTGGCATACCGGCATCAGGCTGTCACTGGCTTGCTGTACACGCAGTATCAGTACTCTTGACAGGGCACCGTGCTGCAGCATGTTTGCATAGTGGGTCAGCAGCTGCAGGGTGTTGCGAAACGGGGAAGGCCGCAACAAGAGTTGCCGGGCCTGCTCGCGCCATTGTTCCACGTCCAGTTTGCTACTGTCGTTTGCGGTGCTACCCGGGTTTTCGGCCTGCATGGCGGCGGGAGGCATGACTGGCATGCGGGCGGGGGGGATCCGCCGGGCATTCCATGGCCAGAGTAGTGCACGTGCCGGATGCCAGAGGTTGGTCGTGCCCAGGTACCGTGCATGCTCGACGCTGGTCTGGTGGTTTTTTTGCTGAACGACAGGTAGCGGCTGGCGCAGATAGAGGCTGATCAGGCGCTGCCAGCGCAGGCAATGATTGTCGCCCCAGGAATTGTGACTGGCCAGCGCCAGGCCGCTGGCCAGCACGATGCTGTTGGCTGGCTGGCCCAGCCAGGCATTCAGGTCTTTTTGTTCATCCAGCCGCCGCTGTTGCTCAAGCGGGGCGTGGTGCAGACGGGCGACATGCAGGGCCCGCGCCATCATCTGCCGGTTGCTCCCCAGTGTGGCGTAGCCGTCGATGATCCACTGCGGCAATGACCATTGTACGGCAAGGGCATGACACAGTTTGACCAGGGGGACGCCAAGCAGCTCGCGTTCGACCTTGTAGGCAGGCTCCTGATTGCCCAGCACCCGTTGTTCCCAGATGGGGAGCAATTCCGGGTAGCGTGTCAGCAGTGGCCACAGGGGCGAAAAAAACAGCAGGCTGCCCCAGTGGATTTCCTGCCACAGGCGGGCCATCTTGTTAGCGAACAGGGTGTTGGCCTGGCGGTTGGCATGCTGTCCGATCAGCCAGATCTGGCGCAGGTTGGCCGGAATCGGTACCCTGCTTTCGTCCATCAGTGATGACAACAGGCGGGTACAGTGTGCCATGCCAAGCCGCTTGAGCACGACATCCAGGTTGTGGGCAGGCTCTGACAGGTAGCTGGTTGAGCGATTGGCTTCGCGAAACAGGATCAGGGCAATGCTGGGTGCCTCGGTAATGGCCCGTGATATTTCACTCAATGAGCTGTCCGGATTTGCCATCACGCGCTGTACGCGCTCTTTTTGACCGGTATGAACGGGCAGGGCAGTGCGGTCCAGAAGCTTTAACCATTCATTTAGTGGTTTTGGTTGGAGTATACTGTGACCCATTGAGTGCTATTCCTGTAACGTCGAACCGGAGTGCTGCCCGTATGGGCCGATGTTAGCAAATATCAGGGTGCCATTGGCTTTTATCAGAACTTAGAGTGTACGTGAAAAACAATGATTAAAATTGTCGGCATACTGGTAGTCCTGGGCTGTGTACTGGGTGGTTATATCCTGTCCGGCGGCCATATCATGGCCATTGTGCAACCTTTCGAGGTGCTGATTATCGGCGGAGCGGCATTCGGTGCTTTTTTACAGTCGAACCCGGCTTCGACCACAAAACGGGTGCTGAAAAAATCAATGCAGATGTTCGGCAGCCGTTTCAACAAGGCGCTGTATCTGGACGTGCTGAAAATGCTCTACGAGGTGCTGAACAGGAGCCGCCGCGAAGGCATGATGGCGATCGAGGCCGATATCGAAGATCCGAACGCCAGCGCGATATTCAGCAAGTACCCGGCGGTGCTGAAAGATGAGCAGATGACAGCCTTCGTCTGCGATTATCTGCGCATCTTGTCTTCCGGCAACATGGCGCCGCACGAGTTCGAGGGACTGTTCGAGATGGAGCTGGAGTCGCTCAAATCGGATCTGGAACACCCGGCGCATGCGGTGACCCAGGTTGCCGATGGCCTGCCCGGTTTTGGCATCGTGGCTGCGGTGCTGGGTATCGTCGTTACCATGGCGATGCTCGGCGAGGCCGAGCAAAGTGCCATCGGCCAGCACGTGGGGGCGGCCCTGGTTGGTACTTTTCTCGGTATTCTGGCGGCCTACGGCTTCATGGGGCCGCTGGCCTCCTCGCTCAATCATGATGCGGCAGAAGAGCTCAACCTGTATGAGGCGATCAAGGCGACCCTGGTAGCGTCGGCGTCCGGCATGCCGCCCAGTCTTGCGGTCGAATTTGGCCGCAAGGTGCTGTATCCCGGCCACCGGCCCAGCTTCTCGGAGCTGGAGCAAGCCGTGCGCGGCGGTTAGTGACCTGTCATGAGTACCAATCAGCCGATCATCATCAAGCGCGTCAAGAAAGTTGTGGGCGGCCACCATGGTGGTGCCTGGAAGATCGCCTTTGCCGACTTTGCCGTGGCCATGATGGCGTTTTTCCTGGTGATGTGGTTGCTGTCATCGGCCACGCCGGAGCAGAAAAAAGCCATTTCCGGTTATTTTCAGGACCCTATCGGTTTCAGCTCCTCTGCCAGCCCCTATGTGATCGATCTGGGCGGTACGCCGACCCCGGCACCGGATAACACATTGAACCCGGAGCTGCCGGAAGACAGTTCAATGCCGCAAATGGACCCTGACGAGGACCTTGACGGCCTGATGGAACAGCTGGAGCAGGAGCGTCTGCAAATGCTGCTGCTGGAACTGCAGGCCAAGGTCGACGAGAATGACATGCTGCGTCCCTATCGCGAGCAGATTCACCTGTCCATTACCCAGGAAGGGCTGCGCATCCAGATTGTCGATGACGAGAAACGGCCGATGTTTGCGCTGGGCAGTGCCCGGCTGCAGACCTACTTTGAAGACATCCTGTACATGATGGCCGGTTCGATCCGCAGCGTACCCAACAAGATCAGCATTGGCGGACACACCGATGCCAAACCGTATTCGGGGCAGGCGGATTTTGGCAACTGGGAGTTGTCATCCGGCAGGGCCAATGCGGCCCGCCGTGCCCTGCATGCCGGTGGCCTGGAGGACAACCAGGTTGCGCGGGTGGCCGGTTACGCCTCATCGGTGCTGTTTGACCGCAAAAATCCGTATAGCCCGGTCAACCGCCGCATTGATATCGTGGTGCTGACCAAAAAGGCCCAGCAGGACCTGGAAGAGCAGGCTGAAGAGGCAGATGCCGGTACGGAAGCGCAGCCTTCGACTGCGCCTGCAGGCAGGCCGGCGCGGGAGCGCATGAACCTGTTTGAGGATGGTCTGCTACAGCTTGAACAGGGGCGAGGCTAGGCCGGGGCCTTTATTCAATATTCTTCAGCAGCATGCGGAAGCTTTCCAGCCGGGGTGAGCTGATATGGCCGCTGTCGACAGCAGCGAGCAGGGCGCAGCCGGGTTCGTGCTCGTGGCTGCAATCGCGGAAGCGACAGCGGCCAAGGAAGTCGGCAAACTCGATGAAACCGGCTTCCACATCCGCGGCATCCACATGCGCCAGGCCGAATTCGCGAATGCCGGGCGAGTCGATCAGGCTGCCACCACAGGGAAAATGGAACAGGCGGGCGGTGGTGGTGGTGTGGGTGCCTTTGTGGGTCAGTTCCGAGAGCGCGCCAACCGCCATTTGCGCATCCGGCAGCAGCCGGTTGACCAGTGATGATTTGCCTACGCCGGACTGGCCGACAAAGACACTGGTTTTGTCCCTGAGCAGGTCCTGCAGCGTTTCCAGCCTGTCACCCTGTTCGGCGGACACGTCGAGAATGGCATACCCCAGGGTTTTATAGACGGCCAGTAGTTCGCGGGCCTTGCCGCCGTGTTCGCCATCCAGCAGATCGGCTTTGTTCAGTAGCAGCAGGGGACGGATGCCGGCATGGCTGGCCGCTACCAGGTAGCGGTCGATGAGGTTGGCGTGGGGCTCAGGCAAGGGTGCAAAGACAATCACGATCTGGTCGACGTTGGCCGCGACCGGCTTGAGCTGGCCGCGCATGTCGGGCCTGCACAGCTCTGATCGCCGGGGGCGCTGGGCGATGATCACGCCGGCACCCTGCCGTGCCGGTCGCCAGATGACGCGGTCACCGGTGACCAGTGCCGGCAGGTTGGCGCGAATGTAGCAGCGGTAGTGCTCGCCCTGCAGATCGCCCTCCAGCGCCTCGATTTCCACCTGTACGCCAAAGTGGGCAATCACCAGTCCTTCCTGTTCATGGCCCAGCTCGCCGCCTTGCAGTTCGTCGAGCATGCGTGCTTCGCGCTTTTCAGCACGGGCGATGCGCTCCTGCTGGATTTTGTCAATGCGCCAGCTCTGGCGGCGGGTCAGGATGCGTTTGGCCATGGGACTGGGGTGTTCCTTTGTCGGCGAGAAGAATGGCATGCAGCATAGCACGGGGCTGCCGGCTGGAGGCAGATTTGCAGCCGGCGTAATGGGCGTTTTACGCCAGCCAGCCCAGGGCCCGTATCGCTGCATACAGGGCCAGTAGCAGGAAGCACAGGGCGGCCAGGCTGCGGATCAGCGTCAATGGCAGCCGGGCTGCGGCAAAGTTGCTGACCAGCACCACGGGAACGTTGGCCAGCAGCATGCCCAGCGTGGTACCGGCGACCACGGCCAGATACCAGGGGTACTGGGCTGCCAGCATTACCGTGGCGACCTGGGTCTTGTCGCCCATTTCGGCCACAAAAAATGCAACCAGACTGGCGACAAAAGGCCCGTATTGGCTGAGCAGGCTGCCGCCATCATCCATTTTGTCCGGAATCAGGGTCCAGGCGGCTACCGCCAGAAAACTGGCAGCCAGAAGCCACAGCAGGGTGGTTTCGCTGAAGTAGTTTGCGACATGGTTGCCAACGGCAGCCGCCAGCGCATGATTCAGCACGGTGGCGACCAGGATGCCCCAGATGATCGGGACAGGCTTGAGAAAACGGGCAGCGAGAATGAAAGCCAGTAGCTGGGTCTTGTCACCGATTTCCGCCAGGGTGACGATACCGGTGGAGACGAACAGGGCTTCAAACATGACGGGTTCCAGAGGGCGGATCAGGTTTGCGAGCACCATGACACACGCAACGATCCACCCGGTGGCTGCGCGTATCATGAGTCTCGTCAAACCGGATCACGTGACTACAGGTCACTGTGATCGGATCGCCGGCGCCATGATCGGTTGATCAAGTATGTTGACGCAGGCACCGTGCACGGCACGGCAGACTACTCCCTCAAGACGGACCGCATGGTACGGATTGCCGCAGGCAAAAGCAAGCCGTCCTGAATAGTTGCCAGCCCGTTGGCGGCTTTTGTTACACTTGCCGCCGACGTGGAAACGGGGTTCGAGGTCATGATAGAAGCATCCGGATTGTGCAAGGCCTTTGCCGGCAGGGCGGCCGTACGCGGGCTGTCTTTTTCGGTACGCCCTGGCGAGGTGGCCGGTTTTCTCGGACCCAATGGTGCCGGCAAGTCCACCACCATGAAGATGCTGACCGGTTTTCTCGCCGCGGATGCGGGCACCGCCCGCCTGTGCGGCCTTGATGTGACGCGTCAGCCGGTAGCGGCACGACGGCTGCTCGGCTATCTGCCGGAGGGCGCCCCCTGCTACGGCGAGATGCGCGTGCACGACTTTCTGGACTTCATTGCCCGCATCCGGGGTTATCGCGGTGCAGAACTTGGAAACCGCATCGGGCGGGTACTGGATCTGCTTGAGCTGCACGAGGTGCGGGAGCAGCGGATCGACACCCTGTCCAAAGGCTTCAACCGCCGGGTCGGCCTGGCCCAGGCGGTGCTGCATGATCCGCATGTATTGATTCTGGATGAGCCGACCGATGGCCTGGACCCCAACCAGAAGCACCAGGTGCGTGAATTGATCCGCCGCCTGGCGCCGGGGCGTACCATTATCGTTTCCACCCATATTCTTGAAGAGGTCGGCGCGATTTGCAGCCGGGTATTGCTGATTGCCGGTGGCGAGCTGCGGGCCGATGCCACCCCGCACCAGTTGCAGCAACGGTCGCGCTACTGGCAGGCGGTGACCCTACGCAGCAGTGTGACGCAGCTGGATGAGCAACTTCTGGCGGCAGTGCCGGGCGTGCAGGCAGTGGAAGCTGCAGCAGGCGGGGCGCTCACTCTGGTCCCGGAACCGGGATGCATGTTGTTGCCTGCCGTCAACGCGCTGGTGCAGCAGCAGGGCTGGGCACTGGATGAACTGACGGTCGAGCCTGGCCGGCTGGACGAGGTGTTTCGTCGCCTGACCCGGGGGGAGTCGTCATGAGCCACTTGCCTGTCCTGATCCGCCGCGAGTTCCGCGCCTATTTTGCCACGCCGCTGGCCTATGTCTATTTGCTGGTGTTTCTGGTGCTGGCCAGTGCCCTGACCTTTTACATGGGCGGCTTTTATGAAAACGAGCAGGCAGACCTGCAGGTGTTTTTCGCCTTTCATCCCTGGCTGTACCTGTTCCTGTTGCCGGCACTCGGCATGCGGTTGTGGTCGGAAGAGCGCAAAAGCGGCAGCATTGAGTTGCTGCTGACCTTGCCGGTGCGCATGCGCGAACTGGTGCTGGGCAAGTTCCTTGCCGCCTGGCTGTTTGCCGGCATGGCGCTGCTGCTGACTTTTCCGCTGGTGTTGACGGTGAATTTTCTCGGCTCACCGGATAATGGTGCCATTGTCACCGGTTATCTGGGCAGCTGGCTGCTGGCCGGTGCCTTTCTGGCAGTGAGTGCCTGCCTGTCGGCAAACAGCACCAGCCCGGTGGTGGCCTTTATCATGGCTGTGGTGGTGTGTTTCCTGTTCTTGCTGCCGGGACATGCGCTGGTGCTGGATGCCTTTCGCGGCTGGGCACCGCAGTGGTGGCTGGACCTGTTGGCCTCACTGAGTTTCCTGACCCGCTTTCAGGCCATCAGCCGTGGTGTGCTGGATGCGCGGGATCTGCTGTTTTTTGCCAGTTTCATCATCGCCTGGCTGCTGGCCAACGGCATTCTGCTTGAATTGAAAAAGGCGGACTGAACATGGCCAGACTGATGCGCTCGACCTTGGGACTGGCGATGATTGCCGGTGCATTTCTGCTGTTCAACGCCGTGGCCGGCACGCTGCTGAAGCATGCACAGCTGGACCTGACCGAAGGGCAGCTGTACAGCCTGTCACCCGGCACCCTCCATCTGCTGCAGCAGATGGAGGAGCCGGTTGAGCTGCAGTTGTTCTTTTCCGGCCGGGCCGCCCGCGATCTGCCGCAGGTGCGCCAGTACGCACGGCGCGTGCAGGAGTTGCTGGAAACCTATGTGCAGCATGCCAACGGCAAGCTCAGTCTGCTGGTGATTGACCCGGAACCCTTCTCCGAACAGGAAGACCAGGCCGCTGCGCTGGGCTTGCAGCCGGTCCCGATGCCATTGGGCGATGTGCTCTATCTGGGTCTGTCCGGTCGTAACAGCAGTGGCCGGCAGGCGGCGGTTCCCCTGTTCGCGCTGGATCAGGAGCGCTTTCTCGAGTACGAGCTGAGCCGTTTGCTGCATGACCTGTCACGCAGCAAACGGCCGGTGGTGGGGCTGATGTCGGGGCTGCCGCTGGAGGGCGGGTTTACTGCTGGCGGCATGCAGCAGCCGTGGACGGTGCTGGAACAGGTGCGCCAGCAGTTTTCTCTGGAGTTTCTGGATAGCGCTGTTGACCGGATTCCAGAGCAGATTGACGTGCTCTGGCTGGTGCATCCGCAGCAGTTGTCTCTGCCTGCCCTGTATGCGATCGACCAGTTTGTCCTGCGTGGTGGCCGCTTGCTGGCGTTTGTTGATCCACTCAGCGAGCTGGATGCGCAGACGGATTTGCAGCAGGTGCTGGGAGAGGGGCGCCATTCGGAACTGGACAGCTTGCTGCAGGCGTGGGGGGTACGGATGCTGCCGGGGCGGGTGCTGGGTGATGCGAGCTATGCCATGAGTGTGGCGGCGGGCGAGCAGCAGCGTCCGGTACGTCACCTAGCCTGGCTGACAGTGCCGGAACAGGGGCTCAACCGGAACGATGTGGTCACGGCCCGTCTGGAACGGCTGACACTGGCCACGGCGGGCATCCTGCAGTCGCTGGAGCAGGCCACCACCCGGTTCACACCGCTGGTCGAAAGCTCGACGGCGGCAATGCCTTTTGGTGTATCCCGGTTAACCCGGCTTGCGCATCCCGGCGAGCTGTATGCTGACATGGAACCCACCGGCGAACGCTACACCGTTGCTGCCCGTATCAGCGGGCCGGCACGTAGTGCCTTTCCTGATGGACTGGAAGGGCAGTTGCCGGGGCTGGTGCGGTCTGATGCCATCGAGGTGCTGGTGGTGGCCGACACCGACATGCTGGGTGACGGCCTGTGGGTGCAGCAGCAGGACGTTGCCGGTCAGCTACTGCCGCGCCCCTGGGCGGATAATGGCAACCTGGTGCTCAATGCACTGGAAAACCTGAGCGGTTCGCAAGCGCTGATCAGCGTGCGTGCTCACGGTGATTTCAGCCGGCCCTTTACCCTGGTTGAGCGTATCCGGCGCAGTGCTGAAGAGCGCTTTCGCGATACCGAACAACAGCTGCAATTACGTCTGACCCGTCTGGAGCAACAGATCGCCGATTTGCAGGTGATCCCGGAAGAGGGACTGGACAGCAGCGGGGAAGAGCAGCAATTGCTGCAGCAGTACCGGCAGGAGCAGCTGGCCGTGCGCAAGGAGCTGCGTGAAGTGAGGTATCAGCAATATGCCGATATCGAAGCCCTGGGCCGTACCGTCAAGCTGTTCAACCTGCTGGTCATGCCGCTGCTGCTGGTGGTTGTGCTGGTATTGACCGGCTTGCACCGGCGCGGCAGAAGACGTTAGGAAGGTCGTCCGGTACCTGAGGTGCCGGACGCGGAAGTTGCCGCGCCGGGCGCAATGGTGACGCCGTAGTGACCGGGTTTGTGGTTAACGCCCCGGACGTGGCGGACGCTTCAGCAAGTGCTGCGGTGGTGTTTCACAGTCAATCCTGCGCCCCAGCAGTTCCTCGATGGGAGGCAGGGCGAAAGCATCGTTCTCGCCGGCAAAGCTGATGGAGACACCGCTGCTGCCGGCACGTCCGGTACGGCCGATGCGGTGGATGTAGTCGTCGGGGTCTTCGGGCAGCGTGTAGTTGATGACGTGGCTGATGTCGTCGACGTGAATGCCGCGCCCGGCCACGTCGGTGGCCACCAGCACCTTGATCTTGCCTTCGCGGAACTGCTCCAGCACCCGTACCCGCTTCTGTTGCGGCACTTCGCCGGACATCTGGGCGGCGTTGACGCCGTCGCGCAGCAGGCGCTCCTCGATGCGGCGCACCTCGTCACGGCGGTTGGCAAAGACCATCACCCGGTTCCAGTCGTTTTCGCTGATCAGGTTGTACAGCAGGCTGTATTTGTCTTTTTCGGCCACGGCGTATACGTGTTGCTCGACGGTATCACTGGCCACCTGTTCGGGTTCGATTTCCACCACAGCCGGCTCGACCGTCCATTGGCGTGACAGGTCCATCACCGCATCGGTGAAGGTGGCCGAGAACAGCAGCGTTTGACGCTGGTCCTTGCGTGGCGTCTGGCGGATGATCTGGCGCACCTGGGGAATGAAGCCCATGTCCAGCATGCGGTCGGCCTCGTCCAGCACCAGCACTTCGACCAGGTCCAGATGCACCTCGCCGCGCTGGTTGAAGTCGAGCAGGCGGCCGGGGGTGGCCACCAGAATGTCGCAGTAACGGGCTTCCAGCTGGCGTAGCTGCTTGTCAAAGTCCATGCCACCGACAAAACTCATCACGTTGAGCTTGCAGAAACGGGTCAGCTCCTCGGCATCCTTGGCGATCTGCATGACCAGCTCGCGGGTCGGCGCGATGATCAGGGCGCGGGGCTCGCCCATGTAGCGTTCTTCCGGTGGCGGGTTTTCCAGTAGCTGGCTGATGGTGGACACCAGGAATGCGGCGGTCTTGCCGGTACCGGTCTGGGCACGGCCAATGGCATCGCGGCCCTTGAGGGTATGGCCAAGCACCTGGGCCTGGATTGGCGTGCAGTAGGGAAAACCCAGTGCCTGGATGGCACGCATCAGTTCGGGCCTGAGCTGGAAGTCGTGAAAACGGGTCTTGCCTTCCATCGGCTCGACGACGAAATCGTCGATGCTCCAGTTGTCGGCGGCCTGCTCCCGGGATTTGCGGGCCTGGCGGCCTTTGCGGTTACGCTCTTTTTTGGCCGTTGTGTCGGTAGCCGGCTGCGCGGGACTGGCCGGAGCTGTGGCAGCGGGCCGGGGTTGTTCGGCTGCTTCTGGCAGGGCTTCTTTGTGTGGCAGGATTTTCTTGAGTGCCTTGAGCACGGCGTTCACTTACAGGTTGTTGAAATTGCCGCTAGTGTAAGCGATTTGGCGATTTTAGGCGAAGGAATATATAAGCCGGCAGCCCGTGCTTACAGGCTGCGTTCGACCGCAAAGCGGGCCAGGTCGGCCATGGCGCTTTTGTAGGCGGAATCGGGCAGGGTGTCGAGACAGTCAATCGCCTCGTCGGCAAACTGGCGGGCCTTGCTGGCGGTATAGTCCAGCGCGCCACTGTCGCGAACCGCCTGGCTGATGGCGTCGAGGTTTTCGATACCGCCTTTCTGGATGGCGGTGCGCACCAGTTGTGCCTGCTCAGGTGTGCCCTGGCGCATGGCGACAATCAGTGGCAGGGTCGGTTTGCCCTCGGCCAGGTCGTCACCAACGTTCTTGCCCAGGGTTTCGGCGTCGCCCTGGTAGTCGAGCAGGTCATCCATCAGCTGGAAGGCGATACCCAGTTTGTCACCGTACTGGCGCAGGGCTTCGGTCTGCTCGGCCGGTGCGTTGACCAGCAGGGCTGCGCACTGGGTCGATGCCTCGAACAGCATGGCGGTCTTGGCGCGGATCACTTCCATGTAGGTTTCTTCGCTGGTGCTGGCGTCGCGCACCTTGGTCAGCTGCAATACTTCGCCCTCGGCAATCACGCGGGTGGCGTTGGACAGCACCTGCAATACAGGAATGGACTCCAGTTGCACCATCAGCTCGAACGAGCGGGCATACAGGAAATCGCCGACCAGCACACTGGCCGAGTTGCCCCACTTGGCATTGGCGGTGGCACGGCCACGACGCAGGTCGGACTTGTCGACCACATCGTCATGCAGCAGGGTGGAGGTATGCAGGAACTCGATGGAGGCAGCCAGCTTGCAGGTGCGCTCGTCGCACTGGCCCAACGCATTGCCGGCCAGCAGGGTCAGCAGCGGGCGCAGGCGTTTGCCACCGGCAGAGATGATGTAGTCGCCGATTTTTTCCACCAGTGGAACGCGTGAAGACAGCTGTTCGCGGATCAGCCGGTCAACGGTGGCAAAGTCGTCAGTGACGACCTGGTAGAAACTCTGTGGTTGCATGGCAGGCAAGGCTCCAAATAGACTGTGCAGCATGCTAGGTTCAGCATTCGGTGATGTCAAGAAAAGAGCAGTGGGGCAGGGCTTGAAACCTGTGTCCACCTTGCGTACAATTCGCGCTCCAAAGTTATGGATGTGCGGATTCGCCGCCCATCCGGTTTCAGGCAGCCTGCCTTACGCAATTGTCAGTGGCCCATCCAGCGGCTGACAGCCATGCCGGACACTACCTATTCTTAAAAAGGTCCGGGTGAGCAGGAATTACGGAGATATACGATGTACGCAGTTATTGTAACTGGTGGCAAGCAGTACAAGGTCGCCGAAGGCGAATTCTTGAAAATCGAGAAGCTGGAAGAAGCTACCGGCAACAGCATCACTTTCGACCGCGTTCTGCTGGTCGGTAATGGCGAAGATGTAAAAATCGGTGCGCCGGTCGTTGAAGGTGCCAAGGTTACCGCCGAGGTGGTTTCCCAGGGTCGTCACGACAAGATCCGCATCATCAAGTTCCGCCGCCGCAAGCACAGCATGAAGCGTCAGGGCCACCGTCAGTGGTTTACTGAAGTCAAAATCACTGGTATTCAAGCCTAAGCGCTTGGGTTAATCACAGGAGAACTGAACTCATGGCAACGAAAAAAGCTGGCGGTAGTACCCGCAACGGTCGCGACTCGGAATCGAAACGCCTTGGCGTCAAGATGTACGGCGGCCAGGTTGTCCAGGCAGGCAACATCATCGTGCGTCAGCGCGGCACCCAGTTCCACGCTGGTTACGGCGTAGGCATGGGCAAGGATCACACCCTGTTTGCAAAGCAGGAAGGCGTGGTCAAGTTTGAAGTCAAGGGCGCGTTCGGCCGTCGCTACGTAAGCGTAGTCAACGCCTGAATCCCCTGATTCGCAAAAGCCCTGTCAGATTGACGGGGCTTTTTTGTTTTGGTTTTTTGTTTTTATAAGATATTGCAAGGCTGTTCCCTTTAGCTTGATGGAAGCAGCGCCGGGGCATGGGCTACGCAAACACGCCGCAAGTACGTCCCTGCAGGCTCTGCAACGCCATCCATGGCGTTGAAGGTTTGCTCCACTCATGCCCCGGCGCTGCCGCAAACTCCGAGCTGTCTGCAGGCTATATGTAGGTGCGAATTTATTCGCACACAGGGTATGCAGGTGTGTACGAATAAATTCGTACCTACAAAAGCAAAGGCCATGCGGCAGGGCCATATACCTATATAATACCGGCACCCAAGTGCAGGACTGAGTTATGAAATTTGTTGATGAAGTAGCGATTTACGTCAAGGCCGGCGATGGCGGCAACGGCTGCATGAGCTTCCGCCGTGAAAAATTCATTGAGTTCGGCGGCCCCAACGGCGGGGACGGCGGTGATGGTGGTTCGGTGTTCATGGAAGCCGACCATAACCTCAATACCCTGCTGGACTACCGCTATACGCGCAAGTTTCTGGCGAAAAGGGGCGAGAACGGGCGTGGTAGCGACTGTACTGGTGCCCGCGGTGAAGACCTGATACTGAAGGTGCCGGTCGGCACCACGGTGATTGATGCCGATACCCAGGAAATCATCGGTGACCTGACCAAAGACGGTCAGCGCCTGTTGGTGGCCCAGGGCGGCTGGCACGGACTGGGCAACACCCGTTTCAAGTCCAGCACCAACCGTGCGCCACGCCAGACCAGTGACGGTACGCCGGGCGAGGCACGCAACCTCAAGCTGGAGCTCAAGGTGCTCGCCGATGTCGGCCTGCTGGGCCTGCCCAATGCCGGCAAGAGCACCTTTATCCGTTCGGTATCGGCGGCCAAGCCCAAGGTGGCGGATTATCCGTTCACCACGCTGGCACCCAACCTGGGTGTGGTCGGCGTTGGCAGCTTCAAGACTTTTGTGATTGCCGATATTCCCGGCCTGATCGAGGGCGCCGCCGAAGGCGCCGGCCTTGGCACACGTTTTCTCAAACACCTGACCCGTACCCGTTTGCTGTTGCATATTGTCGATCTGGCTCCGCTTGACCAGAGCGATCCGGCCGATGCGGCAGAAACCATCGTCAACGAGATCAGCACGTTCAGTCCGTCGCTGGCCGAGCGTGATCGCTGGCTGGTACTCAACAAGATTGACCAGCTGCTGGATGACGAGCGCGAAGAGCGCAAGCAGGCGGTGATCGAACGGCTGGACTGGAAAGGCCCGGTATTCATGGTTTCGGCGCTGGACAAGGAGGGCACCAAGGAGCTGAGCCAGGCGATCATGCGCTATCTGGACGAGCGTGACCTGCGTATCGGCGAAGACCAGGAGTATGCCGAGTATCTGGCCGACCTTGACCAGCGTATCGAAGACGAGGGTCGTGCCCATTTGCAGGAACTGGATGACCGTCGTGCGTTGAAACGCGCCGGCATCAAGACGCAGGATGAGCAGGACGATGACGACTGGGACGAAGATGGCGACGACGATCAGGCCGAGGTGTTCTATGTCCGCTAACGTAGGTTCGAATTTATTCGAACAAAGAACGTCCTTTCGGGTTGTGCGAATGAATTCGCATCTACAGGATGAATACATTCGTGAATGGTCGTCATCGCCCGGCAACGGCAGGTTGATGACGATTGTAGGTTCGAATTTATTCGAACAAAAACGTCCACCAAAATTGTGCTGATCCATTTGGAAATGCCGGGTAGTAACGTATCGTGTGCGAATGAATTCGCACCTACAGGATGCTTTGAATGCGTGAACAGGTAACTCAGGCCCGTCGCTGGGTCATCAAGATTGGTAGCGCCCTGCTGACTGCTGACGGGCGCGGGCTTGACCGTAACGCCATGGCCATCTGGGTGCGCCAGATGGTGGCCCTGCGCGAGGCCGGCATTGACCTGGTGCTGGTGTCCTCCGGTGCGGTGGCTGCCGGCATGAGCCGGCTGGGCTGGACACAACGGCCGGAACGGGTCAGCGAGTTGCAGGCCGCAGCGGCGGTCGGGCAGATGAGCCTGATCAAGGCGTGGGAAAGCAGCTTTGCCGATCACAACGAGCGCACCGCACAGATCCTGCTGACTCATGATGACCTGTCTGACCGCAAGCGTTACCTGAACGCCCGCAGTACCCTGACCACCTTGCTGGAGCTGGGCGTGATCCCGGTGATCAACGAAAATGACACCGTGGCCACTGACGAGATCCGTTTTGGTGACAACGATACCCTGGCCGCACTGGTGGCCAATCTGGTCGAGGCTGACCTGCTGGTGATTCTCACCGATCAGGATGCCATGTACGACTCCGATCCCCGTACCAACCCTGCCGCGCAGGTGATTGTGCAGGCCCGTGCCGATGACCCGGCACTGGATGCGGCGGCCGGCGGCAGTGCCGGGGCGCTGGGCCGAGGCGGCATGCAGACCAAGCTGCGCGCGGCACGGCTGGCGGCACGTTCAGGTGCCCATAGCATGATTGTCGGCGGCAGTATCGAGCGGGTGATCGAGCGCCTGAAAGAGGGAGAACCACTGGGTACCCTGCTGACTTCCGACCAGTGTCGCGATGCCGCGCGCAAGCAGTGGCTGGCCGGCCACCTGCAAACCCGTGGCACCCTGACCCTGGATGCCGGTGCGGTGAAGGCATTGCGTGACGGTCACAAGAGCCTGCTGCCGGTCGGAGTGCTGGCGGTCAGCGGCCAGTTCCGCCGTGGCGAAATGCTGGTGTGTGTCGACGAGCGCGGGTTGGAAGTGGCCCGTGGCCTGACCAACTATAACGCCATGGAAACCGCCAGAATCATGCGTCGCCCGTCGGACCAGATTGCTGAAATTCTGGGCTATGTCGGTGACGCGGAACTGATTCACCGGGATAATCTGGTGATGAGCTGAGAGCCGGCCTGCAGCCGGGCCGCCTCCTTGCTGTCTGTCAGCCGGTGACGTGAGAACGCTGAAACACGGTGCATCGCGATTGTGTTGCGTGGTCGGGGAGCCCGTAGGCGGGCACTGGCTGGCCAGAATCCTGGCGCATGACCATGCATCATGCCGGGGGGGAAAGATGAACAAGCTGCTGGTTCATTTCATGTTGTTCTGCTGTCTTGCCGAAACAGGGCAGGCGCAGGACTTCAATGCCCGTGCTGCCAATGCCAGGGGCCAGCAACCGGCGTTTGCCGGGCAAACCCGTGCGCCGCTGCTGCAGGATCATCATCAATTGCAGGTCCAAGTCATTGCTGGCGGGCTGGAACATCCCTGGGGCATGGCACTGCTGCCGGACGGTTCATGGCTGGTGACGGAGCGCCCCGGACGGATGCGGCGGGTTTTTGCAACGGGCCAGGTCTCGGCTCCGGTTGCCGGCGTCCCCGTCGTCGACGCCCACGGGCAGGGCGGGCTGCTGGATGTGGTGATTGCGGATGACTTTGAGCAAACCCGTCGCGTCTGGTGGAGCTATGCCGAACCTCGCGCCAAAGAGGGCAGTGCCACTGCCGTGGCAACGGCCGTGTTGTCCGCTGACTACCGCCAGCTGACGGATGTCCGGGTGATCTTCCGGCAAAATCCAGCGTGGCGCTCCAGTGCGCACTTCGGGTCCCGGCTGGTGTTTGACAGGGAAGGCATGCTGTTCGTTACCACCGGTGACCGCAACCAGGCGCGTGCCCTGGTGCAGGATGTCGGCACCCATATTGGCAAGGTGCTGCGGATCAACCCGGAGGGCGGGGCGGCTGCAGGCAATCCGCTGATTGCAGGCGGCCAGCCGGAAGTCTGGTCGTACGGACATCGCAATATCCAGTCCGCCGCATTGGCTGCCGATGGCCGTCTCTGGACCGTCGAGCATGGTGCACGTGGCGGTGATGAGCTGAACCGGCCACTTCCCGGGCGCAATTACGGCTGGCCGCTCATCACCTATGGTGTGGAGTACTCGGGGCGTGCCATTGGTGACGGCCTGACCGCCGGTGAGGGCATGGAGCAGCCGGTGTACTATTGGGACCCGGTCATTGCTCCCAGCGGCATGGTTTTCTACCAGGGTGAACTATTTGCCGGCTGGCAGGGTGACGCGCTGATTGGCGGTCTTGCCAGCCAGTCACTGATTCGCCTGAGGCTCAAGGATGGCCGGGTGACCGGAGAAGCCCGCTATCTGCAGGGCGAGCACGGGCGCATCCGCGATGTGGCGATCGCCCCGGACGGCGCCATCATGCTGCTGACAGATGCCGCGCGGGGAGCGCTGCTGCGGGTTACGCCCAACGAGTGAAAGCAAGACACCGCTGGTCTGGTGTCATATTTGTTTTCTTGCATTTGGCGCATTTTTTCGATAAAAAGCGGTTTTATTTTTACAGGAATCCCTGTCTTGGACACTGAGTCGTGTCGGCAACAGCCCGACAAACCTCCCGCTGCATGCTCCCTTCTCGTTTTTCATTCCCTTCTTCATTGGTATCTGGCGCATAGTCTGCATGCACTTGCATGGCCGGCCGGATTGTTGTGCCGTGTGCTGCCTGCAACAGATGGCAGGGTGCGCCTGACGCCATGCCCGGCGGAGGGTTGCCGGCATGTTTGAATGGCTTGCTGATCCGACCGTCTGGGCCGGTCTGCTGGCGCTGATTGCGCTGGAAATCGTGCTGGGTATCGACAACCTGGTGTTCATTGCGGTGCTGGCTGAAAAACTGCCGCCGGAGCAACGCGACAAGGCACGGGTAGTCGGCCTGTCGCTGGCGCTGGTGATGCGTTTGCTCCTGCTGTTGAGCATTGCCTGGCTGGTGACCCTGACCACACCGCTGTTCAGCCTGTTTGGGCACGGCTATTCGGTGCGTGACCTGATCATGCTGGTGGGCGGGTTGTTCTTGCTGTTCAAGGCGACCATGGAGCTGCATGAACGGCTGGAAGGGCGCCAGCATGAAGGCGGCGTGCCGGTGGCTTATGCCGGTTTTGGCGTGGTGGTGACCCAGATCGTGGTGCTGGATGCGGTATTCTCGATTGACTCAGTGATCACTGCCATCGGCATGGCCGACGAGGTGGCCGTGATGGCGGTGGCAATGATTGTCGCGATGGGCGTGATGCTGGCCGCCAGCAAGGGCCTGACCCGTTTCGTCAATCAGCGGCCGACGCTGGTGATCCTGTGCCTTGGTTTTTTGCTGATGATCGGCTTTAGCCTGATTGTCGAGGGGTTGGGTTACAAGATTCCCAAGGGTTATCTGTACGCCGCTATCGGTTTTTCGATCATGGTCGAGCTGTTCAACCAGGTGGCGCAGCACAACAAGGAAAAGTGGCTCAACAGTGCCGGTACCCTGCGCGAGCGTACTGCCGGCAATATCCTGCGTTTGCTCGGTCGCAATGCGATATCCGGGCAGCAGGGTCCGGGTGGTGCCGGGGGACAGGATGAGCAGGAGCAGGTGTTTCAGGACAACGAGCGTGACATGGTCCGGGGCGTGCTGAAACTGGCCGAAACCAACGTCAAGGCGCTGATGACCCACCGCCGCGAAGTCGACATGCTGGATCTGGCTGCCGGAGCTGAACAGCAGCGGGAACAGCTGCTGGCCAGCCCGCACTCGAGGATAGTGGTCATCCGCGATGGGCGGCAGGACGAGCCGCTGGGCATCGTCCAGAAGAAAGTCCTGCTGCATGCCATACTGCGTGGCGAGCAGCCGGATGTGGAGAAGCATCTGGAGCCGGCCACGGTGCTGCTCGAGACACAAACATCGATCAATGCACTGGAAGCTTTTCGTCGTGATGGTCGCCAGCTGGCTTTTGTGGTTGATGAATTCGGCACCCTGGAAGGCATCATCAGCCTCAAGGACATTCTGGAAGCGATTGCCGGTGATATCAGCGAAGGTGACGAGCCGCAATACGAGCCTTGTGTCGAGTTGCTGGAGACAGGCTCTTACCGGGTCGATGCCGGTGAAAGCCTGAATGAAATCAACCGTCATCTGCCCTGTCCGCTGCCAGCGGCTGAAGATTACACCACGCTGGCGGGCCTGATTCTTGATCGTCTGGAGTACATGCCGCAAGAGGGCGAAGAGTTACTGGTGGATGACTGGCTGATCAGGGTTGCACACATCATTGACGGAGTGCGCATTGCCGAGGTTGAGCTGGCCCGTGTCGGCCCTGCTGCAGGTTGAGTGCCGGCAGGCCGGCTGTCTGGCCTGAATGACTGTTTCGACCGTTGGTGAGCAACAAACTCAGAGCCTGTGCATCAGCTCGCGTACCGGAGTGGCGTGACGGCGGCTGACCGGCAAGGGCAGATCCTGTCCTTTCAGGTAGAGGTGCTGCTGGCCGGCAGAATTGCGCTGCATGCGCTCGATCATTGTGCGGTTGACCAGGATGCTGCGGTGGATGCGCAACAGCAGTTCCGGAAACTCGTTTTCCAGGGTCTTGAGTGACTCGTCGATCAGGGTTTCACCGTTGATGTGGTAGACGGTCACATACTTGTGTTCGGCCTGGAAGTACAGGACATCCTCCAGGGCGATGCACTCAATGCCTTTATGGGTTTTGGCGCTGATATGTGTCCGGCCGGGCACAGGTTCGGCGCTTTGGCGCAGGGCGGCACGTTGCATCGGGTTGAGCCGTGCCGCCCGTTCAACTGCCTGCTGCAATTGCTCCATGCGTACCGGCTTGACCAGGTATCCCAGGGCATTCACTGCAAAAGCGGGCAGGGCAAACTCGTCATGTGCTGTGCAGAAAATGATGGCCGGCGAGTTTTCCCGCCGGTCGAGAATTGCGGCAACCTCCAGTCCGTCCAGCTCGGGCATCTGGATGTCGAGCAACAGGATGTCCGGCTGTAACCGTTCACACAGCTCCAGTACCTGTGTGCCAGTGGCGGCCTGCTCGTCCAGTACCCGGCAACCGGGCAGTTGTGCGGCCATGCGCGCCAGCCGGGTGCGGGCCAGGGGTTCATCGTCGGCGATCAGTACTTTCATGTTTGACGGGGGTCTCCGCTGCTACATGGGGTAAAGGGTACTGGATTTTGGTAATAAAGACACCATCGCCGGTGTGGGTAGTCAAGCTGGCAGCAGGACCGAACAACGCGACCAGCCGCATGCGGATATTGTCCAGGGCGGTGCCGCTGCCACGATGCAAACCGGGTTGTGCCGGTAGCGGGTTTTCCAGTTGCAGGCGGAACAGGCCATTATCAAGCCGTGCGCTGACCTTGATGGTTCCGCCAGCCGACAGGGGTTGAATGCCATGCAGGATGGCGTTTTCCAGCAGGGGTTGCAGGGTCAGGTGCGGGATTGGCAGGTCGTCCGGCAGCTGTCCGGTATGCCACTCCACCTGTAGCCTGTCGGCCAGCCGGTAGTGCTCCAGTGACAAGTACTGACGGGCCAGCCCCGCTTCCTGTTGCCAGCTGGACGGACCGTCACCCTGGGCGAGCACTGCCCGGAACAGGTCTGACAGGTCCAGCAGGGCGCGTTCGGCTTGCTCTGCGTCCAGCTCGATCAGGCTGGCAATGCTGTTCATGCTGTTGAACAGGAAGTGTGGCCGTATGCGTGCCTGCAGGGCCTGAAGGCGTGCCTGCAATTCTGCCCGCTGCTGGCGCCGGGATTCGCTTTGCAAGTACAGCACCCGTACCACGATGGCGGACATGATCAGGCTGATCAGCGCGTTTTTCAGATAGACGACGGTATCCGCCGGTTCGCGGGGGACACCCTGATAAAAATGCTCCAGATATTGACTGGCGGCGGTGCAGGCCAGTGTCACCAGCACCACCAGCAAGCAGGTCAGCAGGCTGGAATGCACCGAATTCAGGTGCATCAGCCAGGGGCGTAACGGACACAGCAGGGCCACGGTCAGCAGGACCACCCACTGCACAAAAAATGACACCAGCGCCAGCCTGCTCCAGTCGAGCCCGGAAATGCCCGGCTCGGCCAGTACCAGTACCATGACCAGCAATTCGGCCAGCAGTACCAGACCCAGTAGTGCCTCGCCACGGCACAGCTCCGGCAGGAAAAAATCAGTGTCCCCGTTTCGGGGCGGTACATGTTTGTTCATGGAGCCAGTGTCGCCTGCCATTGTTGATCAGGCAACAGCTTTCCCCGGCTATCTGGCGCAACGGTGATCCTGTTCGCGATTTTCCCGGACGCTGCCCCGGCGTAGACGCCCCTGTCGGTTGAGGATCAGCTGCCAGTCAATCGCATGATCGCGGCAGACAAAAAAGCGGCCGTTGCTGGCGGCACTGTAACCGCTGGCGTTAAAGGCGATTTTGGGCCGGAAGCCGGCCCACTGCAGTTGCAGATGACGCGGGTCGAGCTGTGTGACCTGTTCCGGAGGCTCCGCTTGCCGGCCGGGTGGCACGGCCTGCATGAGCCAGCCGGAGGACCAGTCGCTGCTGCAGTTTTCCCCGTTGCGGCTGCCACAAAGCTCGATCGTCGTGCGGCCTGTTACCGCCCGGGAGCGTGCCAGATGCACCGCACGTTCGACGCTGTGCTGCAATGCCTGTGAGCGATTCTTCATGATGAATGTCTGCCATGCCGGCAATGCGACCTGGGCGATCACCGTCAGCAAGGCGATTACAATCAGCAGCTCGACCAGGGTGATGCCCTGTTCCCGGGTATGCATGAGCGCCTCCTTGCGATACCGCATGTCGTCCTTGACTACTGTTGACGGTAATCCGGCTTGCTCGAAGAGTTGAAAAATATTTTCACGGACATACCTGTATGGGATATAAAGTGTCTTGCAGCCATTACCCGAGGAGTGCTCATGTCAGCTCTTGTTATCCCCTGCGCCCACTGTGATGCCGCCAATCGTGTACCGGCCCTGCGTGTCATGGACCGTCCCAAATGCGGTGTGTGTGGACAGGCAGTGTTGCGTGACACGCCGCTGGAGCTGACGGCAGCCAGTTACAGCCGTCAGATCAGGGGCGATCTGCCGCTATTGGTGGATGTCTGGGCCGGGTGGTGCGGCCCCTGTCGGCAGTTTGCGCCGGTCTTTGATCAGGCTGCACGGCAGCTACAGGGCGTGTGCCGTCTGGCCAAGCTCAACAGCGAGCAGGAGCAGCAACTGGCCGGCCAGCTTGGCATCCGCTCCATTCCAGCGCTGATCCTGTTCCGCAACGGCAAGGAAGTCGCCCGCCAGAGCGGTGCGATGGCGTTGCCGCAGTTGCTGGCGTGGCTGCGGCAGCAGGGTATTGAACCCTGAAAAACCGGATTTCTTGATCGTGATGCATTGAAATGCAGCTCCATCAAGGTATTTTGTCAGCCATACCACTCCAGAGGTTCAAACGATGCGAGCAATTGCCAAGAAAGTGTTGCCGTTCCTGCTGATCAACTGGCTGCTGATCGGGCTGATGTATTTTGTACTGCTGCGGGCTTCGTCGCAGTTGCACAATCTGGGCTCCAGCGAGCTGTTGCCGATGTTTTTTCACGGCATGCCGCTAACCATTGTTCTGCACGGCCTGGTGCTGTCGGTGGGTCCGGCGGTGCTGGCGCTGACGGGCCGGAGCCGGAGCGCATGGGTAGTATGGCTGGTGCTGTGGGCGGGTTATCTGTCGCTGACCGGCACCATCGTATTGATGGTTTCGTTTGGCGTTGCTGCCCTGGCCCTGTTGCTCAAGGCAAAGGATGCCGATCGCCAGTGGCAGGACAGCAACGCCTGACCTGACCAGAGCTGGCTCCAAGCCAAACAGCACTTGCATCTGTTATCATGCGCGACATGTTTTAACCTGCACCGGAACCACCATGAGCGCAAACCAGAATACCGAAAAGACCAACCAGTCCTGGGGTGGCCGCTTCAGCGAGCCAGTGGACGCCTTTGTTGCCCGTTTTACCGCTTCCGTCGATTTTGACCAGCGTCTGTACCGTCACGACATCATGGGCTCGCTGGCCCACGCCAACATGTTGACCCGGGTAGGTGTGCTCAATGCGGACGAACTCAAGGCCATCGAAGATGGCTTGAACGCCATCCAGCAGGAAATCGAGGCTGGCCAGTTCGAATGGCGCACCGACCTTGAAGACGTACACATGAACATCGAGGCACGGCTGACCGAGCGCATTGGTATTACCGGCAAAAAACTGCACACAGGCCGCAGCCGTAACGATCAGGTGGCTACCGATATCCGTCTGTGGCTGCGTGACGAGATCGATGCAATCCTTGCCGAAATTACCCGCTTGCAACAGGGCCTTCTGGAGCTGGCCGAGCGTGAAGCCGACACCATCATGCCCGGTTTCACCCACCTGCAAACCGCCCAGCCGGTGACTTTCGGTCACCACCTGCTGGCCTGGTTCGAGATGCTCAGTCGCGACCATGAGCGCCTGGTCGACTGCCGCAAGCGCACCAACCGCATGCCGCTGGGCAGCGCCGCGCTGGCCGGCACCACCTATCCGATTGACCGCACCGTCACCTGTGAGCTGCTGGGCTTTGAAGCCATTTCAGGCAACTCGCTGGATGGCGTCTCCGACCGTGACTTTGCCATCGAGTTTTGTGCCGCCGCCAGCCTGGCGATGATGCACCTGTCGCGTTTTTCCGAAGAGCTGGTGATGTGGGCTTCGGCGCAGTTCAATTTCATCAATCTGCCCGATCGTTTCTGCACCGGCAGCTCGATCATGCCGCAAAAGAAGAACCCCGACGTGCCCGAACTGATCCGTGGGAAATCCGGCCGTGTATTTGGTGCACTGACTGGTCTTTTGACCCTGATGAAAGGCCAGCCGCTGGCCTACAACAAGGACAACCAGGAAGACAAGGAACCGCTGTTTGATGCGGCTGATACCCTGCGTGACAGCCTGCGGGCCTTTGCTGATATGGTCCCGGCCATCGAGCCCAAACGCGAGTTCATGCGTGAAGCGGCCCGCCGTGGCTTCTCCACTGCCACCGATCTGGCCGACTACCTGGTGCGCCAGGGCCTGCCGTTCCGTGACTGTCACGAGATTGTCGGGCTTGCCGTGCGCTATGGCGTGGAGCAGAACAGGGATCTGGCTGAAATGAGCCTGGACGAGTTGCGCCAGTTCAGTGACAAAATCCACGACGACGTGTTTGCCGTGCTGACGCTGGAAGGCTCGGTCAACGCCCGCAATCACATTGGCGGTACTGCTCCGGCACAGGTGCGTGCTGCCGTGGCAAGGGGCCGTGCGCTGCTGGCGCAGCGCTGACAGCCGGAGGAAAGCCGTGTTTGAATATGAAGATGATGATGTTGCCGGACAGGACGAAGACGACCAGGTTCGTCAGCAGCTGGTCGAAGCGATTGAAAACCAGTTGCTGGCCACTGATCCGGCCTGTGTGCAGGCCGTGCTCAACAAGCTGACTCTGGTCGGCATGGAGCGCGAAGAAGTTGTTGAAATGATGGCCTATGTGCTGGCAGTGGAAATTCGGCAGAGCCTGCAGCAGGAGCGCGGATTTGATGCGGGCAATTATGAAAGGATGTTGCGCGAGCTGCCCGAATTGCCGGCGGACGAGACTTGAACAGAATATTTTGTCTTGAATGAAAATGAGGAATGGACCATGGCCTTGACCCAAGAACTGCTGGAAGAAATGCAATTGCTGAGTCTGTTCCCGGTGAACAGCCTGCAGGAAGGACTGAAAATCCATAGCGACGCGTCTCCGGTACGCATCAACGCTGCCGGGCGGCTGTTTGCCAAGGGGCTGATTACCCAGGATGATGGCGGTTATCTGACCCTGCTCGGACTGGAGGCGGCACAGCAGCTGCAATCACTGAAAACGATCCTTGCCGCAGGCTGACAAAGCCCCATGGTGCAGATTCGGCCTGTCATCGAAGAAGGCATAGACCGCAAGGATCTGTCACGCATTCGCAGCCGTTTTCTGCAGTTGAACCAGGTACGGCTGGAGCGGGCCGGACAAAGCCTGTCTGCCCGTCAGCAGCAGGTGTTGCGCCTGCTGCCGCTCTTGCTGCACGTTTCCCACCCCTTGCTGCCCGGCTATGTGTCGGCGGCGACACCGGCCGGTTTCGGCGGGTATGAGCCCGACCCGGGGCTGATACAGGAAGCTCAGGGGCTGGCGCGCTCATTCAGTTACCGGGTGCGCACCGGTTACGACCGTTTCAGCCTTTATAGCCTGTTCCTGATGGGCAGTGTCGGCTCCATTGGCCATGGCGTGCAAAGCGACATGGATTTCTGGCTGTGTCACGCTCCGGAACTGGATGCGGCCGCGCTGGCCAGCTTGCGCCGCAAGTGCGATGCCCTGCAGAAGTGGGCCGGCAGCCTGGGAGCGCAAATCCATATCTTCCTGATCAATCCGGAGCACTATGTATCGGGCGCGCGTGATGGCGTACTGACCTCCGATGATTGCGGCACCACTCAGCATTATCTGCTGCTTGACGAGTTTTACCGTACCAGTGTCTGGCTGGCCGGACGCACACCGCTGTGGTGGTATGTACCCGATTACGAGGAGCACCGTTATGGCGAATATTGCGCGATTCTGCTGGAAAAGCGTTTTGTCCGGCGGGAAGAGGTGGTCGACCTGGGCCATCTGGCGCAGATTCCGGCGCGGGAATTTGCCGGGGCCGGCATGTGGCAGATCTACAAGGGGATTGCCGAGCCCTACAAGTCGCTGCTCAAGCTGTTGCTGATCGAGGTGTATGCCGGGCAGTATCCGCAGGTTGACTGTGTCAGCCGCCAGTTCAAGCGGGCCCTGTATGATAACGAACAGGATGCTGACAGTCTGGATGCCTATGTCATGCTGTACCGGCAACTTGAGCGTTATTTGCAGCAACGCAACGAGTGGGAACGACTGGAGCTGGTGCGTCGCTGTTTTTACCTGAAAATCGGTATCCGCATGGGGCAGCCCGGGGCACGGCGACGTAGCGACTGGCAGCGTAACCTGTTGTGGCAGCTGGTGAGTGAATGGGGCTGGACAGATAAGCAGCTCAAGAACCTTGACCGCCGCAATCAGTGGCGGGTCGGCGAAGTGCGGAGTGAACGGCGATTGCTGGTGCGTGAGTTGATGGCCAGTTACCGCTTTCTCGGTGACTGGGCGCAGCGTAGCGGCAGTCTGGCGGGCACCAGCGCCCGTGATCTGGCTGTGCTGGGGCGGCGCCTGTATGCTGCCTTCGAGCGCAAGGCTGACAAGATCGAGCACATCAATCCGCAAATTTCCGATGACATGTCGGAACCCTTTCTGACCCTGGCGGAATACAGGGTGGCCGACGATGAATATACCCACTGGGCCTTCTACCCCGGCAATCTGCGACGAAGCGAGCTGGAGTTCCATAGCCCGCTCAAGCGCATGCCGGGCCTGCTCGAATTGCTGGCCTGGGCCTACCGCAACGGTATTGTCGATGCGGCCAGCAGCCTGACGGTGCTGACCGAAGACGGCAGCTTCAGCGAGCGTGATTTGCATGATGTGCTGCAACGCATGGCGCAGGAATTTCCCCTTGGCGGCGACGAGGTTGCCGAACAGGTGTTGTTACAGCCGGCACGCACGGTGCACGGCATGCTGGTGGTCAACCTGGCCCGTGATCCCTTTCCGATGCTGGTGCAGGAGGACATCCAGATCGCCACTGGCCAGACCAATCCGCTGGATTTTTCCGGGCGGCGGGTCAATCTGGTACGCAGCATCGACCGCCTCAGCTTGAATAGCTGGAACGAACTGCTGGTGCAGTCCTGGGAAGGAGCGGATGCCCTGGCTGACTGCCTGTCCTCCCTGTTGGCCGAAACGGTTCATCCGCTGGAGCCGGGTTTGCGGGTATACAGTTTCGGGCGTACCCGGGCGCCAGCCATTGCCGCGCGGGTGGAAGAGGTCGCGCAGCAGCTGTTGCAGGCGGCGCGCCAGGGCAATGTCCGCTACCTGCTGCAGCTGCGCGCGGGCTTTCATGTGCTGGAATGGAACGAAGGGGCGGTAGATGCCTGTGCATTGCCTGATATTCAGGCACTGGAGGCCTTTATTGCCGACCCGCGCCATATCTGCCTGCCGTGGCTGCTGGACCAGCAGGCCCTGGAAGGGCATCCGCTGCGGTACTTGCTGATGCAGGCTGTACCGGGCCGCATCGAGCTGTATTTTCAGGTGCAGGGTGACAGTGCCGAGCTGTACCTGTTTGATGAAGGCAATCGCTTGTTCCGGCAACGCTCACCCTTTGTCGGCGAGTCCGGGCTGTTGCTGCCCTGGCAACGGTTTTTTGCCGCCCTGCAGTTTCGGCGAAACGCCCGGCTGTCCAGTGATGGCGACTTGCGGCCGGGGCTGGATGTGCGCTACTTCCGGATTGTTCCTGCCGGCGGAGCGCGTGCCCGGGGCATTGAGGCCTGCCAGGTGCAGGTACATGTCGCCGAACAGTTTTATGCGGTGCAGGCGATTGTTGGCAGCAGCGGAGCATTGACCCTCTATTGCAACGGGCGCGAATTTTCCCGGCTGGATCATGGCGAGCAGCTGTACCGGCAAGTTGCGACGGAAATCCTTTCTGCCCGCCGCAATGGCGAGCGCTATCCCTGCTATATCACCGACCTTGATCTGCCGCAAGAACAGGCTGCAGGCCGACTGCATACCGTTGAGCTGCTGCAGAAAAAATATCAGCTGGAAAGCCTGCTGAACCAGGCACTGCAACAACTGGCAGAGTGACGTGGGCATCGGCCCTTTGCTTTAAAGCCCCGGAAAATCGATATGCTCGCCGGCCTGGTCGAGACACAGCGCGCTGAGCCGGTTTCCCAGGCTGCGCTGCTCGTTGCTGCACAGCCAGCGCTGGTTGCCCGGGTCATAGTCGAAGTGGAAACCGCCCTGGCGCGCGGCCACCCACAGCTGTTTCACCGGTTCCTGGCGGCTGAGAATGATCTGGCTGCCGTTGGCGAAAATCAGGGTCAGGATGCCGCCGCTGTTCTCGATATCCAGGTCAAGGTCGCTTTCGTCGAGAATGTCTTCGATTTGTTGCTGGACCTCGTCGATCAGGTCATGAAAGGTGCTGCTGTTCAGGGACATGGGGATTCCTCGGGCTGACGGACAGGGCCGGCCGGTTGTGGCCGGAAACACCCGCACCAAATGCTGTGCGGGCAAAACTGATCCGGGCCTGATGCGTGACTTGTCTATGTATTCGGTGTTTCCATAGGTATACTTTGGCAATTTACCCCAAGAGTAAAGGAAATTCCAAATGAAGCGCCGCATTCTGCCCCTGATTGGCTTGATGGTTTTGCTGGGACTGACCAGTGCCTGTGGGCAAAAAGGTCCGCTGTACCATCCGGATGACGAAAAAGCCGCGCGCGAGCACCGCAAAGACAAGTTCGAGCTGTGAGGGCCGGCATGACTGATTTTTCCTTGCATGACGGACAGCTGTTCGCCGAGGACGTGGCACTGGAGCAGATTGCCCGCACCCATGGCACCCCCGTCTATGTCTATTCCCGCGCCCACCTCGAGCGCAAGTATCTCGATTATGCCGATGCCTTGCAGGGTGTTGATCATCTGGTGTGTTTTGCGGTCAAGGCCAACTCCAATCTCGCCGTGCTGAATGTGCTGGCCCGTCTGGGTGCCGGCTTCGATATCGTCTCGGTCGGTGAGCTCGAACGGGTACTGGCTGCCGGTGGCGACCCCGGCAAGGTGGTGTTCTCCGGCGTTGGCAAGCAGCGTGATGAAATGCGCCGTGCCCTGGAAGCAGGGGTGTACTGTTTCAATGTCGAGTCGGTCAGCGAGCTGGAACGCTTGCAACAGGTGGCTGCAGAGCTTGGTGTGCAGGCATCCATCTCTTTGCGGGTAAACCCTGACGTGGATGCCGGTACTCATCCGTACATCTCGACCGGGCTGAAGGAAAACAAGTTCGGCATTCCCATCGAGGATGCCGAAGAGGTGTACCTGCAGGCGGCCCGCATGCCCAACTTGCGCATTACCGGTGTCGATTGTCACATCGGTTCGCAATTGACCAGCCTTGCCCCCTTCATGGACGCGCTGGACCGGGTGCTGTTGCTGGTCGATCGTCTGGCGGAATGCGGCATCCACCTGGAACATCTGGATCTGGGCGGCGGCCTTGGCGTGCGTTACCGTGATGAACAGCCGCCGTCTGCCAGCGAATACATGGCCCGGGTGCGGGAGCGCACCGCTGGCCGCAACCTGAAGCTGCTGTTCGAGCCGGGCCGCTACATTGCCGCCAATGCAGGTGTGTTGTTGACCAGGATCGAATGCCTGAAGATCAACGAGGGCAAATCCTTTGCCGTGGTTGATGCTGCCATGAACGACCTGATCCGTCCGGCGCTGTATGAAGCCTGGATGGATATCGTGCCGGTGACACCCCGTCAGGGTAGCGGCCGCAACTATGATGTGGTCGGACCGGTTTGCGAAACCGGAGACTTTCTCGGCAAGGACCGGACACTGGTCGTGGAAGAAGGTGACCTGCTGGCGGTTTGTTCGGCAGGAGCCTACGGATTTGTCATGGCGTCCAATTACAACACCCGCGGACGCGCCGCCGAGGTCATGGTGGACGGCGACCGGCACCATCTGGTGCGCCGGCGCGAAACCGTAACCGAGCTGTTTGCCAGCGAGCAGGTTCTGCCGGAGTAACTGCATGTTGTTGCGTTTTGGCAAACTGTATTGTCTGGGCGATGACCTGATGCTGGTCGACAATCTCGCCCAGCAGGCGCAGCTTGAGCCGTCATTGATCCAGCAGTGGTCACGGCGGACCCAGGGGGTCGGCTTCAGGAGGCTGGTGGTGGTGGACATTCCCCGCGACCCGGCAGCCGATTTCGACTGCCGCAGTTTTGACCGCAACGGCAGCGAGGTTGACAGCTGTTTTGCCGATCTGTGTTGTGCTGCCCGCTTTCTGCACGACAAGCGCCTGACCAATCAGCCCGGTTTGCGTTTGCAGACTGCCGGTGGTTGCGTCGACATCCACATGCGTGATGACGGCTGGGTATCGGCCAGCTATGGCAATATCGGACTCCTTGGTACCGATGTACTGCCAGAAGAACTGGAGCGGTATTTGCAGCAGCTGGCGCAAAGGCATGCGTTGATACTGGACTGGCAGGCCCATGGCCGGCAGCTGCTGGTCTGGGCCGACCAGGCACCGCCGCAGCGTCTGCACCGCCTGTTGCAGCCGGTGGCACGCAAGCTGCGCGGTTGGCAGCTGCTCTGGCTGTACACCCATGAAGAGCACATTCGCGTGCAGGGCTGGCAAGCTGATGCGGAGCCGGCAGGGCATGACCCGGTCTGGCTGATCGCCAGCATGGTGCAACAAAATTGGCCACAGCAGGCGGTGCAGGTCGAGTGGCAGCAGGACTGCCTGTTGCTGGAGTTTTCCCCGCAACAGGACAGTGTGCAGCTGTGTGCCCGGGCCTGGCCGGCCTATGAAGGACAAATACGTTTATGACTGAAGAGATCCGGATTCTGGATGACGACGTGGTGGCAGAGTACTTGCGCCGGCATCCCGAGTTTTTTTTGCAGCAGGATGACCTGCTGGCCGATTTGCGCATTCCCCATGCTCGCGGTTCATCCATCTCGCTGGTTGAACGCCAGTTGACGGTATTGCGTGGCCGCAGTCTGGACATGCACCAGCGCCTGAACCGGCTGGTGGAGGTGGCACGTGACAATGATCGCCTGTTCGAACTGACCCGCCAGCTTACCCTTGAACTGCTGGATGCCGGCAGCCTGGAAGCTCTGGTGGCGACACTGGAGGACGGCCTGCGCGAACGTTTCCAGGTGCCGGCGGTGAGCTTGCTGATCTTTACCGATTATCAGCTCGACGTGGCGCGGGGTGTCTCCCTGGCACAGGCCAGGCAACAGGTGCCGGCGATGCTGAATGACCAGGTGGTCAGCGGTGCCCTGCGTGAACACGAGCTGGCGTTCCTGTTTGGCGAGGAGGTAGCTGCCGGGGTGCGCTCTGCTGCGGTGGCTACTTTTGGCCAACCGCTGGCGCTGGGCATGCTGGCGCTGGGCAGCCCGGATGCACAGAAATACAGCCATACCGTAGGTACGCTGTTTCTCGGCTTCATTGCCCAGGTGCTGGCCAGGGTGCTACCTCCCTTGCTGCAGGAACACTGCCGCAGCAGCGTAGACGGGCCCTGATGCAGGAGCAGCTGGAGTGCTGGCTGCAAGGCCGCCGCGCCGGCCGCCAGCTGTCAGCACACAGTATCGAGGCTGCCCGGCGCGACCTGCAGCAGGCACTGGCGTTCTGGCAGGCAAACGGCATTGCTGACTGGGTGCAGGTCACCCCGGCCGATGTACGCAGCTGGCTGGCAGGACTGCGGCGCAGCGGTTATGCCCCGGCCAGTATCGCCCGCATGTTGTCCTCTGTGCGCAGCTTTTTCCGCCATCTGCAGCGTGAGACCGTGCTGGTCAACAACCCGGCACAGGGAGTTCGCCCGCCGCGCGGTGAAAAACGTTTGCCCAGGGTTCTTGATGTGGACCGTGCCGGCCAGCTGCTGGACGAGTTGCCGGCGGACAGCCCGCAACAGCTGCGTGACCGGGCCATACTTGAGTTGTTCTATTCGTCCGGGCTGCGCCTGTCGGAGCTGGCCGGGCTGGATCTGCCGGACCTTGACCTGACAACGGGCCAGGTCAGGGTGCTGGGCAAGGGCAACAAGGAGCGGTTGCTGCCGGTTGGCCGCCGTGCCTGCCAGGCATTGCGTGACTGGCTGGAGGTGCGTGAACGGATGGCCAGGGAACCGCAGGCGCTGTTTGTCGGCCTGCGGGGTGCACGCATCCACACCAGTGTGGTGCGCAAGGCACTGGCGTCGGCAGGTCAGGCAGGGCTGGGCCAGCATCTGCATCCCCACATGCTGCGCCACTCGTTTGCCAGCCATATGCTTGAATCGTCGCAGGACTTGCGGGCGGTACAGGAGTTGCTGGGGCATGCCAGCATCAGTACCACCCAGATCTACACCCATCTTGATTTTCAGCACCTGGCCCAGGTCTATGATCAGGCCCATCCCAGAGCCAAACGCAAAAAATAGCCGGGGCCGGCCCGGGTATTTACGGCGGGTACAGCGGCGGTAGCTGCTGGCTGTTGTTTTGCTGTTGCCGCTCCAGCATCAGGGTTACCGCATGCCATAACTGGTCGCCATCCCAGTTCTGCTCACTCGGTGAATACAGGGCCTGGTTCAACTCGCGCATTGCGGTCTGCAACTCCGGCTGGGTACGGGCAAGGCTGGTCAGATGGTAATCATGCTGGCGCAGCCACTGATCCAGTAGCGTACGTGCCTGCTGGGGCTGGCTGTTGATGCAGGCTTTTTTCAGCTCCTCCAGCAGGCGTGATGATTTGCGTGCTGCCGGGGCCGGCGGAATGATCGCCGGCAAACGCCGAGCGCGGCGCCACAGAAAGGCCAGCAGCAGACAGAGCAAGGCCAGTGTCAGCGAGACCAGTTGCCAGGTTCTGATGCTTTCCCCGGTGGTGTGCGGAGTCAGGTTTTCAGATTGGCCGGTACTGACCACCTGCAGGCTTTGTGCCGGTGCGGAGGCCCACTCCAGCGTATCGCTTTCCGTATTCCACCAGGGCAGTTGCAGGGCCGGCAGCTCCGTCGTACCCGCCTGCAGGGCAACCAGCAGTTGCTGCTCCTGTGTTTGGGTGTGCATGCCGGTAGCCGTTTCCTTTTGTGCATGTTCGACCGGGTTGCTGTAGGTGCGGAAACCGGTCACGTGTTCGGGCAACAGGGCCGGCAGAAAACCGGCCGGCAGGCCTTCGATATCGAGGGTGAGACGGCGTTCAATGACCTGGTCGGGATGGATGCTGCCGTCTGCAGGAGAAAGCTGCTGATGCAGACTTAGCTGGCGTGCCGGCAACCAGATGGCGTTAGCTGGAAACCCGGGCGGCGGTGGCTTGACCACTAGCGGAATCTGCGCGCTTTTTACCTCGATCTTGCGCCCGGGCGCTGTCAGCTGCGGGCCATTGATCGAGGAAGCATCATCACCGGCCAGGGTGGCGGCAAAGGTTTGCGGAGCTATGGTCAGGGTGCCCGCCGACTGCGGAAAAATTGCATAGCGCATTTCGATGACGCCATAGCGGATGCCATGAATATATTGCTGATAGGTGGCCGGCTCTCCCAGACTGTGGACCCGTGCACCATTGATGGTCAGGGGGCTGAGCTGGCCGTCGCTGTACAGGGGAATCGAGTGGTGGATCTTGACGGTGAGCACCGCCTGCGCCTGGACGTAGAGTTCTTCCCGGTCCAGGCTGGAGTCGATGTACACCGGCTCCAGACTGGCCGGCTGCCCTGTTGCACGGGTCTTGACCTCGATGCGTAGCGGGGCCGACAGCAGCTCGCCGAGCCGCAAGGCGGGAATGGTCAGGTTGCCTTCGCGCCTGGGCTGCAAGCGCAGTATCCAGCGGCTGTAGGCGTGGCCGTTTTCTTCAATCAGGGGCTGATGGCTACTGGATATCAGCTCGAAATCCTGCTGCAGGGGTTCGATGTCGGGGTCAACGAAGTAGTCCGGCTGGTCCAGCTCCAGGGTCAACAGCAGGCTTTCCCCGGGTTGCAGCTGGTAGCGGTCTGCCCGTGCGGTAAAGCTGGCAGCCTGTGCCAGGCTGCCGAGCATGAGGAACATCAGGGTAAAGATCAGTGTCAGGGTACGGGCTGAGCCAGCTCGCGCTGGAACTGGCGTTTGAGCAGGATGGCAGGGTTGTCGGGAATTTGCTGGAGCCATGAGTCAAGAGAGCCGTGCTGATAATCCGGGTCGGGAAGGGGCAGTGTAGCAGTTTTTCCGCTTTGCCCGCTGTCGCTTGCCGCCTGCTGCGGATCGTTGCTGCCGGTATCGGACGGAACCTCGCTGGCGGTTTCAGTCTGTTGCAGCAGTTGCCGGGCCAGAGCCAGGTTGTCATGTGCCTGCCATAGGCCGGGTTGTAGCTCGAGTGCATGCAGATAGGCTGCGGCGGCGTCATCATAGCGGCCAAGCTGCATCAGGCTGTTGCCACGGTTGTAATGTGCGATTGCGCCCGGACTGCCGGCGAAATAGTCGTGGGCCAGCAGGTAGTTGCCGGCGTGGTAGGCGGCGATGCCGAGCCAGAGCGGATCATCCAGTTGTTGCAGGGCGGCCAGCGGGTCCTGCCTGATCTGCTGCAGCGCGGGGGCGTCAATGCCTTCGTTTGCCAGGGTTTCCCGTGGCAGCAGGGGCAGGGCCAGCAGCAGTGCAAACAGCCAGCCTTTGCGGGCCATGGGTGCCAGCAGCAACAGTATGGGCAGCAATAACCAGTATCCCTGGTCAGTAGCAGCGCTGCTGCGGGTCGCCTGCAGCTGTCCGTCTGTGCTGCGGACAAACAGCCCTGACTGCAGCAGGTCGAGGTGATCCGGGTCGAGCCGGGCGTAGCCGCTGCCCTGTTGCACGGCAAATTGCTGCAGCTGTTGCTCCTGCAGACGGCTGAGCGGCTGCTCGGCAACAAAGTGACCGTTACCGTTCAGCGGAACCGGAGCTCCCTGGAGGCTGCCGACACCAATGATGCCAAGTTTGACCGGGTGTGTGTGCATCAGCCGGGCAATGGCTGCCTGTTCCGTTATCGACAGTGCATGGGTCAGCAGGGCGATACGTCCATGGCCGTTGGCGCCCTGCTGCAGCAGCTCCAGTGCCCTGGCTACGCCGGCTGCCGCGTTGCGGCCGGGTTGTGGCATCAGCGAGGGATGCAGTGCCTGCAGCATGTTGTTGGCCATGGCCGGATCGGTCGACAGTGGCAGCAGGGTATGGGCCGAACCGGCGTACACCACGATTGCGGTTTGCCCCGGCAGCTGTGTCTGCAGCAAGCGCATGGTTTTGTCGCGCACCAGGTGCAGGCGGCTGGGCGGCAGGTCGCTGGCCAGCATGTCCGGGGTCAGCTCCAGCACTACCACCAGCGGCTCGGGAACGGGCACCAGGCTGCCGCTGCTACCTGCCAGACGGGGCGCAGACAGGGCCAGCCCGGCCAGCAGCGCGGCCAGGGCAAGCAGCAACAGCGGGGCGTTGTGGTGCGATGGGCGCCCCTGTTGCAGCAACCAGGGCTGAAACGCGGCTGGCAGCTGTCGCTGCCAGTAACCGCCATGTTGCCGGAGCCGGTGGAGCAACCATAACAGCAGCCAGGCGGCAATAGTCAGCAGCAGTGCCGCAGGCCGCTCGAAGACGGGCAGCAGGACGTTCATTGCCGCTGTTCCCGTCGGCGTGAGGCCGTGCTGCCAGCCAGTGTGATGAGGCCGGCGAGCAGGGCCAGCGACAGGGCAGCGGCCAGTGGCCAGTGATAAAGCTCCCGTGTTTGCCAGCGTGTGCGGGCCGGCTCGTTGCTGGCGGGCAGATTGTCAAAAAAACGGATGGCATCTGCCAATGAAGCCGTGGAGTCGACATGCAGGTAGTATCCGCCGGTGAGCCAGGCAATGTCTTGCAGCAGGGCCAGGTCCGGTCCGTCCTGATTGCCGTTACCGGCTTCGCCAATGCCCAGACTGTGAATCCTGATGCCCTCGCGGGCGGCAAAGCGTGCAGCGGTACGCGGCGGCATGATGCCGCTATTGTTGGCGCCGTCGGTGAGCAGGATCAGGTTCTTGTCGCTGGCCGGCAGGTCGCGCAGCCGCTTGATGCCAAGGCCGATGGCATCGCCAATGGCGGTATTGTCCCCGGCAATACCGGGTTCGATGGTGTGCAACCAGTGACGCAGGCTGTCGTGGTCGAAGGTCAGGGGTGACTGTAGAAACGCCTGGCTGGCAAAGAGGATCAGGCCAAAGCGGTCGTCCGGGCGCCTGTCGAGCAGTTGCAACAGCAGGGTCCGGGTGATGGTGAAGCGGTTTTCGTTACTGCCGGCCACATCGCGGGTCAGCATGGAGGCGGACAGGTCGACGGCGAGCATGCTGTTGCGGCCATCCGGGTTGAGGGTTCTCAGCGGCTCCAGCCATTGCGGGCGGCTGGCTGCAAACACCAGCAGTAGCCAGATCAGTGCAGGAACCAGCAAGCGCAGGTGCAGGCGGTAGACCGGCTGTTTGTCCCTGCCGGCCAGGGCGGCGAGGCGGCTGAAAAAGGGAATCAGCAGAGCGGTGTCGGCCGGCGGGCTGGCTGGCAGCAGCAGGCGCAAAAATATGGGCAGGGGGGCGAGCAGCAGCAGCCAGGGCCAGGCCAGATCAAACATGGGCACGCATCCAGACGGTTACTGAATGGTGCAGCGCTGCAACATCCGTCTCGCTCAGTCGGCAGTCGGGCAGGTAGCTGCCCTGTACCAGAATCATCCAGCGGGTCAGGCCGGCGGCCGGGCAGCGGCTATCAAGGAAAGCCAGCCATTCGCGTCCGCTCAGCCGGTGGCTGGCGACATCGGGGTAACGTACCGCGCAAAAGCGTTTGAGCAACAGGTTGAGTTGCTGCAGCCAGGGGCCGGCCTGCTCGTCAGGTGCGGGACGGGATAGCTGTTGCAGCTGGCTCAGGGCCTCGCCGAGCTGGCTGGCCGGCTCGGCAGCAGGTGGTGCGGTGATCGCCTGGCGGCGTCTGCGCTGCAGCCGGAACAGGAGCAGAGTGATGACTGGAAGCGCGGCCAGCAACCATGCATACGCCGGCAGAGTGGACGCCTGCTGCAGGGTTGTTGTCGGGTAGATCAACGGATGCATCGACTCAAGTGCAGGCGGCATGGAGACCCTCCTGCAGGACGGGCAGCTGGTCGGCCAGGCTGCTTGAGGTACAGACCGGCAGCAATATGGCTCCGTGCTGGCCGGCCAGCCGTTGCCAGCGCTGGCGGGTTGCCCGGGCCTGTTGCTGCCACTGGTGGCGCAGGCGCAGCTGTTGCCGGGAAAGCTGCAGCCGCTGTTGTTGTCCGGAAAAAGCCAGGCCGGGTTGTTCCGGCAGCTGGTGCTCCAGCGGGTCGGATACGGGCAGCCAGATGCTTTGATGACGGGAGGCCAGGGTGCCAAGCTGTTTTGCACTGTCGCTGTCGAGATGGCTTTCGCTGCAGATCAGCACCAGTACGGCACCGGGCTGCAGCTGTATCCGGCAATGTTCCAGCGCCTGTTGCAGCGGCGGTATTCCATCTGCCGGAAACGGGCTGTCCAGTTGCAGGTTTTCCTGGCTGACGTTGTGCAACAAATGCAGGATTCCCTGGCGATTGCGGGCCGGCAAGGTCAGACGAACCGTCTCGCGGCCAAAAACCAGGCCACCGACACGGTCATGCACCGAATCCGCTGCCCAGGCAAACAGGCTGGCAGCCAGGGCGGCCTGCACCGACTTGAAGTTGCCGGTACTGGCAAAAAACATGTCCGGCCCCTGCTCGACCGCAATGAACACCGGACGGTCCCGCTCACGCTGGAACAGGCGGGTCTGGATGCCGCCGGCACGGGCACTGGCCCGCCAGTCGATATGCCGGGCATCATCACCATGCTGGTAGTCGCGTACCTGGTCGAACTCGGTGCTCTGGCCGTGCAGCCGTGTCAGATGCTGTCCGCCGGCGCCTCCCGGGAGCTGTCGGCCGTATTTGCCGGGCAGTTGTGACAGCCATAGCCGGGCATTGACCAGCTTGTCCAGATGGACATGGGTAAGCCCCAGACTGTCCATGGGTCAGGCCACGGGTACCGAGTCGAGAATGCGCTGCATCACCTGCCTGGTATCGATGCCGGCGGCCAGTGCGGTGAACGACAGGCTCAGGCGATGCCGGAAGGTGTCCGCGAGTACCGCCTGGATGTCGTCGGGGCTGACAAAGTCGTGGCCGGCCAGCCAGGCATGTGCCCGGGCGCAACGGTCAAGAGCGATCGAGCCGCGCGGGCTGCAACCCATGTGCAGCCAGCTGGCCAGTTCGCTGTCATATTTGGCGGGGTAGCGCGTGGCCATGACCAGCTGGACCAGATAGGCTTCGACGTTTTCGGCCATGTACAGGGAAAGAATTTCCTTGCGCGCCTGGAAAATGTCATCAATCGACAACTTCTGCTGGGGTACCGCCTGGCCATGCAGGGCCTGTTCGCGTGCCTGCTGGATGATCTTCCGTTCTACCGCCGCTTCCGGAAAGTGGACATTGACCTGCATGAGGAAACGGTCCAGCTGGGCTTCCGGCAACGGGTAGGTGCCTTCCTGCTCAATCGGGTTTTGGGTAGCCATGACCAGAAACAGCTCGGGCAGGGCATAGGTGTGCTGGCCTACGCTGACCTGGCGCTCGGCCATGGCTTCAAGCAGTGCCGACTGCACCTTGGCCGGGGCACGGTTGATTTCGTCGGCCAGCAGCAGGTTGTGGAAGACCGGGCCGGCCATGAACTCGAAGCGGGCCTGCTCGGGGCGGTAGATGTCGGCACCGGTGATGTCGGCGGGCATCAGGTCGGGTGTGAACTGGATGCGCTTGAAACTGGCATCCACGCCCAGTGCCAGGTCCTTGATGGCTTTGGTCTTGGCCAGCCCGGGTGCGCCTTCCACCAGCAGGTGACCGTCCGCCAGCAGGGCTATCAGCAGGCGGTCCAGCAGATGTTCCTGGCCATGAATCTGGCTGGCCAGATAATGGCGCAAGTCAAGGATGGCTTCACGGTGTTTCATGATGGCTGCCAGGGTAAACGGGACCGGGCCAGTTTATCCGGAAAACCGCCCGATGTGAAAGCGGCTCCGGTGAGGCATGCCGATCCGGGCAAGTGGCGGCTCAAAAGGCTGCCGGGCAGTGAAAATGCAGTGGTCGGCCGTCGCCGGGATGGGCAAAGGCCAGCTCCGTGGCATGCAGGCACAGGCGTGGTGCCGCCTGCAGGGCTTCCGGATGGGCATACAGCGGGTCGCCGAGAATGGGATGCCCCAGGCTGTTGAGATGGACCCGCAGCTGGTGCGAGCGTCCGGTATGCGGGGTAAGTTTTACCCGGCTGTAGGTGTCGTGTTGCTCCAGCCGTTGCCAGAAGGTCAGTGCCCGCTTGCCCTCCACCCAGTCGAGCGTTTGCCTGGGTTTGTTGGGCGGGTCGTAGCGCATCGGCAATTCAATCTGTCCGGCCTGTCCGGTCAGCTTGCCCCAGCACAGCGCGTGATAGCTGCGCTGCACCTGGCGTTCGCGGAACATGCGTGAGAGTTCTGCATGTACCCGGGGCGAGCGGGCGATGACCATCAAACCGGTGGTTTCCCAGTCGAGCCGGTGCACGATCAGTGCTTCGGGATAACCATTTTGCTGCAGGCGCAGGATCAGGCTGTCCTTGTTGTCTTCGGCGCGGCCCGGCACCGACAGCAGCAGGGTCGGCTTGTTGACCACCAGCAGGTGCCGGTCGGCGTAGAGCACGGGGATGTCGGACAGGGGCATGCGGCAGGGTACCGGCAGAGAATGAGGCCTGTATGCACAGGCCGCAAGGGATGGAAACGACGGCTTAGCGGTCGGGCAGGGTGACGTTCAGCTCCAGGATGGAGCAGTTGCCCTGGTTGTCCAGTGCCACCTGCACCTGGTCGCTGTCAATGTTGACGTATTTGCGGATGACCTCGACCAGTTCTTTCTGCAGCTCGGGCAGGTAGTCGGGCTCGTCGGCCTGGCCACGCTCGTGGGCAACAATGATTTGCAGGCGCTCCTTGGCAATGGAAGCACTGCTGGGTTTGTTGCGGGAACGGAAAAAATTGATGATGCTCATTGTGATTTGTCAGCCTCCGAACATGCGCTTGAGGAAGCCTTTTTTCTGGACTTCAAGAAAACGGTGGGGAATGTCTTTGCCCAGCAGGCGTTCGACGGCATCGCTATATGCCTGGCCGGCATCGCTTTCCTCATCCAGAATTACCGGGATACCCTGGTTGGAGGCCTTGAGCACTGCCTGGGACTCGGGAATCACGCCGATCATCTTGATGGAGAGGATTTCCTCGACGTCCTCGACACTGAGCATTTCGCCGGTTTCTACCCGCTCGGGGCTGTAGCGGGTCAGCAGCAGGTGTTCGACAATCGGCTCACGGCCTTCTTCGGCACGTTTGGATTTGCTTGACAGCAGGCCCAGCATGCGGTCGGAGTCGCGTACCGAGGATACTTCCGGGTTGGTCACGACAATGGCTTCATCGGCCAGATACATGGCCAGGTGGGCGCCTTTTTCGATGCCTGCGGGGGAGTCGCAAATGACGTAATCGAAGTCTTCGGCCAGTTCGGCGATGACTTTTTCCACGCCTTCCTGGGTCAGGGCGTCCTTGTCGCGCGTCTGGCTGGCGGCCAGTATGTAGAGGTTCTCCAGACGCTTGTCCTTGATCAGGGCCTGGTTGAGGGTGGCGTCGCCATTGATGACGTTGACGAAGTCATATACCACCCGGCGCTCGCAGCCCATGATCAGGTCAAGGTTGCGCAGGCCCACGTCAAAGTCGACGAGGACTGTCTTGTGTCCGCGCAGGGCCAGACCGGTACCCAGGGCGGCACTGGTTGTTGTCTTGCCGACGCCGCCTTTGCCTGAAGTTACAACAAGAATTTTTGCCAAGGGAGTCACCTTAAAATGAATGGAAAGAGGCCGAACAAATGCGTGCAATTATAACGGCTTGAAACAGCGTGCGCACGTACAAAAGCCTGCCTGCCGTGCTTAGAGTGCAATAATGTGCATCTGTTCACCATCGAGGTAAATCTGGGCGGCATTACCCCAGGCCGGAATACGACGCAGGTCTTCGGCGATCTTGTACTGGCCGGCAATGGATACCAGTTCGGCGCCCAGTTGCTGGCAGAAAATGCGTGCCTGCGTGTTGCCGTTGATGCCGGCCAGCGCACGCCCGCGCATCGCGCCATAGACATGGATGTGACCGTCGGCCAGCAGTTCGGCTCCGGCACTGACTGAGGCGGTGACGATCAGGTCGGCATTTTTCGCATAGATCTGCTGGCCGCTGCGTACCGGGCTGTTGATGATGCGGGCCGGCAGCAATTCGGGCTCTTTGGGGGCTGCGGGCTGCGGCTGGGCCGGCAGGTTGCGGTCGCGGGCCAGTGACAGCGGCAGTACCGGCAGGTCGATGGCCGCTGCTGCGGCCAGCTCCTCTTCCTGCTCGCTACGGATGGCCAGCGGGCGCAGACCGTGGTTACGGCACAGGGTCAGCAACTCGGCGAGGTCGGGCAGGTCGCCGGGCTGGCGTTTGTCCAGTGCCAGGATCAGCGGGGCATCGCGGAAGAAGTCCGGAGCCTGGGCCGCTTTTTCGGCCAGCTGGCTATCCAGGGCCGCCAGGTCGTTACTCAGCAGCTCGAGGGTGGTCAGGGTCAGCATGCTGCCCTTGAGCTGGAAAGCCGGTGCCTGCTGTTCCGGTTCCTGTTCCAGTAAATCGGTTTGTTCCATGCTTGGGTCCAGTGCGCAAAAAATAGTCTTATAGCCGCAAGCGTGCGAGTCTGCAAATTTTTCCGTAAACTGGAGCGGTTTTCAGGTGTGGAAGGCACGACATGAAGGAAAACCGCTTCAGCGGACAATTTTTGCACCCCCGCTTCTGGTTGTTGTGGCTGGGACTGGGCGTGCTGTGGTTGCTGGTACGCCTGCCCTATCCGTTCTTGCTCCGGCTCGGACGATTGCTGGGGGCGCTGATGTACCGTTTTGCCGGCTCCCGCCGGCATATTGCCAGGCGTAACCTTGAGCTGTGTTTTCCGGCGCTGACGGTGACCGAGCGGGACTACCTGTTGCGGCAGAACTTCGCTTCCACCGGCATTGCCTTTTTTGAAATGGCGATGAGTTGGTGGTGGCCGCAGCAGCGCCTGCAGCGGCTGGTGCGCATCGAGGGGCTGGAACATCTGCAGCAGGCTCAGCAGGCCGGGCAGGGGGTGATCCTGATGGCGATCCACTTTACCACGCTGGAGATCGGGGCGGCCCTGCTGGGGCAGCAACACACCATCGACGGAATGTACCGGGCGCACAAGAATCCGTTGTTCGATTATGTGCAACGCAAGGGGCGCGAGCGCCACAATGCCGACGCGATTGCCATCGAGCGCGAGGATGTGCGCACCATGATCCGGCATTTGCGCCAGGGGCGGGCGATCTGGTACGCACCGGATCAGGATTATGGTGCCAGGCAGAGCCTGTTTGTTCCGCTGTTTGGCGTACCGGCGGCCACGGTGACGGCGACCAGCAGCTTTACCCGGCTGGGCCGGGCCGTGGTGATACCCATGCGCCAGACCCGCCTGCCACGCGGCAAGGGTTATCTGATTCAGGTGGAGCCGGCCTGGCAGGATTTCCCGGGTGCAAGTGAAGAACAGGATTGCCTGCGTATCAACCAGTGGGTCGAACAGGCGATCACCGCGCATCCCGAGCAGTATCTGTGGAGCCACAGGCGTTTCAAAACCCGGCCGGAAGGCGAGGCTCGAGTCTATTGAGTATCGGTGAGCATCTGTTCCGCAAGAAGATCGTGCGGCCGGCCCCCCCGGTTACCGGCCTGATCCTGTCCGGAGGTGGTGCACGCGCGGCCTATCAGGTCGGTGTGTTGAAGGCCATTGGTGACCTGTGGCCGCAGCCGGAGGAAAACCCCTTTCAGGTGATTGTCGGCACTTCGGCCGGGGCCATCAACGCGGTCAGCCTGGCGTGTGGTGCCGTGCATTTCAAGCGCTCGATACAGCAACTGGAACAGGTCTGGCAGAACTTCACCACCAACAAGGTATACCGCACCGATTGGCCGGGGGTGTTGCAGCAGGCCATGCGTTTCAGTCGTGTGCATCTTCTGGGACTGGGGCGCGGGCAGGTACCGCTGGCCCTGCTCAATAATGAGCCGTTGCGCGAGCTGCTGGCCAGCGAGCTGGATTTCAGCGGCATCAGCCTGGCAATTGCCCGGCGCAAGCTGAGGGCAATCGGCATCACCGCGTTTTCCTATCAGGATGCCCAGTCCACCACGTTTTACCAGAGCCGGGGCACCGTGCTGCCCTGGCAGCGCTACCGGCGTCAGGGCGTTCCGACCCGGCTCGGGCTGGATCATTTGCTGGCCAGCGCCTCCATTCCGCTGTTGTTTCCGCCGGTGCGCCTTGGCAGCAGTTTCTATGGTGACGGCGCGGTGCGCCAGGCCGCGCCGATAAGCCCTGCGCTGCATCTGGGCGCTAACCGGATTCTGGTGGTGGGCGTCAACAGCCGCTTGCAGGAACAGGCCAACAGCCGGTTGCAACTGCGAGCACCTACGCTGGCCCAGATCAGCGGTCACCTGCTCAACAGCACCTTTACTGACAACCTTGAGTCCGACCTGGAGCTGCTGGAGCGGCTCAACCAGCTCGGGAACCTGATTCCGGGCGAGTACCACCACTTGCAGGAAGGGCTGGCACCGGTCGAGGTGCTGGTGATCCAGCCCAGCCAGATCATCGATGACATTGCCGTGCGACACCGGCACCAGCTGCCGTCATCGATCCGTACTTTTCTGCGGGGGCCGGGTGCAACCCGCAGCACGGGCGGCGGCGTTCTGAGCTATTTGCTGTTTGAAAAGGATTACTGCCGGGAGCTGGTCGAGCTGGGCTATCAGGATGCGATCGCTCAGAAGGAGCGGCTGCAGCGATTTTTCGAGCCCTGCCTGCAGCATGAGCCGGGTCATCGCCCATAGCATCGGCGGGTTGGCCGGGTGACCACGGGCTTGCACCTTGTAGTCACCGGGGGAATTGTTCTGGCGGGGGAGTTTCAGCGCTCGTCGCAGGCAAAGGCGGTCAGGCTGTAGCTGGGAATGCCGGCGTCCTGCAGGCGCTGTGAGCCTTCCAGCTCGGGCAGGTCGACGATGGCGGCAACCTCGTAGACGGACGCACCCATGCGGCGGATCAGGCTGGCGGCGGCAATGAAAGTGGCACCGCTGGCAATGATGTCGTCAATCAGCAGAACCTTGTCACCTTCACACAGGACATCTTTGTGCACTTCCAGCAGGGACTGCTCGTAACCGGTGTCATAGGGCTCGCTCAGCACGTCATCGGGCAGTTTGCCCTGCTTGCGAAACAGCACCAGCGGTTTGTTCAGGGCATAGGCCACCATGGAGCCGAGCAAGAAACCGCGAGCCTCGATGGCACCGATATGGGTGAAGTCGCTTTCCACATAGCGTTGCACCAGGCCGTCAACCACCATGCGGGTTGCTTTCGGTGACTGGAAGACCGGAGTGATGTCACGAAAGATGTTGCCCTGGCGGGGAAAATCGGGAATTGCCCGGATCAGGGACTTGATCGCAAAATCGTCAAAAATCATGGTGCGCTCCTTCAGGTGTACTGTGACGGATATGGATCAGGGCTCCATGCTGCCACCGGCCAGGGCGCACAGATCCATCAGGTTGAGCAGATGGATTTCCTTGCCTTCGGCCTTGAGCAGCTCGTTTTGCTGGAACCGGGTAAAGACGCGGGAGACGGTTTCGACCGCCAGCCCCAGGTAGTTGCCGATTTCATTGCGTGACATGGCCAGACGGAACTGATAGGGCGAATAGCCACGGGCACGGAAGCGGGCAGACAGGTTGACCAGGAAGGTGGCAATGCGCTCTTCGGCGTTTTTCTTCGACAGCAACAGCAGCATTTGCTGCTCGTCGCGGATTTCCCGGCTCATGATGCGCATCAGCTGACGGCGCAGCTGGGGCATGCTGACACTGAGCTGGTCAAGACAGTCAAAGGGAATTTCGCAAATCGAGGTGGTTTCCAGGGCGATGGCGGAAACGGGGTACATTTCAGTGTCCATGGCCGAGAGGCCGACAAACTCGCTGGGCAGGTGGAAGCCGGTGATCTGTTCCTCGCCGCAATCGGTGATGTTGAATGTTTTCAGGCTGCCGGAACGTACTGCATAAACCGAGCTGAACGTATCGCCCTGGCGGAACAGGTATTCGCCCTTTTTCAGTGGGCGGCTACGCTTGACGATGGCATCAAGTGCATTCAGGTCGTTCATTTCGAGTGACAATGGCAGGCATAGTGCTGCCAGGCTGCAATCTTTGCAGTGGGCCTGGTGTGTGCTGCGAACGCTGATAACTTCAGCCATATTTCTGGGTCTCTCGGCCGGTAATATATAAACGGATGCATATAGATTACCCCAGCCTATACAAAGCTGCCAGCCATGACTGGTTGAAAAGGCGGATCTTATTTCGGCCTGGAAGGGCTTTCGCTCCGGTAGCCGCGAGCCGGGGGCAGTTGATTGCCGGCCAGCGTCCGGATGTAGGGTTCCAGTGGGCTGTCGTTGCAAAAATACAGGCGCTCAAGCTGGCTGCTGGCGCCGGCACCCAGGCCCAGAACCGGGTGGGCGGAGCTGCTGATGCAATTGTCGGCCAGGCTGTCACAGTACTCGGTAAGCTCGTCGTCGGGCAGGACAAAGCAGCTGTGGGTTGCCTGGACGTAGCCGGCCTGCTTGAGGTAGGCGACCAGTGCCGCATCCGGCGGACTGTCGTACAGGGATTCGTCGGCGTGTTCAAGCACGATGCGGTCAGGTTGCAGGCGGGCCATTGCCTGCAGGCGCGGGCAGAGCCGGCCGGAGCCGTCGGGGCTATATCTGGCGCGCATGGTAATGGTGTTGAACTGCAGGGCGCGGGCTGCATCGTAAAGGCTTTCGGCCGCCTGGAAGCAGGGTTCGTTGCAGTTCAGGGTGATGCGGTTGAAGCCGGCGTCACGCAGCTTGCCCAGTGCGGCCCAGCTTGAGTGGCCAGGGGTGATGCCGATCGAGAACCAGGCGAAATTGTTTGATGGCAGTTGCAGGTGCTGGCGCAGTGCTGCAAACAGTTGCTGCAGTTGCTGCTGACTGAACAGGGCAACATCGCCATAAACGTGCAGCTGGTGCAACTGCGGGTTGTCCGGCAGGTGTTTGCAGGCCAGGCTGGTCTCGGCGAGCAGGGCATCGAGATAATGCCCGGCAGACAGCGGAGGCTGCAGCAGTTCCGTCGGCGGGATATGCAGCAGGATGATCAGGCCGGCATCGGCCAGCTGCAGGTTCTGCAGTGCCCGGTAGCGTTCGAATGCGCTGATTTCGACCATGCTGGCCTGTGCACAGGGGGCGCATGGCCGGGGAATGGCGCAAAAATTCTGCTCGCTGTATCTGCCTGTCCGCTGCGCAGCTTGGTTCATGCTTGATCCTTGACTGTCATCACCTCTGGTCCGGTACGGAGTATAAACAGTGGCAGATCACGGGTGCTTGACCTGTATCAAGCTGGTTACCGGGGGCGAGCCGCTCAGTGGCCGCCCATGAGCAGGTGCTGGTGGGGGCCGGGCAGGGTCCAGATGCCATACAGGATGATCAGGATGCCGGCGGTAGCGCGCACGCTGCGTTTGCGCAGGAAGTGTCCCAGCTTTTCTGCGGCAAGTCCCGAGGCGATGAGCACCGGCCAGGTACCCAGACCAAAGCAGAGCATCAACAGGGCGCCGAGTGCGGCGCTGCCCTGGCTGGCCGACCAGATCAGGGTGCTGTACACCAGTCCGCACGGCAGCCAGCCCCACAGGGTGCCCAGCAGCAGGGCGTGGCGGCGGCGACGCAGGGGCATGAAACGCCGGGCAAATGCCTGGATGGGTCGCCAGAAGTGCTGCCCCAGCTGTTCCAGGCGGGTCAGGCCGAACCACCAGCCAGCCAGGTAGAGGCCCATGCTGATCAACAGCAGGCCGGCCAGGATGCGCAGAATATTGGCTGCCGGGCTCTGATCGATGGCCCAGCCGGCCAGACCGAAGAGAAAGCCGGCCAGGGCATAGCTGAGAATGCGGCCCAGATTGTACAGTACCAGATACTGGAGCTTGCGCTGTTGCTGATCGGCGGGAATGGCCATGCCCAGCGCCCCCATCAGGCCGCCACACATGCCGAAGCAGTGACCGCCGCCGAGCAGGCCCAGGGTGAAGGCGGACAGCAGCAGAGGCAGGAGTTCAGTCATCGGCCGGCCTGCTTTCGTTGTCGCGGTTGCCCTTGTCGGCAAAGGGCTCGGTGTCGTCAAACAGGATGCTGTGGGCCGGACTGTCCAGATCGTCGAACTGGCCGCTGTTGACGGCCCAGAAGAACAGCCAGATGGCGAGGCCGACTATGACCATGGCCACCGGGATCATGATATAGAGTGCAGCCATGCGAGATGTCTCCTGTGTAGGTGTGAGCGGCTTGCCGGTTGACTGCAAACAACGAACCGTATGCAAACGTTTCTTGTTGCTGCGCAACAGAGTCAGGCCTGTGGACGGGGCAGACGGGTCAGGCGCATGGCGTTCAGGACCACCAGCAGAGAGCTGATGGACATGCCGATGGCGGCCCAGCCCGGAGTGACCCAGCCAATGGCGGCAAAAGGAATGACCAAACCATTATACAGCGTTGCCCAGGCCAGGTTCTCGATAATGATGCGGCGGGTTTTGCGGGCCACGTCCAGGGCATCGACCAGGCTGCCCAGCCGGTTGGAAAGCAGGATGGCATCGGCACTGGTTTTGGCCAGGTCGGTGGCGCTGCCCATGGCAATGCTGATGTCGGCAGCGGCCAGTACCGGCACATCATTGACACCGTCACCCAGCATCAGTACGCGATGCCCCTTGTCGTGCAGTTCTTGCAGGACGGCCAGCTTGTCGGCAGGGGTCAGTCCGCCGCGGGCATCGTTGATGCCGAGTGTGGCAGCCACTTCCTGCACCATCGGCGAGCTGTCACCGGACAGCAGCAGAGTGCTCCAGCCCCTTTTCCGGCAGGCTGCCAACAGATCCGGCGCGTCACTGCGCAGCTGATCATCGAGTGCAAACCATGCCAGCGGTCCTTGCTCATTCCCCAGTAGCAGCCACTGCCCCTGTGCCGTCGGCGGTTGTGGAACAGAACCGTGGCTCAGCGCGGCGACAAAATCGGGGCGGCCGATCCGCAGTTGCTGGCCGTCAACCATGCCCTCCAGTCCCATGCCGGCGGTATTGGTTACCTGGCTGGCGACCAGCGGGCTATGGCCGAAGGCACGGGCGATGGGATGTTCGGAACGGTTTTCCAGTGCGCTGGCGATGGCCAGCGCGCGGTCTGCATCCTGCCCGGGGAAAGGCCGGATATCTTTCAGGGTCAGGCGGCCCTCGGTGAGGGTGCCGGTCTTGTCGAAAATGACGGTATCAATATGCTTGAAGCTTTCCAGCACGTGCCCGCTGGTCAGCAACAGGCCCAGTTTGTGCAGGCTGCCGGTGGCGGCGGTGAGGGCGGTCGGGGTGGCCAGTGACAGGGCGCAGGGGCAGGTGGCAACCAGCAGTGACAGCACCACCCAGAAGGCGCGGCTGCTGTCGATGCTCAGCCAGGCCAGGCCTACCGCGGTGGCAATCAGCAAAACGCTGATCAGGAACCACTGGGCGACGCGGTCTGCAATCACTGCCAGGCGTGGTTTCAGTGACTGGGCCCGGTCCAGCAGGCGGACGATCGCCGATAGGCGGGTGTCGTCACCCAGGGCATCGACCTGAAGAGTCAGAGGGCCTTCGACATTGAGCGTGCCGGCTGTGACATGATCGCCGGGGCTGCGTGGCAGGGGCAGATACTCACCGGTCAACAGGGACTCATCGACGCTGGAGCGCCCTTCCAGGATCCTGCCGTCGGCAGGAATCAGGTGCCCCGGGGGGACCAGCACGTGGTCAGCCAGCTGCAGTTCGCGCAGCAGGATGCGCTCGCTGTTGCCTTTGGCATCCAGTCGCAAACAGGAAGCCGGCAACAGGTTGACCAGCTGGGCAGTGGCTGCTGCGGTGCGCTCGCGGGCGCGGCGCTCCAGATAACGGCCGGACAAGAGGAAAAAAGCGAACATGCCGGAGGCGTCGAAATACAGCTCGCCCTGGCCGGTAAAGGTTGACCAGATGCCGGCGACATAGGCACCGGCGATGGCCAGCGAGACGGATACATCCATGGTCAGGTGCCGGGTGCGGATGTCGCGAATGGCACCCTGGAAAAACTCGGTACTGCAGTAAAAAATGATCGGCGTGGTCAGGATCAGGCTGACCCAGCGCAGCAGGCCGTCCATGCCGGGCGACAGGTCGATATTGAATTCCGGCCAGGTAGCCATGGAGGCCATCATCACCTGCATCCACAGCAAGCCGGCGACACCCAGTTTGCGCAGGGCCCGGCGATTGGCGTGGGCCAGTTGTTCTGTCACCTTGTCCGCTTGCCAGGGGTGAGCGGCATAGCCGATCTTGCGCAGGCTCTGCATCAGTTCCGACAGTGGCAGGCGGCTGGCGTCCCAGCGTACGTGCAGGCGATGGTTCGACAGGTTGAGATCGGCACTGCTGACACCGGGCAGTCTGGCCAGGTGCCTTTCAATCAGCCAGCCACAGGCGGCGCAGGTGATACCCTCGATCAGTAGCCGGGTATCGCTGAGCTCGCCATCGGACTGGACGAAAGGGTCCTGCACGTCGGGGCGGTCATAGAGTTTCAGCTCGTCGGGAATCAGCCCGGGCAGGGCATCGGGGTTGGTTGAGGACTCGCTGCGATGCTGGTAGTAGCTCTCCAGACCGTTATCAACAATGGCTTCGGCAACTGCCTGGCAACCCGGGCAACAGAAGTTGCGCTGGCTGCCGAGCACGGCGGTGTGAAAGCGGCTGCCGGGTGGAACCGGCAGGCTGCAGTGATAACAGGGTTGCGGAGAAGACATCGGGATGCGGCCGTCAGGGCATGCCTCAGAGGGCTTCGCCCAGCTCGACAGGCTGGCCGGGGCTCAGTTCTTCCTCTTCAAACAGGCGCCAGTCATGACCCTCTTCAGCGCCCAGCAGTTCGACAAAGCGGCGGCCGCTGATCTCTTCGGTCAGCAGTCCGCGATACTGGCCGGCAAGCTGGCCGGGTTGCAGTACGATGCGGCGGTCACGCTCGGGCTGGGTGGGGGAGATCAGGTTGAGTACCAGCTGTTGCGGCTGGCTCATGCCCTGCAGCTCCAGCAACACCTCGCCGCGCTCGCTGTCCAGCACCAGCAGTGCCTGCATGTTGAGCTTGACTGCCAGGCGCTCGCGCTCCAGCGAGGTGTTGATGCCTTTGCCGGCATCGTAGTAGTTGTCTACCACCATGCTCGGCTGGTTATTGATGGCGATGGTCAACAGCGACAGACCGAGCACTACCGAGGAGCCCAGGATGCCCAGCACGAACCAGGCCCAGGGTTCCTTGTACCAGCGGCTGCTTGTTTGCGCGGTCTGTTGCATGACGGGTATTCCTCTTGTTTAACGGATGACGGGGCCGGTGAAGGTGGATTTGGACGAGCGGGAAATGCTCTGGTCGTCCACCGACTGGATGGTGAATTCGATCTTGTTGGTGCTGGAACCGATGTTTTCCGGATCAACCGAAACTGAAACCGGTGCGGAGAAGATCTCCCCGGCCTGTACCTCGAAGTTCTGCTTGCCTTCCAGTGTGATGCCGGACAGGCCGCTGGCTTCCAGCACATAGGTGTGGGCGTGCTGGTCCTTGTTGATGATGCGCAGCAGGTAGACGTTCTCGATGCGGCCGGACATGTTCTCGCGGTAAGGGATGCGGTCCTTGATCACGTTCAGCTCGACCAGTGTGCGATTGAAAACGGTATAGGAGAACAGGCTGATCATGATCAGCAGGGCCGCCGCATAACCAACCAGGCGTGGACGCAGCAGTTTGGTTTTTTCACCGGACAGGTTGTGCTCGGTGGTGTAACGGATCAGGCCCTTTTCGTAGCCCATCTTGTCCATGACCTCGTCACAGACGTCGATACAGGCGGCGCAGCTGACACAGGCAATCTGCAGGCCGTCACGGATGTCGATGCCGGTCGGGCACACTTGCACGCACAGGGTGCAGTCGATGCAGTCGCCCAGGCCTTCGGCCTTGTAATCGGCGGTTTTTTTGCGGGCACCACGGTTTTCACCGCGCTTGGCATCGTAGGAAACGATCAGGGTGTCCTTGTCGAACATCACGCTCTGGAAGCGGGAGTAGGGGCACATGTGGATGCAGACCTGTTCGCGCAGGAAGCCGGCAGCCAGATAGGTCATGACGGTGAAGAAGCCGACCCAGAAATAGGCCCAGCCATTGGCCTGGCCGGTCAGCAGGTCCATCGGCAGTTCGCGGATCGGGGTGAAGTAGCCGACAAAAGTCAGCCCGGTGACCAGACCGATTAGCAGCCACAGGCTGTGTTTGGCAAAGCGGCGCAGGAATTTTTCCAGCGACATCGGGGCCTTGTCCAGTTTGATGCGCTTGTTGCGGTCACCTTCGGTGACTTTTTCCACCCACATGAAGATCCAGGTCCAGGTGGTTTGTGGGCAGGCATAGCCGCACCAGACGCGGCCGGCATATACGGTGACGAAAAACAGGGCAAAGGCGGAAATGATCAGCAGCCAGGACAGCAGCATGAAATCCTGGGGCCAGAAGGTGGCGCCAAATACATAGAATTTGCGCTCTGGCAGGTTCCACCAGACGGCCTGGTGGCCATCCCAGTTGAGCCAGGCGGTACCCAGAAAGAGTAAAAAGAGGAAAGCACCCACATACATGCGTACCGTCCGGAACAGCCCGGTGAAGGCGCGGGTGTGAATCTTTTCGCGTTTTGCGTACAAGTCACCGCCTTGTGTGGGCGGTGTAACGTTCTTGACGGGTATTTGATTGCTCATGTTTGTGCCTTGTATGGATTACTAGCATGCTCTGTCGGTAGTATACCGGCCGGAACAGGTTTGTTCACCCTTGAAATGATACGCCCATACAAGAAAAACAAGGCTGCGGCAAAGTGCCGCCGCAGCCATTTTCAGGTGACATCAGTCTCTGGACAGTCCATAGACGTAGGCTGCGAGCAGGTGGACCTTGTCGTTGCCGAGGAACTCCTGCTGTGGCGGCATGACGCCGGTGCGGCCGTAGCGTACGGTCTGCTGGATCTGTGTCAGGCTCTGGCCATAGATCCAGCCGCCGGGTGATGTCAGGTCGGGCGAGCCCAATACTGCCATGCCGGTGCCGTCAGGACCATGGCAGGCGACGCAGGTCTGTGCGAAAACCTGCTTTCCATGCTCCAGATCAAAGGAGTCGGCATCGGTCAGCGGCAGTCCGGCGAGCTCGCCGCGGACATAGGCGGAGACGTTCTTGACGCCGTCTTCACCGATGACTTCACCCCATGCCGGCATGACGCCGGTGCGGCCATGGAGGATGGTGGTCATGATGGTGTCTGCATCGCCGCCCCAGCGCCAGTCCTTGTCGGTCAGGTTGGGGAAGCCGGGCGAGCCCTTGGCGTCGGAGCCGTGACAGATGGCGCAGTGGTTGGCGAACAGGCGCGAGCCCATTTTTTGTGCGTCTTCGTCAGCGGCGACGTCCTGGATGGACATGCTGGCGTATTTGGCGAAGATGGGGCCGTATTTTTCGTCGGCGCGTGCGACTTCGCGCTCCCATTGCTTGGCCGAGGTCCAGCCGCCGTCATAGCCGGGGAGGATGCCCTTCCAGTTGCCCATGCCGGGGTAGAGGACGAGGTAGCCGACGGAAAAGACGACGGTGCCGATGTAGAGCATGAACCACCAGCGTGGCAGGGGGTTGTCGTACTCTTCGATGCCGTCATAGACGTGGCCCACGGTTTGGTCCGTGGTATCACTGTGCTGGCCCTTGCGGGTGGCCAGTACCAGCCAGACCAGGGCCACCAGGGTGAACGTGGTCAGGATGACGACGTACCAGCTCCAAAATGAAGTCATGACTTTACTCCTTGGGTTCTTTTGCGGAGTTAGTGGTATCGGATGCATCATCGGCAAAGGGCAGGTTGGCAGCTTCGTCAAAGCTGCTCTTGCGCTTGCCGTTGTAGGCCCAGAAAACCAGCCCGATGAAAGCAACAAACACCACCAGTGTGCCCAGGCCGCGCAGCATTCCAATTTCCATAACTGTTACCGTTTGTTTTTGATTGATGTACCCAGAACCTGCAGGTAAGCCACTACAGCTTCCATTTCGGTCTTGCCATTGACGGCGCTCCTGGCGCTGGCGATATCTTCGTCAGTGTAGGGAACGCCCAGAAAGCGCAGGGCTTTCATTTTTGCCGCAGTATCCTTGCCGTCCAGATGGTTCTCCACCAGCCAGGGGTAGGAAGGCATCTTCGACTCAGGCACCACGTTACGCGGGTTGTACAGGTGGGCGCGGTGCCAGTCGTCGGAGTAACGGCCGCCGACACGGGCCAGGTCCGGACCGGTGCGCTTGGAGCCCCACAGGAAGGGGTGATCGTAGACGCTTTCACCGGCAACCGAGTAGTGGCCGTAGCGCTCGGTTTCGGCACGGAACGGACGGATCATCTGGGTGTGGCAGCCAACGCAGCCCTCACGGATGTAGATGTCACGGCCTTCCAGCTGCAGCGCGGTGTAGGGCTTGAGACCGTCCACCGGTTCGTTGACCACGTCCTGGAAGAACAGCGGGACGATCTGGGTCAGGCCGCCAAGGCTGACGGCGATGACCATGAAGAAGGCCAGCAGGCCGACGTTCTTTTCGAGTTTCTCATGACCTTGCATTAGTGTGCTCCTTCTGCGATGCGGGCGGCGACGGTGGCGCGGCTATAGTCGGCAACGCGGACGGTGCGCCATACGTTCCAGGCCATCAGGAACATGCCGGTGAGGAAGAAGGCGCCGCCAATCAGGCGTACGATGTAACCGTAGTGTGCGGCGGACAGGGCCTCGGCAAAGGAGTAGGTCAGGGTGCCGTCGCTGTTGACTGCGCGCCACATCAGGCCCTGCATGATGCCGTTGACCCACAGGGAGGCGATATACAGCACGGTGCCGATGGTGGCCAGCCAGAAGTGGGCATTGATCAGGCCGACGCTGACCATCTGCTCGCGGCCGAACAGGCGCGGGATCAGGTGGTACATGGAGCCGATGGTGACCATGGCAACCCAGCCCAGTGCGCCGGCGTGGACGTGACCAACGGTCCAGTCGGTGTAGTGCGACAGGGCGTTGACGGTCTTGATCGCCATCACCGGGCCTTCGAAGGAGGACATGCCGTAGAACGCGAGGGAAACCACCAGGAAGCGCAGGATCGGGTCGTTACGCAGTTTGTGCCAGGCGCCGGACAGGGTCATTATGCCGTTGATCATGCCGCCCCAGCTGGGTGCCAGCAGGATGATCGACATGACCATGCCGAGGGACTGGGCCCAGTCAGGCAGGGCGGTGTAGTGCAGATGGTGCGGGCCCGCCCAGATGTACAGGGTGATCAGCGCCCAGAAGTGCACGATGGACAGGCGGTAGGAATAGATCGGGCGTTCGGCCTGCTTAGGCACGAAGTAGTACATCATGCCGAGGAAGCCGGTGGTCAGGAAGAAGCCGACCGCGTTATGGCCGTACCACCACTGGATCAGCGCGTCGGTGGCGCCGGCGTAAGCGGAATAGGACTTCCAGAAAGTGACCGGAATCGAGATGTGGTTGACGATGTGCAGCATCGCGGTGACCACGATGAAGGCACCGAAGAACCAGTTGCCCACATAAATATGGGAGGTCTTGCGCTTCATGATGGTGCCGAAGAACACGATGCCGTACACGATCCAGACCACGGCCAGCAGGATGGCAATCGGCCATTCCAGCTCGGCGTATTCCTTGGTGGTGGTATAGCCCAGCGGCAGGGTGATGGCGGCCAGCACGATCACTGCCTGCCAGCCCCAGAAGGTGAAGGCGGCCAGGCTGTCGGAAAGCAGCCGGGTTTGCGAGGTACGTTGCACCACGTAATAAGAGGTGGCAAACAGGGCCGAACCACCAAAGGCGAAAATCACCGCGTTGGTATGCAGCGGACGCAGGCGTCCGAAGCTGGTCCAGGGAAGATCGAAGTTCAGGTCTGGCCAGACCAGCTGGGCGGCGATCAGTACGCCCACGCTCATGCCTACAATGCCCCAGATTACCGTTGCGATGGCAAACTGGCGGACGACCTTGTAGTTATAAGCATTCTCTTGGGTTGCAGTGCTCATGCTAAGGCTTCCACTAAAGTCTAAGTTTTGAATTGTGTTCCGCGAGCGCCTTGCGCCAGGGATCCTCCTTGCAGGGGAATTGGCCGGCAATCGGCAAGCAGCTTGTTTATGCTACAGAAATTGATGCAAATCAAGAGCGTGCGACCATTCGCTGTATTTCTCTGTGGCGATATGGCCCGGCAGTGCAGGCGGAACTGCGTATCTTAGCGCATCAGCAGCCCTTATGAACAGGGCGGGAAGCGGGAGAGGGAAATGAAATGCCTGACGTGACAATGGCAGCCGGGGGCTGCCATTGTGCGGGGCGGTAACGGTCAGTCTCTGGACAGTCCGTAGACGTAGGCTGCGAGCAGGTGGACCTTGTCGTTGCCGAGGAACTCCTGCTGTGGTGGCATGACGCCGGTGCGGCCGTAGCGTACGGTCTGCTGGATCTGTGTCAGGCTCTGGCCATAGATCCAGCCGCCGGGTGATGTCAGGTCGGGCGAGCCCAATACTGCCATGCCGGTGCCGTCAGGACCATGGCAGGCGACGCAGGTCTGTGCGAAAACCTGCTTTCCATGCTCCAGATCAAAGGAGTCGGCATCGGTCAGCGGCAGTCCGGCGAGCTCGCCGCGGACATAGGCGGAGACGTTCTTGACGCCGTCTTCACCGATGACTTCACCCCATGCCGGCATGACGCCGGTGCGGCCATGGAGGATGGTGGTCATGATGGTGTCTGCATCGCCGCCCCAGCGCCAGTCCTTGTCGGTCAGGTTGGGGAAGCCGGGCGAGCCCTTGGCGTCGGAGCCGTGACAGATGGCGCAGTGGTTGGCGAACAGGCGCGAGCCCATTTTTTGTGCGTCTTCGTCAGCGGCGACGTCCTCGATGGACATGCTGGCGTATTTGGCGAAGATGGGGCCGTATTTTTCGTCGGCGCGTGCGACTTCGCGCTCCCATTGCTTGGCCGAGGTCCAGCCGCCGTCATAGCCGGGGAGGATGCCCTTCCAGTTGCCCATGCCGGGGTAGAGGACGAGGTAGCCGACGGAAAAGACGACGGTGCCGATGTAGAGCATGAACCACCAGCGTGGCAGGGGGTTGTCGTACTCTTCGATGCCGTCATAGACGTGGCCCACGGTTTGGTCCGTGGTATCACTGTGCTGGCCCTTGCGGGTGGCCAGTATCAGCCAGACCAGGGCCACCAGGGTGAACGTGGTCAGGATGACGACGTACCAACTCCAGAAAGATGTCATTGGTGTGTACTCCTTGATGAGTGTGCTGGACGCCTGCCGTTGGGTGGCAGGCGTTATCCGTTTTTATCGTTTGTTCTTGATGGCAGTACCGAGCACCTGCAGGTAAGCCACTACCGCATCCATTTCGGACTTGCCCTTGACGGCGGCAACTGCGCCCTGCATGTCCTCATCGGTATAGGGTACACCCAGGGTTTTCAGTGCTTTCATCTTGGCAACGGTATGTTTGCCGTCCAGATGGTTCTCCACCAGCCAGGGGTAGGAAGGCATCTTCGACTCGGGCACCACGTTACGCGGGTTGTACAGGTGGGCGCGGTGCCAGTCGTCGGAGTAACGGCCGCCGACACGGGCCAGGTCCGGACCGGTGCGCTTGGAGCCCCACAGGAAGGGGTGGTCGTAGACGCTTTCACCGGCGACCGAGTAGTGGCCATAGCGCTCGGTTTCAGCGCGGAACGGGCGTACCATCTGCGAGTGACAGCCGACACAGCCTTCACGGATGTAGATGTCGCGGCCTTCCAGCTGCAGCGCGGTGTAGGGCTTGAGACCGTCCACCGGCTCGTTGACCACGTCCTGGAAGAAGAGCGGAACGATCTGGGTCAGGCCGCCCACGCTTACTGCCAGGATCATGAAGAACGCCAGCAGGGCAACGTTTTTTTCTAGTATCTCATGCGACTTCATCAGTGAGCTCCTTCGACCGTAAAGCGGTTGGCAGCAGCAGCCTTGGCAGGGTCGGCGCTACGGACGGTTTTCCATACGTTCCAGGCCATCAGCAGCATGCCGCTGAAGAAGATGGCACCGCCGATCAGGCGCACCACGAAGCCGGGGTGGCTGAGATTGATGGCTTCTTGGAAGGTGTAGGTCAGGGTGCCGTCATCGTTGACCGCACGCCACATCAGGCCCTGGGCGATGCCGTTGACCCACAGGGAGGCGATATACAGCACGGTGCCGATGGTGGACATCCAGAAGTGGGTGTTGATCAGGTTGACGCTGTACATCTGTTCACGGCCGAACAGGCGCGGAATCAGGTGATACAGGGCACCGATCGAGACCATGGCAACCCAGCCCAGCGCGCCGGCGTGAACGTGACCAACGGTCCAGTCGGTGTAGTGCGACAGGGCGTTGACGGTCTTGATCGACATCATCGGGCCTTCGAAGGTGGACATGCCGTAGAACGCCAGCGAGACCACCAGGAAGCGCAGGATCGGATCGCTGCGCAGTTTGTGCCAGGCACCGGACAGGGTCATCATGCCGTTGATCATGCCGCCCCAGCTGGGAGCCAGCAGAATCAGGGACATCACCATGCCGAGGGACTGGGCCCAGTCAGGCAGTGCGGTGTAGTGCAGGTGGTGCGGGCCGGCCCAGATGTACAGGGTGATCAGCGCCCAGAAGTGCACGATGGACAGGCGGTAGGAATAGATCGGGCGTTCGGCCTGCTTGGGCACGAAGTAGTACATCATGCCGAGGAAGCCGGCAGTCAGGAAGAAACCGACCGCGTTGTGGCCGTACCACCACTGGACCATGGCGTCAGTGGCGCCGGCATAGGCCGAGTAGGACTTGACCAGGCCACCGGACAGTACCGGGATTGCCATGCTGTTGACGACGTGCAGCATGGCCACGACCAGGATGAAGCCGCCGTAGAACCAGTTACCGACGTAGATGTGCTTGACCTTGCGCTGGGCCAGGGTGCCAAAAAAGACGATGGCATAGCTGACCCAGACGATGGTGATCAGCAGGTCGATCGGCCATTCCAGCTCCGCGTATTCCTTGGAGGTGGTATAGCCCAGCGGCAGGCTGATCGCTGCCAGCAGAATGACCAGTTGCCAGCCCCAGAAGGTGAAGGCGGCCAGTTTGGGCGCGAACAGGGTGGTCTGGCAGGTGCGCTGGACCGAATAGTAACAGGTGGCAAACAGCGCACAGCCGCCAAAGGCGAAAATCACCGCATTGGTATGCAGCGGACGCAGGCGGCCATAAGTCAGCCAGGGGATGTCGAGGTTGAGTTGGGGCCAGACCAGCTGGGCGGCAATCAGGACGCCGACCAGCATCCCGACAATCCCCCAGACCACCGTCATGATGGCAAACTGGCGAACCACCTTGTAGTTATAGGCGGAACTTGTGGTTGTGTTCATGGTTATTTTCCATCCATTTGTTGGGCAGATGTGCTAACTCGCGCCACGGCGCAACTGTAGCTGTAGCGGCGCAAATTCTGCTTAATCCGGCCGGACGGTGTATTGATGAGTGTCAATGAGGCAACTGTTGCCGGCATGGAGTATCGTTTTTGGTCAGCTTTTTCATGTCGGCTTAATTATTTGTTCTATCGGTGATGATGCTGTCCGATGTTTCAGGCGGATGTCGCAGGCTGTGCCGGAGCTGGTATATTGACCGGCCCCACGTATGACAAATCAGGAAGGCGTTTGGCATGGCAATCAAGAAAATCGCATTTATAGGGCTGGGCAACATGGGGTATCCCATGGCGGGGCATCTGCTCCGTGCCGGTTATCAGGTCTGCGTTTACAACCGCAGTGAGGAGAAAGCATTGCGCTGGGTTGCCGAATATGGTGGCAGCCATGCGCAGACACCGGCTGCAGCGGCCCGTGATGCCGATGCGGTGTGTGTATGCGTAGGCAATGATGATGACATCAGGTCGGTGGTACTGGGCGATGAAGGTGTCCTGGCCGGCATGCGTTCAGGCAGTTACCTGGTTGACCACACCACTGCATCGGCCGAACTGGCCCGCGAACTGGCCGGTATTGCCGCCGGGCATGGCGTGGCTGTGCTGGATGCGCCGGTGTCGGGTGGGCAGGCGGGTGCCGAAAACGGCTGTCTGACCATCATGGTGGGTGGTGAGGCGGATGATTACGCCGCGATCGAGCCGGTACTGGCCTGCTACGCACGCATGCAGCGCCTGATGGGGCCGGTTGGTAGCGGCCAGCTGACCAAGATGGTCAACCAGATTTGCATCGGCGGGTTGCTGCAGGGGCTGTCCGAGGCGCTGCACTTTGCCGAGCAGTCGGGCATTGATGCCCATGCCGCCATGGAGGTGATCAGTGGTGGTGCGGCGCAGTCCTGGCAGCAGCAGAACCGCTACCAGAGCATGCTGGCCCGCGAATTCGATTTCGGTTTTGCGGTCAAGTGGATGCGCAAGGATTTTGCCCTGGTGCTGGATGAGGCGCGGCGCAATGGTGCCCAGCTGCCGGTCACTGCGCTGGTCGACCAGTTCTATGCCGACGTGATTGCGATGGGTGGTGAAAACTGGGATACCTCAAGCCTGATCAGGCGTCTGGACCGGGAGCGCTGAGTGAACTGTCGGCCGGGATGTGGCGCATGTTGCATTGCGCCTTCGATCAATACCCCGATGCCGGGCATGCCGGCCGGCAAACCGGCAGGGGTACGCTGTCTGCATCTGGATGAGGCCAACCTGTGTCTGCTGTTCGGGACGCAGGAGCGTCCGGCCTTTTGTGCAGGGTTTTCGGCCAGTTCCGATATTTGTGGCGACAGTCGCGAGGATGCCATTCGCATCATCGGCTGGCTTGAGGAAAGCACCGCGTGCTGAGGCTGGTCCGGCGGGCTGGGAGACGGATATGGGAGGGCCTGCCCGGGTAAGCCGGCAGGCACAAAAAAAGGCTGCCGATTGGCAGCCTTTTCAACAGCTGGGCGATTAACGCTTGTCCATCGGGACATACTCGCGGGAAGTATGGCCGGTGTACAGCTGGCGCGGGCGGTTGATCTTGTGCGGCTCGGACAGCATTTCCATCCAGTGGGAGATCCAGCCGACAGTACGGGACATGGCGAAGATCACTGTGAACATGCTGGTCGGGATACCCATGGCCTTCAGGATGATGCCGGAGTAGAAGTCCACGTTCGGGTACAGGTTGCGCTCTTTGAAGTAGGGGTCGTTGAGTGCGATTTCTTCCAGCTTCATGGCCAGTTCCAGCTGTGGGTCCTGGATGCCCAGCTCGGACAGCACCTCGTCGCAGGACTCTTTCATCACCTTGGCGCGCGGGTCGAAGTTCTTGTACACGCGGTGGCCGAAGCCCATCAGCTTGAACGGATCGTTCTTGTCCTTGGCCTTGGCGATGAACTTCTCGATGTTGGAAACGTCACCGATCTCATCCAGCATCAGCAGTACGGCTTCGTTGGCACCGCCGTGGGCAGGTCCCCACAGGGCTGCAATACCGGAGGCGATACAGGCGAACGGGTTGGCGCCAGTGGAGCCGACCAGGCGTACGGTGGACGTGGAGGCGTTCTGCTCGTGGTCGGCGTGCAGGATCAGGATGCGCTCCATGGCGCGGGTCAGCACGGGGCTGATCGGCTTGATCTCGGCAGGGGTGTTGAACATCATGTGCAGGAAGTTTTCTGCGTAGCCCAGGTCGTTGCGCGGGTACATGATGGGCTGGCCGACGGAGTATTTGTATGCCATGGCGGCGATGGTCGGCATCTTGGAAATCAGGCGGTGGGCAGAGATTTCGCGGTGACGGGGGTTGTCGTTGTCCAGCGAGTCATAGTAGAAGGCGGACAGGGCACCGACCACGCCGCACATGACAGCCATCGGGTGGGCGTCGCGGCGGAAGCCGTTGAGGAAAGATTTCAGCTGTTCGTTCACCATGGTGTGGCTCATGATGCTTTTTACGAACTCGTCTTTCTGTTCTTTGCTGGGCAGTTCGCCGTGCATCAGCAGGTAGCAGGTTTCCAGATAGTCGGACTTGTAAGCGAGCTCTTCAATCGGGTAGCCGCGGTGCAGCAGGACGCCCTTGTCGCCGTCAATGAAGGTGATTTTCGACTCACAGGAAGCAGTGGACATGAAGCCCGGGTCGTAGGTGATATACCCGCTGGAGATCAGGTTGCGGACATCGATAACTTCATGGCCCAGCGTGCCGGAATACATGGGCAGCTCAAGGGACGTACCTTCGCCAATTGTCAACTGCGCTTTTTTGTCAGCCATGTGGCCTCCTAGTTGTGCTTGAAATCGTCACGGCTCCCAGTGAGAGCCCGGAACATCATAAAGTGATAAACCCGAATGTCAATTTAAACGCTTGCCGCGTTTGCGGGTTGCCAGGTGCGTTCAGCGGGTACACATGTTCGGCCAGCATGTCAAACAGGCGCAATGCGCTTTTAGGCGAATACAATGGCGTTGTACGACTGGCCGGTTTTGCACTATACTCAGGGGCGGCTCGACAGTCCTGGTGCATGCCCGTACTGACGAAGTTCGTCCTTTGGAGACAGGTGCCTGAGAGGTGCCCTTTCGATAACCGCCCTGCAGTTTTGGGGCTCACAAAGTGTGATTACGCCGTGAAAAGCCAAAGACCTGTAAATCTTGATTTAATGACAATAAAGCTGCCGATTACAGCTTATACGTCCATTCTGCACCGCATATCCGGAGTCATCCTGTTTTTCGGAATCATCGTGCTGCTGTGGGGGCTGGACAAGTCCCTGGCGTCCGAGCAGGGGTTCGCTGAAGTCAAGGAGTGCCTGAGTGGTGGTTTTGCCAAGCTGGTATTGTGGGGCCTGATGTCTGCTCTGCTGTATCACCTGGTTGCCGGCATCAAACATGTCCTGATGGACATGGGTCTGGTCGGTGAAACCATGGAGGCTGGCAAGCTGGGCTCCAAGGCAGTTCTGGTAATTGCCGCTGTGTTGATTCTGCTTGCTGGAGTGTGGATATGGTAACTTACGTAACTAACTTTTCGCGTTCCGGTCTGTACGACTGGATGGCCCAGCGTGTTTCAGCCGTGGTTTTGGCTGTATATACCCTGTTTTTGCTGGGTTACGTGGTCGCAAACCCGAATATGGATTTTGCCCAGTGGCACGGCCTGTTCTCCCAGGGCTGGATGCGTGTGTTCAGCTTGCTGGCTCTGGTTGCGCTGGGTGCGCACGCCTGGGTCGGCATGTGGACCGTCACGACCGACTATCTGACCAAAATGACTTTTGGCAAGTGGGCAGGCGCTGTCCGTTTCCTGGTGCAGGCCCTGTGTGGTGTGTTGATGTTTGTGCTTTTCGTCTGGGGCATCCAGATCCTTTGGGGAATTTGATCCATGACCGGTATTCGTACTCTTTCTTATGACGCCATCATCATTGGTGGCGGCGGCGCCGGCATGCGCGCCTCTCTGCAGCTGGCCCAGGGCGGCCACAAGACTGCAGTGGTAACCAAAGTTTTTCCAACCCGTTCGCACACCGTATCTGCCCAGGGCGGCATCACCTGTGCCATCGCATCTGACGATCCGAATGACGACTGGCGCTGGCACATGTACGACACCGTCAAGGGCTCCGATTATATCGGTGACCAGGACGCGATCGAATACATGTGTTCCGTGGGTCCCGAGGCCGTATTCGAGCTGGAGCACATGGGGCTGCCTTTTTCCCGTACCGAAACCGGCCGCATCTACCAGCGTCCGTTCGGTGGCCAGTCCAAGGACTACGGCCGTGGCGGCCAGGCTGCCCGTACCTGTGCCGCGGCCGACCGTACCGGTCACGCGCTGCTGCACACCCTGTACCAGGCCAACCTGAAGCACGGTACCGAATTCCTCAACGAGTGGTATGCGGTTGACCTGGTGATGAACCAGGACGGCGCCTGTGTCGGTGTCATCGCCATCTGTATCGAAACCGGTGAAACCGTTTACATCCGCTCCAAGGCCACCGTACTGGCCACTGGCGGCGCAGGTCGCATCTTCGCTTCCACCACCAACGCCCTGATCAACACCGGTGACGGTGTCGGCATGTCCCTGCGTGCGGGCATCCCGATGCAGGACATGGAAATGTGGCAGTTCCACCCGACCGGTATCGCCGGTGCCGGTGTGCTGGTCACCGAGGGCTGTCGCGGTGAAGGTGGTTACCTGATCAACAAGCATGGCGAGCGTTTCATGGAGCGTTATGCTCCCAACGCCAAAGACCTTGCCGGTCGTGACGTTGTTGCCCGCTCCATGGTCAAGGAAATTCTTGCCGGTAATGGCTGCGGCCCCAATGGTGACCACGTTCAGCTCAAGCTGGACCACCTGGGTGAAGAAGTGCTGCACAGCCGTCTGCCGGGTATTTGTGAGCTGTCCAAGACGTTTGCCCATATTGACCCTGTAGTTGCGCCAATTCCTGTAATCCCGACCTGTCACTACATGATGGGTGGTATCGCCACCAACATTCATGGCCAGGCCATTGCCCAGACCGCCAGCGGTGAAGACAAGATAATCGACGGCCTGTTTGGTGTCGGCGAGGTCACTTCCGTATCCGTACACGGTGCCAACCGTCTGGGCGGCAACTCGCTGCTTGACCTGGTCGTGTTTGGTCGTGCCGCTGGTCTGTACTTGGAAAAAGCCCTGCGCGAAGGTGTCGATACCCGTGGTGCCGGCGAGTCCGACATCGAGCGTTCCATGGCCCGTCTGGCCGGCCTCAACGAGCGTACTGCCGGCGAGGACGTTGCTCCGCTGCGCAAGGAACTGCAAACCTGCATGCAGAACTACTTCGGTGTATTCCGTACCGGCGAATACATGCAGAAGGGTATCGCCGAGCTGGCTGATCTGCGTGAGCGCATCCAGAACGTCAAGATCAACGACAAGAGCAGCGCATTCAACACTGCCCGCATCGAGGCGCTTGAACTGCAGAACCTGTTTGAAGTTGCCGAAGCAACCGCCATTGCCGCCGAGGCACGCAAGGAGTCCCGTGGTGCCCACGCCCGCGAAGACTACGAGAGCCGTGACGACGAAAACTGGCTGTGCCACAGCATGTACTTCCCGGAGACGAAGACAGTCGGCAAGCGCGCCGTCAACTTCTCGCCGAAAACAGTTCCTGCTTTCGAGCCTAAAGAGCGTACTTACTAAGGGTCAGCATAATGTCACTGCCTAATATTTTGAAAGTCAGCGTATATCGCTACAATCCTGAAAAAGATGCGGCACCCTTCATGCAGAACTTTGACGTCCAGATCGACGGCAAGGACATGATGGTGCTGGACGTTCTGCAGCTGATCAAGGAGCAGGACGAGACACTGGCGTTCCGCCGTGCCTGCCGTGAAGGCGTATGTGGTTCTGACGGCATGTGCATCGGTGGTGTGAACGGCCTGGCCTGCATCACCCCGATTTCGCACAAGATCGGCAAGGATGGTGTTCTGGTCATTCGTCCGCTGCCGGGTCTGCCGATCATTCGCGACCTGGTGGTAGACATGAGCCTGTTCTACCAGCAGTACGAAAAGGTGCAGCCGTACCTGCAAAACGATACTCCGGCACCGGCCATCGAGCGTCTGCAGTCTCCTGAAGATCGCGCCAAGATTGATGGTCTGTACGAATGTATCCTCTGCGCATGCTGCTCGACCGGCTGCCCGTCTTTCTGGTGGAACCCGGACAAGTTCCTGGGTCCGTCCGCGCTGCTGCAGGCTTACCGCTTCCTGGCGGATAGCCGTGATACCCAGACGCGTGAGCGTCTGTCACGACTGGAAGATCCGTTCAGTGTCTTCCGTTGCCGCGACATCATGAACTGTACCAATGTGTGCCCCAAGGGTCTGAACCCCAACCGTGCCATTGGCAAGATTCGCAGCATGTTGCTACAAAACGCGACCTGATCAGGGTTGCACTTCATTTGCCCGGGCTTGCCCGGGCAAATGGGCTCTATGAAAGACGGTCTACCAGACTGTTTTGAAAGTTATTGACGACCAGCAGGGACTCCTGGGTTATGCCCAGACTATCTGCGGGATCCGTAGTGACTTGCTGAAGTCGCTGCTTGATGGCTTCAAGAGTCACTGAGTTTCCATGCCGGTAGTGTTTCCCTTACCAAGGGTGACTAGCATGCAACAAAGCGTTATGCAACGCATGTGGGACAGTGGCTACCTATCCGGTGGCAATGCTGCTTACGTAGAAGAGCTGTATGAGCTCTATCTTCATGATCCAAATGCCGTTCCCGAGGAGTGGCGTGCCTATTTTGACAAATTGCCGGCCCAGCCGGGCGGTGCAAGTTCGGATGTATCCCATGCGACTGTCCGCGAACAATTTGTCCTGCTGGCCAAAAACCAGCGTCGCGCCCAGCCGGTATCCGCCGGTGCAGTCAGCTCAGACCACGACAAGAAACAGGTGGAAGTACTGCGCCTGATCCAGGCATTTCGCATGCGTGGTCACCAGGCATCCACTCTGGACCCTCTGGGTATCTGGGTGCGTCCGGTGCAGCCTGACCTGACCGTGCAACACTACGGCTTGACCGACGCTGATCTTGATACCACCTTCAATACCTCTGACCTGGCCATTGGCAAGCCCGAGGCGAGCCTGCGGGAAATCCGTGAGGCCCTGCAGCAGACTTATTGCCGCACCATTGGTGCAGAGTTCACCCATATTGTCGATTCCGAGCAGCGTCGCTGGTTCCAGCAGCGTCTGGAAAGTGTGCGCAGCCGTCCACAGTTCTCTGCCGAAGCCAAGGTACACATCCTTGAGCGCCTGACTGCCGGTGAAGGTCTGGAAAAATACCTCGGCACCAAGTATCCGGGCACCAAGCGCTTTGGTCTGGAGGGTGGTGAAAGCCTGATTCCGCTGATGGACGAAGTGATCCAGCGTTCCGGCTCTTACGGCACCAAGGAAATCGTCGTCGGCATGGCCCACCGTGGTCGCCTCAACGTGCTGGTCAACACCTACGGCAAGAACCCGCAGGACCTGTTTGACGAATTTGACGGCAAACGCGTTGAAGGCCTGAGTTCCGGTGACGTCAAATACCACCAGGGTTTCTCCTCCAACGTGATGACCCCCGGCGGCGAGATCCACCTGGCCATGGCGTTCAACCCCTCTCACCTGGAAATCGTTTCTCCGGTGGTGGAAGGGTCCGTCCGCGCCCGTCAGGACCGCCGTGATGATCCGCGCGGTGACCAGGTGTTGCCGATCACCATCCATGGCGACTCGGCATTTGCCGGTCAGGGCGTGGTCATGGAAACCTTCCAGATGTCCCAGACCCGCGCCTACAAAACCGGCGGTACCATCCGTATCGTCATCAACAACCAGGTCGGCTTCACCACCAACAAGCAGGAAGATACCCGTTCCACCGAGTATTCGACCGATGTGGCCAAGATGATCCAGGCCCCGATCCTGCACGTGAACGGTGACGATCCCGAAGCCGTCATTTTTGCCGCACAGCTTGCTGTTGATTACCGCATGCAGTTCAAGCGCGATATCGTCATCGACCTGATCTGCTACCGTCGCCGTGGTCACAACGAGGCTGACGAGCCAAGCGGCACCCAGCCGCTGATGTACCAGAAAGTCGCCAAGCAGCGCACCACACGCGAGCTGTATGCCGACCAGCTGGTGGCAGAAGGCGTGCAGACTGCAGAGCAGGTGCAGAAGCTGGTCGAGGATTACCGTGATGCGCTGGACAATGGCGAGCACGTTGCCTACAGCCTGGTCAAGGAACCGAACGAAGAGCTGTTTGTCGACTGGTCTCCGTACCTGGGCCATGCCTGGACGGCCGATCATGACACCAGCTTCGATCTGTCGACCCTGAAAGAGCTGAGTGCCAAGCTGCAGGATACGCCTGAAGGCTTTGTGGTCCAGCGCCAGGTTGCCCGCATTCTGGAAGACCGCCGCAAGATGGCCGCCGGCGCACTGCCGATCAACTGGGGCTTTGCCGAAATAGCCGCGTATGCGACCTTGTTGCATGATGGCCACCCGATCCGCATCACCGGTCAGGACGTTGGTCGCGGTACCTTCTCGCACCGCCATGCGGTACTGCACAACCAGAAAGACGGCGAAACCTACGTCGGTCTGCAGAACCTGTCTGCCGACCAGCCGAGCTTCACCATCCACGACTCTTTCCTTTCCGAGGAAGCGGTACTGGCATTCGAATACGGCTATGCCGGTACCACGCCCAATGCGCTGGTGATCTGGGAAGCCCAGTTCGGCGACTTTGCCAACGGTGCCCAGGTGGTAATCGACCAATTCATCAGCAGTGGTGAAACCAAGTGGGGCCGTCTGTCCGGCCTGACCATGCTGTTGCCGCACGGCTACGAAGGCCAGGGTCCCGAGCATTCCTCGGCGCGCCTGGAGCGCTACCTGCAACTCTGTGCCGAGCACAACATGCAGGTCTGTGTGCCAACCACGCCGGCACAGGTTTACCACATGCTGCGCCGCCAGGTGATCCGCCCGCTGCGCAAACCGCTGATTGCCCTGACGCCCAAGTCGCTGCTGCGCCACAAGCTGGCCATCTCGACGCTGGAAGATCTGGCCAACGGCTCTTTCCAGACCGTGATCGGCGAGGTCGACAAGCTGGATGCAGCCAAGGTCGAGCGCATGGTCATGTGCAGCGGCAAGGTGTACTACGAGCTGCTTGAAAAGCGTCGCGCCGAAGGCCGCGAAGATACGGCGATTGTCCGTATCGAGCAGCTGTATCCGTTCCCGGAGCCGGATCTGGAAGCGGAAATGGCCAAGTACCCGAACCTCAAGTCTGTGGTCTGGTGTCAGGAAGAACCGATGAACCAGGGCGCCTGGTACTGCAGCCAGCATCACATGCGCAACGTGCTGACTGCCTGCAAGCCCGGCCTGAACCTGCAGTATGCCGGTCGTGTCGCCTCTGCTTCGCCGGCTTGTGGCTATGCGTCACAACATGCCGAGGAGCAGGAACAGCTGCTGCAGGACGCGCTCAACATTTAACGCTGATGGCTGCACCCTTTCGGGGTGCGGCTCTTGTCTTTTGTATCGAATCAAGTAGGAAAACACAGTCATGGCGATTGAAATCAAAGCCCCCGCGTTCCCCGAGTCCGTTGCCGACGGTACCGTAGCCACCTGGCACAAGCAGATCGGCGAAGCCGTCAAGCGTGACGAGCTGATTGTTGACATTGAAACCGACAAGGTTGTGATGGAAGTACTGGCCGAAGCCGACGGCGTACTGACCGAAATCGTTGCCGCCGAAGGCGACACCGTCCTGAGCAACCAGCTGCTGGGCAAGCTGGACACTGACGCTGTTGCGCCTGCCGCGCCTGCCGCTGTTGCCGCACCTGCTGCCCAGGCTGCTGCTCCTGCCGCTGCCGGTGAGCCAATCCTGTCACCTGCCGCCCGCAAGATTGCCGCTGAGAACGACCTGCAGCCTGCCAGCATTCCGGGTACCGGCAAAGATGGCCGCGTCACCAAGGAAGACGCCGTTGCCGCTGCTTCCGGCAAACCTGCCGCTGCCGCACCTGCCGCAGTGGCTGCTGCCGAGGCACCGCTGTTTGCTGCCGGTGACCGCACCGAGAAGCGCGTACCGATGACCCGTCTGCGTGCCAAAGTCGCCGAGCGCCTGGTTGAAGCTCAGTCCACCATGGCCATGCTGACCACCTACAACGAAGTCAACATGAAGCCAATCATGGACCTGCGTGCCAAGTACAAGGACCTGTTCGAGAAGACCCACAACGGTACCCGTCTGGGCTTCATGTCCTTCTTCGTCAAGGCCGCTACCGAAGCGCTGAAGCGCCAGCCAGGCGTCAACGCCTCCATTGATGGCAAGGACATCGTGTATCACGGCTATCAGGACATCGGTGTGGCCGTTTCCAGCGACCGTGGTCTGGTGGTTCCGGTGCTGCGCAACGCCGAGCACATGGGCCTGGCCGAAATCGAAGCCAAGATCCGCGAGTACGGCCTGAAGGCCCGTGACGGCAAGCTGACCATCGACGAAATGACCGGCGGTACTTTCACCATCTCCAATGGTGGCGTATTCGGTTCACTGCTGTCCTCGCCGATCGTCAACCCGCCACAGACCGCAATCCTGGGCATGCACAAGATCCAGGAGCGTCCGATGGCGGTCAACGGTGAAGTGGTGATCCTGCCGATGATGTACCTGGCCCTGTCCTACGACCACCGCCTGATCGACGGCAAGGAAGCGGTAACCTTCCTGGTGACCATGAAAGACCTGCTGGAAGATCCGGCCCGTCTGCTGCTCGACATCTAACCCATCGTTTTTTATTCGGCCGCCCGCATGTGCCGGCGGCCGGGTATCCGAAAGGATACAATCGAGGAAATCTCATGAGTGACAAATTTGACGTAATCGTAATCGGTGCCGGCCCTGGTGGCTATGTCGCCGCCATCCGCGCAGCCCAGCTGGGCCTGAAAACCGCCTGTGTCGAAAAGTACAAGGGCAAGGATGACAAGCTGGCACTGGGCGGTACCTGCCTCAACGTCGGCTGCATTCCGTCCAAGGCGCTGCTGGACAGCACCTGGAAATACCACGAAGCCAAAGAAAGCTTTGCCGTACACGGCATCAGCACTGGTGACGTGAACATGGACGTACCAACCATGATCGAGCGCAAGAACACCATCGTGCGCAACCTGACCGGCGGTATCGCCGGCCTGTTCATGGCCAACAAGGTCACCACCATTGAAGGTCATGGCAAGGTACTGGCCAACCGTCAGGTCGAAGTGACTGCTGCCGACGGTACCGCCACTGTCTACGAAGCCGGCAACATCATCATCGCTGCCGGTTCCCAGCCAATTGACATCCCGCCTGCGCCAGTTGACCAGAAGGTGATCGTAGACTCCACCGGTGCCCTGGAATTCCAGGCAGTACCGGCACGTCTCGGCGTCATTGGTGCCGGCGTAATCGGCCTGGAGCTGGGTTCCGTCTGGGCGCGTCTGGGTGCCGAAGTCACCGTGATCGAGGCCCAGGACAAGTTCCTGCCAAGCATCGACGAGCAGGTGGCCAAGGAAGCGCTGAAAACCCTGACCAAGCAGGGCCTGAACATCCGTCTGGGCGCACGCCTGACCGGCAGTGAAGTCAAGGGTGAAGAGGTTACCGTCACCTTCTCCGACGCCGAAGGCGAACAGCAGCTGACCTTTGACAAACTGATCGTTGCCGTTGGTCGCCGTCCCGAAACCAAAAACCTGCTGGCCGCCGACAGTGGCGTCAACCTTGACGAACGCGGCTTCATCTACGTTGATGACCACTGTGCCACCAGCGTGCCCGGCGTCTATGCCATTGGTGACGTGGTGCGCGGCCCGATGCTGGCGCACAAGGCCTCCGAAGAGGGCATCATGGTTGCCGAGCGTATTGCCGGCCAGCTGCCACAGGTCAACTATGACCTGATTCCGGGCGTGATCTACACTCACCCGGAGATTGCCGGTGTCGGCAAGACCGAACAGCAGCTCAAAGCCGAAGGCGTTGCCGTCAATGTCGGCGTGTTTCCGTTTGCCGCCAGCGGCCGGGCCATGGCTGCCAACGACACCACCGGTTTCGTCAAGATCATTGCCGATGCCGGTAGCGACCGTGTGCTGGGTGTACACGCGATTGGTCCAAGTGCTGCCGAGCTGGTTCAGCAGGGCGCGATTGCCATGGAATTCGGCTCCAGCGCCGAAGACATCGGCATGATGGTGTTCTCGCACCCGACCCTGTCTGAAACGGTGAAAGAGGCTGCCCTGGCAGTCAACGGTGCGGCCATCCACGTGGCCAACCGCAAAAAGCGTTAATGCTTGAAGAAAACCGCCCTCCGGGGCGGTTTTTTTATGCCTCGCCATCGTCATTTCGCGTTTTGCTGCGCGTGTTCGACGTTTTGCTGCGCCCCTGTAGGTGCGAATTCATTCGCACACTGGGCACTGTTTGCATACCAGGCTCCGGCTGGCGACTGTGACATGCAGTGCAATCGCAAAAGCATTTGCCTGTACGCTCGGTATCCAGTACAACTCAGGCATAAAAGAACAACAGGAGCCCTCCCATGAATCTTCATGAATACCAGTCCAAGCAGCTGTTTGCCGACTACGGTCTGCCGGTTACCCTTGGCCTGACCGGTACCACCGTCGACGAGGTGGTGGATGCCTGCAAGACACTAGGCAAGGGCTGCTGGGTCATCAAGACCCAGGTCCATGCCGGTGGGCGCGGCAAGGCCGGCGGTGTGCGCATGGTGCACAGCCTGGATGAAGCCACAGAATTCGCCCGGAAATGGCTGGGCGAGCGGCTGGTGTCATTCCAGACCGACAGTCTGGGCCAGCCGGTCAACCGCCTGCTGGTCGAACCCTGCATCGAATTCGAGCGCGAACTCTACCTCAGCGTGCTGGTCGATCGCAGCAGCCGCCGGCTGATGTTCCTGGCCAGCGCCGAGGGCGGCATGGACATCGAAGAAGTGGCGCGGCAAACGCCGGAAAGGATCTTCCGCACCGCCATTGACCCGCTAGTGGGTGCGCAGCCGTTCCAGGGCCGTGCGCTGGCCTACAAGCTGGGCCTGGAAGACAGCCAGGTGCGTGAGTTCAGCGATATTTTCGTCAAGATGTGCCAGCTGTTTGTAGAAAACGATCTTAGCCTGCTGGAAGTCAACCCGCTGGTGGTGCTCACCAATGGCAAACTGCATTGCCTGGATGCCAAGGTGGCGGTGGATGGCAACGCCCTGTATCGCCACCCCGACTTGCGAGCACTGCGTGATGTTACCCAGGAAGACCCGCGCGAGGCCCAGGCGGCCAAGTTCGAGCTCAACTATGTGGCACTCGACGGCAACATCGGCTGCATGGTCAATGGTGCCGGGCTGGCCATGGGCACCATGGACATGGTCAGTCTGTACGGCGGCCAGCCGGCCAACTTCCTCGATGTTGGTGGTGGCACCACCACCGGCCGGGTATCGGAGGCTTTCAAGATCATCCTTGAGGATGACAAGGTGAGGGCGGTGCTGGTCAACATCTTCGGCGGCATCGTGCGTTGCGACATGATCGCCGAAGGCATCATCGCCGCAGTGAAAGAAGTCGGCGTACAGGTACCGGTGGTGGTCCGGCTGGAGGGCAACCGCGCCGCGGAAGGTGCCGCACTGCTGGCGGCCAGCGGACTCAACACCATCCCGGCGCCGAGCCTGGACGAGGCGGCAAAACTGGTGGTCGCAGCAGCGGAGGGCAAGGCATGAGCATTCTGGTCAACAAGGACACCAAGGTCATCTGCCAGGGTTTCACCGGCACCCAGGGCACTTTCCATTCACAGCAGGCGATCGAGTACGGCACCCACATGGTTGGCGGTGTGACTCCCGGCAAGGGCGGCACCACGCACCTGGGCCTGCCGGTATTCAACACGGTGGAGGAGGCGGTTGCCGCCACCGGTGCCAATGCCACGGTGATCTACGTGCCGGCGGCCTTCTGCAAGGACTCGATTCTTGAAGCAGCCTTTGCCGGCATTCCCCTGATTGTCTGCATCACCGAAGGCATACCGGTACAGGACATGTTGCTGGCCAAGGCGGCCTGTGACGAGCTGGGCGTGCGCCTGATCGGTCCGAACTGTCCCGGCATCATCACCCCCGGTGAATGCAAGATCGGCATCCAGCCGGGGCCGATACATCTGCCCGGCAAGGTCGGCATCGTGTCGCGTTCCGGCACACTGACCTATGAAGCGGTCAAGCAGACCACCGATGCCGGTTTTGGCCAGTCGACCTGTGTCGGTATCGGCGGTGATCCGATCCCCGGCAGCAGCTTCATCGACATCATCAGCCTGTTTCAGGCAGATCCGCAAACCGAAGCCATTGTCATGATCGGCGAGATCGGCGGTACTGCTGAAGAAGAGGCCGCCGACTACATCAGGCAGCATGTGACCAAACCGGTGGTGGCCTACATCGCCGGTGTGACCGCACCGCCGGGCAAACGCATGGGCCATGCCGGGGCGATCATTGCCGGTGGCAAGGGTACCGCAAGCGAGAAGTTTGCCGCACTGGAAGCCGCCGGGGTGCGCACCGTGCGCTCCCTGACCGACATCGGCCAGGCGCTGGCAGAAATGACCGGCTGGCGTTGACCGGATAGCAAGTGCCGGTATGGGTTACAGGGGCAGGGCAGCTGATGCTGGTAATGTTCCGGCCTGGGTACAGGCCGGGCAACACCAGTAGCGCATAGCGTCCACTGTTCACCGGATGCCTCGATGCCGCCGGCAGTCACCTGGCTATTAACCGGACGGGCGAGCCCGGCCAGTGTGCGGGCAACACCCCGCTTGAAGCCCCCCGGTCAATGCCTTTTCGTGTTCAAGACGCATCCCGGACTGCCGGTTCGGCATGCGTGTGGTATTGGCGTACATTGGCACGTAACGAGCCGGCCAGTCCGGCCAGTTCCTGACTGATGCGCAGGGACTCGCTGGCGTCAAGGTCAAGCTGGCCAACCGAGCGGTTAAGCGCTTCGATACCATCAAGGTTTCCGGTAACTGCAGACTGCTGCTGCTCTGTGGCGATGGAAATGCTGCCGTTTAAACGGGCAATTTCCTGCACTGCGTTGCGGATATCTTGCAGAGTCTGGTTGGAGCTAATGGCAAAGCCGACACTGTTCTGTGCCTGTTCTCGGGCTTCGAGCATGGCTCCGGTGGCCAGCCCGGCTTGTGTTTGCAGCTGCTCGACCAGTGTCTGAATGGAGGCGATCGAAGCTGCTGTGCTTCTGGACAGGTTGCGTACTTCGCCAGCCACCACGGCAAACCCCCGGCCGGCAGCTCCGGCCCGTGCCGCCTCGATCGCGGCATTCAGGGCCAGCAGGTTGATTTGTTCGGCTACCGACTGCACCACTTCCAGTACCCCGCTAATATCGATCGAGTGGCTGTGCAGGGCAGTGATGATATCGCTGGTGCTGTCGATGTGCCGGGCAAGGCTTTCGATGGTGTGCATGCTATCGCCGACCCGTTGTACGCCTTTCTGGCAGAGACTGTCAGCTTCATTGGCCAGGCTGGCCGCATCGCCGGAGCGGGTTGCAACCTGATCAATGGCCAGCGACATCTCGTTGATTGACACCTTCATCCGTCCTGCTTCGGCATTTTGTTGCCGGCTGCTGAGACTCACCTGTTCGCTGATGGTTTGTGCCCGGACGGCGTGGCCGCTGAGGGTGCCGGCGTTTTGCTCCAGGCTGTGAATCAGTTGCTGGAAGTGGCCAAGTAAAGCATTGAGTGCGGCAGCAGTCTCGGCAACCTCGTCATTGCCAACCGGTTCGGCCCGCAGGCGAAGGTCGGAGTTGCTTTCAACGGTCAGAATCAGGTTGCGCAATCGATGGAGCGGATGCTGGATCGATCGCTGGATGCGCCAGGCCAACAGCAAGGAACCAAGCACCAGCAGGCTGCCGCCATATACATAGCCCTGTGCCAGAACCCCGGTCAGGGTGGCAGCTTCATTTTGTACCAGGGTGGCTGCATCCAGCTGGTGTTGAATCAGCCGGTTCAGCGTCTGGTCGTAACTGTCCAGACGCTCGCTGATTTCATGGTTGAAGGTGGAGTCGTTGAGAATGCGAATATTCAGCGCATCACTGCCCACGGGCTGCAACCAGTCGTGATACAGGGCAAGCGCATCGGCAAACTCGAGGTCTGCCTGCCGGTCCAGTTCGGAATCGGCATCTGTACGTGCCTGCTGATAGGCGAGCCAGTGCTGGCTGGCCTGTTCAAGCGTGGCTTTGACGCTGGCCACGGTGCTGTCGGCGCTGGCCCAGCCGGTACGGTATAGGCGTATCTCATCCAGTGCGCTTTGTTGCAGCAGGCGTTGCACCAGCAAGATATCGTTCAAGACCAGCAGGTGGTCCTGGTACAGCTGGTCAAACAACCGGTCTTTGCTGACTGATACCTGAAATGACAGCAGCAACACCAGCACCAGTCCAGTCATGGGTACGCCGCCCAGCAGTACCAGACGGGCCGGAATTTTTAAACGGTTCAGCATTGGTACTCCATCAAGTGATGATTGGCATGCCGAAAAGTGTAGGGAGCAACGGTTACACCTTTGTGACAAAGTGTGAAGTGTGTCTCATTGTTTTGGGCGAAGAAGGCCTTTTTGCAGCCAGGTGGCAGCACAATCCGTGAGCCGGCGATTCAAATCAATTCGGTGTGATTTACATCAGCACCAATACACAGAACCGCAGCAGGGCGCGATACAAAACTGTACAATGCCCGTCTTTGATTTTTACGGAAGTTTCTGAATGAAAGGGCTGGGCAAAACCCAAATCATGGCGCTTGGGTTTATGACCTTTGCATTGTTCTTGGGCGCGGGCAATATCATCTTTCCGGCAGCGGCCGGCTTGCAGTCGGGTGAACACCTGTGGCGGGTCACCCTGGGTTTTCTGCTCACCGGAGTCGGTCTGCCGTTACTGACGGTCGTGGCGCTGGCCCGTGTCGGTGGCGGCCTGCAAACCCTGACCCTGCCTCTGGGCAAGGTGGCGGGGACGATTTTTGCGATTGCCGTGTATCTGGCCATCGGGCCGCTGTTTGCCACGCCACGTACTGCCGTAGTGTCGTATGAAATTGCGCTGGGCTCCTTTGTCGAGCACAACTGGCGGGTATTACTGGTGTACAGCAGCCTGTACTTTGCAGTGGTGCTTTACCTGGCATTCAACCCCGGCAAGATCCTTGAGCGCATCGGTCAGCTGATCACTCCCGTACTGCTGCTGGCTCTGGTATTGCTCGGTCTGGCGGCCGTGTTCAAACCGGCCGGAGCGCCCGGCCCGGGGCAGCTGCCCTACAGCGCCGCTCCGCTCAGTAGCGGTTTTCTCGATGGTTATCTGACCATGGATGCGCTGGGCGCACTGGTGTTCGGCGTGGTGATTGCTGCTGCAATTCGCACCCAGGGTGTGACGGAGCTGTCAAAAATCACCCGCCACTCGATCCAGGCCGGCATCATTGCGGCAACCGGACTGTCGTTGGTGTATGTTTCACTGTTCTATCTGGGAGCCACCAGTCATGCCGTTGCCGCTGATGCAACCAACGGTGGCCAGGTGCTGGCTGCCTATGTGCAGAATGCCTTTGGCGTGCCCGGCAGCCTGTTGCTCGGCGTGGTGATAACGCTGGCCTGCCTGACCACGGCAACCGGATTGCTGGTGGCGTGCGGGGAATACTTCGAGCAACTGTGGGGCATCCGCTACCGCCGTACGGTGTTGTTCTTTACCCTGTTCAGCTGGCTGGTGTCCAACCAGGGCCTGACCCAGCTGATCAAGGTCTCGGTGCCTGTGCTGGTGGGGCTATATCCGTTGGCCATCGTGCTGGTGCTGCTCAGTCTGGCACAAAAACTGTGGCATGACCCGCAACCGGTGTTCCGTGCCTGCATGGCTGTCGCGCTGGTATTTGGTGCTCTGGATGGACTGACGGCGACCGGCTTTTCCGCCCTGTCCGGCCTGCTCGGGTTCTTGCCATTGGCAGAACAGCAGATGGGCTGGGTATTGCCGGTTGCCGTGGTGCTGCTGGGTATGACGGTACGTGATCGCTGGCAACACAGACTTCACGGCAATTGATTCTGGAAGCGGGCTGAGACATGACTGCATTATTGATTCTGGGTGGCGCATTGCTGGCTGTTCTAGGCTGGCTCTGGCTCTGGTTGCGCAGTGCGCGTATCCATTGGTTCTGGGCGCTGACCGGCGTGCTGCCGCCGCTGGCGCTGCTGTCCGGCCTGCTCAACCTGCGCCATGCGTTGTTGCCGTTGCTGGTACAGCTGGCCGGCCTCGGGTTGCTGGGCAGCGGGTTGTGGCAATTGTGGCAAGCCGACCCGCAACAACTGGAGCGCCTGTTGCACGGGCAGTGGTCGGAACAGCAGATATTGGCCGTTGATGCCGGCCAGCTGCAGGGACAGCTGCAGGGCCAGAGTTTTCTGCCCGGACAGGTGTTGCTGGAGCGTGGCGTACTGACCCTGCGCCAGGGCCAGGATTTCATTGCCAGCAAGGAACTTCGTATCGACCTGAGGGCGCATGGCGCGGCGTTGCTGGACGAGGAGTTCCGGCTGGACATCCTGCCCACCGACAGCGGCCTGCTGCCCATGGTGGAAGTGCTCTGGCAGGATGGCCAGACCGCCCAGCCGCAGGCACGCCGCATTCAGCGCGGTTACACCCTGCGCCTGGACTTGAAGCGCCAGCCCGCCGGTGTTGACGGGCAGTTGTATCTGTCATTGCCTTCACGGCTGGCAACCGTGGTCAGCGGCAACTTTCATGTGAGTGCTGCCGACGAGCAGACCGATCCGGACTGGTACCGGGCACAACCGCAGGAAACCGGGGCAACCGATGCCACGGAACTGCCGGCAACGTCGGCCGGAAGCGCCCAGCCGCTTGCTCTGGAGCAGCTGCTAACCCGCCCGGACAACTACCTGCGGCACACCATGTCGCTGGAAACCGTCGCCGGCCGGCAGCTTGATGGCGAGTTCCAGGGCATCAACGAGGAAGGCGAGCTGCTGATCAGGCAGCGGGTCGGAAAGTCCGGCTTTGCCGTTTTTCACGTGATGCCGGATGAGGTCAGTCAGATTCTCCTGCTGAATCCCTGAGCCAGGGCCGGCGACAGTCTCCTCGCCGGCATTGCATTATCTTTCCTTCTGTTCGGCCTTTTTCCGTGGCTGGCCATTGTTTTCGAAAACGCTACCTGAACATTGCCCAAGGCAAGTTTTGATCCATACATATTGCAATCTGTTTGCAGACAAAAAATTGTTATGTAATTCCTGCCTCCATTGATCCCGGTCTTTTGGCCCCATACACGGATAAGGCCGAAAAGCTGTGCGTTTTCCTATATGATGCCATTGTATGGATCCATTGAAACAAGGCACGCCAATGTCCCCAGATAACAGAGAAGCCCCGAGTGAACATGATCGCTGGATACGCCCCCTGAAAGAGGGCAGCGGCCCGCGTTATGCCCAGATCGCCCGCATGATCATTCACGCGGTGGAAGACGGTCAGCTGCGCACCGGCGATCGTTTGCCACCACAACGGGAACTGGCGCGGCAGCTGGGTGTGGACCTGACCACCATCACCCGCGCTTACAACGAGGTCCGTGCCGCCGGCCTGCTGAATGCCCAGGGTGCCAGCGGCACCTTCATTTCCAGCCCCCTGTCTGACCGGGCGGAAACGGTTGACCTGAGCATGAATATCCCGCCATTGCTCGGTGATACGGATTTTGTCCGGCTGATGCAAAGCGGCCTGTCGCACCTGAAAGGCCAGCTGGGCGATGGCAGCCTGATGAGCTACCACGTCGGAGCCGGCTCGCGCCTGGACCGAGAAGCTGCTGCCCAGTGGCTGGAACCGGCGTTCGGACAGATGGCCCATGAGCGTTTTCTGGTCTGTGCCGGTGCCCAGGCGGCGATCAGTGCGCTGCTGCTGGCCTATTCACAGCCCGGCGATGCCGTTGCTGCCGAAAGCCTGACCTATCCGGGGCTGCTGGCAGCCTGCCGTGTCATGCAGCGCAAGGTGATTGCGGTGGCCATGGACGACGAAGGCATGATTCCGGAAGCGCTGGAGCAGGTGTGCAAAACAGACAAGCCCCGGCTGATCTATGTCGTGCCCACCATACAGAACCCGACCGCGACCACCATGTCGGCGCAGCGTCGTGCGGCGATCTATGCGATTGCCTGCCGCTATTCCATTGCCGTGATCGAGGATGACCCTTACTGGCTTCTGGCTGGCGATGCGCCGGCACCGATTGCCAGTCTGGCCGGCTCTGCCGGTGATGCGCCGGTGTACTACATCTCGACCCTGTCCAAATGTCTGGCACCGGGGTTGCGCACCGCCTATATCCTGATGCCGGAAGGACAGCACGCAGATCCCGTGCTGGAAGCCTTGCGCGGCATGATGCTGATGGCCCAGCAGGGAGCGGTGTCCATGTCCACCAGCTGGATTCGTACCGGCATGGCACAAGACATGCTGAACCGGGTACGCGAGGAGCTGTCACGCCGGCAGGCACTGGCTGCCCGTTTGCTGCTCGGTATCCGGCATGCCCATTCGAATGGCCTGCATCTGTGGTTGTCACTGCCGCAATGGCAACAACCCCGGCGTTTGTTGCAGGTCGCGCAAGAGCAGGGACTGGGTGTCGCCGGCTCCGAAGCCTTCTGTTCCGAGGCGAGGGATGTGCACGGTCTGCGTGTTTCGCTGGGCGGTGCCCGTGACCAGGCCAGCCTGACCGTTGCCCTGCAGAAGCTCGCCGATATCCTGACCGAGCCGGCCGCCGCCGCACCTGTCCGCCAGGTGATTGTTTGACCCGGCCGGCGTCCTTCGCCCGGCTAGCTCCCTTGAAATCAGGCCCGGCTGTCCCCACATGATCAAACATTGCCTTTTTATTCCATTGTTTGTCGTGTGGAGAAACCAATGACCGCAACAACCCAAAAAGAAACCCTGGGCTTTCAGACCGAAGTCAAACAGCTGCTGCACCTGATGATCCACTCCCTGTACTCCAACAAGGAAATCTTCCTGCGCGAGCTGGTATCCAACGCCTCGGATGCCGCCGACAAGCTGCGCTTTGAAGCGCTGGCCAATCCCGAGCTGCTGGAGAAGGACCCGGAGCTGAAAATCCGCATCAGCTTCGACAAGGACGCCAACACCCTGACCATCGAAGACAACGCCATCGGCATGAGCCGTGACGAAGTGTTGTCGCATCTGGGCACCATCGCCAAGTCCGGCACTGCCGAATTCATGCAGCAGCTGACCGGCGACCAGAAAAAGGACTCCCAGCTGATCGGCCAGTTCGGTGTCGGTTTTTACTCTGCCTTTATTGTGGCGAAAAAAGTTGAAGTCTTTACCCGCCGTGCCGGCCTGAGCGCCGAAGAGGGCGTGCTCTGGTCGTCCGAGGGCGAAGGCGAATTCGATATCGAAACCATCAACAAGCCAGAGCGCGGCAGCCGTATCGTGCTGCACCTGAAGGATGACGAGAAGGAATTTGCCGACGGCTGGCGCCTGCGTAATGTCATCACCAAGTATTCCGACCATGTGGCGTTGCCGATCGAATTGCCGAAAGAACATCACGGCGAAGAAGAAGCACCTGCGGAAGCCGAGTGGGAAGTGGTCAACCGTGCCAGCGCCCTGTGGACCCGTCCGCGTACCGAAGTGAAGGACGAGGAATACAAGGAATTCTACAAGCATGTTGCCCACGACTTCGACGATCCGCTGGCCTGGAGCCACAACAAGGTCGAAGGCAAGCTGGAATACACCTCGCTGCTGTATGTGCCGGGCCGTGCGCCGTTCGACCTCTACCATCGTGAAGCGCCGCGCGGTCTGAAGCTGTATGTGCAACGCGTGTTCATCATGGATCAGGCCGACGAGTTCCTGCCGCTGTACCTGCGCTTCATCAAGGGAGTGGTCGATTCCAACGACCTGTCGCTGAACGTGTCGCGTGAAATCCTGCAAAAAGACCCGGTGATCGACAGCATGAAAACCGCGCTGACCAAGCGTGCGCTGGACATGCTGGAGAAAATGGCCAAAAACGATGCCGAAAACTACGCCAAGGTGTGGGATGCCTTCGGCCAGGTGCTGAAAGAAGGCCCGGCGGAAGACTTTGCCAACAAGGAAAAGATCGCCGGCCTGCTGCGCTTTGCTTCCACCCATGGCACCGACGGTACCCAGAACATTGCGCTGGCCGACTATGTGAGCCGCTTGCAGGAAGGCCAGGACAAGATCTACTACCTGACCGGCGACAGCTACGACCACATCAAGAACAGCCCGCACCTGGAAGTGTTCCGCAAGAAGGGCATCGAGGTGCTGCTGCTGTCCGACCGCATCGACGAGTGGATGATGAGCTACCTGACCGAGTTTGACGGCAAGCAGCTGGTTGACGTGGCCCGTGGCGATCTGGATCTAGGCGAGCTGGACAGCGAAGAAGACAAGAAGGCCCAGGAGGAAATCGCCAAGGATAAACAGGCTCTGGTCGAGCGCCTGAATGCCGTGCTGCTGGAGCAGGTGTCTGATGTGCGCGTTTCCCACCGCCTGACCGACTCACCGGCCATTCTCGCCATTGGCGAGCAGGATCTGGGCCTGCAAATGCGCCAGATTCTCGAAGCCAGCGGCCAGAAGGTGCCCGAGTCCAAGCCGGTGTTCGAGTTCAACCCGACACACCCGCTGCTGGAAAAGCTGGACAACGAAGCCGACGAAGACCGCTTTGCCGATCTGGCGCTGATCCTGTTTGACCAGGCCGCACTGGCCGCCGGTGACAGTATCAAGGACCCTGCCGCCTATGTGCAGCGCCTGAACAAGCTGCTGGTGGAAATGGCCGGCTGATCGCAAGTTCCAGGCCGAATGAAAAAGGGGTCAGGTACATTTGTACCTGACCCCTTTTTTTCGCCGTAGCAAATATCAACTTTTAACGGCCCAGCTTGCCGGCCGCACGCAGGATGTCATCCAGCACATTGCCGTCGCCGTTGGCATCCAGCATGAAAAAGCAGGCCCAGATCCGCGCCACCGGCGTTCTGGGCCTGCTTTTTCATGCCGCCGAGAATCGCCGGCAGCAGGGCAGCTGCCCCCTGCATGGCATCCTGTTCGCTGACGCCCAGGCTTTTGGCCATGGATTGCATGCCACCCATCTAGGCAAGAATGTCACTGATTTGCATGGTCGGAACTCCGTAGCCGATGGCCTATTTGAGCAGCTCGGCCGGAATGTTGCCGCCGTTTGCGGCGATGCGCGTCAGCACCTGCTTGTGCAGCCACATGTTCATCTGGGCCGAGTCGCCCATCAGCTCGGCAGGGCAGCCCAGCTCGGTGGCCAGCTCCTTGCGGGCGGTCAGGCTGCTGTCCAGGTCCAGCAGCTTGAGCAGGTCGACGATTGAGGTTTTCCAGTTCAGCTTTTGCGGATTGGCGGCGGCCTTCTGCTCCAGCTGGGCCACCACGTCAACCACGGCAATGGCGCTGGTGGCCGGTGCTTCGGCAGCTTGCGGGGCGGGCGCTGCGGTGTTTTCTGCGGCATTGGCGCTACCGATCCCCAGTGCGCTGAGGACTTTATTGAAAAAGGACATGGTTGTCTCCCTGTAGATCATTGAGAACGGATAGCGCCGGCCTGCCGGCATCCCGCGGTAGTGGCCTGAGCCAGCGCGAATGATAGCGCGTTTTGCTCGGGAGGCACGAAAAATCGATTTTTGAGTTTATTCTTTCCATGGGCGGCACAGTTGCACAAAAAAGCCAGGGAGCATGATATTCAGCTGCTGGGTTGCTCTCCCTGCATTGAGGGATTGTTTCTGCGCTTGCTGGACAAAAAAGTACCAGATAGCTCGACAGCCTGTAAGAAAGAACTGGCCAGGCATCTGGTAGCAACGCTGACTGAACCCGCTGACTATGGATTGTGGTGTACATCAGACTTGTTGAGGCATAAGCAGGGGGTGAATGAGTTGCAGGAGTTGCTGGCCATTTTTTGTATGCCATAAACCCGACGGCTGTTGTAGGTGCTACCTCCGGCTTTTGGGCCGGGTGTTCTTGCTTGCTTTTTAGCCGGTACTTCTGCAACCGGCTGCTGGGCTTGTCGGGGATGGAGTATTCAATCAGTCCCTGTTCCAGCGCCGGGTTGATGTAGGCAGTGCGGACGTGCTTTCTGTTTTTCAAATCAAGCCGTTTGGCAATATCCAGCGTACCCAGCTCACCATGCTGGCGTAGCAGCTCCAGCAGCTCCGCGACTTGGGGGGTGACTTGGGGGGGTGACTTGGGGGGTAGACTCTGCCCCTGACGCTGCCCCGGCGCTGAAAGGAAAGCGCACTTCCATAAAATTTTCACTGAAATGAAAGATGCCCGGCTCGTAACTGCGCAGGATGCGGGCCATGCCGGAGCCGAGTTGTTCCACCAGCTCCAGATCACGAAATACCCGCATCAGCTCACGGTTGCGCGGCATGGAACGTCCGGCCAGACATTCATCCACGCTCAGACCGTTGATCAGCCCGCCGTAGGACGTAATGCACAGACGGTCGGCGTAAATTTCCACCACCGGCATCACCTCGGCACTGTAATCGTTGTGCACCATGGCGTTAATCAGCGCCTCGCGTAGTGCGCGCTCATCCAGCAGGCGGTGCTGTTCACGCTCGGCAGCGCCGGTGATACGGGTCAGGGTGCGGTTTTCGATATTGAGCTTGCCCAGCACGCTGTGGGTTGCCTTGACCAGCGAGCAGAAGCCGTATTCCTCGTTCTCGATCAGGTCGCACTTGTCAGTACCGGCATACTTGGCCACCTTGACCGACAGATTGTTGTTGTCAGCCAGTAAATAGGCCACATAGTTCAGGCTATGGCCGTCCGGCGTGTACAGGTCAAGGTTGTGCAAAAAGGCATCGTTAATCTCGAAACCTTTTTCCTGGTAATAGATTTATCAGGTAGTCGAGGCTGTCCTTGCTGTAGAAACCGTACACCGGGCGGTAGCTGTTGTACTGGCTGTCGTCCCAGATGAAGCTTTCGTAGCCGTTGCTGTAGAAGATGACCGGGCGCTGGCCGGTCATGGTTTGCAGGGCATCGGCATACAGGCGCGCCTGTTCGCGGCCGGCTTGCAGGCTGACATTGCCGGATTTTTTCGCCTCCACCACGGCCAGCGGCTTGCCGTTGTCGCCCCAGAGTACATAGTCGGCAAAGCCGTTGCCGGACGGGTTGTGCGGAAAGTCGAGGCGGTATTCCAGGCTGACCTGCTGGCTGTTCTCTACATTCCAGCCGGCTTGCAGCAGCATGCTGTCGATCAGCAGGCGGCGGGTGGTGGCTTCGTCCCAGTGCAGGCTGTCGGCCACCTGCTGGCTGTGTTGCTGGCGCTTGTGCTGGTCAGGTTTGGCAGGGGCTTCCAGGGCCGCCTGTTTGCTGCGCTCCTGCTCAAGCTGTTCGGTGAGCTGTTGCAGCGCCTGCTGTTGTTCCTGGAGCTGCTTTTCGTAGCTGGCCACCGACTGTTGCAGGCTGCCGGTGCGGTCGGATGGCTGGGTGAAAACGGGCAGCTGGCTGGCGCTGTGGCCGTAATAGCTGACCGCCATGTACAGGGCCAGCTGGTGGGCGCTTTTCAGTGCTTGCATGGCTCTGGCCGGATCGCCCAGTCCGCCGTGGGCGGTGTCGTTGCCCTGCATGCGCAGAAAGTGCAGCAAATCGAGCAGGGAGCGGTTGGCGCAGGCGGTAAACACGCTGTCATTGAGCAGCTCGTACAGGTTGGCTTGCGGCAGGCGCGGCAGGCGTTCTTCCTTGTAGATGCTTTTGACGGTTTCTTCGGCAAAGGCGCGCAGGCGGGTTTGTGCAGCGCCGGGGTCGATGTGCAGGGTGGCTTCGGCCAGGCTGCCCAGCTCGGCCAACAGGCGGTTGTGCGGGCGCAGGAAGTCGAAGTTGCTGGCGGTGGTCATGTCTGCTGGATACCTTCCGGTGGAATACATGCGGGAATGGTACGGGATTATAGCCGTTGCTGCCGCCGGATGTGCTGTCGTGCAGGCTGGCCCGTGCAAACGGGTATCCCTGCTTTTTCTGTGGCTGCCAAAGACTTGCTACCAAAGTGCCGCCTGGTGCCTGCCAAAGCAGCCTGTGGCAGGGTGCCGGCAGGTTTCTATACTCGGGGGTGTAATCCTTTGGTATTCCTGCCCGTCTGCCTTGAGTACAGCGGCGTGGAATAAAACAAGAATAAAGAGACATGCTGAGCAGGGCGGGTGCGCGACAGGATTTTGTTGTTTCCGGGTGCTTTTCAGGGGCATGGATGGCCAGTGCACAGTCAGCCGCTTATGCCATGCCTTTGAAAACAGGACGACATCATCATGAGTAGTCAATTTCCGTGTTTTGCCCTTAAGCCGGTTCAGGTTCTGGCCGTTGCCGTCAGCCTGCTGGGCAGCGGCATGGCCTGGGCACAGGAGCCGCTCAACCTGCCGGCACAGGTGATTCTCGGCGGTGGCCAGGACACTACCGATCAGACCATGCCGCTGGCGCGGCATACCTTGCAGATGCAGGACGAGCAGGCAACCCAGCTGGGTGCCAACCTGTCCGAGTCGCTGCAGCGGGTGCCGGGGCTGAGTGCCTTCAATCGTGAAAACTACGCCCAGGACTTGCAGATCTCGTCGCGCGGCTTTGGTGCCCGTTCGCAGTTTGGCGTGCGTGGCGTGCGACTGGTACAGGATGGCATTCCGCTGACCATGCCGGACGGGCAGGGCCAGCCGGCGCTGTTTGACCTGGATGGCCTGCAGCGGCTGGAAGTGCTGCGTGGGCCGTTGACCACCCTGTACGGCAATGCCTCCGGTGGCATCATTCAGGGCTATACCGCCGATGGCCCGCAAACCCCGACGCTGGATGCCCGTGTGGCCGGCGGGCCGGACAGCCTGCTGCGCTCGCGCATCCGTTATGGCGGCCAGCATGGCGATCTGAACATCAGCGGCAATGCCTCGCGGTTGTCCACCAACGGTTATCGTGATCACAGCAAGACTCACCGCAACGTGGCCAACCTGCGTCTGGGCTGGGATATCAATGAGCTGTCACGTCTGACACTGGTGTTCAACAGCCTGGACCAGCCGTTGTCGCAAGACCCGCTCGGGCTGACCGCCGATCAGGTGCGTGAGGATCGTCGCCAGGTGGCCGCCGTGGCCGAAACCTTCAATACGCGCAAGTCGGTGCGACACCAGCAGGTGGGTATCAACTACCAGCAGCAGCTGCACAATGATGACGAGATTACCGTCATGCTGTATGGCGGCAACCGTGAAATGCTGCAGTACCTGGCGTTCAAGAATAATGGCGTGGTGCAGCTGGACCGCCGCTTTGGCGGCGGCGAACTGGGCTGGAAACGCCAGACCGAGCTGTTCGGGCTGCCGGTCGAGCTGGCCTCGGGCATCACCTACAACTATCAGGGCGAGCAGCGCAAGGGCAAGGACAACGAGATGGGCGTCAAGGGCCAGCTCAAGCGCAAGGAATACAACCGTACCGTCAGCCGCGAAGCTTATCTGATCAGCACCTGGGAGCTGGCACCGCGCTGGCAGCTGGTGGCCGGTATCCGCCATAACCGCTTCAAGTTCGACTCCCACGACGACTTCCTTGCCGATGGCAAGGATGACAGCGGCAGCACCAAATTCAACAAGACCAACCCCGCCGCTGGCCTCAACTGGCAGTGGACAGACCAGCTGAGCCTGTATGTGGCAGCAGGGCAGGGTTTTGAAACCCCGACGCTGCAGGAAGTGGCTTACCGGCCGGATGGCCAGACCGGCTTCAATAGCAGCATCAAGCCCAGTGTGTCACGCAATGGCGAGCTGGGTGCCAAGTGGCGCTCGGACAGCACACGGATTGACGTGGCGCTGTTTCACACACGGGTCAAGGACGAGATTGTCACCTTTGCCAACGTCAATGGCCGCGCCACCTATGCCAACGCGGCACGTTCCACCCGCAAGGGGCTGGAGTTCAGCATCGAGCAAAAGCTGGCCTACGGCCTGACCGGCTACCTGGCCTATACCCTGCTGGATGCCAAATACGACAGCTATAACGGCCAGAGCGGCAAACACAACGGCAAGACCCTGCCCGGTGTTGCCCGGCACACCTATTACAGCGAGCTGGCCTGGCAACCGCCGCAGTTACCGCTGGAAACCGCCATCGAGCTGCAGGGCATGAGCAAGCGCTATGCCACCGATAGCAACCAGCACTCCACCAGCGGTTACCATGTGTTCAACTGGCGTGCCAGTTACCGGCATGCGGTGGGCGGATTCTCGTTCGAGCCGTTTGTGCGGGTCAACAACCTGAATAACAAGGCTTATATCGGTTCGCTGATCGTCAACGGTTCGGGTGATCGCTACTACGAGCCTGCGCCAAGGCGCAACTGGCTGGCGGGTGTCGGCGTGGAGTATCGCTGGGACTAGAACTGTCCTGGCGCAGGCACAGCCTTGCCGGTATTGCCGGCAGGGCTGTGGCAGAGGGCAAACAGGCTGGCATGAAGTTTACCGGGCCGTGCTGGCAGCGCCCGGACTCCGCCGGTACGGGCCACCGGCACAGGCTCATTGCTTGCGCAACAGCAGCCACAGGCTCCACAGCAGCATCAGTACGAAGCTGATCATGCTCATCTCGGCGATGTTCAGACCGAGCAGGGTCCAGCCACGCTCGGCACAGTCGGACGAGCCGTACAGCATTTTGGCAATCACATCCTTCAGGGGAAAGGCTTCCAGCATGAACTCCAGCGGTGGCAGGCACTCGGGCAGCTGGTCCTTGGGCAGGTGCTGTAGCCAGATCTGCCGGCCGGCGGTGGCGATGCCGCCAGCAGCCGTCAGCAGCATCAGTCCGGCATAGATGCGGCGACCAGTGGTTTTCGGGTTGTGCAGGAACGCCAGCAGGGCGATAGCGCCAAACAGCATCACCTCTGCCCGCTGCACGTAACACAGGGGGCAGGGTTCAAGGCCCAGACCGTGCTGCAGGTAAAGCGCTATCAGCATCAGCAGTGAACAGCCGGCAAAGGCCAGCAAAAACATCAGACGAGGCTGCAGAAAAGACATGACCGGCTCCGGCGGAAATAAAGAGGCGGCCATTTTTCTGCAAGCAGTGCAATGAGTCAAGGCATGTGTAGCCAAGCGGTATTTTATGTTGCCGAGTGGTTGCAGAACACTTTTGCCGGCTGCAGGGCGGTGCTTGCCGGGCGGGACAAACATGGTGCAAATCAAGGGAAACTTGGCGACCGGCCTGTTATGATGTGGACCGAAAAAGTCCAACTCTTTGTGTAAAGGCAGAAGAAAAGCATCATGTCAGTCCGTGAAATCCGTATCGCCACCCGTAAGAGCGCTCTGGCCCTGTGGCAGGCCGAGCACGTCAAGGCCCGCCTGGAACAGGCCCATCCCGGTTTGCAGGTGACCCTGGTACCCATGGTCAGCCGTGGTGACCAGCTGCTGGACTCGCCACTGGCCAAGATTGGCGGCAAGGGCCTGTTCGTCAAGGAGCTGGAAGCTGCCATGCTCAATGGCGAAGCCGACATTGCCGTACACTCGATGAAAGACGTGCCGATGGAGTTTCCCGAAGGGTTGGGCCTGTACTGCATTTGCGAACGTGAAGACCCGCGTGATGCCTTTGTTTCCAACAATTACGCCAGCCTAGATGATCTGCCGCAAGGCAGTGTGGTGGGTACTTCCAGCCTGCGGCGTCAGGCCCAGCTGCTGACGTTACGTCCTGACCTGCAGATCCGCTTCTTGCGTGGCAACGTCAACACCCGGCTGGCCAAGCTGGATGCCGGCGACTATGACGCCATCATTCTGGCCGCTGCCGGCCTGATCCGCCTTGGCTTTGCCGACCGTATCCGCAGTAGCCTGAGCCATGAAGACAGTCTGCCGGCCGGTGGGCAGGGTGCGGTGGGCATCGAATGCCGTACCGCCGATAGTGAAATTCATGCCCTGTTGCAGCCGTTGCAGCATGCGGATACGGCCGACCGCATCATTGCCGAGCGGGCACTGAACAGGCATTTGAATGGTGGTTGCCAGGTGCCGATTGCCTGTTATGCCGTGCTTGAAGGTGACGAGCTCTGGTTGCGTGGCCTGGTGGGCCAGCCTGATGGCTCGCTCATGCTGCGTGCCGAGGGCCGTGCTCCGCGTGCAGAAGCCGAAGCGCTGGGTATACGGGTGGCTGAAGAGCTGCTGGCACAGGGTGCCGGTGAGATCCTGGCCCGGATTTACGCTGACGAGGCACCGGGCCAGTAATCATGGTGGCGACCTGGCGTGTCCTGATTACCCGGCCGGCTGCAGACAATGCCGTGCTGGGGCAACTGCTGGGTGGGTATGGCATTTATAGCCACGGCATGCCGCTGCTGGACATGCAGCCACTGCCCGAGACCCCGCAGCAGCGCCAGATACTGCTGGAGCTGGACCGTTACAGCACTGTGGTGGTGGTCAGCAAGCCGGCAGCCCGTTATATGCTGCAGCGGCTGGACCAATACTGGCCGCAACCGCCGTTGCGGCCGCAATGGTTTACCGTTGGTGCGGCCAGTGGCGAGATTCTTGCCGATTACGGCCTGAATGTGTGCTGGCCGACAACAGGCGACGACAGTGAGGCGCTGCTTGCGCTACCCGGGTTTGAACGCTCGCTGCAGCAGCCCGGCCCGCGGGTGCTGGTTGTGCGGGCTGACCAGGGGCGCGAATTTCTGGCACAAAGCATGGCGGCGCGCGGCATCATCGTGGACTTTTTGCCACTTTACCAAAGGTTCATGCCTGAATACCCTGATGGAGTTTTATTGCAGGCGGTTTCAGAACATGCACTGAACGGACTGGTTGTCAGCAGTGAGCAGGGCTTGCACAACCTGATCCGGCTGGCCGGGCCGGACTGGGCGACCCTGTGCCGGCTGCCATTGTTTGTGCCCAGTCCGCGAGTTGCACAAACGGCACGTGATCTAGGTGCCCGGCAGGTGATCGATTGCCAGGGCGCAAGCAACCAGGCCTTGCTGGCCGCACTTCAGCGTAATGCTCCGGCACAGCCCTAGAAGGACGAGATGATGAGCAAAGACAATAAACACAAGCGTACCGATAAAAAATCACCACAGGACCAGATCCAGCCGGCAGTACCGGAGCAGGACGGGCAGGAGCCGGTTGAAGCGTTGCCGGAGCAGCCGGTTGCCGATGCCGAAGCGGCCGTGGACAGTGCAACGGCGGATGAAGCCGGGTCTGGACAGGGCGCGCGTGCGCCGGCTGATGATAAAGCTGCAGAAGCCGAGCCTGCTGCTGAAGAGCCGGGCAGTCATGCGGCCCCGCCGGTCAGGTCATCTGCTGGCGGCACGGGCCTGTCGGTACTGGCATTGCTGGTTGCCCTGGCCAGTGCCGGTGCGAGTGGCTGGATGTGGTATCAGGGACAGCAGGCGGCTTCGGCTCCGGCTGTTGTGGCAGCGGCCGATCACAGTGCCGAGCTGCAGCAACAGGAACAGAAGCTGCAACAGCTGGAACAACAGACGGGCAGCTACCAGCAACAGCTGGGTGGTCTGGAGCAGCAGCTTGGCCAGCTTGAGCAGCAAGTCGGCAGCTTGCCCAAAGCCGCCGAACTGGCTGAAAACCAGCGTCTGCTGGTACAGATGCAGTCCGCACAGCAGGCATTTACCCAGCGTTTCGAGCAGGCATTCGGCAACACCCGCCAGGACTGGCGGCTGGCCGAGGCGGAACACCTGATGCGCATGGCGCATCTGCGACTGGCCGCGCTGCAGGACCTGAACAGTGCCCGCTACCTGCTGGAAGCGGCAGACCAGATCCTGTTTGAACAGGATGATCCGGCCGCTTTTGCCGCCCGCGAAGCGCTGGCACAGGCGCTGGCCGATGTGCGTGCGTTGCCCAAACTGGACCGGGCCGGCGTGTTCATGCGTCTGGGCGCCCTGCAAAAGCAGGTCGGTAAACTCGACCAGATGCTGCCCGGCTATAGTGCCGGCAGCGGCGATACCGGCAGTGTCGACTGGAACAAACTGCTGGACAAGGCCTCCAGCTACATTCGCCTGGACATCAACAGCAACACCGATGACATCAAGCCCTTGCTGTCGAGCCAGCAGCTGACCCATATCCGTCTGGCGGTCAGCCTGAGCCTTGAACAGGCACAGTGGGCGGCGCTTAACGGGCTGCAGGATGTATATGATCAGGCCGTGGCGCAAGGCATCGAGTTGCTCGACCAGTACTTTGCACAAGACCACCAGGCCGCCGGCAGCATGCGTACCCAGTTGCAGGAGCTGGCAGGCGCGCGGGTCAGCCAGGCCATGCCTGACATCAACCCGGCACTGGTGGCCCTGCAAGGCTATATCCAGGAGCGCACCCTTGAGCGTCGTGCTCCACGGGAGGCGCAATAATGAAAAAACGTACTTTTCTGCTGTTGCTGATAGCCATCCTGCTGGCTGCCGGACTGGGCATGCTGGTGGTGGAACATCAGGGCTATGTGCTGATCACCTGGAAAAACATCCGCTTCGAATCCACCCTGTGGGTGTTTCTGGCCTGCATTGCGGTCCTGCTGGCCGGTTTGTACCTGCTGCGCATGCTTGCCTGTGCCGTGCTGGCATCGCTGGGCTGGGTCAACCCGTGGTCGGCCCGCAACCGCAAGAAGCGGCTGGACGAAGCGGTCAACCAGGGCATGCTGGAGTTCTCCCGCGGCAACTGGCAGCCGGCGTTGCGCCAGTTGAGTCATGCGGCGAAAACCAGTCCGCAGCCGCTGCCCTACATTCTGGCGGCGGCGCGTGCCGCGGAAAAACTGCAACAGCGTGATACCGCCGACCAGCTGCTTGAAGAAGCCCGGACACGTCTGCCGGAGAGCGATCTGGCGATCATTCTTTGCCAGGCCGAGCTTTACCAGCAGCGCGGCCAGCAGGAGCAGGCACAGCAATTGCTGCAGAACGCCCAGCGGCACAACTCCGAGAACCCCGAACTGATCGAGCGCCTGTACCATGTCCTGCTGGACAACCGGGACTGGGGCGGGCTGATCGGGCTGGTGCCGGACCTGTACAAGATCAAGTCACTGAGCGAAGGCGAGGTGAAGGCGATCGAGCAGCGTGCATGGCAAGGCCGGTTGCAGGCTGCCGGCGACCTGCAACAGCTGAACAAGGTGTGGAACCCCATGTCGTCCAGCCTGCACCGCAATGCATCAACCGTGCTGGCGTACTGCAGCCAGCTGATCACCCTGGGACACGCCGGTGAGGCCGAAGGATTGCTGCGCCAGCAACTGGAACAGAATGTCGATGTGGCCCTGTTGCAGGCGTATGCACAGATCCCCCATGCCGATCCGGAGCGCGCCCTGCAGACGGCAGAGGGCTGGTTGCGGCAAGTGCCCGATGATGCCATGGCGCTGTTTGCCCTGGGCCGGCTGGCGGTACAGGCGCGGCAATGGGGCAGGGCGCGGGACTATTACCAGTCCAGCCTGGAGCGCCGGCCGACTCCGCAGGTATATGCTGAGCTGGCGCGCCTGCTCAACCAGATGGGCGACTACAAGACCGGCAACGAGCTGCTGGCTACCGGCATTCGCCTGCTGGAACGCCAAAACGGCGACCGGATCGACTAGCAGCCATTCACTGATCTACGGTAGAAAATGGAAAAGCACCTGCCCGGGTGCTTTTCTGTGTGTGGGCAGAGCCTTGTATCCTTGGGCTACAGCTTCCCGCCCAGTGGCACCTGCCGTTCACGTCCGAAGCCGCGCGTGCTCAGGCACGGGCCCGGTGCCGCCTGGCGGCGCTTGAATTCGTTGCGGTCGATCATGCGCGTCACGCGCTGCACCCAGCCGGCATCGAGGCCGGCATCCAGCAACTGTTGCACGCTGCGGCTTTCTTCCACATACAGGCGCACGATCTCGTCCAGCAACGGATAGGGTGGCAGGCTGTCGCTGTCTTCCTGGCCAGGGGCCAGCTCGGCGGTGGGCGGGCGGGTGATCACCCGTTCGGGGATGGCCGGACCCAGCGTGTTGCGGTATTCGGCCAGCCGGTAGGCCAGGGTTTTCGGGATGTCCTTGAGCAGGGCGAAGCCGCCGCACATGTCGCCGTACAGGGTGCAATAACCGACCGCCATCTCGCTCTTGTTGCTGGTGGTCAGCAGCAGGGCACCCGAACGGTTGGACAGCGCCATCAGCAGCATGCCGCGGCTGCGCGCCTGAAGGTTCTGCTCGGTGGTGTCCTGCGCGGGGGCTGGCCATTGTTCCAGCAGCGGTTGCAGCTGTGCGGCAAAGGGTTCGACCAGCGGCGCGATGGGGGCCACATGATAGGCCACGCCCAGGGCGCGGGCCTGCTCGGCGGCATCATCCTGGCTGATCTGCGCGGTGTAGTGATAGGGCATCATGACCGCCGTCACCCGGTCGGCACCCAGTGCGTCCACCGCCAGTGCCAGCACCAGCGCCGAGTCGATGCCGCCGGACAGGCCAAGCAGGGCACCGTTGAAACCGCAGGCTCCGGCATAGTCATGCAGCGAGGTCACCAGCGCCTGCCAGGTCAGGGCTTCGCTGGCAGGAAGGGCTGGTGCCGGGCCGGCAGCCGGGTCAACGGCCAGCAGCGCTTCGGCAAAGCCTGTAGCCCGTTGACGCAGCAAGCCGTCGGCATCCATTACACAGCTATGGCCGTCGAATACCAGCTCGTCCTGTCCGCCCACCGGGTTGACCTGTGCCAGCGGGCAGCCCAGCTGGCGTGCGATTTTTGACAGCTGCTGCTCCCTTGCAGGCAGGCCGTCATGGTGGAAGGCGCTGTCGCCCAGATTGATCAGCAGTGTACAAGGCCGGGATGCCAACTGTTGTTGCAACTCTGGCCGGAACATCTCGTCACCCAGGGTGATGGCCAGCTGCATGCCTTGAAACTCCAGCCAGGGCAGGCTGCTGCCGGGCGTGAAATAGCGTTGCTGATTCTGCAGCGGGTCGGGTGACATCCATTGCTTGTCATGGCTCCAGAGCAGCCGGCCCTGATGGAACAGGCAGGCACTGTGATACAGGTGGCCGTCGGCAAAACGGGGCATGCCAAGCAGGAAAGACTGTTGTTCGCTCAGTGTACACAGGGTTGGCAGGGCGTCTTGCACGGCCTCTGCCACATGCGGGTACAGCCAGCGGTCCTGCAGGACATGTCCGGTCAGGGCCAGCGAGGGAAAGACCAGCAGGTCGCTGTGGCCGTCATCCTGCCGGATGGCATGTTCGATATTGGCCAGGTTGGCAGCCGGGTCACCGGAGTGGATGCGGATCTGGGCCAGGGTGATGCGGGGCAGGGCGGGCATGCGGTCAATCCTGTGGGCAGGGAACAAGGCCGCCAGTTTAACAAACCGGCGGCCTTCCGGTCATGCCGGTTACCAGGTAACCCCGACACCCATCAGGTAGCGGCGGTCGTTCAGGTCGCCTTGCTGGCTTTTGACTTTTTCCCACTCGGATCTCAGGCTGAACGAGGCCCAGCTGTTGATCTTGTAGCGCAGGCCGGCTTCGTTATCCAGCGTGTAGCTGACGGCCGGCGTGAAGGGCAGGCCCACTTCGCCCTGGTAGTACAGCTCCAGGGTCTTGGCGAGGAAATAGCGCCGGTAATCCCAGCTGGCGACCAGCGAGTTGAAGTGCTCGCGCTCGTCATTGGCAAACCTGTAGCGGTTATGGGTAAGCAGTGTGCTGGCAGAAAAAGCACCCAGTGCATTGTCCCAGAACTGGAAGCCCGGGCCGGTACCCAGGGTGCTCTGGGTGCGCACATCTTCGAGGCGGTCGTGGGTGTATTTGCCCTTGCCTTTCCAGAACCAGCGCTCGGTCAGGAAGTAATCCAGCCCGTAGCCGCCGGTATAGCGGTCGGTTTTTCTGCTCTCGTTTTTGGTCTCGTGTTCGTACTGGGCGTCAAAGCCGTGCCGCCAGCGGCCATGGCGCAGCTGGCTGGCCAGCTTGAGATCGTATTTGTCGGAGTCGTTTTCGTTACGGTTGAAGTCTGCCGCCAGGTGCAGCGAGCCGCTCCAGAGCAGGTCGCTGACCAGCTTTTTGGGCTCGTGGGGGGTAAGCTGATGAATTGATGCGATGGGGCTGGCCTGCTCTCCGCCCTCATACACCAGGCTGACGCTGCCGGCCTCGCTGCCGTGCAGCCGGGCCAGCCGGCCATCGTCACTGCGCTGCTGCCTGACCAGAAATTGCTGGTCGCTGTCGAGGCTGGCAATCTGCTTGATGTCCAGGGAGAGGGTGCCGGCATAGGCCGTTTTGACTAACAACCGCCCGCCATCCAGCAGTACAATGGTGCCGCTGATGCGGTCACCGTTGTTCAGGGTGACGGTATCGGCCCAGACTGAACTTGCCAGTCCGCAACAGCTCAAAGCTGCGTAAAGAAACAGGGTGCGCATAAAGAGTAAAGCCGTTTGATGAGGTTGGAGTGGAAGACGCAATGGATGGTGGTGGCGCTAGGACGCCGGTCACCGCAAAAAAGTTCACCGATGCCGCCCGGCGACGGGAAATGCTCTATGCTGCGCTGGCACAGGTGCCGGCAGGCAAGGTGGTTACCTATGGCCAGCTGGCCGAATTGGCCGGGCTGGGCCGCGCCGCACGCTGGGTTGGTACCCAGTTGAGCAACCTGCCGGATGACAGCCGCCTGCCATGGCACCGGGTGATCAACCAGGCCGGACGCCTGAGCGTGCCCGAAGGCAGCGAGAGTTGGCTGGAACAATGCCAGCGTCTGCGTTGCGAGGGTGTTCAGGTCAGCAATGGACGGGTATCCTTGCCGCGTTACCGTTGGCAGCCATAAGACAATTCCGGACGCTATTTTGATGCAAGTTGACCATGACTAACAAGGGCTGGCGCGAAGCGCTGACCACCTATTCCAGTCCGGCCGTGCTGGCCCTGCTGCTGCTCGGGTTTGCTGCCGGCCTGCCGTACATGCTGGTGTTCTCCACGCTGTCGGTCTGGCTGCGCGAGGCCGGCGTGGCACGCGAAACCATCGGCTATGCCAGCCTGATCGGCCTGGCCTATGCCTTCAAGTGGGTCTGGTCGCCGATGCTGGACCAGTGGAAGCTGCCCTTGCTCGGGCGCATGGGGCGGCGGCGCTCCTGGCTGATCCTGTCACAGATCCTGGTGGCCATCGGGCTGGCCGGCATGGCCTTCAGCAACCCGCAGACACACCTGGCAGTGCTGGTGGCACTGGCAGTGATGGTGGCTTTCGCTTCGGCCACCCAGGATATCGCGGTGGACGCCTACCGCCTCGAAATTGTCGAGAACGAACGCCAGGCCGCGCTGGCCGCCAGCTACATGGCCGGTTACCGGGTGGCGGCACTGCTGGCCACCGCCGGCGCGTTGTATTTTGCCGAGTGGTTCGGCTCGACCGGCCTGCAATACCGGCATTCGGCCTGGGCCAGTACTTACCTGCTGTTTGCATTGCTGATGCTGCCGGGCATGCTGACCACCCTGTGGATGAAAGAGCCAAAGCTGAAGCTGGATGAAACAGCGGATCGTGTGCCCTATGCCCTGAGTCATCAGCTGGTGTCGATTGTGGTGCTGATGGTACTGCTGATCTCGGTGCCGGCCATGCTGACCCAGTATTACCACACCAACTTCCACCCGTTTCTGCGCGGTTCGCAAAGCCTGGCCGACCTGTTTTTCACCGACCGGGCATTTCTGCGCGGCCTGATGTACAGCCTGTTCATTGTTGCCTGTCTGTCTTCGTTCGGGCGCCGGGGGCTGGCTCCGGTGCTGACGCCGGTGAACGATTTTATCGTTCGTTATCGCTGGCAGGCCTTGTTGTTGCTCGGACTCGTCGCCACTTACCGCATGTCGGACACGGTGATGGGCGTGATGGCCAATGTGTTTTATATTGACCAGGGCTTCACCAAGGACCAGATTGCCGGGGTCAGCAAGGTCTTCGGCCTGATCATGACCTTGCTGGGGGCCGGTGCCGGCGGTGTGCTGATTGTGCGTTTCGGCATCATGCCGATCCTGCTGCTGGGCGGCATTGCCTCGGCGGCGACCAACCTGATGTTTGTCATGCTCAGTGGCATGGGCGCGCACATGCAGATGCTGGTGGTGACCATCTCCTGCGACAACTTTAGTGCCGGGATGGCGACGGCGGCCTTTGTCGCCTATCTGTCCAGCCTGACCAATTTGCGCTTTTCGGCCACCCAGTATGCGCTGCTGAGCTCGATCATGTTGTTATTGCCGCGCCTGATTGGCGGTTATTCCGGCGTGATGGTGGACAAACTGGGTTATGCCAACTTTTTTTACGCCACGGCGCTGCTGGGCGTGCCCACCGTACTGCTGATCATCTGGCAGTGGCGTCTGGATGCACGCCAGAAGAAATAGGCGACGGGCCGGGTTTTACACACCCTGGAAGGGAGGGGTATATGCAAGGTTTTTTATGGTTTTTCTTGTTGCTGCCGCTGCTGGAGCTGTATGTGCTGATCAAGGTCGGCAGCGAGATTGGCGCATTGAGCGTGGTGTTGTGGATCATCTTCAGCGCCATCGCCGGCATTTTCTGCATCCGCATGGCGGGCGTGGCCACCGCGTTCAGTGTGCGCGAGCGCATGGCGCGGGGCGAGGTGCCGGATGACGCCATGCTGACCGGCCTGTTGTGGGTGATCGGGGGCGTGCTGCTGTTCATTCCCGGCTTCATCAGTGATGCCGCCGGTGTGCTCTGCATCCTGCCGGTGACCCGTTACTGGCTGATCCGGCGCATGCGTCGCGGCATGCCGCAGGCGGATATCCGTGCCGGATATGGCGAATACCGGCAGAGCCGCACGCAGGGGAGCCACGATGAGCGTGAAGTCCACATCATCGAGGGTGAGTACGAGCGCAAGGACAAGGACTAAACCGGGCCTGTGGCTCCCGTTTTGTGGTTGCCAGCGGATGGTCACGGGGTTGCCGGGCCGGTTGCGGCGCGGGCCCGCTGTCCCGGGATATTTATTGTGCCGGTCCCTTGAAATGCGTTTTGCCAGCCCCATATAGCTTGCACCAGTTACTGTGGCACACCCCGGTGTGCTCAACGGATGTCCGGATACCCTGTCCGGAACATCCTTTTTCATCAAGGGCAGGCAATGCATGTCTGCCGGTTGTTAATTGTCCGTTAGGAGAGATCGAGAATGAAGCTTCGTCCTCTGCATGATCGTGTGGTTATCCGCCGTAGTGAAGAAGAAACCAAAACCGCCGGTGGCATCGTGCTGCCCGGTTCAGCCGCTGAAAAACCCAATCAGGGTGAAATCGTTGCCGTCGGTACCGGCCGCGTGCTGGACAACGGTGAAGTGCGCGCCCTGGCCGTCAAGGTGGGTGACAAGGTGGTGTTCGGTCCATATTCCGGCAGCAATACCGTCAAGGTTGACGGTGAAGACCTGCTGGTGATGAACGAGAGCGAGATTCTGGCCGTTATCGAAGGCTGATCTGTCTTTTTTTCACGATTGAAACAATCCAGAAGAATTTTGAGGTAAACATCAAATGGCTGCAAAAGAAGTTAAGTTCGGCGATGCCGGCCGTAAAAAAATGCTTACTGGCGTTAACACCCTGGCTGACGCGGTAAAGGCTACCCTGGGTCCAAAGGGTCGTAACGTAGTGCTGGAGCGCAGCTTTGGCGCACCGGTCATCACCAAAGACGGCGTTTCCGTTGCCAAAGAAATCGAACTGAAAGACCGTTTCGAGAACATGGGTGCGCAACTGGTTAAAGACGTTGCCTCCAAGGCCAACGACGAAGCCGGTGACGGCACCACCACCGCCACCGTACTGGCGCAGGCCATCGTTAACGAAGGTCTGAAAGCCGTTGCCGCCGGCATGAACCCGATGGATCTGAAGCGTGGCATCGACAAGGCTACCGCCGCCATCGTCGAGCAACTGAAGGCTCAGGCCAAGCCCTGTGCCGACTCCAAGGCCATCGCGCAAGTGGGCACCATCTCTGCCAACTCCGACAGCACCATCGGTGACATCATCGCCGAAGCCATGGAAAAAGTCGGTAAAGAAGGTGTGATCACCGTTGAGGAAGGTTCCGGTCTGGAAAACGAGCTGTCCGTGGTTGAGGGCATGCAGTTTGACCGTGGCTACCTGTCTCCGTACTTCATCAACAAGCCGGACACCATGGTGGCCGAGCTGGAAGACCCGCTGCTGCTGCTGGTTGACAAGAAAATCTCCAACATCCGCGAGCTGCTGCCCGTGCTGGAAGCCGTTGCCAAGGCCGGTCGTCCGCTGCTGATCGTGGCTGAAGACGTTGAAGGCGAAGCGCTGGCCACTCTGGTGGTCAACAACATGCGTGGCATCGTTAAAGTAGCTGCCGTTAAAGCCCCCGGCTTTGGCGACCGCCGCAAGGCCATGCTGCAGGACATCGCCATCCTGACCGGTGGTACCGTGGTTTCCGAAGAAGTCGGCCTGAGCCTGGACACCACTACCCTTGAGCACCTGGGTCACGCCAAGCGCGTAGTTCTGGACAAGGACAACACCACCATCATCGATGGTGCCGGCCAGCAGGCTGACATCGAGGCCCGTGTTGCCCAGATCCGCAAGCAGATCGAAGACACCACTTCCGACTACGACAAAGAGAAGCTGCAAGAGCGTCTGGCCAAACTGGCTGGCGGTGTTGCCGTGATCAAGGTTGGCGCTGCCACCGAAGTCGAGATGAAAGAGAAGAAAGCCCGCGTTGAAGACGCGCTGCACGCTACCCGTGCCGCCGTTGAAGAAGGCGTGGTACCTGGCGGCGGTGTCGCTCTGGTACGTGCGCTGCTGGCCATCGAAGGCCTGACCGGCGACAACGAAGAGCAGAACGTGGGTATTGCCCTGCTGCGTCGTGCGGTTGAAGCACCTCTGCGCCAGATCGTGGCCAACGCCGGCGACGAAGCCAGCGTAGTGGTGGACAAGGTCAAGCAGGGCGAAGGCAACTTCGGCTACAACGCTGCTAGCGGCGAGTATGGCGACATGATTGCCATGGGTATCCTGGACCCGGCCAAAGTGACCCGTTCTGCACTGCAGGCGGCGGCTTCCATTGGCGGTCTGATGATCACCACCGAGGCCATGATTGCCGAAGTCAAAGACGACTCGGCTGCCCCTGCAATGCCTGACATGGGCGGCATGGGTGGTATGGGCGGCATGGGCATGATGTAATCGCCCCGTCCCTGTGACACAAAAAACCGCGCTCCGGGAAACCGGGCGCGGTTTTTTTGTTTCTTGATTGTGCTAGCATCAAGCGTCAGCACCGGCGGCCTGCCAGAAAACAGGAATTGATACATGACTCATGCACAACAGGATGTCGCAACACGGTTGAAGAATCATTTTTCCGTGCGGGTCATCAACGAGGCCCACTACATGGCCGAATGCTGGCATGACAGTCAGCGTGCCACCTGGACACCGGATACCGCCCGCAACCTGCAACAGGCCGCCGGGCGCTTGCAGCGTTATGCCGAGCGCTATGAGCAGCGGGAGCACCAGGAGATTGCAGCTCAAGTGCTGCAGGTCATGCAGCAGGTGGCTTCCGATCAGGGCCGGTTGACGACCGCCACCATCGAGGTGCTTGACCTGTTGATGCAGCGTTTGTGTGAAGCCCGTCTGCAGCTGGCCAGCGACCAGGCAATGCCTGATGCGGAACAGGTGCGAACACGCAGCAAACCGCTGTATCTGGCTCTGGATGACCGTGGCCAGGCCGAGTTGCTGGCCACGCAACTGGCGTTTTACGGCATGCAGGCACAGGTTCTGCATGATGCTGCCGGATTGCGGGAGGCCTTCGGGAAGCGTTATCCGCTGGCACTGATCATGGATGTGGACTTCGTCGCGGAAGGGCAGGGACTGGTGCTGGTTGCCGAAGTCCAGTCGCGGGCAGAAGCCAGGGTGCCGGTGGTGTTCTTCAGCAGCGACAGGGCGGATGCAATGATCCGGCTGGCTGCGGTACGCATTGGTGGCGAGGCTTTCCTGCAGGGTGAGCTGGAGGCACCGGCAATCCTCGAAGTGATCGAGACGACCGTGGTGCCGGGCATGCGCGAACCCAGCCGGGTGTTGGTCGTTGATGACTCCAGGGCGCAGTCGATGCTGACGGCACGGGTGCTGAACTCTGCGGTGATCATGACCCGTACCGTGCACAACCCGACACTGGCATTGCGGGAGCTGGATGAGTTCAACCCGGATCTGGTCATTCTGGACATGTACATGCCGGAATGCTCTGGGCCGGAGCTGGCCAGAATGATCCGGCAATGCGACCGCTTCGACAGCATTCCGATCATTTACCAGTCGGCCGAAGAAGATCTGGACAAGCAGCTGTGGGCCATGCAGCAGGGCGCGGATGACTTTCTTACCAAACCGGTCAGGCCCAACGTACTGATTGCCACGGTACGCAACCGGGTGGCCCGGGCACGCGGTCTCAAGGCGCGCATGGTCAGGGATAGCCTGACCGGCTTGTACAACCATACGCATATCCAGCAGCTGCTGGAGGAAAGCCATGAGCGGGCCCGCCGGCTGTCACGCCGGCTTTCGGTGGTGATGCTGGATATCGACCATTTCAAGCAGGTTAATGATACCCATGGCCATCCGCTGGGTGACCGGGTGATCAAGAGTCTGGCCATGCTGCTCAAGCAGCGTTTGCGCAAGAGCGACATGATTGGCCGTTATGGCGGCGAGGAGTTTGTCCTGATCCTGCCGGATGCCGACGGAATCCAGGCAGCAGCTGTGGTCAACGAATTGCTTGAGCGCTTCCGGCACATGGACTTCCAGGGCGTGAGCGGTGCGTTCAGCTGCTCGTTCAGTGCCGGTGTCGCCGAGTGCCGACCGGATCAGGATCAGCCGGCGCTGGACTGGATCACTCTGGCCGACCAGGCGTTGTATAGTGCCAAGAGCCGGGGCCGGAACCAGGTCGTGATTGCCTGAAACCACTACAGCTTGCCTGACAGAAGTACTGCCGGGAAGCTGCAGCCGCTGTCAGTGCGGCTCTGGCGCCTTGCTTCTGGCCTCGGCGGCGGCGCTGCGAATTCTTTCCAGCAGGTGCTTGGAGGCGTAGCCGTCCTGCGGCAGGTCCTGGAGTTGCTGGAAGCCACGGATGGCCTTGCGTGTATTGACGCCAATGATGCCATCGGCGGTACCGGTAGCCAGTCCCAGGTCATTGAGCAGCTGTTGCAACTCCAGCCGTTCGCTGCGGCTCAGCGGCAGGTCTTCGGTGGGCCAGCGGTGCAGGCTGAAGTGCTCTCCCTGCAGCCCGTTGGCCAGCAGGCCGACAGCCAGCGCGTAGGCTGTCGAGTTGTTGTAACGCAGAATGCTGCGGAAGTTGTTGAGCTGCAGGTAGGCCGGGCCACGGTAGCCGGCCGGCAGGAAGATGCTGGCTTCCTGCTGCAGCTGTTCAGCGCTGAGCGAGGCGGCCCCGTCCAGCTCCACCCCGAGTTGCAGCCATTCAGCCAGCGGCTTGCGTTGCTCGCCGTCGGCCAGGGCATGGTCGAACAGCGTTGGCAGCCGTACTTCATGGCCCCAGCCGGCACCACGCTGCCAGCCCGAGTTGTTGAGGTAGTTGGCTGCCGAGGCGAGGGCGTCGGCGCTCGAATTCCAGATATCGCGCTTGCCGTTACCGTCAAAATCTACTGCGTGTTCCAGATAGGTGGTCGGCATGAACTGGGTTTGCCCCATCGCGCCGGCCCATGAACCGATCATTGCCCTGGAACTGACATCGCCATTTTGCAAAATGCGCAGGGCAGCCATCAGCTGGTCTTCCCAGAATGCCGCACGGCGGCCGTGCCAGGCCAGGGTGGCCAGTGAGCGGATGATGTTCTTGTCGCCCATTTGCTGGCCATAATTGCTTTCCATGCCCCAGATGGCAACCAGGGTATAGCGGTCAACACCGTAGCGTTCCTCGATCAGGTCCAGGGTGCGCCGGTGTTCCGCCAGCACTGCCTTGCCGCGGGCAATGCGCCAGGAGGAGAGCGCGCCTTCCAGATACTGCCAGACCGGGCGGGTAAATTCGGGCTGGCTTTCGTCGGCGCGGATGATCGAGGGGTCGGCGCTGATACCGGTGAATGCCTGCTCCAGCGCCCAGCCTTCAATGCCGGCGTTGCGTGCCGTGCGGGTGAATTCTGTCAGCCACTGTTCGAAGGAACGTGATTGCTGTGTGCCGGCGGGCGCACCGGTTCCGGCCGGTGTAGCGTACAGGGGGCCGGTAACGGCCAGCCCGAGCAGGGTGGCAAGTGCCAGTGTGGGCAGTTTTGACATGGGTGGAGTCCTGAAAAATGTCGCACAAGTCTAGCATTTTCTGCCGCCGGACCGGAGCAGGTTTTGCCGGCGGACTGATTCCCGTGTCGTGCTTCAATCACCGGAGCTGCAGCGGGCTGCGCGGAACAGCCGGGCCAGCCCGGCGGTCGAGCTGTCGCAGGCGGCTGTGCCGGCATCGCTGTTCAGCAACGGATAAATCCGCTCGCCCAGCTGCTTGCCCAGTTCGACACCCCACTGGTCAAAGGCATTGATGCCCCAGATCACGCTCTGGATGTAGGTCCTGTTTTCGTACAGGGCGATCAGGGCGCCAAGATGGTGCGGGTCAAGCTGTGGCAACACCAGGGTATTGCTGGGCCGGTTGCCGGGAATCACCTTGTGTGGAGCCAGCCGGGCCACGTCGGCCTCGTCCATGCCGGCGGCGCGCAGCTCTTCTGTGGCCTGCTGCAGGGATTTGCCCTGCATCAGCGCCTGGCTTTGCGACAGGCAGTTGGCGTACAGCCATTGCTGGTGATCGGCCACCGGGTTGAGGCTGCGGGCGGAAATGATGAAGTCGGCCGGAACCATCTGGGTGCCCTGCAGTAGCAGCTGGTGATAGGCGTGCTGGCCGTTGGTGCCGATGTTGCCCCAGATCACCGGGCCGCTGCTGTAGTCCAGCGGCTGGCCGTCATGGCGGACCCGCTTGCCGCTGGACTCCATGTCCAGCTGTTGCAGGTGATCGGGCAGGCTGCGCAGGTAGTTGTCATAAGGCAGCACGGCGTGGCTTTGCGCGCCATGAAAGTTGGCATACCAGATGCCCAGCAGCGCCATGATGACAGGCATGTTATCTGCCAGCGGAGCGTTCAGGGCGTGCAGGTCCATGGCGTGTGCGCCGGCCAGCATGGCCTTGAAGTTGTCCATGCCGGTCATCAGGGCAATGGGCAGGCCGATCGCCGACCAGAGCGAGTAGCGCCCGCCGACCCAGTCCCACATGGGCAGAATGTTCTTTTCGGTGATGCCGAAAGCGACCGCTTTTTCGACATTGCTGGACACTGCGATGAAGTGGCGGCACAGCTGCTCGTGCGGGCAGCCCTGCGCCAGCAGCCACCGGCGAGCGGCCTCGGCGTTTTTCAGGGTTTCCAGGGTGCCGAATGACTTGCTGGAGACGATGAACAGGGTGCGCCCGGCATTGAGCTGGCGGCTGATCTGGTAAAACTCGCTGCTGTCGATATTGGTCAGAAAGTGGCAGCGCAGCCCGCCGCAGGCAAAAGGCTGCAGGGCTTCCACCGCCAGTTGCGGGCCGAGGAAGGAGCCGCCGATACCGATGTTGACGATATCGGTGATGCCCTGGCCAGCAAAGCCTTGCCACTGGCCGCTATGTACCTGTGCCACCAGCTCGGCCATGCGTTCGTGTACCTGCCGCACCTCGGTGAGGATGTCGTGGCCGTCGAGCATGAGCTGTCCGTGCGCGGGGCGGCGCAGGGCGCTGTGCAGGGCCGGGCGCTGCTCGGTGGTGTTGACGATGTCGCCCCGGTACTGGGCCGCCAGCGCTGCGGGAACGCCGGCCTGTGCGGCCAGCTGCAGCAGCAGGTCCAGCGTGGGAACGTCGATCAGGTTTTTCGAGTAATCCAGCAACATGCCCTGGTGGCTGAGCGAAAAACGGGCGAAGCGCTGCGGATCAAGATCGAAGGCTGCGGGCATGGAAAAGCCGTGCATGGCAGCCCGTTGTGTCTGCAACGACTGCCAGGCGGGAAGGGTGAGCGGGTTAACGGGAGAAAAAGCCTGCTGCATCCTGATGTCCTTATGTTGAGTACAACGCCAATCGTCATTGTGGCCATGGTGCCGAAACGCGGAAAACCGCCCTGCCGGTGCAGGGGCGTCCGCAGCCGGCCGGAGTGATCCATGCACAACGCTACACGCCCGCGTTGCATTGCAGGGAGACCCTTAAAGGTTGGTTTAAATATTAGCACCGAAGTGACAGCGCCGGGAAAGCACAAACGCTTTCATTGATCTGTGCAACAAGAGCATGCTGATCAGGAGGGAAGGCGCGTGCGGTATTGCCGTTACCGCACGCGTGCCCGGAGGTTTTTACGCCAGTTGTACCGGAATGGCGTTGCTGCTGTGGCTCAGCGAGCCGTCGGCCGCCATGTACAGCAGGCGTGGCTGGTGGGTATCCAGTTCGTGCTCTTCGTAGTGGCAGTAGGCGCAGATGATCAGGCGGTCGCCGACACTGGCCTTGTGCGCTGCCGCACCGTTGACGGAAATGATGCGCGAACCGGCTTCGCCACGGATGGCGTAGGTGGTGAAGCGCTCGCCGTTGTCGACGTTGTAGATCTGGATTTGCTCGTATTCACGAATGCCGGACATGTCCAGCCAGTCACCGTCGATGGCGCAGGAGCCTTCGTAGTCCACCACTGCGTGGGTGGTAATCGCCCGGTGCAGTTTGGCTTTGAGCAGTATGGTTTGCATCAGTGTTTCTACCTCTAATCTGGTGGTGCGTAGCAAGGTGCCGGACAGGTTCAGGGTTGCACGTCGAACTCGATGTTGTCGATCAGGCGTGTATTGCCAAGAAAGGCCGCAGCCAGCATGACCAGTCGGCGGCTGTCGGCATTGGCCGGTTGCAGGCTGTCCGCTTCGCGCAGTTCCAGGTAATCCGGTTGCATGCCGGCTTCTGTCAGCTCCTGGGCGGCCTGCTGCAACAGGGCAGCGTAATCGCGGCGTCCGGACCGTATCCGGGCAACGCTTTGTTGTAGGCAGCCATGCAGGGCAGGTGCTGTTTTGCGTTGCGCGGCGTCAAGATACCCGTTTCGCGAGGATAATGCGAGCCCGTCGCTGTCGCGGACAATGGGCGCCCCGATGATCTGCACCGGAATATTCAGCTCGCTGACCATTTTGCGGATTACCGTCAGTTGCTGATAGTCCTTTTCGCCAAACACTGCCAGGTCGGGCTGAACCATGTTGAACAACTTGGTGACCACGGTGGCGACACCGTCGAAATGCCCCGGACGGCTGCCGCCGCACAGGCCCTCGCTGACCTCCGGTACATGCACCAGGCAGTGGTTGTCCATGCCGTTCGGGTACATCAGGGCATCAGTCGGCGTGAACAGCAGGGCGCAACCGGCGGCGGCCAGTTTATCCTGGTCGGCGGCCAGGGTGCGCGGGTAGCTGTCGAGGTCCTCATTGGGGCCGAACTGCAGCGGGTTGACGAAAATGCTCGCCACGACAAAGTCGGCGTGCTGCCGTGCGGTGGCAATCAGGGACATGTGCCCGGCATGCAGGTTGCCCATGGTGGGGACGAAAGCGATGCGCCGGCCATTCAGGCGGGCTTGACGGACCTGCTCGCGCAGGGCGGTGATGTTGTCAACGGTAATCATGATCTAGGCTTTGAATTCGTGTTCCGGCGCGGGAAAGCGCCCCTGTTTGACGGCGTCGGCATAGGCCGCGATGGCGCCTTCGATGGAGCCGGCTTCCGGCATGAAATTGCGGACGAACTTTGGTGTGAAGCCGGTCAGTGACATGCCGAGCATGTCATGCAGGACCAGCACCTGGCCATCGGTATCCGGGCCGGCACCAATGCCGATGACCGGCACGGCTGCCGCTGCGGTGACTTCAGCCGCCAGGCTGCCGGGTACGCATTCGAGCAACAGCATGGCCGCGCCGGCCTGCTCCAGTGCCTGTGCATCTGCCTTGAGCCGTGCGGCTGCTTCGGCGTCGCGGCCCTGTACCTTGTAACCGCCAAAGACATTGACCGACTGCGGCGTCAGGCCCAGGTGAATGCAGGCGGGAATGCCACGCTGTGCCAGCCCGGTGACGGCCTCGCACAGCCAGTCGCCGCCTTCCAGCTTCACCATGTGGGCACCGGCACGCATCAGCATGGCGCTCTGGCGGTAGATTTCCTCGAGGCTTGCAGTGGCCATGAATGGCAGGTCGGCGACAATCAGGGCGCCCCTGTTGCCACGCTTGACGCTGGCCGTGTGATAGGCCACATCCTCGATGGTCACCGGCAGGGTGCTGTCACGGCCCTGCAGAACCATGCCGAGCGAGTCGCCGACCAGCAGCGTCTCGATACCGGCCGCGCACGAGGTGGCGGCAAAGGTGGCGTCATAGCAGGTCAGCATGGTGATTTTTTCGCCGCGTGCCTTGTGCTCCAGCAGGGTGGTCAGGGTGATGTCAGGCATGGTGGCTGCTCCTTTTGGCGATCCTCGCCGGCGCGGCGGGATGGCTGTGATGCAAGGTTTTACGAGAGTTGTCGTTATGGAGCCAGACGGTGCAGGCTGCTGTCCTGTGGACACTGCAGGAGCAGGTCGACCAGAAGACGGCCGTCGGGCAATTGTAAATCAGCGCAGGATACCTCAGCCAAAGGGTATAAGACAAAGGGACGCTGATGCATGTGGTAATGGGGAACTTGCAGGCGTGTGTTGCTGATGCTTTGCTGGCCGATCAGCAGGATGTCCAGATCCAGGGTGCGCGGCCCCCAGCGTTCGCCCTTGCGCTCGCGGCCTTGCTCCTGCTCGATGGCTTGCAGGTGGTCGAGCAGCTGCAGTGGATCAAGGCCGGTTTCCAGCAGGGCGACCGCGTTGGTGTAGCGCGGCTGGTCGGCAGGCCCGAGCGGGGCGCTGGAGTACAGTGACGAGGTTTTCAGCAGCCGGGTCTGTGGCAGCCGGCCGATAGCCTGCAGGGCCTGCTCCAGCTGCTGGCGCGAGTCGCCCAGGTTGCTGCCAAGCCCGATATGTACCTGTTGCATCAGTGATTGCTTCCTGCCGGGCCGGTGGTACGTGCCTTGCGTTTGCGCGGACGTCGGCTCTTGCGGACCGGACCGCTCAGCTCGGTGATCATGCGGCGGCGGTCGGGTTCGCTGGCAAACTGGTAGTCGGTCCACCACTGGCCCAGATTGCCGGTGTCTTCGCCGGCATCTTCACGCAGTAGCAGAAAATCGTAAGCGGCGCGGAACCTGGGGTGAGCCAGCACGGTTTCGGCACGTTTGCCGTAGCGGTAGGGCAGGCGTTCCTGCAGGGCCCAGATTTCCTGCATCGGCATGGTAAAGCGCCTGGGAATGGCAATGCGCTGTATCTGCACCGGCAGCAGCATGTGTGCGGCTTTCTGGATGGCCGGCACGGGTGCCAGCCCTTCGGCCTGGCAACGGGCGATCAGGGGCAGCAGGCCGGGCCACAGCAGGGCGGCAAACAGGAATGCCGGGGTGACGGTCTTGCCTTCGGCCAGCCGGACATCGGTGTTGCGCAGGGCCAGGCGCACCAGGCTGGTGCAGTATTCGGGGTCCTGTTCCAGTTCGGCGGCGCTCAGCGGAAACAGCGGGGCAAACAGGTTATATTGCTGCAACAGGTCGAAGCTGTCTTCGGCACTGCCATTGAGAAAGACCTTCAGCACTTCCTCGTAGAGGCGTGCTGCCGGAATGTCGCCGAGCATCGGTGCCAGGCGGTGAATGGGCGTGGCGGTTTCCGGTGGCAGGTCAAAGCCAAGCTTGGCCGCGAAGCGGATGGCCCGCAGCATGCGCACCGGGTCTTCCTGGTAGCGGGTTTCCGGGTCACCGATCAGTCTCAGGGTACGCGCTTCCAGATCGCTCATGCCGCCGGCAAAATCGTGCAGGATGCGGTTGGCCGGGTCGTAGTACAGGGCATTGATGGTGAAGTCGCGGCGCAGGGCATCTTCTTCCAGGGTGCCATAGACATTGTCGCGCAGAATGCGCCCGCTGCTATCCATGACCGCCTTGCCGCTGGCGGCATCGCGGGCGGTATGGTTGCTGCGGAAAGTGGCCACTTCGATCATCTCGCGGCCAAACAGGACATGCACCAGCCGGAAGCGGCGGCCGATGATGCGCGAGTTGCGGAAAACCTCGCGCACCTGCTCGGGTGTGGCGCTGGTGGCCACATCAAAGTCCTTCGGGCGCTCGCCCAGCAGTGCGTCACGTACGCAGCCGCCAACCAGGAAGGCCTGGAAGCCGGCTTCCTGCAGGCGCAGGGCGACGTTGACTGCATTGCGGCTAAACAGGTCGGTGCGCAGGCCGTGCTGCTCAAAGGTCAGCTGCTGCCCTTTGGGCGCAGCAGCCTTGCGTGGCTTGCGCAGGGTACGGATCAGCTTTTTAAGCATGGCAGGGGCCTGTAAGGATATGTTGCGGCGGCTGTGCCGGGGCAGGGCGGGCCAGACGTTCTGCGCAGGCTGGTGCGCTGGCCTGAAGGCTGGACGGGTAGCGGGAGTTGTATAGAAGATTCATGGAGGCGGATTCTAGCACTGCCAGCGTCCGGGGTGAATCTGTCACGCCGTAGAACGGGAAAATAAAAGAGGAGGCCCAGGGCCTCCTCTATCTACAGCTGTGCTTTGATGTTGTTTTTGTTGTCTGGGCAGTTTTTATTTTTGTTGTGCCGGAATTTTTAGCCATTACTGTAAAAATCAGCGGATTGCTTTGAATGCTGACGTTGTCAACTGCTGTCACCCGTGCCGTTGCCGGCTGTTGTTCTTGTTGTTCCGTTGCGACAGTGTTGCAACAATCCTCTTCAAAGTAATCAGTTGATTGCGTCTCCGGCTTTGTTGTTGTTTTTACTGGAGTCGGTGATGTTATTTTTATTTTTCAAATTTTTGTTTTTGTTGTGCGATAAACAAAGCACGCCCTGTGCCATGTTCTGTATCGCACTGATAGTAAAGGGTATTGTTGGTTTTTGTGTGCTGCGGGAGACATCCGGTAACAATCGGAGTGTTACCTTAATGCACGAAACTGTTACCGGGCGACAGATAGGGGTAACAGGGGCAAGAGGGAAATGGCCCGGGCCGGTCGGTTGCCAGCCCGGGCCGGAGCCGTTATACCGCCAGCGGGATTTCTTCGCCGCCCAGCGCTTCCAGCAGTTGCGGAATGAAGTCCCGCAGGGTGAGCATCATCAGGACAAAGCTGGCATCAAACTGGCTGGCGGCATCGTCGCCACCGTCCTGTTCGGCCTGGCTTTGCAGCAGGTCTTCAAAGCGCAGGCGCTTGATCACCAGCTTGTCATCGAGCAGAAAAGACAGCTTCTCTTCCCAGGCCAGTGACAGCACGGTGGCCAGCTTGCCGGCGGCCAGGTGGTTTTGCACTTCCTCGCTGGACAGGTCCTCGCGCTTGATGCGGATGATGCCGCCATCTTCGGCGCTGTCACGCAGTTCGCATTCGTCGAGCAGGAACAGGCCGTGGCTGGCCTCGTGGCTCTTGACCCAGCCGGTGAAGGTTGCGGTGGGGGCCTGCTTCACGCTGACCGGGCGCACCGGCAGGCTGCCCAGAGCTTCGCGCATGGCAGACAGCAGTTCTTCGGCTTTCTTGCTGCTGGAGGCATCCACATAGATGAAGCCGTTCTGCGCGTCAATGGCGGCACGGGTCACCGATTTGCGGATAAAGGCCCGTGGCATCAGTGTCTGCACGATTTCGTCCTTGATCTGGTCTTTTTCCTTTTTGTAGACCTTGCGTGCCTCAGCGGCTTCGAGTTCGTCCACCTTTTCCTGTACGGCATCACGCACCACTGAAGCAGGCAGGATGCGTTCCTCCTGCCGGGCAGCAATAAGCATGAAGCCCTGGCTGGCGTGTACCAGCGGTGCATCCTCGTTTTTTCCCCAGGGAGCGACAAAGCCGTAGGTGCTGGCCACCTGGCTGCCGCAGGCTTTGGCGGGCAGGCTGGCCAGGGCTGTTTCCAGCTCCTCGGCCTGCAGAGGGGATTCAAGGTTCAGACGATACACAAGCAAATTACGAAACCACATGTAGACAGACTCCAGATAAACAAGCGCGGTATTATTCCTGTCGGGGCGGCTCAAGCCAAGTGCCGAGCACCCGGTTGCATGGACAAGGGGGCCAGCCGGACGTTCCGCCGCCGGGCAATACTTGTCCCTTTGCACTGATTTTAAAAATATTTTGCTTCGGGGCTTGCCAAAGCAAAAACAACTGTCTATCATGCGCACCACTTCGAGAGACAAAGGGTGATTAGCTCAGCTGGGAGAGCATCTGCCTTACAAGCAGAGGGTCGGCGGTTCGATCCCGTCATCACCCACCACTCTTGAGAAGTCGCGCAGTGGTAGTTCAGTTGGTTAGAATACCGGCCTGTCACGCCGGGGGTCGCGGGTTCGAGTCCCGTCCACTGCGCCATCTTTCAAAGCCCCTGGTTTTAACGAATCAGGGGCTTTTTCTTTTCCGGGTAAAAGTCTTTTAGCGGTTTTCCGGGCAACTGGTTTCGCAACTGCCTGTAAAGCGTGTACCGGCTGCTACTGAAAAAACAAAACAACCCGCCAGCTGGCGGGTTGTTTTGTTTCCGGGCTGGCGTGTCACTCAGGATCAGAGGTCTTCATACCTGTTCATGTCAAGCAGGGCACGCTCCAGCGGCTGGCTTTCGCCGATATGGCGGCTCAGGTCGTGAAAGTGCTCCCAAAGCTGCGGATGGGTGCGGCGGATGCCCCAGCGATCGACCAGTACATCAAAATCCTCCCGGGTGCTGATTTTCTGCATGGCCCAGACAAAATCATCCAGTTCGCCGGCCGCTACGCTGAACATGAAGTTGGGGTAACTGCTCAGCACTTCCGGATAGATGGTCAGGGTGTCCAGTCCCGGCTGGTAGCGCAGCGATTCGCCCATCAGGAAGGCGACGTTGCTGTGGGCGCGGTTGCGCAGCAGGCTGTAGATTTCGCGGCTGCCGTCGCTGAACTCGACCCGCAGCAGGCTGGCTTCGGGCAGGAAGTTGATCACCGGCAGGCCCGCCGCCGGCCGGCTGGCCAGGCGTGATAGCAGCTGCTCGCTGGCGGCCTGTTCGTCAGTCAGGCCGGGGCGGTGGCAGAACGCCGAGTTGCAGCGGTTGATCGGGTCGGGCCTGGCATCGAGGTCGGCAAAGCGTGTGGCCAGCTGGCGGCCGAATTCCTGTACGCTGCGTTCAGCCGGCAGCGCCAGGGCGCTGGGAGTGTGGGTGTCGATTTTGGTGTAGACCAGCCACTTCTTGACCTTGCCGCTGTACTGATACCAGCTGTCGAGGATGCTTTGACGGCTTTTGGGCGGCATCAGGCGCAGGAAGTTTACTTCCGAGCCGTTGCGGATCAGGTCGAAATACAGACGGGTCTGCAGCTGGTGTGACAGGTTGTCGAACACGTCGAAGTTGACCACCAGCTGGTAATAGGTGCGTTCCAGCAGCGGATAGTCCATCAGCCACAGGGTTTGCGGCACTTCACCGACCAGCCCCTTGCGCACCGAAGCGCTGTCATGGTGGCGGAAAATGCTCAGCAGGGCATTGTCGTTGCCTTGCCACAGCTCGTCCCAGCCGGGTGCCGGCAGGCGGGCATAGGCCTTGCTGCGGATTTTTTCATAGGCATTGCGGGACTTGCTGTAACGACGCCAGGACGACAACAGCTTTTCTTCACGGGTATTGGCGCCAGGCAGGGCCAGCAGCGGATCAACCTGCTCACGGTAGGCGGCATCGGTGATGTAAAGATCATGGGCCGGGTCCTGGAACAGGGTCCAGAAGTTGTCGCGGATGACATCGGTGGCAATCTGGCCACGGCAGACAGGACCGCGGATGAAGGTGCGTACAAAATATTCGGCGTCATCCAGCATGAACTGGTAACGGGCTGCGGCCGGAATGGCGGCAAAGGTCTCGAACGGGTTGGAGCGGGCGCGCCTGCCGTAGCCGGGCAGGGCGTCGACCTGCCACGGCCTGGCCCAGAACAGCTCGCGGACACGCTCCAGTTTGGCTTGCGTAAGCGGATAGGTGATGTGGGTCTTGTGTACCAGTACATCCTGCACCGGCCGCAGACGGTACTGGAAGTGGGTGCCGGCATCCTGGTTGGGGCGCCGGCTGGTCACTTCGCGGGGAGCGGCGCTGCTGTCACTGTGCGAACGTACCCACTGGAAAAACCGCCCCTGCTTGCCGCTTTCTTCATCAAGGTAGACATGGGCGAGAAACAGGTGCTCGTACAGCCAGCGGGCCAGCAGGCGCTGCTCGTTGCTGGTGCCGTTCATCAGGGTTTCCCACTGGTCGATTTGCGCCTGCTCGGCTGCCGTGGGTTGCCAGGACGTTGCATCCATGGCGGCACCCTGTATCAGCCAGTTGGCCAGGGTGTCGTATTCGCTGTCGCTCAGGCCGGTGACGGCATAGGGCATGCCGCCGTGCGGGTGCTTGTCGGCGTAAGTGTTGAATTCGGCCGGGGTGGGGCAACTGTCGCTGCGGTTCAGGCTAAGATCCAGCCCGGTCGGCAGCTTGCTGTTGTCGGCCGGCAGCGGGTGCCGGCGTGCCAGGCTGAGCATCTGCAACAGTACGGATTGCTGTTGCGGGTCTTGCAACACATCGAAAAAACCCAGTCCGCGCCATTCGTCTTCGTTGTTGGCATCAACAAACAGCCGCGTCGGCTGCTGAGCATGACGGCGGGAGCCCTGATAGACCGGCAGTTTGTGTGCGCCACGTTCCAGACCTTCGGCACTGCCCAGGTTGAGCTGGCAGGGCGCATCATAGCAGGCATGGCAGGCCACACATTTTTCGGCCAGTACCGGCTGCACATCACGGCTGAAAGATACCTGCCCAGCCTGGGCCAGCAGGCACCAGCCCAGCCCGAAAATCATCATCAATGAACGCATGGTCATCCTGCTCCTGCGGATATTGTCAAAAGGCGCCAGTGTGCAGGTTTTTGGCCAGTTTGGCCATCGCCGGAGCATGGGCTGCTGCCGCCGGTTTTGTTCATGTGCTTGACTTGCCGGGCAAACACAGTAAAATGCGCGACCTGTCTACGGCGATACGTCGTAAGCGCCGCGCAGTGGTAGTTCAGTTGGTTAGAATACCGGCCTGTCACGCCGGGGGTCGCGGGTTCGAGTCCCGTCCACTGCGCCATATTTGAAAGCCCTTAGCTTGTTGAAAGTTAAGGGCTTTTTTGTTTGCGGGTGCGGGGTGTCGGCCAAAAATGCCCTGAGCCGCTGGGTCCCTGTGCTAAGATCCGTGTTTTGCATACGGGCAACATCATGGAACGCACTGTCTTATCACGCTCATGGCTGTGGCTGTTTGGCCTGGCTGCCACAGTCATCATCATTGGCGGGCTCAAGGCCGTCAGCTCTGTCATCACTCCGTTCTTGTTGGCGGCTTTCCTGACCATCATTTGCATTCCGCCGCTGACCTGGATGCAAAAAAAGGGCATTCCCGGCTGGGTGTCTTTTGTCCTGCTGTTTTCCACGGTCGGGTTTTCTTTCTTTCTGCTGTTTCTGGCGATCAAAGGTACCTCGGAAAGCCTGGTGCTCAAGGCACCGTTGTACCAGGAGCGCCTGACCGACCAGCTGCTGCTGTTGCGGAACCTGGCCACCAGTTACGGCGTGCCGCAGGAATTCATTCCGTCGGCCATCCCCCTGCCCAATGTCAGTACGCTGACCGGCCTGGCACGCAATCTGGCCGGTACGCTGGGGCAGTTCACCGCCTATACCTTCTTTGTCCTGCTGGTGTTCATGTTCCTGTTGCTGGAGGAGCGCTCGATTGTTGACAAGCTGGAAGCGGCTTTCCCCGGCAAGAAAAGGATGCGGGTGCGCACGCGCAGCTTCTTGCGTTCGGTGAACCGTTACCTGGCCATCAAGACCACCAGCAGTTTTTGTACTGGCCTGATTGCCGGTATAGGCCTGTGGGCGATCGGGGTGGACTTCCCGATCCTCTGGGGCGTGCTGACCGGGCTGCTGAACTTCATTCCGACCATCGGCTCGATTGTTGCCGCCATTCCGCCGGTGCTGATCGCCTTTCTCGGACTGGGCGTTCCGGAGGGGCTGATGACCCTGGTGTTGTATATCGCCGTGAATACTGCCATCGGCAGCATCATCGAGCCGCGTTTCATGGGGCAGACGCTGGGCTTGTCACCGGTGATCGTGCTGCTGTCGCTGATGCTGTGGGGCTGGGTGTTCGGACCGGTGGGGATGCTGTTGTCAATCCTGCTGACGATGATCGTCAAGCTGGCGCTGGAGTCCAGCCCGGCCACACGCTGGCTGGGCATCATGCTCAGTGATGGTGTGCGGCTGAAAGGTGACAAAAGCGATTAGTGGTCTGTTTTGGTTTGTGGGTCTGGGCTTATTTGGGCATGCCAATGTAGGTTCGAATTTATTCGAACAAAATCAGGCACCTGGTCAAGCCGCCAAAATTTTTGTGCGAATGAATTCGCACCTACAAACAGAGGATGTCTAGTGGCCTGAACGGCTAGTTCGTTGACTAATGGAATTAGTCGTACAGGCCACTAGGGTTCTGTTATTTCCGGTTTTGCCGTATAGCAGCGGGTAGCCGGTTCGGGTTGCAGTTCGTTATCCTCAGGTACCAGCTGGCCATCCTTGTAGCGCATGACAAAGTTGAGCAGCTGACTGCTGCCCTCCTGCTGGATGCGAAATTCGGCCAAGTCACCTTGCAACAGCGCGCTGACCAGCCTGGCTGGCTGTCCGTCAACCAGCGCCTGGCCACTGAGTTTCTGGTGTTTCTGCTTGAGCTGCAGGTTGAACGAACGGCCGGTGCTGTCTTGCCAGTGCCAGTGCCCGGCAAGCTGTGCCGGCACGATCCATTTGTACAGGTTGATGCCGCCGCAGTTGACGCGCTCGTCCGGCTTCCAGTCGCCCATGTCGAAAGCGTGGGAAACGATGCGTGTGCCCGGACGCAGTTCCTGCTGCAGGCGGGGGCGCAGCTCCAGGTTGATGATGTCGAGCAGATACAGGGTGACCACGGTTGCTTCCCGGAAATCGGCTTCGAGCAGGTCAGCCTCGAAGAAATCCACCATGTGCTCGACCCGCGAGTTGCCGGCATACTCCATCGCTTCGGCAATGCGCATCGGGTCAAGGTCGATGCCGATGCCGCGGGCGTTGCGCTGCATGGCGGCGGCGACCACGATACGGCCATCGCCACAACCCAGGTCGTAGAGGATGTCGCGCGAGGTCACGCCGGCCAGGTCGAGCAGGGCGTCAACGATCTTCTCGTCTGTCGGCACATAGGGTACGTCAAGCATGATGTCCGGCTCGTCGATGCTGTACTCGTCCAGATGCAGACCCTCGAGCAGGGCATCCTCAAGCAGATAGTCCATGGAAGGGTCTTCGCCGAAGTTCAGCTCGTCCATGGAATACTCGTCATAATCGTAGTCGTCGTACACAGTGTGCTCCTGCAGGTGAAAGTGGGTGCATGACGGGCGGTCATCCGGTGGCACTCAGGGTAACATATACGCAACTGAAGCCGCTTTGGCAGAACGGGGCGACTGCCGGCAGTCACCCCCGGTGCTGCTGTGGAGCCCCGCCCCTGCGCTATTCAGTCCATATATTCATTCTTCTGGCGTTCATTACAACCATGAAAATCCTGCATACCTCCGACTGGCATCTGGGCCGCACCCTGTACGGGCGCAGGCGACAGGCCGAGTTTGTTGCTTTTCTTGACTGGCTGCTGCAGCGCCTGGCCAGCGAACAGGTCGACGTGCTGGTGGTGGCGGGTGATATTTTCGATACCAGCACGCCGGGCACTGCTGCGCAGGAGCTGTATTATCGTTTTCTGGCCCGGGTTGGCAAAACCGGTTGCCGGCATGTGGTGATTGTCGGCGGCAACCACGACTCGCCCTCGTTTCTCGATGCACCGGCCGGGCTGCTGCGGGCGCTGGATGTGCACGTGGTGGGGCAGGCCTGTGCTGATCCGGCCGATCAGGTTTTGTTGCTGCGTGACGCAGCGGGTGCGCCGCAGCTGATCGTCTGCGCTGTGCCCTATCTGCGTGACCGCGATATCCGCCAGGCCGAAGCGGATGAAAGCATCCGCGACAAGGAGCAGAAACTGCAAGACGGTATCCGTGCTCATTATGCCGCCATCGGCGCGGCGGCCAGCACCCTGAATGCCGGGCTGGAGCGGGCGGTGCCGGTGATCGGTACCGGCCACCTGTTTGTCGCCGGCGGGCAGACGGTTGAAGGTGATGGCGTGCGCGAGCTGTATGTGGGGTCGCTGGCCCATGTGCATGCCGGAGTGTTTCCCGGATGCTTTGATTATGTCGCGCTGGGCCACTTGCATGTGCCGCAGCAGGTGGGCGGGCAGGCGCATATCCGTTATAGCGGCTCGCCCCTGCCAATGGGCTTTGGCGAGGCGCGGCAGCAGAAGAGCCTGTGTCTGGTACAGTTTGCCCGGGATGGACAGCAGGCGTTTGTACCGCAGGTGGAGTTGCTCGACATACCGGTGTTCCAGCGCCTGGAGCGCATTGCCGGCAATCTGCCGGACATCAGCCTGCGCTTGCAGGCGTTACGTGACGAGAATGATCCGGTCTGGCTGGAAGTGCTGTATACCGGTGTGGAGATTGCCAGTGACCTGCGCGAACAGCTGGAAGAACAGGTGGCCGGCAGTGCGCTGGAGATCCTGCGCATCCGCAATCAGCGCGTGGTGCAGCAGGTGCTGGAACAGGGCCGGGCGGAGGAAACCCTGGACGACCTGAGCGAGCTGGATGTGTTTGGGCGCTGTCTGGATGCACACCAGGTGCCGGAACAGCAGCGTGACGAGCTGCTGCACAGCTATCAGCAGGTGCTGGAGTCGCTGCACGATGCAGACGGCATGGCCGGGCAGGGAGAGCAGCCGGCATGAAAATCCTGCAACTGCGTTTCAAGAACCTTAACTCGCTGGCCGGCGAGTGGCTGATCGATTTTACCGACCCGGCCTTTGCCGCCGAGGGCATTTTTTCCATTACCGGGCCGACCGGAGCCGGCAAGTCCAGCATCCTGGATGCCATCTGTCTGGCCCTGTATGGACGCACGCCGCGTCTGGGGCGGGTCACCAAGAGCAGCAACGAGATCATGTCGCGGCAAAGCGGCGAGTGCTTTGCCGAGGTCACCTTTGCCACGGTGGCCGGGCGCTATCGCTGCCACTGGAGCCAGCACCGCTCAAGACGCAGCCCCGGCGGCGAGTTGCAACAGCCGAAGCAGGAGCTGGTCAGGGCCGACAGCGGCGAAGTGCTGGAGTCGAAATTGCGCGAGGTCGAGGAAGCCGTCATCGAGCTGACCGGCATGGATTTTGAGCGCTTTACCCGTTCGGTGCTGCTGGCCCAGGGCGGTTTTGCCGCCTTCTTGCAGGCAACAGCGGACAGCCGGGCTCCTATTCTTGAACAGATTACCGGCACCGACATCTATAGCCGCATTTCCATCCGCACCCACGAAATGCAGCGTGAACAGCGCGAACAGCTGAAACTGTTGCAGGCCCGGTTGGGCGGTGTGCGCCTGCTGAGCACAGAGCAGGAGCAAGAGCTGCTGCAGGCGCTCGAGCAGGAGCGCAGCAGTGAGCGGACGCTGGTGGAACAGGTGACAACGCTGGAGACCAGCGTGCGCTGGCAGGAACAGATCCGCCAGTTGCAGCTGCAACAGACGCAGCTTGAGCAGGGCCGGCAACAGCTGGCCACGCAACAGCAGGAGTTTGAGCCCGAACGTGCCCGGCTGGCGCTGGCACTGCAGGCAGCAGAGCTGGAACCGGACCTGGCCAGGTTACAGGCTGCCCGCAGAGCGCTGGAAACGGCTACTGCCGCGCATGAACAAGAGCAGGCGCGGTTGCCGCAACTGACCGAAACGGTACGGACAGCACAGCATCTGCTGGAGCAGCAGGCGACTGTGCTGGAGCAGGCGCGTCAGCAGCAGGTCATGCAGGCACCGGAGCTGCGCAGGGTGCGGGTGCTGGATCAGGAGTTGCGCCAGCACGCTGAACAGTTGGCGCTGGCAGTGCAGGGCCGCGACGTGCTGGTGCAGAAACTGGCCGGGTTGCATCAGGCCCGGCAAGAGAATGACGACCTGCAGCAAAAAAACGCGCAGCAGCAGTCCGGGTTACAGGTGTTTTTCCAGCAGAATGCGGCGGATGAGTGGCTGGTCACCGGCCTGGCCGGAGGCGAGCAGCAGCTGGTGCAACTGGAGCAGCTGCAAAACCGGCTGCAGGATGCACGACAGCATGAGCAGCAGGCACAGGAGCGGCTGCAGGCACTCGCTTCGCAGCTGGAACAGCAACGCGTGCGCTGGCGGCAAGACCAGCAGGCCGTAGAACAGGCGACAGCAACCCTGAGCAATACGCAGGAACAGCTGGCCGCGGTGTTGGCTGGCCGGCAGCTGGAAGATTACGAGACCGAGCAGCGCCACCTATGGGACAAGCGTGAATTGCTGGCCCGCATTGAAAGCCTGGAGGCTCAACGCGACAGCTTGCATGACGGCAAACCCTGCCCGCTGTGTGGTGCCACCAGGCATCCTTATGCGCACGGGCAGGTTCCCCGGCTGGATGGGCTGGGCGAGCAAATCAGGGCGATTGAAGAACAGATCAAGCAGGTCAGAATGTTGCAGGAGCAGTGCCGTCAGCACGAGCGACGGTTGCAGAGCTTGCGCGAGCAATTTGCCGGGACCGAAAAAACCGGCCTGGAGCTGTCCACCCGGGAGGCGGGCTACAGGGAACAGTTGTCCTCGCTCGGGGACGAATGCCAGAAACAACTACAGACACTGGCCGCGTTCAGGGAACAGATTGGCGGCGTGCTGGAGCCGCTGGGTGTACTGCCGGGTGAGGCGACCCGTTCCGGACAGTTGCTTGAGCAACTGCGCATTCGCCGTGACCGCTGGCAACAACAGATGGCGCAGGCGCGCCTGCTGCAGCAACAACAGCAGGGCTTCGAGGCGGAAACCTCTCGCCTGCAGGCGCTGATCGGCTTGCAGCAAGACAGCCTGCAACAGCAGGAGCAGCAGCTGCAGGCGAGCCAGCAACAGCAGGAAGTGTTACAACAGCAACGGCTGGCACTGTTCGGCCAGCGCGATCCGGACGCGCAAGAGCGGCTTTTGCAGGAAGCGGCTGTCAGCGCGGAGCAGGCACACCAGCAACAGGCGCAGCAGCTTAAAGAGCAGGAGCAGTTGCTGGCCAGGTTGCAGGAGCGGATTGCCGGGCTGGAACGCCAGTGCAAGACCGGACAGGCGGATTTGGCCGTCGCGCAAGACAGGCTGGCCAGCCAGTTGACGGCCCACGGATTTGTCAGCGAGCAGGCGCTGCAGGAGGCATTGCTGCCGGCCGAAACCAGGCAGCATCTGCAATTGCGGGCCAGGCAGCTGGACACGGACGAAACCGCCTTGCGTGCGCGGCTGGACGACCTTGAGGACAGGCTGGCTACAGAGCAGGCGCGTGAGCTGACAACTCGCACCATGGAGGAAGTGCAGGCTGAATTGCAGCTGGCGCAGGAGCAATTGCAGCAATTGCGCAACCGCATGGCGGCCCTGACACATCAGTTGCAGGAAAACGAGCAGGCGCGCGCCGGCCAGGTGCAGTTGCTGGAGCAGCTGGCGTTGCAGCAGGAAGAATGCCGCCGGCTGGATAACCTGCATGCGCTGATCGGTTCGGCTGATGGCAAGAAATTCCGCAACTTTGCCCAGGGGCTGACCTTCGAGCTGATGGTGGCCCACGCCAACCGCACACTGCAGCAGATGAGTGACCGCTATCTGCTGGTGCGCGACAGCAGCGAGCCGCTGGAACTGAACGTGCTGGACAATTACCAGGCCGGCGAAATCCGCTCGACCAAGAACCTGTCCGGCGGTGAAAGCTTTATTGTCAGCCTGGCGCTGGCGCTGGGCCTGTCGCGCATGGCCAGCCAGAACGTGCGGGTGGATTCGCTGTTTCTTGATGAAGGCTTCGGAACGCTCGACGAGGAAGCGCTGGATGTGGCGCTGGATACCCTGGCCGGCCTACAGCAGGACGGCAAGCTGATTGGCGTGATTTCCCACGTGCAGGCACTGAAGGAGCGCATTGCCACGCAGATCCGGGTGCGCCCGCTCAATGGTGGCCGCAGCCGTATCGAAGGTCCCGGATGCAGCCGGCTGGAAGAAACAGGTCCGGACTGAAACCGCAAGCGGTATGCTGAACCCTGGTGGAAGTGGAAGAAACCAGCCGTGGCGATACTCAAAACTTTGTTTTATCGCCATGCGGGCGGCATAATGCCATGATTGCCACGGCTGCTCCTGCCCGTACCGGCATGCCGTCTGTCGCGTGAGAAGACCTTCACACATGTTAAACAATTACGACCACACGCTGAAAAAACTGCAGCATGGCTCACGCAGGCTGGAATTGCTGCTGCTCAGTGCCGGCCTGCTGTTACTTGGTGTGATCATCCTGGCATGGCAGACGGGCGAGGAGCGGGCCATTCGCACGGGTGAGTACAGTCGCTTGTCGACCCAGAGCGGCATCATCTATCACGACCTGCGCCGTCAGCTGATGAGCATTCGCGCCTCGCATTACAATCTGCAGGCAGAGTTACTGTCGGAACCGGCCGGCTTTGTCCGGGCCCGGCCGTTCATCGACAAGCGCCTGCGTGCTTTCGTGCAGACCATTGTCGGGGTGCGGGCCACCATCCTGCTGGATGCCGATGGCCATATTCTGGCCAGCAGCGACCCGGACCAGCAGCGCGGAAGCCTGGCAGACAATGAGTTGGTGCAACGAGTCATGCAGGAACGGCAGACCGGCATCCTGTATGTGAGCAAGCCCTATCAGCTGACCGACAACTTGCTGACCATTACGCTGGCCAGTGCACTGACCGACGAGCAGGGCGGCTTTGCCGGCATGGTGCTGACCGAGCTCAGCCCGCTGGAAATCGGCATCCTGCTGGACTCGGTGTTCTATGCCGATGACATGCAGGCCAACATCGCCCATGCTGACGGCACCATATTCCTGGCGGAACCCAATGCACAAACGGTGCTGGGGCTCAACCTGTCACGGACGGGCACGCTGTTTACCCGCCATCAGCTCAGCGGCAGGAAAATCAGCGTGCAGGAAGGTCTGCTGTTGTCCAGTGGTGAAAAGAGCATGATGGTCCAGCAGACCATCATGCCGTCGGAACTGAATATCAGCGATGCGCTGGTGGTATCGATCAGCCGCAATTATGACGCCATTTTTGCCAAATTCCGTCATGATCGCTTGATGATCGCCCTGTTGTACCTGTTGCTGGTCTGCGTCAGTCTCTGCGCCATGCGCCTGTGGCGGCGCAAAAGCAAGCAGGTGTTCAGGGAGCTGCGCAGAGCCCAGCAGGAAACCGTTGCCAGTAACGCGCTGTTGCTGCGGCTCAACCGGCAGCTCGAGCAGCAAACCGAAAACATGCGCTCGCTGGCCTTTCTTGACGAGTTGACCGGCATCGCCAACCGCCGCCACTTCAATCGCAGCCTCGAAGCCGAGTGGCGCCGTTGCCAGCGTGAAGGGCAGCCATTGTCGGTGATCATGATGGATGTCGATTATTTCAAGCAGTTCAACGACCTTTATGGCCATCAGCATGGAGATGACGGGCTAGTTTGCATTGCCACCAGCCTGAAGAACAGCCTGACCCGCTCGCATGACCTGGTCGCGCGGATCGGCGGTGAGGAATTTGCCTGCCTGCTGCCCAATACACCGCTGCGCGGAGCGCTGGCCAAGGCGGAGCGCATCCGCGCGGAAATCGAGGCCCTGGCCCTGCCGCATGCCGGTTCTCTGGTGGGGCCAGTAGTTACCATCAGTGCCGGGGTGGCCAGCGCCATGCCCGGTTCCCCAGCCGGCTACCTGGATCTGTTGCAGGCGGCTGACGAAGCCCTCTATCAGTCCAAGAAGCTGGGGCGCAACCGGGTATACAGCCAGCTGTCGGCAATCGACACGGAAAACTGAAGCGCAAACGGAGTCTGGAGAACACAAAGGTGCAGATATGGATTGATGCGGACGCCTGTCCGCGAGCAGCACGGGACCTGGTGGTGCGTTTCGCCCTGAAGCGCAAGCTGGATGTGGTCATGGTGGCCGGTCAGCCACAGCAAAAGCCGAACTTTGCCTGTGTACGGCTGGTGGTGGTACCCAGCGGGCCGGATGCGGCTGATGACCATATTGTCGAGCAGGCCGAAGCCGGGGACCTGGCCATTTGCAGCGACATACCGCTGGCTGACCGTTTGCTGAAAAAGGGCGTGGCCGCCCTTGACCCGCGCGGGCACGAGTTTACCGAAAAGAACATGGGCGACCGCCTGGCCACCCGCAACCTGCTGGCCGACCTGCGCGATACCGGCCAGATTGCCAGTGGCGGCCAGCCCGCGTATGGCGAGCGGGACAAGCAACAGTTTGCCAACGCACTGGACCGCCTGCTGACCCGGCTGGCCCGCTGAGCGATAAAACGTCCCTGTAGGTGCGAATTTATTCGCACATGAAGGCAGCAGGTCCGTATTGCGCAAATTCATTCGCACACGGGGCTTTGTTGACCGGCGTTGCCGGGCTTGTCCGAATAAATTCGGACCTACAGGAAGGTGGCCAATTGCACAGCGAGTGGCGGCATTCGCGCCAAATGTAGGTGCGAATTTATTCGCACATGAAGCAGCCCATCCATATTGCGCAAATTCATTCGCACACGGGGCTTTGTTGACCGGCGTTGCCGGGCTTGTCCGAATAAATTCGGACCTACAGGAAGGTGGCCAATTGCACAGCGAGTGGCGGCATTCGCGCCAAATGTAGGTGCGAATTTATTCGCACATGAAGCAGCCCATCCATATTGCGCAAATTCATTCGCACACGGGGCTTTGTTGCCCGGCGTTGCCGGGCTTGTCCGAATAAATTCGGACCTACAGGGTGGTGGCCAATTGCACAGCGAGTGGCGGCATTCGCGCCAAAAGGTGCGAATTCATTCGCACATGAAAGCAGCCGGTCCGTATTGCGCAAATTTATTCGCACACGGGGCTTTGTTGCCCGGCGTTGCCGGGCTTGTCCGAATAAATTCGGACCTACAGGATGATGGCCAATTGCACAGCGAGCGGCATTCGCCGCAAATGTTGCGCACCAGGTTGGTGATGTAACAGGAGAGCGCTGCGGAGTCAGCTTCCGGTAACAGGAGCGGGCGGCTTCAGGCCGGGCTGATTCAATTCACCGGCCGCTTCCAGCGCAGGGTAGGCGGTCGAGCAGACATGCGAGTGGATGCGCTTCAGGTCACGCAGGATATCCAGGTGCAGGGAGCTGGTTTCCAGGCTCTCCACCCGCTGCTGTTTGAGCCGTTCGATATGGTTTTCCGCCGCGCGGAACTCCAGGTCACGAATGCGGTTTTTCTGTGCCAGCAGCATGCGGGCCGATGCTACGTCACCAGACAGGAACACACTCATCGCCAAGCGCAGGTTGTCCTGTACGGCACGATGGATTTCGGTCAGCTCGCGGGCACCCTCCCCGGAAAACTGCAGCTGTTTCTTGATTTTCTTGCTGGCCAGTTCCATCAGGTTCTTGTCGATGATGTCGCCGATGTGCTCCAGGTTGATGGTCAGGCTGAGGATTTCCATTGCACGCCTGCTTTGCCGGTCATCCATCGCCGACCGGGTGATCTTGATCACATAGAGCTTGATGCTTTCATGCAGCCGGTCGACGGCATCGTCCATGGCACTGACCTTGCTGACCAGCTTGCGGTCATTGGTCATGATGGCGGTGATGCTGTCTTGCAGCATTTTCTCGATGATGTCGCCCATGCGCATGGTTTCCCGTGCGGCGCTGGACAGGGCCACGCTGGGTGTGTCCATGGCGTGCGAGTCCAGGTACAGGGGCCGGCCGGGGTCGTTCTCGTTTTCCGCTTCCGGCAGCATGCGCTCCAGCAGGCGGGCGACCAGCCCCAGCGGCACGATGAACACCAGCGCCATGAACAGGTTGAACAGCATGTGGAAATTGGCGCTCAGCCGGGCCGGCTGACTGTCCAGCAGTGACAGGTACTCCACCACCAGTGGCAACAGCGGCACAAAAATGATGCAGCCCAGCAGGCGGTTGAGCAGGTTGCCCAGCGGCATCCGGCGGTGGGCCGGGTTGCTGCTGCCCAGCCCTTCCAGCAAGGGATTGAGGGCACTGCCCAGATTGGCACCGAGCACCAGCGCCAGTGCCGCCAGCGGGGTGATCAGGCCGGAAGTGGCCAGTGACATGGTCAGCAATACAGTGGCTACGCTGGAGTGGGCAGCCCAGGTGAGCACCGCCCCGATCAGCAGGGTCAGCACCGGTTCGCCGGTAATGGCGGCGAACAGCTCACGGGCCACGGGTGCATCCTGGATCGGTTCAAGGCTGCTGACCAGCATTTCCAGTGACAGCAGCATCAGGCCCAGGCCGATGCCGACCCGGCCCAGATCCTTGAGCATGGTGTGCTTGCTGCGTTTGAAGGTGATGAAACCCAGCAACAGCAAGGTGGGAGCGATGGCCGAGGCATCGAAGGACAGCACCTGCACGATCAGTGTGGTGCCGACGTTGGCACCGAGCATCACGGCCAGCGCCGGAGCCAGCGCAACCAGCCCGGAGGCGGTAAAGGAACTGAGCATCAGGGCGGTGGCGGTACTGCTTTGCAGAATGGCGGTAACGCCCATGCCGGCCAGAAATGCCGGCAGACGCCGCTTCAGCACCTTGCCGAGAAAGCGCCGCAGGCGCGCACCGAATGCACGAATGATGCCGGTATTGACCATGTGCAGCCCCCACAACAGCAGGGCTACACCGCCGGCAAGATTGAGAATGACTTTAATGCCCATGGTCAGCTGCTTGTGTGGATGTTTGTTTGCATCCTAGCATTCTGCCAGCGGGCATGGAGTACGACGTCTGTATAGGAAACGGCAAGTGCTTAGCGGCACAGCTTCTGATAGAAGAGGTCGCTGGTGTCGATTTTCTCGTGCTGGGCGGCCTTGACAGTTTTCCCCTGGGGAATTACGGCGCGTTCCAGAGTGGTGCAGTTGAGCACTGCCATATAGACCTGCTGGCGCTCGATCGGGTCCTTGATGAATTCGTAGAGGAAGTACTCGACGATGACCTGGTTGTCCTGTTCGACGGTTTTCGAGTTGCCGTCAAAAATGAAGAAGCTGTTGATGGCGGGCCGGATCACGCTCCAGGGTTTGAAGAAGCTGCGCTCCTGTTTTTCGCCAAAAAACACAAGGTCGTCAGAGGGCTGGGTGATGCGTACCTGTTCGGTCTTGTAGCCGTACCAGGTGTAATCGTAAACGGCCAGATAGCCGAACATGCTGACGCCGGCGGCGACCGGGATGATCCATGACGGCAGCCTGTTGCGGGACAGTTTGCGGGCCAGGTAGGCCAGGCCACCCATGCTCAGGCCCGAGATGAAAACAGCGATTAGATGCCACATGCGACACACTCCAAAAAACTGCAGGTCTGGTTAACGCTCATGGTGACGGGTGCCTCCATGGGCCACAAAAAACAGCGGTCAGCCCGGCCGGGCGGCGATGAAACCGGTCAGGCCACAGCCTGCTCCTGCGCGGGCGGGAGTGACTGTTGTCTTGAGGCGGGGTTGTTTCTTCTGGCAAAAAAAGTGGGCTTTCAATGAAAGCCCACTAAAGGTCGATGTAAGTTTACAGCAAGTCAGGGCTTATGGGTAACGTACGCGACGTACCATGTCCTGGATCTCTTCAGATGGTTTCTCGGTGGCGTTGGACACCACGATGGCCACGGTGAAGTTGATCAGCGCACCGATACAACCGAAGGACAGCGGAGAGATGATACCGAAGAGGTAGTACTCGGGGCTGTTCGGGAAGGTGTTGGTGCCGGGGATGAAGAACCAGCCCAGGTACAGGAAGATGTACACCAGGGTGGCACCCGCACCACACAGCATGCCGGCAATTGCGCCCTTGCTGTTGATGCGACGGATGAAGATACCCATCATCAGGGCAGGGAAGATCGAGGATGCAGCTATACCGAACGCCAGAGCTACTGTTTGTGCCGCGAATCCGGGAGGATTCAGGCCCAGCCAGGTGGCCACGGAGATCGCACCGACCATCGAGATACGAGCACAGAGCATTTCGGTTTTTTCCGACATGTTCGGTGTCAGCGTGTTCTTCAGCAGGTCATGGCTGATGGCGGAGGAAATGGCCAGCATCAGACCGGACGCGGTTGACAGGGCGGCAGCGATACCCCACCGGCAGCAATCAGACCAATGATCCAGCCAGGCATGTTGGCAATTTCAGGCAGTGCCAGTACCAGGATGTCGTTGTTCACGGTCAGCTCGTTACCGGCCCAGCCCTCAGGAGCAACAAAGCTCTTGTTGGGGGTTGGCAGGGTGCCGTCGTTGTAGAACTGGATGCGACCGTCGCCGTTCTTGTCCTCGAACTTCAACAGGCCGGTCTCTTCCCAGTTTTTGAACCACTGTGGACGCTCTTCATAGGACAGCGAAGGTTCGTGAACACCATTAGGATAGATGTTGTCCAGCAGGTTCATGCGGCCCATGGCGGCAACAACAGGTGCGGTGGTGTAGAACAGCGCAATGAACACCAGAGCCCAGGCAGCAGAACGACGGGCGTCCTTGATGTTGGGTACGGTGAAGAAGCGGATGATCACGTGTGGCAGGCCTGCAGTACCGACCATCAGGGTCAGGGTGAACAGGAACATGTTCCACTTGTTGGACACGTCTGCGGTGTAGTCCTGGAAGCCAAGGTCACGCACCACTTCGTTCAGCTTCATCAGCATCGGGGTGCCGGACTCGGCGTGAGCACCGATAAAGCCGGTTTGTGGCAGGAAGTGGCCGGTTACCATCAGCGACAGGTAGACGGCAGGGGTCAGGAAGGCCAGGATCAGTACGATGTACTGGGCTACCTGAGTGTAGGTTACGCCCTTCATGCCGCCCAGTACCGCGTAAGCGAATACCACGACAGAGGAGATCAGCAGTCCGGTAGAGACCTTGACTTCAAGGAAGCGGGCAAAGGCAACGCCGGCACCGGTCATCTGGCCGATTACATAGGTCAGCGAGATGATGATCAGGCAGAGTACCGCAACCACGCGGGCCACTTTACTGTCATAGCGCTTACCAACGAAGTCCGGCACGGTATAGGTACCGAAGCGGCGCAGGTACGGAGCCAGCAGGGTTGCCAGCAGTACATAGCCGCCGGTCCAGCCCATGATGAACGCGGAGTTGACGTAACCGACGGAAATCAGGCCGGCCACCGAGATGAAGGAGGCAGCAGACAGCCAGTCAGCCGCGGTCGCCATGCCGTTCATGGTCGGATGAACTTCACCACCGGCGATATAGAACTCGCGGGTTGATCTTGCCCGGGCCCAGACCGCGATCCAGGTATAGATGGCGAACGAGCCCAGTACAAAAATCAGGTTGATAGTAAATTGGCTCATGATCAGTCCTCCAGACCAAATTCGTCATCAAGCTTGTTCATTCTCCATGCGTAGAAGACGATCAAGGCGAGGAAGGTGAAAATTGAACCTTGCTGGGCAAACCAGAAGCCGAGGTCGGCTCCGCCAATGTGGATGCCCATGAACAGCGGTCGCAGCAACAGGCCAAGCCCATAGGACACGAAGGCCCAAATGGCGAGGCAGATGATGATCAGGCGGAGGTTGGTACTCCAGTACTGCTGATCCCTTTCAGTAATTTCTTTTGGCATGACTGTGCACTCCAGATTTAATTGTTTTTGTTAACGCAGGCGAGAGAATCGGGCTTTATTTTTATTCAACCTCCGGTCTTATTTTTATAAGGGTTGCAAGATGTCCTGAAATGTTTAAGTTTCAGCGTTTGTTTTTATTGTTTCCATGAGTGGCCGGTTTTTTTGGATGTTGGTCCGGGCCTTGAATACTGCGGCTCATGGCTTGTGGCTTATGCTAGGGTTTGGCAGATAATTGTGTATTCGACCTTTAGATTATTCGATGCTATCAGTTTGGGAGCATATTAATAGCAGGCTACTGTGTTTGACCTTTAAATGTAATTAGCACGACAACAAGATTCGTGCTAATTGTTTGCATGCTAATATGTTTTAAATGTTTTTTAATGTTTTCTGGTCAGTTGCAAAATGGCCTGGCAGGTATCACTTTGCTGGTGTGTAGCGCTGCAGGGCAGGGGGGATGGCACCTGTTCGGGCGGCGAATCCGGGTGGGAGGCTGGCCGGCTTGCAGGCAGCCGTTCGCCAGAAATGTCCGTCAACGGGCTTCTGCTTGTAGCGAAGCAAGGCGGGCGGCTTGAAATTTGTGGTCGCGTCCTTATCTATTCATTCGCTACCGGTGAGCCCGGGTAAGACTAATGGATATACGCCACGGCTCGCCCAACAGGATATCTGGAGGAAAAAACATGCGAGCCGATCGTTTGACCAGTCAATTACAACTGGCCCTGTCCGATGCCCAGTCCGTTGCACTGGGCCAGGACCACACCGCCATTGAACCCGTCCACCTGCTGCTGGCGCTGATCGACCAGCAGGGCGGGGCCATTCGCCCGCTGCTGATGCAGGTGGGCTTTGATGTCAACAAGCTCAAGGCCGAACTGAACCGGGTACTGGAGGATTTGCCAAAAATCCAGAGTCCCACCGGCGACATGAGCCTGTCGCAGGATCTGGCGCGCCTGCTCAACCAGGCCGACCGCCTGTCACAACAGAAGAAAGACCAGTTCATTTCCAGCGAGCTGGTGTTGCTGGCGGCGATGGACGAGAACACGCGTGTCGGCAAGATCCTGCTGGGCCAGGGCGTCAGCCGCCAGGCGCTGGAAAACGCCATCAATAACCTGCGTGGCGGTGCCAGTGTCGATGACCCCAATGCCGAGCAGTCCCGCCAGGCGCTGGAGAAGTACTGCATCGATCTGACCGAGCGGGCCGAGCAGGGCAAGCTGGACCCGGTGATCGGCCGTGATGACGAGATCCGCCGTACCGTGCAGGTATTGCAGCGCCGCACCAAGAATAACCCGGTCCTGATCGGCGAGCCTGGCGTGGGCAAGACCGCCATTGCCGAGGGGCTGGCGCAGCGCATCATCAATGGCGAAGTGCCGGACAACCTGAAAGGCAAGCGCCTGCTGTCGCTGGACATGGGTGCGCTGATTGCCGGTGCCAAATACCGTGGCGAGTTCGAGGAGCGCTTGAAAGCCCTGCTCGGCGAGCTGGCCAAGCAGGAAGGGCAAATTATCCTGTTCATTGACGAACTGCACACCATGGTCGGGGCGGGCAAGGGCGAGGGAGCGATGGATGCCGGCAACATGCTCAAGCCGGCGCTGGCGCGTGGCGAACTGCACTGTGTCGGGGCCACCACGCTGGACGAATACCGCCAGTACATCGAGAAGGATGCCGCGCTGGAGCGCCGCTTCCAGAAGGTGCTGATCGACGAGCCGAGCGAGGAAGACACCATTGCCATCCTGCGCGGCCTGAAAGAGCGCTACGAGGTTCACCACGGCATCACCATCACCGACGGCGCCATCATTGCCGCCGCCAAACTCAGCCATCGCTACATCACCGACCGCCAGCTGCCGGACAAGGCCATCGACCTGATTGACGAGGCGGCCAGCATGATCCGCATGGAAATCGACTCCAAGCCCGAAGCGCTGGACCGTCTTGATCGTCGTCTGATCCAGCTGAAGATCGAGCGTGAAGCCCTGAAGAAGGAAGACGACGCCGACACCCGCAAGCGGCTGGAAAAGCTGGAAGAGGAAATTGCCCGCTTCGAACGCGAATATGCCGACCTAGAGGAGGTCTGGAAATCCGAGAAGGCCGAGGTGCAGGGTTCTGCCCAGCTGCAGCAGCAGATTGAGCAGGCCCGCCAGGAAATGGAGCTGGCCCGCCGCAAGGGTGATCTTAACCGCATGGCCGAGCTGCAATATGGCGTGATTCCCGATCTGGAGCGCAGCCTGCAGATGGTCGACCAGCACAGCAAGAGCGAAAATCAGTTGCTGCGCAACAAGGTCACCGACGAGGAAGTGGCCGATGTGGTGTCGAAGTGGACCGGCATTCCGGTATCCAAGATGCTGGAAGGCGAGCGCGACAAGCTGATCAGGATGGAGCAGTTGCTGCACACCCGTGTCATTGGCCAGGACGAGGCGGTGACCGCCGTGTCCAACGCGGTACGTCGTTCACGTGCCGGTCTGGCCGATCCGGATCGCCCGGCAGGCTCCTTCCTGTTCCTTGGCCCGACAGGTGTGGGCAAGACCGAGCTGTGTAAGGCGCTGGCCGAGTTCCTGTTCGACACCGAGGATGCCATGGTGCGCATCGATATGTCCGAGTTCATGGAGAAGCATTCCGTGGCACGCCTGATCGGTGCGCCTCCCGGTTATGTCGGCTACGAAGAGGGCGGCTACCTGACCGAGGCGGTACGCCGCAAGCCGTATTCCGTGGTGCTGATGGACGAAGTGGAAAAAGCCCACCCCGATGTGTTCAACGTGCTGCTGCAGGTACTGGAAGATGGTCGCCTGACCGACAGCCATGGCCGCACCGTGGACTTTCGCAATACCGTGGTGGTGATGACCTCCAACCTCGGTTCGGCACAGATCCAGGAGCTGGTCGGTGATCGCGAAGCCCAGCGTGCCGCGGTGATGGATGCCGTGGGCAGCCACTTCCGTCCCGAGTTCGTCAACCGGATTGACGAGCTGGTGATCTTCGAGCCGCTGGACAAGCAGCAGATTGCCGGCATTGCACAGATCCAGCTGGGCCGCTTGCGTCAGCGTCTGGCTGAGCGCGGTCTGAGCCTGGAGCTGAGCAGCGAGGCGATGGACAAATTGATCGATGTGGGTTACGACCCTGTCTATGGTGCGCGGCCGCTCAAACGTGCCATCCAGCGCTGGATCGAAAACCCGCTGGCCCAGCAGATTCTTTCCGGCCAGTTTGGCGAGGGAGCGCAGATCAGGGCACAGGTGGCAGGCGGCGAAATAGTCTTCGCCTGAGGCTGTTGATTCAAGCAAGCCCTTCTTCCTTGCGGAAGAGGGGCTTTTTATTGGCTGACCAAAAAGTCTGCTTGTGGCGCAGCGGTTCGGAGTTTTTCCGGGTTTGCTCCAACATCTTGTTAGTAATAGGCATTCTCAATTAAGCGTGGTCAATTGTCGCAGGTCATTGCGTCACTCTGTAGCAGGGAACAGTATGAGCTGAAGATTAAGTATTTTATGGATCATTGCCATGCGCACTCTAATCAGGATCTGTCTCTTGTTGCTGGTGGCCGGCTCCTGGTCGGCGGCAGCAAGCACCGGGCTTCCGGTAAAGCCGGGCTCGTCAACTGCGGATCACGGCAAGTTCGCCGAGCTGCAAAAAGACTTTGCCAGCGGTCCGGAAGTCACCCGTGCCTGTCTCGCCTGCCATACCGAGGCGGCAAAACAGCTGCAGCAGACCACCCACTGGAAGTGGGAGTTCAATCAGCCACAAACCGGACAGCTGCTGGGCAAGAAGCATGAGCCCAACGTGTTCTGTGGCAGCCTCAAGTCCAACTATCCGCGTTGTACCTCCTGTCATATCGGCTATGGCTGGGAAGACAAGGATTTCGATTTCACTGCCGAGCAGAACGTCGACTGCCTGGCCTGTCACGACACCACCGCCACCTACCTGAAAACCGAAGCCGGTGCCGGACATCCGGCCTATGAGGATGTGCTGGTCAACGGCGAATACAAGATCGAGAACAAGCGCCCGGTGAAAAAGGTCGATCTGGGCATGGTGGCACGCAATGTCGGCCCGACCAGTCGCCAGAACTGCGGCAGCTGTCACTTCTTCGGGGGTGGCGGTGACGGGGTCAAGCACGGCGATCTGGACAGCTCGCTGATCAATCCCGACCGGGCGCTGGACGTGCACATGGATGCGGGCGGCCTCAACTTCAGTTGTGCCACCTGCCACACCTCGGACGAGCACAGCGTGGCCGGCAGCCGTTATGCCATGGAAGCCAAGGATACCCACGGCATCGACATTCCCGGCAGCAGTCATGGCGGTCGTGCCAGTTGCGAGTCCTGTCATGGCGACAAGCCGCACGATTTCGGCGTCAACAACAAGCTCAATGACCACACCGGCAAGGTGGCATGCCAGACCTGTCACATTCCCGAGTTTGCCCGTGGTGGCGTGCCGACCAAGATGTACTGGGACTGGTCGCAGGCCGGCACGAAGATGAAACGGGACGAAAACGGCGAACTGGTGCTCAATGCCAAAGGCAAGCCGGTGCTGTATTTCGAATATGACGACAATGGCTGGATGACCTATGCCAACCACAAGGGCGAGTTCCGCAACGCGGTCAACGTGCCGCCGGTCTACCGCTGGTTTGACGGCCAGGTCGAGTACACCATGCTGGATGACGAGATCGATCCGGAGAAGCGGGTGTCGGTCAACAAGGTCAAGGGCAGCCATGATGATCCCGATTCACGTATCTGGCCGTTCAAGCGCATGACCGGCAAGCAGCCCTACGACAAGCAGACCAGCCGCCTGCTGGCGACCAACGTGTTCGGCCCGGATGGCGATGATGCGCTCTGGACCAACTTCAACTGGGTCAAGGCGCTGATGGTTGGTCAGGCTGATGCCGTGGCAACCGGCGCGGCACCGGATCCGTTCAGCGGCAAGCACGGTTTTGTCGACAACGAGATGTTCTGGCCGATCACCCACATGGTGGCACCCAAGGAGCAGGCACTGCAGTGCGACTCCTGTCATGCCCGCGATGGCCGCCTGGCCGAGCTGAAGGGCTTCTACATGCCGGGTCGTGATTCCTCGGTCTGGGTTGACCGCCTGGGTACCTGGGCCATCTGGGCCGCTCTGGCCGGGGTGCTGGTGCATCTGCTGGGCCGCATCATTTTCGGGAGGAAGCGCTCATGAAGGTCATGGTTTACAAAAGATTCGAACGTTTCTGGCACTGGTCGCAGGCAGCGCTGATCATCGGCCTGATGCTGACCGGCTTCGAGATCCACTCCAGTTACAGCTGGCTCGGCTTCGAGACGGCGGTGAATGCGCACATCGTCATGGCGCTGTTGCTGATCGCCCTCTGGCTGTTCGCGATCTTCTGGCACTTCACCACCGGCGAGTGGCGCCAGTACATACCGACCACCGAGAAGCTGGCCGCGATGGCGCGCTACTACGCGTTCGGCATGTTCAAGGACGAGGAAAAGCCCTACAAGAAGTCGCTCAGTGCCAAGCACAACCCGCTGCAGCGGCTGGCCTATCTGGTGTTCAAGCTGCTGATCTCGCCGGTGATCTGGGTCAGCGGCATGCTGTACTTGCTGTATCCCTACTGGCCGCAGCTGGGGCTGGGCTGGCTGACGCTGGCGCCGGTGGCGATTGTGCATACCGCAGCCGCCTTTGCCATGCTGGTGTTCTTCATTGCCCACGTCTATCTGGCCTTTACCGGCAAGCCGTTCTACGAGTATGTGCATGCCATGATCACCGGCTACGAGGAACTGGACGACGAAGACGCGAAAGGTTGACCGTAGGTGCGAATTCATTCGCACAACCACGTCCCGCATGGCACAAATTCATTCGCACGTCGGGCCCTGCTGCCCGGCTTTGCCGGGCTTGTCCGAATAAATTCGGACCTACAAATCAATGCCCGAAGAGACCGGATCTACAAATCAATGCCCGAATAGACCGGACTTATAGCCGGCTGGCGGCTGGTTGTGCGGAAAACCGGCTCCCATGGAAACATGGGCCATGCTAAGGTAGCCGCTTTTTGGAGCCCCGCCATGCCCCACGCCGTAGCCCGCTTGCGCGCCGCGCGTCTGGCCCGCAGCCAGAAACCCTTTGCCGCCCGTGGCGCACTGCTGGTGCGCTGCCCGCGTTGCCGGGTGGCCGAGCGCTACTGTATCTGTGCCTGGCAGCCGCAGGTGGCGGCGCACAGCGGTGTCTGCCTGCTGATGGCCGACAAGGAACCGCTCAAGCCGAGCAACACCGGCTGGCTGATTGCTGATGTGGTGCCGGATACCCATGCCTTCCTCTGGTCGCGCACCGAGCCTGGCCCCGATATGCTGGCGCTGCTGGCAAACCCGCAGTGGCAGCCATGGCTGGTGTTTCCGGCCGACAATGCGGTTGCCGGCCAGCCGGTGGTGCATGAGCTGCCTGCAACGGCCGGAGCCGACAACAGCGGCAAGCGTCCCTTGTTCGTGCTGCTTGATGGCACCTGGCAGGAAGCGCGCAAGATGTACCGCAAGTCGGAATATCTGCAGAAATTGCCGGTGCTCAGCCTGCAGCCACAGCAGGTTTCGCGCTATCACCTGCGTACCGCACAGAGCGCCGAACAGCTATCGACCGCCGAGGTCATGGTGCACTGCCTGCAGCAGGCCGGGGATACAGAGGCGGCACAGGCGCTGGCCGGCTGGTTTGCCCGTTTCAACCGTCACTATCTGGCGGCAAAGCGTCCGCTGACGCCGCTGCAGGAACAGGCGCTGTTGCAACGTCCATGACAACAGTCTGGCCGTCACTGACCGGCAGGGCGGCCGGTCCGGTGCTCAGACAGTGCAGCGGCTCGGTGCCTGGTGCGGGTTGTGGCTGCTGCGGCCACAGCTGGGCCAGCAACATGGCACCCAGCATCAGGGCAGCACCGAAATAGCCTTGTACCGACAGAGTTTCGCCAAGGAACAGCGCTGCGGCAATCGCCGCAAACACGCCTTCCAGCGACAGGATGATGGCGGCGTGCGCCGGCCGGGCCCGCTGCAGCGCGATCGCCTGCAGGCTGAAAGCGATGCCGATGGACAGGATGCCGGCGTACAGCAGGGCCGGTGCGGCCTGCACTATGTGTGGCAGGGAGAAAGGTTCCAGCAACAGGGCCGCCAGCAGGCTGAAAACGGCGCAGGTGACGAACTGGATAAAGGCCAGCCGCAGCGGGTCGTGCTTTTTGGCCAGATACCCCATCACCAGTACCTGCACAGCCCAGCATAGTGCACTGGCCAGCTGCAGCCAGTCACCGCCGGCAATGCGGAAACCGTCTTCTACCGTCAGCAGGTACAGGCCGCACATGGCCAGCACAACGCCCAGCCAGGTACCGGTGTTGGTACGCAGGCCGATCAGCAGACCCAGCAGGGGCACCATCAGTACATACATGCCGGTGATGAAACCGGCATGGGACACACTGGTAAACAGCAGGCCGGCCTGTTGCAGGTTGATGCCGGCGGTGACGATCAGGCCCAGCAGAAAACCGCCGCGCAGCAGGGACTGGTCGAGAAAGGGCGTACTGACCTTGCCCGCATGGCGGCGATAAAGCAGAAAAGGCAGCACCACCAGAGCGCCGAGAATGAAACGCAAACCGGAAAATAGCAGCGGGCCGATGCTGTCCATGCCCAGCCGCTGGGCGACAAAGGCGCTGCCCCAGATCATGGCCACGAGTAACAGCAGGAGGTTAGTTTGCAAGAGTTTTTTCGGCATTTTGGTATGGGTCAGGTGAAAAGTTGATATTCGCTGTTAGTCTTGTGCTGGCTTGGGCCTTAGTATAAGGTAGTTGCCCGTGTCAACGCGGCAAGATGGTGTCATTTCGTGGCAGGCTGGCAAATGGCCTGTATTGCTGGCGATATGGCATATACATATCCGGTTGCCCGATGACACGCAGTGACTGCAAGGGCTCAAGTCCTGGCCTGCGTAACGGGCACAACACTGTGCTCACGACACTGTGGCGGTCACATTCCAGTTATTTTCAAGAGACGGGTTACTTATTTCATGGCTGCTTACGATATCCTGATTGCCGATGATCACCCCCTGTTCCGTAGCGCCCTGCAGCAAGCATTGACCATCACCCTGGGCGACAGTGTACGCCTGGTCGAGGCTGAAAGCATTGCCCAGCTGGAAGCCCGGCTGGCCGAAAAGTCCGACTGGGACCTGGTGCTGCTGGACCTGAACATGCCGGGGGCACACGGTTTTTCCGGACTGGTGCTGTTGCGCGGCCAATACCCGCAAATTCCCGTGGTGATGGTCTCGGCACAGGAAGAGGCAGCTGTCATGAGCCGCTCCCGCGAGTTTGGTGCCAGTGGTTTCATTCCCAAGTCCAGCTCGCTTGAGCAGATCCAGCAGGCGGTGCAGACGGTGCTGGACGGCGATGACTGGTGGCCCGAGCAGCCGGACGAAGACACCGCCATGACCGAAGAGGAAAAGGCTGCCAGTGCCGGTCTGGCCAGCCTGACACCACAGCAGTTCCGTGTCCTGACCATGGTCTGTGACGGCCTGCTCAACAAGCAGATCGCCTACGACCTGAATGTGTCCGAGGCCACCGTCAAGGCCCACGTGACCGCGATCTTCCGCAAGCTCAACGTACGTACCCGTACCCAGGCAGCCCTGTTGCTGCAGCAGATGGAATCGATCCCGCAACAGGCCTGATCCGTGACCTCTCCTTTCAAGGGGCAGACCGGTTGGCGTCGCCTTGTCAGTGCTGCCGGTTACTCCATTGACGGCCTGAAAGCCGCTTTCGTTTCGGAAGCGGCTTTTCGTCAATTGGTGGTCCTCAATCTGGTGCTGGTTCCCGCAAGTTTCTTTTTTTCTGTCACCGCCGTCGAGCGGGCCGTGCTGATTGCAGTTTGTCTGCTGTCGCTGATCATCGAGCTGTTCAACTCGGCCATCGAGGCGGTGGTTGACCGCATCTCGCTTGAGCGTCACCCCCTGTCAAAGAATGCCAAGGACATGGGCAGCGCCGCCCAGCTGATCGGCCTGTGCATGATTGCCATCGTCTGGGCGTTAATTTTGCTGGGCTGATTGGCGGCATTTTGTACAGGGCAGGCGGTTGTGCGAATGAATTTGTGCCATGCGGGGTGTGGTTGTGCGAATTTATTCGGACAAGCCCGGCTCCCGCGCGGCGGTTACCCCGGCCAGGGTATTGAACGATGTATCCTTGGCCGTCAGCAAAAAATCCTGCATGAAGGCAGCATCCAGCATGTCGGTACGTACCGCGGCATACAGGGTCGAGAACAGCCCCTTTTCCCCGAGCTTTTTCACCGTCACATAACCCTTGCTGCTGTACTCGTGAATGGCCCAGTTGGGCAGGCAGCACACCCCGCGACCGCTGGCCACCAGCTGCATCATCATGATGGTCAGCTCGGAGGTGCGGATGCTCAGCGGTTCGACATCCGCCGGTTCCAGAAAATGATTGAAAATATCCAGCCGGTCACGTTCCACCGGATAGGTGATCAGCACCTCGCCGGCCAGGTCTTGCGGTTCGATAAAGGCCTTGGCCGCCAGCGGATGCTGGTTGGCCACCGCGAGCAGGGCTTCGTAGGCAAACAGCGGGATATAGCTGATGCCGTTCAGCTCGACCGGGTCGGAGGTGACGACCAGATCAAGGTCGCCACGGGCCAGCGCCGGCAGCGGAGCAAAGGCAAAACCGGAGGCCAGGTCCAGCTCTACCTCGGGCCAGGCTTCGCGAAACTGGTCAATGGTCGGCATCAGCCACTGGAAGCAGCTATGGCATTCAATGGCCATGTGCAGGCGGCCGGAACTGCCACCCTGCAGGCGGGCCATGTCGCGCTCGGCACCGCGCATCAGCGGCAACACATCATCGGCCAGCCGCAGCAAACGCAGGCCGGCGCTGGAGAAACGCACGGGTTTGGTCTTGCGCACAAACAGCTGCATGCCGAGGCGCTCCTCCAGCTCGCGGAACTGGTGCGACAGGGCGGACTGGGTCAGGTGCAGGCGTTCGGCGGCATCCACCATGCTGTCGGCGTCGCGCAATGCGACAAGGGTTTTCAGATGACGTATTTCCAGCATGGCATTAACGGCTGCTGGTGATTTTCACCAGATTGCCGCCCTCAAAACGCAGATAGTGATACATCCCGTTGCGCGGGCCATATACCCACTCCTCAACGCGGACGTCATTGACGTGGCCATACTGGTTGACCACTTCGCGGTAGCCCAGTGATGCCTGTTCGACCGGCTGGCCGCACTTGGCCAGCACCTGGTATTCACTGTCGCCGGTACTGATCAGGCCGGAGCCGCAGCGCAGGGTCGAGCCGGCCTGCACCGGCAGGCTGCCCAGCCCGAACGCCAGCACAAGGGCGATGGATGCCAACAGTTTCATGATGTTCTCCTCAGGGCAGGCGCTTGCCTTCGATGCGTACCAGCCGGTTGCCTTCCAGGCGCAGAATATACGTCATGCCGTTGCGCGGGCCGTAGATCCACTCTTCGATCATCAGCTCCAGTCGCTGGCCCGGCCCAAGGGTATAGCCTACCGTGTCGCGGTAAACCGGCTCGCCACACTTGCGCCTGATCTCGAAACCACGGTCCCCGAGGCTGACCAGATCGCTGCCGCAGCGCAGGGTTTCCGCGCCGGCAGTGGTACTGGCCAATACCAGACCGGTGGCCAGCAGGCCAAAAGACAGTTTGCTCATAACACATCCAGATGCAGCTGGCTGAAGATGACATCACTGCCGGCTTCGGCCTTTTCGTTCACGTCGAGCAGGTACAGGCGCTCGACATCGACACCACCCTGTTCGACCAGATGGCTGCGGATGGCCGCTGCGCGTTGCTGGGCCAGCCGGCGCAGGAATAGCGGATCGTCGGCCATCTGCCCAAGCACCTGCTGGCGCTGCCAGTCATGGCGTTCCTTGCGCGGCATGGACGGCATGGCAGCCACCTTGCCGTCTGCCAGCATGGATTCGTACACCTGTTCCAGCAGCTTGTCGCGGCTTTTCTCCGGCACTTCCATGCTGTAGATGTCGTCAGGCAGGGGTTTGCCGCGCTCCTGCAGCTGGCGGTAGAGAATCTCCTGATAGCGGCGTTCCAGCACCCGCTCGGCCAGGGCAGGGCCGTCCAGTACGGCTGCGCTGGTGCCTTCGATGTTGAGTTTCAGCATCGGGCGCTGCTGCAGTGCGTCGGCCAGGCTGTCCAGCGCGGCGATAGCGTCAGGATTCAGCCCGGGGCTGCCGGCAGCAAAGGGAATCTGCCCGAGATCCTTGTCACCGGCCTTGCCAATGCCGGCCAGCATCTTGAACGGGGATGACACGGCCCGTGTCAGCAGGTTGCGCAGGGTCTGCCAGACGATCGGCATCACGCTGAACTCCGGGCTGTTGAGGTCGCCCTTGACCGGCAGGTGGATGCTGATGTCGCCTTTGGTGTCCTTGAGCATGGCCACTGCCAGACGTACCGGCAGATCGACGGCATCGGCACTGTCAACCTTTTCGCCCAGCTGCAGCTGCTCCAGCAGCACGGTGTTGCTGGCATCCAGCTGGCCCTCGTTGACCTGGTAATGCAGCTCCATGTTGAGCCGGCCCTTCTGGATGCGGTAACCGGCAAATTTGCCGGAATAGGGCGTCAGCGCGGTCAGCTCGACCCGCTTGAACTCGGTGGTGATATCTAGTTGCTGCAGCGGGTCGAATGGTGTCAGCGAGCCGCTGATATGCACCGGCGCATAGTTGTCCACGGCACCGGTGATGTCCACCGGGGTGGGTTTTTTGCTTTCGCTGGCCAGAGTACCAATGCGGCCATTGAGCTTCTGGATGGCAGTGGCAAAGTGCGGCTTCAGGCTGTAGTCGGCAAAGTTGGCCGAGCCGTCCTCCACCAGCACCTCGCCCAGCTCGAAGGCGAAGGTGGCGTCGCTGCTGGCGGCTGGTGCGCTTTCAGGCTGCGGGATCAGCACCTGGCTGATGTTGGTTTCCAGGTTCTCGTTGATCACCAGCCGGGCGTAGGGCTGCTGCGCGCGAATACGGCCAATGCGCAGCGTGCTGTTGTTGGCCGCCTGGGCGAATGACAGCTGCTCCAGCTGCAACGCCTGCCATTTCAGCAGGTCACGGTTCTGGGCCTGATCACGCACATGCAGCTGGCGTACCTTGACCCCGCCGCTGACGTTCAGGTCCGGCTGCTGCAGTGACTTGATGCTGGCTTCCAGGTCGGTGTCGAGAAAGGCGCTGAGCAGCTCGATGCGGGCATAGGGCTTGATCCAGGGGCGGACGATACGCAGGTCGAGGTCGCGGCTTTTCAGCTGCGCGTTGCCGGTCATGGATTGCGGGGCGATGGCCGCTGCAAGATTTATGCTGCCTTCGCCCAGCCGGGTAGCCAGCTGCAGCCGGACCGGCTCGTCACTGCGGCTGTCCAGGCTGTCCAGCTGCAGGTTGATGGCGCTGAGTTGCAGGCTGACCGGTTCCGGCTGGTTGTGCATGTCCAGCGCGACCCGGCTGTTTTCAACCTTGAGCGTTTGCAGCTGCAGATGCCAGGGAATGTCCGCCAGCTTGAAGCCGTCGTTGCTGTCCTGCGTGGGCTCGAGATGGGCAGGCTTCTCAGTGTTGGCCGGCGGGGCGATTTTCTCCCAGTTGAGGCGGCCCTGCGCGTCGATCAGCAGCGGCGCATGCAGTTCCTGCAGGCTGATTTGCGCGACGCTGAGCTGTTGTGCGGCCAGATCCATGCCGGCCTGACTGATTTGCAGCCGGGCCAGTTCAAGCAGTGAATTCTGGTCCGCATCCGACAGGGCCAGGTTGTCCAGCTGCAGGTTCAGTCCGTTCAGCTGCAGTTGCAACTGCGGGTCCAGCTGCAGCTGGTAATTGCCATTCAGCTGCAGGCTGCCCTGCTGCAGGTGCAGTGGCAGCTGTTCCAGCACATAGGGCCACCAGCTGGCCAGCTGCAGGCCGCTGACCTGCAGCTGGCCACGGCTGGTCAGGGTGTGCAGGGCAAAATCGCCCGAGCCCTGAATATCGGTGTCGTCGCCGGCCCTGAGCTGCAGGCTAAAGGTCGCCGGATCTTCACGGTCGAGGGTGAATTCCCGCAGCTCGATATCGATACCGGCAAAATCCATGTCCAGCGGCTCGGGCAGGGCGCGGTCCTGATACGACAGGCTGCCCTGTTCGATGCGCGCCAGCTCCAGGGTGAAAGGGAAGGGTGTTGTAGCCGGTTCTTCGGCCTTGTCGGTACTTTCCGGCAGCTTGAACAGATCGAGCAGCGTCAGCCGGCGTGTTTCATCCAGCCCGATGTGTGCGTAAGGTTGTTGCAACAGCACTTCTTTCAGGTGAACGCGGCCCTGGAACAGGTTTTTCCAGCCCAGTTGTGCGCGGGCGGCTTCCAGTGAAATGGCGGGTTGTTCCTCGCCGATGCGAAAATGCCACAGGCGCAGCTCAAGGGTCAGCGGGTTGAACTCAAGACGCTGCAACCGTGCCGGTTGCGTGCTGTACTGGGCCAGCAGCTGGTTGCCGAAAAACAGGCCCAGCCCGGGAATGGCCAGGAAGCCCAGCCAGAGATAAAACAGAGGCAGAATAACCAGGGCCCAGCCCAGTCCCTTGAGGAATTTGCGCATGTTGCTGATCCTTGGAGTCACGGTGGCTACATTATGCCTCAGGATCTGCTGGCACGCACAATGTAGCGGGGTTGGACACTCCGGGCGTGACTATCGATGCAGCGAATGCGGCCATTTGCCGGCATAAAAGCAAATCCCCGCGCAGGGCGCGGGGATGAGCATGCAGGGCCGGAGCGGATCAGGCCAGTTTCTTGTAGCGCACGCGCTTGGGCTGTGCGGCGGCATCACCCAGGCGTTTCTTGCGGTCTTCCTCGAACTCGGTGTAGTTGCCTTCGAAGAAATACACGCTGCCATCGTCCTCATAGGACAGGATGTGGGTCGCGATACGGTCCAGGAACCAGCGGTCGTGCGAGATCACCATGGCCGAACCGGGGAAGTCCAGCAGGGCTTCTTCCAGCGCGCGCAGGGTTTCCACGTCAAGGTCGTTGGACGGTTCGTCAAGCAGCAGGAAGTTGCCGCCCTGTTTCAGCGTCAGTGCCAGGTGCAGGCGGCCACGCTCACCACCGGACAGGTCCTTGACGAACTTCTGCTGGTCCGAGCCCTTGAAGTTGAAACGGCCGACATAACCGCGCGAGGCCACTTCGTAGTTGCCGATGCGGATGACATCGCGGCCGTCGGAAATCTGTTCCCACACGGTTTTCTTGCCGTCCAGGTTGTCGCGGTGCTGGTCGACGCTGGCCACCTGTACGGTTTCACCGAGCACGATCTCGCCGGCATCGGGCTGCTCCTGGCCGGTGATCATGCGGAACAGGGTGGACTTGCCTGCACCGTTACCGCCGATGATGCCGATAATCGCGCCCTTGGGTACGCTGAAGCTCAGGTCATCAATCAGCACACGGTCGCCGTAGCCCTTGCGCACACCATTGACCTCCAGCACCTTGTCGCCCAGACGCGGGCCGGCCGGGATGTAGATCTCGTTGGTTTCGCTACGCTTCTGGAATTCCTGCGACTGCATTTCCTCGAAGCGGGCCAGACGGGCCTTGGACTTGGTCTGGCGGCCCTTGGCACCCTGACGTACCCATTCCAGCTCGGCTTTCATCGCCTTGTTGTGGCTGGCCTCCTGCTTGGCTTCGCGTTCCAGGCGGTCGGCCTTGGCTTCCAGCCACTGGGAGTAGTTGCCCTCGAAGGGAATGCCCTGGCCACGGTCGAGCTCCAGAATCCAGCCGGCCACGTTATCGAGGAAGTAACGGTCGTGCGTGATGGCCACTACAGTACCGGGAAAGTCGTGCAGGAAACGCTCAAGCCAGGCGACGGAGTCGGCATCCAGGTGGTTGGTCGGTTCGTCCAGCAGCAGCATGTCGGGGGCGGACAGCAGCAGGCGGCACAGCGCCACACGGCGCTTTTCGCCACCGGACAGGTGCTCGATCCTGGCATCCCAGTCGGGCAGGCGCAGCGCATCGGCGGCCACTTCCAGTTGACGCTCAAGGTTGTGGCCATCAGAGGCTTGCAGGATGGCTTCTAGCTTGGCCTGCTCGGCGGCCAGCGCATCAAAGTCGGCGTCCGGCTCGGCGTAGGCGGCGTAGACCTCGTCCAGGCGGGCCTGGGCCTGCTTGATCTCGTCTACCGCTTCCTCGACCACTTCGCGCACGTTCTTGTTCGGATCCAGCTCGGGCTCTTGCGGCAGGTAGCCGATCTTGATGCCGGGCATCGGGCGGGCTTCGCCGTTGAACTCCTTGTCGACGCCGGCCATGATGCGCAGCAGGGTTGATTTACCCGCACCGTTGAGGCCGAGCACGCCGATCTTGGCGCCGGGGAAGAAGGAGAGAGAAATGTCCTTGAGGATTTCGCGCTTGGGCGGTACCACTTTTCCAAGGCGATGCATGGTGAATACGTATTGAGACATAAATACCTGAAATGACAGTGAGTGCGGGACAGCCTCCCGCCGGCAAAAATTGCCCGTATTCTAGCCTAAAACCGGGCCGGAGTTGCACCGGTGCGGTTTGAAGGCTTGCCGGATAAAAAAAACCCGGCCGGGGCCGGGTTTCAGGTAGTTGACCACCCTGTCGAAAAACGGGGTGGTCAAACAGCCAAAAGGATCAGTCCACGTAAACCGGGAACTTGGCGCAAACGGCCTTGACCTTCTCGCGTACGGCAGCCTCGACGGACTCGTCGCCCAGGTTGTCGAGGATGTCGCAGATCCAGGTGGCCAGGTCACGGCACTCGGCTTCCTTGAAGCCACGGGTGGTGACTGCAGGGGTACCCAGACGGATGCCGGAAGTGACGAACGGTGAGCGCGGATCGTTGGGCACGGAGTTCTTGTTCACGGTGATGAAGGCGCGGCCCAGAGCTGCGTCGGCATCTTTACCGGTGATGTCCTGCTTGATCAGCGACACCAGGAACAGGTGGTTGTAGGTGCTGCCGGAAACCACATCGTAGCCACGGTCGAGGAACACCTGCACCATGGTCTGGGCGTTCTTCAGTACCTGCTGCTGATAGGTCTTGAACTCGGGCTGCAGTGCTTCCTTGAAGCAGATCGCCTTGCCGGCAATCACGTGCTCCAGCGGGCCACCCTGGGCGCCGGGGAATACGGCGGAGTTCAGCTTCTTCTCGATCTCTTCGTTGGCGCGCGCCAGGATCAGGCCGCCACGCGGACCGCGCAGGGTCTTGTGGGTGGTGGTGGTAACAACGTCAGCGTAAGGCACCGGGTTGGGGTAGATGCCGGCGGCAACCAGACCGGCCACGTGGGCCATGTCAACAAACAGGTAGGCACCAACCTTGTCGGCAATCTCGCGGAAGCGCGGGAAGTCCAGCACCTGGGAGTAGGCTGAGAAACCGGCCACGATCATCTTCGGCTTGTGCTCAACGGCCAGACGCTCTACTTCGTCATAGTCGATCAGGCCCTGCTCGTCGATACCGTACTGAACGGCGTTGTACAGCTTGCCGGAAGAGCTGACGCTGGCACCGTGGGTCAGGTGGCCGCCGTGGGCCAGGCTCATGCCGAGAATGGTGTCGCCGGCCTGCAGCAGCGCCAGATACACGGCGGAGTTGGCCTGGGAGCCGGCGTGCGGCTGAACGTTGGCGTAGTCGGCACCAAACAGCTGCTTGGCGCGGTCGATGGCCATTTGCTCAACAATGTCGACGTATTCACAGCCGCCGTAGTAACGTTTGCCGGGGTAGCCTTCGGCGTACTTGTTGGTCAGCACGGAACCCTGGGCTTCCATGACCGCCGGGCTGGTGTAGTTTTCTGAAGCAATCAGCTCGATGTGCTCTTCCTGACGCTGGGCTTCTTGCTCCATGGCATCAAAAAGCTCTGGATCAAACTGGGCAATGGTCACTTTACGACTAAACATGGCGGTCCTCTAAGGATGACAAGGCTGTGCACGGCACTTTTGGTGCCTACGCAATGACAAGAATGACAAGGAGGAGGATTCTACCTGATTTGAACGTAACTGGCACATGAAAGCCGCTCAGCTGCAAGGCAAGTTTTCTTCAGGCTGGCTTCTTGGGCAATGCTTGTGTGCAGAGAGGCACAACGCTGACTCCTTTTTAGCAGAGTTATGCGTAAAACGCACTCAGTGCCCGCACCAGATAATCCAGGTCCTTGCTGCCGGCCAGTTCGCGGATGGAGTGCATGGCAAAGGTGGCGGCACCGATGTCGATGGTCGGTACGCCCAGCTTGCTGGCGGTGATCGGACCGATGGTGGAGCCGCAGCCCATGTCGCTACGGGTGACAAAGCTCTGTACGGGGATGCCGTTTTGCTGGCACAGATGACGGAACTGCGCGGCGGTTTCGCTGCTGGTGGCGTAGCGCTGGTTGCTGTTGATCTTGATCACCGGGCCCTGGTTGAGCAGCGGGCCGTGGTTGCCATCGTGCTTGTCGGCATAGTTGGGGTGAATGCCGTGGGCATTGTCGACCGAGATCAGCAGCGAGCGCTGGATGGCACGGGTCAGGCTTTCTTCGCTGTCGAACAGGCGGCGCAGCACCTGCTCCAGGAAAGGGCCATCGGCACCGCAGGCCGAGGCCGAGCCGACTTCTTCGTGGTCGGTGCACACCAGTACGCAGGTGTGGTCAGCACCGGCATTGAGCAGTGCCTGCAGGCCGGCATGGCATGACAGCAGGTTGTCCAGGCGGGCAGCGGCGATGAAGTCCTGTTCCAGACCGATTTGTGCCGGCGGCTGGGTGTCGTAGAAGCTTAGTTCGTAATCCAGCACGCGGGCATTGCTGATGCCGTGCTCACGTTGCAGCTGTGTGGCCAGCAATGCGCGGAAGTCCTTGTTGCTACCCTCGGCCAGCTGGGTGAGGATCGGCGGCAGTTCGGTTTGTTTGTTGATTTCCCAGCCACTGTTGGCGTCACGGTTGAGGTGGATGGCCAGGCTAGGGACCACGGCGATGGGTGTCTTGAAGTCGATCAGCTGGTTGTGCAGCTGGCCGTCCTGCTCGTAGCTGACGCGGCCGGCCAGTGACAGGTCGCGGTCAAACCAGGGTGACAGCAATACACCGCCGTACACCTCGACGCCCAGTTGCCAGTAGCCGTGGCAATTTAGCTCGGGGTTGGGCTTGACTCTCAGGCAGGGGCTGTCGGTATGGGCGCCGATCAGGCGCAGACCATGTTCGGTGGGGTTGTTACTGCCCAGGCTGAAGGCGATGATGGACGAGTCGTTACGGGTGACGAAGTATTTGCCCCGCTTTTCCAGCTGCCAGGGCTCGCGCTCGTCCAGGCGGCTGTAACCGGCCTGCTGCAGGATGGCAGCCATGCTGGCGGTGGCATGGAAGGGAGTGGGGGAAGAGGCAAGAAAGTCTGCCAGCTGTGTGAAATGCTGTTGAGTGGACATGCTGTTCCTTTTAGTAATTATCCCGGGGCCAGAGACGGATGGGTGCGCCCTCGGCGGGCCAGAGCTGCAGCTGGCCGTGTTCGGAAAAATCCCAGCGCTCGACTTGCGGCAGGGCCTGCAGATAGCGGTTTTCCTGCTCCATCAGGGAAGGCGCACAGGCCTTGCGGGTGCTGGCGATGTTGCTGATGCTCAGCTGGTTGCCGTTGAGCTGGTAGCTGCCGAACCACTGGTTGCAGCCGGCAAAACCGTGAGCGCGCTGCTGCTGGGCATCCAGTTGCAGGGTCAGATGACTGCGGTCGATCAGCGGGCGCTCGTCGATCCATTCGACGATATATTCATCGCCGGTTTGCAGCTGTGGCTGGCCGCCCGACAGGCTGCAGCCAGTCAGCAGACCGAGACCGGCCAGCAGGGAGATGGCGGTTTTCATGTTCAGGCCTCCTGCTGGCGGCACTGGCGGCACAGGTGGCGGCCATGGTGGTTGGCCCAGCCCAGCTCCTGCAGACGGGCTTCGGCAGCCGGTACGCGGGCATCTTTGCCCAGCGCCGCATCCACGGCGAATTCAAGCTGCAGCAGGCTGCCGCAGCCGTCGCACTGTACCTGCCAGTCGTGGATTTCCAGTTCCTTGAAGGCCGGGCCGCTGGCGGTGGCGGTCCACTGGCCGGGCGGGTTGATCAGATGGCGCACGCTGCGCACCTCAAGCTCCATGCTGAGGTCGCGGCTGCCCTTGAGGCTGACCACCAGGGTGTCGCCGGGCTGAATGTGACCGCCGTTGCCGGTGACCTGGTACTGGCCGGGCTTGAGCGAGCGGCATTCGATCAGGGTGTGCTGGGGGGCCAGCAGGGTGTAGCGGAAATCGTGTCGGGCCATGGGGCCTCCTTAATCAATACCGAGGGTGCGCAGGCGATAGCGCAGCGAACGCAGGCTCAGGCCCAGCTGTGTAGCCGCGGCCTTGTGGTCGTGGCCGGTCTGTTCCAGTGTGAGTTGCAGCAGGGTGCGTTCGGCCTGTTCCAGCCGGTCAGTACGGCTGTGGACGGGCAGGCCGGGTACTTCGCTGATTGCCGGGCCGCTGTGGGCAACCGGGTCGTGGAGCGGGCGACCGCCCTGCAGTTGCAGGTCGTGCGGGCGGATCAGGTCGTGGTCGCACAGGGTGTAGGCCCGCTCCAGCATGTTTTCCAGCTCGCGCACGTTGCCGGGGAAATCGTGCTGGCGCAGGGTGTCCAGCGCTTCCGGGCTGAGGCGTACGGGGCGGTTGCCGGCGCACAGGCGTTGCAGGAAGACCCGGGCCAGCAGCAGGACATCGTCACCGCGCTCGCGCAGCGACGGTACCCGCACCTCGATGACATTGAGGCGGTAGTAGAGGTCCTGGCGGAAGCGGCCGGCAGCGACTTCGGCGGCCAGGTCCTTGTGGGTGGCGCTGAGGATGCGCACGTCCACCGGCAGCTCTTGCTGGCTGCCGAGCGGGCGTACGGCTTTTTCCTGCAAGGCGCGCAACAGTTTGACCTGCATGTGCAGCGGCAGGTCGGCAACCTCGTCCAGGAACAGGCTGCCGCCGTGGGCGGCCTGGAACAGGCCGGGCTTGTTGTCATGGGCGCCAGTGAAGCTGCCCTTCTTGTGGCCGAAGAATTCGCTTTCCATCAGTTCGGCCGGAATCGCGCCGCAGTTGACCGGCACAAAGGGCAGGTTGGCGCGATTGCCGTGCTGGTGAATCTCGCGGGCGACCACTTCCTTGCCGGTACCGGACTCGCCGCTGATGTGTACCGGTGCCAGGCTGCGTGCCAGTTTGTCGATTTGCTGGCGTAGCTGTTGCATGGGAACCGAGTCGCCCAGCAGCGGATTGTCGTGGTTGACGGCGGATGCCTGCCTGGCAGACTGTTGCAGGGCGCTTTGCACCAGCTCGCGCAGGCGCTTCAGGTCCATGGGTTTGGTGATGAAGTCGAAGGCACCGGCTTTCAGTGCCTGGGTGGCGGTTTCGATGCAGCCATAGGCGGTGATCATGGCGATCGGCATGTGCGGGTGGTGCTGCTGGGCATGGGTAATGATGTCCAGGCCATTGCCGTCGGGCAGGCGCATGTCGGTCAGGCATAGGTCATAGGGGCGGGCCTGCAGGGCTGCATAGGCTTCACCGGCATTGCTGGCGCTGGCGGTTTCCAGCCCCATGCGCAGCAGGGTGATTTCCAGCAGCTCGCGGATGTCCGGCTCGTCGTCAATGATCAGTACGGTTTGGGCGTTCATTTTTGTAAACCAGAGCTTTTCGGGTGGGCAAAGGTGATGCGGAAGCAGGCGCCCAGCCCGGGGCGTGCGACATAATCGAGGCGGGCCTGATTGCTTTCACACAGTTCGCGGGCGATGTATAGGCCAAGGCCGGTGCCCTGCTTGTCGGTAGTGAAGAACGGCTCGAACAGTGCGTCCTGTTCGGCCACCGGCACGCCGGGACCGGTGTCGCGGATTTCCAGTACCGGCAACAACAGGCTGTGGTGGCGGAACAGGATGATTTCAACCGTGCGCTTGCCGTTGTGCTCGCTGGTGTAACGCATGGCGTTGGTTACCAGATTGTCGAGCACCTGGGTGAGCTGATGGGGGTCCATGCGGGTGTTCAGGTGGTTGCCGGCCACTTCCAGCTTGAGCAGGTGGCCGGGGGCGGCGCTTTCCCGGTAGGAGGTGACGTAGCGGTGTACCCAGTATTTCAGATCGAGCAGCTGAGGCTCGGTTTTTTGCTGGCGTGACAGTTGCAGCACGTTTTCGATGACGTGATTCAGGCGCCTGGTCTGCTCCTGGATGATCTGGCTCAGGCGCATGTCGGCACGGTTGAGTGTGTCGGACTCGCCGAGCAGCTGGGCGGCATGGCTGATGGCACCGAGCGGGTTGCGGATTTCATGGGCGATGCCGGCGGCCAGGCGGCCCAGCGAGGCCAGCTTCAGCTGCTGGGCTTGCTGGTTGTGGTATTTGGTGTCTTCCAGAAATACCAGTAGCTGCTGTTCGTTGTTGTGCCGGTGAATCACGAAACCTGGCTGCAGCTGCGGGCTTTGCGCGGAAAACTGCACCGGGCCGGGCATGATGGCGGGGTTTTTTTGCCAGGCCTGGTAGGTGTTGATCAGTGGCGGAAAGTAGCCCTTCAGGTCCAGGGCGAGCAGGTAGCGGCTTTCCAGCATGGTATGGGCGGCCTGGTTAGCCTGCAGCACCTGGAAGTTTTCGTTGAGTACCAGGATGCCGGTGCGCATGCGCTCGATGATTGCGGCGTTGAGCGCTTCCAGGTTGGCAACGGTGGATGCCTGCTGTTGCAGCAGTTGCTGGCTGACCAGCAGCTTGCGGCTGAGCGCTTGTACGCCCATGGCGGCGGCAAAGCACAGGGTGCCAAGGATTCCGGCCTGCATGAACTGGCCGGAGGCTTCCGGCTGGCTGAGGCTGAGGTAGAAGGCCAGATAGATGATGCCGGCGGCGCCGACGGCGGCAATCAGCAGGCCGATGTTGCGATAGAGCAGTATATTGGCGACCGCAACCGAGACCACGATCAGGTTGCCGATGCCGCTGGTGGCGCCGCCGGCGGCATAGTAGATCAGGCTGAGCAGCAGAATGTCGGTAAGGGCGAGGACAAACAGCGGGGCGAGCCGGTCGGCCCGCGGCATGGCCAGGCTGACCAGGGTGTTGAAGATCAGGTAGCCCCAGCTGGCCGTGATGAACAGCCGGTCGTGAGTGATGTTAAACAGGTGGTTTTCCAGGCTGCTGGACACCAGCAACACCAGCGACAGGCCGATCAGCAGGCGATACAGATGGTACAGACGCAGGGCACGCTGGCCGGCCTGGCCCAGCAGGGCGAGTTCGTTACCGGTCATGGCTGGCCGGGTCCGGCCTTGGCATGGGCCCGGCTGCAGTACCAGCGGTTCTGGTGGCGAATGGCATCGGGCTCGGGCAAATGCAGGCGGCAGTGTTCACAGCATACCATCGGCGTTGCTTGCGACAGGCGCTCGCGGGCCTGTTCGGCAGACAGCTGTTTGACTTTTTTCCATAGCCACCAGCCGGCCAGTGCCAGCAGGCCGAGGATGACAAGACGAGAGATGCCCATGCGGGATTCCGGTTGTTGAAAAGATAGTGGCCAAGTTTACCTGCAGCAGCGGTAGCGGGCAAAGAAACTGCAGCGGGGCGCACAAGAAGGCTGCTTTGTCCATGTCCGGGGGCTGCAAAACCGGGCCGGCTGTTGTTGTGATGGCGGGGCAGTGGCGGTTCGGCAGGGAGTTCCGGTGCTTTCATCCACGCTGCTTTTTGTGCCTGCAAATCACGAAAGCGCTGGCCGCTTTGTTAAACTGCGCAAAATTTTTCGGAAACAGGCATGGAAACACAACGATTTGGCGGTATTGCCCGTTTGTATGGGGTGCAGGGGCTGCAGCGCTTGCAGCAGGCCCATGTGGCGGTGGTCGGAATTGGCGGGGTGGGCTCGTGGGCAGCCGAAGCGCTGGTGCGCTCCGGGGTTGGCGAAATCACCCTGATTGACCTGGACGATATTTGCGTGACCAATACCAACCGGCAGGTACATACCCTGGGCAGCACTGTCGGCCAGCTCAAGGTGGACGCCATGGCCGGGCGCTTGCTGGCGATCAACCCGGCCTGCCAGGTGCATGCCGTGGCTGATTTTCTGACCGAAGATAACCTGGGCGAGCTGCTGCATGAGCGGCTTGATCATGTGATTGACTGTATCGACAGCCTGGCTGCCAAGGTAGCGCTGATTGCCTGGTGCCGGCGGCGCAAGATTGCGCTGATCACCACCGGAGGTGCGGGCGGGCAGATTGATCCGACGCAGGTGCAGGTTGCCGACCTGAACAAGACGTTCCATGATCCGCTGGCGGCCCGCGTGCGCTCGCGGCTGAAAAAGGACTATGGCTTTACCCGCACGCCGAAGAAGAACTTCGGCGTGCCTTGCGTGTTTTCCAGCGAACAGCTGCGCTATCCGACCCCGGATGGCCAGGTGTGTCATGAAAAGGGCTTTATTGGCGAGGGCGTCAAGCTGGACTGTGCCGGTGGCTTTGGTGCGGCCATGACGGTAACCGCAACCTTTGGCCTGGTGGCGGCCGCACGGGTGCTGGATGCCATCGTTGCCGGCAAGAGGCGTCCGGCGGATGTTTCGGCAGAAGCTTCGGTGGTTGCCGGATCAGGCTGAGCCGGTTTGCCGGGTTGTGACCTGTTTTACCCTGGCTGGTAAGTCGGCACGCTTATTGCTTTGATCTTGCCCAAATGTGGCTGGAGTCAAAAAAGCGTTATCGCTCCAGTCCGGGAATCACGAGGTCAAGGCCATGCAACTGCCCAATAATACGGCTGTCCAGAGCACATATACCGACCTGAACCGGCTGCAAAAACTGAAAGTCGGCGAGGGACGCGATAGCGAAGCCAACCTGCGCCAGGTCGCGCAGGAATTCGAGTCGCTGTTTATTGGCGAAATGATGAAAGCCATGCGTTCGGCCAACGATGTGCTGGCCAGCGACCTGTTCAACAGCAATGAAAGCAAGACCTACCGCGACATGTACGACCAGCAGATGGCCGTGACCCTGTCGCAGGGCAAGGGCATGGGTATGGCCGATGTGCTGGTGCGCCAGATGAGCGGCATGCAGCAGGGCAAGGTGCGCCCCAATCCTTTTGCCGAAGCCAAAACCGCATTGGGCGCGACGGATGCCGCCAGGGCGGCAACGGTACCCGGACAAGCCACCGGCAGCAAGCCGGCGGATGGCAGCACCAAAGCTGATGTGGAGGCGGCTGCCGGTGCTGGCGTCGTGACTGACAAGCCCAAATACGTGCACGTGGCCGATACCAGCGATATCAAGTTCCGCCGCTTTACCGGTTTGCTGCAAAGCCAGCTGGCAGGCCGGGCACAGGGCGTCGCCACGACGGATGTTGCCGCTGGCCCGCCCGGGCGGCAACAGCAACAGGCCCTGCGCAGCTACACCGAGGTGAAGGATAGCCTGCCGGTACCGCCGGGCCTGTTGACACAGAAAACACGCTTTGACTCGCCGGAAGAGTTCGTTGCCGCCATGCTGCCGATGGCCGAGCAGGCCGCGCAGCGCCTGGGTGTGGACCCCAAGTATCTGGTGGCGCAGGCTGCACTGGAAACCGGCTGGGGCAAGCGCATGCAGCGCAGTGCAGGCGGCGAGAGCTCTTACAACTTGTTCGGCATCAAATCCCATGGCTGGCAGGGCCGTTCGGCCAATGCCAGCACCACTGAATACATCAACGGGCGCTTCGTCAAACAGAACGATTCGTTCCGCAAATACGACTCTTTTGCCCATAGTTTCAATGATTATGTCAACTTTTTACAGCAGAACCCGCGCTATGAAAAAGCCCTGCAGGCCGCCGGCAACGCCGAGAACTATGTGCGCGAACTGCAGCGTGCCGGTTACGCTACCGACCCGGACTATGCCGCCAAGATCAGCCGCATTGCCCGCCAGATCCAGCAACAACAGCCCGTGCTCATGGCGCAGGGCCCCAGCATTGCCGAACGTACCTGAGGTGAACCATGGCTGACTTACTCAACATTGGCCTGTCCGGTCTGAGTGCCGCAAAAACCAACCTGTCGGTGGTGGGGCATAACATCACCAACGTCAATACGCCCGGCTATAGCCGCCAGGACACCGTGCAGGTCACCCGTCCGCCGCAGTTTTCCGGCGCAGGCTTTATTGGCTCCGGCACCAGCCTGACCGATATTCGTCGTACTTACAGCGAATTTCTGACCACCCAGCTGCGCTCCAGCACGGCACTCAACAGTGACGTCAAGGCCTACAAAAGCCAGATCGACCAGCTTGATTCGTTGCTGGCCGGTACCACTACCGGCATTACTCCAGCGCTGAAGTCATTTTTTTCGGCGATGCAGACAGCGGCGGAAGACCCCGCGAATATTCCGGCCCGTCAGCTGGTGCTGGCCGAAAGCGAAGGTCTGGCCCGCCGTTTCAATACCATTTACGACAATATCAATTCGCAAAACGAGTTCATCAACAAGCAGATGGTGGTCACCGGTGACCAGATCAACCGTCTGGCCAAGTCGATTGCCGAGTACAACGATGCGATTGCCAAGGTCGGTTCCAGCGGTCACCCGCCCAACGACCTGCTTGATCAGCGCGACGAGGCGATCCGCCAGCTGTCGACCTTTATCGGTGTGACGGTGGTACCGCAGGACGACAACAGCATGAACGTTTTCATCGGCTCCGGACAGCCGCTGGTGGTGGGCAGTAAAGCCAACTCGCTTGAAGTGGTGCAGGGGCGCGGCGACCCGATGCGTTTTGATATCAACTTTGTCAGTGGTGGCTCCAGCCAGACGATCACCAGCATGGTTACCGGTGGTGAAATGGGTGGTCTGGTGCGTTACCGTGACGAAGTGCTGGACCCGACCCTGAACGCCATGGGCCGGCTGGCGTTGTCCATCAGCGACGAGATCAACCGTCAACTGGGCCAGGGGCTGGACCTCAAGGGCAATGTCGGGGCGGCATTGTTTGGCGACATCAACGACCCGCAGCTGACCGGCTTGCGTGTGCGCCCGATGAGTGACAACGTGGGCAATATCAGTGGCTCATTGAACATTCACAATACCCGCTTGCTTACCACCAGCGATTACCGGCTGGAATATGATCAAACCAGTGGCACCTATAGCGCCCGCCGGCTCAGCGACGGGGCCAATATGCAAGTCAATGTTGATCCGGTGACCGGCGAGCTTAGCCTGGCGGATGCCGAGGGCCGTGACCAGGGCTTTACCATCACCATGTCGGGAACCCCGGGCCATGGTGACCAGTTTCTGGTGCAGCCTACCCGGCGCGGCGCTACGGATATTTCCAGTGTGCTGGATCAGGCTGACCAGCTGGCCTTTGCCGCACCGCTGCGCAGCGAGGCGGATTTGCAGAATAAGGGAACCGGGGCCATTGGGCAGCCCTCGGTGGACATGGTGCTCAACCCGGGCATGCTGCCCATGGATAATTTTGTTGCCGACGCCCTAAACAAAACACATGTGGAAGCCATTGGCGAAATCAGGCTGGAGTACAATAGCGCGACCGGGCAGATGGATTTCGTCACACCATTACCGCCAGGCGTGACTATTACCTCCGTACCTCAGGAGGGGGCGGCAGCTCCGGGCACAATTGGCTCGCTGCCCTTTGTTCCCGGCCAGACCAACAATCTGGAGTATGCCATTCAGGTCAGTGTGGGCGGTGTGACTCAGAGTTATACCGTCAGCCAGACCCTGAGTGGTCGTCCGGAAAACGGCGATACCTTTTCCGTCAGCTTTAACCAGCATGGTGTCTCCGACAACCGCAACGCCCTGAAACTGGCCGACCTGCAAAACAAGCAGGTGGTTGGGGTCGACGCCAATGTGTCCGGCATCAGCACAGGCATGAGCTTCACCGACGACTACGGCAATACCATCGAGCGTGTCGGAACGCTGACTGCCCAGGCGCGTCAGGACGAGATAGCCACCGATGCGGTGCTCAAGCAGGCCACCGACAACCGTGATTCGCTGTCTGGCGTCAACCTGGACGAAGAGGCGGCCAAGCTGATCCAGTTCGAGCAGTATTACAATGCCTCCGCGCAGATCATCCAGGTTGCCCGCAGCCTGTTTGATACATTGATCAGCACCTTCAGGTAAATCAGTGACAGGCATGTGGTGCGAACGGACGCGCACCAGCAGCGGGGTATCCGTCTTTGCTGCAAAAACAGATCCTGATCATGGGTTGCCGGTGCGGGCTGCGGGCACAATGCATCTCCTGAACCAATCACGGGTGGCCAGCATCGGTGCAGGCCCCGATCTGAAGGAGAACACCATGACCGACCTCAACAGCCGTTACGGCATGAACTCGCCGCATAGTGAAGTGGTCAGCGCCTGCCAGCTGATCGAGCCGTGCAAGGCGCTCGACATGGGCTGCTCCAATGGCCGCAATGCCCTGTACCTGGGTCAGCTCGGCTTTGCTGTCACTGCTGTCGATCACAACCCCAACGCGATCCACATGCTGCAGTCGATCGTGGCGCAGGAAGGGATGGATAACGTCGAGGCGCGCATCTATGACATCAATCAGGCCAGCCTGGGTGAGGATTACGGCTTCATCGCCTGTACCGTGACCCTGATGTTCCTCGACCCGGGCCGGGTTGATGCGGTGATTGCCGACATGCAGCAGCACACCTTGCCGGGTGGCTATAACCTGATCGTCTGCGCCATGGACACCGCCGCGTATCCGTGCCCGATGGGTTTTCCGTTCACCCTGGGGGAAGGCGAGCTGAGCGAGGCCTATCAGGGCTGGGAACTGATCAAGTACAACGAGGACATGGGTACCATGCACAATGGTGCCCAGCTGCAGTTTGCCACCCTGCTGGCGCGCAAACCGGAGTAGCCACCTGCAATCCGGAAACCTGTCATCCTGCGTTCAGTCGCAAGGTCCGCGCATGTTGCGATTGTGCGAGGCATGACAGTGCAGCCGCTTTCGGCGGGCAGGACCTTCACCCGGCGTGAGCCGGGTGAAGTTGCTTAGTCGATGGCAAAGCCCAGATACTCCGGCAGCCACAGCGCAATGCCGGGAAAAATCATCACCAGCAACAGCGCACTGAACATGGTCACCATGAACAGCATGGCCCAGATGAAGGTATGCTCCAGCCGGATGTTGGCCACCTTGCTGGTTACCATCAGGTTGACCGCCACGGGAGGCGTGAACTGGCCGATGGCAATGTTCATCGCCAGCAGGATGCCGAACCATACCGGATTCCAGCCAAAATGCTGGATCAGTGGCACCAGCACCGGTGTCAGGATCAGATAGATGGAAATGGCGTCCAGCAGCATGCCGGCAATCAGTACCAGCAGCATCACCAGCAACAGCAATACCCAGCCCTGGTCGGAGATTGACAGCATGACTTCGGCCAGACGGGTGAAGGTGCCCAGCGTGGTGCCGGCCCAGGCAAAAATGCCGGCCAGCGAGATGATCAGCAACACCACACCGGAGATGCGTGCGGCCTCGTCAAACATTTGCAACAGGTCACGCCATTTCAGCTGGCGGTACACCAGCGTGCCCAGGATCAGGCCGTAGGTGACTGCTACCACAGCGGCTTCGGTTGGCGTGAACAGGCCGGAGCGCAAGCCGCCAAGGATGATCACCGGGGCAAACAGGGCCGGCAGTGCCTTGATGAAGCTTGCCCGCAAAGGCGGCTTGACCTCGCCGGTATCGGTGGCTTCCCAGCCGTAGCGGCGGGCCAGAAAGTACACCGGTACCAGCAGCGAGCAGCCGGCCAGAATGCCGGGGAACAGGCCGGCAGCAAACAGCGCGCGCAGGTCCAGCCCGGGCATCATCACCGAATAAAGAATCAGCGCGATCGATGGCGGAATCAGGATGGCCGTGGACGAAGCGGCGGCAATCAGCGAGGCAGAAAAAGGTCGCGGGTACCCCGCCTTGGTCATGCTTGGCAGCATCACCATGGCCACGGCGGCAGCATCGGCCGGGCCGGAGCCGCTCATGCCGCCCATGATGATGCATACCAGTACCGCCACCACTGCCAGCCCGGCATGGCGCCGGCCAATGATGGACTGGGCAAAATTGACCAGACTGGCTGCCACCCCGGCACGCTCGAAAATGATACCGGTCAGTATGAACAGCGGAATGGCGATCAGCGGGTATTTGGCAACGCTGTTGTAGGTATTGGTGCCCAGAGTCGCCAGCATTTCCGGCGACAGACCCATGACGATACCGGCGGCTCCGCCCAGACCCAGCGCAAAGGCCACCGGCATGCCGATCAGCAGGCACAAGCCGAAAATCAGCAACATCCAGAGATCAGGACTCATGGCCGGCCTCCACAACGGGCTGACGCAGGCGCTGCCACCAGTTCTGGGTGCTGCGCAGCATGATCGCGAGTGACAGAATCGGCAGCCAGATCAGGTACAGCCAGGTGGGATAGCCCAGCCCGGGTGACAGTGACTCCCAGCTGTATTCTTCCCAGGCCAGCTCGCCGCCATACCAGGCAACCAGTGCCAGTACCAGCATGGCACCCAGCCACTGCAGGGTGTAGAGCACCTTGCGGCCGGTGTGCCCGAGTTTTTCTTCCAGTAGGGTGATGCGGATGTGTTCGTTGTTGCGGGCAGCCACGGCAGCGCCGGCAAAGGCCAGAACGACCATCAGAAATACGGAGAATTCTTCGGTGAAGGCGAAAGATACGTCAGTGGCATAGCGCACCACGACGTTGGCGAGGCTGATGGCGGTGATGCCGGCCAGCGCCAGAATGCCCAGCCAGGACTCGGGCATGAAGCGGGATTTGGGTTTGGACATGGGAGGAATAACAGTCTGAGTTCATCAAAAACGGCACCCCGCAGGGTGCCGTACAGGGGGTAGATCAGTGGCGCTCGGCAATGGCTTGCTGTGCAGTCTCCACCAGCTCCTTGCCAATGCGTGGAATCCATTTTTCGTACACGCTTTGTGTCGCTGCGACAAAGGCCTGATGCTGCTCGGGCGTCAGCTCGGTCACTTCCACACCGCGCTCGCGAATGGCATCCAGCGTGGCAGCCAGCTCGGTGCGGGATTTTTCAATTTCCCACTGGCCGGCATCATGGGCGGCCTGCTTGAGCAGTTGCTGGTCGTCGGCTGACAGGGTTTTCCACAGGCGCTGGCTGACGCCGAAAATCAGCGGGTCATTCATGTAATGCCACAGTGTCAGGTGCTTCTGGCTGGCGCGGTCGGCGCGGGCCACGTCAAACACCGCCAGCGGGTTTTCCTGGCCGTCGACGGCACCGGTGGTCAGTGCGGGCAGGGCGTCGGTCCAGCTCATCTGGGTCGGGTTGGCACCCAGCGCGTTGAAGGTATCCAGGAACAGCGGCGAGCCAACCACACGTACTTTCAGGCCCTTGAGGTCAGCCGGCTGGCTGATCGGGCCACGGGAGTTGGAGATTTCACGGAAGCCGTTCTCGGCCCAGGCCAGCGGCATCACGCCACGCTTTTCAATCGCCTTGAACACCATTTCGCCGGCCTTGCCGGTGGTGATGGCGTCAACAGCAGCGTTGTCGGGCATCAGGAAGGGCAGGGAGAACAGGTTGACCTCGGGCACCTGGGGCGACCAGTTGATGGTGGAGCCGACCGCCATGTCGATCAGCCCGCTGCGCATGGCAGAAAACTCGCGGGTCTGGTCGCCGGATACCAGTTGCGCGTTGGGGTATACCTTGAGCTTGATGCGGCCTTCGCTGCGTTCCTCGACCAGTTCGGCCCATTTGGCCGCAGCCTGGCCCCAGGGGAAGGCATCGGACAGTACGGTGGAAACGGAGTACTCGCGCGGCTGGGCAAATGCCATGCTGGCTGTCAGGGTAATGCAGGCTGCGCCTGCGCTAATCCAGGTTTTTATTTTCATTGGGTGCTCACCAGTCAATTAATGGACCGGGCCATCATAGACAAAGAATGATAGTGAGGTAAGGGGTTATACGAAGGTTATTGCCGGAAAAGCCTCGACTTCGTGCGGATATAAGTTCACGGGTTTTCTGGCATAAAACCTGCTTAAGAAATACCAGACATAACCGATACAGCCAGTTGTGCCAATTAACCGGCACAATGGTCAGACCCGGCCGCACACAGGCCCAAGGAGCAGCATCATGCGTATTTCCAGTCAGCAGGCATTCAACCTCGGGGTGAAGGGAATACAGAACAACTATGCCGAACTGATCCGCACCAATCAGCAAATCACCACCGGTAACCGCATACTGACCCCGGCTGACGATCCGGTGGCATCTGTACGCCTGATGCAGCTGGAGCAACAGCAAAACATGCTTGGCCAGTACAAGGACAATCTGGTCGCGGCCAACAACAGTCTGGTGCAGGAAGAGTCGGTACTCAACTCGGTCAACGATATCATGCAGCGCATCCGGGTGCTGGCCGAAGAGGCGGGTAACGGTGCGTTGAGCCAGTCGGACCGCCAGTCGATTGCCGCCGAGCTGCGCGAGCGTGAGGACGAACTGCTGGGCCTGATGAATACCAAGAACGCCCGTGGCGAGTACCTGTTTTCGGGCTTTCAGGGCAAGACCCAGCCGTTTGTGCGCCAGGGTGACGGCAGCTTTGTCTACATGGGTGATGAAGGCCAGCGCAAGCTGCAGGTGGCCAGTTCGCTGGATATTCCTATCAGTGACAATGGCAAGAAGGTGTTTCAGAACGTCACCAACGCGGCGCGTCTGGATGCCAACTATACTCAGCCAACCGGTTCCAGCCTGACGGTATCAAGCCCGCTGGTGCAGGATGAAATAGCTTACACCAGCGCGCCAGGGTATCCGGACAGCCAGTTTGAAATTCGCTTTAACGACCCGGCCAACCCCAAAAATTATGAAATTGTTGAAACCACCACCGGAACATCATTGCAAACCGGCAGCCTGGATGATGATGACAAATTGCATGACTCACTGGTTTTTGCCGGCGTTGTCGTGCACCTTGATGGCGTGCCCAACGGTACTGAAACCATCAGCATTACGGCCGATCCGGCCCGCGAAAAACAAGGCGTACTCGACACCATCTACCAGCTGCGCAAGGCGCTGGAAGAAAATCCCGACAGTCCCGAAGGCAATCGCGACACTCGTGATGCGGTAGCCGCCGCCATCACCAATATCGATCACGCCATGGTTACCATTGACCAGACCCGTGGCGACATCGGTGCGCGCATGAACATTATCGAGACCACCCAGACCAATAACGAGGACGTTACCCTGGTCAACAAGGCGGTGCAGGCTGAATTGCGTGAGGTGGATTACGCGGAAGCCTTGTCCAAGCTGGCGTTCCAGAGCGTGATCCTGGAGGCGGCCCAGCAAAGCTACGTCAAGGTCAGTGGCCTTAATCTGTTCAACAAGATTTGAGGAAAGCGGAAAAGCAGAAAAGGGGTCAGGTCCATTTATCCAAGGATAAATGGACCTGACCCCTTTTCTTTGTCTTTTTGCTAAGCTGTCGGCCTTATTTTTGACCGTATCAAGGATGCAACTGTGGCTGAGCATTATGTCTGGATCAAACACTTTCACATGGGTATGGCCTACCTGACGATCATGCTGTTTGTGCTGCGTGGTTTGTACCGGCTGACGGCCGGTGAGCGGGTCAGCCTGAAACTGCGCAAGCTGACCGATCGTGTCAGTTACGGGGTTGATACCCTGTTGTTGCTGATGGGCGTGTTGTTGCTGGTGATTTTGCAGCTGAACCCGGTAACCACTGCCTGGCTGTCGAGCAAACTGGGTTTTCTGGTGGCTTATGTGATTCTCGGGGTGTTCGCGTTTCGTAACCGCTTGTCGCTATCGGTACGCTGGCTGTGCTTTGCGCTGGCCATTGGCTGCTGGGTGCTGATGTTCCTGACGGCGAAGAAACACCTGCCGCTCTGGATGTGGTAGTCGCCGGTATGCCGGGGCGGCAGCAGTAATCCTGCCTGCTCAGGTTTTGTCGTGACCGAGTGACAGCGGCTTGCCGGCTGCCTCGCGCTGGTAAAAACCCTTGGGGGCCTTGCCTTTCAGGTACCAGGCAAAGGCGATGATTTCCGCTATGGTCTGGTATAGCGACTCGGGAATGGAGTCGCCCAGTTCCAGCCGTGCCAGCAGGCGGATCAGTTCGGCATTCTCGTAAATGGGCACCTGATGCTGGCGCGCAACGGCCAGAATCGCCTCGGCCAGCTCGTCATCGCCTTTGGCGGTGAGGGTGGGGGCATTGCTGCCGTCATACTTGAGGGCAATCGCCTGGCTGGGTGCCTTGTCGGGTGTATTCATGCCAAATCATCTATCCAGCGTTGTTCAATGAGTGCCTTGGGCGCGGCGGGCGGCATGCCTTGTTCGCAGTCCAGTTCGCGGATGTCGAGGCCTGCTGCCAGCAGCTTGTCGCGCAATACGTGCAGTTCCTTTTTGACCAGCTCGGCGGTGTTTTCCTGTTCGGCCCAGAGCCGGCTGGACAGCGCATTTTCCTGCAGGTTGACCTGCGCATGCAGGGCTCCCAGTGGCTCCAGTTCAAAACTCAGCTCCAGTCGCCAGACCGGCGGACGCTGCTCTCGTTCGTCGGCGGGGTTGTGCTGCTCCTGCTGGAATTTGACCTGTAGCGGCACGACCTGGCTCTGGTCACGCATCGGCACTTCGGTTTGCCAGGTGGTGACCTGGGTGCCGTCCGGCGTGGTATAGGTTTGTGCCAGGCTGGACAGTTGGTGGGTTTGCAAGCGGGAAATGGCAGCGGCAGCCAGGCGCAGCAGTGAGCCGAGATCGTTGGGGTTGTCGAGTTTTTCCAGGATACGGCTGGTGACCGGAAAGCGCAGTGCCTGCTCGCGTATCGAGGCGGCCGGCCCGCCCAGCTCGCGCAGCAGCTGGGGCAACGCCTGGGAGGTGAGGGCGGCCTGTGCTCCGGCAGTCAGCGGGTTGGCCTGGGCCTGTTGTGGCAAAAGTTGGCCGATCAGGCGCAGCAGGTTGGCTTTGAGGTCCTGCTGGGCCGCTTGTTCGCCATGCAGCCGGCTTTCCATCTGGATGCCGCTGTTCTTGACCAGCTCGGCCAGCTGGGCGCCGGTGAGCTTGCTGCCAAGCTCGGGCATGCTGGCCAGCAGTTGCTGGATGACCTTCTGGCCATCACCGGAAACCCCCGGCAAACCGCCGCTACCCAGTTGCAACAGTTGGTGGAGTACTTGCGCGGGGCTGCCCTGGCGCGCGAACTGGCTGCCGAGTTCCTGCTGGATCGCCAGCTGCTGAAAGTTTTGTCGGGCGGGTATCAGGTTGAGCTCAAAGCGGCCGTTGACCTGGGCGCTGACCAGGCTGTTGATCGCCAGGGCTTTGGGCGACTCCACGGTAAAGTGCTGGCCGGACTGATTGCCGCTGTTGAGGGTCAGGGTGATGCGGAAGTTGCCCTGTGCCTGGGGCTCGACATGCAGGACACGCGCCTGGATCAGGCTGCCGGGAGGAAACTGGGCGGGATCGAAACTGGTCAGGGGCGGGGCGGCCTGCCCGCCGCCCGGGCTGAAACTGAAGCTTGGTCCGCCAAGCGCGGTCAGGGTCAGCATCTGGCCGGAGGTGAGCGGCTGGCTGGTTTGTGCCTGGATACTGGCCTGCCTGCCGTCCGGCATCTGCAGTTTGAGCAGCATGCTGAATAGCTGTGCCGCTTCACGGACGGCAATTACCTGTGCCTGCAGCTGCTGGCCGGCAACGATGTTCTGAGGCAGGGCGTCGAGCATGCGCAGGGTGTTGGCGAGCTCGGCCGCAGGGCTGCGACTGACCGGGGCAACGGTTGCGGCAGGGCGACTGGCAGGAATCTCGCTGGGCATGCTGGCTCTACGGCTCCATGAGGTGTTGTTTGCCATGCATCATAACAACCTTGTCGGGCGTCGGGTGGTTTTATCAGTGTTCCGCCGTGCAGCCGTTGGTGCTTTGCAAGCAAAGCATCTCAGACTTATGAAGCAGGTCATAAATTAACAAAAATCAAGAACTTGTTATAAGATGGTAAGCATATTGTCGCACTACCAAAGGTTGGCGCAATTCATGCTTTCGGTGCGCAGGCATGGCCCGGTTCGGGGCATGGCGGTGTACCGAAGGACTTGTTTTGCTGTATGGACTGGTGAACAGCCAGCCTGCAGCCCGTGTTGCAAAGCTCCCTGGACGGGAGCGAGAGGAGAGAGACGGAATGAAGAAAATCCGTAATTCAGGCAGGCTGGCGCTCGCGCTGGGGCTTGCCATATCGACGGCGCATGCCGCACAAGGGGATGCCAAGGCCGGAGCCGAGGCGGCTGGACTTTGTCTGGCTTGCCATCAGGCCGATGGTAGCGGCATGAACATTCCGGGTGGCGAGTCCTGGCCGCGCCTTGCAGGCCTGGACGAACAGTACCTGTACAAGCAACTGCTGGATGTCAAATCCGGCACGCGGGAAAGCGCCACCATGCTGCCCTTTGTCAACATGCTGAGCGACCAGCAGCTGCGTGACGTTTCAGCCTACTACAGCCAGATGCCGGCGACACCGGCCAAGGGCGGCGAAGATGCCAGTGAAGCCCGGCTGGCGCATGGGCAGAAACTGGCCGAGCAGGGTGACTGGGACCGTTACATCGTGCCTTGCCAGAGCTGTCATGGCCCGGACAATCAGGGTGTCGGTGCCAGCTTCCCCGGTATTGCCGGGCAGCATGCCAATTACATCGAAGACCAGCTGCGCAACTGGCAAAAGGGCACAAGGGACAATGACCCGCAGCACCTGATGGCAGCTATTGCCGAGCGCCTCAACGATGAGGACATTCAGGCCGTATCTGCCTGGTTGTCCCGCCAGCCTGCACAATGACAAGGAGCCTGCTCATGAAAAACACAACCCGCTTTTTGTTGCAGGGCGTGGCCGCAGCCGTGGTCATGACATCCTTTGCTGCCCGGGCAGATGTGCAGAAAGAACCACGCTTCCCGGTGAACAATCCGCAGCCGGTTGAGGGCCAGTATGTTCACGTGCCGCCAACCATGGAGGACCTGGAAAAATCCGACATGCACCCGGAGCTCAAGCGTGTCATCCGCCGGGGCCATGACCTGTTCATGAATACCCAACAGCTGCGCGGCAAGAACGTCTTCAACAGCATGAACTGCAGCAGCTGTCACATGGGTGAAGGACGCCTGCCATTTGCCGGCCCGGTCTGGCCGGCGGCCGTGGTGTTGCCCAACTACCGTCCGAAAAACGATCAGGTCAACAACCTTGAAGAACGCATTGCCGGCTGTTTCAGCTACTCCATGAACGGCAAGCCACCCGCCTGGGGCAGTGACGACATGGTTGCCCTGACCACCTATCACCAGTGGCTGGCCAAGGGTGTGCCGATCTACCAGCCGGGCAAGACGCTGTATGGCCGTGGCTATCCGAACCTGCCAGACCCCGCACAGCAGCCTGACTATGCGCGTGGCCAGCAGGTGTATGAAGAAAACTGCGTGATTTGCCACCAGGCTGATGGTGCTGGTGTGGTCAAGAACGACAAGGTGGTGTTTCCCGCCGTATGGGGTGACACCTCCTACAACTGGGGTGCGGGGATTACCCGTCACTTCACCCTGGCATCGTTCATCAAGCACAACATGCCGCTGGGACGTCCCAACAGCCTGAGCGACCAGCAGGCCTGGGATGTGGCCTACTACATCAACAACCATGAGCGCCCGCAGGAGCCGCGTTATACCGGCAACGTCAAGGAAACCCGGGAGAAATACCTGGAAACCTTCCACGTGCATACCAGCTATGGCCTGGAGCACGACGGCAAGTTGCTGGGTGATCATGACAATGTCGGCGAGAAGGATTTCCTCAAGCCCGATGCGCTGATCAGGCGTACCTATACGGCTGACTGATCCGTCGTCCGCCGGCTCCTGCTGCGGTCAGCGTGCTTGCAGCAGGAGTCATGGCGATATTTTGCCGGCTGTTTTCCAGCTTGGTGCTGAAGCAGTGTCTGCAGATGGTTGATGTTTCAAAAATCTTTCAAAAACAAAAAGGGCAATCCGTGTGGATTGCCCTGTAAGCCCCGTATCATGCGGGTTTGTTTGGTAGGCACAATTGGATTCGAACCAACGACCCCCACCATGTCAAGGTGGTGCTCTAACCAGCTGAGCTATGTGCCTTCAATGGCCGCGTATTCTACGGCTTAAATATTTTTTGTCAACACCTTGGGCCGATAATATTACAAACGGGTACCGATGGCTTCGGGGATGCCGGTTTCCGCCGCGACGGTTTCGCGTACGCGGTTCCAGTCAATGCGGGCACCGTCTTGCACGTCGCTGCGCGAGTGGATCAGCTCAAGAACCAGTTGATGTTTGTCCACGACCGAAGGCTCGCCGTGGTCGTCAAGCGGCGTGTGGGCTTCCAGATACAGGGTGTCGCCTTCCCAACCGAGTTTGTAGGGCTGGTTGATGATGCGCACCTTGGTTCCAACCGGCACCATATCGGCCAGTTCCAGCACGTTGTGGTTGAGCATGCGGAAGCAGCCATGGCTGACGCGCATGCCGATGCCGAATTTCTTGTTGGAGCCATGAATCAGGTAGCCGGGCAGGCCCAGGGTCATTTTGTAGGGCCCCAGGGGGTTGTCCGGGCCGGGCGGTACGTAGGCGGGCAAGGGGTCGCCGGCTTCGGCATGTTCCTGCAGGATCGACTTCGGTGGTGTCCAGCCGGGGTTGGGTGTTTTCATCACGATGCTGGTGGAATTGACCGGCGAGCTCCAGCCTTCACGGCCAATGCCGATCGGGTAGGTATAGAGGGTGCCTTTCTTGTCATAGAAATACAGGCGATATTCGGCCAGGTTCATGACAATCCCGGTGCGCTCGACATCCGGCAGGATATAGCGGGTGGGCAGCACCACTTCACGGCCTTCGCCGGGCAGCCAGGCATCAATGAAGGGGTTGGCGGCAACCATTTCCAGGTAGCCCAGGTGCATGGCCTTGCCGATGTCGGCAAAGGTGTCTTCGTAAGCGGCCTTGTGAATCTGTACCTCGCCGGCCAGATCATTGCCTTGTGCCGGCATTGGCCATTGTGCCGCCATCGCGGCTGACTGCAGGCCCAGCATTGCACACGCGGCTGCAAGCAGGCGCATTCCTTTATCAAGCATCGAACTCACCTTTAAAGCGTTGGTTGATCCGGACGCGGGACTGGCAAGCAGCCAGCCCGGCATCCGGGAACAATATCAAAAATTCTCTTGTGGTAAAAATACCCGATCGACATTCATGCGCGGCTGCCGGGCTGGCTGTTCCAGGCGGGACGCACGCCTTGCCGGTGGCTGGCAATGGCGGCACGGCACTGCGGACAAAACAGGGTGTCATGCAGTTTTTTCCGGTCAAGGGCCCCCCAGCGCGGACGGGAAGGTAACAGGGCACCACACAGGGTGCGGTCGGCCGGCTGTGCCAGTGCCAATTGGCGCTCCACGCCGTGTAGCCAGCCTTCGCGGCAGCCGAACAGGTCCAGCTGCTCGTCAAGCTGTAAAACATGATAGGCATGTAGGGACCAATGCGGGCGCGGCATACTAGACTCCGGATTCAAGGGCGCCACATTACCTGAAAGCCCAGCCAGTTAAAAGATCCGCGACCTTGCTGCGTCCCTCTGGGCATTGACAGCCATGCCCCGGCGAATCAACATAAGATACTTTTCAACCATTTCCAGGCATCTTGGCCTGGCCGCACTCCACAAGAGTGTCGCCCGCCCGCTGGACTACCGCTCCATGCATGACAGGCCTGACGCACCCGGTGCAGGCCACGCTCATATACCAGGATAACCGGCAATTTCCATTTCACCGTGTTTAAGCAAGCGAGTACGCATGAGTCTTTTCTCCGCCATTGAACTGGCACCCAGGGACCCAATCCTGGGCCTGAACGAAGCATTTAACGCAGATCCCAGAACCGACAAGGTCAACCTTGGTGTTGGCGTCTATTTCAATGAAGCCGGCAAGATTCCGCTGATGAAGGCGGTGGCCACAGCCGAGCAGCTGCACCAGCAGGCGCAGGCGGCACGGGGCTATCTGCCGATCGAGGGTGTGCCGTCCTACAGCAGCGCAGTGCAAAAACAACTGTTTGGCGCAGACTCCGGCCTGCTGGCCAAAGGGCTGGTGGTTACTGCACAGTCGATTGGCGGTACCGGGGCGCTCAAGCTGGGTGCTGATTTCATTCGCACCCTGGACAGTAGTGGCGTGGTTGCCATCAGCAATCCGAGCTGGGAAAACCATCGCGCACTTTTTACTGCTGCCGGTTACCAGGTGCAGGACTACCGCTATTACGACCCGGCCAGTCATGGCCTGGATCTGGCCGGCATGCTGGCCGACCTGGAAGCGCTGCCCGAGCGCTCGGTGCTTGTGCTGCATGCGTGCTGCCACAACCCGACCGGTGTCGATCTGACTCCGGCCGATTGGGCACAGGTCATCGCGCTGGTTGAGCGCAAACAGCACATTGCATTTCTGGACATCGCCTACCAGGGCTTTGGTGACGGTATCGAGGAAGACGCGGTGGCAGTACGCATGTTTGCCGACTCGGGCCTGAACTTTTTTGTTTCCAGCTCGTTTTCCAAATCGTTCTCGTTCTATGGCGAACGTGTCGGCGCATTGTCCGTGGTATCCAGCTCGGCGCAGGAAGCCGAACGGGTGCTGTCACAGGTCAAGCGCGTGATTCGCACCAACTATTCCAACCCGCCGACCCACGGTGCGACCATTGTCAGTACCGTGCTCAATACGCCGGAGCTGAATGCCATGTGGCAGCAGGAGCTGGCGGAAATGCGCAATCGCATCAAGAGCATGCGCGAGCTGATGGTGCAGCAGCTGAAAGACAAGGGAGCCCGCCAGGACTTCAGCTTCGTCACCGGCCAGTGCGGCATGTTTTCCTACTCCGGCCTGAGCGCGGATCAGGTCGAGCGGCTGCGCGCCGAGTTCGGCATTTATGCCGTCAGTACTGGCCGCATCTGTGTGGCCGCCCTGAATCTCAACAACATCAACGCGGTTACCGATGCCATTGTCGCGGTGAGCGGTACGCGCTGAGTACGTTGTTGTCGGTGACCCCTCGCAACCGGATGGATGCGGGGGGGCACGGGGCAAGGACAAGCCTCAGGAGCCGCGCAACAGGCGCATCGGACTGCTGTCGTATACGCTGCGTGTGCCCAGATGGCCGGCGGCCAGTACCAATAGCGCTCCGATTATCGGCAAAATGGCCAGCCATGGATGGAAATGCCATGGCAGGTCGAATACCCGCTGGTAGAGCAGGTAGCTGGTCAGCTCGCAGGCCAGCCAGGCCAGCACGCCACTGGCAGCCCCCTGGGTCATGAACTCGTGACGGTTGATCGCCTGTAGCAGCCTGCGCTCGCCGCCAAGTGCCCGCAGCAGTGCGCCCTGATGGATGCGGCTGGACAGGGTGCTTTGCACACCGGCCAGCAGCACGCTGATGCCGGCAGCCAGCACAAACAGCAGAATGAACTCGATGGCCAGGGTGACCTGGGCCATGATGTCGCGCAGCTGATTGAGAATCGCATCGATACGCAGCAGGCTGACCGCCGGAAATTGCTGGCTGAAACTGCGCAGCTCGCCGGCCTGTTCAGCAGGCAGATAGAAGCTGGTGATGAAGGTGTGCGGCAGTGCCGGCAGGTTGTGCGGGGCAAAGATCACAAAGAAGTTGGGCTGCATGCTGCCCCAGTCCACGGTGCGCAGGTTGTGTACCCGGCTGTGTATGATCTGGCCGCCGATGTTGAAGCTGACCCGGTCTCCCGGCACTACCTGCAGACGCTCGGCCAATTCCTGTTCCATGGATATATCAATGGTCTCGCCGTCCGCGTCATCGTCGCTCCACCACAGGCCGTCGGCCAGATAGTTGGCATCGGGCAGATCCTGGCTCCAGGTCAGATTGAGGTCGCGCTGTACCGTGGACAGGGCGCGGGAATCCGGCTCCAGCCGTTCCAGTACCGGTTGATCGTTGATATGGGTCAGGCGGCCGGGCGTCATCGGGTAGAAGTGCGCCACGCTCGGGCTGCTCCGGTGCAGCCAGTCGCTGACGGCATCACGCTCGTCCGGCAGGATGTTGAAGGCGAAGTGGTTGGCGGCCTGCTCGGGTAGCTGGGCCTGCCAGTTGCTCAGCAGCTCGCCGCGCAGCAGGGCGATCAGTGCCATGGCGAACAGGATCAGGGCAAAGGCCAGACTCTGCCCGACGGCCAGCAACGGCTTTTGCAACAAGTGGCCAAGCCCCAGCCGCCAGACCAGCCGGCGCTCGACGAGCTGACCGGCCAGGGTCTTGAAGCCGGAATAGACCAGCAGGCCCAGCACCAGTGCGGCCAGCACACCGCCCGCCAGCAGTGTTGTGGTGAGCTGCGGGTCCAGACTGAGCCGCCACATCAGCAGTCCCAGGGTGATCAGTGCCAGCAGATACACCAGCCAGCCGGCGACGGGCATGGGTTGCAGGTTGCGGCGCAAGACCCGTAGCGGCGGGACCTGGCCCAGCCCCATTAGCGGCGGCAGGCCGAAGCCGAGCAGGCTGGCCAAACCGGTCAGTAGCGCGGTCAGGGCGGCGCTGCCGCCGGCAGGCGGGATATCGGCTGGCAACAGGTCGGCCAGCGTGGCAAATAGCAGATGCTGTGCCAGCCAGCCAAGAATGATGCCCAGTACGCTGGCAACCAGGCCGACCAGCAACAGCTGTTGCAGAAACAGCAACAGGGTGTCGCGGCGTGACAGACCAAAGCAGCGTAGCAGGGCGGCGTGATCATACCTTTTGCCGGCAAAGTTGCCGGCCGACAGGGCAATGCTGACACTGGCCAGCAGAATGGCCGCCAAGCTGGCCAGCCCCAGATACTGGCGGGCACGCTCCAGTGCCTGGTTCAGCGTGGGGTTGCCATCGGCGAGGCTTTCCAGCTTTTGCTGGGGTTGCAGGTGCTCCTGCAGGGTGTCACGGTAGCTCTGCAATGCCTGGCTGTCGCCGCGCCACAGCTGGCGGTATTGCACACGGCTGCCGGGCTGGATGGCGGCGGTGGCCGGCAGGTCCTGCAGGTTGATCATGGCGCGTGGCGTAAAGGCGGCAAAGCCGCCGGCGCGGTCCGGCTCGTCGGTCAGCACACGGCTGGCACGCAGCCGGGCCGCACCCACTTCCAGCATGTCGCCAGGACGGATCTGCAACAGATCGAACAGCTGGGCATCGAGCCACGCTTCGCCGGGCGCCGGGCGACCGCCTTTGCTGATTTCTCCCTGCACTGTGGCGCTGGAGCCCAGGCTGCCGCGCAGCGGGTAGGCATCGTCCACCGCTTTCAGGGTGGCCAGTTGCATGCCGTTGTCACTGGCCAGCATGCTGGCAAATTCGACGGTATGGGCAGTGCTCAGGCCCAGCTGGCGGCCCTGTTCGATCAGTTCGGGGCTGGAGGCGATGCTGCCGCTGACGACCAGGTCAGCGGCGAGGAATTCGCTGGCACGCAGCTCCATGGCCAGGTGCAGGCGTTCGGCAAAATGGGCGATGGTGCTGCTGCTGGCGACCGCCACCAGCATGGCAAAGAACAGGGTATACAGCTCCGGCGAGCGGGCTTCGCGCAGGCTCTGCCGCCAGGCCATGCGGGCCAGAAACCACCACTGCTGCATCATGACTGCTCCGTCAGATGGCCGGCTTCGAGCCGGATTTGCCGGGCGCAGCGTTGTGCCAGCCGCTCGTCATGGGTGACCAGCACCAGCGTGGTGTGGTGAGCACGGTTAAGTTCGAACAGCAGGTCGGTGATGCGTTCGCCGGTCTGGCTGTCCAGATTGCCGGTGGGTTCGTCGGCAAACAGGATGTGGGGTTCTGCAGCGAAGGCGCGGGCAATGGCCACACGTTGTTGCTCACCGCCGGACATTTGCCGGGGGTAGTGGCCGGTGCGCTGCTCCAGTCCGACCTGCTGCAACAGATCACGGGCACGTTGCCGGGCGTCTTTGCGATGCTTCAGTTCCAGCGGCAGCATGACATTTTCCAGCGCGGTCAGGCTGTCGAGCAGCTGGAATGACTGGAACACGAAACCGACCTCGCGGGCGCGCAGGGCGGCACGCTGGTCTTCGTCCAGCGGTGCCAGGCTCTGGCCGGCGATCAACACTTCGCCGCTGCTGGGCAGGTCGAGGCCGGCCAGCAATCCGAGCAGGGTCGACTTGCCCGAACCGGAGCGGCCGACAATCGCCAGGCTATCGCCGGGCTTCAAGGACAGGCTCAACTCGTGCAGAATGCACAGCTGCTGGTCGGCAACGGCGACGGTTTTACTGAGGTTGCGGGCTTGCAAAACGTATTCGGACATGGAGACCCTGATGAAAAACTGGTTACGGCTGATGTGTGCGGTGCTGTTTGCCGGCCTGTGCACCATGGCACAGGCGCAGACCCTGCTGGTGGTGGGCGACAGCATCAGTGCCGCCTACGGCATCGAAATCGAACAGGGCTGGGTGGCACGGCTGCAGCAGCGGCTGGATGAACGGGGCTCATCTTATCAGGTTGTCAATGCCTCCATAAGTGGCGATACCAGTGCCGGTGGTCGCGCCCGCTTGCCGGCATTGCTGGAGCGGCACCGGCCGGCCCTGACCATCATCGAGCTGGGCGGCAATGACGGCTTGCGCGGTTTACCGCTGGAACGCCTGCAGGACAACCTTGGTACCATGGTGGAGCAGGCAAGGCAGCAGGGTAGCGAGGTGATTTTACTGGGCATGCGCATTCCGCCCAACTACGGGCCGCGTTATACCGAGGGCTTTTATCAGGTGTATCAGCAGCTGGCGCAGGAGCTGGATGTGCCGGTGCTGGACTTCTTTCTGGAGGGCGTCGGCGGTGTCGAGGGCATGATCCAGAGCGACGGCATTCACCCCACCGCTGCAGCCCAGCCGCTGTTGCTGGATAATGCCTGGCCGCTGATCGAGGCCGGCCTGCAGGGACCTGCTGAATAGGCGGTATTGAAGCAGTTCCGTCCTGGTCAAAAGGCGGCAGTTAACAAATTTTCAAGCAGTATTGAACAACAGGTACAGCATGTCCGAATTTAATCTGGTCACATCCTACACACCGGCGGGCGACCAGCCCAAGGCCATCGAGCAGCTGGTACTGGGGCTGGATTCCGGGCTGGCCTACCAGACCCTGCTCGGCGTGACCGGCTCCGGCAAGACTTTCAGCATTGCCAACGTGATCCAGCGCGTGCAGCGTCCGACCATTGTACTGGCCCCGAACAAGACCCTGGCGGCGCAGCTGTATGGCGAGTTCAAGGCGTTCTTTCCCGATAACGCCGTCGAGTATTTTGTTTCCTATTACGACTATTACCAGCCCGAAGCCTATGTGCCGGCGTCCGACACCTTCATCGAGAAGGATGCCTCGATCAACGACCACATCGAGCAGATGCGGCTGTCGGCGACCAAGGCGCTGCTGGAGCGGCGTGATGTCATTATTGTCGCCACCGTTTCGGCGATCTACGGCCTGGGCAGCCCGGAAAGCTACCTGAAGATGGTGCTGCACCTGGACCGGGGCGACCGCATCAACCAGCGCGAGATCCTGCAGCGGCTGGCCACGCTGCAATATACCCGCAATGATCTGGACTTTGCCCGTGCCACCTTCCGGGTGCGTGGTGACGTGATCGACATCTACCCGGCCGAATCCGATTTCGAGGCGATCCGTGTCGAGTTGTTCGATGACGAAGTGGAAAACATCAGTGCCTTCGATCCCCTGACCGGCGAGGTGCTGGGCCGCCTGCCGCGCTTCACCTTCTACCCCAAGAGCCACTATGTCACCCCGCGCGAGGTGTTGCTGGAGGCGGTCGAGAACATCAAGACCGAGTTGGCCCAGCGGCTGGAGTTCCTCTACAGTGAAAACAAGCTGGTCGAGGCGCAGCGGCTGGAGCAGCGTACCCGCTTCGATCTGGAAATGATCCTGGAGCTGGGCTACTGCAACGGCATCGAGAACTACTCGCGCTACCTCTCCGGGCGTCCGGCCGGGGCACCACCGCCCACGCTGTATGACTATCTGCCGGACGATGCATTGATGGTGATCGACGAGTCCCACGTGTCGGTGCCGCAGATCGGTGCCATGTACAAGGGCGACCGCTCGCGCAAGGAAACCCTGGTCAACTACGGCTTTCGCCTGCCGTCGGCACTGGACAACCGTCCGATGCGCTTTGAGGAATGGGAAACGGCCAGCCCGCAGGCGATTTTTGTCTCCGCCACGCCCGGTCCCTACGAGGCCGAGCATGCCGGCCAGATCGTCGAGCAGGTGGTGCGGCCGACCGGGCTGGTCGACCCCGAGCTGGAGATCCGGCCGGCGCTGACCCAGGTGGACGACCTGCTGTCACAGATCAATGCCCGCGTGGCGGTGGAGGAGCGGGTGCTGGTCACCACGCTGACCAAGCGCATGGCCGAGGACCTGACCGAATACCTGGCAGAACACGGCGTGCGGGTGCGTTATTTGCACTCGGATATCGACACCGTGGAACGGGTGGAGATCATCCGCGACCTGCGCATGGGCGTGTTCGACGTGCTGGTCGGCATCAACCTGCTGCGCGAGGGCCTGGACATGCCGGAAGTGTCGCTGGTGGCGATTCTGGATGCCGACAAGGAAGGCTTCCTGCGCTCCGAGCGCTCGCTGATCCAGACCATTGGCCGTGCCGCGCGCAACCTCAACGGCAAGGCGATTCTCTACGCCGACCGCATCACCGGCTCGATGCAGCGGGCGATTGACGAGACCGAGCGCCGCCGAGCGAAACAGATCGCCTTCAACGAGGAGCACGGCATCACTCCGCGTGGCGTGCAGAAGGACATCAAGGAAATTCTCGAAGGCGCCACCGTGCCTGGTGCGCGCAGTAACAAGCGCAAGGCGCAGGCGCGCGCTGCCGAGGGGCAGGGCGACTATGCCGAACTACGCACGGTGAAGGACATCACCAGGGAAATCGGCAAGCTGGAAGAGAAAATGTTCAAGCATGCCCGCGATCTGGAATTTGAGGCGGCGGCCAACCTGCGCGACCAGGTGGCGGCATTGCGCGAACGGCTGATCGAGCTGAGTTAGTTGGGCATGCCGCGGCCTGAGAGTGCTCAGGCCTGCGGGTTGTAGCCGACGATATATCGGGCAGCTTCTTCCGGCGGCAGGGGTTTGCTGTAGTAATACCCCTGGATCTGACTGCAGCCGAAACGCTTGAGCAGTTCTGCCTGGCGGGCGCTTTCCACGCCCTCGGCCAGCACGGTGATCGACAGGCGGCGCGCCATCTGGATGATGGCGGTGACAATGGCCTGGTCGCCAGCGTCGTTGTCCATGTCGGCAATGAACTCGCGATCGATCTTGAGCTTGTCGATTTTGAAACGCTTCAGGTAACTCAGTGATGAATAACCGGTACCGAAGTCATCAATGGACAGCTTGACGCCCATGGCGTGCAGGTGCCGGATGCGCTGCTCGGAAAAGTCCGGCTTCTTCATTGCCATGGCTTCGGTCAGCTCCAGTTCCAGCAGGTGGGGCGGTACCTGGTGGCGCTGCAGCAACTGGCTGATCTGCTCAGTAAAGCCGGGGTGCTCAAACTGGATGGCCGAAATGTTGACGGCCATGGCCACCGGCGGCAGGCCCTGATCCAGCCAGCTGCGCAGCCGGGCCAGTGCGGAGTCGAGAACCCATTCACCAATCGACAGGATCATCCCGCTGGCTTCGGCCAGCGGGATGAAGTCGCACGGCGGGACACTTCCCCAACTTTGGGAGTCCCAGCGCAGCAGGGCCTCGACCCCGATCACGCGCTGTTGCTCAAGGCATACCTGGGGCTGATAGACCAGGTGCAGCTCGTTGTGCTCGATGGCGGTTTTCAGGGCATTGCTTTGTGCCAGACGCAGCCCGGCCATTTCCTGCATTTGGGATTCGTAGAACTGGTAACTGTTGCGCCCCGCAGTTTTGGCCTTGTATTTGCCGATTTCGGCTTTTTGCAGCAGGCTGCCCAGGCTGTCCGCATCGGCAGGCCAGAGTGCGATACCGACCGAGGCAGTCAGCGACAACACCTGACCGGGCAGGGTAATGGGCTCGACGACAAGCTCCAGTAGTTGCTGGATACGGCGGATGACATGGTTTTCGGTTGCGTTGGTCAACAGGATGACAAAGTCGTCTCCGGAAATCCGGGCAATGGTCTCGTTTTTGTACAGGTTGTCACGCAAGCGGTAGGCGATCTGTTGCAGCAGGATATCGCCGGTGGTGTGGCCCAGGGCGTCGTTGACTTCCTTGAAATTGTCCAGGTCGAGCCAGAGCACGGCAACAGGATTGTTGTCGGCGCAGAACAGTTCGAAGTGTTGCTGCAGCAGCTCACGGTTGGGCAGCCCGGTGAGCGGGTCATGGCGGCTCAGTTGCTCAAGCAGAATGGTGTAGTTTTTCTTGTCGGTAATGTCCTCGGCAATCGACAGAAAACCGGTGATTTCGCCAGCGGGAGAGCGGGACGGAAACACGCGCAGATATATGGTGAAAGGATTGCCATCCTTGTGGGTGCCCTGGATTTCGCCAGACCATGGGCTGCCTTGAAGAATTTCACGGTTGATTGTGTCGGCTTGTCTGGCCGAAGTGCCGGATGCATGCAGGAAGTGCGGGGGCCGGTTGAGCACTTCGGCTTCCTGATAGCCGGTCAGGCGGGTGAATGCCTGGTTGACTTGCTGGATGCGCAACTGGCTGTCGAAGACCACAATCGACAGGGGGTTGAATTCGACGGCGTGGGACAGGGTGCGTAATGACTGTTCGGCCCGATAGCGATCTGTGATATTGCGCGAGATCACCAGGAAAGAAGGCGGTGCCGGGGTGTTGTTGAGCCGGGCTACTGAAACTTCGAACCAGTCGGTACTCCCGCTGGCTATTTCCAGGCTGAACGGGCCGGTCCGTGCATTGCCGCTTTCAGCTGCCTGGTCAATGGCCTGCTGGACGATGTCGGCTGACTCGACGGGCATCACATCGTACAGTGAGCGTCCCAGCAGGTGTGGTGTCGGGGATTCCAGAACGGCCCGCTCGGGCGTGTAAACCTGCAGATAACGCCCTTCACGGCTCATTTCAAACAGCAGGTCGGGCAGGGTGCAGAGTGTCAGGTCAAGACGTCGGCGCGACTGTTCGAGCAGGTCATAGGGGCGCTTGATGGTATCGCTGAAGATTGCACGAAATAGAAAAAAGTAGCCGGCGATTTTGTACAGATGGCCGGTCAGGCTGTAAGTGTCGTGAATGTCAATGTAAAGAATGAAGAACATCTCGCCAAATGCCATCAGCAGACTGGCGGCAAAGAAACCGCTGGCATTGAAGAGGCGTGGGCGGCGCAGGTGCAGGGAAAAGCCCAGTGCGGCAATGAAAAAAACTGCCATGACCAGATATTCCAGGTTCCGTTTGAATGCCGTCGGCCCCTGGCCATCGATGTAGATCGCCGGCAGCATGCCCGGATACCACAGGAACAGGACGTGCAGTGTAAACAGCAGGGCGAGCGTGAACAGCAGCAAAAAGCAGGAACGCAGGAGGTTCAGCGGCTTGTGCCAGGCATAAAAGGCGCTGGCGAGCAATCCGGTACCCATGGCCAGACGGGCAGCCAGCCAGAACAGGATGGCCTTGTCGGTGCTGTTGGGCGTGATGTAGTCCGGCATGCCGGGAAAGGACAACAGGTGGGAGAAGTCGAGAATGCCGCTGGCAAGTGAGGCCAGTGCAATGATCGACAGGTTGCGGGGCAGGCTTTTGTTGCGGGTACTCCAGATGATGGTGAATACCAGCAGGGCCAGGATGATCGATATGGTTTCCAGCAGGGTATGCAGGGGAATATAGCTCACAATGATTGCCGCCCAGCCGCTGTCCGGCGGAACAATGGAAGCAAGCATGATCAGCAACAGGCCGATGGCGGCGGCAGCAAAGGCAATCCGGGCTTCGGCACCATGACTGCTATGGGTGAGCATCAATATGCTCCCGGGCATGTTGCGGGTTGGGCATGGACTTCTCGGTTGACATGAAAACGGTGCGGACCGGCTGTGGCCATTGGCCATTTAATAGGAATCCTGCTTGTAAGCAAAGTGTTTTACATTTTTTTGGCGTCAATATCAAGTTATGCCACCCGGTTGCGCCCTTGTTGCTTGGCTTGATAGAGGGCGTTGTCGGCCTGCTGGAGCAACTGTCCGAATTCCATCCCCGGCAGCACGTGCTCACAGGCGGCCAGGCCAATGCTGACGGTGATGTGGCCCAGCGGGGAGTGCTTGTGTTCGATCTGTTCGAGGTTGACGGCGGCCAGTATGTGAGCGGCGATGTCCCTGGCCGTTTTGTCGGGAGTATCCGACAGGACCAGTACGAATTCCTCGCCGCCGTAGCGGGCAGCGAGGTCACCGGGGCGGCGGGCATGGGTATCCAGAATGGTGGCGACCCGGCGCAAGGTGTCGTCTCCCTGCAGGTGGCCGTAGTGGTCGTTATAGTTCTTGAACCAGTCGATATCGATCATCAACAGGGCAAAACTGCTGCGCTGGCGCTGTGCCTGTTGCCACAGCCGCAGCGACTGCTGGTCAAGACAGCGGCGGTTGGCCAGTCCGGTCAGACCATCGGTGATTGACTGCTGTTCCAGCAGGCGGTTGGCGCGGGACAGCTCTTCGGTGCGCAGGTTGACCTGGTGTTCCAGTTCGGACGTGTGGGCCTGCAGTTGCTGGGCCATGCTGTCCAGCGAGTGTGCCAGAGAGACCATTTCCCGGACCGGGCCGACATCCGGCAGTGGCGCTGCCCATTGTCCGCGTCTCAGGCGCGTGGCCCAGCGTTCAAGCGCCAGTAGCGGGCGGGAAATCCGGTCGGTAACAAAAATCACCACCAGGCTGCTGAACATCAGGATCAGCCAGCCGGCAGAGAGTGCATCGCGCCAGATCATGTTGGTCAGTGCGGTCTGGCTGCTGGCCGGCATGGCAATGGCAAGGCGCAACTCGGGCCCGTCCGGCAGGATGATGTTCTGCCATGCAAGCAGGTAGGTCTCGCCAGCGACTTTCATGGATGGCGTGCCGGAGCTGTCCGTCGAGAGGATTCCGCTCATGGCCCGGATCACCGGGTTGGAACTGTCGGCCAGGCTCAGCCGCCGGAGCGTATCGCCATCGCTCTGGTAGACCTGGTCGCGGCCGGAAGTAGCCAGCAGCGTGCCGTCGGCTTCGCTCAGGACCAGGGTGGCCTGCCGGTTGTTGTCGTGCTTTTCCAGCACTTCGTCCAGCTGGGACAGGGCCACATCGGCGCTGATGACGCCAATGAATATGTTGTTGCTGTCAAACAGCGGCGCGGAAATGCCGATGCCGAGGCCGGCATACTGCTTCTTGTCGTCGAAGGTCTTGTACAGGTGTGGCGGGTACCACTGCATGCTCAGGTTCTTCTGTGCCTGCTGATACCAGGCCTGATCGCGGGAGTCGTAAGCCGGATTGCCGCGAATGAAGCTGACGCTGGGGCGGTTGTTGTCATTGACCCAGTGCACGCGCATTTCGCGACCGGTTGCCAGGGTGGCCCACTGCATGCGCAGGGTGCGGTCGGTGCCGCCGGGTGGCCGGCTGGCGGCATAGAACTCGCCTTCGGTGTTGGCCATGGCCAGGAAGCTCAGATAGGGCTGGATACGCAGCTGGGTGGCAAAGAAGCCGAGGATGTCTTCGGAGCGGCTGGCTTTCAGCACGTCCTGGTGAAACAGCTCGCTGTTGAAGGCGGCCTGCCGGGGCGTGCCCAGTACTGCCTGGATCTGTGTGCCGGCCTGTTGCAGCAGGGTTTCACTCTGCTGTTTCAGCTGCTGCTGGCTGACCTGTTGTACCGACGAGTAGTACAGCAGCTCGAACAGCATGATCAGCACGACAATGGGGGTCACGGTCAGCAGCAAAAGGGAAAGACGCAGGGTGATCTTGCGGCGCGAGGAAAACAGGCCGCTGAGCAGGCCATGGCGTTTCAGGCAGTAAACCAGCAGCAGGGTGGTCAGGCCGGCACCGCCCAGCCGGATCAGGTCCTGACGGATCTTGAAGCTCTTGTGATCGCTCTGGCGCGGCAGGCTGCGGATATCCCAGATGGCCTGTTCGGGCAGTGTGACCATCACTCCCGGCGGAAGCCGCCTGAATGTTTCCGAGTCGCCCTGCACCATGTGATCGCTGTATTCGGGGTGATGCAGCTCGACCAGCAAGCCGTACCGCTCGGGCTGGTGTCCGGCAGCCAGCAGCAGGCTCTGGATGTCCACGGCTGTGGACACCATGCCCAGCTGGTCGACGGGCAGGGCCACCGGGGTGCGGATGATCATGCCTGGCCGGCTGGTCTGTTGCAGGCGATAGGGTTCGCTGATGACGGTCTCGCCAGTAATGAAGGCACGCCGGATCGAACGCATGTTTTCCGGGTACAACAGGTAGTCCATGTTGGCAATGGCTTCGTTGTTTTCTTCCGGAATGACATGGAAGATCTTGTAGTTGCGTGACAGCGAGATACTGGCGACCGGGTCGGTTGTCCGGAGGCTGTTCAGCAGCTCGCTGCCGGCCGGGTTGTTGAAGGTGTCCGGCTGTGCAGCCAGCTGTGTGGCCAGGTTGCGGTTATTGGTGATGATCCGGTCGATGCGCGCCTGCAGGTTGTCGCGGATATCGGCAAGGTAGGCATCCTGTTCCTTCTGATGCATGCGCTCATGCAGGCTGGCAGAGAATTGTTCGGCCAGCAAGGTCAGGCCGGCGCCTGCCATCAGCAGGAGTATGGTCCGGATCAGCAGCTTTTTCATGTGCATGCCCTGTGCAAAGCGCTATTGATTGCTTTGTGCCACTATAGCGCGGCATTCCGCAGGGATGGTGTCAGTTTAACTCTTTTATGGTGAACGGACGCATCCTTTTATTCGTGCCGGGTTGCCTTCCGGCAGTGAAAGTGCCGCAGCAGTGCCTTGCCTGCAAATCAGTCCCTGATCTGCAACTCGCGTGCCTTGATATAGATGTAGCGGATTTTCTCGTATTCGAACGGCGAGTTGAGCTGGCCGTACCTGAGTTCGGTGGTATGGCGGGTATCAATGACTTCCAGTCCGTACAGTGCCGGCTGGCGTCGGCTGGTTTCGGGGTAGTCGAGCCAGTTGATATCCCGTTCCAGCAGGAAATCAGTGACCAGGCCACCGGTGTCACGCAGGCTGGACGGCCCGAGAAAGGGCAGCATCAGGTAGGGGCCGGGAGGCACGCCGTAGTGGCCGAGAGTCTGGCCGAAATCCTCCTTGACTGGCTCCAGCCCCATCTTGCTGGCTACGTCCCAGAGTCCGGCAACGCCGAAAATGCTGTTGAACAACAAGCGTGCGGTGCTGTGCATGGCCCGCTTGCCCTTCAGCTGCAACAGACTGTTGGCGATGGTGGGCACTTCCTTCAGGTTGGCGTAGGCATTGCTGATGCCGCTGCGCAGCGGGCGCGGCGTGACCTTGCGGTAGGTGCGTACTGTCGGCAGAAATACATGCTGGTCGAATTTGTAGTTGAAGTGATAGATGCGCCGGTTCAGTTGTTCGAGCGGGTCGCTGACTTTCAGGGCGCCAAGGGTGGCGCGTTCGAACTGGTACTGTTCCAGTTCGTCGCTGAAGGTCAGCCGCTCCAGCGGGCGGGTGAACTCGTACTGCTGCGCACTGGCCAGCGGTAACGCCAGCAGCAGGGCGCTTGCCAGCAGGAGTCTATTCATAGGTCTGCGCATGGAAAAACTCCAGCATGTCGGCGGCATTGGTGGTGAACTGCATGTTGCCCAGGTGTCCGCCACGGGGGTAGAGCATCAGCCGGGAGCCGAGCAGGCCGTCCAGGTATTCAAGATCACCCTCGCCAAGAATGATGTCGTCTGCATTGTGCATCACGGCCAGGTTGTCAGCCTGACGCAGGTAATCAGCAAGGGCGTACAGGCTGGTGGCGTGGATCAGCTGCTCAAGGCTGCCATCGGGCTGGTAGCGTTTCTGCCAGAAGGGCAGCAGCTGGTCACGCAGGTAGCAGTTGAAATCACACAGCATGGCCAGCTCGAAATAGGGCGTCAGGCTGGTGCCGTCGTTGATGCGCACGCCGGGTTGGGTGATCAGGCCGCGGCGGTTGATCAGGTCGGAGACAAAGTTGATGTCGGCGGAAGCGAAGCGGAACACGCTGGCAATCAGCAGCGCCAGCTGCTCGTCATTCAGCCGCTCACGGGATTGCTGGAACTCGAACAGCATCGCTTCGTTGAGGTCGAAACGGCCCTTGCGCTCGAAGAAACGGGCCAGACGGTCGAACAGGGACTGATAGAAGGATTCGCCTAGAGGCAAATCGTCCAGCCTGACCCGGGCCATGCGGTCCAGATTGCTCACCGAAGTATGCAGATTGACCGGCGGGTTGATCAGCAATGTGCGGCTGAAGCCGATGGCCTGTTGCTGGCTGTCCATTTCACTGACAAAGGCGGCCTCGAGGGCACCAAGGCTGTAACCGGTCAGATGCCAGTCGCTGACCGGCAGGTCGTCATGACGCTGGCGGATGCGCTGCATGACAGCGTACAGCTCGGCAGCATCCAGCGGCGAGTAGCCGGGAGTCGCATGTTTGGAGGCCGAAACCATGAAGTCGTAACTGGTCGGCGAGGACAGCTGGACCACATGGAAGCCGGCGCCGTAAAACAGCTTTTTCAGGTATTCCATGCCACTGGCGTCATAGCGCGCGCCGGTACCGGCAATGATGAAAATCAGCGGTGCCTCGTGCTTTTGCCGGGCCAGCCGGTACTTGAAACGCTTCACCGCCCAGAAATTGGCCGGCAAACCATGCTCGCGCTCGGGGCGCAGGTTGAAACTGTAGTCTTTCTGTTTGATATCACGCGTGGCAGGCAGCTGCGGCATCAGCGGCCCGGGCGTACCGGCAATGGTCGCCTCAAAAGGGTTGGCAAGGGGATAGCCATAATCCTTGGCAGCCACCAGACCGGGCAGGGCACAGAGAAACAGCAGGCAGGCGAGTACGCGTAGAGCTTGTCCGGCTTTCATGGGCATGGGCTGATTCCTTTGTTGCACGTATATCCAGAACCTTCAGTACAAATGACAGTTTCATTCACAGATCGGACAAAACTCATAAAACCAGCAACCCACATGGCGACAGCACCCCGCTATCATCGATAGCGGGGCCAATCCCTCCACCCGCACAAGGCAGGTTCGGGCCGGGTGTGGCCGAGGGTCAGGCATTAGCGGTTTGTGGCACTTCAGTGACACGAACCAGCGTCAGCCTGACTCCGGCCACGCCCGGCCCTGACGCCGAAGTGCAAACCCCCGCGCCCAAAAAACACCAATCCAAAAATCAACTAATCCGCTGCCCCGGCACAGCCCCGCTATCAGGACTCAGCAGGAAAATATCCTTTCCGCCAGGGCCGGCCGCCAGCACCATGCCTTCCGACACGCCGAACTTCATCTTGCGCGGGGCCAGGTTGGCCACATAAGCAGTCAGCCGGCCTTCCAGCTTGGCAGGGTCAGGGTAAGCACTCTTGATGCCGGAAAATACATTGCGCTTGATGCCGCCCAGATCCAGTGTCAGGCAAAGCAGCTTGTCGGCACCCTCCACGAATTCGGCCTTTTCGATCAGCGCAATGCGCAGGTCAACGGCAGCAAAGGCGTCAAAGTTGATCTCGTCACCAATCGGGTCCTTGTCCAGCTCGGTTGGTTCGCCTGCTGGCTGCTGGTTTTCCACTTCTTGCAAATCCTCTTTGGCTGCTTCGGTCATGGCTTCGACCTGTTTGGCATCGATCCGGGTCATCAGTGGCTGAAACGGGTTGAGCTGGTGATTGACCAGACGGGTCTGTAGCTGATCCCAGTCCAGACTGTCCACATTCAGGAATTGGCGGGCGTTTTCCGCCAAGACAGGCAGCACAGGCTTGAGGTAGATGACCAGCTGCTTGAACAGGTTGATACCCAGCGAGCAGATGGCCTGAACCTCGTCCTGCTTGCCGTCGATCTTGTTCATGGCCCAGGGCGCCTTGTCGGCAATCCAGGCGTTGGCATCGTCGGCCAGATGCATGATCTCGCGCATGGCGCGGGCAAAATCACGGTTTTCGTAAGCCTCGGCGATGCTGGCTTCGGCGGCCAGGAAACTGTCCCACAGCTCGGGAGCGGCATTGGCTTCGGCCAGCACGCCGGCATTGCCCTTGTGCACGAAGCCGGCACAGCGGCTGGCGATGTTGACCAGCTTGCCGACCAGGTCGGAGTTGACCTTGTGAATGAAGTCTTCCAGATTCAGGTCCAGATCCTCGACACCACGGCCCAGCTTGGTCGCGTAGTAGTAACGCAGGTATTCAGGCTGCAGATGTTCCAGATAGGTGCGCGCCTTGATGAAGGTGCCGCGCGATTTGGACATCTTGGCACCGTTGACGGTCAGGTAACCGTGCACGTTGACGGCAGTCGGTTTGCGGAAACCGGCACCTTGCAGCATGGCCGGCCAGAACAGCGCATGGAAGTTGATGATGTCCTTGCCGATGAAGTGGTACAGCTCGGTGTCGGTACCCTTGGCCCAGAAGCTGTCGAAGTCCAGATCGGTGCGGCGTTCACAGAGGTTCTTGAAGCTGGCCATGTAGCCGATGGGCGCATCCAGCCAGACATAGAAGAACTTGCCCGGTGCGCCGGGGATTTCAAAACCGAAATAGGGCGCATCACGGGAGATGTCCCACTCCTGCAGGCCGGCATCCAGCCATTCGGCCAGCTTGTTGGCCACCGACGTTTGCAGTGCGCCGCTGCGGGTCCAGCGTTTGAGCATGTCGCTGAACTCGGGCAGACGGAAGAAGAAGTGCTCCGAATCCTTCAGCACCGGGGTGGCACCGGAGATCGCCGAGCGCGGGTTTTTCAGTTCGGTCGGGTGGTAGGTGGCACCGCACTTTTCGCAGTTGTCACCGTACTGGTCTTCGGCCTTGCACTTGGGGCAGGTGCCCTTGATGAAACGGTCGGCCAGGAACATGCCCTTTTCCGGGTCGAAATACTGGGTCACCGAACGGGTGGCAATATGGCCGGCCTTTTTCAGGCGGTTGTAGATCAGCTCGGACAGCTCGCGGTTTTCTTCGCTGTGAGTGCTGTAATAGTTGTCGAAATCCACCAGAAAGTCGGCAAAGTCGCTGCTGTGTTCGGCATGTACGTTGGCAATCAGTTGCTCGGGCGTAATGCCTTCCTGTTCGGCACGCAGCATGATCGCCGAGCCGTGGGCATCATCAGCGCACACGTAAATGCACTGGTGCCCGCGCATTTTCTGAAAACGCACCCACATGTCGGTCTGGATGTACTCCAGCATGTGCCCCAGGTGAATGGAGCCGTTGGCGTAGGGAAGTGCGCTGGTAACAAGAATCTGGCGGGTCGGGTTCATGGTGCTTCCAACAGGATAAAGATGAAATAAAGCGTCACATTGTAGCGAAAAGTGGCGGGTTGTTCACCTGTAGTGGTACCGGTGGCGCGTTGTCGCGGGTGGCGATGTGCCAGCCTGGCACGACAAGCTGTTGTACGGGTGTTTTTGTGTGAGGTAGCGGTTGCTTGTTTTTCGGCCCGGACTGCTTGCCGGCGCGATGCCGGGACGGGAAGCGGGCGGCAAATCACACAGCAAAAAAAAGCCTGATCGACTAGACTGAGGCGGTTCCGTTTTTATTCGTCACAGGAGTAAGCAGCCATGACACAGCCTGGCCGTGAGCAGGTAGAAGCCGCTTTGCGCGAGCTGACCGACCCCCATTTGAATCAGGATCCGGTCAGTGCCGGGTGTGTGCGTGACATCCGCATTGCCGATGGCCAGGTTGATGTACAGCTGCAGCTTGGTTATGCCGCCGACCAGTTCAAGACAGGCTGGGCGCAGATGCTGCAAATGAAGCTGGAGCAGCTTGAGGGTGTGACGGCAGCACGTGTGCAAGTCGACTGGGAAGTGCCTGCGCAGGCCGGCATGGCCGGGCCGGCCACCCTGGCGCAAGTGAAAAACGTGATTGCCGTATCCTCCGGCAAGGGCGGGGTCGGCAAGTCCACCACTGCTTCCAACCTGGCGTTGGCGCTGGCCCGTGAGGGAGCCCGGGTGGGTGTGCTGGACGCCGACATCTATGGCCCGAGCCAGGGCATCATGTTCGGTATCGCGCCGGGCACCCGCCCGGGTGTGAGGGATGAAAAGTACTTCGTACCGGTAGAAGCCATGGGCATCAAGGTAATGTCGATGGCGTTTTTGACCAATGACGAGACACCAATGGTATGGCGCGGCCCGATGGCCTCCGGTGCGCTGCTGCAGATGTTGACGCAAACTGCCTGGGGTGAGCTGGATTATCTGGTGGTGGACATGCCGCCGGGCACCGGTGACATTCAGCTGACACTGTCGCAAAAGGCGGCAGTGGCCGGTGCGGTGATTGTCACCACACCACAGGACATCGCCCTGCTGGACGCGAAAAAAGGCATCGAGATGTTCCGCAAGGTCAATATTCCGGTGCTGGGTGTGGTGGAGAACATGGCCATGCATGTGTGCTCCAACTGTGGCCATATCGAACACATTTTTGGCGAGGGCGGTGGTGGCCGGCTGGCCGATACCTACGAAGTCGACCTGCTGGCCTCGTTGCCGCTGTCCATGGCCATCCGTATGCAGTGCGATGGCGGCAAGCCGACCACCATGGCCGACCCGGAAAGCCAGATCGCCATGATCTACCAGCAGCTGGCGCGCACCGTTGGCGCACGCCTGAGCGTGGCTGCCCATGCGGGTACGGTGATGCCTGAAATCCAGATCGGCTAAATGCAGGCTTGCCCCGCAAGTGCGGGGCAAGGGTTTCGGTTACACCCGGTAGCGGCTGACCTCGCGGGCCAGCTGCGCCGCCAGATCGCTCAGGCGGGCCGTGGCAGTGCCGGCCTGGCGTGTGCCATCGCTGGTCTGCTGGTTGATGGCAACGATCTGGTGAATGTTCTGGTTGATATGGCCAGATACCGCCGTCTGCTCTTCTGCCGCGCTGGCAATTTGCAGGTTCATGTCGTTGATGATGTTGACCGCCTCGGTGATGCTTTGCAGCGCCTGGCTGACGGCCCGGGTCTGGTTGACGGTTTCTTCGCTGCGCTGGCTGATCGAGGTAATGGTGTTGACGGCCTTGCCGGCATCCTCCTGCAGGGCCTCGATGGTTTGCTGGATTTCCTGGATGCTGTCCTGGGTCCGGCTGGCCAGCGTGCGCACTTCGTCGGCCACCACGGCAAAGCCGCGTCCGGACTCCCCGGCACGAGCAGCTTCAATGGCCGCGTTCAGGGCCAGCAGGTTGGTCTGCTCGGCAATATTGCGGATCACTTCCAATACACTGTCGATACGCTGGGCGTCCGCGCCAAGGGTCTCGATGATGTGTACGCCTTCCGTTACCTGTTCGGACAGGCCGGCAATCACTGACTGGGTTTGTACCACCAGTGTCTGTGCATCATTGACCTGGCTGGCCGCGCTGTGTGCAGCCTGTGAGGCTTCGCTGGCGCTGCTGGCCACTTCATGGGCGGTGGCAGTCATTTCGTCCATGGCCGTGGCCACCTGGTCGCTTTCGCTTTTCTGCTGCTCGACACCCTGTTCGGCTTGCCGCATGATTTCGGCCAGTTCGATGGAGGAGTCGTTGAGCGTGCCGGACGTGGAGTTGATGTTCTTGATCAGCCCCTGTACCTGGTCGGCAAAGCTGTTGAAGGCGCAGGCCAGCTGGCTGATTTCATCCTTGCCGTTGACCGCCAGGCGGCGGGTCAGATCACCATCGCCGCGGGCAACATCGTTCATGGCCAGTACCGCCGAGGCCAGCGGCTGGCTGATGGTGCGTACCACCAGCAGGGCCAGTGCAACGATGACAACCAGTGCAATCAGCGCGGTTGTCAGCGAGCCGATCAGCGTGCTCCGGATGCTGTCCGCCACGCTTTGCTGCATGTGGGCAACCTGTTGCTCCAGCCCGCTGATCCAGAAACCGGTCCCCAGCATGATGCCCCAGTCCTCAAGCATGATGGAGTAGCCCAGTTTGGGTTCGATGCTGCGGGTTTGGGTATTTTCCCAGCTGTAAGGGGTGAAATCGCCACCTTTTTGGGCGGCGGCAAGCAGCTGCCGGATCATCAGCACCCCGTTGGGGTCCTTGAAATCAAGCAGGTTCTTGCCCACCAGCGCCGGGTTGACACCGTGCATCACATTGACACCTTGGGTGTCGTAGGCAAAGAAATAACCCGTGCTGCCGGAATCGTCAAAACGCAGCTGACTGAGAATCTCCCATGCCTGCTGCTGTATTGCCGGATTGTTTGCCGAACCGGGCTGCCGGTACAGGTGCTCGATCGAGGTACGGGCGAGTTCGACGTAGTTGCGCAGCTCCTGGCGGGTGCTGGTTTCCATGTTGGTGGTGAACTCGAGGATCGCCTGATCGCCGATTTTGCGTGCTTGCTCAAAACTGTAGTAAGTCAGGAATGCTGCCAGCAGGGTTACAGGCAACAAGGCAAGAAACAGGACACGGGTACGAATGCTAAAGCTGTTCATGAGGACTCACTTCTATGGCGACCGGGCTCATTGTGCGAGGCCGGGCTTGCTATGTTTATGGGTGCTGCCGGTTTTGATAAAACGGGCAGGCTGGCACATTGTCAGCAGGGGCATGCCAAAGGTATCGACTTGAAAGTAAAAAACTTTAGCCAGCAAGTGGTGTGAAACTGATGCCTTGTTGTGAGCGGGTTCAAAGGTCGGGTGCCGGGGTCGCCTGTGGTGTCGGCAAAAGGAGTTTTGAGCCCGATGTTTGATCCCGGTTCCGGGCCGGACTGTCCCGGATGGCTATACTTCGGCATTACCAAATTATAAATAACCATGGGGGCGCCATGATACAAATCCCGAATCCGGCCTACTGGCTGATCGAACTGCTGACCTGGTGGGAAGGCAGGGTTCAGCCCGGGCAGCTGGCCCTTTATTGGCAGTGCACGCGGCAGCATGCCAGTAAAAGGTTGAATGAATACAGAGCACTTCATCCGGATGCTTTGGCCTATTCCAGGGCTTTGAAGGCCTACTTGCCGGCTTCTGGGTTTGTTCCCGCCAGCATTACCCGCGAAGCCAATGAGTACCTCAACTGGTTGACGGGTTATAGCCCGGCCACACAACAGCGACTGGCTGCCTGGGCGCTGCAGCTGCCGCCCCGACACATCACGCCGGAACTGATGCGCCCGATTGTGCAGGCGCTGCGTGAAGGCCGCCGTGTTGACGTTGACTATGGTTCGATTACCAGTGCAGATCGCAATGGCCGGGTTATTGTGCCTCATCACCTGGTCAAGACCGCAGCGCGCTGGCATATACGAGCGTGGTGTGAAGATAAAAAACAGTTTCGTGACTTTGTTCTTAGCCGGTTTCCCCCCGCCTTATTCACCAAGCATCAAAATTCAGCTGTTTTTTGCTGAAGCTTAGAGCAGGGTGTTCAGCCAGAAACAGCCTCAGCAGTTATGCTGATTTCGTAATTTGAGCCCGCCCGGGATCACCGCTCAGCGTTGCGGTATCACTCAGGTCTTCCCAGCCCTGGGCGCGCTGAATCAATAAGGTACGCAGCTGGCTGGACAGGCTGTGCACGACCCGGGACGGATCACGAGGATCAATCAGTTGCTGATCCAGCCGCTCAATTACACCGCTGCGATCCAGCGTTTCGCGCAACAGCAAAGCCCCACCGTCGCTGCTGGTTTGACGGTTGCTAATCTGGACGGAAACGGAGCTGTTGCAGGTTGGTTTCCAGGTTGATATGGTTTCACCCATGGTGAGCGGCCTCTCTAATCAAGCTCTTGGCGTAACATATTGATTTTAAAGGATAAATCGCTCGCTTTCTTTGTTTTTAGTCAATGCTCGTGAATAAGGCGGGATGACGATCCGTAGGGCAGGCGCTTGCGCCTGCCCTGCCTTAGCGACGTAGCATGGACGCCGCCGCAGCCACCATGATCGTCGCTGCGCCACGGAACAAGTGCCTTTGAGCATGCGGGCTGGACAGCAGGTGTCGAATACGCACCGCAGCGACAATGAACAGTGCGTTCACGCTCAGTAACACCAGGACGGTCAGGGGCACCAGCATAAGCGCCCAAGTCTGCAGTGATACCGCCTGCAGATCGATGACCAGCGGCAAGATTGCCAGATAGAAAGCGATGGTCTTCGGGTTGCCCAGCGTGATGGTCAGTCCGGATAAAGCAGCTGAAAGGAGTTCCCGCTTCTTCACCGATCTGCCGACTTCTATCGCCTGGTGATTGGCGAACCAGAACTGCCAGGCCAAGTAGCAGAGATACAGTGCTGCGCCCCAGCGCACGACCTCGAATAGCTCATTGAAATGCTCGGCGACCATGGCCAAGCCAAAAACAGCAAAAGACAGATAGATCAGATCACCAAGGATCAAGCCGAATAGCAGACAAAACCCTGACAAGGTGCCGCTGCTGACGCTGCGTGCAACCAGAGCGGCCAAACCCGGCCCGGGAACGGCTGCGGCAATCCCCAGCGCCACTGAATATGAAAGTACCTGCGTTAAATCTAGCATGTCACGATCCTGATGAAATGGTTATGGGCGTTAGTGGCATGAGGAGAGCCACCGCCTTATGGCCTCTCGGGAAAAGACCAAGTCCTGGACGGCCAATCCGACCGATTTGAAGATGCTCACGCCTCGTCCATCGATCTGCGTGCGACTGGCATGGAGGGCACCGATTTCTGTCCCGACCTCTTGTGTGGGCAGCAAGCCTTTTTTAACGGCCTTGATCACGCACTCGGATGAGGCAAGTACCGAACGATTGCAGTCCGTGAACAAGGAGTTCTCCTCATAGATGTCTTCGTGCAGCTCCTGAAAACCAAGAGCCGAAGAGCCAATTGCGTTGATGTGACAGCTTGCGGGCAGATCAGCGCGGGCCAGAATGGGTGAGCGGGCCGCTGTGGTCGTGCAGATGATGTCGCTGTCGCGCACAGCCTCGGCGACCGTGGAGTGGGCCGATACCGGAAATTCGCAATAGCGCTTGCTCCAGGCAATAAATTCCTGGCAGGCAGCTTCGGTGCGTCCCCATATGGAAAGTTGTTTGGTCGGCCTTACGGCTTGCATGGCCAGGAGATGGGCCCGAGCCTGCAAACCTGTGCCCAGAATGGCCAGGCGGTCGGCGTTGGGCGCGGCAAGAATGTTTGTCGCGTAAGCTGAAGCTGCCGCCGTGCGGATTTCAGTGATCGCCCCTGCATCCACGGCAACGACCGAGGATGTGCCAGTCTCGTCGTAGATCAATACGCTCCCCATATGGGAAGGGCCGCGAGTGTCGGCCCCCAGCCTGACCACCACCGATTTCAAACCAAACCCCTGATAAGGGCCAGATTTGATATAGGCAGGCATGACTCCCATCAACTCGCCATCGTTTCCTCTGACGATCGTGCGCAACGGCTGCTCCACCTGATTCGAGGAGTGCAGCCTGAATGCCTCTTCACTAAGCCGCAGGCCCAGTTCGAAATCCAGGAGTTTCCTGACCGAGTCGCCATTGACGTGGAGCATCACTCAAGCCTCGCCCGTCAACTTGAGACCTTGAAAAGCATCCCACTTGAAGCGATCATCAATTTCTGTACCGGCGATGCTGTTGAGAATGGTCGACATGTTCTTCTGTGAAACGCCGAGAATCACATCCAACATGTTTCGCTTGCTGAGACTGGCCTGCAGGGCAGCATCAATGGCCTGTTTCTGCAATCGGCCATGGCAGTGAATCACCTTCAGGGTGAAGCTATGCAGCGCCTTCAGTCGGTCATCGAGGCTGGCCGGATCGTGTGCAATGGCGTCGACCACGTGATCAGCCACGCCTTTGGCCAAGGCAATGTAGGCATGAGCTTGAACCGTGTAAGTGCAGTTGCTTTCGACGCCGCAGGTTATCCATACAACGGCCTTTTCTTCTTCGTTTAACGAGCTGTCGATAAACAAATCATGCGCGCGTTGGTAAGCTGCCAACAATGACGGCGACTCCGACATGTAGGCACTCTGGTTGGGAATCCAGCCGAAGTTGTCGATCGAACTCTGAAGCAGAGTTTTGCTTTTTTCCGGTGCTGAGTCGATCGTGTGTCGTTGCAAGATGGGCATCATGACCTCGAAGGTTAGTCCAGTGGCAATTCGATCAGAGGGCGAGCATGTCAACCGACGCGAGTTGGCCTCGGCGAGTCGCATGCACCAATGACTGTGCGCGAAGACAGACCACAGCATCCTGATCGGGCGGGTGTTAGAGATGAAATGCAAGCCATGGATGTTGGCCGCTATTTCCGTGGTCAGCGCCATATCCACTTCACCTTTAGCGACCGCGGCTGCGGCAGCGCTGGTAGAGCTTGCAAGTACCACAGCATCGACTTGCAGGCCTGGAGGCAACAATTCCTCAATCAACTTCCGTGGTGCGGGATGAGTGGCAATGGTTGGTTTACTGGTTGTCAATGGCCCTTTGCTCACCAGCCCATACAAAGGCGTGTCGAATACGAAGGTTGCGACCAGGCTTAGTTGCGGTTCCATGTAGAAGTTGTGAATATCCAGATAGGCGTTGGCGACTATCAGCACCGCTGGCGTGTCCTCATCCATCCCGGAGTGGGCGTCCTCATAGGAGTCGCTGAGTTTGAGCCGTACACGTGAGCCAGGATGTCGTTGCTCGAACCATTCGGTGAAGAAACCTGCTGCAGCTTCGCTGCTGGTTCCCTCGGGGCCCAAGGTGTTAATGACGACATCGCACCAATCGCCAATGCCCAAGTTGATAAATCTGCTGTTCATGGGTCAAAAGTCTCCAGTCAGATCATTTGGATACAGAGGTCAGCCAGTGAGCGTATTTGGCGTTCATACCTTTCACGGTCTCCAGGTAGATCCTCCTGATTGCGGTGCTTATTTCTCCGACGCCACCCTCTTGCAACTTGTGGTGGTCGATCTCCGTCACAGGCACGACTTCGACGCCTGTACCGGATAGAAAGCATTCGTCAGCTGAGAACAGTTCGGAGAACGGGATATCCCGCTCAATGACTTTCAGGCCAAGCTCATCCCTGGCCAAGGTAATGACCGTATCGCGCGTGATGCCTTCGAGAATGTGTGCACTCAAAGGAGGCGTGACCAGTTGGCCATCCTTGACGATGAAGACATTGGAGGTTGTCGCTTCGGCGAGGTTGCCATGCACATTCAGCATCAACGCATCATCGCAGCCCTGGCGATATGCTGACTCCATGGCCAGTGCCGAGTTTGCATAGCTGCCAGTGATTTTTGCCCTTGCCGGTAGCGAGGAGTCGGGTATGCGTCGCCAGCTGGAAACGGCACAGCGAATACCATCCGCCGGCATGTAGGCTCCCATGGCCAGGGTATTGATGGCCAGGCCGGTGCTGACGCCGGTCAGCTTGACACCGAAGCCGAAGCCGGGCAGCAGCGCCTTCTTGTAGGCCAGTGGCCTGACGTAGCTATCGGTTGCTGTTTGGTTGCGTTGCAGCAGATCGAGAATGATCTCCCTCATTGCTGGGCGCGGCGGCAGATCTTCCAACTGCAGAAGCCTGGCCGAGTTCTCCAACCGCTTCAGGTGATCATCCAGCCTGAAGACATTCAGCTCGCCATGGTCTGCGACATAGGCACGAATCCCCTCGAAAACAGCGGTGCCATAGTTGAACGCTTGGGTCGTTATGGGCACCAAAGCCTCGACCGCCGCGACGATTTCTCCATCCAGATACATCCAGGGGTGGGGGCTACGCGGGGCGGACAAGGCTTCGCCTGACAAGTCAGTCATGATCAGGCCCTCCGGGCAGCAATCTTCAATGCGGTTTCGCGCTCCTGGTTGTCACTGCCTTGGCGCTTGTCGTGGAACCTGGCAGCCTTCCAACTGACCATCGCCGCAGTGCCCGTTACGGCATCGGTTGAACCAACCGTGATGCAGACCCGGGCATCGAGTCTGGATGTCATAGCGTCTGCGACGGACTCCAGATCGTTCTGGGCCTCAGTGCTCGCTGCCAGCTCCAGCGTGATGCTCAACTGATCGGCACCCGCAATCGTTTCCACCTGCATGTGATAGTCCAGACAACCCTCAAGGCGGTCGAGCAACGCGGCCTCGATATCGTAAGCGCAGTGGTTGCGGCCATTGATCGTCAAGGTGTCTCTGGTTCGGCCTATGGGGATGATGTGCCATCGACCGTTGTCCACCACCCAGGCTCTGACCATGTCGCCGGTGCGATAGCGGATCAGAGGCTTTTGTCCCTGGTACAGGTGGGTGATGACTAGTTCGCCGGTCATGCCGGCGTTCTCAGGCACCAAGACTTGCCCCGTCAGCGGATCGATGACTTCATAGAGGACATTCAAGGGAACCGTGCAGAGGTTGCCGCCCTTGTCGCTCGCGGCCAGGATGGACGATTCTTGTGAGGCATACATGCAGTTGTAAACGGCGCTACCCCAGACTTGGCCGATATTGCGCAGCAAGGCTGGCGTGGTCAGCTCGCCGAGGGTGAAAATCAGCTTCACCCCCAAGTCGGCGGGTGCGCGACCTTTCTCGTGCAGGTGTCTGGCAAGGCTGATGGCAATCGCTGGCGTGCAGACCAGTGCGGTGATCTTCAACTCTTTTATCAGGGTCACCGCGCGATCCAGGCCTACGACCGGAGAACGCGGCCACATTTTTACGACGGTATGTCCTAGGCTGCGGCACACATCCTCGAAGGTATCGCCGGTTGAGTGCAGCTCCGTAGGCCCCATCACGCCGACAATGTGCTGCTGGCCGTGGGTGCGGAAAATCTCGCCATAGCGAAGTATCAGAGGGGTATTGTTGAATATGGAGTCCTGCTCATTGCGTGGACAAGGTGTTGCCGCACCAGTGGTGCCCGTGGTCTCGTAATAGATCCAGGCTGCCGTCAGTGGAGCGGAAGCCATGTCATGCCCTGCTGCACGCAAATCTTCCTTGGTGGTGAACGGCAATTTGCGAAACGCATTCAAATCCAAACTATTGATGTCCGCATCAGACAGAAAAGAGAGTGTGTGTTGGTAAAAAGGCGAGTTATTCCTGACATGGCAAAGTATGCTTTTAAGCCGCTTCAGTTGAATACAGCTCAACTCTTCTGCGGAAATTCCGCCGCGCTCGAATAGCTCGTGTTGCTGATGAACTGCGTGGGCCAGTTTCAGTAATTCGGGTTTAAATAAGGCGTACACTGTGATCTTCTCCTTACTTGAACAGTGGAAGACTGCCGGTCAGTTTGCTGATCTTCTTCTTAGACCCGATCAAGCCGATGGCAACCACTTCAATGGTGGAGTTGTCCGCTTCCGAAATGCGCTCTTCGTACTCTTGGTAGGTTTTGCAGGATTGCGCCAAAGCACTGAACGGGATACTTTGGATTTCATCGTCCTCCAGCGCTTTCTCCAGAATATTCCGCAGAAGTTCATTGTTGGAAAGCAGTATCGGCAAGGGCGCGTAAATGACTCCCGGGTAATTTACGCCGTCCCTGCTTTGCATATCTGGGCCAACCAATCCTTCCACCGAGCGCCCCATACTGACGCCGATGACGCTAACGGCATTGATAGCATGCCCCAGCCCCAAGGCTTTATCGACCACAATGACACACTTGTGAATGGTGGCGTCGAAATCCATTTATTACTCCTATATCTCTAAAAATATTCAGCACTATGCTGATGTCGAGTTGATATTGGTCAGAGCATCCAGTAACCCGAAGAACTTTGTCGTGTCGCTGCTGAGATCAATATCAATCACTTTCCAGTTGGCGATTTTTTTCCACTTTCGCACCCCCTGTTGATGGTCGGGATGCTCCAGATATACCCGGAGTTCTTCTTGGTCTTTAAATAGGCCTATTGCCACGAAGTCCATGGCTTGTTCGCGAGGACTGATATTTCTGGCGCAAAACCAGCCTTGTATTTCTTTGATGTGATTTGGATGTTGTCGTGTTGATGTTTCAGCCTCGACAACTTCGTCATCACCCCATTGAAAGGGGCTGTTGAGTTTAAAAATCACTATATGAAAAATCACAATTGGTTCTCGTGTCGCATCAATAAGGGATGGCGATCAACATAGCTGTCCGCAACAATCCATACTTTCAAATAAATACAGAATGCCGAGTTGCCAGTTATTTCTGCTGATGCTCTTGTGTGAAAAAATGATATTTGATTTGGCTGGAAAATAGCTTTCTATTTTTGTTGAGAAACATACGAATTTTGGTAGGATTTACCTAATTTTTGCGTGGATGTGAAAAATATGACCGATGAAGCCCTGAATCTGACAGATATCAAGATCCTTACTACCCTGCAGCAAGATGGCAGGATCACCAACCAAGCGCTGGCTGAACGGATCAACATGTCCGCCTCCCCGTGCTGGCGGCGGGTGAAGCAGCTGGAGGATGAACACTATATTCAGGGCTACCGGGCCGTCCTGGACCGGCGCAAGATCGGCTTGGGGGTCATGGTGTTCATACGGATCAAGATCGACCGCCACAGCGAGGCCGAGGCTAAGAAATTCGAGCAGGAGGTCATGCAACTGCAGGACGTGGTGGCGTGCTACAGCATCGGTGGGGATGCCGACTTCCTGTTGCAGGTGGTGGCGCCCGATCTCGATTCGTTCGCTGAATTTGCGATGTCAATCGTGCGGCAACTGCCCGGCATCAAGGAGATGCAGAGCATGTTCGTGCTTAAGGAAATCAAGCCGTTCGTCTCGTTCCCGGTTAAGCGCCTGCGCGCCGTATGAACGTGTTCTGGGTCTATATGCATGTAGTAAGGGCTATCCGCAGGGCGTGCGGTGATTTCGTGCGAAGCGCGAAACAGGCATTAAGCACGTTTGCCTAGTCTGCAGTGCGGTGTTGATTTCTTCTTGGAGCCAGGAGACAAGGGCCTTCGGAGTGCCTGCCGGAAGGACGACACCGAAAATCACTGCGGCCTCGATTTCGTTCGCTGCCGCGCAGGCAGATTAGAAAACCGATGCTGCATTATCGTCAAACATCTTCTGGGTTTCCCCATGCTCGTAAAGATCATGCCTGGATTAATGGTCAATCATCCAGCAACGTTAGCGCAGTGCCCTTGTGTACCGCGATGTGATCGGTCTTGTCGCTCTTGATCTCGTATTGCGGGCTGTCCGGGCTGGCACGATGTTGATAGCCCTTCCACATGAAGTCCTCCGTGTGGATGCGGATGATATGGCCACTGACATGGCCGGCCTCGGAGTTCCAGCGTACGTGGTCACCTGTCCTGAATGTCTTGCCCATGATGGCCTCCGGCGTCATTCATTGATTTGAGTCCGTGCCTTGCCGGGCAAGGCAGGGTATAAAAGTTGGCAGAATATCAAGGCGCAGGTTACAGCCTGCCCGAATCCGCTTGAGGAGTACAAGCATGAAACAGCTGATTGTTCCGGTAGAAGAGTTCACAACGCCTGACCCGGTCAGTATCGAGGAGACGATGGCGCTGGATGAGTTGCTCAGGCTGATGAGCGATGAGGGCTTCCGGCATCTGCCGGTGATGCGTGGTGGTGAGCTGGCAGGCATCATCAGTGACCGGGATGTGCGGCTGTTTGCCGGCATGCCGGCGGCGGAGCGGGCGGGGCTGACTGCAGCCGACATCATGACCGAGGATCTGCTGACGATTGATGCCAGCACGCCGCTGGACGAGGCCGCATTGCAGATGTCGGCCAACAAGGTCAGTAGTTTGATTGTGCGGGAAGGGGACGAGTTTCTTGGTATTTTCACCGCCACTGATGCGCTCAATGCGCTGGTGGAAGTGTTGCGCGGCGTTAAGGACTGACAGTTTTCATCCTCGTTCCGGGGTGGTATCACTCTTTGCCCTGCTTGGCAGGGCAAAGGATGGGGTTACTCGGGTTTGTTGCTGATCGCCACGCCCTGTTCGGCAAACACTTCCTGCGCCACCTTGAGCGCGTTCAGCGCGCGCGGGAAGCCAACATAGGGGATCAGGTGCATGATGCAGCCGGCGATCTCGTCCGGCGTCAGGCCGACATTCAGGCCGGTGATCACATGCATGCCGATTTGCGGTGTGCCCTGGGCTACCAGGGCAGAGATGGTGGTCAGGACCTTCTGTTTGTTGTCCAGCCCGTCACGGGCATAGATGTCGCCAAAGGCGAACTCCACCACAATACGGGTCAGATCGGGGGCGATGTCCTTGAAACTGTCACCGATTTCCATGTGGCCGGTCGGGCTGTTTGCGTCGGGAACGGTCAGTTCCTTCAGTTTCTCCATGCCTTTGAGAAAGCGGTCGCTGGTCATTTTGGCTCCTTCAAAAGCGCAGTACGTTCGACAGTTTGGGGTTGGCGTTGGGGTTTTTGCGGTAGATTAGCGCCATCTTGCCAATGCTTTGTACCAGACTGGCGCTGATTTGTTGGCACAGCTCGGTTAGAATGACGGCCCGGTCATCGCGGTCGGCCAGACGCAGCTGAATCTTGATCAGTTCGTGATCGTTCAGTGCGCGGTCCAGTTCGGCCAGTACGCCTTCGCTCAGCCCTTGCTCGGCAATGGTCACCACCGGCTTCAGATGATGGCCGATCGATTTGAATTGTTTCTTTTGCTCCTGGGTGAGCGACATGACAGACAACCTCTGTGTGCGGTAAAAAGCGCATTCTACCCCAGAAGCAGCCTGTGAGGTATGTAGTGGCACGTTCTAAAAGTAGTGCAAACTGGATGAAACGGCATGTGTCGGATCCTTACGTGCAAATGGCACAAAAGGATGGTTATCGCTCACGTGCCAGTTACAAGCTGCTGGAGATCCAGGAGAAGGACCGCATCATGGCGCCCGGCATGACCGTGATCGATCTGGGCAGTGCGCCGGGCGGCTGGTCACAGGTGGCCAGTCGCATTGTTGGCGAGAAGGGGAGGCTGATCGCGTCCGACATTCTGCCAATGGACGGCATGGCCGACGTGACCTTCATCCAGGGCGACTTTACCGAGCAAAGCGTATTTGATGAAATCATGGCTGCGGTCAATGGCCAGCCGGTTGATCTTGTAATCTCTGATATGGCCCCCAATATCAGCGGGGTCAGGGCGGCTGATCAGGCCGGTTCGATGTATCTGTGCGAGCTGGCGCTGGATCTGGCCTTGCAAGTGCTCAGGCCTGGCGGCGATTTCCTGATCAAGGTGTTTCAGGGTGAAGGCTTTGACCAGTATCTCAAGGATGTGCGCGAGCACTTTGACCGGGTACTGATGCGCAAGCCGGCATCTTCCCGTGACAGCTCGCGTGAGCAGTATCTGCTGGCGCGGGGACGGCGTGCGGCAAATGGCTAAGCCCTTGCGGGCATGCCGGGGTGGTGTGGCTACGGCCGGCTACGGTAGCCTGTATTATGTGCCCGGGCAGGTTACGGAACCCGGGGTACCATCCGTTGGACTAATGAAGGCATAACCCGGGATTGTCTGATGTTACACTTGCATGGCATGCAAAAGGTGCCCTGTTTGATGTACATTGGAATTTCAGTTTTAGATCTGTTGCGGTTAAAGCAGCGAAGGTGATTGTAACGTGAATGATTTATCGAAAAACCTGCTGATGTGGTTTGTCATTGCCGCCGTTCTGGTGACCGTGATGAACAACTTCTCCACGCCCAGTGATGCCGGCAAGATGACCTATAGCACCTTCCTTGAGGAGGTCAACTCGGGCCGTGTCCAGCAGGTGACTGTTGACGGCTTCACCATCAGCGGTCGTCGTGCCGACGGCACCACCTTTGAAACCGTACGTCCCGCCATCCAGGACAACGGCCTGATGGGAGACCTGATCGAGAACAATGTCAGCATTGTCGGCAAGCAGCCAGAGCGCCAGAGTATCTGGATGCAGCTGCTGGTGGCCGCTTTCCCGATCCTGATTGTGTTTGCCCTGATCATGTTCTTCATGCGCCAGATGCAGGGTGGAGCGGGTGGCCGTGGCAACCCGATGAGCTTCGGCAAGAGCAAGGCGCGTTTGCTGGCGGAAGACCAGATCAAGACCACGCTGGCCGATGTGGCCGGTTGTGACGAAGCGAAAGAGGAAGTCGGCGAGCTGGTCGAATTTCTGCGTGATCCGAGCCGTTTCCAGCGTCTGGGCGGCAAGATCCCCCGTGGCGTACTGATGGTCGGTCAGCCCGGTACCGGTAAGACCCTGCTGGCCAAGGCGATTGCCGGCGAGGCCAAGGTGCCGTTCTTCACCATTTCCGGTTCCGACTTTGTCGAGATGTTCGTTGGTGTCGGTGCTTCCCGTGTGCGCGACATGTTCGAGCAAGCCAAAAAACACGCCCCCTGCATCATCTTCATTGACGAGATTGACGCCGTCGGTCGCCACCGTGGCTCCGGCATGGGTGGTGGCCACGATGAGCGTGAGCAGACCCTGAACCAGTTGCTGGTCGAGATGGACGGCTTTGAGGACAATGACGGTGTGATCGTGATCGCCGCAACCAACCGCCCGGACGTACTGGACCCTGCGCTGCTGCGTCCGGGGCGCTTTGACCGCCAGGTGGTGGTCGGCCTGCCCGACATCCGGGGTCGGGAGCAGATCCTGCATGTGCACATGCGCAAGGTGCCGGTGGCGCAGGACGTGGATGCGGCAGTGATTGCTCGTGGTACGCCCGGCTTCTCAGGTGCCGACCTGGCCAACCTGGTCAACGAGGCGGCCCTGTTCGCTGCACGTTCCGACCATCGTCTGGTTGGCATGAAGGAATTCGAGCTGGCCAAGGACAAGATCATGATGGGCGCCGAGCGCAAGTCCATGGTCATGTCCGAGAAGGAAAAACTCAATACCGCTTATCACGAGGCAGGCCACGCGATTGTCGGCCGCCTGGTGCCCGAGCACGATCCGGTCTACAAGGTATCGATCATTCCGCGTGGTCGTGCCCTGGGTGTGACCATGTTCCTGCCGGAAGAGGACCGCTACAGCCTGTCCAAGCGTGGCATCATCAGCCAGATCTGCTCGCTGTATGGCGGTCGTATCGCCGAGGAAATGACCCTGGGCTTTGAGGGTGTCACCACTGGTGCCTCCAACGACATCATGCGGGCCACCCAGCTGGCCAAGAACATGGTGACCAAGTGGGGCCTGTCGGAAAAGCTTGGTCCGCTGCTGTATGCCGAGGACGAGAACGAAAGCTATCTGGGCCGCAGCGGCGGCGGTCATGTCGGTAATGTATCCGGCGAGACCGCCAAGCTGATTGACGTGGAAGTACGCAAAATCATTGATGATTGCTACGCCACCGCCAAGCAGATCCTTGAGGACAACCGTGACAAGCTGGATGCCATGGCCGATGCGCTGATGAAATACGAAACCATCGACAGCGACCAGATCGACGACATCATGGCCGGCGTGGCTGTGCGCGAGCCGAAAGACTGGAGTGGTGGCGGCAACACGCCACCACCCAGTGCCGAGCAGTCCGGCGAGCCGGAAGAGCCCGAACAGCGCCGTCCCGAAGCACCCATTGGCGGCCCGGCCGGCGAGCACTAAGCCGTAGACATCGACGTTCGACGCTGTCAGAACGAGCGTGTGGCGTGGTGAATAAAGCCGCCGACCTTGGTGTCGGCGGTTTTTATTTGTTGTCAGGATAATCTGTGCAGTCATGCACGCATGCTGCAAACTGTAGGTTCGAATTTATTCGAACAAACCGGATGCTGCTTAATCGATCTCGGTTCATGTGCGAATGTGCGAATGTGCGAATAAATTCGCACCTACAAAATGCACGCATCACTGATCTGCAACAAACATAAGTCACTCCCGGTAAGATATTTCTATGCAAACAGTTTTACAGTGCGGAAAGCACAGCCTTGACCTCTCGGTTCCCCATGTCATGGGGATTATCAATATCACTCCTGATTCCTTCAGCGATGGCGGCCAGTACAATAACCTGGATGCCGCGTTGCGACGTGCCGAAGGCATGCTGCAGGCGGGAGCCAGCCTATTGGATGTCGGCGGCGAGTCGACCCGGCCCGGGGCTGCAACGGTTACACCGCAGCAAGAACTGGAGCGGGTTGCACCGCTGGTCGAGGCGCTGGTACGGAATTTTGACTGCATTGTCTCGGTGGATACTTCCACCCCGGCAGTGATGACGGAGTCTGCCGCGCTGGGCGCCGGGCTGCTCAACGATGTACGTTCGCTGCAACGTGAAGGCGCGTTGCAGGCGGCTGCGCAGAGCGGCTTGCCGGTTTGCCTGATGCACATGCTGGGCGAACCGCAAACCATGCAGCAGGCTCCGCATTATGATGATGTGGCGGCAGAGGTGGCGGCATTTCTACAGCAGCGGGTCGAGGCTTGTGTGGCGGCAGGCATCACCAGGGAGCGCATTGTGCTGGACCCGGGGTTCGGTTTTGCCAAGACGCTCTCGCATAATCTTGAGCTGTTTCACCGAATGGCGGAACTGCATGCGCTAGAATTGCCCCTGCTGGTCGGAGTTTCGCGTAAATCCATGATTGGGGCGGTACTCGACAAACCGGTCGACCAGCGGTTGTACGGCAGTCTGGCGCTGGCCGTGATGGCGCTGGAGCGTGGCGCAAGAATTATTCGGGTGCATGACGTGGTGCAAACCATGGATGCACTAAAGCTGTTTCAGGCAGTACAGACAGGATGGCAGGAGCACCGATGAGCAAAAAATATTTTGGCACCGATGGTATTCGCGGGCGGGTAGGGCAAGCGCCGATCACCCCCGACTTCATGCTCAAACTGGGCTGGGCCGCGGGCATGGCGTTTCGCAAGCAGGGCCGCTGTCGCATCCTGGTCGGCAAGGACACGCGCATTTCCGGCTACATGTTCGAGTCGGCACTGCAGGCCGGGTTGTCCGCTGCCGGTGCTGACGTGGCCCTGCTCGGCCCGATGCCGACGCCGGGCATCGCTTACCTGACCCGCACCTTCAAGGCCGAGGCCGGCATTGTCATCAGCGCCTCGCACAACCCGCACTATGACAACGGCATCAAATTCTTTTCGACCACCGGCATGAAGCTGCCCGACGAGATCGAGCAGATGATCGAGGAGCTGATGGACGCACCCATGCAGGTGGTGGAGTCGGAGCAGCTGGGCAAGGCGTCACGCATTGGTGATGCTGCCGGGCGTTACATCGAGTTCTGCAAGAGTAGCGTGCCGACCAGCACGGATTTCACCGGCCTGCGGGTGGTGATTGACTGTGCTCATGGCGCCACCTACCGGATTGCGCCCAGCGTGTTCTCTGAGCTGGGTGTGGACGTAATCACCATCGGCAATCAGCCCGACGGCATCAACATCAACGCCGGCGTCGGTTCGACCAGCATGGGGGCCCTGCAAAAAGCCGTGGTCGAGCATGGGGCTGATTTCGGTATCGCCTTTGATGGCGATGGTGACCGGGTGCAGATGGTTGATCATACCGGTGCGGTGCTGGATGGTGACGACCTTCTCTACATCATTGCAACCGACCTGCAAGAGCGTGAGCGACTGCCCGAAGGCTCGGGTGTAGTGGGCACGCTGATGAGCAACTACGGGCTGGAAATGGCACTGCGCGAGCGCGGTATTCCCTTTGCCCGCGCCAACGTTGGTGACCGCTATGTGATGCAGGAAATGCAAGAGCGCAACTGGGTGCTGGGCGGTGAGGGTTCGGGGCATATCCTGTGCACCCAGCACCATACCACTGGCGACGGCATCATTGCTGCCCTGCAGGTGTTGCTGGCCTTGCGGCGTCGTGGCAATAGCCTGGCCAAAGAGCGTCTGGCGTGGAAAAAGCTGCCGCAGCGCCTGATCAACGTGCGTTTCAAGAATGCCGACTCCGACCCGTTGCAGCATCCACAGGTACAGGCCCTGAGCGAGCAGATCAGCGCTGCACTGGAAGGGCGTGGCCGTGTCCTGTTGCGCAAGTCCGGTACCGAGCCGCTGGTGCGGGTGATGGTCGAGGGGCAGGACGAAGCCGAGGTGTTGCAATACGCGCGTCAGCTGGCTGATGCGGTGGAAAAGGTTTGTGCCTGATTTTGCTTGCATGCGCGCGACGGCTTGAGTAATATCTGCACCCACTTTGAGGCACGGGAGTTATTATGCGTCGTCCATTGGTCGCGGGAAACTGGAAGATGAACGGCAGCATGCAGGAGGTATCTGTATTGCTGAACGCTCTGGCTGCCCTGGAGTTGCCCGGTGATGTGGATGTCGCGGTATTTCCCGGCATGCTGTATCTGGCGCAGGCAGGCAGTACCCTGAAAGGTATTGCTGTTGGTGCCCAGGATTGTGCGGTGAGTGCAGGCTTTGGTGCCATGACCGGTGAAACTTCGGCGACCCAGCTGAAAGATGCCGGTTGCAGCATGGTGCTGGTCGGGCATTCCGAACGTCGCGAGCTGCAATGTGAAAGCGACGATACCGTGGCAGGCAAGTTTGTTGCTGCCCAGTCTGCAGGGCTGGTTCCGGTACTTTGTGTCGGTGAGACCCTGCAGCAGCGCGAGCAGGGCCGGGCGATCGAAACGGTCACCGAGCAGGTCGAGGCGGTGATCCGGGTTGCCGGCATTGATGCTTTTGCCGATGCGGTTCTGGCGTATGAGCCGGTCTGGGCCATTGGTACCGGGCTGACGGCAACACCGGAGCAGGCGCAGCAGGTGCATGAGGCCTTGCGTGGCGTGATTGCCTGTCATAGTGCAGGCATCGCCCAGGGGTTGAGGATTTTATACGGCGGCAGTGTCAAGGCGGATAACGCCACTGAGCTGTTTGCCCAGGAAGATATTGATGGCGGTCTGGTAGGCGGAGCCTCGCTGGATGCCGAAGAATTTGGCGCGATCTGTCGTGCTGCAGGAAACTGACATGCTGGAATCTGTAATCATCATCGTTCACCTGGTCATGGCGCTTGCGCTGGTTGGTCTGGTTCTGATCCAGCAAGGCAAGGGTGCCGAGGCGGGAGCTTCTTTTGGTTCCGGTGCTTCTGCAACCGTATTCGGTGCGCAAGGAACTGGTAGCTTTTTTAGCCGCATGACGGCTATACTGGCCGCCGTTTTCTTTGTCACCAGTCTGGCGCTGGCTTTCTATGCCAAGGAGCGCTCAATGGGTGTGGATGATCTGGGACTGCCCAGCATCCAGGTCCAGCAGGCGCAGAAGACTGAAGTGGCGCGCCCTGCGCAGGGTGATATTCCGCAGCTGGAAGAGGTTCGGGCTGCTGAAGGCTCTGACCTTCCGGTTGGGGAGCAGGCTGGCGGAGACATTCCGCAAGCCGACTAGTTTTGCCGAGGTGGTGGAATTGGTAGACACGCTACCTTGAGGTGGTAGTGGCCATAGGCTGTAGGGGTTCGAGTCCCCTCCTCGGTACCATATATCCTGTGCAGCAATGCTCAGGAGACATCAAAAGCCCCGCATGTCGGGGCTTTTGCTTTTCAGGTGGCCCGGCTGGAGAATCGCCCGATAACCATGCAAAATGCCGGTTGCTTGACTTTTTGGGGGCGAGCGCATAGAATTACGCCGCTTTCTATGCTTGGGTGGCAAATCCCGGGCATTGCCTGGAGCCTGAAATGGTTGTTTTACGCCAGGCAGGTGACCAGGAATTCATCAGAGCCCCTTTAAGGGGCTTTTTCATAGGCCGTAGTCAGAGAGTACGGTTTTGGATGTGGGCGTTTCGCCCATTTTTTATTTGCGGAATGCACAAAAGCACAGTGGAGGGCAGATGAGCAAGCTGCAACAACTGCAGACGATCCTGGCTCCGGTTATCGAGGCCATGGGGTTTCAGTGCTGGGGTATCGAGTTCATTTCCCAGGGCCGGCATTCCGTGCTGCGGGTATTCATCGAGCATGAAAATGGCATTGGTGTTGACGATTGTGAAGCCGTCAGCCGTCAGCTAGGTGCCGTACTGGATGTGGAAGATCCCATCAGTGGCGAATACACCCTTGAGGTATCTTCTCCCGGCATGGACCGTCAGCTGTTTACCCTGGAGCAGTTCGCCGCTTATGCAGGGCACAGGGTCAAGGTGAAGATGCGGGTCGCGGTGGAAGAGCGCCGCAACTTCCAGGGCATCCTGAAAGGTGTGGAAGAACAGGATGTGGTGGTTCAGGTCGATGAGTACGAGTACCTGCTCCCGATCGAGTTTATTGACAAGGCAAATGTAATTCCGGTTTTTGACTGACAGGGCAGGGGCCCTGTGAGCCCGTCATGATTGAGGCATATAATGAGCAAAGAAATTCTGTTGGTAGTTGAGTCTGTCTCCAACGAAAAGGGGATTCCTGCGGAAGATATTTTCCAGGCCCTGGAAGTGGCTCTGGCAACTGCAACCAAAAAGAACTACGAAGATGAAGTCGAGCTGCGTGTGGAGATTGATCGTCACACCGGCGAGTACGACACCTTCCGTCGCTGGCATGTGGTCACCGACGAAGAGCTGGAAGATCCGGCGTACCAGTACACCCCTGACATGCTGCCCGCGCAGTATGCCGACAAGCAGGTGGGTGACACCATTGAGGAGCAGGTCGAGTCCATTGAATTTGGCCGCATTGCTGCCCAGACTGCCAAACAGGTGATCGTGCAGAAAGTGCGCGAGGCCGAACGTGCGCAGGTGGTTGAAGCCTATCGCGACAAGCTGGGCGACATCATTTCCGGTACCGTCAAGAAGGTCACCCGCGACAACGTGATCATTGACCTGGGCAACAACGCCGAGGCCCTGCTGGCACGCGAGGAAACCATTCCGCGCGAAAATTTCCGTGTCGGCACCCGCATTCGTGCGCTGCTCAAGGAAATTCGCACCGACAACCGTGGCCCGCAACTGATGCTGTCGCGTACTGCACCGGAAATGCTGATGGAGCTGTTCCGCATCGAGGTGCCGGAGATCTCCGAGGGCCTGATCGAGATCATGGCAGCCGCCCGTGATCCGGGGTCGCGGGCCAAGATTGCCGTGCGCTCCAAGGACAAGCGCATCGACCCGCAGGGTGCCTGCATCGGCATGCGCGGTTCGCGCGTGCAAGCGGTTACCGGCGAGCTTGGTGGCGAACGTGTCGATATTGTGCTGTGGGACGAAAACATGGCGCAGTTTGTCATTAACGCCATGGCGCCTGCCGAAGTGGTGGCCATCATTGTTGATGAGGATGCCCACTCGATGGACATTGCCGTGGCCGAAGACAACCTGGCCCAGGCCATTGGCCGTGGCGGCCAGAACGTCCGTCTGGCTTCCCAGCTGACCGGCTGGACCCTGAACGTGATGACCGAAGCTGACATCCAGTCACGCCAGCAGCAGGAAACCGGCGATATTTTGCGCCTGTTTGTCGATGAGCTGGAGGTGGATGAAGAGCTGGCCCAGGTGCTGATTGAAGAGGGCTTCAGCTCGCTGGACGAAGTGGCTTACGTTCCCATGGAAGAAATGCTGGAAATCGACGGATTCGATGAGGAAATTGTCAATGAGCTGCGTGCCCGGGCCAAGGATCGCCTGCTGTCACGTGCCATTGCCACAGAAAAGAAGCTGGCAGATATCCAGCCGGAGCAGGATTTGCTCGATCTGGAAGGCATGACCAAAGAGCTGGCCGTCGAGCTGGCCACCCGTGGTGTTTTAAGTCGTGAAGACCTTGCCGAACAGTCCATTGATGACTTGCTGGAAATTGCAGGCATGGATGAAGAAAATGCCGGTAAGCTGATCATGGCCGCCCGCGCCCACTGGTTTGAATAAGCACGTAGCGGCTTGAGGAGGAGTTCACATGACGCAAGTCACGGTTAAAGATTTGGCTCAAACGGTTAATACACCGGTTGAGCTGTTGCTGCAGCAGATGAAAGAGGCCGGATTGGCTCACACCAAGGCTTCTGACGCAGTCAATGATGCGGAAAAGCAGAAGCTGCTGGCCCACCTGCGCGCAGCACCGGGTGACAAGTCCGGTGATGGCAAGAAAATCACCCTGCAGCGCAAGACCACTACGACCCTGCGTGCGCCGGGCAGCAAGACCATCAGCGTTGAAGTACGCAAGAAGCGTACCTACGTCAAGCGCAGTGCCGAGGAAATCGCCGCCGAGGAGGCCGTTGCCAAGCCGGCTGCCGCGCCCGTGGCCGAGCCGGTGGTACAGGAGTCGACTGCCAACATCGTGCAGGAAGCTGAACAGCGTCGCATCGAGGCAGTAGAGCAGGCGCGTCTGGCCAAAGAGGCCGAGGCCAAGGCCGCTCGTGAAAAAGCCGAGGAACAGGCCCGCCAGGCGCAGGAAGCTGCCCCTGCACCTGTTGCCGCTCCGGTTGTCGAGCAACCTGCAGCCGAGCGCACCGAGCGCAAGAAAGAAGAATCGCGCCGCAGTACCCGTCGCGAGGACGACGATCGTCGTGATCGCAAACCGGCCGCACAGCGCCCACAGGGCCGCAAGATCAGCCTGCGTGATGGTGACGAGGACGGTGGCAGACGCGGCCGTGGCGGTCGCAACCGCAACAAGCGTCGCAACGAGCACGGCTTCCAGACACCGGCTGGCCCGATCGTGCGCGAAGTGCAGATCGGCGAGACCATCACCGTTGCCGACCTGGCGGCCCAGATGTCGGTCAAGGGTGGCGAGGTAGTCAAGTTCATGTTCAAACTGGGCACCCCGGTTACCATCAACCAGGTGCTGGACCAGGATACCGCGATGCTGGTGGCCGAAGAAATGGGTCACAAGGTCAAACTGATCAGTGATGACATCCTTGAAGAGCAACTGGCCGAGTCGCTGAAGATGGAAGGTGAATCCTTCCAGCGTGCTCCGGTAGTGACCGTCATGGGTCACGTTGACCACGGCAAGACCTCTCTGCTCGACTACATCCGTCGCGCCAAGGTGGCCACTGGCGAAGCTGGCGGCATTACCCAGCACATCGGTGCCTACCACGTGAAAACCGAAGGCGGCATGATCACCTTCCTTGACACCCCCGGTCACGCTGCGTTTACCGCCATGCGGGCCCGTGGTGCCAAGGCCACCGACATCGTGATTCTGGTGGTTGCAGCTGACGACGGTGTGATGCCACAGACCATCGAGGGTATCCAGCACGCCAAGGCGGCCGGCGTTCCGATCATCGTGGCGGTGAACAAGATCGACAAGCCCGAGGCCGATCCGGACCGCATCAAGAACGATCTGGCCCAGCATGACGTGATCCCCGAAGAGTGGGGCGGCGATACCCAGTTCGTGCATGTTTCTGCCAAGCAGGGCACAGGTATCGACGAGCTGCTTGAAGCGGTTCTGCTGCAGTCTGAAGTACTTGAACTGACTGCGATTCCGAGCGCCTCCGGCCGTGGTGTGGTGATCGAGTCCCGTCTGGACAAGGGCCGTGGCCCGGTTGCATCGATTCTGGTTCAGAACGGTACCCTGCACCAGGGCGACATGGTGCTGGTCGGCGTCAACTTCGGCCGCGTACGTGCCATGCTGGACGAGAACGGCAAGCCGATCCAGGAAGCCGGCCCTTCGATTCCGGTCGAAATTCTCGGTCTGGACGGTACCCCTGAAGCCGGTGACGAAATGACCGTGGTTGCCGACGAGCGCAAGGCGCGTGAAATCGCCCTGTTCCGTCAAGGCAAGTTCCGCGAGGTCAAGCTGGCCCGCGCTTCCGCCGGCAAGCTGGAGAACATCTTCGAAAGCATGGGCCAGGAAGAGAAGAAAGTGCTCAACGTGGTCATCAAGGCCGACGTGCGCGGTACCCTCGAAGCCCTGCAAAGCTCGCTTACCGAGCTGGGCAACGACGAGGTCGAAGTGCGCGTGGTGGCAGGCGGCGTCGGCGGTATCACCGAGAGCGATGCCAACCTGGCGCTGGCATCCAATGCGGTGATCTTCGGCTTCAACGTGCGTGCCGACGCCGGTGCGCGCAAGATCGTCGAGACCGAAAGCCTCGAAATGCGCTACTACAACATCATCTATGACATCATCGAGGATGTGAAGAAAGCGCTGACCGGCATGCTCGGCAGTGACCTGCGCGAGCAGATCATTGGTGTCGCCGAAGTGCGCGATGTCTTCCGTTCACCGAAGATTGGTGCCATTGCCGGCTGTATGGTCATTGAGGGTACCGTGCTGCGCAGCCGTCCGATCCGCGTACTGCGTGATGACGTGGTGATCTTTGAAGGCGAGCTGGAATCCCTGCGCCGCTACAAGGACGACGTCAGCGAAGTGCGTCACGGCATGGAGTGCGGTATCGGCGTCAAGAGCTACAACGACGTCAAGGTCGGCGACAAGATCGAGGTGTTCGAGAAGATCGAAGTGGCCCGCACACTCTGACCTTCAGATGCCAGCAATACGACAACGGCACGACCAGCCTGTCTGGCGTGCCGTTTGTTGCTTCAATACAAGGCTGCATGAGGTACAACATCATGAGCAAACAATATAGCCGTGCCCAGCGGGTCGGCGACCAGATCCAGCGTGAACTGGCGGTGCTGATTCCGCGTGAGGTGAAAGATCCGCGCCTGGGCTTCGTCACCCTGACCGGTGTTGATGTCAGCCGTGACCTGGGCCATGCCAAGGTCTACATCACGCTGATGAACAGTGATGACGCTGAAACCATTGACTGCAACCTGGAGGTGCTCAACGAAACGGCGGGCTACCTGCGCATGCTGCTGGGCAAGGCGATCAGGGTGCGCAGCATACCGCAGCTGCATTTTTATTATGACGAGAGTGTCAGCCGTGGTGCTTATCTGTCGTCACTGATTGAGCGTGCCGTCGCCAGTGACCGCAACCATCACCAGACGGATGAGGACAGCCAGTGAGTCAGCAGGTCAAGCGCAAACGTCGTAGCGTGAGCGGCATCCTGATTCTGGACAAGCCGCTGGGTGTCAGCTCCAACGGCGCCTTGCAAAAGGTCCGCTGGCTGTTCAATTCTGACAAGGGCGGCCACACCGGCAGTCTGGACCCGCTGGCCACAGGCGTGCTGCCGCTGTGCTTTGGCGAGGCCACCAAGTTTTCCCGCTATCTGCTGGATGCCGACAAGGTCTATGAAGCCGACGTCCGGCTCGGCCAGACCACCGATACCGGTGATGCCGAGGGCCAGGTGGTGGAAATCCGTCCGGTCAGCGTCACGCGGGAGCAGATCGAAGCGGTGTTGCCACAGTTCCGTGGCGACATCATGCAGGTGCCGCCGATGTATTCGGCACTCAAGCAGGACGGCCAGCCGCTGTACAAGCTGGCCCGGGCCGGCGAAGTGGTCGAGCGCAAGGCGCGTCCGGTACACATTGCCGAGCTGAGCCTGCTGTCGCTGGACGGCGACCTGCTGCGCCTGCGCGTCAGCTGTAGCAAGGGCACCTACATTCGCACGCTGGCCGAAGACATTGGTGCAGTGCTGGGTTGCGGTGCCCATGTTGCGGGCCTGCGCCGTACCCAGGCCGGACCGTTTGACCTGTCGCAATCCATCACGCTGGATCAGCTGATCGCGCTGCATGAAGAGCAGGGCAGTGAGGCGCTGGACGTGCATCTGCTGCCCAGTGATGCCGGCCTGCTGGACTGGCCCGCTGTGACCCTGACCGAACACACTACCTTCTATTGGCAGAACGGCCAGCCGGTGCGTGCGCCCGGTGCCCCGGCCAGCGGCCTGGTGCGGGTATACAGTCATGCACAGGAATTTATTGGCGTGGCCGAGATCGACGATGACGGACTGGTTGCGCCCAGACGACTGATTAGGTCACAATAGACAAGTTTTTCCGGCTCAGACCGGAACCCATGGGTGGCTGTCGGCAGGCGCGGTCATTCCATTTCCCAAACACGGGACTGTGACCACGAGAGCAGCCCGGCCTGTCCATGATTGAAGGAGCCAGACATGGCACTTAGCGTTGAAGAAAAAGCCCAGATTGTTAGCGATTACCAGCAAGCCGCCGGTGACACCGGTTCACCCGAAGTCCAGGTTGCCCTGCTGACCGCCAACATCAACAAGCTGCAAGACCACTTCAAGACCAACAAGAAAGACCACCACTCCCGTCGTGGCCTGATCCGTATGGTCAACCAGCGCCGCAAGCTGCTGGATTACCTGAAGAAGAAAGACCTGGGCCGTTATGCTGCCCTGATCGGTCGTCTGGGTCTGCGTCGCTAAGCGAACGCAATTCAGTGCGAAAAGCTGGTGTTCTGGGGTGTTTCAGGTGCAAACCCGATGCTTCAGCCGCCAGCTTTTTGTTTTTTAACTGCCCGTTACCCGGTGGAAGCTCTGAAAAGCATCTGTGCCAGCACGGCTGATTTTCAGAGTTTCCATAAAAGAATACTGCGAAGCCGCAAGGGCCATGGCCCGGCGGACCTGAACTGTTCCCCCCGGTAACAAAGAAAGAAGGAATAAACCGTGAATCCGGTAATCAAGACATTTCAATTCGGTCAGTCGACCGTAACCCTGGAAACCGGCCGCGTTGCGCGTCAGGCTTCCGGTGCCGTACTGGTAAAAGTGGACAACGACGTCACCGTACTGGTGACCGTGGTTGGCGCCAAGCAGGCCGATCCGGGCAAGGACTTCTTCCCGCTGTCCGTTCACTACCAGGAAAAGACCTACGCCGCCGGCAAGATCCCCGGTGGTTTCTTCAAGCGTGAGGCCCGCCCTTCCGAGAAGGAAACCCTGACCTCGCGCCTGATCGACCGTCCGATCCGCCCGCTGTTCCCGAACGGCTTCCACAACGAAGTACAGGTCATCTGTACTGTCATTTCCACCAGCAAGAAGACCGATCCGGACATCGCCGCGATGCTCGGTACCTCGGCTGCGCTGGCCGTTTCCGGCATTCCGTTCAACGGCCCGATCGGTGCCGCCCGTGTTGGTTTCCACCCCGAATCCGGCTACCTGCTGAACCCGACCTACGAGCAGCTGCAGGCGTCCGCTCTGGACATGGTGGTTGCCGGTACCGAAGATGCGGTACTGATGGTTGAATCCGAAGCCAAAGAGCTGACCGAAGACCAGATGCTGGGCGCGGTGCTGTACGCGCATGAAGAGTTCCAGGTGGCCATCAACGCCATCAAGGAATTCGCCGCCCAGGCTGCCAAGCCACGCTGGGACTGGCAGGCCCCTGCCGAAAACACCGAGCTGCTGAACGCCATCAGCGGCCAGTTCGGTGAGGAAATTTCCAAGGCCTACACCATCACCATCAAGCAAGACCGTTACGCCCGTCTGGGCGAGCTGCGTGACCAGGCCATTGCTGCGCTGGTCAACGATGAAACCGGTCCATGCACCCAGGAAGTCAAGGACTGCTTCGGCGAGATCGAATACCGCACCGTGCGCGAGAACATCGTCTCCGGCAAGCCGCGTATCGACGGCCGTGACACCAAGACCGTGCGTCCGCTGAACATCGAAGTCGGTGTGCTGGACAAGACCCACGGTTCTGCCCTGTTCACCCGTGGCGAAACCCAGGCGCTGGTTGTGGCAACCCTCGGCACCGCCCGTGATGCCCAGCTGCTGGATACCCTGGAAGGCGAGAAGCGTGACCACTTCATGCTGCACTACAACTTCCCTCCGTACTCCGTAGGCGAGTGTGGCCGCATGGGTGCCACCGGCCGTCGTGAAATTGGTCATGGCCGTCTGGCCCGTCGTGGCGTTGCTGCCATGCTGCCCAACGTTGACGATTTCCCCTACACCGTGCGTGTGGTTTCCGAGATCACCGAATCCAACGGCTCCAGCTCCATGGCTTCCGTCTGTGGTGCCTCCCTGGCGCTGATGGATGCCGGTGTGCCGATGAAAGCACCGGTGGCCGGTATTGCCATGGGTCTGGTCAAGGAAGGCGAGCGTTTTGCCGTTCTGACCGACATCCTGGGTGACGAAGACCACCTCGGCGACATGGACTTCAAGGTAGCCGGTACCGCCAATGGCGTCACCGCGCTGCAGATGGACATCAAGATCGAAGGCATCACCGAGGAAATCATGGAAATCGCGCTGGAGCAGGCTCATGCCGCGCGTATCACCATCCTCGACCAGATGAACCAGGTCCTGCCGGCCTCACGCAGCGAGATCTCCGAGAACGCACCGTCCATGCTGACCATGCGTATCGACGCGGACAAGATCCGTGACGTGATCGGCAAAGGCGGTGCCACCATCCGCGCCATCTGTGAAGAAACCAACGCTTCCATCGACATCGAAGACGACGGTTCCATCAAGATCTTTGGCCAGACCAAGGAAGATGCCGAAGCCGCACGCGAGCGCGTCCTGAGCATCACCGCCGAAGCCGAGATCGGCAAGATCTACCACGGCAAGGTCGAGCGCATCGTTGACTTCGGTGCCTTTGTCAACATCCTGCCTGGCAAGGATGGTCTGGTGCACATTTCCATGATCAGCAACGAGCGCGTGGAAAAAGTCACCGACTACCTGAAAGAAGGCGAGATGATCGACGTGGTTGTACTGGACGTGGACAACCGTGGCCGCATCAAGCTGTCCATCAAGGACGTCGAAGCCGCTCGCGCCGAACAGGCGTAAGCGTTTCGCTGCTTGAGCAAAAAGCCACCTTTGGGTGGCTTTTTGCGTTTATGGGGGAGTGTTTTCACCTTTGCTGTCATCCTGCGTGTAACGAAGCGGAATCGCAGGATCCTGTTTCTGGTTGTAGTGGCCAAATCAGTCAGTTATCAACTGTAGGTCCGAATTTATTCGGACAAGCGGAGCATGACGAGACAGCTGAGATTTGTGTGCGAATAAATTCGCACCTACAGGCAAATATTGCCTATCCAGCACCCCACACAAATCCGTTCCAACTCGCATGAAGCCACAAAATAAAACTCCTTCATCAATATGAAAAAAACTCATGATCAATGTTAAATCTTTGAGTTTGTTTCAACAGCTATTCGGCATGACAATGGCCACCTCAACTTTAAGGAGGTGCCCCAATGGCATTAGCACACAACCTCGGCTTCCCGCGCATTGGCGGCGACCGTGAATTGAAAAAAGCCGTCGAAGCTTACTGGAAAGGTGATATCAGCCAGGAACAACTGCAACAGACCGGCCGTGAACTGCGGGCAAAACACTGGCAACTCCAGAAAGATGCCGGTATCGAGCTGCTGCCGGTTGGCGACTTTGCCTGGTACGACCAGGTACTGACCCACAGCCTGACCTTCGGCGCGATTCCCGAGCGGTTCCTGAAAGCTGGCGAAAAGCCGACGCTGGACACCCTGTTTGCCATCGCCCGTGGCGTGGTGGGCAGCAGCTGCTGTGGTGGTGCCCATGCGCAGGAAATGACCAAATGGTTCGATACCAACTACCATTATCTGGTACCGGAGCTGACCTCCGATCAGCAGTTCAGCCTGAGCTGGAATGAGCTGTTTGAAGAAGTCGATGAAGCACTGGCGCTGGGTCACAAGGTCAAGCCGGTGATCATCGGTCCGCTGACCTGGCTGTGGCTGGCGAAAGAGAAGGAAGCAGGCTTTAATCGTCTCGACCTGCTGGAGCGCTTGTTGCCGGTGTACGGTGAAATTCTGCGCAAGCTGAATAGCCAGGGCGTGGAGTGGGTGCAGATTGACGAGCCAATTCTGGGGCTTGATCTGCCGCAAGAATGGAAGAACGCCTTCGAACGTGCTTACAACCTGCTGCAAACCGAGCCGGGCAAAAAGCTGATTGCCACCTACTTCTCCGGTCTGGACGATAATCTGGGACTGGCCGCCAACCTGCCGGTAGATGGCTTGCACATTGATCTGGTACGTGCGCCGGAACAATACCCGACGATTCTCGACCGTCTGCCCGCCTATAAAGTGCTGTCACTGGGCGTGGTTAATGGCCGCAACGTCTGGCGTGCCGATCTGGAAAAGATTCTTGAAACCCTGAATCACGCTCACGAGCGTCTGGGTGATCGTCTGTGGGTCGCGCCATCCTGCTCGCTGCTGCACAGCCCGGTGGATCTGGCGCGTGAGGACCAGCTTGATGATGAACTGAAAAGCTGGCTGGCGTTTGCCGTGCAGAAGTGCGAAGAAGTTGCCATTCTCGCCGAAGCCATCAATAACCCCGATAGCGCCAAGGTGCAGGCCGCACTGGAGCAAAGCCGCAAGGTGCAGGCCAGTCGTGCCGCCTCACCGCGCATCCACAAGCCACAGGTGCAGCAGCGCATTGCTGCCATCAGCAGCAAGGACAGCCAGCGCAACTCGCCATTTGCCGAGCGTATCAAGCTGCAACGCGAACGCCTGAATCTGCCGCTGTTCCCGACCACCACCATTGGCTCTTTCCCGCAGACGGCCGATATTCGCGCCGCCCGTCAGGGGCTGCGTCAGGGCAAACTGAGCGAAGCGCAATACAAGGCAGCCATGCAGGAGCAAATCCGTCTGGCGGTCGAAGTGCAGGAAGAGCTGGGTCTGGACGTGCTGGTACACGGCGAAGCCGAGCGCAATGACATGGTCGAGTATTTTGCCGAGCAACTGGACGGCTATCTGTTCACCCGCTTTGGCTGGGTGCAGAGCTATGGTTCGCGTTGCGTAAAACCTGCGGTGATCTACGGCGATATTTCCCGCCCCGAGGCCATGACCGTGGAGTGGATTGCCTACGCCCAGCAGCAGACCGGCAAGATCATGAAGGGCATGCTGACTGGTCCGGTGACCATGCTGATGTGGTCCTTCCCGCGTGAAGACTTGACCCGCAAGCAGCAGGCGCAGCAACTGGCGCTGGCGATTCGTGACGAAGTGGTCGATCTGGAAGCCGCCGGCATCAAGATCATCCAGATTGACGAAGCCGCCTTCCGTGAAGGCCTGCCGCTGCGCCGTGCCGACTGGCAGGAGTATCTGGACTGGGCCACCGAGTCTTTCCGTCTGACCGCCAGCGGTGTGCGTGACGAAACCCAGATTCACACCCACATGTGTTACAGCGAATTTAACGACGTGATCGCCGCCATTGCCGCCATGGATGCCGACGTGATCACCATCGAAACTTCGCGCTCGCAAATGGAACTGCTGGATGCGTTCGAGAGCTTCCACTATCCGAACGACATTGGTCCCGGCGTGTACGACATTCACTCGCCCCGTGTACCGGACAGCGAAGAAATGGCCAACCTGCTGCGCAAGGCGGCCCAGCGCCTGCCGGTGGAGCAACTCTGGGCCAATCCCGACTGCGGCCTGAAAACCCGTGGCTGGCCGGAGACCAAAGCGGCACTGGAACACATGGTTACTGCAGCGAAGCAGCTGCGTGAAGAATACGCCAGGGAGGTGTAAGGGAAAGGCAGGGACGCCGACTATTCATCAGAAAAGGGGTCAGGTACATTTTTCTTAAAGAGAAAATATGGACCTGACCCCTTTTTTGATACGGCAATCTTCATTAGTGCCAATGCGCAGGGGTAGCTGTAGGTTCGAATTTATTCGAACAAAACTCTCAGCACAGCTGGGTATATGAAGACATATGTGCGAATAAATTCGCACATACACGTTTAATGGATGCTGCGACTACGCGCAGCATGACAGAGTTACTTGATGAGAAGCTGCGTATCTACGCCAGCCCCTGATCCTTCATGGCCTGCTGCACGGCAGGGTCGGTCTTCATGCGCTCCATGAAGCGGGCCAGGTTGACTAGTCCGCTCAGATCCACTTCGACAAAGCCGGCCCATAGTCCGGTGACATACAAGTAGGCGTCTGCTACCGAGCGGGTGCCGGTCAGCCAGTCACGGCCTTCGAGTTGCTGGTCGATCTGCTCATAATAGATACGCAGCCGCTGGCGGGCATTGGCTTTCGTCTGTTCGATGACAGCTTCATCAGCCAGATAGGCGGTTGCGCCAAATAGCGGCGTGTAGGCCGGATGCATGTCGGAGTTGATCAGGCCCAGCCACATGTTGGTTGCCGCGCGCTCCTTGAGTGTGCCACCGAGCAGATTGGCTGCAGGGTTGCTGTCGGCAATATAGTGCAGGATGGCATTGTTCTGGGTCAGTACGGTGTCGCGGTCGACCAGAATGGGTACCTTGCCGTTGGGGCTGAGTCGGCGGATGGCGTCCGTGGACATCTGGTCACGCTCGAGCATTTCCAGCCCGAAAGGTAGCTGTGCCCAGAGCAGGCAGATATGGCTGGCCAGTGCGCAGGAACCGGTAAAACTATAGAGTTTCATGATGTTTTCCTCGCTTGTTGTCTGTTGACCCCAGCATTGTCTGCCTCGCTATCCGGATTGTCCATAGCGCCACCGGCGCTCCTTGACAGCAGCCGATGGCAGTGGCTAGATGTTTGCGAATATCATTATTGTTCCACCAGAAGGAAAGACCATGAAATCACGCGCTGCCGTAGCTTTTGCCCCCGGTGAACCTCTGCAAATTGTCGAAGTGGACGTCGAGCCGCCCAGGGCAGGCGAGGTGTTGGTGAAAATTACCCATACTGGTGTTTGCCATACCGATGCCTTTACCCTGTCCGGTGCCGATCCCGAGGGTGTATTTCCGGCCATTCTGGGCCACGAAGGTGCAGGCATTGTGGTTGAGGTGGGCGAGGGTGTGACCAGCGTCAAACCTGGCGATCATGTGATTCCGCTGTATACCGCCGAATGCGGCGAGTGCCTGTTCTGTACATCCGGCAAGACCAACCTTTGTGTGGCGGTACGCGCTACCCAGGGCAAGGGGTTGATGCCGGACGGTACCACCCGTTTTTCTTATAACGGCCAGCCGATTTATCACTACATGGGCTGTTCCACCTTTAGCGAGTACACGGTGGTGGCTGAAGTGTCGCTGGCCAAGATCAACCCGGATGCCAACCCCGAACAGGTGTGCCTGCTGGGCTGTGGTGTGACCACCGGTATTGGCGCGGTGCATAACACGGCCAAGGTGCAAAAAGGTGACAGCGTGGCGGTGTTCGGACTGGGCGGTATTGGCCTGGCGGTGATTCAGGGGGCGCGCCAGGCGGGCGCCGGCCGCATTATTGCGGTAGACCTGAACCCGGACAAGTTCGAGCTGGCACGCCAGTTTGGTGCGACCGACTGCATCAATCCCAAGGACCACGACAAGCCGATCCAGGAAGTGATTGTCGAGATGACCGGCTGGGGTGTGGATCACTCGTTTGAGTGCATCGGCAATGTCGAGGTGATGCGTTCGGCGCTGGAATGTGCCCACCGCGGCTGGGGTCAGTCGGTGATTATCGGTGTGGCTGGGGCCGGCAAGGAAATTTCCACCCGGCCGTTCCAGCTGGTGACCGGGCGTGCCTGGAAGGGTACCGCCTTTGGTGGTGTGAAAGGGCGTAGCCAGTTGCCGGGCATGGTGGAAGATGCCATGCAGGGCAAGATCGAGCTGGAGCCTTTTGTTACCCACACCATGGGGCTGGAGGATATCAACGAGGCGTTCGACCTGATGCATGAGGGCAAGTCGATTCGCTCTGTTGTGCATTTTGAGTGAGATTTTACCTTGCGGTGATGGGGCTGGATGAGGCTGGCGTAAAGCTGCGCTTCCCGTCTCGAAGCAAGCTTCGAAACACTCGCTGAGGCTTTCGCCAACCTCACCCGGCCCCGGATATACCGCGTGTGTTTGGGGGGAGGTTGGCCCGGCTTGGCCGGGCTGCTGTCGCGGTGGCTCTGTCATGCTGCGACTGTGTGCGGCATGGCCGTTATTCATAAAGTCAAAATTCTTGATAAGGAGAAATAATTCATGGAACGTATTGAACGTCATGCCTGTTTTGGTGGCTGGCAGGAAGTCTGGCAGCACAAGTCGGAAAGCCTTGACTGCACGGTCAATTTTGCCGTCTATCTGCCGCCGGCGGCAGCCGAAAAGAAATGCCCGGTGCTGTACTGGCTGTCCGGGCTGACCTGTAACGAGCAGAACTTCATCACCAAGGCCAATGCCCAGCGTTATGCGGCCGAGCACGGAGTGATCATCGTGGCACCGGATACCAGTCCGCGTGGCGATGATGTCGCCAACGACGATGCCTATGATCTGGGGCAGGGTGCCGGCTTTTATGTCAATGCCACGCAGCAGCCCTGGGCGCCACACTACCGCATGTATGACTACATCAGGGACGAGCTGCCGGCACTGATTGAGCAGCACTTTCCGGCGACGGATGCCCGTGCCATCAGCGGGCACTCAATGGGCGGCCATGGCGCGCTGGTGCTGGCGCTGAAAAATCCCGGCCGCTACCGCAGTGTTTCCGCGTTTGCTCCCATTGTTGCGCCGAGTCAGGTGCCCTGGGGTGAAAAGGCGTTTGCTGCCTATCTGGGTGATGACCGCGATACCTGGCTTGAGTACGATGCTGTAGTGCTGATTGCCAAGGCGCAGGAAAAACTGCCACTGTTGGTGGATCAGGGGCTGGCGGACAATTTCCTGGAAGAGCAGCTGCGTACCGGCTTGCTGGAAGACGCCTGTAGCAAGGCGGGTTATCCGGCTACCATCCGTTACCAGGAAGGCTACGACCATAGCTATTACTTCATCGCATCCTTCATCGAGGAGCATATCGCCCATCACGCGGCCGCTTTGCAGGGCTGACTGGCTCCTGGCCGGCGGTCGGCTACAGATACAAACAAAACCGGCGCACTATGCGCCGGTTTTGTTTTGAACGGGAAACCAGGAGCCCGGTTACACCTTGAAGCGTGTCACCAGATCCTGCAGGGCCTGACCCAGGCGGGCCAGGTCGGCCGAGGATGCGGCCATTTCTTCCACAGCGGCGGCCGACTGGTCGGCAATGTTGTTGACGTTGATGACGCTGCGGTTGATCTCTTCGGCGACTGAGCTTTGCTCCTCGGCGGCCGTGGCGATCTGCATGTTCATCGCCTGGATTTCAGATACGGTACGGGTAATCGCTGCCAGCTCGCCACCGGCTTGCTGTGCCAGCTCCAGGGTATTGCCGGCCAGGCTGCTGCTGCTGTCCATCATTTCGACGGCATCTTGTGCGCCCTTTTGCAGGGTGGCAATCAGCTCCTCGATCTGGGCAGTGGACTCCTGGGTGCGGTGGGCAAGGCCACGGACTTCGTCGGCAACCACGGCAAAACCGCGTCCGGCTTCGCCGGCACGGGCGGCCTCAATGGCCGCGTTGAGGGCCAGCAGGTTGGTCTGCTCGGCAATCCCGTTGATCACGGTCAGCACTGTGCTGATGTTGGCGCTGTTCTCGTTCAGGCGGTACATCGCCTGGGCGCTTTCCTGCACTTCACCGGACAGGCGCGAAATCGCATCCAGTGCCGTTTGCAGTACCTTGTTGCCGCTTTGTGCCTGCTGGTCGGCTTTTTGTGCGGCCTGGGCTGCTTCTTCGGAATTTTGTGCCACTTCATGCACGGTGGCGGCCATTTCGTTCATGGCGGTTGCCACCTGCTCGGTTTCGACCCGTTGGGCATTGACACCGGCGCTGGTCTGGCCGGTGACTACCGACAGCTCTTCGGCAGCAGCGGCCAGCTGGGTGGTGACACCGTTGACTTCGCCAAGGGCGTCGCGCAGGTTGCTGCGTGTTGTATCCAGCGCGCGCAGCAGGGTGCCGAACTCGTCACTGCGCTGTTCCACACCATTGCCGGTCATGTCACGGTTGCCGATGCTCTGGGCAATGCGGACTGCGGCTTCAAGTGGCTGGGTAATCTGGCGGGCAATTAGCCAGGCAATCAGGATTGCCAGCAAGATGGCAACAATCGACAGGCTAATGGATACCCGGGTGGACTTGCTGATCTCGCTATTCATGAATTCGCTTTGTACGCTGGTCAGTTCCAGCGTGCGTGTGTACAGATCATTGAATGTCTGGTTCATTGACTGGAGGGCGTTGTCCTGTCGGCTCACCAGGGCAGGGATGTCACGCAGGGCTGCCATGTATTGGGCGGTGCTGGTGATGACTTCATCCAGCAACTGGCTGGCCTGGGGTGTCAGGAACAGGCTGGCCTGTAGCTGTTGTGCAATCTCCTGCAGGTCGCTGTAGGCTGTTTCCAGTACCTGCATCGCCTCCGGGGTTTCTGTCATCAGGTAGCCCCTGGCCTGATAAGCCAGATTTTTGCGTGCGGTCAGCAAGCGGCTGCTGAGTCGTCCGGCCGTGGCTGCGGCCATGTTGTCATGCAGTACCGGGCGCTGGGCCGGACCATTGATTAGCGGATTCAGTCGACTGATCAGGTCGTCCGATCTGTAGCCCAGCTCAACGGCATTTTTCACGTTATCCGCTTTGGTGCGCTGCGCGTCAGCATACGACTGGAATGCCTGATAGTAGGTTTGTGCCATTGTCGGCACTTCGCCCACCTTGATTCGGCTCTGCTCCAGGGTCAGGCGGCCGGTCACCTCCCGTACATAACCGGTGATATCGTTGACCAGGGTTGCGGTGCTTTCCAGATGACGGATGTCCGGGTCGATCTGATAGGCGTTACTGAGCTGCTGCAGGCGGATGGTGCCATCCTCGATTTCATACAGCAAATCCAGGTTTTTGCCGCGTTCGGAAATATGGTTGAGGCCCATCAGGTTGCTGATTGACATGGTTGCCAGCAGTAATACGACGGCACCAAAGCCTATTGCCAGCTTGGTCATTACTTTCAGGTTTTTCATCAGTTTATTACTCGGTTGAATCGATTGGGTGTAAACGGGAGTTTCCAGGCGATCGTGCCGGAAAAGGAACGCTACAGGTTTTCTAAGCAAAAAACATGCCTGCAAGTCGGTAAGCGATTTTCCGGCGCGATTTGTCATTAGGGTGCATAAGTGTATAACCGTTGCTTCCGGGCTATCGGCTAAAATCATGCAAACTTGATCAGGCGCTGAAAATGCATGGCTTTGACGGTAAATACAGCGTCAAGTGGCTGTTTTCTGACGTGTTCAGCGTGCTGTGGAATATTGTGCCGGTTAGTTGACTTGTTGGTCACGCTGTTGTCAGGGGCAGTTGCGTGCCTTGCGATAACCGGCTTGACGCGCTTGCTGTTCGGACCGGAACGGTACCACATTGCGCGGGTTGACATCGGCATAGTTGGGGCAGTGCGGCAGGTGATAGATCCTGCTGTTGCGGTTGCCCTTGACCCGGGCTGTGGTTGCCGTTGCCGCTGGCGCTTTGTGCCGGCTTGCCGGTGGCAGGCGCAGGCCTTCAGCGCTGTTCCTGTGTCCGGGCTGCCACTGGCGCGTGCCGCTGACGAAGGGGTTGTCCTGGCCGGTAACTGACTTGATCCTGCGGTTGCGCTCCAGCTCCCAGGTGCCGGGCGGGTATGCCTTGTGCCATTGCATGAACAGCTGTTGCTGCTGCTGTGACATTTTCAGGTTGTAGCGGTCGTGCATGTAGAAATTGATCCGGGCGACCATGCCGCGCACTTCACGGCGCGGCTCGAAAACCCTTTTTTTGAAGTCGGTGCGGCTGGTGCAGCGCCCATACATCGCCTCTGCCTGCGGTGCCGTGCCAAAGCGATAATTGGAGCGGTCGGCATTGACCTCGCCAATCACCGGTGCAAGGTTGTGCATGTCGGCTTCCATCAGATTGAACAGCGGGTCGCTGTCACGGCAGTGATTGCGCCCACCTTGTTGCCAGCATTGACGTTGCTGACCTAGCCAGCTGGCCGGTACCACGTGTTCCCACTCGATGCGGGCTGCCCGCTGGGGCAGAGCACGGACCTGATAGCCGCAGCTGGCCAGATCGACACGACCGCCGCTGGCGCCGGTCCAGCGCCAGTTGCAACCGCAGTACAGGGTGCCCTGGGCACCGTTTTGGTGCTGGTCGAAATAGACCCTGTCGCGCAGCAGCTGTTTGGCGTCCTCGAAGTTGGCCGGCTGGCCATGGGCGGCAGCCGTAGTGCCGAGAAACAGCAGGCCGGCAAGCCAGAAACGCAGGATACGGGATGACACAGGCAGGACTCCGGAACGGGCGGCTGCCTACTATAGCCAAGGCTGCCGATTGCTGCTGACAGGACTGTAAATCATGCTGGCTTAATGTATCCTGTCGCCCTGTTTTTTCGAGTTTTGGAGTGCTTCATGTTGATGTCGAAAACGCCTTTGGCGGTAGCTGTCATGTTGTGTGCCGCTGGCGGGCTCGGCGTATCGCCGGCGGCATGGTCGGCGCAGGGCTCTGCCGAATTGCCGGCCATGGTGGTTTCGGCCACCGGTTACAAGCAGGAAACCCTGCGTGCACCGGCATCCATTACCGTGGTGGATCAGGAGCAGATTCAGCGCAAGCCGGTAGCGGATCTGGCTGAAGTGTTGCGCGACATCCCCGGTGTGGCGATTGTGGACTCTGGTGTGGCCGGTATGAAACGTATCTCTCTGCGCGGTGAAAGCTCGCGCCGGGTGCTGGTCAAGGTCAATGGCCAGCCGATTCCCGACCACTCCAGTTACGGCTCGCCGCTGCTGCTGGACGTCAACATGATCGAACGCATCGAGGTGGTGCGCGGCTCCGCTTCGGTGGTGCATGGCAGCAACGCCATTGGTGGTGTGGTCAACATCACCACCCGTCGTACAGCAGCCGGTGATACCGAAGCCTTTGTTGGTGCCGGTTACTATTCCGCTACCCGTGGTCATCGCCTAAATGGTGGCATTCTTGGTGCTACCGACCGCTTTGACTGGCGTTTGCAGGCCAGCAAAGCGGACTTTGGTGACCGCCGCATTCCGCGCGGAACGGCCAAGGGAACTGATGACCCCAACAAGTACAGCCGTCTGAAGCCTAGCGGCTCGGAGCAGAAGTCGTTGTCTGCCGAACTTGGCTGGACGCTGGATGAGCGTCAGCGTATTGCCTGGCAGGGAGATTACTTCAAGCAGGAGGCAGAAGCCTGGCTGCCAGCGCAGGAAAACATGGAGATGGGGCTGGACTTCCCCAAGCGGGATTCGTTGCGTAATGCACTGACCTATACCTTTGAGGATGACAGTGCGCTGTTTCATAGCATTGATGGGCGGATCTTTCACCAGACCGGTAAGCGGGTGATGGATAACACAATCAATATTGATATGGCCCCCATCATGACGCGAAACACCTTTACCCGCTCCCATGACAAGCTGACCACCCATGGCTTGCAGTTTACGGCAGCTAGCCGCCTGTTTGCTGATAACAATACGGTATTCGGCTTTGAGTATCAGAAAGACAAACTGGATGTAGACAAGTTGGCAACCAGAATTGCACGTGTGCCAGCCGCTATGCCGCCGGTGACAACACTGACTCCATCCAGCCAGTTGTCTGAGCAGGCCTTTTGGTCGGCATTTGTCCAGCAACAGATCAAGCTGACTGACAGTCTGGAGGCCAACCTGGGTGCCCGCTACTACGATATTGAATCTCGCCTGAAAAAGAGTACCGATCGAGGTAAAACCAAGAAAACCGACGATCAACTGGTGGGCTCAGCATCACTGGTGTGGCAATACAATGAATTATCATCACTTCGGGCCAATATTGCCCAAGGCTATACCTACCCGAGTTTGACCCAGCAGTTTTCGGCGACTCCGGGCAATGGTGCGATGAACTACGGCAACCCCGACCTGAAAGCTGAAAAAGCCACTACCTATGAGGTCGGCTGGCGTATGGAAGGTGAACAGCTGACAGCTGACCTGGCCCTGTACCACAGCAAGGCGAAAAACTTCATCGATAAAGTACGAATTAGCAGCACTGCTGATGATTACTTAACAGCTTGTGCAACCACGGATATTTGTTTTCAGTGGTTCAATGCCAACAAAGCCAGCACTACCGGGGTGGAGCTGATGCTGGCTTATCAGCTGGAAAGCTGGCGTCCTTACGTCAATATGGGGGCCCAAAAGCGTCGTCTTGAATATGGTACCGGTCTGAAAACCTGGGACAGCGGCTTGCCCAAGTTCCAGGGGCGTGCCGGTGTTGAGTGGTATGCCACACAGGAGTTGGAGCTGGACTTCTATGTGCGTGGTGGCGGCAAGTCACGTCGTGATGATTACGACTCCAAGGGTGACCCGGATCGTCAGCGTACCAGCTCCTATGCCGAGCTGAATGTGGGTGCCTACTACCAGCCGGCCTGGCTGCCAAACCTGAGCGTTGCAGTGCTGGCACAGAACCTCGCCAACCGCCGCTACCGCAATCCGGACGAGCTGCAGGCTGCAGGCCGTGCGCTGGATGTGGAGCTGCGCTGGAGCTTCTAAACCGGCAAAGCAACATGACGCAGCCGCAGAACCCGGATTGTACCGGGTCTTGCGGCTGTGTCACGCGTGAGGCCTGTAGGTTCGAATTTATTCGAACAAACGGTAAATGAGCAATTGTGCGAACAAACCGCAAATAAAGCGCTGTGCGAATAAATTCGCACCTACGCCGGTGAAGCCCTCGGTTACAGCGGTATAGCGCAGCCGCAGAGCCCGGATAGTAACAGGTCTTGCCGCTGCGTCACGCGTGAGGCCTGTAGGTTCGAATTTATTCGAACAAACGGTAAATGAGCAATTGTGCGAACAAACCGCAAATAAAGCGCTGTGCGAATAAATTCGCACCTACGCCGGTTGAAGCCCTCGGTTACAGCGGTATAGCGCAGCCGCAGAACCCGGATTGTACCGGGTCTTGTCGCTGCATCACGCGTGAGACCTGTAGGTTCGAATTTATTCGAACAAACGGTAAATGAGCAATTGTGCGAACAAACCGCAAATAAAGCGCTGTGCGAATAAATTCGCACCTACGCCGGTTGAAGCCCTCGGTTACAGCGGTATAGCGCAGCCGCAGAACCCGGATTGTACCGGGTCTTGTCGCTGCATCACGCGTGAGACCTGTAGGTTCGAATTTATTCGAACAAACGGTAAATGAGCAATTGTGCAAACAAACGGCAAATAGAGCGCTGTGCGAATAAATTCGCACCTACGCCGGTGAAGCCCTCGGTTACAGCGGTATAGCGCAGCCGCAGAACCCGGATTGTACCGGGTCTTGTCGCTGCATCACGCGTGAGACCTGTAGGTTCGGATTTATTCGAACAAACGGTAAATGAGCAATTGTGCAAACAAACGGCAAATAGAGCGCTGTGCGAATAAATTCGCACCTACGCCGGTGAAGCCCTCGGTTACAGCGGTATAGCGCAGCCGCAGAACCCGGATTGTACCGGGTCTTGTCGCTGCATCACGCGTGAGACCTGTAGGGTCGAATTTATTCGAACAAACGGTAAATGAGCAATTGTGCAAACAAACGGCAAATAGAGCGCTGTGCGAATAAATTCGCACCTACGTGGTTTTTTTACGTGGCGGCAGTTCCTCGTGCTTGGGCAACTCGGCGGTTTCGACACACCAGGAGGCACGCGAACCCCAGTAGATATTGCCTTGTGGGCGAATGCCGGGATCTTCATCCAGGGTGCCTGCCGGCACCACCACATTGCTGCCGCCCTTGACCGTGAAAGGCAGGGACGAGCCGCAGTTCTTGCAAAATGCCGTAGTCAGGTACCTGGAATCGGGCAGGTCATAGGTGCCGACCTGCTCACTGCCTTGCAGCCAGCGAAACTGTTCCGGCGATACAAAAATATTTGCCGAGTGCTGGCTGCCGGTGAACTTCTGGCACCTTGAACAGTGGCAATACTGGAACATCTTGAAGGGTGGATCGATCGCGTACTTCACGCTTCCACACAAACAGCTGCCTTTCATGGTTGTTGACCTCTTGTCTTGGTTGTTTTCACGGGATCGGCCTGCCGTTCAGTAGCAGCCTGGCGGCAGGTCTTTGCGGTGTGGCAAGTCGGGCTCAGCCCCGCTGATAGGTGCCGGCCACGGTACGGAACGTCAGGGCCAGGCGGTTCCAGCCGTTGATGGCGATGATGGCAGTCACCAGGTTGACAGTTTCCTCTTCTGAGAAATGCTCGCGCACCCGCTGGTACAGCTCGTCCGGTACAGGGCCGTTGGCGATCAGGGTGACGGCTTCGGTCAGTTCAAGGGCGGCGCGTTCACGTTCAGTATAAAACGGGGTTTCGTGCCAGGCGCTCAGGCCATACAGGCGCTGTTCGGTTTCGCCGGCGGCACGGGCGTCCTTGGTGTGCATGTCGATGCAGTAGGCACAACCGTTGATCTGTGAGGCACGGGTTTTCACCAGCTCAAGCAGGGAGTGTTCCAGGCCGCACTGGCGCACATGGTTTTCCATGCCCAGCATGGCCCTGAATGCGCCGCTGGAAATCTTCTGGTAATCGAGTCGCTGCTCCATCGTAAGCTCCGTAAACATGCAAGTGAGCCCCTGATGGTAAACCTGCTGGCGCTCTGCGCAAGTAGCGGAAAGGGGAAGGGGGTTCGGAGCTTTTTTTGGTGGTTTTTTATCCGACCAAAGTCATATGCCCCGGAAAGCCCGTTTGACCAGTCGGTCACTGACTTGCAGGCAAATCAAACACTTAAGTCAAAAGAAATATAATCGTTAACTTTTAGTTAATGAATTCGGGGTTCGGTTAATTGATGTGACCGGGTGCGCACGGTAGTTTCAAACCGAACGTTAACCCAGGTGAAGTTACATGACGACTACAACAAACACTCCGCGCAACTGGACACGCAGACGTGAAGAGAAGCAGCGCAGGCTGGCCGCAGCCCGGCGTTTTTCGGACGGCGTGGTTCTGGAAACCGAAAACATCACCCAGGCTCTTGAGGTGCTGATTGCTCCCGGTGACAAGGTGGTGCTGGAAGGCAACAACCAGAAACAGGCCGACTTCCTGTCACGCTCGCTGGCCAGGGTGGACCCCGGCAAGCTGCATGATCTGCACATGATCATGCCTAGCGTGAGCCGGCCCGAGCACCTTGACCTGTTCGAGCAGGGCATTGCCCGCAGGCTGGACTTCTCATTTGCTGGCCCGCAAAGCCTGCGGATCGGGCAGCTGATGGAAGACGGCCTGCTGGAAATCGGTGCAATTCATACCTACATCGAACTCTACTCGCGTCTGCTCATCGACCTGACGCCAAACGTCACGCTGGTGGCCGGTTATGCCGCCGACCGTGCTGGCAACATCTATACCGGGCCCAGCACGGAAGACACCCCGGCACTGGTCGAGCCTACCGCGTTCAGTGACGGCATCGTTATCGTTCAGGTTAACGAAGTGGTGGATGATCCGGAGGCACTGCCACGGGTCGACATTCCGGCGTCCTGGGTTGATTTTGTTGTGGTGGCGGACAAACCATTCTACATCGAGCCGCTGTTTACCCGTGACCCGAGGCATATCACTTCTGTGCATGTGCTGATGGCGATGATGGCGATCAAGGGCGTGTATGCCCGGCATAATGTGCAGTCCCTCAACCACGGGATCGGCTTCAACACAGCGGCGATCGAGCTGATTTTGCCGACCTATGGCGAGCAACTCGGGCTCAAGGGCAAAATCTGCCAGCACTGGGCCCTGAACCCGCACCCCACCATGATTCCGGCGATCGAGTCCGGCTGGGTGAAAAGCATCCATTGCTTTGGTGCCGAAATGGGCATGGAAGAGTATGTGGCCGCACGGCCGGATGTCTTCTTTACCGGCCGCGACGGCTCCCTGCGCTCCAACCGCATGATGTGCCAGCTGGCTGGCCAGTACGCCGTTGACCTTTTCATTGGTGCCACCTTGCAGGTTGACGGACAGGGACATTCCTCTACCGTGACACGTGGCCGGCTGGCCGGTTTTGGCGGCGCACCGAACATGGGGCATGACCCGCGTGGCCGCCGTCACCCCAGCGATGCCTGGCTGGACTTGCTGCAGCAGCAGGCCACGCCGGAGCAGACTCTGCTGGAGCGTGGCAAGAAACTGGTGGTACAGATGGTGGAAACCTTCCAGGAAGGCGGCAAGCCGACCTTTGTCGATCAGCTTGATGCCGTCGATGTGGCGAAGAAGACCGGCATGCCGCTGGCGCCCGTGATGATCTATGGCGATGACGTGACCCACCTGCTGACCGAAGAGGGCATCGCCTATCTGTATAAGGCGCAGTCCTTGCAGCAGCGTGAACAGATGATTGCGGCGGTGGCCGGGGTCACCAGTGTCGGCTTGAAACACAATCCGGCTGATACCGCGCAAATGCGCCAGCAGGGGCTGATTGCTTTGCCGGAGGATCTCGGAATCCGCCGTACCGATGCCTCCCGCAGCCTGTTGTCTGCCAAGAGCGTGGCCGATCTGGTCACCTGGTCCGGTGGCCTGTACAACCCGCCCGCACGTTTCAGGAGCTGGTAATGAGAGCCTTGGCATTGAATTATGTGTCGCCGCTGACACACGCCGGGCTGGCCGACCTGGCAGTGTTGGCGCTGCTTGAAGAGGTCCGCCTGACGCCCAAACCCGGGCTGGTTGACCTGCGCGGCAGCGGGGTACACCGGGACCTGACGCTCCGGCTGATGGAGCATTCGGCAGAAAGCCTGCGGACCACATTTGACCTGCTTGCGCAGGAGGCTGCCCGCCATCAATGGGTCAACCAGTTTTTGCGTGAAGAGCTGGCCCGGCTTGGACGGCTTGGCGAGCACGTCATGTTGCAGGAAACCGGTGGGGTCAATACACACCGGGGGGCGATCTGGGCGCTGGGCTTGCTGATTGGCGGGCTCTGTGTGCGTCAGGCTCCGGCAACAGTGCCGGACCTGCTCAACAACGCTGGCGCGCTGGCGCGAATGGATGACCGCTTTCATGTTGCCGGCCAATCCAGCAATGGCGCGCAGGCTCGCATCCGTTATGGCGTGGGTGGCGCGCGTGAGCAGGCTGCACGCAACTTTCCCCAGATCATGGATGGTCTTGAGCAGCTTTACCGCAGCCGCAAGGCCGGCATGTCCGAGCAGGCCGCGCGCGTTGACGCCTTGCTAGCCATTGCCGCACGGCTGGATGACACCTGTGTTGTGCACCGTTCGGGCCTTGAGGGCCTGGAGTGGATGCAGCAGCAGGCACAAAAAGTTCTGACTGTCGGAGGCTATGGCACCCGGGCCGGCCAGACCTGTTATGACACGCTGGAAGCAGGCATGCAGCAACGCAATGCCTCACCGGGCGGGGCCGCAGACTTGCTGGGTGCCTGCCTGTTTATTGACAGCCTGATCACCAGAGGAGTGATTGCATGGAAATCCTAGAATTTGAATTCAAGGCCGGTGCGCCTGCCACCCAGCGTTGCCTGGTTGGCTGTGTCGGCTCGGGCGATCTTGAAGTGTTGATGGAGCCCAACGTGGACGGCGTACTCAGCGTCCAGGTGACCACTTCGGTGGATGGCAGCGAGGCTCGCTGGCAGAACCTGTTTGAGCGGATGTTTGCCGAAAGCCTGTACCCGGCGATGAAGCTGGAAATCAACGATTTTGGTGCGACTCCCGGCGTGGTCCGTTTGCGTATCGAACAGGGTCTGGAGGAGATGGGGCATGCCTGATTTCAATGCACTGCTGAACGCGGAAAGTTTTATTGAGCTGGGTGCCCGGGCACGTGTGCGCTCGCTGCTGGACGAGGGCAGCATGCACGAGCTGCTGGGGCCTTTTGACCGGGTCAAGTCACCCTGGCTGCAGCAGCAGGGGCTGGTCACCCAGGCCGATGATGGCGTGGTGATCGCCAAGGGCACCATTGATGGCCAGCCGGTGGTTGTGGCCGCCATTGAGGGCGAATTTCAGGGCGGCAGCATGGGTGAAGTGTCGGGCGCGAAGATTGCCGCAGCCCTTGAGCTGGCAGCGGAAGACAACCGCAACGGTATTCCCCGTGCAGCCATCCTGCTGCTGGAAACCGGCGGAGTACGCCTGCAGGAGGCCAACCTTGGGCTGGCGGCTATTGCCGATATCCACGCAGCGATTGTCGATCTCAGGGCCATGCGGCCAGTCATCGGTGTTATCGCCGGTACGGTCGGCTGCTTTGGCGGCATGTCGATTGCCGCCGGCCTGTGTTCGCGCCTGATCGTGACCCGGGATGCCCGCATCGGCCTCAACGGTCCGCAGGTCATTGAACAGGAGGCCGGTCTGGACGAGTACGACTCCCGGGACCGTCCGTTCATCTGGAGTTTCACCGGTGGCGAGCAGCGTTATGCCAGCCATCTGGCGGATGCCTTCTGTGAGGATTCGGTCGAAGCCATTCGTGAGCAGGTCCGGCTGGGACTGGCAGACAACAGCGCCACGCCACGCAGTGAATGCCACGAGTTTTTCCTGGGGCAGCTGGCCCGGGTTGGTCAGGAGCAGGTCACACCCGAACAGGTACGCGAGCTATACAGCACATTGCCGGAGGAATTGTCATGAGTACGAATAACCGCACCCAGACCTGGATGGATGCCCTGGGTACCGCCGTTAGTGCAGGGCCGGAGTTGCCCGGCTCGGTGCTGCTGGCGCAGGGTGAGCTGCCGGGGCATGCCGGTGTGTACTTTGTTGGCGTACGCCCGGATGCCGGTAACCCGTTTCCACGGGCCAGGCAGGGCGAGGTCGGGCTGCTCGAGGGCTGGGGCCTGTCGAAAGCCGTGCACTGGATTATCAGCCAGGATGAAAACGCGACTGTAAAAACCCCGATTGTGGCGGTGGTGGATGTGCCCAGCCAGGCCTATGGCCGGCGCGAGGAAGCGCTGGGCATTCACCTGGCGCTGGCGGCAGCGGCAGCGGCCTATGCGCAGGCCCGGCTGAAAGGCCATCCGGTGATTGCCCTGCTGGTTGGCAAGGCCATGTCCGGCGGTTTTTTGGCCCATGGCTATCAGGCCAACCAGATTGTTGCCCTGCTTGATGACGGCGTCATGGTTCATGCCATGGGCAAGGAGTCTGCCGCGCGTGTCACCTTGCGTACCGTGGAGCAGCTTGAGGCATTGAGTGCCCGTATTCCGCCGATGGCCTATGACATCGTCAACTACGCATCGCTTGGCCTGCTGACCGGCGGCTCTTTGCAGGTCGGTTCGGCAGAACAGCCGGACGCTGACGATCTACACAGCGTCAGGACACACCTGGCCGGCTGCATCGGGCAGGCGCGCAAGGACGGCTGCGGCATCGACAACCGGCTGGGCGCTGCCAACCGGCAGGCCAGCGCGCATGTGCGCACGCTGATGCGTGAGCAGTGGCTGGCAGGCTAGAGGACGTTGAGCATGTCGCGCATACCGGTCTACAACGCTGCCGACCTGCAGCCGCATGATCTGCTCTGGGGCATGTCGCCGGAGCAGCTGACGGCGGCTGCTCCGGGCTGGGCCAGGGAACGTCTGGCCCTGGGTGATCCGGTGGTGGTGCGGCGTGATGCCAACCAGCCGGAACAGGTTGCGGTGGGTGTGCGCGGGCTGCAGCGCGGGCAGCGTTTTGCCGGCTGGATGCCGGCCAGCCAAGTGGCAAGGCGGGTGCAACCGGAACAGATCCGGCAACTGAAGGGGGCCGGCACTGCGGTGCAGGCAACACTGGACGGCATCGGGCAGGTTTTCTTCGGCATGGCCTGGGGAATCACCGGCAGCCATGCGTTTGAGGCGCTGACCGGGGTGAAGGTGACCCGTGCGGCCAGTGACCTCGATATTCTGCTGCGGCTGCCGGAACTCGTCAGCCCGGAGCAGGCCGCCGGCTGGCTTCAACAGTTGGCCGGACTGCCGGTGCGTGTCGATATCCAGGTCGAGTCAGGGCTGGGCGGCTTTTCCCTGCGGGACTGGGCGGGCAGCAGGAGCAGGGTGCTGCTCAAGACCGGAACCGGAGCGCTGCTGACCGATAACCCATGGCAAACAGGAGGTGTGGCATGAGTGTTCTGTTTTCGTTCCCCGGACAGGGGGCACAGCAAACGGGCATGTTGCAGGCGCTTCAGCAGCATCCGTTGACCCGGCTGGTGCTGGAAGAGGCCGGCGATGCCTTGCACGAAGATGTCCTGCAACTGGACTCGGAGCACGCCTTGGCAGATACCCGCGCCGTGCAGCTATGCCTGCTGATCGCTGGCGTGGCCAGCGCCCGGCGCCTGCTGGAAGGGCTGCCCCGGCTTTCGGCCTATACCGCCGGCCTGTCCATCGGCGCCTATGCAGCAGCGGTGACCAGCGGTGCGCTGGCCTTTGCCGATGCGCTGCAGCTGGTGTCCCTGCGTGGCCGCCTGATGCAGGAAGCCTATCCGTCCGGGTACACCATGGCGGCAGTCCAGGGCCTGACCATCGCGGAGGTGGAAGCGCTGCTGGCACCCTATCGCCAGCAGGGCCTGCCCTTGTATCTGGCCAATATCAATGCGGATAACCAGCATGCCTTGGCCGGCACGACAGGGTTGCTGGAGGAGGTCGAAAAAAAGGTGCGTGAAACGGGTAACGGACGTGTCACACGGATCCGTATCAGCGTCCCCTCTCACTGTGAGTTATTGAACGAACAAGCCGGACAACTGATGGAGGCTTTTGAAAATGTTGTCCTGCAACAGCCGGTCATGCGTTATCTGAGTGGCAGCAGCGCACGTTTGCTGACCACTGTCGAGCGCATCAGGGATGACCTGGCATTCAACATGTGTCGCATTGTCAACTGGCAAGGCGTCATGGAAAGCGCATTCGAGCGCGGCGTCAGGCTGCATGTGCAGCTTGCGCCCGGCTCGGTACTGACAAATCTTGGGAGGCGAGCCATACCGGAAGCAATCAATATCTCATACCAGGAAAACAGCCTTGAAACACTACAGAAACTAGTTTTAACCCAACAATAACAACGTATTGCAAAGCTAACTGAGGATTACAAAAATGATAATATATGGCGTAGCTTTATTGTCCCTGTGTACCCTGACAGGCATCTTTATCGGGGAAGTGCTTGGAGCCCTGTTCGGCATCCCGGCCAACGTCGGTGGTGTGGGCATTGCCATGCTGCTGCTGATTTTTGGTGGCAGCTACCTGTCCAGCAAAAGCGCACTAAACCCCAAGACAGAACAGGGAATCGAGTTCTGGAATGCGATCTACATCCCGATCGTGGTTGCAATGGCGGCCCAGCAGAACGTCTACGGTGCCTTGAGCGGTGGCATCTCGGCCATTCTCGCCGGCGTTCTTGCAGTAACGCTGAGCTTTATCATGGTGCCTGTACTGACCCGTCTGGGGCAGGACAAGCAGGCTCCTGACGCAGCCCAGTCACTGACTCATTAAGGAGCCCGGCCATGATTATGGAATCACTTCTCAAAGTACTCAACAGTTATGGAATGATCAGCGGCTTTGCCGTGATCGGCGTGACCATGTGGGCGTCTTACTGGATATCCGGCAAGTTCACCAAGGGTCGCCTGCACGGCTCTGCCATTGCCATTCTGATCGGGCTGGTCCTGTCCTATATCGGTGGTGTTTTCACCGGCGGCCAGAAAGGCATTGTCGACATTCCGATGTTTTCCGGCATAGGCATCCTTGGCGGCGCCATGTTGCGGGACTTTGCCATTATTGCCACCGGGTATGGCGTCAAGGTTGAAGAGCTGAAAAGGGCGGGAGTGAGCGGAGTTTTGTCACTTATTCTCGGCGTCTTCATATCCTTTATCGCAGGGGCCGGAGTGGCGCTGGCGTTTGGTTATACCGATGCTGTCAGTGTCACCACCATTGGTGCGGGAGCGGTTACCTACATTGTCGGCCCTGTTACCGGAGCGGCGATTGGCGCAAGCTCGGAAGTGATGGCCCTGTCCATTACGGCCGGACTGGTCAAGGCCATTCTGGTCATGGTGGTGACGCCTTTTGTGGCCCCGCTGATCGGCCTGAACAACCCGCGCAGCGCGGTGATCTTTGGCGGCCTGATGGGAACCAGCAGCGGTGTGGCCGGTGGTCTGGCGGCAACCGATCCCAAACTTGTACCTTATGGCTGCCTGACGGCTGCATTCTACACGGCACTGGGCTGCCTGCTTGGCCCGTCACTGCTGTACCTGGTGACCAACGCGATTTTATAACGGGCACTCGACCTTTTGGCCAGCCGTCACGGCTGGCTTTTTTTTGCGTACATCCGGCACTCGGCCAGCATGCTCAACAGGTTGGGGTCATGTTCCTTGGTCTTGAGAAACACCAGCCCGATGTTTTGTTCGCTGACCGCCGGAATGCTCAGGCGGATGAGGCGGATCTGGTTCTGATAGACCGATGCAATACGCCCGGGCAGCAGGGCACAACCCATGCCGGAACTGACCATACTGAGCAGGGTGAAAATATCATTGACCTGCATGCTGATATTCGGCTTGAAGCCGGCAGCCTCGAAAATCCGCATGCCATCCTGGTAGGTGGCAAAGCCTTCGGTCAGGGTAATGAAACTGTCTTGTTTCAGCTTGCGCAGATCGATCGTCTCATGCTGTGCATAGGGGGAATCGTTGGCAACCGCCAGATAAATTTCGTCCGTGAATATGTTGTATATCTCAAGGTCCGACCTGTGCGGGATGTAATCCGTACTGATCAGAATGGCATCCAGCTCCATGCTGCGGAGCTGGAACAGCAGGTCACTGTTGGAGCCGAGGTTCAGGTCGATGTTCAGGTTGCTCCTTCTGAGCTTGAGCCCCATGATCAGTGCCGGAACAATGCGCACCGTCAGCGAGTAGATGGAACCCAGCTTGAAGCGCTCGGAGGAGAAGCCGGCCGCATCACGGGCCAGGCGTACTGCCTGATGCATGTTTTTCTGGATGTCCCGGCACTTGTCTGCAAACACGGTGGCACTGTGCAGCGGCAACAGCAGGCGGCCTTCTTTCTTGAAGAGGGGACAGCTCAGCGCGTTTTCCAGCGAGCGCAATGCCTTGGAACGCTGACCGTGCTGATGCCCAATGCTTCGGCAGCCCCGGTCAGGGTCTTGTGTTCCATGAAGGCCAGGAAAATCTCGATTTTGCGGAAGGTGATTTCCGGATCAATGTACATGCTGTTTCCTTGGAGCGCGTGCCGAGGTTTGCCCAGATGCTGCAGGAAGCGGGCACGGCGGCGTAACCGGGCCGCCTCCGGCCGTGACAGAAGCCAGCTGACGAACGGTTGGATGCCTATCCTTCAAATACCGCTTCCACGCTGTCGGCAAACAAAATGCGCTCGGTCCACAGCTCCAGCTCGGTTTCGCTGGCGTTGTCCAGCCGGGCCAGGACATCAGCATTCAGATCACGGAATTTGAGTTGCAACTGCTTGCGCAGGGTGGCAGCGCGGCCTTTATCAATGCCTCGTTCGATACCCTGCTCAATTCCTCGCTCGATCCCTTGTTCAATCCCTTTGGCAAAGGATTCACGCTTATAAATCGCCATGTAACCCATGGTTTCGTCCTCCTGTTCGATCAGGTCGATGTGTTCATTATAGTAGTCCAGCTCCTGCTTGGGTATGGCGGATCAGCTTGTCGACATGGCGGCGTGAGTCGCTGCTGTCGCTGGTCAGCTTCTGTAACTCCTTGTCCATGAAGACCGGCTCGTGGTGCCAGTCCAGCTGGCTGGCCACGTACGGGAACAGCAGCTCCATACAGGGCTGGAAAAACACCTCGATGGCGGATTTCCACGGGCTGTCGTGGTCGCTGGTATCATCGGGATTTACGGGTGGTGACAGATCATTCATGCAAACTCCTTTTGCAGTATCAGGCAAGTCCTTTGCCTGAAGTATAGTCAGCTATTGCGCAGCCGTCGTTGCTGTGGAAAACAGGAGCAGATCCCGTTGCGACAACCATGCACCGACTCCCGCAACTGTGTGCGGGGCCGGCATTTTGCTGTGTGGGAGCCGCTTCTCAAAAAGACAAGTGCGGATCAGGGGGCCTCGACTGCTAGGGCAACGCCCATGCCGCCGCCGATGCACAGGGTGGCCAGCCCCCTTTTGGCCTGGCGGCGCTGCATTTCGTGCACCAGCGAAACCAGGATGCGGCAGCCGGATGCCCCGATCGGATGGCCTAGTGCAATGGCGCCACCATTGACGTTGACCAGCCCGGTATCCCAGCCCAGCTCGCGGTTGACGGCGATCGCTTGGGCGGCAAAGGCTTCGTTGGCTTCAACCAGGTCCAGCTGGTCGAGTGTCCAGCCGGCTTTGGCCAGGCAGGCTTGCGTGGCCGGAATTGGCCCGGTACCCATGACTTGCGGGTCCACCCCGGCGCTGGCACCTGCGGCGATGCGTGCCAGTACCGGCAGGCCCAGTTCTCTGGCCCTGGCAGCGCTCATCAGCAGCACGGCGGCGGCACCGTCATTCAGGCTGGAAGCGTTGCCGGCGGTCACGCTGCCGTCCTTCTTGAAGGCGGGGCGCAAACGGGTCAGGCTGTCCAGTGTAGTGTCTGTCCTCGGTTGCTCATCGGTGGCGAACACCAGCGGGTCGCCCTTGCGCTGGGTGATTTCCACTGGCGTGATTTCGCTGGCAAAGCGGCCGGTTTCGATAGCCTGTGCCGCTTTCTGTTGCGAGGCCAGAGCGAAGGCATCCTGTTCCTCACGGCTGATGCCGAAACGCTCGACAATGTTTTCCGCAGTGATGCCCATGTGATAGTCGTTGAAGGCGTCCCACAGTCCGTCAGTGATCATGCTATCGAGCATCTGGGCATGGCCCATGCGCAGCCCGGTGCGGGCCTTGGGTAGCACATAGCTGGCCAGGCTCATGTTTTCCTGACCGCCGGCAATGACGATGTCGGCATCGCCGCAGCGAATGGCCTGACAGCCCATCTGCACCGCTTTCAGGCCGGAACCGCAGACCTTGTTGATGGTCAGTGCCGAAGCGGATGCCGGCAAACCGGCGAGAATCGCCGCCTGACGGGCAGGGTTCTGGCCACAACCGGCGGTCAGCACCTGGCCCATGATGACCTCGTTCACCTGTTCGGCAGTCACGCCGGTTTGCGCCAGCAGGCTACGGATGACAATGGCACCCAGTTCGGTGGCCGGCGTATTGGCCAGCGCCCCCTGGAAGCTGCCAATGGCGGTACGGGTGGCGGCGACGATAACCACGTCATTCAGGGTCGAATTCATATTGTTGTTCTCCAGCGTGACCAAAAATAAAAAAGTGTGCGTGCAGAATGGCCCGTTGTCCAGAGTTCTGCAAGTACCTGACAGACTACTGCCGGGAACTGCGGGCGATGCAACAGAAACGCGTCAAAATTGATGCAGATTTGCGCCATGCCGGATCGGTTGCCGGCAGGTCTGCTGCCGTTTGTAGTCAGGCCGAACGCAGGGCGTCGATCGGGTTGAGACGGGCGGCACGGCGGGCCGGGAAGTAGCCAAACAGCACGCCAATCAGCGCCGAGAAGGCAAACGCCAGCAGGCTGATGCCGGGGTCGAATACATAAGGCATGCCCATCAGTAGCGACAGGCCAAACGACAGCCCGACCGACAGGGTGACCCCGAGCAGCCCGCCCAGCGATGACAGCACCACCGCCTCCACCAGAAACTGCCACAGCACCTCATGCTCCAGCGCGCCAATCGACAGGCGGATGCCGATTTCGCGGGTGCGCTCGGTGACCGATACCAGCATGATGTTCATGATGCCAATGCCGCCGACCAGCAGGCTGACACCGGCCACCGCGCCAAGCAGGCGGGTCATGGTGCGGCTGGTGTTGGTCAGCGCATCGGACAGCTCGGCGGTGTCCATGATGCTGAAGTTCTGGCTGCTGGTCTGGTTGCGCCTTTCCTTCATCAGTGTGGTCAGCCGGCTTTTGACGTGCTCGCTGTCGATGCCGTCTTCCAGCGAGACATAAATCTGGTGTACGTCACGGCTGCCGGCCATGCGCTGGGCAAAGGTGGGGAAGGGCATCAGCACCACATCGTCCTGGTCCTGGCCAAAGCTGGTCTGGCCCTTGCCCTTGAACACTCCGATCACGGTGCAGGCATAACGGCCGACCCGCAGGGTCTTGCCCAGTGCGCTGCCCTGGCTGGCAAACAGCTCGCTGTTGACGGTACGGCCGATGATGCAGACATTGCCGCCTCGTGTTTCCTCATCTTCGGTGAATTCGCGGCCCTCGCCCAGCGTCCAGTTGCCGGCGACAATGAACTCGTTGGTGCTGCCACGAATGCTGGAGCTCCAGTTGTTGTTGCCGACCACCAGGGTGGCGTTGCTGCTGCTCAGTGGCGCAATGGCCTGGATGCCGGCCACCTCACGGCGGATGGCATCGACATCCTCCAGCTTGAACGCCGGTGCGCTGACCCGGTCACGCCCCGGGCCAAAGCCCTGGCCACGATTGAGCATCAGCAGGTTGCTGCCCAGGCTGGCTACCTGTTCGGTCACCTGCTGGGTGGCACTTCGGCCCAGCGTGACCATGGTGATGACCGCCGCCACGCCGATGATGATGCCCAGCGTGGTCAGCACCGAACGCAGAATATTGTGGCGGATTTCCTGCAGCGCCAGTATCAGGGCGTTGCCAAACATGCTCAGGAACATGATGCATTCTCCGCTGCGGGGTGGCTGGCCAGCACTGGCTGGTTGGGCTGGTCGCTGTCCATCCGGCCATCGACAAAATGCATGATGCGGCTGGCGTAGGCGGCCATGTCGGCCTCGTGGGTGACCATCATGATGCTCAGGTTCTGCTCGCGGTTCAGGCTGTACAGCAGCTCCATGATTTCCATGCTGCGCTGCGAATCCAGGTTGCCGGTGGGTTCATCCGCCAGCAGGATCGCCGGTTGCATGGCCAGCGCACGGGCAATGGCAACGCGCTGTTGCTGGCCGCCGGACAGCTCTTCCGAGCGGTGCTGCGCCCAGGGCAGCAGGCCGACCTTGTCCAGTGCTTCCAGCGCCTGCAGCTGGCGTTCGCGCTTGCCCATGCCGCGATAGATCAGCGGCAGCTCGACATTTTTCAGCGCCGTGGTACGGGCCAGCAGGTTGAAGCCCTGAAACACGAAACCGACATGCTGGCGGCGCAAGCGGGCGCGTTGCTGACGGTCCAGCTGTGACACCGGCACGCCCTGAAAGAAATACTCGCCACTGGTGATCACATCCAGACAGCCGATCAGGTTCATCACCGTGGACTTGCCCGAACCGCTAGGGCCCATCACCGCGACAAACTCGCCGGGCATGATGGAAAAATCGACCCCCTTGAGCGCCTGGTAACTGGTATTGCCCTGGGCATAGGTTTTGGTCACCTGCCGGAACTCGATCAGGCTTTGCCGGTTCATTTGCTGACCTGCACGGCGTCGCTAATCACCAGATCTCCTTCCTGCAGCTCACCGGCCAGTACCTGGGTGTGGATACCGTCGGAGATACCGGTTTCGACAGGAATCGCCACCTGCTGGTTGTCACGCAGTACATGGATCACCGCCTGGCGACGCGCAGTCTGCCGGCTGGCCGAAGCATTCTCACCGGCACGTCGTTCTGGACGGCCCATTCCGGGTGGCCGGCGTTGGGATGTCAGGGCACCCATGATGCCGCCTTGCTGCCCGCTTTGCTGTGTGGCGCGGCCGGTTTGTGTGCTGTTGTCGCCAGGGGTGGCGGGGCGGTAGCGCAGGGCCGCGTTTTCTACGGCCAGGGTGTCGCGGGCAGACTGCACCTGGATGTCGGTGACGGCGGTCATGCCGGGCAGCAACAGCAATTCCTCGTTATCCACCTTGAGCACGGTCTGGTACGACACCACGCTGCTGGTGCTGGATGAGCCGGATGCCGAACTGGCCAGCCGGATCTGCACCACGGTGGCGTTGAAGCGTCGCCCGGGGTAGGCGTCAACCGTGAAGCTGGCGCTCTGGCCTTCACGGATCTGGCCGATATCGGCCTCGTCAATGTTGACCAGCAGCTCCATGTCGCGCAGGTCGCGGGCCAACAGGAACAGGGTCGGGGCCGACAGTGAAGAGGCCACCGTCTGGCCGACCTCCACCGAGCGGCTCAGCACAATGCCGTCGATGGGCGAGATGATGCGGCTTTTTTCACGGTCGGTTTCAGCATATTCCAGGTCGGCTTTGGCATTTTCGACACTGGCCAGCGCCTGTTCCAGGCTGGCTTTGGTTTTTTGCAGCGCGATGCGGGTGTTGTCCATGGTCTGGCGGGACGGGTGCTTGCCGTTGCTGCTTTTCCACACGTCCTGGTAGTTGTTGTAATTCAGCTGCGCCTCTTCCAGGTTGGCACGGGCAGTGGTCACCTGCGCCTGCGCCGAGCGCAGCGAGCTTTGCTTTTGCAGCACGGTGGCATTGAGCTTGCTGGTATCCAGTTCGGCCAGCAGCTGGCCCTGTTCGACCGAGTCATTGAAGTCCACATACACGCCGCTGACGATGCCGGACAGCTCGGAGCTGACCTCCACCTGGTCTTTCGGCGAAATCTGGCCGGTGGCCGAGACCTGAAGCGAAATATCCAGGCGCTGGGCCGGCGCTGTCTTGTATTGCAGGGTGGCTTCCTGTGGCCGCAGCCATAGCCACAATGCCAGTGCCAGCCCGGCAGTCGCCAACAGCAGCAGCGGCAGCCAGCGTTTGAGGCGGCCGCTGGCGGGCGTCATCAGGCCCAGTTCTTGGGCGCGTTGTTTCTGTTCTTCATTCATTGGTGTCACCCATGGCAAAGGCAGTGGCCGGCAGTGGCAGGTTTTGCCAGCCGCCGCCCAGGCTGCGATAAAGCTGAATCCAGCTGCCCAGAATGGTGCTGCGATTGCCCAGCAGGCTGCTGCGGGCACTGATCAGCGCGGTCTGGGTGGTCAGCAGGTCGGAGAAGTCGAGCAGGCCGGCGTCATACTGGAACAGTGCCAGCTCGGCGGCCTGCTCGGCAGCATCCAGCGCCTGCTGGTAGGAAAGCTGTTGCCGCCGTGCGGTTTCCAGCTGGGTCAGGGCCGCTTCCACTTCCTGTTGGGCAGTGAGCAGCTTGCTGCGGTAGGCCAGCAGGGCCTGATCCAGCAGCAGTCGGCTCTGTTTGACATTTGAGCGCTGCACGCCGCCATCAAACAGCAGCGCCGACAGGCTGCCGGCCAGCCGTGCCACGGCGGCATCGACATCGAAAATGTCGGCAAACAGGTCGCTGCTGGTACCTATGCTGCCGCTCAGACCAAAGGATGGCAGGCGGCTGATGCGGGCCAGTGCGACCGACTGGGCCTGTTCCTGCACGGCCAGCTCCTGTGCCAGCACATCCGGGCGCTGGCGCAGCACGTCGGCGGGAATGCGCAGGCTTTGCGGGCCCTGAAATTCGGGAATGGCACCCGGTTCAGCCAGTGGCTTGAGGGCTTCGGTGGACTCGCCGCCCAGCAGGGCCGCCAGCTGTTGCAGGGCCAACAGCCGGGACTGCTCATGCTGGGGCGCTACCGCCTCGGCCTGGCGCAGCAGGGTCAGAGCCTGGTTTTGCTCCAGCTCGGTTTTCAGGCCGGCCTGGTATTCCCAGCGCACCAGGTCATGGCTTTGCGCACGCAGCTCTATGGTCTGTGCTGCCAGTTGCTGGTTGGCCTGGGCAATGCGCAGGCTGATGTAGGCCTGCACGGTTTCGGCCAGCAGGCTGACCTGTGCCGCACGTACTTCCTGCCCGGCACGCAGCACCGAGGCTTGTGCCTGCTGGCGCTGGGCACTGCGTGCGCCCCACAGGTCGAGCTCCCAGGAGGCGCTCAGGCTCAGGCTGTGCGAGCTGGAGTGGCCGCTTTCACCGAGCGGGCTGGACTGTGAGCTGCTGATGCCGGCATTGGCTTTGGGGCCGTAACCGGCATTGACCACGCCGGCCTTGAGCTCGGCCAGACGGTAACTGATACCGCTGCTTTGCATCGACGGGTTGTTGGCCAGCACTGCCTGCAACAGCTTGTTCAGTGCCGGGTCGTGCAGGGCCTGCCACCAGCCGGCCAGATTATTCGCCGCATCGTTGGCGGCCCCGGTGTCGGTTTGCAGGTCCAGCCGGGCAGGCTGGATTACTTGCCAGGCCGGTGGCGTGGCCGGTGCGGACAGGGTCACCTCGGGCGCCCGGATCACGGCGCAGGCACCCAGCAGGCTGGCAGCCGCCAGAACACCGCTACGCATGGCAAGACGCAGAATAAAAACAGGACGTGCGCTCAAGGAACCCTCCAGATTCACCGGCCCATTCGGGAGCGCACACAGTAGCAAAACTGGCAGACAGATAAAGTTCTGGCGGGTAAAGGTTATGTAAACCCGCCCGGGCTTAATGGAAACCGGGGAAGCAGGCGATTACTAAAGAACCCCTGTCCGGTTACTAAAACATCCCGTGTCAGTTGTGCTCGTCCTGCAGACGGGCATACAGCCAGTTGCCGATATCCAGAATCTGCTCGTGGGTTACCTCGTGCTGCATGGGGTAGTCCTTCCAGGTGGTGGACACGCCCCATTCTTCAAGCTGTTGCCAGGCCGACTGCCCCATCACCAGTGGTACCACGCCGTCATAACGGCCATGCATGTTGAGGGCAGGGGGCTTGGCTACCGGGGTGCTGACCTCTTCAAAGGTCGGGGCGTAGGTTGACAGCGCCATAACGCCGCCCAGCGGTTGCTGCCAGCGCAGGTAGGCGGTGTGCAACACCACCGCGCCACCCTGGGAAAAACCGGCGAGGAAAATCCGTTTTGGGTCAATGCCGGCGTCACGCTGGGCCTCGATGGTGCGGATCAGCTTCTGGCTGGACTCCTCCAGCTGGTCGCTGTTGATCGCCCGCTTGCCGGGGCTGATGGACAGAATGTCGTACCAGCTGGGCATCTTGTAGCCGCCATTGATGGTGACAGCCTGTGATGGCGCTTGCGGCAAGATGAAACGTACATGCGGCAGTTGCGGCTGCAGCATGCGGGCGACCGGCTCGAAGTCGCTACGGCCGGCGCCCAGACCATGCAGCCAGATGACACAGGCATCGGCAGGTTTCAGGGCTTCAACAATCAGGGCGGTTTCCAGCATGGTGATCCTCTCTTTACAGTGATTCGAAACGGCTTTGGGCACGGTTTTTTTGCACCTGCCCGGCGTTGAAAATTTGCCCGTTCATGGCAATGTAGACACCCGCTGGCAGGCACTGCAATGCGCCCAGGGCAAAGCCCAGGTTGAAGGGGGCATCGCTGTGCAGCATGCGCGCCGGCAGCATGGCTCCGGTGAAGACTACCGTTTTGCCGGGCACGCCACCCAGCGCCGCTGCGCTGTGCGTCATGGTGTCGGTGCCGTGGATAACCAGGATCTTGTCTCCGGCAGCCTGCCGTACATGCCGGGCCAGCAATTCGCGGTCGGAGTCGGTAAACTCCAGGCTGTCCTTTTTCAGCAGGCTGGTGATCTGGTAGTCAAAATTGACGCCGGCGTCGGCCAGCAACGGGCCGGCCATGGGCTCGCCAATGCTGAACTCGGACAGGGCATCATGGTACAGCTTGTCGAAGGTGCCACCGGTGGTGAAAATCTGGATTGACATGGGAATTCAACGGTTTGTCAGATAACAAGAGCACGCAGTCTAGCCCAGAACAGACAGCGCAGCCTAGCCCGGGCCGCTGGTACGTCTATTTGGTGCGGGCTGCCAATGGTGCGCTGTATTGCGGCATCACCAACGACCCGCAGCGGCGCTTCAAACAGCACCAGAGCGGCAAGGGCGCACGTTTTTTCAACAGCAGCCCGGCGCTGGCGATGGTGTATGTCGAAGAGTGCGCGGACAAGGGGACGGCGCTGAGAAGGGAAGTCGATATCAAGCGGATGGGGAAGCGGGAGAAGGAACTTCTGGCTTGTCAGGGTGCATATAAACAATAACCCGGCCTGAGCCGGGTTATTGACGTCGGGATTACCAGCATGCTGTTGGGTTTTTGGCTCCGCGTGAATCCATACTCATTGTGTTACAGACCGGATCGGCTGTTGCGGCTGTTGCCGTCACGGTGACGCATTGTGCGATGGTCTGACCGCCGCATGCAGCCAGACCAGTGGCTGTAATGGTATATCTTCCTGTTTCCGAGCCTGGATTGATCCCAAGATCACTCAGCGTTGTGGTGTACGTCATGTTTTGTGAGTGATGACGTTCCTGTGCCTGGAGCACGCGCAGGATATGCGCAGCTCCTTCGGCACGGTTAGCCCGCAACACGTAGTTGCGGTAGCTGGGGTAGGCGATGGAAGCCAGAATCCCTACGATGACCACTACGATCATGACTTCGATCAGGGTAAAGCCCCGTTGCTTTTTCATTCTTCCTCCCTCCAATAGGTCGGGTTGATGGGGCTGTCGTTGGGTGTGGTGTAGATACCGTCGTGCAGGCCTCCTTCAGTGCCTTCCGGAGTGACCAGAATCACCGGAGTTGGCGGTATGCCGGCCTGCTTGTTGACCATGCTGCGGACGTATTTGGTATCACCACCGATTTCGGTGGTGAAGACTCCTTCCGCTGTACGCAGGCTGAGTCCGTATGTGCGGCCCACGCCTACGTCGGAACCGCAGTCGGAAATGTTTTCGCCACGGGGCGAGAAGGTCGAGAACAGCACGGTGCCGCTATAGGAGATCGAGTCCGCCAGGACTTTCTCGCCACGGGGCAGGCGCAGCATGAAGCCGTCGCTGTTCAGCAGGTGGGCTTTCTGCTCGTCACTCATGGTGTCGCCGTCCAGATCAAGCGATTTGTACTCGTCATTGATTTTGACACGCCAAGCGTAGATTCCGGTGTTGGGGTCGCGGGTTGCCTCATAAGCGGCTTCGATGGCATCAAGGTAAGGCTGGAAGCCGGTTTCCAAGGCATCGGCGGCTGCTTTATGAGTATTTGCCGTGCCTTGGACAGCTACCAGTTGGTCAGCTTTTTCTTGCATATCACTTGCCTTATTGCTGAAGTTATCAGCAGTTGCTTGAAGTTCATCCAGAATGGTTTCCTGGTTTTTTTCAAGCAGGTTGACAAGGTCCGGCTCTGGCTCAGTACCTGTTAATATCGTTGGTAGATTGCTAGTGATATCCGTTAAATCGAGTGGGTCTGCATCCAGTGCTGTCAGCAATCCCGCGAGATTGTTTTCAATGAGGTTTTTTCGGAAAAGCACCTCTGGTTTGATTAAATGGGCTTCATATGATGTTGCAATCCTGGAATCCAGCTCGAGTTCGGCAAGGTCAGAGAAGTCGCCATAGTTTTCATAGGCAATTCCCGGATTGCCAAACTGACTCTCGATTTCTGCAATTAGCTCTGGTGTCAGTTCTGGATTGGCATGCCCGTACAGTACGAGGTTTTCTTTTTTCAGCAGCTCTTTAGCAGAGTTTTGCTGTATCTGCTGCGAAGCAAGCAAGAGCTCATAGTGTTGTGCCAGAAGTTTGGCATCAGGCACGTTACCGTCAGTTTCCAGCTTGTTGATAGCAGCTTGTAGTCCGGCAATGGCTTTTTGATAATTGGCCTGCTGTGCTGCTTCATCAACATGATTTGCAAAGTAGTTGCTGTTGTAATACCCGTCCTCTGTGTAATTCTCGGGGTCGAATGCCGGATAGGCGCTCAGGATGATTCCATCGATATCCCGTTGCAGATCGTTGGCGGCTGTCATAGCATCCAGATAGGCGTTGTGCTCGGCCGTATAGCCAATGCTATTTTTATGGTCTTCAAACTCCTGCTCTTTTTGACGGACGGCAGCTTCCAGGGCATCAATTTTGGACTGATGCTCGGCAATCCGGGCATAGGCAGCTTCGGTGTTGGCGGCGCTGCTGTCCAGACCGGATACGTCGGTCAGGTCGCTTTCGGTGATGACGGGCGGTGTGGCCAGTGAAGAGCGGGACTGGGTCACGTAGGTGTCCCGGATCATGTAGAAGCGGTCATCGGTTTGTTCATTCAGCGGGCTTTCACGGAAACCGCTACCTACCGAAATAGTGAAGTAGGGCTTCTGGCCCCGGTCACGGATCAGGGCAACGTCTGGGCTGTTGAAGAAACGGCGGTTGTTGGTGGCATCTGCACCGCCCAGCTGGGCAAACAGGTGTCCGTTGATGCTGTTGACATTGCCGCTGGTGATATCAAAGCGGAAAATCTGTCCACGCAAGTCGGTGGCATAGATTATATCGATCAGGCCATCGCCGTTGATATCGATGATGGTCGGACTGGCCGGCATGCTGTTGGTCATGCTGGCCAGTTGCATGCTGTTGGCAAGGCTGGATTGTGTGCGACCGTTATTGCCCGAGGCACGCCACAACAGCTCTCCGCTGTCTGCATCTACAATGTAGATGGCGTTGCCGACCTCGTCATTGCGGGGCACGTTGTTGCCGACGACGTCGTGCTTGGCATCATAGCCACCGGCAAATACCAGAACGTCCTTGGTGGTGCCACCCACTTTCAGCTTGCCGATCTTGGCTGCGGAAAAGGTCAGGCCAAGGCGTTCAAAGCCACTGGTGGTTTCACTGTTGGCACCGCCCGGACGATAGATGTCATCGCTGTTCTGGTTGATCAGGTCGCGATAGTTGTCCTTGTATGCGCCCTTGAGTACCCATTTCAACTGGGGAGTGCTCAGGTCTTTCACATCCAGTGCATAGTAGTTGCTGCCACCACGGCGCATGCCTGCGTACAGGTTTACCTTGCTGGCGACACGGGTGTCGTCCGACAGGCGTGAGCCGTATTCGGTGAGAGCGGTGAAGTAGCCATCCATGCCGTAGGCTTTGTTGTTGTAGCCTACGTTGTTTTGCCGGTACTTGTTGGGTACCGACAACAGCTCCTTGGGCAGGAAGGCAAATTTTTCGTCACCGGTATTTGCATCAATGGCGTGGATGAAACCTTCATTGGTGCCGACAAAAATGACAACTTCCTCTTTAGAGTTTTCTCCTTCAGCACGCTCAATGTTCTCATCGGTCTTATAAGCAATCAGGCGAGGTTCATTGTGCAATATATCGCCAATAGCATAGCGTGCAGCACTGTCACTATCTTCCTGATAGCCACGAATCCAGCGGAGCACTTTGGTGCGATCGCCTGAGCTATTAACACCCAGCATGGTGTTGCTGATATTGCTGGTATTGGTGGTGGTCGTGTTGAGGGTGCCGTTACTGGAAAACACTTTCAAGGTTTCGGCGGCACCCGGGTTGCCGGCTTTCTTGTCGGTGCCATACCAAGTGTAGATTTTACGGGTACCGGGTTGCAGGCGAGCGGCAAAGCCGCCTTTGCTGACATCCTCACCATCCACAACGGTGTTCCAGAAACTGGACGAGGTTTCCTTGAAGAAACCGGTGGTTTGATCAATGGCGTGGGTACCGTTGCGATCCACAATCAGCGGAGTAACGGGCTTACCGTCAGCATCGGTACTTTTCAGTTTGTATTTCTTTACGTTGCCCGGCCAGTTGCTACCCTCGGAAGGGCGGAACAGGGCGTAATACAGTTCGTCACGGAAGCCGAAGTTGTTGTAGGCAGTAACCGCAACACTGGGCGCGACAAAGGTGGTGTTGTCGGCGGTAATATCGACAATGATGGACTGGAGCGCATCGACAAGGCCGCTGACGTTGTTGGAGGTGTAGTATTTTCCACCGCCTGCATCGGCAGCATTTTTAAGTAGCGCCAAGTCAAGAGCAAAGCCGATGAAGTGGGAGGTGATGTTTTGTTTGCGTCCTGTTGGATCGTCAAAACCTTTCGGCAGGCCATTTTCTGCTGCTATGTCCTGGTTGTACATATACTCGGCGAGATGCGGCAGGCATTCTCCGTTTCCGGAGTTGCAAGTGCTCTTTTTCCAGACAGGGTTGGTCTGATTTCCTTGCGGAGAGGTCTTTTCCAGTAAATTACGAATGGAGGTATTTGAGCTGTTATCGCTTACCGGAGCTCCATCGGTGATATAAACGATGTGTGTTTTTTGGCAGCTATGTGTAATGGGCGATTTGTATACCCATTGGCAGTTGTTAGCGGTAGAGCATGTGCCATTTTTTGTTGCATTTGTTAAAGCATTTCTATCGGTTCCATTTCTCTGGTTGGTGCCATACTTGCCCCAGTATGGTTGTTTTCCGGCTAGGTAGAGATATGATTCATAATAGGTTTCAGACATGGGGGTGTTTCCCCCGTCCTTGATTGTATCATCAATTTTTTGAAGGAAAGCTGCTGCATTATCTGCTGTGAGGTGCTCGACCGCTTTTGTAACAGCCCCGCCATCACTGCCGTGAAAGCGCATGAAGCCCAAGTTGACGTTTTGGTTTTTTAAAGTACCTACAAGGTCGTGCACCACTTCGCGAAGAACTTCAATACGCGATTTCTTTGGTGACGTCCCTGTAACTGTAGTAGACATGCTGCCAGAAGTGTCTAGCACCAGCAGGATATTGGGACGCACTTGCTGGTCTGCCGGAATGTCCTTGGGTACATAGATTTCCGTGTCTTCAGCGATCGCGACCTGAAAACTTGCGCTGGCGTACAGAAAAGCGGCTGTTGCAAGAGCTACTGGCTTGAGTTGAAAGTGTTTCATGATTCGGTCCTCGCGTAGTGCCGGCTCAGTGCAGCATGATTTTATAAATGCTATCGGTTTGGCCTTCTAGGGTCTGTACCGTACCGGCCCAGTCCACCCGGGTTTTCAGGAACTCAATATCCAGCGGGCTGCCGTCCTCTCCTTCTAGTTCGGTATTTTGATGAATTTCAAAGCGTGCTGGTGCGCAGGTTTGACAGCCATAAGCCAGTACCCGGGCCAGACGGGTACCACTGGGGTTCCAGTTGACGATCAAGCGTTCGTATTCAACCGCGTTGACATGGCCGGATTCTTCGGCCCGTGTTGCGGTGGTGCTCAGTGCTGCGATTGCAAGTAGTGCAAATAAAATATTCTTCTTCATGTCAGTTTCCGTCCGCAACGTTGTTCTTGAAGGTAAAGCCCTGTGCCTGGTGAGTCTGTGCGCCGCTACCCACTGCCGCTTCGACCTCAATTTCGAAGTCGATGCAGATGAATAGGCCGATGCTGGAACCGTCCCCGCAATGGCCATCACGTACAAAGCGGATCTGACGGTTGTCATTGATATTGGAGATCAAGTTGGTGGAGGTTTCAGTGGAGGCAACAGCAAGATATTCGCGCTGGCTTGCAGTTTCAGGCATGTATTTGAGTGTGGTGGAATTGGCTTCCTTGGGCATGGTCGGATAATCCAGACTATTCAGCTGATTGCGCCCGGCGGCCGTGGCCAGATGTTTGAGCTGTGTGCGAATTTCACTTTGTGCCTGCTGGAACACATGGGCGCTGGCCTGGCTGTTGGCAGCCATTTTTTCTTCCAGGGTAGCAAAGCGCATGGCGGTGACGCCGGCAATGGTCAGTACCAGCAGGAAAATCATCGACATTACCAGCGCAGAGCCACGGTTTGAATGAATATTGTGAAGATTGTTCATGGCACGGGGCTCCTATTGAATGCTGTTACGCAGGTATACGGTAGTGGTAAAAACCTGACGTATCTTGCCGTCACTGAAGTTGTAGGGCCCGGCATCTAGTAGATAGTAGTCCTTGTCAGGTGGTGGCGGGGTGACCGTACTTATAGAGTTGGCCAGCACGGCAATACGTAGAGCACCGACATCGGACCAGTTGGGTACGTTATCTGCTGTTACATATTGATGGATGAAACCGGTGGGTGACATTAGCCCATACTGGAATTGCACGGCATCAATACCATCTACCAGCTCGGTGTATCCTGAGGAGAGTGTGGTCCCGTCATCATAGATGCTGCGGCAGGCAAGTCCGCTCGAAGATTCAGTGGCGCGGGTAGTGAAAGTGTTAATAATGACCCCATCTGCATCGGTTACTTCATTGCCTGCACAGTCGAGTCGTTTTCCGCTGGAGTCCAGTGGTGGCTGGTAAGTGAAGGCAATGCGGTCACCAGTTTCATCACCATTATCCGGGCTGGAAACGATTCCGCGTTCCTCGGTACAAAAAGCGCTTTTGGTACCACTGGAAAATGCGCAGCCGTTACCTGTAGGAGGCATGATTGGCAGAGGGCGGTCAAGATGCTTGGGGTCGCGGTATCCGGCCATACGTGCATGCTCGGAAAGAAATTCCAGAGCAAAGCGCCCGTTTTCTTGTGTTCTTGAGGCAGCTTCGTTCGTAGAGTAAGTGCTGCGGACCGAAAGAAAAATTTGCAGAAAACCTGCAATTAAAACCATGCCAATGGCTAGTGCAACCATTAGCTCCACGAGGGATAATCCACGCTGGAAACGTGACTGGATATTCATCTGCGGATCTCCTGTGGAGTGTTGATACCAGAGCTGGTGTGACTGGACCCACCTTTGTAGAACCATGTAGCAGTAGCTCTGAAAACATCCGAGTTGGTTTCTTGTGCCAAGCTGATGATGCCCGGCTGGCTGCCGGCAGGTAGCAGGGCATCACGGCTGTTGTAAATCTCGTTATTGTTACTGCTGTAGCGACATTGGGTTTCCCATAGATCGAAGTACGCCATTTGTTCGGCTGAACAGGCGACCGAATTTGTTTCGTTGGGAGTAGGGGCACATTGTTGCGGTGTTGTGGTGCAGGTGACAGCCTGCAGGTATTGGCCATCACTGGCCCTGGGGTTGACCCGCATGCGCTCGATCAGATCCTGCATTAGCCACACGGCTTGGCTACGTTGTCCGCTGTCGGCGGTTGCCTGCAGCGCGTTGAGCTGGAGAGCGGCCAAACCGAGTAAGCCTACTGTGGTTACCAGCAAAGTAACCAGAACTTCAATCAGGGTGATGCCTTTTTGTCTGTTCATGATGCATGCCTTGAATGTGGTTTACAGATCAGCAGCCGCTGACGCTTGCCCGTCCGGTTTTGACCAGTGTGATACAGCGCCTTTCAGCGTCAGACAGCAACGGATCTTTAACTGTGAAAATGGCATCGGTACCGCCAGACTTGAGCATTCCCCTTGGGGTAAAAGTGACTGGGTTTCCGGTGTTGAAGCTTCTGCTGTTGGTGATTTCCAGCCCTTTTCCTGAGGGGGAAAAACTACGCAATAAAGATGTGTCTTTGCAGCCAGTCAGGTCAGGGGTTGCACACCAGCCAACATTCCAACCGGCGGCGACGGGCATTATGTGAATGTCGTGCCCGGCTTTCAGAGCTTCGCTGCGAGCAAAGACCAAACTAAGCATCAGCTCGTCGGCCGTGCTACGCACAGCTTGTTTTTTTGTAAACTGACCCATGGCTGGCATGGCTATACCTATGATTATGGCCAGAACAGCCAGCGTGACCATGAGCTCTACCAGCGTAAAACCACGTGTCTTTTTTGAAGTTTTCAACATCATCTCTCTCCTGAGGGATTTCTGACTGTCATCCTGCCTGGCCGCTTCTGTCTTGTCGTTCGTCATGTGACAGCCGGTCACTGACGGGGGATGAGTGGCTGGCGTTATGGCATGTTTGTGAGCGGGTTGGCGTTTTGTGGATGCAGGGATGGGCCTGGTTGTGCATGGATTGCTGCAGATGAAAACTCGACATTAGACCAAGGGCGTGCTTCCCTTTTGCTTTTACTGGCTATACTCGACACAAACAACAATTAGGATGGCAGGGACTCTATGTACGAAAAACATCGTTTTGCCATGGAGCTGGCGCATGTGTCGAGGGCATGGCGGGCAGAGCTGGATCGCCGTCTGGTCAGTACCGGCTTGTCACAGGCGCGCTGGATGGTTTTGCTTCATTTGATCCGCAACGAAGGTACGCCACCCACCCAGCGTGAGCTGGCCGACCTGATCGGCATCGAGAGCCCCACGCTGGCCCGTACCCTGGATACGCTGGAAGGCATGAACATGGTGCAGCGGCAGTCGTGCGGGGAGGACCGCCGCATCAAGCGCGTGTTGCTGACGGAGGAGGCTCGCGAGATTGCCAGCGAAATCGAGGAGATTTCCAGGCAGCTGCGCAGTGAGGTGTTCAACGGCATTGCCGATGAGGATATCGAGCTGTGCCAGCATGTGTTTCAACGTGTGCTGGGCAACCTGGCCGCTGCGGCGCGATAGCGCCCGGCATGGCTGCACGGAGCCGCTGGACAAAAGGAACTTGCCGGATGCAGAACGTTGAATGGCCCCGCATCGTCCATCATGGTGCCCATGCCGGTGTCACCGGTTCCTGTCATCAATTGCTGATCGACAGCGATACCAGTTTCCTGATTGATTGCGGCCTGTTTCAGGGTGCGGAAACCACTGATCTGGAACGGGGTGCCAATACCCGGCTGGCGATTGATTTTGATATCAGCACAATCAGGGCACTGATTGTCACGCACGTACATATCGATCATGTCGGGCGCATTCCCTGGTTGCTGGATGCCGGTTTTGACGGGCCGATCATCTGTAGCGAGCCCAGTGCCGAGCTGTTGCCGATCGTGCTGGAAGATGCCTTCAAGCTGAGTGTCAGCCGCGAGCGCGAACTGGTCGATGGCTATCTGCGGTTGTTGCACAAACGCATTATTGCCGTGCCCTATAACCAGTGGCTGCCGCTATCATCGGCTGCCGGGTCTCAGCTGCGCATGCGCTTGCAGCGCGCCGGGCATATTCTGGGATCTGCCTATGTCGAGTTCGAGCTGCCAAAGCCGCAAGGTGCACAGCTTGCGCCGCGCATTGTTTTTTCCGGCGACCTGGGGGCTCCTTATGCGCCCATCCTGTCGGCACCCAAGCCGCCGTATCGGGCCGATGTGCTGGTACTGGAAAGTACCTACGGCGACCGTCTGCACAAGAACCGCCGCAACCGCCGCCAACAACTGAAAAAGGTCATCGAAGCCGCCCTGCGTGACCAGGGAACGGTGCTGATACCGGCGTTCAGCATGGGGCGCACCCAGGAAATCCTTTACGAGCTGGAGGCCATTCTGCACGAGGCCGGTTGCCGCAGTTGCGTGACGGACCCGCTGGCGCTGTTCACGCGCGAGCTGGACGGGCAGGCCAGCCCGCGCTGGGAAGATGTACCGGTGATTCTGGATTCGCCACTGGCCAGCAAGTTCACCGCTGCCTATCAGCGCCTGTATCCGTTCTGGGATGGTGAGGCCCGGCAGCGTTTGAGCCAGGGGCGCAACCCGCTGGATTTTCTGCACCTGCTGACGATTGATGAGCATGCCGCGCATGCGCAGATGGTCGAGTTTCTGGCCCGTACCGGCCGTCCGGCGATTGTGATTGCCGGAGGTGGCATGTGCGAGGGTGGCCGCATTGTCAATTATCTGGAAAAAATGCTGGCAGACTCGCGGCACAACGTGCTGTTTGTCGGTTATCAGGCCGAGGGGACGCTGGGGCGCAAGATCCAGACCTACGGGCCGAAGAACGGTTATGTCGATATCAACGGCAAGCGTCTGACCATTCGTGCCGGCATTGCCGCTGTCGAGGGCTATTCGGCCCATGCCGATCAGGCCGGGCTGGTGCGCTTTGTCACCGGCATGCAGCGCTGGCCGCAGCAAGTGCGGCTGGTGCATGGCGATGCGCGCGCCAAGCAGGTGTTGCAGCAGGCCATCACGCAGCAGTTTGTCGGCAAGGGGCATGACGGGCTGGTGGTGATTGCGGAAGGCACTTGATGACGCTGCTGTCCGGCAGGATAAATCCTTGCCTGCAATTGATGCAGATCGTTTGTGATGCTATTTAGTCAGCAGAGATGGCTGCGAGTTTGCTAAAGTGTGCGCGGGTTTTGATACTGCAACACAAGATTAGGGTATAAGTCCGTTGTTTGCGGTCTTGTAGATTTGCAGTGACAACGGGTGGGGAATGAGTAATACGCATGAATACTAAGGTTCATCTGGTCGGTTTGGCACGAGCTGCTGTTGAGGCAGGCTTGCTCGAAGACAGCAAGGCCATCGACGCGGTGCAGCAGGCCAGGCGCAATTCGACGCCCCTGGTTACCTGGCTGGTGCAGAACAAGCTGGCACCGGCCAGACGCCTGATGGAGCTGGCTGCCGACCAGTTTGGCGTTGCCTACATGGACTTGAGTGCAATCAATCCGGAAGTTTTTGTCAAGGATTGCGTGGCTGAAAAACTGGCGCGCCAGCACCGTATCCTGCCGCTGTACAAGCGCGGCAACAAGCTGTACATCGCCATGTCTGACCCCGCCAACCAGCAGGCAATGAACGATGTCCAGTTCAGCACCGGCCTGACGGTCGAAGGTTTGCTGGTTGAAGACGACAAGCTCGGCCAGGCCATTGACCGGCTGTATGACTCGCCGTCGGCAGCCCTGGAAGGGCTGGATGACATGGAGCTTGACGGCCTGGAGACGGAACAGACCGGTGACGGTGGAGATGCTGCTGTTTCCATGGACCCGGCAGACGAAGCCCCGGTGGTGCGCTTTGTCAACAAGATGTTGCTGGACGCCATCAAGGGCGGTTCGTCGGACTTGCACTTTGAGCCTTACGAGAAATCCTATCGCGTGCGTTTCCGTACCGATGGTGTATTGCACGAGGTGGCCCGGCCGCCGATCCAGCTGCGCGACCGGATCTCCGCACGTTTGAAGGTGATGGCGGGGCTGGATATTTCCGAGCGCCGCAAACCCCAGGACGGGCGCATCAAGCTCAAGGTTTCGAGCAACAAGTCTATCGACTTTCGTGTCAATACCATGCCGACCCTGTGGGGCGAAAAGATCGTCATGCGGATTCTGGATGCCAGTAGCGCGCAGATGGGCATTGATGCGCTGGGTTATGAAGATGACCAGAAACAGCTGTATCTGAACGCATTGGCCCAGCCACAGGGGATGATTCTGGTTACCGGCCCGACCGGTTCGGGCAAGACCGTTTCGCTGTATACCGGCCTCAATATTCTCAATACCGTGGGCGTGAACATTTCCACCGCCGAAGACCCGGTCGAGATCAACCTGGAAGGCATCAACCAGGTCAACGTCAACCCTCGGCAGGGCATGGACTTTACCCAGGCGCTGCGTGCTTTCCTGCGGCAGGACCCGGACATCATCATGGTGGGTGAGATCCGTGACCTGGAAACCGCAGAGATTGCCATCAAGGCGGCACAGACCGGGCACATGGTGATGTCCACGCTGCACACCAACAGTGCTGCGGAAACCCTCAACCGCATGATCAACATGGGGGTTGCCTCGTTCAACCTGGCCACTTCGGTCAACCTGATCATTGCCCAGCGGCTGGCACGGCGGTTGTGCAAGTGCAAGACAGAGGTTGATGTGCCGGCTGATGTGTTGCTGGCTGAAGGCTTCACCAGGGAGCAGATCGGCACCTTCAAGGTGTATGGGCCCAAGGGCTGTGAGAACTGCAATGGCGGTTACAAGGGGCGGGTCGGGATTTATGAAGTGGTCAGCATTACACCGCCTCTGCAACGCCTGATCATGGAAAACGCCAACTCCATTGAACTGAGTGCACAGATGCGCGCGGAGGGCTATCCCGATCTGCGCGCCTCCGGCTTGTTGAAAGTTATCCAGGGCGTGACCAGCCTGGAAGAAGTGAACCGTGTAACCAAGGACTAAATCATGGCCAAAGCAGCTAAAGAGACGATTTTTTTGTGGGAAGGCACCACACGGCAGGGCACGAAGATCAAGGGTCAGATGTCGGGCCAGGACCCATCGCTGGTCAAGGCGCAGCTGCGCAAGCAGGGCATCAACCCGACCAAGGTGCGCAAGCAGGGAGTGCAGCTGTTTGGCTCCGGCAAACGGATCAAGCCGATGGACATTGCGGTGTTTACCCGCCAGCTGGCTACCATGATGAAGTCCGGGGTGCCGTTGTTACAGTCGTTCGACATCATTCTTGAGGGTTTGCAGAACCCCAACATGACCCGTCTGGTGGAGTCGATCAAGGTGGATGTGGGGGCCGGTAACAGCCTGGCCAGCAGTTTGCGCAAGCACCCCAAGTTTTTTGATGACCTGTATTGCAACCTGGTGGACTCGGGTGAGCAGTCCGGTGCGCTGGAAACCCTGCTGGACCGGGTTGCCACCTACAAGGAAAAGACCGAGGCGCTGAAAGCCAAGATCAAGAAAGCCATGAACTATCCGATTGCGGTGATCTTGGTGGCGGTGATCGTATCCGCGATCCTGCTGATCAAGGTGGTGCCGCAGTTTCAGGAAGTGTTTGCCAACTTCGGTGCCGAGCTGCCGGCCTTTACCATGATGGTGATCGGGTTGTCGGAGACCCTGCAGGAGCATGGTCTGGTTGTTCTGTTGGCGCTGGTGGCGGCCGGTTTCCTGTTTCGTACGGCGATGCAGCGCTCGGAAAAATTGCGTGACAGCATTGACCGGATGCTGCTGAAGGTGCCGGTGGTGGGCAACATCATTTACAACTCGGCGGTGGCCCGTTTCGGGCGTACGCTGGCCACCACCTTTTCGGCCGGTGTGCCGCTGGTGGATGCGCTGGACTCGGTGGCCGGTGCCACCGGTAACGTGGTGTTCAAAAATGCGGTGCAAAGAATCAAGACCGAAGTCACCGGTGGTACCCAGCTGAACATCGCCATGCGTGCGACCCAGGTGTTTCCGGCCATGGCCCTGCAGATGACCTCGATTGGTGAGGAGTCCGGTGCCCTCGACGAGATGCTGGACAAGGTGGCCACCCACTACGAGGCCGAGGTGGACAACGCGGTTGACGGCCTGACTGCGCTGATGGAGCCGATGATCATGGCGGTACTGGGGGTATTGGTTGGTGGTTTGATCATTGCCATGTACCTGCCGATTTTCCAGCTGGGCGCGGTGGTTTGATGAATGTGGTCGACTTGCTGCAGACCAACTCTGTGGCGCTGCTGCTGGTGGCTGGCGTGCTGGGCCTGATGGTCGGCAGTTTTCTCAATGTGGTGGTGTACCGTTTGCCGGTGATTCTGCAGCGGGATTGGGAAACCCAGGCGCGGGATATACTGGAGTTGCCGGCGACAGAGCAGCAGAAGCCGTTCAACCTGTTGTGGCCGCCGTCACGCTGCCCGCATTGTGCAGCCCCGATTCGTGCCTGGCAGAACATTCCGCTGGCGAGCTGGCTGGCGTTGCGTGGGCGTTGCAGTTCGTGCAAGGGAGGCATCAGCGCGCGTTATCCGCTGGTGGAGCTGGCCTCGGGCCTGCTGTCGCTGGTGGTTGCCTGGCACTTCGGTGCAACCGCAGAAGGGGCGGCGATGCTGCTGCTGACATGGGGCCTGATTGCACTGAGCCTGATTGACGCTGACCATCAGCTACTGCCCGACGTGGTGGTGTTGCCGTTGCTGTGGCTGGGTTTGCTGGTCAACAGTTTCGGGCTGTTTGTCAGCCTGCAGGATGCAGTCTATGGTGCGGCGTTCGGTTATCTGTCGCTGTGGTCGGTGTTCTGGTTGTTCAAGCTGGTGACCGGCAAGGAAGGCATGGGCTATGGCGATTTCAAGCTGCTGGCAATGCTGGGTGCATGGGGTGGCTGGCAGGTGCTGCCGCTGACCATTTTGCTGTCGTCGGTGGTAGGGGCGGTGCTGGGGGTGATCATCTTGCGCCTGCAGCGCCAGGGCATGGCGCAACCGCTGCCGTTTGGCCCTTATCTGGCTGTTGCCGGCTGGATTGCCCTGATCTGGGGTGAGCAGATCACCCAAAGTTATTTGCAGTTTGCCGGCTTCTGAGGAGGGCAGCGGTGCTTTTGTGATCTGCTTCACGAACCGGCAATAAAGGCAGACGATTTTCCGGGGTGGATTATTGTTATGGGTGTCACCTGAGAACCGGACCCGGGTTTTGCAGTGCAGGGGACACAAGGAATGGCCGGAGCGCTTGCCGCCGGCCGTCAGACTGACAAGGAGAGCAATATCATGATAATGAAGAACAAACTGGCTGCACTGTTGTTTGCCGCATTGGCCAGCCTGCCGCTGGCATCGCAGGTACATGCGCAAACAGAAGCACCGGCCGTTGCCATGGCGGCCATCACAACGAAAATCAACATCAATGAAGCCGATGCGCAAACCCTGGCCAAGGAGCTGAAAGGAGTCGGCCCGGCCAAGGCCCAGGCGATTGTCGATTACCGTACCCAGCAGGGGGCTTTTGTCTCGGTGGATGAGCTGCTGGAGGTCAACGGCATCGGCGTCTCTACGCTGGAGCGCATTCGTGACCAGCTAACGGTTGATTGACCGGAGCGGTTGCCGGCAACGGCCCTGTCTGCTGATGTGGACAGGGCCGTTTTTCGTTGGGCGGTTGCCGGCAAGACAAGTGCGGTTTTTCATTGCCGAATCTTATACACTATTGCATCCATTTTTCGGTGCTGTCACGTCAATGCAGCGGATGGCACACAACAGGCCGGCAAGAGCAGAGGTAAAGATGAAGCAGCTTCAGGCAACATTACTCGGTGGCATCATTCTACTGGCAACGCAGGCGGTCTGGGCTGCGCCGGTGTCCGGGCTGTATCAGGTGCGTGAACCCCTTGCACAGGCTGGTGACGATGCCAGGGCGGAGGCATTTTCACGCGCCTTTGTCACGCTGATGCAGCGCCTGACCGGCTCTGCCGACAATGCACACAACAGGGCGCTGGCCGCACAACTGGCCAGCCCGCAGGACCTGGCACTGGGCTATACCTACCAGGAGGACGAGCTGCAGGTAAGCTTTGATCCGGCCAGCGTCATGCAGGCATTGCGTGATGCGCAGGTTCCGGTCTGGGGTAATGATCGTCCGGTCTTGCTGCTGTGGTGGGTGCAGGAGGGGTTGCAGGGTCGTCAGTTGCTGGGGGATGGCCAGAACCGTTCGCTCAACCTGCAGCAGGCCGCCTTGCACCGGGGCTTGCCGGCACGCTTTCCGCTGGCTGACCTGAGCGAACAGGTGCGTGCTGACCAGGGCTGGGACAGCACCGATGAGCAGCAGTGGCAGGAGTTGCTGCAGCGTTATGGCGGTGACGCGCTGCTGGTGGTCAACGCACAGGAGGCGGCCGAAGGCATCAGCGGTAACTGGCAGCTGCTTGGCAGCAGCCACAAGTTGTCCGGCAAGCTGTCTGGTGACAACGCGGTGGCGGCCGCCGATGCGCTGTTCCGGCAGCTGGCCGCCGACATGGCACAGGAATATGCGGTGGTGCCGGGGCAGGGCGATCATATTCGTGTGCGCCTGCAGGGGCTGGACCTGGACGGCATGCTGGCCGCCGAAAAAGCGCTGCAGGTATTTGACGGCAAACTGGTGTCCCTGCAGGGTAATCAGGCCATCTGGCAGCTGACCGCACTGCCCGAGCAACTGCGCAGCCAGCTGGCGCTGTACCAGTTCCGGGAGTTGCCGCAGTATCAGGATGACGAGCAGGACGAGGCTTCGCCTGCCGTGACCGAGCTGGTCTTTGTGCGCTGATGGCCATGCAACCCGCTCAGGCCCTGAGGGCCTATTGGCCATGGCTGGCCTTGCTGGCAGCACTGGTGCTGGGTTATGCCCTGTTGCCGGTGCTGACCCCCTTCCTGTTGGGCGCACTGCTCGCTTATATGGGCAATCCGCTGGTAGAGCGGCTGCAGCAGCTGAAGTTCCTGTCACGCACCTGGGCCGTGGCGATCGTGTTTCTCGGGTTGGCCGGAATAGTGGCGCTGCTGATCCTGATTCTGGTACCCATGCTGGGTCGCCAGCTGACCGATCTTTACGCGCTGACTCCGCAACTGCTGGACTGGCTGCAACAAAGCCTGCTGCCCTGGCTGCAGGAGACCCTCGGGCTGGAAGAAGACGTCTGGGAGGTGGACAAGCTCAAACAGGCGCTGAGCAGCCAGCTGGAGAAGGCTCCCAATATCGCCGGCATGCTGCTCGGAGTGCTCAGCAGCTCCGGCATGGCGCTGGTCGGCTGGCTAACCAATCTGTTTCTGGTGCCGGTGGTGACGTTTTACCTGCTGCGCGACTGGCGGTTGATTGTTGGCAAGGTGCAGGTATTGTTGCCCCGGCGTGAAGAGCCGCTGGTGATCCGCCTGACCAGTGAATGCCATGAAGTGCTGGGCGCTTTCATGCGTGGCCAGCTGCTGGTGATGCTGGCGCTGGCGGTGGTTTATGCGCTGGGCCTGATGCTGCTTGGCCTCAAGCTGGGGTTGTTGGTCGGGGTGTTGGCCGGGCTGGCCAGCATTGTGCCCTATATGGGCTTTATCGTCGGTATCGGCGTGGCACTGATTGCCGGGCTGTTCCAGTTCGGGCTGGATTACCTGATGCTGGGCGGCATTGTCGGCGTATTCTTGCTGGGCCAGGTGCTTGAGTCGGTCGCCCTGACTCCCTTATTGGTGGGTGACCGCATTGGCCTGCATCCGGTGGCGGTGATGTTTGCCATCCTTGCCGGGGGCCAGCTGTTCGGCTTTACCGGTGTGTTGCTGGCCTTGCCAGTGGCCGCGGTGCTGATGGTCTGGGTGCGGTTCTTGTATCAGCGCTATCGCTCCTCCGAGCTGTACCGGCAGGAATGAAATGAATCCAGAACAGAAACCGGTGCAGTTGCCGCTGGGCATACGTCTGCGTGATGATGCCACCTTTGCCAACTATTATGCCGGTGCCAATGCCGCCGCGCAGGGTTATATCGAGCGGGCCTGCCATGCACAGGATGCCTGGGTCGACAGTTTCATCTGGTTGTGGGGCAAGCCCGGCTCCGGCCGCAGCCACCTGTTGCAGGCAGCCTGCCTGCGTGCCGAGGAACAGGGGTTGCGCGCCCAGTATCTGCCGCTGCAGGAGTGTCTGGACTATGGCCCGGGGGTACTTGATGGCGTCGAGTACTGCGATCTGCTGGCACTGGATGATGTACAGCTGGTTGCCGGCCAGCCCGGGTGGGAGCAGGGGCTGTTTCATGCCTTCAACCGGTTGCGTGATGCCGGCAAGCGCCTGTTGATCAGCGCCGATTGTTCGCCACGCGAACTGGTGATTGACCTGCCGGATTTGCATTCCAGGTTCAACCTGGCGCTGGTGTTTCACCTGCAGGAACTGGACGACGACGAAAAATTGCGTGCTTTGCAATTGCGTGCGTCACGGCGCGGACTCTACCTGTCGGACGAGGTCGGACGTTTTTTGCTGGGCCGGCTGACGCGCAGCATGGATGCGCTGTTTGCCGCGCTAGAGCAGCTGGACCAGGCATCACTGCAGGCCCAGCGCAAGCTGACCATTCCTTTTGTCAAAGATGTGCTGTTTGGCGATAATGGCCGGCTTTAGTGTGCGGGCTGTTGCCCTGATATCGAATTTTATAGTGAGTCGGCATGACTGATACTGATAAAGAAGCAGAAAAACCGGCCATGTCCGGTGTCAAGATCTACTTTCGCCTGTTGCGCTATGTCAGGCCCTATATCGGCTATTTCAGCCTGAGTATCCTCGGTTATCTGATCTTCGCCTCGACCCAGCCGATGCTGGGTTACATTCTCAAATATTTCGTTGACGGGCTGACCAATCCGGAAGCGGTGCTGTTCCCGAACGTGAGCTGGCTGGCGGATTTGCGTCTGGTGCAGGCGGTGCCGTTGCTGATTGTGCTGATTGCCTTCTGGCAGGGTGTCGGCTCCTTCCTTGGCAACTTTTTCCTGGCCAAGACCTCGCTGGGGCTGGTGCACGATCTGCGTGTGCAATTGTTCAACAACCTGCTAACCCTGCCCAACAGCTATTTTGACCACCACAACTCCGGTCACCTGATTTCCCGCATCACCTACAACGTCACCATGGTCACCGGTGCCGCCACCGAGGCGATCAAGGTGGTGGTGCGTGAAGGCATGACGGTGGTGTTCCTGTTTGGCATGCTGCTGTGGATGAACTGGAAATTGACGCTGGTGATGGTGGCGATTTTGCCGGTGATTGCCCTGATGGTGGGCAGTGCCAGCAAGAAATTTCGCAAGCAGAGCAAGAAGATCCAGGTGGCGATGGGCGATGTCACCCATGTCGCGTCGGAGGCGATCCAGGGCCATCGCGTGGTGCGCAGCTTTGGTGGCGAAGCCTACGAGCAGGAGCGTTTTCTTGATGCCAGCGAGCAGAACACCAAGCGCCAGCTGAAAATGGTCAAGACCACCTCGGTGTATACGCCGTCGTTGCAGCTGGTGATCTATTCGGCGATGTCGGTGCTGCTGTTTCTGGTGCTGTGGTTGCGCGGTGATGCCTCGCCGGGCGATCTGGTGGCCTATATCACGCTGGCCGGCCTGTTGCCCAAACCGATTCGCCAGCTGTCGGAAGTCAGCTCGACCATTCAGCGCGGTGTGGCCGGAGCGGAAAGCATTTTCGAGCAGCTGGATGAAGCGCAGGAAGTGGATACAGGCACGCAGCAGCTGCAGCAGGTGCAGGGCCGGCTGGAGGTACGCAACCTGGGCTTTGTCTATCCGCAGACTGACAAGCGGGTGCTGGACAATATCAGCTTCGTTGCCGAGCCGGGCCAGATGGTGGCGCTGGTCGGCCGCTCGGGCAGTGGCAAGTCGACGCTGGCCAACCTGATTCCGCGTTTTTATGACCATAGCGAAGGCGAGATACTCATTGATGGCGTTGAAATCCGCCAGTTGCCTTTACAGAGCCTGCGCCGGCACATTGCGCTGGTAACCCAGCAGGTTTCGCTGTTCAACGATACCGTGTTCAACAACATCGCCTATGGCGATCTGGCCAGCAAGAGTGAAGATGAGGTGCGGGTTGCCGCCGAGGCCGCCTTTGCTGCCGAGTTCATCGAACGCATGCCCGACGGTTACCAGACGCTGGTTGGCGAGAACGGTGTGTTGCTGTCCGGTGGCCAGCGCCAGCGCCTGGCAATTGCCCGGGCACTGCTCAAGGATGCACCGCTGCTGATTCTGGACGAGGCCACCTCGGCGCTGGATACTGAATCAGAGCGGCACATTCAAGCTGCACTGGAGCATGCGGTACAGGGCCGGACCACGCTGGTGATTGCCCACCGCCTGAGCACCATCGAGCGGGCCGACCTGATTCTGGTGATGGACCAGGGCCGTATTGTCGAGCGTGGCAGCCATGCCCAGTTGCTGGCGGAAAACGGTTATTACGCCCGTCTGCATGCCACCCAGTTTGAAGAGCTGGCGGAGGAAGGCGATGAGTGAGCAGCGCTATCAGGTGGAAGACCTGCTGTATCTGATGGCCCGTCTGCGTGACCCGCAAAGCGGTTGCCCGTGGGATCTGCAGCAGGATTTTCACAGCATAGTGCCGCACACACTGGAAGAGGCCTACGAAGTGGCCGACGCCATCGAGCGCAAGGCCTGGGACGAGCTGCCCGGCGAGCTGGGCGACCTGCTGTTCCAGGTGGTGTATTACGCGCAGTTCGGCCAGGAGCAGGAACGCTTCGGGTTTGCCGATGTGGTGGATGGCATTGTGCGCAAGCTGGTGCGCCGGCATCCGCATGTGTTTCCCGGTGGTGATCTGCGTGCCAGCCATGACGGGCAGACAGTGGCCAGCGAGGAAGTGCCGGGGCAGTGGCAGGCGATCAAGGCACAGGAAAAACGCGAGCAGGGCAGGGATGATGCGGCTTCGGTTCTGGCTGATGTGCCGCTTAATCTGCCGGCCATGACCCGGGCGGTGAAATTGCAGAAGAAAGCCGCCCGCACCGGTTTTGACTGGGACGGCCCGGAGCCGGTGTTGGCGAAGATTCACGAGGAACTGGCCGAGGTGCATGAAGCGCTGGCCAGCGGCTCGCATCAGGCACTTGAACACGAAATTGGCGATCTGCTGTTTGCCGTGACCAATCTGGCCCGCCATGCCGGCATTGACCCGGAACAGGCGGTACGCGGGACCAATCAGCGTTTTTGTCAGCGCTTTGCGCATATCGAGCAGCAGGTGGCCGGCAGCGGCCGGCAGCTGGAAGATTGCAGCTTGCAGGAACTGGATGCCCTGTGGGATGAAGCCAAGCGCGTGTTGTCACGGGCTTGAACGGTAACCAGATGGCGTTTGCCGGATGTTTCCGGGTGCTGCCGCTGCGCAGCATAGTGGAAGTGGTTGCATGTTGTTTGCCAGGTTTTTGTATGAGTCCATGCGCCCTTGGGTGCGTGGTTGGAACAGTTGAAAGGAAGAGTGAAGATGAGTTTGTCCTTGCGTGACCAGCTGCTCAAAGCCGGGCTGGTCAATGAAAAACAGGCCAAACAGGCCGAGCGTCAGCAGAAGAAACAGCAGCGCATGGTCAAGAAGGGCCAGGCCGAGGAAGACCTGAGCACGCAGCAGGCTGCCGCGCAGGCGCTGGCCGAGAAAGCGAAAAAAGATCAGGAGCTGAACCGCGAACAGCAGGAAAAAGCGGATCGCAAGGCCCGTAATGCCCAGATCAAGCAGCTGGTCGAAAGCTGTCGTTTGCCCAAACTGGACACCGGGGATTATTACAACTTCGTTGACCAGAAAAAGGTCAAGCGCATCGCCGTCAATGACCTGATGCGCAACAAGCTCAGCAGCGGCAGCCTGGCGATTGTCGGCCATGCCGGTGGTTATGAGGTCATCCCGCGGGATGCAGCGCTGAAAATCCAGGAGCGGGATGCCCGGCGGATCGTGTTGCTCAATACGCAGACCGCTGCGCCGGACGAGGATGATCCCTACGCCGCCTACCAGGTGCCTGATGACCTGATGTGGTGAGGAGCAAGACAAAAGGGTCGATAAAGGGGTCAGGTACATTTAATCTCCGATTAAATGTACCTGACCCCTTTATCCTTTTCTCATTGCAAGTTGGCTTGGCATTTGCTTGAGTGTAGTCAGTTCCTTGAGGCATGTCATAATCATGGCGTCAAAAGGTTTGTAATCTTTGGCCGATACATGTGATGTGCAACACAGTTTTGAATCAATCTGCAACCGTTAGCAGTGGAGTCAACGGCATGAGCCCTACCAATCAGCCCCGGCAGCTGTCAGTACAAAGCAAGATCAACCTGGCGCTACTGGCCGTCTTTTTTGTCATTATGGCCGTCTCATTGGCGTTTTCCGTAATGGCCGAGCGCAAACTGGTGCTTGAGGTGGTCGAGCAGCAAACCAGGGACGCTGCCGACAGCTATTTTGACAGCATCAACACCATGATGCTGACCGGCACCATGGCCCAGCGTGGCGTGCTGCGCGAAAAAATCCTCGAGCGTCCCGGTGTGGTGGATGCCCGCATCATCCGCAACGAGGCGATTACCTCGGTATTTGGCCCGGGTTATGACCACCAGGCTCCGGCCGACGAGCTTGACCGTCGGGCCCTGCAGGATGAAGCCATTATCGAGATCGACAGCAGCAGCGGTCAGCGTATCCTCACCGTGATCAATCCGGTGCATGCCAGCCGCAACTATCGCGGAACTGACTGCCTGATGTGCCACATGGTGCCGGAAGATTCGGTGGTCGGGGCTGTGCGCATCAGCTATTCACTGGAAGAGCTGGACAAGCAGGTGCAACGCAATTTCTGGACGTCGGCGCTGATCCAGGCCGTGTTGCTGGTGCTGGGGCTGGCGGTGATCATTGCCATTGTCCGGCGTGTGGTGATCGGCCGGGTGCATGCCCTGCGCCGCACCATGGAAGACATGACCCGGGATGACGACCTGAGCCATACCGTCAGCATTGGTGCCAATGATGAAATCGGGGCCATGGGACATGCCTTCAACCAGATGATCACCAAGTTCCGTCATAGCCTGCAGGCAGTGGCCGATGTTACCGGGCGTCTGGGCCGGGTGACGGACGAGGTGTCCAGCGTGGCTGACAATACCCTGCAGCAGGTGATGCAACAGCGTACCGAAACCGACATGGTGGCTTCGGCGATGAACGAGATGAGCGCTACCGTGCAGGAGGTGGCGGGCAATGCGGCGCGTACCGCACAGGCTTCGCAGAACGCCGATGACGAGGCGCGGCAGGGTGTCAGCGTGGCCAGCGAGGCCAGCCAGGCGATTGGCCTGTTGATCGAGGAGATCGAGCAGGCGGCGCAGGTGGTTGGACGGGTGCAGGCCGACTCCTCCAGCATCAGCGAGGTGCTGGGTGTCATCACCGGCATTGCCGAACAGACCAACTTGCTGGCGTTGAACGCTGCCATCGAGGCGGCACGGGCTGGCGAACAGGGCCGGGGCTTTGCCGTGGTCGCCGACGAGGTGCGTACCCTGGCATCACGCACGCAGAATTCCACCGAAGAGATCCAGCAGATGATCCAGCGTCTGCATGCGGCGGTTGCCGATGCGGTCAAGGCAATGGAAGTTGCCCGTCAGCGGGCGGCGCACAGTGTGGGTCATGTAGAGAACGCGGCGCAGAGCCTGAACAGCATTGCTGCGGAAGTATCGGGCATCAATGACATGAACCTGCAGATTGCGGCAGCGGCAGAAGAGCAGAGTGCAGTGGCTGAAGAGATCAACCGCAACATCGCGACCATCAGCCAGATTGCCGACAACACCTCGCAGGGTGCCGCAGGCACGCATGAACAAAGCGAGGCACTGGTGGAGCTGGCGCTCGAGTTGCGCCGACTGGTCAGTCAGTTCAGACTGTAGGCCTGATCAACAGCCTGAAGGGGAACATGCAATGACCATTCTTCATACCGAGCTGACAGGCGGCACACAGCTGGCCCGGGGCACTCAGGAGTTCCATCTTGCCAAACCGGCAGGGTTCGAATTCTCGCCCGGCCAGTCGATTGACCTGAGCCTGACAGGGACCCCGGACGGCGCGCCCCTGCAGGATGTCATGCACACGTTTTCGCTGGTGAGTGCGCCGCACGAGGGCCAGCTGACGGTAGCAACACGCATGCGTGACAGTGCGTTCAAGAATGCCCTGGCGGACTTGCCGGTTGGTGCAACGCTGCAATTTGAAGGCCCTTTCGGCACTGCGCTGGTGCCGGATGATTCGGCGCGACCACTGGTGTTGATTGCCGGCGGCATTGGCATCACGCCCTTCATGAGCATTCTGCGCGATTCCGCATACAGGCAGCTGCAGCGCCCGTTGCGCCTGCTGTATTCAAACCGCCGGCCGGAAGACACCGCGTTTCTGGCTGAGCTGCAGCAACTGCAGCAGCAGTACCCGCCCTTCAGTCTGGTGGCCACCATGACCAATATGGATGATTCTGCCCTGAGCTGGGACGGTCCGACCGGCTACTTCGATGCCGCAGGTATTCGCCAGCATTGCCAGGACCTCGAACAGCCGCTGTTTTACCTGTCCGGGCCGCCGGCCATGGTGGAAGCCATGTATGACATTCTTGAGGATGCCGGCGTTGACGAGGATGACATCCACAGCGAGAGCTTTACCGGCTATTGAGTCCGTCAGGCGCATGGCTTCGCTGCCTGACGGGGGTACCGTCATGGAATCCTGTTTTATACGTTGACTGTGATGGCAAAAACAGGATGATTGCCATTTGCACCGGGCCGGTGAGCTGATCGCCGGCCCTCAACGTACCCGACAGGAGTGATCCATGCCGCACCATGCGCAAGACAATCTGACCGCCATGCAGGCCAAGGAACTGGCCCAGTACCTTGCTTTTGCCCCCATTGCCTTCCAGGCTGCCCGCAGCCTGTTGCGGCTGGGCATCCTCGAAGCGCTGGATGCCGCCGGCAAACAGGGGTGTGACGTGGCGGCACTCGCGCAGCAAACCGGTGTGGACGAATATGGCGTGCAGGTGCTGCTGGACATGGGCATGAGCAGTCGTCTGGTGATTTTTGACGGCAGCCTGTACCGGCTGGCCAAAACCGGCTATTTCCTGCTGCATGATGACATGACCCGGGTCAACATGGCCTTCACCGATGATGTGTGTTATCGCGCCATGGAGCATCTGGACGACGCCATCCGTGATGGGCGTCCGGCCGGCCTGAGCGAGCTGGGCGACTGGCCGACCATCTATCCGGCGCTGGCCGCATTGCCGGAACCGGCGCGCACCAGCTGGTTCGAGTTTGATCATTTCTATAGCGACCGCGCCTTTCCCGAACTGCTCAAACAGATATTCGGTGACAACGCCCCGCAGCATATTGTCGATGTTGGCGCCAATACCGGACGCTGGGCCAGCCAGTGCCTGAAGCATGACGCCAGCGTGCAAATGACCCTGGTCGACTTGCCGCAACAACTGCAGCTGGCCGGTGCCAGCATGGTGCAGCAGGGTTTTGCGCAACGGGTCAGCCTGCATCCGGCCAACATGCTGGAGCCGGATGTACGCTTGCCGCGCAGCGGCGACCTGTGGTGGATGAGCCAGTTCCTCGACTGTTTTTCGCCGGAGCAGGTCCTGCACATCCTGCGGGCGGCCCATGCCGCCATGCCGGATGATGCGCGGCTGTATATCCTCGAGCTGTTCTGGGACCGGCAACAGCATGCGGCGGCGAGTTACTCGCTGAATGCCACATCGCTCTATTTCACCTGTCTGGCCAATGGCAACAGCCGTTTCTACCGCAGTGATGAGCTGCTGCGGCTGGTGCACGAGGCAGGTTTTGTCCTGTTGTCCGAGGAGGATGACGTCGGTCTGGGCCATACGCTGTTCAGGCTGGCCAAGGCACCGGCAACTGTCGCATAAAGGATCGGCCCAACAGGAGCCGTTGTCCGGGGAATTTCATGATGATCAATTTCAGCAAAATGCGGTTTCTGGTGGTAGATGACTTTTCCGAGTTTCGCAGCTCCATTCGCGGCATTCTCGGGCTGCTGGCGGTTCAGAAGATCGATACCGCAGCCAATGGCGAAGATGTGCTGGAGCTGTGCCGGCGCAACCGTTACGACGTGATCCTGCATGACTACAACCTGGGGGACGGTGTCAGTGGCCAGCAGGTGCTGGAGCGCCTGCATGCGGAAAAACTGCTGTCGCCGCACTGCATTTTCATCATGGTCACGGCAGAAAACACCCAGGCCATGGTGCTGGCCGCCATCGAGTGCGAGCCGGATGACTATCTGAGCAAGCCGTTCAGCAAAGTGGCCCTGCAAACCCGGCTGGAGCGGCTGGTCCGGCGCAAGCAAGTGCTGGCGCCGGTGTTGAGCGCGCTGGAACGGGGCGATTGCCAGCAGGTTTTGCAGGCCTGCCAGACCATCGAGGAACAGGACTCGCGCCATGCCGTGTTGTGCCAGCGTTACAAGGCCGAGGCGCTCCGGCAACTGGGCCGCCATGGCGAGCTGGAGCAATTGCTGGAGCAGCAGGCACGCAGCCGGCCGGCCAGCTGGAACCTGCAGATGCTGGCCGGCCTCTGGCTGGAGCAAAACCGGCAGGAACGGCTTGGCCCCTTGCTGGATGCCGGCATGCGGCAGTTTCCGCTGATGCCGGAGCTGCACGATATTCGTGCCACACAGGCCGCACACGCCAACGACCTTGCCGTCATGGTGCAATCGCTGCAGCAGGCCGTAGCCTTGTCGCCCAATACCGTTCGCCGCCAGATCGCGCTGGCCCGGTATGCCTGGCTGGCCGGTCAGCCAGATGTGGCCGCACATGCCCTGCGCCAGTGCTGGGAGATCGGGCGTCACTCGATTGCCTTTGATGCCGAGCTGTTGTGGCAACTGGCGTCCATTCTGCTGGCCGGCAACAAGGGACGGGCTGCCGATGAGGCGCAAAACTGGTTGAAAATCCTGGAACAGAGCGACATGCAGACACCGGTGTTGCAGCCTGCCACGGCATTGTTGCGTCTGGCACAACAGCACATCCGGGGCCGGGCGGTGGATGCAGGGCAGCTGCACGATGTTGCGGACGAGCTGCGCACCCGCTTGCCGGGTTATGCGGCAATGACCCTGCTGCAGCTGGGCGACTGGCTGCAGCAGCTCGACCAAAGGCCGGCCGCGCTGGAATGCTGGCAGCACTGTGCGCAGCGTCACAGCGCGGTGACCGGTGTGCCGGAGCAACTGGCCGCACGCCTGCCGGACTACGACATCAGGGCCATGCAGCAGCCGGTGCGCCAGGGGCGGGAGGCGGTTGCCTTGCAACTGACCGGCCAGCCGGAGCAGGCCGCCGGGTTGTTTGCGCATGCGCTGCAGCAGGCTCCCGCGCTGATCGGGTTGAACATGGCTGCCGCCCGCCTGTATGCGGCACAGGCCGCCACAGACCACGACGGGCAGGCACGCACCTTGTTGCAGGCCTGTTTGCAGCGCATCGGCCAGCTTTCGCCGCTGGAGCCGGAAGCGCGAGAATTTTCCCGAATGACCAACCCGCTGGAGGTACGCCCATGGTGAAGCAGGTCGATTTTTCCACGCTGATGGCATCCAGCGTGCATGACATGAAAAACGTTATTGCTGCCGTCAGCCATGCGTACGAGAGCCTGGTGGCGCAGATGCCGGCCGAATTGCAGCAGTCTGCCGAAGTGCGCTTGATCGAGCGCGAGTCCCTGCGGCTGGATGCCATGCTGGTACAGCTGCTGGGCATGTACAAGTTTGAACATGGCCAGTTGCAGCTGCAGGGTGGCTACTGCCGTGTGGACGACCTGTTCGAGGATTTGCATAACCGCCACGCCGAGCTACTGGCCTATCGTCAGGTGGAGTTGCAGGTGGAACTGGACGATCCGGATCTGGAAGGCTTTTTTGACCGCAACCTGATTGCCACGGTGCTGGATAATGCGCTGGGCAATGCCCTGAATCATTGCCGTTCGGCCATCGGCCTGCATGCCGTTCTGGTGGACGGGGTCTTGCTGTTGAGCGTATGCGATGACGGTCCGGGCTACCCTGCCGGCATGACCGGACCGGTGCGTCGGCGCGAAGCCAGCGGCATCGACCGCGAAACCGGCAGCACCGGGCTCGGGCTGTACTTTGCCGCCAGCATTGTCGCCATGCATGACCAGCCATCTGCCGAAGCCAGCCTTGAGCTTCTCAATGGCGGCGCGTTGGGCGGGGCGTGCATGCGGGTCGGCTTGCCGTTGCCCAGCCTGTTTTAGCCTTGCCATGACCGCCCCGCCAGCATTATTCAGCACTTCCACGGTTTTTTGACGAATTGATGCTGGCGGCAAAGCGCGTTGGCCCGCATGCGCGGATGACCGGCCCTGCATTGGCCTGTGGCCGGCATGTTGCTACACTTCGCCGATCCCGTTTCCGGCCCGAGTAGATCCTGTGCGCCTCAAATGTATCCGCCTGTCCGGCTTCAAGTCCTTTGTTGACCCGACCACCGTCAGCTTTCCCGGCAACATGACGGCAGTGGTCGGGCCTAATGGCTGTGGCAAGTCCAACATCATTGATGCGGTGCGCTGGGTACTGGGCGAAAGCTCGGCGAAGAACCTGCGGGGCGAAGCGATGACGGATGTCATCTTCAACGGCTCAACCAGTCGCAAACCGGTGTCGCGGGCCAGCATCGAGCTGGTGTTCGACAATACCGAAGGCCGGATTCCCGGTGAATATGCCAGCTATGCGGAAATTTCCGTGCGTCGCCAGGTTACCCGGGAAGGGCAGAGCACCTATTACCTGAACGGCACCAAGTGCCGCCGCCGCGATATCACCGACCTGTTTCTGGGCACCGGGCTGGGTCCGCGCAGCTATGCCATCATTGAGCAGGGCATGATTTCCCGGCTGGTCGAGGCCAGGCCGGATGACCTGCGCATCTTCATCGAGGAAGCCGCTGGCATCTCCAAGTACAAGGAGCGTCGCCGCGAAACCGAGAACCGCATGCGCCGTACCCAGGACAACCTGGCACGGTTGAGCGACCTGCGCGAGGAGCTGGGCCGCCAGCTGGAGCGCCTGCAGCGCCAGGCGCAGGCGGCCGAACGCTATCAGCAGCTGCGCGAGCATGGCCAGCGCTTTGAAACCCAGCTGACCGCGATGCGCTGGCGTGCGCTGGACGAGCAGGCCTTGCAGTTGCAGCAGTTGCTGGATGAACGTGAAACCGCCCTGCAGGCGCAGATCAGCTTGCAATATCAGGCCGATGCACAGACCGAACAGCTACGCGACCAGCACCATGACCGTACCGAAAGCTTCAACCGGGTGCAGGCGCGCTTTTATCTGGTCGGTGCCGAGATTGCCCGTAGCGAGCAGGCCATCCAGCATGCACGCCAGCGCCTGCAACAGCTGCAGGATGACCTGCGCGATGCCGAACGTCAGCGTGAGGAAACCGAAAGCCAGCTGGCCGGGGACCGTGATCAGCTGGAGCAGCTTGAGTGTGAAGAGCAGATGTTGCTGGAAGAACTGGCGCAGGCCGGGGAACGGCACGAGCTGGCGCAGGCCGGACTGCTGCAGGCGGATGACGCCTGGCAGCAGTGGCAGGAGCAGTGGCAGGCTGCCAGTCTTGACGGCCAGCGGCCACGTGAAGAGTTGCAGCGGGTGCGCCTGCAGTTGCAACAGCTGGGCAACAGCGGCCAGCAGTTGCAGCAACGCATCCAGCGTCTGGACAGCGAGCAGGACAGCCTGCAGGCCGACATGGCAGATGCCGGCCTGCAGGTCATGGCGGAAGAGCAGGCGCTGCTGCAGGAGCAGGTACTGACGCTACAACTGCAGCAGGAAGAGCAACAGGAACGCTTGCATGCCCTGCAGCAGCAGGAACAGCAGCTGCAGCAGCAGCTCAACGAGCGGCGTTCGCGCCTGCACCAGTTGCAGGGCCAGTCAAGTGCCCTGCGCGCCTTGCAGGAGCAGACACTGCAACAGGATGACGACCTGTTGTCATGGTTGCAGGGGCAGGATCTGCGGCCCGCCGGCCGTGTGCTGGACGGTTTACAGGTGGAGCCGGGTTGGGAGCTGGCGGTGGAAACCGTGCTGGCTGGCGATCTGCAGGCGCTCTGTGTGGACAGCTGGCCGGAACACTGCAACGGGCTGCAGGAAGGCAACCTGCGGTTGGTCAGGGAAGGGGCGAGGCTGACGCCGGTGGCCGGCTCGTTACTGGAGAAGGTTCGTGCGTCCAGTCTCGACCTGTCGCCCTGGTTGGGGCAGGTCCGTCCGGTTGCCAGCCTGGCCGAAGCCTTGCAGCAATTGCCGCAACTGGCTGCCGGGCACAGCCTGGTTACCGCTGACGGCTGCTGGCTGAGCCAGAGTTTTTTCCGCCTGCAGCGCGGCGAACATCAGCAGCAGGGCCTGCTGCAACGGGCCCGGCTGCTGGAGCAACTGACTGCCGAACAGGAGTTGCTGGAGCAAGAGCTGGAACAACAGGAGCAGCATTTGCAGCGGTGCAGCGAAGAGCGTGGCCGCCTGCAGCAGGAGTCCCGGCAATTGCGCGAGCGGGAGCAACAGGATGGTGCCGAACTGGCCCGCCTGCAAAGCCGGCTGGCGGCCGGCCAGGCCCGCAGCGAACAGCTGCAACAGCGGCTGGCGCAGGCGCGTGATGAGTTGCAGGAGTTGCGCGAGCAGCAGCAACAGGAGCAGGAGCGCCAGGCCGAATTGCAGCTGCAGCAGGAACAGGCCGAAGAGGCGGTGCGGCTGGCCGAAGCCGGCAGCGAGCAGCTGCAACAGCGCCAGGCCGGTTTGCGCCAGCAGCATGAGCAGGCTCGCCAGCTGGCCGGGCAACAGCAGCAGCGCTGGCAGGAGCTGCAGTTGCAGCACGGCAAGCTGGTTACCCGGCGGCAGGCCACCATGCAGGCGCTAGAGCGCCTGCAGCAACAGATCGAGCGGGCCATGCAGCGCCAGGAGCAGCTGGCGCTGGGGCTGGCCGATGGCGAGTCACCGGTGGAGTTGCTGCAGGCGAAGCTGGAAGAGCAGCTGCAGCAGCGCTTGCAGGTTGACGATGAGTTGCGTGGCGAACGGCTGGCGCTGGAAGAGCTGGATGACCGGCTGCGCCAGATGGACCGGCAGCGGCATGAGGCCAGCCAGCAGGCAGAGCAGATCCGCGCCGATGCCGACCAGCTGCGTTTGAACTGGCATACCCTGAAGGTGCAGCGTGATGCACTGGACGAACAACTGCGCGAGGCCGGCGATAGCGTACAGGACGTGCTGCTCGGGTTGCCGGCGGATGCCGGTATTGACGACTGGCAGCGGCAACTGGAACAGCTCGGTAGCCAGATCCAGCGACTGGGTGCCATCAACCTGGCGGCCATTGAAGAATATCGCCAGCAGTCTGAGCGTAAAACCTTTCTTGATGCACAGAATGACGATCTCGAAGAAGCACTGGCCACGCTGGAAAATGTCATCCGCAAGATCGATCGCGAAACCCGCCAGCGTTTCAAGGATACCTTCGAGCAGATCAACAGTGGCCTGCAGACACTGTTTCCCAAGGTGTTTGGCGGCGGGCTGGCCTGGCTCGAACTGACCGGTGACGACCTGCTGGATACCGGTGTGGCGATCATGGCGCGTCCGCCCGGCAAGAAAAACAGCACCATTCACTTGCTGTCCGGGGGCGAGAAGGCGCTGACCGCACTGGCGCTGGTGTTTGCCATTTTCCAGCTCAATCCGGCACCGTTCTGCATGCTGGATGAAGTGGATGCACCGCTGGATGACGCCAACGTCGGCCGCTACGCGCGACTGGTCAAGGAAATGTCGGAGCAGGTGCAGTTCATCTACATCACCCACAACAAGATCGCGATGGAAATGGCGGAGCAAATGCTGGGTGTGACCATGCAGGAACCGGGCTGCTCGCGGCTGGTATCAGTCAACCTGGAAGAGGCGGTCGCGCTGGCGGAACAATAGACGTTGGGCAAACAGGGGTGTCAATGTCCTGCCGGACTTTGTTAAAATGGCGACTTTTATGCAACAAACGGATCAGGTCGTGCTCTGACTGAAGAGCCGGAATGCTTTTTCCGGTATGGTTTACAGTTGTTTTTGCAGTATTTTATTTTTTATTTGACGTGTTTGCAGGTGGTTGACGGGTTATGAATATCGGATTGCGTGAGTGGTTGGTGATTGTTGGTGTCCTGATTATCCTGGCGATAGTGGCTGACGGTTTCCGCCGTTATCTGGGCCGCAGCACACTCAAGTTCAAGCTCGACCGCAAGCTGATCAGCCAGTTTTCCGAAGAAACCGAAAACGCCGAGATTCTTGGCCCGGTGCGGGTTGCCCAGCCGAAAGAGCCGGTTCTGGGCGAGGAAGAGCCGCAGAACTATCCGGAACCTGAGGTTTTCGAGCCGATGGAGCCGGTATATTTTGATAATGAGCCGCTGGCGGACGACCCCGAACCCGTTGCACAGCCGGTAGCGGCCAGAGCGGAAAGCGTTGCGTCCGAGGCTGCAGCCGAAGCGGAAGAACAGGAAGTCACCGATATCTTCATCATTTATGTCGAATCGCTGTCATCCGGGGGCTTCCAGGGGCCCGACCTGCTGCAATCGGTACTGGAAAGCGGCATGCGCTTTGGCGACATGGATATTTTTCACCGCCACGAAAGCGCCTCCAGCAACAGTGACAAGCTGTTCTCGATGGCCAATGCCCTGAATCCGGGCACCTTCGACCTGGACAACCTGGAAGGCTTCAGCACCCGCTCACTGTGTTTCTTCATGAGCCTGCCGGGACCCAGACAGCCCAAACAGGCCTTCGAGCTGATGCTGACCGCAGCGCGCAAGCTGGCCAGTGAACTGGGCGGCGAGCTCAAGGATGATCACCGCAGTGACCTGACCGGGCAGACCATCGAGCATTATCGCCAGCGTGTGCTGGATTTCGAACGTCGCCAGCTGAGCCTCAAGTACTGAGGGACTCCCCTTTTGCTGCCAACGCGGATGTGTGAGCCGCGTCGCCGCGCGGCGGGCCTTGAGCGGCTCGCCTATGCCGGCCGGCTTTGCATCACGTATTGATAGACTGCATTCAGCCCGTTGCTGCGCGAGCCGGAGAGCTGGCGTGCCAGGCCCAACTGGCTGTACCAGTCTGCCAGATCGACCTCGCCCAGTTGTTCGGGGGTCAGACCGCTCAAGCGTATCCGCAACACTTCAAGCAGGCCCCTGAGCAGACGGGCATCGGTATCCAGCTGCAATTGCAGGCGGCCAGCCGGCCAGCCGGCCAGACACCAGACCGGGCTTTCACAGCCCCGGATCAGGCGCTGATCAGTGCGTTCATCCGGTGACAGCGCCGGCAGTTGCTGCCCGTATTCCAGCAGCAGGCGCGCGCGTTGTTCCCAGCCCCTGCAGGCGGCAAAGCGTTCCAGCAGGGCCTGTGCAGCCGGGCTTGGGGTTGTCATGCGAGAATCTCCAGGGCAGCGTCCAGTGCCTCGAAAAAGCGTTGCAGATCCTCTGCGTCGTTATACAGGCCCAGCGATACCCGTACCGCTCCGCCCAGCCTGAGGCTGTGCAGCAGCGGCATGGCGCAGTGCTGGCCGGCACGTACTGCAACGCCCTGTTCGCCCAGCAGCATGGCCAGATCGGCACTATGGACACCGGGAGCGTTGAAGCAGGCCAGGGCGGTATCCGGTTGGCCGACCAGCTGCATGTCACGGGCGTGCAGCCCGTCAATCAGCAAGCGATGCAGGGCTGCTTCATGCTGCCGGATGGCGTTGCTATCCAGCTTGTCGAGCCAGTCGAGCGTTGCAGCAAAGGCGATGGTGCCGGCAATGTTCGGCGTGCCGGCTTCCAGCCCGAGCGGCAACGGGCGGGCGCTGGCGCTGTGGTAATCGCAGTGTTCGATCATTTCGCCGCCCCATTGCCAGGGTTGCAGCAGCGCATGACGACGGGGATGGGCGTAAAGCAGGCCGATACCGTCCGGACCGTATAGTTTGTGGGCCGAACAGGCAAAGAAGTCGGCATCCAGTTGCTGCAGGTCGGGGCGCTGGTGCACGGCATATTGCGCACCATCCACCACACTGAGTACATCCAGCTCGCGGGCCCGTTGCAGCAGCGGAGCAAGGTCGTGCCGCCGGCCCAGCACGTTCGATAGCGGGCTGACCGCCAGCAGCCGGCTGCGCGGGCCGAGCATGTCCAGTCCTTTTTCGAGGTCCAGGGCTCCGGTTGTGTCCAGCGGCAGGATGCGCAGCGCCAGGTTCTGGCGCCGGGCCAGTTGCTGCCAGGGCAACAGGTTGGCGTGATGCTCGTGTGCGCCCACCAGAATTTCATCGCCCGGCTGAAATTGCCCGGCCAGTGCATGGGCGAGCAAGTTGATGCTTTCGGTGGTGCCTTTGGTCAGTACGATATGGCTGGCGCTGGCAGCATTGAGCCAGCGCGCAATGGTGCCACGGGCCTGTTCAAAGGCGGAAGTGGCACGCTCGCCGGGCCGGTGCTGGGCGCGGTGTACGTTGGCGACGCCGCTGGCGTACCACTGCTGCAGGGCTTCCAGCATGGCGCGGGGTTTTTGCGCGGTGGCGGCGCTGTCGAGCCAGGTCTGGCCGTCGACGGCCAGCTGCAACAAACCGGGAAACTCCTTGCGCCAGGGCGAGGCGGGTGAGTGCGCCGCCACGGGTTATTGGCCCAGTGCTTCTGCGTAACTGTCGGGCGTGAAGCCGACCAGCGTGCGCTCGCCAAGGTCCAGTACCGGGCGCTTGATCATGGAGGTGTGTTCCAGCATCAGGCGGATGGCTTTTTCCTGGTCCAGGTCCTGTTTATCGGCGTCATCCAGTTTGCGGAAGGTGGTGCCGCGCTTGTTGAGCAGGGTTTCCCAGCCGTGTTCGTTGCACCAGCGTTCCAGGGACGGGCGGTCGATCGCGGATTTCTTGTAGTCATGAAAGGCGAAGTCGTGGCCGTTTTCCTGTAGCCAGTTCTGGGCTTTTTTCATGGTGTCACAGGCTTTGATGCCGTAGAGGGTCAGGGTGGTCATGGTGTGCTCCTGCAGGTCCGGTGCTGCCCGTCAGAAGGACAGGGCCAGCACGATACGGTAGATGATCGAACTCATCATGCTGAGCACGCCGACCAGCATGACGACCGGTCCCCAGTGCTTGTTGCGCCAGGTGAAACCGAAAACAAGAATGATCATGCTGACAATGATCAGCAGGGTCATGATATTGAGCGGGTTGTTCATTACGGGTCCTTGTTGCGATGGGTAATCAGGTACGCGGGGTCAGGCCGGGTGACAGCTGGGCGGTCAGGGCTTCCTGCAGTTGCTGGCATTGCTGCGGATCGGACAGGGGCTGGCCGTTGCTGTCGGTGATGAAAAAGACGTCCTCGATGCGCTCGCCCTGGGTGATGATCTTGGCGTTGACCAGCGACAGGCCGAAGTCGATGAATACCTTGCCGATGCGGGCCAGCAGGCCGGGGCGGTCGGGGGCCATGACTTCGACGACGGTATAGGGGCGCTGCGCGTCGTTGTGGATATTGACCACCGGGGCAAAGGTGAAGTGCTTGAGCTGGCGCGGAATGTGGCGCTGGATGATGTCCGGGTAGTGTTCGGGGTTGCGCAGTGCCTCGCTGAGACGCTGCTGGATGGTCTGTATGCGCTTGGGGTCATTGCCGATACGTCCGCCATCGGCTTCCAGCACGATGTAGCTGTCGATGGTGAACTGCGAGCTGGAGGTGGTGATTTTCGCTTCGTACACGCTCAGGTTGAGCTGGGCCAGGGCGGCGGTGGTGGCGGCGAAGAAATCCTGACGGTTGGGCGCATAGGTGAAGATCTGGGTACCGCCGGCAAAACCGCGCTGGTTGGATTCGCGTACCAGTACCAGCGGGTCGCTGCTGTTGCCGTGTTCGAGCATGGCAGCGGTATGCCAGACGATATCGCCGGTACCGTGGCGCAGGAAGTAGTCGTCGCCCAGATTGGCCCAAAGGGCCTGCACCGCGCTGTTGCAGGCACCATCGCTGCACAGCCAGCTGAGGGCGGTGCTTTGCCGGGTTTCGATCAGTTCTTCGCGCTCCAGCGGGTTGGCCAGGCCACGGCGCAGGGCGCGGCGGGTTTCGCTGTACAGCTGACGCAGCAGCTGGGCGCGCCATGAGTTCCACAGTTTGGGGTTGGTGGCATTGATATCGGCGACGGTCAGGACATACAGGTAGTCCAGACGCATCTGGTCGCCGACCAGGGTGGCGAAGTTGTGGATCTCGTCCGGGTCGGACAGGTCCTTGCGCTGGGCGGTGGTCGACATGATCAGGTGGTTGCGTACCAGCCAGACCATCAGGCGGCGGTCCTCGGCGGGCAGCTGGTGGCGCACGGCAAAGGCGTGTGCGTCGTCCGCGCCCAGTTCGGAATGGTCACCGCCCCGGCCCTTGGCGATGTCGTGATACAGGCCGGCCATGTACAACACCTCGGGGCGCGGCAGGCGGGCGATGATGGCACCGGCCAGCGCGAATTTTTCGGCAAAGTCCGGGTGGCGCAGCTTGCGCAGGTGTTTGACCAGGTTCAGGGTGTGTGCGTCCACCGTATAGATGTGGAACAGGTCATGCTGCATCTGGCCGACGACGCGGCCGAACTCGGGCAGGTAGCGGCCGAGGATGCCGTAGCGGTTCATGCGGCGCAGGTTCATGTGTACGCCTTCGGCGCAGCTGAACAGCTCGACGAACAGGCGGGTGTTGTCCGGGTTCTGGCGGAAATCGTCGTCGATCAGGTGGCGGTGGTCACGCAGCAGACGGATGGTTTCCGAGCGCACGCCCTTCAGCTCCGGGTGCTGGGCCATCAGCACGAACACTTCAAGCATGGCCGAGGGCGTTCTGCTGAACACATAGGGGTGGATGTGTTCCAGATAGCCGTCACGGATGCGGAAACGCTCGTTGATGATCTGTGGCGGCTGGTGGCTGGCGTCACGCACGATCTGCTCTTCGAATACCTGGCGGATCAGGTCGCTGAGCTCGGCAATGCCCATGACCGTGCGGTAGTACTGCTGCATGAAGCCTTCGATGTTGCTTTTCACATCGTCGCTATCAAAGCCGAACAACCCGGCCACCTTGGCCTGGTATTCGAGCAGCAGGCGGTCCTCGCTGCGTCCGGCCAGCATGTGCAGGGCGTAGCGCACCCGCCACAGGAAGGCGCGGGAGCGGGCCAGCAGCTGGTATTCGCCGCCGGTCAGGAAGCCCGGAGCCTCAAGGCTGGCGAGTGTCTGCATGCCGAAGCGGCGACGGGCGATCCACATGATGGTTTGCAGGTCGCGCAGCCCGCCGGGCGAGCTTTTCACGTCCGGTTCCAGGTTGTATTCGGTGTCGTTGTAGCGCTCGTGGCGATCCCGCTGCTCGTCGCATTTGCCGAGGAAAAACTCGCGGCTGCTCCACATGTGCAACGGTCCGATGGCTTCGTTCATCTGCAGAAACAGCGGGCGGTTGCCCAGTACCAGCCGGCTTTCCAGCAGGTTGGTGATTACGCTGAGGTCGCTGGCGGCTTCTTCGCTGCACTGTTCCAGTGTGCGTACGCTATGGCCGATTTCCAGCCCCAGGTCCCAGAGGAATGTCAGGAACTGGCTGATGACTTCGACCAGCGCCGGGTTGGGTTCATGTTGTAGCAGGATCAGCAGGTCGATATCGGAGTGCGGATGCAGCTCGCCGCGCCCGTAGCCGCCGACCGCCACCAGGGCCGTGGGTGTGCTGTGGTTTTCCAGGCCGTAATGCATCCAGGCCTGCCCCAGCAGCTGGTCGATCAGGCTGGTACGGGCCTGTACCAGCCCGTTGATGTCGTGACCATCGAGAAAGCGCTGGTCGAGCACCAGGCGGGCATGTTCCAGCGCCTGCCGGAATAGCACGCGCGGCTGTTCATGGCCGCTCAGGTTTTGGTGAAAGGCGGCACTGTCAAACAGCTCCAGATCGGTGGTCACGCGCTGCTCCGCTTGTTCAGGGAGTGATGCGCGGGAAGCTTTCTTCCTCGCGCAGGGTGAAGATCTCGTAACCGTTGGCGGTCACCACCAGGGTGTGCTCCCACTGCGCGGACAGCTTGCGGTCCTTGGTGATGGCGGTCCAGCCGTCGCCCAGCACGCGGGTTTCCTTGCGGCCCAGGTTGATCATCGGCTCGATGGTGAAGCACATGCCTTCCTTCAGTTCCAGACCGGTGCCGGCCTTGCCGTAGTGCAATATCTGGGGTTCTTCATGGAATACGGTACCAATGCCGTGGCCACAGAACTCGCGAACTACCGAATAGCCGTTGCTTTCGGCATGCTGCTGGATAACGGCGCCGATATCACCCAGGCGGGTGCCGGGGCGGACAATCTCGATGCCCTTGTACATGCACTCCTGGGTGATCTGGCACAGGCGCTGCGCCCACTCGGGTGTCTCGCCGACCAGGAACATCTTGCTGGTATCGCCGTAGTAGCCGTCCTTGATCACGGTGATGTCGATATTGATGATGTCGCCATCCTTGAGCGGTTTGTCATTGGGAATGCCGTGGCACACCACGTGGTTGATCGAGGTGCAGATGGATTTCGGGAATCCGTTATAGTTGAGTGGCGCGGGAATCGCCTTCTGCACGTTGACGATATGGTTGTGGCACAGGGTATTCAGTTCGTCGGTGGTCACCCCGGCTTTGACATGCGGCCCGATCATCTCCAGAACTTCGGCGGCCAGACGGCCGGCAATACGCATTTTCTCGATGTCTTCCGGGGTTTTGATGGATACGCTCATGAACTGCCTCTGGGTGATGTTTGCAAATAACGCGATATCTTAGCATGAAAGTTTGCCACGAACCGTGCCTGTTCAGACTCCCCGTGCCAGCTGGCGCAGCAGGAAACGGTTGGGGTGGCAGGCTTCGGCCACCTGGCGCGGCAAGGGCAGCGGCTCGTTGCAGATCCAGCCGGCCAGCAGCTCGCCGCTTAGCGGTGCGGTGACCAGTCCGCGCGATCCATGAGCCAGATTGACATAGAGCCCGGGCAACCAGGGGCAGGGCGTGTCCGCTTGCAGGCGGGCGTTGTGTCGCAGGCCGGCATAGCGCGAAGTGAAGATTTCGGCATCGGCCAGCGGGCCAACCAGTGGCAGATAATCCGGTGTGCTGCAACGCTGGGCGGCATGTCCGGCCAGCGCTGCCTGCTGCAGCGCATCGCCGCCCATGGCCCGGTAAAGCTCAGGAGACAGCTGTTGCAGCCGCTGGATGTTGTCCAGTTGCTCCTGTCCGTTCAGCGCTGTGGACGGATTGTCAAAGACGAAGCTGGCACCAGTGCAGTGTTGGCCATTGTGCGCGGGCGCGACATAGCCGTCAGCACTGACCACACAGCGCAGTACCGAGCTGGCCGGGCTGGCGGGCAGCAGGCTGGTCTGGCCGCGAATGGCCTTGAGTGGCAGGTGTGCCGCTTGCGATAGCTGAGCGGCATCCGCTGCATTGGCCAGCACCACCACAGGTGCCTGCCAGTGGCGGCCATCAGTGGTGAGGACCTGCCAGTGTGGCTCCTCGAATTGCAGCTGCGCCACCGTAGTCGAGGTTTCCAGCGTTATCAGCGGGTGATCCAGCAGCCACCGGCACCAGTGGGCCGGGGAGATCCAGCCGGAGTCCGGGTAGAACAGTCCGCCGTGCTCCAGTCCGATGCCGGCGACTGTGGTTGCTTCCCGTGCATTCAGTGGTTGCAACAGATCGTTGGAAAAGGCTGCCACCAATTGTTGCTGGCGTTTGCTTTCTTGCGGGTTCCAGGCCAGCTGCAACAGGCCGCAGGCCTGCCAGTGATCGCTGTTCGGCCACTGTTGCAGCAAGCGGCGACTGAAACCGAAACCGGCCAGCACCAGCTGTGACAGCGGCGTGTGTGCTGCCGACAATTTGAGATAGAGCATGCCCTGGGCGTTGCCGGAAGCCCGGCCGGCTATCCGCGCTTCACGTTCCAGCACGGTGACCTGCCAGCCGCGATTGGCCAGACTGCGGGCGGTGGCACAGCCGGCCAGACCGGCACCGACCACAATGGCATGTTTTTTAGCGGACAAACGGCGGGACGGCCGGGCAAACCAGGGCGCTTGCCATTCTGCAAGGGGAGCGTTTTCCAGCTGGCCGCAGAGCATTTCCCGTTTGCGGCCAAAACCGGGAGTGCGCTGCATGGCAAAACCGGCCGCCTGCAGGCCGCGGCGCACAAAGCCGGCGCTGGTAAAAGTAGCCAGCGTAGCCTCTGGTGCCGACAGCCGGGCCAGTTGATTGAACAACGCATCGGTCCACATGTCAGGATTTTTCGCAGGTGCAAAACCGTCGAGAAACCAGGCATCGACCAGACCATCGAGCTGCACCAGTTGTTCGCAGGCCTCGCCGATCAGCAATGTCAGCTGGACCCGTCCGTTCGCCAGCAGCAGTGTCTGCATGCCGGGCTGGATCACCCGATAGGCTTGCAGCAGCTGCCGGCTGTAGTCTTCCAGTTCCGGCCAGAGTGCCAGTGCCTGCTGCAAGTCGGTTGGTTGCAGGGGGAACCTCTCGGCACTGATGAAGTGCAGCCGGGCATCTGATGGTGCCTGTCGTTCAAATAGCTGCCAGCAGCACAGAAAATTGAGCCCGGTGCCAAAACCGGTTTCACCCACCACCATGCAGTCATGCTCGCGCAGTGCGGTAAAGCGTTCGGCCAGCCGGTTGTGCTGCAGAAATACATAGCGGGTTTCCTCCAGCCCCGACTCGCGGGAGAAGTACACATCGTCATAGGCGCTGGACAGAGGCTGGCCCTGGTCGTCCCAGTGCAGTTGAGCGTGTTGGATGGGCATGGGGAATACTCGCACGAGGTAAAAAGGGGAGGACTATAGCGGTGTAGGGCTGGGTGGATACTGCGTGGTTCTAATACCTGAACGCAGCCGCCATCCTGTCTTGCCCGGCACGGTCGATTTCTGCCGAGGCAGCTTCTTTCTGCCAGTTTTTCACACTATCGCACACATCCTGAAAAATAATTTTTGCTTCTTGTTCGCTCAGCTGAAAATGCGCAATGACTTCCATGGCCAGGCCAAAGTCGAGGCTGTTGTCTGTGGCAGCCACTCAGAATTGTAGGCAAAACTGAAGTGTTCGCTATTGCGCATCCGGGTTGAGCGCAGGGTGCCAATGACGCACCCATGCTGCACACTGGCAGCATACACCGCCCGTTGGCCGCTTACGGGATGTACACGCAAGGTCAATCCACAGTTGGCATTTGTATATCAGATGATAGCTGCGAGCCAGGGTCGGTATGGTGGAGTATTTTGTGTGACGATTCAAACCGGGGTCTTTTCTGGCAGCGCTAATGAGTTAAAAACGCAGTGGATTATGCCGTGCTTGTCCGGCAGTATGCAGGTAGTCCACGAGAAGGAGCGTGCCCATGAAACATCTGATGAAACCCGTGGTATTGGCCGCAGCGGCCGTGATTTTTTCCGGCCCGGTCTGGGCTGGCGGTACAGCGGTGATAGGTACCGGCAATGCCGGCGAGCAGGCGACACTGGAATACGATGGCGACAAGATTCGCCTGGAGGCTCCGCAGCAGGGCGGCATGAACGGCTACCTGGTCATTGATGGCAACAAGGCCTATGCCGTCAGTCTGGACAACGGCCAGCCAGTGGTACTGGACATGGCCAGTATGGGCCGGATGATGGGAGCCATGGCCGGTGCTGCCGGTCAGCCGGCCATGCCGCTGGATGCGCTGGCTGGCGAGGTGCTGGAGCTTCGCCGGCAAGACCGGACCGAGACTGTTGCCGGCATCAGCGGGCAGCTGTATCAGGTGGAGCATGTCGATGACAAGGGTAACCGGCAGACGGACGAGGCGGTATTGAGCAGCGACCCCCGGGCGCTGGAGCTGACCCGGACCATGGTACACCTGTCACGGGTGCTGACCAGCGCACTGGGACAGCCGAACGATGCGCTGGACAAGTTTTCCCGTATGCTGCTTGACGACAATCTTGGCCTGTTGCGCATGGGCCAGGACATGCGACTGATCTCCCTGAACGGGCAGACGCCGGCGGCGGAGCGGTTTGTGTTGCCGGCCGCGCCGGGCGGCATGCCGGACTTTGGCGTGCTGCTGGAGCAGGCGGCAGAGCAGACACCACAAGCCATGGAAGCGCTGGGCGAGATGCTGAAAGCGCTGGAAGAGATGGGCGGCCGCTAGTGCATCTGCGGCAGGATTGCTGCGGGCATCCGCCAAGCGAATGCCCGCAACAGCCAGTCAGGCATCATAGGCCAGGTTGGGCATCAGCCAGCGTTCGGCTTCTTCCAGGCTGATGCCTTTGCGCGCGGCATAGCTTTCCACCTGGTCCTTCCCGATCTTGCCGACCGCGAAGTATTTGGCTTCCGGGTGGGCAAAATACCAGCCGCTGACGGCGGCGGTGGGGAACATCGCATAGTGTTCGGTGAGGAACACGCCGCAGCTGCCTTCCGGGTCGAGCAGCTGGAACAGCGGGCCCTTTTCGGTGTGATCCGGGCAGGCCGGATAACCGGGAGCAGGGCGGATGCCGCTGTACTTTTCCTGGATCAGGTCGTCGTTATCAAGTTGCTCGTCCTTGGCATAGGCCCAGTATTGGGTGCGTACCTGCTGGTGCAGCCATTCGGCGGTGGCCTCGGCCAGCCGGTCGGCCAGTGACTGGATCAGGATGGCGCTGTAATCGTCGCCCTCGGCCTTGTAGCGGTTGCACAGCTCTTCCACGCCGATGCCGGCGGTAACGATGAAGCCGCCGACATAGTCGGTCAGGCCGCTGTCTTTTGGTGCGACAAAGTCGGCCAGGCAGCGGTTGGCACCCTCGTCACGGATCTTGCTTTGCTGGCGCAGATGGTGCAGTCGCCGGAAGGGCTGGCCGTTCTCGTCGTACAGCTCCAGATCGTCATGATTGACCTGGTTGGCCGGCCAGAAGCCGAACAGGGCGCGGGCCTGGATCAGGTCTTCGCCGATCAGCTTGTCCAGCATTACCTGGGCTTCGTCAAACAGCGTTTGCGCCGCTTCGCCCACCACTTCGTCCTGGAAGATGCGCGGGTATTTGCCGACCAGGTTCCAGGCGATGAAAAAGGGTGTCCAGTCGATGTAGTTGCGGATTTCCTTCAGGTCGGCTTTTTCGATCAGGCGCGGGCCGGTAAAGGCCGGTACCGGCGGCTGATAGTCGCTCCAGTCCAGCTGCAAGCGGTTGTCGACGGCCTGCTGATAAGTCAGGTATTCGACGTTGCTCTTGCGGTTGGCCGTGCGCTCGCGGATCTTGGCGTATTCCTCGCGGGTCTTGCGAGCGAATTCGGGCTTGAGCTCCTGCGACAGCAGGGTGGTGGCGACACCGACCGAGCGCGAAGCGTCGGTGACGTAAATCACCGCGTCATTGGTGTAGTGCGGGTCGATCTTCACTGCGGTGTGCGCCTTGGACGTGGTGGCACCACCGATCATCAGTGGCAGCTGGAAGTTCTGGCGCTGCATTTCCTTGGCCACGTGGACCATCTCGTCCAGTGACGGGGTGATCAGGCCGGACAGGCCGATGATGTCGACTTTTTCGTCAATCGCCGTCTGCAGGATCTTGTCGGCTGGAACCATCACGCCGAGGTCGACAATGTCATAGCCGTTACAGCCCAGCACCACGGCAACGATGTTCTTGCCGATGTCGTGTACGTCGCCCTTGACCGTGGCGACCAGAATCTTGCCCTTGGCTTCCGGTTGGTCGCCTTTTTCCTCTTCGATGAAGGGAATCAGATGGTTGACCGCCTGCTTCATTACCCGCGCCGACTTGACCACCTGCGGCAGAAACATCTTGCCACTGCCGAACAGGTCGCCGACCACATTCATGCCGTCCATCAACGGGCCTTCAATCACGTGGATCGGGCGCTCGGCCTGCTGGCGGGCCTCTTCGGTGTCCTCGACGATATGGGTGGTGATGCCCTTGACCAGCGCATGCTCCAGCCGCTTGTTGACCGGCAGGCTGCGCCACTCCTCGTTTTCGACTTCCTTCTTGGCACCGTCGCCACGGTATTCCTCGGCGATTTCCAGCAGAGCCTCGGTGGCACCGGGGTGGCGGTTGAGGATGACGTCTTCCACCTTGTCACGCAGACGAGCCGGAATCTGGTCATAGATTTCCAGCTGGCCGGCGTTGACGATGCCCATGCTCAGGCCGTTCCTGATCGCGTAATACAGGAACACCGAGTGGATTGCTTCGCGCACCGGGTTGTTGCCGCGGAACGAGAAGGACACGTTGGACACGCCGCCCGAGGTCAGTGCATAGGGGAGGTTGTCACGAATCCAGGCCATGGATTCGATAAAGTCCACGGCATAGTTGTTGTGCTCCTCGATGCCGGTGGCGACGGCAAAGATGTTGGCATCGAAGATGATGTCTTCCGGCGGGAAGCCGACCTGGTTGACCAGGATGTCGTAGGAGCGGGCGCAGATTTCGTTCTTGCGTGCTGCGGTATCGGCCTGGCCCTGTTCGTCAAAGGCCATGACGATGATGGCGGCACCATAGCGGCGGCACAGTTTGGCGTGCTCGATGAACTGCTCCACACCTTCCTTCATCGAGATCGAGTTGACGATGCCCTTGCCCTGGATGCACTTGAGGCCGGCCTCGATGATGTCCCACTTGGAGGAGTCGATCATGATCGGCACGCGGGAAATGTCGGGTTCGCCGGCGATCAGGTTGAGGAAGGTGACCATCGCCGCCTTGGAGTCGAGCATGCCCTCGTCCATGTTGATGTCGATCACCTGGGCGCCGGCTTCCACCTGCTGCAGCGCCACTTCCAGCGCTTCGGTGTAGTTTTCCTCGCGGATCAGCCGGGCAAAGCGGGCCGAACCGGTGATGTTGGTGCGCTCGCCAACGTTGACGAACAGCGAGTTGCGGTCAATGGTGAACGGCTCCAGCCCCGACAGGCGGCAGGCCTTGGGGATGTCGGGAATTTCCCGGCGGGGGTATTTGGCGATCACTTCGGCAATGGCGGCAATATGCTGCGGCGTGGTACCGCAGCAGCCGCCAACAATGTTCAAGAAGCCCGAGGCGGCAAAGTCCTCGATCAGCGCGGCGGTTTCGGCGGCGCTTTCGTCATATTCGCCAAAGGCGTTGGGCAGGCCGGCGTTGGGGTGGGCAGAGACATAGGTGTCGGCCTTTTCCGACAGCTCCTGCAGATAGGGGCGCAGCTGCTTGGCACCCAGGGCACAGTTCAGGCCCACCGACAGCGGTTTGCAGTGACGGATCGAGTTCCAGAAGGCCTCGGTGGTCTGCCCGGACAGCGTGCGACCGGAGGCATCGGTAATGGTGCCCGAGATCATGATCGGCAGGGTTACGCCCAGCTCCTCGAACACGCCTTCCACGGCGAAAATCGCTGCCTTGGCGTTAAGGGTGTCGAAGATGGTCTCGATCATGATGATATCGGCACCGCCCTCGATCAGCCCGCGGGTGGCGGTGCTGTAGTTGTCGACCAGAATGTCGAAGGTGACGTTGCGGTAGCCGGGGTTGTTGACGTCCGGCGACAGCGAGCAGGTGCGGCTGGTCGGGCCGAGCACGCCGGCGACATAGCGCGGACGGTCGGGGGTTTCCAGCGTCTTGGCATCACAGACTTCGCGGGCCAGGCGCGCGCCTTCGAAGTTCAGCTCGTAGGCCAGTTCTTCCATGCCATAGTCGGCCTGGGAAATGGCGGTGGAGTTGAAGGTGTTGGTCTCGATGATGTCGGCACCGGCATCCAGATAGGCTTTTTCGATTTTCTGGATCAGCTGCGGCTGGGTCAGGATCAGCAGGTCGTTGTTGCCGCGTACATCGCGGTGCCAGTCGGCAAAGCGCTCGCCACGAAAGGCTTCTTCGCTCAGTTTCTCGGCCTGGATCATGGTGCCCATGGCACCATCAAGCAGTAAAATGCGGGACTTGAGCGCTTCGTGAAGTTGGGACAAGCGGGAGCTGCGATCGGACATTGAGCACACCTGGAGAGTCGGAATAAAGTCAAACGGCAGATGATAGCAAAAACGCACTTGACTTGACATGGAGAGGGTGCGCGTAGATTGATACTGTCAAAAAGTCATTTTTTATGCGAATATGCCAAGTGTTTGACGGTCGGGTTATTTCGATGATGTCGTTTTGCCACCTTGATCGCAGAAATGTAATGGTGATTTTGCTAGAATTGGCTGCAAGTGTTGTGCGGTTGCCCTATGGATCATGCTTCAGGCAGCCGGGACTGGTCTGGATGCCGGGTTTGACTGCCCGGATATCAGGATTATGCAGCCTTGTGTCGAGGCAGCTTTGGATTTTCAACAGACCCCCGATTTTCAGGATAGTGGGCCATGAACAAAACACCCGGAACAGCTGAGGCAGGGCCTGCAAAGATGCCAGGCATATCGCCAGAGATGCGTACTGAGCTGGTCAGGGAGCTGCAAAAGCAGCTGTTTGACCAGTTGGGTGCAGGTATAAAAAATACCGCCCAGGAAACCGAAAACGAACTCTTTGATGCCATGGAACAGGCGCGGGATAATGAGTCCCGCTTGGATTACATGGAGAGTATTGCTTCTTTTCGTGAGCGCAGGCAGGAACTGGTCAATGGTTTTCTCGGGAGGCACCTGGACAATTTCAATGCCTATTTTTCCGGGCATGCGGCGCACAAGACTGAACCGGAAGAAGCGTCAGGCGAGCAGCATGGAAAGCCGTCACTGGCGTTGCTGCAAAAAGATGAGCAGGAAGAAAACCTGCTGATCAACACCATGGCCAGTCGCCTGAGCCGGCAGTACAGCCTGGAACTGGTGGTAATGCGGCGGCGTTTGGCCCATCTGGCCGGTGCCGGCTATGACGATGAAATCCTGAGTCCGTTGTGTCCTGACAGTGTTGCCATGACGCTGCAGCATGTGATGAGGGAGATGGCGGTTTCTCCCGGGCTGAAAAGTTTTTTCTATGTCCAGTTTGAGCGCCACGTGATGCAGGGCTTGCAGCAGGTGTATGCAAACCTCGGGGAGTTTTTCCAGACACGCGGCATTTTGCCCGGGCTTTCGGTGGACGATATTGTCGCCGAAATGTCGGCAGCCCAGCGGGCGAAGCAAGAGGCTGCGCAGATGGCGGATGCTCACGCGACAGCCGAGGACGAGCCGCTTGGGGCAGAGGAGCACGGGCAGCAGGGCCGTAAGGGCGGTCATGGCTTGCGTCCGGGAGCTTCCGGTGCCGGTACCGGGCAGCATCAGGCCGAAGGTGCGCAAGCAGGGCAGGGAGCAGGGGATGCCGCTTTGGGCAATACCCCGTTTCAGCAGCAGATTGAACACCAGATCAGCGAGATCAACCAGCTGCTGGGCAGCTATCGCAATACGCTGGGCGTGGTATTGCCCAGTGGCAGCCGCATGCTGGACTCCTTTGCTCCGCCGGGAGCGAGCAAGAACTATAGCCAGCAACAGGTGATGCAGGCGCTGCAAAGCATGCAGCGGCAGCGGGCACAGGAGTCGGTGCGTGACGAGCAGGATACCGATGCGTTCAAGCAGAGCATGTATCAGACCCTGGCGGCTGCAACCGGCAACGCGAAGGACTTCAGGATAGAAGGCAGCCAGTCCAACCTGATCGATCTGGTCGGCATGCTGTTTGATTTCGTCAAGGAAGAAAAGCGCCTGGCTGATGATCACAAGAGCGTGCTAATTCACCTGCAAAACCTGTATTGCCAGGTTGCCCTGCGTGATGCCAGTTTCTTCCACAATACCCGCCACCCGGCACACTTGTTGCTGAATCGCATGGTGCAGGCGGGCAGTCAGTACCAGGGTGAAAGTGAACAGCAGCGCCTGGCCGATACCATCGAGGAAACGGTGAAGCAGGCGCTGGTGGAATACCAGCATGATGACCAGGTGTTCGAGCGCTTGCTCGGCCAGTTTGACCAGCAGGTTGCAGCCTTGCAGCAGCGGGTGGAGAAGCGTGAACGGCGTGCGGTAGACGCAGCCAAGGGGCGCGAAAAGCTGATATTCGCCCGCAAGCATGCGCGTGGCTTTGTTGATGTCTGTATCAAGCGACACCACCCGCCGGAGATCATCCGGGCTTTCCTGCAGGCGGCCTGGACGGATGTGCTGGTGTTCTATTTTTTGCGCACCGGCCCGGCCAGTGCGCAGTGGCAGGACAAGGCAAAGATTGCCGAAGAGCTGGCATGGAGCTGTACCCCGCTGGATGAACAGCAGCGCCAGGAGTTCATGGCACGCAAGGAACTGATCATGTCCGGGGTGCAGCAGGCGCTGGAGCAGCTTGGTTGTTATTCGGATGTCGAAATCCAGCGGCTGATCAAGGATATCCAGATTTGCCAGAAAGCCGTACAGGCGCAGCAGCATGAAGTTGTCGAGAAGCTCAGTAATACACTGGCTTCGAGCATGAGCGAAGCCGATGAGAAGGAACTGCAGGCGGTTGAAAAAATTGATGAGTCGGCGCTGGATGAAAAGGTGCGCGAGCTGGTCAACAAGCTTAAACATGTGCGTTTCGGCACCTGGTTCGAGTTCAGGGAGCCGCCGCACCGGCTCAAGCTGGCATGGTTCAGTCCGACCACCCAGCGTTACATGTTTGTCGACAGTGCCGGGCAGGGTTCTTATATCAAGAACTGGAAGGAGCTGATTGAGCTGTTGCAACTGGGTGAGGCGAAGATTGTCGAGCAGGTTGAGGCGACACCTTTCTTCGAGCGGGCGCTGCATGCCATCCAGCGTACACTCAAGCAGTTTGCCGGCAGTTATATCAGCGAAATTAGGGACAGCAAGCCTGCCCGACCCCTGTCCCAGGTGTAGAATCACCCCGCACGGGGCCTTCCTGGCCTTGACGGATGCTTGCTCTCCGGGTTCTGTGATACCGGAGTACGCAGTATCCGGGGCGGTTCCGTCCCCGCTCCAGCCTGGTGTGATTCAGTCGTCCGTGACCGGTGTTCGCGCCTTCAAATCTTGCCGGAAAGCGGCCTTTTATTTATCGGGCCGCTTGCAATGGGCTGATGTTGACCGCATTGATGCCTTTGGGACCCTGGCGGGTCTCGAAGCGAACCGTCTGGCCTGCCTTCAGCGACTTGTAACCGTCCATCTGGATGGACGAGTAATGGGCAAACAGCTCTTCAGTGCTGTCGTCGGCCACTACAAATCCGTAGCCCTTGCTATTGTTGAACCACTTGACTGTACCCTTGAGCATGGCGAACCCTCAATCAACGAGCCTTGCGTTATAAATAGTAACGGCGGTATGCCGCCGGATCAGGGGCAGTTATATAACGAACAGAGCCACAGTCAAGGCAAACAGGGACCGGACAAGATCTGGATCAATTTTTGCCGGGCAAACAGGTACAATACGCCAACAGGTTCACTTTTTATTACAGATGACCATGACCAACCATATACAGAAACCCCTGTTTGACGAGGAGTCGCAGCATTCGCTGGCTGTGGCACCGGATGAGCCGGAACTGCAGCCGCCACCGATGTTCCGGGTGTTGTTGCTGAACGATGATTACACCCCGATGGATTTCGTGGTGGAGGTGCTGGAGGACTTTTTTGCCATGAGCCGCGAAAAGGCGACCCAGACCATGCTAAGGATTCATACCAGCGGCCAGGCGCTCTGTGGTATCTATACCCGTGACGTGGCCGAAACCAAGGCAATGCAGGTGAGCCAGTATGCACGCGAGTGCGAACATCCCCTGCAATGTGAAGTCAAACGCGACGATTAAGAGCCTGTTGTCCTGTCTCGAGCGAGGTGACCATCATGTTGAATCTGGAACTGGAAGTTACGCTGAACCTTGCCTTCAAGGATGCCAGGGCGCAGCGCCATGAATACATGACGGTGGAGCATCTGCTGCTGGCGCTGCTGGACAACCGTGAGGCGGCGCAGGTGCTGCGCGGCTGTGGTGCCGACATCGAAGCCCTGCGGGCCGAACTGAAGGCTTTCGTTGAGCGCAACACGCCACTGTTTGCCGAGCACCTGCAGGATATGGAAACTCAGACCACGCTGGGCTTTCAGCGGGTATTGCAGCGCGCGGTATTTCACGGGCAAAGCTCGGGCAAGGATGAAGTGGGGGGCGGCAACGTGCTTGCGGCCATCTTCAGCGAAGCCGACAGCCATGCCGTCTATCTGCTGCGCAAATACAGGGTCAGCCGGCTGGATGTGGTCAGCTATCTGGCACGTAGCGGTCATGACAGTGGCGCGGAGCAGGATGCCGGGCAGTCCGGCAGCCTTGCGGTGCCTGATGACGAGCGCAATGACCCATTGCTGGCTTATGCCCAGGACCTGAATGCGCTGGTGCAGCAGGGGCGTATCGATCCGCTGATTGGCCGCGAACACGAGGTTGAACGGCTGGCACAGGTGCTGGCACGCCGGCGCAAGAACAATCCGCTGCTGGTGGGTGATGCCGGAGTAGGTAAAACAGCCATTGCCGAAGGGCTGGCCTGGCGCATCGAGCAGGGACAGGTACCGGAGCTGTTGCTGGATAGTCGCGTCTATGCGCTGGACATGGGTGCCTTGCTGGCCGGCACCAAATACCGTGGCGACTTCGAGAAGCGTTTCAAGGATCTGCTCAATGCGTTGCGCAAGCGCCCGGATGCGATCCTGTTCATCGACGAGATCCACATGATCATTGGCGCCGGTGCGGTCGGTGGCGGCGTGATGGATGCGTCCAATCTGCTCAAGCCGCTGTTGTCCAGCGGCGAGATCCGCTGCATTGGCTCGACCACCTTCCAGGAATATCGCGAAGTTTTTGAGAAGGACCGGGCACTGGCTCGCCGGTTCCAGAAAATTGACGTGGTGGAGCCCAGTGTCGAGGAAACCACGCGGATTTTGCAGGGGTTGAAGTCCCGCTTTGAGGAACATCACGGCATTACCTATACCGATGAGGCATTGCAGGCAGCGGCCGAGTTGTCGGCCCGCTATGTCAGTGATCGATTGCTGCCGGACAAGGCGGTTGACGTGGTCGATGAGGCCGGAGCCTACCAGCGGCTGAAGCCGGCCGACCAGCGTGCCGATTGCATTGATGTCGAGCAGATCGAGCAGGTCATTGCGAAAATCGCCCGGGTACCAAGCCGGCAGGTCAGCCGCTCCGACAAGAGCCAGCTGCGCAATCTGGAGCGCGACTTGCGCCTGACGGTGTTTGGCCAGGATGCCGCCATCGAAGCGCTGGCTTCGGCGATCAAGTTGTCACGGGCCGGCTTGCGCGAGCCGAACAAGCCGGTCGGAGCCTTCCTGTTTGCCGGCCCGACCGGGGTCGGCAAGACCGAGGTGGCCAAGCAGTTGTCGCGCTCGCTCGGCATCGGGCTGGTGCGCTTCGACATGTCGGAATATATGGAGCGTCATACCGTGTCACGCCTGATCGGCGCGCCGCCGGGCTATGTCGGTTTTGACCAGGGCGGGCTGCTTACCGAGGCTGTGACCAAGCAGCCGCATTGCGTGCTGCTGCTGGACGAGATCGAGAAGGCGCATCCCGATGTGTTCAACCTGCTGTTGCAGGTGATGGACAACGGCACCCTGACCGACAACAACGGACGCAAGGCGGACTTTCGTCATGTGATCCTGGTGATGACCACCAACGCCGGCGCGGAGTCGTCGTCGCGGGCTTCGATGGGCTTTGCCGAGCAGGATCACAGCAGTGATGCCATGGAGGTGCTCAAGAAGGGCTTTTCGCCCGAGTTTCGTAACCGGCTGGATGCCATTATCCAGTTTGGCCGCCTGGACGCGCAGGTACTGGCTTCGGTGGTGGACAAGTTTCTGGTCGAGCTGCAGGCGCAGCTGGAAGACAAGCATGTGCAGCTGGACGTCAGCCGTGCTGCGCGCCAGTGGCTGGCAGATAGCGGGTATGATCCGGCCATGGGTGCCCGTCCGATGGCCAGGGTGATCCAGGAGCACATCAAGAAGCCGTTGGCCGATGCCATCCTGTTTGGCGAACTGGCCGGGCAGGGCGGTGTGGCCCACTTTGATCTTGAGGGTGACGGCCTTGTGTTGCATTGTGTGGTGGAATCGGCGCAGCCGTTGTTGCCGAGCCTTTGATGCCTTGTGTGCCGACAGGGTATCGGTGTGTTGGCACTGGCCGCTGTCGGGGAGACAGTCACGCACAATAAAAAACGACCCGCAGCCTGTGCTTGCGGGTCGTTTTTGCAGTCTGGTGGTTGCCGGCGGCAACGGACCTGTTAGCGGGCGCGGTAGGTGATGCGGCCTTTGCTCAGGTCGTAGGGGGTCAGTTCGACACGTACCTTGTCACCGGTCAGGATGCGGATGTAGTTTTTGCGCATCTTGCCGGAGATGTGCGCGGTAACAACGTGCCCGTTTTCCAGTTCAACACGAAACATGGTGTTAGGCAGGGTGTCGACGACAGTACCTTCCATTTCGAAGCTGTCTTCTTTGGACATGCAGTCAGATCCTCAAATGAAATAAGGGCCAGCGGATAACCCGGGGCCTTAAAAAGGCGCATATTATAACTGCATTGTCACGCTAATCGCAAATGGCAAAACCGGTGCCGGGCAAACCGGCTTTGCCTGCCTGTTTATGTCCGCTGCCAGGCCATGCTGCCGGGCTGGTCAAGATATTGCTGCAGATAGCTGGCGAATGTCTTGCGGGGAATGTCCCTGGCACCGAAGCGGGTCAGGTGTTCCGTTGGCATCTGGCAGTCGATCAGGACAAAGCCGGCCTGTTGCAAATCCTTGACCAGGGTGACAAAGCCGGCCTTGGACGCATCGGCCATGCGGGCAAACATGGATTCGCCAAAAAACAGCCGGCCCATGGCGATACCATACAGGCCGCCGACCAGCTGGCCGGCATGCCAAACTTCCACCGAGTGGGCGTGTCCAAGCCGGTGCAGTTCGCAGTAGGCGGCCTGCATGGCCGGTGTGATCCAGGTACCGCTGTCGTTGCTGCGGGGTTGTGCGCAGGCGCTGATGACCTCCGTGAAGGCCCGGTCGTAGCTGATCCGGAAGTGCGCGCGACGAAGGGTCTTCTGCAGGCTGCGCGGTGTGTGCAGCTCTTCCGGAAAGAGTACGGTGCGCGGGTCGGGAGACCACCACATCAGTGGCTGGCCTTCGCTGTACCAGGGGAAGCAGCCATGGCGGTAAGCGGCAATCAGGCGTTCTGCCGACAGGTCGCCGCCCAGTGCCAGCAGGCCGTTGGGGTTGCGCAGGGCACGATCCAGGGACGGAAAGGCGTCGGACTGGCGGTCGATCCAGTGAGTCATGCGGGCATCCGGTAAATGAACATGGCCGGCAGGATAGCGCGAAACAGGCAGTGCCTGCAGCACTGCGGCGCAGGCTGTGCCCGGACGAAGCCGGGTGTCCGGCTTGCCGGAGATTGCCGGACATGAAATAAATCTGCGCAGGACGTACAATAAGCGCCTTTTTGACAAGTTGTTACTGGTATGGAATCAGGTTTGAAACAGACAAGTTTGCCGGGTGCGGCCGATATGCCCAAGTGGCAGCAACAAGTGCGCTTGCGCCTGAAAGAAGGCGTGTTGATCGTGCTGGCTGCCCTGTGCGTGTATTTGTGGATGATTCTGCTCAGTTTTGATGCCGGTGATCCGGGCTTCAGCAGTGCGGTCGGGCAGACAGCGGAAATCACCAATGCCGGCGGACGTGCCGGTGCCTGGCTGGCGGACTTTTTGTTGAGCGTGCTGGGCTACTTTGCCTGGCTGCTGCCTCTGGTGCTCATGCTGAAAGCCGTTTTGCTGTTTCAGCAGCGCTACCAGCCACTGAACTGGCGTGCCAGCCTGTTGCTGGCCCGTCTGATGGGGCTGGTGCTGGTCATCGTAGCCGGTGCCGGGCTGAGTGCCCTGCATTTTGCCGAGCCCGAGGTGCGGCCGGTCAACTTCAACATTCTCGGCGAGCAGCTGGTGCAGCCGCTGCAGCTGTGGCTCAACATGGAAGGCTCGACCCTGCTGCTGCTGGCGGTCTTCATGTTCGGTGTGACCCTGTTCACCAACCTGTCCTGGTTCCGCATGATGGAGCTGCTCGGGCAGGGAACCCTGCGGTTGTCAGCCTGGATCGGTGCCCAGGTACAAAAGCTGTGGGACGGGGCGCAGCAGCGCCAGCATCGTCAGCAGCGCGAGCGCGAGCTGGATGAGCACATGAGCGAAGTGGTGGTGCCGGTTGTTACCGACAAGGTCGAGCAGCAGCGGGTACGCGAACGCGTGATCCAGCGCGAGCGCAATCTGGAACAGCGGGTGCAAACGCGGGCGGCCCGGCAGGAGCCGGTGGTGGCGGCCAGTGCACCACAAAACGAGCCCAGCAAACGGGCCCTGAAAGACAAGCAGGTGCCCTTGTTCGTGGATGATGCGGCACTTGGCAGCCTGCCGCCCCTGAGCCTGCTTGACCGCCCGCAAGCGAAAAAACAAAGCTATTCGGCAGAGTCGCTGCAAAGTATGTCGCGCCTGCTGGAAATCAAGCTCAAGGAGTTTGGTGTCGAGGTGCAGGTGGAATCGGTGCATCCGGGACCGGTAGTGACCCGTTTCGAGATCGAACTGGCGCCGGGGGTCAAAGTCAGCCGTATCACCAATCTGGCCAAGGACCTGGCGCGTTCCATGGCGATGATCAGTGTGCGGGTGGTCGAGGTTATTCCCGGCAAGACCACGGTCGGTATCGAGGTGCCAAACGAGGACCGCCAGATCGTGCGTTTTGCCGAGGTATTGGAAACCGAAGCCTTTGACGAGGCCAAATCGCCGGTTACGCTGGGGCTGGGACATGACATCGGCGGCCTGCCGGTGGTGGCCGACCTGGCCAGAATGCCGCACCTGCTGGTTGCCGGTACCACCGGGTCGGGCAAGTCGGTGGGGGTCAACGCGATGATCCTGTCGATTCTGTTCAAGTCCTCGCCGGAGGATGCGCGACTGATCATGATCGACCCCAAGATGCTTGAACTGTCGGTATACGAAGGTATCCCGCACCTGTTGTGCCCGGTGGTGACCGATATGAAGGAGGCGGCCAACGCCCTGCGCTGGTGCGTGGCGGAGATGGAGCGCCGCTACAAGCTGATGTCCAAGCTGGGAGTGCGCAACCTGGCCGGCTACAACCGCAAGATCAGGGATGCCCAGCTGGCCGGCGAACCCTTGCTGGACCCGCTGTTCATCCGTGAAAACCCCGATGACCAGCCGGACGAGCTGGGCAAGCTGCCGACCATCGTGGTGGTGGTGGACGAGTTTGCCGACATGATGATGATTGTCGGCAAGAAGGTCGAAGAGCTGATCGCCCGGATTGCCCAGAAAGCACGTGCGGCCGGGATCCACCTGATCCTGGCTACGCAGCGTCCGTCCGTGGACGTGATCACCGGTCTGATCAAGGCCAATATCCCGACCCGTATGGCGTTCCAGGTATCGAGCAAGATCGATTCGCGCACCATCCTCGACCAGGGCGGTGCCGAGCAGTTGCTGGGCCATGGCGACATGCTGTATCTGCCGCCGGGCACCAGCCTGCCGATTCGTGTACACGGTGCCTTTGTCGCTGATGATGAAGTACACCGTGTGGTGGATGCCTGGAAAGCGCGCGGCGCGCCGGACTACATCGAGGAAATTCTGGCTGGCGTGGAAGAGGCCGAGTCCGGCTTTGGTGGCAGCGAGGGCGGCGGTGGCGGCAGCGAGGATGATCCGTTGTTTGACGAGGCGGTCCACTTTGTCACCGAAACCCGCCGGGTATCCATTTCCTCGGTGCAGCGCAAACTGAAGGTGGGCTATAACCGTGCTGCCAACATTGTTGATGCCATGGAGGCCGCTGGTGTGATTTCATCGGCCGGTCACAACGGTTCGCGCGAGGTGCTGGCCCCGCCGCCCGTTCGTGACTGATTCGGACGCTTTACCCGGAATTTACCCGCCAGTCATGGCAGCAAGTAGCGGCAACGGGCAGGATATGACCCGGAGATGCCAATCAGTGAGGTTTTTATGTTGATGAATTTAAACAAACCCTTGCGCCGCTGGGCGCTTGGCCTGCTGCTGGCGGCACTGGTCATTCCCGCACAGGCGGATACGGCACAGGACCAGGCCGCAGAAAAACTCGCCGGTCTGCTGGGCGGAGCACAGACCCTGCAGGGACGTTTCTCCCAGCTGACCCTGGATGCCGGTGGCACCCAGCTGCAGGAAAGTGCCGGTTTGATGGAGCTCAAGCGCCCCGGCATGTTCCGCTGGGTGACCGAGCCGCCGCTGGAGCAGGAGCTGGTCTCCGACGGCAAGAAGGTCTGGCTGTATGACCCGGACCTGATGCAGGTGACGGTGCAGGCGATGGACGAGCGCATGACCCACACCCCGGCGCTGCTGCTGTCGGGCGATGTGGCGCAGATTCGTGACAGTTTCGAGATCGAGTACCGGGAAAACGGCTCGGTCAGCGATTTCTTTCTGACACCGACCGCCAAGGACACCCTGTTTGACAGCCTGCGCCTGTCGTTCAAGGACAATCTGATTTATGACATGCAGCTCAGCGATGCGGTGGGCCAGCGCACCAATATCCTGTTCATGAGCATTCGCATGAACGAGCCGCTGGATGACAGCCATTTCGTGTTTGAAATTCCCGACGGCGTGGATGTGATCGAGGAATAATCTTGGATCTGTTTGCCCCCGATGCCCTGACCCAGCCGCTGGCTGCCCGCTTGCGGGCACAGTCACTGGACGAGTATGCCGGCCAGCAGCACATTCTTGCGCCCGGCAAGCCGCTGCGTGAAGCGATCGGGCAGGGGGCGCTGCATTCCATGCTGTTCTGGGGGCCACCTGGCGTGGGCAAGACCACACTGGCCAGGCTGCTGGCACAGGTCAGTGATGCGCACTTCATTACCCTGTCGGCGGTAATGTCCGGGGTGAAGGAAATTCGCCAGGCGGTGGATGAGGCCAAGCTGCAGGCTGCCCAGTATCAGCGCCGCAGCATCCTGTTTGTCGACGAGGTGCATCGCTTCAACAAGAGCCAGCAGGATGCTTTTTTGCCTTACGTGGAAGATGGCACCTTCATCTTCATTGGTGCCACCACGGAAAACCCGTCGTTCGAGCTGAACAATGCCCTGTTGTCGCGGGCACGGGTGTACGTACTGAAAAGCCTGGACGACGAGGCGCTGACGTTTTTGCTCAACCGCGCCCTGCAGGAAGAGCGCGGGCTGGGCACACGCAACCTGTCCCTGAGCGATGAGGCCCGTACCTTGTTGCTGCAGGCCGCCGACGGTGATGGCCGCCGCCTGCTCAACCTGCTGGAAAACGCCGCCGATCTGGTCGAGGACGGCCAGCAGATTGACGAGCAGCTGCTGGTCGAGGTGTTGGGTGATACACCCCGGCGTTTCGACAAGGGTGGCGAAGCCTTTTATGACCAGATTTCCGCGCTGCACAAGTCGGTACGCGGCTCCAGCCCCGATGGTGCGCTGTACTGGTATGCGCGCATGCTCGATGGCGGCTGTGACCCCCTGTATATCGCCCGCCGTGTGGTGCGCATGGCCAGCGAGGATATCGGCAATGCTGACCCGCGTGCACTGGCGATCTGTCTGGATGCCTGGCAGGTGATGGAGCGCCTGGGCAGCCCCGAGGGCGAACTGGCCATTGCCCAGGCGATTGTCTATCTGGCCTGCGCTGCCAAGAGCAATGCGGTGTACGCGGGCTACAACGCGGCCCGGCGTGATGCCCGCGAGCTGGGTTCGCTGGAAGTACCGCTGCACCTGCGTAATGCACCGACCAGCCTGATGAAAGAGCTGGGCTACGGCGAGGAGTACCGTTACGCCCACGACGAACCCAATGCCTATGCGGCAGGCGAGGATTACTTTCCCGAAGCGATCGAGCCGCGCAATTATTACCAGCCGGTACCCCGGGGCCTGGAAATAAAGATAGGCGAAAAACTGGCACACCTGAAACAGCAGGACGCGCAGAGCCCGCGTCAGCGCCGGAGCAAGGCGTGAACGCAATTATCGTGGTGGCTCTGGGTGGTGCGCTGGGCAGCGTGTTGCGCTACCTGTGCGGGTTGCTGGTCCAGCAGCCCTGGGCGACGCTGACGGTCAACCTGCTGGGCAGTTTCCTGATTGGTGTCTGTGCCTTGTATTTTGCCAGCGGCGAGAATCCGCTGCTGCGTTTGCTGCTGGTCACTGGCATACTAGGCGGCTTTACCACCTTCTCGGCCTTTTCACTGGACAGCCTGCAGATGCTGCAGCTGGGTGAATGGGGCCGGGCATCGTTGTATTTTTTTGGCAATATTGTTGGTGGTGTGCTGGCCTGCTGGATGGGTTTTTTGCTGGCGGGGTTGATTAGATAATTTTTTGGGGCTTGCCGGGTGGGCGTTTTGTGTTTGCTGCAGCGGGGCACAGGCTCCGCAGGGTCGCTGCAAGTACGTCCATGTAAGCTCTACGGCGGCATCCATGCCGCCGAAGCCCTGCGGAACCTGTACCCCGCTGCCGCTGCCGCTGCCGCTGCTCAGCTCCGTGCCGGCTGCAAGCCCCATGCCTTTGCCGTAATTTTTACAGCCTTGCTGGCCTGGCCTTGCGGAAGTAACAAATGCCGGTTGTGATCTTGCGTGGACACAGCCGGTATACAAACAAAGTAAAAAAGAAAAGAGAATTTTATGCTGGATTCAAAACTGGTTCGTACCCAACCCCAAGAGATCGCCCAACAGCTGGCTGCCCGTGGCTTCGAGCTGGATGTGGCTGCGCTGGAGCAGCTGGAAGCCCAGCGCAAGGAAGTGCAAATGCGCACCGAGCAGCTGCAGTCCGAGCGTAACAGCAGCGCAAAATCGATTGGCCAGGCCAAGGCCCGTGGCGAGGATATTGCCCCGCTGCTGGTAGCGGTGGACAAGATGGGTAGCGAACTGGATGCGGCCAAGCAGCAGCTGGCCGATATTCAGGGTCAGCTGGATGCCATTCTGCTGGGTGTGCCCAACATCCCGCACGCATCCGTACCGGCCGGTGCCGATGAAGACCAGAACGTTGAAGTGCGCCGCTGGGGCGAGCCGGCCAGGTTTGATTTTGCAGTGAAGGATCACGTTGAGCTGGGTGAAAACCTCGGCGGACTGGATTTTGCCAACGCCGCCAAACTGTCCGGCGCACGCTTTGCCGTGATGCGCAATGGTATTGCCCGTCTGCACCGGGCGCTGGCGCAGTTCATGCTCAACACCCATACCGGCGAGCACGGCTATCAGGAGCACTACACCCCTTATCTGGTACAGGCGTCGGCCCTGCAGGGCACCGGGCAGCTACCCAAGTTCGAGGAAGACCTGTTCCGCCTCGACCGTGAGGGGCAGGCTCCGCTGTATCTGATTCCTACCGCAGAAGTATCCCTGACCAACCTGGTTGCCGGTGAAATCCTGGCTGCCGAGGACCTGCCGATCAAAATGGTTGCGCACAGCCCCTGCTTCCGCAGCGAGGCGGGTGCTTCCGGCCGTGATACCCGGGGCATGATCCGTCAGCACCAGTTCGACAAAGTGGAGTTGGTCCAGATTGTTCATCCGGAAAAATCCTTCGAGGCACTGGAAGAGCTGACCGGTCATGCCGAGAAGATCCTGCAGGCGCTGAATCTGCCTTACCGCATGATGGCGCTGTGTACCGGCGACATGGGCTTTTCCGCCAGCAAGACCTATGACCTTGAGGTCTGGGTGCCGAGCCAGGACAAGTACCGCGAGATTTCCTCCTGCTCCAACTGCACCGACTTCCAGGCCCGCCGCATGCAGGCGCGCTACCGCAATCCGGAAACCGGCAAACCGGAGCTGGTCCACACTCTCAATGGTTCCGGCCTGGCAGTAGGCCGCACACTGGTGGCCGTGATCGAGAACTACCAACAGGCCGACGGCAGCATTCGTGTGCCGGAAGTACTGATTCCTTACATGGGCGGGCTGACGACTATCGGGTGTTAATGAACATTTAATATATTCATATCCGGTTTGGTTCTTGATTTGGCGCATGAGCCTTCAGACGTTTTGTTAGTAGAGTCGCAACCAGAGTCTTTTGATTAGGCGATAAAAGCCATTAAGGAGTACCAATGGATTACTTGCCGTTATTTCACCGTTTGCAGGAGCAGTCCGTGCTGCTGGTCGGTGGAGGTGAGGTTGCGCTGCGCAAGGCAAGGCTGCTGGCCCAGGCCGGTGCCCGTGTCAATGTGGTTACGCTTGAGCTGCATCCGCAGCTTGGCCAGCTGCTGGAAGAGACCGGTGGCAGCTGTCAGCTGCGTGGCTGGCAGCCGGGCGATTGCAAGGGGCATGTGCTGGTGGTGGCGGCGACAGAAGACCATCAGCTCAATACCGCCATTGCCGCCGAGGCAAAAGCCCTGGGCTTGCCGGTCAACGTGGTGGATACCCCGGAACTGTGCAGCGTGATTTTTCCGGCCATTGTCGACCGTTCACCGCTGATGGTGGCAGTCTCCAGTGGTGGTCGTGCCCCGGTGCTGGCGCGACTGGTACGGGCAAAAATCGAAACCGTGTTGCCTGCCGGCTATGGCAAGTTGGCAGGTCTTGGCCAGAAATACCGCGAAGCGGTCAAGCAGCGCTTTGCTGACCTGCAGCAGCGCCGTGTGTTCTGGGAAGAGACCTTCCAGGGGCCGGTTGCCGAACAGGTGTTTGCCGGCAACCTGGCGCAGGCCGAGCAGATGGTGCAGGACAAACTGCAGGGTAAACCGGCAGCCGTGGAAGGCGAGGTTTATCTGGTTGGAGCGGGGCCGGGTGATCCCGACTTGCTGACCTTCAAGGCCCTGCGTCTGATGCAGCAGGCGGATGTGGTATTGTATGACCGCCTGGTGGCACCGGAAATTGTCGAGATGTGCCGGCGCGATGCCGATCGTATCTATGTGGGCAAGGCGGCATCCAACCACAGCCTGCCGCAGGACAAGATCAACCAGAAGCTGGTCGAACTGGCCAGGGAAGGCAAGCGGGTATTGCGCCTGAAGGGCGGTGATCCGTTCATTTTCGGACGTGGCGGCGAGGAAATCGAAGAGCTGGCCCAGCACGGTGTGCCTTTCCAGGTGGTGCCGGGCATCACCTCGGCATCCGGTTGTTCCTGCTACTCGGGTATCCCGCTGACGCACCGCGATTATGCGCAGTCGGTACGTTTTGTCACCGGACATCCGAAAGATGGCAACCTCAACCTGCCCTGGAGCGAGCTGGTCTCAACCACCCAGACCGTGGTTTTCTACATGGGGCTGGGCACCTTGCCGGACATTGCCAGGCAGCTGATGGCCAATGGCCGGGCGCCTGCTACACCGGTTGCGGTGATCGAGCGTGGCACCACGACGCAGCAGCGGGTAATTTTGGGTACCCTGAGTGACATTCATCAGCGTATAGTAGAGGAAAAGGTTGAAAGCCCCAGTTTGATCATTGTCGGCGAGGTCGTAGCCCTGAAGGAGCGCCTGGCATGGTTCGGGGATGAAAATCGCTAGCAGACCGCCTGGTTGGCGGCTGTCGGCCGCCTGTGTTTTTACGACCGCCCTTAAAGGGCGGTCTTTGATTTTGCCTGACGAGGAGTAACCGGATGTCTACGCAGCAACCCCGTGTGGAACGGGCCGACTTTGACCGGGTCATGGTGCCCAATTATGCGCCAGCCAGCTTTGTGCCCGTGCGCGGGCTGGGGTCCCGCGTTTGGGACCAGGCTGGCCGCGAGCTGGTTGATCTGGCCGGCGGGATTGCTGTCAACGGCCTGGGACATTGCCATCCGGCGCTGGTTGCGGCATTGACGGAGCAAGCTGGCAAACTCTGGCACATGTCCAATGTGTTCACCAACGAACCGGCCTTGCGGCTGGCCGGCAAACTGGTTGATGCCACCTTTGCCGAACGGGTGTTTTTTGCCAACTCGGGTGCCGAGGCCAACGAAGCGGCGCTGAAACTGGCGCGGAAAGTGGCCCGTGACCGCTTTGGTGACGACAAATACGAAATCATTTCCACGATCAACAGCTTCCACGGACGCACGGTATTTACCGTCAACGTGGCCGGGCAGCCAAAATATTCCGAGGACTTTGGTCCGCGTCCGGAGGGCATCACCCATGTGCCCTACAACGACATCGCGGCGATGGAAGCGGCCATCAGTGACAAGACCTGTGCCGTGATTCTGGAACTCATCCAGGGCGAGAGCGGAGTGCTCCCGGCTGACCCGGCATGGGTGCAGCGTGTGCGCGAACTATGTGACAAGCACGATGCCCTGCTGATTTTTGACGAGGTGCAAACCGGTGTCGGCCGTACCGGCAAATTGTTTGCGTACGAGCATTATGGTGTCATTCCGGATGTACTGACCGCCGCCAAGAGCCTGGGCGGCGGGTTTCCCGTTTCCGCCATGCTGACCCATGAACGCTGGGCCGGCCACCTGACGGCAGGCACACATGGCACCACCTTTGGTGGCAACCCCCTGGCTTGTGCCGTAGGCGAGGCGGTGCTGGACATCATCAATACTCCGCAGACGCTGGCCGGCGTGACCGAACGCGAGGCGTTGCTGCGCCGGAAACTTCAGGAGCTGGCCGACCAGTACGGCATTTTCAGCGAGGTGCGTGGCCAGGGGCTGCTGCTTGGCGCGGTTCTGGCCGAGCCATGGCAGGGCCGTGCCGCCGAGTTTCTGGCTGCTGCAGAGGCGGCCGGCGTGCTGGTGCTGATGGCCGGGCCGAACGTCATACGTTTTGCCCCGAGCCTGATTGTTGAACCCGAAGATATCAATGAGGGCCTGCAACGCTTTGCCGTTGCGGTCCAGCGGCTGTGCGAAGGCTGAGCCGCCAAACCAGGAAGCGATGATGAAATTACAAACCTTGAGCCTGTTGCTGGAAAATGAAGCAGGCGAACAACAGCTGCAGGAATGTGCCCGGGTTGCAGTGATCTGGCAAGACAAGGAACTCTGGCTGCAGCCGGTCGGCAACCAGCTGATGCTGGGTGTTGATGTCGAGGAAGGCGACACCGAATACGCCAACCTGCTGCTGCGTCCCATGGCCACCAATCTGGTCAGTGTCGAGCTGGAAATGGAAGCGGCAGACCCCGATGAAATGGCGGACGGGCATGTTCACGGGCCGGATTGCCAGCACTGACATGCAGCCGCCGGATCCGTACGGCCCAGGCAGTGATTGCTGAAGGCCTGGTCATGCCTGCGAGCCGGTACCAAAAAATTGTCAGGATTCGTACGGAACTCGATAGATTTTGTTTATTGTGGCATTTGGATCAATTCATGAGCCGGACCGGCCAGAATTGTTTACTGTAGACCACGCTTGTTAATTTGCCGTCCTTGACGAAGCACGGCGATGTATGGATACCGATATGAAAAGCGCTGAAATTCGCGAAGCCTTTCTAAAATTCTTTGAAGGCAAGGGCCACACTCGTGTGGCATCCAGCTCGCTGGTGCCGGACAACGATCCGACCCTGCTGTTCACCAACGCCGGCATGAACCAGTTCAAGGATTGCTTCCTTGGTCTGGACAGGCGCAGCTACACCCGCGCAGCCAGCAGCCAGAAGTGCGTACGTGCCGGTGGCAAGCACAACGACCTGGAAAACGTCGGCTACACCGCCCGTCACCACACCTTCTTTGAAATGCTGGGCAACTTCAGCTTTGGCGACTATTTCAAACGTGATGCCATCGCCTATGCCTGGGAGTTCCTGACCAGCGAGCAGTGGCTGAACCTGCCCAAGGACAAGCTCTGGATCACCGTTTACCACACCGACGACGAAGCCTTCGAGATCTGGCGTGACGTGGCTGGCGTACCTGCCGAGCGCATCATCCGCATTGGCGACAATGGCGGCGCACCCTATGCCTCCGACAACTTCTGGGCCATGGGGGATACCGGCCCCTGCGGTCCTTGTACCGAAATCTTCTTTGACCACGGCGAACACATCTGGGGCGGCCTGCCGGGCAGCCCGGAAGAGGATGGCGACCGTTACATCGAGATCTGGAACAACGTTTTCATGCAGTTCAACCGTACAGCCGACGGTGTGCTGCACCCGCTGCCCGCGCCAAGCGTGGATACCGGCATGGGCCTGGAGCGCATCAGCGCCGTCATGCAGCACGTCAACTCCAACTACGAGATTGACCTGTTCCAGAACCTGCTGGCTGCCGTGGCTGGCGCTATCGGCTGTGCCAACGATGACAACCCGTCACTGAAAGTGGTGGCCGACCATATCCGCTCGTGCAGCTTCCTGATTGCCGATGGCGTGCTGCCGTCCAATGATGGCCGTGGCTATGTGCTGCGCCGCATCATCCGCCGCGCCTGCCGTCACGGTAACAAGCTGGGTGCGAAGGACAGCTTCTTCTACAAAATCGTTGCCGCACTAGTGGCGGAAATGGGTGATGCTTTCCCCGAACTGAAACAGCAGCAGGCACAGATCGAGCGCGTGCTGAAGAGTGAAGAAGAGCAGTTTGCCAAGACCCTGGAGCAGGGCCTGCGCATCCTTGAAGCCGACCTGGCCGACCTGCAAGGCAGCGTAATTCCCGGCGAAGTGGTGTTCAAGCTGTATGACACCTACGGCTTCCCGATGGATCTGACCGCCGACATCGCCCGTGAGCGTGAACTGACGGTCGATGAAGAAGGCTTCGAGCGCGAGATGGATGCTCAGCGTGAACGTGCGCGTGCCGCCAGTTCGTTTGGTCTGGACTACAACAGCCTACTCAAGGTTGATGGCAAAACCGACTTTCTCGGCTACAGCGACTTGCGCACCAGTGGCAAGGTGTTGAGCCTGCTGCGTGATGGCAAAGAGGTAGAACAGGCAGCTGCCGGTGACGAGCTGGTGGTGGTGCTGGATCAGACCCCGTTCTATGCCGAATCGGGCGGCCAGGTAGGTGACTGCGGCTACCTGCTGGGTGACGGCCTGCGTTTTGAAGTGCGCGACACCACCAAAGCCGGCGATGCGGTTTTGCACCATGGTGTGCTGCTGCAAGGCAGTTTGCAAAACGGCCAGAGTGTCCAGGCCGAAGTGGATGCCAATGTGCGTCAGGCCACCGTGCTGAATCACTCCGCTACCCACCTGCTGCATGCCGCGCTGCGCGAGATTCTTGGCGAGCATGTGCAGCAGAAAGGCTCGCTGGTCGATAGCCAGCGCCTGCGCTTTGACTTCAGCCACTTTGAAGCGGTAACGCCTGAACAAATCACAGAACTGGAAGAGCGGGTCAACCAGCAAATCCGCCTGAATACTGCGGTGGAAACCTGCGAAACCGACATGGAAACCGCCAGGCAGATGGGCGCGATGGCGCTGTTTGGCGAAAAATACGGCAACGATGTACGTGTGCTGAGCATGGGCGACGGCTTCTCGGTCGAGCTGTGCGGCGGTACCCACGCCAAGCGTACCGGCGATATCGGTCTGTTCAAGATTGTCAGCGAGGGCGGTATTGCTTCCGGCGTGCGCCGTATCGAGGCGGTTACCGGCGAGCTTGCCTGGCAGTGGGTGAAAGACAGTGAAAACACCCTGCGTCAGTTGATGGGGCTGGTGCGCGGCAACCGCGACAACCTGCTCGACAAGCTGCAAGGTGTGCTGGAACACAGCAAGGCGCTGGAAAAAGAATTGCAACAGGTCAAGGCCAAGGCGGCCAGTGCTGCCGGCAGTGATCTGGCCGGGCAGGCCAAAGACATCAATGGCGTGAAAACCCTGGCGGCCCGTGTTGACGGTCTCGACAACAAGGCACTGATGGACCTGATGGACCAGCTGAAAAACAAGCTGGGCAGCGCCGTCATCCTGCTGGCCTCCGAGTTTGAGGGCAGGGTGGTACTGGTGGCGGGCGTGACCAAGGACCTGACCGGCCAGTACAAGGCCGGTGACCTGATGCGTCAAGCCGCTGCCGTGGTCGGCGGCAAGGGCGGCGGCCGTCCTGACATGGCGCAGGGCGGCGGCAGCGAAGTGGCCAAACTGGCCGAAGCGCTGGCGCTGGTTGACAGCTTCGTCGCTCAGGGAGCCTGACCGGTGGCGCTCTATGTCCAGAAGTTCGGTGGCAGCTCGGTAGCCAATATCGAGCGCATCGGGCAGGTTGCCGACAAGGTGCAGCGCTTTCATGCTGACGGCCACCAGATTGTCGTGGTGCTGTCGGCGATGAGTGGTGAAACCAACCGGTTGCTCGGCCTGGCCCGGGAGATCAGCAGCAGCCCGTCACCGCGTGAACAGGACCTGCTGGTCTCCACCGGCGAGCAGGTGACCATTGCACTGCTGGCTATGGCACTGGAGCAGCGCGGCGTTCCGGCGGTCTCCATGACCGGCTGGCAGGTTCCGATACGTACCGACTCTGCGCACGGCAAGGCACGCGTACAGGAAATTGACGGTGATCATGTGCGTGAGCGGCTCAATGCTGGCAGTGTGGTCGTGGTTGCCGGCTTCCAGGGGGTTGACCTCGACGGGCATGTCACGACGCTGGGGCGGGGCGGATCGGACACCACTGCAGTCGCGCTTGCGGCTGTGCTGAAGGCGGACGAGTGCCAGATCTATACCGATGTTGACGGTGTTTATACCACTGACCCGCGGGTGGTGGCCGAAGCCCGCCGGCTGGACAGCATTACCTTTGAGGAAATGCTGGAAATGGCCAGTCAGGGTTCCAGGATCCTGCAGATCCGCTCGGTCGAGTTTGCCGGAAAATACAACGTACCCCTGCGCGTCCTGCACAGCTTTCAGGATGGCCCGGGTACCCTGATTACAACGGAGCAGGAAACCCCCATGGAACAGCCGATCATTTCAGGCATTGCCTTCAACCGGGACGAAGCCAAGCTGACGATCCGTGGCGTTGCCGATACCCCGGGAGTGGCGTTCCGTATCCTGGGTCCGATCAGCGCAGCCAATATCGAGGTGGACGTTATTGTCCAGAACGTGGCTGAAGAGGATAATACCACCGACCTGACCTTCACCGTGGGCAGGCAGGACTACGAGCAGGCGCTGCATATTCTGCAGCAAACCGGCGAGGAGCTGGGTGCCCGCCAGGTGACGGGAACAACCAGCATCGCCAAGGTGTCAATTATCGGTGTCGGCATGCGCTCGCATGCCGGAGTGGCCAGCCGGATGTTTGCGGCGCTGGCCAGAGAGAACATCAACATCCAGATGATTTCCACATCCGAGATCAAGGTGTCTGTGGTGATTGATGAAAAGTACACTGAGCTGGCAGTGCGTGCATTGCATGGCGAGTTCGGGCTGGATACTCCCCTGGTAACCCGGGCGTGAGGTTCTTGCGGCTGCTCAAGTGTGTTGAGTGTTTAAATCAAGGAGAAATGGAATGTTAATTTTAACCCGACGTGTAGGCGAAACCCTGATGGTTGGTGATGACGTCACCGTGACTGTTCTTGGCGTGAAAGGCAACCAGGTACGCATTGGTGTGGACGCTCCAAAGGATGTGGCCGTACATCGTGAAGAGATCTACCAGCGCATTCAGAACGAGAAGGACGAGCCTCACGACTGAAATTTTTAAATAAGATAAAAACCGCCTTGCAAAAACAAAAAAACACTGTATGATTCGTCCCCGTTACGGAGAGGTGGCCGAGAGGCCGAAGGCGCTCCCCTGCTAAGGGAGTACACCTCAAAAGGGTGTCGGGGGTTCGAATCCCCCCCTCTCCGCCATGTTTATAAAGTGTTTTTGTTGGCTTGATAAAATCAATAAATACTTTATAATGCGGCACTTACGGACTCATAGCTCAGCTGGATAGAGTACTCGGCTACGAACCGAGCGGTCGGAGGTTCGAATCCTCCTGAGTCCGCCATATTCAAATGGCAATTGATACTGCCAGATGAAACCAGCACTAGCCTGGCTAAACCTAGTAACGGACTCATAGCTCAGCTGGATAGAGTACTCGGCTACGAACCGAGCGGTCGGAGGTTCGAATCCTCCTGAGTCCGCCACATAAAAAAGCTTGCATTCAGTGCAAGCTTTTTTTTTGCCAAAACCATCCCGGTTCCTGTCGGGGGGAGCAGGGGGCTGAAACACTGGCTGGCGTAGCCGGCGCCGTTTTGTAAGGCATTTCCGAGGAGGCAGTCATGAGCGAGATTGAAAACAAAAAGCCCCAGGAGCGCTTGCAAGAGCGTTTTGCATATGTAACGGAAATCCTGCAGCGACTGCAGGCGCTGGATGACGAACAAGGCTTCCGGCGTGACGAGGCCAGCGAGCAGGGTCAGCTATTGGCCGGGCTGCGCGAGCGCCTGACCGCTCTGCATAGCGCGGATATCGCCTATATCCTCGAAGGTTTGCCGCTGGAAGAACGTCTCACGCTGTGGCAATTGGTCCAGGCGGAAAGTGACGGTGACATCCTGCTGGAAGTGTCGGATGCGGTGCGGGAAACGCTGCTGGCCGACATGGACGAGGAGGAAATCCTCGCAGCGGCACGGGAGCTTGATGCGGATGAGCTGGCCGAGCTGGCTGCCGAGCTGCCGCAGGATGTCGTGCTGGAGCTGATGGAGTCCCTCGATGCGCTGCAACGCGAACGGGTGCGCTCGGCCCTGTCCTATGAGGAAGACCAGGTCGGAGCCATCATGGACTTCGAGATGGTCACCGTGCGCGAGGATGTCGCGCTGGAAGTGGTCTTGCGTTATCTGCGCCGGCTCAAGGAGCTGCCTGACCAGATGGACAAGCTGTTCGTGATTGACCATGCCGGCATCCTCAAGGGCGTACTGCCGATCAAGCGCTTGCTGGTCAACGATCCGGAAAAGAAGGTGGCCGAGGTGATGGCTACCGATCCGGTAGTATTCCATCCGGATGAAGAGGGCATTGACGCGGCGGAAGCCTTTGAGCGTTATAACCTGGTTTCCGCGCCGGTGGTCGAGAAGAACGGCAAGCTGATCGGGCGTCTGACCATTGACGAAATGGTTGACCTGATTCGTGAGGAAACCGAGGGCGAGGTGCTCAGTCGTGCCGGTCTGCGCGAAGAGGAAGACATCTTTGCCTCGGTGTGGAAATCGATCGCCAACCGCTGGGCCTGGCTGGCCGTCAACCTGGTCACCGCTTTTGTCGCTTCGCGGGTGATCGGCATGTTCGAGGGCTCGATCGAGAAGCTGGTGGCGCTGGCAGCCCTGATGCCGATTGTCGCCGGTATTGGTGGCAACTCCGGTAACCAGACCATCACCATGATCGTTCGTGCCATGGCGCTGGAGCAGGTCAGTACCGGCAATACCAACCGCCTGCTGAAAAAAGAGCTGGGCGTGGCCTTCATCAACGGCATCATCTGGGGGGGCGTTATTGGTGTCGTGGCCTGGCTGTTGTATGACTACTTTGCCCTGGGCATGGTGATGATTGGCGCCATGACGCTCAACCTGTTGCTGGCGGCACTGATGGGAGTTTTGATTCCGATGACCATGGTGCGTCTGGGACGCGACCCGGCGCTGGGTTCCAGCGTGATGATCACGGCAATGACCGACAGTGGCGGGTTTTTCATCTTCCTTGGCCTGGCCACGCTGTTCCTTCTCTGAATGCAGACCGGCGGACAAGCGCTTTCGCCGGGTGCCGTGTCCCGGACCGGTCAAACCGGCCCGGGGTTTTATTGACGGCATATTGTTGACAAAGTATTTTCGCCAATTGTGTAGTGGCTAAAAAGTTTGCCTACATAAAATGTTCGGGCTAAGGTGCTCTGCGCTCTTCCGTCGATATCCGGAACGAGTAGCTAAAACTACTGCAAGACATTTCAAGTACAACAAGCTTGTATTGTAGACAAAGGAGCCATTATGACGTCCGGGCAACTTCTGCTTGAGGGCCTTGAGCTCATGCTGATCGGCATGGGGCTGGTCTTCGTTTTCCTCGTTATGCTGATCGGCTGCACACGCCTGATGTCGCTGCTGTTGCAGCGGGCCACGGTGCACGAGACAACCTCTGCCGTCGCCACCAGCATCCCGGTTCCGGCCGGTCCAGTACCTGATGCCGACACGCTTGCCGCCATCCGGCTTGCACTGCGTCAGCATCGCAGCCGCAGTATCTGATAATTACAAAAAATATGGAGTCTGACAGATGACCGCTAACAAACCGTTGAGCATCACTGATGTGGTGCTGCGCGATGCTCACCAGTCCGTCCTGGCCACCCGTTTGCGCCTTGAGGACATGCTGCCGATTGCGCCGAAGCTTGACCGCATCGGCTTCTGGTCGGTGGAGACCTGGGGCGGGGCGACTTTTGATTCCTGCATCCGTTATCTGGGCGAGGACCCGTGGGAGCGCATCCGTCAGCTCAAGGCGGCGATGCCCAATACCCGTCAGCAGATGCTGCTGCGCGGGCAGAATCTGCTCGGCTACCGCCATTATGCCGACGATGTGGTAGACAAGTTTGTCGAGCGTGCGGCAGTCAACGGTGTTGATGTGTTCCGTGTCTTTGATGCCATGAATGACCCGCGCAACCTGCAGCGGGCCATGCAGGCCGTGCATGCCAATGGCAAGCATGCCCAGGGCACCATCTGCTATACCACCAGCCCGGTGCACACCCTCGACATGTGGGTCGACATGGGCAAGCAACTGCAGGACCTGGGCGCGGATTCGGTTGCCATCAAGGACATGGCCGGCATTCTCAAGCCCTATGCTGCCTTCGAGCTGGTCAGCCGCCTGAAAGAGGTGCTCGAGGTTCCGGTACACATGCATTGCCATGCTACCGCCGGCCTGTCGACAGCGGCGATCGTCAAGGCGGTGGAGGCCGGCATCGACAACGTCGATACCTCCATTTCATCCATGTCGATGACCTATGGCCATTCGCCAACCGAGTCGGTGGTGGCGATCTTCCAGGATACGCCGCGTGATACCGGGCTGGATCTTGAGCTGCTGGAAGAGGTGGCAGCCTACTTCCGTGACGTACGCAAGAAATACGCAAAGTTCGAAGGCAACCTGAAAGGCGTCGATTCACGCATTCTGGTCGCCCAGGTGCCGGGCGGCATGCTGACCAACATGGAAAACCAGCTCAGGGAGCAGGGCGCCAGTGACCGTTTTGACGAGGTGCTGGCCGAGATTCCGCGCGTACGCGAAGACCTCGGCTTTATCCCGCTGGTGACGCCGACCTCGCAGATTGTCGGTACCCAGGCGGTGATCAACGTGCTGACCGGCGAGCGCTACAAGTCGATCACCAAGGAAACCGCCGGTGTGCTCAAGGGCGAGTACGGCGCGGCGCCGGCCCCGTTCAATGCCGGGCTGCAGGCCCGCGTGCTGGACGGTGCCGCAGCGGTGACCTGTCGCCCTGCCGACCTGCTCGACAACGAACTGGACAAACTGACCGCCGAGCTGCAGCAACTGGCGCAGGAGAAGGGCATCAGCCTGGCCACTGGCGCGGCGCTGATCGATGATGTCCTGACCTATGCGCTATTCCCGCAAATCGGGCTGAAGTTCCTGGAAAACCGCCATGATCCTGCTGCCTTCGAGCCGGTCCCGACCGGCAATGAGCGCCCGGCCGGCGACAGCAACGAAGCTGCGGTGTATACCGTTGATGTTAACGGCAAAAGCTTTGTGGTGCAGGTCAACGAGGGGGGTGACATCGAGGGCATCAAGCCGCTGGCCACGGCGGCAACTGCAGACACTGCAGCGGCAGTTGTCGATGGTAGTGGTGACCCGCAGGGCGCGCCGCTGACCGGCAATATCTTCAAGATCCTGGTGCAGCCTGGTCAGGCGGTCGAGGAAGGCGAAGTGATGATCATCCTGGAAGCCATGAAGATGGAAACCGAGATCCGCGCCTTCCGCAGCGGTACCATCAGTGGCGTCAGCGTCAAGGTGGGTGATTGCGTCAACGTCGGTGACTGTCTGGTCGTCATCGCTTAAGGGAGCAGTATCATGGAAAAACTACTGAACCTGTGGCAAAGCACCGGCATCTACCAGCTGCAGGGCGGGCAGGCCATCATGTTGCTGGTCTGTCTCGGCCTGATCTATCTGGCCATTCGCAAGGGCTTTGAGCCGTTGCTGCTGATTCCCATCGGCTTTGGCGGGCTGCTGGCCAACATTCCCGGTGCCGGCATGGCCGAGGCAGGCGGTCTGCTCGACCTGCTGTACCAGATCGGCCTGCCGACCAGCGTGTTTCCGCTGCTGATTTTCATGGGCGTGGGTGCCATGACCGATTTCGGCCCGATGCTGGCGAACCCGAAAACCCTGATGCTGGGCGCGGCGGCGCAATTCGGCATTTTCGGTACCCTGCTGGGGGCGCTGGCGATTGGTGCGCTGGGTATTCCCGGGCTGGAGTTCACCATGCGTGAAGCGGCCTCCATTGCCATCATTGGCGGTGCTGATGGCCCGACCTCGATTTTTGTCACCTCCCGTCTGGCTCCCGAGCTGCTTGGCCCGATTGCCGTGGCCGCCTATTCCTATATGGCGCTAGTGCCGCTGATCCAGCCGCCGATCATGCGGGCGCTGACCAGCAAGGAAGAGCGGGCCATTGTCATGACGCAGCTACGTCACGTCAGCCAGACGGAAAAAGTGGTGTTTCCGATTGTGCTGAGCCTGCTGATCGGGTTGCTGCTGCCGGATGCCGCACCGCTGGTGGGCATGTTCGCCTTTGGCAACCTGATGCGCGAGTGCGGTGTGGTTGAGCGCCTGGCCGACACTTCACGCAATGCGCTGATCAATATCGTGACCATTGCCCTGGGCCTGACGGTGGGAGCCAAGCTGTCGGCCGACTCCTTTCTGCAGATCAAGACCCTGGGGATTCTGGTGCTGGGCATGATCGCCTTCAGTGCCGGTACCGCAGCCGGGGTGATCATGGCCAAGGTGATGAACCTGTTCAGCAGCAACAAGATCAACCCGCTGATCGGCTCGGCTGGTATTTCTGCGGTGCCGATGGCGGCGCGGGTCTCCAACCGCGTAGGGCTGGAAGCCAATCCGCAGAACTTCCTGCTGATGCATGCGATGGGGCCGAATGTGGCCGGCGTGATCGGTTCGGCGGTGGCGGCAGGGGTATTGCTCAGCTTTGTAGGCTAGCGCTGGCCGGCAGGTTCTGTACGAATTTGCCGGCAGCCTGTGTGCTGATTGTTCTGTTCTGAACGATGCCGGAGCTTGTGACACAGGCTCCGGCAATTCAGCTCATGCGGAACCTGGGGCTGGCTATCGCGACCAGCAGCAGGCCGGCCGCTACCATGGCGAAAGCGTGGGCCAGCGAGCTGTGGTGTGCAATCAGGCCGATCAGCGCCGGGCCGGCCAGCACCCCGGCAAAGCCAATGGTGGTGGCGGCCGCCACTGCCAGGTGGGGCGGCATGCGGGTTTGCCGGTTCAGCGAGGATATCAGCAGCGGCGAGACATTGGCACAGCCCAGGCCGCACAGGCCATAACCCGCCAGGGCGAGGCCCCAATGGGGTGTGACAAGGGTCAGGGTAACGCCAGCGGCAGCAAGCAGGCCGCCCAGCCCGATCATGCGCACCCGGCCGAGCCGGGCCGTCAGGTCATCGCCGAGAAAGCGGCCGAGCGTGATCATCAGGGCAAAGGAGGCATAGCCCAGCCCGGCGCTGGCGGGCTGCATGCCGCGAAAATCGATCAGGAACAGGGCGCTCCAGTCCAGTATCGCCCCTTCGGCCAGATACACGATGAAGCACATCAGCCCGACCAGCAGGATAAAGCTGCCGGGCCAGCGCCTGTCGCCGGCATTGCTGTGTGTGCGCCGGGGCAGGAAGCCGGGCCAGGCCCAGGCGGCGAGCAACAGGATGCAGCAGACGGCCAGCAGCGGGCTGAGTACCGGCGATAGCCCGGCCATCAGCAACAGGGTTACCAGCAGGGCGCCACAGATGGTGCCAAGGCTGAACATGCCATGAAAACCGGCCATCATGTTGCGATTGGCGCGCCGCTCCACAGCCAGGCCCTGTACATTGAGCACGATGTCCAGCACTCCCATGCTGCCGCCAAAGCAGAACAGCACGGCAGCCATCAGCCAGAGCTGGTTGACGAAGATCATGCCGCACAGGGCCAGTACCAGCAGCAGGGTGGAGCCGGTAATCGTTTTGCGGATGCCGAAACGGCCGGTCAGGACTGCCGCCAGCGGCATCCAGCATAGCGAGCCCAGCCCGATGCTGAGCAATAGCATGCCGAAGGTGGCATCCGACATCGGAATGCGGGCGCGCACGTAAGGAACCAGTGGTGCCCACACCGCCAGCCCCAGACCGGCGAGGAAGAAGCCGGCACGGGTGGCGAGAATGGTCATGAGAAAACTGGAATCTGGACGAAAAAACACGGCAGCCGGACGTGGAAAAAGCGGGATTCTAGCATGCCGGCGGCCGGCTGGGCCGTGCTATAGTATCCGCCGTTTATTTAGGGGTGATCCGGACATGAAATTTATCCACCGGCGTGAAGTGCTGCATGAAGGCGACCTGGTTGTCATTTACAGCTCGCAGACATGCAATATCCGCCTGATGAATGATGCCAACTTCCGCAGCTACAAAAATGGTGGCCGTCATACTTATCATGGCGGCGCCTTTGACCGCTTTCCGGCAAAAATCCGGGTGCCGTCTGACGGGGCCTGGAACATCACGGTGGATGCCGTGACCCACAAGGCCATCAGTGTGACACGCAAGGCGAAGTTCGACTGCAAGATCAAGATTATACGGCGCACGCCAGAGGATGGCGTCAGCGCCTGACGAAGAACGCCAGGCACTTGACGGTGGCGCAGGGCAAGCCGCTCAGACCTTGAACTGGGACAACAGACCGGCCAGGTTGCGGGCCAGTTGAGCAAGGCTTTCGCTGGCGTTGCTGGCTTGCTGTGCGGCAGCGGTGCTGGTGCCGGCCAGGCCGGCCACCCGGTTGATATTCTGGTTGATTTCCTCGGCGACATGCGACTGCTGCAGGGTGCTGCTGGCAATGGACGCGTTGAGATCACTGAGGGCCGCCAGCGCCAGGGTGATCTGCTCCAGACTGGCACTGGCGATATTGGCCTGTTCCACGGTCTTGGCTGAAGCCTGGCTGCTTTCCTGGATGACCTGCACCGCGGCCCGCGTGTTTTTCTGCAGGCTGTCGATCATGTGCTGCACTTCGCCGGTTGACTGCTGGGTACGCTGGGCCAACAGGCGTACCTCGTCGGCCACCACGGCAAAACCGCGGCCCTGCTCGCCGGCGCGGGCGGCTTCAATCGCCGCGTTCAGGGCCAGCAGGTTGGTCTGCTCGGCAATCGAGTTGATCACTTCCAGTACGGTGCCGATCTGGGTGCTTTCGGCTGCCAGCGCTTCCATCACGGCGACCGCTTCGCTGATGGTCGCCGACAGCTGGTCGGTCTGTTGCAGGCTGTTGTGAATGCTTTGCTGGCCGGCCTCGGCCTGCTGGTTGGCGCTGCTCACCTCGCTGGCTGCCTGCTCGGCATTTTTTGCCACTTCCTGTACCGAATAGGTGACTTCGTTCATGGAGGTGGCAATCACTTCGGTTTCCTGCAGCTGGCGCTCGCTGCTGTCAAGGCTTTCGCGGGCTGTCCGGTCGAGCTCGCCGGCGGATTGCTGCAGCGTCAGTCCGGTCTGTTGCAGCTCGGTGATCACGGACCTGAGCTTGGCCGTGAAGGTATTGAAGCTTGTACTCAGCTCGCCGACCTCGTCATTGCCTTTATAATTCAGGATTTGTGTCAGGTCGCCTTCGCCGCTGGCGATATTTTTTAGTGCATCGGCCACCTCGCGTAGCGGGCGGGTGATGCTGCGCATGATGCTGATCATCAGTCCTGCCACGATCAGGATGATGATCGTACGGGTAATGGTGCTTTTAATGGTGGCACTGCGGAACTCCGCCTGGATGTCATCGACATAAACACCGGTACCCAGTACCCAGCCCCAGGGCTTGAACTGCTGGACGTAGCTGATTTTTTCTACGGGATCACGGGCGCCGGGCATGGGCCAGCGGTAGTTGTAGAAGCCGGCTCCGTCGTTCTTGGCAATGCGTACAAACTCGTTGAAGATCTGGTTGCCGTCCGGGTCCTTGTAGCCCGACAGATTCTGGCCATCAAGGGCGGGGTTCATCGGGTGCATCATCATCACCGGCTGCAGGTCGTTGACCCAGAAGTAGTCATTGCGGCCGTAACGCAACTTCTTGATGGCGGCCAGCGCTCCGGCTTGCGCCTGCTCCCTGCTTAGCGTGCCCTGTTGCTCCTGTTCGTGAAAATACTCCAGGATGCCAATGGTGTTCTCGACCAGGTGGCGGGTCTTTATTTCCTTGCCCTCCAGCAGACCGGAGTAGGTCTGGCTGGCAATCATGACACCGAAGCCGATGAAGACGGCAACTACCAGTAGCAGAATCAGCCATAGGCGTTTGCTGATTGAAATACGAAGCAGGGGGGACATGATCGAGTTCCTTGTAATTGAATGTGCGTTAACAACCCATTGAGGGTATCGGCAGCAACTGGTGAAAGCTTGAAGTGCGAACTGCCGGATATGCATGTAGGTTGCCTAGCTTGATGGCTCCATAGTATTGCTTCAATAGATACAAAGTAGCGGATAACGGTGAAAGCTGTTGTTTTTAACGGTTTAATTGAGTTTGGACAAGTGTGTTATCCGCTACTGCACAAGGCGTGACGTTACAGCAGGGTTTTGTGCGATCGCGGCGGTTACATTTGCATTTCTTTCTGGTTTTGGGGGAGAGTAACTTTGGTCGGCCATTCGTCGATGTCTGACTGGTCATTAGCCCAGTGCCGTATCAAGGAACATCATTAGCATGAAGCCGGCCATCAGGCCGATGGTGGCAACCGTCTGGTTGCCGTTGCGGTGGGTTTCCGGAATGACTTCGTGAGAAACAACAAAAATCATTGCGCCAGCAGCGATGCCCATGCTCAGGGGGTAGGCAATGGCGATGCTGCTGGCCATGGCGAAACCGAGGACCGCCCCCAGCGGCTCCAGCAGTCCGGTTGCTGCCGCAATCAGGACCGCACGCAAAGTGCCCATGCCGATGGTACGTAGCGCAAGAGCGACAGCCAATCCCTCGGGAATGTCCTGGATGACAATGGCGGTGGTCAGCGGCAGACCTACACTGAAGTCCCCCTGGGCAAAGGACACGCCAATTGCCATGCCTTCGGGAATGTTGTGCAGGGCAATGGCGAACACGAATAGCCAGATTCCGCTGATGCGCCGGTATTCGGGACCACAGGGGCCGGTGCTGGCGTGTTCGTGGGGGGTGAACTTGTCCAGGCCCAGCATCAGCAGGCTGCCAAGACCGATGCCGGCCACCACTACGGCTGCTGCCAGCCAGTTGGAAAAAAGCGCCTGCGCAGCTTCCAGGCCGGGCAGGATCAGGGAAAATGCACTGGCGGCCAGCATCATGCCGGCAGCAAAGCCGAGCATGCCGTCCTGCAGCTTGTGTTTCAGCTGGCCAAGCATAAATACCAGAGCGGCTCCGCCGGCGGTGGCGACAAAACCGGCCAGCCCGCCATAGATCGCCAGAGTGAAGTGTTCGGGATTGCCATTGCGCATGGAGTGTACTGCGCTGATGGCCAGCAGCAGTGCCAGAATGGCCAGGGCAACAAGGAAGCCCAGAGTCAGCAGCGGATTTGCCCTGGCTTGCAAGCGCCAGGCATTGAAAAGCCCATGATGTGGTGTGCTGGGTGATGACATGATGTCTCCGTGGCTTGATGCTTTTGCTGATTATAAGTGCAGTATCACGCTGCAGGACACTGCTGGTGATGCCAAAGTGCTTCCTTGGTCTATGAGACTTCCTAATCCGGGCGTCATGGTTGTATATTGGTCCGGATTTTGTGATTTGCGTCACACTGCTGGCGTGATCTGTCTAGGCACTGAACACTTGAGGACCCTGTCGGATGATGACGCTATACCGGACAGTAGAAAAAGCATTCTGGTTCACCCTGACCAGAAAAATCATTGGCAATGTGGCAGCAATGCTGCTGCCGACAGCATTGCTGATTGCAGGTCTCGCCTATTTGCTGATCGATTTGAGGCAGCAGCTGGAAGGTCAGGGGGTTGCACAGCAAGTTCCGCTGGACAGTTTCTGGACTCTGCTGGCGCTGGCCGGACTGTTTGCCACCGGGACGGGAGTCTTCACGATATTTTTCATGCGGGCCATTTTTGTCAGGCCGATCAGGGACATCACCGAGGTTTTGCAGGCGGTAAAGGATAAAAACGGTGATATTTCAGCAGTGTTGCCTGATTACACCTTTGATGAAATATCCCAGATGGCACGCAGTTACAACGAGTTTACCACTCAGCTCAAGGAAATGATCAGCCAGACCCGCACGCATTCGGTTGATGTGGCCCTGAATGCGGCAAAAGTGCAGAAAATGGTTCAACAGGCCAACCGCTCCTCGGTGGTTCAGGAGCAACAGGCCGAGCAGATCTTCGAGTCCAGTAGCCAGTCTACCCAGGCGATTGATGAAATCGCCCTGAATACCACCCATATCAGTGACCAGACACAGCATAACTTGCGTGACATCCACCAGTCCGGCATGGACCTTGAGCATGCCTCGGAGCAAATTCAGGATGTTGCACGTCTGGCCCAGGGGTTTCAGGAAACGGTCAGCACACTGAGCAGGAATTCGGAAAACATCACCAACATCCTGCGGTTGGTCGAGGAGTTTTCGGACCAGACCAACCTGTTGGCGCTCAATGCCTCGATCGAGGCGGCCCGTGCCGGTGATGCCGGGCGCGGCTTTGCCGTGGTGGCTGATGAGGTGCGCCAGTTGTCCCGCAAGGTCGGTGAAGCGACTCAGCAAATCGGCACCAACATTTCAGAAATGAGCCGGCTGGTAGGACAAACCGAAGCCGGAGCCGGCACCATCCTGGAAAATGTACAGCAGGCGGAAGGCTTTCTGACCCGCACCAGTGACCAGTTTACCGGCATGGTGGCCAGCTTTGAGCAGATGAGCCAGCAGCTCAGTACGATTTCGACCGCAATTGAAGAACTGTCTGCCACCAACCGGCTGACCCACCAGAACGTTGCCAGCATCGCCGAGCTGTCCCACTCGGTCAAGGAAGACATGGACCTGTCGCAGACCAGTGCTTACGAGCTTGAGGAGGCCACCCAGAAAACCCAGGAAGTGTTGTCACGCTTCATCATTGGCTATGGTGGCTTTGAAACCACGACCCGGCTGGGAATGGAGTGGGCCGGACAGATCATGCAGGTAATGGAAGCGCTGAATGCCAAGGGTGTCGACCTGTTTGCCAAGGATTATCAGGCGCTCAACCCGGAAGACCGCTATGTGCAGTACATGACAAGTTATGTGCGCAGCCTTGAGCCGGTTTTACAGCCTGTTCTGGATGGTTTTCTGCAGCAACAGCCTGACTTCGCCTACGCCGTGGCATCGAATACGGATGGCTACGTCCCGGTGCACCATGCCCGAGTCTCTCGGCCCAGAACCGGTAATGCGGAAGAGGACAACACCTATAGCCGCAATATGCGCAAGTTTTTTGATAGCCGTGCGGAACAGCGGCGCTGTACCCATGACAGCCCGTTTCTGCTGCAAACATTCATCCGGGATACAGGCGAGATTCTCAATGACCTGTCGATCCCGCTGTATGTTTCCGGCCGGCGCTGGGGTTCGTTGATCATGGGCTTTGAAACACGCCATTTGCTCGCGCAATAATGAGGGGCAGGGCGCCATAACGGTTGCCGTGCCTGTATGTGACAGGAGTGGGTATCCAGGCTCTGCGGGAACAGCGTGAAACCGGTGACAAACACCAATTTCAACCATAAAAAAGCCCCGCTTGTGGCGGGGCTTTTTCTCAGCCGTGCAACTTATACAGTTGGCAGCTCGGCTTTGTCAGCGGCTTCCTGGTATTTGGCCATCTGATCAAAGTTCAGGTAGCGATAGATATCGCCAGCCATGCTGTCGATGTTCTTCGCGTACTCCATGTACTCTTCCACGGTTGGCAGCTTGCCGACGATGGAGGACACGGCCGCCAGCTCTGCAGATGCCAGGAACACGTCGGTGTTGTCACCCAGACGGTTCGGGAAGTTACGGGTGGAGGTGGAGACCACGGTGGCACCGGTCTTGACGCGGGCCTGGTTGCCCATGCACAGCGAGCAGCCGGGCATTTCCATGCGCGCGCCGGCACGGCCGTAAATGCCGTAGTAGCCTTCTTCGGTCAGCTGGTACTGATCCATGCGGGTTGGCGGAGCCAGCCACAGACGGGTCGGGATGCCACCCTTGACCTGATCCAGCAGTTTGCCGGCGGCACGGAAGTGACCGATGTTGGTCATGCACGAACCGATGAACACCTCGTCGATGTCGCGGCCCTGTACGGAAGACAGCAGACGGGCATCGTCCGGGTCGTTCGGCGCACACAGGATCGGCTCCTTGATGTCGGCCAGGTCGATCTCGATGACGGCAGCGTACTCGGCATCGGCGTCGGCAGACAGCAGCTCGGGCTTGGCCAGCCATGCTTCCATCGCCTGGGCGCGGCGCTCGATGGTGCGTGCATCGCCGTAGCCTTCGCTGATCATCCAGCGCAGCATGGTGATGTTGGAACGCAGGTACTCGGCAATCGCGTCTTCCGGCAGCTTGATGGTACAACCGGCAGCGGAACGCTCGGCAGAGGCGTCGGACAGCTCAAAGGCTTGCTCGACGGTCAGACCGTCCAGACCTTCGATTTCCAGGATGCGGCCGGAGAAGATGTTCTTCTTGCCTTTCTTCTCTACGGTCAGCAGGCCTTCCTGGATTGCGTAGTAAGGAATGGCATGAACCAGGTCACGCAGGGTGATGCCGGGGTTCATCTTGCCCTTGAAACGCACCAGTACGGACTCTGGCATGTCCAGCGGCATGACGCCAGTGGCGGCGGCAAAGGCAACCAGGCCGGAACCGGCAGGGAAGGAAATGCCGATCGGGAAACGGGTGTGGGAGTCACCACCGGTACCTACGGTGTCAGGCAGCAGCATGCGGTTCAGCCAGCTGTGGATGATGCCGTCGCCGGGACGCAGGGACACACCGCCACGGTTCATGATGAAGTCGGGCAGGGTGTGGTGGGTGTTGACGTCGATGGGCTTGGGGTAAGCCGCAGTGTGACAGAAGGACTGCATCACCAGGTCGGCGGAGAAGCCCAGGCAAGCCAGGTCTTTCAGCTCGTCACGGGTCATCGGGCCAGTGGTGTCCTGGGAACCGACGGTGGTCATCTTCGGCTCGCAGTAGGTGCCGGGGCGTACGCCCTGACCTTCAGGCAGACCGCAGGCGCGACCAACCATTTTCTGTGCCAGGGTGAAACCCTTGCCGCTGTCGGCAGGTGCTTCAGGCTTCTTGAACAGGGTGGAAGGAGCCAGGCCCAGCTCGGCGCGGGCTTTTTCGGTCAGGCCACGGCCGATGATCAGCGGGATACGGCCACCGGCGCGGACTTCGTCCAGCAGCACTTCGGTTTTCAGCTCGAAGTTGGTGACCAGCTCGTCGCTGCCGTTGCGGCGCACTTCGCCCTTGTACGGGTACACGTCGATGACGTCGCCCATGTTCAGGTTGGTGCAGTCAAACTCGACTGGCAGGGCACCGGCGTCTTCCATGGTGTTGTAGAAGATCGGGGCAATCTTGGTGCCGAAGCAGAAACCGCCGGCACGCTTGTTGGGTACGTTCGGAATGTCGTCACCGAAGAACCACAATACGGAGTTGGTAGCGGATTTACGGGAAGAACCGGTACCGACCACGTCACCGACGTAGGCAACCGGGTGGCCTTTGGCCTTCAGTTCTTCCATCTGCTTGATTGGACCAACGGAGCCGGGCACGTCAGGCTTGATGCCGTCGCGCTCCATTTTCAGCATGGCCAGCGCGTGCAGAGGGATGTCAGGACGGGACCAGGCATCCGGAGCCGGAGACAGGTCGTCGGTGTTGGTTTCGCCGGTGACCTTGAACACGCTCAGGGTGATTTTTTCTGCCAGGGCAGGGCGGGAGGTGAACCACTCGCCGTCGGCCCAGGACTGCATCACGGCCTTGGCGTTTTCGTTGCCGGCTTTGGCTTTTTCGGAAACGTCATGGAAGGCGTCAAACATCAGCAGGGTGTGCTTCAGCTCGGCAGCGGCGTTGGCAGCCAGCTCGGCGTTGTCCAGCAGGCTGACCAGGGTTTCGATGTTGTAGCCGCCCTGCATGGTGCCCAGCAGCTTGACGGCGTGAGCCTTGTCGATCAGGGGGGAGGTTGCGTCGCCTTTGGTGATGGCGGACAGGAAACCGGCTTTGACGTAGGCGGCTTCGTCAACACCCGCGGGGACGCGGTTGGTGATCAGGTCCAGCAGGAATTCTTCTTCGCCGGCAGGCGGGTTCTTCAACAGTTCAATCAGGCCGGCGGTTTGTTCAGCGGTCAGCGGCTGTGGCACAACGCCCTGGGCTGCACGCTCTTCTACGTGTTTACGATAGGCTTCAAGCACAGTTTTTACCCTCATCAGTGGCCCGTTACACAGGTGTCGGGCGCTTATTTAGAAGCTGTTTTCACAAATGTCCGGCAACTTGCCGCAGCGAGTGAAAAACAGCTCTGTCAATATTTTGAAAACAGCTTCAAATGGGACGGAAAGGCCAAAAAGGCGGCACTATTCTAAGCGAAATTGGCTATCAAGTTAAGTGGCAGGTGCAAAATCTTGGTTGTCAGCGGCTTAGACGAAAGAAGTGCTCCGGCAGGCGGCCGGTATTTTTCGTGCGGGGGTGGCACCCGGGCCGGGCGGGCAATGGCCATGCCTGGAGGGGCATGGCCAGGACAGGAATCAGCGTTGCAGCTGGTTTTCCAGATAGTCCATCACATTCTTCGGTTTGACCACCAGTACGTCGGTTTCCAGCGCGTCCAGCACCACCTCGGCTGTGTTGCCTATCAGGGCACCGGACAGACCGGTACGGGCGACGGTGCCGACAACAGTCAGCATGGCATGCAGCTCTCTGGCCATGCGTGGAATCAGCACGTCCGCCGGGCCTTCCTTCAGGTGCATGCTGGCCGGGTCCAGGTTGAACTCTGCAACGAACTTCTGGCATTCCTCGCGATAGCGGGCCTCAATGGTTTCACGCAGCTGGAAGGTCGGGTCGGCAGCCGACAGCATGGGAGCCGGATGAGCGGTGAATACATGCAGGCTGGCGCCGGTAACCTCTGCTGCTGCCAGCGCATTGTTGATCAGGCTGGCATGCAGGGCCCGGTGTTCGGAACCGCTGTTGCCCACATCCACCGCGGCGAGGATGGTGCCGCTCTTGTCCCAGATCCGGCTGCTTTTGACAATCAGTACCGGAACCGGGCAGTAGCGCAGCAGTTTCCAGTCGTCGGGGGTGAGCAGGGCACGCTTGAGCGGGTTTTCCGGGAAGTGCTGCTTGACCACCAGGCGGCAGTTTTCCGCACGCTGGGCCTGGATGATGGTTTCGTGGAAGTTGTCACGCCAGGACTGCTGGGTGCTGACGCTGATATTCTCGGCCTGCAGCTTGTCCGCTGCCTGTTTCAGATAGTCGCCGTGAATGTTGCGGCGGTCGCACACCAGCAGGTGCAAATGGGCACCAGTGATCTTGGCAATCTGTCTGGCGCGGTCAAGGGCGTAATCTTCCGGCTGGTTGGGGGTCATGACCACCAGGATTCTGCGGATGCTATGCATGTTGATCTCCTGCGAAGTTCATCAATCCGCATCTGTCATGACAACTGCAGATGCCGGACTGGAGGGTTGTCGTTATTATTGGTATGCGTTCAGTTTAACTGATATCAGGGCAGAAATTCTGACCCGCGTCAGTATGCTGCAAGTGACCGGGGGATGTATATTGTCGCCCCTGTTTTATATCGGTTGTTTGGTTGTTCTTGACATGATTCCTGAAATTGAAGCGTTTTTGTTGTGCGAAACTCCCCCTGCCTGGATTGAGCAGGCCCTGCAGCATCCGGAAGAGTTGCTGATCGATCATGCCAACTGCGAGAAGAAAGCGGCGGGAACGGCGCTGACCCTGATGTTCCGCTATGCGGAGAAAGAAGATCTGCAGCAGAAGATGTCGCGGCTGGCCCGCGAAGAATTGCGACATTTCGAGCAGGTCACTGCCATCATGAAAAAACGCGGCATCAAATACCGCCAGCTCAGCGCATCCGAATATGCCAAACGCCTGCACCAGCATGCCCGCATCCAGGAGCCGGGCCGGCTGATTGATACCCTGATCATCGGTGCCTTCATCGAGGCGCGCTCCTGCGAGCGCTTTTATCGGCTGTTGCCGCACCTGGATGAAGAGCTGGGCAAGTTCTATCAGTCGCTGCTGAAGTCCGAAGCGCGGCATTTCGAGGACTACCTCAAGCTGGCGCAGCAATACAGCAAGGAGCCGATCGAGGAACGGGTGGCGTTCTTTGCCGAACAGGAGCGTCAGGCCATTTTCACCGCTGACGCAACATTCCGTTTTCACAGCGGCGTGCCGGCCCTGTAGGTCCGAATTCATTCGGACAAACCCGGCAGAGCGGGGCTATAGAGGCATGTGCGAATAAATTCGCAGAGGAATACCCTCCAGGGCACAGCACGGCGGCCATGTGTGCGGCTTTTGCTGTTACTGCTCTAATGCATCAACCCATCTGCCATAACCGCGGGCCTCCATGTCGGCCAGCGGGATGAACTCCAGGCTGGCACCGTTGATGCAGTAGCGTTTGCCGCCACGCTCACGCGGTCCGTCAGGAAATACATGCCCGAGGTGCGAGTCGGCATGGCGGCTGCGCACCTCGATGCGGTGCATGTTGTAGCTGGTGTCAATGTGTTCGGTGACGGTGCCGGCGGCAATCGGCCGGACAAAGCTGGGCCAGCCGCAACCGGCGTCATACTTGTCGGCAGAGCTGAACAACGGCTCGCCACTAACGATATCAACGTAGATGCCGGGCGCATACAGACTGTCATATTCGTGGGTGTAAGCGCGCTCGGTACCGTTTTGCTGGGTAACCTGATACTGCAGCGGCGTTAGCGTCTGGCGCAGGGTGGCATCATCGGGCTTGCTGTACCGTGGTTGTTCTTCCTGCAGTGGTACTGCGGCCAGGCCCAGGTCAATGTGGCAGTAGCCGTTCGGGTTCTTCAACAGGTAGTCCTGATGGTATTCCTCGGCCCGAAAGAAGTGCTCCAGTGGCAGGTTCTCCACCACCAGCGGTTGCTGGTAGCGCTGCTGCAATTGTTCCAGGGCACGGGCGACCTGCTGGCGCTCGGCCGGATCGTTACTATAGATACCGGTGCGGTACTGGGTACCACGGTCATTGCCCTGGCGGTTGAGGGTGGTCGGATCAATGATGCGAAAATAATGCTGCAGCAACTGCTCAAGACTGATCTGTGCAGGGTTGTAAGTGACCCTGACCGTTTCGGCATGGCCGGTCTTGCGGTAAATCACGTCTTCGTAGCTGGGGTTCTCCGTGGTGCCATTGGCATAGCCGGATACCGCATCCAGCACACCGTTGATGCGCTTGAAATAGGCATCCACGCCCCAGAAGCAGCCGCCGGCCAGATAGATTTCACGCGCATTGATGGCGCTGGCCTGCTGTTTGCCTGCCGGCTGGTAAAAGCTGCCGGAAGGCTGTTCCAGTGCCACCTGCGTATTGTTGAGCAGGGCCAGAATTTGTTGCTTGTCGAGGCTGCCACGAACCTGGCGCAACAGCTTGCCGTCGGTGCCGAGCAAAACCCAGGTCGGGTAGACCTGTACGCCGAAGTGGCGCACCCATTCGCCTTTGGGATCCAGCTGCAGCGGCAATCCGGGGTAATCCAGCCCGCTGTACCAGGTCTGGAATTCTGCCATGGGCATTTCTCCCAGCACACCGGGTGAGGCCAGTGTCCAGATGTTCAGGCGAGCCTGCAGCTCGGCATCGCTGGCCAGGGCTTCGGTGTCCTCCAGCTCGGCCAGGCAGCGCGGACACCAGCTGGCCCAGAATTTGATGAGTGTGGGTTTGTCATTGTGCTCAAGCATGGCGAGGTTCCCGGGGTTGTCTTGCAGGACGGGCAGCTGTGATGCAGGGGTCTGGCTGGCCGCCTGCAGTGTCGGGCTGACCAGAAAAAAGCTGGCAATACACAGTGTAATGAACAGGCATGAACGGTGCATTATTGGATTCCAAAGCTGCGTTTGCCCGATTATTGCACAGTTTTCTGCTGGCCGTTGGCCGGAGAAGCGAGCCGGCGGTAGTGTGACAAACTGTTATCAGCATCACAGAATGACCGGAAAGTTTTACCTGTTCGTCGATATGGCTTCACTTCGATTAGGATATGCACGGGGACAGCCGGAGAGGGAACGTCCCCTAGCACCTGTTGTCAGGTGTGTGATCCAGTCCATTCAGAAAAGGTACTTCACAATGAAAAAAACATTACTGGCATCCTTGCTCTGTTCCGCCAGCCTGCTGTTGACCGCTTGTGGTGACGAGGCTCCCGGACAGTCCACAGCACCGGAAAAACCTGCCGCATCCGAACAGGTCCGCGAGGCTGCCAAAGCAGTCGTGAACGAAGCTGAAGAAAAGGTGGAAGAGACGCTTGAAAAGGCGGAAGAGGGCGCGGATACGTTGGCCGATAAAGCCAGGGAAGCCTATGCCGAAGGCAAGGATGCTGTTGTTGAAAAAGCTGGGGAGGTCAAGGATGCCGTAGCCGAAAAAAGCGAGGCGCTTAAAGAGTCTGCTGCTGAAAAAGCCGCAAAGGCCAAAGAAACCCTGACTGAAAAAGCCGAAGACGCCCGGGAGGCGCTGAAATCCGGCCTGCACAAAGGTGCCGAAAAAGCTGATGAAGCAGCCGGCGCGGTAGAGGATGCGATTGAGGAAGCGAGCGGAGAAGCGGACGAATAAGCTGCTCTGGATGCATAAAAAAACCGCAGACAATCAGCCTGCGGTTTTTTTATGCGGCCGTGTCAGGCCTGCAACACGATGAATTCCATCAGGGCCTTTTGTGCATGCAGACGGTTTTCGGCCTGTTGCCAGACCACGGCACGGGGGTCGTCCAGCAGGCTGTGGCTGATTTCTTCGCCACGGTGGGCCGGCAGGCAGTGCATGAAGAGGACGTCCGGCGCAGCCTTGTTGAGCAGAGCTTCGCTGACCTGGTAGCCCTTGAAGGCCTCCATGCGCTCACGGGCTTCCTCTTCCTGGCCCATGGAGGCCCAGACATCGGTACTGACCAGGTGGGCTCCCTTGATGGCTTTGGCCGGGTCATAGATGATCTGTACCCGGTCGCCGGCTTTTTCCAGCAGCTGGGCGCTGGGCTCGTAGCCCATCGGGCAGCCTACGCGCAGCTGGAAGTCAAACTGCATGGCGGCTTCGATATAGGAGTTGCACATGTTGTTGCCGTCACCAATCCAGGCCACGGTCTTGCCGGCAATGCTGCCGCGCTGCTCGACGAAGGTCTGCATGTCGGCCAGCAGCTGGCAGGGGTGGGAGTCATCCGACAGGGCGTTGATGACGGGTACGGACGAATGGCGGGCAAACTCTTCCAGGCCGGAGTGGGCAAAGGTGCGGATCATGATCAGGTCCAGCATGCTGGACATCACCCGGGCCGAGTCGGCCAACGGCTCGCCACGGCCGAGCTGGGTATCGCGCGGCGACAGGAAAATCGCGTTGCCGCCGAGCTGAAAAATGCCGGTTTCAAATGAAATACGGGTACGGGTCGAGGCTTTTTCAAAGATCATGCCCAGCATGCGGCCTTTAAGTGTTTCGTGGGCCACGCCTTGCTGGCGCAGCTGCTTGAGCTCGATGGCACGCTGGATGATCTGGTTCAGTTCGGCTGGCGAGCAATCGAACAATGATAAAAAATGCCTGATGTTCATGTTGGAAAGTTCCGTGCTGGTAGGCTGCTACAATAAACAGGGCGCAACCGTAAAACGGGTGATTTTATCGGGTAGAATGCTGCAGGTGCAAATATTACAGGGTGATCCGGATCAAGAAGGCTGGGTTTTGCCTGTGTTCAGAGCCTTTTGCAGACGGGATATAGTTGACCGGGTAGCTAGGTTATAGGTTAAAATGCCTGCATTCACGCCGTCCTGGTGTAGATGTTTAAACTTGTTGAGGTGAACTGTGGATATTATTGAAACCATCAAGGAACAAATTGCCAGCAACCCCGTCCTGATTTACATGAAAGGCTCGCCCAATGCGCCCCAGTGCGGTTTTTCCCAGCGTGCCTCCCAGGCGCTGATGAGCTGCGGCGAGAAGTTTGCATTTGTTGATATTCTGCAAAACCCGGATATCCGCGCCAATCTGCCGGGCTACGCCAACTGGCCTACCTTCCCGCAGCTGTGGGTCGGTGGCGAGCTGGTCGGCGGCTGCGACATCATCACCGAACTGCACGAAAGCGGCGAGCTGTGCAAGCTGGTCAAGGAAGCGGTAGAGAAAGCTGCCGAAGAAGCCTGATCCGCGCTGCCTGACGAGAAAGCCCCGGTTTTTTACCGGGGCTTTTTTGTGTCCGTCTGTTGTTTCCGCAGGCTTACACCAGGCTGCGGTTCAGTGCGCTGAACAGCGCCTTGATGCTGGCAGTGGTGATGTTGTGGTCGATGCCGACGCCAAACACCGGCCGCTGGCCGTCCCGGCGCAGCTCGATGTAGGCAGCGGCACGGGCATTGCTGCCGCTGCCGATGGCATGTTCGTTGTAGTCCATGATCTCGATGTCTTCAGGCAGGCTGGCCGCCAACGCGGCAATGGGGCCGCTGCCCGCGCCCTGAAGTTGCACCGGCTGCCCGTTCTTGTGCACTTCCACCTGCAGCTGGCTCTCGCCACCGCTTTCCTGCAGGCTGTGGGTCTGATAGGCATAAGGTGTGTGTGCCTGCAGATAATGGGTGTCAAGCAGGTTGTAGATCTGCATGGCCGACACTTCCGTACCGGAGCGGTCGGTTTCTTCCTTAATCACCTGGCTGAACTCGATCTGCATGCGGCGCGGCATCTGGATGCCGTATTCCTGTTCCAGCAGGTAGGTCACACCGCCCTTGCCGGACTGGCTGTTGACACGAATCACCGCCTCGTAGCTGCGGCCGATATCGGCCGGATCGATCGGCAGGTAGGGCACCTCCCAGATACCGTCCGGGTCCTGCTGGGCAAAGCCCTTGCGGATGGCATCCTGGTGCGAGCCGGAAAATGCGGTATGCACCAGGTCGCCCACGTAGGGGTGGCGCGGGTGTACCGGCAGCTGGTTGCACTCTTCAACGACCTGGCGAATGTGGTCGATGTCGGAGAAATCCAGCTTCGGGTCGATGCCGTGGGTGTAAAGGTTGAGCGCCAGGTTAACCAGATCCACGTTGCCGGTGCGCTCGCCGTTGCCGAACAGGCAGCCTTCGACACGGTCGGCACCGGCCAGCAGGCCGAGTTCACTGGCGGCCACGCCGGTACCCCGGTCGTTGTGGGTGTGCAGGCTGACCACGATCTTGTCACGGTTGTTGATGTGTCGGCAGAAATATTCGATCTGGTCGGCATAGACGTTGGGCATCGCCACTTCGACGGTAGCCGGCAGGTTGAAGATCAGCTTGTGGGTGTCGGTCGGCTGGATCACCTCGCTGACCGCGTTGCACACCTCGACGGCGAATTCCGGCTCGGTGGCGCTGAAGGTCTCGGGCGAGTACTCGAAGCGCCAGTCGGTGTCCGGCTGCTGGGCGGCGTATTTCTTCAGCAACTGCGCGGCATGTACGGCCAGCGCCCTGGTGCCGTCCTTGTCCTGCTTGAATACGATCTTGCGGAACGCGGGGGAGGTAGCGTTATACACGTGCACGATGGCCTTTTTCGCACCCTGCAGGGACTCGAAAGTGCGTGCGATCAGGTCTTCACGGGCCTGGGTCAGTACCTGGATGGTGGTGTCATCCGGTACCAGGTTGTCTTCGATCAGCAGGCGCACAAAGTCGAAATCGGTCTGGGAGGCGGACGGGAAACCGACTTCGATTTCCTTGATGCCGACCTGCACCAGTGTCTTGAAGAACTTCAGCTTCTTGTCCGGGCTCATGGGCTCGATCAGCGACTGGTTGCCGTCACGCAGGTCCGAGCTGCACCAGATGGGCGCTTCGGTCAGGATGCGGTTGGGCCAGGTGCGGTCGGGTAAATTGAGGACAGGGTAGGCGCGATATTTCTTTGCCGGATTCTTCAACATGCTCATGAGGTCTGCCTTTTTGAGGTTTTATTGCACAAAAGTGGCCCGGTAGAGGCCGGAATGGTGATAAAGCTACTCGTATGTGTGTTTTCATGCAATAAGTGTTAAAAAATTGGCAGATAATCCTGTTGTGGCTGTTTGTTTGTCGATCTTTTTGCGTCAAATCAAAAAAATTGTAATAAACCTGCCTTGCGCTGTTCTATCGCACCTGCTGTGCCGTGCCCTGTGGTAGATTGGACACTCTGTCGAACCTGCCCGTGAGTGATACTGTGCCTGAACGGCTGTTTTTCCATCCTGCATTCTGGCTCGGCTGCTTTGCCGTGCTGATGATGCACCTTGGTCCCCTGATTTCAGGGGTGCAGGGAGTATCGGCCATGCAGGATGTGCCGTTTCTGGAACTGCCGCTGCATGCGGAGCATGGTGCCGTGACTGCCGCTTCCGGCCATGATGCCGACCATCATGCGTTGATGGGGCACCGGCCCAATCCGTTCCTGCCCGACTGGGTCAACAACCTGAAGATGTGCGGCTATTGCGAGCTGTTGACGCTTAGTCCTGCGCTGATTTTGGCGCTGGTCTTTGCACTGGCCTTGCTGGCTGCGCGCCCGCTGTCCATTGCCTGGGCAGTTGCCGAAGTCTATGCCTCCCGCTTCTGGCATCACGCCGCCCCGCGCGCCCCGCCTGTCTTTGTCTGAATGGCATTGCCGTTTTTTTGATTTGTTGCCCTGCACGAAGTCGCAGGGTCCCGTGTCGTGTGTGGATTCTGCGACTGCGCTTCGCTGCACGCAGAATGACGACAGGGCGTGTGCTTGCCGGTGTAGGTGCGAATTCATTCGCACAAAATTACCTGAAGGCATACGCCGGGGCTCGCCCGGACAGGTTTGTACGAGACTGCCGGGGCTCATTCGCATGGGTTGCGCGAATGAATTCGAATGGGTTGTGCGAATGAATTCGCACCTACAAAAGACGCGGTAATGCCTTTGCCTTTTTCAAATCCTTATTGAATTGTTGAAAGGAGGGGCCTGTTTGTGCAGGCTCCCACAGGTAAAAGCATGCAAAAATTCATCTGCAACAAGCAGCCGCTTGCCGTGGCTGTCGTACTGGCGCTGGCCGCCCAGGCACAGGCTCACGAACATGATCATGACCAGCAAACCACCCGCCTGCCGACTTCGGTGGTGACGGGTGTGGCGCAAAGCTCGCCGGGCACCGTGGTCACCGATCCCAAGCTGCCGCGCCAGCCGGTACCGGCCAGCGATGCCGCCGACTATCTGAAAACCATTCCGGGCTTTAGCGGTATGCGCAGCGGCGGGGTTAACAGTGATCCTTCCTTTCGTGGCATGTTTGGTTCGCGCCTCAAGATTTTGAGCAATGGTGGCGAGATGCTTGGTGCCTGTCCCAACCGTATGGACTCGCCCAGCTCCTATATCGCACCGGAAACCTACGACAAGCTGACCGTTATTAAAGGACCGCAGAGTGTGCAGCATGGTCCGGGCAGCTATGCCGCAGTCGTGCTGTTTGAGCGTGGCCCGGAGCAGTTTGACGAGCCCGGCATGCGCATTGATGCCAACGTGGTTGCCGGTTCCAACAACCGCTGGGATCGCAATCTGGATGCCGCTATCGGCAACAGCCAGGGCTATGTCCGCCTGATGGGACAGGCGACCCGGGCCAGTGACTACAAAGACGGTGGTCGTAATAAAGTGCCATCACGCTGGGACAAGTGGAATGCCGAGACTGCGCTGGGCTGGACACCGGATGATGACACCCTGCTGGAGCTGACCCTGGGGCGGGGTGATGGCGAGACCCGTTATGGTGGGCGCGGCATGGACGGAACCCGCTTCCTGCGCGAAAACACCGCCTTGCGCTTCAAGAAAACCAACATGAGCGAAACCTGGACTGCCTTTGAAGCACAGCTGTACTACAACTACGCTGACCACATCATGGCCAACGACAAGTTGCGTCCGGCGCCGCTAATGCCAAATGGCATGCCGATGGCAATGGCGACTCAGGTGGATCGCCGCACACTGGGTGCCCGGGTGAAAAGCACCTGGGAATGGGATGACTTTGAGCTGGTAGCCGGTATGGACGCGCAAACCAACTGGCACCGTCTGCGGGCCAGATATGGCAGTTATCCGATGAACCAGCCTTCTGTGGTGCGTAGCCATATGGAAAAAGACGCCGAGATGAATCAGCTTGGAGTCTTTGGCGAGCTGACCTGGGCGCTGACCGAACGGGATCGCCTGATCGGCGGTTTGCGGGTTGACAGGCATGAAGCAACGGATGAGAGGGAGTACCTTGAGGGGCGCCGTAATATTCCCGCCTGTCCAGATGTGGGCACGAACCTCAATTGCCAGCCTAACCCGACCGCCAACAAGAAGAGAACAGACACCTTGCCTAGTGGCTTTATCCGCCATGAGCACGATATGGCCAGCCTGCCGGCTACAGTCTATATGGGATTGGGTCATAGCCAGCGTTTCCCGGACTATTGGGAGCTCTTCTCGGCCGCCAACTTGTCTGACGGCGCAGGTGGCTATCTGCCAACCGCTTTTAAAACGGTCAATCCGGAAAAAACTACCCAGCTGGATTTTGGCTTCCAGTATGCTCAGGGCCCGGTAGAGCTTTGGGCTTCAGGCTATGCCGGCTTTATCCGTGACTACATTTTATTCTCTTACAAGGGCGCCAATACAACTGCGCACAACGTCAATGCCCGCATCATGGGTGCGGAAATTGGCGGTTCACACCGCTTCGCACCGGGCTGGAAAGCCGATGCCAGTCTGGCTTATGCCTGGGGTAAAAACAGCAGTGATGGCCGCCCCTTGCCGCAAGTGGCGCCAATGGAAGCACGCTTTGGCCTAGGTTATGAAAGGAATGACTGGAGCGCGGGTGGTCTGTGGCGCGTAGTGGGCAAGCAGAGCCGTGTCCATGAAGGCTACGGTAACTCGATTGGCAAGGATTTCGAGAAGAGTTCCGGATTCGGCGTGTTCTCGCTTAACGGGGCTTACCGCATCAATAGCAACTGGAAGTTTAGTGCCGGTATCGACAACCTGTTCAACAAGGAGTACAGGGAGCACCTGAACCTGGATGGTGTGGATATCGCAGGATATTCAGCCGACTCCAGAATGAACGAGCCGGGCCGCATTTGGTGGACACGTATCGACATGAGTTTTTAACGGCTCAAATGGCCGGCTGCAGGCATAGAAGGCGGGCAAACCTTGTGCATGCCGGGCCGGTCTGATTGAGGAACGCCAATTGGGGCGCGACCGCGGGGCAGGGATGCCAGACAGCCGCACTGGTCAGACCCCGGTTGGCGTTTTTTTATATGTGCAGACAGCTGGCGGATGCCGTCATGCCGACGTCCGCTGCCCGAATACTGAGCTGAAATCCCCGCCACTGGGTGCCTGATACAGGCGCAGGCCAAACTCTGGCGCAATGGCCAGCAAGTGGTCAAAGATATCCGACTGGATGCCCTCGTAAGCAACCCAGGCCGTGGTGTTGGTGAAGCAGTAGATCTCCAGCGGCAGGCCTTCGGCAGTGGGCTGCAGCTGGCGCACAATCATGGTCATGTTCTGGTGTACACCCGGGTGGTTGCGCAGATAACGCTCGACGTAGACACGAAAGGTGCCGACGTTGGTCAGACGCCGGGTATCGACCGCTTCGCCAGCCCTGGCATGGATGTGGCGCTCGTTCCACTGGTTGAGCTCGTCGATCTTGCTGTCGAAGTAGCCGTACATCAGCCTGAATTTTTTCAGGTTGTCTATTTCGTCTTGCGTCAGGAAACGGATGCTCTGCTGGTCGATCAGCAGGCTGCGCTTGATGCGCCGGCCACCACTTTCCTGCATGCCGCGCCAGTTCTTGAACGAGGAGTTGATAAAGCTCTTTATCGGCACCGAGGAAATGGTCTTGTCCCAGTTCTGGATCTTGATGGTGTGCAGCGCAATGTCGATCACGTCGCCGTCGGCATTCTGCTGCGGCATCTCGATCCAGTCGCCGACACGAATCATGTCGCCGGAGGAGATCTGCACGCTGGCCACCAGCGACAACAGGGTGTCCTGGAAAATCAGCATCAGCACCGCAGCCATGGCACCGAGCCCGGAGAACAGGATCAACGGTGAACGGTCGATCAATGTGGCAATGATCAGCAGCGTGGCCAGGGCATAGATGACGATCTTGACCACCTGCAGATAGCCCTTGATGGGCTTGCGGTGGGCGTCGGGGCGACGGTTGTAGAGGTGATTGACCACATCCAGGGCGGCGCTGATGGCCATGGTGATGGTGAGAATGATGAAGCCGCTGACCACGTTGAGAATGACGGTGACCAGCATCGGTGGCAAGTGCGGCACCGCATGCAGGCCGGAACTGATGACCAGCGCCGGCGCAATGTTGGCCAGTCGCTTGACGGTGCCAAAATCGTCCGAGTGGCCCTGGGTCAGATGCTTGAGCAGGCTGTAGAAACCGCGTACCAGGATTTTCTTGATGACCTGGTTGACGACCAGGGCAAAAAGGAGCAGCCCGGCGGCGTAGACAAAGGTTTCCAGCAGGGGGAACTCGGTGATCCACAGCTCCCAGAATTTGGTTGTCGCTTCCATTGAAAACTCCTGTTGTGGTCATGGCAGGTGTCGGACATGTCTGTGTCGGACAGCAGCTTTGCCCGATTGTTGCCTGGCTTATGATATCAGGCCCCGGGCTGGTTGCCTGTTCCGGGCTGTATCGACGATACCTCGACCTGCAGGCTGCCATCGGCCAGACGTATACCCAGTGACTGGCCGGGCGCGGCCTGGTGTACGCTGTGAATCACCTTGTGCTGCGCATCGGTGGCGATGGCGTAGCCGCGATCCAGCGTGGCCAGCGGGCTGACCAGTTGCAGGCTGCGCACCAGCTGCTGAAAGCGGGCAGCCTGTTGTTGCCACTGGCGCTGCACTCCCTGTTGCAGGCGTTTGTCCAGTTGCTCCAGCTGCTGGCGCTCGGTACGCAGGCGCTGGAGCATGGCCTGGCCGTCCAGTGTCCGCCGGGCCTGCTGCAGTTGCCAGTCGATCTGTTGCAGCTGCAGGTTGATGCCGCGGGTCAGGCGCAACTGCAGTTCGTCGAGCCTGAGGGTGTTCTGCTCGATACGCTCGCGCGGGTGGCGCATGCGCTTGCTGTGGGCATCCAGCCGCAGCTGGTGGTTTTGCAGGATACCGCGTATGCGCAGGGTCAGCCGTTGCTGCATGGCTTCCAGGCCGTGCAGCAGTTGCCCGCGATCCGGTGACAACAGCTCGGCTGCGGCGGTGGGTGTCGGGGCGCGAACGTCGGCAACGAAATCGCTGATGGATGTATCCGTCTCGTGTCCGATGGCACTGACCACAGGAGTGGTGCAACTGGCCAGGCAGCGGGCCACGGCTTCTTCATTGAAGCACCAGAGGTCTTCCAGCGAGCCGCCGCCACGGGCCAGGATAATGGCGTCAAAACCGGCGCTGTCGGCCAGCTGCAGGGCGCGGATGATCTGTCCGGTGGCTTCCTTGCCCTGCACGGCGGTGGGCACCAGCACCAGCTCGACGTGCGGAGCACGGCGGGCAAAGACACTGATGATGTCGCGGATCACGGCACCGGTCGGCGATGTCACCAGCCCGATACGGCGCGGGAAACGGGGCAGGGCCTGCTTGCGCTCCGCTGCAAACAGACCTTCCTGCAGCAGCTGCTGTTTAAGGGCCTCGAAAGCCGCCCGCAAAGCACCTTCGCCGGCGGCTTCCATCTGGCTGACGATCAGCTGGTAGTCACCGCGCCCTTCATAGATCGACAGGCGGCCGGTGACCCGTACCTGCACGCCATCGGCGGCCTGCTGGCGCGAGCGCTGAGCGTTTTGCCGGAAGAAGGCACAGCGGATCTGCGCATTGCTGTCTTTCAGGGTGAAATACAGGTGACCGGAAGCCGGGCGGGCCAGGTTGGAGATCTCGCCCTCGACCACCACTGCCGGAAAGACATCCTCCAGCAGATGACGGGCACGCTGATTGAGCTGGCTAACCGAGAGGACGTCTTGCTGGATCATCAAACTTGCCTTGTTCAGGGGGAATGCACGGGGCAGGCATTGTAGCCGGTTTTACGGCAGGTTTTCAGTGGCGGGTACTGTTCTGCCTGTTGCCGTTTTCATACGGGGCCAGACTAGACAAAAAATGCAAAACAATTGGCGTTTTGCTCCCCGGTATGCTATAAAACGCGCCGCTCTGCAGGAAAGTCCTGCGAGCCACTTAATCCACACACATACCGACACGTTTTTCTGGGTGCCCTGCGGGGTTGAAAGGCGGGGTATGTGGAGGCTTAACCCGAATCATTACAGGAATCATCATGACTCAAACCGTATCCATGCGCGAGATGCTGCAGGCTGGTGTTCACTTCGGTCACCAGACCCGCTACTGGAACCCGAAAATGGGCAAGTACATTTTTGGTGCGCGCAACAAGATTCACATCATCAACCTTGAAAAAACCCTGCCAATGTTTAACGAAGCCATGAGCTTCATCGAGCAGAAAGCCGCAGGCAAGAACAAGGTTCTGTTTGTCGGCACCAAGCGTTCCGCCAGCAAGATCGTCCGTGAGCAAGCCCAGCGTTGCGGCATGCCTTACGTTGACCACCGCTGGTTGGGCGGCATGCTGACCAACTACAAGACCATCCGTACTTCCATCAAGCGCCTGCGTGACCTGGAAGTCCAGGCCCAGGACGGCACTTTCGACAAGCTGACCAAGAAAGAAGCCCTGATGCGTACCCGCGATCTGGAAAAGCTGGAGCGCAGCCTGGGTGGTATCAAGGACATGGGCGGCCTGCCTGACGCCATCTTCGTGGTAGACGTTGACCACGAAAGCATTGCCATCAGCGAAGCCAACAAGCTGGGCATCCCCGTGATTGGCGTAGTGGACACCAACAGCAGCCCTGCCGGTGTTGACTACATCATTCCTGGCAACGATGACGCCATTCGCGCCGTTCAGCTGTACCTGACTGCTGCCGCCGACGCGGTCGTGCGTGCACGTCAAAGCGGTGCCACTTCTGCCGAAGAGTTTGTAGAAGTCGCCAACGAGGCAACCGAAGCCTGATAACGGCTTTCGCGCCTTAAAAAAGGGGGCGTGGCCCCCTTTTTTGTCCGAATTGGAGCGCAGCGGCCACGAGCGGCTGCGCATGCAAACTGATTTTACGAGGAACTACGATGTCACAGATTACTGCTGCAATGGTTAAAGAGCTGCGCGAGCGTACCGGTCAGGGCATGATGGATTGCAAAAAAGCCCTGGAAGCTGCTGGCGGCGATATCGAAAAAGCCATTGACGACATGCGTGCCGCTGGTGCCATCAAGGCCGCCAAAAAAGCCGGCAACATTGCTGCCGAAGGCTCCGTCGCCATCAAGCTGGCCGACGACGGCAAAAGCGCAACCATCATTGAAGTCAACTCCCAGACCGACTTCCTGGCTCTGCAGGACGACTTCAAGGGCTTTGTTGCCGACAGCCTGGACATTGCTGCCGCCAAAGGCTACACCGATGCCGCACCACTGATCGAAGAGCGTGAAACCGCCCGCGAAGAGCTGGTTGCCAAGACCGGTGAAAACGTCAACATCCGTCGCATTGCCCGCGTTGAAGGCGACGTACTGGGTGCCTACCAGCACGGCAACCGCATTGGTGTTGTGGTTTCCCTGCAGGGCGGCGACGCCGAACTGGCCCGCGACATTGCCATGCACGTAGCTGCCAGCAACCCGCAAGTGGTCAACCCTGAAGAAGTTTCCGAAGAGCTGGTTGCCAAGGAAAAAGAAATCTTCATGCAGCTGAACGAAGACAAGATCAAGGGCAAGCCAGAGAACATCGTTGAGAACATGGTCAAGGGCCGTATCAACAAGTTCCTGTCCGAGATCAGCCTGGTTGGTCAGGCCTTCGTCAAGGACCCTGAAGTCACCGTTGGCAAGCTGGCCGAAAAAGCCGGTGCCAAAATCATTGGCTTCACCCGCTTTGAAGTGGGCGAGGGCATCGAGCGCAAAGAAGAAGACTTTGCCGCCGAAGTTGCCGCCCAGGTTGCCGCTTCCAAGAAGTAAGCAATTCGCTGCATAAAAAACCGCCCCTGCCGAAAGGTTGGGGCGGTTTTTTTGTGTTTGCTGTTTTGTTTTACAGTGGTTGTCTGTACCGGCAGTTATGTACGTCGAGTCGGGAACGCTGGCCCATCAAAACATATGGCAATGTTGCTACAAATGTAACGAGGGTTTATCCATGATTACGACTATCTCAAGCCACGAGCTCAACCCGGGGCCTGGCCAAGGCCAAGCGTGATGCGCTTGATGGCCCGGTGTTTATTACCGATCGCGGAGAGCATCCAGCATTCTGCAAAAGCAGGGCAAGGACAAAAGCAGTGAGGGTGGCCCGACTTACGGCACCCTGGTCAAGCTGCCTGCGTTATGGACGCAGATTTGCCAGTGCGGTGGCCAGCGAAGCCCTGAGCGGGCGCTTGCTGTTGCTCGATGTACAGCATTTGATTGGCGTGAGGCCGGGGAGATGGAAAGATTTCCACCACCCGTCATTTCCCGCGTAGCGTAGTGAAGTCGTGGAATCCATAGCCTCCATGGTTGGCTTGGTAGCTACCATGCTTTGCCCCTGTCTGCATGGTAGGGCGCAAGCTGTAGTAGGTTCGATTACCCGCTCCATGCTTTCCAGCAATGAAACCAAACTCATGGATTTTTATAGCAATCCGTTTATTATTGGCATCGTATTCATACCCAGAGTATTAAAATCATGCCAAGACTAAACTGGCTAGCTACTCACACACTACCTGGCGATGTTCTGCTGCAGTCCTGGCTGCTGGAGCATGGAATCAGCTATTCACTGACGCAAAGGTATGTGCAAAGCGGCTGGCTCAAGAGGTTAAGTTCCGGTGTATTTTTCCGTCCGGGTGCAGATGAAGACATGCAACCCGGCTGGAAAAATGCCCTGCTTGCCGTGCAAGAACAGCAGGCCTTGCCTGTTCACCTGGCAGGCTTGTCTAGTCTGGCTTATCAAGGCCTCAGCCATTATTTGCAGCTTGGCCACGCACAAATTTGGCTGGGCACCAAGGGTAAACAAGCCCTGCCCAAGTGGTTTAAAAACTTTTCCGGGCAAAACTGGATTTTTTGTAGCAGCAGCAAGCTGGAACTTTTACCAGAGCAGGACTTAAAAAAAATACCCGTCGAGGGCAAGGAGCTCATGGCAAGTACGGTTGAACTGGCTGCCTATGAGATCGTCGATGCCATAGGCAAGCATATTTCTTTTGAGCATGTCGCCGAACTCTTCCAGGGGTTGGTCGGTTTAAGTCCCAGAAAAGTGCAGTCCTTGCTTGAACGCAGCCATGCAGTACAAACCAACCGGATATTCCTGTTTTTGGCTCGCCACCATGGCCATCAATGGGTAAATCGTTTGGATGAGAGCAAAATAGAACTGGGTAGAGGCAAGCGCCAGGTGGTCCAGGGCGGTGTTTATGATGAGCAGTACCAGATCACGGTACCGGCGATACTAGGAAAAGCTGATGAGTAATATCGCAGCACCTGATTGGCGTGAGGCTGGATAGATTGAAAGATTTCCACCACCCGTCACTCCGCACTTAGCGTAGCGAAGTCGCGGAATCCATAGCCTCCATGGATGTATAGCTTGCCCGGTTCGAGGCGATGTACCTGTTTCCACTTTGCTTGTTCACCGGTTGGCAGGCGCGGCCTGGTAAGCCTGGTGCGGATGACTTTCCGTTTCAGGGTACTTCAGCTTCAGCAAACCCTCATTCACCAAGGGTCGCAGATAGGTTCGCCGCAATTCCTTGCTGTCTTTGCGCCCAAGTACCTGACACAACTCGTTAGCACTCATAGGTTGCAAGCTGCATAGCTCCAGTAACAGCTGCCTGACCACTTCTTGCCTAGGCTTTGCCCCTGCTGCTAGCAGTTTTTGCTGCAAGCTGGGGGGGATTTGTGGCCAAGCTTGGGGGGATTCGCTTAATCCCCCCGAGTTAGGTGGTGGGTATTCGTTACTTCCATGGCCTGAACTGGGTGGGATTACGTCTGTGCTTAGTGCTAGCAAGCTGTAATAGGTTCTATTCCCCGCCCCATGTTTTTCCAGCAATCCCCGGTCGCGCAAACGGCGTAGCACTCGGCTGGCGGTGAGGGTGTCCATGCCGGAAAAATCACGACAGGCGCTGTTGTCCACTGCGCCGGTGGCGCGGGCGTAGATCAGCACTTTGGTTTCTTCGTCGTCCAGTGGCTCGCTGGTCAGGGTGCGCAGCCAGGCGTGGTCATCTTCGCTAAGCAGGTTATGCAGGAAAACGGTGACGCAAAAGCTGTCGCCTTGGCGGTCTGATTTGAACTCTGGCGGGCTCAGATCGGCATCTGCAGATAAACGGCGCATGGTACGAATACCGGAGCCTTTGGCCTCGGCCAGGTTCAAGTCATGCAGTACAGCACCGAGCAGCGGATTGCGCGGCCAGGAACCAGGTCGTCCAAGTTGGTCTTCAGGCTTGATGGAATGGCCGATATTGCGGAACTCGATGCGGTTGCTGTAGCGAATGATTTGTATCGGGCTGTGCTTGAGGTAGGTGCGATGCATGACAGCGTTGGCGATGGCCTCGCGCACCACCTTGCGCGGCACTATGGGCTCTTGCACGCTGTAGGGCGAGTCATCCGGCAGGTGGAAACCGCGCGGTAGCTCGTCGATTACGCTGGCTTCTGCCTGTGGCAAGGCCAGCACCAGCGGTTTGCGGATTTCGATGGACTGGAAGCGGTCGTGCGGGTCTTCAATCCACTCCACGCCCGGCACGCGGATGTAGTCAATTTTGGCCATGGGCAACATACGGCGCAGCGCCATGGGTTTGCCAAACAACAGAATACCGGCCAATGTCGGGCGTAGCTGATCGTTGTCGTAACGCAAAGCGCCCAGCGCTTCGAGTAACTCGGTATCGCTGTAGGCGAGTTCTTCTGCCTGTGCATTAACCGTCGCCCGCTTACGGCGGTATTCGGCAATGGCTTGCGGATCAAAGTCGTCCATACGGGCATCTTGCAGAATGGTCGAATCCGGGCCGTGTAAGGGTTGGCTTGAGCCACGCAAAGCCCAAAGGTCTTCATCCACACAGCGCTGATCGGTAGAGCCAATACGACGATAAGCGCCGCCGGGCAATCCGGTGGCGGTTTTGCGGGCGTAGTCGAAGTCGTTGTCGAACAGGCGCTGGCGGGTGGCGAGGTGGTCGTCGCTGTTGGCCGGTGTGTCGGGGGTGAAGGCGGCGAGCAGATCGCTGGCCGGGCTTTGGCTGGCCTGGTTGTCCGGTTTGAAAAAGCTGGCCCAGTCGATGTCCTGCATGTCGGGCATGGCCGGGATGCTGGCCGGATCGGCGGCGGGGTTGAGCAGTTCGGCCTCCATGGCGGCGGCGGTACGGGCTTCGCCTTCTTCCTTGTTGAACTCGCTGGGGTCGCCGATGTTTTTGCCGGCCTGGGCATCCTTGTTGATCAGGACTTCGAGAATGCGTGTGTCGCCCTGGATCTTGGGGTGCTGGCTGTCGGTGAGCAGGTAGCGGATCAGTGGTTGGCGGGTCTGGCCGTAGCGGTCGATCCGTCCGTTACGCTGCTGGAACACCATCAGCGACCAGGGAATGTCGAAGTGGATCATGCGGTGGCTGAGGTGGTGCAGGTTGATACCTTCAGAGGCCACGTCGGAACATAGCAGCAGGCGCAGTGGGCTTTGCAGTTGGTTGAAGCTGTTGACGGTATCGGCCAGCTCGCGGTCGCTCATGTCGCCGCGCAACAGGGCGACCTGGTCTTTTTTCAGCTTGCAGGTTTTGGGCAGGTGCTGCTGTAAAAACTCCAGCGTGGGGATGCTTTCGGTAAAGATCACCAGACGGTCGTCGGGCTGGCTGGCATCCCAGCTGCCGTTGATGAGGGTATCGACCAGCAGCTGGTATTTGCTGAAGCTGGCCTGGTCGATCAGCACGCAGTGGTGGCGCAGCTCTTCAAGCTGCTCGATATCGTGGTCGATTTGCTGTTGCAGCTGCGGGTCGCTGGTTTTCTCTTGCCGGTTGGCCAGGCGCTGGAGGCGGTTGTCCAGTGTGCTGAGCAGGGCGGCAGGGCTGGAAAACAGCGCTTTCATCAATGTGGTGCGGAATAGCTGGCCGGCACCCGTGCCCTTGAGGGTCTGAAAGCTGGATGTGGCTAGTGCCTCGTAAAGCGCTTCTTCTGCCGGGCTGGCTTGCACTTTGAGCGTGGCAATGTCGCGGTCGGGGAAGCTGGTGCTGAGCTGGTCGCGCACGTCGGCCTTGAAGCGGCGGATGACCAGCCCTTTGTCGCGGTAGTCGTTGCTCTGGTAGTCGGACGGGTTGGCGATGGCGGTCGGGTCGAGCATGTTGACCAGGCTGGCGAAACTTTCCGGCTTGCCGTCGTGCGGGGTGGCGGTGAGCATGACCAGGGTATCGGAGCGGGTGGCCAGCAGTTTGGCCAGCCGGGCACGCTGGGAGCGGCTGCCGCGCTCGGCGACGTTGTGGGCTTCGTCGATGATGATGATGTCCCAGTAGGCCTGTTCCAGATAGTGGCGGTATTCGATGTCCTGCTTGAGGGTGTCGATGGAAATAATGGCGCGGTCGAAATGGTGGAAGGGGTTGTGGTTGGCCGGGATGCGGTTGCGCACCCGCTGCAAGCCCTGCGAGTCCAGACGGGTGAGGCCGATGCTGAAACGGTTCCAGAACTCCTGCTGGAACTGGGTGAGCATGGCTTTGACCGCCAGCACCAGAATGCGCTTGCCCTTGCCACGGGCGATCAGCTCGCTGACCAGAATGCCGGCTTCGAGGGTTTTACCCAGACCCACGGTATCGGCAATCAAAATACGCTGGCGCGGTTGGCGCAGCGCCTGGCGGGCCGGCTCGAACTGGTAGGGCAGCAGGTCAAGGGCGGCGTGCTGGCCGGCGTAGATGCGGTCGTCAGTGGGGACGCTGTTGCGAATCAGGGTATCCAGGTACAGGCGGCTGGCGCGGTACTGGCTGGAGGGGTCGTCGACCAGTCGGGTGTCTTGCGGCTCCAGCACGCGGATGCGCGGTTCCAGCTTGCTCAGAAAGGTGGTTTCGCGGCCCAGCACCAGCTCGGACAGGCCCTCACAAACCAAGGCTTCACCGCCGTCGGTGGTGCGGTCGATACGTTTGATGCGCCATTCGGCATCACGAACTTCAATGCGGCTGCCGGGGGTGAAAAGCTGCGGGTGCATGGGGCGGGTCCTTGTGCGGGTGAGCTGTTAGCTGGGTAAAAGTCGCTACTTTAGCAAACCGGTAAAAAATTGGAGTGATCTGGGGCGAAAAGCTGAGGTTTTTAATCATATTACGGTCGGTTTTGATAAGAAGTGCTGGCAAGGGGTGACGTTTTTTAATGTGGACGAAAATGAATAGCCTCAGTAATATGTCATATATGAGTTTTTGGTGGTTGTTTTCGTTCAAATATGGGTCTTGTATGAGCTCCCAAACATCAAGCAAAAAAAGCCAGCCCGTTATGCCGGCTCCGGTGAGGAGGGCACTGCAAGGGGTAGGCGAAGCTATTTCCGTGGCGCGCCGTTTGCGTGGCTGGAGTCAGCAGGATCTGGCGGTCAGGCTGGATGCTTCGGTCAGCACGGTGCGGCGTATGGAGGATGGCTACCATGGCACGGCGCTGCATACCTTTTTGCGCGCACTGCATGTGCTGGGCCGGCTGGATGCGGCAGTGGAACTGCTGGCAATCGAGCAGGACCCGCTGGGCATGGAGCTGGTGCGGGAGCAACTGCCCAAACGGGTGTCGGGAAGCAGGCGGACCTATCAAAAAACTGCTGAGCAGCAAAGTTCACAAGTTGCCGAGCCAACCGATGAGCTGGAGGGCTTCTGATGAGCAAGAATAATCGCCAGCTGGAAGTACGGCTTGGGCAGCAGGGGTTGCTGGTTGGGCGGCTGTTTATCAGCAGTGGCCGGCGCAGCGGGTTTGCCTATGACGAGCGCTGGCTTGCCAGCCCGGATTTTTTCAATCTGTCGCCAGAATTGCAGCAGGTGTCTGGTGTGCAGTATCCGACAGGTCTGTTTTTTTTGGCGCTGGAAGATACCGCTCCTGACTCCTGGGGTGAGCGGGTGATTCGTCGTGTCCATGCCAAGCTCAGGCGGGCAGGGGGCGTACAAGAGCCGTTGATGCCGGTTGATTTCATCCTCTGGGTTGATGATGCGGTGCGTGTGGGTGCGCTGCGCCTGTTTGACCCTGAACAGCAGAGCTATTTGCGCTCTGGAAGTGAGCATCGCCATGTGCCGCCTTTGGTTGAGCTGGCGGCTGTGTTACAGGCCAGCCGGGCATTGGAGTCGGGTACGGAAAGCGAGCAGGATTTGCAGTATCTGCTGGGGCGGGCAACCTCGCTGGGTGGTGCCAGACCCAAGTCCACAGTGATTGATCTGGATGGCTGCCTGGCATTGGGCAAGTTTCCCAGCCAGGCAGATCAGCGGGATGTGATACGCGGCGAGGTGCTGGCCATGCACCTGGCAGCGCGTGCGGGTATCCGGGTTGCCGACAGCCGGGTTGAGCTGATTGGCGATACAGCGGTGGCGGTGGTTCGGCGTTTTGATCGAACGGCCGGGGGAGGGCGGATCCCGTATTTGTCGGCAGCATCCTTGTTGCAGTCATCAGGCCGAGAGCGGGAGCATGCCTACACAGAACTGGTGGATGTGTTGTTGCAGGCAGGTGCCGATCCGCTGGCGGATATTCATGAATTATGGCGGCGGTTGGTATTCAACTATCTGATCTGTAATACCGATGACCATTTGCGTAATACGGCGTTTTTGTATGACGCCAGAAACAGGGGTTGGCGTTTGTCACCTGCGTTCGACCTGAACCCGATGCCGGGCGATCTGCGAGAAAGCAAAACCTGGCTGACCGAAGACCGCGGGCCGATAGACAGCAAAGCAATGCTGCTGGATGCGGCGGAGTATTTTCGTCTGGGTTCTGACGAAGCTGCAGACACATGGCAGGAGGTTGAACAGGCTGTTGCCGGCTGGAGGCCTTTGGCCAGGCAACTGGGTATGGGTGCACCAGATTTGGCGGATTTTGAGCCGGCTTTTTTGTGTTGATGCCACAGGCTGTTTTGCATGCTTCGCGAGCAGGATGCAGTTGTTGAGTCCACGGATGCTGCGACTATGCGCAGCATGGCGTGGTCTTCTTTGCCCGTCATTCGCGCGAGCATGGCGAGTTGCAGAATCCATGGGTGCTAACGATCGTGCGGACATGACAACGGCGGCTGGCAGGCTTTATTTCAAGCCAGTCCATTTGTGCAGTGTTTGCAAAACGCAACGCCGGCAAATGCCGGCGTTGTTCGTTTGGGTTACTACAAAAACGGGCTGGGTTTGCCGCTGCTGCTGACATACAGGTGCCGCATGGCACGGGTGGCGGCGACGTGGAACAGGGCGCGTTCAGTCAGCTCGCCGAGGCGCTGCTCGACGGGGTCGTCGGTGTGGCCGCTGTATTTGAGCGGGACTACCTGGTCATTGACGGCAACGATGAACACGGCGCGGAACTCCAGCCCCTTGATGCGGTGCATGGTGGCCAGACGTACGCCGGGGTGCTGTCGGTTGTCGCGCTCGCGGGACAGGCGCCAGGTTTCCAGCCCCTGGTCTTGCAAGGCTTGTTCGTATTGCTCGCACAGGTAATTGGTGCGCGCGACAACGCAGATGTCGCTGGCCTGAATTTCATCCTGCTCGATCAGCTCGCGGATCTGGTGGGCGAGCCAGCCTGTCTCTTCCTGCGTATTGCCAAACTGCTGGACTACAGGTGCTTCACCCTGTACCAGCGAACGGTAGTCATGGCTGCTGTCGCTGCCTTCATCCAGGTCGTCGATGGGCTGGTTTTCCAGCAGGGCGGTGGCGTAGCGACGGATCAGCTCGGTGGTGCGGTAGTTGATTTTCAGCTTGCGGCCACGGCCGGTGATGTTGATACCGGAGGCGCGCAGGCTGGTGGTGCGCTGGTAGATGCGCTGGTGAGCGTCGCCGACAATGAAGATGTCGTTGGGCTGTTCGGGGGCCAGATGGCGCAGCAGGCTGTAGGCCTGGGCGGTGAAGTCCTGGCCTTCGTCCACCACGATGGCGTGATACTGGCGGCTGTCCTGGCCCTGACGCAGGATGTCGATGGCCTGGTGGATGGCATCTTCGGCGGTGATGGCGTCACGGCGGGCGAGCTGGGCGCGCATTTCTTCAAACACCGGCCAGATGTCGGCGCGCTGGCGGCGGTTGAGGGCGACACCACGGCCGGTGCGGCTGGCAAGGAAGTAGTCCTGGCGGGTACGCACTTGCTGGGGCAGGATGACGCGCTGCCATTCTTCTTCGTAGAACTGGGCGTGTACGTCCAGATCGGAAGGACGCAGGCCCTGCGCGAGGTTCCAGCTTTCCTGATAGAGCGGGTTGCCTGAGTAGACCACCCGGGACTGGAAACCGTTGCGGCGCACGAACTGGCTCACCCAGGCGTCCAGGTTGATGACTTCAATGCGTTGCAGTTGCTCGGGGGTGCAGATGGCCTTGAGGTTCTCGCGGATGTCCAGCGCCAGGTTGCTGGTGAAGGTGGTGAACAGCAGGTTGGCGTTTTTTGGCCAGTCCGGGCGCGACACCAGCCAGCGGGCGCGGTGCATGGCAACGACGGTTTTGCCGGTGCCGGCACCGCCGAGCACACGTACCGGGCCGTTCCAGTCGCGTTCGACCAGGCTGCGCTGGGTGGGGTGCAGGAACACGCGCCATTTATCCAGTGGCGCGTTGAGCATGCGGCCCAGCTCCTGTTCGTCTTCGGGGACGTGGAACTGGCGCTGGGAGTGGCTGCGCTCCAGTGCCGAGGCGTAGTCGCTGGTGTCGATGGTTTCGCTGCTTTGCGGGCCGTAGTCTTGCAGGATGTCATGCAAGCTGGTGCCGGCGGCCAGCAGGTACAGCGCTTCGAAGGCTTCAACCGGCAGTTTGCGTTCCATGGTTTCGAGCTGTTCGTCACTGGTCAGCTGTTGTACGGCATCCAGATGCCCGGCGGGGACGCCGAGGCTGAGCAGGGTTTCGCTGTCCAGGTTGAACAAGGGGTTGGCCGCAGGCTGTGGCTGTGGTGCTGCGTATTCGGGTTTGCCGGCAGCTGGCTGCGGCTGGTCTTCGGGCAGGGTTTCGCTTTCATAGAGTTGCAGCGCACCGGTGCGGGGGTTGATTTCGCAGCGGTGGCGGGCGGCCCAGTCGTAGGCGTCGTCGTGTTTGTCTACCCAGAGCAGCACATAGACATCACCCTGTTCGGGGCTGAGGACGATGCCACGATAGTCCTGGTCGATGCGTACCGAGCGCAGGTTTTTGTCGCGGGCATGACGGATGACTTCGTAGTTGATGCCCGGCGCACGCGGGTTGGCGCGAAAGCGGGTGACGAAATTCATTACCGAGCGTTGCTGCTTTTTGGGAATGCGGGAATAAGCGGTGAGGAAATCACTGCCCAGGGCTATTTTGGGGGCGAGGTTGGTCATGGGGCCTCCTTGGCAAAGGCGTTGCTAATGTGTTGCAGCCAGTCGGGGTGTGCAAGGCTGAAGAGTTGCCAGTCGGGCAGGGCTGGCATGTCTGTTTCGATTATCAGGGCGATGCGCTGGTCTGGCCAGGCCAGCTCGGTTTCGAGCTGGACGGACTGGTCGCTGCCGGTCAGCTCATGACCGACCTGCGGCACGGGAATGCCCAGCTGCATCAGGGCGTCCAGCTGGCCGGCGTCGAGTACCGTCAGTTCGGCGACGTCTTGCCAGGCCTGTTGATCAGGCTGGGTGGCTGCCGGTTCTGCTGCTGGCAGTTCAGCGGCTGCAAAGTGGCCCTGCATGATGCTCTGGTGGGTGGCGGCGTGGAGCCGGACACCGAACTGGTACAGGTTGATGGCTTGCCAGAAGTCGTGCCAGGCACTGGCATAGGCGGATTGCCGGTCTTCCTGGTGCTGGCGGTCGTCGAGCAGGAGGAAGACTTCAACCGGCGGTTGCGGGCTGCCCAGCTGCTGGATTTTGCTCAGCGGAATGTAGGTCAGCAGCTGGGTGAGCTGGCTGTCATGGGCGCTGACGGCTTCCAGGCTGGCGGCATCGTCCAGCAGGGTGCGGGCGATCAGCTGCTGTACTTGCAGGTTTTGCCGTGGTGCCTGTTGTTCCAGGTGCTGGATACCCGGCTGCGGGGCAAAGCCGGCGATGGCCAGAAACAGGGCGGCTTGTTGCTGCATGTGGCGTGCCTGCTGGTAGTCGGCCAGCCAGTGCTGCAGCAGTGTCAGCGGGCTTTGGCCGACCCATTCGAGCATGTCACGTGCCGCCGGGGCCTGGAGCTGCTGCTGGCGCATGGCCCAGTAACCCTGGCTCTGGCGTGAAGCGTTGTAGCGATTGAGCTGGTGCTGGAACAGGCGTGAACCGGCTGCAGGCAGCCCCCGGGTGATGGTCTCGGGATCGGGGATGTCGTCCCAGGTCAGGGTGAGCACATTGTAGCCGGCCTGCATCAGCGCCATGCGTTTATCAAGATCGTCACGCACCTGATGACCATGGTACTGGTAGCCGTCCAGGTAGATCAGCAGTTCGCTGTTGCGGCCACGTTCGGCCTGGCGCAACGGACGCAGGACAAAATCGGGCCGGGTGGACAGGGCGATACCCTGTGACGGGCCATAGTCTGCCTGCAGCTCCAGCTCCCACATGGGAGGGTTGTCGCCTGCGTCGAGGCTGCTGAGCCAGTAGCCGGTCTTGTTGTTGACCAGCTGGGCGCTGACCTTGAACAGTTTTTTCAGGACGGCAAGGAACCGGGCTTCGAAGCGGCTTTCGAGCAGCTGGTTGATGTTGACTTCGCCGAGCTGCCGGATGGGCTTGAGTGTGTCGCGGCTGGCGAGGATCTTGCCAAGCAATTCGGTGGCGAGCTTGCGTGAAATGAGGCTTTGCTGGCGGCTGGTGCGATACGCGAGGATGCAGGCATAACAGCCGTCTTTGCTTTCATCCGGTACACAGCGGCAGTTGGCCAGCTTGTCGCGGGCGCTTTGCAGCAGGTTGAACAGGTTGTCCGGCTGCAGCAGCAATTGCTTGAGGTAGCCGGTACCGCCGGGTACCCGGTCGTAGATCACCAGATATTGCTTGTGCGCACCCGAGGCGGGTTCCTGCATTTCGGTGATTTCCAGGTGGTCTACCGCGCCGTGGAAGTATTCACGCAGGCCCATGTTCAGCGCGGCACGCAGGGAGTGACGGGCTGTTTCCGACTCGGCGACGTCAGCCAGGGGCAGCAGGATGCGTACGGCTTCGGACTTGAGGTCGCGGTACAGATAGAGGCTGTCGAACCAGTCTTCCGGGGCTTCTGTTGTGCCGGGTTGTGAAAGCGGACAGTCGAGGGCATGAGCGCGGTCTCTGTCCTGTTTGCGGCGGGTGCTGCTGACCTTGCCGCAGTGGCGGCAAATTTTGAAGCCGGTGCGGCTGCTTTCATGCCCTGCCACGGAAAAGCCGTTGAGGTTGTTGCCCGGCTCGCCAAAGTTGATTTCGCGGAAGCTGGCCTGGCGGACAAATTCGAAGCCGAAGGGCAGTTCGGGGTTGTCCAGATGGAAAGCACGCTGGACCTGGCCGGGCTCGATGTCGATCAACAGCTGGCGGGAGTAGAAGCGCGGTTCGCGCTGTTCGCTGTCGTCGCTGATACGGTCAAAGCGGGAGTTGGCGCGGGCATAGACCTGTTTGAGTTTGAGCAGGGTGCGCAGCTGGCTGTTGTCGGCCCAGTGCGGAGTGCCGCAGCGTGGGCAGGCGCTGTGTGCGTGCTGGCTGGTGGCTTGTTCTTCCGAGTAGTGGCAGGCGGGACACAGCCGCCATTGTTGCGGTTCGGACAGGCGCAGATCCACCTGGTCGATATTGATCTTGTGTTCCGAGGCGTAGAACTCATTGTCGGGGGCCAGTTCGCTCAGGGCGGTCTGGGCCGGGCGCTGGAACTTGAGGGGAAGGCGCTGGTAGTTCGGCTTTTTTTCGTCGTCGTGGCTGTCGCCTGTTGTTTCTTGCTGTTCCAGGCGGCGAATGATGACCGAGTTGAGGGTGACGCCTTCTTCGGGAAAGGCATAGTTGGGCAGCAGGCCTTCATCGGTGAAAAAGTTGAGGGTAGGCTGGGCGTTGATGGTGCCGTTGAGGCGGATCAGGGCCTGGCGCTCGTCCTCAATGTCGCGGAGCAGGCGTTCCTTTTCCTGGTCTTGCGGGCCGCTGGCCAGGCCGTCATGACGTTTTTTCAGGTCGCGGATGCGTTTGGCGTTGCTGTCCCTGGACTGGAACAGGGCTTGCAGGCGGTTGCGGATGCGCCAGGTCAGCGAGGGTCTGTCCTGTTCGTCGTCAACAGTGAAAATGAAATCGTGCAGGTGCTGGCGCCCGTCGTCATCCAGCTCGGGAAACATGTGCAGAAAGTCATCGAGCAGGGGCTGGCGTTGCTGGTTGATGTAGTGCAGCAGGCTGAAGGGGAAGCGCTGGTTGTCCTGCGGATATTTGAGGTTGTTGAGGACGCCGCCCACGGCCTTGGGCAGGGCGCTGTCGTCGATGCCACTGGCAACCCAGCGGTCGAAGGCAAAGGCAATCAGCTGGCGTTCCAGTACGGCGGTGGCGTTGAGGAACACGCCGGGGGTGCTGACTTCGCCGGCCAGCATTTCCAGCGGTTGCTGGTAGAAGTAGTTGTCGTGGGAGTGTCCCGTTGCAATGGTCAGGGCCAGGGCGTTGCCGTTGGTACGGCCGGCGCGGCCTATGCGTTGCAGGTAGTTGGCCTGGGTGGGCGGAACCGAGCAGAGCATGACGGCGGACAGGCTGCCGATGTCGATGCCCATTTCCAGGGTGGGAGTGGCCGACAGCAGGTTGATGTCCCAGCGTTGCTGTCCCTGCTTGAATGACTGCTCTGTACGTTCACGCACTTTGCCGTCAAGCAGGCCGGTATGCTCGGCGGTAACCAGGCGGCGCGGGCTGGCCTGATAGCTGGTGTGGTTGGCGGTCTGCCGGAGGGGGCGGTATTGACCGTGGCAGTGATGACGGGTGCAGGGCATGTCGGTCCACCAGGCCAGCATGGTTGAGGCAACCTGGACCTGGTGGCTGCAATGGTTGCAGGTCAGGCTGTTGACGCTGTTGCTGACTTGCCAGTAGCTGGTGTCGAGCAGCCAGGCATCGTCATTGCCCATGTTGATGTTTTTCAACCAGCCGTGGCGCTCCATGATGCGAACCATGAGCTGCATGGCCTGCTCGTATTCGGCGGTGGCCAGCACAGTGGCGTCGCTGGCCAGCAGCTTGGCAAACCAGCGGTAATACCAGGTGCTGTGACGGCGGGTTTTGCTGCCGAGCAGGCTTTCAAAATTGTTGCTGACATGGGGCAGGGTGATGGCTGCGGGGGGCGGGCTGCTAAAGCCGTAACCGGGCAGCCAGAAGCCCTGCCTGTTGAGGGCAAAGACATTGCCCTTGTTGCTGACGTAGCTATGCAGGACCGGGTCGTAAAAAGCGCCTGTCAGACGCCAGTGATCCAGCAGGCCGATCAGGTAGGCTGTTAGCCGTGGTTGCTCCAGGTCACGCAGGCTGCCTAGCTCTTCGCGCCATTGTTGCAATAATGTGCGAGACAGCTGTTCCAGCTCGTCATTGTCCGGCAGAAGCGTAGCGATGCTGCTGCGCTCCAGGGTGCGGCCACGCCGGGCGTGCTGGCCCAGTTCGCTCAGGGTTTCCCAGCGCAGGCGTTTTTCCACCATTTGCAACAGGTTGCCGCCAGGCAGCCGGCCTTCGTCCATCATGCTCCGGTAGTCGTTGAGCCATTGCATGTTGGCGGCGATGAAGGTGCCGACAAAGTCTTCCGCTGTGGGTAGCTGGCTGCGCCAGTGGCGCGGTACCTCGTCAATGAAATGCGCCAGACTGCTGTTCTGGCCCTGCTCGCGTGCCACGGCAGCGATGGCGTGGCGCAGGGTCTGGCGATAGGTGCGGGCACCAAAGAAACCGGCGCGGTGGGCGGCGTCCTGTACCGAGTCCGAGAAGGCAATCAGTTTGTAGTCGTGGTTGCAGTGGGAGCCATACAGCTGGGCGATCATCACGCTGGCAAGGCTGGCAGCACGTGAGCCAAGAATTGAAAGGCTGTTGACTGCCTGGCAGTGCGGACAGCGTTCGTCACGTTGCGGGATATCCGCATTGGCGTTGACGAGATTGGGTATCCAGACTGGCAGCAGGGCAGGAGATTCAACGCAGTTGGGGCATTGGTTTGTGCTGCTGGCAAGCAGGTGCAGGCAGCCGGTGCAGAGGTTGTGTGTTCTGCCTTCTTGCCAGTGTGCCGGATTGTCGTCTGTGGCCAGGGGGTAGAGCAGAATGGCATCGGCAGAACGTGAGAACCAGGCCTGGTAGAAGTCCTGATAGTTGGGGCGGATTTCCTGTTCGCCCTGGCGCTGTATGGCCCCCCAGGCAGCCTGGTGGCATTCGCGACAGTGCAGCAGGGGCAGGTGCAAGGGGTCGGTGGTATTGGGCAGGTCGTCCGCGTGGACCAGTCGGGGCTCGCTGCTGACGCTGGCCAGCATGCGTCGCAATTCGCGCAGCCAGAGCTGAACACGAACCTGTAGCAACGGTGCAACCTTGTTGCTCTTTTTGTTTTGCCAGGTACGGGCAACTGAAACGAGCGCACACAGGCTTTCAATCAGGCGCTGGGCGTGTTCCGTGTTCTTGAGAGAGAAGGCCTGCTGCCACTGTACGGCCAATTGCTCAAGATCGACCAGCGGCTGGCTGGAGCGCAACAGGGCGGCAAAGGCAAAGTGCTGATGCAGCATCTGGCCCAGCTGGACGCAGGCGTCTTTGTACTCTGCGGATTCGGGGTCTGCATCGAGGGCGAAGTCGGCTTCAAACCACAGATGAGCCAGTTTTTTCAGGTAGGGTCCCTGGCCTGAATGGCCTGGCAGCAGGTCCCGGGACTGGCATTCGGGAAAGCTGCTGAACAGATATTCATCATGTTCCCGGTAGTCCAGTGTCAGCTCACCGGCCTGGATGAGCTGGTTGCGAAAGCTGTCCAGATATTCGTCCACATCAAGACGGTCTTCCATGATGATGGCATCTGGTGAAAACCCGGTGGCGAAGATGTTTTGGGCGTAGTCGAGCATTTGCTGCTGGCTGTTTTTACCGCCGATGGTGGCCGAAGTGCCAACGCAGGCAAGTTCGTTGCCCAGTTGCAGCTTGTCGCGCAGGCGACGAACCAGACAAGCCAGGTCGGTGCCCTGGGCGCCGTCGAAGGTGTGCAGCTCATCCACCACCAGGTATTTGAGCAGGCCGCTGGTGTTGAGGTTATGTTGCCAGATGACCTGATCCGCTGGTCGCATCAGCAGAATGTCGAGCATTTTGTAGTTGGTGAGCAGGATGTCGGGCGGGCTTTTGCGCAGGGTGTCACGGTCGGTGATGACGTGATCGGCCCCCATGACCCTGTGCGGGGTGGCTGTGTCGCCGGTGTACATGCCGACTGTCAGGCGGGTATCCAGTTTGGCAACTTCTTCGGCAAAACGGGTGGCCTGGTCGGTGGCCAGGGCGTTCATCGGATAAATGATGATGGCCTTGATGCCCTGCCGGCGCTCGCCGCAGCAGTAATCGAGAACGGGATGGAGAAAACACTCGGTTTTGCCCGAGCCTGTGCCGGTGGCTATCAGGGTGGATTCGGCCAGTGCGCCACACAGACGCTGATATGCCATGAACTGGTGCTGATAAGGCGGAAAGTTCAACTTGACATGGTTGAATGGCAAGGGCTCGTTGTTATCGGGTTGCCAGGTGCGAAAGGGTAGCTTGACTTCCAGCCATGGCCCTTGCAGCAGGTTGCGCGGCTGCGCGAGGAACTGACTGATCAGGCTGTCATGGCTGCCCTGGTTGAGGCCGGCAGTGGTGACCGGGAAAGCGCTCAGAAGGAAATGTTCGAGCTCTGTCCTGATTTCCTGGGCCAAGAGGGTGGGAAGCATGATCGTTCCTTAAAGACTTCAATAATTACCGGGCAGATGCGGGAGGCGGGCCGAAGGCTGCTCAGCAGCTGTTGCCATGGCTTGCGATTGCCGGATTCTACCTTAAAAATTCCCGAAGGGTTGTTTGACGACAGGCAAACCGGATGGGCTGCTTGAGTTATGCATGACAGGCAGTTTGTGTGAAGTTGACAGCTGCTCTTTGGTGTCAAAACCGGGATGTTGGCCAACACCCCCTCGTTACTTGTTGGCTATCAGGTTATAATTCGCCGGATAAATTTTTAGGAGACTACCCATGGCCCTTCCTGACAATAGTCGTCAGCCCCGTTACAAGCGCATTTTGCTGAAACTTAGTGGCGAGGCCCTGATGGGCTCGGAGAACTTCGGCATTGACCCCAAGGTGCTGGACCGCATGGCGCTGGAGATCGGCCAGCTGATCGGTATCGGTGTGCAGGTGGGGCTGGTGATCGGTGGTGGCAACCTGTTCCGCGGTGCCGCGCTGTCTGCCGCCGGCATGGACCGGGTGACCGGTGACCACATGGGCATGCTGGCCACCGTGATGAATGCGCTGGCGATGCGTGATGCGCTGGAACGCTCCAATATCCCTGCGCTGGTCATGTCGGCCATTTCCATGGTCGGTGTCACCGAGCATTACGACCGCCGCAAGGCGATGGGTCACCTGCGCAAGGGCGAAGTGGTGATCTTCTCGGCCGGTACCGGCAACCCGTTCTTCACCACCGATTCGGCGGCCTGCCTGCGCGGTATCGAGGTCAATGCCGATGTGGTGCTGAAAGCCACCAAGGTGGATGGCGTGTATACCGATGACCCGTTCAAGAACCCGAACGCGGAAAAATTCGACCGCCTGAGCTACGACGAAGTACTGGATCGCAAACTGGAGGTGATGGACCTGACGGCCATCTGTCTGGTGCGTGATCACAAGATGCCGCTGCGCGTCTTTAACATGAACAAGCCCGGTGCGCTGCTGAACGTGGTGTTGGGCGGTGCCGAGGGCACACTGGTTGAGGAGACCGTTGAATGATCAATGAAATCAAGGCTGATGCCCAAACCCGCATGCAGAAGTCGGTGGAATCGCTGCATCATGCGTTTGCCAAGATCCGCACCGGTCGTGCGCATCCGAGCATCCTGGATAGCGTCATGGTGTCTTACTACGGCAGCGACACACCGCTGCGCCAGGTGGCCAATGTGGTGGCCGAAGATGCCCGCACCCTGGCCCTGACGGTATTTGACCGCAGCATGATCCAGGCGGTGGAAAAGGCCATTCTGCAATCAGACTTGGGCCTGAACCCTGCCACTGCAGGTACCACCATTCGCGTGCCGATGCCGGCCCTGACCGAGGAAACCCGCAAGGGCTACACCCGCCAGGCCCGCCAGGAAGCGGAAAACGCCCGTGTTGCCGTGCGCAACGTGCGCCGTGACGCACTGGGCGACATCAAGGAACTGGTCAAGGAAAAGGAGATCAGTGAAGACGAGGAGCGCCGCGCCGCCGATGAAATCCAGAAAATCACCGACAAGTTCGTCGAAGACGTTGACAAGCTGCTGGCCGCGAAAGAAAGCGACCTGATGGAAGTCTGACCGGTAAGCCTTATGCCCAGTCAAAACGCTGTAGTGCCACGCCATGTGGCAATCATCATGGATGGCAATAACCGCTGGGCAAAAAAACGCTTCTTGCCCGGAGTCGCCGGGCACAAGGCCGGGGTTCGGGCGGTGCGTGAAGTCATCGAGACCTGTGCCGAGGCCGGTGTCGAAGTCCTGACCCTGTTCGCCTTTTCCAGCGAAAACTGGAAAAGGCCGGCTGACGAGGTCAGTGCGCTGATGGAGCTGTTCATGGCAGCGTTGCGACGTGAAGTGAACAAGCTCGACAAAAACGGCATCTGCCTGAAAATTCTGGGTGATTGCAGCCGTTTTCACCCCGATCTGCAGGCGGCGATCCGGGCTGCTGAACAACAGACGGCGGGCAATACCCGTTTTGTCCTGCAGGTTGCCGCCAACTACGGCGGCCGCTGGGACATCACCCAGGCGGTGCGCCAGCTGGCCGGACAGGTGCGCGAGGGCAGCCTGCAACCTGAAGAGATCAGCGAAGAGCTGATCAACCGGCATCTGATTACTCAGGGTGGCCCCGAACCGGACTTGCTCATTCGCACCGGTGGCGAGCAGCGGGTCAGCAACTTCCTGTTGTGGCAGATGGCCTATACCGAATTCTATTTCACCGATCTGTACTGGCCCGACTTCCGGCGCAAGGCCATGCAGGCTGCGCTGGACAGTTTTACCCATCGCGAGCGGCGCTTTGGCCGTACCAGCGAGCAGCTCGAAGCGGACAAACAATCATCATGCTAAAACAACGCATCATTACGGCCCTGTGGCTGCTGCCACTGGCCCTGTTGGGCTTTTTTGGCCTGCAGGGTCATGCCTTTACCGCTTTTGTCGGGCTGGTCATGGCGCTGGGCGGCTGGGAGTGGGCGCGGCTGGCCGGAGTCGGCACGCAGCCGGCACGTATCGTTTTTGCACTGGTGGTGCTGGGGCTGTTCGTCGCGCTGGTGCTGGTTGTGCCGACGCTGCCGGTCGTGCTGCTGGCGCTGGCCTGGTGGCTGCTGGCAACCCTGATGGTGTTTGCCTATCCGCGCTCCGCCGCCTGGTGGGGCGGGGTGCCGGGCAAGCTGCTGATCGGGTTGCTGATCCTGTTGCCGGCCGGTGTGGCGCTGGTCTGGCTGAAAGGCCAGCAGCAGGCCAACATGCTGATCCTGACCGTGATGCTGATGGTCTGGACCGCCGATATCGGTGCCTATTTCAGTGGCCGGGCCTTTGGCAAGCGCAAGCTGGCGCCGGCGGTCAGCCCCGGCAAGAGCTGGGCCGGCCTGTATGGTGGCCTGCTGGCCAGTGTGCTGGTGGCCACGGGCTGTGCGCTGGTGCTGGGCCTTTCTTCTGCGCAGCTGTTGCTGTTTGTGCCGGCTGCGGCGGTGATTGTGCTGTTTTCTGTGGTCGGCGACCTGACCGAGAGCATGTTCAAACGCAGCGCCGGCATCAAGGACAGCAGCAACCTGTTGCCCGGACATGGCGGCGTGCTGGATCGCATCGACAGCCTGACGGCAGCTCTGCCGCTGTTTGCCCTGTTGTTTTTGCTGACCGGCTGGCTCTGACATGCAGCAGATTACCGTTCTCGGCGCGACCGGCTCCATCGGTGGCAGCACGCTGGATGTGATTGCCCGCCATCCCGGGCGCTACCGCGCCTTTGCTTTGACCGCCCATAGCCGGCTGGATGAACTGGCCCGGCTGTGTTGGCGTTTCAAGCCCCGTTATGCCGTGGTGGCCAGTGCGCAGGATGCGGACACCTTGCAGCAACAGCTGGACGGACTCGATTGCGAAGTGCTGCATGGCGAGCAGGGCCTGTGCCGGGTTGCCAGTGCGGACGAAGTTGATAGCGTCATGGCGGCGATTGTCGGTGCGGCCGGCCTTGCCCCGACGCTGGCGGCGGTGCGGGCCGGCAAGAAGGTGTTGCTGGCCAACAAGGAAGCGCTGGTCATGAGTGGTGCGCTGTTCATGCAGGCGGTACAGGAACATGGCGCGACGCTGCTGCCGATAGACAGCGAGCACAATGCGATCTTCCAGTGCCTGCCCTGCAACTACCACGATGGCTTGCCGCAAACCGGTGTGCGCCGGCTGCTGCTGACCGCCTCGGGCGGGCCGTTTCGCGAAACCGCGCTACACGAGCTGGCCGGGGTCACGCCGGCGCAGGCCTGTGCGCACCCCAACTGGTCCATGGGCCAGAAGATTTCGGTTGACTCGGCGACCATGATGAACAAGGGGCTGGAGCTGATCGAGGCATGCTGGCTGTTTGCCGCGCGTCCGGCCCAGGTGGAAGTGGTGGTGCATCCGCAAAGCGTGATTCATTCTCTGGTCGACTATGTCGACGGCTCGGTGCTGGCCCAGCTGGGCAACCCGGACATGCGTACGCCGATTGCCCATGCGCTGGCCTGGCCACAGCGTATCGACTCCGGTGTGCAGCCGCTGGACTTGTACCAGCTGGCCCGCATGGATTTTTTTGAACCGGACCCGGAAAAGTTTGTCTGCCTGAGACTGGCCCGCGAGGCGGCCGAGCAGGGCGGCACCGCACCGGCGATCCTGAATGCTGCCAATGAAGTGGCGGTGGCCGGGTTTCTGGGCGGGCAAACCGGTTTTTTGCAGATTGCACAGATTATCGAACGCACTCTGGAGCAGCTGGCCAGCCGTGCTGCGGACAGCCTTGAGGCGATACTGGATGCCGATAAGCAGGCACGTGAAGTTGCCGGCCAGTGGCTGGCAAGGATGAGTTGATGAGCGGTCTTTACATGTTGCTGGGTACGCTGGTGGCGCTGGGCGTACTGGTGACCATTCATGAATATGGCCACTTCTGGGTGGCCCGCCGCTGCGGTGTGCGGGTGCTGCGTTTTTCCGTCGGCTTTGGCAAGCCGCTGGTGCGCTGGCATGACCGCCAGGGTACCGAGTTCGTGATTGCCGCATTGCCGCTGGGCGGCTATGTGAAAATGCTTGACGGCCGGGAAGAGACGCTGACCGCTGAAGACGAAGCGCAGGCGTTCAACCTGAAGCCGGTGCGCCAGCGCATGGCCATTGTCGCTGCCGGCCCGGTCGCCAACTTCCTGCTGGCGTTTGTGTTCTTCTGGGCACTGGCGATGCTGGGCACGCAACAGGTTCGCCCGGTGATCGGTTCCGTTGCGGCCGACAGCCTGGCAGAAGTGGCGGGGCTGGAAGCCGGGCAGGAAATTGTTGCCATTGACGGTGTGGCGGTTGCCGGCTGGGGTGATGTCAATATGCGCCTGGTGGGCCGGCTGGGTGAAACCGGCATTCTGCGGGTCGAGACCGTGCGTGACGGCAACAGCCTGGCCAACAGTTACAGTATCCAGCTGGATGCCTGGGAAAAGGGCGTCGATGAAATCAATCCGCTGCTGGCGCTGGGCATAGAGCCATGGCGGCCGGCGGCAGAGGCGGTGTTGACCCATTTCGACGAGCAGGGGCCGGCGCTGGCCGCTGGCCTGCAACTGCAGGACCGGGTGCTGGCGCTGGACGGGCACGCAATCAGCCAGTGGCACGAATTGGTGCAGCTGGTGCAGCAACGTCCGGAACAAAGGGTCGAGCTGCGGGTGCTGCGCAACGGTAGTGAACTGTTGCTGCCGGTACGGCTGGGCTCGCGCACGGCAGACAACATCACGCGTGGTTATCTGGGCGCCGGAGTCAGCGGCGGAACCTGGCCGGAGTCGATGCTGGTCCAGCGTTCTTTCGGCCTGTTTGATGGTGCTGTCGAGGGTGTTCGCCACACATGGCGCATGAGCACCATGACGCTGCTCTCGATCAAGAAAATGCTGCTGGGCGAGATGTCGGCAAAAAACTTGAGCGGACCCATCAGCATTGCTAAAGTAGCGGGCGCTTCGGCCGAATCCGGCCTGCGCAGTTTTTTGAATTTCATGGCATACCTGAGCATCAGCCTGGGTGTGCTTAACCTGTTGCCGGTTCCGGTGCTGGATGGTGGTCATCTACTGTTTTATGCGGTGGAGTGGATACGGGGCAAGCCCCTGTCCGAACGTATCCAGGCGCTGGGCATGCAGGTCGGAATAGCGCTGGTACTGAGCCTGATGGCATTTGCCGTATTTAACGACATTGCCCGCTTGTGAACCGGACATGCATGCCGCTCAGGCGGCCAACCCAAATACCGCTGTGGTTGCGACACAGCCCTGACAAGTCGGAAGAAAAAAGGACAGCATGAAACGTCTGTTATTATCCGCGGCGATTTCCGCAATCATCAGCACCCAGGTATCGGCTGCTCCCTTTACGGTCAGCGATATCCGTCTTAACGGCCTGCAGCGGGTTTCTGCCGGCAGCGTGTTTGCTGCACTGCCGCTTAATGTCGGCGACGAAATCGACGACCAGCAGCTGGCTGATGCCACACGTTCGCTGTTCCGTACCGGCTTTTTCCAGGACATCCGCCTGAGCCGTGACGGGGAAGTGCTGGTGGTCAACCTGGTGGAGCGTCCTTCCATTTCCGGTATCGACATCAGCGGCAACAAGGCGATCAAGAAGGAAGACCTGCTCAAGGGCCTGAAACAGGCTGGTCTGGCCGAAGGCGAGATTTTCCAGCAGGCCACCCTGGAGGGCGTGCGCAACGAGTTGCAGCGCCAGTACGTATCCCAGGGCCGCTATTCGGCGCATATCGATGCCAAGATCGTCGAGCAGCCGCGCAACCGGGTAGCGATCAAGATCGACATCAAGGAAGGCTCGGTCGCATCCATCCGCAATGTCAACATTGTCGGTAACACGGTATACAGCGATGAAGAGCTGACCGGACTGTTCGAGCTGAAGAAAAAGCACTTCACCTCGTTCTTCAAGGGCGACGACAAGTACTCGCGTGAAAAGCTTTCCGGTGACCTGGAGCGCCTGCGCTCGCACTATCTGGACCGTGGCTATATCAACATGGACATCACCTCCACCCAGGTGTCCATCACGCCGGACAAAAAGCACGTCTACATCACCGTCAACATTGACGAGGGCGAACAATACAAGATTCGCGAAGTCAAGCTGTCTGGCGAGCTGAAAGTACCGGAAGAAGAGGTCGAGGCACTGCTGCTGTCCAGGGAAGGCCAGATTTTCTCGCGTAAGGTGATGACCACCACCTCCGAACTGATCACCCGCCGTCTGGGCAACGAGGGTTACACCTTTGCCAACGTCAGCGGCATGCCGCAACCCCACGACGAAGACAACACCGTCACCATCACCTACGTGGTCGATCCGGGCAAGCGTGCCTACGTCAACCGCATCAACTTCCGCGGCAACACCAAGACCCGCGACGAAGTACTGCGCCGTGAAATGCGCCAGATGGAAGGTGGCTGGGCGTCAACCTACCTGATCGACCAGTCCAAGGTGCGTCTTGAGCGTCTGGGCCACTTCAAGGAAGTGACAGTGGAAACCCCGGCGGTACCGGGTACCGATGACCAGATCGACGTCAACTTCAGCGTTGAGGAACAACCGTCCGGTTCGATCAGTGCCAGCATCGGCTATGCCCAGAACGCGGGCATGATCCTCGGCGGCTCGATCAGCCAGAACAACTTCATGGGCACCGGCAACCACGTCACCATCGGCCTGACCCGCAGTGAATACCAGAGCCAGTACAACTTCAGCTTTGTCGATCCGTACTGGACCGTGGACGGCGTCAGCCTCGGCTACAACGCCTTCTATCGCAAAACCAACTACGACAAGCTCAACTATGACGTCTCCAGCTATGCGGTGGACAGCGCCGGCGCCGGCGTCACTATGGGCTATCCGATCAGCGAGGTGTCGCGTCTGACTTTCGGCATGAGTGCGCAGAGCGACAAGATCAAGCCGGGTACCTATCCGGCGGTGGAAATCGAGAATTTCATCAAGAGTGAAGGCAAAAGCTTCACCAACTTCAAGGCCACTGCCGGCTGGAGCAAGTCGACCTTGAACCGTGGTTTGCTGCCAACCGCAGGTGCTTCGCAAAGCCTGTTCCTCGAGGCGACCGTGCCCGGCAGCGACCTGAAGTTCTATCGCCTGGACTACCAGGGTCAGTACTTCAAGAGCCTGTGGGGCGATCATGCGCTGCGTTTCCATACCCAGCTGGGTTATGCCGAAAGCTATGGTTCAACCAGCCGTCTGCCGTTCTATGAGCACTACTACGCCGGTGGTTTCGACTCGGTACGCGGCTTCCGTGATGGCACCCTTGGTCCGCGCAGCACCTACCACAAAAACGATCCGGATCAAGACTACCTGCCCTTCGGCGGTAACGTGCTGGTGCAGGGTGGTGTTGAGTGGATTTTCCCGATGCCGTTCGTCAAGGACCAGCGTTCCATCCGCAGCTATGCCTTCTGGGACGTGGGTAATGTTTTTGACACCAACTGCAGCAAGGAGCAGAAGCAGCGTAACGAAACCGGTTGTGACATCCGCGCAGGAGATCTGGCCAGCTCGGCCGGTGTCGGCCTGACCTGGGTCACCGCCATGGGCCCGCTGAGCTTCAGCATTGGCCGTCCGATCAAGAAACCGGACAACTCCAAAACCCAGTTCTTCCAGTTCACACTGGGACAAACCTTCTAACCCGTTGTACACGTCAATCAAAAAGGAATCCTATCGTGCGTAAACTCATTCAAATTGCGGTTTTTTCAACTCTGGCGGTAACGGGTGCAGCCTGGGCAGACGTCAAGATTGCCGTGCTGGATTACCAGATGGCCCTGCTTGATTCCGATGCGGCAAAGAAGTATGCCGTTGACTCGGAAAAGAAATTCGCCCCCCAGCTGAACAAGCTGAAGGCGCTGGAGAGCGACGCCAAGCGTCTGCAGGACCGTCTGATGAAAGATGGCGAGAAAATGCAGCAGGCCGAGTACGAGCGTCTGGAGCTGGAACTGAAGCAGAAAGCCCGTGACTTCCAGATCCAGTCCCAGGACCTGAACGAAGCCAAGGCCGCTGCCGACAACGAAGTGCTGCAAACCCTCAAGCCGAAACTGGACAAGGCTGTCGAAGAAGTACTCAAGGCCGGCAACTATGACCTGGTCATCGATCGCAATGCCGTGGTTGATGTCAAGCCACAGCTGGACATCACCCTGCGCGTGATCGAACGCATGAACCAGATGCGCTAAGAGGCACAAGCGATGAAGACCTACCGCCTGCACGAGCTGGCCGAACTGCTGAAAGCCGAGCTGCGTGGCGCAGCCGACCTGCAGATCAATGGGCTGGGTACCCTGCAGCATGCGGGCCCTGACCAGATGGCCTTTCTGGCCAATGCCAGCTACCGCAAGCAGCTGGCCGAGACCCGTGCCGGTGCGGTTTTGCTCAGGGCGGAGGACGCCGAAGGCTTTGCCGGCAACTGCCTGGTGCTGGCTGATCCTTACCTGGCCTATGCCAGGCTGTCGCACCTGTTTGACCGCAAGCCGGTAGCCCCTGCGGGCATTCATCCGTCAGCGGTGATTGCCGACAGCGCGCAGGTTGCCGCCACGGCTTCCATTGGTCCCGGCGTGGTCATCGAGGATGAAGCGGTGATTGGCGATAACGTGGTGCTGGGCGCCCATACTTTCGTGGGCGCACGCAGCCGTATCGGCAAGGATGGCTGGCTGGCGCCACGGGTTACCCTGTATCACGATGTCAGCATCGGCGAGCGGGTGGTGATCCAGTCCGGTGCGGTGCTGGGCGGTGAGGGCTTCGGCTTTGCCAAACAGGACGGCCAGTGGCTGAAAATTGCCCAGATTGGCGGCGTGACGGTCGGCAACGATGTGGAGATCGGTGCCAACACCACCATCGACCGCGGTGCGCTGGACGACACCCGTATCGGTAATGACGTCAAGCTCGACAACCAGATCATGATTGCCCATAACGTCGAGGTGGGTGATCATACGGCGATGGCTGCCTGTGTCGGGATTTCCGGCAGTACCCGCATCGGTCGCAACTGCATGCTGGCCGGTGGCGTCGGACTGGTCGGGCATATCGAAATTTGTGACAATGTCTTCGTCACCGGAATGACCATGGTTACCCACAGCATCAGTGAGCCGGGAGCCTACTCGTCGGGTACCGCCATGCAGCCGGCCGGAGACTGGAAGAAAAACGCGGTGCGCTTCCGCCAGCTGGATGATATGGCCAAACGGATTCGCGCACTGGAAAAAAACGACAGGAAGTGAGTTGCACGGCAGGTGCCGCTTCCGCTTTCTTGATTTGCTGAATCGGGGCGCATTGTTGCGCCCCGAATGCCTATTTGAAATTTAAGGTTATTTACCCATGTTGGATATCAATCAAATTCGCCAGTTGTTGCCTCATCGTTACCCTTTTTTGCTGGTGGATAGGGTAGAGACCCTCGACCTTGAAGAAAAAACCATCAAGGCCTACAAGAATATCAGCATCAACGAGCCGTTCTTCAACGGCCACTTTCCCCAGCATCCGATCATGCCGGGTGTGCTGATCACTGAAGCCATGGCCCAGGCGGCCGGTATCCTCGGCTTCAAGATGATGAACTCGACGCCGGATGACGGCACCCTGTACTACTTTGTCGGCTCGGACAAGCTGCGCTTCCGTCAGCCGGTGGTGCCCGGCGACAAGCTCGAGCTGGAAGCACGTTTCCTCAGCGTCAAGCGCGGCATCTGGAAGTTTGATTGCCGTGCCACCGTTGGCGATGCTCTGGTATGCTCGGCTGAAATCATCTGTGCGGAACGCAAACTATGAGTTTGATCGACCCTCGCGCCATTATTGATCCATCCGCAAAGCTGGCCGCCAATGTGCAGGTCGGCCCCTGGACCATCATTGGTCCGGATGTGGAGATCGGCGAGGGTTGTGTGATTGCCTCACACGTGGTCATCAAGGGGCCGACGGTGATCGGCCGCGACAACCAGATCTACCAGTTTTCCTCGGTGGGTGAGGACACCCCCGACCTGAAGTACAGGGGCGAACCGACCCGGCTGGTGATAGGTGACCGCAACGTGATTCGCGAAGGTGCCACCATTCACCGGGGGACCGTGCAGGACCGCAGCGAGACCCGCATCGGCAATGACAACCTGCTGATGGCCTATGTTCATGTCGGTCACGACAGCGTGATCGACAACCACTGCATTCTGGTCAACAACACCGCGCTGGCCGGTCATGTGCACGTCGGCGACTTCGCCATCCTGTCCGGCTATACGCTGGTGCATCAGTACTGCCACATCGGCCCTTACAGCTTCACTGCCATGGGTACGGCGGTGGGCAAGGACGTGCCGGCATTTGTCACGGCTGCAGGCAACCCGGCAGAAGCCCGCAGCATGAATTTTGAAGGCATGCGCCGACGCGGTTTCAGCCCGGCCACCGTGCAGGCGCTGCGCCGTGCCTACAAGCTGGTCTATCGCAGTGGCCTGACCGTGGATGTGGCAATCGAACAGCTGGCCGATAGCGCCGCCGAATATCCTGAAGTGGCGTTGTTTCGTGACTCGATCCGTCACTCCACCCGGGGCATTACCCGTTAATGGAGCGTCACCTCAAGGTTGCACTGGTCGCCGGTGAGGCCTCCGGCGACATTCTCGGTGCCGGCCTGATGCAGGCGTTGCGTGAACAGCACCCCGATATCGAATTCATCGGGGTGGGCGGGCCGCTGATGCAGGCGCAGGGTTTGCAGTCATTCTTTCCGATGGAGCGTCTGGCCGTCATGGGGCTGGTCGAGGTGCTTGGCCGCCTGCGCGAGCTGCTGCGACGACGCAGAGAGTTGACCACCTACCTGTTGCAGCAACAGCCGGACGTGTTCATCGGCATCGACGCACCGGATTTCAACCTTGACCTGGAGCTGAAACTGCGCGAGCAGGGGATCAAGACGGTCCACTATGTCAGCCCGTCGGTATGGGCCTGGCGGCAGAAGCGGGTTTTCAAGATCCGGCAGGCCTGCGACCTGATGCTGTGCCTGTTGCCGTTCGAGGCACAGTTCTATCAAGAGCACCAGGTGCCGGTGCATTTTGTCGGCCATCCGCTGGCCGACAGCATTGCACTGGAGCACGACCGCGAAGCTGCCCGTCAGCAGTTGCAGCTGTCCGGCGCAGGCCCGGTGGTGGCGCTGCTGCCGGGCAGTCGCGGGGGCGAGGTGGCGCGACTGGGCGAGCTGTTTCTGGCGACTGCCAGGCTGTTGCACCAGCGTGATCCCTCGTTGCACTTTGTCCTGCCGGCAGCCAATGCCATGCGCCGGGCACAGCTGGAAACCCTGCTGGAAAATTTCACCGATGTACCGGTTACTCTGCTGGACGGACAGTCCCGGCTGGCATTGCAGGCCTGTGATGCGGTACTGATCGCCTCGGGTACGGCCACGCTGGAAGCGATGCTGTTCAAGCGTCCCATGGTGGTTGCCTACCGGCTGGCCTGGCTGACCTACCGCATCCTGAAGTTGATGGTGAAAAGCCGTTATTTTGCCCTGCCCAACTTGCTGGCGGACGAGGCGCTGGTGCCTGAATTCATCCAGCATGCCGCCACGGCGGAAAACCTTGCCGGCGCCATTGAACAGCAATTGGCTGACGGCAGCCGGCAGACGGCGCGTTTTCTGGAATTGCACCAGTTGATGCGCCGCGATGCTTCGCGGCAGGCTGCCCGGGCGGTGTTAGAGCTGCTTTGAGTTTTTGGCTTCGGCACGGCAGGCCGGGCTGCTGTCGTTGTGTTTGGGGCAGGTTTTTGGGTCTGGGTAGAGCGCAACTGTAGGTGCGAATTTATTCGCAC